>NZ_CP127389.1:1090000-3490000 GCF_030271835.1 Proteus appendicitidis
CCTGATTGACCGATAGTGAACCAGTACCGTGAGGGAAAGGCGAAAAGAACCCCGGCGAGGGGAGTGAAAAAGAACCTGAAACCGTGTACGTACAAGCAGTAGGAGCCTCTTCGTGAGGTGACTGCGTACCTTTTGTATAATGGGTCAGCGACTTATATTCTGTAGCAAGGTTAACCGTATAGGGGAGCCGTAGGGAAACCGAGTCTTAACTGGGCGAATGAGTTGCAGGGTATAGACCCGAAACCCGGTGATCTATCCATGGGCAGGTTGAAGGTTGGGTAACACTAACTGGAGGACCGAACCGACTAATGTTGAAAAATTAGCGGATGACTTGTGGATGGGGGTGAAAGGCCAATCAAACCGGGAGATAGCTGGTTCTCCCCGAAAGCTATTTAGGTAGCGCCTCGTGAATTCATCTTCGGGGGTAGAGCACTGTTTCGACTAGGGGGTCATCCCGACTTACCAACTCGATGCAAACTGCGAATACCGAAGAATGTTATCACGGGAGACACACGGCGGGTGCTAACGTCCGTCGTGAAGAGGGAAACAACCCAGACCGCCAGCTAAGGTCCCAAAGTCATGGTTAAGTGGGAAACGAAGTGGGAAGGCTCAGACAGCCAGGATGTTGGCTTAGAAGCAGCCATCATTTAAAGAAAGCGTAATAGCTCACTGGTCGAGTCGGCCCGCGCGGAAGATGTAACGGGGCTAAACCATGCACCGAAGCTGCGGCAGCGACACTATGTGTTGTTGGGTAGGGGAGCGTTCTGTAAGCCTGCGAAGGTGTACTGTGAGGTATGCTGGAGGTATCAGAAGTGCGAATGCTGACATAAGTAACGATAATGCGGGTGAAAAACCCGCACGCCGGAAGACCAAGGGTTCCTGTCCAACGTTAATCGGGGCAGGGTGAGTCGACCCCTAAGGCGAGGCTGAAAAGCGTAGTCGATGGGAAACGGGTTAATATTCCCGTACTGGTGGTAACTGCGATGGGGGAACGGAGAAGGCTAGGTTGTCCGGGCGACGGTCGTCCCGGTTCAAGCATGTAGGCAGAGTGATTAGGCAAATCCGGTCACTTAATGCTGAGGTGTGATGACGAGCCACTAAGGTGGTGAAGCAATTGATGCCCTGCTTCCAGGAAAAGCCTCTAAGCTTCAGGTTACCAACAATCGTACCCCAAACCGACACAGGTGGTCAGGTAGAGAATACTCAGGCGCTTGAGAGAACTCGGGTGAAGGAACTAGGCAAAATGGTGCCGTAACTTCGGGAGAAGGCACGCTGGCGGTAAGTGAAGTCCCTTGCGGACGGAGCCGAAGCCAGTCGAAGATACCAGCTGGCTGCAACTGTTTATTAAAAACACAGCACTGTGCAAACACGAAAGTGGACGTATACGGTGTGACGCCTGCCCGGTGCTGGAAGGTTAATTGATGGGGTTATCCTTAGGGAGAAGCTCTTGATCGAAGCCCCAGTAAACGGCGGCCGTAACTATAACGGTCCTAAGGTAGCGAAATTCCTTGTCGGGTAAGTTCCGACCTGCACGAATGGCGTAATGATGGCCAGGCTGTCTCCACCCGAGACTCAGTGAAATTGAACTCGCTGTGAAGATGCAGTGTACCCGCGGCAAGACGGAAAGACCCCGTGAACCTTTACTATAGCTTGACACTGAACATTGAGCCTTGATGTGTAGGATAGGTGGGAGACTATGAAGTGTGGACGCCAGTCTGCATGGAGTCAACCTTGAAATACCACCCTTTAACGTTTGATGTTCTAACCTAGGTCCATAATCTGGATCGGGGACCGTGTCTGGTGGGTAGTTTGACTGGGGCGGTCTCCTCCTAAAGAGTAACGGAGGAGCACGAAGGTTGGCTAAGCATGGTCGGACATCATGCGGTTAGTGCAAAGGCATAAGCCAGCTTGACTGTGAGAGTGACGGCTCGAGCAGGTACGAAAGTAGGTCTTAGTGATCCGGTGGTTCTGAATGGAAGGGCCATCGCTCAACGGATAAAAGGTACTCCGGGGATAACAGGCTGATACCGCCCAAGAGTTCATATCGACGGCGGTGTTTGGCACCTCGATGTCGGCTCATCACATCCTGGGGCTGAAGTAGGTCCCAAGGGTATGGCTGTTCGCCATTTAAAGTGGTACGCGAGCTGGGTTTAGAACGTCGTGAGACAGTTCGGTCCCTATCTGCCGTGGGCGTTGGAAGATTGAGAGGGGTTGCTCCTAGTACGAGAGGACCGGAGTGAACGCACCACTGGTGTTCGGGTTGTCATGCCAATGGCATTGCCCGGTAGCTAAGTGCGGAAGAGATAACCGCTGAAAGCATCTAAGCGGGAAACTTGCCTCGAGATGAGTCTTCCCTGTCACCTAGAGTGACCTAAAGGAACGTTTAAGACTAAGACGTTGATAGGCTGGGTGTGTAAGCGTAGCGATACGTTGAGCTAACCAGTACTAATGAACCGTGAGGCTTAACCTGACAACACCGAAGGTGTTTTGTCTGAGAGACAAACAGTAGATGAAGTAGGCTTGTTTAAGATTGAAATTGCTGGTTACTGAGGAAGAAATGACAGTAACGGGTAATAAAACCGAATTTGCTTGGCGGCCATAGCGCAGCGGACCCACCTGAATCCATGCCGAACTCAGAAGTGAAACGTTGTAGCGCCGATGGTAGTGTGGGGTCTCCCCATGTGAGAGTAGGGAACTGCCAGGCATTAAATAAGACAAGAAAGCCAACCCAATGGGTTGGCTTTTTTGCGTTTGGAGTTTTATGTTTCTATTTTATTTTTGAGGAATAAAACATTATTTTAATTGCTGATAAAGCAATGAACCCGCTGCCGCCCCTGCAACATCGTAAGCAAAATCATGCCAGCTCCAACCTGTTCCTTCGGGTCTACTATCGTAAAGCTCTTTTGCTGCACCTAAACTAATCGAAAATGATAGCCCAATTAACAAACCTTCTCTATGACCATAATTTTGATGATCTGCATAAGCGTTTGCCCCCGCAGATGCTGCCATAGAAAATAAAAAGTGTTGAGCTTTATCTTTGCCTTGCCAATTATCATTAGCAAAATGAAAAGATTGGCACCCTGTTAAAGCCATTATTGAGAATACAATAATTGGAAAGCCACCTATAAGCTTGAGTTTCATAAAAATAAAAGCCTTCTCACTGAAAGTTAATATTCTTAAATAAGATATATAGAGTATAGAAGAGGATTGTTGATACAAAAAAGCCTTACTGATATTAAGTAAGGCTTTAATACGGAAAGCGCTAGCGTTTAAAGTATACGACTAATTAATCTATCAACACGAATACGTCGTAATCGTTTGATCAATTTTTTCACTTTCAGAGGATAAAGCTTAATACTTTCTAGATCTTGGTAATGTTTTACGACAATAGTATGTTGGCGAATACACGCTAACTCACTGTGTCGTTGCTCATGTAATTCATGTTTAGGATCATGAATTAATATGGCATTTTCTAAATCTAATCCCCATGCACGTGGATTAAGATTATTACCAGTAATTAATTGCCAGCTATCATCAACCCAAATGCCTTTTAGGTGATAGGTATTATCACTGTCTTTCCAAAGTCTTATTGTTAATTGCTCATTATCAATAAAGCGTTGGAAACGTTGGGTAAATTTACGCAGATTTATTTCATAAAGATAAGGTAACGCACCAATTATTTTAAATGGCTCTTCCGGTGGAATATAAAAGTCATTTGCTGTTTTATCACCAATAATAATTTCGACTTGTTTGCCATTTCTTAATAAATGACTGATTTGACGAACAAGGATCGCTGGTAAATTAAAATAAGGTGTACAAATAACAAGCTTTTCTTCAGTAGAAGCCATAAGGTGAGAAATTGTCTTATTTAAAAGATTTTTCTTACCTAAACCCATTAAAGGTGTTACTGCCAGCTCGTTGTTAGAAGCATTGGCTTTAATATCATAGCCATCACGAGTGCGTAAATTGAAACGAAATTGACGAATACAGTTTTTAATTTCGGCACAACGAACTCTATCTTTGATATCCAATCGTTGAATTGCTTCTGATTGTAAAAGATCAGTCACAATAAATTGCTTCATTGTGGAGGCTAATTCGCTATTTTGGATAATGTGATATCTGTCATAACGATATTTATCCAGCTTGTGCAAGTAAACATTATTAATACTTGCGCCACTATAGATAACCGTATCATCAAAGATAAAGCCTTTAAGGTGTAATACACCTAATGCTTCACGAGTGTTTACGGGAATGCCGTAAATAGGGATCTCGATATCAGGGTGTTGTTGTGCAACATGGTAGTACCAATCTGCATTCGTTGCATCAGTAGAGACACCAATACGCCCACGTTGAGCACGGTGCCAGTCAACAATAACGGTAATGGATAATTCAGGACGTTGTTGTTTTGCGCTGTAAAGCGCATCAAGGATCTCTTCACCAGCCTCATCGTGCTCTAGGTAAAGAGCTGTAATAAAGATCTCTTTTTTGGCTTGAGCAATGTATTTCAATAAGGTGCTGCGAAACGCGGACGTCTGATAAAGCGTTTCAACATCAGCAACTGACTGAGCTAATTTAGGCAGTTGTGCAAGGTGTTGTTGATGCTTAGCAAGTTTTAGTTTAGACAACATCACAGTGCTTAATTCTCTTGTTTATGATGGCAGATGGAGCCATCGTCCATGTAGATTTTCTTTAACCGATCTTCTGATCATAACATTAGTTATATGGGATGTACGCATAAAATCATCATATATAGCTAATTTATCAAAGGATGCGTGAACAATCACATAAAGAAACTTTCTCTTATGATTATAGCATTGGGCTATCTTTTGATGATCCAAGCTGTAAATCAAGATTGACTATTCCTTCATCAAATTGCACTTCAACAGAAAATCCCAGTTTTTTCGCTAAACTTATCATGTTGCGATTTTCAGGCATTGTTATCGCGGTTAAACGTTTGATGCCATGTTCTCTAGTATAGTTGATAAGTTTAGTCATAAGTTGATGACCTAAAGTATTTCCTTTTAAATCAGAACGCACAAGAATAGCAAATTCTGCATGCTGATTATCAGGATCTGCCATTGCACGGGCAACACCAATGATTTCAGGTCGTTCTTCGGGATCACGGATGGCAACAAAAGCCATTTCTCGATCGTAGTCAATCTGTGTCATATTAGCGAGATCGTCATGCGTAAACTCACTGATCTCACTAAAATAGCGATAATAAAGATCTTCTTTTGTGACTTGGTTTATAAACGTTTTCAGTAATGGCTCATCTTCCGGCAATATCGGCCGGATAAAGCAAGGATTGTTATCTCTTAGAAAGAAGGTTTCTTCTAGCTCATTGGGATAAGGACGAATAGAGAGTCTCTGATGAGGATCACCTTGTAGTGGTGCTAACTCCATCGCGACATCAAGTAATGTAAAATCGTTACCAGAAACTAATAGAGGGTGAATATCTAATCTGACGATTTGTGGGCAATCTAAAAGTAAGTGAGAAACCTGCACCAAAAAATGGCTTAGACTTAATATATTTAGAGGCTGTAAAGCACTTCTAGGCTGTATCTTCCCGCTTTTTATTGCATTAATAACTAGATAACGGGCAAGCGCCATATTAAGAGGTGGTAAAGCAACTGCCGCTTTAGTTTCTATTTGCCACTCAACTCCCCCTTCACCTAATACAATTAATGGGCCAAAAATAGGATCTTGCTCTATTGCAACGCGTAGCTCTTGAGAGCCAGCTCTATTTGCCATACTTTGCACTAATAAACCCTGAATTTGTGCTTGAGGGTAGAGTTCTGTAACGCGCTCTATAATCGCATGAGCCGCTGATGATACTTCTGTGCTGTCTCGAAGATAAAGCATAACGCCTTGTACTTCGGACTTATGAGGAATATCAGGAGAACGCAATTTTAGCGCAACAGGATAACCAATCTTTTCAGCAATATTGACAGCTTCTTGAGCATTATGGGCAATCCAAGTAGGAAGAGTATTAAAGCCATATGCTTCCATAATTGGTTGAACTTGGTGTGTGTCTAATCGATATTGCTTATTTTTTAATGCCTCTTCAATACAATGATGTGCTTGTTGCGTATTCATTTTGATATCTAAAGGCAATGCTGGCGTTTCTTTTAATTGTTTCTGATTTCGACGATATTCCACCATATGCATAAATGCGGTAACAGCACCTTCAGGTGTTCGATAGGTTGGAATTCCGGCTTCGCTAAATAATTTGCGTGATTGCTGAGAAGAATACTCTCCGCCCCAGTTAGTAAATACGGTAAGCCATTTACGTCGAGGGTGTTTATTGATGGCTTCTATGACTCGTTGTGCAGTTTCAATGCTAGGTGCAATAGCACTCGGTGTGTGAATAAGGAGTAAAGCATCGTGATCATGGCTATCTAACAAACAATTTAATGCCAAAATATAACGATCAACCGTTGTATCATCACCTAAATTTAGCGGATTACGAATGGCATTTTCTTCTTGAATAACACTTTGTAGCTTTTGTTTTGTTTCATCTGTAAGTTGTGCGAGCTTGCCTGAATGCAAAAATAGCTCATCAACTGCCATCGCAGCAGGTGCAGAGCCATTGCTCATAATCATTAATCTTTCACCTTTTAAAGGCGTCATATAGCTAAGTGTTTCAACCGCAGAAAACATTTCATGAGTATCTTGTACTCGCAATAAACCCGCACGTTGAAAAGCGGCATCATAAGCCACGTCATAACTCGGTGTATCGCCCAATAACAGTTGAGCTTTTTGAGTACGACCACTTTTTATCACCAGAATCGGTTTGTTGCGCGAAGCACTACGAGATGCTGACATAAAACGTCGTGCGTCTTTTATATGTTCAAGATGCAATAAAATAGCACTAGTTTTGCTGTCTCTTGCTAAAAAATCCAATAAATCATCGACTTGGATATCTTGATTATCACCTAACGCAATAAAGTAGGAAAAACCGATATTACGATAATAAGCCCAATCTAAAATTGTGTTGGCGACAGCTGCTGATTGCGAAATAAAAGCTAATTTTCCTTTTTTAACTGGAAGAGGGGAAAAGCTAGCATTTAATCCTTGCCACGGTGCTAAAAGCCCTAAACTATTGGGGCCAAGTAAACGGATATGATATTGCTGACAAAGTAATTTTATTGGCTGGAATTGTTCCGGTTGTGCAGAAAGTACAATCACGGCTTTGCAACCTGATCCACCTAATTGTTTTAGTAGCTCAAGGTTGCGGCGATGATGTGTACAAATAATTGCGAGATCAGGAACTTGAGGTAATTTATCAATAGAAGGATAAGTGAAAACACCAGAGACAGAGCCACGAGAGGGATTAATCGGAAACACTGGGCCATTAAATCCACCACTGAGCAAATTTTTCATCATGGTGGTTCCTGCTCGACCTAATTTTTCAGAGGCACCGATCACAGCAATCGATTTAGGGCGTAATAGTGCTTCAAGACCTCGTTGGCTCATATCCACTCCAGAGTTTCATTATCAACTGCTATTCAATGTAGCTGATTTGCTCTTCTTTTGCCTGACTCCGGTCTGGTTTTCCAAGTAAATATTGTTGACGAAAGTAACTAAAATGAGAAAAAAGTTGTTGTGAGGCTTGAATATCACCAACATTCTCTAAAATAGAAGCCGCAACTTCTGCTGTACAATGTTGGTCTTCTCTTGCTGCTTGGCGAAGTATGTACTCACATTTACTTGCCTCATTTAAAGAAAATAGGGGCAATGCATTGAGATAAGGGCTTTTGCGAAACATTTTGCGTGCTTCGCTCCAAGTGCCATCAAGGAGGATAAACAAAGGTGGTTTGCTATTTACAGGGAGTTGGTTGTATACAACACGCTCACTTGATGCATAGCTTTCAGGGAATACAACATAAGCTTGTCTATCTGGTGTATTGATTAAATCAAGTAAAGCCTGTTCTGGAGTGGTTCGAGACCATAAAAAGGCCTGCGTGTCTGGTAATACATCGGCAATTAATTTCCCCGTATTACTTGGTTTCATCACTTCAGTATCATACATCAATAAACAAAATTGGCTTTTGGCTGGTTGATTGACAATCGTGTCACAAAGACATTGTTTTTCAGGTAATAAGCAAAAAGTGCAACGTTTTGTACGAAAACCTCGCGCTTTAAACGGGCGAGTTGAAATCGAAAGTCGATATTGACGAAGTCGAGAGACTGCATTGTCATGCATAACAGATTGACCAATACTTATAAAAAAGAATCGAATATTATCATGTTCAAAACAAACAAACTATTCTGTGTGTTTTTATCATAAAAATCATACTGATATATTGATTACGTATGAGATGAAGTTAATTATCAATTGATCCTGATTAGTTTATCGATTCCTGTGCGTGATTCTCTCGGTGACAGTTGCTAAACTATCATGTAATCTGCGCCCCTATTGCAGTTGGAGAGACAAATGAACGATTCTTATGAAGGTAAAAACGGCAAAGTAAAAGTGATGTATGTCCGTAGTGAGGACAATGCCGATAATAAACCTAAAAAACCATCCCGCCGTCCTGAAAATGGTCGTGGTGATAACCGTGATAACAAACGCGGTGATAACCGTGACGACAAAAATCGTGATAATAGACGTGGTGATAACCGCGACGATAAAAATCGCGATAACAGACGTGGTGATAACAAATTTTCTCGTCGTGATGACCGCGGTGCAGGTAAGCCTTCAGGGCGTGGCGCATCACGTAATGAATCAAAACCTTCTCGCGATAGCGAAGGCGGAAGTTTTTCTCCATGGAAAACAGTTTCTCGCCCTGCTGGCGAAGAGGCAATTAAAGAGCACGATGGCATTACTGGTAAGAGCCAAATCGATCCTGAACAGTTGCGTCGTCAACGTTTAGAAGAAACGCGCATTTATGGTGAAAATGCATGTCAGGCTATGTTTAAAAACCGTCCTGATGCCATTGTTCGCGCTTGGTTTTTACAAGATGTGACACCACGTTTTCGTGATGCACTAAAATGGATGGCTGCAAATCGTAAAGCCTATCACGTTGTTGAAGAAGAAGAGATGGTTAAAGCCGCTCGTACCGATCACCATGGTGGCGTATGCTTCTTAATTAAAAAACGTGTTGGTCATGATGCAGAAACCTATTTAAAAAATGCGCCTGAACATGATTGCGTTTTAGCACTTGAAGATGTGGGAAATCCACATAACGTCGGTGCAATTATGCGTAGCTGTGCGCACTTTGGTGTTAAAGGGGTTATCTCTCCTGATTCTGCTGTATTAGAATCTGGTGCTGCTGTTCGTACCGCAGAAGGTGGTGCTGAATATATCCAAGGTATTGATGCTGATAACTTTGCTCAAACTTTAGATAAATTTAAAAAAGCGGGTTATACGCTGGTGGCAACATCAAGCCATAAAGGCAGTGTGCCTTTATCAAAAGCACAATTACCAGCGAAAATGGTACTTATCTTAGGTCAAGAGAAAGATGGCTTAAGTGAAAGCACATTAAATCAAGGTGATATGAGCATTTACATCGGCGGTACTGGACACGTTGAAAGCTTAAACGTCTCAGTGGCTTCTGGTGTGTTATTAGCAGAATGGTGGCGTCAGCATCAAGGCTAATTGCTTTAAAGAATAGTATAAAAAACCCCGCTTAAATCATTATCATTTTTAAGCGGGGTTTTTATTTATAAGATCTATACTAATAGCATTATTTTCCTGGTGAGAATGGCGGTTTAGCAAACCAAACCACGATCATCATGATAAGGAAAATACCTGCCGCTAACCAAAAAATCTCATTGGCTGAAATAATTAATCCCTGTTCTGTAATAGTCTTAGCTAAATACGCTGACGCTTGTTCATTTGAAAGACCGAGATCATTCATTTGTTGGTACGCCATTTGCGAATCAGGATCAAGTGGATTAATTTTTTCTACAAAGGTTTCATGGTGAAGTGATTCTCTTTGTGTCCAAATTGTTGTGGTTAACGATGCGCCAATTGCCCCTGCCAATGTTCTTAGGAAGTTCGAAAGACTTGACGCCGATGCCATTTTTTCTGGTGGTAACCCAGATAATGTCATTGTCGTTAATGGCATAAAGAAACATGCAACGGCTAAACCTTGCCAAAATTGAGGCCATGCCACAGTGGCAAAGTCCATTCCCGGTTCAAAGGTATAAGCTCGCCAATAAAAACACACAGAAAACATAATAAAGCTAAAGCTAATGATATAGCGTAAATCCACTTTACCACCAAACTTACCTATAATCGGTGTGATAATTAACGGCAATAAACCGACTGATGCTGATGCTAATCCAGCCCATGTTGCTGTATAGCCAAAGACTTCTTGTAAAAGCAGTGGCAGTAAAACAATAGTACCAAAATAGATCATATAGGCGAGGCTGAGCGTGACGCAACCAATGGTAAAGTTTCGACTCTTAAAGAGTGAAAGGTCTATCACTGGATGATCGTCTGTTAACTCCCAAACAATTAAGAAGCTCAGTGCAACCACTGCCACAATGGTGAGGACTATGATTTCTGTCGAATTAAACCAATCTAGCTCTTTACCCTGATCGAGCATGATTTGCAAAGCACCTATACCCACGACGAGTAAAACAAGACCAATGGTATCTATTGGCTTAATTTCAGTTTTTGTTTCACGTCCAGCTAAGGTGTTTGATATACACATAATAATCAATACACCAAATGGAACGTTGATAAAGAATATCCATCCCCAATGGTAGTTATCGCTGATGTAGCCACCTAAGATAGGCCCTAAAATCGGAGCAACAACAATAGTCACTGACCATAGTGCAAGTGCCATGTTTCGTTTTGCTGGTGGATAGTTATTCAATAACAAACTTTGTGATAAAGGAATAAGCGGCCCTGCGACTAAACCTTGAAGCACACGAAAAAAAATAAGCATTTCAAGACTTTGCGAAATACCACAAAGCCAAGAAGTTAACGCAAAAAGTGCTGTTGACCACATAAAGAGTCGAACTTCACCAATACGTTTTGCTAACCAACCTGTAATTGGGATAGAAATAGCATTCGCCACACCAAAAGAGGTAATAACCCAGGTCCCCTGTGAGTTAGAGGCACCTAAGTTTCCTGCAATAGTTGGAATGGCTACGTTAGCGATTGTAGAATCGAGAACTTGCATAAAGGTTGCCAACGCAAGGGCGATGGTCATTAAGGCAAGTCTTCCTCCTTGTAATGGCTCTTTTATCACCTTTACACCTCGCCTTTATTGTCCTGCATTTTGTTCAATGATTTCATTGATCAGTTTATTAATCTCTGACATATCAATTGTTAAAGCATCAGTATGGTAAGCAGGTGCTTGGCGTTCGCTGTGTGATAATACTTTTCCATCAAGATTAATCGTATCGACAGTCACTTCAGAAGAAAGACCAATACGCAGTGGTTTTTCCGCTAATTCCTTTTCATCTAATGAAATACGAACCGGTAAGCGTTGAACAACTTTTATCCAGTTACCACTGGCATTTTGCGCAGGTAATAATGAGAAAGCACTGCCTGTTCCCATATCTAAACCTAATACAGTGCCGTGATAAATGACTTTTTTGCCGTAAAAGTCAGTTGTGATCTTTGCCGGTTGGCCAATACGCATATTGGCGAGCTGGGTTTCTTTAAAATTGGCATCAATCCACATACCCGTTACAGGAACAACGGCCATTAACGGTTTACCCGGCGAGACTTGTGCGCCAACTTGAACGCTACGACGCGAAACATAGCCATCTGTAGGGCTTAGAATTTTAGTCCGTTCTAAGGCAAGCCATGCATTACGAACATCAGTTGATGCTTGTAAAACAGAGGGTTGTTTTGCAATTGGTGTATTTAAGATAATTGCCTGATTAGCATTATATTGCTCTCTTGCAACTTCTAAAGCTGCTCTTGCAGTAGAAACTGCTTCTCTGGCGTGTTGAAGTTCTTCTTTACCAATAACATTGCGCTCGCCTAAAACTTCACGGCGACGAAGGTCATTTTGTAATTTAGTCAGCTCTGTTTCGCGTAAAACGATGTTTGCTTTTAATTGGCGGCCATTGATGATTTGCTGATGCATTTGGCGAACACTATTAGCTAATGCTGTTTTTGCTTTTTCTAATGCCAGTTTTTCATCACTTGAATCTAATAAAACTAAGGGTTCACCCGCTTTTACAAAATCGGTGTTATCCACATAAACGGTGGTAACAGAACCAGAAATCTGTGGCATCACCATGATTTGATTGCCAGTGACATAAGCATTATCCGTGGTTTCATGATGTCTTAACACCATAAACCAATAAGCTGTATAAGCTACGCCAGCAACAATAAATAGAGTAGTTAGCAACAGTAGAACATTTCGGCGAGTTCGTTTTTTATTGCGAATGGGGGCCTGAGGGGGGGTATTTTCCTCATTAACACTCATTTAGAAGATCTCCATAAAACCAGAAAAACATCATTAGCTATGTTTCCAGTATTAAAACTGGAAACATAATTATAAAGTCAATCTTAGAATAATTATTAGTGTGAAGGTAAATTATAAATGCTAATGGACAAGTATGTTTGCCGATTTATGGCGTAAATAGGATTAGATCAATAAAACTATTTATTATGTTACTTCTTCTCACAACCGTTTTCAGCCAAAGTATCTAATTGTAATAATAACTTACGCATTAGTGTTTCAAGCTGTCTTTGTTCAGATTGATCTAATACAGACCAGATTTGTTTTAAACACTGATGTTGCGGTGGTAATAAGCTATTTAAAAACTCTTCACCGGCATCAGTTAAATGGAGATGTAAACAACGGCGGTCATTATGACTTTCACGACGTTCAATCCAACCTTGCTTTTCAAGTTCATCAGCAATACGTGTTGCATTGGTTCTTGAAGAGCCTAAAGCTGCACTTAATTCTGATGGTTGAATACTACGATTTTCTGTCGTATCTAAAATCATTAGTGCCATAAATAATGTCTCGTTAATACCCTGAGACTTCAACATATTATTACGACTTTCAAGAAGTTTGCTTTGAACATGCATAGAAAGGCGGGTTAACAATATTTCTTGATAAGGAATATCTTTGTTAAGCGATTTCTGTTGTGTAGCGCGAGTGTTTAGTAATTCTTCTGTTGGCGTAAATGAGCTTTCCATTTTTAGACACCTTGTTAGTTTCGAAAATTAGGATAATTCTGTTATCAACATGTTAAATGGTATATTAAACACACAATTTAGCAATTTTTATTATTTATAGTCACTATGTTTTTTTGATTATGTTACCTGATTCATAAATTTTCTGAATGATAACACAAAAAAAAGATAGGTACTTATCTCTTTGCAATAAGTTAATAAAATCAATTTATCACTTATCTGACAATGAATAGTAGTCTATTTGCGAAAAAAGGGATCATTTTTTACGATAAAACACGTAATAAATTTATTATCACTACCAATAGTTGTTATGTAGATAGTATCGAAATGAAACTATTCATGCGGTGCTTTATTGGGGAGATTGATATAATTTTCTTAATAAAGAATGGGATGATGATATACATTAATAGTAATCACGCTGTTAAAACATTCACATTTTATTCTGATTAGCGTGGAGTGGAAGAAATAATATAACCCATCCTTGGGTCTAAAAATTACTCGGCATGAATTATTGGATCATTTTTATAACCTAAAAACCAAACAATAAGACCGATAACACCAATGACTAATCCTGCGATAGAAACACCGGTCCATCCATATTGATGATAAGCATAGCCTGATAGTAAAGATCCTAATGCACCACCAATAAAATAGCTTGTCATATAGGCGGCAGTCAGGCGGTTTCTAGCATCAGGTAAAATGCGGTATATGGTGCTCTGATTGGTGACATGAACCCCTTGAACAGCTAAGTCTAGTAGGACAACGCCAATGATAAAGCTGATTAGCCCAACCCAGTGATAATAAGGTGCAATAATGATAAAGCCCCAAGAAAGAAAGAGAAGAATTAATCCCACCGTGGTGGTTTTCTTGCCTTTTCCTTTATCAACTAATACACCCGCTTTACCCGCCATTAATGCACCAGCAGCACCTACAAGTCCAAATAAACCAATCACAGCATCCGAGTAATTAAAAGGATCAGAAGCCAATAAAAATGCCATTGAGGTCCACAATAAACCAAAGTGAGCAAAAATAAGCGCACCAACTAATGAACGAGTTCTTAATACGGGTGTTGTTGCAAATAATTTGAAAATAGAACCGAGTAATTGGAAATAATTTAAGTCGGTTTTACTTTTATAAGTGGGCAAACAGCGCCATAAAGTGATAGCCAAAATCGCCAGAAAAATACTCGCTACCCAGAAAATACCCTGCCAATTGGTAAATGACGCCATTAATCCAGATGCGGTTCTCGCCAGTAAGATCCCGAGTAACAGACCACTCATAATAGTTCCGACGGCCTTTCCTCTTTGGTGTGGTGCGGCAAGTGTTGCAGCAAAAGGAATAAGGATTTGAGCCACAACGGCGAACATACCTGAGAGCGCAGTTCCGATTAACATCACCCAAATATTAGGCGCCATAGCGGTAATTAATAGACCACTCGCTGAAATTAATGTCATGGTAATAATGAGCGAGCGACGTTCAAAAATATCGCCAAGAGGCACTAACAACATTAGCCCTACGGCATAACTTAATTGCGCGGTGGTGACAATAAATCCTGCCAAAGTAGCCGATATGTGGAAATAGTTTGCGATTGAATCAAGTAGAGGTTGTGCGTAGTAGTTACTGGCAACAACCATACCTGTGGCAACCGCCATAAGTAAAATAAGACCTTTGCTTAGCGATGTTTGTGGTGCGGTGTGTTCCATAATACTCATAACAAATCATTTGTAAGGTAAATGATAGTAACATGAGTCATTTTTTTAAGGAAAGCATTACGGTGATAGAGATGTTCAATTAATTTGATATAAACCCTTAGATTTTATTCTTATAACATATTGTTTTATATGATTAATAAACAGCAGCTTTTGCTAGTTAATAACTAAAAAGCGTAAAAAAAAAGCATAGCCAAACACCATATCCATTGAATTGAAACGCCAATCACGGCAAAAGAAAATAGACGTTTAGTCCCTAACCAGCGGGCTTCCATAGTCTGTTTTTGGGGACGTTTAGGAAATAATGTAGAGAGACTTTTATCAAAGCTTACATCGTCTTGATAACGATAAAGAGCTTGAAAAAAATGGCTATCAAGCCATAAACGAAAAAGGTGATATTGCGTAAATAAAAATAAAACAGAAGCAACAAAGAAAGCCAATTTATTGTGAAAATGAAGGCTAAACACAGGCCATGTGCTTATATAAGGTAACAGTGATAATAGCAGCAAATAGCGCCAACTTTGAGTTAAAGACACAATGACTTTACCGCTCGTTTTTGTTGTCAGCATAGTTACCTCGTTATCTATTTTGTTGGAAACGTGAATACCAAGTTTGTAGTGCCTCTTGTGTTTCTGAATTTAAAATGACTTGAGGGCGTGTTTGATACACTTGTTTTATTGCATCTTCCAAAGTATCTACTGTGCCATTGTAAACTAGCCATGCAACCGCAATGGTTGCACTGCGTGAATAGCCTAATTTGCAATGAATATAAACAGTACCAACTTGGCTAAGTCGTTCCATAGACAACATGGCTTTGCTGATATCATCAGGAGATAATGGTAGTAAATCGATTTGAGGTTGGGCTAAATAAAGCTGATTTTGGCTAAATTTATTTCTTGGCCATTCACAGGTTAAATCAAAAACGGCATTTGCTTTTAATTTATAAAGTGGGCGTCCACCTAATAAAATACCTTCAGCAATTAAACTGGGTGTTTGGCAACGAGTTAAATAATAGCGATAAGTACACCAAGCAAAAAAGCGATAAGGTAATAGGATTATCTGTGCAGAAAGGGGGATTTCACCCTGAGCATTTTTTTGAAAAATAGAAGCGCCAGCGCCTAAATAACCTAAAGTCACAAAAGTTAATGTGATTGCAGGCCAGAGAAAAATCCAAAAGAAACCTTGTAAACCAAAAGATAACAGGTAGAACACCATTGCTGATAATGCATAGTTTTTACCAATACGTAAACTGCGTTTGCTGCCAGTAAAATGCCATTTCCAACGAGAGTTTATTGGTAATAAATAACAAATAAATACGCCAACACCAAAGCCCGTAATAATATCAATAAAGTGGTGTTGCCACGTTGTCAGTACAGAAACAGCAATAAGCAATGACCATAAATTTAAAAACCATTGCCATGATTTAGGCGTATGTGCGCGAAAACGTAACCAAAGTATCCACAATAAGATAATGTGCAAAGAAGGCGCTTGGTTATAAGGTAAATCGAAACCTTCTAATTGGGTAAATAACCAACCAGAAAATCCTTCTGTTGTTGGGCGAATAAAACTAAATTTTAAAGGAAATAATAAAAAACCAGCGCAAGCAATAAGAGAGGCGACAATTAAACGTAGTCCATGTACAAATTGCTCTCTCAATGTTGTACAAATAATCAGTGAAATACCATAGGCAATATTCACACTCCAATAAGGAATGATTGTCCAAGGTAAAAAGGGGATCGCTTTTTCCCAAGAATAAACAAAAGAAGGAACATCAGATAAAGTGGCAGTGTAAGCGTTAACTTGCATATAAGTTAAATAGAAAAATGGGGCAAGAAATAACAGCCATACAATTCCAGCAAGCCAGATACTTTTTCTCGATGATGTTATTTGAGTGTGTTGATCGCCACCCATACTAAAATTCCTTTCTTTGGTTATGTTTCTATTTTTACAACCACTTAAAACTATCGCTATATGTTGCCATATAGCGATAGCTCAGTTATTGAGGGTGCATTCCGTTAGCGACGTTTTGCTATTGATACACTGAAAATACCCCAATGATCAATTTGTTGATCTAACTTCTCAAAACCAGCTTCATTAACTAAAGCATCCATTTCACCTTGACTACGGCAACGCATGATCCAAGGTTGTCCATTTTGGTGACTTGGTAATACACGCGCAATCATTTCAAGTTGAGGGTGCCAAGGTTGGCAGGTATAAATTAATAAACCGCCACTTGGTATGGCTTGCGATAGCCCTTTTAAAGACTCTTTTAGTAGATGGTTTTCAGGGAATAATTCATATAGCCCACTGACAATACCTAACGTGGGAGAAGGCGAAACAGCACTCAAGCTTTCTGCATCAAAAGCGTTACCTTCTTCAAAACGCACTTTGTCTTCTAAGTGACGTTCTTTAATCGCCATTCTGCCTTGTTCAACGTTAATGGCGCTATAATCGCGCATTAAAATAGAATCGACCTTACCATAATCATTAACAGCATCAAAAAGATAGCGTCCTTGTCCCGCTGCGATATCCATAATATGCACCGGCATATTATTTTGTATTAATTGGCGAATTGCGTAGCGGATCGTATTTTCAATATTGATTTTACGTTGGCGAATACCTTGCCAGCCAATGCTATTTAAATACTGCCTATCAACAACACGACCAAATAATCCTTTGCCTTGGGGTTGATTGCGGTAGACATAATCTAGCGTTGATCCAGAATCAAAACCTTTATCGTAACCTAGAGCAACACCTTCAGACGCTTTACCTAAAGTGCTCATCGAACGGCTAAGTAATTTATAATAAAGTCTTTTGGGACAATATTTAGGAAGAGGGGTCTGTAATGCGCGATAAACATCTGCACTATGGCTCCAAGTATCTTCATGTTGGTAATCATGTTGATAAAGTGGTTGTGCAAATAATTTTTCAATAAAACTGCGCATTTTATTGATAGGGATAATTCTCTCTTTCTCACCTAAGGTATCGTGGTAAAAGCCCGGTAAGACATGCTTTTCTTTGATAGAGGTATTTAAACGTTCATAGAAAAGATGTTGAGGCTTGGCGTGAACCACATGATCATTACCTGAAATAAATAACTGTGTTGGTAAAGTTATCGCACTCGCATCTTCAACAACACGATCTGCCGTTTTATAAAGCTCTAATAAAATATTGACAGCAATAGGGCGAGTGATCAGTGGGTCTTGATTAAAAGAGTCGATACGGCTTTGATCATGGGTTAGATATTTCGCTTTCACATACGAATTAACATAAAAAAGCCCACGAATTTTTTGCATTAAGGCAAGACCTGTACGTGCAAAAGGAACATATAATTTCACTTTAAATGCAGGAGAAGCTAGCACCATACCGCGAATTTTTGGCGCGTAATCGTGTACCCAACCAGTAACTAAAACGGCACCTACACTTTGGCCAACAACCAGAATATTCTCCATTGGAATATTATAGTTAGAAGAAACGTAATGAACGAATTCGTCTATATCTTTTATTGATGTTCCCATTGATGGGCTATAACCGCGAGCGCCTTCATTTTTACCATGTCCACGAGCATCCCAAGCAAACATGGAGAAATCAGGAAGATCTAACTCATCAACTAGATGAGCAACACGACCTGAGTGTTCATGTCCTCGGTGAAATAAAATAACTGCTTTTGGCTCCGTGGTAATTTGAGCAGGCCAATGGCGATAATACAGCTGTGTCTTATCGCTGGTGGTAAATTCAGACTCAATCATATTCCTTTGAGTTTGATATTGCGGCTGTTGATTCATAACGATGTATCCTTATCTTTATCTGTCATCGTTGCTTCTTTTAGTGCGCGATGAATTCGGTGATAACAAGTCAACAAAAGTAATAAATTAATAATAATAAAAAGATAATGCGTGTTTTCTGATAATGTCAGTGAGGGGAATAATCCGATAAAAAACGCAATAGCACCGAAAATAAAGGCTCTATCACTTTTTCCCATCGGACCATCATAACGACGAGATGCATGAATAGTTTGGGCAAGAATGCCTAAGAACTCAGTCATTATCATTAAAAAAAGTGCCAGCATGATCCACCAATAGGACTGTGGAAAAATAAAAGCAAAAGGTAGATAGAGTGCAATATCTGAAATAACATCGCTGGCTTCGTTTAATATCGCCCCAAATGCACTCTTTTGATTATGTTCTCGTGCAAGCATGCCATCTATGGCATTAAGCGCCATACGGAAAAAGAGAACAAAAGGGAGTAATAAAAATAAGCGAGGGGAAGGATAAAGTAAAAGCAACCCACCAATGACAATGGATAACAGTAAGGCAGAAAGCGTGACTTGATTTGCGGTGATCCCTTTTGTGAATAACTGTTCTACATAAGGGCGCAATAGCGATTGAAATTTGGGCTTTAGGTCATAAATTGTCATGACGCATCCTTGTGTTCAAAAGTGCGTATATTACTTCAAAATTATTATTTTATTATTAGCTGATTTTTATCCTATTGAATATCTTTATTTTAATGGTTTAATTTATTTATGATTTAAACATAAAACGTATATCTGAAATTTACTTGAGTTAATAATTATTTAGCGCTTAAAAAAAGGGAGAATAAGATACACATAATTGTAATTATCAGACTGTTCCGTGTTTGTTTTATTCTTTTTATTTTAAGAATGATTAAATTTTCTTTAGTAATATGTACGTAATTATAATTAGAAAATTAAATAAGAGGAATGAAATAAGAAATACCTTATAGTAACTAATGGAATTAGTTTAATTTATTAAAAATATCATTTTATGTAAAATTTAAATCTAACAAGAGTGTATCAATAGAGTAGTTATCTGTATTGAGTGATAAGTGCAAAAAAACTAGATAATGATAATTATTATCATTATCATAATCGGCGCTGTTAGTTACAGCTCTAATCATTTATCAAACTAATAACCATACAAAAAGATACTACTATTATGATCCATTTCTTAGCAAAAAATGATGCTTATCGTCAGGGAATTGGGATATTTTCATTTTCGTCATCAGCGATTGCATTATTATTGACTTCACTCACTTCGTTAAATAGCTATGCAACTGAAAGTGTAAAACCAGAAATAACGACACCCACAAAGTCGGAGAGTCCTGCACAACCAAAATCGCGTGAAAAGATTATTCTTGAACCTATTTATGTATTAGGGGAGCTTAATTCGAGTGTTGATGCAGGAAGTACTGTTCTGACATTAAAAGATATCGACAGAATTCAGCCTAATAATATTGCAGAGCTGGTGGATAAATTACCCGGAATTTCATCATCTGGCTCTCCAAGACCAGGTGGTCAAACATTAAATATCTGGGGGATGGGTAATCCTGAAGATATTAAAATCACGCTTGATGGTACACCTAAAACCTTTGAGAAATATCGCCAAGGTTCAATTTTTATTGATCCTGAATTAATACGTCGTCTCGATGTTGATAAAGGTCCTCATAATATTACTCAAGGGAATGGCGGGTTTGGTGGTTCGGTGAGAATTGAAACCAAAGATCCCGATGACTTATTATTACCCGATCAGCATATTGGGATGTTTTTAAAATACGGGCATCATACTAACGATAGACAAAATCGTTATAGTGGTGCGGTATATGGCAAATTACTTGATGGACAAGCTGACGGATTATTCTATTTTAACCGTCGTGAAAGTGATGATCTGCGACGTCCTGATGGGACTAAATTTGGCTATTCACAGTCAGATCAAGATTCTTTTTTAATTAAAACTAATATCTATTTAACTGAAGCACAAACATTAACATTATCAGCATCACGATCAGAAAGTGATGGTTGGACACCTTGGGCAGCCAAGCGTGATGAATTAGCTAAACCTAGCCAAGCTGAAGTGGATAAATACGGCTTTGATGCCGCGATGAAACGTAAATTAGTTTATCGTGATCAAAAAGATGACACCTTCAGTGTGAAATGGAATATTCAGCCAGTTGATTCTGATTTAATTAATTTAACGCTTACCTACGGTTATTCAAAAACTAAGCAAAACGATAGTCGCCCAGAGACAGCAAGCTCCTATTTTAGTGGCAGTATGGGAAATCAAAGTTGGGTAGATTATCGAAATCATCAAATCGAAATTAAAAATGAAAGCACTATTATGCAGGGTGCTTTAGAGCATAAAGTATTAGTGGGAACACGTTGGCATCGTAATGATCGTGATGTCTTAATGTTTACTCGCGATAAAGCTAAAAATCCAAATTATAACTATGGATATTATGCGCCTCCTTATATGCCAGAAGGTACGCAAACAACAACCAGTTTCTATCTTCAAGATTCGATGAGTTATAGAAATATAACGATAACACCGGGCGTTCGCTACGATATCGTTAAAAATCAAGGCAAGGGAAGCCGAGCTATTACTTATCAAGATCCTGATCCTTATTATGGTCATGATTATTCTGATGTGACTTATAGCGGGGCAACACCTCATTTAGGTTTATTATGGAAAATGAACCAGAATTTCAGATTCTTTGGTGATCTCACCTACACATGGCGTGCTCCATTAATTGATGAGCAGTATGAAGTTCAAGGAAGTGTTTCAAGTTTAACGGGTACAAGCCGTCACCTAGATAAAGAAACAGTAAGAGCGGCACGAATTGGTGCCATTGCAGACTTTGAAAGTGTTATTCAGCAAGAAGACCAACTGCAATTAAGAACAACACTGTTTGATACTCGTGGTAAAGATGAAATCTTCCGCCGCCGTGGTGTTTATTGTGAAAGTCAAAAGGTGGATGGGCATAATGGAAATTGTCCGCCTTCAATAGGTAATTACCGTAATTTACCGGGTTACCATATTCAAGGATTAGAAATTGAAGCCTTTTATAACAGCCCTAATGTATTCGGTCGTTTAGCGTATTCGACAATGAAAGGAAAACGTGACCAATCACCGCGTGATCCGTGGTTTGGTCAAAAAACATGGATTGCGGAGATCCAGCCTGATGCTTTACATGCCACCCTTGGCGTAAAAGTACCAAGTATTAATGTCAATATGGGATGGACGGGCGATTTTATTGGCGCTCAACGTCGCTCACCAATGGATGCTGATCCTGATGCAGGTTATTGGTCATTACCAAAAAGTAAAGGTTATGCAATACACGGTTTATTTGCGAATTGGGAACCTTCTTTTATAGATAATACTGAGGTTCGTTTTACAGTCGCGAATTTATTTAACCGTGATTATTACCCTTATTTAGGGGAGTCAGTTTCAGGTGTAGGGCGTGATTATCGATTTACTGTGGTAAAACGTTTCTAATATTACTGAAAATAAAAAACGCAGCTTTTGATCGCTTAAACAGATAAACCCCATAGCTATTATGGGGTTTATTGTCATTAAGAGTTCAATACTCAATATATTGAATTAATAACCGTATGATGCAGAAGTTGCAATCATTGCCATCATGGTGGTGAAGAAGAAAATAAAGAAAAGAACCGCCATAATGATACTAATAATAAAGTAAATAAAGCCCGCTCTATTCCATGTTTCTTGCACTTTCATAAAGGTTTCAACAGAATCGTAATCACCATTTTTCCAAGCCCATTCATTTCCTTTAATACCACAGACAAAGAGCCAAACAAGATTAAGTAAAGGAACAAGTACTAATAATGGAAGATAGGATTTATTACCAAAACCCCAAATAATATTAAACATGAAAGCACCCCAGTTCCAACGTTTAATTTCCTCAGGTACTGGTTTGTTAGTGTAAGACACAGTTTATTCCTTATTTAAAAATAATAAATATAAAAATGAGAATGCCAAAATGGCAACTGGAGAAAGGAATAATCATAATTGAACAAATGAGAGAATGAAAGACAGGGATATCGCGACCATTAATAAAAAGAATAATCTTAATAATAAAGTTGTATTAGGATCTCTTAATTTTTATATAAACTTATTTTTCCTAATTACATATAAATTTAGTTTTTTATAAATAAAAACAGGCACACAAGAGTGCGGCCTGTTTTTTGATAATCTTAATTTAAGGTTATTTATTGATTATTTTGCAGCTGCTTGAGCTTGTTCAATCCAACCATCAAACGTTTTTTGATGGGCTTTGATCCATGCATTAGCATGACGTTCAATATCTGCTTGTGATTTTTGACCATTATGCATACGTAAATTTTGCGCATTAATATCGGCAACAGATACTTTCATCACTTCAAAGAGTTTTGCCGCAGCGGGGTTTTCTTCTGCCCACTTTTTATTTGCTGCAATATGCATGGTACTTGGTGGGAAACCATAGTTTTTACCATTTGCTAATGTAGTATCGGTTTTATCATCACCTGGTAACGAAGAGAAGGGTACTTGTAACCAGACAACATCTTTACCCGGTTTTAATACATCACTTATCCAGTAAGGCGTCCATGTGTAATAAAAAATAGGTTTGCCTTCTTTATAACGGGTAATGGTATCTGCCATCATTGCCGCGTAATTGCCTTGGTTATGTGTGACAGATTTTTCTAATCCATAGGCTTTTAAGTGATTGTTGATAGCTTCTTCACAACCCCATCCCGGATTACAACCCGTTAAATCGGCTTTGCCATCACCATTGGCATCAAATAATTTAGCAATGTTCGGATCTTTTAATTGCTCAATATTCGTAATGTTATATTTCTCTGCCGTTTTTTTATCAATCAAGTAGCCTTGAGCAGCATTAACGACATAATCCCCTTTACGATAAAAGGTATTATCACCACCCGCTGCCGCATATTGTGAATTATGAAGAGGAACCCAACTGACTGCCATAAAGGTAGCATCACCATTGGCGATAGAGGAATAAGCAACGTTATAGTCAACTTCTTTAATTGGCTGAACAGTGTAACCTAATTGTTCTAGTGCTTTGTTTACGATTAAAGTTTGAAAGGTTTCTTCAGAAATCGTACTTTGCACAGGTTGAACCGAAATTCCTTTTCCAGGTAAATCAGCAGCGGATAACTGGGTGCTTATCAGTGTGGCGGACAATACGGTTGCCCAGATAACTGGATTACGCATAGTTTTTCCTTCTGTTGTGATGGTAAGAGATAAATAGCGACAGCGAACTGTCGCTTTTATTTCTTATATTGATTGAACGTGATGTTCTTATTGATTTTTAGTACTTATTTTTAATACTGTTTTTTAATAAATAGTGAAAATATTTATTACGATGCTTTTTTGCCAAAGAGTCGGCAAATTAAACCAATAGGTCCTGTCATATACCAGCATCGATTGCCTTTATGACGACTGTTTTGACCTAAAGATTGTGTTAATCGGTCAAGAATAATGGCGAGGATAACAATACCAGCCCCCCCTACGGCAGCAAGTCCCATATCAAGGCGACCTATACCGCGCAATACCATTTGACCTAATCCACCGACGGCTATCATTGAGGCAATAACAACCATTGAAAGCGCTAACATCAGTGTTTGGTTTACACCTGCCATAATCGTTGGCATAGCGAGCGGTAATTGCACTTTAAACAGCATTTGGCGAGGATTTGCACCAAATGATTGTGCGGCTTCAATTAAATCTTCAGGGACTTGTTTGATCCCTAAAATGGTCAATCTCACAATAGGAGGTAAGGCAAAAATAATAGTGACCACAACACCAGGTACGTTACCAATACCAAATAACATGACGATAGGTACTAAATAGACAAATGCAGGCGTTGTCTGCATTGCATCCAGTAAAGGCCGAACAATTTTAGATGCTCTATCACTGTTAGCTAACCATATTCCTAATGGAAGCCCGATAATAAGACAAAACAGCAATGAAGTGAGTACCAATGCAAGGGTAACCATCGCTTCAGACCAAGCACCAATCGCACCAATTAATATTAATGAGATAAAAGAAGCCGCACCCATGACTTTGCCTGACAGTTGCCATGCAATCAGAGAAAACAGAATAATGGCGATAGGTGCTGGCATTGAGGTTAAGAAATTTTCAAAACCACTTAATACCAAATCAACCGGTACACGAATACCTTGGAAAACAGGGCGAAAGTGCAACACAATCCAGTCAATCGCTTCGGTAACCCATGAATCTAATGGGATCAGCGTATTGTGAAATGGGTCCATGATATTGAAAGAATCGGGTGCAACATCCGTCGGTGCTGCATCTAGCCAATCACTGCCAGCGGATGAGGTGTCAATATTATCAGTACCACTGCCAGCACCCCATGGATCGGCATCTGTTGATGTACTGTCAGCACTGCCCCAAGGATCGCTTTCTGTTGCGCTAGTATCTGTTGTTGCCCAAGGATCATCATTTACATGAGTTGTCTCTTGTGCCGTCTCGTTTGTCGCAGTCTCTTGGAGCTTTGTATCCAACGCTGTGTTTTGATCTGCTGTATTACTCATTTGGCGTCTCCTTATCCAGTGCTTGTAGTAACATTCCTTTAGAAATTAAACCGATATAGCGGTTTTTTTCATCAATAACAGGAATGGCACAGGGAGATTGTGCAACAGTTGAAATCAGCTCGTTTAACGGTGTATCACCATTAATGGCACAAGGCTCTGGTAAAATAGCTGACTCAATAGGTTGTTTATTCTTCAGCGCCTCTTCAAGAGACATAACGGAAACAATACCAACAAATTTTCTTCCTCGTTCAATAAGATAGCCAAAGTTTCTATCTTCATCTTCGAGTACTTTTAATGCAGAGCGAGGACCAAAACCAGGTGCAACATGCAGTAAGGTTTCTGGGCGACGTTTGGCTATATCTTTTGCACTAAATACGTGGCTAATATCAACACCACGGAAAAACGTACGCACATAATCATTTGCTGGATTGTTGAGTATTTCATCGGGTGTTCCCGTTTGAACAACAACACCACCTTGCATAATGGCAATTCGATCACCAATACGCATCGCTTCGTCCAAATCATGAGAGATAAATACAATGGTTCGCTGTTTATCACCTTGTAAGCTCAATAACTCATCTTGCATTTCAGTACGAATTAATGGATCAAGTGCGGAAAAGGCTTCATCCATTAACAAAATATCAGGATCATTCGCTAGCGCGCGCGCAAGACCGATACGTTGACGCATCCCACCAGAAAGCTCATCAGGCCAAGAATTTGCGTAACTACCCAAGTTGACTTGCTCTAAGGCATCCATCGCTTTTTTATAACGCTCGTCTTTGCTTAATCCAGCGAGATCCATTCCAAATGCAGTGTTATCAAGCACGTTCATATGGGGCATCAAGGCAAATGACTGAAACACCATACTGATTTTTTTACGACGAACTTGTCGTAATTCTTTATCTGACATGGTGGCAATATTTTCACCATCAATAAGCACCTCTCCCTTGGTTGGAGAGATCAGACGATTGAGAAGGCGGACTAGAGTGGATTTACCTGAACCAGATAACCCCATGATGACAAATATTTCGCCTTCTTCAATTGCCAGATTTGCATTTTGAACGCCCACAGTAAGCCCTGTTTTATCAAAAATCTGATCTTTATTCATACCCGATTCTAATAATTCGAAAGCGCGTTTAGGGTGCTCGCCAAATACCTTGTAGAGATTTTTTACTTCGAGTTTAATTGCCATGCAATATATAGTTTCCTATTTAAATATTGAAAGGAATAAATTAAATATTAATAAATAAGTGTTGTTATTTTCCTAAATAAGATTTTTAGTAAGGGAAATACCCTACCACAATGATTGAGTCTGACAACCCTATGTTAATTATAATTAATTAAATAAATTGCCTGTATTTTCTTTATTTTTAATATGATTAATAATTAAATAAAGTGAAATAAATAAAATTTATTAAAAGATATATTTTTCTCTAACTAACTGAAATAACTTTATTTTTAGAGATATTGTTATTTTGATTAGGATCTCAATAAAAATGAAGACTCAATATCGGAATAGAAGGGAAAAAGAGATGAAAATTAAATGAAAAAAAATCATCATACATTAGTTAAATTAATATTTATTATCCCGTAATAAGCGCTATCTACTCAATATCAGCTAAAATCATTCGAAAAAAATTGATTTTTTGACAATATTGAACGGCAAAAATCAATCAATTTGCTTGTTTAGTGAACAAATAAAAATACACCAAAAAATAGTCTATATTTTTCAGTGTATTATGTTTTATCTGTGATACATAATTAAATTGAATGTATCCCGCTGTTTCTCTTAACTTCAACTAGGCTAATAAAGCTTAAAAATCCCAATCATCGTCTTCAGTGTTAATGGTTTTTCCAATAACATAGGATGAACCTGAACCAGAGAAGAAATCGTGATTTTCATTTGCATCTGGTGATAATGAAGAAAGAATAGCAGGGCTTACATCGGTTATTTCATCAGGGAATAAAGCTTCATACCCTAAATTCATTAACGCTTTATTGGCATTATAATGAAGAAATTTTTTGACATCTTCTGTCCAACCTACCGTGTCGTAAAGATCTTCGGTATATTTCACTTCATTGTCATATAAATCTAATAATAATGAGAAAGCAAAATCTTTAATATCTTGTTTTTCTAATTCTGATTTATTTAATAACTGATTTTGAAATTTGTAGCCAATGTAATAACCATGAACGGCTTCATCCCTAATAATAAGACGAATTAAATCGGCTGTATTGGTTAATTTTCCTCGGCTTGACCAATACATTGGTAAATAGAATCCTGAATAAAATAAAAAGGATTCTAAAAAGACACTGGCGATTTTTTTCTTTAAAGGATCTTCATCTTGATAATAACGCAAAATAATTTCTGCTTTCTTTTGTAAGTAAGGATTTTCCTCACTCCAACGATATGCTTCATCGACATCGGTTGTTAAGCAGAGTGTAGAAAATATCGAACTGTAAGAGCGAGCATGAACCGCTTCCATAAAACAGATATTAGATAATACGGCTTCTTCATGAGGCGTGAGTGCATCAGGCATTAAAGTCGGTGCACCTACAGTGTTTTGGATAGTATCAAGCAAAGTTAACCCAGTGAAAACACGGATCGTCAGTTGCTTTTCAGCTTGAGTCAGCGTGTTCCATGAAGGAATATCATTAGAGAGTGGAATTTTTTCAGGTAACCAAAAATTCATGGTTAAACGGTTCCAAACTTCTAAATCTTTTTCATCTTCAATGCGATTCCAGTTAATCGCATTAACATGGCTTAATAAAGGTGATGACATGCTATGTTCTCCTTATTGTTATTATTAAAGTGCGCACGAAACACAGCCTTTGATTTCTGTACCGGCTAATGCAGATTGTCGGATACGAATGTAATACAAGGTTTTAATACCTTTACGCCATGCATAAATTTGCGCTTTGTTAATATCTCTTGTTGTGGCTTCATCAGAAAAGAACAAGGTCAGTGATAATCCTTGGTCGATATGTTGAGAAGCTTCAGCATAGGTATCGATAATTTTTTCAGCCCCAATTTCATATGCATCTTGATAATATTGACGATTTTCATTGGTCATAAAGGGAGCAGGGTAATAAACTCGTCCAATCTTACCTTCTTTTCTAATTTCTATTGGCGCGGCAATAGGATGAATGCTCGATGTAGAGTGGTTGATATAGGAAATCGATCCTGTTGGTGGTATTGCTTGTAAATTTTGGTTATATATCCCATGCGTCATAATAGATTGCTTGAGAGCTTGCCAATCTTCCTGTGTTGGAATATGAACATTAGATTGACTAAACAGCTGGTTAACTTTTTGAGTTTTGGGCAACCACTGCTGTGATAGATATTTATTGAAGTATTCACCCGTTGCGTATTTTGAATTTTCAAAGCCTTTAAAGTGCTGTTTTTTCTCAATAGCTAATTGATTTGACGCTAATAATGCATAGTAAGTGACGGTATAAAAATAGATATTAGTAAAATCTAATGCTTCTTCTGAGCCGTAATAAATCCCTTCACGCGCTAAGTAGCCATGTAAATTCATTTGTCCTAAACCAATGGCATGAGAAGCGAGATTACCTTTTTCAATCGAAGGAACGGACTCAATTTTCGTCATTTCAGAGACATTACTTAATGCCCTAATTGCTGTGCTGACGGTATGAGCAAAGTTAGGTGAGTCCATTGCCATAGCAATATTCATAGAACCTAAGTTACAACTAATATCGTGACCGATATGGCGATAACTTAAGTCAGGGTGATACTCACTTGCACTGTTGACTTGTAAAATTTCAGAGCAAAGATTGCTCATATTAATTCTACCGGCGATAGGATTGGCGCGATTTACAGCATCTTCAAACATGATATAAGGATAGCCAGATTCAAATTGAATTTCGGCAAGTGTTTGGAAAAACTCTCTCGCTTTAATTTTTTTCTTACGAATTTGCGCGTTATTCACCATTTCACTGTATTTTTCACTAATACTGATCTCTGACATAGGTACGCCATAAACACGCTCTACATCATAAGGTGAGAAGAGATACATATCTTCATTACGTTTCGCTAATTCAAAAGTGATATCAGGGATAACAACGCCTAAAGAGAGCGTTTTAATTCTCACTTTTTCGTCCGCATTTTCTCTTTTTGTATCAAGAAAATGGTAAATATCTGGATGATGGGCATGAAGATAAACAGCACCAGCGCCTTGTCGTGCGCCTAACTGATTGGCATAGGAAAAAGCATCTTCGAGCATCTTCATAACAGGAACAACGCCAGAAGATTGATTCTCTATACGTTTAATGGGAGCGCCAGCTTCACGTAAATTAGTGAGCAAAAATGCAACGCCACCGCCACGTTTAGAAAGCTGTAATGCGGAATTGACCGATCGGCCGATAGACTCCATATTATCTTCTATGCGCAGCAGAAAGCAGGAAACCAATTCACCACGCTGTTGCTTCCCACAATTTAAAAAAGTCGGTGTTGCGGGTTGGAAACGACCACTAATGATTTCATCAACAAGATGAATAGCAAGATCAGTATCTCCTTGTGCAAGCGTGAGCGCCACCATACAAACGCGATCTTCATAGCGCTCAAGATAGCGCTCTCCATCAAACGTTTTTAAGGTGTAACTGGTGTAATACTTAAAAGCACCAAGGAAAGATTGAAAGCGAAACTTTTTGCTATAAGCATGTTTGAATAGCTGTTTTATAAAGGCAAATTCATACTGTTCTAACACTAGAGCTTCGTAATAGTGTTGTTGGACTAAGAATTCTAATTTTTCTCTTAGATCATGAAAAAATACCGTATTTTGATTTACATGCTGGCGAAAAAAATGGTGTGTCGCTAATTTGTCTTTATCAAACTGAATATTACCTTGCTCATCATAGAGATTTAGCATGGCATTCAATGCATGGTAATCCAGTTGTTCTGTTGATTGTGTCATGTTAATTATCTCGTGGCGCATTGGTCAGTAAGGCTTGACCAAAACGTACTTAAACCTGTTTTTACGCGGTTTACATCTTCTGGTGTACCTAATAATTCAAATCGATACAAAAAAGGAATTTGGCATTTTTGTGCAATAATATCGCCTGCTAATCCGTAAGCTGCACCAAAGTTAGTATTTCCAGAAGCAATGACTCCACGTATTAATTGACGGTTTTCAGGAATATTTAAAAACTGAATAACCGCTTTAGGCACTGCACCTTTAGTACCGCCGCCGCCATAAGTCGGGCAAAGCAACACAAAAGGTTGCGTTGCAAGCAAGGTTTCATCTTCAATAATTCTGGTCGCTTTTAAATGGAGCTTTTGTACAAAGCGATGGCAGTTTTCAGAACGACTTGAAAAGTAGATCAAAGGTGCAGTTTGCATGAGATGCTCCTTTAGAGCGTGATCTGTCTGATTTTATCAGGGCAGAAACCCGACCAATGTTGTTCACCGTGAACGACAACAGGTACTTGGCGATATCCCATAGAAACAATGTGAGCGAGGGCTTGTGTATCTTTGGTGAGATCAACTGCAACAAACGGAATATTTTTCTGTTTTAAGGCGCGTTCTGTAGCGCTACATTGAACGCAATTCGGTTTGGTATAGAGGATAACAGACATAAAAATAACCCTTATAAAAATATGGATGCGTCTGTTTTCACATCCATAATGAGAAGTACTTAAATACTATATATAGATTTATTTATTTTCAACCACACAATATATGGTGATTTTCATTTTTGATAATGATTATCATTAAAATTAAATAGTTAGTGAATTAATTTTATTTTTAGATCGCTCGATTGATCAATTTTTATTAGATATACGAGTAATTAGATGATTGCTTTATCAATCAAGCATGATTTAATCTTATTGCTAAAGACAAATCAGCAGAGAAAACATTATGTACCAAGACTATCTCAATGCACCTAAAGGCTTTCCAAAACCTTATATCTCAATCACTGCAAATGAAAAAGGGATCACGAGTCTCTATTTTGTGAATGACAAAGAGGTTGCTGTAAACACAAGCCCCGTGATTAACCAATGTATGCAACAATTAAAAGAGTATTTTGCGGGTAAACGCACGACGTTTTCAGTGCCATTAGCACCAGAAGGAACTGAGTTTCAAAGCCGTGTTTGGAAGACATTGCAGACAATTCCTTATGGTGAAATTTGGAGCTATAAAAAATTGGCGCTTACATTAGGTTCGATCAATTATTGCAGAGCGGTAGGAATGGCCAACTCACGCAATCCAATTTCTTTAATTATTCCTTGCCACCGAGTTATTGGCCATAACGGTAAGTTGGTCGGCTATACTGGTGGATTAGATATTAAGCGTTGGCTACTTCACTATGAAAAAGTAGAAATTGATGAATAGTTTAGATTGTAAGTATTAAGTATTGTTTCTTAAGTGAACTATGCGTTAAGGCATGGGATTTGTCTGAATATTAATCATTTGGCAGAAAAAAAATGTGAGTTTCGTGATCTAGGCTGTGGACAGGGAATCATCATTTTTGTTTTACTATAGCCAACGCAAAACGCTTGCGTTTATTTTCTATTTTAAAGGTAAACTTGATGTCTAAATTAAAAGGTAACGTTAAGTGGTTTAACGAAACTAAAGGTTTTGGTTTTATCACTCCAGAAGATGGCAGCAAAGATGTATTTGTACACTTTTCCGCTATTACATCAGAAGGCTTTAAAACCCTTGCTGAAGGTCAAAAAGTAGAGTTTGAAGTTACTGACGGCGCGAAAGGGCCATCTGCTGCAAACGTTGTCGCTATCTAATTAACGACTTCTTTGAGACAGTAAAAACCCGTTTTTTAACGGGTTTTTATGTATCTAGAGCAAAGCCCGTTTTTTAACGGGTTTTTATGTATCTAGAGCAAAGCCCGTCCGAGCATTACATTTCTCGTAGTAACCAAAACGCAAAGGCGGTCATTAAAAATGAACCTGCCAAGTTAGCGCCCATAGTACCTAATGCCCATCCTATCTTTCCCTCAGTAAAGAGTGCGACAACTTCGACAGAAAAGGTTGAGAACGTCGTAAGACCGCCACAGAAGCCCGTCGTTAGCATAATTTTCCAAATAGGATCAATATGTGGCGCTTTGCTAAACCAAGCGATACCAAAGGCAATAATAAAAGCACCAATACAGTTAGCAATTAAGGTGCCTGTGGCAAAATGAGGAAAAATAGAATTTAGGCGGTAGCTAATCAGCCAGCGCAATACGCTACCTAAACCACCACCTATAAATACAGCAATTGCAATGTTAAACATGAGAGATTAATTGTTATTTAACCTCAATCCCTTGAGCTTGAAGGTCAGCATGATAAGACGAGCGAACAAACGGCCCACAAGCTGCATGAGTAAAGCCCATTGCAAGTGCTTGCTCTTTCATATACTCAAACTCGTCAGGACTGACGTAGCGTTGAACAGGAAGATGGTGACGACTTGGCTGTAAATATTGCCCTAATGTCAGCATCGTTACCCCATGTTTACGCAGATCACGCATAACGTCAATAATTTCTTCGTTAGTTTCCCCAAGACCGACCATTAAACCCGACTTAGTAGGAATATTTGGGTGAGCTTGCTTAAAACGTTCTAATAATGTCAATGACCATTGATAGTTAGCGCCTGGACGTACTTGACGATAAACGCGAGGAACGTTCTCTAAGTTATGGTTGAAGACATCTGGTGGAGTATCTGTGAGGATCTCAAGTGCTTTATCCATACGCCCACGGAAGTCAGGGACTAATGTTTCAATGCGGATCGTTGGATTTTTTGCACGAATTGCAGCAATACAATCAGCAAAATGTTGAGCGCCGCCATCCCGTAAATCATCGCGGTCTACAGAAGTAATTACGACGTAACGTAACCCCATATCTTTGATCGTTTGAGCGAGTTTTTCTGGCTCTTGTGGATCGGGAGCATTTGGGCGGCCATGAGCCACATCGCAGAATGGGCAACGGCGTGTACAGATTGCACCCAAGATCATAAAGGTTGCTGTTCCGTGGTTAAAGCACTCTGCAAGATTAGGGCAAGAGGCTTCTTCACAGACAGAATGAAGACCATTTTTACGCATTGCTGCTTTGATACCCTGAATTTTACTTGAGTCAGCGGGTAGCTTTATTTTCATCCAATCAGGTTTGCGTAGCAGTTGTTCTCGTTCTGTAGCGACTGTTTTAACAGGAATAAGTGCCATTTTATCGGCGTCGCGATATTTAACTCCGCGTTCCATCTGAATAGGTTTACTCATAATTGTGCCAGTTCCAGTTATCTAGAGTGATTAACACGATGTGACTGAGGTAATCAGGGTTTTAAAAAAATATGATAAATGTTAAAAAAATTATAGCATTTTTATTGCTGTGGTTGAAATCCTAGTTGTGTACAAAAATGCTTAACTAATAACGGTGCTACCTGTGACGTTGTCGTGTTCGGTGCAAAATCAATTAACTGCGTCATTTTTAGATCAGAATAACCACAAGGATTTATTCGTGTAAAAGGCGATAAATCCATATCGATATTGAGCGCAAGTCCATGAAAGGAGCAACCTTTACGAATGCGTAATCCTAAAGAGCAAATTTTATCGCCCTTTACATAAACGCCGGGTGCATCAGCGCGAGCATAAGCTTCTACATTAAACTCTGCCAGCGTATCAATAACGGTATTTTCAAGAGCGGTGACTAATTGACGAACACCTACATGATTGCGTTTTAAATCAATTAAAACATACATCACTTGTTGACCAGGGCCATGATAAGTCACTTGACCACCACGATCAGATTGAATAACTGGGATAGTTCCCGTATTTAATAAGTGTTCAGCTTTACCTGCTTGCCCTTGGGTAAAAACCTGTTCATGTTGAACGAGCCATATTTCATCAGGTGTGTGACTTTCCCGTTTTTCCGTAAACTGATGCATAGAATCAGAAACCGGTAAATAGGGTTCCACACCTAATTGGCGAATAATGATTGTCTTGTCTTGCACCGTGAAAATCTTCATTTGTAGCGTAATTGTGAAGAGCAGTATAACGCTCCAGTAAATGAACTACCAGATTGAGATGTTTTTTTTCCGAGGTAGAGTGAAAAATGAGGAAAGGCAGAAATAAAAAAGCGCCTTAATGAAAGGCGCTTTTAGAAAGTCATCTATTCAAAGAAGAGATTATAGAACCATACGTACCAGTTCAAGTTCACCTAATTCTTTATATAACGTTTCTACTTGATCGATATGAGTTGCATTGATAGTAATAGAAACAGAGTGGTAATTACCTTTGCTACTTGGTTTCACTGAAGGCGTGTAATCACCAGGCGCATGGCGCTGAATGACTTCAACGACTTGATCCACTAATTCTGGTTTTGCATGACCCATCACTTTATAAGTGAAAGAACATGGGAACTCTAACAGTTCGTTTAATTTTGTTTTCATCATAATGTAATTCCTTAAGACAACGGGTGCTGTTGTTTTAATAATTTATTTCTACACCTAATCTTAGCAAATAAAAAGGGCATTCCTTATATAATAAGGAATGCAATACTGGTAATTAGGGTAAATATGGGAATGGTAAATGTATTTCTGCCAATATCTGTATGAAAGTTATATGTGGGCGCATTTACCTTTTTCAAGCCTTAGCCAAACCAGTGTGAGAATAATAATTTAATATAGTCGATAATACGGCTAAAGAAACCACCTTCTTTTACTTCATTCATCACAACAAGCGGGCGTTGTTCAATCACTTGACCATCAAGTTGGAAATTAATTGTTCCCACAACTTGGTTTTTCGCCACTGGTGCATGTAATTCTACATTATCAAGAACATAGCTTGCTTTTAAATCTTTTAAACGACCACGAGGAATAGTTAAATAAACATCTTTATCTACCCCTAATTGTACTTTATCTGTTTCACCATACCAAATTGGCTCTGCGGCGAACTCTTTACCCACTTGCAATGGTTTTACGGTTTCAAAAAAACGAAAACCCCAAGTAAGTAATTTTTTACTTTCTGCATCTCGACCTTTAGATGAGTGACCGCCCATAACTGCAGAAATTAAACGCATATCGCCTTCAGTTGCAGAAGCGACAAGGTTATAGCCAGCAGATGCAGTATGCCCAGTTTTAATGCCATCAACGTTTAAACTGGTATCCCACAACAAACCATTTCGGTTGGTTTGGCGAATATTGTTGTAGGTGTACTCTTTTTCTTTATAGATGGCATATTCATCCGGTACATCGCGAATTAATGCAGCACCAATTAGCGCCATATCGCGAGCCGAGCTGTATTGTCCTGGGGCATCAAGACCATGAACGGTTTGGAATTGTGTATTTTGTAAACCTAGGCGTTTAACGTAGTCGTTCATCATGGTCACAAACGTATCTTGGCTGCCAGCGATATAAGAGGCCATCGCAACACAAGCATCATTACCTGATTGTAAGTTAATACCACGAGTTAACTGCGCAACTGTAACTTGATCACCTGGTTTTAAGAACATTAAAGAAGAGCCACGAAAAACAGGATTACCCGTTGCCCATGCTTCTTCACCAATGGGTACGATATCGCTATTTGAAATTTTACCAGCACGAATTGATTGACCGATAACATAGCTGGTCATCATCTTGGTTAAACTGGCAGGATCACGGCGAACATCGGCATTCATTTCAGCCAGTACTTTCCCAGAATTATAATCAATAAGAATATAAGATTCGGCTTCGATACTAGGAACAGCGGGTATCATTGTTTTTAGGGAATCTTCCGCAATACTTTGATGACTTACTGTGAGTAAAGCAAAAGTGGCACTTAATAGGCTTGTTCTTAGTAATTTTGCTGGGAGTATCTGTTTCATTCTGTTTGTTTAATCCGAAAATTCAGGGAAAAATAGGGACTGATAAATAAAATATCAGCAAATCCAGACGATTCTACGCTTGAATTTGCTGATATAAAAAGGATTTTACGTAAAATTATCCTTTATTGGGTAATAATAAATCCCGTGATATCTTTAACTTGTTTTAGCTTGTTCTTTATCATTTCGGCTTGATCTTTAGATGAATAAGGGCCGAGTTGCACTTTATACAATCCATCTGCTTTATTGATTACACCTTGAGTGCTAAATAATGACGATAAATCATTGAGCCAAAACTGCGCATTATTTTCGTTACTGAGAGCGCCGACTTGGACATAAAAGCCTTGTGCTATAGCGTTTGAGGATAATACAGGTTTTGGTGCTTTTGTTTCTGTCTCCACAGGAGTTGGCATTGGAGCTGGCGCCGGAGTTGGCGTTTTGACTGGAACAGGAGTTGGAGCTGGTGGCTCTACGGGCATATTGTTGTTGGTAGGCGTTGATGTCGTTAATGGCGCTTGTGCTGCTGGCTGAGCATTAAAATTAGGGCGCTCAGGTAATGCCGTTGTTTTCTTCTCAATCTGCGCACCATGTGTACCAATACCACTCATATGGCCAGTTTGGTCAACAACAATTCCTTCAATAAGCAATGGGGTTGTTGGCATTAAACGTAAACTATCAGAAACCGCTGGGGTGACTTGGATTTGTTTTCCATTGACGTAAGGACCACGGTCGTTAATACGTACAACCATTGTGCGTCCATTGAGCAAGTTCGTGATTTTCGCATAGCTTGGGATCGGTAATGTAGGATGTGCGACAGCAAACTCATAGGGATTAACGCGCTCACCAATGGTTGTTAAACGACTCATCGCTAAACTATCATAAACAACCGCCTCTCCTCGCTCACTGAAGTTTGCAGGATCAGTCACAATACGGTAAACCACGCCATTTTTTCGGTAATCTTGATTTGCCGTAGGGTGATAAGGCTCGTAACGTGGCTCTGCACCGAGAACACGTTGAGCTGGCACATTGGGTAATGGTGCTGGCTGTTTATTGGTATTCGGCTTATCAATAACACACCCTGACAGTAGCAATGCACTGATACCAATCAAAACCCATTGCAGACGCATAAAAACCTCATTATAAACTTTTAGATAGTAGTTTTCGGTGTGTATGAATCGACATCACGATACCAAACCCTGCCATTAATACAATAAGGGCCGAGCCTCCATAACTCATCAGCGGTAACGGAACACCCACAACAGGAAGAATGCCACTCACCATTCCTATGTTGACAAAAACATAGACAAAGAAAATTAGCATTAATCCGCCAATCATTACTCTACCAAATGTATTTTGTGCTTTCGTTGCAAGATAAAGACCGCGCGCGATTAAGAGTATATAAAGCGTCAGTAGTATCAAAACACCAATTAATCCGAGTTCTTCAGCCAATACAGCAAAAATAAAGTCTGTATGGCGCTCTGGTAAGAATTCTAATTGAGATTGAGTGCCTTGTAACCATCCTTTTCCATGTAATCCACCAGAACCAATGGCAATTTTAGATTGGATGATATGATATCCTGCGCCAAGAGGGTCTGATTCGGGGTCAAGAAGCATCATTACCCGTGCTTGCTGGTAATCATGCATGAGGAAAAACCAAAGTATGGGGATAAAGGCGGCAACAAGTAAAATTGCGATAATAATAAGTCGCCAACTCATTCCAGCAAGGAAAAGAACAAATAGCCCTGAAGCAGCAACAAGAATGGATGTCCCCAAATCGGGCTGTGCTGCAACTAATAATGTTGGAACAAAAATAATGACCAGAGCAATGGCGGTATTACGTAACGTCGGTGGGCACACATCTCGATTCATAAATCGCGCCACCATCAAAGGAACGGCAATTTTTGCAATTTCTGAGGGCTGAAAACGTACAATACCTAAATCTAGCCAGCGTTGTGCTCCCTTGCTAATTTGCCCGAAAACATCGACAAGGACCAATAAGATAACGCAAAAGAAAAAGAGATGAGGCGCCCAACTTTCATAAACTCGGGGAGGAATTTGTGCCATGATGATCATGATCATAAACCCCATTGCAATCTGTCCTAACTTACGTTGCATCATGTCTGGATCTTGCCCGCTGGCACTCCACATAATAAATGCGCTGTATCCTAATAAAGCAATAATACAAAGCAAGAATAGGGGGTCGATATGGATCCGTGTCCAGAAGGATTTTTTCTTGTTATTTTCAGTCATGAGTATTATTCCTCTGAACCACGCGGTGCTGGTGGAGAAGCTGGCAATACCGTGTTGTTATCACCAAGGAGAATGTGGTCAAGAATTTGTCTGGTAAGATCGCCAACAGAAGGACCTGCGCCACCATTTTCTAGAATAATAGAGACGGCTACGGTTGGGTTATCATAAGGCGCAAAGGCAATCATCAATTTGTGGTCACGAAGATGTTCAGCCAATTGGCTCGCATTGTAGGTTTCGTAACTAAATACCTGTGCTGTTCCCGATTTTGCTGCGACTTTATAAGGTGCATTAGCAAAACTTCTACGACCTGTGCCATTAGGGAAGTTAGCCACACCATACATACCGTGTTTTGCTAATTCCCAATAACCTGAGTTGATATCGCCAATTTGGCGTGTTTCAGTATCAACATAAGGCAACATTTCATTGCCAAGTTTTGTACCGTAAAGTAGGTGAGGGGTTTTTACTTGACCATCATTAATTAGCGTCATTAACGCCTTCGCCATTTGAATTGGCGTTGCTGTCCAATAACCTTGTCCAATCCCTACGGGGATCGTGTCACCTTGATACCAAGGCTTTTTATAACGTTGCTGTTTCCACTCACGGGTTGGCATGATGCCATTACGTTCTTCTGACAGATCAATGCCAGTATATTCACCATAGCCAAAGCGAGTCATCCAAGTTGATATACGATCAATTCCCATATCATAAGCAACTTGGTAGAAGAAGGTATCCGCAGATTCTACGATAGATTTTGTAACATTAAGTTTTCCATGTCCCCAACGTTTCCAGTCTCGGTAACGTTTTTCAGAGCCGGGAAGTTGCCACCAGCCAGGATCATGAATGGTTGTATTGGGGGTGATCACGCCTTCGCTTAATGCAGCAACTGACATAAAAGGTTTTACCGTTGAAGCTGGTGGGTAAAGCCCTTGCGTAGTACGGTTAATTAAAGGTCGATCGGGATTATTGAGTAATCCTTGATAATCGGTATTAGAGATCCCCCCAACAAATAAATTAGGGTCGTAACTTGGGTTGGAAACTAAGGCTAAAATTTCACCATTACGTGGATCAGTAACCACAACCGCAGCACGGCTAGTGGTAAGTAATGTTTCAATATAAGTCTGTAACTCAAGGTCGATAGTTAAATAAATATCTTTGCCCGCTTGTGGCGGTTGCTCATGTAATTGACGAATAACACGACCACGGCTATTGACTTCCACTTCTTCATAGCCTGTTTTACCATGTAAAACCGATTCGTAATAACGCTCAATCCCTAATTTACCAATATCATGTGTTGAAGCGTAATTGGCATATAAGCCTTCTTTTTCAAGGCGCTCGACATCCTTATCATTAATTTTAGCAACATAGCCAATAACATGCGTTAATGCAGAGCCATAAGGATAATAACGGCGTTGAATACCTTTTATTTCTAAACCAGGATAGCGATATTGATTAATAGCAAAACGAGCGACTTGCACTTGGTTCAGTGCTGTTTTTAATACAATTTGGGTGAAGCGGCGTGCTCTTTTACGCTCTTTTTCAAAATTAGCAATGTCTTCATCACTTAAATCGACAACCTCTCTTAAACTATCTAACGTTTCTTGTAGATTGGCGACTTTCTCTGGCATTATTTCGAGCTGATAAATAGTACTATTTAGCGCAAGAGGAACGCCTTTGCGATCATAGATAATACCGCGACTAGGTGGAATAGGGACTAGCTTAATACGGTTACCATTAGACCGAGTTTGGTAATCATCATGGCGAGCAATTTGTAAGTGGTGTAAGTTAAACACTAAAATACCACTTAGCACTATAATCACAGAAAACGCGACAATAACACGGCGGATGAAAAGTTTGGATTCCGCTGTATAATCTCGAAACGGGGTACGTTTTCTTTTCTTCATCCCATTAGTTGACTTCACTTACTTACCCGCCAAAATTTATTATTCCCGATGATAAGGATGGTTTGTGGTAATACTCCACGCACGGTAAAGGCTTTCCGCTACGACAACGCGAACTAGAGGATGTGGCATGGTTAATGGCGATAAAGACCAGCTTTGTTCTGCTGCCGCTTTACATGCTGGTGCTAATCCTTCGGGACCACCAATGAGTAAGCTGACATTTCTTCCATCAAGCTTCCATCGATCAAGTTGTTCTGCAAGTTTTGGCGTATCCCAGCGAGCGCCAGGAATATCGAGAGTAACGATTCGATTTCCTTTTCCTACTGCTGCTAACATTTGTTCACCTTCTTTTTCGAGAATACGTTTAATATCCGCATTCTTCCCACGCTTGCCAGCGGGGATCTCGATAAGTTCTAAAGGCATGTCTTTTGGGAATCGATTAAGATAATCCATAAAGCCGGTCTGTATCCAGTCCGGCATTTTTGTACCAACGGCAATGAGCTGTAATTTCAAACTCAGCTCCAGAGTTTTTCAAGTTCGTACATACGGCGACTATCTTCTTGCATGACGTGTACCATGGCTTCACCAAGATCAACGACAATCCAGTCAGAAACGCCTTGTCCTTCAACACCTAAAGGTTGTAATCCCGCTTCGCGGCAATCATCAACGAGATTATCTGCAACAGACATGAGGTGTCTGCTTGATGTGCCCGTACAAATAATCATGTAATCAGTTACACTTGATTTTCCGCGGACATCTAATGCAATAATGTCTTGAGCTTTAGAATCTTCAAGTTTATCAATAATAAATTGCTGTAATTCAGAACCTTGCAAAAGGATCACCTTTAATCTAATGAGTTAATTCAATCGAAAAATAACATACTCGTGATACTTCAAGTTGCAGCGTTGTTGACTACATTTATTCGCACTAGTTATATACTTTGATATGCTCCTAGCGACTTACTCCATTTGTTGTCTAACTGCGCCTCAAATTATTTAGAATATGAATGCTATTTTAAAGGAATTTATACCAATAAATCTATTTTACTGGATGATTAATTCCAGTTAGCAATAACAAGAACATAAACCTCATTTTCTTGTTTTTCGACGTTTGATTTAGAAAAATTCATATATGCCCATTAACTGCGTCATAATAAATAACAAAAAGAAGGCAGATAAGAACTTTTCCGTTTAGACGACAGTTTTACCTTACAGTTCCCTTAAGGGAACAGAGGGTGAGAATAACAGCTAAACCTCGTCTGTCAATGCTGATTAAATACCTAATTAGCGTGTTTTGACTTTGTTACGTTGAGATTATACAGACTAATACTCATACTTTTTAGTTAGAGAGAAAAAGAATGGAAAGAAAAGAAAATTATCTCGGGCTATCTTCAGAAATTGTGAGTAACAACGATTGCCAATTACAAGAAAAGTTAGCATTACTTTGTCATGCCGTTAAAGATGAAAAAATAGGCATTATGCAGATAGATCTCCAAAACAGAGATCATCCGTTGCCGATTTATGGTTATATCGGAAAAGAAGGGGACCGACTTGTTTCTCCATCAAATTTTATCTTACCTCAATTAAGCCTTGAGCAGCTTTTACAGCCTATTATTCTCGATCACTTTCTTACTCAATTCTTTACACTATGCGATTATCAACAACAGGTTAATCAATCACTAAGTAAAGGGGCTTTGATTAAATTCCATAGTCGATATAAATATTTAGTTATGGCTTATTCACAAGTGGCTTATCGTGAATTAGGGCGTTATCTCGCTAATCTTTCTGATAAAACTTCCCTTGACGAAATTGCATCGACATATCAACAAAAGCTAATGAGGGCATTAAGCGTTGCTCCAAATCGAGAAGGGCAAACTAATGCATTAATGCATATGGCGGGGTATTTTAAGCGAGATCTGAGTTCGCAACAGAAACAAGAAATGTCACAGACAATTTTGCTATATCGTCAAGGTGTAGTGCCTTTCTCTAAACCTTATGATTTACTCCAATATTGGTTAACTATTTATCCTGATGGCTATTTGATTAATCAACGCTATTTTTCGCCTTATCCATCTGCTTTTAATTATTTAAGAGAACAACTTTAAAAAGCATAGGTTATTTATAAAGTTGTTGTTGGCGAATATAGTTTTCAACGGAGCTGGGGAGTAAATCGCGGCAATCTAAACCTGCTTTGTGGCGCGCACGAATGTCTGTCGCTGAAATATTATAAAGTGGCGTGTCAGCGAGGAATATTTTACCTGCGGGTAAGCAATGAATATCTTCTTGCTGTTTGGTTTGGTGCTTTTCTAACCATGCTTGCATTTGCGCTGATCCAAAATGCGTTTGATAGCCAGGACGAGCGCAAACTAATAAATGGCACACGTCTAATAAACTTTCCCATTTGTGCCATGTATTTATTGAAAGCAATGAATCTTGACCAATAATAAAGGCTAAAGGTTGTTTATCGCCAATTTCTTGTCTGAAGTCTTTTAATGTCTCTATGCTATAAGAGGGCGTTGGTTTTTCAAGCTCGCGGGTATCCACTTTAAAAGAAGAATATGGTTCGAGTGCGAGGCGTACCATTTCAAGACGTTGTTGAGAAGATGCCTCTGGTTGAGGGCGATGTGGCGGAATATTGTTAGGTAACCAAATCACTTCTTTTAAACCAATTAATCCTGAAAGTGCTTCAACCGGACGCAAATGCCCATAATGAATAGGATCAAATGTACCACCATATAAAGCGATGGCTTGGTTAATTAAAGGTGTTGAGTGATTGGCTTTAGGCATGACTGACAAATCCTTCTGGTAATGCTTTTCCACAAAGTAATAAACCCAGAGCGCTAAGCGAGGGCCAAACTGTCTGTCCGTAATCTTGCTTAATTGTAATTTCAATTGTTGCAAGTAATCGTATTGCTGTCAGCAATTGATGTTCAGATAAGCGCTGTAGTGCTGCTGTGAATATTGGGCGTCGGTTTTGCCAAATTCGATGTTTATCAAAAATCGTTTTTAGCGAAGCTGTTTTAGATTCACGATGTAGCGTAATCAACTGCATTAATTCACGTTGTAAAGTTCTGAGTAAAATAACAGGTTCAGAGTCTTCTCTTTTTAGTTGTTGCAAGATATGCCATGCACGTTGCGTTTTCCCTGCAAGTAATGCATCAACCCAGTGATAAGGGGTAAAATGTGACGCGTCATTGACCGCTGCTTCGACTCTTGGGAGTGTTAGCTTTCCGTCAGGGTACAATAGAGAAAGGCGCTCGATGGCTTGTGCTAGTGCGAGTAAATTCCCTTCATAACAGTAGCAAAGTAATTGATTACCTTGTTCATCCAGCGCTAACCCTTTTTGTTTTGCTCGACGCGCAACCCAATTAGGCAATTTATCAAGCTCCGGTGTCAGGCAAGAAACATAGGTTCCATGTTGGCTTAATGTTTTAAACCATTCACTGTTTTCTTGCGCTTTGGTGAGTTTATTGCCACGTAAAATCAACAATAAATCTTGATGCAATTCTTGAGATAGGCGAGTGAGTTTCTCTGACATCACTGCATTGGGGCCATTTTCAGGTAAATGCAGTAAAAGAGATTGTCTTTGAGAAAAAAGGCTTAGCGATTGACAAAGCGAGTAAATTTCATTCCAGTCCGTATTATTATCAAGGGTAAATTGATAATGCTCGATAAATCCTTGGGATTTAGCTACGGATTGAATAGCATCTTGAGACTCTTGGAGTAACAGCGGTTCATTACCCCAGAGTAGGTAACTTTGGCGCAGCCCCTCTTGGAGCTGCGCATTCAGTTGTTCTGGATATAAGCGGATCATTTGGCTGGTGAGATTATCTGTTTTGCCTGCTCAGCTTGTGCGGTTTTTTGGCGTTCAGCGTTATGAACAACCAATAATTTACGCACTAATATTGCTGTCGCTTGTTCACGCATCTCTTGCTTGATAATGTCATTTTCAGCATCTTTCGCTAATGCTTCTAATGGGTTATCGAAGAATGGGCGTGAAACCTGTGATGAAATTGGGTAAATCGTACCATCAGGCATAATCACTTGTGCATCAAGCACAAATGTTAACTGACGTTCTGCTGATTTACCGTCTTGATACACAGAGACGGTCTCTTTACTTTCTGATGAACCAATAATTTTAAGAATAGGGATATTGGCTGTTGGATTTTCAACAAGCTGAACACCACTAAGTCTAAGTTGTTGACGCATTATACGAGATAATGGGCCATAAGGGTCACCAGAGCTAAGATAAAGCGTTTTTAATTCTGCTGGAACCTGAGTTTTACCTTGAAGGTGAAAACCACAGCCAGCGGTGATTAACACCGCTAAACCGAAAAATAGCGAAAGTAGATATCGCACTAGGCCTCCTTATCAGCCAACAACCATGTTCAGTAATTTTCCTGGAACATAGATGACTTTACGAATAGTCACATCTTCCAAGTATTTAGCAACACTGTACTCTTTTGTCGCCATTTCCTGAACATATTCTTTTTCTGAATTAGCCGGAACAGTGACTCGACCACGCACTTTACCATTCACTTGAACGATGATCAGTTTGGTGTCATCGACCATTGCTTCTTCATCAGCAACCGGCCATGGTGCAACATCAACGTCCTCTTTTCCACCTAATGCTTGCCACATAACGAAACATGCATGAGGGATGATTGGAGAAAGCATACGAACAATAGCTTCTAATGCTTCTTGCATTAAAGCACGATCTTGCTCTGTTTCTTGTGTTGCACGAGTTAATTTATTCATTAACTCCATAATGGCGGCAATCGCGGTGTTAAAGGCTAAACGACGACCTACGTCATCAGATACTTTCGCAATTGTTTTATGTAAGTCACGACGTAAATCTTTTTGTTCTTCTGTCAGTGCAGAAAGATCAAGAGGCTGTGTCGCTCCTTTTTGAGAGTGTTCGTGAACTAAACGCCATAAACGACGTAAGAAACGGTTTGCACCTTCAACGCTAGATTCCTGCCATTCCAGTGTTAATTCTGGTGGAGCAGCAAACATCATAAATAAACGAACGGTATCTGCACCATAACGTTCAACCATCGTTTGTGGGTCGATACCGTTATTTTTAGATTTAGACATTTTGCTCATGCCAGCATAAGTCAATTCATGACCTTCGCTGTCAGTCGCTTTAATGATGCGATTTTTCTCATCACGTTCAACAATAGCTTCAGCAGGAGATACCCAATGGCGAGCGCCATCTTCACCCGTGTGATAGAACGCATCCGCTAATACCATGCCTTGACACAGTAAGCGTTTTGCAGGTTCATCAGAGTTTACTAAACCAGCATCACGCATCAGCTTATGGAAGAAGCGGAAATACATTAAGTGCATGATTGCGTGTTCAATACCACCGATATACCAGTCAACTGGTAACCAATAGTTAGCGGCTTTCGGATCTAACATGCCTTTATCGTAATCAGGGCAGGTATAACGAGCGTAATACCAAGAAGATTCCATAAAGGTGTCAAAAGTATCTGTTTCACGCAGCGCTGGCTGACCATTGATTGTGGTTTTTGCCCACTCAGGATCTGCTTTGATTGGGCTGGTGATCCCGTCCATTTTTACATCTTCTGGCAGGATAACAGGGAGTTGATCTTCAGGAACAGGAACAACAGTACCGTCTTCTAAAGTCGCCATTGGAATTGGCGCACCCCAGTAACGTTGACGAGAAACCCCCCAGTCACGTAAACGGTAGTTAACTTTGCGCTCACCAACACCCATTTGTGCCAGTTTATCTGCAATTGCATTAAAGCCAGCTTGGTTGTCTAATCCAGAGAATTCACCAGAGTTAATCAGGCTATTTTTTTCGGTTAATGCACCTTCAGATAAGTCAGGTTGATTACCTTCGGCATCCGCAATAACAGCTTTAATAGGTAAATTGTATTTAGTTGCAAATTCCCAGTCACGTTCATCATGACCTGGAACCGCCATTACAGCACCTGTGCCGTATTCCATTAATACAAAGTTAGCAACCCAAATAGCGACTTTCTCTTTAGTCAATGGATGAATAGCATAAAGACCTGTTGCAATCCCTTTTTTCTCCATTGTTGCCATATCGGCTTCTGCCATTTTCATGTTACGGCATTCATCAATGAAGTGTTGAACTTCAGGATTATTTTGAGCAGCTTTTTGTGCTAATGGGTGACCTGCTGCAACGGCAACATAAGTGACACCCATAAATGTATCAGGACGCGTTGTATAAACGGTCATTGTGTCGTTGCTGTCAGCAACATCAAATTTAATTTCGACGCCTTCAGAACGACCAATCCAGTTACGTTGCATGGTCTTAACTTGTTCAGGCCATTCATCTAACGTATCTAAATCGTTTAACAGCTCTTCTGCATATTCGGTAATTTTGATAAACCACTGTGGAATTTCTTTACGCTCAACAGGGGTATCACAACGCCAGCAGCAGCCATCGATAACTTGTTCGTTGGCTAAAACTGTTAAGTCGTGTGGGCACCAGTTAACCGCAGAGGTTTTTTTATAAACTAAGCCTTTTTCATATAACTTAGTAAAGAACCATTGTTCCCAGCGATAATATTCTGGTGTGCAGGTAGTGACTTCACGATCCCAATCGTAACCAAAACCTAGTTTTTTTAACTGGTTTTTCATGTAATTGATGTTTTCGTAAGTCCATGGTGCAGGGGCTGTTTTATTTTTTACTGCGGCACCTTCTGCGGGTAAACCAAACGCATCCCAACCAATAGGTTGTAAGACGTTTTTACCTAGCATACGTTGATAACGGGAAATCACGTCACCAATGGTGTAGTTACGGACGTGTCCCATGTGTAGTCGGCCAGAAGGATAAGGTAGCATTGACAGGCAGTAATATTTTTCTTTGTTATTATCTTCTGTCACTTTAAATGTATTGTTCTTTTCCCAGTGTTCCTGGATAGTTTGCTCTATATCTTCGGGACGATATTGTTCTTGCATGGCACCGATAATCCTATGGTGAATTAATGGCTACCGGAGGGTAACCGCTATTATGAAATTAAGACTTGCATAGCATAGCTGATTTTGTCTAATAGCCACAACTATTGATCTCAATGAAAGCCACTGTTTGCATAACTTTTTCAACATAATTGCGAGATATCTTGGAAAGAGCTAAGGCAAAAAGATAATAAATGCGTATTTCCTGAAAAAATACTAGTGATATTGCGAAAAAAGAAGATTATTTGATATTTAATTGCGAGGTTAATCGAAATTATTATTTTGAGCTGACGTGCCAAAAAAGCACGTCAGCAGAGGGGATGTGGGAATTAGTGTAGAATTTTAGCGAGGAAATCTTTTGCTCGTGCTGATTTTGGATTATCAAAAAAGTCATTTTTAGGTCTATCTTCCACAATTCGACCTTCGTCCATAAAAATAATACGGTCAGCAACTTTTTTAGCAAACCCCATCTCATGGGTTACTACCATCATCGTCATACCTTCATTTGCAAGCTCTACCATTACATCAAGTACTTCATTAATCATTTCAGGATCAAGCGCTGATGTCGGTTCATCAAATAACATTGCAATCGGGTCCATACATAATGCGCGAGCGATAGCTACACGTTGTTGTTGACCACCTGAAAGCTGTGCTGGATATTTGTTAGCATGGCTTGCTAATCCTACTCGCTCTAATAGCTTTAACCCTTTCTCTTTTGCGGCTCCTTTCTCTCTATTAAGCACTTTAACTTGCGCCAGTGTAAGATTTTCAATAATAGAGAGGTGAGGGAAGAGTTCAAAATGTTGGAATACCATACCCACTTTTGCTCGTAATTTGGCAAGATCAGTATGCTTGTCATTGACTTTGATTTCATTAACAAGGATCTCGCCTTGTTGTATAGGTTCTAAGCCATTTACTGTTTTGATCAGTGTTGATTTACCTGATCCAGAAGGTCCACAGACAACAACAACTTCCCCCTTTTTAACTTCAGTGGAACATTCAGTCAGTACTTGAAACTGACCATACCATTTGGATACGTCTTTTAGGGAAATCATCTAGGTAGTCCTTTTTTTAAGAAAGTTTACTAACATCGAAGCAGCGAAGCTAATAACAAAATAAACAAAACCAGCAAAGAGGATCATTTCAACTTGTGTTCCATCTCGTTCTCCAATATTTGCCGCTGTTCTGAAAAAGTCAGTAAGACTTAAAACGTAAACTAAGGATGTATCTTGGAATAATACAATTCCTTGAGTCAGTAAAAGCGGGATCATGGCTCGAAAGGCTTGAGGTAGGATCACTAAACGCATGGTTTGTGATTTGGTCATACCTAACGCGAGTGAGGCTGAAAATTGTCCTTTGCTAACACTTTGAATACCTGCTCTTATAATTTCAGAGTAATAAGCTGCTTCAAATAAAGAGAACGCTATCATTGCTGAAATTAAACGGATATCACTTTTCGGTGAAAGCCCTAGAACATTTTGTAATATGTTAGGCACAATTAAATAAAACCACAGCAATACCATGACTAATGGAATAGAACGGAAAGTATTAACATAAGCGGCTGCAAACCAGCTAATAGGCTTAAAGGTAGATAGGCGCATAACAGCAAGCACCGTTCCCCATAAAATACCAACCACAATAGCAGTGATAGTAATTTTTAGTGTGATAGCCATACCATCAACTAAAAATGGTAGGCTTGGAACAACAGAACTCCAGTCAAATTCGTACATTATTGACCTCCTGTTGTGCCGGGTAAGCGGACGCGTTTTTCAAGCCAATGCATTATTAGCATAATAATGACATTGATAAATACATAGGCCAGTGTGATTGCAGTGAATGACTCATACGCTTTTGCTGAATAATCGAGGAGTTTATTCGCTTGTGCTGCCATATCAATAAGACCGATAGTAGAGGCAATCGCAGAGTTTTTCACGAGATTGAGCATTTCGGATGTCATTGGTGGAATAATGACTCGGTATGCATTGGGTAATAAAACATAACGATAAGTTTGGGGTAAGGTTAAGCCCAGTGCTAAGCCTGCCGCTTTTTGACCACGGGGTAAGGAGTTTATTGCGGCTCTAACTTGTTCACACATACGCGCTGCGGTAAATAAACCTAAGCAGAGTGCTGATGAGACAAAAAATTGCACATTTGGCGCTAAGTCCATTTTAAACCAATCGCCAATAGATTGAGGTAATAGTTCAGGAATGACGAGATACCACGTAAAGAACTGAACAATAAGTGGTACGTTACGAAATAACTCAACATAAACAGTGCCTAAGCTTGAAAGCCAGCGATTAGGTACTGTACGTAAAATTCCGAATAAAGAACCGACAAGAAAGGCAATAACCCAAGCGCATAAAGATAAGGCAATGGTGACTTGAAAGCCAGAAATTAGCCATCCTAAGTATGTGGTGTTTCCGAAAGGGGCTTCTTGGAAGAATATCCCCCAATCCCAATCAATCGACATGATTTCACCTCCGGTGAAAAAAGAGGGGCAGGGAACGGCTGCCCCAAACTTCACTGATCTGTCTGTCCAACAGATACTTTATAATTATGTATTTTGCATCAACTGCTTATGTGTTTTTAATTCAAAGCTTTATCATTTGGTGATGCAAATAATGCTTTCATTTCATCAGAGATAGTGAATTCTAAGTTAAGATTTTTAGGTGGGATTGGTGCATTAAACCAGCGATTAAACGATTTTTCTGCTTCACCTGATTTTTGCGCTTTAGCGATGGTTTCATCAATTAACGCTTTGAATTGAGCGTCATCTTTACGCAACATACAGCCATAAGCTTCTTCAGATTGTGGGGTTCCTACAATTTCCCACTCACCCGGTTTTTTCGCTTTAGCTCGCTCACCAGCCAGTAATGCGTCATCCATCATAAAGGCAACAGCACGGCCTGATTCAAGTGTACGGAATGAGTCTCCATGATCTTTTGCGCTGATAATGCGCATATTCATCTTTTTCTCATCATTGAGTTTGTTGAGTAACATTTCAGACGTTGTTCCTGATGTTACGACAACGTTTTTACCTGACAAATCAGCAAAATCTTTAATTCCACTGTCTTTTTTCGTCAGTAAACGTGTACCTACGATGAAAATCGTATTAGAGAAGCTAGCTTGTTGCTGACGAGCTTCATTGTTGGTTGTTGAACCACACTCAAAATCAAATGTGCCATTTTGTAATAATGGAATGCGATTCTGAGAAGTAATAGGAATGAGGCGAACTTGTAAGTTTGGTTTGCCTATTTTGTCTTTTACTGCCTGCACAATTAGGTTGGAATAGTCTTGAGAATAGCCAACCACTTTTTGTTGATTATCATAGTAAGAGAAAGGAACAGAGGACTCTCTGTGTCCAACAATAATAATATCGTTATCATTGATTTTCTTTAAGGTTCCAGTGAGTTCTTCTGCCTGCACTGCTGCTGCAGCCCCTAAGATCATTAATGATAATGCTAGTTTACGCATGCGCATAATAACTCCTGTCGTGGTGATAATTGATATTGGTGTTTTGCTTTGTGTTACTTTTTTGTTTTAATTTGTTTTGGTAATGTTAATAGATAGAACAAATAACATACTGTTGTGAAGTGCAATTTGTGAAATACGAGAGGTATCTCCCAATAAAAGAATGAAATCAAATATAGTTGATTATTTTTTTGGAAGTTGTTTTCAATATTTAAAATTATTGTAGTAGAAACCCTATAGAAATAAAGGTTAAAAATGAAAATTTGAGATAATGCGAAAAATAAACTAAACAGGGATTTGTAAAGTTTGTCTTAAGGAGTTGTTTGTCTGTGGATTACCGTTAAGATAGCGAGTCATATTGATGAGGAACATCTATGAGTAATTGGCGGTCAGGTCGCTGGCTAGTGGTGATAACAGTTTTGCTGATCTTGTGTTGCATTGTTCAGCGTTCATTAGGTGCCCACATCATTAGTGAGCGCTTAGCAACGGCTGTTGCTCAAACACAATACCCATTATCAACACCCATTGCCGATGAAAATAGTGCAACAGAGCGCACTTATTCACTGTCTACCTGTGAATTAAGCGCCAAATCATTATTATCTGTTCCTCCATTAACAATAGAGCCATTTTTCCATTCATGGGCAGTATTGCTATTGTTAAGTATGGCTGCCATCTATGTGTCGCGCCGGCGTAATCAGAAAAAACATCATCATCCACCTCCTCCAATCAGACTTCACCTTCATTATTGTATTTTGAGGGATTAGAAATTTCCTTTTAGCTAAAAGATTGCGCGTCTATTTTAGACGTTGCTCTATGTGTAGCGTTGTAGGAATTTTTAGGGAGTTGTTATGTTTCGTTCTTTTGTTATGGCGTTGATATTAACGCTATTTACTTTATCTACTTCTCAAGCCGCAGATACAGGCTGGTTAACCACGCCTGATAATTCTCATGCACAAGTTAGGGCGATGGCACAAAAGTCTCCAGCAGGTGACGTGAAAGTTTTACTTGAAGTACAGCTTGAGTCTGGTTGGAAAACGTATTGGCGTTCTCCGGGAGAAGGCGGTGTTGCCCCTGAAATTAATTGGTCACAAGATGTAAGTGCAATGGTTTGGCATTGGCCTTCGCCTTCAGCTTTTGATGTAGCAGGTATTCATACCCAAGGTTATGATAAACAAGTTATTTTTCCCATTGAGTTATCCCCTGTTCACGCTGATCGTTTAACAGGCGTTTTAACGTTATCAACATGCAGTAATGTCTGTATTCTGACTGACTACACTTTAGATTTAGATCTTACCGAACCTGTACCTGCTGATTTTGAATGGCAATATAATCAGGCTATGGGCAAGATCCCTGTTGGAACAGGATTAATATCATCAGTTTCTTCTGGTTATAACAATAGCCAACTCACTATCTCTTTACAAAGAGAGCAAGGTGCTTGGGTTAAACCTAATATTTATCTCGATCCTCCTGAAGGTATGCTCTACGGTATTCCAAAATTAAATCATCAAGATAAAAACCTATTTGTCACGGTTGATGTGACAGATGATTGGGGGGATGCTGCTGGTGATATCTCAGGTAAAGTGCTTTCTTTTGTCATTACTGACCAAGGTTTTTCTCGTCAAGTTAATGGCACAATAGGGCATGGAACAGAGAATACTACTCCACCTTCTAATTCAGGTATGGGGCTTTGGGGTATTCTTGCTTTTGCACTATTGGGTGGCTTAATTCTGAATTTAATGCCCTGTGTATTACCCGTGCTTGCGATGAAAATGGGATCAATTTTACATCTCGAAAATCGAGATAAAGGTGTTATTCGCAAGCAATTCTCTGTTTCTGTTTTAGGTATTTTAGTCTCATTTTGGGCGCTAGCGCTGTTTATGACAGGCTTACGTTATAGCCAAGAAGCCTTAGGTTGGGGAATTCAATTCCAAAGCCCTTGGTTTATTGGCTTTATGGTATTAGTTACCGCTATTTTTACGGCAAATCTATTTGGATTATTTGAACTGCGTTTAAGTAGCAATATGAATACCAAAATGGCAACAGCGGGTGGACAAGGATATAGCCGACACTTTTGGGAAGGTGCATTTGCAACTTTACTCGCGACACCTTGTTCTGCACCATTTTTAGGAACCGCAGTCGCTTATGCACTTATAGCGCCTTTAAATGAACTATGGCTTATTTTTACTGCTTTAGGGATTGGAATGAGTTTGCCTTGGATCTTAGTGGCAATATTTCCATCTATCTCCAAAGCGCTACCAAAACCAGGTAAATGGATGAATCGCCTAAGAGTAGTTTTAGGCTTTATGATGTTGTTGTCCAGTATTTGGCTAATAACGCTCTTGATCCCTCATTTGGGAATGCCAATAGTTGCTGGTATTTTTGTTATTATTGGGCTGTTGTTATTGTTTGCTATCGCAAAGCATTATGGCAAAAAAGTATTATTGATTTCTACAGTGGTCGCTTTCCTTTTAGGAGGAAGCACTTATCTATTTGTGGAGCAACCAGCAAGCCAAACACTCGCAGGTCAAGATACGATAAATTGGCAGCCGTTATCAGAAGAAGCAATACACCAAGCATTAGCAGACAATAAACGGGTATTTGTTGATGTAACAGCAGATTGGTGTGTAACCTGCAAAGCAAACAAATACAATGTATTATTGCGAGAAGAGATCCAAGCCGCACTTTCAGCGCCAGATGTTGTCGCATTAAGAGGGGATTGGACTAAACCTTCTGATAAGATCACTCAGTTTTTAAAACAACGTGGTCAAGTTGCAGTACCTTTTAACCAAGTTTATGGACCTTGCCATAAAGATGGCGTGGTTTTACCCCCTATTTTAAATAAAGATTCAACATTGACCGTTCTTTCTGAGGCTAAAGGAGCCAATTAATGAAAAAAACACTTTCTGCACTGGTTATCTCTTCGTTACTTTTTGGTGCAAATGTGCAAGCTGCGGCGTTAAGTGCTGATCAGGAAAAAGAAGTTCGCGCACTGGTTCGTGATACGTTAATCAAGAATCCAGAAATTTTGGAAGAAGCTATTACGGCATTACAAGCACAAAAAGCCGATGAGCAACAAGCTCAATTTCGTACTGCGTTAAAGGCAGAGCATGACGCATTATATAACGATGCAGCAAGCCCTCGTATTGGTGCAAAAGACGCTAAGTTAGTGTTGGTTTCTTTTACTGATTATAACTGTCCTTATTGCAAACGCTTCGACCCATTATTAGAACAAATCACAAAAGATTATCCTGAAGTTGCCGTGGTTATTAAACCATTGCCATTTAAAGGTGAAAGTTCTGCAAAAGCCTCTCAAGCAGTGCTTTCAGTTTGGAAAGAAGATCCAAAGGCGTTCTTAGCATTGCACCAACGCTTAATGCAGAAGAAAACAATGCTAGATAATGCAAGTATTGATGATGCAATGAAAACAACCAATACAAGCAAAGTGAAATTAACAGATGAAAGCTTAAAAGTGTTACAAAATAACTTAGATCTTTCTCGTAAGTTAGGTATCCAAGGTACACCTGCAACTGTTGTTGGCGATATGGTTATTCCTGGCGCCGTTGATTACGCTCAGCTAGAAGTGATTGTGAAAGAGCAATTGGCTAAAGTGAAAAAATAATGCGTAGTCGCTTACGAAAGTGGAGTAAAGAACTGATTGTTCTGCTTGTCATTTTCGTTGTAGCTTCTTTTGCGATGGATTGGTGGCGACAACCTACGCCACCATCTTTGACAAATTTACCTGAGCTATATACTGTCGATAATAAAGTTGTTTCTTTAACTGAATTAAGTGCTGAAAAGCCTTTATTAATCTATTTTTGGGCAACTTGGTGTGGGGTTTGTAAACTAACAACACCCGCAGTAAATTCGTTAGCGCAAGATGGTTATAACGTGACATCTGTTGCGATCCGCTCTGGTGATAACGCAAAGTTAGAGCGCGGTATTCAGTCTAAAGGGCTGCTCTTTCCTGTAATAAATGATAGTCGAGGGGATATTTCTCAGCAGTGGGAAATTAGCGCAACACCTTCATTTGTTATTGTTTATAAAGGGGAAATGGTAGGTTTTACGAGCGGTTGGTCATCTTCGTGGGGATTAAAACTACGTTTATGGTGGGCTGGTCTTTGAACGGTATACAAGCAATCATTTTAAGCGTTAATCGATTAAAAATAACGGAATTCATTATTATATTGAATTCCGTTATTTTATTTTGCTTTACTCAACTCGCCGTTTAATAAAGGCGATGATAAAAAATAATCCAACCATTATCCACAATGGTGTATTACCCCATTTGTAATAAGGGGTTAACCCAGTTGTTGGTGTGATTTTTTCTGCTAAAGCACCTTCTTCAAACTGAGGAAGTTGAGAAATAACATCACCATTGGCTGCAATAAATGCGGTAATACCGTTATTTGTTGAGCGTAATAATGGTCTTCCTAACTCAAGAGAACGCATTCTCGCCATTTGGAAGTGTTGCCAAGGGCCAATTGAATTACCAAACCACGCATCATTAGAAATCGTTAATAAGAACCGTGTATCGGGTTTAAAATTAGCGCGGACTTGTTCACCTAAAATAATTTCGTAGCAAATCGCTGCGGTTATTTTGGCATCATTGACAGTGAGCTGAGGCTGTACATATTCACCTTGGCTTAATGATGACATCGGTAAATTAAAGAAAGGCGCAAGTGGGCGTAATAGCGATGCTAATGGTACATATTCACCAAAAGGAACAAGGTGATGTTTGTTATAGCGATCTGTCGCTGGGTATTGATAAGCATAGTGTTCACCTAATGTGATGACACTATTGTAGAAACGATAACCTTCTAATGTTGGTCGGGCATCAATAATTCCCGTCATTAAATGTGTATCTTGCTCTCTCAGTTGCTTATCAAGCTCAGCTAAAAAGCCTTGTTGTTGAATTTCAACATCAGGGATTGCTGATTCAGGCCAAATAATAAGATTTGCATTACCAATAAAAGGGCGGCTTAAGGTGAGATAGGTTTTTAGCGTGCTCTCTAATGTGCCGGGTTCCCATTTTAATGATTGTGCAATATTACCTTGGATTAATGCAATTTCTTGCGTTTCATCAGGTAAAGGTTGATACCACTGATAGGACTTAAAGCTGATAGGCAATACTAATAAAAGCAGTGCAACCACAAGGCTGTAAATTGATTTACGATAGATTGTAAATGCAATTAATCCACTAATAACGGTTAAGAGCAGCGTTATCATAGTGACACCAAAAACAGGTGCAATACCTTTTAATGGACCATCAATCTGACTATAACCAAACTGTAACCACGGAAAGCCTGATAATACCCATCCCCTTAAAAATTCAGTGATTTGCCATAGTGCAGGGGCTGCAAATACAAATCGCCAGAGTGTTGGTTTGGGAAAAAACTTATTCAGTGATCCTGCAAATAACAGCGTGTAGAGTGATAAATAGAGTGCTAATAAAATTACTAAAAAGATATTTATCGCAAATGGCATACCACCAAAATCAGCAATACTGACATAAACCCAATTTACACCACTACCAAATAACCCAAATCCCCAAGCAAAACCAAGGAATGCGCCTTGACGGGTTGTACGGTTAGTGATTATCAGTAATAAGCCAAGTAGTGAAATTAACGCTGCTGGCCAAAAATCAAATGGCGAAAATGCCAATGTGCCTATGGCACCGAAAAAAACCGCCAGAAGGGCACGAACCCACTGGCGGTTTAAGAAAGAGATCTTATTCATTGATATCCTATGCATCATTACCTAGTTCAGGAACTGGCGCATCATCTGGGATATGCACATAAACCTGAATGATCTTACGGCTATCAGCCATAACAACTTTAAATTGGTAATTATCAATAGTAATAGTTTCACCACGAGCAGGAAGGTGACCAAAGGCTTGCATGACTAAACCGCCAATCGTATCAACTTCTTCATCGCTGAAATGCGTACCGAACGCTTCATTGAAATCTTCTATCTGGGTTAAAGCTCGAACTGAGTAAGCGTGACGACTTAGCGGACGAATATCAATATCATCCTCATCATCATACTCATCTTCAATTTCGCCTACGATAAGTTCAAGAATATCCTCAATTGTGACGAGTCCAGATACACCTCCGAATTCATCGATCACAATCGCCATATGATAGCGTTGAGAGCGGAACTCTTTTAATAGGCGATCAACCCGTTTGCTTTCAGGTACAACAACAGCAGAGCGTAAGACTTTATCCATACTAAATGGCTCTGCGTCAGTGCGCATAAATGGCAGTAGATCTTTTGCCATTAATAAGCCTTCAATATGATCTTTGTCTTCGCTAATGACTGGGAAACGAGAATGTGCTGAATCAATAATCACATCTAAACACTCATCAAGGGTTTGATTGCGTTTTAGTGTGACAATTTGTGAGCGAGGGATCATTATGTCCCGAACACGTTGTTCAGCTATATCCATTACCCCTTCAAGCATGTCGCGGGTGTCAGGATCAATTAATTCTTTCTGTTCAGAATCGCGGATAAGCTCCATCAGATCATCACGGTTTTTAGGTTCACCGTGGAACCACTGATTAAGCAGTGTGAGAAACCCTTTCTTAGGACCAGGGTTATCGTTACTCGAAGATTGGTCGTCGCTCATGGCGTTTTAACTATTTTTCCTCATTGAATGGTTAATTAGATATAGTATTTATCATAAAAATAAGAGAACTGTTACTCTTTTTCAATTAAATAGGGATCTGCATAACCTAAATTTTGTAAGATTTCTGTCTCTAAACCTTCCATTTCTTCGGCTTCATCATCTTCAATATGATCATAGCCTAAAAGATGCAGACATCCATGAATAACCATGTGCGCCCAATGTTCTTCAACAGTCTTACTCTGCTCAACCGCCTCTTTTTCTACCACTTGGCGGCAAATAATCAAATCACCTAATAACGGTAATTCAATTTCAGGGGGTGCCTCAAAGGGAAAAGAAAGCACGTTAGTCGGTTTGTCTTTTCCACGATAAGTGAGATTCAATTCGTGACTTTCTGCTTCATCAACAATACGAATAGTCACTTCACTTACAGGTTGAAATTGCGGTAATACCGCTTCTAACCATGTCATAAATTGGGCTTCAGTAGGAAGCCCTTGCGCATTTTCACTTGCTACTTGTAAATCAAGGATAACTTCACTCATGATTTTCTCTCTGAAGCTTCTCTTTTTCTGCTTTGATAGCTTGACGGCGTTTTTGATCTTCCGTTTCCCAAGCTTCATAGGCAATAACAATTTTGGCAACCACGGGATGACGAACAACGTCTTCACTGTGGAAAAAGTTAAAACTTAAGTCATTAACATCAGATAAAACTTCAATGGTATGACGTAAGCCTGATTTATTGCCTCTTGGCAGGTCAATTTGGGTAATATCCCCAGTGACAACTGCTTTAGAGTTAAAGCCAATACGTGTTAAGAACATTTTCATCTGTTCGATGGTGGTATTTTGGCTTTCATCAAGAATAATAAAGGCGTCATTTAATGTGCGTCCACGCATATAGGCGAGAGGCGCGACTTCAATGACATTGCGCTCTATTAGTTTCTCAACTTTTTCAAAACCTAACATCTCAAATAACGCATCATAAAGTGGTCGTAAATAGGGATCGACTTTTTGACTTAAATCGCCCGGTAAAAAGCCTAGTTTTTCACCGGCTTCAACCGCCGGACGAGTTAATAAAATACGACGCACTTCTTGACGCTCAAGAGCATCAACAGCAGCAGCAACAGCCAGATAAGTTTTCCCTGTACCAGCAGGCCCAATACCAAAAGTAATATCATGGGTTTGGATATTGGCAATATATTGTGCCTGATTCGGTGTACGAGGTTTTATCACACCTCGCTTAGTTCGAATATTGGTTGATTTCCCAAATTCAGGAACATGCTCATCACTTTGCTCAAGCACACGGCTTTCTTTGATTGCAAGGTGAATTTGTTCAGGGTCGATATCGGGGATCACGCCTTTAATTGGCGAGGTTTCCACATACAGGCGACGTAAAATTCCTGCGGCTGCATTGACACACAATGATTTTCCCGTGAGTTTAAAACGGTTATCACGATGATTAATCTCGATACCTAAACGGCGCTCAAGTTGCTTAATATTATCGTCAAATGGACCACATAGGCTCATTAAACGGGCATTGTCAGCTGGCTCTAAGAAGATTTCTTGGGTCGCTACCTGTGCATGTGCTATTACTGTCACTGATTATCCTTTTGTTCAATCTGATCAATTAAGGTTGGTAAACACCTACCCCTAATTCATCTTCTTTACGTGTACGTGCAATGACGGATTCTGGAGATTCGTGAATACGTAAATCCATTTGGTCTTCCGTTCTAATGACTTTACCGCGGAGTGAGTTGGCATAAACGTCAACAATTTCAACATCAACGAACTTACCAATCATCTCTGGCGTACCTTCAAAGTTAACCACACGGTTATTTTCAGTACGACCAGAAAGCTCCATCACATTTTTACGCGAAGGTCCTTCAACTAGAATACGCTGTACCGTGTTTAACATTGCACGGCTAAAGTTCATTGCTTGTTGATTGATGCGCTGTTGTAGCAGATATAAACGTTGTTTCTTCTCATCTTCACTGACATCATCAGGTAAATCAGCCGCTGGAGTGCCCGGACGTGCTGAATAGATGAAACTAAAGCTCATATCGAAATTAACATCCGCAATTAATTGCATGGTTTTTTCAAAGTCGTCTTGGGTTTCACCCGGGAAACCAATGATAAAGTCTGAACTTATCAGAATACCAGGACGTGCTTTGCGTAGTTTGCGAATGATGCTCTTATATTCAAGTGCAGTATGGTTACGCTTCATTAATGTTAGAATGCGGTCAGAACCACTTTGCACTGGCAAGTGTAAATAGCTGACTAATTCTGGAGTATCTTCATAAACCGCAACAATATCGTCAGTAAATTCGATAGGGTGGCTGGTAGTAAAGCGAATGCGGTCAATGCCGTCAATTGCGGCGACTAAGCGAATTAATTCAGCAAAGCTACAGATTTGACCATCAAAAGTGGCGCCTCGGTAGGCGTTAACGTTTTGACCTAACAAGTTTACTTCGCGCACGCCTTGTGCCGCTAATTGAGCAATTTCAAATAGCACATCATCACAAGGGCGGCTAACTTCTTCACCGCGTGTGTAAGGAACTACGCAGAAAGAACAGTATTTGTTACAGCCTTCCATGATGGAGACAAAAGCAGAAGGACCTTCAGCACGAGGCTCTGGTAAACGGTCAAATTTTTCGATTTCAGGGAAGCTGATATCGACAACTGGGCTTTTAGTCCCTTTAACCTGATTAATCATTTCAGGTAAACGGTGTAAAGTTTGTGGTCCGAAGATAATATCGACACACTGCGCACGTTGACGGATGTATTCACCTTCTTGAGAAGCAACACAACCGCCAACGCCAATGATAATATCGGGTTTATTATCTTTAAAATATTTCCAACGTCCTAACTGATGAAAGACTTTTTCTTGTGCTTTCTCACGGATAGAACAGGTATTTAGCAGTAGAATGTCCGCATCTTCGGCGACATCGGTTAACTGATAACCGTGGGTGCTTTCGAGTAGGTCTGCCATTTTGGATGAATCGTACTCATTCATCTGACAGCCCCAAGTTTTAATGTACAGTTTTTTTATCGTCGACATTGTGTAAATCCGGTATTTTCAGTGAGACAATAGCTAATCATTGGAAAACGTTGCGTGTAATAAGCCAATAAGGTGGTTATTGTAGTCATTTGTGTGGTCAGTGACTAGAGCAAGTCGGCGCTAATTCTCTATGGCGTTTAGTTTAATAGAAATAAACTGAAACAGCGCTTACCTATTATTTAAAGTAATGAGTTATGGCATAACAATGATGAGTAATGTAAAAAACGATTTTGATGCAATCATCGCTGGTGGCGGGATGATTGGCGCTGCTGTTGCAATTGGGCTGGCGCAAGAAGGATTGCGTGTTGCAATGATTGAACGACAGTCTCCAGCACCTTTTGATGCGTCATCTCATCCTGATATCCGTATTTCTGCGATTAGTTGCGCGTCCGTTAGTCTATTAAAACAATTAGGTGCATGGCAACATGTTTTAGCGATGCGTTCTGCGCCTTATCTTACCTTAGAAACATGGGAAGAAGAAAATGCCCATGTGGTTTTTGATGCTAAAAGCTTAGGTTTACCTGAATTAGGCTATATGGTTGAAAACCGAATTTTGCAATTAGCCCTTTGGCAAGAGGCTGAACGTTATAGCAATATCACTTTATTATGTCCAAATAGTCTAAGTAAAATGACGTATTTAGATGATAAATGGAAAGTAACACTTTCTGATGGCAGTGAGGTGAATACAAATTTAGTGGTAGGTGCGGATGGTGCAAACTCTCAAGTGCGCCAATTTGCGGGTATTGGTAGCAATGGCTGGCAATATCGTCAATCTTGTATGCTGATCACCGTGAAAACAGATTTACCTCCTGAAAAGGGGACATGGCAACGTTTTTACCCTTCAGGGCCTCGCGCTTATTTGCCGCTTTTTGATAATTGGGCGTGTTTGGTTTGGTATGACTCGCCTGACAGAATTAGAAAACTGCAAAATATGTCAATGACGCAGTTAGAAAAAGAAATTCAACATGCTTTTCCTGAGCGATTAGGTAAAGCGACACCTATTGCAGCAGGTTCATTCCCATTAACGCGTCAGCATGCAAGTCGTTATGTTGATAAAGGTATTATTTTGTTGGGAGATGCGGCTCACACTATCAATCCGTTAGCGGGGCAGGGCGTTAATTTAGGTTACCGCGATGTGGATTGTTTTTTAGACTTAGTGGCTGATGCCAAAAAACATTTTGAGCCTTGGGATTCAATGGCGTTATTGAAAAAATATCAGCGTCGTCGTATGCCTGATAATTTAGTTATGCAAGCGGGCATGGACGTATTTTATCATGCCTTTAGCCACCAATTACCGGGTTTAAAAGTAGTTAGAAATCTCGGCCTTTTAGCTGCTCAACATGCAGGAAAAGCCAAAGAAGCGGCATTACGTTATGCGTTAGGTATTAAGTAATGAGAAATGCGATGATCTGAGTTGGATATCAGCAATAAGATCATCGCATTGTTGTTACGCTTTTAAATGCTTGGCATGAAAAGCAATATGCTCACCAATAAAACTCGCCACAAAATAGTAACTGTGATCGTACCCTTGATGTAAATTCAACTGATAAGCGAATTGTTTTGTATCGCAAGCTTGTGAAAATAATTCAGGCTTCAGTTGTTCTTGATAGAAAGGATCATCTAGCCCGACATCAACACGCATAGGTAACACGTTTTCTGCTTGGTTAATCAAAGCCACTGCATCATATTGTTGCCATTGTGCCGTATCATCGCCTAAATAGGCGCTAAACGCTTTTTTACCCCAAGGAACAACTGATGGTGCCACAATCGGAGAAAATGCTGACACACTGCGGTAGCGTGCCGAATTTCGCAGTGCAATTGTTAATGCGCCATGCCCTCCCATCGAATGCCCACTAATGGCACGTTGATGAGTCACAGGAAAATGCGTTTCTATCAGTGTAGGAAGCTCATCAACAATGTAGTCATACATATTGTAATGAGTATTCCACGGCGATTGTGTCGCATTAAGATAAAAACCTGCGCCTTGCCCTAAATCGTAAGCACTATCATCAGCGACATTTTCACCACGAGGACTGGTATCAGGTACGACTAAAATAATGCCATGTTGTGCCGCAAATTGTTGAGCGCCTGATTTAGTAATAAAATTTTGTTCGTTACAGGTTAAGCCTGATAACCAATATAAAACAGGGTATTTTTGCTCTTCTTCCATAGGAGGAAGATAGATAGCAAATTTCATCTCACAATTTAACGTCTTTGATGTATGTTGATAGACTTCTTGCCAACCACCAAAGCAGGCATGACGTTCAATCCTTTCCATTTTGACTCCTTTAAAAACAAAGACAAACCTATGAGACATAGGTTTGAGGATGATTAATCGAAATGAATAACTGTACGGATTGATTTACCTTCGTGCATTAAATCAAAAGCTTCATTAATTTTTTCTAACGGTAGTTTATGAGTAACAAAAGGCTTAAGTTCGATATCACCTTTCATTGCATCCTCAACCATACCGGGTAATTGGCTACGACCTTTAACACCACCAAAAGCTGTGCCTCTCCACGAACGACCTGTTACTAGTTGGAATGGACGGGTGGAGATCTCTTGTCCAGCACCTGCGACACCAATAATAATGGATTGACCCCAGCCACGATGCGCACTTTCTAATGCTGCTCTCATGACATTCGTGTTACCAATGCATTCAAAAGTATGGTCAACACCCCATTGTGTCATTTCGACAAGGACTTGCTGGATGGGTTTGTCGTAGTCATTAGGATTTAAGCAATCTGTTGCACCAAATTGGCGTGCTAATGCAAATTTTTCAGGGTTTGTATCGATAGCAAAAATACGTCCTGCTTTGGCTTGTCTTGCGCCTTGAAGAACGGCAAGACCAATGCCTCCTAAACCAAATACAGCAACAGAGTCGCCTTCTTGCACTTTTGCTGTATTGTGAACCGCACCAATACCGGTTGTTACGCCACAACCTAATAAGCAAACTTCTTCGTGATTGGCTTCTGGATTGATTTTCGCCAGAGAAACTTCAGCTACCACAGTGTATTCGCTAAAAGTAGAACATCCCATATAATGATAAATAGGCTGTCCGTTATAAGAAAAACGTGTTGTTCCATCTGGCATTAAACCTTTACCTTGCGTTGCTCTGACTGCAACACATAAGTTTGTTTTGCCTGATTTACAGAATAGACATTCGCCACATTCAGCCGTGTACAGAGGAATAACGTGATCGCCCGGTTTAACACTGGTGACACCTTCACCGACCTCTACAACTACACCAGCACCTTCATGACCAAGAATAGCAGGGAATACACCTTCAGGATCATCACCAGAAAGTGTAAATGCGTCTGTATGGCAAACACCGGTGTGACTAATTTTAATGAGCACTTCACCCGCTTGAGGTGGCATTACATCAACTTCAACGATTTTTAAAGGTTCTCCTGGCCCAAATGCGACCGCAGCACGAGATTTCATGGTGTATCCTTTTTGTTATTAACGCAGGTAAGTGCGGATAAGTGAAATGGCATCATCAACGGAGTTTTTTTGATCTTCAGGAGACGCGACGGCATCCATAAGACCTTCACGTAAATGACTTTCGAGTACACCAGCCATCAGGCCATTGATAGCACCTCTGATGGCGGCAATTTGTTGTAATACCTGACCGCATTCATTTTCATTTTCAAGTGCAGTTTCTAATGCGAGAAGCTGCCCTTTAATTTTTCTCACGCGAGTTAACGCGGCTTTTTTTTCTGCTGGTGAGTGTGGCATATATAATCCTTAAATATACTATAGGGGAGTATAGTATTTAGAGGGATATATGTACAGCGAGATCAATAAAATGTGGCGTGATGAGAATAAATAAAAAATGATGATGTGGAGAACATTGATTTTTGAGAGCAGAAAAATAAGAAAAGAAGAGGAGAAAAATGACGTTTAGAAAATAGATAGGAAAAAGTGAAGAGACAAAAACAAAAAAGACCCGCTATTGCGAGTCTTATCTGTTGATTTCGTGATAAACACGTTAGTAATCAATGGTGCGGGAGGCGAGACTTGAACTCGCACACCTTGCGGCGCCAGAACCTAAATCTGGTGCGTCTACCAATTTCGCCACTCCCGCAAAAACTTGGAGAAAAAAAGACTCGCTCTGCGAGTCTCTCTTTCAAAATATGGCTGGGATACCAGGATTCGAACCTGGGAATGCCAGGATCAAAACCTGGTGCCTTACCGCTTGGCGATATCCCAAAAAATGGTGGCTATGACGGGATTCGAACCTGTGACCCCAACATTATGAGTGTTGTGCTCTAACCAGCTGAGCTACATAGCCATATTGAATCTAGTTATCTTTCATTTGAAAGATGGCTGGGATACCAGGATTCGAACCTGGGAATGCCAGGATCAAAACCTGGTGCCTTACCGCTTGGCGATATCCCATCCGCTAATTCAATTGTCAACACACTTATTTATCAGAAAAATGGCTGGGATACCAGGATTCGAACCTGGGAATGCCAGGATCAAAACCTGGTGCCTTACCGCTTGGCGATATCCCAACTGATAAATTCTTGACGAGGTTAAAATGGTGCGGGAGGCGAGACTTGAACTCGCACACCTTGCGGCGCCAGAACCTAAATCTGGTGCGTCTACCAATTTCGCCACTCCCGCAAAAAAGATGGTGGCTATGACGGGATTCGAACCTGTGACCCCAACATTATGAGTGTTGTGCTCTAACCAGCTGAGCTACATAGCCATCTTTTTTTGCATAACCTTCGTCGGCGTTGCGGGGCGCATTATGCGTATTACAGACAAATCCGTCAACTGCTTTTTGCATTAATTTTCGAGAAACGTGTCCGTTTGCTCGATGGTTAATCATTTTGTCGAAAAAAGATCCAAAAAACAACCTTGTTGATGAAAAATATCTCAAAAAATAAGACGCAATAGTGTGTGAATAAAAAGAAAAAACAAAGCAGTAACAGAAATGAGATTAAGTGAAAGAAGGAAAAGATGAAGAACAATGAGCATAAAAAAAGAAATGCGGTGAAAAAATTACACTACATTTCTTTTTCTTTAGATGTTACTGATTGAATTTTAGACTTATTTCATCATAAAAGTTAGAAAAGTATACATTTAAACCAGAAAGTATAATTTATCGACAGTAAATTACTTTTCTAATAGCTGTTGAAGCAATTCTCCATTAAGCATTGCACGTTTAGTTAAGGCAAAAGCCCCTATGGCAGAACGATGATCAAGCTCTGATGTGACAACCGGAAGCTCTTCTCTGAATTCTTTTAATACTTGCGTATTAATACAACTTTGAATTGAGGGAAGTAAAACTTCAGCCGCTTCAGTCAATTCACCCGCTAAAACCACTTTTTGTGGGTTAAACAGGTTAATAGCGATCGCAATAGCTTTACCTAAGTGTAAACCCACTTGTTTAATGGTTTCGACTGCTAGCGGGTCATTTTTAACTGCTGCTCGACAAATATCTTGGATTTGGCACTGTGTTGGCGATAAATACTGGCTTGGGTAGCCTTGCTCTAATTGATAGCGCACTTTGGCTTCGATAGCTGTATTGGATGCAATCGTTTCTAAACAACCAAAATTACCACAATGGCAACGTTCACCTAGAGGATCGATTTGAATATGACCAATCTCCCCTAGGTTACCGCGCTGGTTGAGCAGAATTTTATTATTAATAATAACACCAGCACCTGCACCACGATGTATCCGAACAAGTAATGAGTCTTCACAATCTCGAGTGGCACCAAAATAGTTTTCAGCGAGTGCAAGGCTTCGAATATCATGCCCAGCATAACAAGGCAGACTAAAGCGTTTTTCTAAGCTATTTACCAAAGCCCAATTATCTACTTTCATATGAGGCATATAACGAACAATGCCTTTATTTGGATCAACAAGACCGGGTAAGATCACGGAAATTGAAATAAGCTCACGAATGCGACGTTGATTTTGTTTAATAAAATCATCAATTGCATTGATAAGCAGAGCTTCAACTTCATTTTGAGTGCTCTGCTCTAAAGGGTAGTGTTGCTCAATGATGACTTTACCGCTCAGATCGTAAAGAGCAACAGTGGCATCATTACGCCCTAATCGCACACTGACTGTATTAAAATTGCGGTGTTCAACAATAATAGAAATTGCGCGACGACCACCTGTTGATGCTTGTTGATCAACCTCTTTGATTAAGCCTCGTTCAAGCAACTGACGAGTAATTTTAGTCACACTGGCTGGTGCTAGTTGGCTTTGTTCGGCTATTTGGATACGGGAAATTGGCCCGTGTTGATCAATCAGTCGATACACAATCGCACTGTTAAGTTGTTTAACAAGATCGATATTGCCAATTTGCGTTTCAGTGTTGTTATGACTCATCAGCATATACATCCATTAGTTATTCAGTTATTTCGATACCATTGACAAACGTTGTGCAAAGGTTGAAGTCCTTGTCAAAAGAAGCAAGGTTAGCAATTTTTCCAGCTTCAATTGTTCCCAATTCTTTTTCCATTCCAATTGCACGAGCAGGATAAAGTGTTGCCATCCGCAATGTTTCATCTAATGGAATACCTACATGGATCACGCTATTTTTAATTGCACCAATCATGGTCAGTGATGATCCACTTAATGTGCCATCGGCATCGACACAAAGGCCATTACGATAATATATGGTTTTACCTGCAAAAACGAAGCTATCCATCTCATTTTTACTAGGATCAAGCCCCGCTGGCGCAGTTGCGTCTGTGACTAAAAGTAGTTTTTCACCTTTCAGGCGCTTGCTGTTACGAATATTTGCCCATGAAACATGTAAACCATCAGCAATGATACCAGCATAAACCTCAGGTGTATCATAAATGGCACCGACAAGCCCCGGACCTCTGCCTGTAATATAAGGCATTGCGTTGTAAAGGTGAGTCGATAATGAGATACCATTACGGAACCCTTTACGCGCTTCTTCATAAGTCGAATTGGAATGACCCGCAGAAACAATGATACCTGCTTTGATTAATTGACGAACATACTTTTCATCAACCATTTCTGGCGCAAGGGTGATTTTGGCGATGACATCGGCATTATCGCACAAATAGCTAATCATCTGAGCACTTGGTTGACGAATGAATTGTGGATCATGAGTCCCTTTTTTAATCACATTGATATAAGGACCTTCTAAATGTAATCCCAACACTTTATTTTCATGTTTCTGCATATAAGCACGAGTTGCTTCAATGCCTATTTTCATCAATTCATCAGAACAGGTAATTAACGTTGGTAAATAACTGGTGCAACCTAAACGTTCATTCGCTTTTTGCATTATTTCTAACGTTTCAACGGTGACATTTTCTGGCGTATCATTAAATTGCACACCACCACAGCCATTAACCTGTAAATCGATAAAACCGGGAGAGACAATTGCACCTTTCATATCACGAGTTGTGATATCTTTTGGCAGTTGATCCTGTGGGCAAACCTGCTCAATACGGGAGCCGTTAATAATAATGGCGTGGTTTTCTAAACGGTCGTAACCTGTATAAATAACAGCATTTGTTAAGGCAAACATACCTTTGTCTCCTGATAAGGGAAGTCAATCTAAAAATCCGATATCAGCCAGCAAATTCTGGCTGATAAGTAAGAGAGCTTAGCCTTTTCCACTACTTAATCAGTAGGTACTTATTTTACTAAACTTAGTCTTGGTATTTCTGACACTCTTGCGCTTCAATCTGTTGGAAATAACGCAATGTTTTTACTCGTAATTCCATTGTTGCAGGATCATCACACACTAAAATTGCTTTAGGGTGAAGCTGAACACAGGAAATTGTCCATAAATGGTTAACAGCGCCTTCTGTTGCCGCATGTACTGCTTGCGCTTTATTAAAACCAGTTGCCAAAATCATTAATTCTTCAGCATCTAATAATGTGCCTACACCCACTGTTAGTGCATATTTAGGAACATGATTAACATTATTGTCGAAGAAACGTGAATTTGCTAAGCGTGTATCTTCAGTTAGCGTTTTCATACGAGTGCGTGAAGAGAGTGATGACGCAGGTTCATTAAATGCAATGTGACCGTCGTTACCTACACCGCCCATAAACAAATTGATTTTGCCATAAGACTTAATTTTAGCCTCATAACGTTCGCATTCTGCTTGTGGATCTTCTGCATTGCCGTTTAATAAATTGATATTTTCATCTTTAATATCAATATGATTAAAGAAGTTTTCATACATAAAAGTACGATAACTTTGTGAATGATCTGATGGAATGCCAACATATTCATCCATATTGAACGTTACAACATGTTGGAAGCTAACTTTTCCTGCACGATGTAATTCAATTAATTCTTTATATGTCGCCAATGGCGTGCCACCAGTCGGTAAACCAAGTACGAAAGGGCGCTCTGCAGTTGGATTAAATGCGTTGATCTTCTCAACGATGTAATTTGCAGACCACTTACCAACTTGTTTTGCCGTGGATAGGGGGATTAACCTCATAGTAACCTCATAGAAAAAAGACAAAATCTGATAACTCAGCAATGTGTTATTTTATCGTGTGATTATCAGTAGCTCATCTATACTCGTCATACCTCAAGTTGCAGGGGGGTTGGCTACGCTCAGCTACCTGAATCACATACATGAGTATACTCATCGGGATATCTTTATTTGCCGCCTACCTGCAACTCGAATGATTTAGAGTGTATAACACGAATTTCTTTTCATTTTTAGCTGGTGATCGAAATGTCCTGCCAAAAGATATTTTTAATCATAAAATAAGCTTTCTGACTTAGCCAGCATTTCAGCTAAAAAATATACTATATTGGTGACTTATCTCACAAATTATGACTAATTAATTTGCGATACGAAATAAATTTTTTAGACTAAAAATGGAATTAAATAATTAGCTCATCAATTTTCTTATAAAATATGAATGAGTATGAATAAGATCCCAATATAGGGGCTATCCAAGGGGGAGTTTGTGAATATTTTAAGTTATCTGCAGAAGATAGGACGGGCGCTGATGGTGCCTGTTGCTACATTACCTGCAGCAGCAATTCTGATGGGGATTGGCTACTGGATTGACCCAGTAGCCTGGGGTGGCGATAACGCGCTTGCTGCCTTACTTATCAAATCTGGTGCTGCTATCATCGACAATATGTCAGTCTTGTTTGCCATTGGTGTTGCTTATGGTATGTCGAAAGACAAAGACGGCGCTGCTGCTTTAACCGGGTTTGTGAGCTTTTTAGTTGTTACAACACTGTGTTCACCGGCTGCGGTTTCAATGATTAAAGGTATCCCGTTAGCAGAGGTGCCTGTCGCATTTGGTAAAATAGAAAACCAGTTTGTGGGGATCTTAGTTGGTGTGCTTTCAGCTGAACTTTATAACCGCTTTAGCCAAGTAGAACTGCCTCTCGCACTTTCTTTCTTTAGTGGCCGACGTTTAGTTCCTATTTTAGCGTCATTCCTCATGATTATCGTTGCCTTTATCTTGATGTATATCTGGCCTGTTATTTATGGCGGATTAGTCAGTTTCGGTGAAAGCATTAAAGATATGGGGGCGCTAGGTGCAGGTATTTATGCATTCTTTAACCGCTTATTAATTCCTGTTGGTCTACATCATGCGTTGAACTCTGTATTCTGGTTTGACGTTGCAGGTATTAATGATATTCCTAATTTCCTTGCTGGTCAGAAATCTATCGATGCTGGTTTAGCGACAGTGGGTATAACTGGTCGTTACCAAGCAGGTTTCTTCCCTGTTATGATGTTCGGTTTACCAGGTGCTGCGCTGGCGATTTATCACTGTGCGCGTAAAGAAAATAAAGCCAAAGTTGCGGGTATTATGATGGCGGGTGCTTTTGCAGCATTCTTCACAGGTATCACGGAACCGCTTGAATTCTCCTTTATGTTTGTTGCACCTGTACTTTACGTTATTCACGCATTCTTAATGGCAATCTCTGTGTATATTGCTGCAAGCATGGAGTGGATTTCAGGGTTCGGCTTTAGTGCGGGCTTAGTGGATATGTTCTTATCCTCACGTAACCCACTGGCTGTTCACTGGTATATGCTGATTGTTCAAGGTATTGTGTTCTTCTTCATTTACTACGGTATTTTCCGTTTCACTATCACTAAATTCAACCTGAAAACACCGGGTCGTGAAGATGAAGTGTCTGGTGATGAAACCGCAGACGGTTATGATGAAGATATCAAAACAGAGCCAACAAATAGTAAAGAAGGTATTCAACAAGAAGCACGTCAATATATCGCCGCTATCGGTGGCTCTGATAATTTAACCGGTATTGATGCGTGTATCACTCGTTTACGTCTTAATGTAAAAGACTCTGGCGTTGTTAATGATGCATACGCAAAACGTTTAGGTGCATCAGGTGTTATTCGTTTAAATAAACAAAGTGTTCAGGTGATTGTTGGTACTCGTGCAGAGCTTGTCGCTAACGCAATGCGTGATGTATTGACTCAAGGTCCTGTGCCGGCTTATGAAGGAGCTTCTGCTTCAACCGTTTCTACTGAAAAGGCACCCGTAAAACAAGCTAACGCCAATACAAAAGTGTTACTTGAAATGATTGCACCTTTTGATGGTGAAGTGGTGGCATTAAAAGATGTGCCTGATGAAGCATTCTCTAGTGGTGTTGTTGGCGATGGTGTAGCAATCAAACCAACCTCTAATATCGTGATGGCACCTGCGACTGGTACTGTTGTTAAGATTTTTGATACAAACCATGCATTTTGTATTGAGACTGACAACGGTGTGGAAATCATTGTGCATATGGGGATTGATACTGTCGCGTTAGGTGGCAAAGGCTTCAAGCGTTTAGTTGAAGAAGGTGCTGACGTTAAAGTTGGTCAACCTATCTTAGAATTAGATCTTGAATATCTAAACGCGAATGCCAAATCGATGATAAGCCCTGTGATTGTTAGCAATATCGATGATTTTGATAAGATTGCTGAACAAGTTGCCGGTGTTGTAGTCGGAAATAAAACCGTTATCTACAACGTGCTAAAATAAATTCTATATAGATATTTAATCCTCTATAAAGAGATGGTTAAATAAGACGATAAAACGGGGAGTCTTTCGAACTTCCCGTTTTTTTATCTCTATTTTGATAAATATCTCAGGGGTGTATTTAGCTAAGGTATTTATGAAACCTGCTTATTGGATTATAGTGGGTTAATTATGCGTTTTGCTTTGAGGAAAAAATGACCATGAATGAGGCAGATGCCCGCCCAACGAACTTTATTCGTCAAATTATTGACGAAGATCTGGCTACCGGGAAACATGATAGCGTTCAAACGCGTTTCCCACCTGAACCTAATGGCTATCTTCATATCGGCCATGCGAAATCAATTTGTCTGAATTTTGGTATTGCTAAAGATTATCAGGGAAAATGTAATCTACGTTTTGATGATACCAATCCAGTAAAAGAAGATATTGAGTACATCAACTCAATTCAAAAAGATGTTCAGTGGTTAGGTTTCCAATGGGAAGGGAGCATTCATTACTCCTCAGATTATTTTGATCAACTTTATCAATATGCGATTGAGCTGATTAATAAAGGCTTAGCTTATGTTGATGAGTTAAGTGCTGAAGAAATTCGTGAATACCGCGGTACATTAAAAGAGCCGGGTAAAAATAGTCCTTATCGTTCACGTAGCGTAGAAGAAAACTTAGCGCTGTTTGAAAAAATGCGTGCTGGTGGCTTTGAAGAAGGTAAAGCGTGTTTACGTGCGAAAATTGATATGGCATCACCTTTTATTGTTATGCGTGATCCTGTTCTTTATCGTATTAAATTCGCGGAACACCACCAAACTGGAAATAAATGGTGCATTTACCCAATGTATGATTTTACCCACTGTATTTCTGATGCACTGGAAAATATCACACATTCTTTATGTACTTTAGAATTCCAAGATAACCGCCGTTTATATGATTGGGTGCTGGATAATATCACTATCCCTTGTCATCCTCGCCAATATGAATTCTCACGCCTTAACCTTGAATATACAGTGATGTCAAAACGTAAGCTTAATCAGCTTGTGACAGAAAACATTGTAAATGGTTGGGATGATCCTCGTATGCCAACGATTTCAGGCTTACGTCGTCGTGGTTATACCGCAGAATCTATTCGTGAATTCTGCCTACGTATTGGTGTGACGAAACAAGAAAACAACGTTGAAATGGCTGCTTTGGAATCTTGTATTCGTGATGACTTAAACGAAAATGCACCACGCGCAATGGCGGTTATCGATCCTGTTCGTTTAGTGATTGAAAATATGCCAGAAGGCGAAGAAATTCTTGTTGCACCAAATCACCCAAATAAACCAGAAATGGGTACGCGTGAAGTGCCATTTAGCCGTGAGATCTATATTGATCGTGCAGACTTCAAAGAAGAAGCAAACCGTCAATATAAACGTCTGGTGCTAGGTAAAGAAGTACGTTTACGTAATGCTTATGTTATTAAAGCAGAACGTGTCGAAAAAGACGAACAAGGCGAAATTACGACTATTTACTGTACTTATGATGCAGAAACTTTAAATAAAGATCCTGCTGATGGACGTAAAGTAAAAGGTGTTATTCATTGGGTAAGCATTCCACATGCTATTCCTGCTGAAATCCGTCTTTATGACCGTTTATTTAGCGTACCAAATCCAGCTGCTGAAGATGATTTCTTATCAACAATTAACCCTGAATCATTAGTTATTCGTGAAGGTTTTGTTGAACGTAGCTTAAAAGATGCTGCCATCGAAAAAGCGTATCAATTTGAGCGTGAAGGCTACTTCTGTGCTGATAAGCTTTCAACAGCGGATAAACTTGTGTTTAACCGTACAGTGGGCTTACGTGACACTTGGGCGAAGATTTCTCAGCAAGGTTAATCTGACCTGTTTTAAGCCACATTAGTGCTTTAATGAATAAATGCTCGGTAATTATTTACTGAGCATTTTTTTATCTGTTCTACGTCTTGGTTTGGGTGATTTTTAATCTATTGATATCAAATATTTATTATTCTTAATTTGATTAGTCTCTCGTTTTTTCTTTTTTAGGTGATAACTTTCATTTATTTCATTTGAAATAGTTTATTCACTATCACTTTATTCTTTTGTTTTTTCATACCATCACGCTAAATAAAACTGTAATAGAAAAAGTGTGATTCACACCACATATTTCACATCGTTAAAAAAGATTATTGATAAATACTACTTATTATTCTTTTTTATAAAAACGAAACTTCATATCATTTAAAGATTGCTTTATAAAATTTATTTAAATCAATTGGTTATGATTGTTTTTGTTCAGTACTTATAAAAGCAAGAAAATGAAACGATCATTTGGTTATGTGCCCTTGGTCATATTTTGATAAAATTTCTTTTTTTTAGGTTGATAATTCGCGTCGCGAAAAATATGCTGTTTCTAACCTAATTTAGGTTTTTTCCCCACTTGGGGTTTTATATTTGGAAATAGGCATTGTGCTTATTTCTTTTTTAGTCAAAGTCAAAGAGGAAACAATGCTATGGTTATGCAACATGCTAAACCAGGCAGGGTGGCACTTGCCGTTATGGGCGCATTGCTTGTAACTGCACTACCTGCAAAAATGTCTCATGCTGAAGGGTTTATTGATGACTCAACCTTAACAGGCGGTCTTTTTTATTGGCAACGTGACCGTGATAGAAAAGAGTTAACACCAAATAGCCCTGATTACGGCAAATACAAAGCTAACTTACACCATTCTACTTTCAACGCTAATCTAGATTTCTCATCAGGTTACCTTGGTGATTTTATTGGTATTGATTTAGCTGCTTTTGGTGCGGCTGAATTGAATAACAGTGGCCCTGCAGCACCTAATGAAATCGGTTTTAGTGATGCAAAAAGTCGCTGGGATGAAAAATGGACTGGCGATCGCAGTGGCATGAGCGTTTACAAAGCGGCTGCGAAATTCAAATTAGGCAATTTCTGGGCGCAAGGTGGATATATTCAACCTAAAGGCCAAAGTTTATTGCGTCCACACTGGAGCTTCTTACCAGGAACTTACCGCGGTGCTGAAGCTGGTGCTGTTTTTGACTTCGATAAAAATGGTGAATTGTCTTTCTCTTATATGTGGACAGATGAATATAAAGCACCATGGTATCGGAATATGTACAACTTCCGTAAAGCTGATCTAGAAACGAATATCAGTTATCTTCACTCTTTTGGCGCCAAATATGATTTTAAAAACAGCCTAGTATTAGAAGCTGCATTTGGTCAGGCCGATGGTTATATCGATCAGTATTTTGGTAAAGTTTCTTATGATTTCCCAATTGCTGACAATGCATTAAGAACGTCTTACCAATTCTACGGTGCTAAAGATAAAGTTACTGGCGGTGGTGTTAATGACGTTTATGATGGGCTGGCATGGTTACAAGCACTGACTTTTGGTTATACCTACAATGTGTTTGACTTCAAAGTAGAAGGAACGTGGGTTAAAGCTGAAGGTAATCAAGGTTATTTCTTACAACGTATGACTCCGGGCTGGGCAACCTCTAATGGTCGTCTTGATGTCTGGTGGGATGGTCGCTCTGACTTTAACGCCAATGGCGAAAAAGCACTGTATGCTGGCGTTATGTATGATCTGAAAAACTGGGATCTGTCAGGTTGGGCGGTAGGTACTTCTTATGTTTATGCATGGGATGCTAAGCCAAGCGGTAAGGCCATTTATGACCAAGGTCAACGTATCAGAGAGAGTGCATGGAATGCGGATATTATGTATACGGTTCAAGAAGGTCGCGCTAAAGGCACCCTCTTTAAGCTTCACTATACCCGTTATGATAACCATTCTGATATTCCAAGTTATGAAGGTGGTTTTGGAAATATTTTCCAAGATGAAAAAGACGTTAAATTTAACGTGATAATGCCATTCACTATTTTCTAATATCAGCATAAGGATAAAGTGTATTCATTGCACTTTATCCTGAATAAAACTAAAAAAGCTAAATACGATTACGAAAGTAAAAATAACTAGTAGAAAGATAGGGATACGTTAATTAAGAAGAACCTTACAAATAAGCCTCGTTAATAAAGTGAAGTTGTCGCAGTAGTAAGAAGTAGTAAGTAGAAGTAAAAGAGTCGTTTTAACATCGCAGTATGTAGCAAAAGTAATGAAGTAAAGTCGTCATGTCATGTCGTCTGAGATAAATGTGAGTGGGTTATGTTTATCTCTTGTGCTTCAGTTATTTCGCAGAATTTGCGTAAGGTATTTACCCTAAGTAAAGGCAGTCAGAGTGGGTATCGTAGTGGGGGGTAAATACCTTTATTTTTTCATTCCTTTCTTTTTTTCGTCCTTTTCATCCTTGTACGTTTTTTTATTCTATGGCAGATTTCTTACCATTCATTTTATCTCACCTTATGTATTATTCCGCATTGAAGGCTGTTCGATAATGCGAGTTTTCAGGAAGAAGCATGTTAAAGCGATTGGATGATTTTTTATTAGAACCACCATTGAAGCCCTTTAAAGGTATAAAACGATTTATTGTTGAATTTCTTTTTTTTGGTGTAAAAGAGGCGCGTTCTTGTTTATTTGCGGGATTTTTCTTTTTTATTTTATTTGCAACGCCAAGTAAAGGTGTCTTTGGTATACCTCGTTATGATGTACTGCTTATTCTCGCTATCGCTTTTCAATTATGGATGGTGTGGGGAAAGCTAGAAACATGGGATGAATTAAAAGCGATTTGTTTTTTCCACATTGTTGGTTTTGTGATGGAGTTATTTAAAACATCAGCGGCAATTGGTTCATGGAAATACCCTGATTTTGCTTACACGAAATTGTGGGAAGTCCCTTTGTTTACAGGATTTATGTATTCAGCGGTAGGGAGTTATTTAATTCAAGCATGGCGTTTTTTAAAAGTACGAATTGAACATTATCCGCCTTATTGGTTGGCAACATTAGTTGCTCTTGCTATTTATATTAATTTCTTCTCTCATCACTTTATTGGTGATTATCGATGGTATTTAACTGCTTTTATTTTAGGTCTTTATGCTCGTAGTGTGGTTTATTTTACGCCTTATGATACAGAGCGAAAAATGCCCTTATTACTTGCTTTTGTTCTGATAGGTTTCTTTATTTGGCTTGCTGAGAATTTCGGTACATTTTTTGGTGTTTGGCAATATCCAAACCAAATTGGTGCTTGGTCTGCAGTGCATGCAGGAAAATGGGGTTCTTGGTCACTGTTAGTTATTGTTACTTTTACTATTGTGGTGCATTTAAAACATATCAAACACAGTATTAGTGTGGCGAAGTGAATTGATATAGCTTATGTTATCTTTAGAGTGACGTCATTAATTGACGTCATCCTTCGTTGTGCTAAAGTGATATCATCATGTGACGTCAATGGAATGAATGATGATAAAGACCAACGAGCTAAGTTCCAAACACTATAAGACACTCGCTGATATACTAACAGTGCCTCCAAAGTCAGGAATTAAGTGGGATGACGTGAAGAGCCTAATAAATAATCTTGGTGGAAAAGTTAAAAATGGTAATGGTTCTAGACGAAAATTTATTTTAATGGGATCTGTTTATCAAACACATCAACCTCATCCAGAGAATGTTATGGACAAAGGCTCTGTAAATGGTCTACGTGAATGGTTTGAGAATGTGATAGGAGTAAAGCATGATTAAGAGTACGAATATCATGGTAATAAGTGGGCACCCTGCATCAGTTGTTTATGAGTCTGAAATTAAAGCCTTCAGAGGACAATTTTTAGATGTAAATGGGTACTGTGATTTTGTAGCTGATAGTATTGATGGATTACAAAAAGAAGGGGCTATTTCCTTAACGGAGTTTGTTGAAACTTGTATTGAGGAAGGAATTGCGCCTTTTAAAGAGGAAGATAAGCTTAAAGCATTTACACTACGTTATCCGGCTTGGTTAGAAACTCGATTGAATGCAACCGCTGCAGCACATGCAATCTCAAAAAATCAGTTTATTGTCCAGTTATTAGAGCGGGAGCTAGTTACACGATAATATTAGGGTTCATCGCGGGAGCTAATAAAAAAGGAACTGTGAACAGTTCCTTTTTTTTACTGAGAGATTATCCAGAATGAATTATTTCTCATCATGTGCGTGGCTATCTTCTTTACAATTACCTTCAGCGCAGTGGCCATATAAATAAAGGCTATGATTGGAAAGCTTGATACCATGACGTTCAGCGATATTTCTTTGGCGCAATTCAATTGCATCGTCTGTAAACTCAATAACTTTACCACAATCAAGACAAATTAGATGGTCATGATGGTGTTGTTGAGTTAATTCAAATACTGATTTACCACCTTCAAAATTATGTCGGGTAACAATACCAGCATCATCAAATTGATTTAAGACGCGATACACTGTTGCCAGACCAATCTCTTCACCGATATCGATGAGTTTCTTGTAGAGATCTTCAGCACTGACATGATGGCACTCAGGATCCTGGAGCACTTCCAAGATCTTTAAGCGAGGAAGTGTAACTTTTAACCCAGCATTTTTTAACGCTTTATTATTGTCGGTCATGCGGATTTAATCCTGTTGCTAATGGTGAATTTAATTTTTGTGCTCACAAAGAGGTTTTATTCATTAATACTTGGGTGAATAAATAACCTTATTGATTATAGGCATGATATTTAAAAATAAACACCCCACCTATCACACTATCTTAGCACACCATTGAATAATTATCATTCTCAATATTGAGTATTTATATTATCCCAGAATTTCGTCTAAGCTCATTTCTTCTTTGATTTGAGCAACCCAAGCGTCAACACGCTCTTCGGTTAATTCTGGCTGACGATCTTCATCAATTGCAAGACCGATAAAATGATTATCATCTGCAAGTCCTTTAGAGGCTTCGAAATGATAACCTTCGGTTGGCCAATGCCCTACGATAACTGCACCACGAGGTTCAATAATATCGCGGATAGTACCCATTGCATCACAGAAATATTCTGCATAGTCCTCTTGGTCACCACAACCAAATAGTGCAACAAGCTTACCATTGAAATCAATATCTTCTAGTGTTGGGAAAAAGTCATCCCAATCACATTGTGCTTCACCATAATACCAAGTAGGAATACCTAGTAACAGAATATCGAACGCTTCGATGTCTTCTTGACTGGATTTTGCAATATCATGAACTTCGGCATTATCAGCGCCCAGTCTTTCTTGAAGCATTTTGGCAATATTTTCAGTGTTGCCAGTATCACTGCCGAAGAATATTCCTATGATTGCCATAAAGTGAGATAACCTCTTTTATTCTAAATTCGTTATATTTCAACTTGTAGCGTTATTGACTACGTATATTTTCACTAGAGACACATGTTTTTTGCCTGTTTCTAGTGACTCATTCACTTGTCACTTAGCTACACTTCAAAATATTTAGAGTATATTTGTCTGTGTTTTAACAATTACTAGTGAAAGATAAGCATTGTGTTTTCATAATAGAAAACTAAAAACGTATTTTGACGAAAATAGCAGGCTAATTCTGTCGAATTTGTGTGGTTTATCCGCTAGCTATTCTTGTTTTGATGCATTTTTAAGGCGTGATTTTGCGCCAATTGCTCTAGTAATATTTCTTCAATAAGTTCACTACGACTGACGTTTCTTTCTGTCGCCAACTCATTGAGAGCATTCACAGCATCTTCATTTAATTTTAACTCAACTCGACGTAAGCCATTAACTCTGTCACGTCTTAATTGATTGCGTTTATTAATTCTAAGCTGTTCATCCCGAGAAAGCGGGTTTGTTTTAGGTCGCCCAGGTCTGCGTTCATCTGCGAACAAATCCAGTGTGGTGCGATCAGTTTGTTCTTTTGCCATAAATTTTGCTGTGAAAGGGCGTATACCAATGACTAAATTGCGAAACGCCCAATAATACCCCACATAGTGATGTCTCGCCACTGCTTCCTGAGTTTAACTTATTGTGATTTGGTCTTTTTATCAACAGACGCTATTTTTAAGCACAATAATTATACATTCTATTAAGTTATTATTTTTCAGTGGCGTTATTTTAAGCAGTTAAGTTTATTAATTAAGCTTTCTCTAAAAAACGACGAATGGCCTTAATAACAGTATCTGGTTTTTCTGAATGAACCCAATGCCCTGTGTTTGCGACAACAAAAGCGGTTGCGAGAGGGAATTGACGAGCGATGTTTTCACGATACTCATCTAAAATATAAGGTGATAAACCGCCACGAATAAATAATACAGGATGATGCCAAGCAGGTACCTCTACCCAGCCAATAATGTCTGAATAGGCATTTTTTATTGCAGGTAAATTAAATAGCCACTCACCATTTTTGAATGATTTGAGTAAAAATTGGATCACACCTTCCTCTTTAATAAAAGGACGCATGATTTCCACCGCATCTTGACGGCGTGTGACTTGAGCTTCCGTTACGGCTTCAAGCGCAGCAAAAATTTTGTCATGGCGGCGAACGTTATAAGCAACGGGTGACATATCAATCACAACAATATTTGCAATACGTTCGGGAGCTAATGCTGTCATCGCCATCGCAATTTTACCTCCCATTGAATGCCCAATAATAATGGCTTTTGAGATAGTTAAACTATCCAGCAATGCGAGCACATCTTGCGCCATATCTTGATAATTCATACTTTCGCTATGAGGAGAGTGCCCATGGTTACGCACGTCAATTTGTATCACGGTATTATCTTGACGAAGTGCGCGACCTAAAACACCTAAATTATTGAGATCACCAAATAGCCCATGGATCAAGACGATAGGTAAATTAGATGCAGGTGTCGTTTCAGGTTGGTGTAATTGATAATTTAATAATGTATTGAGTTTCATATGAATGACCAAGATGATTGCGATTTCCTTCTATGATGACATGCACAAGATGCTAAGCCAACTTATCGCAATAATATGAAAGAGTAATGAAGTTGAGAAATAATTGATAAGAGAAATTTATAAAAAACTATAAAAACGACATTATGTAGATATATATTCCAAACTTATTTAAAAAGTTGAAATCTTGACATTGCTCAAAAATAAATAATTAGAATTTTATATTATTTGGGGGCTGGGATGGTGTGGTATAGCGGCATTTAAAACTGACTTTGTGCGAATAAGTTCAAAGAATAGAAGATGATACCAAGATAAACAATAGGATAAATACCGAGCTTAGCCTTTAAAACGGCAGGATCTTGAATAGATCCTCTTTAAGTTATTGAAATTTTGCCTATTTTGTTTTTAAAGATTATATCTTATAATCCTAATTACTTTTTTTTGAAAACAGTACTGGGTAGCAATGAAAAAGATAGAAATTGATGACGAACTTTACCGCTATATTGCTAGCGAAACTAGACATATCGGTGAAAGCGCTTCAGATATTTTAAGGCGTCTACTGAAGCTCGATGCCAAACAGCCCGTACAACCAGTCGTTGTCACTGAGTCAGTACAAGCACCTGTTATTCAACAGGAAGCTGAAGCTACACCTATAACACCAGCTATTACACCAGCAAAAAATCCGATCCGTGAAATGCGAGAACTGCTGTTATCTGACAGTTACGCAGAAAAAACAAAATCAGTTGATCGCTTTTTACAGATCCTTTCTACGTTATATAGCCTAGATAGTGCTACTTTTACTCAATCTGCTGAAACAGTACATGGACGAACACGCATCTATTTTGCTGGTGATGAACAAACATTACTCGATAGTGGACGTCATACAAAACCGCGCCATATTTCAGGCACGCCGTTTTGGGTTATCACTAACTCAAACACAGAGCGCAAGAGAACGATGGTACAAAGCATCATGCAGGATATGCAATTCCCTGCAAATGAGATTGATAAGGTGTGTGGAACTATCTAACCACTATTGTTAATTGATGCATTGCAAAGGCTTTTGTTTAAAGCGTGATTGTGATGTCAAATAGGAGAAGATTTGTGGCAATTCATCCAAGAGCAGGGCAGCATACCCGTCAAAGTGATCTGATTAATGTGGCGCAATTAACGTCTCAATATTATTCACTTAAACCACAAGCTAGCAATAACGCTCATCGTGTGAAATTTGGTACATCTGGTCATCGTGGAAGTGCAAATCGCCATAGCTTTAATGAAGCACATATTTTGGCAATTGCACAGGCCATTGCTGAAGTACGCGCTAAGAATGGAGTAACAGGACCATGTTACGTGGGTAAAGATACCCATGGACTGTCAGAGCCTGCATTTATTTCTGTTTTAGAAGTACTTGCTGCCAATAAAGTTAAAGTGATTATTCAAGAAAATAATGGCTATACACCAACACCGGCAGTCTCTTTTTCTATTTTGACATACAACGAAGCACATCAAGATATTGCTGATGGTATCGTTATTACTCCATCTCATAATCCACCTGAAGATGGCGGTATTAAATACAATCCATCAAATGGTGGACCTGCTGATACAGATTTAACTTCAGTTATTGAAAAACGTGCCAACGAACTGCTTGAAAACAATTTAGCAGGGATCAAACGTCTTTCTTATGATGAAGCATTAGCCAGTGGTTATATTCAGGCTCAAGACTTAATTATGCCTTATGTCAAAGCGTTAGGTGACGTTGTTGATATGCAAGCAATTAAGAAAGCGGGCTTAAAATTGGGTGTTGATCCACTAGGTGGTTCTGGTATTGAGTACTGGAAACGTATTGGTGAGTATTATGGTCTTGATCTTGAATTAGTTAACGATCAAGTTGATCAGACATTCCGTTTTATGACGCTTGATCACGATGGTGTTATTCGTATGGACTGTTCATCACCATGGGCAATGGAAGGCTTATTACAACTACGTGATAAATTTGATTTAGCCTTTGCTAACGATCCTGATTACGATCGCCATGGTATTGTGACACCTTCTGGTTTAATGAATCCTAACCACTATTTAGCGGCTGCGATTAACTATCTTTTCCGTCATCGTCCGCAATGGGCTAAAGATGTAAAAGTGGGTAAAACACTGGTTTCAAGCGCCATGATTGACCGTGTTGTTGCCGATTTAGGTCGTGAGCTAGTTGAAGTACCTGTTGGCTTTAAATGGTTTGTTCAAGGCTTATTCAGTGGTGAGTTTGGCTTTGGTGGTGAAGAGAGTGCTGGTGCATCTTTCTTACGCTTTAATGGTAAACCATGGTCAACCGATAAAGATGGCATCATTTTATGTCTGTTGGCTGCTGAAATGAAAGCAGTAACAGGTAAAGATCCACAAGAGCATTACAACGAATTAGCGCAACGTTTTGGTTCACCAAGCTATAACCGTATTCAAGCATCAGCAACCCATGAACAAAAAGCACTGTTATCACGTTTATCACCTGAAATGGTGACTGCAAGCACATTAGCAGGTGATCCTATAACTGCACGTTTAACGCATGCATCAGGCAATGGCGCATCTATTGGTGGCTTAAAAGTGATGACCGATTACGGTTGGTTTGCGGCTCGTCCTTCTGGTACTGAAGAAGCCTATAAGATTTACTGTGAAAGCTTCCGTGGCCCTGAGCATCGTGAATTAATTGAAAAAGAAGCCATTGAAATAGTAAATAATGTTTTTGCTAACAAATAAGTTAGTGCAATAAACTATTTATATAGAATACACTCTACTTAAAAGTAGAGTGTATTTTTTTAATTATTGAATATTTTTAGATCACAGCATTGATATCCATCATTGAGGTTGATTTAGAATTAAAAATAAAGTGGATAATCAATACAATGCAAAATAATTATGTTTTACGAAGTGTACGTTACATGCTGGATCTAAGTGATGCACATGTTGTTGAAATTATGAAACTGGCTGATTTCACAGTCACAAAAGAGTTAGTAAATAGTTGGCTGAAAAAAGACGAGGAGCCTGAGTTTGTCGAGTGTGACGATAATGCGATGGGGCATTTTTTAAATGGTCTGATTTTTTATCGTCGTGGCAAAGATGAGAATTTTCCTGCACCTGAAGTTGAAAAGCGTATAACTAATAATATTATCTTAAAAAAACTGCGTGTCGCTTTTGAGCTAAAAGATGTTGATATTCTGAAGATTTATGAACTTGCAGACTTCCGTGTTTCTAAGCCAGAACTTAGTGCAGTATTCCGCAAGCCTGGACATAAAAACTATCGTAACTGTGGCGATCAACTTGTGAGATATTTCCTTAAAGGCTTAACCGAAACCTTACGTGGTAAAGGTAAAACAGTTAAGAAATAAAGTTTAGGGTATTTTAAGATATAAAATTCTCTATTTATTAAATAATACCCCAAAATTGGTTTTCGATTTTGGGGTATTTTTTTATGGTATTAACTGGCGAAAGAATAAATTTACTGCTAATGTTGTATTACTAAGTAATACAATGCAGGAAGGATTTATGGCTCGAGTAACTAGTGTGACTTTGGGTGAACACTTTAATGGCTTTGTTGGTGAAATGATCAACTCAGGACGTTATGGAAATACCTCTGAAGTAATAAGAGACGCTTTACGTATGATGGAAATCAGAGAAGAACGGATCCAAATAGTTCGTAAAATGGTGCTAGATGGTGTGAATTCACCAGAAAGTAAAAATAACATGGATGATATTTTTGCAAGAGCTGAAAAGGATTTAAATGTATAAACTTTCTGAGTTAGCAGAAGAAGATATTTATCAAATTGCGTGTTATACCATACAGCAATTTGGTGTAATTCAGGCAAAGAAATATCATGATGACTTGAAACGGACATTTGAGCTATTTGCTAGCGCACCCTGGATTGGGCGAGAGTGTAGTTGGGTGTGTAATGGTATGAGACGATTGGAGTTTAAAAAACACTCAATCTATTATCTACCAAAGAATAATACCTTATTTATTGCTCGCCTTATTCACCATTCAATAGATGTTGATTCTCTTGATTTTCCTGAATAAATATTTAATTATTCACTGTTCAATATATTGTTCATCATAATACTATTTAGCAGTAAATCCCCATTCTGTAATATTCAACTTCTCCTCACTGATTTGATTTTTTTCCTTTCTGATAATATATGACAGAAATTATTTATTGCTAACTTAATTAAGTAAAAATATCGATCTCATTTTGTTAACAATTATGTCATTCATGTTTCATTTTTGTTTCTATTCTGAAATTTAATTACATATCAAGCAAAATAAAGGTGATTTTTCGCACGAATTAAGTGGTCTGATCAGTAGTAAAATTTCATCAAATGAGGTAAAATTTCAGTCATCAAATTAATCTCTATACAGGAGAGCACTATGCCAGCTTATAACGAATATACAAAAAAACATGTTTTAGCCCGTCGTACTGGTGCTGTTGCGCTAGGTGTTGTGGCATTTCCTGTTATGATTTTTCACCCTAAACGTGCACAATTTTATAGCTATATACACCGTGTATGGTCTAAAACAAGTGATAAACCCGTTTGGTTGGCAAAATCAGAAGTGGCACTAAATAGTCACAAATAACAGAATATTAAGATAACGCCTGCAAAAGTAGGCGTTATTTTTATCCCTCTTTAAGTACGTTGCCGGTGCTACCTTCTTGTTTTTCCTTATCTGCAAATAATCTTCCGTTTTTACGTTACAATAAACAGTAATGAGTCATTTAAACGACGGCCATTAATTTATTGCTATTTATCCTATTGTTATATAAATAGTGGCATTCGTGATAACAGGGAAATAAATGAAATGAAGAATACTGATCTGGAATTAGTGATTAATGAAAAATTAAGCATCGAAAATTTTCAAGATTATGCACCTAATGGACTTCAAGTCGAAGGACGCCCTCATATTCAAAAAATAGTAACGGGTGTAACGGCAAGCCAAGCATTACTTGATGAAGCTGTGCGATTAAACGCTGATGCAATTTTAGTACACCATGGTTACTTTTGGAAAAATGAGCCTGTTGTTATTCGTTCAATGAAGCGCAACCGCTTAAAAACATTACTTTGCAATGACATTAATCTTTTTGGTTATCACTTGCCGTTAGATGCTCACCCAATCTTAGGTAACAATGCTCAGTTAGCGTTAAAAATGGGCGTTAAAGTTGAAGGTGAAATATTACCATTAGTGCCTAAAGGTGTGTTCGACTTACCTTTAACCCCTCTTGAATTAAAAGCTCGTTTAGAAAAAGCGTTGCAACGCAATGTATTACATTGTGGTGATAATGCACCGGAAACTATTCGTAATATTGCTTGGTGTACAGGCGGCGGACAAGGCTTTATTCAAGATGCTGCAGAGCAGGGGATGGATGCTTTTGTGACAGGTGAAGTTTCAGAACAGACTATTCATATTGCAAGAGAAATGGGCGTTCATTTTTTCGCAGCGGGACACCATGCGACAGAGCGTTATGGTATTAAAGCATTAGGTGAATGGCTTGCTCAAACTCATCACTTTGATGTGACATTTGTTGATATTGATAATCCAGCATAAGCCTATTTATTTTTATCTTATAAGCTATCTCTCTAATTAAAGAGAGATAGCTTTTACTTTTTAATACTTCTTACTACTTATTACTCATTAAGCTGAATGGGTAATGGGCTTTGTAATTGTTGCAGATTATCGCATAGCCAAATTAACTGTAATAAAGCCTGAGGATCTCGTGTTGTTAATCTCAGATAACGAGCTAATTGGTCGGCAATTAATGTCATTCCTAAATCGTCAGCAGTATGTTTGCTTATTTCTAACTGCTCTTTTTGCATTTCAGAAAGTAATTCTCTCCCAGTACATGCTTGGGCTTCTAATACTGACAAAATAGGACGGCAAAACTTTTGTGCTAATGTTGGTTCACTGTGATGCATTGCTGTTTGTTGCTTACGTTTAGCCATATATTCTTGAATACGGCTAATAAACTCTGATTGTTTTTTCTTGCGCGGAAATTGGTCAAAATCAAGATAAAATAGTTCAATGCCTTTTGTCGTTTTAAGCCAAATGGTCGTTGGCAATAAATCTATATTTAAATCACGTCGAACAGGTTGCACAGTGACTGCGACTATCTCTAATTCTCGCTTAGTGAGATAACGTAATTCTTCCAGATTATTTTGCATTGTTCCTTCCCAGTAAAGACGTAAGAAGGCTGAATTGTCATGATTATCTGAAACATCCCAAATAACGCATTGCTCTATTTCATACCAAATTAATGGCTTATAGCTTTTGATATGTAAGACGAGAGGAGAAAGAAATCCTTCAGGTTGATTAGCAAAATAGTCTGGCAACTCTTGCCAATTGTTGATCCCTAATTCAGTTTGTAGGGTGCGATAATCCGTAATATCAAGAAAATCAGTTTGGTTTTGTGCAAAGCTTTCGCCAATAGTCGCCAGTTTTCCTTCATCAGAAATACGAGGCTCTTGTAATAAAAAAGGGCGACGCATTAATTTATCGGATGTTTGTTTCCATAACGATAAACTATTCCAAACACTATAACGGTTAAACAGAGTATCAAGTTGATTAGGGCGTGCTTGTGTCGCTTGTAAGAGCTGTTTCTCTTCTTTATCCCAGAAGGTAAAAGTTGCGCCTAATGCACCACTTTGTGCTGTCCACCAGTTTGCACCGACAGGAATAAGCGAGAGACTCATTTTTTTATCGTCATATTGACGACGAAGTTGTCCTCGTAACATTTTTAACTGTTCAGGTGTCGCATTGGTCAATTGGAATAGATAAGCTGAAATATGAGCTAACAAGCGCAAGACATTGCTTTCATCCATCGTGAAATGTCTTTCTGCCAATAGTTTGACTTGGGTGCTTAATGTTCGTAAATAAGACGCTAAACGAGGTAAACCTTCTGCTCGAGCCGACATATTTAATAAGTGCAACTGTGTGGCAGTGCTTAAGCTGATATGTGATAGCCCTTGGCGCAACAAATCATAAATAAATTGTTCAACCGTCGTAATTAACGCGGACTCTTCTTCATTGAGAGCGCGCTTTGAAGATTGCACTGTGATTAAATCTTCAGGCCAACCCCATGGTTGAGCATGTTGTTCAAATATTTTAGCCACAATAGCGAGATGGAATGCTTTTTTCTGTGAGTCAGAAAAAGGCGATAACATGCCATCGTAACCACTACCTTGTAAGAAAATAACCGGCTCTTCAACATCAGGGAGTTTAATTTTTAACTGTGTTCCTGTGTCTTCTAAATTTAATGTTGTCGTTTCCCATTGCTCAACTAATTTAATCGCCACACGACAGGCGGGTTTTCCTGCTTTTTTGATTAATGCTTCCGGATCAAGCGCCAATAGCGTGGGTAACAGAGGGGCGATTTCGATAGGTTCAATAATGGCTTCTGAAGATGTTTCACCACTTTTATCGTCATTTGAATTATCAGCACTATTATTGGCTTGTAGCCATAAAACGGCCGCTAAAATGTGTTTACAACACCCTGATGCAGAACAATCACAACTGGCTTGTTGAATACCTGCTTCGTGTAAAACAACATTTTGCCCATCACTACTGAACTGCCCTGTGTCAGCATCAGTGAGTGAAACTTTTTCGTTATCAACATCTTTTTTTGCGCGTCTTAATAATCCTGCATTAGCAAATACAGTGAGCGCATCTTCATCGTAATGAAAGTAAACAGTTTGCCAACTCATTGCATTACCTCTGCCAACCATTGTGCGAAATGTTCAGGTGTTAACGCTGCAACTTGCATGCCTCTGTCTGCAAGTTTTTGTGCAATTGCAGAGTCATAAACAGGTTGAGCCTCATCATCAAGAGCCGCAAGCCCTAATAATTTAACTTGTTGGCTATTAAGGCGCTGTGTGCAATCTAATAAGCGATTTAAGGAGCCACCTTCTTCAAAGTCACTAATAAGTGAAATAACCGTGCGTTTAGGATTTTTAACTAAGCTTTCGCAATATTGCATTGCACCTGCAATATCCGTACCGCCCCCTAATTGTACTGTCATTAAAACTTCAACGGGATCGTCTGCTAAGTGCGATAAATCGACAACTTGGGTATCAAAAACCACTAAAGAGACATTAACCGCCGGTAAAGAAGCTAAAATACTGGCGCAAACAGCGGCATACATAATTGAGCTAGACATTGACGCACTTTGGTCAACACAAAGAATGACATCCCACGGAAAATGCTGTTGCATCCGTGAGTTAAAATAAGGTGTTTCAATCACTAAGCGACGATTTTGGGTATCGTAATGTTTTAAGTTTGCAGCGATGGTTGCGCGCCAATCAAAGTTGCGACTGTTAGGTACCAAAGAGCGTCTAAAGCGATTACGACGTCCCGTTAATGATTGGCGAAAGTTATTGCGAATTTGGCGCAAAATATCATCAACCACTTGACGAATAATGGTTTTAACCGCATCTCGCGTTTCTTCACTCATTCGCCCACGTAAGCTTAATAATGTTTTAGCTAACGCTTTTGTTGGCTCCATCGCTTTTAACGTATTGGGATCTTTAAGAAAACTACTGATTTGATAACGCTCAATAGCTTGTGATTGCATTCGTTCAAATGTGCTATTAGGAAATAGCTTACGAGCTTGATTTAGCCAGTTTACCGCAGTAAGTTGCGATGCATCGAGTGATCCATGACGTCCTCGTTCTTGGCGAAGACCTCTGCGTTGATATTCTCGGCGATAGAGAAAGTCGAGTGTGCGCTCCACTTTTAAATCATCGGCATTAAAAGTCGCTTGTCCAAGAGCATCATCAGCATATTGACCTAAAATCAGACGCCAGCGTTTTGCTTGTTTTATTTTATCTTCAGGCATATCGTCATTATGCTGACTCATGAGTCGTATCTCCTTTCTCTATTTTCTTAGCATCAAACCAAGAAATCATGCCTTGTTCCATTATTCGCTGCTGTAATTTTTGATTGAGTTTAGTGGCTTCAAGCATCTGTTTAGCACTAAATTCTGACTGCCACAAAGATAACGCTTGCGTATCTAAACCAATATCATTGGCAATATATTGTGCAAGCTCTGCATTTTGTTTGGGATTAAGTTGGCTAAAGGCAAAACGCAGATCAGGTAAGATCTGAATAAATCGTTCTTCATCCCATTGTTGCAACAAGGTGTTTAAGTGATCGACTAATAACGGTAGGCGGATCACCAGCTCTGGTGCAGTTCGCATCATACCGACGAAATAACCAATGGCATGCTCGGGAGAACTGCCTATACTAAAGGTTGTATTTAGCGCGGTGACCAACGTATTTTCGTCAATATATGAACCTAAATAACGTAATGCATCTACCGCACCTTTTAATAAAGGCACAGCATCTAATTGACCATCAAGGCGATTGAGTTGCTGATAGAAATCACTTTTATAATCATGCTGATTATTGAGTGATGGCATAAATTCAATCAATTCACGCAAAGAGAGCAGAGCTTGTAAATGGCTTTCTTGCTGTTGCTCATCACCTTGAGCCAGTTGTTCTAAACAAAAGAAAGCTTGTGGAATAACTTGATGTAGGCGATTTTCAAGTGAAAGTTCATCAGTAATATCAAGATATTGGCGACCCCGCCATAAATGGATCAGTTTATGTCCACATTGAGTGAGTGACTCAAGACGAAAATCTTGCTGAATATAGCTATCTAATAGTTTAAAGAGTGATGGTATGCGCTGGTGAAGCCCTATTAATGCCGCTTGGATTAATAACGTGACCGCACTCTGACTTGAACGGCTTTGTCCTTGTTCTTCGAGCTGTTTTTCCATTGATAACAGCTTATTTAGGGCGATGGCTTCAAGTTGAGAGCCTTTCTCTGATAATGAAATTAGCTCGCCTTCCACATTGGGTGTCCAAGCGTATTGCCACTCTTCAAATAGCAGATCTAATTGATGACCAGAAAGAAAATCAGGGCCATTAACACGGTGTGCAAAATGGATCTCTAAGAAGGCTAATAAGTGTAAAAAGCGGCTTCTTAATCGGTGCTGCGGATTACGGTAAACATCACATTTAGTGGTTTTTGCTAATGTATCATCTAGCTTGAAGCGAAATGCTCTTGCGCGCTCATAAGTTTCATTGACTAAAGGCGGGGTTGCCGTACCTAATGGAATTTTACCTAAGAGATAGCCTGAAAAGCAGGTTTTAATTTCAGCCCATAATTCGCTTTGGCTATCATCTAAACTGCCCTTAATAAAGGCACTTTGTAAACCATCAAGCAAGTCATAGCGACCTGTACCTGCGTGATCTCTTAGTAATGCGAGTCGTAAACTCTGTTCAGCCGCGAGTTTTACAGCTAAATAGCTAGGGGGATTATCAAATTGTTTTTCTCTGATAGCCTGAGCTACCGAGCTTAGAAAAGCGATCCCCATTTTATTGCGATAAACTTGAGTTGGCTGTTTTGCCGCATCATTATGCTCTAATTTATCATGATGTTGTTGCATCAAACTTTGCCAAGCTTGTTGATAAAAGGCGGGTGATGGCATGCCTGAAGCATAGCCATTAAGTGCATCTAATCTGTCAAAACTATAGCGAATAAGCCAAGCTTGCTCTTTTTCACCCATTTTTTGCATTTTAGTGAATTGCTTTTGTTCTGTGCTAGGAATGGCGAAAGAGTGAGGTTGTGAATGCGCTAGACCTTCAATTAACGCAAGGGTATGAAATCCGCCCGTGACGATTAAAATCTTTGCATTCGGCTCTTGGTTTTTGATTGCCTGAATATGAGTGAGCATATGCGCTTCACGTTGTGAAGATCCCTCAGATTCAAGTACTTCAGGTTCATAATCAAGGCGCGCAAGTGCGCACCAAATAAAGGTGTCATTAAACAGTGTTTGCCAATCCGCTAAGGCTTCGATACTGCGTAATTCAAAAAGATGCTCCCACACATCATCATGATCACGACAGTGGCATTTTTTGGCTAATTGCGCGATAAACTGGCTATGTGCTAAATAACGTTCTTTTTGTAAGCTACGACTTTGTGAGTCGCTATACTCTTCGTTATTAATTTGTGCTGCCCAAGGTAAATCGATAAAACGTGTTTTGGCATTGATGCGCAAACCACCTCGCAAAGCTTGCCATTCAGGTGAATATTCACAAAATGGAAAATAGGCAGAGTGCAGTGATTTTTCTCGCTCTTCTTGGTTTCCATCATTATGCAAATACTCTGCTTGTCCCATAATCGCAACGGGAGGTAGAGTATCTTTATCTGTTAGGCTAGGAATAAGCGAATTAAAGGTATCTGGACCTTCAATTAAAATATAATCAGGTTTTACAGAATCAATTAATGATAAAACCGCATAAGCACAAGCAGGACTATGGTGGCGTATAGGGGCAAAATAGAGATGTTGTTGCTGTAACGACGTCCATTTCAGTCGTGCTTGGTCAATTCTTTCTGGCAAAGGTATTGAAGGTAGCGTCACCGTGTCGATCCCTTTTCTGGGTGAAAAGGCAGAGTGAGTTAACTCTGCCTTTAATAGGTAAATAACGTATTTTAATGTGTAGCCACGAGTCTTAGCGTTTTATTGCCAAAACTCTTTTGATGCATCAAAGAAAGCTTTCCACTCTTTACTATTTCTTGCTCTCTCTCTGGCTACGTTGTCCATGTAATAACGAATACGCTTAATATCATCGGCATTGTCTTTTAATACAACACCGATTAATTGACGGGCAATAGCACCTGCATTCATCACACCATCACCTAAATAATGCGCTTCTAAGGCACAAGCATAAGCAATGTTCACGGCTTCTGCGGTTGACATAACTGCATCAGGGGTTTTGATATTGCCGCCATCTTTCGTATTACCTGAACGTAACTCTTGGAATGTTGTGACCAGTAACTCCACAACTTCCGCGGGTGCAGTGATTTCATTTGCTAAAGCGCCTAATTCATTCTCAAGCTGTGATTGGATCAAGCTAATTTCAAAGGCAGGATCACGAATAGGTTTCACCGTTTCAAAGTTAAAACGACGCTTTAATGCGGCTGACATTTCATGAACACCGCGATCACGTAAGTTTGCTGTACCAATAAGGTTAAATCCCGGTTTTGCACTAATACGTGCACCATCACCCATTTCAGGGATCATCAATTGTTTCTCTGACATCAAGGAAACCAGCACATCCTGAATTTCAGGAGGACAGCGGGTTATTTCTTCAAAGCGAACAATTTTACCTTGCAACATACCTTGATAAAGCGGTGATCCCACTAACGCGCGTTCTGTTGGACCTTCTGCTAATAGCAATGCATAGTTCCAAGAATACTTAATATGATCTTCTGTTGTGCCAGCAGTACCTTGGATAGTTAATCCTGAATCACCACTGATGGCGGCAGCAAAAAGCTCTGAGAGCATTGATTTTGCTGTACCCGGTTCACCAACTAGCATTAAACCTTGTTTACCCAATAATGTGACAATTGCACGATCAACCAATGCATCATCGCCAAAAAACTTAGGTGTGATGCCTAATGCATCATCACCTAAAATAAATTGGCGTACAGCACGAGGAGAGCGAAGCCATCCTTGTGGTTTAGGATTATTAGCATCAGCTTTTGTTAAACGCTCTAACTCTTGGGCAAATCGAACCTCAGCGCTTTCCCTAATTGCTTGTTGATCTGCGGGTGCTTTTTTAGCCATATTCTTTCCTAATTATCCCTATTTTTTACCAAGGTGTTTTCTTTTCCCATTCAGGATCAAATCCTGCACAAGCTTCAGCGACTTTTAGATAATCGGCATAGCTTTCTGCTAATAGAATAGGAGGTACATCTTTTAGTTCAACATTATTGCGATCCCAATAATCTTGCTGATTTTTTTCGAAACTTAAATCAAATAAGACCGCTGGAATGTTTTCTTCTGGTACATAACTACCACTGAAACCGATATTGACGTAATAGTTTAAACTGGAGAAGAATTTGTAATAGTGAGAGAACGAGCCACCATCTTCAGCTGGTCCACGTTGATAGCCCATTTTGGTTAAAATGCCACGTAGTGTGAAGGTATCTGTGATCCAACCTTTTCTATCTTCAATCTCAGTCAGCTTTAGATCTAACTCAGGGATTTTATGTTCCATTTGCGAGAACAAGAATTTCACTTTGTAATCTTTGAAATGAGCTATCCATGCTTTACGCTCATCTTCATTAACCAATGCAGCATGAGCAAGCTGGATCAACGAGTCGTTTTGTAAAGTCACTTCATCATCTTCTAGATCAAGTAATGCACCGTCATCAGAAGGGCGGAATGTATTGATAACTTTGCCATCTTTTACTTCTTGCCAAACCAGTTGTTCAATCAGTTTATGCATGATTGGGTGAGCTAAAATATATTCTTGCCAATCCGCACTTAACCACTGACGTTGAGCGCACATGGCTTCATATAAGCGCACACTTTGTAGCTCAATAACTTGTTTAAGTTCTTTTTTACTTGAAGTGAAGAGTTTTTTCGCTTCTTTGATAAGCTCTGCATCGTCATTTTTACGCGCCGCAGGTAAGGCTTTAACTTCTTTGCCTTCAGGATTAAACAAGACCAGTTTTTGTTTTGCATCCATCTTCGCGGTAAAGATACGCTCGCCATACTCTAGTACTAATGTACCCGTATCATCAAAGCCAGCCGTTGGGATCGTTCTATCCGCTAATTCATCAGAACTCCAACCATTACGTTCAGCAATTTGCGTGACTAAATTACGTGCTTTTTCTTGAACCGATGCGGTGCGATAACGGCGTGATAATGAAAGAAGAAGCTGAATGATAATTGGATCATTGCTTGACGCTACAGCATCAATCATGGCTTCAATTTGCGCACGGCGCTGATAGTGATCACGCATATAGTTACGTAATACAGATACCGCAACATGACCCTCAATACCGCAAATCAGGGCAAGCATACCTTTATCACTAATGGCAGAGCCTAAATAACGACGTAGCACCTCGTTTTTAATCTCTTCAATTACTTGCTCTAAAGTATAGGTTTCATATTTAGCGTAATATTCAGGATAACGTTTAGCCCAATCTTTATATTGTGTTAAGCGAGTAGGCGCATTTTTTTGTGCTTCTAGCATAGCTTCTTCAAGCGTCGGCCCTTTAATATCCTGAGCCACAAAGGTATGCAGAATAAAGCTGGAAAGTTTATGTTGGCTATCGGTAGAAAGTAGCCCGATATAACGTTGTAATAATGCGTTTCCTCCCGGCATTTTTAGTTTGACTGCCAGAATAATCCACCAACGAATAATCGCAGGATCAACCGCTTTTTTGTTTTCCCACGTTAATGCAGGAATAGCATCAAAGTTAAACCAAGCAAGGCTTGCTGGTGCTTTGGCTTTAAGACCTTTTTCAGCTTCAGCTAATAGGGTTTTTGGTGATAAATAACTTGAGATATCTTCACCAAGTTGCTCTAACGCTGTTAATAAAGAGGCTCGAACGACTTCGCGTTTCTCTTTTTTCAATAAGGCATTCAATGCAGGTAATGAGTCAGGATTTTTTAACCGAGCCAACCACTCAATCGCGGTCACGCGAATTTCTTGTTTCGCAGAAGATAAACCTTCTTGAGCGCTTGTATGAATATTTGGCAGTGTCTCAAGTAAATTCTGCGCTGAAACGCGGTGCATTTTATTTTCACCCAATGCCAGTTCCATAATTCGAGGCACGAATTGTGCTGGAATGGTAGGGAAACGACCTAACACTTTAATGCCTTGTGAAATTTCAAACTGGCGATAGCGACGCTCGCTTTGACTTGGCATCAAATTCAGCGCTTCAGCAATATAATCTGGATGCTGAGAGAAGAAAGGCCAAACTTGCTCTGGTCTACGGAATCGTTTTAAACCATCTTCATAAGATTCTAAACATAATGCAGCCGTTAGGCGGGTGGCATTTTTAAAGTTACAACGTTGCAGTACATCTTCAAGATGACGCAATTCAATATCACTAAATAAGCGCTCAGGAATTTCGCCATTAAAATAGTGAGAAGAGAAGTGATCGGCATGTTGGCGATTATTAACTATGACACGCACAGCATGGAACAGCGTATATTCAGGCAAATTCAAAACACGGTTTTTATGTTTAATGATTTGAATTTCATTTGACTGAATAGAGCCTTGTCCACTATTCAGTTTATCTACTATTGCACGGCACTGTTTTTCATCAATTTTATTTAAATCTTTTAAATGGCGCTGCGCCCAATTATAAGTGTGTTTAGCCGTTTTATTTTCTTCAATTTCACGTTCAGCATTTTCTTTGGCTTTAACCAAGATCTCATTGAAGTTATTGACCATCATATCGCGAACGCTATCAGGTAATGGTGTATCTTCTAATGGAGTAAAATCAGGAGTCTCAATTGCTTCTACGGTATTGGCATCTTCTGCAACATTAAAACGTAGTAGGGCGCTTTCAATACTTTTCATTACCGCTTTTGAGGTTTCATGTTTTAACGCTTCTTCAAGTACATCGCGGTTTTCACCTTGGCGTGCAAATAAATCGGCTGCTTGAGTACGCTGTTTTGGCGTACCATTCATTAAAACATGGGTAAGATTTTCTTTAACAATTTCAGGCGGTAAAGTGACTAAAATTGGCTCTGCGGTTTTTTTAACGGTTTTTAAGCTGCTGGTGGCAAGTAACACAATAATGTCTGCAAAGGTGTCACGTAATACGGTGTTTTTATTGAGGTAATTAATTAACTCAACTAAACCATTTGCTGACATTTTTTCAATTAATTCTGTTCTAACAAACTCTTGATGTGAAAGTAGGTAGTCTTTTAAATCACTTAATTCATAAATACGCTTCAGATTAGTTGCATAGTATTCAGAAATATCTTTTCTATCAAACACAGCAAATAAGGCATTTTCACCGGCAATATTCGCTTCTTGTTCCACCATATCGGCAATAAATGCCATATTCCAATGTTTACGGTGTTCTAAGTTTAGATTACGCGCATTTTCATAGGTGTTATAAAATACGTCAATCAGCAGATAAAGCACCCAAGATGGCACTTCTTTTGTTGTTATTTTGATATTGATATCTTGGCAAGCAGCTGCCAGCACTTTTCCGTAACGAGCCACTTGTTCTGCTGAAAAACTATCACCAACTTTGGAATAGAGTTTGTGTCGTGCATTTAGCCCTTGCGTGATAATTTTACTGTATTTCCCTGTATTTACGTTATGTGCATACCACCACTCTAACGTACCGGGTTTATCAAAATAAACGGCCGCTTTTGAAGCATCCAGCTTGTTTAATTCAAAAAGCACTTCAGGGTTTTCACCTGTAAGGACATAATTTAATGCACGTTTAGGTAATCCTTCATCGAATACAGCAAGTAATACGAGGGATTCTTGGAGGTGCTTTTCAGTAATTGCGACGTCTTTTTTCCCAAAAATTGGGAAAATGTCTAAGATTTTTTTTATCACGCCAGTTCCTTAAGCTATGTATGGATAAACAGTTTTTTTTACCATGAAATAGCAATGTGAACAATTTGATTATCACTATCATAAATAAAAATAAGAGGTGTTATTGGGTAAATTAATAGAGGTAAACGCTAAAAAATCTAACTGAACTTTATTAATATTCAATTTGGCTTTATATAAATAGGTATATCAGGAAAAAGTGCTGAAAATGAAGAAATGAGAATAAAGGTGTTTTTTGTTGAATTTAAAAAGATTAAGAATTGTCTGCCTAGCAATATAAGCGTTAACCCTTAGCTAAATTGATTAAAAATTAACAGTAAAAACGAAACTTAATATTGCTAGAAAAAATCCCGTACTTTTCATTTTGTACGGGATAAATTTATTATTTTGTCGTTTGACGAGAAAAAGAGAGTAGCAATGATCCTAGACTACAAATCAATAAAGTGATTGCTAAACTTTGTCCCCATCCTGCCAGTGCAAGCCCACCACCAATTAATAAATAATAGAATAAGCCTAATAATGCCCCTGCAGTACCTAATCTGTCTTTATATTGTGCTAAAGCCGTGGCTAAAATATTTGGAATAGCAATACCATAAGCAACAACACTCGTCATCATTGGAATAACAAAGCTAATATGGTTACGTAATAAATAAACGCCCACGGCACTGATTAATGCAATAAAACTCGCGAGTAAAACTAACTTTTCACATTGCCAATGGTGGTTTAATAGTGCTTTATTAATATAAGAGCCAATACCAACACCTATTGCTAATACAATACCACTATAACCAAAGGTACTTGCGCTATAACCTTGTTTATCAAACATAAAAGGAGCTAACTGATAATAAGCAAAGAGACTGATATTAAAAAAGGCAATTAATAATACTGTTTTAGCAATTTGCTTATCCTTAAGCATTTTTATTGCAGTTTCTCCTAACGGTGCTGTTTTTACTGTTTCAGGGCGACTTTCAGGTAAAGCAAAAGTACTCCATAACAGTAAAATCATAGCAAGAAGGGCAAGCCCACTAAACACACCTTGGTAACCAGCATAACTCACTAGTAATGAACCACTTAGCATCCCAATTGCGGGGCTTAGGGCGATAGCTGCTCCCATAACAGAGAAAACTTTAGCCAGTTCATCACCACTGTACACATCACGCATAATGGTTTGTGTGCCGACCGACCCTACCGCAGCACCAAAAGCAGAAAGCATGCGTAGCCCAAGTAATACAGAAAAGTCGTTGGTCATAAAAACGCCAAGGCAAGCAAGAGCGTAAATAAACAATCCAGCTAACATTGTCGGACGACGACCAATGACATCACATAATCGACCCCATATAATGACGCCCAATGCAAACGCAAAGAAATAGAGCGAAAGTGTTTGTCCAGCCTCGTTTGCACTAACATGAAAGCCGTTCGCGATATCGGTAAGTGCTGGGCTATAAATGGTTTCTGCAATTTGTGGAAACATCATTAACGCAATTGCTAACCATAAAGAGAGTTTTTTGTTCATCTTTTTATCCTACATCCTTAAAACTTGATGAGCAGAATACAGAGATAATGAATGTCTTGTTATAAACATAAAGACATATTATTTTTCAAATAGGACAAGTGATGGCTTGGCTTAATCAATACGACCACTTTGTGCCAGAAGAGCATCTTGCATCAGTCGTTGGTATTGCGGCAGAAATGGGAAAGCACGACTCAGGATTTCATTCTCATGATAGAGGGCAGTTATTATTTACGCAGTCAGGGTGTATGCGAATTACTTTGGCTTCTCGCGTTTCTGTATTACCTCCCATGAGGATTGCGTGGATCCCTCCAAGACTTGAGCATCGAGTCGAAATGTATGCCTCTGTTGGATATCGTTCAGTTTATGTTAGTGAAAAATTCCATGATAATTTTCCAAGTGAAAGCGAGATCTTGACGATTTCACCTCTTTTACGCGAAATATTAGAACGAATTTCTATTGCTGATTTTGATACTCAGTGGGAAGAAGGGCGTTACGCCAATTTATTAGCTGTTTTCTTTGATGAAATCGCTCAGGCACCGCGGCAATCCAATCATTTATTTATGCCTAAAGATAGACGGCTAAGTCGTTTATCCTTTGATGATTTACCGCCTGCATTACAAGAAATGGCAAAATATGTGGGGGCGAGTGAAAAAACGATCACACGCTTATTTTACAAAGAAACGGGATTAAGCTATCAACAATGGCGTCAACAATGGCGGTTAATGAAAGCGATTGAATTATTAGCTACCCAGCATCGCTATATTGATATTAGCCAGATATTAGGGTTTGCCAGTGACAGTGCTTTTATTACCTTTTTTAAAAAAATGACAGGGCAAACACCGCAAGAATATTTGAAAAACTGATGAGATTTTATTGGTATTTTTAAAATATAAAGCCCCGATTTAAAATGGGGCTTAGCAAGATAACTAATTAATAAAAATCAATTATTTCTTTTTAATTTCACTTTTGAAATTACGCTCATCATAACCAGTATAAAGTTGACGAGGTCGTGCAATTTTCAGACCATCTTCGTGCATTTCATTCCAGTGAGCAATCCAACCAATTGTACGTGCAATAGCAAAAATAACCGTAAACATATTGGATGGAATACCTAACGCTTTAAGGATAATACCAGAGTAGAAGTCAACGTTAGGATACAGTTTTTTCTCAATAAAATACGGGTCGTTTAGGGCAATACGTTCTAATTCCATTGCTACTTCAAGTAAGCTGTCATTGAGGTTTAATTCTTTTAACACTTCATGACAGGTTTCACGCATTACTGTTGCACGAGGATCGTAGTTTTTGTAAACACGATGACCAAAGCCCATTAAACGGAAGGAGTCGTTTTTATCTTTTGCACGTTTAATAAATTCAGGAATGTGTTCAACCGTTTTGATCTCTTCCAGCATACGTAGACAAGCTTCGTTAGCACCACCGTGAGCCGGTCCCCAAAGTGACGCGATACCTGCTGCGATACATGCAAATGGGTTTGCACCAGAAGAACCCGCAGTACGTACAGTTGAGGTTGATGCATTTTGCTCGTGATCTGCGTGAAGGATGAAAATTCTATCCATTGCACGTTCAAGTACTGGATTAACAACATACTCTTCACAAGGTGTTGCAAACATCATATGCAAGAAGTTACCTGCATAGGAGAGGTCATTTTTTGGATAAACGAAAGGTTGGCCAATCGAGTATTTGTAACACATCGCTGCCACTGTTGGCATTTTTGATAGCAGGCGATAAGCCGTGATATCACGGTGAACTGGATTACTGACATCCAATGCATCGTGATAGAACGCAGCTAAAGCACCTGTAACACCACATAATACTGCCATTGGGTGTGAATCACGACGGAACCCATTGAACAGTCGGGTGATTTGTTCATGGATCATGGTGTGACGAGTTACTGTGGTTTTAAATTTATCGTATTGCTCCTGTGTTGGTGCTTCACCGTACAGCAGGATATAACAGACTTCCAAGTATGTTGATTCAGTCGCTAATTGCCCGATAGGGAAACCACGGTGAAGTAAGATACCGTTATCACCATCAATAAAAGTAATTTTTGATTCACAAGAGGCGGTTGAGGTAAAGCCGGGATCATAGGTGTAATAACCTTTGGAGCCGAGAGTACGAATATCAATAACTTTGGAACCGAGTGTAGGGGATAGAACGTCCAAGTCTACAGATGTTTCAGCAATCGTTAGCTTAGCTTTGTTATCAGCCATTTATAATCTCCTTAGCGCTTATATGTCTCCTAACAATATCGAGGTATCTTCATAAAGATGCACTTCGATAGTGAAACTATAGTTGATGTAAGGTACCCAGCCGAGTTTTATTTAATGCCCGTAATGTCTAGGTCTATAGTGTGTCACTTATGTTAAGGAGCTTTTGATGTTATGTTTTTTTAGGTGCTTTTTTATGCAATGCACTTAGAATTAGTACTGCTATCACTTTTACATAAGTTTGAGGTTTCTGGAAGCGTGTTTGCGCACAAAAAAAACATAAACATTAAAATAATGCAGTAAATGTAATAAAAATGTTGTACATGTGTCAAAAATGATAATCATTTTTGCATCAGATGTATTAAATAGTGATCCTTCTCACTGTTCGAGGCAAATGTCGGGCACACAAGTTGTGTGGTAATTGTAATAAGTTTGTGAAGCACTTATACTGCGCGCAGGTCTCCGGAACCGTTGTTGTATGGAGAACCAGCGTAACGAATCCACACTTTTTGTAAAATAGACGGATTTAACATTTTACTTAAAATGTGCCTTTGTACCCCATTCGCTGTTTGATTTCCATCCAGGTCCGGAGGAAGGAAAAATTATAAAAGCTGTGTGGGCATAAATTGTGAAAAAACAAAGACCTGTCAATCTGGATTTACAGACGATACAGTTTCCACTCCCTGCTATCGCATCGATCTTGCATCGTGTCTCTGGGGTTATCATGTTAGTCGCAGTTGGCATCTTACTGTGGTTACTTGGCACCTCTCTCTCCTCTCCTGAAGGTTTTCAGCAAGCCGCTGAAATTATGACTGGCTTCTTCGCGAAATTTATTTTGTGGGGCATCCTAACCGCATTGGCGTATCACATTTGTGGTGGTATTCGTCATATGTTAATGGACTTCGGCTTTATTGATGAAACCTTGATTGTGGGTCGCAACTCAGCGGCTGCATCAATGGTTATTACCGTTATTTTATCAATATTGGCGGGGGTATTAGTATGGTAAGTAATTCTTCTACTTTAGGCCGTACTGGCATACAGGATTGGTTATTCCTTCGTGCCTCAGCCATTATTATCGTTCTATATGTTCTTTATCTTGTGGGATTTATTGCTACAACAGAAATAACCTATGAGGTATGGCGTGGGTTCTTTAGCTCCTCCTTGACCAAAGTGTTCACCATCTTGACCTTGCTTTCTATTCTTATTCACGCGTGGATCGGAATGTGGCAAGTGTTAACGGATTATATTAAACCGCAGGCATTACGCCTGACTTTACAACTGATTATCGTTGTTGCGCTGTTGGTTTATCTTATTTATGGAACAATTGTGGTGTGGGGTGTGTAATGAATCTGCCAGTAAGAGAGTTTGATGCTGTTGTTATTGGTGCAGGTGGTGCTGGCATGCGTGCCGCTTTACAGATTTCTCAAATGGGTCTGTCTTGTGCGCTGATTTCTAAAGTTTTTCCTACTCGTTCTCATACTGTTTCCGCTCAAGGTGGTATTACTGTTGCACTGGGTAATACCCACGAGGATAACTGGGAATGGCACATGTACGATACCGTAAAAGGTTCCGACTATATTGGTGACCAAGACGCTATCGAATATATGTGTAAAACTGGTCCTGAAGCAATTTTAGAGCTGGAACATATGGGACTCCCATTTTCTCGCCTAGATGATGGTCGTATTTATCAGCGTCCATTTGGTGGTCAGTCAAAAAACTTTGGTGGCGAACAAGCTGCACGTACAGCTGCTGCCGCTGACCGTACTGGGCACGCATTATTGCATACCCTTTATCAGCAAAATTTAAAAAACCATACAACTATCTTTTCAGAGTGGTATTCACTGGACTTAGTGAAAAACCAAGATGGCGATATCGTTGGTTGTACTGCAATTTGCATCGAAACGGGTGAAGTCGTTTATTTCAAAGCAAACGCTACGATTTTAGCAACTGGCGGTGCAGGTCGTATTTACCAATCAACCACAAATGCACATATCAACACAGGTGATGGTGTGGGTATGGCGGTTCGCGCAGGTGTTCCACTGCAAGATATGGAAATGTGGCAATTCCATCCAACGGGTATTGCGGGTGCGGGCGTATTAGTGACCGAAGGTTGTCGTGGTGAAGGCGGATACCTGTTAAATAAAGACGGTGAACGCTTTATGGAACGTTACGCACCAAATGCCAAAGACCTTGCTGGTCGCGATGTGGTTGCGCGTTCTATTATGATCGAAATCCGTGAAGGTCGTGGTTGTGATGGTCCTTGGGGTCCTCATGCGAAATTAAAACTCGATCATCTGGGTAAAGAAGTTCTTGAGTCTCGTTTACCGGGTATTCTTGATCTTTCTCGTACTTTCGCCCACGTTGACCCAGTTAAAGAACCTATTCCTGTTATTCCTACTTGTCACTATATGATGGGTGGTATTCCAACAAAAGTAACGGGCCAAGCTATTCGTGTGAACGAGAAGGGCGAAGATGTCGTTATTCCTGGGCTGTTCGCAGTAGGCGAAATTGCTTGTGTATCTGTTCATGGTGCAAACCGCTTAGGTGGTAACTCACTATTAGACCTCGTTGTATTTGGTCGTTCAGCAGGGGTTCACTTAAAAGAGTCACTGATGGAACAAGGTACAATGCGTGATGCGAGCGATTCTGATGTTGAAGCCGCATTAACTCGCTTAAATCGCTGGGAAAACAACCGTTCTGGTGAAGATCCTGTTGAAATCCGTAAAGCACTGCAATCTTGTATGCAACATAACTTCTCGGTATTCCGTGAAGGTGATGCTATGGCAAAAGGCTTAGAAGAACTGAAAGTGATTCGTGAGCGCTTACAAAATGCACGACTGGATGATAATTCAAGCGAGTTTAATACACAGCGTATTGAATGCTTAGAATTAGATAACCTGATGGAAACTGCTTATGCCACTGCGGTATCTGCAAACTTCCGTACAGAAAGCCGTGGCGCTCATAGCCGTTTCGATTTCCCAGAACGTGATGATGCGAACTGGTTATGCCATACATTATATCAACCGCAAACCGAAACAATGACACGACGTGAAGTCAATATGCAGCCAAAACTGCGTGAAGCTTTCCCACCAAAAGTGCGTACATATTAATTAGCGGTGTTATTGAAGTTGCGGAGACTTAAATATGAAACTTGAATTTTCGATTTATCGTTATAATCCCGACGTTGATAATGCGCCGCATATGCAAGATTACACCCTCGAAGTTCCTGAAGGGCGTGACATGATGCTGTTGGATGCATTAATTCAATTAAAGGAAAAAGATCCTACCTTATCGTTCCGTCGTTCTTGTCGTGAAGGTGTTTGCGGCTCTGATGGCGTGAACATGAATGGTAAAAATGGTTTGGCTTGTATCACACCTATTTCATCTTTACAGAAAGGAAGTAAGAAAATTGTGATCAGACCGTTACCCGGTTTACCAGTAATTCGTGATTTAATAGTGGATATGACTCAGTTCTATACACAGTATGAGAAAATTCGTCCGTATTTAATTAATAATGGCAAAAATCCTCCTGCTCGTGAGAACCTACAGTCACCAGAACAACGTGAAAAGCTTGATGGACTTTATGATTGTATCCTTTGTGCTTGTTGTTCAACCTCTTGCCCGTCATTCTGGTGGAATCCAGATAAGTTTATCGGGCCTGCTGGATTGTTAGCGGCTTATCGTTTCTTGATTGATAGTCGTGATACAGAAACTGAATCTCGTCTTGATGATCTTAACGATGCATTCAGTGTATTCCGCTGTCATGGCATTATGAACTGTGTCAGCGTATGTCCTAAAGGGCTTAATCCGACAAAAGCGATTGGTCATATTAAGTCAATGTTGTTAAAACGTAGTGCATAAAATAATAACCGCCCTAAAATAGTTAGGGCGGTTAATGGAAAAACTAAGTTAGACGTTTGCGGTAAAAATAGTAAGGCGCCTTTAAACACTGTAGACAGTGCTTAAAGGTTCCTTGAGAGCTAAAGCTCCATATTTAAAGAACCTGCGAGATAGCGGGTCATAAGAGAACCTTGCAATCGACACCGTTTAATCACGGTATTAGTTATCCACGGCGAACTAAAGCTGTATAGCTTAAGGGATCATAATGCAGAACGGCGCAATGAAGGACTGGCTAGAATCAACTTTTCTAGCAGGAGAGAATCAGTCTTACATAGAAGATATCTATGAAGATTACCTAACTGACCCAAACTCTGTTGACGAAAGTTGGAGAGAGATTTTTCAACAACTGCCCGCAAGTCAAGGCATAGAACAGTCGCATTCTCAAACCCGCGACTACTTCAGACGCCTCGCAAAAGAATCCACTCGATATCATACCTCGGTAAGCGATCCGGCAATGGACTCAAAACAAGTTAAAGTTTTGCAGCTCATTAATGCCTTCCGTTTTCGTGGTCACCAAAATGCTAATCTCGACCCACTTGGTTTATGGAAACAAGAATCTGTTCCAGATTTAGATCCTGCTTTCCATAATCTAACTAAAGAAGACTTTGAAGAAACCTTTAACGTCGGTTCTTTTGCTATCGGCAAAGAAACGATGAAACTAGGTGATTTATATGAAGCACTGAAACGCATTTACTGTGGTTCAATCGGTGCTGAATATATGCATATCACTAACACTGAAGAAAAACGCTGGATCCAACAACGTCTAGAATCAGTGAATGTTGCAGACCAATTCACTAAAGAAGAAAAGTTACGCTTCCTGACAGAGCTAACGGCAGCCGAAGGTTTAGAGCGCTATTTAGGTGCAAAATTCCCAGGTGCAAAACGCTTCTCTTTAGAAGGTGGTGATGCATTAGTTCCGATGTTAAAAGATTTAATTCGCCATGCGGGTAAACAAGACACTCGTGAAGTGGTTCTTGGTATGGCGCACCGCGGACGTTTAAACGTTCTGGTTAATATCCTAGGTAAAAAACCGGCTGATTTATTTGATGAATTTGCGGGTATTCATAAAGAGCATTTGGGAACGGGTGACGTTAAATATCACCAAGGTTTCTCATCTGATTTTGCAACTGAAGGCGCTCAAGTTCACCTTGCATTAGCCTTTAACCCGTCTCACTTAGAGATTGTTAGCCCAGTTGTTATCGGTTCTGTTCGCGCTCGTCGTGATCGTTTAGATGAAGCGCGTAGCAATATGGTGCTTCCTATCACTATTCATGGTGATGCGGCTGTGACGGGTCAAGGTGTTGTGCAAGAAACGCTGAACATGTCTCAAGCGCGTGGCTATGAAGTTGGCGGTACAGTTCGTATTGTTATCAATAACCAAGTTGGTTTTACGACTTCAAATCCAAAAGATGCCCGTTCAACGCAATACTGTACTGATGTTGTGAAAATGGTTCAGGCACCAATTTTCCACGTTAATGCAGATGATCCTGAAGCGGTCGCTTTTGTAACTCGCTTAGCATTGGATTTCCGCAATACCTTTAAACGCGATGTGATGATTGATCTCGTTTGTTACCGTCGTCATGGTCACAACGAAGCGGATGAGCCAAATGCGACTCAGCCTCTGATGTATCAAAAAATCAAAAAACATCCAACTCCACGTAAAATTTATGCGGATAAACTGGTTGCCCAATCACTGCTTGATGCCAATGATGTGACTGAACTAGTGAATCTCTATCGTGATGCGCTGGATCGTGGTGATTGTGTTGTCGAAGAATACCGCCCAATGGGTCTGCATTCTTACACATGGGAACCGTATTTAAATCACGAATGGAATGAAGAGTATCCACATAAAGTAGAGAAAACGCGTTTACAAGATTTAGCGCGTCGTGTGAGTACCGTTCCTTCAGAAATCGTGATGCAATCTCGTGTTGAGAAAATTTATGCTGACCGTGCCGTTATGGCTGAAGGTGAGAAACTACTCGACTGGGGTGCCGCAGAAACATTAGCGTATGCGACTTTAGTTGACCAAGGTATCACCATTCGTCTTTCTGGTGAAGATGCGGGACGTGGTACATTCTTCCATCGTCATGCCGTTATTCATAACCAAACAAATGGCTCTGTTTATGTGCCATTAGCCAATGTTCATAATGCTCAAGGACAATTTAATGTCTGGGACTCTGTATTAACAGAAGAAGCAGTACTTGCATTTGAATATGGTTATGCCACAACAGAACCTCGTGGATTAACGATTTGGGAAGCACAATTTGGTGACTTCGCAAACGTTGCTCAAGTGGTTATCGACCAATTTATTAGCTCTGGTGAGCAAAAATGGGGTCGTATGTGTGGTTTAGTCATGTTATTACCACACGGTTATGAAGGCCAAGGCCCAGAGCACTCCTCTGCACGTTTAGAACGTTATCTGCAACTGTGTGCAGAACAAAATATGCAGGTTTGTGTGCCATCAACTCCGGCTCAGGTTTATCATATGCTACGTCGCCAAGCGTTACGTGGTATGCGTCGCCCACTTATCGTAATGTCACCAAAATCACTGTTACGTCATCCATTAGCGGTTTCTGAGTTGGATGAATTAGCAAATGGTAAATTCTTACCTGTCATTGGTGAAATGGATGATTTAAAACCTGCTGATGTGAAACGTGTTGTGATGTGTTCCGGTAAGGTTTACTACGATTTATTAGAACAACGTCGTGCTAATGAGCAAAACAACGTTGCCATTATTCGTATTGAACAACTGTATCCATTCCCACACGAAGATATTGCGCAAATTCTCGCACCTTATGCTCATGTAAAAGAGTTTATTTGGTGTCAAGAAGAGCCACTGAATCAAGGTGCTTGGTACTGTAGTCAGCATAACTTCCGTGATGCTATTCCTACAGGCGCAACATTACGTTATGCAGGACGTCCTGCATCAGCCTCTCCAGCAGTTGGTTATACCTCTGTTCATCAGGAGCAACAAAAAGCTCTGGTTGAAGATGCACTGAAAGTTGAATAAATAAGGATAGAAAATGAGTAGTGTAGATATTCTAGTACCGGATCTCCCTGAATCAGTTGCTGACGCATCGGTCGCAACTTGGCATAAAAAACCTGGTGATAGCATTCAACGCGATGAAGTGCTGGTTGAAATCGAAACAGATAAAGTTGTTTTAGAAGTACCTGCAAGTGAAGCAGGTGTTTTAGAAAGCATTCTTGAAGAAGAAGGCGCTACCGTTGGTTCACGCCAATTACTAGGCCGTATTCGTTTAGGTGATAGCACTGGCATTCCTGCTGATGTGAAACCTGCTCAAGATAGCACGCCAGCACAGCGTCAAAGTGCTGATATTGCTGAAAAAGGCAATAATGATGCTTTAAGTCCAACAGCGCGTCGCTTAGTGGCTGAACACGATATTAACCCTGCTGATGTGAAAGGTAGTGGTGTAGGTGGGCGTTTAACTCGCCAAGACATCGAAGGTCATGTTGCGAATAAATCAACTTCACAACCAGTAGCAGAAGCTCCTCAAGCACTGTTATCTCACCGTAGCGAAAAACGTGTACCAATGACGCGTTTACGTAAACGTGTAGCAGAGCGCTTATTAGAAGCGAAAAACACCACTGCAATGTTGACAACGTTTAACGAAATCAACATGCAACCAATCAAAGATCTACGCGCCCAATATGGTGAAGCATTCGAAAAACGCCACGGTGTACGTTTAGGCTTTATGTCTTTCTATATTAAAGCAGTTGTTGAAGCACTGAAACGCTATCCAGAAGTTAATGCTTCTATCGATGGTACTGATGTGGTTTATCACAACTACTTCGATATCAGTATTGCAGTATCAACACCGCGTGGTCTGGTAACACCAGTATTACGTGATGCGGATGCAATGAGCATGGCGGATATTGAGAAAAACATCAAAGCGTTAGCGGTAAAAGGTCGTGACGGTAAGTTAACTGTTGAAGACTTAACAGGTGGTAACTTCACTATCACAAATGGCGGTGTTTTCGGTTCATTAATGTCAACTCCGATTATCAACCCACCACAAAGTGCCATTTTAGGGATGCATGCAATTAAAGATCGCCCAATGGCAGTAGATGGTCAGGTTGTTATTTTACCAATGATGTATCTGGCTCTGTCTTATGACCACCGTTTAATTGATGGTCGTGAGTCTGTCGGTTTCTTAGTAACCGTTAAAGAGATGCTAGAAGATCCAGCTCGTTTATTACTGGATGTTTAGGTAATAAATATCGCTTTTAGGCAGGAGATGCTCCTCCTGCCTACTTAGCAACAAACATTAGCATCAAAGAAGTACAGTGTGTTCGTGAAGTCAGATTTCTCTGGCTTATAGTCAAAAAAATAAGAAAGCCCGACTTTCAACAAGATTATGGATAGAACATCATGAATTTACACGAGTATCAGGCAAAACAGCTTTTCACACGGTATGGATTACCAGCACCTGCTGGTTTCGCCTGCACCACACCGCGCGAGGCAGAAGAAGCTGCATCAAAAATCGGTCATGGCCCTTGGGTTGTGAAATGTCAGGTTCACGCGGGTGGACGTGGTAAAGCTGGCGGCGTAAAAGTCGTTAAATCGAAAGAAGAGATCCGCGCATTTGCTGAACAATGGTTAGGCAAACGTTTAGTTACTTATCAGACAGACGCTAATGGTCAACCTGTTACACAGATTTTAGTTGAAGCTGCAACTGATATCGCTAAAGAGCTTTATCTTGGTGCGGTTGTTGACCGTGGTACCCGTCGCGTTGTCTTTATGGCCTCCACAGAAGGCGGCGTTGAAATTGAGAAAGTGGCAGAAGAAACGCCAGAACTTATTCATCGCGCAATTATTGATCCACTGACAGGTCCTATGCCTTATCAGGGAAGAGAATTAGCATTTAAACTGGGTTTAAAAGGCAAGCAAGTTAGCCAATTTGCTAAAATCTTTATGGGATTAGCTACTATTTTCTTAGAGCGTGATCTTGCTTTAATCGAAATTAACCCACTGGTTATTACTAAAGAAGACGATCTGATTTGTCTTGATGGTAAATTAGGCGTAGATAGCAACGCGTTATATCGTCAACCAGAAATGCGTGAAATGCACGATCCATCACAAGAAGATCCTCGTGAAGCACAAGCTGCACAATGGGAACTGAACTACGTTGCATTAGATGGCAACATTGGCTGTATGGTTAATGGTGCAGGTTTAGCGATGGGGACAATGGATATCGTTAAACTTCATGGTGGCGAGCCTGCAAACTTCCTCGATGTCGGTGGCGGTGCAACAAAAGAGCGCGTAACTGAAGCATTTAAGATTATTTTGTCAGATGAAAATGTCAGTGCTGTATTAGTCAACATTTTCGGCGGTATTGTTCGTTGTGACTTAATCGCAGACGGTATTATTGGCGCAGTTGAAGAAGTTGGCGTTAATGTTCCTGTGGTTGTTCGTCTTGAAGGAAACAATGCAGAGTTAGGCACCAAGAAATTAGCTGATAGTGGATTAAATATTATCGCTGCTAAGAGCTTAACAGATGCCGCGAAACAAGTTGTTGCAGCAGCGGAGGCAAAATAATGTCTATTTTAATCGATAAGAATACCAAAGTAATTTGCCAAGGCTTTACGGGTAGCCAAGGAACATTCCACTCTGAGCAAGCTATTGCTTATGGTACGCAAATGGTCGGTGGTGTTACACCGGGTAAAGGCGGTACTACTCACTTAGGTTTACCTGTATTCAATACAGTACGTGAAGCCGTTGAAGCAACGGGTGCAACTGCGACAGTTATCTATGTACCCGCTCCATTTTGTAAAGACTCAATCTTAGAAGCAATAGATGCAGGCATCAAACTAATTATTACTATTACTGAAGGTATTCCTACGCTGGATATGCTGACGGTTAAAGTTAAATTAGATGAAGCTGGCGTGCGCATGATTGGCCCTAACTGCCCAGGTGTTATCACTCCAGGTGAATGTAAGATTGGCATTATGCCTGGTCACATTCACTTACCAGGCAAAGTAGGTATTGTATCTCGTTCAGGTACATTAACTTATGAAGCTGTTAAGCAAACAACAGACGTCGGCTTAGGCCAATCAACTTGTGTTGGTATTGGTGGCGACCCAATTCCGGGTTCTAACTTTATTGATATTCTGAAGCTATTCCAAGAAGATCCACAAACAGAAGCGATTGTGATGATTGGTGAAATTGGAGGCACGGCAGAAGAAGAAGCGGCTGCTTATATCAAAGATCACGTCACTAAGCCTGTTGTTGGCTACATTGCGGGTGTAACAGCGCCTAAAGGCAAACGTATGGGACATGCGGGTGCAATTATTGCTGGTGGTAAAGGCACCGCAGACGAGAAATTTGCTGCCCTAGAAGCTGCTGGTGTTAAAACAGTCCGTAGTTTAGCGGATATCGGCGAAGCAATTAAATCACTGATCAAGTAAGTAACAATTCTGTTAATAATTTCAGATTGATACTATCTTAATGCCAGTTTCGAAAAAAGAAGCTGGCATTTTTTATTTCTAGTTTCATTTAATAGTCGCATCAAGAGTTAATATTGTAATTAACACCTCAATATCCTACCTGAATTTACACTAATAAATTGTTTTATATGGTTTTTTCTTTAAATTGATCTGTATGGGAAATATCATTTCTCTATTTATTTATTTTCTTGTAGAGTCTAAAAATAATGATATAAACCATGAATAAGCTTCCTGAATTGTTAAAAATAATATTTTAAATACGTGTTTTGAGTGAAAAAGGGTGTTAGCTAGAAACAATGAACACTTGTTTTATGTTGTTTTCAATATAGATGCTTCTATAAGTATCGTAATAATTAGCTTTAATTTTATACAAAGATCACGCTGTAAGGCTGATTTTTGCTAAGAAAATAGACCTTTAAACATGTTAATGAATACATGAGGAAGAGGGCACAGGCTAGTTCTTTGATAGAAAAAATATCTTTTTATTATAATAAAACATCAAATGACGGTTAAAGGTGAATTATGACCTTCTTATCATTATAGGAATTGATAATCAGCAGTTGGTGAAGATCTTGAAAAACGCTCTGTTTAAATAAGAAAATATAATAAAAATTTTTTTGTATTTTTTCTCATACCATTCAACAAATAACTTATTGTGATTATTTATCTGTTTGATTTTTATTGGTATTTATTTTTTCCATTAATAACGACTTTGCGCTTTATCAATTAAATACACATTTATTGTACTTCGTTTATCTAGAATAACAAAGAAACTAAAAAAGAAATAACATTAGGAATGGATAATCAAGATCAGATTTTTTATATATCTTTATTAGATAAAATAATTAAGAGTATTTTTTTATATTTACATTTTTGTAAATTTCAACTTATTAATTAATAGATTATTTTTTTAAAATATTTATTATTTACCTGCAAAAAAATGAAATTGATATTAAAATTAATAAAACACAATTAAAAGTGTTTATTTTTAAGTCTTTTATGAAAATAAAAAGTTAATTTTTTTATGGAAAATATAAGGAGGTAAATTACACTTAAAAATAAAAACAACATTGCATTAACACAATAGTAACTATTGGGTAATTTATTCGCAACTAGTTAACATTAAAGTGTTTTTTTGATGTGGGTCAAGTTATTAATTGTGGCAAAAATTTCTGAATATGCTTAAATTGGCACACGATCAAATATGCTGTTACAAACCTAAAAGTCGTATTGTTGACCTAAGCTCAGAATTCAAATCTGGGTCACGCAAAATATATTTATTATATGTAAATATAAGCGTACTATTTGTAAGGTATTGTGTTTTTGGTCTTTAATATTCGTTGTTGTTTTTAGAGGCATTTATTGCTGGTAGTTATGAGGCTTTATAATTTAATAAAGTCGGGTTGCCGCAAGTCGGTGTCTTCCTGCTAGGAGCAAGGAGTCAAGATGTTTGATATTGTCGAACTGTCACGGTTACAGTTTGCCTTAACAGCAATGTATCACTTCCTGTTTGTCCCATTAACGCTGGGTATGGCGTTTATGCTGGCAATCATGGAAACGATATATGTTCTGTCGGGTAAACAAGTTTACAAAGATATGACAAAGTTCTGGGGTAAGTTATTTGGTATTAACTTTGCTCTGGGTGTCGCAACTGGGTTGACCATGGAGTTCCAATTTGGTACTAACTGGTCATATTTCTCTCATTACGTCGGTGATATCTTCGGTGCGCCTTTAGCAATCGAAGGTTTAATGGCGTTCTTCTTAGAATCAACTTTCGTCGGATTGTTCTTCTTTGGCTGGGATCGTTTAGGTAAGAAGCAGCACTTGATGGTAACTTGGTTAGTTGCTTTCGGTTCTAACTTCTCTGCACTGTGGATCCTTGTTGCGAATGGTTGGATGCAAAACCCTGTCGCTGCAGACTTCAACTTTGAAACCATGCGAATGGAAATGTTGAGTTTTGCTGATCTGGTTTTAAACCCTGTCGCTCAAGTTAAATTTGTTCACACCGTTGCTGCTGGTTACTGTACTGGTGCATTCTTTGTTCTGGGTATCAGCTCTTACTACCTGCTCAAAGGTCGTGATATCGGTTTTGCAAAACGTTCTTTCGCAGTTGCTGCTACTTTTGGTATCGCAGCTGTATTATCTGTTATCGTACTGGGTGATGAATCTGGTTACGAAATGGGTGACGTACAGAAAACTAAACTGGCTGCAATTGAAGGTGAATGGCATACAGAAGCAGCTCCAGCTGCATTTAATCTGATTGCATTCCCTAATCAAGAAAAAATGGAAAACTCGTTTGCATTACAAATTCCTTATGTCATGGGTATTATTGCAACGCGTTCTTTCGATACACCAGTATTAGGTCTGCATGACTTGATGAGTCAACACGAAGTTCGTATTCGTAATGGTATGAAAGCTTACGAATTATTAAACGAACTACGTTCAGGTAATACCGATCCAACGGTACGCGCTGCATTTAATGACGCCAAAAAAGATTTAGGCTATGGCTTATTGCTTAAGCGTTATACAAATAATGTCTCCGATGCAACGGAAGCGCAAATTAAATCTGCTGTAAAAGACTCTATTCCTAAAGTCGCACCACTGTTCTGGTCATTCCGTATCATGGTTGCCGCAGGCTTCCTGATGTTACTGGTTGTTGCGATTTCCTTCTGGACAGTTCTGTCTAACCGTATTGGTAACTATAAATGGTTACTGCGTGCTGCTCTGTTTAGTATTCCATTACCATGGATTGCAGTTGAAGCAGGTTGGTTTGTTGCAGAATATGGGCGTCAACCATGGGCGATTGGTGAAATCCTGCCTACGGCTGTAGCAACTTCTTCACTGACACAGGCTGATCTCCTTGTATCTATGGGTCTTATCTGTGGTCTATATACATTATTCCTAGTTGCTGAAATGTTCCTGATGTTCAAATTTGGTCGCCTTGGGCCGAGTAGCCTGAAGACGGGTCGCTATCACTTTGAACAGAAGAACGCATCTTCTGCACAAAGTAAGTAACACAGGAGTCCACTATGTTTGATTATGAAGTATTGCGATTTGTTTGGTGGCTACTGATTGGTATCTTACTGATTGGCTTTGCAGTCACTGATGGTTTTGATATGGGTGTTGGTGTGTTACTACGCGTTATCGCTAAAGATGACACTGAACGCCGTATTTTGATTAACTCTGTTGCACCTCACTGGGATGGTAACCAAGTATGGTTAATCACAGCGGGTGGTGCATTATTCGCTGCATGGCCAATGGTTTATGCTGCGGCATTCTCTGGTTTCTATTTCGGTATGATCTTCGTACTGGCGGCATTATTCTTCCGTCCAGTTGGTTTTGATTACCGTTCTAAACTGGAATCTCCAAAATGGCGTGGCATGTGGGATTGGGGTATCTTTATTGGTAGCTTCGTTCCACCATTAGTTATCGGTGTTGCTTTTGGTAACCTGTTACAAGGTGTTCCATTAGAAGTCGATAGTATGCAACGTGTATCTTATAACGGTACGACTAACGCTCTGATTAACCTATTAAGCCTGTTAAACCCATACGGTTTATTAGCGGGTGTGGTTAGCTTAATGATGATTGTTGCACACGGTGCAAGTTATCTTCAAATGCGTACTACTGGTGAGTTACATGAGCGTACTCGTAAAACAACGTACATTACCTCACTAATTACGTTTATCGCATTCGCATTAGCAGGTGTATGGTTAATCTATGGTATCGATGGCTTTATTATTACAAGCGCTATTGATACAGCAGGACCATCATCTCCACTGCTGAAAACCGTTTCTCATGAAGCGGGTGCTTGGATGACTAACTACAACAACTATCCAGTATTATGGGCACTGCCGGCCTTAGGTCTGTTATCTCCATTACTGGCGATTGTTGCAACTAAAGCAAACAAAGGTGGTTGGGCATTCCTGTTCACTTCACTGACTATTGCTTGTGTTATCCTGACTTGTGGTGTGACTATGTTCCCATTTGTGATGCCTTCGAGCACATTCCCAGATGTGAGCTTAACAATGTGGGATGCAACTTCTAGCTTGTTTACTCTGCAAGTCATGACAGTTGTTGCGATTATCTTTGTACCTATCGTTCTCCTTTACACTATCTGGTGTTACTGGAAAATGCATGGTCGCCTTGATAAGAAATTTATCGAAGGCAATAATCATACTCTTTACTAAGGAGCATAGAGAATGTGGTATTTTGCATGGATCCTCGGCACACTCTTCGCTTGTAGTATTGCGGTGATCGCAGGACTGGCTTTCGAACACGCTGAAGCCAAAAAAACTTCAGAAAGTGAAGAATAATGTTGGATAAAAGCTACCAACTACTAGACAAGGGCCCTATTAGGGCTCTTGTTTTAATCATGGCGTTGGCTATGGCATTTTGTGTCATGTGGGACCCTAGCCGATTTGCAGCGAACACAAGTTCATTGGCAATTTGGCAAGGTATTCTTCTTATTTGGTCTGTATGTGCTGGTGCAACTTTTGGTCTAGCATTTCGTCCTAAACATATTGTCGCAAAATGTTTATTACATCCAATCCCAGCAATTATTATTTTAGTTGTTGGATTAAGTTACTTTTTCTTCTAAAAAAATACCTTATTTCTGCTCGTAATATGAAAAAGAAATAAGGTATTTTATTTTCTATACATTCATACATCCGCACTAAATTCTTTTGTCCTCGTGTTTCTATAATTGAATATTTTCTTTCAAATAATCAATAAATAAACGTGTTTTTCTTGGGATATGCTCGCTATAAGGAAAAATAATATTAACGGATTGTGTTAATAGCGATAGTTCAGGAAACAGCACCACTAATTTTTCTTCTAATAATTCTTGATGAATATACCAATGTGGCAAAATAGTCATTCCAGCATGCGAAAGTACCATTTTCTTTAATGCAGCAATAGTATTCGTTTCGAAATAGGCATCTTGAGCTAATTGAGAAAGTAGGGTATTGAATTCTGAAGAGGCTGAAAGCTTACTTTGGCGCAAATTACTATTTGCTAAATAAGGAATAGCGCTCAAGTCATTAATGGTTTTTATTGAGAATTTTTGCAACAAATGAGGTGAGATAACCAAACTTATCTCATAATCAGCCAGTTTTGTAGACCGATAATTACTGTCTTTTAATGTGCCAAGACGAATAGCAAGATCAAGTTTATGGTTTATTAAATCCTCAATAGAAGAATTAAACGCATACTGTACTTTTAGCTTCGGATGCAACTGCATAAATTGATTAAGTAATGGCAAAATGTAGTGTTCACCAAATTCAGCCGTTGAACTTAACCGCAACGATCCCTGTAATTCTTGTTGACCTAATCGCGCTTTATCCAATGTTTGTTCTAATTGAATTAACACTTGGCGAAAATCCTGATAAAGCATTTCTCCTGTTTCTGTCAGTGAGAATCGACGAGTATTACGATTAAGTAATGATACATCTAATTCTGTTTCTAACGCCTTGATATGAATACTTACCATCGATTTACTGAGGCGCAAATATTTTGCTGCTTGAGTAAATGATCCCGTATCGACAACAGCAATAAACGAGCGAATTCGATCAATTTGATTTTGCATGATTGTTTACTCTGATTAAACAATAAGTTCTATTTTGTCAGATAGACGAAATTCGTCAATCTTCCGTACTCTATGCCCGGAGGATTTTTATGACTTACCGTTATCGAATTGCATCTATATTTTTGCTGGGCTTCTTTATCGATTGTATTAACATTTTTATGTCAGCTATTGCATTACCTGCAATTGCCGATGATATGCAGATCTCTATCGTTTCTGTTACATGGGTTTCAAATAGTTATATTTTAGGATTAACATTAATTATTCCCTTGAGTCATTGGTTATCTCAACGTTTTGGAATTAAAGCATTGATGGTAACGTCAATGTTGATGTTTAGTTTATCAGTTGCATTAGTGGGATATTCTCACTCTTTTATCGAACTTATTTTTTGGCGCTTTATTCAAGGTGTGAGTGGTGGGCTGTTAATCCCAATTGGGCAAGCATTAACTTTTCAATATTTTCAAGGGCATGAGAGAAGTAAAATATCAACACTTATTATGGCAATAGCCTTGATTGCACCTGCGATATCGCCAACATTAGGTGGATTTATTGTTGATGTTGTTTCGTGGCGTTGGGTTTTTTATAGCAATATTCCATTCTCATTGATAACCGCGTTTCTAGCCTTTATCTGGGTAAAAGAGCCTTTACCGAAAGAAAACGCTATGCCTGATATTAAAGGTATCATTCTTATTAGTTTGATCATTGTATCTGGATTGTTCGCGTTATCTGCTTATGGTGAATATCACTCAACATTACTTGCTTTATTGATTGCCGTACTTTCAATCATTTTTGCTGTACTTTATTATTATCATTATCGGCACCATTCATCACCGGTTATTAATTTAGCATTATTAAAAAATAGAAATCTATCACTCTCTATTTTTATTTATTACTGTATTCCGGGTGTTTTTACTGGCGTAAATATTCTCGCTATTTTTTATTTACAACAATATTTAAAATTTACAGGTCAAGGTACAGGTGTTTTTATGTTGTTGTATGCACTGGGTGCCTTTATTTCGATGACAATAAGTGGTTCGCTTTATAATAAATTAGGTATGAAACGCTTATTTATTATTGCGTTGCTATTACATAGTATTGGTATCGCTTTATTGAGTATTGTAAATAGTAATACAGATATTCCATTACTTATTATTGCATATCTAATTATCGGAGTGGGTGGGGGAGTGGGTGCTAACACCGCTCAAACCACGGCATTGTATGACTTTAGTGCGCAGAAGTTAGTTCAAGCAAGTATTATTTGGAATATTAACAGGCAAGTTGTTTTTAGTCTCGGGGCAACTATGGTTGCTATGTTATTTAATATTCTTTCTCTTTTTTGTTTACCACAAACTGCTTATAGCATGACTTTTTTAATATGTGCATTGATAGGTATATTACCTCTTACTTTATTATTTACATTAAAGAAAAAAGTTATTACACAGGAAATACAAGATGAATTTTAATAATGATTTAATTATAGAAAGCATTAAATCTTTGCATGATGAAATTGAAACGGTTTTTACACAATATCCACTATCAATTACTGCCATTACAAAAATAGAAAATCTCTTATCTCCAGAATTTTCAATGGTTGGGATCAGCGGAAAAGCGGTGAGTTATGATGAAGTTATCGCGATGTTCAAACAAAATGCAGGAAAAAGAAGTGGTCTGAAAATAAAAACGGATGATTATAAAATAATTCACCAGTCAGATTGTTTGGCGCTTGTCCGATATCAAGAAACACATAGTGAAAATAAGAAAATTCTTAGACGTGAGTCTGTGGTGTTATTGAGACGCAATTCTCATGATGAGAGTTGGCAATGGTACTATCTTCATGAAACCCCAATCTCAAATAATTGATTGATTTATATGAAAAACCAGTTTTTTAACTGGTTTTTTTTATCATTAAAAATAATACTACTAAATTAGACAATCTATAAATTTCTAATTAGCAAGCATTTTTATGCTGTCTTAATAAAAATATTTTTTCTATTCAGAGCACAAAGCATATTGCGTGTTGCAAAGAAGAGTTTATGATTGGCGGCTGAAAACTGCGTTTTCTATTCTTTACGTTACTACGATTCCCTTAGAGCGACCTCTTAAGTATAGTTAGGTAACCTATAGCTACATTATTTATGGACTTAACTCGGGAAATGTAAGGAAGGTAATATGCAGTTTCTTTGGCCTGTTCGTGTTTATTATGAAGATACTGATGCCGGTGGTGTTGTTTATCACGCCAGTTATCTGAAATATTTTGAACGCGCTAGAACTGAACTACTCAGAGAAAAAGGTTTTCATCAGCATGATTTACGGGAGTATAATCATGTTGCATTTGTTGTACGTAAATTATCAATAGAATATATTGCGCCAGCTCGACTTGATAATCTTTTGCAAGTAGAAAGTGAAATTACCGCATTGCGTGGTGTTTCGATGACATTTTCTCAAAAGATTATTAATGAAGATGGTTGTGTATTATGTAGCGCAGAAGTGCTCATTGTCTGCGTAGATTCATCAAAAATGAAGCCAGTAGCGCTTCCTAAGTCCATTATCGCGGAGTTTAAGTAGTGGCTGACATGAATGTTATCGATCTCTTCCTAAAAGCAGGGCTTTTAGTCAAGTTGATCATGTTGCTTTTAATCGGATTTTCTATTGCATCTTGGGCGATTATTATTCAGCGAACTAAAGTTCTGAATGCCGCCGATCGTGAAGCTGCAGATTTTGAAGATAAATTCTGGTCAGGTACTGATTTGGCTCGTTTATATAAAGATAGCCAAGCACGTCGTGATGAATTATCTGGTTCAGAGCAAATTTTTCATTCTGGCTTTAAAGAATTTGCCCGTTTGCATCAAGCAAGCGTCCATGCTCCTGATGCGGTTGTTAATGGTGCATCAAGGGCTATGCGTGTCTCTTTCAACCGTGAATTAGAATCTTTAGAAAATCATATTCCTTTCCTTGGTACTGTTGGCTCTATCAGCCCATATATTGGTCTGTTTGGTACAGTTTGGGGGATTATGCACGCATTTATTGCATTAGGTAGTGTTAAACAAGCGACATTACAAATGGTAGCACCCGGCATTGCTGAAGCGCTGATTGCAACAGCTATCGGTTTATTTGCGGCAATCCCCGCAGTTATGGCTTATAACCGGTTTACGCAGCGTGTAAATAAACTGGAACAAAGTTACGATAACTTTATGGAAGAGTTCCTGACGATTTTACATCGCCAAGCTTTTGCCTCCGCAGAAAAGAAATAGTTAACGCAGAAGGAGAGAGCTGATGGCACGAGGTCGCAGTAGCCGCCGAGGCGTAAAATCAGAGATTAACATTGTTCCTTTGCTCGACGTATTATTAGTGCTGTTACTTATTTTTATGGCTACGGCACCGATTATCTCGCAAAGTGTTGAGGTTGATCTTCCTGAAGCAACAGAGACACAAACTGTTTCAAGTAGCGATAATCCTCCTGTGATTGTTGAAGTTGCAGGTGTTGGGCAATATAACATTCGTGTTGATCAGGAAGTATTAGAATTATTACCACAAGAACAGATTATGGCTGAAGCTAAACGACAACTGGAAAAAAATCCGAAAGTTGTCTTTCTTATTGGCGGTGCTAAAGATGTTCCTTATGATGAGATAATTAAAGCGCTCAACATGTTACGTCAAGCAGGTGTTAAATCTGTAGGTTTAATGACTCAGCCTATGTAATTAGGTTGAAATAAGTTTGGATGATAGCGTGGGAAAGAAGACGAAACCAACCCGAAGTAAATTGAGCGGTTCAGTTATCTTGTCTACCGCCTTGCATTTACTTGTTATCGCATTGCTTATCTGGGGGTCATTAACTCAGAAATGGGATTTAGGTGGTGGCGGTGGATCTGATGGACAAGTTATTGATGCTATTATGGTTGATCCTAATGCGGTGGTACAACAGTATAACCAGCAAAAAGCGCAACAAGCTAACGTCCAAAAAGCCGAGCAAGAGCGAAAAGAGCGTGCAGAGCAACAAGAAGAAGAGTTGCGTCAGCAGCAAGTGAAAGAACAAGAACGTTTGAAAACGTTAGAAGTTGAACGTTTACAAGCGAAAGAGGCGGCAGAAGCTCAAAAACGTGAATCTGCATTAGCCGCCGCTAAAGCAAAAGAAGAACAAAAAGTTGCAGAAGAAGCGGCTGCACAAGCGAAAGCAGAGCGTGATCGCATCTTAAAAGAACAAGCAGACGCTAAAAAACAAGCGGAAGCAGAAGCGAAGAAACAAGCAGAATTAGCCGCGAAACAAAAAGCGGAAGAAGAAGCGAAGGCCAAAGCTGAAGCCGATGCAAAAGCCAAAGCAGAAGCGGATGCAAAAGCTAAAGCTGAAGCCGATGCTAAAGCAAAGGCTGCCGCAGAAGCGAAAGCTAAAGCAGCAGCAGAAGCTAAGGCAAAAGCGGCTGCTCAACAGCAAAGTAAAGCAGTAGATAGTTTACTTGATGGTTTAGTGGCTGACGGTAGTAAACAAAGTGGTGCTTCTGCAGCAGGTCAAGGTGGTGGAAATCGTACTGGTGCGAATGATGCGGGTATTGATCGCTATACAGGGCAAGTGAAAGTTGCTATCCAACAGAAGTTTTTTGATTCTGATTTGTATAAAGGTCGTAAGTGTGACCTTAAAATAAGTATTGCACCAGACGGAATGTTGATAAGTGCGAAAGCGGTAGGTGGAGATCCGGCTTTATGCCAAGTCGCATTACAAGCGGCGAAAATGGCGACATTACCTAAGCCACCAAAGGATATTTACGAGAAAGTAAAATCACCAACAATTGAGTTTAAGCCATAAAACTGTCTGATAGTAGGAAAACATACACTAATTTATAGCTATTTTAGAATGTTATTGATGTGTTGTATGGTGTTGTTGAAAAGCGTTTGTTACTATTCTGTGCGTTATTGCGTAATAACCGCAATAATAAAAGGGAGACATGATGAAGCAGGCATTAAATGTTATTTTCGGGCTTTTAATTTTATGCGTAACCACTCTGGCTAACGCTGAAGTTCGAATTGAAATTACACAAGGGGTGAATACTGCACGCCCTATCGGTGTTGTTCCTTTTAAATGGGAAGGCACAGGTCAAATGCCAGAAGATGTTGCTGGTATCATTGCGGCTGATTTACGTAATAGCGGAAAATTCAATCCAATTGATGTATCTCGTATACCTCAACAACCAGTTACTGCCTCTGAAGTCCAACCTGCACTTTGGACTGCATTGGGCATTGACTCTGTTGTCGTAGGACGTGTGCAACCATCAGCGGATGGTCAATATTTAGTGAGTTATCAGCTAGTTGATGTTGCTGGTTCTCCAGGTGCGGTTTTATCTCAAAGTGAGTTTAAAGTTCCATCTAAATGGTTACGTTACTCTGCACATACCGCGAGTGATGAAGTTTTTGAAAAACTGACGGGTATTCGTGGTGCATTCCGTACACGTATTGCTTATGTTGTTGTGACAAATGGTGGCGCATATCCTTATGAATTGCGCGTTTCAGATTATGATGGATTTAACCAAGATCGTGTTTATCGTTCATCACAGCCATTAATGTCACCAGCATGGTCGCCAGATGGTGCTAAACTTGCATATGTAACCTTTGAAAGTGGTCAATCTGCTTTAGTGGTACAAACATTAGCAACAGGTGAAATTCGCCAAATTGCATCATTCCCAAGACATAATGGCGCACCTTCGTTTTCACCTGATGGCTCTAAACTTGCATTTGCTCTTTCTAAGAGCGGTAGCTTAAATCTGTATGTTATGGATTTAGCGAGTGGGAATATGACACAGGTAACCAATGGCAGAAGTAATAATACCGAGCCAAATTGGATGCCAGATGGACAAACCTTAGTCTATACTTCAGATCAAGGTGGACGTCCACAAATTTACAAGGTTAATATTAACGGTGGAACGCCAGAGCGTATTACTTGGGAAGGTAAACAAAACCAAAACCCAGCAGTAAGCCCAGATGGTAGTTTCTTAGTTATGGTGAGTTCTGAAAGCGGTAGGCAACATATCGCTAAGCAGGATCTGGAAACGAATTCCGTACAATATCTAACAGATACGTTTCTGGATGAAACGCCAAGCATCGCTCCTAATGGCACAATGGTTATTTATAGCTCGACACAAGGCTTAGGCACCATTTTGCAGCTAGTATCGACTGATGGACGTTTCAAAGCGCGTCTTCCGGCGACTGACGGTCAGGTTAAATCACCTGCCTGGTCACCGTTTATGTGATGCATAAAAATTATGTATGGCAAACAAATAAAGGAACAAATAGAGATGCAATTAAACAAAGTGTTTAAAGGGTTGATGTTAGCATTACCACTCGTTGCTGTTGCAGCATGTAGCTCAAACAAAAACGACGATCAAACTGATACAAATAATGTACCAGTTGTTGAACAAGGTCCTACTGCTGAAGAATTAGCACGTCAGCAATTAGAACAACTGAAACAACAAAACATCGTTTACTTCGGTTTTGACAAATATGACATTAGCTCAGACTACGCTAACCTGTTAGATGCACACGCAGCATTCCTGCGTTCAAATCCATCAGTACGTATCACTGTAGAAGGTCATGCTGACGAACGCGGTACTCCAGAATACAACATCGCTCTGGGCGAACGTCGTGCAAACGCTGTGAAAATGTACCTGCAAGGTAAAGGCGTATCTGCTGATCAACTGTCAATCGTTTCTTACGGTAAAGAAAAACCAGCTGTACTGGGTCATGACGAAGCCGCTTATGCGAAAAACCGTCGTGCAGTACTGGATTACTAAGAGAACGGCATGAACAACAGTAACTTCAGACCTTTCTTGATGAGTCTGTTGTTACTGGTTGGCGTAGCGGCTCCTGTAGCCGCTATTGCCCAAGCGCCAATCAGTAATATCGGTTCAGGTTCGACCGATGAACGACTCGCCCAACTTGAGCGTTTTTCAAATGCTCACAGCCAGCTTTTGACCCAATTACAGCAACAACTCGCTGATTCTCAGCGTGATATTGATATGTTACGTGGTCAAATTCAGGAAAATCAGTACCAGTTAAATCAAGTTGTTGAACGCCAACGCAATATCTATCAACAATTAGATAGCCTTGGTGGCGGAGCTTCAACATCAACAGAAGACACTCAACCTGATAATACTGCTTCTTCAACACCTTCTGCGGCAACTAGCTCAGGACAAGGTGATGAGAAGGCCGATTATAATGCAGCAATTGATATCGTATTGAATTCTAAAGATTACGATAAGGCAATTGTTGAATTAAACAACTTTATCAATAACTATCCGAAGTCTAGCTATCAATCAAATGCACAATTTTGGTTGGGTCAGATGTATTATCTAAAAGGTAATAAGGATCAGGCGGCAAGTACATTTGCTATTGTTGTTAAAAACTATCCAAAATCTCAAAAAGCAAGTGAAGCCTTTTATAAAATTGGCTTGATCATGCAAGAGAAAGGGCAAAAGGATAATGCTAAAGCTGTTTACCAACAAGTGATTAAGCAATATCCAAATAGCACTGGCGCTAAATTAGCGCAAAAGCAGCTAGGAACACTCTAATTATTGGCCCCGTAATGTAAAATGTTGCATTTTCGGGGTTAAATGATTGTTTTTTCAACGGTTGAATGTTTTTTTGAAAAAAAACGTTGCACAAAAACATTAAATCAGTATTATTACCCGCCGTTGCCACAGAGAATGTGGCGAGTTCGAAAAAGGGTCGTTAGCTCAGTCGGTAGAGCAGTTGACTTTTAATCAATTGGTCGGGCGTTCGAATCGCCCACGACCCACCATTTTCGAACACCAATCCGTTTTATTGAAATGGGTCGTTAGCTCAGTCGGTAGAGCAGTTGACTTTTAATCAATTGGTCGGGCGTTCGAATCGCCCACGACCCACCATTTCAACCCCTTCCCGTATATCTATCATTCCCTAAACAGAACAGTAAACAAGCTCTTAGCTATTTTTTGATAATGCAATTCATTGTTTGATTACACAATGAAGATAGCTTTCTCAAAATTGAAAAAACTACCTCGCTTTAATTAACAATCACATTGAAATCAGTAATGACAAACAACCGATGACGTAATCTGGGTATATTCATTCTCAGTCAAAAATTCATTGTCGATCAGCCAATTAGAGATAAGCGCTTGCGTTTTTATCGCAGTATCAATAGGGTGATTGAGTCGTTTTGACACATCAAGAAAAAATGCCATCATTATAGAAAGGGAGGCGGCAGCTTCATAAGGCGTACTCATTGCAAGTGTGCTTTCTAATGAACGTAATGAATAAAACTTAGGTAGCCACTCTTTTAAGTTTTTCCCTTGATACCACACATCTTGTGTTGATGTTTGTAATGCAACTTGTTCAAGTAAGGCTATCAACCATTCACGCATATCATTCATGCGATAATTAGCAAACCAAAACTCATGGCGCAGAATCGCTACAGCGGCTTGTGTGGCTTCAAACCAGAATTCTTGAGCATCACTGTAAGCTTGCTCTTTTGAAAGCACAGGAGGTGTTATAACGCTAATTTCAGGAAGCCCGTCACATAAACCTGTTTTATCAAGTAGGATTTGATATCCACGCTGGTAAACTGGACTAAGCCCTTCACTTTTCATGTTAAAAATACGCTCAGGCTCTGCCATCATAATATCCATTTTGCGGCCTTGAGCTAAAACATGTAAATAAATAGGCCAAAGTTTACCTTTAGGATCTTCGCACTCTAATTGTAAGTTAACTAAGCTATCACCAAATTGTGATAACCAGTGTTGGTTTTTTGCGAGTTCAGTCGCACCATAACCGATAAGCTCTATATCAATATCAGAATAACTGTCTATCTTTTTATTACGTCCTAATGATCCAGTTAGCACTACAGCTTCGATTCTAGGATCAAGGAGGGCAAAAGATAGCATGCGATCGATTAAACGTGTTGTTGGCTCCATATTTCTCTCTAGTAAGTAAAATGTATAAAGTTATTTGTCGTTTTTATTGTTTAAAAAGTGAATTAGAATAATTTGTTTAGTATATAAAACATTTATTTGTTATTTTTATTAACTCGCAACATAATGTTCAGTATCAAAAACACAGTACTATTATAAATATGAATTTATAATATATCTTTACTACTTTGCAAAGATGTCGCAATAACCCATATTTTCTTTGTTTTTTTCTATGATTAAGGCGGGGTTGTAAAATGGATGTCATGAGTTGGTTTAGTATCAATAATATTTTAGTCAATATTCCGTTAGGAGAGGGGGGATATCCGCTTTCATGGATTGAAGCTGTCGGTACTATTGCTGGACTATTGTGTATTTGGCTTGCCAGTCAGGAAAAAATTATTAACTATTTATTTGGACTGATTAATGTCACCTTATTTGCCATTATATTTTTCCAAATTCAACTATATGCAAGCTTATTACTTCAAATTTTCTTCTTCGCTGCCAATATTTATGGCTGGTATGCATGGAGCAAAGTGAATGACTTTGAGCAGGCCGAGTTGAGAATACGCTGGTTAAAATCAAGTCATCGTCTCTTTTTAATCGTTGTTTCGATAGCAGCCATTGCCGCTCTTACTTTCAATATTGATACTGTATTTGGCTATTTAGCTGTTGTCGCTGTTGATATATTAAATGTCTTTGGTGCAAATTTAGCTACACCCGTTCTTGAACCAGATGCTTACCCATTCTGGGACTCTGCAATGACGGTTCTTTCTATTGTCGCGATGATCTTAATGACACGGAAATTAGTTGAAAATTGGCTAGTTTGGTCCGTTATTAACGTGATTAGTATTGTTATATTCTACAAACAAGGTGTTTATGCAATGTCTGTTGAATATATCATCTTACTGGCTATCGCGATTAATGGTTCTCGTTTGTGGATCAAAACAGCAAAACGCTCTAGCAGAAATAATTATCTCTCCTAATAAAAAAGGCTGGCAGAGTTATCTTTCTCTCCAGCCTTAATATTCATTGTTTTTATTCTTATTATTAACGCAATTACAAATCATTATTTTGCTTAAATGCGCTATTTCCCTTTATATTGAAATTTTTAGAAAGGTGACTATAGGTGCTTTAGGTTGAAAGGGTGTTTACAGATAGAAAACGAATGGTTAGATTGGAAAAGCAATAATAACATTGACTAGATAACATAGAGTGGATACACGGGAATGAATTATCAAAATGATGACCTTAAAATAACACAAATTAATGAACTTTTACCGCCAGTGGCTTTATTGGAAAAGTTTCCAGCGACTGATAATGCGGCTTTTACAGTTCGTCATGCCCGTGAAGCTATTCATCAAATCCTAGCAGGAAAAGATGATCGTCTATTAGTGGTAATTGGACCTTGTTCTATTCATGATCCGAAAGCTGCGCTGGAGTATGCACAACGTTTAAGTCTTATTAGAGAAGAGTTGAAAGACAAACTTGAAATTGTAATGCGTGTTTATTTTGAAAAACCGCGCACGACTGTAGGTTGGAAAGGCTTAATTAACGATCCTCATATGGATCATACTTTTGATATTAATGAAGGTTTACGTATTGCTCGTAATCTTTTATTAACGATTAATGATAGTGGCTTGCCAACGGCTGGCGAGTTCTTAGATATGATAACGCCTCAATACGTTGCTGATTTAATGAGTTGGGGCGCAATTGGCGCTCGTACGACAGAATCACAAGTTCACCGTGAGCTTTCATCTGGTCTATCTTGCCCTGTTGGTTTTAAAAATGGTACAGATGGCACCATTAAAGTGGCGATTGATGCGATTAATGCTGCGGGATCGCCACACTGTTTTCTTTCAGTGACTAAATGGGGGCATTCTGCAATTGTACGCACGGCAGGTAATGGTGATTGCCATATTATTTTACGCGGTGGTAAAGAGCCAAATTACAGCGCTGAGCATGTTGCTAAGGTAAAAGAAGGGCTTAAAAAAGCCGGTTTACCACAAAACGTCATGGTAGATTTCAGTCACGCAAATAGTTGCAAAAAATTTGAGAAACAAATGGAAGTTGGTGCTGATATTTGTCAACAAATTAGCGCAGGTGAAAAAGCATTAATCGGCGTGATGATTGAAAGCCATTTAGTAGAAGGTAGTCAATCATTAGAAAGCGGTGAGCCTTTAGTTTATGGCAAAAGCATCACTGATGCATGTATTGGTTGGGATGATACCGAAACGCTATTACGCCAATTAGCAGATGCGGTAGTGACCCGTCGTAATAAAGCGTAATAATTAAATTTAAAGCATAAAAAATGCCACTCATTATGAAATGAAGTGGCATTTTTTTGTGTAATTCAAAATAAAAGTAAAATTATTTTGCTTTACCTTGGTTAGCAACAGCGGCTGCTTTTGCTGCGATTTCGTCAGCATTACCTAAGTAGTAACGTTTGATTGGTTTCATGTTTTCATCAAATTCGTAAACTAAAGGTACAGCTGTTGGGATATTCAGCTCAAGAATTTCATCTTCGCTCATGTTGTCTAGGTATTTAACCAGAGCGCGCAGTGAGTTACCGTGCGCAGCGATGATAACTTTCTCACCAGAAGCAACACGCGGTTTAATCACTTCTTCCCAGTATGGGGTTACACGATCGATAGTCAGCGCTAGGCTTTCGGTTAATGGCAGTTCTGCTGCAGTTAAAGATGCATAACGTGGATCTTTACCTGGGAAACGTTCATCATCTTTAGTTAATTCTGGTGGAGTGATTGCAAAACCACGACGCCATTGTTTAACTTGCTCGTCACCGTATTTTTCAGCGGTTTCAGCTTTGTTTAAGCCTTGCAGAGCGCCGTAATGACGTTCGTTTAATTTCCAGCTTTTTTCAACTGGCAGCCATTGTTGATCAACTTGATCAAGAATGTTCCACAGGGTGTGAATTGCGCGTTTCAGAACAGAAGTATATGCATAGTCAAAAGCAAAACCTTCAGCTTTCAGCAGTTTACCTGCTTCTTGCGCTTCATTACGGCCTTTTTCGGACAGCTCAACGTCAGTCCAGCCTGTAAAACGGTTTTCTTTGTTCCATACACTTTCACCGTGTCGAACTAGCACAAGCTTAGTTACTGCCATAGTTTAGACTCCTATAATTACTTTCTTAATATAAGTTTAAAATTAGCACTTCAATCATTATATGGATCATCGACAAGAACGCCAAACATAAGTGACAAAACAAGGGGGATTATGTCAAAAATGTCGTTTGTTCGATGAATTATTGCACAGTTGTCACACCTTTTGCTTAATCGTTCAAGCTATTAATCTAGCGGGATCGGCGTAAAAAAACAAAATATCCGTTTTGTATAAAAAATAGACGAAACTAGCGTCCATAAAAACGACACACTTTTTATTTGTTATTGTTTAAAGAACAAGCAAAAAATGTCGATTTAAATAAAAAATTCAGACCTAATTTTAGCGTTAATTTCTAAAATCATTGCCCTGATTATGACAGTAAAAATCCATCTTTAACAAATTTCTTGCTGATAGCGATAAATTTCACCGTCTTTAATAAAAGTCAATCGATGAGTAATACATAATGGTGCGTCTTCTTGATGGTGACTCACAAATAAAAGCTGTGTATTACTATGGCTTATCATGATGTCAATAAAACGCTGCACTAAGAGTCGATTTGTTGTGTCTAATCCTTGCAGTGGCTCATCTAGAATAAGCAAAGTAGGGTGCTTAACTAACGCTCTAACAATTAACACTAAACGTTGTTGTCCCCATGATAAGGCATGAAATGGATTATTGGCATGGGCTGTTAAACCAATCAATGCTAACCATTCATCAGCGAGTTTAAGCTGTTTATCTGTAATAGCCTGATAAATACCAATTGAGTCATGAAATCCTGAAATAATGACATTTTTTACACTTGAAGAGACACGATAGCTCTGGTGTAAGGCATTACTGACATAACCAATATGGCGTTTAATTTCCCATATCGTTTCGCCACTTCCTCTTTTACGGCCAAATAATGTTAAGTCATTACTATAGCCTTGAGGGTGATCGCCAGTAATTAAGCTTAATAATGTCGATTTTCCTGCGCCATTAGGACCTAAGATTTGCCAATGTTGGTGAGGTTTGACTTCCCATGTTAAATGATAAAGTACGGGTTTATCGTTATAACTCACTACACCATTTTTTAAAATGATTGGAGAAAGAGTGGGAGATAATTGTGGGATCGCATCTGACGAGTCTTGTTCAGGTAATGTGAAGCTTTTAAGTGTTTCACTGTGAGATAATTGTGCGATCACAGAATCAGATAAAATATGTTCCTTTTCGCCTTTAGCGATTAATTCGCAATGAATAAGTAAACCTGCATGTTGAATAAAATCAGGAATATCATTAAAACGATTTAAAATGAGTACAATCGTCAGATTTTGTTGATGTAATAGTGTAAGTAATTCATTTAGTGCTCGACGAGAATCAACATCTAATCCATCAAAAGGCTCATCTAAAATTAATAGATCAGGTTCATTCATTAACAGTTGAATAAGCAGTATTTTACGAGATTCACCAGTAGAAAGGTATTTAAAACGTCTTGATAATAAGTATTCAACACCAAACTGTTTTGCTAATAAAAGACACTTATCATTATCTTTTACCTGCATTTGGATAACTTGAGCAACCGTTAAACCTGTGTCTTCTTCACCTTCACTGAGTAAATCGGTGTTATTACGACGCCACTCTTCTTCAATCATTTTTTGTAGTTTTTCAAAAGAGAGGCTAATTGGCCGAGTAAAGGTATTAATGAACTCCCCTGATAGCAATACACCTTCTTGACATAATGCGTTTGCTAATGCGGTTTTTCCACTTCCATTACTGCCTACAAATGCCCAACTGTCACCTTCATTAATCGTTAAATCATTAATTTGTAAACAGAGGGTATTGTTTAATCGAAATTGTGTTTTTTTGAGTTGCAAGTATTTCATTATTATTATCCGTAGCTTTTAGAGCAAGTAGAGTACTTACCAATATCGGGTTAACTAAAAATTGTCAATATTTGTTGAATTATTCTTAGGTGAAAAAAGCTTAAGTGCCTTTTAAAAAATGATAACTATTTAGTCATAAAGTTTATGTAATTATATAAAAAATTACTCAAGGATGATTTCTATATGCATAAATTTAAAAATAAAAGGATTAAATTTTTATTATTTTTATTACTAATGTTAGTAAGTGAAATGAGTTTTTCCGATATTAATAATCACGGTGTTAATGAAAATAATTGTTCTTTAATTAATGAAGTTAAAATAGAAAATGCTGATATATTAAGTGATAAAAAACAGAATAAATTAATATCAAAATATTTACACCAATGTTTAACAGCAAATGACATACATAGTATCGTTAATATTATAACAAATGAATATATTGTGAAAGGTTATATCACTTCACAGGCGTTTATTTCTCATCAAGATCTCTCTAATAATAAACTTACAATTAAAGTCATAGAGGGAAAAATAAAAGATATTTTCATTGATAATATTTCTTCTCGATTAGTCAATATTATCTTTCCATCGTACAAAGAAAAAAGACTTAATTTACGTGATTTAGAGTATGGGCTTGAACAACTTAATCGATTAACAACGGCACAATATACATTGGATATTAAACCTAGCGATAGTGTGGGATATTCATCTATTTTTATTGTTACAAATAATAAGAAATATCCTTTTAAAAATCAATTAACCGTTGATAATTCAGGTAATAAAATAACAGGTAAAACTCTACTAGCCAATATCACAACAATAGATTCGTTATTTGGATTAGGCGAACAATGGGCTTTTTCACTAAGTTCAAATATAGATTTATCTCGTTCGCACTATTCTCGTTCTTATTCGGCAAGTGTAAATATTCCTTATGGATACTGGTTTTATCAGTATCAATTATCTCATAGTCAATCCTCTTATCCTTTCTTCAGTCATGATATTCAATACGCTTATAAAAACAAAAATAGCGATCAGCAATTTGATATTAGCCGTTTAGTTTATCGTAATAATAAGCAACGAATAATATTAAAGAGTTTTTTGAAACATAAAAAAGCAAGGACACAATTAGCACAACAAGAAATACGAATAAATAGCCCCACATTAACCTCTTTATCATTTAGCCCTCAATATAATTTAACACTCAAACGAGGATATTTAACGATTAGTCCAATGGTAGAAATGGGGCTTTCTTTTTTTGGTGCATCATCTGATTATATTGCTGAAAACTCGCCTCGTAGTCATTACCGAAAATTAAGCATAAATTTAAGCTATCAACATTTATTTATTAATAAATTTTCCTACATTACATCATTTTATGGGCAATATACGCCAGATAATCTTTATAGTGTAGAGAAAGTAGCGATTGATGGAATAAAAGCAGTCCGTGGATATAAAGAAACAAACTTGAATGCAAATAGTGGTTTTTATTGGCGTAATGAAATAAATACACCAAAAATAAGTTACTTTTTAGGTGATGTTAATTTTATTTTCGCGCTTGATTATGGTGTTGCTTATTCAGATAAATATGAAACAAATAAGAATAAAGTAATTGGAAGTGCAATAGGTGCTTCTCTTTATCATTCCATTTTCTTTTCTCAGATATTAATTAGTAAACCGTTAATTTACCCAAAATCACTAAAACCAGATCATTGGTCTTTATTTTGGTCTATTTCTTTGGCTATTTAAAATTTGGAGTTTTTATGGACGAAAAGGATATTTCTCGAAAACAGCGTTTAATTAGTTATAGCATTATTTATTTAACTGCTATTTACCCATTACATCCCGCTTGGAGTTCTGTAATTACTCCATCCGATAAAACAATAAAAATAAGTCAGCAAAATACCGTTCCTATTATTAATATTGCAACACCTAATGATACTGGTGTTTCTCATAATCAATTTCACTCTTTTAACGTCGGTAAACAAGGTGTTGTACTTAATAATGCAACAATACCTATTAATACTCAATTAGCTAAAAAAGTGAATGCTAATACTAATTTAAAAGGTAATGCAGCGCATTTAATTATTAATGAGGTAGTGGGAAATGGACATTCACAGTTATTAGGTAAATTAGAAGTTGCAGGACAACAAGCAGACGTTTTAATTGCAAATCCGAATGGTATTACGTGTGATGGTTGTTCGTTTATTAATACCCCAGCAATTACACTCACAACAGGAAAACCTCAATTTAATCCTCAAGGTGCTTATTCGGCAATAGAAGTGAAAAAAGGCAGTGTTGTTGTTGGCAAGCAGGGTATGAATACTGTACTGCAAAATTATGCTGACATTATTAGTCGTAGTATTGAATTAAATGGAAAAATAAATGCTAAAAATCTTTCTTTAATGCAAGGAAATAACCGGATTGATTTTGAAAAAGGAATGGTAAATAACCTTAATGGAGAAGGTATAAAACCGACAATATCTATTGATACAAAAGCACTGGGGGGAATGTATGCTAATCAAATACGCCTAGTCAGCACAGAAAAGGGAGTTGGTGTTAATTTAAGTGATATTCAGACAACTCAAAACAGTATGAATTTAACTGTTGATGGAAAAATTACCTTTAATGGCAATATTCAATCTGAAAAAGATATTAATGTTAGCAGTAAAGAACTACAAATTAATCGTGATACAAAGTTAAAAGCGAAAAGGGATATTACGTTAGCAACTCATGCGCTAACTAATCATAGTGAAATTATCTCAGAAAAAGATATGCGTTTATTTGCAGACAAACTCACTAATAAAGGCGAAAAGGCACTTGTTCAAGCAAAAGATAACTTATGGGTACAAAAAAATGCACAGGGTGATCCCAGTAGTTTAATTGAAAATCAATCCGCCACGATAAAAACAGAAAAGGGTGATTTGATTATTCGGACAAAGAAGTTGGTTAATGAATCTATTACACCTTTATTTAAAGAAATAAAACAAGAGCCTGATTCTAAACTTTCTATAAATATCGGTAATCACCTCCTCTCTCCTTCCAGAAGTCCTACGGATGATTTTCTTTTAGTTATTTTATTCCCTGAATTAAAAGATTTTTCTGATAAAAAATGGTTTGATATCTTAGATTTAAAAAATAATGGAGGAGTTAATGTAGAACGTTTATATTTTGAAAAAAGTGAACAATATGTTCCAAGTGTTATTTCTTCAGGGAATAACTTATATATACAATCTAATGAGTTTATTAATAATCAATCTAGAATTATTGCAAATAATAATTTAATTGCAACAGGCAGTAATGCAAAATTATATTACTATCGTTCTGGATATCTTAATAAATGGGATGTGTATTCTCATGATAATTCTAAGTTTTATTATCGTGATGATATAGTTAAATATAAACTTGATGAAGCTAAGTTCAATAAGATAAGTCATTTCGTACCTTTTGTGAAAACGGGGAGTCATTATGAATTTTCTGTAAATGACGTTTCTGATTATATAATAAAAGCAGGTAATAACTTAGTATTAGATTTTAAAAATAGTATAGATTTAGAGCGCAAGCTACCATCTACAGGAAAAGAAATAAAAAAATTCCGAGGATTATCAGATTTTGAAAACGCTATATTAGCTAAGAATATATTGTTAAACGCTAATAATATGAATATTTCTTTAAATTTAACAGCGAAGGATTCTTTATCTATTATTGCTGATAAAAATATAAATATAAATAATTCAGAATTATTGGCTGATGAAAATATAAGTTTGACAGCGACTGATGCTATAAATTTTGAGAATATAGATGTGGCCGCAAAATATTTTTCTACTACAACTAAAAAGGGAGATATTAGTCATTTATTTAATCCAACCACTTTTTATACTCTAAAAGGTATTAAATCACCATATATTGATATTTCTGAAAAAATAGATTTTCACTCTGGAAAAAATATTGACATTTCAAATGTAATAATTAATAAATCTAATGAAATAAATTTATTTGCGTTAGAAAATATTAAAATAAATCGTGATGAATCTTTTCTTTTTAATTTAGTGCCTTTTATCAGAGATAGTGGATATATTCCAGACTTTTTAATTAATATGGGGGTTTGGGATAGTAATAACAATATCGTTTTTACTTCCGGTAAAGATATTATTAGTCAAGGAATAAAATATAACAGTGATAAAGCCATAACTTTCAATGCAGGTCAGGATATTTTTCTCTCATCCAAATCAATAAAAGAAGCCGATCCCTTCTTTAGTGATATTCATTATCCTCAATTACAATCTAAGTTATTTTCAGACAATAACCTTATTTTAAATGCTGCTCGTGATATTGATTTAAGTTCAACAGTATTAAATTCAAAGGATAAAGTCATTGCATTAGCAGGCAGGAGTATAAAGCTGGGTGCAAATGCTTATTCTGCTATTAAAGATCCCCATGAAGATGCTCAAGATATTCAGTATGCCACAACGGCCATTACGGGAAATAAAGGTATTTCTATTGCGTCATCGGGCACATTAATCACAGAAGGAAGTGTATTTAAATCAGAGGGTGACGTCACCATTTCAAGCGGTGGCAATATTCAATTGGGATCAGTGCAAACACATTTTCGTAAAAAAGTAGGATCTAAATTAGAAGATCTTCGCAAACAAATTAGTACTGAAATTAATAGTGGCAATAATCTAACACTATTATCTGAAGGTAGTATTTTATTTCAGGCGTCAAAATTAACTGCAAATAAAGAGATGGATATTGCCGCTAAAGGCGGATTTCTTTACGCGCAAGCGATGGAAGAAAACAGTTATTACGAAGAGAAAAAGAAAAAATGTAGAAAATGGACTTTCTGCACATTCAAAAAAACAGTTACTCAAACCTCTTATAATACAAATAATAAAGTCACCGAGTTTATTGCAAATGGCAATATTAATTTATTTGCTAAAGATGATATCACTTTAGAAGCTACTAAAATTGATACAGCAAAAAATGCCAAGTTAACCAGTAAAACAGGAAAAGTTAATTTTAAAGCAGTAAAAAACACTGCCTTTAAACAAGTTATTACCAATTCAAAAGATATTTATATTACTCAGCGTGATCAGGGATATACCAAAGGAATATGGGTATTACCTGAACTTTATATTGGTGGAATGCTCACAATTGATGCCCCAAAAGGCATAACTGCAGATATTAAAGCCCAAAAAGAGCAATCATTAGAACAAGCATTAACTGTTTTAAGTAATACACCAGAATATGCTTGGCTTAAAGATCTCCAACGTCAAGAAAATATTAATTGGAATTTAGTTAAAGACACTTATTCCAATTGGGATGATAAAACTCAGCAATTAAATCCTGTTGTCGGTGCGGTCATTGCTATCGCGGTAGGGGTTGCAACTTACGGTACTGCAACGGCGGCAACCATTGGTGGAATGGCAAGTGAAGCCACCATTGCGGCAGGCGCATCAGCCAGTGTGGCTTCAACAGCATCGGTTGTGGCACAAGCGGGTTTTGCCTCTTTAGTATCTCAAGCTGCAGTCTCTTTAGCTGAGAACAAAGGCAGTATTTATAAAACTATTGAATCACTCGGTCGTAGCGATACTGTCAAGTCTGTCGTTACAAGTATGGTGGTTGCAGGGGCATTGCAAGGTCTTGACCAATTTATGGGTTGGGATCAGGCAATCCAAGGAGGAACCTTACCTTCAACAGGTAAGTTACTGCTTACTGATAACGCAACATGGAATCAAGTTGCACAGCGTGTTGCCTCACACTCAGTCGTCAGTTCAACCCTGGGCACTGCCATTCAAGGCGGTAGTTTTATTGATAATTTTAAAACTGCACTATTAAGCAATATTGGCAGTCAATTCCATGCAGAAGGTGCCAACCTAATTGGTGATAACGGTGCGGTATTAGGGCATGCAGGAAAGGTTTTAAGTCATGCCGTCGTGGCGGGTATTAGTGCAGAAATTGCAGGAGGCAGTGTTACAGGAGCTGTCGCGGGTGCCTTAGCGGCAGAAATAGCGGCGATATCACTACAAAGTAAATTATTTGAGCCTAGTTATTTAAATGAAACTGACAGACAAGTTGCATTAATTCAAGAGGCACTACAGGGCAATGAAGGAAAAACACAGCTCACTAAATTAATTGGTGCACTGACAGGCGCTATTGTGACTCGTAAGCCTGAGGGCGTATTTTCTGCGGCTAATTCTGCTGAGTTGGTTTATCGGCATAATTACAGTGAGCATATGTTTTCTAATTTAGCCTTAGAAAATAATAAAGATATGATCGCTGCTTCGAAGGGAGATGTTGCAGCAGCAGAAAGAGTTGTAAATCGACAAAATGCAGGAATGGTTGCAATCGCTTTTGGCTTAGGAGGAAGTGTAAGTTTTATTGCTGGTCATATTGTTATTGCAGCAACACCTGAACTTATCACTATTGCTCAAGTTGCATTTAATACCTGTAAAGCTAACTGGGTTTATTGTACTAATCAGCTAGGTATTAATATTGCAGGGATATCGGCTCCAGAAGCAGCAATAGCAGGCGTCACTTTTGGCAGCGGTTATAAGGTGTTAGCAAGTTCAGAAGAAAGCGCTAAAGCTTTTTCTAGCATGTTAACTAATAGCTCAAAGTCTTTAATAACGTCAGGTAAATTAAATATTACTGCTATAAAACCGATAGTAGAACAAGAAAAATTATTAATAGCAGCAAATAAAAAAGTTATTGAAATAATCAACAACGGGGAACTTATAGCATATTCAGGAGTAACTACGAATGGATATAAAGTATCTAATGGAGCCAAAACAGTAGTTTCTAAAAATGAATTAGAATATCCTATTGTTCAATCTAGGATTAATATTGATAATGGTAACTTAAAGCGTGGTTGGGTACATGTGATTCATCGGCATTTTTCAGATAAAAATGCTAGCCAATTCACTATAAGTCAAGTAGATTTAAAGCTAATACTTCAAAGTAATGATATTTCAAAAATAAAAATTAGTAGAATCATCAATAGTAAAGATGAAAAATTGTATGAAAGAGTTATTATATTAGATAAATATATTGGTATTGATAAATTTACTAAAAACTCAACGAATATCATAACAATTTTAACGGATAATTTGGGTAATTTAGTAACGGTAACGCCAGGAAGACTAAAATGAAATTAATTGGTTCTAGAAAAGAAATGATTATTAAGGATAGGTTAATTAAAAATGAAGGTTCTATTCTAAAAAATGAAAAAATTAATTGTCTTTTAAAAAATAGATTCTCTAATATAATAAGTGTATATTGTTTGGAGCATGTTTTAGAAGAAGATTATGATCTGTATACATTATTAGTTAATAAAGATTCTATTGTTGAGTTTGAATTATCTAGATTTAATGGTGAATTTAAAGATATCAATATATCATCATTAGATTTATATTCAAAAAAAATAAAGGATAAAAAATTAAGGTTAAAACTACTTGTTGCGGTAAATTTACCAAAATAGGTAACTGTTTTCGTTTTATTGTTCCAACTATTTATGCAACGATAGAAGATATTCCTGAAGAGTTAAGAAAATATATTGTAGTCTCTGATAGTCTTGATTTTACCAAAGATAGATTGCTTGATAATAATAAAATTAGCGATTATTTTACTCGCATGTATTCAGAATAAATAAATTAGCTACTAATTTTTAATAGAAATATTAATCAATCCAAAACCATTACTTAATATTATTTTAAAAATAATAATTAGGTGGTGGTTTTTATTTAAAAATACTTAAATGGATAAATATTCTGGAGAAAGGAAAGCGCTGAGATTTTACCAAGTGATGTTAAATCAAAAACTCTATAACTAGGTGTTCCTGCAAGAACAACCAAAGAACAATGGGATGTAATTAATAGTTCTATTAAAAATGCATCGTCAAAAAATATAAAAGTTAATATTACGATTATTGAGGAATAGTATATGTTTAAATTAAAAAATAATAAATTAAGAGCAAGTGTTTATTATAATGATGCTTATTATATTTTATTAACTTTTTCTGGCCACTTTCTATATATAATGGATCTAAAAAAAGGCTATAAAGTTTTACCTAATGATATTCTTGATGAAGAATTAGGTTATTATGCAAAACTCGCTCTGATTAAAAGTGAGCAAATTAAAGGAAATTCAGATCAGTTTCATCAAATGTATAATGATAAAAAATCTTATCAAGACTGGATAAAAAAATAATCAAACAGTATGATTATAAAAATAAAACAGCACTTTTTAATAATATGAATCGATGTAGCTTAGATCTTACAGATGATGAAATTACTATTAGTCCTCTAAACCATTTACGTATGGATCATTGGGTAGGTGAGGGAATACCCGATAGTGCAATTATTACATTAAAAACTAATTGTAGTGATGAGGTTTTAGGTGCCTCAATAAAAGAAGCTTTTACGCGTTGTATTAGTCGTAAAATTTAAATGGATACTAAATAAAAATAATTATGCTAATAATTAACAAAGAATAGCAATAATTACCTGAACTTTATATTGACGGAAAGCTAACGATTGATGTGCCTAAAGGTATAACTGCGGATATTAAAGCCCAAAAAGAGCAATCACTAGAACAGGCATTAACGGTTTCGCTTCTTTAGTTTCGCAAGCAGTTGTGTCTTTACCCTAAACAGGCAAGTTATTGCTTACTGATAATGCCACATGGAATCAAGTTGCACAGCGTGTTGCCTCACACTCAGTCGTCAGTTTAACCCTGGGTACTGCCATTCAAGACGGTAGTTTTATTGATAATTTTAAAACTGCACTATTAAGCAATATTGGCAGTCAATTCCATGCAGAAGGTGCCAACCTAATTGGTGATAACGGTGCGTATTAGGTGATGCTAGAGTTGGAACAAAAACAGTACACTGTGATTATATTGTGGAGGATGTGGTGAAGTATTAGCGGCAGATCAGTTGATTCGAAAGGGGATAAAACCTCAAGATATTAGAATTTCTCAGGCATATCGCCCCAGAAAAGCTTACGGTTATGATTTATCTACTATGCCAGAAGAAGCATTTGTTGATACATGTAAAAATTGTATTAGAGTTTTTTTAGATGATTAGCACTAGGGAGTATATATGGGATTGTTACTTGATATAAACTGGTATCCTAGTCAAGCAAGAAATCATTCATGGATTGCTATGGATAAAAATGGATGTATTTCAATGATGCTAAATAATGGGTATGGATGGTTACCTAAATGTATATTAAAAATAAATAATATAAAAGAATCTCTTAATGATTTATGTGAATATATCGATGGAGACTCTGAAAAATATAGTAATGATGTAAATAAAAAAGGTGAGTACCTTATAGACCTATATTCTAGCTGGGTATATAAAAAATATAAAAATAAACAAGAAATAATTAATAGTTTTAATTTTAGGTTAGAAAATAAAAAAAATTGTGATGCTGAATTAGCAACTAAAATGGGAATGTTTTATTTTGAAGCATTAGAGGGACAATCTATAGGAGAAGATTATCCCATTGGCTATGAAGGTGAAACCCAAATGGGTGACTATTTTCGTTTTATTATTCCAACTATTTATGCAACGATAGAAGATATTCCTGAAGAGTTAAGAAAATATATTGTAGTCTCTGATAGTGTTGATTTTACTAAAGATAGATTGCTCGATAACAATAAAATTAGCGATTATTTTACTCGCATGTATTCAGAATAAATAAATTAGCTACTAATTTTTAATAGAAATATTAATCAAGCCAAAACCATTACTTAATATTATTTTAAAAATAATAATTAGGTGGTGGTTTTTATTTAAAAATACTTAAATGGATAAATATTCTGGAGAAAGAAAGGAAAGTGCTGAGATTTTATCAAGTTATGTTAAATCAAAAACTCTATAATTAGGGGAGCCTGCAAGAACAACCAAAGAACAACCAAAGAACAATGGGATTTAATTAATAGTTCTATTAAAAATGCATAGTCAAAAAATATAAAAGTTAATATTACGATTATTGAGGAGTAATTAATGTTTTTATCCAAAAAAATACACTAGAGGCAAGAGTTTATTGTAATGGTGATTACTATATTTTAGTCACATTTTCCGGATATTCCATTTACATAATGGATTTAAAAAGAGGCTATAAAGTTTTACCTAATAATATTATTGATGATGAATTAGGTTATTATGTAAAAAAGATTATGCTATTATGAAAAATGGGAAACAATATCATCGTTATATGAAAGAGATTATTGCTTTATCAAATATTGAGATAATTAAATGATAGTTTATAGATGGAATATTAGATTAATAAATTATATATAACAATGCAATTATAACGTTAAAAATCCATTATATTGACAAAGTATTAATCGCTTCAATAAAAAAAGCTTTTAGGCGTTGTATTAGTTGTGAAGTTTAATTAGCTGATATTATATTAATAATGTTTATTTTAAGAGATAAAAATAATGACTAAAAATGAAATATACATAGATATGATGTATTGGATTTTGCCTCAATTAAGAAATATTCAGTCTAGAGGAATGATAGCAAAAGCAAAAGATAAATCTTGTTATTACGAATTACAGTTAATTCATAATTTACCAAAAAAAATACTTAATCAAAATTTTGATGAAAGTGATATTTCATTTTTAAATTTTCAAGCTAAAACATATACTGAAAAATGCAATTCAAAAATAAGTATATTATATGATGGTAATATCAAGTATATTAAAATGTTATTTAACTTGGTTCCTAATGAATTACGTCATCAATTACGATGGGATGGACCTATTAATTAAAATAAGGATATATGGCTTTATCTCTAATTTCAGAATGGGTACCAGGTTCATCTTACACATATGCGTGGGTTGCCATGGATAATCAAGGGTATTTAGAAAAAATGTATAATAACAATAGTGGGTGGTTACCTAAAGCACTATTATCGATACCTGATATTAAATTATATTTGGATGACTTATCTGAATATATTGATGGTGAATCAGAAAAATACAACAATAAAATAAATAAGAATGCTAACTATATTGTTGATTTATATTTAAGTTATACTTATAGAAAATATGACAAATCAAAAATAATAAAAGAATTTGATTTTGAATTTAAAAATGGGATAGGAATCATTCTGATGCGGGAATAGGGGCTAAAATGGGAATGTTTTATTTTTAAGCATTAGAGGAGCAATCTATAGGAGAAGATTATCCCATTGGCTATGAGGGTGAAACAAAAATGGGTGACTATTTTCGTTTTATTGTTCCAACTATTTATGCAACGATAGAAGATATTCTAGAAGAGTTAAGAAAATATATTGTAGTTTCTGATAGTCTTGATTTTACCAAAGATAGATTGCTCGATAATAATAAAATTAGCGATTATTTTACTCGCATGTATTCAGAATAAACAAATTAGCTACTAATTTTTAATAGAAATATTAATCAAGCCAAAACCATTACTTAATATTATTTTAAAAATAATAATTAGGTGGTGGTTTTTATTTAAAAATACTTAAATGGATAAATATTCTGGAGAAAGAAAGGAAAGTGCTGAGATTTTACCAAGTTATGTTAAATCAAAAACTCTATAATTAGGTGTGCCTGCAAGAACAACCAAAGAATAATGGGATGTAATAAATATTTTTATAGAAAAATTATTGAAAAACCCATCCACAATTAAAACCGAATTATCTAGAGGTGGAATTGAATATAGATTACCTAATGGGCAAGGTGTTCGATATAATGCAGATGATTCTTTTTCCGGTTTTCTTGATCCTAAAAGAGGTAATAACTCATGATAGATTCTAACTTTGAAATCGATTTTGTAAGTGACAATAAATATGAGAATATTACTGTTGAAATTTCATATAAAAAACAAATGCTTTGTCAATTAAATAAAGATAGTGGAGCCGATAAAATAGAAATTGAATTTTTTAATGATAGCCGGTGTTTCAGTAAAGATGTGAAGCATAAATTTAATTTAGATAATTTTATGACCATTTTGAATAGTGCCAAATTAGATTTAATTAATACCTGAATTTATTCCACATTCTATTTAAAAATATAGATAAAACCATCACTTAATATTATTTCTAAAATAATAACTAAGTAATGGTTTTATTTTTTTATTGAAAAGCAACCATACTAATAATTAACACAGCGTGGCGACAATCACTTGATCGGCATTAAATAAAGCCGTTACGCTGTCATTAATATGTAGTTTTTGCTCTTTAACATGCTGATTAGAACAGGTGGCACACACTTCTTGTCCGCCTTCTAATGTCACCACTAATTCGCTGTTTTCACTGCCCGTCTCTATTTGGGTTAAAGTGCCTGAAAGGGCATTATCATATTGTTGTGTTAAAGAGGAGCCTTTTTCAATATTGACCCATGGCGCTTTAATTAAGATCAGTACTTCTTTGCCTTTTTTCAGACCTAAGCGGTCTGCACTTTTTTCTGTTAAAGCCGCACGAATAGTCGTTTTTCTATCTGCAAGTTGCACACTAACATGTTGCTGAACTTGCAAGTTATCACGCTCAATAATCGTACCAAAAAACTGGTTTCTAGCGCTGGTTTGTAATGAAAAACGAGAAATCGCTGCTAAAAGGCTATCAAGAGGGAGTGAATCGTCTTTCAATACATCAAAGGCTTTTTGTTGAATTTGACCTAGCAGATCGTAAAGTTGAAGTAAGCGTTCACAATAATGAGTAAGGGTTGCACCACCACCGCCTTTGCCGCCCGTTGCTCTATCAACAAGAAGTTCGTCTGCGAGTTGATTCATTTCATTAATGGCATCCCAAGCACTTTTATAACTAATGCCCGCCATTTTTGCCCCTTGGCTAATTGAACCTGTCGCTTTGATCTGTTTTAACAATGCAACGCGACGAGGATCGGCAAAGAGCTTATCTTGAAGTTTAAGGGTTAATAATATTTCTGCTTGCATAATGATAGGCTTCTTCTTTTTTGTGTGTTTATCGCATTTTTTGTGCCGACACAAAGCGATAATTCTCTAGAATATATACAACTATAGCGTTATTATTCGTTATTCGTGAAGAAATGCCAACTCTGGCTTTCCGAATATACCATGATAAAGAGGTTATCATGCTTGAATTATTGAAAAGTTTAGGGTTCGCTCTCTTGATGGTACCTGTTGTAATGGTACTCATTATGGGCATTATTTATGGTTTAGGTGAAGTGTTTAACCTGATTTCACCAAGTCAACCAAAAGCAGACAAAAAATCATAAAATCTCCCTCCCTGATTTAGAATAGCCCTTTATATTGAAGGGCTATTTTTTTACTCACTATACTCGTCATACTTCAAGCCGTAGCGTTGTGACTTGAATTATTTAGAGTATATAGCCTTTTTTCTATTTGTTTTTTACCCGCTATTTTTATGGTTATATTTATTGATATATAACCTGTTTCTCACATCTAATCCTTTCATTTTACGCTGTATCTTGGTATATACAGCGTGGTCATCCTTTAATTTAAGTGGAATTAGAACATGAAAAAATTATCAGGTAAGTTACTTGCTGGTGCGGTTATCTCTTTTGCTTTAGTCAGTCAAAGTTTTGCATCGGAAAAAGTAACGGTATTTGCGGCCGCTTCTCTTACCAATGCTCTTAATGAAATTTCGGCACAATATAAGCAAGAAAAGCAAACTGAAGTTGTTGCATCTTATGCATCATCTTCAACGCTGGCTCGCCAAATTGAACAAGGCGCACCTGCAAATCTGTTTATTTCAGCAGATCAGCAGTGGATGGACTACGCAATCGATAAAAACTTAATGGTTGCAGATTCACGTCATACACTATTAGGTAATGATTTAGTACTCATTGCCCCTAAAGATAGTAAATTAAATGACGTTGTTATTAATAAGGAAACCAAATGGAAATCCTTACTTAATGGCGGAAAATTAGCTGTTGGCGATCCGGATCATGTGCCTGTTGGTATCTATGCAAAAGAATCATTAGAATATTTAGGTGCATGGGATACAGTAAGCCCAGATATGGCTCGTACTAATAACGTACGTAGCGGTATGGCACTAGTTGAACGTGATGAAGCACCATTAGGTATCGTATACGGTTCTGATGCGGTTGCGAGTGATAAAGTGAAAGTGGTCGGCGTATTCCCAGCTGATAGCCACAAACCTGTTGAGTATCCAATGGCAGTTGTAAAAGGTCAGGACAATAAAGCAGTTCGTGATTTTTATGACTATCTGAAAACACCTCAAGCCGCAGAAATCTTTAAGAAATACGGCTTTAGCCCACTGTAGGAATTATACTTTTGGAGATGTTAAGTGAATACGAATGGCAAGCTATCATACTAAGCCTTAAGGTATCGACTGTCGCAGTTATTATCAGTCTACCTTTTGGCATTTTTATGGCTTGGCTTTTAGTTAGGGTACGTTTTCCCGGTAAATCATTGCTTGATAGCATTATCCATTTACCTTTAGTTCTGCCACCTGTTGTGGTCGGTTATCTTTTACTGATCAGTATGGGGAGACGCGGATTTATTGGTGAATGGTTGTATAACTGGTTTGGTTTTAGCTTTACCTTTAGTTGGCGAGGCGCAGCGCTTGCTTCTGCAGTCGTTGCATTTCCACTGATGGTAAGGGCTATCAGATTAGCATTAGAAGCTGTCGATCAACGTATGGAACAAGCGGCGAGAACCTTAGGGGCATCACCGATACGCGTCTTTTTTACCATAACGTTACCTTTGTCTATGCCAGGGATCATCGCAGGGATTGTGCTGGCATTTGCGCGCTCATTGGGAGAATTTGGCGCAACAATCACTTTCGTCTCCAATATTCCGGGGGAAACAAGAACTATTCCTCTGGCAATGTATACCTTGATTGAAACACCGGGGGCGGAAATGGATGCCGCCCGTTTATGTGTAATTGCAATTATTTTGGCGCTCGTCTCTTTAATGGCTTCAGAGTGGCTAACTCGTTGGGGTCGTAAAAGATTGGGGGGCGTATGCTAGAGATGAATTTTAAACAGACGCTAGGATCACTGCGTCTGGAAGTCAATACTGAACTGCCAACAGAGAGTATTACTGCGGTCTTTGGTTTATCTGGTGCGGGTAAAACTTCACTAATTAATGTGATTGGCGGTTTAACCAAACCTGATTCAGGGCGAATTGTATTAAATAATCACACATTGGTTGATACTGAAAAGAAAATTTATCTGCCGCCTGAAAAACGTAAAGTGGGCTATGTATTCCAAGATGCCAGACTGTTTCCTCATTACACAGTAAGAGGAAATCTGCTTTACGGTATGTCACCAACAATGAAAGTACAGTTTGATCGTATTATTTACTTATTAGGTATCGAACATTTACTCTCACGTTTTCCTATTACCTTATCTGGTGGTGAAAAACAGCGTGTTGCCATAGGGCGAGCGTTGTTAACTGCGCCCGATATTATGTTAATGGATGAGCCTTTAGCATCGCTTGATTTACCGCGTAAACGTGAGTTATTGCCGTATTTAGAAAAACTCTCACAAGATGTACAAATTCCTATTTTGTATGTGAGTCATAGCCTTGATGAAATTATTCGACTTGCTGATAACGTCATTGTAATGGATGCAGGAAAAATTAAGGCGACAGGTAAACTTGAAGATGTATGGGCAAGTAGTGCGTTACGTCCTTGGTTACAAAAAGAGACATTAAGTAGCATCGCTAATGTAATGGTAGTAGAGCACCATAGTCATTACGATATGACAGCAACGGCTTTTGGTAATCAAGTGCTGTGGTTGCCTCAAATAGAGGCGAAAATCGGTCGTGATGTGCGTGTGCGTATTGATGCTTCTGATGTGTCATTAACAACAACTCGTCCTTCAAATAGCAGTATCCGTAACATCTTACATATGAAAGTAGTTGAAACTATTAAAAATGATGGCCAAGTTGATGTGAAACTGGTCAATGATGGTAACTATTTATGGGCAAGGATCACGCCTTGGGCAAAAGATGAATTGAATATCCAAGAAGGGCAATGGCTTTATGCGCAAATAAAAAGTATTTCGTTAAGTCGCCATCTTTGATTTTTTAGTTGTATTTGTCGATAAAAAAACCTCATCTTTGATGAGGTTTTTGTCTTTTGGGTGATGTAAAAATAGGGCTAAGACAGAATATATTTATGGATAGTCTCTGCAATACCTGGTTGTGAGTTTACTTTTGTGACCATTTTGGCACGTGCTTTTACTTCATCTGAGGCATTACCCATTGCAACACCTAAGCCTACATGTTCTAACATGCTAAGATCATTAAAATTATCACCAAAAGCAATAACATCACTCATCTTCATACCATTCGCTTCCACCCAACGTTGTAAACGACGCCCTTTACTGTTGCCTTTTTTAGCGATATCAACTTGATCAACCCAAGACCATTCACACTCTAAGCCAACTTGTTGCTCAATTTTCTCAACTAAAGCATGTAATTCATCGTGATCAGGCGTTGTAGTGGCAATTTTCCAAATGGCATTAACATCATGCATCGCTTTATAAAAATCATCGACTTTAATAAGATTAGGGCGCTGTGTGATAGGGAGAGTATCTGCCCAATTAAGTGTGCGTTGTACTGCCGCGGTGAGTTGGTCATACATCATTGCATCATCAGCATAAACTAAGTGATGTACATCTGTTTGTTTAATGAGATCTAATACTGCGCTAGTTTCTTGCGTGGTTAATGGGTCGGATTCCAATACCTTTTTACCAATATAATCATAAAGGTAAGTTCCATTACAGCAAATTGCAGGGGTATCAAGATCGAGTGCTTGATAGAATGGATGAATAGCAACATGATGACGACCTGTTACAATTAAAACTTTAACACCTGCCTTTCTTGCAAGATTGAGTGCTTCTAAAGATTCTGGCAGGATACGTTTTTGGTCATCAAGCAGTGTGCCATCAAGATCCAAAGCAATAACGCGATATGACATAAATAAGCCCCTTGATAGTATTAAGATGCAATGGTGTTGATGTTACACGTTAACCAATAAAAGATAAACTAGCTTAATCGTTACAATCAAACGTTGGTTTTTCTATTATTCTTTATAAATCAATGGGTAATGGATTTTAAGGAGAAGGAATGAAACAGGTAGTCTACGTAGCAAGTCCAGAGAGTCAGCAAATTCATGTTTATGCGTTAAACACCGAAGGTGAAATGGATTTATTGCAGGTTGTTGAGGTTGCAGGGCAAGTGCAACCCATGATTGCAAGTGCTGATGGAAAATACCTTTATGTGGGTATTCGTCCTCATTTTAGTGTGGTGACATTTGCGATTGCTGTCGATGGTCAGTTAGAGCAAAAGGCTATCACTTCCATTCCAAGTACACCTGTTCATTTATGCTTAGATAAAACGGGGCGCTTTTTGTTTGTTCCTTCTTATCATCAAGGTAATTTAGCTGTTTTGCCTATTAATGCGCAGGGGATACCTCAATCACCTATTCAAATTATTGAAGGCTTAAATAAGCCTCATTCATCTAATATTGATTGGAATAATAAACAACTGATTGTGCCTTGCTTAGGTGAAGATCATATTCGTTTATTTGATTTATCAGAAGACGGTCGTTTAACAGAAGCGGGTACTGAAGAGCTAACAACAGCACAAAATGCAGGTCCTCGTCATATGGCATTCCATCCTAATGGTGATGTGTTTTACTGCCTTAATGAATTAGATGCGACAATCAATGTATATCGTCGTATGGGGGATTTATATCGTTTAATGCAAACGGTGGATATCGTCCCTGAAACTTTCAACAGTACTCGTTGGGCGTCAGATATTCATATTACACCGGATGGACGTTTTCTTTATGCAAGCGAACGTTCTGAAAGCTTTATTTGTGCGATGACAATTTCAGAAGCGGGTGATTATTTGCAACCTGTGGGTTATTACCCTACACAAACACAGCCTCGTGGCTTTAATCTTGATAATACCGGAAATTATCTGATTTCTTGTGGTCAAAAATCAGATTTTGCGTCGGTTTCTCGTATTGATAAACACACTGGGGCATTAACTGAGTTAGCGTGTTACCCAGTAGGCAAAGGCGCTATGTGGGTGACGGTTGTGACGAAGTAACTATCATAGTATAAAAGTTACTGCAAACCTCTAGCAAAATATTACCTTGCTAGAGGTTTATTTTTTATGAAAAATTTATGAGAGATTAACGACTTTCTCAATAGCTTGGGTAAGTTTAGTCAGGTTTGCTGGTGGCATAATAAACGGTGGCATAATATAAATTAGCTTGCCAAAAGGTCTTATCCAAACACCTTCATCCACAAAGATTTTTTGCAGTTTTGCCATATTGACAGGCTCGTTCATTTCAACCACACCAATAGCACCTAATACGCGTACATCTTTAACACTTTTAGCCTGTTTTAACGGTAATAACTCACATTTTAATTGTTTTTCAATTTCTGCAACTTGGTTTACCCAATCACCTTTTGCTAATAGAGATAAACTGGCGTCTGCAACAGCACAAGCCAAAGGATTTCCCATATAAGTAGGACCGTGCATAAAGCATCCCGCATCACCTTGACTGATGGTTTCGGCAATATGACGCGTAGTTAAGGTTGCTGATAAGGTCATATAACCACCCGTTAATGCTTTACCTACACACATTATATCTGGCGATATTTCAGCATGTTCACAGGCAAACAGCTTACCTGTTCGACCAAAACCAGTGGCTATCTCATCTGCAATAAGTAGTACATCAAACTCGTCACACAGTGCTCTTGCATGCTTTAAGTACTCAGGATGATAAATTCGCATTCCACCAGCACCTTGAACAATGGGTTCAAGCATAACGGCAGCAATTTCTTGATGATGTTGCTCTAGTGTTGAGCGTAATGAGTGGATATCAGCTGGGTTCCACTCTTCATAAAAACCCGTTTTTGGTGCATCCACAAAAAGATGATTAGGCAGATAACCTTTGTAAAGACTGTGCATGGAGTTATCCGGATCACACACCGACATAGCACCAAAGGTATCGCCATGATAACCCTGTTTTAACGCCACAATACGTTGGCGTTTTTCACCTTTAGCCTGCCAATATTGCAATGCCATTTTCAGTGCAACTTCAACAGCAACTGAACCAGAATCGGCTAGAAATATGCATTCAAGAGGCGCTGGAGTTATCGCTAATAATTTTCGACAAAGTGATACTGCTGGTGGATGAGTAATGCCACCAAACATCACATGAGACATATGGCTTAGCTGTGTTGTAACGGCATTATTGAGTTCTGGGTGATTATATCCATGAATGGCAGCCCACCATGAAGACATTCCATCAATCAGTTTTCTACCATCAGCCAAGACTAGTTCAACGCCTTTTGCACTGACGATAGGGTAAGCAGGTAGCGGATTACTCATCGAAGTGTATGGATGCCAAATATGGCGTAAATCGAAAGCGATATCTTCAGGTGTCATTCTATTTTTCACTTAATCATGTAAACCAATGGTGATCAATTTTAGTTGACATGATAACCCTATTATTTAAACTGGCAATCACTTTTAAACAGGAGATTGTATTGTGAGCGCACTAAAACGTTGGACACTAAAAGAAGCCAGAGCACTGTTTGATATGCCATTTTTAGATTTAGTTTTTCAGGCACAGCAAGTTCATCGCCAACATTTTGACCCTTCGCAAATTCAAGTGAGTACTTTGCTTTCTATTAAAACAGGGGCTTGTCCTGAAGATTGTAAATATTGCGCCCAAAGCGCGCGATATAAAACAGGATTAGAAAAAGAGCGCTTAATGGAAGTGCAGCAAGTGATTGAATCTGCGAAAAAAGCAAAAGCAGCAGGTTCAACGCGTTTTTGTATGGGGGCGGCATGGAAAAATCCGCATGAGCGTGATATGCCTTACCTTGAGCAAATGGTAAAAGAAGTGAAAGCGCTGGGTATGGAAACTTGTATGACACTCGGCAAATTAGATGATTCACAAGCTAACCGATTAGCCGATGCAGGGCTGGATTTTTATAACCATAACCTTGATACCTCACCTGAATTTTACGGCAGTATCGTGACAACACGTACCTATCAAGATCGCTTAGATACGCTTGATAAAGTGCGCAATGCGGGCATTAAAGTGTGTTCTGGCGGAATTTTAGGGTTAGGCGAGGAGGTTAAAGATCGCGCTGCAATGTTAGTGCAATTAGCGAATTTGCCACAACCTCCTGAAAGTGTACCTATCAATATGCTTGCCAAAATCAAAGGTACGCCATTGGCTGATAATGAGGATGTCGATCCATTTGATTTCATCCGTACTATCGCCGTTGCTCGTATTATGATGCCGCGCTCTTATGTCCGTCTTTCTGCTGGGCGAGAGCAAATGAGTGAACAGACACAAGCATTTTGCTTTATGGCTGGCGCTAACTCGATTTTCTACGGTTGCAAATTATTAACAACAACCAATCCAACTGAAGATAAAGATCACCAATTATTCCGTAAGTTAGGCTTAAATCCAGAGCGGTTAGCGGTATCAATGGGCGATAATCAGCAAGAAGAAGCGCTAATGCACGCTGTTATCAATAAAGACACTGAACAATTTTATAATGCGGCACTGTAATGAGCTGGCAAAACTATTTAGATGAAAAACTTAATGTGCGTAGAAATACGCCATTATGGCGAACGCGCCAAGTGATAAATCATTCTAATGGGCGCTTTTTAACCACGATATCAGGCGAAAAATACCTTAATTTTTCAGGTAATGATTATTTAGGTATTAGCCAACATGCCGATGTGATTAACGCGTGGCAACAAGGTGCGAATGAATATGGTGTGGGGAGTGGCGGTTCAGGGCATATCACAGGGTTTACACAAGCTCATATGCAATTAGAACAGCATCTTGCAGATTGGTTGGGTTACGATAATGCGCTGTTATTTTCATCAGGTTACAGTGCCAATCAGGGCGTTATTTCGGCATTAATGGAAAAAGAAGATGCTATTATTGCTGATAAACTTTGCCATGCTTCATTAATGGAAGCGGCAGTATTATCACCCGCTACATTGTGGCGATTTTTGCATAATTCTTCGGACTCTTTATCTCAACGACTTAATAAAACATCTGCTAATAAAACCCTTGTGGTAACAGAAGGGGTATTTAGCATGGATGGGGATAAAGCACCATTAAGAGAAATAGCAACAATAAGCCAAAAGCACCATGCCTGGTTAATGGTCGATGATGCGCATGGTATTGGTGTTTTAGGTAAAGAAGGCCGGGGCAGTTGTGATGAAGCGGGTATTAAACCTGAAATATTGGTCGTAACTTTTGGTAAAGCTTTTGGTGTCAGTGGGGCGGCTGTGCTTTGTAACAAGCCAACCGCAGAGTTTTTTGAACAATATGCTCGCCATCTTATTTACAGTACTTCAATGCCACCGGCACAAGCTATCGCTTTAAACTCTGCTCTAAATGTTATTAAGCAAGCAGATAATGAGCGGGAATATCTTCAACAATTAATTGATATTTTTCACCAAGGTGTTGCTTCGCTCCCTATTAAATTATTGCCTTCGCAAACTGCTATTCAACCCGTTATTATTGGTGATGAACAATTGTGCCAAACACTTTCAGATTATCTGCAATCTAAAGGGCTTTGGGTAAAAGCTATCTTCCCACCGACAGTACCACCTCAAAGTGCGCGTTTACGAATAACGTTAACGACTCGCCATCACCTTTCAGATATTAAGCTGTTAATCGAGACGCTTCATGCTTTCTTCAGTCAAAACAGATAAACAACGTATAGCTCAAACATTTGGTAAAGCGGCGACTCATTATGATAATCACGCCAATATTCAGCGCTATAGCGGTAATAAATTAATGGATTTAGCACGTCATGATAATGGCTATATTGTGTTAGATGCAGGATGTGGAACCGGATATTTCAGTCAAAAATGGAAGCAACAAGGTAAGTTTGTTATTGCCCTTGATTTGTCACATTCAATGTTGCAAGTGGCAAAACAGCAACAGCGGGCCAATAGTTATCTACAAAGTGATATCGAGCACTGTGCGATTGCGCCACAAAGCGTGGATATTGTCTTTAGTAATTTAGCTATGCAATGGTGTGATGATTTATCTGGCGCGATTAAAACATTAATGAACACAGTTAATGCAAAAGGCGCACTTTATTTTTCAACTCTTGCTACGTTGACATTACAAGAAGTCAGAGATGCTTGGCAATCGCTTGATAGGCATGAACATGTTAACCCTTTTTTATCCCTTCACGATATTGAAAAAGCTTGTGCTGGCTTTGATTGCCAATTTTCTACTGAAACCGTCACGGAGCAATATGATTCATTACATGCACTCTTTGCCTCTTTGAAGGGAGTGGGTGCCAATTTTGTGCAAGGTGATCGCCAAAAAGGGTTAATGACACGACAGAAATTTTGCGCGCTAGAAAATGTATGGAAAACAGACTCAGGGAAATATTTACTCACTTATCAAATTGTTATAGGAAAAATATCTCATGGCTAAAATATGGTTTTTAACAGGTACAGATACCGAAGTGGGTAAAACGGTTGTGAGTAGCGCATTATTACAATGTGCGGCACATCAAGGATATCAAACCGCGGGCTATAAACCTGTTGCATCAGGAAGTGAGTGGCTAAATGAAGGTTTACGTAATTCAGATGCACTTACACTACAAAAATCCAGTACGGTAAAGTTAGAGTATCACCGCGTTAACCCTTACTGTTTTGAAACACCAACATCGCCGCATATTGTTAGCCAAGAAATGAATCAGCCTATTGATTTTGATGTGATGTCAGAGGGCTTGTCTTACTTAAAGCAGCAAGCGGATTGGGTTTTAGTCGAAGGTGCTGGTGGTTGGTTTACTCCACTGTCAGAAAATCAATTTTTCTCTGATTGGGCTATCAATGAAAAGTTACCTATTATTTTGACTGTAGGTATTAAATTGGGTTGTATTAATCATGCGTTATTAACGCAACAAGCAATTATTCAGTCTGGTTTAACATTGGCGGGTTGGGTTGCAAATGAAGTTGAACCTGCGGGGCGATATCAAAAAGAATATTTGGCAACATTAAAACAGCACATTAAAGCACCATTCTTAGGCAAAATACCCTATTTAAATGACGTAAAAGAGCATAATTTTACTTCTTACCTTGATCTTTCCTGTTTAAAACTAAGTTGATAGACCGTTATTAAGTAAATTATAAAAGTCTATTTTTTATACCAATAAAAAAATAAAAAAAATAAATTTCGTCAATTTTTAGGGATATTTTAAGGTGGAAAAAAAGACGTAACCTACCGAGAGATAACAACTTTGTGCAGTTATCCACTATTCCTGTGGATAACCTTGTGTATTACCATTATAAAAATACTCTGAATAGAGAGAACACAAGGCATTGCTAAAGATTGGCGTTATTCTCAACTTTTATTTTTAATCTTTATGTATCAATTAATTAAATAAAATCAATAGCGCAAGGAAAGTCTACGTGTCTCTTTGAATAATTAATAAAAGAGGGGGGTTGCTTTTTGAAAAAATCCCAGTTTCAAAACTGGGGATAACTTATGCTAATTATTCAGATAAATTTTATCAGATAGAGATTGAAGCTGGATTTTTATCCAGTATTATAGGGAGGGTTCGCGAGGAGAAGAAAATATGAGCAAAGATTTTAAACTGCATTCTGAATTTAAACCGGGTGGTGATCAACCTACCGCTATTGCCTCACTCTGTGAAGGATTAGATGATGGTCTTGCTCATCAAACTCTTTTAGGGGTAACAGGTTCAGGTAAAACCTTTACAATTGCCAATGTGATTGCCAATCTAAATCGTCCGACTATGGTGTTAGCGCCAAATAAAACACTGGCAGCACAGCTTTATAGTGAGATGAAAGAATTCTTCCCTGAAAATGCAGTGGAATACTTTGTTTCTTATTATGATTATTATCAGCCTGAAGCGTATGTTCCAAGCTCTGATACCTTTATTGAAAAAGATGCTTCTGTGAACGAACATATTGAGCAAATGCGTCTATCTGCGACTAAAGCCTTGCTAGAACGTAAAGACGTTATTGTTGTGTCATCAGTTTCTGCTATTTACGGTTTAGGTGATCCTGATAGTTATTTAAAAATGATGCTTCATCTGACTAACGGCATGATAATCGACCAGCGTGCCATTTTACGTCGCCTTGCTGATCTACAATATACTCGCAATGATCAAGCCTTTCAGCGGGGGACATTTCGTGTCCGTGGTGAAGTGATTGATATCTTTCCTGCTGAATCTGATGATTATGCATTACGTGTTGAACTATTTGATGAAGAAGTCGAGCGCCTCTCACTGTTTGACCCTTTAACGGGGCAAATTCATTACAATGTGCCTCGTTTTACTGTTTATCCTAAAACGCACTATGTCACACCTCGTGAGCGTATTCTTGAAGCGATGGAAGAAATCAAAAAAGAACTCGCAGATAGACGCAAAGTACTTTTAGCTAACGATAAACTCGTTGAAGAGCAACGCGTGACACAGCGTACTCAATTTGATCTCGAAATGATGAATGAGTTGGGCTATTGCTCCGGTATCGAAAACTATTCACGCTATTTATCAGGTAGAGGTCCTGGTGAGCCACCACCAACTTTGTTTGATTACCTTCCCGCTAATGGTTTATTAGTGATTGATGAATCACACGTTACTATTCCTCAAATTGGTGGAATGTATAAAGGTGACCGCTCGCGTAAAGAAACCTTAGTTGAATATGGCTTTCGTTTACCTTCTGCGCTTGATAACCGTCCATTACGTTTTGAAGAGTTTGAGGCATTAGCACCACAAACGATTTATGTTTCAGCAACACCGGGTAAATATGAACTTGAAAAATCGGGTGATGAAATTGTTGAGCAAGTTGTAAGACCAACAGGTTTACTTGATCCCATTGTTGAAGTACGACCTGTGGCAACACAAGTTGATGATTTACTTTCTGAAATACGTATTCGTGCAGCAAAAAATGAACGTGTACTGGTTACCACACTGACAAAACGAATGGCAGAAGACTTAACAGAATATCTTGAAGAGCATGGTGAACGAGTTCGCTATTTACACTCTGATATTGATACTGTTGAACGTGTCGAAATTATTCGTGATTTGCGCCTAGGTGAGTTTGATGTATTAGTGGGTATTAACTTACTGCGAGAAGGTTTGGATATGCCAGAGGTCTCTTTGGTGGCAATTTTAGATGCTGATAAAGAGGGCTTCTTACGTTCAGAGCGTTCATTGATCCAGACAATTGGGCGTGCGGCTCGTAACCTTGAAGGTAAAGCGATTTTATATGGTGATAAAATTACTGATTCAATGGCGAGAGCAATAAGCGAAACTGAACGCCGTCGTGAGAAACAGCAACAGTTTAACTTTGAACATGGCATTGTGCCTAAAGGATTAAATAAGAAAGTTGGTGATATTCTTAAAATTGGTCAGCCTTCTCAGGGACGTAATAAGAAAGGGCACAAAGCAACAGAGATTCATGATAATTATCCGTTGCTGTCTACGGCTGAATTGGAAAAAGAGATCCAACGTTTAGAAGCCGAAATGTATCAACACGCAAAAGATCTTGAATTTGAAAAAGCAGCGAGTACGCGTGATAAGTTGCAAGCATTACGCGCTCAGTTTATTGCTAACTCTTAATTAGATAACGTCAGCTAGCAATACAATAAAGGGATATTTGTGTTTTTGCATGAAATTATCCCTTTTTACTTTCTATCTTCCATTTTTTGCCTAGTTTGATATTCCCTTAATGGCGTTCAACTGTTTAAATATCACCACAAACAAAGCGTCAATATATTTACAAAGATAAAAAAGACATTAAGGACAGTGGATGAGTGTAATGGCTATTGATATTTTTTCAGTGTTTCCAAAGTCACTAGGTATCATTATTGGGATTATTTTTGTTGTGTTACTTTTTAAGTGGTTACGTAAAGTTGCTATACAAGACAGTGAGTTTTCAAAATCACCAACAGTAGGGAAAGAGCCTATTTTATCTGAAGCAGAAAATACGTCAGCTCAGTTGTCACCCAACGAATGGGGTTTATATGTTGCTGCACCTTATGCTGCAATGAATGAGTGGGCATATAACGAATATGACCAAGGTAAAGATGATGGTGGATTATCAGCAGGTTGGGGAATTAACGACCGTTGGGATTTAGTCTATCAACTATTTTGGTTGCTCACTCAAGGCCATACTAATGATTTTTATCAGCTACGCGACCAAATTTTGGATGGTAAAGAAGACGATGTTCAGTCATTAAAAAATGATATTTTACTTTCTGAGCTAACTGAACACGATAAAAATGAGCGTTTATGGCAAATCGATATGATGAGCACAAATCGCATGAATATCCAAAATGTGAAATACCTTATTTGGGATCTCTGCCGTTTTAACAAGCTCTGCTTAGAAGGTTGCCAACAAGGATATATTACTCAACAAGAAGCCCAAACATGGTCATTAATGAGCGCATCAATGCTGCGTCGGATCTATGATGGATGGGAAGATATGTGGAGAAATTTTATTGCAGCCCGTTGGTTTTGGGCCAGTGGCGATCAAGATTGGGTATCTTCTCATCAAGCTTTTACGGATGTTATACAAAATATTCTGAATGCTGCAGACACGTTGGCAACAGAAGAGAACTGGATCATGGAGCTACCTCCATTAGATTTAATGTCGTTTTCTCGTACCGTAGCGGGTCTTGGTTTGATGAAAAATGATGTACCAATGACGCTTGATGAAATTGAAGAAGCAATTAGCCAGCGTATTACATTAAAGCAGCTTAATAGCTAATAACTAACGCATAGCTAATAACACGTTGAAAACCAATAGTGATATTGTGTTTTTATCGACAAAAAACCGCACTTGCTGTTTATTGCAGATGCGGTTTTTTTTATGAACGCAAGTCATTAAATATTATTTAACGGTTTGAGGTGATGCATTACGTTGCCCTAATTGTTGCAACGTTAACTCAATAGCTTTACCTAATAGATGGCGGTCGTGACGATAAGGAATATCTTTGGCTTCCAATTGAGCTTGTACAATTAATCGACCTTTCATCGATTCATATTGTGTTTCAGGGCTAATGATCACGGCATCTATTGTTTGTAAACCAATATAATTCTCCATCATGGCGATTTTATCAGACATCGTCATACTGGCTGCTGCAGGGCTTAGCTCTTTGCCTAGATTACCAATATAAATCGTTGTTGCACTGCTACGACGCAATGCTTGTGCAAGCTCTGGCAGTAATAACAAAGGCATTAAACTGGTAAAAAAGCTACCGGGACCAATTAAGATCAAATCGGCTTGTTCAATCGCTTCAATGGCTTCTCGTGTAGTAGGCACTTTAGGGTAGAGATCAAGCTTTTGGGGGATCTTAGGTAAAATATCAACATTGACCTCACCATAAATCTCATTTCCTTGGTCATCTATCGCCATAAGGTCAACGGCTTGTTCAGACATAGGAATAAGGTGAGCATTCACTCTTAATAATCCGCGGATAAGATTAATGGCTTCTAAAGGTCGAACACTTAAGTTATCAAGTGCCTTAAGCATTAGATTACCTAAATTATGCCCTGCCAGCTCGCCTGTACCAGAAAAGCGGTATTCAAACATTGCAGAAGCAACGGAAGGCTCAGTAATTAGCTGATTAATACAATTGCGCATATCTCCCCACGCAATACCACCTTCTTCTTGGCGAATACGGCCAGTAGAACCGCCATTGTCAGTTGTTGTAACAATACCAGTAAGACGAGAGCCTAAGTAGGAGAGTGCTGAAAGCACACGTCCAAGGCCATGACCACCACCAAGGGCAACAACACGATCTAAATCACTTAGCGTGCGATTTCGCATATTTGTTCTACTCATCTTTAAAAATTTGCCGCTAATTTATCACAATTAAATTTTAAGCCTATGATCACGACGTGATTTCATCACATTCCTAGTTTAATTTCACTTTTGATAGCCTAATATTTAATCAATGAAAGCGTTTTTACTTATGTTATTAGAGTGACTAAAGTGTCGTAAGTCGTTGTATTATAAATTATATAGCGAAAACATTATTCGCTTTTTGAAAAATTAGAAGGTAGAATCCACAATAAATATATAGGTATTAGAAACCTGTGAACAACAGGTAAAGATTAACTCCTAGCCTTAATGTCTAAGTCATGTATTTACAAGATATGATGTTCTGGCCGTGACGAAACCAGTCACCAGGGTGCAAGGTAGAAATGCCAGCATCTCCCGATTTGGAAAGGTGTTACTATGCAACAACTCGTTGATGCGTTTTCCCGCAAATTTTTCTATTTACGTCTTTCAATTACAGACGTGTGTAATTTTCGTTGTACTTATTGCCTACCTAATGGTTATAAGCCTAACGGTCATAAATCATTTCTTTCGTTAGATGAAATCAGCAGACTGACACAATCTTTTGCCGCGTTAGGGACAGAAAAGATCCGCCTAACAGGTGGGGAGCCTACAATGCGTCGTGATTTTACTGATATTATCGCAACCATTAAAGACAATCCGGCAATTAAAAAAATTGCAGTAACAACCAATGGCTATCGCTTAGCCAGAGATGTTGCACAATGGCGTGATGCTGGTTTAAGTGCAATTAATGTGAGTGTTGATAGCCTCGATCCTCGTCAATTCCATGCTATTACAGGACAAGATAAATTTAGCCAAGTAATGGAAGGTATTGATGCTGCATTTACCGCGGGTTTCGAAAAAGTAAAAGTTAACGTTGTGCTAATGCGCAATGTGAATGATAAAAACCTCCCAGATTTTCTTCGTTGGATCAAAGACCGACCTATCCAACTGCGTTTTATCGAGTTAATGGAAACCGGTGATGGTAGTGATATATTCAACCGCTTTCATTTGTCTGGTGAAGTGATTCGCCAGCGCTTACTTAACGAAGGTTGGTTACAAATTCCTCGCGCTCGCAGTGACGGGCCTGCTCAAGTATTTACCCATCCTGATTATCAAGGTGAAATAGGTCTTATCATGCCTTATGAAAAAGACTTCTGTTTAACTTGTAACCGTTTACGTGTTTCAGCTATTGGTAATCTCCATCTTTGCCTATTTGGTGAGAATGGTATTCCTTTACGTGATCTGCTTGCTGATGATAGTCAGCAAGAAGCATTACAACAGCGTATTCAAGGTGGTCTTCTTCATAAACGAGAAACTCATTTTCTTCATCAAGGCGATAGCGGTATTACACCGAACTTATCTGTGATTGGTGGGTAGTTTTTCGCTCTGTTATTTCGTTAATTTCAGGAGTTGTGCATGTCTCAACTAACTCATATTAATGCTGCCGGTGAAGCTCACATGGTGGATGTTAGCGCTAAAGCTGAAACAGTGCGAGAAGCGCGTGCTGAAGCCTTTGTTGAAATGTCGGCAGAAACATTAAGCATGATCACCGAAGGTAAACATCATAAAGGTGATGTATTTGCGACTGCAAGAATTGCAGGTATTCAAGCCGCAAAAAGAACATGGGAGTTAATCCCGTTATGTCATCCGCTGTTATTAACTAAAGTCGAAGTGCGTTTAGAAGCACTCACTGGATCTAACCGCGTACGCATTGAATCTGTTTGCCGTTTAACGGGTAAAACAGGGGTTGAGATGGAAGCATTAACTGCGGCATCGGTAGCGGCATTGACGATTTATGATATGTGCAAAGCCGTTCAAAAAGATATGGTGATAGGACCTGTACGTTTATTAGAAAAAACAGGTGGTAAATCAGGTCACTTTAAGGTGGAAGCATGATTAAGGTTCTTTTCTTTGCTCAAGTCCGTGAATTAGTGGGTGTTGATTCTCTCGAATTAGATTGTAAATACCACACAGTAGATGATTTACGTAACGCCTTAATTACTAAAGGTGATCGTTGGTCACTCGCATTAGAAGATGGCAAATTACTTTCTGCGGTAAACCAATCCTTTGTTCAAGGCTCTCACGTTATTAATGATGGTGATGAAATCGCCTTTTTCCCACCTGTTACAGGAGGATAAGATGAGCGCATCAACTCGCATTTCAGTACAAACCGAAAATTTTAGTGTTGGTGATGAATACCAATGGCTTTCAGAGTGTGACAGCGATGGCGCTGTTGTGACATTTACGGGTAAAGTTCGCAATCATAATTTAGGTGATGAAGTGAATACACTCACCCTTGAGCATTATCCGGGAATGACTGAAAAAGCACTGACAGATATTGTGAATGAAGCTCGCTCTCGCTGGCCTTTGCAACGTGTAAGTGTTATTCACCGCGTTGGAACTTTGCAAATTGGTGAAGAGATAGTGTTTGTTGGTGTCACCAGTTCTCATCGCAATAGTGCGTTTGAATCCGCTGAATTTATTATGGACTTTTTAAAAACACGCGCACCGTTTTGGAAAAAAGAAGGGCTTTCTGAAAATAACGATAGATGGGTGGATGCACGCCAAAGTGATTATGATTCAGCCGAGCGTTGGGAATAAATTATTACGTTCAATTAAACGCTACATTACTTTACCTAAATTTATTTTGTGATGACATTTCATACAGTTTATTTCATGGAAATGTAAAATCAGTGTGATAAAATTAAATTCTAATGAGTCCATAATGGGCTTTTTACTGAAATAAACGTTATTGTTAAACCTAACGTTATCACTATGATTAAAGGGTAATCATCATGGATCGATTTTCACGTTCAAATGATTCAATAGTACAGCGCACAGGTTCTGGCCTACAAACCTTTATGGCTCAGGTTTATGGTTGGATGACTGTAGGTCTGTTATTAACTGCGTTTGTTGCATTCTACGTTGCATCAAGCGAAACATTATTATCAATGATTTTCTCAAGCAAGATCGTCTTTTTTGGTCTGATCATTGCTCAATTAGGGTTAGTTTTCGTGTTATCCGGTATGGTTCATAAAATGAGTGGTGTAATGGCAACCTCATTATTTATGCTCTATTCCGTGTTAACGGGTGTGACTATCTCAAGCGTATTACTGGTTTATACTGCATCTTCAATTGCGAGCACCTTCTTTATTTGTGCGGCAATGTTTGGCGCATTAAGTATTTACGGTTACACCACTAAGCGTAGTTTAACGGGTATGGGTAGCTTCCTGTTTATGGGGCTTATCGGTATCATTATTGCTTCTATCGTGAATATCTTTATGCAAAGCTCCATGATGAGCATGGTTATCTCTTACGCAGGTGTGTTAATTTTTGCTGGTTTAACCGCGTATGACACACAAAAATTAAAAGATATGGGTAATGAAATTAACCAAGAAGATAAAGAAAATATGCGCCGTTATTCAATTATGGGGGCATTAACGCTTTATTTAGATTTCATCAACCTGTTCTTAATGTTACTGCGTATTTTAGGCGACCGTCGTTAATTTTAACGGTATCTACGGGTAAACCTAGTTTAAAAACAGCATAAAAATAAATCCCATAGCTTTAATAAGTTGTGGGATTTTTTTGTGCTTTTATTAAGGGGCTTTTTCTGTCGTTACCCAATTGAAATAGAATGAAGTTTAATTATCTCGTAACCAAGACGTAATAGTTAACCTCACTAAAGCCCCTTCAGGGCTTAATAACCGACAACAAAGAGAACGTGAACACCAAAAATAAAAGAAGTCATTATTACTCTTACTGTTAAGTTAACCACTGTTTCAATATATTAATAATAATAGGTGAAAAGCTTTCTAGTTTCCCATCATCATTAGGTTTTGCTAGTTCTATGATTAAATCATTAAGTAAATCATCATCTTCTAGTCCTTGACTAGGATCAATTCCATTAATAAATAGAATTTGTTCAATAGCGTTTTTTCTTTTACTGATTAATAAGTTATTGGGAAGAGTGCTAGAGCCTAAATTTAGTATTTCAATTGCCTTTTCAGCACGGGAAGTTACACCATTAACTCTACCACTAATTGAAAACTGTAATTCAGTCTCACACTCATCCATAAGTGGAGTGAGGGGAAGTGCGTGATGTTGATGAGAATTGCCGCATTGTTTCTTAGCATTGCAACTGGCGATAAGATTAGAGAACTCAAGCGTTTTATTTTGTGCTAATTGTTGAGGTTCGATATGTTCATTGTGGCAGTCATGAATTGATTTTATTTGCTGACAACAATGACCACATAAATAGAACTGCTCTTCTAGCAATACTTCTCTTATTTCTGTTCGAATTTCTGAGGTTAAATCAGCGTATTTTTTATGTTTATTTTGCCTTTTCCATTGAGTTAAACTTGTGGGTTCATAATTATTTCTTTTGCTGATTTTTCTCAAGTTGAACTTCCTTTTTCTTTAGCAATAACCGTGCTTTTACGACTTCGATGTTATTGGTAGAAATCTCTTTTTCTAACTCAGTTAGTAAATCTTTTGCTGTTGCAATATCGGCATTTTGAATAGCATCAAGAACATCGCCAATTTGGCTTTGTACTTTTTGATTGATAAAGTCAGTATCCATAATTTCTGACAGTACGCTATTGATATCTTGCCCATAAGGCGAAGAGACTTTTTCAACCTGACCTTTTTCAATGCTATAAACAAGAATATCTTTGTGATCACTGATTAATAACGGAGAGTGCGTTGTTAATACAAATTGGCAGTTAGGAAAGGTTTTATCCAATAAAGCTATTAATCGTCGTTGCCATTGAGGGTGCAAGTGGACGTCAGGCTCATCAATTAAAATAATGCCTTTGCCTTCTAAAGGATTATCCAAAGTTATATTTAAAAGCGTTAAACGGCGTGCAATATCACCAATCATGGCAAGTAGTGATTTTTCACCATAAGAGAGCTGTTCAATTGAAAAGTGAGTACCGTCTTTAACTACTTTCATTGAAAGATCGGGTGTACGCTCAATATAGATATTTTCAATTGTTGAACTACCATCAGATAAGAAAATTTTAATGGCTTCGCGTACCGCAGTGAGTGCTTTATCTTGCAATTTCTTTTGCTCGGCTAACATACTTTGGTAAATTTCACTGTTTACATCAGTATGTTTTTCTAACAATTTCATAATGCTTGTGTGAGGTGCCGTTTCATTTTCGATATCTTCACGGTAACGAAACCAAGCAAAGAAATCGGCATAATCTGTTTTAGCTTCTAAACTCCCGTTATAACCCGCTAACATATCAAATGGATGACTATTAATAGGCTGAATTGCAGTATTAATTGTTGAGTCATAAGTGTGGCGAGTTGCACCATAGTAGGCAACAATAGGATAATTTCTATGATACTTTGTTTGTCTTGAGGAAATTCTATAACGGTTATATACGTACTGAGCTAGATCAGAATCTATTGCATATGAGCCTAATGCATATTTTTTTGAGTTTTTAAGTGCTGTAATTAATTCTAGTGAGAGATCATCATGATATTTATAAAATGAAAGATTGGTTTCTTGTTCGATATCTCTTTTGAGAAAGGAAATTAGGCAATAATCAGACGACACATTAATTTTGGATTTATTTGCAAATTTACCCTGAGCATCTTTATCTTCAAGCTTCGCTACAAACCAACTTAAACCTGTTGCAATAGCATCTAAAATACTGGTTTTACCCGAACCATTATTACCAATAAACACAGTAATATTTGAGCCATTCTTGTTGCCATCTTTTGTGGCTAACGTGATGTCGGCATCAGTAAAAACACCATAATTTTCAAGTCGTAGTTTGCTGATTTGCATATTGCACGCCTATTGATTTTTTCTTTGGTATCAGTCTATTAGAGTTAGTTATCAAAGTACAGATTTTAAGCTATCTTCCTTTGGAAAAGATAATAGGCAATGCTACCCGTTCCTACTGCAATCACCAATAAAGGCCATAAACTGTGCCATATAACAGTGATGTCGGCATTTTTAAGGTAGATCTGTTTTGTGATATCAGTGAAATGACGAATTGGGTTTATCCATGTGGCATGTTGCAGCCAAACAGGCATATTTTCTACGGGGGAAATATAGCCGGATAATAAAATCGCGGGCATCATAAACACAAAGACACCAATAAAAGCCTGCTGTTGTGTTGAACTTAATGCCGATATTAATAAACCAAATCCTACCAACGATAAGCCATAAATCAACATAGTAAAGTAAAACAGCAATAAGGAGCCAGAAAAGGGAATTTGATAACCAAATATACCAATAATTAACACAATAGTGCCTTGAGTAGCAGCAACAACCATTGCGGGAACGGCTTTACCGACAAAGATTTGCCATGTTGATAGAGGAGAAACTAGCAATTGATCTAACGTACCTTGTTCACGCTCCCGAGCAACAGAAAGTGAAGTCACAATCATAACGCCAATGGTAATAATTAATGCAACTAAAGAGGGCACAATAAACCATTTATAATTTAAATTAGGGTTATACCAATTACGAACAACAAGCTCTGTTTTATTTAGCAAAGAAGGTGTATTGCCTGTTAATTCAGTTTGATAGTTTTGTACGATTTGCTGTACATAATTAGCAGCAATTTGCGCACTATTAGAATTTCTACCATCTAGGATTATTTGCAATTTAACCGGGACGCTGCTTTCTAAATCAGCACTAAAATTCTGTGGAAAACGAACTAATAAAAGCGCTTTACGATTATCAATAGCCTCTTTTATTTCATGTTCATTTTTAAGCAAAAGAGTTTGAGAGAATGCACTTGCTTTGGCGATACGTTGGGTTAACTCAATAGATTGTTTACCATTATCTTCATCAAAAATAGCAATAGAGGCATTGGTAACATCTAATGTTGCGGCAAATGGGAATAAGATCATCTGAAAGATAACGGGCATTATTAAAATAATACGCGTTTGAGGCTCTTGTAATAATGACTGTAACTCTTTCATTATCAGGGTGAGAAGACGATAAAACATAAACACTCTCCCTTTAATCTAATCGACGTCGTGTTGCTAACGCGGTTAAGCCAATAAAGAATATGGCAGAAACGATCAACAACCACATATCTAACATTAATATCAATGGAATATCGCCAGCTAAAAATAGTGTTTGTAAGCTACTCACAAAATAACGTGCAGGAATAAAATAGGTCACCACTTGAATAAAAATGGGCATGCTATCAATTTCAAAAACAAAGCCTGATAACATAACTGCGGGCAAAAATGCAGCATTTAACGAAATCATTGCGGCATTAAATTGATTACGCGTTAGTGTGGAAATAAGTAATCCCATTCCTAAAGCCGTAGCTAAAAAGAGCGAGGTGATCCCGCCTAAAATCCACAACGATCCTCGATAAGGCACACCAAGCACAAACACTGTGACGACCATACATAACACCATGACAAAACTCCCTAACACTTGGTAAGGAATAAGCTTTGAAAGTAAGAGTTCTGTGCGTGTAATTTGAGTGGAAAGTAGGGCTTCCATAGTGCCTCTTTCCCATTCGCGGGCAATCACTAATGAAGTAAGAATAGCCCCTACGACCGTAATAATAATCGTCACCGCACCCGGAATAATATAGTGCTGACTCATTGCCGCAGGGTTAAACCAATAACGAGGTTCTACTTCAATTAATGGGGTTGTATCAATACCTTTACTGATAGCCTGTTGTTGTAACCATACTTGCCAAACCCCTTTGGTATACGCTTGCACAAAGTTTGCCGTATTAGGCTCACTGCCGTCGGTGATCACTTGGATCGGTGCTTGGGTATCTTGGCGAGCCAGTAATTCAGCAAAATTAACCGGAATAACCACAATGCCACGGATTTGTCCCGCCTGCATTTTATCGATTAATAATTGCCGATTATCGCTAATAGTTGCATTGATATATGGTGAATTCGTGAAGGTGTAAACAAGCTCTTGTGCTGGTTGGCTTTGTTGATTAGTTAAAATGCCAATATTTAATTTGCTGGAGTCTAAATTAATGCCATATCCAAAAATAAACAGCAAAGTAAGTGGGATAACAATAGCAATAAGGGCGCTACTGGGATCACGAGTAATTTGCTTTGTTTCTTTTAAACACAGTGCATATAAACGTCGCCAAGAAAAGCGAACATGAGATGATTGAGCTGAATTATGCATGTTTTTCGCTCCCTTTATCATTTTCACTTTCAAGTTTTTTATCGTAATCCAGCACTAGACCAATAAAGGCATCTTCCATTGAAGGCGTTGGATTATCTTTGCTTGCAACCATTTTTTTCAGAGAATCAGGCTCTCCTGCTGCAATGATTTTTCCTCTATAAACCAAACCAATGCGATCACAATACTCTGCTTCATCCATAAAGTGAGTGGTAACCATGACGGTCACTCCTTTATCAACCATACCATTAATATGCAGCCAAAATTCTCTTCGCGTTAATGGGTCAACGCCTGATGTAGGCTCATCTAAAAAGAGAATATCAGGCTCGTGCATTAATGAGCACGCAAGGGCAAGGCGTTGTTTATAACCTAAAGGCAAGGTTTCTGTGATTTGATTGACCATCGGCTGTAAACCAAAGGCAGTTATCATATCGTTGATTTTATCGCGCTGTTGTTTGCCATGTAAGCCATAAACACCTGAGAAGAATTTCAAGTTTTGTCCCACTTTAAGGTTGCCATAAAGTGAGAATTTTTGTGCCATATAACCTAAATGCTGACGTGCTTTACCAGAGCTTTCCTTCAAGTCCATACCTAGCACAAGGGCTTTACCGCTGGTGGGGACTAATAAACCACACATCATTTTAAAGGTTGTCGATTTACCTGCCCCGTTAGGCCCTAATAAACCGAAAATTTCACCACGTTTCACTTGGAAATTGACATGATCGGTCGCTGCAAATTGACCAAACATTTTGGTTAACTGTTGCGCTTCAATTACGGTTTCATTAGGTGCGGGGGGGATCTGAGGCATAATTTCAGCTAATTCAGACTTATGAGAAGGACCGCCTCCTAATAAATCTATAAAAGCATCTTCAAAGCGAGGTGTAGCAGGAATAAGCTTCGCATCAGGTTTACCCAAAGCGCTTAATAATTCAGTTTGATTACTCTGTTTTTTCAGGATCAAACGAACGGATTGCCCTTGAATAACGCCATCCGTTACCTGAGGTTGAATAATTGCCTGTTGTAATACTTTTCTACGCTGATGACCTTCAACATTAAGTAGAAAAGAGCGCCCTGTCATTTTTGCTGTTAAATCTTGAGGAATACCACTATAAAGTAGCTCTCCTTTGTTAAGTAAGAGAATGTTTTTACATTGCTCTGCTTCATCAAGATAAGAGGTGCTCCATAAGATCAACATACCATCGCTGGCTAAAGCATGCACCATTTGCCAAAGTTCGCGACGTGCAATGGGATCAACGCCCACGCCCGGCTCGTCAAGAAGCAGAACCTTAGGGCTACCTAATAAAGTGCAAGCCAGTCCAAGTTTTTGTTTCATCCCTCCTGAGAGATTGCCTGCAAGGCGAGATGTAAAGCGAGTGAGATCGGTAAAGGTGAGCAGTTGGTGATAAACTTTTTTACGCTCCTCGCCCACAACATTTTTTAAATCAGCATAAAGATTGAGATTTTCTAATACCGTTAAATCTTCATACAGACCAAATTTTTGTGGCATATAACCAAGGATAGCTCTGACATCGATACTCTGTTTTTGTGGGTCCATTCCTAAAATACGAATATCACCCGCATCAGGCTTTAATAATCCTGCAAGCATACGAATTAAGGTTGTTTTGCCTGCGCCATCAGGGCCAACTAAACCCGTCACAGAGCCACCAGTGATGGTGGCTGTTAATGACGAAACAGCGGGTTTTTCCAGCCCTGTAAAGTGCTTTTCAACACCGTGAAGTTCGATAGTGTAATCAGTGTGTTCCATTTTTTCCCCGCACTTAATGAGAGGAAGCAAATTTTAAGGTGACAGGCATACCTTGGCGCAATGCGTCATCAGCATCCGTTACAACCACTCTGAGGCGATACACTAAATCGGTTCTTAACTCCGGTGTTTCAACGCTTTTTGGAGTAAATTCGGCTGTTGGTGAAACAAAACCAATCGTACCGTGATAAGGCTTATCTTTACGTCCATCGGTATAGAGATAAACTTCTCGATTAGGAACAGCTTCGCTTAAGTGAGTTTCACTGATATAAGCTCTGACCCAAACAGGGTTAGTTAATGATACCGTAAATACTGGGCTTCCAGCCGATAACATAGTACCGGGTTCCACAGCACGAGTTAGCACAGTACCTTGTGATGGAGAAATTAATTGCGTGTCTTGGAGGTTTAATTCAGCTTGGGCAACGGCGGCTTTAGCTTGCATAACTTGTCCTTTCGCCGCATCAATGTCTTCTTTTCGATAACCATTTTGATATTGATTAAGCTTATCTTGCGCTGCTTTTAAGGCGGCTGCCGCTTGATTGCGATTATTTCTTGCACTGTCTAAATCATTGGCTGAAATTACTTTTCGGTTAGCAAGATCTTGCTGGCGTTTATAAAAATTTTCTGCATATTGCCAAGCAGCTTGCTTTAATGACACATCAGATTGAGCTTGCGCAATTTCTTCAGTGCGATATCCCGCTTCCATTAAAGCTAGCGACGCAATTGCACTATCACGCTCACCATAAGCTTTATTTAGTGCATTGCGATAGGGCGCATCATCAAGCTTACCTAATAATTGCCCTTTTTGAACAGGAGCGCCTTCATCAACTTGTAATGTGTCTAATCTTCCAGCCACACGAAAACTAAGGTTGACTGTACGTATATCGACATTGCCATAGAGTACTAATTCAGACTCTTTGTTTTCTTCGTAATAATAGATACCTGCAACAATACCGATAATAATCATTAAGATAATAAACAAACTGACTTTTTTAGTTTTCATAATAACTCTATTTATGCGTGATGGTTGTTAGTGTAAATCTCTCTTAATCCATTGAGTAATAAAGTAATATGAGTCTTTAACGTATTGGAGATAATCTGATACTCATTTTTACCAATTCTATCCCATCCTGTTTGTCTTAGGATAGTTTCCCTGACTAAACGAAATGATAGCACTTCTCCCAATATAGCGTGAGTATGTAACATCGTTGCAGGTAGTGCAGCATCTAAACCAATATAAATAGCTAATAGCTTGTTTACACGCGTTAAAAGAGGCGATAACGCTTGCTGGTGGATCAAGGAATATGCTTCGGTTGGAACAAGCTGTTCCCTTGCCATAATGCGACTAAGATGAATATTTTCTTTATCAAGCACAAGGCGGGCATATTGCAAAAAGCTATCTGTAATAAGCGTTTGCAGTAAAGGGAGATGTTCTGCTGGGTTAGGTCGTTCAAGAAATTCGTCAAGAATGACCACTGTCGGTTCAAAATCAAGACGAATAAGATCAGCAATATGTTGTGCAACGGCGAGATATAGCCCTTCTTTAGACCCAAAATAATAAGCGATAGCGGCAATATTTTGTTGAGCAGCTTGTGCAATTTGGCGTGTTGTGGCGGCATCTGGCCCATTTTTACCAAAGATCTCACATGCAGCTTCCAATAATTGTCGTTTTGCTAGTTCACCACGCGTCGTCTTCTGTTGGGTGTCTGACATAATAGAAGATACCTTACTTAAGTAAAATGTAACAAAACCAATGATATTAAAAACAGCGATAACAAGGCGTATTATATTAGATGATATTGAACAATAGGGAAAATTTGTGATAAATAATCAAATAAAGCTGATGTGTAATAAAAAAAGTGTAATCTATTATTGAAAATTATTTTTGTATTCTGAATATAGCAAAAACTGTTAGAATAGGGGTTATTAGGTTAACCTAACAAGGTTCATTCTCTTTCATCACTGTCTATACCTAGAAATGATAGTACCTATAGAGTAATAGTACCTATAGATTGACAGTATGAAAGCCCGTCATTTTTAATTTCAATCACCGTGTTATACGTTCTGGTTGTAGGAGACTACTGTTTTGACCGATTTTACATCGCTTGGTTTAAGTGAGGCGCTTCTCCGCGCTATTGATGAACAAGGGTATAAAACCCCAACCCCTATTCAACAGCAGGCGATTGAGCCGATTTTGGCGGGTAAAGACGTATTAGCAAGTGCGCAAACAGGCACAGGTAAAACAGCAGCTTTTACATTACCAATATTGGAAAAGTTATCTCAATCAGCAGTAAAAACAAAAGGTCGCCAACCTGTTAAAGCGCTGATTTTGACACCAACGCGCGAGCTTGCGGCTCAAATTGCTGAAAACGTAAAAGCGTATAGCCGTTATATTCCTATTCGTTCGTTAGTCGTGTTTGGTGGTGTGAGCATTAACCCACAAATGATGAAGTTACGTGGCGGTGTTGATGTACTGATTGCAACACCGGGACGTTTACTCGATCTTGAACATCAAAATGCAGTTGATCTTTCTCGCGTTGAAGTTTTAGTGCTTGATGAAGCTGATCGTATGTTAGATATGGGCTTTATCCACGATATTCGCCGAGTGATTAGCAAATTACCGAAAAAACGTCAAAACTTACTGTTTTCAGCGACGTTTTCTAAAGAGATCACAGGGCTTGCCAATTCACTCTTAAATAACCCAGTGAGCATTTCGGTTGCACCAAAAAACTCGGCTGCTGAATCTGTTGATCAATATGTTCATTTAGTGGATAAAAAACGTAAAACAGAGTTGTTATCACACTTAATTGGTTTAGAAAATTGGCCACAAGTGCTTATTTTTACGCGTACTAAACACGGCGCGAATAAGCTTGCTGAACATTTAAATGCAGATGGAATTAAATCGGCTGCTATTCACGGTAATAAAAGCCAAGGTGCAAGAACGCGCGCTTTAGCTGACTTTAAAGATGGCAAATTAAAAGCGTTAGTCGCAACAGATATTGCGGCTCGTGGTCTTGATATCGACCAACTGCCTTATGTGGTCAATTTTGAATTACCGCAAGTGGCAGAAGATTATGTTCACCGTATTGGTAGAACCGGTCGTGCAGCTGCAACGGGTAAGGCTATTTCGCTTGTTTGTGTTGATGAACATGGTTTATTAGCGGATATTGAACGTTTATTAAAACGCGAAATTCCACGTTTAGCATTAGAAGGTTACGATCCTGATCCTTCAATTAAAGCAGCACCTTTACATAAAAAACCAAAGAATAATGCCCCGCGTAGAAGTGGTGGTAATCATGGTCGTGCAGATATTCGTGGTAAAGACAATCGCAATAATAGTCGTAGAGACGGTGATAGCGAAGGTAAAGAGTCTGGACGTAATAAAAATAAAGAAAACTACCGTAACAAAGATGGCTCTCGTACCGGAAAATTAGGGCCTCGTCGTTCACGTAAAAGTGATGAAGATAGTGATAATCAAAGCCCTTGGTCAAAAGCTAGAAAAGAGTTTTGAGGTTAAAAAGTGCGAGTTCTATTAGCGCCAATGGAGGGGGTTTTAGACCCCCTAGTGAGAGAATTACTCACTTCGATTAACGATTACGATCTCTGTATTACAGAGTTTGTACGAGTTGTAGACTCATTACTGCCAACGAAAGCGTTTTATCGCTTATGCCCTGAATTGCAGACAGAAAGCCGCACTAAAAGTGGAACATTGGTGCGAGTGCAATTATTAGGACAACATCCACAATGGTTGGCTGAAAATGCCTTTAGAGCGGTTTCTTTAGGCTCTTGGGGCGTTGATTTAAATTGCGGTTGCCCTTCAAAAACAGTCAATGGTAGTGGCGGTGGCGCTTCACTTCTAAAACAGCCAGAAACGATTTATCAAGCAACAAAAGCAATGCGTGACGCAGTGCCTTTAGAGTTACCTGTATCTGTTAAAGTGAGACTAGGCTGGGATTCTTCAGCGCATAGTCATGAAATTGCCGATGCTGTGGTGCAAGGTGGTGCTACGGAAATCACCATACATGGCAGAACAAAAGAAGATGGCTATAATGCGGAAAAAATTAATTGGCAAGCCATTGGAGATATTCGTCAAAGGCTTTCAATTCCTGTGATTGCTAATGGTGAAATTTGGAACCGTGAAGATGCATTAGCCTGTTTAGCCACAACAGGTTGTGATGCGATAATGATTGGTCGTGGTGCCATGAATACCCCTAACTTAAGCCGTGTTGTAAAAGGCATAGAAGCTAGAATGCCTTGGCAAGAGGTTATTGAATTATTAAAGCGCTATGTTCGTTTAGAAAAGCGCGGCGATACGACGATTTATCATGCATCACGTATTAAGCAGTGGTTTAGCTATTTACGCAAAGAGTATCCAGAGGCAGATGAGTTATTTAGGCAAATTCGAACACTAAAAACCTCACCAGAAATTGCGGTTGCAATAGAAGCGTTGTAGTTTAAAAATTCGCTCATTCGATAAAAAATAGTGCTAATCAATCAGCACTATTTTTTTGTCTGCTAAGCCATAATCTCTCTATTTATCTTAAATATAATGTTACTTATCTCCAATAATTGGAAAAAATAACTATTTCGACTTACACTCAATAAGTGACAATTTTAGGTATGTTGTTTATATCATGACTATTTTTAGGGGGAAATATGGGAATTATTGCTTGGGTTATCTTTGGTCTGATTGCAGGTATTTTAGCGAAATTCTTAATGCCTGGCTCTTATGATATTGGTCTGATATGGACCTGTATTCTGGGTATTGTCGGTGCGGTTGTTGGTGGCGCAATTAGTAGCTTCTTTGGCAAAGGCAAAGTGGATGGTTTTAACTTTGGTAGTTTTGTTGTCGCTGTCATTGGTGCCATTGTTGTACTCTATCTTGCAAAAGTATTTGCAAGCTAATGTTTTCGCATCAAATAGTTATTGATAATAAACCCGCATAATGCGGGTTTACTTTTTCTAAGGCAAAAACCAATTAAATTAGCATTCACAAGGCAGGGCGCTTTCAGCACCCCATTGCGCCCAAGAGCCGTCATAAAGCGCAATAGATTGGCAACCTAATACCGTTAACGCTAAAAATAAAATTGCTGCTGTCATACCAGAGCCACAAGTGACAATAATCGGTTGTGATAAATTCACATCTGCGAGTTCAAAAATTTGTTTTAGCTCTGCGTTGCTTTTCAATTGCCCATTAACAACAAGCTCATTCCACGGAACGTTTTTACTGCCGGGAATATGCCCGCTGCGTAGCCCCGGGCGAGGCTCCGGCGCTCTGCCATAAAAACGATCAGCAGAACGTGCATCAACCATCTGTTTTTGCTTGGTCGCGAGATTATCAAGAAGTTGCTGTTTATTGGCATAACGTTGGGCGTGACGTTCAACCACAAAAGGCGAAGTTGCTGGCGTAGCAATAGTTTCACCTTGTTGGGTTTCAAATCCAGCATCAATCCATGCTTGTAGACCGCCAGCAAGAATACGCACATTACGACAACCTAATGTTGTCAATGTCCACCAACCTCGTGGCGCTGAAAATAAATTGCCTTGATCATAAATAATGACTGTTGTGGTATTAGAAATACCTAGTTGCGTCAAGGTTTCTGAAAATAACACATCGGATGGCAACATATGTGGCAATGTTGTTGTTTTATCGGCAATCTCATCCAAGTTAAAAAAGTGAGCATGAGGAATATGACGCTCAAGATAATATTTTTGATAATCAATATCTTGTGTTGGCATTGGTGCGCTAACATCAAGGATCACAAGGTCGCTATCATTTTGATGTTCAAATAGCCACTGGGGCGTGACAAAGTAATCATATTCCATAGTGCAACCTCATTTATTTTGTGGACGGTGAACTGTCGGGTATTGCTGGAAATTGTTGCGCTGGCGATGTTTCAGGTAGCGCTTGTTTGTCTTCTATTGGTGTCGTTGAACGGGTATAAATATTTAATCCCGCAAGGAAAACGCCACCGATAGAGCCAAAAGCAAGTAGTGCGATAATAACGATAATTATTTTTTTCATAATGTTCATTTGCAGATGAATGTTGCGCAAAAGTATATCTAGATATGAGGTTGAAACAAGCGCTAAGTCTCCAAATTGAGGAAAAATATAGAATAAAAAAGAGACGTTCTATCGCGTTAAATAGGATGAATGAAGATGTAAAAAAGGCTATTTACCTACATAAATAGCCTTAATTACAGTACAAGTTGTGTTATTGGTTTCAATCAAAGGTTACAGTCAATGATAAGAAAAAATCCCTTAAATTCAGGAGTAAATGAATTTAAGGGAAAGGGGTAACGCAACTTAAGACTTCATTTAAAATGCAACGCAATTTTTACGAGTAGAGGAACCAGAATGTCATTGCTAAGTTCACAATGGCAGCCACAGCCATAGGAATAGCGGTTCGTTTAACGATTTGGAATGGTGAAACATTCGCAATACCTGCAATGGCAACAATGGCTGCGGTAATCGGTGAAACCGTACGACCAAAGCTTGTCATGATTTGCATTGGTAAAATTAAGGTAATGACATCCACTTTTAAGAAGGCTGCAATTTTGGGTGTTAAGGCTGCAAATGAGAAGAAAGCAGCATTACCAGAACCCATTAAGAATGCGGCTAATGCAAGGATCGCACTCATCACAATAATCATCGCGGCAATACCAAAACCCGCATCTTGAGCAGAGCTAATGAGTGTATCGACAGCACCACTTTTTAGTAATCCGTTCGCAAAGAATTCACCAGATACAATAAGTGATACCACTAAGACAAATTGCTTACCCATACCTTCGAAGAACAACATAAAGCTGTTCATCACCGCTTTTGCATCACGTAAGCGAACATATTCAAAAAGAAGTGCAATTACTGTACTAATGATCATTGCCGTGGTGACTTCTAATTTAATATAAGGGTGCAGCAAAGGGCTGAAGCCGATAATTAGAATTAAAGGGATCACAGGTAATAAGGCATAAGACAGTGGAATTTTGTTTCCTTCTTCTTTTACGGCATCAATTGTTGTTGGGTCAAAAACAAATCCTTCACGTTTATCCCACCAGCGTTGAATAAAGAAATGGGTGATCGCAACAGCAATAATAATAGGAATAGTAATAGGTAACTGGTGCTGAACAAAATAAACGGCAGGTTCAATATCCGCTGTTTTTGCCGCCATAATGACGTTACCAGAGCCGGGACCATGGTCGATAAATTGGCAACATCCAATAACTGCTAAAGCAGAAAGAGGGCTAATACCAGAACGAATTAAAATCGGATACATGGTGACCATTAATAGCATTCCCAAACCAGCATGACTTGGAATAAAAATAACCAAGATTTGGGTAACTAAAAATGAAATAACCAACAGTAAATAAGGCGATTTAATTGCTTTTAAAGGTTTTTCAAAAATAGCGAATAAAGCACGGCTTGCGCCAACGTGTTCCATATAACGAGAGAAACCCGCAATAGCCATTAATGTTAAACCTAGCCCCGCTAAGCGAGAACTCATAATATCCGTAAAGATTTGGAAAATATCAAAATACTTAAATTGCGTTGATTTATTTTCTGGTAATAACGGATTAAGGTCGAGAGAAGCAGTTAGGAGCAATAGCAACAAGCCCCCGAGTAATAATACTGGCTGAGGCTTATAACCTCTAGCCAGTAAATAAACCACCAACGCTGTTACCAGCGCGGCAATGATTAAACCTGTCATAGTGAATTCCCCGGTAATGGTGCAATATTTTTGTTATTTGTTTAATACTGAAAAAGCTTGTGTAATATCTGCAATGAGATCTTCTGTTGCCTCCAGACCAATATGTAAACGCACAAAAGGACCATGCCCTTCGCGCCAATCAGAGGCACTTCTTGCCCCAACAACATTGGCAGGTAAAGCAAGGCTTTCAAATCCGCCCCAAGATGCCCCAATACCAAAAAGCTCAAGAGCATCAATAAATTGTTCTGATTGTTTAGCGGTATAACCTTGTTTAAATTCAATGGTTAATAAACCATTGCTGCCTTTACAATCACGTTTCCATAAATCATGACGAGGATGATTAGGTAATTCAGGGAACCACACTTTTTCAACTTCAGGGCGTGTTTCTAGCCATTGCGCAATAGCAAGAGCAGATTTTCCATGAGCGGCAATACGTTGTCCCAGTGTTCTCATGCCACGAAGCACTAATGCTGCATCATCAGGGCTACTGGCTTGGCCTAATGCTTCAGGCAATGCACCAATTTTTTCCCACGCTTTTTCATTTGCAACCATAATGCCCATCATCACATCAGAGTGGCCGCATAAATATTTAGTCGCTGCAATAACTGAGACGTCGGCACCTAATTCCAATGGGTTATAAAGCCATGCGGAACCCCATGTATTATCAACACCAACAGGAATATTTCTTTCATGCGCAATACGGCAGATTTCAGGTAAATCGAGCATTTCATAAAGTAATGAACCTGGTGATTCGACAAAAATAAGCTGTGTATTGTCTTGAATTTTTTGCTCAAAATCTGAACCGTCTGTTTTAAAGAAGCTATAAGCAATGTTATTGGGTTCAAGAAAAGCGGAGGCAATTTTACGCACAGGTTCATAAACAGAGTCTGCAAATAATACATGACCACCACTACGCGCATATCCCATAATGGTCACTGCGATAGCAGCCAATCCGGTAGGGAACAATTGAGCGCGATGACCACCTTCTAGCTCTGTCACTAACGCTTCTAGTGCAAAAGCGGTTTCAGTACCACGCGCGCCGTAACTCAATACGCGTTCTGTCGCACGACGATCACGGACATCACGCCAGCTTTTAATAGAATCAAAAACAATAGTACTGGCTCTCATAACAGGTGGATTAACTGGACCTGAGGTTTTAATTTCTTGGCGTCCACTGTGTATTAGTTTTGTTTGTTTATTTTGTTTCATTATTAATATCTCCAAATATAGAAATAGAGTTCCCCGGTAATTAAATAAAACCTTTAATTACTTTTTGCTCTGCGCTTATTCTGTTTCTATTATTTATAACAAACTTATTTATTTTTAAAATAGCTATTTTTTAAAAATGATGATCTTCCTCTAACTTTTTAGCATTAATTATTCTAATTAAATCTTAAATAACATTTAAGATTCAAAAGTTATAAGTAATAAATAAAGAATTATTTATAACATATTGAATTGGTGTTACTTTTTAATTGATTAGAAATATTTTAAATTAGATTAAAATTATCAAAGTGTTTTTATTGAGATTATATTGCATAAATAAAATAACAATCTAACAAGTCGTTTGATTAAAAAAACGATTTTTTTATTATTCTTTTAACAGGGGAAATAATTATGGGAACCAGCGTTTTTGATTCGGTTTTATTAAAGAATTTATGGTCAACAGAAGAAATGAGAACTATTTTTTCTGATAAAACCAGAATGCAAAATTGGCTTGATTACGAAGCCGCATTAGCGATTGAGCAAGCTGAATTAGGTTTGATCCCAAAAGATGCTGCAAAAGTGATTGCAGATACCGCAAAACTTGAAAAGCTTGATATGGATTATATCTTAGAACAAGTGCGTTTGACGCGCCATCCATTAGTGCCAACTATTCGCGGTTTAGAACATGCTTGCCCTGAACATTACGGTGAATATGTTCACTTTGGTCCCACCACACAAGATGTGATTGATACAGGTCTTGTACTGCAACTTAAAGATGCTCATCAGACTTTCCTTCGTGATATCAAAATATTAGGTCGTTCATTATTATCATTAAGTGAAAAACACCGAAATACACCTATGGTAGGGCGCACATTAGCACTACAAGCATTGCCAATTACTTTTGGCCATAAAACTGCGATTTGGTTAACAGAATTAGCGCGTCATTATCAACGTCTTAAAGAAATTGAACCGCGTTTATTTGTCGGTAGTGTCGTGGGTGCTGTGGGCACAAAAGCCTCTTTAAGTGATAAAGCCGATGAATTAGAAGCGCGTGTGTTAAAACGCTTAGGCTTAGATGTGCCTGAAATTTCATGGCAACCTGCGCGTGATAGATTCAGCGAATATGGCATGTTGATTGGCTTAATTAGCGGTACATTAGGTAAAATTGCTAATGAAATTTTGATATTAGCACATAACGAAATTGATGAATTATCAGAGCCTTTCAGTAAAGGGCAAGTTGGCTCTTCGACGATGCCTCATAAGCGCAATCCGGCTATTGTTGAAAATGCCGCTTGTGTCAGCAACACCTTAAAAGCAAACCTTTCTGTTTTAACCGATATGATGAAACATCAACACGAACGTGATGGCGCAATCTGGAAAATGGAATGGAAAATCATGCCAGAACTGTGCCTAATGCTGTCTGTTATTTTTGATAATATGAAAACAGTATTAGGCGGGTTAAATGTTCATGTTGAAAAAATGCGCAAAAATATGGATATTTTGGGCGGCTTTATGCTGGCTGAACGAGTGATGTTTGCATTATCTGATAAAGCAGGTAAACAAACGGCACATGAAATTGTGTATGAAGCATCAATGTCAGGGCAAGAAGAGGGTATTACCTTTGTAGAAGCGATTAATCGTGATACCCGTATTCGTGATCATATTACGCAAGAAGAACTTGATGCCTTGTTAGATCCAACGACTTATGTGGGGAATGCGCCAGCTCAGGTTGATCGCGTTGTCGCACAAACCAAAGCCTCTGGCTGGTTAAATGACTAAGTGACTTAATTACATCCAACCTTCTTATTATCTAAAAGCCGGTGATATTGCTGGCTTTTTCTTATCTATTTCGAGGTGTTTATGACATTAAGTCAGCAGTTAGCTCAATTTATTACTACAACCACATTTTCTGATTTACCAGAGCAAGTAGTGAGCCGAGCCAAAATTCATTTATTAGATACATTAGGCGTTGCTTTGGCTGGCAGTGTGCAACAAAGTGCAATTCAAGGGCGACAAGGTGTTGCTTTTTTACCTGATAGTCAAGGTGATATCCCGATTTGGGGAAGTTCACAAACGGCAAGTACAATCGTAGCAGCCCTTGCCAATGGTATTGCAGCTCATGCTTTAGATTTTGATGATACACATACCGATTCCATTACACATGGTAGTGCAGTATTAACACCGATTGCTTTTGCATTGGGTGAAGCTATCGGTGCATCATCACAAGATATTTTAACGGCATGGGTGATTGGCTGGGAAGTCGCTGCCAGAGTAGGCTTAGCAAGTCATAGCGGATTTCATCAGCGTGGTTTTCATGCCACCGCAATTGCCGGCATTTTTGGTGCAACGGCTTGTGCTGCTTCACTATTAAAATTAACGCCTGAACAAACTGTGAATGCATTAGGGTTAACAGGAAGCCAAGCCGGAGGGGTGGCTGAATATCTTACTAATAGCTCATCTTCTAAATGCTTTCATGCGGGATGGGCTGCGCAATCAGGTATTATCGCAGCATCATTAGCAAAAGGTGGAATGACAGGTCCTGAAACAATATTTGAAGGTCGTTATAGCCTTTATCAAACACATGGTATCCGAGAGCAAGCGCAACCAGAGCAAGTCGCATTGGGATTAGGTAAGGTATGGGAATTTTTAAATGTCTCTATTAAACCTTATCCGGTGTGCCATTTTGCTCATGCAACGGTTGATTGCGGGCGTAATTTGCTGAAAAAAGGGATCACCGCTGATGATATCGAGAGTGTCGAGTGTGTTGTCGATCCGGTAGCAGCTGCCTTGATTTGCGAGCCACCTGAAACAAAATGGGCGCCTCAAACAGCTTATGGCGCTAAATTTAGTTTACCGTGGTTATTTGCTGCGGGCTTTTTAGATAATGCTTTAACGCTATCTTCATTATTACCTGAAAACCTCCAACGGGAAGATATTCAATCGTTAGCGAAGCGGGTAAGTTATCGTTATCCCGAAAAAGGAGAAATTCCATTTCCTACCTATTTCCCCGGATTAATTTTCGTAACATTAAAAAATGGCGAGAAGCTCACGGAGAGATTAGATATTCAGTATGGTAATCCGAAAAATCCAATGGTAGATAAAGATGTGATCAGTAAATTTTACGATAATGCATCTTTGGTGATAGACGCTGAACAATCGGCACAATTAGTTGAAAAAATACTGCATTTCGACAATGTAACCATTTCAGAAATAACACAATTATTACGTGTTAAAGAATAGAAGGTTAAGCCGAAATAATACAAATAAGATGATTGTATGAAGGATTGGTTTTATCTACCAATCCTTTATCTATTGCCTTGCGCACATAAATTCAGATGTACAAACTATCTTTTCCCCAATTTTCACCGTACCTGAAAAGCTCACAATAGTGCGTCGCTGCCGGCGAAACTGGATCTCAATAAGTAGCTGATCGCCTGCTTTTACCACATCATAAAACCGAGCATTTTTTATGCTGGCAAAATAGCATCGCTGATCTTCACCCATGGGTGAAAGATAGTAATGTGCAAGAATGCCCGAAGCTTGAGCCATGCTTTCAAGGAGTAATAAAGGTGGGTAAAACTCGCCAAAAACAACGGTGTCATTGGTTGTGATATTTTTAATGGCGGTTAATTTGCCACTGGCAAGTTCAGCGGGCGTAGAAATAACGCGATCAATTAATAAGAATGGATAACGATGAGGCAATATTTCCATTATTTCACTGACGGAAATGGGCATACATTTTCTCCTCGTTATGATGATAGAACAAATCGTTTTTACAATAAAAGTGGCTATTATTCCATTCTTATTCAATATGGTACAGTATTGAGCTATGTTTTAGATAAGAAATTTTGGTTAAGTGGATAACAAAGACCAGAATAAGAAAAATCCAGCCTTTGTTATTTCTAAATAAGAATAGCTTATTAATCAAGGCGAGCAATAATTTGGCGTAAATCGTTCATTGCTGCTTCATTTAGTGGCTCTTGCGGCAAAATAGGGGAGCCAACTTCAAAACCTTGAATATTTAGGGATGCTTTAATACATGATGCGAGCGAGTATTTTGTAAACGCTTCATTGATTTGCCACATCTCTTTTTGTTTTGCTAATGCTGTATCAAAATCGCCTTTTGTTGCGAGTTCATACAGTTCAACACATTGCTTTGGTAATACACAAGCTGGTCCTGCCATCCAACCTACACCGCCAAGTTTTAACACTAACAACGGAATATGAGCTGAAGCACTAAATATTTTAACGCGCTCGCCAAAAGTATTGATCATGGTGAGTAAGCGACCTGTATTGCTTGATGCATCTTTAATATATTCAATATTCGGGATATAGCTAAGTTCATTGAATAAAGAAATAGGAAGGACATCACCCAAAAGCCCCGGATTGGTATAAATGGTCATGGATTTTTCAGGAAACGCTTCGGCGATAGTTTGGAAATAACCCGCTTGTGCAGTTTCGCTTAATGGGTACATTTTTTGTGAAATCAATACCATGCCATCAACGCCTAATTGGGCATATTGTTCAGCTTGATGACAAGCATCTGCGGTTGAAAAGCCCGCAACACCCGCAATAACAGGAACACGACCTGCTGTTTGATCAACAGTAATACGCACAATTTCATTTCGTTGCGCTTGAGAGAGATAAGCGTATTCCCCTGTGCTACCTAAGGGGCTTAAACCATGAACGCCACACGCGATCAAATGATCGATCAATCGACGCAATGAGGATTCAAGAACAGTGCCTTTTGTTTGATCAATAGGGGAAACAAGATAAGGAAAAATACCATGAAAATGGGTCATAATCGGTGTCCTATTTTAATATGTTATTGCTATGATTTTATCTATTTTGGTTATTCTTGTTGCAGCGTGATATCTGCATGATTAATCACTTCATTTTGTTCGTTTTTTAATGAGTCAAACAGAATTTGTGCCGCTTTCCCTGGGCTATTAGAATTAAAATAAAGGTTATAACGGATCGCGGGTAAAGCCGGTAAACCTTCTTTTTCGCCTAATATACGTAAATCATCACCTGAAAGCTCGATGGAACGCGCCATAATGCCTAAACCGGCACGTACTGCGGCTCTGGCACCCGAAAGTGTTGTCGCAACATAAGCAATCCGCCAACGAATACCTTGTTGATCAAGGTGATTTATCATCATATCGCGGTAAGTGCTAGGTTCATCTAATACAACTAATGGTAGAGGTTCATCAAGATCAAACCTGAAGTGTTTTCCGCAATACCATAAGGAGGGGGAAACGCGTAATACAATTTTTGGATAACCCACATGTTCTTCGGTAGAAATAGCTAAATCAAGCTCGTTATTTTCTAACATAGACATTAAAAACGGGCTACGTTTAACAATAATTTCCATAATCAAACGAGGATAGGCACCAGAAAAACGTGCGAGGAGATCCGGTAAAATCGTGTTGGCGGTGTCATCGGGAGAGCCAATTTTTAAGATCCCATCAATCTCTTCATGCATCAATGAAAGACACGCTTCATCATTCAAACGTAAAATACGGCGAGCGTAATTAAGCAGTTGTGTACCGGCTTCTGTCAGTGTTTTATTTCGGCCTTGGCGAGCAAACAGCTCTTTGCCTATCAGTGATTCAAGCCGTTGCATTTGCTGGCTTACAGCAGATTGTGTACGACAAACAGATTCTGCTGCTGCTGCAAAGGTATTTCCATCGACAACAGCAACAAAGGTTCGGAGTAAATCAAGTTCTAAGTTAAAAATAGGGCGCTTTGCGGAAGTCATTATAGATATCTCTTAACTGGTGTTGTTGTGCTTAATAGAACAAAAGAAAAATATTTTTATAAGACTATTTTGGATGTTACGTAATCAATACTCATACTATGAAGAGTTGAATGAATAATCCATAACAAAGAGCAATAATTTCGAGAAGTTATCCATTCTTTGATGAAAAAGGAGAGTAAATGAAGGTAACTACTGATTTTTATACAGTGTTATGAGACAATAGCGCCTTTCTTGAAATCAGTTACAGAGTGGTTATGTCCCTTTCGCAATCCGTTAAAAATCAAATAAGTCAGTGGTATAAAGCCTTACCAGAACATATTGAAGGGTTTATTCCTCGAGCGCCACAGCGTGAAATGATTGCTGAGGTAGCCAAGACTTTTTCTGATGAAATGGGACGCCATCTTGTTATTGAAGCCCCAACTGGCGTGGGTAAAACACTCTCTTATCTTATTCCGGGTATTGCAATTAGCCGTGATGAGAAAAAACCACTGATAATCAGTACGGCAAATGTGGCACTGCAAGATCAAATTTATAGTAAAGATCTGCCATTACTTAAAAAAATCATTCCTGATCTTACGTTTACTGGCGCTTTTGGTCGTGGGCGTTACTTATGCCCTCGTAATTTAGATGCAATTTGTGCAACGGAAGGCGAGCAAATTGACTTAATGTTTTTGCTTGAAGATAAAGTGGATGTGGCGACCAGCGCAGAAAGGGATATTTGCCAAGAACTCAAAAATGATTTTACCAGTTTCGGTTGGGATGGTTTACGTGATCATCATAAACGAGCGCTAACAGACAGTTTATGGCGTAAAATCAGTACTGATAAAATGAATTGCTTAGGGCGTAATTGCCAATACTATCATCGTTGTCCTTTCTTTATTGCACGTCGTGAAATTGACGAAGTCGATGTGGTTATTACCAATCATGCTTTAGTGATGGCGGCAATGGAAAGTGAATCCGTGTTGCCTGATGCTAAAAATCTGCTTTTAGTACTTGATGAAGGGCATCATATTCCTGATGTTGCGCGAGATGCCCTTGAAGTCGAAGGAGAAATAACCTTAGTTTCCCTTAATAATCAGCTTGATAATATCACTCGACATGTTAGCCAATATTTAGCGCAATTTATTCCTGTAAAACCGCCTAAATTGGCTGATCCTATTCGTTTTGATGCGCATATTGCTAAGTTACGTGAAGCCTATCAAGAGGTTGATACATTCACGCGAGCGCTATTACCTGAGCGCAGTGAACAAGATGAATATCTCTTTCCATTGGGGGAATTACCTGAACAACTTCTGTTAAGTTGCCAGACATTATTTAAACTAACGGATGGTTTAAAAATGCTGGGCGAAGCGATTTTAAACGATTTAACAGAACGGACAGCAAAAGAAGATGTTGTGCGTTTACATCGTGCCATTTTAACTACCAGTAGGATGGTGGGTTATTTAGAAAATATGGCGAAACTTTGGCGCTTAGCCACATTAGAGCAAACCTCAAAAGCACCAGTATCCAAATGGTTAACTCGCCGTTACGATAAAAAACAGTCTCATCTCTATTTTCATTGTGCAGGTATTCGGGTTAGTGAACAATTGACGCAATTATTATGGAAAAATATTCCTCATGTGGTGATTACGTCTGCAACATTACGTTCATTAAATAGCTATTCTCGTATCCAAGAATTGACGGGGTTAAGCGAGCAATTTGATGATCGCTTTATTACGTTGTCTTCACCTTTTGAGCATCAAAAGCAAGGCAAACTCGTGATCCCCAAAATGCACTATGAGCCAACTATGCTCCATGAACGTGATCATTTAAAAGAGATGGCTCGTTATTTTCGCCAAGAAATGCAAGAGAATAATCACCGAGGGCAATTGGTTTTATTTAGCAGCCAACGTGCAATGGATGGCTTTTTAGAAGAAGTGAAAGATTTGCGTTTATGCTTATTAGTGCAAGGCGATCAGCCACGCTATCGATTAGTTGAAACACATTGCAAGCGCATTGATGCGGGTGATAATAGTGTCTTAATTGGCTTACAATCTTTTGCTGAAGGGTTAGATTTAAAAGGCGATTATCTAACGCAGGTACATATCCATAAAATTGCTTTTCCTCCAGTGACTGATCCGGTGATTGTAACTGAAGGGGAGTGGTTAAAATCACTCAAACGCTATCCTTTTGAAGTGCAAAGCTTACCCAGTGCATCGTTTAATTTAATTCAGCAAGTTGGACGCCTTATTCGTAGTCATCATTGTCATGGTGAAATTGTCATTTATGACCGACGTCTGTTAACTAAAAACTACGGTTCACGCTTATTAACGGCACTGCCAGTTTTTCCAATTTATCAACCGGATATGCCTAAAGAAAAAGACAAATAAAAAGACCACCTAAAAAATAGGCAGCCTTTTAACGTCATAATGGTGATTTTTTATTAAGAATTAGTTCTCAATATTGGCTTCAATAAACCATAAGAACTTATCAAGATCACGCGATGCAGCAGTAAACATATCGGCAGTATCTTCGTCTTCAACTTCGTCAATAGCTTTACGAATATCATTAGCAACAACTGCATAACGATCAGCCAGTGCTTTTAGATGATCTTGCACATCATGAATATCCAGTGGATAAGCTTTCAGTGGTGTTTTTTTACCGACAACTTGCGCGGTGCCTAATACTGTGCCACCTAATTGAACAACACGCTCTGCGAACTCATCTGTGTGCTGATTAATGGTATCGCGGAAGCCATCAACCATCTCATGAACAGAAATAAAGTTTCTGCCACGCATATTCCAGTGCGCTTGTTTTGTGATGAGAGATAGGTCGATAAACTGCGTCACCATCTGTTGCAATAATTCAATAGCGTGCAGTTTTACACTGTCATCAAGGTTATTACGGGTATAAAGCAGAGTTGAAGGTGTGGATTTGACTAATTTAGCAGTACTCATAATCGTTCTCCCTAAATAATTAATAACTCAATATCTTAATTTCTGTTAATGATGATAGTAAATTATTAATGGTTAGTCTTATCGATTGATACTATTAAATTGATAGGTCATCTATTAAAAAAATCTAATCTATCGAAATAGTCTATTTAGAGTAAGACAATGAGCGAAAAATAGCAATGATAGGTCAGTAAAGTTATTATTTAATAAGTAAAAAGGATCATAAGATCCTTTTACATTAATATTGATTTTTTACTGAGTAAAATGAGTTAAATATCTATTTTACTTCTTCAATTTTGGTTTTGCTTTTCATTGTCGCTGTTGAACCAATAGAGGCTAATACAATAAAGGCTAAGGCAACCCATTGTATTAACGTCAAATGTTCGTGTAAGAAAATAATACCAATAAAGGCACCCATACAAGGCTCTAAGCTCATTAAAGTACCAAATGTTTTGGCGGGTAAACGTGTTAGAGCAATCATTTCTAAGGTGTAAGGAAATGCGGTCGATAAAATTGCAATGGCTAATGCAATCGGCAAAATTGACCAACTAAACATAATGTCAGGGCTACTTTGTAACATACCAATAGGAACGAAAATAAAGGCAGCAACTAGAGAGCCAATTGAAACCGTTGCCGCACCGTAGCCTTTACCTGCACGTTGTCCGAATACAATATATAATGCCCAGCCGACACCCGCACCCAGCGCATAAAGAATACCTAGAGGATCTAACCCGTGAATATTATCGCCAATAGGTAGCAATAATCCTAAGCCTGCAATGACTAAAATTATCCATAAAAAGTCGATGGCTCTGCGCGATGAAAACATAGCAACAGCTAAAGGACCTGTAAATTCAAGGGCAACTGCAATCCCTAAAGGAATGGTTTCAAGAGCAAGGTAGAAAAGGTAATTCATTGCCCCTAAAGATAAACCATATAGAAACAGTGGCATAATTGACTCGCGGTTAAATTTGAGTCGCCATGGCTTAAAGATAAAAAATAGGATCAAAGTACCCAATAATAGACGTAACGCTGTTACTGCTGGGGCGCCAATAACAGGAAATAGGCTTTTAGCAAGGGATGCGCCGCTTTGAATTGAAAGCATGGAGAGAAGCAAAAGAAGCACAGGGTAAAACACCTGTAATTTAGCTGAGTGTCTGGCTGACAACATCCTATAAAACCTCATCAATAATTAATCGTTATGTGTTCTCTGTTGGCAGATAACAAAGGATCGCATAATATAAAATAAAATCACCTGCTTTAATATAGCTATTCATTAATAAATATTTTTTGTTTTAATTTAGTTGAATGAGATTAGCTAAAATATAACTTAATTTATTTTTAATAAAATAAAAAATAATTTCTCATAAATATAAGTATTAATGATGATTAAATATATATATGAAATAAAAAGCGTAAAAACACTTTTTTTAACCTTTTTTATTAAAAACACCTTCAGTATAATTCCAAGCTCGATTTAACTAGCTAAAAGAGAATAAAAAATGAGTAAAATAAAATCTATCGCAGTGTATTGTGGTTCTAGTTTAGGTGCTTCAGATATTTATAAAGAACAAGCCATTATTTTTGCCAAAGAGCTAGTTAAACGTAATATTACCTTAATTTATGGTGGTGCTAGTGTCGGCATCATGGGGATTCTTGCTGATACTGTATTAGCCGAAGGCGGAAAGGTGATTGGTGTTATTCCTACGCTATTAGAAGGGCGTGAAATATCGCATAAAAATCTGACTGAACTGCATGTTGTTGAAACTATGCATCAGCGTAAAAGCAAAATGATAGAACTGGCTGGTGGTTTTGTCGCTTTACCTGGTGGTTTCGGTACATTAGAGGAGTTTAGTGAAGTCTTTACATGGAGCCAAATTGGTTTGCACCAAAAACCATTGGGCATACTTAATATTAATCAATTTTACGATCCACTTTTGATGATGATTGATAAAATGGCAGATGAGCAGTTTCTACATGAAAAATATCGCCATATGGCGATTGTGGAACAATGTTCTATTCAATTATTAGATAAATTTGAAACGTATACCGCACCGCCTGTAAAAACCTACAATAAATAAAGGTAAAAAATGATAATAATAAGAAAAGCAATTTTGTCTGATGTAGAAGAAATTAATACGCTTTACACTTATTTATTTAATGAAATGGCGAATTTACAACCCGATAGATTAAAGCCAGGTAAGCAAGATGAAGCATTTATTATTAATGGAATAAAAAATAATAAGTTTCATCTTTTGGTTGCAGATTTAGATGGCAAAGTGGTTGGATTTAGCATAGCGCAAATTCAAGAAACACCGATGTTTAACTGCTTGGTTCAGCGTAAATACGCTTATATTTATGATATTGTTGTTGACCCTTCTATTCGTAGCCAAGGTACAGGTAGTTTATTATTAACGGCAATGAAAGAGTGGGCTAAATCAGAAAAAATGACGCATCTTGAGTTATCTGTATTAGCTGAAAATGGTGCGGCTAAGCGTTTTTATGAGCGTGAAGGATTAAAAGAAGTGAGCACAGTAATGGGAATTGCTTTATAGCAGGAAAAATTTACGTTAATTCTCATAGGATTAAGTGCATAGATAAAAATAAACCCGCTTAAAGGCGGGTTTATTAATTATATTATTCAGCTAAATTGTGGGTTTCCCCGCAATGATCGTACACAATACCCTGACATTTTCAACATCTTCTGCCGATATTTCAAACAGGTTTCTATCTAATACGATTAAATCGGCAAATTTTCCGACTTCTAATGATCCAATTTGTCTATCCATATCTAATGCTTGAGCGGCATTAATGGTAGCCGCACGCAAGACTTCAATTAACGTAAGGTTACGATCATTATCAAGGCGTGGGCTTGCTGCATCTTTTTGGCGAGTCATCGCGACTTTAAAATCGTACCATTCATTAAGTGGATCAATTGGCCAATCACTACCAAAAGCAACAGTAACGCCAGTATCAATAAACTTGCCAGCCGTCTCTAAATAGCCACAGCGAGATTTCCCCAGCATTTCAATATCTTTTTCGATATTGCTCTGTTCTACGGCTGCCCATTGGAAGGAGAGGAACGGGTAGGCTTTGAGTTGTACGAAACGGGCATAATCTTTTTCACACATCAATTCATTATGTGCAAGCCCCGGTCTTATATCTTTTTCAGGTAAGGCGTTACGCATTGCACTAATCGCATCAAGTGCAGTACTAATTGCACCTTCAGCAACAGTATGAATATGAGGGTGATAACCCGCACGGGCAATTTCTGTGACTAACGGCGTTAAAATTTCAGGTGAGAAATAGAGATCGCCAATATGTTCAGAGTCTTGCCAGTGTGGCGTATCATCCGTGCCAACATTAATACGATAAGGCGAGTGTAAGCGCGCTGTCATAATTGGCGCTTGTAATACACCATCAAGAAAAAGTTTGATATGGCGGATAGCAACACTGGGTTGAGCATCTTCGCTGATTTGATGCCATTGTGAAAAGCGAGTGGCAGCATGGCGTACCGCGTTTGGAATATCTTCAATACAAGGTACATCATCTGGCGTGATTTCAACGGCATTCTCTATGCGCAGGGTTAATTCACCCGCTTGTCTTAACGTGTTGAAGGCGCGTAATTGAGGCTCTCCCACACGAGCATCCATAATAGTGGTTACGCCTTGTTCATTTAATAATTTTTGAACATGGCGAGCTATTTGTAAATTTTGAGCTTCAGTCAGTGGAGGCAAGCTGTCAATGGCTTGCATTGCTGGCGCATCTTCAAGAATACCAATAGGGGTTCTATCACTATCACGTTCAATATTTCCATCAGGTGGATCAGGCGTTTCAGCGGTGATATTTAACAGCGCTAAAGCGCGAGAATTAGCAAGAACACTATGACAATCGCTAGAAAAGAGCAAAATAGGGCGCGTCGTATTTAAAGTATCAAGATGATAACGTGTCATTTGCACACCTTCAGGTTGCATACCTTCACGATACCATGCGGAAACTTTTAACCATTCAGTGTCGCTATCAATATAGTTTTCATCAAGGTATTTCTGAATACGTAATAAAATATCATCGATAGAGAGTGATTGATAATCAAGATGGCAACCCGCTAGTGTTGCGCCTCCCCAGAATGGGTGCATATGTGCATCAATAATGCCCGGTATGACCATTCTTCCCTGTAAATCAATCTGCTCAGTATTTTCATTACAGTAAGAAAGTAGCTCCTCTTTTTTACCTGAAGCAATAATCACACCTTGGCTGATCGCGATAGCATCAACAATATTGTCATTATGATCAGCGGTATAAATAAGCCCGTTGTAATAGAGAGTGTCTGCAATTTGAAATGTCATTCTTCTACCTTGTATTGCTTTTTTAGCACGTAGAATGCGTGCTTAAATGATGATTTTGCTTATAGGGCATCCTGTTGCGTTTTGACGCGGGCGGTCATAGTAGAATTAAATCAGAGTGAATACTACAAGCTTGTTACATCGACTTAACGATGGATATGAATACAACTTAGAGATTGCGTGAAATAAGGTAAGTTTAAAGAAGATAGACTTACCTTATTCAAATATAAGTATGGTTACTTGTCCGGCAAATTGGTAGAGCACACTTCGCAATGTGGATTTTTAGGTAATTTGAATTCACGAAATTGCATTCGCATTGCATCAAACATCAACACCTTACCATGTAAATGTTCACCATACCCTGTAAGTAGTTTGATGGTTTCAACGGCTTGTAAAGTACCAATTACGCCCACAACAGGTGCCATTATGCCAGCTTCAACGCAGCTTAAAGCATTATCACCAAAAAGATGACTTAAACAGCGATAGCAAGGCTCCTCATCTTGATAGGTGAATACGCTGATTTGACCTTCCATCCGAATTGCCGCACCAGAAACGAGCGGTTTTTTCTGATGAAAACAGAGGCGATTAAGTTGCTCACGGACTGTCACATTATCAGTACAATCCATAACAATATTATGGTGGCTAATAAGCTCTGCTAACGCTTCATCTTCAAGTAACGCATCAACGGTTTCTATCGTGACATGAGGATTAATGGCTTCTAATGTTGCTTTTGCAGATAGTACTTTAGGTTGACCAATCGTGGCGTCGCGATGAAGAATTTGGCGCTGAAGATTAGAAAGTGAAACCGTATCAAAATCTAATAAGGTGAGTTTTCCCACTCCCGCGGCTGTAAGATATTGTGAGGCACTACATCCTAAGCCTCCTGCGCCAACAATCAGTACAGAGGCACTTTTCAGCGCCTCTTGACCATCAAAATCAAAGCCTCTTAATACAATCTGGCGATTGTAACGTAGAGTTTCTTCATCCGTTAATTCAATACTCATAAAGGCTATTCGCTTTTTAACAGAGAATTAAATAGCTCAATAGTAACCGTTTCGCCAGCTGTGACTTTACCGCGTTCACGCTCTAAAACGATAAAGCAGTTAGCAACACTAAAGGAGCTATAAACATGGGAGCCTTGATGCCCAGATGTTTCCACTTGCCATACGCCATCGGCATTAATACTGGCGATACCGCGTTGGAAATCAAGACGACCTGCTGATTTTTTCAATGGAGATTGTGCAATAGCTTGGAAACGTTGCGGTGCTTTCCAATGGCTAAAACCAGATAGGCGTGCAATTAACGGTTGAACCAATTGATAGAATGTCACGGTTGCTGATACTGGATTACCCGGTAATCCGCAGAACCATGCATTGTGTAATCGACCAAAAGCAAAGGGTTTTCCCGGTTTAATGGCTAATTTCCAAAAACCAATTTCGCCAATTTCATCAAGAATTTGTTTGGTATAATCAGCTTCACCTACAGAAACACCACCACTGCTGATCACTAAATCTGCTTCTTGATCAGCCTTTTTAAAGGTTTCACGCAGTTTCTCTGGTGAGTCAGGAATAACGCCTAAATCTAAAACTTCACATCCTAGTTTTTCAAGCATTAAACGTACCGCAAAGCGGTTGGTATCATAAATTTGACCCGCTTTTAATGACTGACCGATGGTTTGTAATTCATCACCCGTTGAGAAAACTGCAACTTTTAAACGACGATAAACGTGTACTGTTGCCACACCTAAAGAGGCGATTAAAGGTAATTGTGCTGTTGAAAGTTTAGTACCAGCAGGTAATACAATGTCATTTTCTTTAATATCTTCACCAATCCGGCGAATATTTTGACCTTTTTTAGCAGGCTGTGAAAAATGGACACCGTGTTCGGTCACTTCGGCTTCTTCTTGCATAATGACAGTATCAACACCAGCAGGAACCATTGCCCCAGTCATAATGCGTACACATTGCCCCGCTGGAAGTTCTCCTTCAAAAGGAATACCAGCGAACGATTTACCCGCAACAGGAAGTGGAATTTGAGCATCTAAGTCAGCGTAACGAAGCCCGTAACCATCCATTGCCGAATTATCAAAAGGTGGAACATTCAGTGGAGAAGTAATATCTTCACTTAGAATATAATCTGCGGCGTTATTTAATGGAATGTTAAGGGTGTTGGTAATTGCCAGCGGTTTTTCAAGTAGTTTTTCTAGCGCTTCATCAAGAGATAATAAACCGCTAACGTGACATTGACTCATCATATACTCCAAGATCTATCGAAATGTTCTGTTTTATTTCATGATACTAATCTATCACGATGAACATCATCATGTCAGAGATCATCTTGTGAATAGAAAGAAATGAAACTTCTTATTACGGAAATGTTATCTAATTGGGTTTAATATGTTAACTATTCTGTTATTAATAAGCAGCACATTTAAAATGATAAAACAAAATAATGGATATCCATGAATACTTCAAATCACCAAAGTCATTCAGCACAAGCTTTTCATATCGCTTTTAGCGGGTTTCTTGCTTTAGTGGTTGCAATGGGAATAGGGCGCTTTACATTCACACCGCAAGTGCCGTTGATGATTGCAGAATATCAATTAACGCTAACAAGTGCGGGGATTGTCGCTGCATTTAATTATCTTGGTTATCTAGCTGGCTCCTATGATGCGATGAGAGCCGTTAAAGGTGTGGGATATCGCTTGTGGGCGGGGCTTTGGGGAGCCGTGATCATCACGCTGTTGTCTGCTTTTTTAAATGATGCTTTTACACATAGTATTGCACGCTTTTTTATTGGTTGGGCAAGTGGCTGGACATTAGTGCTGGTGGCTTCATGGGCTAACGAGTTACTGGCTCGCCTAAATAAACCTATATTAAGTGTGGCTGTTTATGCAGGAACGGGTGCCGGTATATTCATTAGCGGTATTCTTGCTGTGTTAATTATGAAATGGCAAATGAATGCGATGGCGGGATGGTTAATTTATGGTTCTCTTGCTTTTATTTGTGCCATATATGTGAGCTACCATCTACCAAAACCTTGGAAAATGAGCAGAGAAGAAGTAAAAGTCACCTCTTTAACGCTTACGCCAGCGATAAAAAGACTGATTTGGGGTTATACCTTTGCCGGATTTGGCTATATTTTACCCGCAACGTTTCTTTCTCAAATGGCGGCAGAACGCTTCCCGGGGAGCTTAATCGCACAATTTGTTTGGCCTGTCTTTGGTGCTTCAGCGGCATTATGTATTGGGATCGCTATTTTCACACGTAATGTATTAAACACGCAGTTACGCTTAGCTATTACGCTTTGGTTGCAAGCGTTAGGCATACTGATTGCGCTGTGGGTGCCTACCATTACAGGGTTGGCAATAGGGGCATTTTTAATTGGTGGCGGCTTAATGTGCGCAGTACAACTGGCATTTTTACGAGGTCGTGAATTAGCGCCTGATCATGGGCGTTATATGGCGGGTTTGCTCACCACTTTTTATGCCATCGGGCAATTAGTAGGTCCTGTAATTTCTTCACTTTCATCAGCATTGACAGGAAAATTAGAACCTGCACTTTATGTTGCTTTTATTGTATTGATAATTGGCGGCTTTCTGGTGTGTTTAAAAGAAAAAGAGCGTCAGTAAACTAAAAATAGCTCATACAAAAATGCAATAATTTCATAACGAAAAATGCGGTATTGCTGGATAATGTGATTGAGGTCATCTAAAGTGTAGGTTGTTGTTGCTAAGTGCGATAACAGCTACTTAATTAATGTGTTTATCGGAGAGTCCAATGTCATCATTAAGTAAAGAGGCGCAATGGGTGCACGCTGCGTTAGTTGAACGCGGTTTGGAAACGCCTCTTCGTGAACCACAACTCTCTCCAAGTGAGAGCAAACAGCAAATTGAACATCATATGACAGAAGTGATGAAGCTGTTAAATCTAGATTTAAGCGACGATAGTTTAGCTGAAACGCCTCGTCGTATCGCTAAAATGTATGTTGATGAAATTTTCTCAGGGCTGGATTACCACAACTTCCCAAAAATCACGCTAATTGAAAATAAAATGCAAGTTGATGAAATGGTGACAGTACGAGATATCACATTAACAAGCACTTGCGAACATCACTTTGTCACTATTGATGGTAAAGCAATTGTGGCTTATATCCCGAAAGATAAAGTGATTGGGTTATCTAAAATTAATCGAATTGTACAATTCTTTGCTCAGCGTCCTCAAGTACAAGAACGCTTAACACAGCAAATCCTTATCGCATTACAAACGTTACTCGGCACAAAAAATGTGGCTGTTTCTATTGATGCGGTTCACTATTGTGTTAAAGCTCGTGGTATTCGTGATGCAACGAGTGCAACAACAACAACTTCATTAGGTGGGTTATTTAAATCTAGTCAAAATACGCGTCAGGAGTTTCTGCGCGCTGTTCGTCATCTTTGAGATTTTAAATAAAAATGAATGAATCGTCTCATCAACGTATCGAAGCACTCGATGCGTTGAGAGGAATGGCGATCCTTGGCATTTTATTGCTCAATATTTCAGGTTTTGCATTATTAAGAGTGGCTTCATTTAATCCGTTACATTCGGGAGAAGCCTCTTTTGGTGATCGTATAACATGGATGGCATTAAATCTGTTTGCTCAAGGAAAATTCCTCTTTATTTTTGCGCTGTTATTTGGTGGTACGCTTTATCTCCTTTTGTATAAAGGGACTCGTTTTAATTTATCGCGATTAGTTGTATTGGCATTAATTGGTGTTATTCACACATTATTTATTTGGGAAGGGGATATTTTATTTCCATATAGTATATGTGGTTTATTTGTTTTTGCGTTTATCAAATCAATCGCGACAAAGCACCAATTTATATTAGGAGCGATACTCTATTTTTGTGGCGCACTGATTTTAGGTGCGCTGTTTTACTATTATCGTGATTTTATTGATACCGTTTGGTATAGCACGCCATACTCTCAATTGGCTGAATCAGATTGGAAAACAGGACCTTATTTAAATAGTGTTTATTATCGTTTAAATGAGCTAAGTCTTTTTGTTTTCAATCTAGTTCGTCAATACAGTTGGTTTTTATTTGGTGCGATGTTAATGGGTTCTGCATTAATGGCATCAGGTTGGTTGCAACAGAAATATAGTCGCGCTCATTATGGTCGTGTGGCACTTTATTTCCTCACAATCAGTTTAAGCGTACAAACGGTTATTGTGCTGGTGGATTATTACCTTGATTGGGATTACCGCTGGGCGGCTATTTTTGCACAACCTTTAACTATGTTGATCCAAGTGATGCAAAGTTTGGGGTATATTGCGCTGTTTTATTGGAGTTGGAATATTATTCAACACTCTTATTTTGCCTATGCTTTACGTTGTGTTGGCAAAATGGCGTTAACGACCTATTTAATGCAAAGTGTTATTGGTATTTATTTATTTCAGCGTATGGGTCTATTTAATCAATTTACTTTACCTGAACTGATGCCTTTTGTTGCTGTTATTTGGGCAATCAATATTGCTTTTGCTGTGATTTGGTTACGTTATTTTCCACAAGGGCCAATAGAGTGGATCTGGCGTAAATCAGCCTCAAAATTAGCGCAATTCTTTTAGCTTTTTTCATGATTATTTTCATTCAGAGGAAGTGATTCGACTTCCTCTGGTGAAACCGCAGGATAGCCTTTAATGCCTTCAGGAATAGATTGTATTGCGGGAATAGTTTCTGGCGGCCCTAAAAAGCGGGGTTCGCGGTTTAGAATATAAACATCAATCATTGCACCAGCTCTGGCAAATACTTCGCGTACGCGTACTTTAAACATACTTTTAGGGGATGCAACCGCAAAGCATTGTGCATCAATGCCTTTTTCTAATGCGATAAAAACAGCTCGCTCACAGTGAAAACGTTGAGTAATAATGGTAAATCCATCTGTACCAAATACCTCTTTTGTTCGCACTACTGAGTCAAGTGTTCTGAAACCGGCAAAATCCATCACAATACGAGAGGCAGGAATGCCCGCTTTAATGAGATCTTTACGCATCGTATTTGGCTCATTATAGCTGTGTTTTGCATTATCGCCGCTGAGCAATAAATACTGAATTTTGCCACTATTATAAGCATTTACAGCGCCTTGGATGCGGTATTGATAAAACTGATTTATATAACCGCTGGTATAGTACTTTGATGTTCCTAACACCATTCCTACTTTTTTAGCGGGTAATGTATCTACGTCTTCAAATATATAAGGATTAGTTTTCCACCCGATCCAGCGATCACAGGCAATCAAGGTGACAGCCAGTAGAATAAAAAGTGTGAGAAAAAGATAAATGAGGCGTTTTAGCATGTCCTTGCCTTAATGACGCAAATAACGAATGACTTTCATAATACTTAAGGCTACTTGAGCAGGGATAGGGAAGCAAGAAAAAAGCGCCTCATATTAAGTAATGACGCGCTTTTCGGAATGGTACTTAGTATTTCAAACTATTTAGAACGAAGTTCTTTTGTAAATACGGTACTCTGGTGACCAATAGTTACGTTCAATGGCTTCTTCTAATGCTGAATCAGAAGTCACAGTAGCAACACCTTGTACTTGTGCTTCTTTTGCAACTTGTTTGGCGATATAGCGAGAAACTTGTTGAATATCAGACAGTAAAGGTAATAGAGAGCCATCACCCTCTTTTGCCATTGGTGAGCAATCTGCTAATGCGCGACTTGCCACCATCAGCATGGCATCAGTAACACGTTTGGCACCACATGCGATAACACCTAATCCAATACCTGGGAAGATATAAGAGTTGTTGCACTGTGCAATTGGATATTCTTTATCTTTGTATTTAACTGGTGCAAATGGGCTGCCTGTTGCCACTAATGCTTGTCCATCAGTCCAGTTGATAATATCTTCAGGACGCGCTTCTACACGAGACGTTGGATTAGATAATGGCATTACGATAGGGCGTTCACAGTGTTTGTGCATTTCACGAATAATTTCTTCAGTGAATAAGCCAGCTTGCCCTGAAACACCAATCAAAATAGTTGGTTTTGCATTCTTAACCACTTCTAACAGTGAAATCGCATCGCTTTCGGTTTCCCAATTAGCAATAGTTTCGCTTTTTTGGATAAGTTTGCTTTGGAAATCAAGTAAATTTGGCAGTTTGTCTGTTAATAAGCCGAAACGGTCAACCATAAAGATGCGTTCACGCGCTTGCTCATCACTTAAACCTTCAGATTTCATTTGGGCAATGATTTGCTCAGCAATACCACAACCCGCAGAGCCTGCGCCTAAGAAAGTGACAGTTTGGTCTTTTAATTGGCGACCCGCAGCACGACTTGCTGCAATTAGGCTACCTAAAGTGACCGATGCTGTACCTTGAATATCATCATTAAAGCAACATAATTCATCACGATAACGATTTAATAAAGGCATCGCATTTTTTTGTGCAAAATCTTCAAATTGTAGTAAAACATTTGGCCAGCGACGTTTAACAGCTTGGATAAACTCATCAACAAACTCGTTATATTCATCACCTGTAATACGAGGATGACGCCATCCCATATACAGAGGATCGTTTAAACGTTGCGGGTTGTTAGTTCCCACATCAAGTACAACAGGCAGTGTATACGCAGGGCTAATGCCACCACATGCGGTATATAAAGAGAGTTTACCGATAGGAATACCCATACCACCGATACCTTGGTCACCTAAACCAAGGATACGTTCGCCATCTGTTACAACGATTACTTTTACGTTCTGTTTGGTGGCGTTTTGTAGCATATCGTCAATATTGGCGCGGTTAGGGTAAGAGATAAACAAACCGCGAGCGCGACGATAAATATCAGAGAAATGTTCACAAGCTTCACCCACTGTTGGTGTGTAAATGATTGGCATCATTTCAGTTAGGTGGGATTCCAAGAGACGGTAAAACAGGGTTTCATTGGTATCTTGGATATTTCGTAGGTAAATATGTTTATCGTTATCGTTTTTGAAATCAAGATATTGGCGATAAGCGCGTTCAACCTGTTCTTCGATGGTTTCAACTGCTTCAGGCAGTAAACCATGTAAGTTAAAGGTGCTGCGTTCTTCTTCGCTGAAAGCACTACCTTTATTTAACAGGGGAAATTCAAGCAGGATTGGACCTGCATACGGGATGTAGAGAGGGCGTTTACTTTCGTGTTCCAGTTCCATGAAAAATACTCTTGTAAGGCAGTTAGTCACATGACAATTGTAGATCCTACAAAATAATAAAAATATGTACAGCTTATGTTATTTTTTTATGATTTTTATGCTTAGAAATGAGAGATAGATACAGTTGTTACAACTTTTTCTGGTAAGCATCAGCAAAATTTACATGCTGATGCTTTTTTAGGAGAGATTTTTAGAAGAATAAGTTAAAACTTTTTACAAAGTGATGCGTTGCATTTGGTGACAACCTAAAGCAGTTAATGTTGCTTGTGTTGCATCCCATTGCGTTAAAATTGTCTCTGCTTTTTCAATTAAGACAGCAGATTCAATATCCATAACACTCTCACCCGCCATGTTTAATAAAATTAATGCCGCTTGTAATGGCGGTAAACTTGGATTAAATGCGGCATTTTCAGCGTAGCTACCTTGGAAAATTTTGCCATTCTTCATTTGAACAGCAATACCACTGTGCGAGCCACTATAAGGCGCATGGCTACGATTAGCCGCTTGTAGTGCCTGTTGCGCTAATTCACTAGGGTTATCAATTTTGTAACCGTGATTAACTTTGTCCATTAATAAAGAGGTGATATTGAGATCTTTCGGGCCAAAGCTATCAGGTAAATAATCGCCTAATGTTGCCATTTTTCTACCCGGTAACTGAATTTGAATTTGAGTGCCACTGTTCAATTCGTTCATAAACTGGCGGCAATGACCACAAGGTGTATAGTTAACAGTGACTGAGATTAAGCGAGATTCACCACGTAACCATGCATGAGTCACGGCACTTTGTTCAGCATGAACGGTTTGTTGTAGCGGTGCGCCAGCAAATTCCATATTGGCACCGAAATAGAGATTACCACTTTCGCCACGAGCAATCGCACCCACTTTGAAATTAGAGATTGGCGCGACAGCGCAAGCTGCGGCAACCGGTAAAAGTGCTAGGGCTAAGGCATCATCATTACATTGTAACTGTGTTTTTATGGCATTGACCTGTTCTGCCGTGAACATTGCAGGGAATTCATCCTGCTCAAGATAAGGAGCAAGTGCTTGTTGTAACTGAGGGGATAAATCTGACCAAATTGCCTGAAAACGAGTATGCATACATGAGTCTCCCATTAATCTTTCTGTATTATAAGATTCTAGGCATCTTTACCCACTCTTATATGTGATGAAAATCATATTTTCAATGAAACTATTGCAACAAATTTATTAATTGAGAGATGTATCTCAAATTTATAGTAAAAATCCCCGAAATAAATTTAATTAAATCGGGGATTTGAGAAAAAAGGAAGCAAAAATGAGATCAACTATAGAGATGCAAAATAATCGGGAAGATAAACGGTGCAGTTAATGAAGTAATAATCCCACAGGTCATTAATGCCAGTGAACTATAAGCACCTTCAATATAATCCACTTCAGCCGCTCTTGCTGTTCCCACGGCATGAGAAACGGTTCCCATCGCCAAACCACGAGATGCGTGAGTAGGAATACGCAGTATTTTAAAGAGTGAATGACCAAAAATGGCACCTAAAATACCTACTGCGATAACACAAGCAGCACTGATTGCAGGAATACCACCGATGGAATCTGCGACAGCCATTGCGATAGGCGTTGTCACTGATTTAGGTAAAATTGATGCGGCAATTTCGGGTGTTGCACCAGCCCATAATGCAATGGCAGTCCCACTGACCATCGCAGCAATACTACCAATAAAGCAAATACTGATTAATGATTTCCACTGTGCGCGAATTTGGTGTAATTGCTGATAAAGTGGAATTGCTAAAGCAACCACAGCCGGTTGTAATAAGTCATTTAAAATACGACTACCGGCAAAATAATGCTCATAAGGTGTATGAGTGATTAATAAAATAGGAATAATAACCGCAATACCTATAAGTAAGGGATTCAATATAGGCAATTTATAACGAGCAGCAAGTTTACGTGATAAATAAAAGACAATTATGGTCAAAGGAAGTGACCACCAAATATTCATTAACATTAACATTTTTTCTTCTCACTTAACGCTGTATCGTCGTCTTTCTGTTGCGTTTTTTCTACAACGTCCTCAACTATGTCAGGTTTTGCACCCACGATAATGCGCTCACGGTGAACATAGTGTGAGCAATAAGCGACTAATGCCATAACACCAAAGGTACTTACCACACTTGCTAAAACAATAGGGAAAAGTTGCTGACTTAATAAGTCATAATAATTCATTACTGCCACTCCGATAGGAATAAAGAGTAATGTCATATTTTTTAAGAGGATATTGGCCCCGGGTTTAACCCAGCGCAAAGGGATAAGCTGGAAAGCAAGTAAACCGAAGAGAATAAGTAAGCCAACAATGCTGCCTGGAACCGCGAAGGGTAGAAGGGCTGAAATAAGATTACCCGCAAAGAGACAAAGATAAAGTACCAAAAAAGATCGTAGATAATGCCAAAGTGTAATCTGCAATCGTGCCCGTTTAGATTTCATAATTAAGTGTCCCAAATCAACTAACAGATTTATCATACACCGATTTTGAAAGTGTGCTACGGATCACAATAAAAAAAGAGCGGGGCTCTTATAGAACCCCGCCATTTATTGATTTGGCAAATGAATCTTGGTTGTTATTTCACTTGCTGACCCGGTTTTGCACCAGAATCTGGGCTAAGTAAGAAGATATCTTTATCGCCAGGTCCTGCCGCCATTACCATGCCTTCTGAAATACCAAAACGCATTTTACGAGGTGCTAAGTTTGCCACCATTACCGTTAAACGACCTTCCAACACTTTCGGATCTGGGTATGCTGTACGAATGCCAGAAAAGACTTGGCGAGTCTCACCACCTAAGTCCAAAATTAGCTTCAGTAACTTATCTGATCCTTCAACAAAATCAGCTTGTTTAATTTCAGCGATACGCATATCGATTTTCGCAAAATCATCAAACTTAATCGTTTCTTGAATTGGTGAATCTGCTAATGGTCCTGTGACTTCTTTTACAGGTGCAATGGTGCTTTTAGATGCTTCAACCATTGCATTGGCTTTATCCATTTCAATACGGTTAAACAGTGCTTTGAATTTGGTGATTTCTGTACCTAAAAGTGGTTGTGCAAGCGCATCCCATGTTAATTCGGTTTGCAAAAAGGCTTCTGAGCGTTCTGTTAATGAAGGTAAAACCGGTTTCAGATATGTCATTAGCACGCGGAATAAGTTAATACCCATTGTACAGATAGCTTGTAGCTGTGCATCTTGACCTTCTTGTTTTGCTACAACCCACGGCGCTTTTTCATCAATATAGCGGTTGGCTTCATCCGCTAATGCCATGATTTCACGAACTGCTTTACCAAATTCACGATTTTCAAATGACTGTGCGATAGTTTCTTTCATATCAACAAAGTGTTGATAAAGCTTAGCATCATCTAAAGAATCTGCTAATTTGCCATCAAAACGCTTGCTGATAAAACCTGCTGTACGTGATGCAAGGTTAACGACTTTATTAACAATATCGCTGTTAACACGTTGAACAAAGTCTTCTAAGTTTAGGTCAATATCATCAATGCGTGAGGAAAGTTTTGCTGCATAGTAATAGCGTAGGCAATCTGCATCAAAATGATCAAGGTAAGCACGCGCTGTAATAAAGGTGCCACGAGATTTTGACATCTTCGCGCCATTTACAGTGACATAACCGTGAACAAACAGGTTGGTTGGCTTGCGATATTCGCTACCTTCTAACATGGCTGGCCAGAATAAGCTGTGGAAATAGACGATATCTTTACCAATAAAGTGATAAAGGTCTGCTTTGCTGTCTTTATTCCAAAACTCATCAAAACTTAAATCACCACGTTTTTCACATAAGTTTAAGAAAGAACTCATGTAGCCGATTGGTGCATCTAGCCATACATAGAAATATTTACCCGGTGCATCTGGGATTTCAAATCCAAAATAAGGTGCGTCACGAGTGATATCCCACTGTTGTAAACCGCTGTCGAACCACTCTTGCATTTTATTTGCAACTTGCTCTTGCAAAGCGCCAGAGCGGATCCACTCTTGTAACATATTACTAAATGCAGGTAAGTCGAAGAAATAGTGCTCAGTTTCACGCATAACAGGCGTTGAACCTGATACAACAGAGCGTGGGTTGATTAATTCGGTTGGGCTGTAAGTAGAGCCACAAACTTCACAGTTATCACCATATTGGTCTGGCGCTTTACATTTAGGGCAAGTGCCTTTTACAAAGCGGTCAGGCAAAAACATGCCTTTTTCTTCATCATAAAGCTGAGAAATAGTTTTGCTTTTGATGTGACCATTTTTTTTCAGTGCAAGATAAATTTTAGTCGATAATTGGCGACTCTCTTCACTGTGTGTAGAGTGATAATTGTCGTAACTGATATTAAAGCCAGCAAAATCCTGCTGATGCTCTTTGCTCATTTCTTCAATCATGGCTTCTGGTGTAATACCCAGTTGTTGAGCTTTCAGCATAATTGGCGTGCCGTGAGCATCATCAGCGCAGATGAAATGAACTTCTTTGCCGCGCATTCGTTGATAACGGACCCAGATATCAGCCTGAATGTGCTCAAGGATATGACCGAGATGAATTGAACCGTTAGCATAAGGTAACGCGCAGGTTACCAATAATTTATTCGCGACGTGAGACATAGTAAGGATCTTACTTCCATAAAATTAATAAAAGGGACTTTGATGTTAACCGATCCGTCATGATGTCGCTAGGGCAATAATCGAGTTTTTGCAAGAGAAATTTCAGTTGGCAAATTGAGGTAAGGCATTATCGTAGTCATCTACTATCTGATATGATAGATGCACTCATATATTTAATAAATAATGAAAACGAGAGGAGCCGGGATGAGTGATAAATCCCCCGAGCAGACCACCCCTGAGATTCTGAACGAAAAAGTTTCAGGTGTCTTGTCTACTTTTGAACACCCGACATTGAAGCGTAATCTGCTTTCTCTAAAAGCATTACATCAATGTGCGATGATTGACGATGTTCTTCATATCGAGTTAGTGATGCCATTTGTTTGGAAAAAGCCTTTCCAAGCCCTAATCGAAGAAAAAACATCTGAACTTCGCAACATCACTGGTGCAAAAGCCATTGAATGGAAACTCAAGCACAATATTTCAACCTTACGCCGTGCAAATGATCTGCCGGGCGTTAATGGTGTACGTAATATTCTTGCTGTTAGCTCTGGTAAAGGTGGCGTTGGTAAATCAAGTACAGCAGTTAACCTTGCATTAGCGCTTGCACAAGAAGGTGCTAAAGTAGGTATTCTTGATGCTGATATTTATGGGCCGTCTATTCCGAATATGTTGGGTACCACAATGGAGCGTCCAACGTCTCCTGATGGACAACATATGGCACCGATTATGGCTTATGGTTTAGCGTCTAACTCTATCGGTTATTTAGTTACAGATGATAATGCAATGGTATGGCGTGGTCCTATGGCGAGCAAAGCATTAATGCAAATGCTCCAAGATACGCTGTGGCCTGACTTGGATTATCTGGTTATCGATATGCCACCGGGAACAGGTGATATTCAACTAACCTTATCGCAAAATATCCCTGTAACCGCTGCGGTTGTGGTAACAACGCCACAAGATATCGCGCTGGTGGATGCGATGAAAGGGATCGTCATGTTTAAGAAAGTCAATGTGCCTGTATTAGGTATTATTGAAAACATGAGCGCACATATTTGTAGTAACTGTGGTCACCTTGAACCTATCTTTGGTACAGGTGGTGCGGCGAAATTGGCAGAAAAGTATCATTGCCAATTATTAGGTCAAGTTCCTCTTCATATCTCTTTACGTGAAGACTTAGATCGCGGGCAACCAACAGTAATGCGTGATCCTGAAGGCGAGTTTGCTGATATTTATCGCGAAATCGCGTCAACAGTATCTGCTCAAATGTATTGGGATGGTGATGCAATCCCAACGGAAATTTCTTTCCGCGCAGTGTAATTACAGTAAAAAAATACGTTGAATTATTTGCTGATTTAAATGGAGAGCCATCTGGCTTTCCATTTTTTACATGCAATTTCCGACTGTTTTTGATAAAAAACGAATAGATTTCTGGTTTTACGCTGGAACCAGAGTGATTTCAAAACTATAATCTGCGCTAGCGTAATATTTACATATTATTACGTTATCCCTCTTTTTATTTCAAACCAGGTTTTTGATTATGGCTGACACAGCACATCAGTGCACAATTGTAGGTATCGCTGGAGCATCTGCTTCGGGTAAAAGTCTTATTGCAAGTACACTTTACCGCGAATTAAGAGCGCAAGTAGGTGATCATAATATCGGGGTGATACCAGAAGATTGTTACTATCGTGACCAAAGTAATTTAACGATGGAAGAACGATATAAGGTCAATTATGACCACCCAAATTCGATGGATCACGCACTTTTATATCAGCATTTGTGTGAACTAAAAGCAGGAAAAACCATCGAACTCCCTCAATACGACTACGTTGCTCACACTCGCAAAGCAGAATCCATTCCTTTTCAACCTAAAAAAGTTATTATTATTGAAGGCATCTTGTTATTAACAGATAAACGCCTGCGTGAAGAGATGGATTTCTCTATCTTTGTTGATACGCCATTAGATATTTGCTTAATGCGCAGAATTAAACGTGATGTGAATGAACGTGGACGTAGCTTAGACTCAGTCATTGAACAATATAATAAAACCGTTCGTCCTATGTTCTTCCAGTTTATTGAACCTTCTAAACAATATGCCGATATTATTGTACCTAGAGGGGGTAAAAACCGCGTTGCGATTGATATTCTGAAAGCAAAAATTGGGCAGTTCTGCGAATAATAGGTTCATTTGTGGGCAGCTTTCATGCATGATGAAACTGCCTGTTTAACTTGAAGAAGGAAATAAAATGCGATTATGCGACCGTGATATTATTCAGTGGCTGGATGAAGGTAAATTAGTCATTGAACCCCGCCCGCCCGTCGAGCGAATTAACGGCGCAACAGCAGATGTTTGCTTAGGAAATCAATTTCGTGTTTTCCAAGGTCATACTGCTGCTTATATTGATTTGAGTGGTCCTAAGGCTGAAGTAAACGCTGCACTAGAACGTGTAATGAGTGATGAAATTGTGTTACCTGAAGGTGAAGCATTTTTCTTGCATCCTGGTGAATTAGCGTTAGCGGTGACACTTGAATCCGTCACTTTGCCTGATAATGTTGTTGGATGGTTAGATGGACGCTCATCATTAGCTCGTTTAGGTTTAATGGTGCATGTTACTGCTCATCGCATTGATCCTGGCTGGCATGGACAAATCGTATTAGAATTTTTTAATTCAGGTAAACTTCCTCTCGCGTTAAGACCGGGTATGGTTATTGGTGCATTAAGCTTTGAACCTATGTCGGGTTCTGCTGATAGACCTTATAATCGTCGTCAAGATGCAAAATATAAAAATCAACAAGGTGCGGTTGGTAGTCGGATTAGTGAAGATTAACTATCTTTATAATCGTCATTATCATGTTCATTAAGCGGGTAATTATATGAAAAGGTTCTTGACAACACTGGCTATTTTGCTTGTGGTTATTTTGGCAGGCTTAACAGCGTTAGTTTTACTCATTAACCCGAATGATTTCCGTGGATACCTTGTTGAAAGGGTTGAAAAACAAAGCGGTTATAAACTCACATTACAAGATGATATGCGTTGGCATGTGTGGCCAAAGTTAAGCATTATCAGTGGTAAGATGTCATTGACAGCACCCGGTGCTGAAATGCCTTTTATTACTGCCGATAATATGCGTCTTGATGTTGAATTATTACCGCTACTTTCTCATCAACTTGAGGTAAAAGAAGTTATGCTTAAAGGTGCCGTAGTTCGCCAAACACCTGAAAGTAAAGCTATTCCTAAAGTATCACCAATTTCTATTCCTCGCGATATTTCTCGCCCAGTTGTCGAACCTAGAGCCAATAATTGGCAGTTGAACATCGCCAAAGTAAAAATTTCAGACAGCTTAATTATTTGGCAAATGAAAGACGGTGAGCAACTTAATTTACGTGATATTGATATATCGTTGAAAACAGACGAGAAAAAACAAGTTAGCCTTGAGATGAGCACGAAAGTGAATCGTGACCGTCGTGAGGTAATGCTTAATGTTAACGCTAATGCGGATATGAGCGCTTACCCTTATCAAATTAACGGCAAAATTACACAGCTAGATTATATTTTGTCTGGTACTGAGCTTCCTGAAAATGGGATCTCAGGGGGGTTATCCTCTGATTTCACCATTAAAAATGACAGTATCAAGGCGATATCTCTTGATAATTTAAATCTCACGGCAAACGACAGCCAATTACAAGGCCGTATTAGCGCTGAATTTGATAAAAAAACACGTTATCAAGCTGAATTAAGCGGTGATGTGTTAAATTTAAATACACTATTACCTGAATTAGCACCGACAAAAATAACAGAAATGGCACGTTCAACACCTGTTATAAAGAATTCAGCATCTTCTTCATTTTCATTATTTAACTCTGCTTATGCGGCACCCGCACCGAATGCCACTATTATGGCAAAACCGATTATTACTTCAGTTACCATTGAAAATAAAGAATATGATTTAACGCATTGGGGTGATATTGAGTTTACCTTGAAATTAGCCCTGAATAAGCTTCTTTATAAAGATTTAGAAATTAACAATTTTAAACTTGATGCGTTAAATAACCCTAATTCACTGAATATTCAAACCTTAACAGGACAAATCCTTCAAGGTGATTTTTCACTGCCAACGGTTATCTCAACAAGCATTGTGCCAGCGCATATCAGCATGGATATCACAATGAACAATATTCCATTACAGCCACTATTGCGTGTCTTTAATCAACCTGAAAATTTCAGTGGATTAATTTCAGCAAAAGGGAATTTAGAAGGAACGGGATATAACCGAAAAGCTTTTTATCATTATTGGCAAGGTACACTTAATACCTCTGTTACCCAATTTAAAATGCAGGGATTAAATGTACCACAGGTTATTCAGCAATCAGTCGCTCAAGCGACAGATAAAGTGATTTACCCTGAAGATATCGAAAGTTATACCCAAGCAGATAATGTGATTGCCCAATTTAAGTTAGCACCAAAAGGAAAAGTAACCGTTAATTCACTTGATGCTCAAGCAGAGGCTTATCAAATTAAAGGGCAGGGCAAAGTAGATCTTCAACGTCATGATCTTGATGTGATGTTATTTGTTAATATCAAAAAAGGTTGGGGCAAAGAAAACGAATTTATCCGCCAATTGGCTAAAATTGAAATTCCACTAAGGCTTTATGGTGATTGGAATGCTATTCAATATGAACTTAATATTGAAAAATTATTGCGCGATCAATTACAGCAAAAAGCCAAACAAGCTATCGATAATTGGCTAAATAAACAAGATGCTGAAAGCCCTGAAGTAAAGGCGCTTAATCAGCTATTGAAGAAAATCTAGTTTCACGATTTTTAACTTCATCACATTCTTAATAAAAGCACACTATTTTGATAATTGTGTGCTTTTTGCTTTATATCTATCATTTAATTTATGTTTTGAATGAAAAGTAAGCATTCGTGCTATGTATATACAAAAAAATAGTCGTTTTTTTTGATATATGTCATACACTGCAACGTTGCCTTTGGGCAGAGTGTGTCAATCGCACTAAACGCAAAAATGATGATAAAAATAAAAAACTTCATTTTATAAATGACTATTTTAGACAGGATAAATAAATGATTGAAATTCTTATCGGCGCCTTAGTTGCCGTAGGTGTTGGACGTTATATCGTAAAAGGCTATTCACCAACAGGCGTTTTAATGACGGGTGGTCTGTTATTACTGATCATCAGCGTAATTATGGGAAGGGCTGTTTTACCTGCGAGTGCGACTGCAACAGGCTACGGTTTAATTGATATTGTCGAGTATGTGAAAAATCTACTAATGAGCCGTGGTGGCGATTTAGGTATGATGATCATGATACTTTGTGGTTTTGCCTCTTATATGACGCATATTGGTGCTAATGATGTTGTTGTAAAATTAGCCTCACGCCCACTAAAAATGATTAATTCACCTTATCTGCTGATGGTGGCGGCTTATATCGTTGCATGTTTGATGTCACTGGCTGTTTCATCAGCAACAGGGCTAGGTGTGTTATTAATGGCAACGCTGTTCCCTGTTATGGTGAATATGGGAATTAGCCGCGGAGCGGCGGCTGCAATCTGTGCGTCTCCAGCTTCTATTATTTTAGCACCAACATCAGGTGATGTTATTTTAGCCGCTGAAGCGTCTCAAATGCCACTGATTGATTTCGCATTTAAAACCACGTTGCCTATTTCCATTGCTGCAATTATTGGTATGTGTATTGCTCACTTCTTCTGGCAGCGTTATCTTGACCGTAAAGAGCATATCGAAACAGAAATGTTAGACGTGAATGAGATCAAAACTCACGCACCAAGTTTCTATGCAATTTTGCCTTTCACGCCAATTATCGGTGTTCTTGTTTTTGATGGTAAATGGTTACCAGAGCTTCATATTGTTGCCATTATTATTATCTGTATGATTTTAGCGGCTGTTATCGAATTTATTCGTAGCTTTAGCGCAAAACAAGTTTTTGAAGGTTTAGAAGTAGCTTACCGCGGTATGGCAGACGCATTTGCACAAGTTGTGATGTTATTAGTCGCAGCAGGGGTATTTGCTCAAGGTTTAACAACCGTTGGCTTTATCAATGCATTAATTGAAGGTGCTCAGTCATTAGGCTCCGGTGCGATTGTGATGATGATTGCACTGGTATTAATTACGATGTTAGCGGCAATGACTACTGGCTCTGGTAACGCACCATTCTATGCGTTCGTTGAATTAATTCCTCGTTTAGCAAGCAATATGGGTGTTAACCCAGCTTATTTAACCATTCCAATGTTACAAGCTTCAAACTTAGGTCGTACATTATCACCCGTTTCTGGTGTTGTGGTTGCGGTATCAGGTATGGCAAAAATTTCACCTTTCGAAGTGATGAAACGTGTTTCTGTACCTGTGTTAGTCGGTCTTGTTATTGTCATTGTTGCTACTGAAATTCTTGTACCAAGTACTTTAGGTTAATTTTCATCGTATTGAATTAATCTGAAATTATTGTTTTAAATTTTATTGGCGGGCTTTGTATCAAAACAAAGCCCGTTTTTTTTATTGGATAAAATTAAAAGCAACCTACCTGATATAATCTCATAACATTCATAAATAAATAATTAAATTTAATGCTTGTATTTTTACACGCATATTGAGTAATTAACTATATTTATACTATAAGTTGTCTCCATAGAATTAAATATTACTTCTATATCAAAACTTATATTTAATTTTGATTGTGATTTATTTAAGCTTAATCGCCCATTAAATAATGAAGAAATAGCCGGTAAGCTGGAGCAAAATAGCCGTATTGATTTAGAAAATGAAGAATTGATTCCAGATGTAAAAGTGATTGCAGTAAATTCTCATTATCTTGAAATGGTGGATAAATATTATTCTTCAAAAGGATTTGTGAGTCTTTTTTCTTCCTTAGGTACTACTGCATTTTTAGGTAGTGCATTATGGATTATTTTTTATTTTATATTTTTTCAGCAATTTTCTAAAGAAAATATAGTATCTACTATTATTATAGGATCTCTATTTCTTGTAATGGGATTCTTTATGTTCTCTTTATTGAAAACAGAATGGTTTGCATGGACACATTATCCCATACGCTTTGATCGTAAGAATCAGATGGTTTACGCTTTTCGTACTGATGGCTCTATTATTACCGTTCCCTGGGAAAAAGTCTTTTTTACCACGGGGCTTGATTACGCGAAGAGTATGAAAAATGACTATTATATTAGTGGTCATGTACTTGCTGATGATAATAAAACCATTATTGATACCTTTTGCCTTCCTGCCTCCACCGGTAATTTTGAATTGCTAAAATATCATTGGGAGTTTATTCGCCGTTATATGGAAGAGAGACCGGAACACCTTATTCAGCAAGTGGAGTTTTGTTTGCCCATAGCCAATAAAAAAGAGAGTTATGGATTTACGTTCTTTTATGTCAGCACGCTATTTAAAGGGCTGTTAAAAATTTTAATGCCATTGATGTCTCCAATTATTTTTATTATTAGTATCCCACGTTATATTGCAATATTAACCAGTCGTCGTCCTATTTGGCCAGAGGAAATAGTAGCGCAGTGTAAAATAGATGCTCATGATCCTTATATCTTAAACGAAAAAACAAATCCTAAAGATCTCTGGAAAGCATTTTATTAAAAATAATCTATATTACGTTTCATCAACGTTATTACCTGTTTCCCGCCTAACGATATTTAATTTATGAATTAGATGATTATTTAAATCGAATAAAAATATCTGCAACTTTTTTAGAGCCTTCATAAATTTCAATTTTTTCTAATTCTTCTAATAAGTGATGAGGAGCATGTTCAACAAGAAACTGCATATAGCCCTCACTTATCCAATGTTCAGACTCTTGCTGTGTGTGAGTGATTTCAATCGCAAGGCTCCAACTATTTGGCTCATTAGGCAGTTGAGTCGTTGGATAATAAAAACCAGTTAAAGGTGGGGGTGATTGTCTTCCTCCCTCAATAGAGGTTAACCAAACGATTTTAACAATGATATTGGTATGCATATTTTTCAGTAGACATAGTAGTCTTCAGATAAAAAATATCCGCCATAAAGGCGGATATTTAGAGAACTAATTGAGATTACGCTTCGTCCACGTCCTCATTATCGTCAGTTTTAGGCTCTACAATTCGAACTTTATTAATTCGATGGTTGTTCACTTCTAATGGCTCAAATTCAATGCCATCAATAAGGATCTTCTCACCAACGGTTGGAACACGTTGTAAATGCTCCATTAATAAGCCAGCTAAGGTTTCATACTCACGTTTTTCATCCAGTTTGATTGGAACATAGAGTACTAAGTCTTCAAGTGGTGTAAAACCGTTTACAGTCCATGAGCCGTCTTCGTTTTGAACCAAGTCATGACGTGAATCGTTTTCTTCAGAACTAACAGGCAAATTACCCGCAATAGTTTCCATAACGTCAGTGAGTGTCACGATCCCTTCTACCGAGCCAAATTCATCAACAACAAATGCGAAGTGAGTATGCGCACTACGGAATTGTTCTAATGCTTGTAACAATGATAAACCTTCAGGGAAGATCAACGGTTGTGTCACTAATAAGCGTAAGTTTAATGGCTCATTACGTAATTGTTGATTCAGCAGTTGAATAACATTAACAACGCCGACAGGTTCATCACTGTATTGTTCATCAGTGATCACTAGACGAGAGTGAGGCTCCTTCTCCAATAATTGGCGAATATCATCTTGTGTTGCATTTAAGTCTACGTATTCAACATCATGGCGAGACGTCATGATACTGTTAACATTACGTTGGCTTAAACCAAGCACACGCACAATCATTTGGCGTTCTTGAGGATCAAACACTTCTTCTGAACTGGAGACTAAATCAGATGTGTGAGGATCTAATTCAGAAGATTCAGACTTACCATTAATAATACGTAGCACCGCTTCTGCTGTACGTTCACGCAAAGAGCGAGAAGCCGATAAGAAACGGCGACGGTTAAATTGTGCAAGCTGATTAAAGACTTCTATCATGATAGAGAAGCCAATCGCTGCATATAGGTAACCTTTTGGAATGGCGTAGCCAAAGCCTTCGGCAACTAATGCAAAACCAATCATCAGCAAGAAGCTTAAACACAAGATAACAATAGTTGGGTGGTTATTGACGAAATTTGTTAGAGGCTTACTTGCAAGGATCATCAAGGACATTGCAATAGTAACAGCCGCAATCATAACGCCTAAATGATCAACCATACCAACAGCGGTTATCACTGAGTCAAGCGAGAATACCGCATCCAGCACGATAATTTGTGCAACGACAGACCAAAAGCTGGTCGTTTTGCGTTGTTTCCCTTCGTCGTGATCTTTACCTTCTAGTCGTTCATTAAGCTCCATAGTGGCTTTGAACAGCAAGAATATCCCTCCGAGCAACATAATTAAATCTCTTGCACTGAAAGGATGATCAAACAGTGTAATAAGAGGTTTTGTCAGAGTGATAAGCCAAGAGAGACTAAATAACAACACAATCCGCATAACAAGGGCGCACAATAAGCCGGTTACACGAGCTTTATCTCTTAGTTTTGCTGGGAGTTTATCTGCCAGAATAGCAATGAAAACAAGGTTATCAATACCAAGTACGATTTCGAGAACAATTAAGGTGGAAAGCCCTACCCAGATTGTCGGATCTAAGATCCATTCCATACAGTTTGTTTTACCTTCTATAAAGACGGCATATGCCGACTTGAGAATAATGAGCAATTTGAAGGAATTTTTCAATAAATTATTATCAGTAGTAGAGGAATAATTTCATTTTGTCTAAAAGATTGTGATACCAATTACATCAATAACTACCACCAAGTGAGAGAGTGAGTTACTATGTGATCAGGTTAACAAATTGTCAGTACATTGATACTGGCAGGTTTATTTTCAGACGGGAGTTATTTTCATGTCAAAACAGCAAATCGGCGTGGTTGGTATGGCAGTTATGGGACGTAACCTTGCGCTAAATATTGAAAGCCGTGGTTATTCTGTATCTATTTACAACCGCTCAAGCGATAAAACCAACGAAGTTATCGCTGAAAATCCAGGTAAAAAACTGGTTCCGAATTATTCTATTGAAGAGTTTGTTGATTCGTTAGAAAAACCGCGCCGTATTTTATTAATGGTAAAAGCGGGTGAAGCAACGGATAAAACAATTGCTGCATTGACACCGCATTTAGATAAAGGCGATATCCTTATCGATGGCGGAAATACTTTCTTTAAAGATACTATTCGTCGTAACCGTGAATTATCAGCACAAGGCTTTAACTTCATTGGTACCGGTGTTTCTGGTGGTGAAGAAGGTGCATTAAAAGGTCCTTCAATCATGCCGGGCGGACAAAAAGAAGCTTACGAATTAGTTGCTCCTATCCTTGAAAAAATTGCGGCTGTTGCTGAAGGTGAACCTTGTGTAACTTATATCGGTGCTGATGGCGCAGGTCACTATGTGAAAATGGTTCATAACGGTATCGAATATGGCGATATGCAACTGATTGCAGAAGCATATTCAGTATTAAAACACTCATTAGGTTTAACTAATGAAGAATTAGCAGAAACCTTTACTGAGTGGAATAAAGGCGAATTAAGTAGCTATCTGATTGAAATTACAGCTGATATTTTCCGTAAAAAAGATGACGAAGGTAAATACCTTGTTGATGTTATTCTTGATGAAGCGGCAAATAAAGGTACAGGTAAATGGACTAGCCAAAGCTCTTTAGACCTAGGCGTGCCAGTTACTCTTATCACTGAGTCTGTATTTGCTCGTTATATCTCTTCATTAAAAGATCAACGTGTTGCTGCCTCTAAAGTATTATCTGGCCCTACACCTAAAGCATTCTCTGGTGATAAAAAAGCCTTTATTGAAAATGTTCGTCGTGCACTGTATTTAGGTAAAATCGTCTCTTATGCGCAAGGTTTCCAGCAACTGAAAGCAGCGTCAGACGAATATAACTGGGATTTAAACTACGGTGAAATTGCGAAGATTTTCCGTGCGGGTTGTATCATCCGTGCTCAATTCCTACAAAAAATCACAGATGCTTATAACGAAGATGCAAACATTGCAAATCTGCTGTTAGCGCCATACTTTAAACAAATCGCTGACGATTACCAACAAGCTCTGCGTGATGTTGTTTGTTATGGCGTGCAAGCGGGTATTCCTACTCCAACATTCTCTGCAGCTATTTCTTACTACGATAGCTATCGTGCAGAAGTGTTACCAGCAAACTTAATCCAAGCTCAACGTGACTACTTTGGTGCGCATACTTATAAACGTACTGATAAAGATGGCGTATTCCATACTGAGTGGATGGAATAAGAAAGATTAAATACTCGGTTATATTAATTGAAATATAACAATAAAAGGTGCTCAATTTGGGCACCTTTTTTATAGATTTAATATTGCGGTATCAAATGGGATGAGTATTTTTTAAAAAGTCATTAAAGATATTTTTCTATTACACTTATTTTAATCCATTAAAGTGACAATAATTGTCAGTAGCATTTTAATTAAAAATGAATAGCATAATAAAAAGAGAGTATTTATTTAAACACTCTCTTTTATCATTATTAAGTTAAGAAATTGAGTTAAGAAAAAGCCTAATCTATTGCTCAGTGACTTTCACATAATGAGGTTCTTCATTTACATTATCAGAGACTAATTTATCATCGGCAAAGTCTTCTCTTGATATTTTGCCACTAAAAACACCATTCATTCTCTCTTTGTCTAAGGCATTTTCCCAACGAGCGACAACAATACAAGCGCAAGCATTACCCACAAGATTAGTTAATGCACGACACTCTGACATAAAGCGGTCAATCCCTAGAATTAATGCCATACCAGCAACAGGAACACTAGGAACAACCGATAATGTTGCGGCAAGAGTAATGAAACCGGCTCCTGTAACACCCGCAGCACCTTTTGAGCTGATCATAGCAACAAACAGTAACGTAATTTGTTCTGTTAATGACAAATCAACACCTGTTGCTTGAGCGATAAATAAAGCTGCCATGGTCATATAGATATTGGTGCCGTCTAAATTAAAAGAATAACCCGTTGGAATAACTAAACCAACGACAGATTTTTTACAGCCCAGTTGCTCCATTTTACTCATTAATGTGGGGAGGGCAGCTTCAGATGAAGAGGTACCTAATACTAACCATAACTCATCTTTAATATATTTAATTAAAGAGAGAATGGAGAAGCCGTTATATTTGGCAACAGCACCTAATACTACGAGTACAAAAAGTAATGCAGTAAGATAAAAGGTAATCACTAACAACATTAAATTGCCAATAGAAGAAATACCATATTTACCTATTGTAAAAGCCATGGCACCAAAGGCACCAATAGGTGCTAGCTTCATTAGCATACCCACCATCTTAAAAACCGGGTCGCAAAGATGCTGTAAGAATTTTAATACAGGTTCACCCCGTGAACCTATTGATGCTAATGCTAGGCCAAAAATCACAGAAACAAACAATACTTGTAAGATATTGCCGTTAACTAATGGGCTAACGATAGTATCTGGGATGATATTCATTAAAAAATCAACAAGAGAAGAACTGTGTGCTTGTGTGACATACATTTCTACTCGACTACTATCTAATGATTCGGGAGAGATATTTAAACCATCACCAGGACGAATAATATTCGCGGTTATTAATCCAATAATCAGCGCAATAGTCGAAAAGGTTAAGAAGTAAATCATTGATTTACCAGCTACCTTTCCTACTGTTTTCATATTATTCATGCCAGCAATACCTGTGACTACAGTTAAGAAAATCACAGGTGCAATAATCATTTTGACGATTTTGATAAAACCATCACCTAGCGGTTTGAAAGATCCACCCACATCAGGATAAAAATGGCCCAGCAGAATACCCAGAATGATAGCGATAATTACTTGGACATATAACACACGATAAAAGGGGAGCTTGCGGGATGAAGTCTGCATAAAAATTCCCTGTAACTGAAAGATATTTGAATAATTAAAAAGTCATTATGTTGTAAATTATTATTTACATTTATTTTGTTGTAACAGGTAACTTAAAGGTATGAGTAAATCAGGTCAATAAAATAAAGTTGATTTTATCAAATATTGTGCTCTTCATCTAAAAAAATAGATTTAATTTCAACTTATCTCTATTTGTGGAATTTATTTTTCATAAATCAATAAGTTAATGAAATTATATTTTGTTTTAATTTATTATGTTTATTTAAGAATATGTGTATTTGGCTTTATTTTTTGGTGAATTAAATGGTTTAAATGTAAAAAAGATGGAAGGGAAGAAATGAGAAAGGGGATTTTATCTAATTATTTGTTTTTGTTTGATTATTTTAAAAAAAAGAGCGCATAAGCGCTCTTTTATGGATCATGGAAAATGATTTTTATTTTACTGGGATTTTAATTGAGTTATCAGACTCAGTTTCAATAGTCGCTAATGGAGCCTCTTCAATAAATTCGCTTGATGCTCTACCACTAAAGACATCATTCATTCTTTCTTTATCTAAGGCATTTTCCCAACGAGCAACAACGATACAGGCACAAGCATTACCCACAAGGTTGGTTAATGCGCGACATTCTGACATAAAACGGTCAATCCCTAGAATTAATGCCATACCTGCAACGGGAACGCTAGGAACAACGGATAAGGTTGCTGCTAAAGTAATAAAGCCAGCACCAGTAACACCCGCAGCACCTTTTGAACTTATCATTGCAACTAAGAGTAGGGTGATTTGCTCTGTTAATGAAAGATCAATGCCTGTAGCTTGCGCAATAAATAGAGCCGCCATGGTCATATAGATGTTAGTGCCATCTAAGTTAAAGGAGTAACCTGTTGGAATAACTAAGCCGACGACGGATTTTTTACAGCCTACATTTTCCATTTTACGCATTAAGCTAGGTAAAGCTGCTTCTGAAGAAGAAGTACCTAATACTAACCAAAGTTCATCTTTAATATATTTAATTAAAGAGAGAATAGAGAAGCCATTATATTTTGCAACAGCACCTAACACGACAAGAACAAACAATAATGAAGTTATGTAGAAAGTCAGAACGAGCAATACTAAGTTACTGATTGAGGAAATACCGTACTTCCCGATGGTAAAGGCCATTGCCCCAAAAGCGCCGATAGGTGCTAATTTCATTAGCATGCCGACCATTTTGAATACTGGCTCTGAGAAGTTTTGTAAGAACTTAAGAACTGGCTCGCCACGAGTCCCGATAGAGGCTAATGCAATACCAAAGACAACAGAAACAAACAGTACTTGTAGAATATTGCCGTTAACCAATGGACTAACAACTGTTTCAGGAATGATATTCATTAAGAAACCAACAATAGACGAGTCATGCGCTTTTGAAACATAACTTTCTACTTTGCTCGCATCTAATGAAGCAGGAGAGATATTTAAACCATCACCAGGGCGAATAACGTTTGCAACGATTAAACCAATAATTAATGCAATGGTAGAGAAAGTCAGGAAGTAAATCATGGATTTACCCGCGACTGTACCCACAGCTTTCATATTATTCATACCGGCAATGCCAGTGACGACTGTTAAGAAGATAACAGGCGCGATGATCATTTTTACAATTTTGATAAATCCATCACCAAGTGGTTTAAAGGATTCACCAACGTCAGGGTAAAAATGTCCAAGCAAGATACCGAGTAAGATGGCAACGATAACTTGCACATATAGCACTTTATAAAGTGGTTGTTTTTTAGTTGAAGTTTGCATGAAAATTTCCCTGCACCTATTGGTACATTGTTTATATATTTATTTATATGTTAGAAAATAACCGAATTGTAAATGAAGTTTTACATTATTGTATTTTTATTGATGCTAACTTAAATGTACTACTAATTCAGGTCAATAAAATAAAACCTATTTAGTAAATTATTGAGTGCTGAAACGAGTAAATTTATTAATAATCTCTGTCTTGTACATTTTTTAGCGTTATTGATAGGGTAATAAGAAATTAGTGGAATTTATTCTGATTTTTTTCTTTTTATTAGAATTAAATATTGGGTTGTTTTCGGATTAGATTATCTAATATTAGTTTTAAGGATGTAAATCTATACATACAGCAGGAATAGATATCATGCTAACAATTACCCTTAGCTGAATTTATAACTAGGGTAATTGTTAAAGATAAGTTGACCGTTTTTATTTTTCGTTTTCTTCGTCACGAATAAAAGAGATTAATTCGGGGTGTGCAATACGTTTGTAATCTTGCGTATTCAGAATAATAGAGCGCTCTAATGTACCCGCATTAAACGCTAACTCATCAAAGCGTTCAAAAAGCAAAGGGTCTGCGACAAGCTTCAATGCAGGATGAAAACTAAAAGGGGGAATTGCGCCAAAGACACACTGGGTGAGATCATCCACTTCTTTAGGGCTTGCTAAAGATGCTCTTGTCCCCCCGATTTGGTGAGCAAGTTTTGAAAGGTCAGCTTGTTTATCGGCGGGTAATATTGCCAGCACATGTTGTTTAACACCATTACCTTTTATATGGCAAACAAGTCCTTTTGCGCCTTGTCCTAATTGTGTTCCTCTAATTTTTGCAACTTCTTCAGAACGACCTGCGGTAGGGTGTTCCATTACACGGTAAGTAGCGTGGTTTTTATCTAATAAAGCAGTGAGTTGCTCAAAAATAGTCAAAGACATCAATGACTCCTGAATTAATAAGTTATTTATTTGAAGTCATTATACGACTTTAAAAAAAATATTCTGCTGTGATGTTTACAGTTGGTTTTGATTATTTTGATAAGCTTTTCAAATTATTTTATTACAAACAATAACATGTTAATAGTATTATCCTATTGAATTAATAGAGTAATTAAATTACCAATATTATATTCGTGTACTAATATTATAAATAAATTGATATTTATTTATTATTTTGATGATGATCAATTTAAGAACAAAAAGAATAGAACATATTAAAACATAGATTTAATTACTAAAAAGGAAGTCAATAATGGCTGTTTCTACATTCTATATCCCTTCTGTAAATAAAATTGGTGCGGGTTGTCTTGCTGATGCCGTAAGTTCAATGAAAGACTTCGGTTTTCATAAAGCGTTGATCGTAACTGATAGCATTTTAAATCAACTGGGTGTTGTTGAGAAAGTAAGTAAATTACTGACCGAGGCTGGTATTTCTAGCGTAGTTTATGACGGTACTGCACCAAACCCTACTGTTGAAAACGTAGAAGCGGGTTTAGCTCTGCTGAAAGAACATCAATGTGACTGTGTGATTTCTTTAGGTGGTGGTTCACCACACGATTGCGCCAAAGGTATTGCGTTAGTGGCTTCTAATGGTGGAAAAATTGCAGATTACGAAGGCGTTGACCGTTCTGCTAAACCTCAATTACCACTGATTTCAATTAATACCACAGCAGGTACTGCATCAGAAATGACGCGTTTTTGTATCATCACAGATACTGCGCGTCATATCAAAATGGCTATCGTTGATAAAAACGTTACACCACTCTTATCTGTAAATGATTCAGAATTAATGATTGGTATGCCAAAAGGTTTAACCGCTGCAACAGGTATGGATGCATTAACTCATGCTGTTGAAGCGTATGTTTCAATTGCTGCAAATCCAATCACTGATGCGTGTGCATTAAAAGCAGTCACTATGATCAGCGGATCTTTACGTAAAGTTGTTGATAATGGCGGTGATGCAACAGCGCGTGAAAACATGGCTTATGCACAGTTTTTAGCAGGTATGGCATTTAATAACGCATCTTTAGGCTATGTACATGCTATGGCTCACCAATTAGGTGGTTTTTATAACTTACCTCATGGTGTGTGTAATGCGGTTTTATTACCACATGTTCAAGCTTACAACATTCAAGCTGCAGCAGGTCGTTTAAAAGATATCGCACAAGCTATGGGTGTTGATGTTTCTGCAATGAGCGATGAGCAAGGTGCGAAAGCGTGTATCGAAGAAATTCGTAAAATGGCTAAAGATGTTGGTATTCCTGCAGGTCTGAAAGAATTAGGCGTGAAAGAAGAAGATTTCAAAACATTAGCTGAAAATGCGCTGAAAGATGCTTGTGCAATCACTAACCCAGTTCAGGGTTCTGAAAGTGATGTTATCGAATTATTCCGCCAAGCAATGTAATGCTTAGAAGATAAAAAGCTAATTAAGCGATTACTTTTTATTTTTAAAAAATGAAGCCGATACTTTATTTTTGTATCGGCTTTTTGTTATCTCTATTAATGTGATATCAATTACTCTGCTTTTTTATGGCGTTCTTGTAGGCAACCAATAACATCACTGAGTGATAATGATTGGTCTTGCAGTAAGACCATTAAGTGATAGAGCAAGTCTGAGGCTTCATTTTTTAGCTCTTCTCTGTCATTCACAGTAGCAGCCAATGCGGTTTCTACACCTTCTTCTCCCACTTTTTGCGCTATACGTTTTGTACCACTGGCATAAAGACGAGCAGTATAAGAGCTATCTGGTGAGGCATTTTTACGTTCACGTAATATATTTTCAAGCTCGTAGAGAAATCCCCATTGGCTTTGTGCTGGAGCAAAACAACTTTCAGTACCGTTATGGCAAGTGGGACCAATAGGATTGGCTAAAATAAGTAAAGTATCGTTATCACAGTCAGGATAAATATTGACTAATTTAAGAAAGTTGCCTGAGGTTTCACCTTTTGTCCATAAACGCTGTTTAGTGCGTGAATAGAAGGTCACATTTCCACTTTCTAAAGTGACATTTAATGCTTCTTTGTTCATATAACCTAGCATTAATACATCACCTGAAATGGCATTTTGGATAACCACAGGCATGAGATTATCGACTTTTTTCCAATCTAATTGCGCTAATGTTTCACTATTCATTATATTCTTACCTTAACGTCATTCTTTGCAAGATACTGTTTTAATTCGTTGATATTAATTATTTGTTTATGAAAAACAGAGGCTGCAAGAGCGCCATCAACATTGGCTAATTTAAATGCATCAAGAAAGTGTGACATTTCACCCGCACCGCCAGAGGCAATAAGAGGAACATCCGCAACTTGGCGTACTTGAGCCAATTGTTTCAAGTCATAGCCTTGTCTGACACCATCTTGATTCATCATATTTAAAACAATTTCACCGGCACCTAATCGCTGCACTTCACGTACCCAGTCAAGGGTTTTCCAGTGTGTTTGCTGAGTCCGTTTTTCATCACCTGTGAATTGATAAACTAAATACTCGCCTGTTTTTTCGTCAAACCATGTATCAATACCCACAACAACACATTGCACACCATAACGTTCTGCAAGACGCGAAATCAGAGAGGGATCTGAAAGTGCAGGGGAGTTAATCGAAATTTTATCGGCACCAAATGAGAGAATTTTCCCTGCATCTTCAACAGAGCGAATACCACCTGCAACACAAAATGGAATATCAATCACTTCAGCAACGCGCGACACCCAGCTTTTATCAACCACGCGGCCATCAGACGAGGCGGTAATATCGTAAAATACCAGTTCATCAGCGCCTTCTTTAGCATAGCGTTCAGCAAGAGGAACAATATCACCGATGATTTCATGATTACGAAATTGAACACCTTTAACGACTTGCCCATTTCGGACATCAAGACAAGGAATTATGCGTTTTGCCAACATGATATCGCCTCTTTTAATGTAAATTTGCCTTCTAATAATGCTCTACCAACAATAATGCCGGCAACACCAGATGCTGGAAGATCTGCGATATCTTGTAAATCACCAATACCGCCCGAAGCTTGGAATAAAATATCAGGGAAACGCTGGCTAATTTCTTTATACAGTTCAACGTTAGAGCCAGCTAATGTGCCATCACGAGAAATGTCGGTACACAATACATGCTTTAAACCCACACTTTGATAAAGCTTGATGATATCTTCAAGCGTATAAGGGGAGTTCTCTTGCCAACCACTGACAGCTACCCACTTTTTGCCTTGTTTATCAATGCGAACATCGAGAGCTAATACAATGGCATCTGCACCATAGCGCTCAAACCATGTTTTCACTATTTCAGGCTGGCTGACTGCGGTAGAGCCAATAACAACACGGCTTGCCCCTGCATCGAGCAGTGATTTAACATCATCTTCAGTGCGAATGCCACCTCCCACTTGTACGGGCACATTGACACAAGCAACAAGTTTTTTTAACAGTGGAATTTGGCGAGCAGAAGGATCTTTTGCACCCGTTAAATCCACTAGGTGAAGTAGCTTTGCGCCATCTTTTTCATATTGTTGGTAGCGTGTCAGCGGATTATCATCATAATCACGCTGTTTTGCATAATCACCCTGATGAAGACGAACTATTTTCCCATCAATTAAATCTAATGCTGGAATAATCATAATGGGTTACATCTCCAAAAAATTCTTGATAAGTTGAGCGCCCGCTTTACCTGAACGTTCTGGGTGAAATTGCACTCCATAAAAATTATCTTTTTGAATTGCGCTACTAAAGCGAGAGCCGTATTCAGTTTCAGCAATCGTCGATTCATTGAGCGCTAGAGCGTAACTATGAACAAAATAGAACCAAGCATTGTCATCAAGTGAACGAAAAAGAGGATGCCCCGGTTTTGCTAATACTTGGTTCCAACCCATATGAGGTAATGGTAAACCCGCTGTATCAAGCTTATCTATGGTGCCATCAACTAAACCTAATAAAGGGATATCTTTACCTTCCTCGCTTAGTGAAGCCAATATTTGCATACCTAAACAAATACCTAAAACTGGTTGTGTTAAGGCTTTAATTAAAGGAATTAGCTCACGAGCTTTGAGCTGTTCCATTGCCGCTCTTGCTGTTCCTACTCCGGGTAAAAAGAGTTTATCCGCAGATAACACCACGTTTTTTTCATAGGACACAATTGGATCATAACCGAGTCGCTTAACAGCGTAAGCGACAGAGGATAAATTGGCACAGCCCGTATCAAGAATAACCACTTTCATCACAGAACACCTTTTGAGCTTGGTAAAGTATTGCCTTCAACACGAATGGCTTGGCGTAATGTACGACCAAAGACTTTAAATAAGCTTTCAGCTTTGTGGTGATCGTTTTTGCCTTTTGATTTCAGGTGCAATGTGCAACCCATGGTGTAAGAGAGAGAACGGAAAAAGTGTTCAATCATCTCTGTACTTAAATCACCGACACGTTGATATTTAAATTCGGCTTTGTACTCAAGGTGTGGACGACCAGAAATATCTAATGCACAGCTTGCGAGGCACTCATCCATTGGTAATGTAAAGCCAAAGCGAGCAATACCCCGTTTATCACCTAATGCTTCGCGTAATGCTTCACCCAAAGCAAGACCGGTATCTTCTACCGTGTGGTGATCATCAATAACTAAATCACCTTTTACATTGATATTCATACGAAAGCCGCCGTGTGTGGCAATTTGATCAAGCATGTGATCAAAGAAACCAACACCAGTGCTGATTTGGCTATTTCCTTCACGATCTAGCCAAACATCGATCGCGATTTGTGTTTCTTTTGTTTTGCGCTCAACGTGGGCATAACGATCTTTTTTAGTCAGCTGCTCTGTAATAACAGCCCAAGGGAGCTTGTTGGCATTATAAAGTATGCCTTTGATACCCATATTTTCAGCTAGCTGAATATCAGTTTGTCTATCGCCAATAACATAACTGTTATCTTTATCGAGTGCGCCATCAACTAAATATTGGGTGACAAGCCCTGTTTCTGGTTTGCGACAAGGGCAGTTGTCTTCAGGCTTATGAGGGCAAATTAAAACATCATCAAAGGTGATCCCTTGTGATGAGAAAACTTGCATCATTAAATTATGAGGAGGATCGAAATCTGTTTGAGGAAAACTTTCTGTGCCTAATCCATCCTGATTTGTGATCATAATCAGTTTATAACCCGCTTTTTGCAGCGCTGTCAGTGCGGGGATCACGCCATTTTCAAAGGCAAGTTTATCAAGTCTATCAACTTGGTAATCAGTTGGTGGCTCAGTGATTAAAGTACCATCACGATCGATAAAAAGAATTTTTTGGCTCATGGTTGAGATCCCTCAGTTGCGATTTTTTGTTGTTATCGTTTTTAATGTTTTATACGTTTGCAGTTTGAATATTTTTTATGGCATTAATCACGCTATCACATTCTTCTGCTGTACCGATAGAAATACGCAAACAGCCATTAAGCCCATATTGACGCTGTTGATCGCGTAAAATAATCCCTTGCTCCCATAAAGTACGGAAAACCAGAGTCGCATCAGTGAATTTCACTAAAATATAGTTGGTTTCACTGTTATAAACCTGTTCAACATTAGGCAATTTTTTTAACGTATCAGATAAAATGGCTCTATTGCGTGTAATTTCGGCCACTCGCTTTTTCATTATCTCAATACTTGCTTCTGTTAATGCTTGCGCAGCAATATCTGCAACAGGTGTTGAAAGTGGGTACGGTGCGATCACCTTTAGTAATAATTCAATGACTGGTGGGTTGGCAAGCGCAAAGCCACAACGAAGCCCTGCTAAAGCAAAAGCTTTCGATAAGGTTCGCAAAATAACTAAATTCGGATAATCTTCAAGCCATGAAACAATTGACGCTTGTGGGCAAAATTCAATATAAGCTTCATCTACCGCAACAATGGCTTTGTCTTTAGCCAACGCTAATACATCACGAATAAGCGAAGGATCAACAATATTTCCTGTCGGATTATTGGGGCTGCATAGGTAGATAAGCTTTACATTATCAAGTTGTGATGCGATGGCTTTAACATCTAGGCTCCAATCAGCAAGTGCGGGAACAACACGCTGTTCTATACCGAAGGTTTCAGCACTAACGCTATACATCCCGTATGTTGGTGGACAATAAAGTACGGCATCTTTACCTGGCTCACAGAAAGCACGAATAAGTAGTTCAATCGCTTCATCTGCCCCACGGCTAACTAAGACTTGATTTGAATTAACACCTGCGTATGCAGCATAACGATTAATCACATTCACAGGCTGACATTCAGGGTAACGATTTAAGTTTTTTTCATTAAAAGCAAAGTCAGGCGCGAGAGGGTATTCATTTGCATTTAACCAAACAGAACCATTTCCCCCTAAGCGCCGAGCAGATTGATAAGGTGTTAATTCACGTACATTTTTTCTTGCAAGCGTATTGATATCAAATTTAGTTTTCATCACTCTTTTTCCCCTGAGCTAAAGCGTTAACGCGAAGTGTGACCGCATTTTTGTGTGCGGTGAGTTGTTCTGCTTGCGCTAATATTTCAATAGTCTGTGCTAAATCAGATAAACCTTGTGCTGTCAGTTTCTGTACTGTCATACGTTTCATAAAATCAGCTAAGCCTAAGCTTGAGTAGGTTGCTGTATAACCATAAGTCGGTAGAACGTGATTAGTACCAGAAGCATAATCTCCCGCAGATTCAGGTGACCAAGCACCAAGAAAAACAGATCCAGCGCTGGTAATGCTATCAACACGACTATCAGCATCATTGGTTTGAATAATTAAGTGTTCTGGGCCATAGCTGTTACTAATTTCAATAGACTGATCGAGATCACGAGTAATAATGACGCGGCTTTCTGTAAGTGCTTGTTTAGCGATTTCAGCACGGCTTAATAGCGCTAGTTGTGTTTCTGTTTCAGCAATAACGGCTTTAGCGAGGGTTTCATCAGGTGTTAATAATACAACTTGTGAATCAGGGCCGTGTTCAGCTTGCGAAAGTAAGTCTGCGGCAATAAATGCAGGGTTTGCATCTGCATCCGCAATCACTAATACTTCAGAAGGACCTGCTGGCATATCGATTGCTGCACCTTGTAGCGATTGGCTTACTTGGCGTTTTGCTTCGGTTACATAGGCATTGCCGGGGCCAAAAATTTTATCAACCTTAGGAATAGATTCAGTACCAAATGCCATGGCGGCAATCGCCTGAGCACCACCAACTTGGAAGATTTCATCAATACCAATTTGTTGAGCAATATATAAAATTTCATCAGCAATAGGGGGCGGTGAGCAAAGAATAACTTTGCGACAACCTGCAATACGGGCTGGAATACCTAACATCATTACGGTTGAGAGTAATGGTGCCGAACCTCCAGGAATATAAAGCCCTACTGCATCAATAGGTCTGCTTACTTGTTGGCAAAATACACCAGGTTGAGTTTCCACGTTGATAGTGTTAGGAATTTGAGCCTCATGAAAGCGACGAATATTATTCATCGCCTGTGCTATTGCCTGTTTTATTTTGCTATCAAGTCTTGATGAAGCTGCATCGATTTGTGATTTTGACACCAAAACGCTTTCTGGCGCTGCCTTATCGAATTTTTGGCTAAGTGCTTTAAGCGCTTTATCTCCATCATTGCGTACCTGTGAAATGATGCTAGCAACTTGTTCTGTAATTGAACCTGATGCAGAAATAGCTGGGCGAGTTAATAGCACTTGTTGCTGTTCTTTCGTGCATTTATTCCAGTAAGTTAATGTATTAAAACCCGTTTTCATCATTTCACCTTATTCCATCATTTTTTCAATTGGTAAAACAAGAATTGAACTTGCACCTAATGCTTTAAGCTTTTCCATTGTTTCCCAGAATAGGGTTTCGCTACTCACCATGTGCATTGCTACGCGATTTTGGTCACCCGCCAGAGGTAAAATAGTTGGTCTTTCAGCACCCGGAAGTAACGCAATGACATCTTCAAGACAATCACTTGGTGCGTGTAACATAATGTATTTTGATTCTCGAGCTTGAATAACACCTTGAATACGCGTTAGTAGGCGGTCGATAAGTGCTTGTTTATCGGTTTCCATGTCACCGTCACGTTGGATCAAGCATGCTTTTGAGCGATAAATCACTTCAACTTCTTTTAAACCGTTGGCTTCTAATGTTGCGCCAGTAGAAACTAAGTCGCAGATAGAGTCAGCAAGACCTGCACGAGGGGCGACTTCAACCGAGCCATTTAATAAACAGGATTTAAACTTGATGCCTTTTTGATCTAAATAGCGTTTGAGCAGATTGGGATAGGAGGTTGCGATGCGAGTATTATTTAAGCATTCCACACCTTGATAATTGAAATCGACAGGGGTTGCGAGAGATAAACGACAGCCACCGAAATCAAGACGACGTAGTGTCAGATAACTTGGGTTTTCACCTTGTGAGCGACGTTTTAATAACTCTTCTTCTAAAACGTTTTCACCGATGATCCCTAAATCAACAACACCATCCATGACTAATCCCGGAATATCGTCATCTCTAACACGTAAAATATCGATTGGCATATTTTCAGCGTAAGCAATCAGGCGCTGTTGGTTTAAGTTAATTTTGATGCCACAACGCGCTAAAAGAGCACGAGAATCATCGCTTAAACGCCCTGATTTTTGCATTGCGATCCTTAATCTTGCTTTATCTAACATATTATTACCCTATCATTGTCCATGTTTTTGTTATGAAAATTAGCTATAAAAAAACCCCGGAAGTTGCCTTCCGGGGTTTTTATTGTTTGTCTGCATTCAGACCACCGGAAGCGTTTCTTAAACGTCTTCCAGCACTCATCGCCTGAAAGACTAGTCAGGGTGATGGTGATGATGGTGGTTTAGTTGAATGCTATACATAATTATTTTCCTAGCTAATAACACTATTTGTTATTTAGTAATGCCCGTTACCGTTAACCAATATTGAGTCATCAATATTGAGTAACCTGCATTTAGAATTTGTCTGCCTTTCAACCTACATGATTTACAAAGCATAAAGCAACCTATTTTTTAATAATAATTTAATTATTTTGTAACCTTATGTTTTTAATATGATTTTAATATTTCTCTTATTTACTTAATGGCACAAGTAGGCGAGTATATAGAGAGAGGCTAAATGTTCACGAAATAATAAGTAGTATTTATAAGTAATGGCGAAATTAAAATTTTATAGCATACTTTGACTAAGCCATTTAAGTAGGGGAGCAAAATGAAACGAATAACCATCGTAGGATTAGGTTGGTTAGGTTTACCACTTGCCGTTGCGTTGCGTGATGCAGGCTATCAAGTTAAAGGGACTAAAACCACCGAAGATGGCGTAGAAGCAGCAAGAATGAGTGGCGTTGACTGCTGTTTAGTGAATTTAACACCCGCAATTGAATGTGATAGAGATGATTTTGATTACTTAATGGAAACTGACGTTCTCATTATCACGTTACCACCCAGTGCTGCTGGTGGCGGTTATGATTATGTTGAAGCCATTCAGACGTTGGTGGATAGCGCAATGTCTCGTCATGTTACGAGAGTCATTTACATTAGCTCTACTTCTGTATATGGCAATCAAACAGGTAATATCACGGAAGAAATGGATATTCGACCAGAAACACAATCAGCAAAAATGTTAGCAGAAGTTGAGAACTGGCTACATCGTTTACCGTTGACGACAGTTGATATTCTTCGATTAGCCGGATTAGTTGGGCCGGGTCGTCATGCTGGACGTTTTTTATCAGGTAAAAAACAGGTAAAAGGCGCTCATCAATGCGTTAACTTAGTCCACTTGGATGATGTCATTTTTGCTATTGAGCAACTTCTTGCGCAGAATGAAGGTGGCCATTTATATAATTTATGTGCCCCAATTCACCCTAAAAAGAAAGACTTTTACTCAAGAGTGTCGAGCCAACTTGATCTTATTCCGCCAGAATTTGCTGAAGAAGAGAAACCTTTAATACGAGAAATTGATGGTCAGGAGATCTGTCGAGATCTTGGATTTCATTACCATTATCCAGATCCCGACAAAATGCCAATGAATTAACTTAATTTACAGGCAGTAACACGATATCACGGAAAATAGCTCTTTCACTTAATTGTGCAAACCAACGTTCAATGTGAGGGAAGTTTGGTCTATCTTTGCAAACCTCAAGCCACGGGTAGACCAATGGTGCGATCGCCATATCGGCAAGAGAGAATGCATCTCCTGCGAAATAAGTTGTTTTTGCAAGTTGGTCGTCAGCAATTTTAATTAATTTATTAAGCTTCTCTTTCAATGCGTTAACAATCTCGGGATTTTGCTGCTCTTTAGGCGTACGAACAATCATGATCATCATTTGTTGGATGGGAGCAAATAAACTGCCATTTGACCAATCCATCCATTTTTCTACGTTCGCACGTTGTTTAGGATCAATGGGATAGAGAGTGTTATTTTCATATTTTGTACATAAATAACGAATAATGGTATTAGACTCCCATAAAGCAAAGTCATCATCTTGTAAGGTTGGAATAGAAGCGTTGGGATTCATTGCTAAATAATTTGCTTCATTGAGTCCACCAAAAGGACCACCAACGTCGATTTGTTCATAAGGAACATTTAATTCCTTTAAGCACCAAAGTACTTTTTTAACGTTAGATGAGTTTTTTCTACCCCAGACTTTTAACATAAAGGTCTCCTAAACCACGATAAGTAATAAAATTTCCCTCTATAGGGCGCTAAATATGAATATAAGATAAATCTCTATATATCAATGTTGGCGTCTTATTCCAGAAAGCCATATAGTAGGAAAGCTTTAACAAATTGATATAAAAGGGTGATCGGTAATGAAAAAAAATATTCCATCTGTTCTGGGTAAGGTTACCGCGGGAATGGGTTTACTGCTAATTATTTCTAGTCCTTCATTTGCAGTAAATAATCCAGTGCCTCCTCAAATAGAGGCAAAATCTTATGTATTAATGGATTACAACAGCGGAAAAATTCTGGCATCAGAAAAACTTGATGAGCGTTTAGATCCCGCCAGTCTTACAAAAATCATGAGTAGCTACGTTGTTGGGCAAGCGATTAAAGAAGGTCGTATGTCACCTGACGATACAGTTATTGTTGGGCGTAATGCGTGGGCAACGGGCAATCCGGTATTGAAAGGATCATCATTGATGTTCTTGAAACCGGGTGATCAGGTCAAAGTGATTGATTTAAATCGCGGTATGGTTATTCAATCTGGTAATGATGCCAGTATTGCATTAGCAGAACATGTTGCGGGTAGTCAGGAAACCTTCGTTGATTTAATGAATTCCTATGCTAAGAATCTCGGTTTAAAAAATACACATTTTAAAACCGTTCATGGGCTAGATTCTGATGGGCAATATACCACCGCACAAGATATGGCATTGCTCACCGCAGCCATGATCCGTGATGTTCCTTCAGAGTATGAAATTCATAAAGAAAAAGAATTTACATTCAACAATATTCGTCAGCCAAACCGTAACCGTTTATTGTGGAATAAAAATATGAATGTCGATGGTGTGAAAACAGGTCACACTAATGGAGCAGGGTATAACCTTGTTTCTTCGGCAACTGAAGGTGATATGCGCCTGATTGCTGTTGTTTTAGGAACACCATCAGACAAAGTGCGTTTTGCGGAAAGTGAAAAATTATTAGGCTGGGGTTTCCGCTTTTTTGAAACGGTAACTCCTGTAAAAGCAGATACACCACTGACAACTCAAAAAGTGTGGTATGGCGATAAAGGCGAAGTGGCATTAGGAGTTGCTAATGATGCCTCAATTACCATTCCTAAAGGTGAATTGAAAAATCTGAAAGCCTCTTTTACTTTAACCAATCCTGTATTAGAAGCACCGTTAACTCAAAATCAGGTTGTAGGTACAGTTAACTTTTTATTAAATGATGAAGTGATTGAACAACGTCCATTAGTTGTAAAAGAAGCGGTTGAGGAAGGCGGTTTCTTTAGTCGTATTTGGGATTTTGTGGTTAAAACAGTATCCGGTTGGTTTAATGCTATTTTTGGTTAATTCACTAATAATGGATATATCAAAACGTTACTGAGTTTTTCACCCAAAAAGAAAGACTAGCTGTTATTTTTATATAAATAATCCGTAATTGTTTAACGATTACGGATTTTTTTATATTCAATAAAATAGAGGGATATTTCTATTTTATCACTTAAATAAGCCCATCTATTTTACCTTGATTATCAACATTAACCGCGATAGCAGCAGGTGTTTTCGGTAATCCGGGCATCGTTGTGATAGAGCCTGTTAAGGCAACAACAAAGCCAGCGCCAGCAGAAACATACACTTCACGAACGTTTATTGTAAAGTCAGTCGGGCGACCTAATAATGAGGGATCATCTGAGAGTGAATATTGCGTTTTTGCCATGCAAACAGGGAAATGAGCAAAACCCATACTTTCTATCTTTTCTAACATTTTACGAGCATGTTGGCTATAAGTCACACCATCTGCGCCATAAATTTCTTTGGCAACAATATCGATTTTTTGACTAAGTGAGACATCATCAGGATAAATTAATTGAAATTGGCTCGGTTCATTTTCAAGCGTATCAATCACTTGCTTAGCCAATTCAATACCACCTTCGCCGCCTTTTTCCCATACTTTAGTCATTGCGAAGCGACAATCTCTCTCTTGGCAAAATTGTTCGATAAATTGGTGCTCTGCAATACTATCAGTGATATAAGCATTAAGAGAGACAATGACGGGTAAGCCATATTTTTTAAGGTTTTCAATGTGTTTTTCAAGATTTACAATGCCTTTTTCAAGGGCAACTAAATCTTCATTGTTCCATTCGCCTTTACCTAAGCCACCGTTATATTTTAGCGCTTTGGTGGTGACAACAATCACGGCACAATCAGGTCGTAATCCACTGATCCGGCATTTTATATCAAAGAATTTTTCAGCACCTAAATCAGCACCAAAACCAGCTTCTGTCACCGTAATATCAGCAAGTTGAAGCGCAAGTTTTGTCGCCCTTACGCTATTGCATCCATGGGCGATATTAGCAAAAGGACCTCCATGAATAATGGCGGGAGTATTTTCGAGTGTTTGTACTAAATTAGGATTAATAGCATCTTTTAATAAACTTGCCATTGCCCCGACAGCTTGTAGATCGTTTGCTGTAACTGGATCACCATGATAAGAATAAGCAACAATGATGCGAGAAAGTCGTTGTTTTAAATCATCAATATCCGCGGCTAAACATAGGATAGACATAATTTCAGAGGCAACAGTAATAACAAAATTATCTTCTCTGGTGATACCGTCTTTTTCGCCACCTAATCCCACAACAATATGACGTAAAGTACGATCGTTCATATCCATACAACGTTTAAACACGATTTTTTTAGGATCGATATTTAAAGGATTACCTTGATAAATCGAATTATCAAGCATGGCTGCAAGTAGGTTATTGGCAGAGGTAATAGCATGAAAATCGCCAGTAAAATGAAGGTTGAGATCTTCCATCGGAACAACTTGTGAATAACCACCACCGGTTGCCCCACCTTTAATGCCAAAGCAAGGACCTAAAGAGGGTTCACGCAATGCAATAATGGCATTTTTTCCTAGATGACTCAGTGCTTGCCCTAATCCAACAGTCACCGTTGTTTTACCTTCACCAGCCGGTGTTGGGTTTATTGCTGTCACTAAAACTAATTTTCCGGGCTTTTTTGTCGCAATTTTTGGCCAAATGCTGTGGCTAAATTTGGCTTTGTACTTGCCATAAAACTCGATATCGTCTTGATCAATATTTAAATTTTTAGCAATGTCCTGAATAGGTAAGAGGTGCGCTTCTTGGGAGATTTGAATATCTGATTTCATTTTAGTTCTCTTTTTATCCCGTTAATGATGTCTCTAGTGATCTTTACTTATCAACTCTAGACAATAATCTAAATATGGCCAATAGATTGATTAATTTGTAGTTATTTACTTTAGATAACGCGTTCATCATCACGTCATTTAAATAATTTTTGAGGTTAGCGCCTATTTTTTTCAAAAAAACTATTTTAACTAAGGATGACAATTTAATCTCATACAAAAAAGAGGATATTAAAAAAAGAAGAGTGTTGAGATTGATGTTAATAAACAAAAAAGGCGCTGATATCAGCGCCTTATCTATCATAAATATCTGTATTTCAGACTTTCAGATTTAGTCACAAGAAATTTTAATGGCTAATCCACCTTGAGAGGTTTCACGATATTTAGCATTAATGTCTTTGCCTGTTTCGTACATTGTTTCAATGACTTTATCTAAACAAATACGAGGATCGCTAACACGACGTAAAGCCATACGAGATGAGTTTACAGCTTGTACGGCTGCGATAGCATTACGTTCAATACACGGAACTTGTACTTGTCCTGCCACTGGGTCGCAAGTAAGCCCTAAGTTATGCTCCATCGCAATTTCTGCTGCAATACAAACTTGTTCTGGGCTACCGCCTAAAAGCTCAGTTAACGCACCTGCTGCCATTGAACAAGCAACACCGACTTCACCTTGACAACCGACTTCAGCGCCTGAGATAGATGCATTCATTTTGTAAAGTGAACCAATAACACCAGCAACTAAGAAAAAGCGAGTGTAAGAATTTTCATTTACAGGACGAATAAATTTATCATAGTAAGACAATACTGCTGGGATAATGCCACAGGCACCGTTTGTTGGCGCTGTAACAACACGTCCACCAGCTGCATTTTCTTCATTCACAGCAAGTGCAAACATATTAATCCAGTCAACAACTGTCATTGGATCGGTTGTCGTTTTATCTTCTGTGACTAGCATACGACGTAATGCAGAAGCACGGCGAGGTACGCGTAATGGCCCCGGCAATAAGCCTTCGGTATTTACACCGCGCTCAATACCTGACTTCATCACGTCCCAAACAGCCGCGAAATGAGCCGAAATTTCTTCTTTGCTACGTAATGCTAATTCGTTTTGCATCACTAATGCTGATAAAGAAAGCCCTGTTTCTTTGCAATGGCGACGTAAATCAGCCGCATATTGATAAGGATAAGGAACTTGAACCGTATTTTCTGCAGGTTGGCCAAAATGTTCTTCATCAACAATAAAACCGCCACCAATAGAATAATAGGTTTTTTTCAATAAAACTTGCTCACTGTTATAAGCGGTAATGGTCATGCCATTTTCATGGAGGGGAAGATTAGTTTTATGAAAATTCATACCGCCTTCAACCGGAAAATCGACTTCTTTTATGCCATTTGCCAGCATTAAGCGACCGGTTGCTTCTACTTGTTTAATAAATGGGGCAATAGAATCAATATCGACAGTATCAGGTAAATTTCCTGCGAGTCCCATAATAATAGCAATATCCGTTGCATGACCTTTACCTGTTAAAGATAAAGAGCCATAAACATCAACGATAACGCGGGAAACAGAAGAGAGAAGATTTTTTTCAGCAAGTAAATCGACGAATTCTTTACCTGCTTTCATTGGACCTACGGTGTGGGAGCTTGAAGGGCCGATACCGATTTTAAAAATATCAAAGACGCTAACCATAATATTCGCCTCCCTAATTAATTTAAAGGCGCAACTGTGTGATTATTAGAGTGAGAAGTGTCAGCTTTGAAGTCTAAAGCTGTAATGGCTACTTTCTTTTATGAAAGTAGCCATTAGATGTCTTATTAACTAATGAAAGAGTTAATTAAGCTATAGAAAACTGCTGAGATTGCGATAAGACCCATGACTACAACAAATACGTTGCTGATATGGCCTTCATATTTCTTCATTGCTGGTACTTTACGGATTGCATACATTGGCATCAGGAACAGTAACATCGCGATGATTGGGCCACCTAATGTTTCAATCATACCTAAAATGCTTGGGTTTAATGTTGCAACAATCCAAGTTGTAACCAGCATAAACAGTGCAGTGATTTTGTTTAAACGATCTTTTTCGATTGTTTTACCTTTCTCACGCAGTGATTTGATGATTAAACCATTGAAACCTTCACGAGCACCTAAGTAGTGACCTAAGAATGATTTAGTGATCGCAACGAAAGCAATAAATGGAGCAATATAAGCGATAACAGGCGCTTCAAAATGGTTAGCAAGGTAAGACAGAATACTGATGTTCTGTGCTTTTGCTTCAGCTAAGTTCTCTGGTGTTAAGCTAAATACACAGCTAAACACGAAGAACATTACGGTGATAACCATCATGATGTGTGCATAAGCTAAAATGCGTGAACATTTTTTCTCAGCGTTTTCGCCGTATTCTTCACGTTTTGCAACAGCAAACGCAGAGATGATTGGAGAGTGGTTAAAAGAGAACACCATTACAGGGATAGCTAACCATAAGGTTACTAATAGACCTTGACCCATACCTGATGTAGTTGCGTGATCAAAAGAGAGAGTATCAAGAACCGCACCATTCCACTCTGGGATCAGATACAGTGCTAAGACCATCAGGACCGCAACAAATGGGAATACTAAAACGCTCATTGCTTTAACGATAGCTTGTTCACCAAAGCGGATAATCGACATGATACCAATAATCAGTATCAGCGATAAAATTGCGCGAGGTGGTGCAGCCATGTGCATTTGGTTCACAATAAAGCTTTCTACTGTATTGGTGATAGCAACACTATAAACCAATAGAATAGGATAAATTGCGAAGAAATAGAGCAGGGTGATTAATTTACCTGCTGTTTTACCAAAGTGTTCTTCAACAACTTCAGTGATATCTTCACCTGGGTTTTTACCTGATAACACAAAGCGGCACATACCACGGTGTGCAAAGAAGGTCATAGGGAACGCAAGTACTAACATGATAAGCAGAGGAATTAAACCACCAATCCCTGCGTTGATAGGTAAAAATAGAACACCAGCACCGATAGCCGTACCGTATAAACCTAACATCCATACTGTATCTGACTTACGCCATGTTTTGTAATCACCTTGGGTGTTACCCGACGCGATAGAACCAACTTTGGTTGTATCCATAATACTCTCCGAAATAACGCGGTAAAAAAAATAATGAATAAAAATAAGAGCGCGATTGTATTTCTTTTTAGAAATGAATCACTGCATAAATTTAATTATGAATAAATGAGTGCATTGAGTACCTGGTGTTATCTCAATATCTTCAATTACCACATACAAAATCTTTAAATTTCAAAAGAGTTAAACCCTTCCAAAATTTGAAAAAATATTCTATAAGTTTATATCTAGACTTAAGAGTTGCAGAATATAGTGTTTTTCAGGATAAACTACCGTGATCACCATCTCAAATGCTAAATATAACTAAAAAAGCTGAAAATGTAACATTTTTTATATTTTGTGTTTTTCGAGGCGGTTTTTAAAACATTTTGAAATAACTTTCCAATTTTAAAGTAAATACAAAATAAAGCTAAATACTTAAATATTCATATGTTAATGATTATTTTTAGGTATTTTTATTAACTAGGAAATAAATGATTAAAATCAATTAGGTTATTTTTGTTTACAATTAAAACATTATATTAACCACGCATATGATTGAAATATAATGATAAATTATTTTCTTTAATTAATGTTTAAAACTAGACAAAAGAATATAGAAACGATGCAATATGATTATTTATTAATGAATTTCCTTTATTTTATGAAATGAATATAGCTATATTTCATTTATAAGTAGAATATTGTTTATAAATACGACAATGAATTTGTTAATAAATGAGTTTGGTAGGTTGCTATATAACGAATATAAAAGTTTCATTTTGATTAAAATAACAACATATTTATTTTTTGGACAAATACTATAATAGTAGAGAATATTTTTATTTATATATTAATATATTGAAGAAGGGCATTACTTAAGCTAAATATAAAAAAAGACCACAATAAATGTGGTCTTTTTCGGTATAAGAAAGGTTATGCCTTTGTCCAACCCTTGCGAATAGGATAAGCAAAACAGAGCTGATAGAGCTGTTGTACCCATTTTTGGAGTATGTCTCCACCTTTAGACCAGAAGATCTGGCAAAGGCCACAAGAAAGTAGAGCAACAATAAAGGCACCAATCATATCGATTGGCCAATGTACACCAAGATAGATACGCGACCAAGCAATCGCAAGCCCTAAACCGAGCATAATATAGCCAATACGTTTGCTGTTATGCCAAAAGAGATAAGCTAAAGCAATGGTGAAAACAAACGTACCATGGTTACTTGGGAATGATGGTGTTGCATCGTGATCAAGAAAATTGTAGCCAATGTTGGCTGCAAAAGGGCGCGCATGAGGCGCAATAGCACCAATCACCCAAGAGATAGAAAGTGCGATAACTAAAGAGATAGCCGCTTTACATACCAATGTTCTGTGCTGGCTAAGATGTTTTTCATTACCCCATAACCAATAGAACACTAAAGATAACGGAAAAAGATAGACAAGGTACTTAGCAATAATTATCGCCGTACCGATTTCTAAAGGAGATGCCGCAGGTGTTGCATTCATCATTGAAAATACGGCTAAATTGAATTGTTCCAGCAAAGTAGGCTCCATACATGTCGTACTGATAAGCGATGTTTATGATACATAATACGCAAGTTTTTAAGGGTAAATGAGGGAGTAATAGGGGTAAAGTGTTTTTTTCTTATTTAATTGTGCTTTTTTTAAAAGATTTGTCAGTTTTATAGCAAACTGAGTTAAAGCACTCTTAAAAAGAGTATTGCGCTTATGTTATTGCTCTCACATCGTTCTTTTTCTTATCTTCAACGAGGTATAACTTTATGTGGTTCCAGAAAAATATAGTCCTTAATGCACGACCAAGAGGATTTCACTTAATTACACAAGCATTGATTCAAGAATTACCGGAACTAAGACAATATAAAATTGGAATTGCTCATTTTTTTATTCAACATACATCGGCTTCATTAACGATTAATGAAAATGCTGATCCGACAGTACGAAGCGACTTTGAAAATTTCTTTAATCAAAGCGTAAAAGAGAACGAAGATTACTATCTTCACACTTATGAAGGCAGTGATGATATACCTGCGCATATTAAAAGTAGCTTACTTGGGCAAAGTGTTACGGTTCCTATTAGTCAAGGTGAACTGAATTTAGGGGTTTGGCAGGGAATTTATCTTGGTGAACATCGTAATCACGGTGGTAATCGTCGTATTATTGTGACATTGCAAGGTGAGTGTTACTAAATTTCAAGCAATAAAAAACCCGACAGTTATTTCACCAAAAGGGTTGAAACTATCGGGCTCCTCAATATTTGGGGACATCAAAGAAAAGCAGTGGCACTAATTCAGACTACGAGTTAGAAAGAAAGTTCGCTGGCTAATGAAAAAAAATAGAATTTTTTTGGGAAAAGAGTGAGAAGATAAAGAAAAGATGGATGATGCAAAAAGAGAAAGCGCTAAAACATATTGATAAATAACCTGTTTTAGCGCTTTTGAATTAATTGTAGATGCCTAAATTTTCTTTAGCATAAGCTTCAAAATCTGTGCAACCACCAATGTGTTTCTCATCAATAAAAATTTGTGGCACAGTTTCAACAGGTTTACCGACAGTTTTAGATAAATCAGCTTTTGTAATTCCTTCAGCTTGAATATCTACATAGCGGAAATCGAAATCGTCACGTTTTTCAGACAAAGTTTCAGCCAGTTGTTTTGCACGAACACAGTATGGACAACCAGGGCGACCAAAAATGACAACAAACATACGACACTCCTTATTGAGGAAATAAAATTCAGGCATAATAGTTTCTATTGGTTGTTACTATGCCCTTTTATTAGGCTAAACAAAAACAGTTATTGCCTTTTAGTGTGATAAATTATACCAATTTGCTGGATAATGAGATAGGACTGCAACACAGCAATTTAGCGGAGAAATCATGGAAAAGCCTTCAAATCGAGATATGAAATCACTATCAGATATGCCAAAACCCATTATCATCATTGAAATAATCGGGATTGTTTTATTGGTGATTGCTTATCTTTATATCAATCAATATATGACCTCTCCGCAGTGGCTAGGAACATATACAGGACAATTAACATTAGTTGTTTTAGGGGTTATCTGCATGATCCCGCCCGCTATCCATATTGTATGGCGTGCTATTTATCGATTAACTTTTTTAGGGATTGACCATAAATCCCTAAATAGTAAAAAGAAAAAAGAGAATAACAGAGAATAGCTATCTGTTTTCCCTCAAAAATGTATTAGAAACTAAGAAAAAACAATGTGTAAATTGGCTTAATTTTCTTAGTTTTTCTATTTATTAGTGCCGTCAAGATAGAAAAAGTGGCAAAATAGCGTCAATGCCAAAAGGCACTCTATTTTTTGCGCGTAAAGGTTATTTGAATGAACGCTGTTGTGACTACCGATCTGGATCAGCTAAAGTCTTGGCTTGATGAATTACAGATTGCTTATTATGAATGTGACTCTTGTCAGGCGTTACATTTACCGCATCTTCAATATATCAGTGGTATTTTTGATGCCAAAATTGATATTCTTGAGGATGTACTTGTATTTACCGCTATCGCTGAGCTAAAACCGTCAGCCATAGTGCCATTAATGGCAAATCTAAGCCAAATTAATGCAAGCTCTTTATTTATTAAAACATTTCTAGAAATTAGTGATGAGAACTTACCAAAATTAGTCTTCTGCCAATCATTCCCAGTTGCTGCGGGTATCTCACTTAATCAATTTGACCTATTCTTACAAAAAGCAGAAGAGCAATCTGCTGAAGTCGTCAGGGAAATTTTTAATAACGGTTTCTTGTATGGCGAAAAGCAAGAAAGTGAAAACGAAGAAGACGAAGAAGATGTTGAGATAAATAGCGCATCAACTGACTCCTCCTATACTGTACATTAATATTAATCTCCATAACGGTCGCAAAATCTTATGCAATGCGCACGATTTAGTGCGGGTGAATGTCATTCTTGTGAGTGGCTTTCTCTTGCTTATCCTGAACAAATCAAGAAAAAACAGCACAGCTTATTAGCATTACTTCCAGAAGATTATGCTTTTGATAAATTAGCGCCAGTAGAAAGCCAACAGGCACAGTTTCGTAATAAAGCAAAAATGGTCGTCAGTGGGAGTGTCGAAAGACCTGTCTTAGGCTTAAAAACGAAAGACGGTATGGCTGTCGATTTATGTGAATGTCCACTGTACCCAGTTTCTTTTGCACCCGTGTTTCCTGTTTTAAAAACATTTATTGCAAAAGCAGGGTTAGTGCCTTACGACATCGAACGGCGCCGCGGTGAACTCAAGTTTATTTTATTAACTGAGAGTCGAAGTAATCGCACTATGATGTTGCGCTTTGTTTTGCGCTCAGAAAAAAAACTAGAACAACTTCGCAAAGCACTTCCTTGGTTACAAGCGCAATTGCCTCAATTAGCGGTTATCTCCGTGAATATTCAACCTGTTCATATGGCTATTTTGGAAGGCGAGCAAGAAATTATTCTGACTGAAAAAACGTTCTTGGATGAATCATTTAACCAAATTCCATTGCATATTCGCCCAAGAGGCTTTTTTCAAACTAATCCAGCGGTGGCTTCATCACTTTATGCCACAGCAGGTCGTTGGGTAAGAGAATTAAATATCACGCATTTGTGGGATATGTTTTGTGGTTCAGGGGGCTTTGGGTTGCATTGTGCAGATAAATCAACCCAATTAACAGGTATTGAAATTAGCCCAGAGGCTATTGAATGCGCACGTTTATCAGCTCAGGAATTAGGGCTAGAACATGTCGAGTTTCAAGCGTTAGATTCAACAGGCTATGCATTAGCAAAAGAGTCTGTTCCTGAATTAGTGCTTGTTAATCCACCAAGAAGAGGTATTGGTGAGGCATTATGCGGCTATCTAAATAAAATGAAACCTCGCTTTATCCTTTACTCAAGTTGTAATGCTCAAACCATGGCAAAAGATATCCAGCAACTTTCACATTATCAGATAGATAGAGTGCAATTGTTTGATATGTTTCCGCATACTTCTCACTATGAAGTCCTTACGTTATTAGTATTACAAGATGACTAAGATATTTATTACAAAATAGTAATTGAGTGTTAGTATAAATAAGCATTTAACGCTCGATGGATAACATCGGGCGTTTTCTTTTTTATTAGATGGGCATTCTATTTTATGCAGAACTTAAAAGCGTTGTTATTAGTGATGGTGTTATTGGGACCTTTGGGGATCGATCTCTATTTACCGACGATACCTACGATTGCTCAAGATTTAGGAAGTAGCGTATCCCTTATCCAATCAACTATCGCTTTATTTATTTTAGTCTTAGGTGTAGGGCAACTTATATCGGGACCTTTAGTGGATAGGTTTGGTCGTAAACCTATCGCTATCGCGGGAATACTTATCTATATTGTGGGTTCTGTTATTGCAACAATTTCGACAGACTCAACGCTTTTTATTATCTCGCGATTATTACAAGCTTCAGCTGTGTGCTGTACTTCTGTTGTCGCTTTTACCTGTGTTCGTGACTGTTTTAATGGTAATGAAGCCGCCCGCGTTTTTGGTTTTTTAAATGGTACGTTAAATATTATCCCTGCATTGGCGCCATTATTAGGTGGATTATTAGCAGAATATTGGGGATGGCGTGCTCCTTTCGGGTTCTTAATTTTCTATTCAGTGTTTGTGTTGATTTTGATCACCCGCTTTTTACCAGAAACAAAGCCTGAAAATACTGCTCAATCAAAGCAAAAATTAGGTAAAACATACCTTGAGATTTTATGCAGCAAACGCTTTTTGACTTTTGCTTTAGTGAATGCGGGGACAATGGGGATGGCATTAACCTATGTGTCATTCGCCCCAATTGTATTGATGAATGATGCAAAATTATCAGCACTGATTTTTTCTATTGTTTTTGGTGTAAATGGTTTTTGGATCATGTTTGTTAGTTTTTATGCAAACCGCGTTATTCACCGTGCCGGCAGACCTGTTTGTTTGATCTTAGGGAGTGGGCTGATGGGATTAGGCTGTGTGAGCTTGTTAGGTAGCTTGTTGCTTATTCCAGCCGCAATGCAGGATCATTGGTTGATCTATATGCTTCCTGTGGCAAGTGCTTGTGCGGGGCTTGCTTTTATTATGGGACCCGCGACAAGTTATGCACTTGAACCTTATTCAAAAACAGCAGGTATTGCCTCTGCATTAGTGGGTTTTATTCAAATGGCAGGTGGTGCAGCCTTTGGTTTAACCGCGTTGGCTTCACCAGTACAACCGAAATTAGCGTTAGCTATTGTGATGTTACTTGGCAGTTTATTAGCGTTGAATGCTTATCGAGTAAGCCACAAAGAAGCGTTAATAGAAAAACAGGCTACACCAGAATAGAATAATTATTTGTTATTTATTCAAACATAGAAAAACACCCCAAAGTTGGTGTCCAACTTTTGGGGTGCAGTTCATAACCTACTGGGGTGTTTTTATATCGACAGTTCGGTTTACACGTTTTTAATTACGATGCTCAAACTCTAAGGCTTTTTTCTCAATTAATCTCATTAAAAGAGTCAATATTCCGTTGATACACAGATAAATAATACCGGCTGCAACAAAAACCATTACATCATAACTTTGACCAAAAACTTGTCGGCTATAACCTGTTAACTCAAGTAAAGTGATGGTACTGGCAAGTGAGGTACTTTTGAATATTAAGACCACTTCGTTTGAATATGATGAAAGCGCACGCTTAAATGCGTAAGGTAATATCACTCTTGCCGTTTGTATTGGAGACATGCCTAGCGCTTGGCAAGATTGCCATTGCCCTGATGGGATAGCTCTTACAGCACCATAGAAAAGTAAGGTTGAATATGCCGCACTATTTAATGCTAATGTGACCATTGCACAAAACCAAGGTGTTGATAATAACTCCCAAATCAATGGGAAGTTTTTCAACGCAGGAAATTGCCCAGGACCATAATAGATTAAGAAGAACTGCACCAATAATGGTGTACCCGTAAATAAGGTAATATAAGCTTTTACTATTTGGCTAATAACCGGTGTTTTTAGTGCCAAAATAAAGGTCATTAATACCGATAAAGTAAATGCAACCAATAGCGCCACAATTGTTAAAGAAAGGCTGGTTGGTAATCCCGGTAATATATCAACAATATAATCCCACATTATGAGGCACTCCGTTCAAATCGGGTCGTTCTCATTTCTAGCCATTTCAGGATATATTGACTGACCAATGTAATTGCTAAATAAATCAGAGCAACAATGCTATACCAAGTAAAAGGCTCTTGAGTTCTATTGGCGATACTTTGTGTTTGTAGCATTAAATCATTGACGCTGATTAATGAGACTAACGCGGTGTCTTTCAAGAGTACTAACCACTGATTACCTAAACCCGGCAAAGCGTGACGCCACATTTGAGGCATGATAAAGCGGAAGAAAATAGTAATACGACCCATGCCTAATGCTTGGCCGGCTTCCCATTGTCCTGTTGGTACGGCTTTTAATGCACCACGTAAAGTTTGTGAAGCATAAGAAGCATAAAGAAGTGAAAGGGCGATAACACCGCAATAGAAAGGTAAAGATTCAGTATCACCAAAATCAATTTGTAAGGTGAAAGCACCTAATTCAATACCATCCATTAGCATCATGACACCTTGCAAGGTGCCATAATAGACAAAAAGAACCACCAGCATTTCTGGTAGTCCTCTAATTAGTGTTACCCAGCATGTTCCTAAGAAAGCAAAGGCTTTCCATCTCGCGGATTCCCAAGCTGTAAACAGCATGGCAAGAACTAATCCGATGATAAGAGCAGAAATAGCAAGTGAGACCGTTGTGACGGCCGCACCTGCTAGAGTTGTTATTTCATTCATCTATTAAACTATTGTTGTTATTGAAATATCGTTATTCAAACCATTTTTTATAAATGACATCATAGGTGCCATCAGCTTTTACTTCAGCTAATGCTTTATTTAATTTATCTTGTAAATCAGCATTGCCTTTTCTTACTGCAATCGCAAGACCAGTACCAAAATAGTTAGGATCTGCAACTTTATCACCTACAATACCTAATTCAGGATTCTTTTTCAGCCATTCATTAACTACAGCCGTGTCACCAAAGATAGCTTCGATACGACCATTTTTCAGATCTAATACCGCATTTTGATAACTGTCATAAGGAACTGTTTTCATCTCTTTGTGTTGTTCATTGATGAATTTCTGATGGGTTGTCCCATTTTGTACACCAATTTGTTTACCTTTTAGGCTCGCAACATCAGAGATTTTACCTGTTACTGTGATAAATACTGCTGAGTTATCATAGTAAGAATCAGTGAAATCAACTTGTTTTTGACGCTCTGGCGTAATATCAATGCCTGCCATTAATGCTTCAAAACGACGGAATTTCAGGCTAGGAATTAAACTATCAAATGACTGATTGGTAAAGGTACAGTCCGCATTAATTTTTGCACACATTGCATTTGCTAAATCAACGTCAAATCCCACAATTTGATTATTTGCATCAATCATTTCAAATGGAGGATACGTTGCTTCCGTTGCAAAACGGATTGTTTCTTTCTCAGCCGCAGTTGCAGAAAGTGTAATACTGGTCAGAAGTGCCGCAAATAATATTTTTTTCATTGTCTGATCCTGATTTAGTGTGACAAGTAATTAGCAAAAGCTTCCGTTTGTGGAGCTGTGAAACGATAGTTATCACCTTGCTCTATAATACGACCGTTTTCCATATATACAACTTTGCTCGCGGCTTTGCGTGCAATTTCAACTTCGTGGGTCACAATCACTTGTGTAATACCCGTTTCAGAAAGTTCTTTGATAATATCAACAACTTGAGCGGTAATTTCAGGATCTAAAGCTGCCGTTGGTTCATCAAATAAGAGAACTTGAGGCTCCATCATTAAGGCTCTAGCAATAGCAACACGTTGTTGCTGCCCCCCTGATAAATGCAGTGGGAAACGTTCTGCATATTCACTTAAACGTAAACGTCCAAGTAATTTCATTGCTTTTTCTTTGGCCTGTGGTTTTGATAAACCTAATACACGGCAAGGTGCTTCAATTAAATTATCAAGAACCGTTAAATGTGGCCATAAATTATATTGTTGAAATACCATGCCCACATTTTGGCGTAATGAACGAATTGCCTTTGCGTTAGGCTGTTGGCTAAAGTCAAAATGCAGACCCGCAATTTCTAATTCGCCTGAACGTGGCATTTCTAATAAATTAAGAACTCTCATTAGGGAGCTTTTACCTGCACCACTTGGTCCTAATAGAACCATTGTTTCACCAGCAGAGCATTCTAGATTAATATCATAGAGTGCTTGGTGCGAACCGTAGAAACAATTTATGTTTTTTAATTGAATACTCATGCGTTTTTTCTGAATAGTCATTAACTGGTTCAAATAATAAAACGGTGAGAATAATTATGCAACTAAAACTGCATAATAAAGTGGTTTTTTTACGTAAAAATGGGTAACTCGGCTATTTTTTTTCACTGGTAGGTGAATTTTTATCCAGTTTGTAAGCGTTAGTACTTATTGTTTTAGCCATACCTTTGAAAATAAATAAGTGCGCAGGCATCATGGCAAACCAATAAAGTAATCCACTAAATCCTGCAGGGTGCCACCAAGCACGAACATCTATTGAACGCAGATGACCACTGTCGTGGATCGTGAAAGAGAGTCTGCCTAAACCGGGCGCTTTCATTCCAAATAACAGTGTGAGCTGTTTTTCAGGCTCCAGTTTAATCACTCGCCAACCATCAATCATATCGCCAAGTTCTAACGTTTCTCGAGAAGGTCGTCCGTAAGTGACTTTATTCCCTGCAATATCATCCATAATGGCGCGTGTTTTCCATAAGGCGTTACCATAGAAATACCCTTGTTCACCGCCGATTTGTTGCACTGTATGCCAAAGGGATGCCGCGCTTGCAGGTGTGGATACTGTGCAACCCGCATTTTTAGGGTAATAGCCATAGCCGGGTTTCCAGCGACTACGAACCGCCGAAGAGTAACCCCAATCTTGGTTATCTAACGCGGCTTCTTCATCAGCGAGTGTTTCTTTTACTGCATCATCAAATTTAATTAGAGACTGAGGGATCAGTTTACGTAATCGCTCATCGTTGGCAGGAAGATCGTATTTCAGCCCTTGGATCAGCTCTTTGGCAATCGAGGTGGGCACAGACGTTATCATACTGATAAATCCTGCCGAAATTAAACTCGCTGGCATTGGGATGGGAATTAGCATCCGCTTTTTACCCGAAATTTTAATAAAGCGCTCAAAAAGTGTTTGATAGCTGATGTATTCAGGGCCACCTGCATCAAAAATCCGGTGCTGATGTGTAGGGTGATGAATAATTTCTGTTAAATAGTGAATTAAATTTTTTAAGGCAATAGGGGAGGACTTTGACCGAACCCAGCGAGGTGGCGTAAGAATGGGGAGGTTATAAACCATATCACGCATAATTTCAAAAGCGGCTGAACCAGGACCGACAATCATTGAGGTACGAATTTCTGTTACCGGGATGGAGCTGGTTCTTAATACTTCACCTGTCAGTTTTCGTGCAATAAGGTGAGGAGAGTATTGTTGATCTTCATGTTGTAAGGCACTTAAAAAGATAATTTGTTGAACGTTCGAGCCTTCAAGTGCTTCAACAACATTAATGGCAGCTTGGCGCTCTAGTTCAATTAGATTATGCGCATCTCCCATACTATGAACAAGATAATAAACGATATCTGTATCGTGCATGACACTGTTTAAGGTTTCTGGATCATGTAAATCGACAAAGATACAGCGTGTATTTTCCCAACCTTGAGACATCATCCAGTCAATTCTACGAGCGCCAGCAGTGACCTGATGACCTTGTTTTATCAGAGCTGGAATAAGATTTTGACCAATATGCCCACTGGCACCAAGTACTAATACACGCTGTTGATTCATGGTTAATCCATTGTAAAAAGAGAACGTTATCGTTCTATTGTTACTGATTTTTCTATGAAGTAAAGAACGCCATCAAGATTGGTGTGATTAAACTTAACACGAATCCATGCACAATCGCTGCTGGCACAATGGCAACACCGCCACTGCGTTGTAAAACAGGCAAGGTAAAGTCCATAGATGTTGAACCACAAATTCCTAATGCCGTATTTCTATAACGATTAACAATGATAGGAATAAGCATAATTGCCGCTAATTCACGCATTAAGTCATTGAAAAATGCAGTACTACCAATAACAGGACCAAATGCATCAGTGAGCACAATACCCGATAATGAATACCAACCATAACCTGATGCAATCGCTAATCCCATTTTCATCGGTAATCCTAGTAAGTAAGCAGCTAAAGCACCACCAGCAAGCGCACTAACGCCCATCACGACGGCAATGGTTGTTCCTCGACGATTGATAAGAATTTGCTTAGGACTCATTCCGCTATTGCGTAATTGTAATCCGACTAACCAAAGTAAGAAGATAAGCGCGCCTTGGCTGGCATGAGAGGCATAATGGAAAATTGACCAGCCTGTTAAACCGACAAAGAAACCCACAACAACGACACCACATAATTGCAGCGATTCAAGTACCATTTTTATGCGTGAAGGGGGCTTGGACTGTTTATGCGCAGGGACGTGCCAAGGATCTTTTTTATCCAGTAACCATAAAAACAGTAAGTTGGCACCAAATGTACATAAAAAGAAAACACTAGCATAAGAAAGAATCGAGACTAAGTTTTCACCAATATTATCTAGCATGGCTAAACTAACGCCCATTAGAAATAGGATAACGTAAACCATCGCGCTAAGCAGGCGGTTTGCCAGATGAAGTAATGGGCGATTGTTTAACTTAATCAAATACCCTACAAAAAGCGGAAGTAGGATAATTAATAATCCTGATAGCATTTCTATTCCTTACTGAGTGTGCTTAAATTATAAAATAAACTAATAACGTGAATTGGATTATAACATTTACTTATGATGTTGTGGATACAGAAATTAAGATAAGTCTAAAATATTTATTAAGGCTAACGAGCCTACCATGTTTAGGTGTAAGAGGCTTTAATTGATTGAAAAGCGAACAAAATGGGTATATATCGAATAGTTGAGTAAATTTTATTACGGCTATCTTGAACTGTGATTTAATGAAAATATACATTAAGTGAAATTATTGCTGATTAAGCATAAAGTGAAGATAGGAAGAATAAAATAAAACCATAGCTTAGTCGCAACTGACGAGGGAATTTATGTATTTAGAAAGAGTGGAAATAGTTGGATTCCGTGGACTTAATCGTCTTTCATTACCTCTTGATATGAATACAGTCTTAGTGGGTGAAAATGCGTGGGGTAAAAGCTCATTACTTGATGCGTTAACACTCAGTTTGGGTATTGAAACCTATCAATATGCATTTACACCTGATGATTTCCATCGTTTGCCGAATGAACCTGAAGAAAATGGCAAAAAAAGCCTACAAATTATTTTAACGTTTACTGAATCTCGCCCAGGGCGTCATCGCTCTTATCGCTTCCATAAAATCGCGCCTGTATGGGTTGAAAATGGGGATGATCTTAAACATATCTATTACCGTATCAGTGCGGAATTAGATGAACAAAAGAATGTAAAAACATTCCGCTATTTTCTTGATAAAGAAGGCAAGCAAATTCGCTTACCTAATGGGCAAACTCAAGAAATCATTGCAGAGATAGTGAGGCTTTATCCAGTTCTTCGTTTACAAGATGCGCGTTTTGTTCGTGATCTCGCCTCTGACGTTATCGACTCTCATAATAATCCTCATCGAGAAGCGTTTAATAATAAAATGAGCGAGTTAACCAAAGCGTTAGTCAGAAATCCTGACGAGTTGTCAGATGAAGATTTGCGTGAAGGTCTTGATGCAATGCAACAACTGTTAGGACACTATTTTGCAGATCACGGTTCGTTGCTGTTTAAATCCCGCGCTCACCATCGCAAAGTTAACGAGCCTCATGTACGTGGCTGGCATGCCTTAGAAAATATCAATAAAGTGTTGGCAAAACCCAATCAGAGAAGTATTCGATTAATTATCTTGGGGATGTTTTCTTCTATCTTACAATCTCGTGGTAGTGTTGCACTTGATCCTTATGCAAGACCTATTGTGATTGTTGAAAACCCAGAAACGCGTTTACATCCTATTATGCTTTCGGTGGCTTGGGGATTACTCAATCTTTTCTCATTACAACGGATCACAACTACAAACTCAGGTGAACTGCTTTCACTCGCACCGCTGCAAAGCGTTTGTCGTTTAGTGCGTGATACCGATAAAGTTGCGGCTTACCGTGTTGGAGATCAGCAACTACATTCTGATGAAGAGCGGCGTATCTCATTTCATATTCGTTATAACCGACCCTCTGCGTTATTTGCGCGCTGTTGGTTATTGGTTGAAGGTGAAACAGAGATTTGGTTAATGAATGAATTGGCAAGGCAATGTAATTATTTCTTTGAAGCGGAAGGAATAAAAGTCATTGAGTTTGCTCAATGTGGGCTTAAGCCATTATTAAAGTACGCAACTTATATGGGTATAGAATGGCATACCTTAGTAGATGGTGATGAAGCGGGTAAGAAATATGCCGCGACCGTTAAGGATTTTGCATTAAAAAGCAATGATGCAGAGCGTGATAGATTAACGAAGCTTCCTGCGTTAGATATGGAACATTTTTTATATAAAGAAGGCTTTCGCAATGTATATCATGATGTCGCAGGTGTGCCAGATAATGAAAAATGGCCAACTCGACGCGTGATCATTAAAGCCATTCAACGTTCATCTAAGCCTGATCTCGCACTAACGGTAGCTAACAATGCGGCTCAACGTGGAGTAGACTCCATCCCTTCCATACTGAAAAGTATGTTCTCTCGTGTTGCATGGCTTGCAAGAGGCAAGGCGAATTAATTCAAATTCACTACATTTATGTAAGTAAGATAAATTCACAACATCTACACGTATTTTATTTAGCTATGAGAATAAAATCTCATAGCTAAAGCTTTGTATGAGTTATGTCATCTTTATGTTTAAGAAGGAAGAATTATGGCTTTTTTATCTTTAAAAAAGCGAGGGAAAGTGCTCACCCTTATTTTAATTGTTACAGCAATTGCGACGTACTTTTTTTTGCCAAAAGATAAGGCACCGATATATCAAACACAGCAGATCACACGAGGTGATCTGTCAAAAGAAGTCACCGCAACTGGTAAGCTTGATGCTGTGCGTAAAGTAGATGTAGGTGCGCAGGTTAGTGGTCAGCTACAAACTTTATATGTAAAAGAGGGCGATGCCGTTAAAAAAGGTGATTTATTGGCGATTATTGATCCTAAAAAAGCACAAAATGACGTCACAGAATCTCAAGAAACAAATAATGAGCTTAAAGCCAATCTTCAACAAGCACAGGCTGAATTGCGTTTGGCGCAATTGACATATCAGCGACAATTAAAGTTGATTGCTACCCATGTTATTGCGCAAGAAGAGCTTGATCGTACTAGAACTGATGTTGAAGTGAAAAAAGCGCGCATCATCACTTATCAAGCTCAAATTAAAAAGAACCAAGCGACATTAGATACCGCAAGAACGAATCTGCAATATACACGGATAACTGCGCCAATGGATGGTGTTGTCACGTTTATTAAAACTCTTGAAGGTCAAACAGTGATTGCCGCGCAAGAAGCGCCTACGATTTTAACTTTAGCTGATTTAGACACAATGCTGGTAAAAGCAGAAGTATCCGAAGCTGACGTTATTTATTTAAAGCCTGATCTCAGCGCTTCTTTTACTGTTTTAGGCGCGCCAGATAAAGCCTTTAGCGGTAAATTAAAAGATATTCTTCCGACACCTGAAAAAATTAATGATGCTATTTTCTACTATGCGCGTTTTGAAGTGCCTAATGAACAACATTTATTACGGTTGCAAATGACTGCACAAGTTAAAATCCTTATCGAAACTAAAAAAGGGGTGCTTCTTGTTCCGCTTTCGGTATTAGGTGAGGATGCTGGTATTAATGAATATTATGTTGATGTATTGGTTAATGGTCAGCCAGAAAGACGCACAGTAAAAATAGGTATGCGTACTGATGTTTATGCAGAAGTTCTCAGCGGATTGAAAGAAAACGATGAGGTTATTCTGGGTAAAACTTCAGGAGAAGCATAATGCCCGCATTATTAGAGCTAGATGAGGTTAGCCGTTTATATACCAATGGTGAAGAAGAAACCGTTGTTCTCAATAAAGTCTCATTAACGATTAATGCTGGAGAAATGGTGGCGATTATCGGGGCTTCTGGCTCCGGTAAATCGACTTTAATGAATATTTTAGGCTGCTTAGATAAACCAAGTAGCGGTGAATATAAAGTCGCAGGTCAAAGTGTTGCGAAAATGGAAGGCGACCAACTTGCAGCATTACGCCGCGAGCATTTTGGTTTTATCTTTCAGCGCTACCATTTAATGTCGCATTTAAGTGCAGAACAGAATGTTGAAATTCCTGCGATTTATGCAGATAAAAATGCTACTCAAAGAAAAGAAAGGGCGCGTGAACTATTAACACGCTTAGGATTAGGGGATCGCGTTGATTATCGACCTAATCAACTCTCTGGCGGTCAGCAACAGCGCGTAAGTATTGCTAGAGCATTAATGAATGGTGGTGAAGTCATTCTTGCAGATGAGCCAACAGGGGCATTGGATAGTCATTCTGGCAAAGAGGTTATGTCTATTCTTAAGCAATTAAATGAACAAGGGCACACGGTTATTATCGTAACCCATGATCCTTTAATTGCAGCACAGGCTGAGCGAATTATAGAAATAAAAGATGGTAAGATTATTAATGATAATTACCATCAAAGAACAGCAAATAAAGTTAAAAAAGAGACACCCCCTGTTTTAGCTTCTTCGTATTTTGGGCAAATATTCGGGCGTTTTACACAAGCATTAGATATGGCTTGGCGTGCAATGGTTGTGAATAAAATACGCACGTTGCTAACGATGCTCGGCATTATTATTGGTATAGCCTCTGTCGTCACTATTATTGTGATTGGTGATGCCGCTAAAAGCATGGTGCTGGCAGATATAAAAGCGATTGGCTCTAATACTATTGATATCTATCCAGGGAAAGATTTTGGCAGCGATTCACCAGAAGATAGACAATCGTTAACATTGCAAGATGTCTTTGCTTTAAAACAACAATCTTATGTACAAGCTGTTACACCACAAGTGCAATTTAGCACACGATTACGCCGTGGAAATCAAGACTCGCCTGCATCTGTTGCGGGTGTTAGTGACGATTATTTCACTGTGTATGCCATGAAGTTTTCGCAAGGTGGTTCATTTACACCTGATATGATCGAGCGGCAAGCTCAAGTTGTCGTTATTGATGAAAATACCCGTCAGCGGTTTTTCCCTACCAAAAAAGAAGTTATTGGTGAGCAAATCATTATTCGCAATATTCCCTCGACCATTGTTGGTGTTATTGCAGAGAAGAAATCGGCTTTTGGCAATGGTCAATCGCTCAGAGTATGGGTACCTTACAGCACGCTAAATAGCCGTATTTTAAATCGAAGTTATCTTGATAGCATTACAGTAAGAGCAACGGAAGGCTATGATGCCAGCGTTGCGGAGCAACAAATTATCCGGTTATTAACGATCAGGCACGGTAAAAAAGATATTTTTACTTATAACCTTGATAGCTTTATTAAGGCTGCCGAAAGCACAACTCAAACAATGCAACTGTTTCTCACTTTAGTGGCCGTTATTTCATTAGTCGTGGGTGGGATTGGTGTCATGAATATTATGCTAGTTTCAGTGACAGAAAGAACGCGAGAAATTGGGATTAGAATGGCGGTGGGTGCCAGAGCAAGTGATGTGATGCAACAATTCCTTATCGAGTCCGTATTGGTGTGTTTAGTTGGCGGGGTACTGGGAATAGGTCTTTCATTTGGTATTGCTATGGTGGCAAGTGTGATGTTGCCTGATTGGCATTTTGTATTCCAGCCTATCGCATTAGTGAGTGCTTTTATTTGTTCGACTGCCATTGGTGTTATTTTTGGATTTTTACCTGCAAGAAGTGCAGCAAAAATGAATCCAATAGATGCTCTCGCGAGAGAATAACGCAAGCTAAATGCTAACTATAAGCTAACCATAAGATAAAAGCCCTTGAAACATAAAGGGCTTTTATTTGAATGAATTAGGTATTCTATTTGACTAAAAATACCCAACTATTATGAGTAAAAGGTATTTTTATTGGGATCACCTATGCTGTAATTACCTTCTATTCGATAATAGGAATGATAAGGTCGGCATGATCACCCTTAGGTCCTTTTATCGTGCTATAATTAACTTTCTGCCCCGCTTTAAGTGTGCGGTAACCTTCCATTCTGATTGTTGAATAGTGGGCAAAAATATCATCGCCACCTTTTGCTGGGGTAATAAAACCAAAACCCTTAGCGTTATTGAACCACTTTACTGTACCTGTCTCCATACTTAGCTTCTCTCATATACTTGTATTTATTTGTTTAACATCACTTTCAGTATATTTACTGAGCTGTTCATAAAACATACTCTATTTTATTGTTTCAATCGTCAAGAGGTGAAGAGGGTAGAAAGTGTTTCGGGTAGATGAAATTTTGATGTAGCTAACGCTTTGTAATTTTTTGAATGTAAAAAGAAGGAATAAAAAAGCGTTGATAGGCAGACTTTCCTGTGAGATGGTAAACTAAATGTCATAATTGAAAGTGACGTTTAACAAAACTATGAGTAATACAAAACAATGGGTCAGTTTGATTTTTTAACAGAAACCACGTTAAGGGAAGATGTTCATCAGAAAAATGAGCCACCATCAATGTATAAGGTGATCTTGAATAATGATGATTACACCCCCATGGATTTTGTTGTAGAAGTGCTTACGATGTATTTTTTCCTTAGCGAGGAAAAAGCAACGCAAATTATGTTGGACGTTCATCATAAAGGAAAAGGAGTTTGTGGGGTTTATAGTGCGGACATTGCTGAAACAAAAGTGGCGCAAGTTAATCTGTATGCGAGAGAAAACGAATACCCACTTTTATGTACTCTTGAACAGGCATGATCCGGTTAGTCTTTTAAGGAGGAGGTGCTTATGCTTAATCACGAATTAGAGCTGAGTCTTAATGTTGCATTCGCGAAAGCCCGTGATAACAGACACGAATTTATGACTGTAGAGCACCTGCTGTTGGCGCTATTAAGTAATAAATCGGCACGCGAAGCATTGGAAGCTTGTAAAGTCGATCTAGCAGTCTTACGCGAAGAGCTTGAAGTCTTTATTCGTAAAACAACCCCAATTCTGCCTGAAAATGTGGACAGAGAAACACAGCCAACGCTGAGTTTTCAGCGTGTATTACAGCGCGCTGTTTTTCATGTTCAATCATCAGGTAAAAATGAAGTCTCTGGCGCAAATGTGCTGGTGGCTATTTTTAGTGAACAAGAGTCTCACGCAGCTTACCTATTACGTAAACACGACGTTAGTCGCCTTGATGTCGTTAACTTTATTTCTCATGGCATTTCAAAAGAAGATCAACAAAACGAAGATCTTTCTGACATGAATGATATGAACGCACAATCTCAACAAGAGATGCCTCAAAGTGACGATCATATGGATAATTTTACCACTAACCTTAATCAGTTAGCGCGCCAAGGTAAAATTGATCCCCTAATTGGGCGTCAAGCTGAATTAGAAAGAACAATCCAAGTATTATGCCGTCGTCGCAAAAATAACCCATTATTAGTGGGTGAATCGGGTGTTGGTAAAACAGCTATCGCAGAAGGGCTTGCATGGCGTATTGAGCAAGATAATGTGCCTGATGTGATGAAAGGTTACACAATTTATTCACTCGATATTGGTTCGCTATTAGCGGGAACAAAATATCGTGGTGATTTCGAAAAACGCTTTAAAGCATTACTGAAAACCCTCGAAAAAGATGAAAAAAGCATCTTATTTATTGATGAGATCCACACCATTATTGGTGCAGGAGCGGCATCGGGAGGACAAGTTGATGCGGCAAACTTAATTAAGCCATTGTTATCTGGTGGTCGAATTCGTGTTATAGGCTCTACGACTTATCAAGAATTTAGCAATATCTTTGAAAAAGACAGAGCGCTTGCGCGTCGTTTCCAAAAAATTGATGTAATTGAGCCATCTCCAGATGAGACGGTTTTGATCATCAAAGGATTGCGCCAGAAATACGAAGCACACCATGATGTGCGTTATACCAATAAAGCTATTCAGGCTGCGGTGGACTTATCGGTTAAATACATTACTGATAGGCATCTACCTGATAAAGCTATTGATGTTATCGATGAAGCGGGTGCAAAAACACGTTTAATTGCACCAAGCAAACGTAAAAAAACCATTAATGTCTCAGATATTGAGTCGGTCGTGGCTAAAATTGCACGAATTCCTGAAAAAACAGTTTCTAGTAGCGACAAATCAATACTGAAAAATCTCGATAACCAATTAAAAATGTTGGTATTCGGTCAGGATCAAGCAATCCATGCCTTATCTGAATCGATTAAGATGAGCCGTGCTGGATTAAGCGAAGATAATAAACCGGTGGGTTCGTTCTTATTTGCGGGTCCTACTGGGGTAGGTAAAACGGAAGTCACTGTACAGTTAGCAAAAGCGTTGAATGTTAAACTGCTACGCTTTGATATGTCAGAATATATGGAAAGACATACGGTCAGTCGCTTAATTGGTGCTCCTCCTGGTTATGTTGGTTTTGACCAAGGTGGATTATTAACAGACGCTGTTATTAAAAATCCATATTCCGTTGTGTTACTTGATGAAATTGAGAAAGCGCATCCTGATGTATTCAATATCCTGTTACAAGTAATGGATAACGGCACATTAACGGATAACAATGGGCGTAAAGCCGATTTCCGTAATGTTATTTTAGTGATGACAACTAATGCGGGCGTGCGTGAAACGCAACGTAAATCGATTGGGTTTACAGAGCAAGATAATAGCACTGATGCGATGGTCGAAATCAAAAAAGCCTTCTCACCTGAGTTCCGTAACCGTTTAGATAGTATTATTTGGTTTAATGCCTTATCACCAGAAATTATCTCTATGGTTGTGGATAAATTTATTGTTGAACTGCAAGTGCAGTTAGATGATAAAGGGGTATCGCTAGAAGTTAGCCAAGAAGCACGTCAATGGTTATGTGATAAAGGCTATGACAAAGCGATGGGCGCAAGACCAATGGCGCGTGTTATTCAAGAAAACTTGAAAAAACCATTAGCTAACGAGATTTTATTTGGTTCTCTTGTTAATGGCGGTTCAGTTTCAGTAACACTCGATAAGCTGGCAGGCAAATTGAATTATGAGTTTGTTAGCCAAGAGAAACTGGCTAAGAATGAAGATACTGTTATCTAAAGATAGCGGTTAATCTCACTAAGCTATATAAGTTATAAAAGCATACACCACAGGTGAGCATCAATAAATGCCTTGCCTGTGGTGTTTTTTTTCACCCGTTATATGACAATAGCGGGAGAGAACAGATTGGGATCAACGGCTACGGAAGATGATACGGCCTTTGCTCAGGTCATATGGGGTCAGCTCAACGGTAACCTTGTCGCCTGTCAGGATACGAATATAGTTTTTACGCATTTTTCCTGAGATATGAGCGGTAACGACGTGTCCGTTTTCTAATTCTACGCGGAACATCGTGTTTGGCAGAGTATCCAGTACAGTGCCTTGCATTTCAATGTTGTCTTCTTTGGCCATCTAATCCTCTAAGTTTTAATAACCATATTTTTTAAACGGCAAGATAATGCCGAAAATATTGTCCTATGTAAAGGAATGTTATTGGATAGCAATGGTGTTTACCTTGCTATTGCACTTAACATCCTTACCGCAACTTGCGTTTTACTTTGCTAAAGTAAAAGTAATAACAGAAGTCGTAATTCTTTATTTTGTGGTATTTGTAGCAATAAAATAACAGCACCCTAACCACATAATGGGTGTGTAAGATAAAATTTTTGTATAAACCTTTTTGCATAAATAACAGAATGACATTCTCAATTCTGTCTTAAATAAGAAGGGCTTTACAAAAACAAGCAGTGATTATAATTCCAACGATTGCTGATACCAACACTTTTTATCAATAATCACTTTTTTCCAACGAGATAACGTAACTAAATAATGTTCACGAGAGATCTCAGTCGCACCTAACGAGGCAGTATGAGAGTTTAGCACCTGACAATCAAATAGTTGACCCCCATAACGAAGAAAATGGTTATAAAAAGCAATAAAGGCACATTTAGAAGCGTTATCTCTACGGCTAAACATAGATTCGCCACAAAAAACGGCACCCATGTTTACACCATATAATCCTCCAACGAGTTCATCACCTTCCCAAACCTCAACAGAGTGAGCTTCACCTTGTTGATGAAGTTCTTCATAACCTGCTTTGATATCAGGACCTATCCACGTTCCTTCTTCACGTACAGAACATGCTTCAATCACTGAAGTAAAGGCATGATTTAACGTAATTTTATAAGGCTGATGCCGAATAAATTTACGTAAACTGCGCCCAATATGCAAATCACCAGCCGGTAAAACGGCTCTTGGATCGGGTGACCACCATAATGGTTCTTCATTAGGGAAATACCAAGGGAAAATACCCGATTGATACGCAACACGTAATCGCGAAAGGGAGATTTCTCCCCCTATCGCTAATAAACCATTAGGCTCTTTTAACGCTAAGTGAGGCTCTGGAAAATCTAAATCACTATCATCCAATTGAAACAACGGCATATTATGCCTCGTGAGTTGGTGTTAATAGAGCCTGTCTTTGATGAAATTTAGCATAATGCCCTTGTTGTTGTAACAACGAAGCATGAGTGCCTGTTTCAACGATTTTTCCGCCATCCATAACGCAGATTTTATCCATTTTATCTAAACCGTGAAGTCTGTGAGTGATCATTAATACAGCCTTACCTTGGCAATGCTGATGTAAGAGCGCAAGGATCTGCTGTTCTGTATCGGCATCAAGGCCTTCTGTTGGCTCATCAAGCAATACAAGAGGGGCATTGTGGAGTAACGCTCTTGCCAGACCTAAACGTCGCTGCTCGCCACCAGAGAGCTGTCTACCACCATCACCCATCCATGCATTTAAGCCTTCATCATTTTCAAGTAGCTGCCCAAGACCCACTTGCTGAAGAACATCTTTAAGCTCTTCATCTGTTGCCTGTTCTTTGGCCATCAATAGATTTTCTCTTAATGTGTGGCTAAAGACATGAACGCGTTGAGGGACAACGGACATCATTGAACGTAATGTCGCTTCATCATAATCAGCAATAGGCAAATTATTTAAGCTGATAGTACCGTGAGTCGGATCAAAAGCCCGATTGATCAACTGCAACAGAGTCGATTTACCACACCCCGTTTTTCCTAATAAGGCAATGTGTTGTCCTGCTTCAATCGTTAAATCAACGTGATTGATGACTTGCATTGGTTGAGCTGGATAAGTAAAGCAAATATCGCGCATTGTCAGTGTGGCATGATTGTTTGTTTCTCCTCCTTTTTCAGGAAAAGTGACATCCGGTTTTTGCTCAATTAAATGAGAAATACGTGTTGCAGATGTCATTACTTGACCTAAATGCTGGAAAGCAACAGTAACAGGCGCTAAAGACTCAAATGCTGCCAATGCACAGAATGTAAATAAGGCAATTAACGCTTCTGGCATAAAACTATTGTCGATACCATCAGCCGCAAGCCATAAAATTAATGTTGCTGTTAGACCTGATGCGAGGATCATTAATGATTGCGATAAGCCGGTTAAGTTTGCTTGTTGTGCTTGTCTACGCAGCCATTTAGCTTCAAGTTGCGCCAAATTTTGTCTAAAACGAGGTAATGCGCCAAAAACAGTTAGCTCGGCTTGTCCTTGCAACATGCTGGTTAATACTGTGCGATATTGACCTCGTAAGTCGGTGAGATCACGGCCAATAGGTTTTCCTGCGTAGTAGAATACGAAAGGCAAAACAATCAGCAAGGTAAGCATAATGCCACCCAGCGTATTGGCTAAACGAGCATCGATTAAACCAAGACCAAACATAATTGCCATAATGACAACAAAAGCGGCAATAATAGGGGAAATAACGCGAATATAAAGGTGATCGAGCGTTTCAACATCAGCAACTAAGCGGTTAAGTAATTCACCTTGACGAAAACGTGCAATTCCACCCGGTGAAAGAGGGAGGATCTTTTTAAAGGTGAATACACGTAAGTGCGATAATACGCGAAACGTTGCGTCATGACTGACAAGTCTTTCAAAATAACGACCCGCAGTACGAAAAATTGCTGCACCTCGAACACCCGCTGCTGGTAGCATATAGTTAAAGCTATAAATACCCGCAAAACCCGCAAGAGATGTACCTGCTAAAAACCAGCCCGATAGTGTTAAAAGACCAATACTTGCCAGTAAAGTCAGAATTGCAAGGATAATCCCCAGCAATAACATAAACCAGTGACGGCGATAGAGCGCAAGAAAAGGAAGCAATACTCTCATGATTAAAGTTCCTCTTTACGATGAGCAAGAAGGCGAGCAAAAGTGCCATTCTGTTGGCTTAATGATGCATAAGTGCCAGTTTCAATAATCTGACCTTTTTCCATCACCCAAATTTGGTCGTAACCTAATGTCTCTTCAAGTAGATGCGTAATAAGCAAGGTCGTTTGATTTAATGAGGCATTATTCAGTGCGTGCATAACACGTTGTTCACTATGAGAATCAAGGCTTGCTGCCGGTTCATCTAATAACAAAAATTGACAAGGCGACAATAAAGCACGCGCAACAGCAATACGCTGAGCCTGACCAACAGAAAGGCGTGCAGCACTATCGCCAATAATCGTATTTAAGCCGTCAGGTAACTCATGAATAAAATCGCTGACATAGGCTTTTTCAATAGCAAGGTTGATTTGTTCATCACTGGCATTAGGATTGCTTAAGCGAATATTATCCAGCAAGGTTTGTTCGGGTAAATTCGGATTTTGACCAACCCAGCTTAAACATTGACGCCATGCATCAGGCGAGAGTTGCGTCAATTCAACGCCATTAACTTTTAAGGAGCCACGATAAGGTAAAAAGCCGAGCAGCACATTTAATAGCGAGCTTTTGCCTGCACCACTTAGACCCACAATCGCAATTCGTTGATTAGGGTTAATAGTAAAGTTTAATGGACCTGCGAGTTTGACACCTTGATGAGATAGAATTTCTAGTTCATGAGCCGTTATCTCAATACTTTCTGTGGTATTAAGGCGCTCATTGCCTGTGAATTGTGGTTTTTCACCATCGGCTTCTAAAAACTCAACCAGAGATTCTGCAGCGCCAACGGCTTGTGCTTTGGCATGATAGTAAGTTCCTAAATCACGCAGAGGTTGGAAGAATTCAGGGGCTAAGATCAGCGCTAAAAAGCCTGAGAAAAGTGTGACACCTAAACCATAACTACCAAAACTGAGTTCACCTAAGTAAGAAAAACCAAAGTAAACAGCGACAACAGCAATCGAAACCGCGGTAAAGAATTCTAATACGCCTGATGAAAGGAATGCCATTCTTAGCACTTCCATTGTACGTTTGCGGAAATCTTCTGTTGCTTCGGTGATTTGTTTAACTTCTGCATTACCACGGTTAAATAACCGTAATGTATCTAACCCTCTTAATCTATCGAGGAAGTTACCACTTAAACGACCTAATGCGAGGAAGTTTCTGCGGTTAGCATCTGCTGCGCCTAATCCCACTAATGCCATAAATAGCGGGATCAGTGGGGCGGTGAAAAATAGAATCAAGCCAGCAGCCCAGTTAACAGGGACGATGGTGATAAGAATAAGGATAGGCACAATGGTAGCAAGATACATTTGCGGAATATAACGCGCATAGTAATCTTGCATATCTTCTATTTGCTCTAGAATAATTGTAGCCCAACTCCCTGCGGGTTTGCCTTTAACCCAAACAGGACCTAGCTCTTCAAGTCTATCAAGAACAATTTTACGAATTTGTTGCCTGACCGCCATACCACAGCGATAACCTACTCGCTCTCTTATCGCCATCACCACAGCGCGTAAGATAAAAATACCAATAAGGGTGAGAAAGGTAGGTATGTGCATATCACGATTCAGACTGTCCATGATAAATGCTTGAAGTAAAACAGCTAATAACCATGCTTGTGCAATAATTAATAAGCCGCTTACAACACCTAGGATCATTGATAGCCGTAGCCATCGACGGGCTGGAGCACTTTGCTGTTTCAGCCATCGAACCAATTCACTTTGTTTAGTTTTATCCATAAGAAAAGATTCAAATCTGCAGGTGAGATACAAAGTATCAGAAAGGCCAAGGGTAAGTAGTTATACGCTTTGGCAACCAGGCTAGTATGTTACATGGTAAAAGGCGCTACTGAAATAGCGCCTTGAAAGGAAGTGATGATTTTAGTTGGATTTTAGTGCGTCTAAGTAGCGTTCTGCATCTAAAGCAGCCATACAGCCTGTACCTGCGGAGGTAATTGCTTGACGATAAATGTGATCCATTACGTCACCTGCGGCGAAAACACCCTCGATAGAGGTTTGTGTTGCATTACCTTGCGTACCTGATTGCACTTTGATGTAACCGTTGTCTAATTCTAATTGGCCATCAAAAATAGCAGTATTAGGGCTATGACCAATAGCGATAAAGACACCCATAACATCTAATTCTTCGGTTTTATCGCTCTTAGTATCTTTTAAGCGAACTTTCGTTACACCCATATCATCGCCAAGAACTTCGTCTAAGGTACGATCAGTATGCAAAATAATGTTGCCACTGTTAACTTTGTCCATTAAACGGTTAATTAAGATCTTTTCAGAACGGAAAGAATCACGGCGGTGGATCAGATGAACTTCTGATGCAATATTTGCTAAATAAAGAGCTTCTTCCACAGCGGTATTTCCGCCACCGACAACAGCGACTTTCTGATTACGATAGAAAAATCCATCACAGGTTGCACAAGCTGAAACGCCTCGGCCTTTAAAAGATTCTTCTGAAGGTAAACCGATATAACGTGCAGAAGCACCTGTTGCGATAATTAAAGCATCACAAGTGTATTCTTGTTCATCACCAAATAGGCGAAATGGACGGTTTTTCAGATCGACTTTATTAATATGGTCAGAGATAATCTCTGTATTAAATTTTTCAGCGTGCTGAAACATGCGGTCCATTAATCCAGGACCTGTTAACCCTTCTGGGTCACCGGGCCAGTTTTCGACTTCTGTTGTCGTTGTCAGCTGACCGCCTTTTTCAACACCCGTAATCAGTACTGGTTCTAAGTTTGCTCTTGCAGCATAAACGGCGGCGGTATAACCCGCAGGGCCAGAACCTAAAATAATAAGTTTGCTATGTTTGATGGTGCTCATGTGTACCTCATCTCTGATTAGGCGTGATGCGAATTGAGGGATTGTAGGAGAAATAAGACGTTAAAAAAAGCCAATGACGAGAAATAGACATAATATTTTAGCTATTTTAGCAATAGTTAATACTAATATAGTTTAATAATTATAGAGTTATATTGGGCTAACATCATCGAATTAACCTGAAACATTTTGCTTTACAATTGATGTTTATCTTGCGTATATAGAGAATAACATAGCGCCTTGTTCTGATTTTTACTCATTTGCTTTGACAATCCGCTGTACATTTGCGAAAACATGATTGTTAAAGATAATTATCCTCGGATGTTATACGTATTATTTTTTAGACAGACAGGGTATAGGATAGTTACTTTACGATATTTGCTAATGAGTATTTGGATAAAATAGAACTTTTATCTGGGATTAAAAGAAAATAGATTGGTAGTTTGCTCTGACCGTTTGATACCGAAGTTTCGACAGTGATGCTGAAGGTGTACAGGTATGGGTATAGGAAAATAAAGTAAGAGAAAAAGAGAAAGAGAGTATAGAGATGATTGATAATAAAAAACGTCCGGGTAAAGATCTTGATAGAATAGACCGGAATATTCTAAATGAGCTTCAAAAAGATGGTCGTATTTCAAACGTTGAACTATCTAAGCGTGTAGGTTTATCACCAACGCCTTGTTTAGAGCGTGTACGTCGTTTAGAACGCCAAGGATTTATTTCTGGTTATACTGCACTGTTAAACCCACACTACTTAGATGCATCACTACTGGTATTCGTGGAAATCACATTAAACCGCGGTGCGCCAGATGTTTTTGAACAATTTAATATGGCTGTTCAAAAACTTGAAGAAATCCAAGAATGTCATTTAGTTTCTGGTGATTTTGACTATCTGTTGAAAACTCGTGTACCTGATATGTCCGCTTACCGTAAATTACTCGGTGAAACACTGTTACGTCTTCCAGGTGTTAATGACACACGTACATACGTGGTTATGGAAGAAGTTAAACAAAGTAACCGTCTTGTAATTAAAACTCGCTAAGCCAACTTAATAGGTTGGTGCAAAGCAGGAAAAAGTTAGGTACACTCCTGTTTATGCATACAGTTTCAACGCTGGGATATCTCAGCGTTGTTCCGTTTTAATTCACCCTCAGTTAAACCTGGAGAGCCATCTTTGAGCCAGGAATATACAGAAGATAAAAATATTCGTTTAACAAAGATAAGCAACCGTCGCCGTATTTGGGAGGCTATTCTCATCCTCATCGGCATTGGCGCTGTCTTTTTAATGGTTTCGTTACTTAGCTTTCATCCCTCTGATCCTAGCTGGTCACAAACCACTTGGAATGAGCCTATTCAAAATTTAGGCGGTAGTATCGGGGCATGGTTAGCTGATATTCTATTTTCTGCATTTGGTTTACTTGCCTATGCAATTCCTGTTGTCGTGGTCTTTGGGTGCTGGAATTCTTTACGCTACCAACAAAACCGTGAATATACCGACTTCTTTTCCCTTGCACTTCGCACGATTGGTGCTTTGGCTCTGATCTTTACCTCTTGTGCATTGGCTGATCTTAATTTTGATGATATCTACAATTTCAGCTCTGGCGGTGTTATTGGCAGTTTGTTTAGTAAAGCCTTATTACCGTGGTTTAATGTTTTAGGTGCTACTCTTGCTCTGTTATCTGTGTGGGCAATTGGCTTTACATTGTTTACTGGCTGGTCTTGGTTAACAATCACAGAAAAAATTGGTGCCGTAATTTTGGGCGGTGTTGGTTTTATTGCCAATAGAGGTCAAAATGAAGCTGATTACGAAGATGAAGAAGAGGATACTCAAGACGTTGTTACAGAAATAGCTGAAAATTCAAATCAAAAAGAAAATCAGCAAACAGAATTAACAACAGAAGAGAGTGATGATATTTTATTTTCTGCGCCTTCGGCACTTGAACTAGCTCGTCAGCAAGAGATAGACACATTACAAGTTAAAGCAGAGCAAGAAGATGATTTGCCGTCTTTCTCTGCAACAAACGACATAACAGATGAGCATGCGCAAACATTGACGCAACAAGCTGCTCCTTTTGTGCCAGAAACGGTTTCGCAACCCACTCATACAGAGGAAGAACCAGAACATTACCGTTTTGATATTCCAGAAGCATTTTTGAAAAAAGAAGCGCAATCAGAAGCCAATGCTCCTCAAGATCTCGCTTACTCAATGCCAGAAAAAAATACACCTGCTGAGATGCCATTTGATGACAAACCTATGGCACAGCCATCGTCCGTATCAACAGATAGTGTTATGCCAGCAGGCAGAGCTGAACCTACATTCTCGTTAGCACCTGATACAGACTCTTTAACGCAAGCAGCAGCTACGGTGGCATCAGGTGTGGCAACGAGTGTTCTTGTTAGTCATGGCTCTCAAATTAAACAAGGATTAGGCCCTGAATTACCTCGCCCAAATCCAGTACGACTGCCAACACGTCGTGAACTTTATGGTATTCATATACCTTCACAACGTGAAGCAGAACTACGTCGTCGTGAGGAAGCCGTTCAATCTGAACCTGAAGATGAATTAGCTGATATCCAAGAACAAGCGAATTTCGAACAAGAGTTGCGTCAGCAATTCCTCGAACAGCAACGCGAACGTTATGGTGAGAACGATAGTGCTGATCCAGAAGCTATTATTGGAGCAGACAATCAGCCAAATATTACAACGCCATTATCTTCATTTAATCATCAACAAGATGATTATCGTGATGAACCAACGGTTACCGCAAATACATTCTCTTCTTCAGAAGAAAATAACAGTGATATTGATGAAGATGAGCAATATCAGCAACAATTAGCAGCACAATTTAAGCAACAATTGCAGGATCGCTATGGTGATGATGTTTCGTTAGATGATGACGAAGATGAAGTTTTACCTCAAATATCAACATCAGCACCTTCATTACAAGCAACCACAGGTTATCAACCTCATATTCAACATTCATTTGCTTCACAATCAGCGCAACCGACGCAAACTATTGAGAAAAAAGTTGAATATCCAGCCAGCAATGCATTTCTACAAATTTCGCCTCGTGATGAAGAAGAGGAAGAGTACAGCCCTAAAATTGAGTTAGAAAGAGAGCTAACAGCATTAGAGGCATTCTCGCCAATTGATGATCTATTGGATGAAGATCCGACAGAGCCAGTGTTTACACCGATTGTTTCAGAACCTGTTACGCCACAAGTTGCACCTCAAACTGCACCACAATCACGTATTGAGCCTCAGCCTAATATGGCTCAGCATTTTGCACAGCAACAGCAACAGCAACAGCAACAGCAACAGCAACAGCAACAGCAACAGCAACAGCAAGAATCGTTAATTCACCCATTCTTGATGCGTAATGATAGACCGTTGCAAAAACCAACAACACCAATGCCTTCTTTGGATCTACTAACAACGCCACCAGTAGAAGATGAACCTGTTGATATGTTCGAGCTTGAGCGTATTGGTAAACTTATTGAAGCACGTCTTAATGATTATCGTGTTAAAGCCAAGGTGGTTGGTATTTCACCGGGACCTGTTATCACTCGTTTCGAGCTTGAACTTGCACCAGGTGTAAAAGCGGCACGTATATCAAATTTATCACGCGACTTAGCGCGTTCATTGTCTGCTATTGCGGTGCGTATTGTTGAAGTTATTCCGGGTAAACCTTATGTAGGGCTGGAATTACCTAACAAAAAACGCCAAACCGTATATATGCATGAGTTATTAGATAGCAATGCGTTTCGTGATAGCCGTTCTCCATTGACTGTTGTTTTAGGTAAAGATATCGGAGGTCAGCCAGTTGTTGCCAATCTGGCTAAAATGCCTCACTTACTTGTTGCCGGTACAACAGGTTCCGGTAAATCTGTCGGTGTGAATGCGATGATCATCAGCATTCTCTATAAAGCGAAACCAGAAGATGTTCGCTTTATTATGATTGACCCTAAAATGCTTGAGCTTTCGGTTTATGAAGGTATTCCACATCTTCTAACCGAAGTGGTTACCGACATGAAAGATGCCGCAAGCGCTCTGCGTTGGAGTGTGGCTGAAATGGAACGCCGTTATAAACTAATGTCAGCATTAGGCGTGCGTAATCTTGCTGGCTATAACGAAAGAATTAAAGAAGCAGAAGCGATGGGGCGCCCAATTCCTATTACTGACGATATTCGTAAGAGAATTGGTGGTATACCTGAAACAACAACAATTTTTGAAAAAGAGCCTTATATCGTGGTTGTTGTTGATGAGTTTGCTGATTTAATGATGACCGTAGGTAAGAAAGTTGAAGAATTGATTGCTCGTTTGGCACAAAAAGCGCGTGCCGCGGGGATCCATCTTGTACTTGCAACACAAAGACCTTCTGTGGACATTATTACAGGGTTAATTAAAGCCAATATTCCTAGCCGTATCGCATTTACTGTATCAAGTAAAATCGATTCTCGAACTATCTTAGACCAAGGTGGCGCAGAGTCTTTACTCGGTATGGGTGATATGCTTTATGCTCCTAATGGTTATCCGCCAGAACGTGTTCACGGTGCTTTTGTCAGTGATGATGAAGTTCATGCAGTAGCAACCGACTGGAAAGCACGCGGTCGTCCTCAGTATATTGAAGCCATTACTAAATGTAGCGAAGAAGGTGAAGGCAATAGTGGTGGTGGATATGATGATGGTGAAGAGCTTGATCCGTTATTTGACCAAGCTGTAGAATTTGTGGTTGAAAAACAACGTGTTTCTATTTCTGGAGTACAACGTCAATTTAGAATTGGCTATAACCGTGCAGCAAGAATTGTGGAACAAATGGAAATGCAAGGTATTGTCAGTGCGCCAAATCACAACAATACGCGTGATGTCCTTTCACCACCGCCTTCAGATATGTAATATCTTGAAAACACAGTTATCAGCTAATGAGATAGCGTGGTAATCTGCACAACATCATCAATAATTTATACGCCGACATTATGTCGGCGTTATCTCATGCCGAGGCTTGTAGAATGAAAAAAGTATTATTTGCAGTGTGTGCGATGACATTAATAAGTAGCCAAGCCGCTTGGGCTGATGCACGTCAGGATTTGCAACAACGATTAAATAAAGTAAATAGTTTTCAAGCAAACTTTAGTCAAACCGTGACCAGCAATGAAGGCTCTCTTATTCAAAAAGGGGAAGGCAGTTTAAAAGTACAGCGCCCTGATTTGTTTAATTGGCAAATGACAGCACCGGATGAGAGCACATTGATCTCTGATGGTAAAACATTGTGGTTTTACAATCCTTTTGTCGAGCAAGTTACGGCAACTTGGCTGGAAAGTGCCACAACCAATACGCCTTTTATGCTGATCGCCCGTAATGACAGTAAAGAGTGGCAAAACTATGATGTAAAACAGTCTGGTGATCGTTTTGAGTTAACACCTAAAGTAGAAAATAACTTAAAACATTTTACGATAACTGTATTACCTAACGGACAAATTCAGCAATTTGCAGCTACAGAGCAAGACGGTCAGGTAAGTAATTATCAATTAACTGCACAGACTGCCGCACCAATCGATGCATCCGCGTTTCGCTTTACGCCTCCTGCGGGTGTGACTGTGGATGACCAACGTCAGTGAGGATATTTTGAGTAATTTATCACTCGATTTTTCACGCAATGAGTTCCAACCTTTAGCGGCAAGAATGCGACCTGAAACGTTGGAGCAATATATCGGACAAACTCATTTACTTGCTGAAGGTAAACCATTGCCTCGAGCGATTAAAGCGGGTCAATTGCATTCTATGATCTTATGGGGACCTCCTGGTACGGGTAAAACCACCCTTGCTGAGATCATTGGCCGCTATGCGCAAGCTGATATAGAAAGATTATCTGCGGTGACATCGGGTATTAAAGAAATCAGAGAATCTATTGAAATTGCGCGCCAAAACCGCAATGCAGGACGTAGAACGATCCTATTTGTTGATGAAGTTCATCGTTTTAATAAGAGTCAACAAGATGCCTTTTTACCTCATATCGAAGACGGCACGATCACTTTTATTGGTGCAACAACAGAAAACCCCTCTTTTGAATTAAATTCAGCGTTGCTATCCAGAGCAAGAGTTTATCTATTACGTTCATTAACCGAAGCTGATATTGAGTTAGTTCTACAACAAGCGCTGGACGATCCTGAAAGGGGTTTAGGCGGACGTAATATTATCCTGCCAGATGATACACGCAAAATGATTGCACAATTGGTTAATGGTGATGCGCGCCGTTCATTGAATTTACTTGAAATGATGGCGGATATCGCTGAAGTTGATAATCAAGGAAAACGAGTATTAACACCGGCATTACTGACAGAAATCAGTGGTGAACGAAGTGCCCGTTTTGATAATAAAGGTGATCGCTTTTACGATCTTATCTCTGCATTGCATAAATCGGTAAGAGGCTCAGCGCCTGATGCTGCGCTTTATTGGTATGCAAGGATCATAACAGCCGGTGGCGATCCACTTTATGTTGCTCGTCGCTTATTAGCGATTGCATCCGAAGATGTGGGAAATGCCGATCCTCGTGCTATGCAAGTGGCAATAGCTGCATGGGATTGTTTTACGCGAGTAGGTCCTGCAGAAGGTGAGCGTGCTATTGCTCAAGCAATTGTATATCTGGCTTGCGCTCCCAAAAGTAATGCTGTTTATACCGCATTTAAAGCAGCCATTGCTGATGCTAAAAGTAAACCTGATTATGATGTACCTGAGCATTTGCGTAATGCACCAACAAAATTAATGAAAGAAATGGGGCTTGGTGCTGAATATCGATACGCCCATGACGAGCCTAATGCTTATGCAGCCGGAGAGGTCTATTTCCCTAAAGAAATGGCTGATACGCAGTACTATTACCCAGTGAAAAGAGGGTTAGAGATCAAGCTTGCAGAGAAATTAGACTGGCTTGCTCAACAAGATCAAAATAGTACGACAAAACGCTATCGCAAAATGTAAAGATGCGGTAAGGTTATTAAATTATCATTAATTTCTTAACTATGCCTTGTCTCAGATATCTTTTTTATAAGATAGGAGAGAAGGTTTTTATTAATCTATCAATAAGCACAGGATAAGCATGCTCGATCCAAATCTACTGCGTAATGAGCTAGACGCGGTCGCCGAAAAACTGGCTCGCAGGGGTTTCACCCTCAATGTGGAAAAAATTCGTCAACAAGAAGAACGCCGTAAGGTGTTACAGGTTGAAACTGAATCCCTGCAAGCAGAACGTAATTCTCGATCGAAGTCCATTGGTGCGGCAAAAGCGCGTGGTGAAGATATTGAGCCACTTCGTCAAGAAGTTAACCTGTTAGGTGAAAAACTTGAAGCTGCAAAAGCCGAACTTGAAGTGCTTCAAGCGGAAATTCGTGATTACGTTTTAACTATCCCAAATATGCCAGATGATGCGGTTCCAAATGGCAAAGATGACAGCGAAAACGTGGAAGTTTCTCGTTGGGGTACTCCAAAGACTTATGATTTTGAATTAAAAGATCATGTGACTTTAGGTGAGCTAACAGATGGTTTAGATTTTGCTTCTGCGGTAAAAATTACCGGTTCACGTTTTGTTGTGATGAAAGGTCAAGTTGCACGTTTACATCGTGCTATTACACAATTTATGTTGGATCTGCACACAGAAAAGCACGGCTACCAAGAAATGTATGTTCCTTACTTGGTTAACCATGCAACTTTGTACGGTACAGGTCAGTTACCTAAATTTAGTGAAGACTTATTCCACACTAAACCGTTAGAAGAAGAAGCAGAAAGCCAATACGCACTTATTCCAACAGCAGAAGTGCCTGTGACAAATATGGTAAGAGACGTCATTCTTGAAGAAGACGACTTGCCATTAAAAATGACGGCTCACACACCATGCTTCCGTTCAGAAGCAGGCTCTTATGGTCGTGATACGCGTGGTTTAATTCGTATGCACCAATTTGATAAAGTAGAGCTAGTTCAAATCGCTCATCCTGAAAAATCAATGGAAGCATTAGAAGAGCTGACTGGTCACGCTGAAAAAGTGCTGCAATTACTGAATCTACCTTACCGTAAAGTTGTGCTTTGCACTGGCGATATGGGCTTCGGTTCACGTAAAACTTACGACTTAGAAGTTTGGGTTCCGGCTCAAAATACTTACCGTGAGATCTCTTCATGCTCAAATATGTGGGATTTCCAAGCTCGTCGTATGCAAGCACGCTTCCGTTCTAAAGGTGATAAGAAAATACAACTTGTTCATACCTTAAATGGTTCGGGTTTAGCAGTAGGTCGTACTTTAGTTGCAATTATGGAAAACTATCAAATGGCTGATGGTCGTATTGAAATTCCAGAAGTGTTACGCCCATACATGAAAGGTTTAGAATATATCGGTTAATTATTATCTAATTAATTGAGTATTAATAATTTAACCCCCTGCTTAGGCCGGGGGTTTTTTATTAACTGTATTAAATATTTAACGCTATTTATTTGTTTTTTATAAGTCATTAAAGCCAGAGTATCTGATTATATCAGAGTTAAATCTCAATAAAGAGCGTATCAAAAATAATTTAATTCTAAGGTATGTCTTTTTTGTTTATCTCTTTTTCATTCCTTGCTTGACAATTTCTCATATTGACATTAACTTGGATTTCTAGATGTTTAGCCGTCTAGATTTCTATTTAATAAGTGAGTTGATTAAAATGATAACACTAAAAAATGTCAGCAAAATTTATCAGCGAGGGAAAAAGCAAACTATTGCTGTTGATGATATTAATTTGAATATTGAGCAGGGAGATATCTTTGGCATCATTGGTTATAGCGGTGCAGGAAAAAGTAGTTTAATTCGTTTATTGAATCGCTTAGAGCCTGTAACAAAAGGAGAAGTGATTGTTGGTAAATACAACATTACTACCAGCAGTGAACGTGAGATCCGTAAAATCCGTCACTCAATTGGTATGATCTTTCAACATTTCAATTTACTGTGGTCACGCACCGTTAGAGAGAATATTGAATTCCCACTTGAAATTTCAGGGTTAGATAAGAAGCAACGTTTTCAGCGTGCGAGTGAATTAATGGCGTTAGTAGGGCTTGCTGATAAAGCTGATGAATATCCATCAACATTAAGTGGTGGGCAAAAACAACGTGTTGGTATTGCTAGGGCATTAGCAAATAATCCGGATGTTTTATTATGTGATGAAGCAACATCTGCATTAGATCCAAAAACAACACAAACAATTTTAGCACTGCTCGCTGAAATTAATCAAAAAATGAATATTACAATTGTGTTGATCACACATGAAATGCAAGTTGTAAAAGCGATATGCAATAAAGTAGCGGTTATTGAGCAAGGAAAAATAATTGAACAAGGCGAAGTAGTCAAAATATTTAACCAACCAAAACATAAAGTGACACAACAGTTTTTATCACAATCAGTACATGTAACAGATAGCAGTGATGATATTGATAATATAAAGCAGCAAGGCACAGTAATAAAACTGTTACTGCAAGAGGGTAAAAAACATGACTATTTACTTTATGATTTAATTTCTAAATTTAATGAGCCTGTTAATTTAATAAAAGGCAGTTTTTCACAAGAAAACGGGTTTATTTATTTACAGTTAAATAATAAATCGGATGAAATCATCCAATATCTTGAGAATAATAAATTTGATATAGCGGTCGTGTGATATGGATGAAATACAAATTTGGTTGAATAGCTATTTACCGCATTTAAAACTTAATGTACTCGGTGAAGAGACATTAAATACATTATATATGACACTTGTTTCTGGTGCATTATCCTGCTTATTAGGGATCTTAATTGGTGTGGCATTATTTTTAACAGCAAAAGAGGGTTATAAAGAACATATTTTTATTTATCGAACACTCTCATTTATTGTGAATATCTTTAGAGCCGTTCCTTTTATTATTTTGATTATTTTATTGTTCCCTTTTACTAAATTAATTGTGGGAACCATATTAGGTGTTAATGCAGCACTACCTGCATTAGTGATTTCAGCCGCTGCTTTTTATGCTCGATTGGTTGAATTAGCATTACGTGAAGTAGATAAAGGCGTTATAGAAGCAAGTCTCTCAATGGGTGCTAATTTACCTACACTAATATTTAAAGTGTTATTGCCAGAATCATCACCCGCACTTATTTCTGGTTTAACTGTCACGCTGATTTCTTTAGTGGGAGGAACTGCAGTTGCAGGTGCAATTGGGGCAGGTGGATTGGGTAACTTAGCTTATCTAGAGGGATTTCAGCGTAGCCATCTTGATGTAGTTTGGATTGCAACATTAGTGATTTTATTTATTGTGCTATGTATTCAGTTATTGGGAGATAGTGTTGTAAGAAATATAGATAAACGATAATTAAAGAATTAATTCAATTAAAAATCAAATTTAAAAATAAGGTTACAATAATGAAACTAACAGTATTTAAAAAACTGGGATCACTGCTACTTATTAGCCTAGCGCTCTCTGCTTGCAAACCATCAGATGAAAAATCAGAAAATAAATTAATTATTGGTGCATCGAGTACACCTCATGCGGAAATTCTAGAATTTATTAAACCGCAACTAGCCAAAGAAGGATTAGAGTTAGATATTCGAATTTTTAATGACTATATTATTCCTAATCAAGCATTAGCGGAAAAAGAATTGGATGCAAACTTCTTTCAACATGTGCCTTATTTAAATAAAACACTAGCTGATCACCCTGATTGGAAATTAGTATCAGCAGGTGCAGTGCATATGCACCCATATCGTTTTTTCTCGCAGAAATATAAAAGCTTACAAGATTTACCTAATGGTGCAAAAATGATTAGTAGTAATAATCTGGCACAACATGGACATATATTAAAACTGTTTCAAGATGAGGGTTTAATTAAATTACGAGATGGCATTGATCCTGATGATTCTACGATTGATGATATCGTTGAGAATCCTCGTAATATTAAGTTTTTATTTACCTATGATGGTCCATTGTTGCCACAAATTTATAAAAATGGTGAAGCAGATGTCGCTTCTATTGATGGGCACTTTGCCATTAATGCTGGGCTAGATTTAAGCAAAGAAGTAATTTATACAGAGCCTGCGGCTAACAGCAAGTTTGCCAATGTGGTTGTTATAAGAGAAGAAGATAAAAACGATCCGCGTATTACTAAATTAATGGCACAACTAAAAGCGCCTGAAACCAAAAAATTTATTTTGGATACCTTTAAAGGCGAAGCAGTTCCTGTTCCATAATCAGTTTATTTTTAAACTAACGTATCAAAGAGTGGTGTAAGAAATTATGCCACTTTTTTGTTTATTATGAGAGGGATTATAAAAAGCTTTTTAATAAAAGAATGACTATTTAACAAAAATATAACGCAATCCGCCATTGGTTAAACCGATCACGGCAGATCCTATTTATGCTGTTAAATTAGACCTATCGCTCGAATTTACCTTCGCTATTTATAACATTTCTATTTAATTAGAACCCTACAAAAGAGCATATTCTATGATAGTTTCTAAACAGCAGTTACATCAATTAATCAAAAATAAATTACATCATGCAGGATTGAGTGAGTCTCATGCTGATACGGTGGCTGATGTCTTAGTCCATGCTGATGCCAAAGGTATTCATTCTCATGGTGCTGTGCGTGTGGAATATTATGCAGAGCGGATCAGTAAAGGCGGTACAAATACGGCGCCTAATTTTACGTATACTGAAACGGGGCCATGTAGCGCTGTATTTGATGGTGATAATGGTGCTGGGCATGTTGCAGCGAAAGATGCAATGGAATGCGCAATTAAAATGGCACAGGAGAAGGGCGTTGCAGTTGTTGGTGTAAGACGAATTGGTCATAGTGGCGCGCTGTCTTATTTTGTTGAACAAGCATCACAAGCAGGCATGGTGGGTATTTCGTTGTGTCAATCTGATCCCATGGTTGTTCCTTTTGGTGGCTCTGAAGTCTATTACGGCACTAATCCTATCGCTTTTTCAGCGCCAGGAGTAGGCGATAAACATATTACATTTGATATGGCGACAACTGTACAGGCATGGGGCAAGGTACTCGATGCGCGCTCGCGTCATGTCGATATTCCTGATACTTGGGCAGTTGATGAAAGTGGTAAACCTACGACAGATCCCTTCGCAGTAAAAGGTTTATTACCTATTGCGGGACCTAAAGGTTATGGTTTAATGATGATGGTTGATGTGTTGTCTGGTATTTTGCTGGGGCTTCCTTTCGGTAAACATGTCAGTTCGATGTATCATGATTTAACACAAGGGCGAGAGCTAGGGCAATTACATATTGTTATTAATCCTGCTTTCTTTACTGATGCCTCATTATTTAGAGAACATATTTCACAGGCTATGGGGGAGTTAAATGCAATTAAGCCAGCTCCTCATGTGGAGAAAGTGCTTTATCCTGGTGAGAATAGTCAAATAGAAGAACAAAGAAGTGAAAAAGAAGGTATTGAAATTATTGATGAAATTTATAATTATTTAATATCTGATGCACTTTATAATAAATCTTACGATAATAAAAATCCGTTTGCGGGTTAATAATACAAGCAATGTATCTAGATAATAAAAAGCAGTAAGACTTATGCTCTACTGCTTTTTTATTTAAGTAAGCCAATTATTAAGAATTAACTGACTAATTTACCAATATTTGATTCAGCGGTTTTATTAAGAGAAATCGTTCCATTTCCACCATTTCCACCATTATTTCCTTGGTTACCTACATTATGGTGATAAAAAATGTCACGATAAGAGCCATACATTGCAGTATAAGAAAGAGGAATAGTAATTAATAACCCTAAACCAAATGGAATAACACTAATTGCGATAATAAAGAACAGTAAAATAAAGAAGAAGAATCCACCAGCTAAATTTATTTTTACTGCCGAAAGGCTCGCTTTAACTGCAGGGAATGCTTTATAGCCGTTGACTAACACCAGCGCTGGGACAAACCAATAAGCCGCCGTACTTAGCGCACCAAAGATAGCCATAATGATAAAAAACAGCATAAAGCCAGAAGAGTTATCTACCATCATTTCAGCAATAATTTCTTCAGGATAATCGCTATTGATAGCATAAAAAATATCCATCATAGCAGCACTACTGACGATAAGGGCAAGAATAATCCCAGCAAGTAAAATTAGAAAACTAATACCGTAAGCACCCATCAAGCTAAGATAACGTTTGTTATAAAAACCAAAGAATAAAGTATCAACATCAAGACGTTGAGTCTCATATTGTTGATGAGCAATTGCCACAACACCTGCGGCTAATACAGTAGTAATAAAAGGAGAGATGATTGGACCAATTAGCGGAATAAATCCAAGAATGGTCGATATAATAAGACTAACGATAAAGTAGATAATAATAACGCCTATCCACATCCAAAAACGTTCTTTTATTAAATCCCATCCTAGCCCTAACCAGCGAACACCCCCTGCGGCACCTCGTGCTTGAGGAATAGGCGTAAATACCTCTTGTGGCTCTGTTAGCGATGAATTATTGTTTTGTTCCATTTCCTGTACCTTAATCCCAATATCTTTGTTTATAAATATAAGTCTTCTATAATATCTTTTTGTTTTGTTATTAATCAACTATATTCAACTTAATATAGGTTAAGGATAATCTTATTATGTGTATTTTTACTTGTGGGAACAATTATTCTTTTATTAATACAAAATGATTTAAATAATTTAATTTAACTTCATATAATTAAAAAAATGACTTTATTTATTTTGAATGTTTTTAATGATATAAAAACAAAAAAAGCAGCGCTTAAAACCGCTGCTTCTTAAATTAATCTTAAGTAGAAAAGCTTAGTACATCACTTTATGGCCGTAAGATTCAAGAATTGATTTTACATTTTCCATCGTCTCTTTTGACGGTGGATGAATACCATCTAGCTTGTATTCTTCTCCTAAAGCTACCCATTTATGTTTGCCGAGTTCGTGGTAAGGAAGAAGTTCTACTTTTTCGATATTTTTCATATCTTTAATAAATTCGCCTAAACGATGAGCAGAATCATCATCATCAGACCAACCTGGTACAACAACATAACGAACCCATGTTTTTTGGCCTCGTTTTGCTAAATAACGTGCGAATTCAAGTGTGCGCTGGTTTGATACACCAACGAGCTTTTGGTGGATCTCATCGTTGACTTGTTTGAGGTCGAGCATTACTAAGTCAGTGGCATCCATTAATTCATCAATAACGGGATCATAACGACGAACAAAGCCGTTAGTATCTAAGCAGGTATGGATATTTTCTTTCTGACAAGCGCGGAACCAATCGCGCACAAACTCTGCTTGCAAAATTGCTTCGCCACCTGAAGCAGTAACACCCCCGCCAGAAGCATTCATAAAATGACGATAGGTAACCGCCTCTTTCATTAGTTCATCAACTGTGACGATTTGCCCACCATGAGTATCCCATGTGTCACGGTTGTGACAATAGAGGCATCTCATTAGGCATCCTTGAAAGAAAACAATGAAACGTATTCCGGGACCGTCAACAGTACCGCAGGATTCAAATGAGTGGATACGACCAAGTACGGACATAACAGGGTTACTCCAAAACTGTCTAATAAAAAGACCCCAAAGTAGGGGCCTTTATTCTAAGCGATTTTATTTACTTTCTCAGTAAATAAATGCATATAGTTATCTTTATTACATTGTTTGTGTAAATGTACGGGTGATAACGTCTTGCTGTTGCTCTTTAGTCAGTGAGTTAAAGCGAACTGCATAACCAGAAACACGGATAGTTAACTGAGGATATTTCTCAGGATCTTCCATTGCTTCTAACAGCATTTCACGGTTCATCACGTTGACGTTCAGGTGTTGACCACCTTCGATGCCCGCTTCATGGTGGAAGTAACCATCCATCAGACCCGCAAGGTTTGCTTTACGAACATCATCATCTTTACCTAATGCATTAGGTACGATTGAGAAGGTGTAAGAAATACCATCTTTCGCATAAGCAAATGGCAGTTTCGCAACAGAAGTCAGAGAAGCTACCGCACCTTTTTGGTCACGACCGTGCATTGGGTTAGCACCTGGTCCGAATGGTGCGCCTGCACGACGACCGTCTGGAGTATTACCTGTTTTCTTACCGTAAACAACGTTTGAAGTGATAGTCAGGATTGACTGTGTAGGTACCGCATTACGGTATGTACGCAGTTTCTGAATTTTCTTCATGAAACGTTCAACTAAGTCACAAGCGATGTCATCTACACGAGCATCGTTGTTACCAAATTGTGGGTATTCGCCATCAATTTTGAAGTCAATTGCTAAACCGTTTTCATCACGGATTGGAGAAACTTTTGCATATTTAATTGCAGACAGTGAGTCAGCAGCAACAGACAGACCTGCGATACCGCATGCCATTGTACGATATACGTCACGATCATGAAGTGCCATCAGAGCTGCTTCATAGCTGTATTTATCGTGCATGTAGTGGATAACGTTCAGCGCAGTTACGTACTGAGTTGCTAACCAATCCATAAAGTGATCCATTTGGTTCATCACAGTATCGAAGTTTAATACTTCGTCCATGATTGGAGCGTGTTTTGGACCTACTTGGATTTTCAGTTTTTCGTCAACACCACCATTGATGGTATACAGTAAGGTTTTCGCTAAGTTCGCACGAGCGCCGAAGAACTGCATTTGTTTACCAACAACCATTGGGCTAACACAACATGCGATTGCATAGTCATCGCTGTCGAAGTCAGGACGCATTAAGTCATCATTTTCGTACTGGATTGAAGAAGTATCGATTGAGACTTTAGCTGCGTATTTTTTGAAGTTGATAGGCAGTTGTTCTGACCACAGGATGGTCATGTTTGGTTCTGGTGATGGACCCATTGTATACAGGGTATTTAAGAAACGGAAAGTATTCTTAGTTACCAGAGTACGGCCATCTAAACCCATACCTGCTAAAGATTCTGTTGCCCAGATTGGGTCACCAGAGAACAGTTCATCATATTCAGGAGTACGTAAGAAACGAACCATACGTAATTTCATGACTAAGTGGTCAATTAATTCCTGAGCTTGTTCTTCAGTCAGTAAGCCTGCTTCAATATCACGTTGGATGTAGATATCTAAGAAAGTAGATACACGACCAAATGACATTGCAGCACCGTTTTGAGATTTAACAGCGGCTAAGTAACCGAAGTAAGTCCATTGTACTGCTTCTTTTGCGTTTTGTGCTGGACGAGAAATATCGTAACCGTATTTCGCAGCCATTTCTTGGATTTGACCTAAAGCAGCGTGCTGCTCTGCGATTTCTTCACGCAGTTGGATAGTCATTTCCAGATCTTCGCCTTTTTCCATTCTTTCTTGTAAAGAGGTGAATTGGGCAAATTTATCTTTACGCAGGAACTCAATACCGTACAGTGCAACACGACGGTAGTCACCGATAATACGGCCACGACCATATGCATCTGGTAAACCTGTTAAGATACCAGATTTACGGCATTTCAGGATGTCTGGAGTATAAACATCGAAAACGCCTTGGTTGTGAGTTTTACGGTAATCAGTAAAGATTTTTTTCAATTCTGGGTCCAGCTCACGGTTGTAAGCGTGGCAAGAACTTTCAACCATACGGATACCACCGAATGGAATGATCGCACGTTTCAGAGGTGCATCAGTCTGTAAACCTACGATTTGTTCTAAATCTTTAGTGATATAACCCGCATCGTGAGATGTGATAGTTGAAGCAACAGAAGTATCAAAATCAACCGGCGCATGTGTGCGGTTTTCGATTTTGATGCCTTCCATAACTTGTTCCCAAAGTGTATCAGTTGCTTTAGTGGAACCTGCTAGGAAAGATTCGTCGCCTTCATATGGAGTGTAGTTTTTTTGAATAAAGTCACGAACGTTAACACCGTTCTGCCATTCACCTTCAGAAAAACCTTTCCATGCTTCAGCAAATTTTTCATTTAAATCAGACATGATACTTCTACCTTTTTACAATGGAACTTAAGAAATCAGTCATACCTGCGTGGATTAATGTTTATCGCCACGCAGATGCATTAACCAGTATACCAAACCGACTAGGACTGCTCCGCCAATAACGTTACCGATAGTGACTGGTAATAAATTGTCAGCGAGGAAATTCGAAACTGTTAAATCTGAAAATTGTTCGGGTGATGCACCTACTTTAGTCCAGAACTCAGCGGGTGCAAAATTCTTAATAACAATACCTAAAGGGATAAGAAACATGTTAGCGATACTGTGCTCAAAACCACTAGCAACGAACATACCGATAGGTAAAATTAATGCAAAGAGTTTATCAATAAGCGTACGACCTGCATAGCTCATCCAAACTGCAAGACAAACCATTAAGTTAGCTAAAATACCTAAACAAACGGCTTCAATAAAAGCGTGTTCAACTTTATGTTGTGCGGTTTGTAAGACATTAAGCCCCCAAAGCCCATTCGCCGCCATATGCTGACCTGCGAACCACATTAAGGCGACAAAAAAGAGTGCGCCAACAAAGTTACCAAGATAGACATTTATCCAGTTTGCAAACATTTTGCACCAAGATATACGTCCGGTTGCTTTAGGAATAATAGTAAGAACAGTAGAGGTGAATAAGTCAGCGCCACAAACGACGACGAGCATTAACCCCAGAGAGAAGCAGATCCCACCGACTAATTTAGCCAGCCCAAATGGAACAGATGCGGTACCTGTAGTAGCAGTAATATAAAAAACAAAAGCAATTGATATAAACATACCCGCGGTAAATGCAGATAAGTAAGTCGCTGGAATATGTTTATTTGCTTTATAACAACATGCATCATCGGCAACTTTTGCCATATCTGCAGGTGATAATAAATTAAAAGGGCTGTCAGCTTTCATACTAACACTCTCTTATATGTTGGAATAATTATAGCACGCAATAATAGTAGCAAAGGGGCTTACTTCTAAAATTGATATGGATCATGGTCACTCATTAGAACCTCATTTTTAGTGCGTGAAAACCCGTTGTTTTTGCTATAACTATTTGATTAATAAAATGAAAAAATTTTTTAAAAATTATCAAAAAATTTTAGACTAGCTGGATAAATAAAGTAGAAAGTAAATATAAAGTATTATTTAAACCCCGTATGTTAAGAATTAAAAATCAAATTTAACGCCTTCTTTACTTTTGTCATAAATATAAACATTACTTTATTTGTGGTTAATCGTTAATGATTACTCCAGACATATATCCATTATAAAAATAAGGTTTTTAAATTTTTGGGATCTGGTTAAACAAATAGCAATTTAAACTAGATTTAAGTAATATTCTTGGTGCAAAAGTTCAATATGTATTTATAGTGTCATATTTAATGCCTTGAATCGTCATTTTTGCCATATTTTGACAATTTTGTCAGATGGCAAATTTGTCATATTGACAAATCTGTCAATATTTTATTTTTAGCAAAATAAAACACTCTACTTTTCAATAGAGTGTTTCAATTTAAATATGCGCTTATTATTCAGTTAAAATTAATTATTATTTAATAAATAACCTTAAACAAAATAGGTTTATTTAGTCGATTGACGTTTTGCTTTCTGTAATTTCTCATAGGCAGCAAGTAACGACTGATGAACAGGTAAATTAGCTAAATCAGGATCAATAGTTTGTAATCCGTAAAATGCTTGTTTGCCTTGTATTGCATTTAAAGCTGCTTGTAATGTTTCTTCGCCATACATACGAGAAAATGCGTACATATATTGTTCTGGTTCACGTTCAGTCTCTTGTTGTAATAATAAGAGATTGTGTAAACAGCGATAATAGTTTTGACGCTCCGGCGTAAATAAAGAAGCATTAAAGTCTTGAGTCCATTCAACCCAAACGAGCGCTTGATCAAGATCGCCACCCGCAAGAGCTAACATTGATTTTAATTCACCTACACGTAAATGGCTCCAACCATTATCTTTGCCCGGAGCAATGCCAATCATCTCTCTGATACGTGTAAAGTCATCTAAACCATCTTCATCAAATTGACCAATAAGAGAAAGATACTCTTCTTGAGTGCCTTCGCTCGTTGGTAGAGAAAGAATAGTGTCGCGCCAATGTACACCCATAATGTTATTGGCTAATTGTAAATCTTCAGCAGGGTAAATATCAGATAAACCCGGTACTAAAATACGGCAAGCGTAAACACCTAGGTGTGAGTAGTCCATAATATATACTTCTGCATCGCACTGCTGGCAAAGAGACATTAAGGTGTGGAACTCTTCTTCTGTTGTACCACTGAAGTTCCAGTCAACAAATGCGTAATCGGCATCTTTCTTAAATAGATCCCAACTAATTAAACCACTTGAATCAATAAAGTGTGTTTCAAGGTTAGTATGATCACCAACTTCTTCATCATCAAAGCTTGGCGGATTAAAGACATCGAGATCTTTAAGGCTACGCCCTTGCAATAATTCAGTGACAGTACGCTCTAAAGCCACACCAAAATCAGGGTGAGCACCAAAAGAGGCAAAACAGGTGCCATTTTGTGGGTTGAATAACACGACACAAATAACAGGGAATTGACCGCCTAAAGAGGCATCAAAGCTAAAGATTGGGAAGCCTTCTTGCTCTAACGTTTTAATTGCTTCAATAACAGCAGGGTAGCGAGCTAAAACTTCTTTAGGAATTTCAGGTAGGCTAATTCTTTCAGTGATAATGCGATTTTTTACATAACGTTCAAAAACTTCAGAAAGCCCTTGAACTCGTGCTTCATTCTTTGTATTCCCTGCTGACATACCATTAGAAGCATATAAATTAGCAATAATGTTTACAGGAATATAAACAGGCTTTTCATCAGATTGACGTATAAATGGCAGAGCGCAAATTCCGCGATCATGATTACTTGATTGTAAATCAACTAACTCACTACCACATAACTCACCTTCAGGATCATAAAATTTGCGTAAACGCGCATCTAATAAGCCCGCAGGAACAGAATCATCTTCTGTTAGTGGAAACCATTTTTCACTTGGATAGTGAACAAATTCACTTTCTGCAATATCAGCACCTAACCAGAAATCAGAGAAGAAATAATTGGTTGAAAGACGTTCAAAGTATTCGCCCAGAGCAGAGGCTAATGCTGCTTTTTTGCTGGCACCTTTACCGTTAGTAAAACATAAAGGGCAATCTTTATCGCGAATATGAACAGACCAAACGTTAGGAACAGGGTTTAACCATGAAGCTTCTTCAATGTTAAATCCTAAGTCGGTTAATTTTTGCTGAAAGCTAGCGATAGAATCTTCCAGTGCGGCATCTTTGCCAGGAATAAATGTTTGTGACATGGCAGGTTTCATCAATATTTTGCTGGTGATAATTAGGCGCACATGATACTGAAATCCCCTGTAATGCACTAACGATTTCTTATGACTAAAAATTACTATCTATATAAAAAACTCATTATTTATTTGATATATGAGTTTTTTTAATAAATTCGTTCGATTTATCACGGAATTTATAATTAAAAGTCATCATAATTAGATTCATTTATTTATTAATTTATAAGGGATCGAAAAAATGATGAAGAAAACATTGCTTGCCAGTTTGTTAGCTGTAATCAGTGGTTCTGTTTTCGCTTTGCCTAATGTCACTATTCTTGCAACAGGTGGAACGATTGCAGGCGGCGGTGATTCAGCAACACAGTCTAGCTATACGGCAGGTAAATTAGGCATTGATGTGTTGATCAATGCGGTGCCTGAAGCGAAGCAAGTGGCTAATTTGAAAGGTGAGCAAGTCGTTAATATCGGTTCTCAAGATATGAATGACCAAGTTTGGTTAAAACTCGCTAAAAAAATTAATGAAGATTGCGATAAAACCGACGGGTTCGTGATAACACATGGTACTGATACCATGGAGGAAACAGCATATTTTCTTGATTTAACAACTGCCTGTAAAAAACCTGTTGTAATGGTAGGCGCAATGCGACCTGCTACGGCATTAGGTGCTGAAGGTCCTTTAAATCTTTTTAATGCGGTTGTGATTGCAAGTGATAAAGCCTCTGAAAATCGTGGTGTATTAGTCACAATGAATAATGCGGTTATCAGTGGTAAAGATGTTGTAAAAATGAATACTACTGAAGTACAAGCATTCCAGCCTGTTAATGCAGGCGCTCAAGGCTATGTGCATAACGGTAAGGTTCATTATTATACTGCAGCATTACCTCGTGCAGATAAAGCCGCATTTGATGTGAGTAAATTAACCGAATTGCCAAAAGTTGGTATTGTTTATAACTACTCCAATGCATCTGATTTACCAGCAAAAGCCTTTATTGATAATGGCTACAAAGGTATTGTCAGTGCCGGTGTGGGTAACGGTAACTTATATACTGATATTTTTGATACCTTAGCTGATGGTGCAAAAAAAGGTGTCGTTGTTGTACGAGCAAGCCGTGTACCAGTAGGATTTACTACACAAAATGGTGAAGTTGATGATGCAAAATATGGTTTTGTTGCGTCAGAGCGCTTAAACCCACAAAAAGCAAGAGTGTTATTACAGTTATCTCTGACTGAAACGCAAGATCCAGCGAAGATCCAAGAGAATTTCGAAAAGTATTAATTTAAAATAGTTTGAATAATAACAAGGCCTCATTAATGAGGCTTTGTTATTTTAAAGGGGGAAATAACTAATTTGTTTTGGCTCTAGAAACAACAACTCTCGCTGTAAAGAAAGCAATTAATGGCGTTATTGCAAACACAATAAATAGCCAATGTGCGGCATTTTGTGCGCCAAGAATACCTCCCGGATCTGTTAATCCTGCCATATTAACCACAGTCCCTGAAATAGATGCACCAACAGCCGTTGAAAACAACTGGATTGTGGTAATGGATGTGGCTGCTTTTTGAGCTTCTTGTCCCTGAGAAACATGTAAAACACGGGTTAAATAATGGGGCCATGCCATACCAATTCCGGCACCTGTAAAAAAGAGAGCGATACAAATAATGATAATCTGCCCATAAGGTATGGTTAGCGCATTAGAGATAAATAAACCAAGGATCACGATGGCTGAGAAATTAATCATTGGACCAAAACGCATTAACCTGTGAGCAGTAGATTGTTTACTTGATGAAGACATAATGGCAGAGAAAGACCAACCCGCACCAACTAATGCTGCTAAATAGCCTGAAAGCAGTGGCGTAATATTATGGATAATTTGCAAGAAATAGGGCACAAAGACTTCTGTTTGTACACTAATTCCTAATAAAGCCATGGTGAGATATATTGGTGCTAACGGTGCAGAAAAAGAAAATGTCCCTTTAGGAAATAAGCCATCATTTGATTTTTTATCAATATGGATTAACAGTAGAATAAAGATAAAAGCAAATATAAAGGATAAGGCATTATATAAAATAACGTTATAAAGGCTACCAATAGAAATAGATAATACAGCCAACATTAATAAAATAAGTTGTTGATAAGGTAATGGCGTTTTCGCGACGATATTATCGGCATTATTTTCGGTAGGAAGAATAGTAAATAATAAAATAGCGTAAGGAATACCTACAAATAAAATAGACCAAAATGCACCGCGCCAAACATCATATTCAGCAAATATTCCCCCTAGCGCAGGACCTAATAGTGTCGAGATCCCCCACATGCTAGACATTAATGCCATGGCTCTAGACCAAAGAGGTTGAGGAAACATCACTCGGACTAAAGAGTAAGCAAGAGCCAGTAACATTCCTCCGCCAGCCCCTTGAATAAATCGCCCTATAAGTAGTATTTGCATTGAGGGCGCTGTTGCACAAATAACAGAACCGGCTAAAAAGCAAATTGTGGCAAAAAGATAACTATTGCGAGGTGCAAGTACGCTCAGTAATCGTGAAGTTAATGCGGAAGAGAGAATTGAAGCTAGGATAAAAACGGTGGTGTTCCACGCATATAAATTAAGCCCACCAATATCACGCACAATTGAAGGTAGCGTTGTGATCGTAATATAGACATTAATTGCGTGTAATGCGACACCTCCTGCTAAAGCGAGCGATTTTAGACTATTTTTTCCATGAAGAAGCATTCCCCAGCTCGCTTCTTCTTTTTTATTTACACTCCCCGACATAAAACACTCCTAACCATTATTTTTATATTCTGCATATTATGCGTTAGTTCACAATAATCATTGCGCCAATTTAACGGGAATGATACAACCGATAAAGGTCATTTTGTAAAAACATATTCAGATAGGGTGAATTTGAATGAGTCAGGTATATAACTTTAGTGCAGGTCCGGCTATGTTACCGGCAGAAGTCCTTCGTCGTGCAGAATTAGAATTATGCAACTGGCATGAACTTGGGCGTTCGGTTATGGAAATTAGCCACCGCAGTAAAGAGTTTCTTGAGGTTGCTCATCAGGCAGAACAAGATCTTCGCGATCTTCTCAATGTGCCAGAAAACTACAAAATTCTTTTTTGCCACGGTGGTGCTCGTGGTCATTTTGCTGCTTTACCTCTCAATTTATTAGGCGATAAAGCAAGCGCTGATTATATTGACGGTGGTTATTGGGCTAAAAGTGCAGCTGAAGAAGCTGAAAAATATTGTTCGCCAAATATCATTAAAATTAAAACAGAAGTTGATGGCAAAATTGGCGTTAAACCAATGAAAGAGTGGCAATTAAGTGCTGATGCAGCTTATGTGCATTATTGCCCAAATGAAACCATTGATGGTATTGCCATTCATGAAGAGCCAGATTTTGATGACAGCAAAATTGTTATTGCTGACTATTCATCTTCTATTTTATCTCAACCGATAGATGTTAGCCGTTTTGGTGTTATCTATGCGGGCGCACAAAAGAATATTGGTCCTGCGGGTTTAACGCTTGTTATTATTCGTGAAGATCTATTAGGTAAAGCGCGTAAAGAAACGCCTTCTGTGTTTGATTACACTGTGCTTGCTGAAAATGATTCCATGTTTAATACACCACCTACTTTTGCTTGGTATTTATCAGGTATGGTCTTTAAATGGCTGAAAGAGCAAGGTGGTTTGCAAGAGATGGCAAAACGTAACTACGAAAAAGCAACACTTCTTTATAGTGCAATTGATAATAGTGATTTCTATATCAATCGCGTTGCCACAGAAAATCGTTCACTCATGAATGTACCTTTCCAAATGTCTTCTCCTGAGCTGGACTCTGTATTCTTAAAAGAGGCAGAAGCACAAGGTTTAGTTGCATTAAAAGGTCACCGTGTATCAGGTGGTATGCGTGCTTCAATTTATAACGCAATGCCATTGGAAGGTGTTCAAGCATTAGTTGACTTTATGGCTGATTTTGAACGTCGCCATGCGTAATAAATAAGATCTAGAATAAGAAAATCTGCTGAAAATACAGGTTTTCTTATTCATTCAATATTTAAGATGTTAACAATTAAAATTGAATTACCCAGTACAGAATTAATAAATAAAAATATAAGTACCTAAATGATTTTATATTTAATTAAATAGCATCCCCAGTTAATTTATTTGTCTATTGGAGTTTTTACCTGTTTATGGAATCGTTAACATTACAACCTATCGCTCATATCGAAGGTGTTATTAATTTACCAGGATCAAAAAGTGTCTCTAACCGTGCGTTGTTATTAGCGGCTTTAGCTAAAGGTAAAACTCGTCTAACCAACCTATTAGATAGTGATGATATTCGTCATATGCTTAATGCATTAAAAGCGTTAGGTGTGCAATACCAATTATCAAATAACAATACGGTATGTGATATTAAAGGGCTAGGTGGGAAATTTAAAACCAATTCGCCATTAGAGCTATTTTTAGGTAATGCTGGTACAGCAATGCGCCCATTAGCGGCAGCATTAAGTCTTGGTGAGCACGATATTATTCTCACGGGTGAACCCCGTATGAAAGAGCGTCCAATTGGGCATTTAGTTGACGCTTTACGCCAAGGTGGCGCAAAAATTGACTACCTTGAACAAACGGATTATCCGCCAATTCGCTTATGTGGTGGTTTTTTAGGTGGTAATGTTGAGGTTGATGGGAGTGTTTCTAGCCAATTTTTGACTGCATTATTAATGACGGCACCTTTAGCTGAACAAGATACGATTATCACCATTAAAGGCGAGTTAGTATCAAAGCCTTACATTGATATTACCTTAGCATTAATTAATACCTTTGGTGGAAAAATTGAAAATCAAGACTACCAACGCTTTGTTATAAAAGGTGGGCAGCAATATCAATCACCAGAAAAGTATCTTGTAGAAGGTGATGCTTCATCAGCTTCTTACTTCTTAGCCGCTGCAGCCATTAAAGGCGGCACTGTGCGAGTTACAGGTATCGGTAAAAATAGCTTACAAGGGGATATTCATTTTGCTTCTGTGCTGGAAAAAATGGGAGCAAAAGTACGCTGGGGTGATGACTATATAGAGTGTGAACGTGGAACGTTAAAAGGTATTGATATGGATATGAATACTATCCCTGACGCAGCAATGACCATTGCTACCACGGCACTTTTTGCTGAAGGCGAAACGGTTATCCGCAATATTTATAACTGGCGTGTAAAAGAAACTGACCGATTAGCGGCAATGGCAGCAGAGTTACAAAAAGTGGGTGCGATAGTTGAAGAAGGGCGCGACTACTTAAAAGTAACGCCACCAAAACAGCTAACTACTGCGGATATCAAAACTTATAATGATCACCGTATTGCAATGTGTTTTTCGCTGGTGGCGCTTTCAGATACGCCAATTACTATTCTTGATCCGGGATGTACCGCAAAAACTTTCCCTGATTATTTTGAGAAACTAGAAACACTTTCTCAACGTAGTAATTCTCAACGTAGTCATTAATGTGAAAATCATTAATTAAAATGAGTCAAAATTAAATCAATTAAATCGGCAGTATTGGACTTTTTGAAGAACAATACTGCCGATTTTTTATTGTGGTCAGATTGATTTTTCTAAAAAATAGCCTATCTCGAAAAAATAATATTAAATAAGACTCTTTAGTGCTTATCTGCTTGTTTCTTCCTATACATTGTATGCGTATAATGTCGCGCATATATTAATACTGTTTTTCTCTGTTTGAATACTATGCCTATTATATCAATGTAATAAGAGCAACAAATACAGAAATGCAGTGCCCACGAAAAGGAGAAACTCATGGCGGTTATCGTCCCTGTTATAACTGTTGATGGGCCTAGCGGAGCAGGTAAAGGAACATTATGCCAAGCATTAGCGAAAGCGTTTGGCTGGCATTTACTCGATTCTGGCGCTATTTATCGTGTATTGGCATTAGCGGCTTTACATCACCATGTTGATATCACCTCAGAAGATGCTTTAGTCCCCTTGGCTGCAAATTTAGATGTGCGTTTTATTCCTAATGAGAATGGCTTAAGTGTCATTCTTGAAGGTGAAGATGTTTCAACTGAAATTCGAACAGAAACAGTTGGAAACACGGCATCACAAGCTGCGACTTTTCCTCGTGTAAGAGAAGCATTACTGCGTCGTCAGCGCGCATTTCGTACAGCGCCTGGCTTAATTGCTGATGGCCGAGATATGGGAACAATCGTTTTTCCTGATGCTCAAGTGAAAATATTTTTAGAAGCGAGTGCAGAAGAGCGTGCGCGTCGTCGCATGTTACAGTTGCAGGAAAAGGGCTTTAATGTTAACTTTGAGCGCCTTTTATCCGAGATAAAAGAACGCGATCACCGTGACCGGAATCGCGCTGTTGCGCCACTTGTTGCGGCGAAAGATGCATTAATTCTCGATTCTACAAGTTTGTCAATTGACGAAGTCATTGAAAAATCGTTGACTTATGCTAAAAAAAATCTGCAATTATCAGCGTAATTAATTTTTATTTCGTTTATACTAGGTAATTATCAAAATCGGGTTGACGTGTTAATGAAAACACAACAATGCCCGATGACCTTGTCACAAAGGATGTAACGAGGTATGTGAAACAACCCCATTCGGCCGGATGCTAAATGGACGTTAATTAAATTTACTTGAAGATCATTAACATGACAGAATCTTTTGCTCAACTCTTTGAAGAATCCCTAAAAACAATCGAAACTCGTCCTGGCGCTATCGTTCGCGGCGTTGTAGTTGCTATCGATAAAGACGTTGTTCTGGTTGATGCAGGTCTGAAATCAGAATCTGCTATTCCTGTAGAACAATTCAAAAACGCTCAAGGCGAATTAGAAATCCAAGTGGGCGACGAAATTGATGTTGCTCTGGACGCGGTTGAAGATGGCTTCGGTGAAACCGTTCTGTCTCGTGAGAAAGCTAAACGTCACGAAGCGTGGCTGATGCTGGAAAAAGCTTACGAAGAAAACGAAACTGTTGTTGGTATCATCAACGGTAAAGTTAAAGGTGGTTTCACTGTTGAACTGAACGGCATTCGTGCGTTCTTACCAGGTTCACTGGTAGACGTTCGCCCAGTTCGCGATACAACTCATCTGGAAAACAAAGAGCTTGAGTTCAAAGTCATCAAATTAGACCAAAAACGTAACAACGTTGTTGTGTCTCGTCGTGCGGTTATCGAATCTGAAAACAGCGCAGAACGCGATCAGTTATTAGAAAACCTGCAAGAAGGCATGGAAGTTAAAGGTATTGTTAAAAACCTTACTGACTACGGTGCATTCGTTGATCTGGGCGGTGTTGACGGCTTACTGCACATCACTGACATGGCTTGGAAACGTGTTAAACACCCAAGCGAAATTGTCAATGTTGGCGACGAAATCACTGTTAAAGTCCTGAAATTTGACCGTGAACGTACTCGCGTATCATTAGGTCTGAAACAACTGGGCGAAGATCCATGGGTAGCTATCGCTAAACGTTATCCAGAAGGTACTAAACTGACTGGTCGTGTAACTAACCTGACTGATTACGGCTGCTTCGTAGAAATCGAAGAAGGCGTTGAAGGTCTGGTACACGTTTCTGAAATGGATTGGACTAACAAAAACATTCACCCATCTAAAGTTGTTAACGTTGGTGATGTTGTTGAAGTTATGGTTCTTGACATCGATGAAGAACGTCGTCGTATTTCACTGGGTCTGAAACAGTGCAAATCTAACCCATGGCAGCAGTTCGCAGAAACTCACAACAAGAACGACCGTGTTGAAGGTAAAATCAAGTCTATCACTGACTTCGGTATCTTCATCGGTTTAGACGGCGGTATTGATGGTCTGGTTCATTTATCTGACATTTCTTGGAATGTTGCAGGTGAAGAAGCAGTTCGTGAATACAAAAAAGGCGACGAAATCGCTGCTGTAGTTCTGCAAGTTGATGCTGAACGTGAACGTATCTCACTGGGCGTTAAACAATTATCAGAAGATCCATTCAATAATTACCTGTCTGCTCACAAAAAAGGTGCTATTGTTTCTGGTAAAGTAACTGCTGTTGACGCTAAAGGCGCAACTGTAGAATTAGCTGACGGTGTTGAAGGTTACCTGCGTGCTTCAGAAGCTTCACGCGACCGCGTTGAAGATGCAACTCTGGTTCTGAATGTTGGCGAAGCTGTAGAAGCTAAATACACTGGCGTTGATCGTAAAAACCGCGTTATCAACTTATCTGTTCGTGCTAAGGACGAAGCAGACGAGAAAGACGCTATCGCTTCTGTAAACAACAAAGAAGAAGTTGGTTTTTCAAACAACGCTATGGCTGAAGCTTTCAAAGCAGCTAAAGGCGAATAATTTAAGTTATTAACGAAAGGCAACGTTAATCGTTGCCTATTTATCGGTAGTTTAGGGAGGTAATATGACCAAGTCTGAGTTAATCGAGAGACTTGCAGGCCTACAATCTCATCTTTCGGCTAAGACGGTTGAAGAAGCTGTAAAAGAAATGCTTGATCATATGGCTGATACTTTAGCTGATGGTGAGCGTATCGAAGTCCGCGGATTCGGCAGTTTTTCTCTACACTACCGTGCGCCGCGTACGGGTCGTAACCCGAAGACTGGTGATAAAGTAGATCTGGAAGGTAAATACGTTCCACACTTTAAGCCAGGTAAAGAGTTACGTGACCGTGTAAATATTTATACGGAATAATAACTCCTGTCGAAATGGCACGATGTTAGTTAACTTTCTCAAAAACGGTGCTTAGGTGCCGTTTTTTTATTATCAATTATTATGACGTTTAGTATATTTTCCTGCTCTCTAATCTTTTCCAATCTTTAATTTCTCATCTTGAATTGATTAATTTGCTCTATTTATTTTATCTCTCTAGTACTTACCTTTCTTGCTCCTTCTTTACTACTGTATTCTGCTTTAGTGGTAATTTCTCTATTTAATTACCTGTATTACTTAGTTGTTTTGTTTTTTACGAGTTTCTTCGCAAAATTTATTGTATGTAACAAGAGATCTTTTTCTTTTTATAAAGCATCGCTAAAAAATGACCTAAAAGTCTTTCTTTAACTAAATGGTAATATCATGATATTTAAAGAATGATTGAAGGTAAGGATGCTGGAAATGATTTTATTAAATCGAATAATAAGTTTTTTTGAGTTAAGGGTGGTATCAATAAAACGGAAGTGCTTTCATTCAGCTTATTTTCAAAAACTCTATTTCACAAAGTTAACTTTAGACAATATTGCTTTAGCAATGATATTAGGTTGCTTACCGTTATTAGTTCAACATACACTTTTTAGCCAAACTATTTATTCTATTATTATTCTTGTTGCACTATTTCTATTATTTGTTCCTTTTTGCTCATTCCGATTTTTAGCGATATCTCTATTTTTCTGGGTTTATTCAAATATGGTTGCGTCATCGCTAATGACAAGAACGGAACAGTTTGCTGATAACATAGCAACACTTGAAACCAACGTTATGGAGTATCGTCAATTAACAGATGGTAACGTTATTATCAAAATACCTATTACGAAAAAAACGCTCTTTTCATCATCTGTTTATGCTAACGTGTATTGGCGAAATCCACCTAAAAATATAGCAGTAGGGCAATATTGGAAGTTTAAAATTCAATTCAGAGCTGTACATAGCTATTTAAATGAAGGTGGGTTTGATAGCCAAAAATATGCCGTTTCTATGAAAGAAACGTTAGCGGGTAAAGTGATGATCGCTAAGTTTATCCGAGATGATATATCACTGCGTACTCAACTTATTCAGACTATCTCCGCTTATTGGCAAGCAGCAAAAAATAAAGGTGAAATTATTGCTTTAGTTTTAGGTGATAAACGATATATCGAACCTGAGAAAAAAGATCTTTATATGAAAACAGGAGTTGCACATTTAATTGTGATATCAGGTTTACATATAGGTTTAGCTGCCTTTGCTGGTTGGGTTATTGCAAGAGGTATTCAATTTCTTTTTCCTATAAGGTGGATTAATCCACAGTTTCCATTAGTTATCGCTTGGCTATGTGGTGTTTTCTATGCTGCGTTATCAGGTTGGGGAATACCCGCTACAAGAGCTGTTATTGGATTAACCGTTTGGGTGATTTTGCATTGGGGGAGTCGATTATTTTTACCTTGGCAATGGGCGCTTTGGAGTGCCTCACTCATTCTTATTGTGGAACCTCTTTCTATACTTTCAGCCAGTTTCTGGCTTTCATTTTCTGCTGTATTCGCCATCATTTTTTGGTATTGGATGTACCCATTAAAAGCTAAATATAATTATCAAAAGCGGTGGTTTATTTTAAGATTGATACATTTACAATTTGGTTTATTAATTATTTTATTACCATTTCAATTATATTTATTTAATGGTGCTAATTTTTTTAGTTTCATCGTTAATTTATGGGCAGTTCCTGTTATTTCTTTTATTACCGTACCGTTAATAATGATTGGATTATTGACATTTTTTCTCTCATTTTTACAACCGATAATTTGGCATTGGGTTGATCTTTCTATTAATCTTGCTTTTTGGTGTGCGCCATTATTTTTACCATTTTGGCAAGATAGCGGTGCTATCCCTTTATTATTAGGGTTTTTGGGAATAGGTATTATTTTAATCCTCAAAATGTCATGGTGGCATCATCATTTTATTTGTATTGTGGCTATTGCGACTATTTTATATTGTGAATTCGCAGCTTCTTCACATTATCAATGGCGAATGTCTATGCTAGATGTTGGACATGGTTTGGCGGTTATTATTGAAAAAGAAGGGGAGGCGATTATTTATGACACCGGAATACGTTGGAGAAATGGTGGTTCAATTGCAAAAAGTGTCATTATTCCTTATCTAAAAAGCCATCGGCTTAAACCTGTTGCACTGATAATTAGTCATGATCATCTTGATCATACGGGTGGTATGAAGGATTTAATAAAAGCTTATCCTAACTTAAGCATTCGCAGTAGTTTTGACGCTCCTTCGCATTTACCTTGCTTAAGCAATAAATCATGGCAGTGGAAAGATCTTCAATTTGATGCATTATGGCCACCGAATAAATCACTCTCCCCGAAGAATAATCAATCCTGTGTGATTAATATCAGCGATGGTAAACACAATATTCTTTTGACGGGAGATATAGAAAAAGAAGCTGAAGCCTCATTAGTAAGAGTAAAAAAAGAACAACTGAAGGCAGATGTTTTACAAGTCCCTCATCATGGTAGTCAAACATCATCCACATTGATGTTTATTCAAGCAGTATCACCTAAATTTGCGCTTGTTTCTGCTGCTCGTTATAGCCCTTGGCGTTTACCTTCTGATAAAGTGCATCATCGTTATAAAAAAGAAGCTATTAACTGGCTAACAACCTCTATTAGTGGGCAAGTTTCTATCGAGTTTAATCAAGATAATATTGATGTATTTACCTATAGACGAGATATTTTACCTCGTTGGTATCATCAGTGGTTTGGTGTTTTGACGTTTCCCGAGTAGAATGTCCGGCTAATTATTAAAAGTTTGGTAATATATATGAATGATATAGATCTATCAACGTGGCAAACATTCCGCCGCCTATGGCCAATGATCCGACTTTTCAAAGCGGGTTTAATCACTGCTGCAATTGCACTAATTATCAATGCGGGTGTGGATGCATTTATGATTTCTTTATTAAAACCGCTTCTTGATGAAGGTTTTGGTAAAGCCAGCAATGACGTATTAAAATGGATGCCATTTGCCGTTATTGGACTGATAGTTCTGCGTGGTATATCTAACTTTATTTCAAGTTACTGTCTTTCTTGGGTATCAGGAAAAGTAGTAATGAATATGCGTCGCCGACTGTTTTCTCATATTATGGGTATGCCGGTGAGCTTTTTCGATCAGCAATCAACAGGGACTTTACTCTCTCGTATCACATATGATTCAGAACAAGTTGCCTCTTCATCATCAGGTGCATTAATTACTGTTGTCCGTGAAGGTGCTTATATTATCGGGCTATTCTGTTTGATGTTTTACTATAGCTGGCAATTATCTCTGATCCTCATCGTTATCGCGCCTATTGTTGCTGTTGTTATCCGTTTAGTATCGACTCGTTTTAGAACGATCAGTAAACGAATTCAAAATAGTATGGGGCAAGTGACCACTAGTGCAGAACAAATGCTAAAAGGGCATAAAGAAGTTCTGATTTTTAATGGTCAAGAAGTTGAAAATAAACGCTTTAATCATGTGAGTAATCATATTCGCCGTCAAGGTATGCGTATGGTTGTTGCGTCATCAATTTCAGATCCTATTATTCAATTGATTGCTTCTTTCGCATTAGCATTTGTTCTGTATGCAGCAAGCTTCCCTGAAATTATGGATACATTAACAGCGGGTACAATAACGGTTGTTTTCTCCTCAATGGTTGCATTAATGCGCCCATTGAAATCACTGACTAATGTGAATGCTCAATTTCAGCGTGGTATGGCTGCTTGTCAGACACTATTTGCTATCCTCGATATGGAGCAAGAAAAAGACACTGGTAAGCTTGAACTGAAAAAACCAACAGGTGATATTGAGTTTCGTAATGTCACTTTCCAATATGTCACAAAAGATACGCCAGCACTGAAAAACATGTCATTTACTATTCCAGCAGGGAAAACTGTTGCATTAGTTGGACGTTCAGGTTCAGGTAAATCTACTATCGCTAACTTGATCACACGTTTTTATGACATTAATGAAGGTGAGATATTGATTAATGGTCATGATATTCGTGAATACACATTGAAATCTTTGCGTAACCAAGTCGCACTAGTTTCTCAAAATGTTCACCTTTTTAATGAAACTGTGGCAAACAATATCGTCTATGCCTGTGAAGAACAGTATACCCGTGAAGATATTGAAAAAGCGGCGAAAATGGCTCATGCGATGGATTTTATCCAAAAAATGGATAAAGGCTTAGATACTGAAATTGGTGAAAATGGTGTGTTACTTTCAGGTGGACAACGTCAACGTATTGCAATTGCAAGAGCGTTACTGCGAGATTCACCTATTCTTATTCTTGATGAGGCAACATCAGCACTAGATACAGAATCAGAGCGTGCTATCCAGTCAGCACTTGATGAACTACAGAAGAATAGAACTTCTTTAGTGATTGCTCACCGTTTATCAACTATTGAAAAAGCGGATGAAATATTAGTTATTGAAGACGGTGAAATTATTGAACGTGGCGCACACCTTGATTTGATTGAGAAAAAAGGTATTTATGCTCAACTTCACAGGATGCAATTTGGCAAATGATTGAACGGATTTGGTCTGGTAAATCTTGGTTTTATATCCTATTGCTTCCATTCTCATGGTTGTATGGCGCGATCACACTGTTAAGGCGCTTTGCATATCAAAAAGGGTGGTTAGCATCATGGAAAGCTCCCGTTCCTGTTGTGATTGTTGGCAATTTAACCGCAGGTGGAAATGGCAAAACACCTGTTGTGATATGGCTTGTTGAGCAATTAATACAGCAGGGATTTAAACCAGGTGTTGTGTCTCGTGGTTACGGCGGGAAATCAGACCATTATCCATTACTTTTGACATCCGAAACATTACCTTCCATGGCAGGTGATGAGCCTGTATTGATTCATCATCGAACAGGTGCTCCCGTTGCAGTTGCACCTAACCGACGAGATGCCGTGAAAGCATTATTAGCTCAATATGAGCTTGATGTGATCATCACTGATGATGGTTTACAGCATTATGCATTACAGCGTAATTATGAAATTGTTGTTATTGATGGCCAACGTCGGTTTGGCAATGGCTGGTGGTTACCAGCAGGGCCTATGCGGGAGCGTGCAGGGCGCTTAAATTCAGTAGATGCAATTATCGTTAATGGTGGAGTAAGCCAAGGTGACGAAATAGGCATGGTGCTAGAGGGTGATATTGCTGTTAATCTTAAAACGGGTGAAAAGAAACCCGTTCAGCAAATTAAAAAGGCTGTTGCTATCGCTGGAATTGGTCATCCACCTCGATTTTTTAACTCTTTACATGAAAAAGGGATTGAGTTAATCACAACAAAAGCATTTAGTGATCATAGTGATTATAGCGCTCAAGAATTACAGGGCTTAACACCTTATTTAGAACCTCTTATTATGACAGAAAAGGATGCCGTTAAATGCCAGCATTTTGCGCAAGATAATTGGTGGTATTTGCCCGTTAGCGCTAAATTAAATAGTCAATCTGTGCTAAAACAAGTCAGCAATTTAATTTACGGCTCGAAAAAAACTTGTATCTGATCTGAAACAATGATATTTATAGTGGAAATCAGGATAGCGTTACATAAAAGATTACCTACCTACAGTCGTATATCGCTTTTGTCGTAGTTCAATTTAACTCGCCAATACTCTATCTACTCAAAAGCCTTGTGTGGAGAGTTTGTGGATCTTGAATGTAGGGTTAATATTTTGTGCAGTGAATAGCGTCGGCTTGTACGCACAACGAATGATAAAAAATATTTTGACTGTTGACTAATTATCTCTATACCCGGTTATCTTTTTTATCAGTGCGCAATAAATATCAACATGTCATCTTTTTGTCATGTTGATACTGTAAATATTTATTGAGCTTTATGATGCTTATTAAGCTTAGCTATCACGATTTTGAACATTTATATTGAATAATAAAATGCACTACTTAAATTAATGTGTTCAGAATTTAATTGGGGTTTTATATAAGAAGACTTAATAAAAAGTAGGATGCATTTGTATAGGAAAATAAAGCTATACAAAGAACAAAAGGAGTTTATCTATCATGACATTACAATTAAGAATGGGTCGCGTAAAATGGTTTGACAATAACAAAGGTTATGGTCTTATTGTTGCAAGAGATATTGAACAAGAAGTTTATGTCAATAAAAAAGCGATTGCCAATACAAAAAATAAAGCATTAACAGAAGGTCAAGACGTTGAGTTTTCTGTTATCAGAACAGCAGCAGGTTTAGAAGCGGCTGATGTTATCGGATTTTAAATAAGGTTCCTCCTTGTTAAAAATGTAGATAAAACGATAGTTTAACATTGAGATTAAATTATCGTTTATGCCTATTTTTAGGTAGGTAAGCAGAAATAGTTTACCACCAAGCTGAATAAGTAATATAAAAGAGTCATTTCGTTAATTAGAATGCAATAAAGATAATAAAAAGGTTAAATTATTATCAATAAAAGCCGAATGTAATTCTTTATTAATGATGTTGTAGACTCAACGATAAAAAGCCACATTAATGTGGCTTTTTTGTTGCTTATAGTAAAAGAGAAAATAATAAATTTATTAATAACTAAAATAATTTTCGAATTATCACTAAACCAGAGGTTTTGAGTATTAACGCTGATCCTTCCTTATGATATCCTTTTACCATATAAAATGATTAACCCTTGAGAGGGAAAAAATGGATCACCGCTTACTTGAAATTATTGCTTGCCCAGTTTGCCACGGCAAACTTATCTTTGATAAAGAAAATTCAGAGCTTATCTGCAAAATTGATCATTTAGCTTATCCTGTTCGTGACAACATCCCCGTTCTTCTGGAGAATGAAGCAAGAGAATTATCACTAGAAGAGGAAAAATAACTTCATGTTTACAGTCATTATCCCTGGTCGATATGCATCGACCCGTTTACCGGGTAAGCCCCTTGCGGATATTCATGGCAAACCTATGATTGTTCGTGTGATGGAACAGGCTATGCGCTCTGGTGCAAACCGCGTCATTGTTGCAACCGATAACTTAGAGGTTGTTGCAGCAGTTGAAAAAGCGGGCGGGGAAGCGTGTATGACTCGCGAAGATCACCATTCAGGTACAGAACGTTTAGCAGAAGTGATTGAAAAATATCAATTTGCAGATGATGAAATAATCGTTAACGTACAAGGTGATGAGCCTCTTATTCCACCCGCCATTATTGCCCAAGTAGCCGAAAATTTGGCAAATTGTGGTACAGGAATGGCAACATTAGCAGTGCCTATTGTTGACTCAAAAGAAGCTTTTAACCCTAACGCAGTGAAAGTTGTGATGGATGCAAAAGGTTTCGCACTTTATTTTTCTCGTGCAACCATTCCTTGGGAAAGAGACCGTTTTAATTTATCGCATGATGAAATTGGTGAGCATTATCTACGCCATATTGGTATTTATGCTTATCGTGCAGGCTTTATTCGTCGATATATTACTTGGGAACCAAGCCCATTAGAATCTATTGAAATGTTAGAGCAACTGCGTGTGCTGTGGTATGGTGAAAAAATTCATGTTGCAAAAGCATTAGAAGTTCCTGGTGTGGGTGTAGATACACAAGATGATCTTGTTGCAGCAAGAGCCGCATATCGAGCGCTTAACCAAGAATTTTAGTCTTTGAGCGACAACAAATAATATCAACGGCACTTAATTTCATTTAAGTGCCGTTTTTATTTTCTTCTTTAAGATGATTTAACTACTTAATATTATTGAGTTAATTATTGTTAAAATATTGATTATTCTCGTTTTAACAAAAAGAATTTTTTATCAGATCTGTAAAATCTTAATTTGTGCAATGGGTTAAAAAGGTTGAACAGAAAAATTAATATATTCAAGAATAACGGAAAAATATCACAAATTTTCGGTATGTTTATTGGAAGTAACATTATATTTGTTCTGCCCATGCTATTGAATACTTAATCTAATAACGACTCATATTATTTGATTACTGCTATATTTTTTAATAATAAAAACACTTAATTGTGCTGTTGATTATAGGGAATAATAATAAATATTAACTATAATAAATAATTATAGAAGCTTAGGTATCAATTATTAAAGGAGTTTGAAGAGATGATCCGTTGTATTCGTTTATGGACTGGAGAAGATGGTAATTCATTATTTGAAGAAGGAGTTATCGAATTTAAAGATAGTTCACAGGGTGATAGGGAAAGTTTGCCTATTCCCGTTTCAGAATTATCTTTTAGAGAAACAACCTCTGGTGGTTCTTATGACTGGCATCAAGATCCCGTTCCTCGCTATGTTATTACATTATCTGGCACATTAGAATTTGAAACAAAAGATGGTTCAACCTTCATTATTAAACCGGGTGATGTGTTATTAGCACAAGATAACAGTGGTACTGGTCATAAATGGCGTCTTTTAGATAATGAACCTTGGCGTCGTGCTTATGTTGTTTATAAGGAAGATGCAGGATTATGTTTTAAACCTAATAAAACAACCAATTAATCGAGATCATTATGAGTAAACCTATCAGTGAGCAGGTCGATGTTGCATTAATTGGCGCTGGTATCATGAGTGCAACGCTCGGTACATTACTTAAAGAGCTTGAGCCAAGTTTAAAAGTCGCTATGTTCGAAAGGCTAAATGATTGTGGCCAAGAGAGCTCTAATTCATGGAATAATGCAGGAACAGGTCATGCGGCTAACTGTGAGCTAAATTATACGCCATCTAATCCTGATGGAACGGTTAATATTAGCAAAGCATTAGAGGTCAATACAGAATTCGATTTATCTCGTCAATTATGGTCTTATTTAGTCACAAAAGGCAAAATTGCTGATCCTCGAGACTTTATTCATGCTTGCCCACATATGAGTTTTGTTTGGGGTGCCGATAACGTTAAATTTCTTCATCAACGTTATCGCCAAATGTCTGCTAATCACTGTTATGAAAATATGGAATACAGTGAAGATAAAAAACAAATTGAAGATTGGGCTCCATTAATAATGGAAGGACGAGAACCTAATCAACAAATTGCAGTGACTCGCGTTGCGACAGGTACTGATGTAGATTATGGTGCATTAACTCATCTATTAGTTAAGCAACTTTCCCAACAAGATAATTTTGAGCTGCATTATAAACATGATGTTATTGATGTAAAACGAAATAATTCCGGTGGTTGGGATCTCGAAATCAGAGATCTTACTACTCATAATAAATTTATTATTTCAGCTAAATATGTATTCGTTGGTGCAGGTGGACGCGCTATCGATTTATTACAAAAATCAGGTATTCCAGAAGGTAAAGGTTACGGTGGATTCCCGGTTAGTGGTATTTGGTTACGCTGTGATGAAGATAAGATAAGTACTCGTCACCACGCTAAAGTTTATGGGAAAGCTGATGTAGGCTCACCACCGATGTCTGTTCCACATCTTGATACTCGTATTATTGCGGGTAAACGTTCTCTACTCTTCGGTCCTTATGCTGGGTTTTCAAGTAAGTTTCTAAAACACGGATCTTATTTAGATTTATTTGAGTCAATTCGACCAAATAATATTGAGCCGATGCTTGATGTAGCAAAAGATAACTGGTCATTGACTGAATATTTAATTGGTCAAGTATTACAAACTTCTGCACATCAATTTGAAATGCTTAAACAATTCTATCCTCAGGCGCAACATGAAGATTGGCAGGAAGCTGTCGCTGGACAACGTGTTCAGATTATCAAACCAGAAGCTAAGTATCATGGTGTCTTAGAATTTGGTACTGAGATAATTAGCAGTGAAGATAAATCATTGTCGGTGTTATTGGGGGCGTCACCAGGGGCTTCTACGGCGGCATTTATTGCTATCAATATCATTGAATCTTGCTTTAAAGATCAGCTAGAAAGCGACGGCTGGGAAGAACGTCTTAAAACGATTATTCCAAGTTATGGTATTGATCTCAAAATAGATGCAGATGCTTGCCGTGATATTCGGGCATCAACGGCTAAAATATTAAAATTAGATACACCTTAGTTATCGTGCCTATAAAAATTAATCACATTTAGTTTAAAATCAAGAGAATATTTAGCCATAGAAAAGTACCCCAAAGTTGGTGTCCAACTTTTGGGGTGCAGTTCAAGCGTTTCTTTGTCTGCTTAAAACTCGTTTAATTTGAATAAAAATTGACCATTAAAGGTTGGCGCGCTAGTCATCTGCATTTACTTTATCTGATAGTGAATGATTATTCTCTGGGTTTTCTATAGGTTGTCCAGCCGGCTTTATTGATTGCCACATCGATCCTAAAAACTCATACCATGCACGTTCACTGTGTTGAAAATAAGTGGCAGAGGGAAAATATTTCTCCCACGGATGTAATGGTGAAGTGATAGCTAATTGGTTAGCTGGGGCAACGATAGGGTGCATGCCTCGTGCTAAAAAGAAACGTTCAGCGCGCGCTAAATGGTTGGCAGACGTTACAAGTAAAAAGGGTTTCTTACCAATTAATTTATCAACTTCATAGGCTTCTTCTTCAGTATCTTTCGGTATTGATAATGCGATAGTTTTCTCTGCCGGGACACCTAAAGATTGTGCCACCTGAGCTGCTACCTCTGCACTACTTATCGGATTAACACCTGCGCCACCTGTAAAAATCAGTGTCGAATTAGGATTGCGATAATAAAGTCTTACACCTTCAGCAACGCGAAACAGACTATTGTTAATAAGGTTAGAACTTGGCGCCCATTCTGGGTTATAAGTAAATCCACCGCCTAAAACAACAATGTAGTTCACATCTTGTTGCGAATTTTCTCGTAATTCATAACGAGCTTGATACTCTTTTTCACTTGGCATTAATAGTGTATCGGCAACAGGTTGTATGCCTAGAATGGTTAACAGAACAAGCACAACAGTGAGTAGGCCTTTCCCCGTTTTCTGCCAACGTGTAAACCAAAGTAGTGCTAATGCAAAAAAGGCGATTAATAAGAGCAAAGGCAAGGGCATCAGAAAGCCTGCAACATATTTTTTGAGCAAAAATAGCATAAATCATCCTAGATTGAGTGAAATACATGCAATTGATAGCGAAAGCTTAGTGAAAACTAGGGGAATTCCAAGACGTTGTGTCAAAATAGCTAACACAACAACGTTTCACTAAATTTTTATCAATAGAAATAAAGAACCGTTTAATTATTTATAAAACGATAAACGTTTGACCGTTAATTTTTTCATTAAGAAGCGTTATATTTATACTGCGCTTTGCGAATAGTCTGATTCATGACTTATTTCTTTAGAGAAAACAGTCAGTATCATAGAACACTGGTAAAATTACCGTCTTTATTTATGTACAGTGTCTCATATTTTTGAATTTATCAGAACGCAAAGAGCGCAAGTAGTAAGTTGTTATCATGAGGCGTTTTAATGTCAGATCGTAATTTTGACGATATTGCAGATAAATTCTCCCGCAATATCTATGGCACAACAAAGGGTAAAATACGTCAAGCGGTGATTTGGGAAGATTTACAACAATTATTGACCCTTTTACCTAACCGGAGTTTGCGTATTTTAGATGCAGGTGGCGGAGAAGGTTATTTCTCTCGCCAGCTTGCTAAATTAGGACACCAAATTATCTTATGTGATTTATCACAAGAGATGCTTAATCGCGCACAAGAGGCTGCGATTGAAGAGGGTGTTATCGAGAACATGACGTTTATTTGTTGTGCAGCTCAAGAGATTAAAGAGCATATAGATGAAGGGGTTGACTTAATTCTATTTCATGCAGTATTGGAATGGATCACGGATCAGAAAGACGCCGTAAATGTTCTTACCGATATGTTGCTACCTAATGGTATCTTATCGCTGATGTTTTACAATGCGAATGGTATTGTCATGAGAAATGCGATTTTAGGAAATTTTCATCTGGCAAATCCTGAGATCCCACGTAGAAGAAAAAAATCGCTATCACCTCAAAACCCATTGCAACCAGAAGATGTTTATCAATGGTTAGGTGAGTTTTCGATGACTATATTAGGAAAAACGGGTGTCCGTGTTTTCCATGATTATTTGCAAAGTCGCCAGTTACAAAATAAAGATTTTCCATCGTTGCTTGCATTAGAGCAACGATATTGTCGGCAAGAGCCCTATATCAGTCTGGGGCGTTACATTCATGTCATGGCACAAAAGCGTGTAAATTAAGGATGTACTATGAGTGATTTTACCCAGACCGTTCCTGAGTTAGTGTCTTGGGCGAGAAAAAATGATTTCTCAATCTCACTGCCACCAGAAAGATTAGCTTTTTTGATGGCTGTCGCTGTATTAAACAGCGAGCGCCTTGATGGCGAAATCAGTGAAGGGGAGTTAATTGATGCCTTTAGAGAAGTATGTAAAGGCTTTGAACAACCCGCAGAATCAATACAAGTTCGCGCGAATAATGCCATTAATGACATGGTAAAGCAGCGACTTTTTAACCGTTTTACCAGTGAATTGGTAGAAGGTAATGCAATATACCGTTTAACCCCATTGGGGATTGGAATTAGTGATTATTATATTCGCCAACGCGAATTTTCATCATTGCGCTTATCTATGCAACTTTCTATTGTGGCGGGAGAGCTTGATTCAGCGGCTAGCTCTGCTGAAGATGGCGGTGATGAATATCATTGGCATCGTAATGTTTTCGCGCCTTTAAAATATTCAGTAGCGGAAATTTTCGATAGCATTGATTTGTCTCAGCGAATTATGGATGAGCAGCAAAATACAGTAAAAGAAGATATTGCTGCGTTATTAAATCAAGATTGGCAAGCGGCTATTTCAAGCTGTGAACAGCTATTATCTGAAACATCCGGTACATTAAGAGAGCTGCAAGATACGCTTGAAGCAGCCGGCGACAAACTTCAAGCCAATCTCTTACGTATTCAGGAAGCAAACATGAATACGGGTCATGTTGAGCAAATAGATACACTCGTGTTTGAACTTCAAAGTAAGTTAGACCGCATTATTAGTTGGGGTCAGCAATCTATTGATTTATGGATTGGATACGATAGACATGTCCATAAATTTATTCGTACAGCGATTGATATGGATAAAAATCGTATTTTCTCTCGCCGCTTACGTCAATCTGTACAAAACTATTTCGACAGCCCATGGGCATTAACTTACGCTAATGCTGATCGGTTGTTTGATATGCGTGATGAAGAACTGGCTCTACGTGATGACGAAGTCACGGGGGAGTTACCCGAAGAGCTTGAATATCAAATGTTCAGTGAAGTGAACGAACAGATAGCACAATGGGTAGAACAAGAGCTTGCTTCTTACAAATTAGAACAACGAGCATTAGATCTCAGTTCAGTGTTAGTTGAATACCTTAATCGTTATCCGCAACAGAAACATTTCGATGTTGCACGTATTGTCATTGATCAAGCCGTACGATTAGGTATAGCGAAAGCTGAGCTAGCAGGATTACCTGCAAAATGGTCAGAAATTAACGAATATGGAGCTAAGGTGCAAGCGCATGTCATCGATACATACTGAACAATTTATGCCAGCAAAACTGGCGCAGGCATTAGCGAACTCACTTTTTCCTGAACTGGATAGCCAGTTACGTGCAGGTCGCCATATCGGTATAGACTCTCTGGATAATCATGCCTTTTTGATGGATTTTCAAGATGAGTTATCAGACTTTTATGCGCGTTATAACGTTGAATTAATTCGAGCGCCAGAAGGTTTCTTCTATTTGCGACCTCGTTCAACCACACTTATTCCACGCTCTGTCCTCTCTGAAATGGATATGCTGGTGGGGAAAATTCTTTGTTATCTTTACCTTAGCCCTGAGCGATTAGCAAATCAGGGAATATTCACCGTTCAAGAGCTGTTTGATGAATTAAGAACATTAGCAGATGAAAATAAACTTTTACGTTTAGTGAATCAACGCTCAACAGGTTCTGATCTTGATTTGCAAAAATTACAAGAAAAAATGAGAACCTCTTTAAATCGTTTACGTCGCTTGGGCATGATTTCATTTTTATTAAATGATATGCAGCGTTTCTCGATCACAGAATCTGTTTTCCGTTTTGGTGCTGATGTACGTAGTGGCGATTCTCCACTTGAGGCTCAAATGCGAATGATCCGAGATGGTGAAGCAATGGCGCTTGAAGATAGCTCAGAAACACTTAACGATGATGAAGAAAATGAAGATGAGCAATTACAATCCAGTGAAGAGGGTGCGGAGGGAGAAAATAAATGATTGAACGGGGAAAATTTCGCTCATTAACACTTATCAACTGGAATGGGTTCTTTGCTCGTACTTTTGATTTAGATGAGTTGGTGACTACGTTATCAGGTGGTAATGGTGCGGGTAAATCAACCACTATGGCTGCATTTATTACAGCTATGATCCCTGATCTTACTTTACTTCATTTCCGTAATACCACAGAAGCAGGATCGACAAGTGGATCTCGTGATAAAGGGTTATACGGGAAATTGCGTCCGGGTGTGTGTTATGCCGTTCTAGATGTGATTAACTCGCGCCACTTACGTGCTGTGGTCGGTGTTCGTTTACAGCAAATTGCAGGACGTGATAAGAAAGTTGATATCAAACCCTTTATGATCCAAGGGCTGCCAATGGCAGAAAACCCAACAGAAATTTTAACGCAAGCTGTTGCAGATCGCCAAGCCCGTGTTTTACCGCTGAATGAATTAAAAGAAAAAGTTGAAGCCATTGATGGGGTTGTTTTTAGACAATTTAACTCTATCACTGATTTCCATGCGGTGATGTTTGATTTAGGGGTTATTCCTAAACGTTTACGCTCAGCAAGTGATCGTGCCAAATTCTATCGTTTAATTGAAGCCTCATTGTATGGCGGTATTTCAAGTGCGATTACACGCTCTTTACGTGATTATTTACTACCTGAAAATAGTGGTGTAAGAAAAGCTTTCCAAGATATGGAAGGGGCATTACGTGAAAACCGAATGACGCTTGAAGCTATTCGCGTCACTCAATCTGATCGTGACTTATTTAAGCATTTAATTACAGAAGCGACATCTTATGTTGCCGCTGACTATATGCGCCATGCCAATGAACGACGTGTTCATCTTGATGAAGCTTTAACCGTGCGTCGTGAGTTATGGAGTCAGCGTAAATCCATTAATAACGAAGCGTATCGATTTGTTGAAATGGGTAAAGAGTTAGAAGAGCAACAATCGTTATCTTCAGATCTTGAAGCGGATTATCAAGCAGCAAGCGACCGACTAAACTTAGTGCAAAATGCGGTTCGCCAACAAGAAAAAATTGACCGCTATGTTGCTGATGTTGAAGAAATAACTTTTCGCTTAGAAGAACAAAGTGAAGTGGTTGAAGAAGCGACATCTAAGAAAGAAGAGCTTGAAGAACGCGTAGGAGCAGCAGAAGAAGAAGTTGATGAACTGAAAAATCAGTTAGCGGATTATCAGCAAGCATTAGATGTGCAGCAAACTCGTGCAATTCAATATCGTCAAGCTGTACAGGCTTTAGAGCGTGCTAAAGCACAATGTGGTATTGATGATTTAGATGAAACGAATGCTGAACAATGGGCTGAACGAATTCAGGCTAAAATTCAAACCATTACACATTCATTGCTTTCTATGGAGCAGAAACTCAATGTTTCTGAAGCGGCTAAAACGCAATTTGACCAAGCCTATAAGCTGGTAAGTTCAATTGTCGGTGAAGTTGAACGTCAAAATGCATGGGATGCGGCAAAAACGGCATTGCGTGAATGGTCTTCTCATCGACATCAAGCGGATAGGGTTCATCCTATTCGTATGCAGTTAGCTGAATTAGAACAGCGTTTACATCAACGAAATAACGCAGAGCGGCAACTTGAAGAGTTTAATAAATATCATGGCAAACCGATGGAGCCTGATGATTTGTTAATTCTTCAAGATGAATTAGAAGCCAAAATTGAAGAGCTTAGCGATTATGTTAATGAGTCTGGTGAACACCGCATGCAAATGCGTCAGGAGCTAGATCAACTAAAACAACAAATTGAAAAGCTGAAAAAACAAGCACCAGCATGGCTTGCGGCACAAGATGCGTTAACGCAATTATGTGAACAGACTCGTCAATCTTTTGAAACGGGTCATCAAGTAACAGAATATATGCAACAGTTACTTGAAAAAGAGCGTGAAGCAACAGTATTACGTGATGAAACGGCAACTCGCAAACAACAGATTGAAGCGCAAATTGAACGTTTAAGTCAGCCAAGTGGCGCTGAAGATGGGCGCTTAATTACGCTAGCGGAACGTTTTAATGGTGTTTTATTATCAGAAATTTATGATGATATTACGTTAGATGATGCGCCTTATTTCTCTGCATTATATGGTCCTGCACGTCATGCAATTGTTGTGCAAGACTTATCTCAAGTTCAGGAGCAATTAGAAACATTAGAAGATTGCCCTGAAGATCTCTATTTTATTGAAGGCGACCCACAATCTTTCGATGATAGTGTATTTAATGCTCAAGAGATGGATAAAGCCGTTCTTATCAAAAGTTCAGATAGACAATGGCGTTATTCTCGCTACCCTGAAATCCCACTATTTGGTCGAGCAGCGCGTGAAAATCAATTAGAAATTTTATCACGTCAGCGTGATGAGCTTGCTGAGCTTTACGCAACACAAGCTTTTGATGTACAGAAGATCCAACGTGCTCACCATGCCTTTAGTCAGTTTGTGGGACAACATATTTCTGTGGCATTTGAGGCTGATCCTGAAGAAAATATTCGTCAGTTGAATCAACGACGTAACGAGCTAGAAAGAGCTTTAGCGCAATACGAAGAGAGTACTCAGCAACAGCGTCAACATTATGCGCGGACTAAAGAATCGCTGAATCTTCTTAATAAACTTATTCCTCAAGTTAATATCTTGATGGATGAAACTCTAATTGATCGTGTTGAAGAGTTACGTGAAGAGCTGTATGCCGCTGAAGAGTCAATGCGTCACTTACAGCGCCACGAAAAAGCATTAGCAACATTAGAGCCTATCGCTTCAATTTTGCAAAGTGATCCACAAGCGCATGAACAATTAGCGCAAGATTACGAGCAAGCAAAAGCAGAGCAACAACATTATCAACAACAGGCTTTCTTGCTGGTGGAAGTGGTACAGCGCCGCCCACACTTTAGTTATAGTGACGCCGTTGAGATTGTCAGTGAAAATAGTGATCTCAATGAGAAACTACGTCACCGTTTAGAAATGGCAGAAACAGAACGTGCTACAGCAAGAGAACTTTATCGTCAGCAACAAGCACAATGCGCTCAATTTAATCAAGTACTTGCATCATTAAAAAGCTCCTTTGACACTAAATCTGAATTGCTCAGAGAACTTGAGCAAGAGATGCGTGATACCGGCGTTCATATCGATATTGGTGCAGAGACAAGAGCTAAAGAGCTGCGTGATCAACGCTATTCTGCGGTAAGTGCAAACCGCGCGCGTATTAGTCAACTTGAGCGAGATATCGCACTGAGTGAAGCTGAGCGAGATAACCTAACCAAGAAAATTCGTAAACTTGAACGTGACTACATTCAAATTCGTGAGCATGTTGTGAGTGCAAAAGCGGGTTGGTGCGCGGTTATGCGATTAGTGAAAGAAAATGGTATGGAGCGTCGCTTACATCGACGAGACTTTGCTTATCTTTCTGCTGATGAACTACGCTCAATGTCGGATAAAGCGTTAGGTGCTTTACGCCAAGCGGTTGCTGATAATGAATATTTACGTGATGCGTTACGTCGCTCAGAAGATGCAAAATACCCTGATCGTAAAGTTCAGTTCTTTATTGCGGTATACCAGCATTTAAGAGAGCGTATCCGCCAAGACATCATTAAAACGGATGATCCGGTTGATGCAATTGAACAGATGGAAATCGAACTTGCTCGTTTAACGGAAGAGTTAACAAGCCGTGAGCAAAAATTAGCGATTAGTTCACGAAGTGTCGCGAATATTATTCGTAAAACTATTCAGCGTGAGCAAAATCGTATCCGTATGTTAAACCAAGGTTTGCAAGCGGTTTCATTTGGTCAGGTGCGTGGTGTCCGACTCAATGTCAATATTCGTGAAAGTCATCAAGTATTATTGGATGTGTTATCTGAAGAAGATAACCAATATCAAGATCTATTTAAAAACCAAAATCTTACTTTCTCTGAAGCAATGGCGAAGCTTTATCAGCGTTTAAACCCTCAAGTGGATATTGGTCAACGTATGCCACAAACCGTGGGTGAAGAGCTGTTAGATTACCGTAATTACCTTGAAATGGACGTCGAAGTGAATCGTGGGCCAGAAGGTTGGTTAAAAGCAGAAAGTGGTGCTTTATCAACAGGTGAAGCGATTGGTACGGGGATGTCAATTCTGGTGATGGTGGTACAAAGCTGGGAAGAAGAATCACGACGCTTAAGAGGAAAAGATATCTCTCCTTGTCGCTTACTCTTCCTTGATGAAGCGGCGCGTTTAGATGCGAAATCTATTGCAACGCTATTTGAGCTTTGCGATCGCCTTGATATGCAGTTAATTATTGCGGCACCAGAAAATATCAGCCCAGAAAAAGGAACAACCTATAAATTAGTACGTAAAGTGTTCAATGGCACTGAACATGTACATGTTGTTGGCTTAAAAGGTTTTGGTCAACAGGCTGAAAAAGATAAAATTGCATCATCAAATGTTGCTGAAATAACAGAATAATTTTATTCGATTATCAGCCCCAAGGGGTAAGAATAAAGGCGCTACGGGCTTATGATTGTAGCGCCTTCTTTTTTTAAAGTGTTACATAGATCAAAAAATGAAAGCAAATTAACAAAAAAATGAAATTTTAAGTGGTATAACGTGCGCCATATCTCATTTAAATGTAATTATGATGTTTATTATTATTACCGTATGTGATTAATATAAAAATTTAAAGGAAAAAGAATGCGTAAAGTCACGTTAGCTTTTAGTGCAATTGCTTTAGCGTTAAGCTTAAACGGCGCAGCAATGGCAAAAGTACATCTGCCAGAAGTTGTTAGCCCAGGTGTTACTGTTGCACAACTCGCACAACAACAACCAATTCATTGGGTTTCTGTTGCTGATATTGAAAAAAGCCTTGAAGGTCAAGCACCGATGGCGGTTGGTTTTGATATTGATGACACCGTTCTATTCTCAAGCCCTGGTTTCTACCGTGGTAAACTAGAATACTCTCCAAACGATTTCAGCTACTTGAAAAACCCAGAATTCTGGGAAAAAATGAATAACGAGTGGGATAAATTCAGTATGCCTAAACAAGTCGGTATCGATCTTGTTCAGATGCACTTAAAACGTGGGGATACTGTTTATTTCATTACGGGTCGTACTCAAACTAAAACTGAGACTGTGACCAAATATGTACAAGAAGGCTTAAATATTCCTGCTGATAAAATGCAGCCTGTTATTTTTGCTGGTGACCAACCTGGCGCAAATAACAAAGTAAGCTGGATGCGTGATCACAAACTGAAAATTTACTACGGTGATGCTGATGCTGATATCGCAGCAGCAGATGAACTGAATATCCGTGGTATTCGTATTCTGCGTGCTGCTAACTCTTCTTACCAACCACTGCCAAAAGCAGGTCAGTTTGGTGAAGAAGTGGTTATCAATTCAGAGTATTAATCTTTACGCTTTGTTTACCTTTATTTGTAAGGCGTAGGAAACTGCGCCTTTTTCTATTTTAAAATACCTTCCATTTAAATAATCTTATTTATCCATTCATAATTCTTTATTATTTCCTAAATGCTTATTTTCAGTATGTCTGCTTTTGTTCTTTTATTGTGCTTTTAACTTAAATTATATATTTGAATATAAAAATAGCTAAATAGTCTTTTTTTGATTAAATAAAATTAAATTTCTATCAAGGGCTTACAAAACTTTAAAAATATTAGTTTATTCCTATAAAACTCTTTGCCTAGCTCATCTAATATTCTAGGATACCAAAATAATAATAAGGGATGAGGGTAGAGGATTTATGACGTATCAACCAATTAAAAGAGCAATCGCATATTCAGTTGTTATAGGTACACTCCTTTCTAGTCATTATGCAATAGCCACAGAAACAGAGTCGGTGACTTTATCTGCACCCGAAACAGAAAACACGACGTTAGTTCCTGTGAATAATGAAATTATGCCAGCACCTGCAACTGTGGTTATGAAAGCCCCACCATTGACTGAGTTAGCAGTAAGAACAAAACTACAGTCATGGAGCCAGCCGGGATATAAACCGTTATATTTAAACCAGCTAGTAAAAGTTTACCAAGCAAATGACTTAGCATTAATCTGGCAAGATGAAAAAATAGTCCAGCAATTACAGCAACAAATTGCTGAAGTGGCGATGTCGGGAACCCAACCTCAGTTTGGGCAATGGCTAATACAATTAGATGCGCCTGAATTAACAAAAGAAGCGCGTGATCTTATTTTATCAGATGCTTTTTTAGGCTATATCAGTTTTGTTGAGCAAGTAAATAAATCAGGCATATCTTTACTGTATCGTGATGTGACTCAAACATTACCATCACCAACTGATAAATCAGTCGTGGAATTACAGCAAAATATTCAAAATAACACTTTAGGTAGCTTTATTATTTCTTATGCACCGTCTCATCCTTATTACGCCTTAATGAAAGAGGAAGTACGAAAGCAGTTACATGATTCAGTTGTTTGGCCTGAAATGAAAGGAACGACATCATTAAAGCCAAATCAATCATCACAAGAAGTTATACCGCTGAGACAAATTTTACGTAATTTAAAATTAATTCCTGAGTTGGCAGCAAACGAGCAGGAAATTGCGACAACGGTTTATGATCCGTCTTTAGTTGCGGCTGTTAAATTATTTCAAACTGCCCATGGATTGGAGCCAGATGGTGTTATTGGGCGACAAACGCGAGTGTGGTTAAATATAACGCCAGCACAGCGTGCTAGCATTATGGCATTAAATATTCAACGTCTTCGCCTAACGCCTGCTGTTGGTAACACTGGAATTTGGGTTAATATTCCTGATTTCTCACTCTACTTTTATGCCAATAACGAGCTTATTCTCGACTCAAAAGTTATTGTTGGTCGCCCTGATAGAAAAACACCGATTATGAGTAGTGCGCTAAATAATGTCGTGGTTAATCCACCTTGGAATGTGCCAATAAGCATGACTCGTAAAGATATTGTACCTAGAGGTAAAGCAGATCCTAGTTACTTTAGTCGTAAGGGATATACCATTTATTCAGGGTGGGGGAATGATGCTTATCCTATTAACCCTTACGATATTGATTGGCAAAATATGAGTGCTAATAACTTCCCTTACCGAATTTGGCAGGCTCCTGGACCAACAAACTCATTAGGTCGTTATAAGTTTAATATGCCAAATTCAGATGCGATATATCTGCATGACACACCAAATCATTCACTGTTTGCAAAAAATATGAGGGCAATCAGCTCAGGGTGTATTCGTGTTAATAAGGCCTCTGAACTTGCTTCAATTTTATTGGGTGATGCTGGATGGAAACAAGATAGAATTGATGCGGCACTAAAACGTGGTTCAACACAATATGCGCCAATTCCTGAACGGATTCCGGTTTATTTATATTATCAAACAGCATGGGTGGCTCCGGAAAATGCACCTCAATATCGTGCAGATATTTATGGTTATGACAAAATAACGATCAATTCACAACCTTATTTAGAGAATATTAAGAAATACTTTTAATATAAATAAATATAAATTGAATAAAGGGTGGCTCAATCGGCTGCCCTTTATTTTATATAAATCAATAAGATGATGAGGCTTTATTCTGATTATTTATAAGATGGTTAAAAATATAATAAATTATAAAATATTTTTAAAATTTCTATTAAAAATAGAATGATAAAAATAGAATTTAGTATAAATAACTAAACTTATAAAATTACTAATGGCATTAAATTGGAAGGAAGTGTTATTTACAATACTATACAAACTATAAGAAACAATTCGAGAAAAATATTGTCATAATAAAGGTTCTTCCTTCTGAAATAATTGTTGAGTGCATATACTATGGATATTATTGATTCACATCGCCGTAAATGGCTGGGGCTTGGTATGGCCGCAGTGGGGTTAGGGTTATTGCCTTCTCATGCTTTTGCTTCATTAGCGACACCTCGACCAAAAATCCTTCGCTTTAATAATTTAAATACTGGCGAAACTATTAAAGCCGAGTTTTTTGATGGGAAACGTTATAATAAACAGGAACTTGCTAAATTAAACCACCTTTTTAGAGATTATCGTCAAAACAAAATCAAAACCATTGATCCCGCACTGTTTGACCAAATCTATTTATTGCAAGTGATGCTTAATAACAATAAACCTGTAGAGCTTATTTCAGGTTATCGCTCTTTAGTAACGAATAATAATCTACGTCATAGTAGTAGCGGAGTGGCAAAGAAGAGCTATCACACGCGTGGACAAGCAATGGATTTTCGTTTACTCGGCACTGATCTTTCTAAAGTGCGTCAAGTTGCATTAAGAATGAAAGCAGGTGGTGTAGGCTATTATCCAAGAAGTAATTTTGTGCATATTGATACAGGACCAGTCCGCTCATGGTAATCTATTGAGAATTAGATAATAGAGTGGAGTGATTCATGATGTATCACATTGTACCTGTGACAAACTATATGCAAAATTGCACCCTTATTTGGTGCGATGAAACGAAGGAAGCGGCAATTGTTGATCCTGGTGGCGATGTCGAAACGCTTATTGCGCAAATCGAAGAACGCCAATTAACATTGACCAAAGTATTATTAACACACGGGCACTTCGACCATATTGCAGGCACCTCACAAATTGTTGAGCACTTCAATGTTCCTGTTTACGGTCCTCATGAAGATGATAATTTCTTATTAGAAGAATTAGAACAACAGTGCCGTATGTTTAATTTCCCTTGCGGAAAATCATTTAGACCAGATAGCTGGTTAAATGAAGGCGATACTATCACAATTGGTAAAACAATTTCGTTATCTGTTTTACATTGCCCTGGTCATACGCCGGGACATATTATTTTTGTAAATCATCAGAATAAACTTATCTCTATGGGAGATGTGTTATTTAAAGAAAGTATTGGTCGTACCGATTTCCCTCGAGGAAACCATGCCGATCTTATTGCTTCAATCAAAAATAAAGTTTTACCTTTAGGCGATGATTATTTGTTTATTCCGGGACATGGACCTATGTCTAATTTAGGGCACGAACGACAATATAATCCTTTTTTACAAGATGAAATGCCAATCTGGTAATACTGATAATATCCATTAATTAACGAAAAGCTCTTTATTATAAAGAGCTTTTTTTATAAATAAAAAAGTGTGGTTTATATTTCTTTTTTCTTTTATGCCAATAAAAAAGCCACGTTGCTAATAACGTGGCATTTATCTTAATTACACTTTAGAAGGCAATTAGAGTACTGCAACAATGGCTTCACACAGTGGAACCATATTCTCAAGGGTTAAACCTGCAACGTTAATACGACCTGAACCCACGATATAAATACCGTATTCAGCACGTAAACGCTCAACTTGCTCTTTATTTAAACCACTAAATGAGAACATACCATTTTGGTCGATAATAAAGCTAAAGTCTTGTTTAGCGCCTTTTTCTTGTAGTGTAGTCACTAACAATTGACGCATACGTTGAATTCGTTCACGCATGGTTGTCAGCTCTTCAATCCACTCTTCTTTTAACTCTGGGTTAGAAAGAATAGTAGTTACCACTGAAGCGCCGTGTGCTGGTGGGTTTGAGTAGTTTGCACGAATAATTGCTTTTGCTTGGCTAAAGGCTTTTTCAGCCGTGTCGCTGTCTTTGGTAACAATGGTGCATGCGCCTACACGTTCGTTGTAAAGACCGAAATTTTTAGAATATGAACTAGCAACAATAAGCTCAGGATTCTTTTCTGCAAAGAGACGCAAGCCTTGTGCATCCTCTTCAAGACCACGGGCAAAACCTTGGTATGCAAAGTCAAAAACAGGTAACCAGCCTTTCTCTGCTGATAATGTCGCTAATTGACGCCATTGTTCTTCTGTTGGATCAATACCGCTTGGGTTATGACAGCAACCGTGGAATAAGACAACGTCACCAGCCTGTGCATTTGCAAGGCTTGCTAACATACCGTCAAAATCTAACCCGCGATTTTCTGCGTCATAATAATCATAATTACAGATCTCAAGACCTGCAGTTTGGAAAATATTATTATGGTTAGGCCAAGTTGGATTACTGATCCAGACACGTTTTGCTGTGGTTTGTTGAGCAATAAAATCTGCAGCAATACGTAAAGCACCTGTACCACCCGGTGCTTGAGCTGTGCGTGCGCGCTTTTCAGTAATAATAGGATGTTGTTCACCAAACAGAAGTGCTTGGGTCACATTGCCAAATTCAGGGATACCGCTAATAGGAAGGTAGTTTTTAGTGGTTTCGTTTTCTAACAGGTATTTTTCTGCTTTCTTAACAGTGGTTAAAACAGGTGTTTTACCTGTCTCATCCTTGTAAACACCAATTCCTAAATTAATTTTGTTTTCACGAGGATCAGAACGGAAACTATCAGCTAAACCCAGAATAGGATCGGCTGGTGCAGCAATGATTTTCTCAAACATAGTGTAATTGTTCCCTAAGCTCAAAACGAAGCCGAAATATGAGTATCAAGAGTAACGCTATGAGGGCTTTTTGCCAACTGTTTGTAGTGAAATTAACAAGAAGTTGTGAACTAAGTGAGAATAAATAGCAAATCAAGATGTAAATAAGTGAATATCCTGTGATTACATTAACATGTAAAAATAATCACTAAAAAGACATAATTGTTTAGTGGGATAAACTTTTTTGATTTTCAAAAAAGAGAGGCAAGGGAAGTTATTGCATTTAATAAATTAGTTGAGTGCGATTGGTTTAGGTACAAAAGAGGCAAATAGGGAAGTGATGGTTAAATTGTGCAAATAAAAAAGCAACACCGAAGTGTTGCTTTTCAAATCAATTAACTTGACTGTTTAATTACCTATAAGCGGTAATTAGAACTGATAAGTCAGACCTAAACCAACTACGTTATCGTCGTTCAGACCTAAAGCATTATCAGATTTCAGCAGGTTGATTTTGTAATCAACAACTGCAGTCATGTTTTTGTTAAATTTGTAGAAAGAACCTACAGAGATATATTTAACTAAATCAGCATCAGAAACGCGTGAAGCACCATTAGCATCTAAATCTTTACCTTTAGATTGAACATAACCTAAAGATGGTTTCAGACCTAAATCTTTAAAGTCATATTGTGCAGTTAACTCGATGTTTTGAGTTTTGTTAGCGATACCGTCTTTATAAGTAGTCATGTTACGGGTTTCACCGTACATTGCTGCTAAGTAAACGTTGTTAGCTTCGAATTTACCACCGAAGTTCCATGCTTCTGCACGGCTACCGCGAGCTGTCGCGTTAACGCCATCTTGTTGAGCAGAAGTACGAGCAGAGTTAGAATAACCACCACCCAGAGTTACACCCCAGCCTAAGTTATAAGCTGTAGAGAAACCGAAACCGTCGCCATTAGCTTTTGAGCCTTGACGTGCATTGTTGGTGTTTTCGTTGTTTTTACCTTGGTATTGCAGAGCAAAACCTAAGCCATCAACATAGCCAAACATATCAGTGTTACGGTAAGTCAGAACGTTGCCAGTACGACCAGTCATGTAAACGTCAGTTTGTGACATTGAGTCGCCGCCCCATAAAGGCAGTACGTCTGTCCATGCATTGGTGTCGTAAATTACACCGTAGTTACGACCGAAGTCCATTGAACCGTAGTCAGCGAATTTAAAACCAGCGTAAGCGAAACGAGTTTTCGCATTACCTTCGCTACCTTCAGTGTTGTTAGTTTTAACTTCGTATTCAAAACGACCAAAACCAACTAAATCTTTATTGATTTGAGTTTCGCCTTTGAAACCGATACGTGCACGAGAAGCATCACCGCTTTCATGTGAATCTTTATCAGCGAAGTAATGACGAACGTCAACTTTACCGTAGATGTCTACTTTGTTGCCGTCTTTGTTATACATTTCAGCTGCGTTTGCTGCACCAGCAAACATTAAAGCTGGGATTACCACTGCAAGAAGATTGCGCTTCATCATTATTATTACCCTCATTGGTGTTATTCAGACACCTTTGCCACTGCCAGAAATAGTTTCTTAATTTTTATGGAACTATTTATGAGAGTTAAGTGTCGTCTGTGTCGGGTGACAGTGTTCCATTGGTAAAAAATTTTATCTACCCCCAATTTGCTACAAAAACGAAAAAAGTGTAACAAATTGTAACTATGTATTTCAAAGTGTGTATTTGGGGGAACTTTTGAATCAAATAACAGCCATGCATAAAAAAAGCCAACCTTGAGGTTGGCTTCTTGACTTAAGTAAAACTAGTACAATAAAACAACAATGCAAATTTCCAGCTGAATACTAATTAATCACTAAATTAAAAATCTGCATTTCTTGGTGTGCGTGGGAACGGAATAACTTCACGAACGTTTGCGACACCGGTCACATAAGCAACTAAACGTTCAAAACCTAAACCGAAACCTGAATGAGGCACAGTGCCATAACGACGTAGGTCGCGATACCACCAGTAATCTTCTTTATTCATTCCCATTTCTTCTAAACGTTTATCAAACATATCTAAACGCTCTTCACGTTGAGAACCACCGATGATTTCACCAATTCCTGGTGCTAATACATCCATTGCTGCAACTGTTTTACCGTCTTCATTCATACGCATATAGAATGCTTTGATGTCTTTCGGATAGTTTTTCACCACAACAGGTGCTTTAAAGTGTTTCTCTGCAAGATAACGTTCATGCTCAGAAGAGAGGTCAACACCCCAATAAACTGGGTTTTCAAATTTCTCACCACAGTTTTCAAGCACAGTAACTGCATCGGTATAATCAATTTGAGCAAAGTCAGAGGTGATAAAGTTCTCTAAGCGTGTGATAGCGTCTTTATCGACACGTTGTGCAAAGAACTCCATATCATCTTTACGCTCTGCTAATACAGCTGCAAAGGTGTATTTCAGCATTTTTTCAGCAAGAGCTGCGATATCGTTAAGATCAGCAAATGCCACTTCAGGCTCTACCATCCAGAATTCAGCAAGGTGACGACTGGTATTTGAGTTTTCAGCACGGAATGTGGGGCCGAAAGTATACACTTTGCTTAATGCAGAGGCGTAAGTTTCACCATTTAGCTGACCAGAAACCGTTAAAAACGCTTCACGACCAAAAAAGTCTTCACTGAAATCGACTTCGCCTTTATCTGTGCGTGGCAGGTTGTTCATATCTAATGTAGAAACACGGAACATTTCACCTGCACCTTCTGTATCAGCCGCTGTAATTAGTGGCGTAGAAACCCAGAAGAAGCCTTGTTCATCGAAGAAACGATGTAGTGCTTGTGCTAATGTGTGACGAACACGAGCAACTGCACCAATTAAGTTAGTACGAGGACGAAGGTGAGCAACTTCACGTAGGTACTCAATACTATGACGTTTGGCGGCCATCGGATAAGTTTCCGGATCATCGACCATTCCTACCACAACAACATTAGTGGCTTGAATTTCAAAGTTCTGTCCCTGGCCCGGAGATTCAACAATTTTACCGGTGACTTCCACAGAACAGCCTGTGGTTAAGTGCAGCACTTCATCTTGATAATTCGGTAAATTATTATTAATGATGGCCTGTACTGGATTAAAGCAGGAACCGTCATAGACGGTAAGAAATGAGATACCAGCTTTTGAATCTCTTCTTGTACGTACCCAACCGCGAACGGTGACGTCTTCGCCAACCGCGATACGGCCTTGCAGTACGTCGACTACAGGCGCAACGATCATAAATAAATCTCTCTTCGTTTAATTAAAATAATTGTTTGGTTAATTCATTCTGCCCCTGTCGGACAGTTTTTCTATGTTACTTGCAATAGCGCAGGAAACAAGTAGGAAATTTTAGTTTAAAGAGTCAATAAAGAAGAGAAAAGCTTTTGTATAAAATAAATTGATAAAAATAGATGAAATATTGATAAAAGCAGATGTTATGACAAAAGAAAGGGCAATTATTACCCTTTCTTTTATTAATGAAGATTTTTAGCTAATTAACAGGCCTGTTTAACAAGAGGAACGTCAAAGGCTTTGCGTAGCTTGTCAACAAAGTCATTGTCGTCACAAATCGTTTTACCTGGGCTATCTGATAATTTAGCAACTGGCTTACCATTGCACTCCACCAGCTTAATTACAATATTAAGAGGCGTTATTTCAGGAATGTTACAAGTAAGTCGAGTGCCAATACCAAAGATTAGACGAATGCGCTTATGAAAATGCTTATAAAGGACCAGTGCTTTTTGAAAATCGAGACTATCAGAAAAGACTAATACTTTACTCATTGGATCAATACCCAATTTTTCATAATGCGCGATCGCTTTTTCACCCCATTCAATCGGATCACCGGAGTCGTGACGTAAACCTTGGTAGCTCTCTGCAAAGGCTTTATCAAAATCACGCAAAAACGCATCCATTGTAATGCAATCTGTTAATGCAATACCTAATTGATCTGGATATTCATCTAACCAAGATTGCAAGGCTGCACGCTGGCTATTTGCCAGTTCAGGGCTAATCTGCTGATGAGCTTGAAACCACTCGTGAGCTTGCGTTCCCACAGGAGCCAAATGCATACGTTCAGCTAAATGATAGTTACTTGTACCAATAAGATAAGGGAAATGATTTTTTAGCTCATCCACAATGGCACACTGTACATCATAAGAGAAACGGCGGCGAGTACCGAAATCCATTAATTTAAAATCAGCTAAGTCAACCTGTTGCTCTGCAGCATCACGGTAGAAGATATCAATTAATTTACGTAGTTGATTAACTGCGTCATCAGGCGTGATTTGAGGAGAACGAGTACGATGTACAATTTCACTCACTAAAGCCAACAAAGGAACTTCCCATAGAATAACTTCGCGCCAAGGCCCCGTTATTCTGATCGACAATTGGTTTTCAGCTGTTGTTGAAATTTTGACTTGTTCAGGTTTAAAGCGAAAATGCTTAAACCATTGCAGATAGTCATTTTTGAAAAAGGGGAGGCTCTGAAGATAGTTAAATTCTTCATTCGTTAATGACAAGTCTGCCATCATATTAACTTGATGGCGTAAGGTTGTTGCATATTCACCTAGACGTTCATCACTCCGACAGCGGAACTCAGCAACGACAGGAATATCACTATAATGGTGGTAAACCGCTTGTTGCATGTGGAGCTTATATGCATCGGTATCCAACAGTGATGTAATAATCGGTGTAGCGTCTAAAATCATAGCGCGTCAAGCATCCTCACGGAGCGTTTTTGTGTCTGCTAAATCGTTAAGGTTGGAGAGTATACCCGAATATGACGACAAAGCGTCACTATTCAACAATATTTCTCTGCGACATAAAAACAAGCTGTAAAACTTAGATGAGTTTACCACGTTAAACATAATTTGGGAGTATATTAGCATCATTTACCAAATAAATTGATTACATATATTAATAAGCTATTAACATTCTGTTGACTTTTAATGTTTTCAATTGAATTTTCGACTGGCTAAACAGGTTTTTGACGGGTAAGCTTTGGCAATATAACCGTTAAATAGTCGTGTTAACTAAAAGGTTTTTTCTATGACACAACAAAGAATCGCGAAATTTCGCAAAGATTATCGTGCTCCTGACTACACAATCACCGATTTACATCTTGATTTTATTTTAGACAAAGAAAACACCCAGGTTACGGCGATAAGCCAATGTAAACGCCTAAACTCAGATGCGACAGCATTAGTGTTAGATGGTGAAGACTTAACATTAAAATCAATCGCAGTGAATGATGTTGCTTGGACACACTATAAAGAAGAAAACGGCAAACTCATCATTGAACAACTGCCAGAGCAATTTACATTAAAAATTGTTAACGAGATTAATCCATCGGCTAACACCGCGTTAGAAGGGTTATATGTTTCTGGTGATGCATTATGTACACAATGTGAAGCTGAAGGCTTTCGCCATATTACTTACTATTTAGATAGACCTGATGTATTAGCTCGTTACACCACAACAATTACGGCAGACAAAAAACAGTATCCTTATTTATTATCCAATGGTAACCGTATTGCACAAGGTGAACTGGATGATGGTCGCCATTGGGTAACATGGGAAGATCCACATCCAAAACCAAGTTATTTATTTGCTGTGGTAGCGGGTGATTTTGATGTATTACGAGATACTTTTATCACCAAAAGTGGCCGTGAAGTTGCTTTAGAGCTTTTTGTTGATAAAGGTAATTTGGATCGTGCAGATTGGGCTATGACATCATTGAAAAATGCGATGGCATGGGATCAATCTCGCTTTAATTTAGAATATGATCTCGACATCTATATGATAGTTGCTGTTGATTTCTTTAATATGGGTGCAATGGAGAATAAAGGGCTGAATGTCTTTAACTCTAAATATGTGCTAGCAAAAAGTGAAACGGCAACTGACAAAGATTACTTAGGTATCGAGTCTGTTATTGGTCATGAATATTTCCATAACTGGACAGGTAACCGTATTACTTGTCGTGATTGGTTCCAGTTAAGTTTAAAAGAAGGCTTAACTGTTTTCCGTGATCAAGAATTTAGCTCTGACTTAGGTTCACGCTCTGTGAATCGTATCAATAATGTACGAGTGATGCGTACTGCTCAGTTTGCAGAAGATGCAAGCCCTATGGCACACCCAATTCGTCCTGATAGTGTGATCGAAATGAACAACTTCTATACTTTAACAGTATATGAAAAAGGTTCAGAAGTGATCAGAATGATCCACACCTTATTAGGTGAAGAGCAATTCCAAGCTGGTATTCAAATGTATATTCATCGTCACGACGGCAGTGCTGCAACTTGTGACGATTTTATTCAAGCAATGGAAGATGCTTCTAATGTTGATCTTACCTTATTCCGTCGTTGGTATAGCCAATCAGGTACACCACAACTGACCGTTCGTGACAGTTATAATGCTAATAAAAAGCAATACACTTTAACGGTTAGTCAAATGACACCACCGACAGCCGATCAAACTGAAAAGCAGCCATTACATATTCCATTAGATATTGAATTATATGATACCAAAGGCAATGTGATCCCACTGCGTTCACAAGGTCAAACTATTTCTAATGTATTGAATGTGGTACGTGAAGAGCAGCAGTTTGTTTTTGACGATGTGCCAGAACAACCGATCCCATCTTTATTGCGTGAGTTCTCTGCGCCTGTAAAACTTGATTATCCATTTACGGATGAGCAACTCTCTTTCTTAATGAAATATGCACGTAATGCATTTTCACGTTGGGATGCAGCTCAAGCATTATTAGGTCGCTATATAAAAGAAAATGTTGCTCGAGTTCAAAAGGGTGAAAGCTGCATTTTGCCTGAAATGGTGGTTGATGCTTTCCGTGCAGTATTACTTGATAAAGATATCGATCCTGCATTAGCTGCACTTATTCTGACATTACCAACAGATGTCGAAGCCGGTGAATCATTTAGTATTATTGATCCAGTTGCTATCCATAAAGCGCTTGGTTTTATTCGTAAAACACTAGCAACTGAAATGGCAGACGAGTTCTCTGCTGTTTACCATTCAATGCATATCGGTGCTTATCGTGTTAATCATGATGATATTGCAAAACGTGATTTGCGTAATGTTTGTTTAGCTTATTTAGCGGTTGAAAATGAGCAAACGGGCAATCAGCTTGTTGGTGTGCAATATCATAACAGTGACAATATGACCGACGCGCTCGCCGCACTTAATGCTGCTGTAATGGCTCAGTTACCTTGTAAAGATGCGTTATTACAAGAGTTCGATGACAAATGGCATCAAGATGGTTTAGTAATGGACAAATGGTTTAGTTTACAAGCCATGAGTCCAGCAAAAGAGGTGCTACAGAAAGTACGTAGTCTGTTATCTCATCGCTCATTTACACTTGCAAACCCTAATCGTACTCGTGCGCTAATTGGTGCTTTTGTGAATAATAACCCTGTGGCATTCCACGCTGAAGATGGTTCAGGTTATTTATTATTGACAGAAATTCTGACTGATTTAAATAGCCGTAACCCACAAGTTGCATCACGCCTTATTGAACCGTTTATTCGTTTAAAACGTTATGATGCAACGCGCCAAGAAAAAATGCGTGCAGAGTTATTAAAACTGAAAGAACTTGAGAATTTATCTGGTGATTTATATGAGAAAATTACCAAGGCGTTAGCTGATTAATATTACGTTTTATATCACTTTATGAGTGAGTAAATAGTATAAAAGCAGCAAGATAATTAGATCCCCAGCATAGTCTGGGGATTTTTTATGGTGAATATTTGGCTTGATTAATAGGCAGCTAATAACGATAGAAAATAAATACAGCGTGATTTTTTTATTCTAGATTTTTTTGTTCAAGTAATTTCTGACGCTCTTCTTCTAGTTTTGAAATTAACTCTGTTTCACTTGGTAGTGCTAGCATATATTTTGAAGCAAATAATTGCTTACTTTCATTAAGAATTGAATATTGGGCTACCGTGTGGTTTTTTTCAGTACAAAGAATAAGACCAATTGTTGGATTATCATCATTACGGCGTTTTTTTTCTTCATACATTCGTACATACATATCCATTTGTCCAACATCTTGGTGAGTGAGCTTATGCATTTTTAAGTCAATTAGTAGAAAGCATTTTAAGTGGAAGTTATAAAATACTAAGTCAATATAATAATCACCATCATCAGTGTTAATGCGTTGTTGACGCTCGACAAAAGCAAATCCTTTACCAAGTTCAAGTAAGAATTCTTTTAGGTTATCAATTAAAGCTTGTTCTAACTTATTTTCCTGTAATGCGTTACTCGGTAGGCCGAGAAAATCGAAAATGTATGGATCACGTAAGTAATCTTTGACTGAAGTTTCAAGGCTTGAGGCTTTTTGTTGACCTTCAATTAATATAGGTAAAATATCTTGTTTTTTCTGTTGACTTGAAAGTAAGCGCTCATAGTATAAAGCCCCTATTTGCCTTTCTAGGGCGCGAGCAGACCAAGATTGTGCTATTGCCTCATTAATATACCACTGACGAGCGTGTTCATTTTTTAGGCGAAGTAATGTTCTGTAATGTGTCCAGCTTAATTCGTGACGCACTGCGTCACAAATTGGAAATTTAAGATAAAATTGTCGCATATGACGAAGATTCGAGGCATCAAACCCTTTTCCAAATTCTTTAGTTAATTCGGTAGATAGTGATTTTAGAACTCCTTTGCCAAATTCTGCCCGTGTATTTCCTTGTTGTTCATCTTCAACAATTAAACGACCAATTTCCCAATAAGTTTGAACCATTATACTGTTAACTGCTTGTGCAGTCTTTTTTCGACCTTGGTTAAGGAGCTTGCGGATATTGGAAAGTAAAGGTAGGTGTGTACTGAGTGTGTTTTGGTCTTTCACTAGATAGTCTCCGTTTTTTTAATATTCATCGACGTTTACACACTGTTTGCTTTCCAAATTTAACTTTATTTGATGACAACAATAGTGAGTTTTCTAATTCGTGTTATGCTTTTATGTAATTAATTGTTTTCTTTGAGCTATTTTTAACTATTTTTACTTATTTCATCCTTTTCTAAATATGAAAAAAATCCTAAATTTTCATTTTTTTAGTTAGTTAAATCCATTTGTGTTGTATGACTGGTCATTCATCCAATAAGAGAATAAATGGGACTCAATTCATAGTCTGGGGATTTTTTATGGTGAATTGTGAAATTGAAGCGTTTACTTTTCGTGCTTTTATCTATATGATGCTCGACGCTTAAATTGTCGTAGACATATCATTCCTAATACCCGATATTCTCAATGGAGATCGTATGTATTATTCCTTAGTAAGGAAGGCATTGTTTCGGCTAGATCCTGAACGTGCCCATGATTTTACCTTCCGTCAGTTAAAACGTTTATCTCATTCCCCATTTCAATTTCTTATTCAGCAGTCACTTCCTTCTAAACCCGTATCCTGTATGGGACTCTCATTTAAAAATCCACTAGGTCTTGCTGCCGGTCTTGATAAAAACGGTGATTGTATAGATGCATTGGGTGCAATGGGATTTGGTTTTATTGAAGTTGGTACAGTGACACCACGACCTCAAGTGGGAAATGATAAACCTCGTTTATTCCGCTTAGTGGAAGCGGAAGGTTTAATTAACCGAATGGGCTTTAATAACCTTGGCGTTGATAACTTAATTGAAAATGTAAAACAATCTCGTTATGGTGGCGTGCTGGGTATTAATATCGGCAAAAATAAAGATACTCCAGTAGAGCAAGGCAAAGATGATTATCTGATTTGTATGGAAAAAGTCTATGCTCATGCCGGTTATATCGCAATCAATATCTCATCACCAAATACCCCAGGTTTGCGTACACTACAATATGGTGAAGCATTAGACGATCTGCTATCAGCAATTAAAAATAAACAACTAGAGTTGCAGGGTAAATATCAAAAATATGTTCCTGTTGCTGTTAAAATTGCACCTGATTTAACACATGAAGAATTAATTCAAGTTGCAGATAGCTTAGTTCGTCATCATATTGATGGTGTTATTGCGACAAATACTACATTAGATAAATCATTAGTCAGTGGATTAGATCACTGTAATGAAGCTGGGGGATTAAGTGGTCGCCCGGTACAATCAAAAAGTACACAAATAATTCGACAATTAAATGAAGAATTAAAAGGTGCATTACCTATTATTGGTGTCGGTGGAATTGATTCATTAACTGCAGCCAGAGAAAAAATGGATGCGGGTGCTTCTCTAATTCAAGTCTATTCAGGATTCATTTATCAAGGTCCTGCACTTATCAAATCTATAATTAATCATATCTAAATACATTTAATAATGAGTTAGGGGCTTTTCTTCTGCCCCTAACTCGTTTATATTGCCCCTAGTTGGTTATTTTTTATTAAATTGCACTGATTGTGCTTAATTAATAGTAAAATGAATCCTGTTTTTGTTAGGTGATATTAAATATTTTATTTAGGTCATTTAATTTTGATTGTTTGTTAGAGTATAAAACAGGGTAATGAATCGAAGGGGGATTAATTAGTGATAATAAAACCCGATGATCGCTGGCGTTGGTATTTTGATGTTGAGCAACAAAAATTAATGCTTGATTTAGCAAATGGGATGGTTTTTCGTTCCCGCTTTCCAAGCAAAATGTTGAGTGAGAGCGCTCAACAATCAGCATCTTTTACCGTTGATGATGCAGCTCTTTATTATGGATACGATGAGCAAATTCGCCAAATAGATATGCCATCAGAATCAAGAGCTGAATTAGCGTTAAATGCATTAATAGCCCATCGCTTTTTAAAACCACTGATGCCTAAGAGTTGGTATTTTGAAGTTAACAATAATCAAATCAACCCTTATTTGTCTCAAGTGGTAGAAGCTTCATTAAAAGAAGGAAATGAAACAGCTCTTTTTTTAGTGACCGAAGTGGGCGCTCAAGCTTGTTTATGTTTATTAGCTCAACCACAGTTAACGTTATTCGATAGAACACTTAATTTTTGTGACCCAATAAAAATTATGAATGACAGGTTAAGCAATTATCATAAAAAGTCAGAGTCAGGATCATTTTTGTACGAGAAAGTTATTTAACAAAAAGAGTAAAAAGGACTTACTCTTTTTATCGTCAGTTATTATTTATAACATTCTAAAAGTAAATCCACCCCCAAACAACACTCCCTAAAATCAAATCTTCATTACGCTCTTCCTGTCATCTTTTTCTAAAAGTAAAATAAGTTTATTGATAATTTATTATTGAGTTCTTAATAAGATAATTCTTATTAAATAAACTATTTTATTTAAAATAAAAAAAGAAGATAAGGGCAAATTACCTTCTTTTAATTTGTGATAAAGATAAGCGTTATTTTTTATTAAGTGAAAGTCTCACATTGCCGTTAGGAACACAGCTACAGGCTAAAATTTTACCTGAGCGTTTAATTGCTCCGGCTTTTAATGCATTAACATCGCCTTCATCTAATTGGATAACACAAGAGCCACAAAGACCGGCACGGCAACTATAAGGGATAGCATAGCCATTATTTTCAAGCTGTTCTAATAACACTTCTTGGTTATTACCCTCAAAAGCTACACCATTAAATTCAATGCTAACAGTTTGTGCTTGAGTGCTTTCCACCGCTGGTGTGGCTTGTGTTTCTATAGGTGCTGTTACAATATAGTGCTTTGCTTCTTTATAAGCTAATACTTCAACTGTATCCCCCACACGAATAATCCCTGTTTGACGAATGATGACATTTTGACCAAAATCGACATCGCCTGTTTCATCACTACGGAATGTTTGCAGTGTTGCGAGGGGTTCTGTGTTAGGATGTTTCACGCCTTTATCAATACTAATTGTGGTCATAATGCAACGACTACAAGGTTTCATCAGATCCATCACAACAGAGCCAATACGAATAGTCTGCCAAGTATCTTCTTCAAAAGGCTTTGCACCTGTTATGAGGATATTGCCTCGAAATTGCTCAATATTAATGGAAGCAGGGCAACGCTGTTGTAAGTATTGAAATGAGGCTTCATTAATTAATAAGTAAGGGTAACCATCAGCGAAAGAAACAGCGGTTTCTGGATTTTTTTTCACTCGACGTGTCGATTTTTCGCCAGTCCAACGAAGTTGAACATCCATTTTTAAATAACGACTGAACCACTGATTTATTTCATCTGGAGCCACATACGCGGTAAAATGGTTGCCCCAAACTTCTGTCGGTTGCAATGTGGTTTCAAAATCTTGATAGGTGATAGCAATACCTTCACCATCAGGAGCTTGAATATAAATACCATTTGCCATGACAGTGGGAATAAAACACAGCAAAACGGGAAATTTTCGTGCCGTGATAAAAGTCCCTTCAGGGGTGGTTATCATAAAATCGCGATCAAACGTGAATCCGCTCTCACGAGCAAATGCATGAGAAAGTCGAATTCCCTTCATTGATTTAACTGGGTGTATATAAAGGCGTGAAACGTTGATCATCAGTGCTCCCAAAAAGACATTATTATTTTTTATAGCCAGTAACTTTATGACAACGTAATACAATTAGCTATAATGCCCAACAATTTTATTTTAGGTGGTAACAATATTATGCGCTCTCTGTTTGCCAGCACAGGCCGAGGTCTGGAAGAACTATTAAAATCTGAACTTGAACACTTAGGTGCTCAGGCTTGCCAGATAACACAAGGCGGTGTTTATTTCCGTGCTGATGATAAAACCATGTATCAGTCTTTACTTTGGAGCCGTTTAGCGTCGCGTATTATGTTGCCGTTAAATGAATTCAATGTTTATAGTGATCTAGACTTATATCTTGGTGTGCAGGCAATTGATTGGAGTGAGATTTTTACTGTTGATCAGACTTTTGCTATTCATTTTAATGGCACGAATGACATTATTCGCAATAGCCAATATGGTGCATTAAAAGCGAAAGATGCCATCGTTGACTCATTTCAACGTAAAGTAGGGCAACGTCCGGATGTCGCTAAACAATCTCCTGATATCCGTTTAACTATTCACCTTCATAAAGAAAAAGCCTCTCTATCTTTAGATTTAAGTGGTGATGGTTTACATCAACGTGGCTATCGTGACTTAACAGGGCAAGCGCCTTTAAAAGAAAACTTAGCTGCTGCAATTATTATGCGTTCAGGCTGGAAACTTGACACACCATTAATCGATCCAATGTGTGGCTCCGGTACATTATTAATTGAAGCAGCGATGATGGCGACAGATTGCGCTCCAGCATTAAATCGTGTGCATTGGGGATTTCGTCATTGGTTAGGTCACGATGAAGCATTATGGAAACAAGTGACTCATGAAGCTTTTGCTCGTTTCCGTGAAGGTAAAAAGAATACCACTGCGCGTTTCTATGGTTTTGATGTTGATAAACGTGTATTGGATATGGCAAGAGCCAATGCTCGCAGAGCGGATGTTGCTGAACTGATCACATTTGCTCACGGTGATGCAGCTAAACTGACAAACCCAGTTTCAACAGAAATAAAAGGGACAATTATCAGTAACCCACCGTATGGTGAGCGTTTAGAAAGCGAGCCTGCATTAATTGCACTGCATAGCCAGTTAGGAAGAGCGATAAAAGCACACTTCCCAGGTTGGAGATTGTCACTATTTAGTGCATCACCTGAACTGTTAAGTTGCATTCAATTACGTGCTGAAAGAGAGTTCAAAGCAAAAAATGGCCCTCTTGATTGTGTACAAAAAAACTATTTACTTTCTGATACACCATCAACGATTAACACCGGGCTTGCGGAAGATTTTGCAAACCGTTTACGTAAAAATGAGAAAAAACTCGCGAAATGGGCAAAACAACAGCAAATTGAATGTTATCGTTTATACGATGCTGATTTACCTGAATATAATGTTGCTGTGGATCGTTATGGCGATAAAGTGGTTATTCAAGAATATGCACCACCTAAAACAGTTAATGAGCACAAAGCTCGCCAGCGTTTATTTGATGTGATTAGCGCAACAATGGAAGTATTGGCATTACGTTCGGATCAACTGATTTTAAAAACGCGTCAACGCCAAAAAGGTAAACAGCAGTATGAAAAAATGGCCGAAAAAGGTGATTTTTTCTTAGTTGATGAGTTTGGTGCAAGATTTTGGGTAAATCTAACAGATTATCTCGATACAGGGTTGTTCTTAGATCACCGTATTGCACGAAAAATGCTGGGTGAAATGAGTAATGGAAAAGATTTCTTAAATCTTTTTGCTTATACCGGTACAGCTTCTGTTCATGCGGGAATTGGTGGTGCAAAAAGCACAACAACCGTTGATATGTCTCGTACTTATCTTGAATGGGCGGAGAAAAACTTTCAAGCGAATGGCTTATCAGGTAGACAACACCGTTTAATGCAAGCAGATTGCATTCAATGGTTAATGCAGAGCAACGAACAATTTGATGTGATCTTTATCGATCCGCCTACGTTTTCTAACTCAAAACGAATGGAAAACACCTTTGATGTACAGCGTGATCACATTGAACTAATGAAACATCTAAAACGTTTGTTGAGAAAAGGTGGAACAATTATGTTCTCAAATAACAAACGTGGATTCAAAATGGAACATGACGAGTTAGCAAAAATTGGGTTGTGTGCAAAAGAGATAACACAGAAAACATTATCACAAGACTTTGCACGTAACCGCCAAATTCACAATTGCTGGCTGTTAACTCATGCTAGTGAGGAATAATTTACAATGCCGTTAATTAGTTTGACTGGGGCTTATTTATCTTTCAGCGATGCCCCACTATTAGATAGCACCGATTTATTTATTGAAGAAAATGAACGCGTTTGTTTAGTTGGGCGCAATGGTGCGGGTAAATCAACACTATTAAGAGTGTTATCTAAAGAGCAACCTTTAGATGATGGTCAAGTTGTTTATGAACAAGATCTTGTGACTGCTCGCTTACAACAAGATCCGCCAAGAGATATTGAAGGCACTATCTTTGACTTTGTTGCCGAAGGTGTTGAAGAAGATGCTAAATACCTAACGGATTATCACCATATTTCTAAACTAATTGAGACAGATCCTTCTGATAAAAATCTCAATAAAATGGCTGAGCTACAAGAAGTACTTGATAGTCGTAACTTGTGGTTACTTGATAGCCGAATTGCCGAAGTGCTAGAAAAACTCGGTTTAGATGGTGAAGCAGAGCTTTCTTTTTTATCCGGTGGTTGGTTAAGAAAAGCAGCATTAGGGCGCGCATTAGTCAGCGCACCAAGAGTACTGTTTTTAGATGAACCAACAAACCACCTTGATATTGAAACGATCCTTTGGCTTGAGAAATTCTTAAAAGATTTCCAAGGTAGTATCGTATTTATTTCCCATGACCGTTCATTTATCCGTAATATGGCAACGCGTATTATCGATCTTGATCGTGGCAAACTTTCTTCATGGCCGGGAAATTACGATAAATATCTTGAAAGCAAAGAAGAAGCATTGCGTGTTGAAGAACAACAAAACGCAGAGTTTGATCGTAAATTAGCACAAGAAGAAGCGTGGATACGCCAAGGCATTAAAGCACGACGTACTCGTAACGAAGGTCGTGTAAGAGCATTAAAAGCACTGCGTGTAGAGCGCAGCGAACGCCGTGAAGTGCTAGGCAGTGCTCGTATGCAGGTCGAAGAAGCGACGCGTTCTGGTAAAATTGTTTTTGAACTTGAAGATGTTAATTACAGCATTGGAATGCGTAAGCTAGTTCGTGACTTTTCTGCCAAAGTACAACGTGGCGATAAAATTGCGCTGGTGGGGCCAAATGGTTGCGGTAAAACCACTTTATTGAAACTCATGTTAGGCGATTTAAAAGCAGACAGCGGACGAGTTCATTGTGGTACTAAGCTTGAAGTGGCTTACTTTGATCAGCACCGTGCGGCACTTGATCCTGATAAAACAGTAATGGATAACCTTGCTGAAGGTAAGCAAGAGGTGATGGTAAATGGTCGTCCTCGCCATGTGCTTGGTTATTTGCAAGACTTCTTATTCCCACCTAAACGTGCGATGACGCCTGTTCGCGCACTTTCAGGCGGTGAGAGAAACCGTCTGTTACTGGCACGTTTATTCTTAAAACCGAGTAACTTACTGATCCTCGATGAGCCAACCAATGATCTCGATGTTGAAACATTGGAATTATTAGAAGAGCTGGTTGATGCTTATCAAGGCACTGTTTTACTGGTTAGCCATGACCGTGAATTTGTTGATAATAGTGTTACTGAGTGTTGGATCTTTGAAGGTGATGGTGTTATTAACAGCTATGTTGGCGGATATTACGATGCTCAGCAACAACGAGCGCAGACGGTTTCACTAAAGAGTGAGACAAACAAATCACGCAACGTACCAGAAAAAGCTGAAAAAGAAGCAAAAGTGAAAGATAGCTCTAAAAAGAACACTCGTAATAACAAATTAAGTTATCATTTGATACGAGAACTTGAGCAACTTCCTGCTAAATTAGAAAGCTTAGAAACGCAGTTAAGTGCATTACAAGAAGAAGTGAGTGGGGCAGATTTCTTTACTCGTCCTCATGAAGAGACAGAAAAAGTCTTAAAGGCGCTTGCAGATAAAGAACAAGAGCTTGAAACGGCTTTTGATAGATGGCAAGAGCTGGAAATGATGCAAAACGGCGAGTAGCCAACTGAAAGCGGGGCATTATGCCCCGTTTTAATTCCTAGATTAAATATTCTTTTATTGATTATTCTAAATAAGAGGTGTCGCTGTGTGCTCTGGTCAACAACATCGTCATGAACATAAACATGAGCAAATATTATGTCCTCAGTGCGATCTGGTGGTCAGTGTTCCTGAATTAGTACAAGGAACAAAAGCAACATGCCCTCGTTGCCATACTGTGCTAACTGCACGTTGGCGCCAACCTTTTTATCAACCTGTTGCATTAGCAATCAGCGCATTATTTATGTTGTTAATGGCGAGCCAATTCACTTTTGTTAGTATGGAAGTGGCGGGTATTACCAATAATGTCACATTGATGCAAATTCCAACGGTGATGTTTAGCGAAAACTACGTTGAGCTAGGTGCCTTTTTCCTATTGTTTGTGCAGATTGTGCCCGCTTTTTGCATGATCGCAATCTTGCTTCTTTGCACACCCATTAAATTACCAAGAAAATTACAAATTTGGTTATCGCGTATTTTATTTCAACTAAAATCGTGGTGTATGGCAGAAATTTTTCTTGCGGGAATTTTAGTTAGCTTTGTAAAATTAATGGCTTATGGTGATATTGGGTTGGGATTAAGCTTTCCACCTTATGTGCTTTATTGCTTATTTCAAATTCGTGCTTTCCAGTGTCTTGATAGACATACCTTATGGGAAAAATTAGAGCCTCGTCCTGCTTATCCTGACATAGAATCGGGTAAACCGGGATTAAAACAAGGTGTAAGATTGTGCCGTTCATGTACGGCAATTTTACCTGCCGACCAATATGAATGTAGTCGTTGTGAAGTGAAAGGACATGCAAGAAAACCGAAAAGTTTGCAATGGACAGTATCACTGTTGATTACTTCGTTGATCCTCTATATCCCCGCGAATTTATTACCGATTATGGTGACAGAATCACTGGGTAATAACCTCTATTCAACCATTATGGCTGGGGTTATTTTGTTATGGGAAGATGGCTCTTATCCTGTTGCCATGGTGATATTTATTGCCAGTATTATGGTGCCAAGTTTAAAAATGCTCGCAATTGCTTGGTTGTGTTGGGATGCACACAAATCTAATGGAAAAAGAGATCCTGCTAGAATGCATTTTCTCTATGAAGTTGTTGAATATGTAGGGCGTTGGTCGATGATTGACGTCTTCGTAATTGCTGTTTTAGCTTCATTAGTCAGAATGGGACGTCTGATGAGCATCTATCCTGATTTTGGTGTGGTGCTATTTGCATTGGTTGTAGTGCTAACTATGTTCTCTGCAATGATGTTTGATCCTCGGTTGACGTGGGATAAGTGTACAACCGATGATGATAAACCCACGATTAAGGAGCCTAAGGGTGACTGAAAAGAATGAAACTGCTTTAACTGAAGCAAAAATTAACAAACTAAAAAGCTGGTCTCCAGTTTGGATCATACCACTTGTCACTTTACTGATTGGTGCGTGGATACTTTATTATCATTTCAGCCATCAGGGACCAGAAGTTACATTAATTACCTATAATGCAGATGGCATTGAAGCTGGTAAAACTAAAATTAAAAGTCGCAGTGTGGATATTGGCTTAGTTGAAAGTGTCACACTCGATAGCAATTTTAGTCGCGTTATTATTACGGCTCGTCTTGATAAAGAGATGAAAGAGTTATTACGCGCAGATACTGCATTTTGGGTTGTAAGACCTCAGGTCGGTAAAGAGGGTGTAACGGGCTTAGGTACCTTGCTTTCGGGTGCTTATATCGAATTGCAGCCGGGATTAAAAGGTAAAGAAGTCGATGAATTTAATCTTCTCGACTCGCCTCCATTGGCGTCACCAGATGCAAAAGGTATTCGTATCAATTTGGTAAGTGAAGCCGCTGGTCAATTAAATGCGGGTGATCCTGTTTTATTTAGAGGCTACCAAGTCGGCTCTGTTGAAACCAGTGAGTTCAACATTGAGAGCCGAGATATGCACTATCAACTCTTTATCAAAGCACCTTATGACAAAATGGTGACCTCAAATGTTCGATTCTGGAAAGATTCCGGTATCGCTTTTGATATGTCTTCATCGGGTGTGCGTGTTGAAATGGCATCACTTTCTACACTCTTTAGTGGCGGTGTCAGTTTTGATGTTCCTGCGGGATGGGTACCCGGTGATCCTATTGCACCTAAAACAGAATTTAAGCTCTACGACAATGAAAAGAGCATTCAAAACTCGCTATATACCGACTATCGTAGCTACATTATGTTTTTCTCTGATTCTGTAAGAGGATTGCAAGCAGGCGCTCCCGTCGAATTCCGTGGGATCCGTATGGGTACAGTTGTACAAGTGCCTTATTACACTAAAGGTATGCAACAATCGCTAGATAAAGATTTTCGTATTCCAGTGCTTATCCATGTTGAACCAGAGCGTTTTGCCAATGATGTCGGTGAAAGTTTCGACTTCGTTAAAGAAATCACTTTTGCTTCTAATAATGGGCTAAGAGCATCATTGAAATCAGGTAACCTTTTAACTGGGGCGCTTTACATTGATCTTGATTTCTATCCTGACGAAGCTAAATGGGAAGGACCTCAAGAAGTTGCAGGTTACCAACAAATTCCGACGGTTAGCTCTGGTTTAGCGCAGATTCAGCAAAAAGTGATGACATCACTGGATAAGATCAACAATCTTCCTGTTGAACCAATGCTTAAAGAGATGACTGCAACATTATCTGAAAGCCAAAAAGCAGTCAGTGAAGCTAAAGAAACACTGAAGTCATTGAATGCCATGATTGGTAGTGATGAATTTAGAAATCTTCCTAACGATATTCAGCAGTCATTGAAAGAGATTAATCGCAGTATGCAAGGCTTCCAACCAGGCTCTCCTGCATACGGAAAAATGATCGATAATATGCAGCAGGTTGATCAGGTTTTAAGAGAAATGCAGCCTTTATTGAAAACATTGAACAATAAGAGCAATGCATTAATTTTTGAAGCGAAGGAAGGTAAAGATCCAGAACCGAAGAGGGCTGAAAAATAATGAAATACATCATTGGGGTATTTGTATTGATGTTAACGGCATGTTCAAGTCAGATTGATAAAACGTATTATCAGTTGCCCGATGTTTATCAAGGTGGCATGTCAGAACAAGTCTCGACAACACAGTCAGCCAAGAAGCCTCAAATTTGGGTTCAGCCGATCCGTTTGTCTAATATGCTAATTAATGCAGGAATTGTTTATCAAACGACGGATATTAACTATACCGTGGCTAATCAGCACCTATGGATTAATCCACTTGATCAGCAATTACAACAGAACCTTATTTCCGGTTTAACAAAAGCATTGCCGGGCACAGTTGTTGCTAATCAACCTGTTGAAGATAGCTTAGCGAAATTAACGGTCACCGTTAATTACTTTCAAGGCCGTTATGATGGACAGGTAATTATTTCAGGTGACTGGATTTATACTGAAAATAATAAAGTGATTAATCAGCCATTCTCTTTAGTTTTAACACAAACTGAAGATGGTTATCCTGCTTTAGTGCGTACATTAGGGCAAGGCTGGGAGCAAGTGGTTTCTGATATAGCGAAAGCAATTCAAGCTCAATACTAACTGACTTAGTATCGTGTTTATTCAAACCCAATATTCTCTTAAATTGTCTTTAAGTTGAATATTGGGTTTTTGTTTCTTTAGAAAAGAATAAAAAACAATCAGTTAGAAAACCTTAAAGGAAATATCTCACTGCAATTAGTGGGGCATTTTGGCAACAAAGGCATAACGCTTTCTTCAATTGAGAAGATTATTTTGCAGAAGATATGGAATTGGTATTTAAAGAGTCTGAATTAATAGATGTATATAAGAGGCATTAATCGCTTATTTTACCTTCAATGATGGCTAATTCCTTAATAAAACAAAGGTAATTAAAAAGAGTTTTCTACAAAAAAATAAAAATAGAGCAAAAAATTATATATATAAACCAAGTCTTATATTGACATAAATTTTAAAATAAACATTATTTTATCTTAATTAAATTATTGGTTACATAAAATAAAAATAAAGAAAGTTATTTTTATTTATAAAAATTGATTAAATATCAACATATTGTGATTTGTTCTAATATAACTTATTAAAATGATTAGATAATATTTTAGTCGAATTATTAGATAAAATAAATAATAACATTAAGTATTAAATTTATAGTTGGTTCAACATCACAAATATGACATTTGTATTAACTTCTTTACTTGCTTAAATGTGCAATAAAGCGTATCAATTTATAGTGGTTGTTGAAAAAACAATCATTATCTTTCCGCTTAAACTTAGAACGTGAGGGTTGTCTAGATATGAAAAGACAGAAACGAGATCGTTTAGCAAGAGCATTATCGAAAGGTTATCAAGCTGGTATGCAAGGTCGTTCAAAAGAACTTTGCCCTTATTTCGCCATTGATGCGCGTTCACATTGGCTTGGAGGCTGGCGACAGGCGATGGAAGATCGCCCGAGTCTGGTAAAATAAATAACCCGTCGCAGTGAAATAGATAATAGTTTATTTTTAGCTATATTAAATATTATCACTAAGATTTTACCGACAATCAAAACGAGGGTTATTTATATATATTCCTATGTACATATTGAACATAGGACAATTTGAGTATAAATAACAAACAATCAAATTGGATATAAAAAGGCTTACATTTTGTAAGCCTTTTGCATTTATCATTTTATAATTAAACAGATTAACGACCTAAATTAAAGAAACTGTTCATGCTTAGCTCAAAGTTTTGCATTAATTCTTTTAAGTTATTATTTTTAACTTTATTAAGATCAGGGTAGCGTGGGCGATTAGTACGGGCGCCTTGTAATCTAAGTGTTATGAGGAATAAATTATTTTTATATTGATTAATAATTTCAGTGTTACTTTCTATCGCTTTTTGATCCATTGTTTTTTTACTATCATCAAATTGTAAAAGTAATTTTTCATAGTTATAAATGATATTTTTTAATAAATAGAAAATCTCTTGTGTATGCTGATTAAAATTATCGTGTGACCCTTCATTATTTACCCATGTTGGCTCAATACTTACTCGTGAAATAAATTCATTACACTCAAAGAGTTTTATTGCAATATCTTCGCGTGTTAGCTTCATCCCTTGCTTATTTTTCGGACTCCATTTATTTCTGACTAATTCTATAATAGAGGCAAGTTTTCCTAAAACTATCGCCCCTTCTCTTTCTGGAGAGATGAAGATATGTATTATACTACCTAATATGATACCTAAAATTATACCAATAATACGATCCCGAACAGCCGTAAGTTCATAAACAGGGCCCGTTGTTTCTAATAAAGCTAATGAAAATGTAAATGCTATTTGAATACCTGCATAGCTAATATTTTCTTGCCCCGTTGCCACCCATCCAGCAAGAAAAAAAACGGGAATTATCAATAATAATAAACCAAAAATAGAATTTATTTGGTTGGTGATAAACATTATTGAAAATAGCGCAAAAGCCGCACCAATAACTGCGCCAGATAAACGCAAAATAACTTTACGTTGAACATTGCCTAATCCAGGTTGAGCAATAATTAGGCAGCTTAACATAAAGGTGCTAATCCCAGTCCAATCAGTTAATGTATAAATAAAATAACTAACTAATACAGAGAGTAATGTTTTTAATGCAAAGATGATGTATCGACTATTAGTAAAAGCATCTTCGATCCAAAAACGTTCTTTAGGTTGATCAACCTTATTTAAAATTAATTCAACTTCCTCTTTACTAAGGTAATTTTTTTCACTTTCTAAATATCTTTTTAGTGCCGAATAGATCCTATTTAGAATCACATTATTTGTAGTTTTATAATGAATTATATCTTGTTCAGATAATGATTTTTTTTCTAGTGATAATTTTATATTTTCTAGCGTATTGGCTAGTTGTGCAGCAAATATTTTATCTTCCTCATTAGCTAATTCTTGAGGTAGTTTTGCTGATAAATTTCGAATTTCAGAAATAAAGGTTATTTTTTCAATATAGTATTGTTTATCTAGTGTGTTATTTTTATCTCGCATAATACTAAAGCGCAGATATTTATACATGGCTTGTAGGTCCATGCCTACTTGAACAATATTATGATCTTTTTCGGTAGATGAAATTGTAGGATCAATGCATTTATTAATAATTTTAATTTGATAAATTAAAAAATTAGTAAGCTGTTTTTCGGGTTCAATGGGTAATAAAAGTGTATTAACTATCAGTGTAACAACTATAGTATAAATAACAGAAACCCAAACCCATAAAATTGATCTAACAAGTAGTTCTGCATTAGGTGCAATATCAACAAGGGATTGTGAATAAATAACAACGATTGAAATAATATAAAAGAGAATTCCGACTTTTGTTGTTCTCATTAAAAAAAAGCTAATTAGAAAAACAAGGGAGGAAAGTAATATTCTGAGAAAAGGGGAATTCCAAGTTATAATAATGATTAGAAGAGATACCAATATTGCTAATGTACCTGCAATAATAAATAGAAAGCCGATTATTTTTGTAATAACAATATTTGTTTGAGTTAGAAAGAAGACAACAATAATAGAAAGAGGAATATAGGGTATTTGCAGGGATAGTGAAATAATTACAACCAAAACGCATGATATTACTGTGCGTACTGTTTGGTTCATTCTTCCTGGGTAAGGTAATAAAGCATTCTGAATATTTTCTAAAATTGAGTTCTCTTTCATTATTTTGTTCTTCCTTAATGACTTATCATTTATCGCGGTGAATAATGACAACGGAAGAAGCACCAATACGGAATAAATCAGGATCAGGATCAGCAATACGTATTTTTACAGGAAACCGTTGTGAGACATGGACCCAATTAATAGAACGACTTACTGACGGTAAACCGCCAATAATTATTCCTTCATCTGTGGGAGCAACACCATAACTAATTGAGTCAACAACACCAGAAAAAGATTTATTTGTATCGCTCATAACAAACACTTGTGCTGGAGAGCCTTTATGAAGTCCTTTTAAATCTGTTTCACGGAAATTTGCGATGACAAACCATTGTTTTGTATCAATTAAGGTCATAATGGCTTGAGAGGGGGAGGTATATTGCCCTACAGTGGTTTTTAGTGATGTTACTATGCCATCAAAAGGGGCTATGACTTCTGTATATTGTAAATTAAGCTTCGCTTTTTCAATTTGAGCAACGACTTCATTACGTTGAGCTTCTAAAGCCTCAATACCATCAATCGCTAGAATTGCTTGTTTGGCTTGTAATTGTAAAGCTTTATAAACAGCCTCATCACTATTTTTCTTTGTTAATGCTTGATTTATCTCTTCTTTAGAAACATAGCCTTTTTTAACTAAAGGGAGTTTTCGATTATATGAATCGAGAGATTGTAAAAATTGAACTTTTGCACTTTCAACTTGTGCATGAATAGCTTCAGCATTTTTTTCTTGAGAACTGATTGAGCGTTGCATTAATTTTATTTGTTCTTCAAGCGTTTTTTGTTTAGCTAAATTATAGTTTAAATCAGCTTGATAAAGCTGAGGGTCTATTCGATAAAGTAAGTCGCCTTTTTTGACTAGCTGATTATTCTCGATAGGAAGCTCAATAATTTTACCATTAATTTCAGGTACTACATTAATTGTATCTGCGTAAATATAAGCATCATCTGTTCTTGGTGCATTATTAACATTCCAAAGCACTATCCCTAATACAATTAATGTGATTAATAGAAGTAATAGGCTATATATTTTACGTACTAATATCATCTCTAGTCCTTTTTACTTAGGAAAAAATAATAACCAAGTTAACATTGAAATTAATGCTGTAACGCAAGGATATACAATAATAACAGGGTGCAAAAAGAAGCGCCCTTTAGTTTTGGATAGTATGATATGGATGATAATCATGCCTAAAATGCCAATGGCAGAACATAATAACCAATCAGGAAATGATGCACCAAATAATACAATGGAAGGGGCAGGTGAGCATCCTGTAAGAAACAATATCATTAATACAGTTGCTACTAAATTTTTTATATTATTCATAACATCCTATTTTCTAATAATGACGCATAAAAATGGCTTATTAAAATAAGTAATATCATTCATTATTGCACAAAACTTATTTAAAAATATAACAATAAGCTAAATTTATAGTCTTTGTTTAACTTTTAAATGTTAAATTTATCTTTGATATAAAAACAAAGAATAGATGAAATTCGGAGTTATGATCTGAATAAGATTAAATTACTCACATAATCAAAATGTTATCACTATGCTTTCTTGGAAAGGTAAGTTTTCAATATGATAGGTAGGATGAAAAACTAGATGAGAATAAGTTTTATTTTTATAACAGAAATAAAAAAGCCTAATCTTAAAAAGAGTAGGCTTTAGTCTATCAGTTACTGACGATTTAGAATGCAGTCGTATCTTTAAATAAGCCAACTTTTAAATCTTTTGCTTCATAAATCAGCTTACCATCAACATACACTTCACCATCGGCAATACCCATAATCAGTTTACGATTGATAACACGTTTGAAATCAATTTTATAGGTAACTTTTTTTGCTGTTGGTAATATTTGTCCAGTGAATTTTACTTCGCCAACACCAAGTGCGCGGCCTTTACCTTCACCACCAAGCCAGCCAAGATAGAAGCCAACAAGTTGCCACATGGCATCTAGACCTAAGCAACCCGGCATAACAGGATCATTGACGAAGTGGCAATCAAAGAACCATAAATCTGGCTTGATATCGAATTCTGCTTCGATAAAGCCTTTATTATGGGTGCCGCCATCTTCTGTCATTTTAATGATGCGATCCATCATTAGCATATTACCAGATGGCAGTGGTGGGCCATCTTGGCCAAATAATTCACCACGGCCTGAAGCAATGAGGTCTTCTTTAGAATAAGATTCGCGTTTATCAACCATTGTCTATATAGCCTTTATCAAGTGTAAGATAACAGAATAGCTTACACTTGTACGCTGAACAACTCCGATCACTTGAAACAGAATTATCTGAATAGACGTAAGAACCAAGGTAATTTAGGTCTATCCTGATTATTTGCGAGTGTTATACGATCATGAATAACAGCTAACAAGTGTGAGTCTGATTGTTCTGGTTCACATTGCTCTTCATAATATGGTTGACGAGTCAGTAACGTTATCGCTTCTGCTACATGAGTGACAGGCCAAATATGAAATTTTTCTTCTTTTACCGCTTGTTGCACATTTTCGTTGAGTACAAGATGACGAATATTAGCAAGAGGAATAATTACGCCTTGCGCACCCGTTAATCCTCTTTGTTGGCAGATATCAAAGAAGCCTTCGATTTTCTGGTTTACGCCACCAATTGGTTGGACTTGACCAAATTGATCAACGGCACCTGTAACCGCAATTTGCTGATCAATAGGTTGTTGTGCCAGTGTGCTAATAAAAGCACATAATTCAGCCAAAGAGGCGCTATCACCATCAACCTCACCATATGATTGCTCAAAAACAATCGAGGTGCTAAATGGCTGCGGTTGGTCTAAACGTAATTCTGAGTTTAAGTAAGCTTGCATAATCATCATTCCTTTAGCATGAAGATTGCCACCAAGCTCTGCTTTTCGCTCAACATCCGTAAACTCACCATCACCTATATGTGCAACGCAGGTAATACGAGTCGGCTCTCCGATTAAATCAGGATATCCCGGGTAATCTAAGACAGAAAGCCCATTGATTTGACCAATAGCTTCACCTTCTGTTTGTATCATTACTTGGTCTTGTAAAATCTCATCACGACTACGTTCTAACAAATAACTGTGTCGCCATAGGCGGTTTTCTTCAGCTTTTTTCAATGCATCGGCATTTAGAAAAGCACCATGATTAAAACGTATGGCATAACGAAGCTGGCGTAAGATCCATTCTAAATCTAGGCTCAGTATTAACTGATCTTCATGTTGTCTTGCTGCTTGTGTTAGCAAGACTTCCCAAGCATCCGCAGATAGAGAAGGGAGGCGATATTTTTGACACAATGAATTTACAAATCCACACCATTGAGAAAGAGCGGTTTCGTCTTCTAAATACATGTCGTATTCATATTCACCATATAAAGCAGTGCTACTTAGTTCTGGCTCCATAAATTCAAGCTCTTCAAGGCTAAGTCTATCGCCAACTAAGATAACTCGAAGATTGAGCGGCATGCTCTCAATAGGTAAAGGTAAGGATTGATTGTCATTCCAGACAAGCCATTCAAAACGCTGCTCTTCAACCATTTTTTTAAGGCGGAACCACATTAGTGGTTGTGCAAGTAAAGATTTTATAGAGAGGACTAAGATGCCTCCATTTACTTTATGCAATAAGCCTGGGCTGAGGGTAACTTCATCTTTATGGCAATAGAATGAACCAAAGAGTTGTTCTGGCTCTATCCATTGGCAACAAGTAATAGATTCTGATGATGAAAATGCACCTTGTACATTATCTTGCCAATTGATTTTATTGGTTTCTGCTTGATAACTGCCAACAACAGGATCAGTTTTGATCCCTGATTGCATTAATGTGTCTGTCAGCATATCAAAGTAAGCAGCAGAATCATCCACTTTTAACAGCATAAACTGCCCTGAATCTGCATTATTTAACCATTGCAGGCTTTCATACAGGCGAGGTTGAACCTCACGAAGTAGAGATGCAGGTAATTGAGATGCCGTTTGAAAGAAAGTTTGGTAGGAGGCGTAATCAGGACGTAACGCCTGCCATTCTAATTCGTTGTTTTTCAAGGTTACCGTTTTTATTATTGATTAGTGAAAAGAGATAATTAGATATCGTATAAGTCGATATCTATCCTGCAATAAGACGGTTCTTTAACTGTCATCAACTGCATAGGCAGGGAATATGTACCGCTACGACCTTATAATGACGGGTTAAAAATGGGTCATTAAGGTTTTATGATAGCGACGCTCGATTCTATCATAACGCGCTCAGAAAACTATCCCTTATCAAGGCTTGTTATTAATTGATAAGAAAGATTATGTAAAATAAATTTGTCTATAAAATAATCGAAAAATTTCGGTTCAGTGGCAGTATTTTTGTAAAATTGTTGATATGCTACTATATAGTTACGTTGTCACGGGATTTTGTATGAAATATCAACAATTAGAGAACCTAGAATGTGGCTGGAAATGGGCCTATCTAGTAAAAAAACACCGTGAAGGTGAATTAATTACCCGTTATATAGAAAGAAGTGCCGCTGATGAGGCTGTCGAGCAATTGTTGCTTCTGGAATCGCAACCACTAAAAGTTTTAGAGTGGATAGATTTGCATATGGATCCTGATTTATCTAATAGGATGAAGCAAACGATTAGAGCACGAAGAAAACGTTATTTTAATGCTGAGCATCAACACACGCGCAAAAAATCAATCGATTTAACATTTAAAGTTTGGCAGCGCTTATCTGCATTGTCACAACGAAGAGGGATCACATTATCAGAAACGATCGTGCAATTAATTGAAGATGCTGAGCGAAAAGAACAATATGCATTAAAAGTGCATAGTTTAAAAGATGGGCTTATTGAGTTATTAGAACGCGATAAAGAAAAATAAGTTACATTAATTTTGGCTTACTGGTCTCGACAATTAATTTGTTTTTATTGTGATATTTCATACTGGCCCGAACACATTTTTGTCTTTATATTTTTACCTAATTTTATCTACCTAATTTTATCGCCATAAAGAAAAACCCTGCCATTGGCAGGGTTTTGAATTCATCAACAGTAGATTATTCTACTATCTGAATTATTTACCAGCAGGAACAACAACTTCAGTTGTACCTTGGATTTCGATCTCAACACGACGGTCTGGCGCTAAGCAATCGATCAGAGCTGAACGAGCTTTAACGTTGTCACAAGTGTTGCCAGTAACTGGGTTTTCTTTACCACGACCTTCTGCAGAGATGCTGTTTGCAGGGATACCTTTAGAAACCAGGTAATCAACTACAGATTGAGCACGTTTTTCTGACAGAGGCAGGTTGTAGTTTTGTGAACCGATACGGTCAGTGTAACCGATAACTACTACACGACCTTGAGTTGGGTCGATGTTAGCCAGTTCATTGTACAGACCATTCAGAGCATCTTGACCTTCAGCTTTCAGAGTAGATTTGTTGAAGTTGAACAGAACGTCTGAACGCAGAGTAAAGGTTTTGTTCTCAACAACTGGAGCTGGAGCTACAACTGGAGCTGGAGCTACAACTGGAGCTGGAGTTTCTTGGTTGAAGCGGTAAGCAACACCAACACTCAGCATGCCGTTGTCTGGACGAGCATTCAGAGTACCTTTATCACCGATGTTGTTGATCCATTGATATTCAACACGGGTAGCGATGTTTGGAGTGATCGCGTATTCAGTACCTAATGCGAATACTGGAGAAACACCAGTGTCGTTATTAGAGAAACGTTCTTGTTTTGGAGATAAAGAAGTAGCGTTTTTAGTTGCAGAAGAATCTGCACGCCATACCATACCACCTAAACGTGTATAAACGTCTAAGTCTTCCATTACTGGATAGCTTAATTTAGTGGTTAATTGGATACCTTGAGCACGGAATGCACCGTTGTCATATGAACCTTTGTAAGTCATACGACCTAACCAATCATAACCCAGTTCAAAACCTAAGTATTGGTTGTATTGATAACCAGCAAATGCACCTGCACCTAACTGATCACGGTGAGTGTTACCGTTACCAATAGAAGTTTCACCGAAATGGTTACTAGTACCTTGGTATTGAGACCAACCTAATTTACCACCGGTATACCAGGTATTGTCTTTTGGAGCTGCTTGCGCTGCAGTTGCGAAAGCTGCCACTGCCACTGCTAATGCGATAGCTGTCTTTTTCATTTTACGCCTCGTTATCATCCAAGTTAGGCATTTGGCTTTAAGCCTTATTATTTGCCCTTGGTTAAATTATTGTTAGGAATCCAATGCTCTCATCAAATGATGATCCCAAAAATGGGATTTAAAGCATAACCTTAACGACATAAAGTCTACAATGAACTTAAAAAGTTACAAGTAATCCTTTAAAATTCGACTTAAAATTTTAAAAAGATCCGTCTTATTCCACAATGGGGAAGATTCTGTATTTTTGTTAAATTTGTTGTAACTATATGATTTAGGTTATAAATACATTTGACTTATCTTAAATGATATCAGCGTGTTTTGAGTATTAGGAAAACTCTTAAATTTCACTAATGGTAGTGAATTGAATGAATTTTTACGGAATTCAAATGTCGTTTAGATGCATTACTACTTTCTAAATGGATATTTGTATTAACTTGCTGTCGCATAATAAACCCAAGGGTTTTTCCTTTACTTGCAGCAGATTCTAATCGTTTCATCTCTTCTGACGATATTTCTGGTAACCAACCGAGTACTACACTGTAATTACCACTCATCAGTGCTTTTTCCATTAAATCAACAGTAGTTATCATATTTATATGATTTAACTGAATTATCTTATTAAGTGGTAATCCCGCATTTTTTAACCAAGTACGATTTAGTTTTTGTTGTGGGTTTAACCACAATAACCAACGTGATTCATGACTATACTGTCTCAGTAATGGCAAAAGGATGTGATTAATGACGAGCGGATTTTGGTAGAGAAGTTCACTCACCATACCTTGTTTATTGTTGCTATCGTAAGTCGCCACTGTTGAAGGGATAGATAGAGGTAATACCTCATTTGAGATCTCTTGGAGAATGGCGTTCTGTCTTGTCGGAGATGATGTTGAGAGTTTCATATTTACCTCGTTCCATGTATACTGTATGAATATACAGTATCTCTATATTTCGCTTAAATCAAGCTCCTTTTTTTGAAAGTTCCTCTCAAATTTTATGTAAATCTCTATTTTTGAGTCGTTAACTATTGGCAATATAAAGGAAATTCTTTATTGTCTTTCTTGTGATGTCTTATGCATGTTTTTGAATTCAAAGATAAAATTTAATCTTAAAGTATGTGTTGGAGTTTCAATGTTATTTTTACCTGAGCAAAGGAAGGCTCATTTATTATCGCGTATTGCGCAATATGGAGAGTTAACAACAAAGTCTCAATTTGGTGGCGTTAGCTTAATGATTGATGATGTTATGTTTGCTATCACGTCAGATAATGAGTTTTATTTAAAAGGAAGTGGCTTTTTAGAAACTCTTTATAAGGCAACAAAAATGAGTTCCTATACCTATTTGAAAAAAGGAATTCCTATCATATTGCGTTATTACCATATAACGGATTCGCTATGGGAAAATCAGCAAAAATTAGATCAATATATTGATATGTCATATCACTACAGCATTCAAGAATATTTAGGACAACGAAAGAAGCCTTGCAGAATAAAAGACTTACCTAATCTAGGCGTGATATTAGAAAAAAGATTGAATCAAATTGGCATTAATCAAGTTGAAGAACTGCGTTTAATCGGTGCTAAAGCGTGTTATCTAAAATTAATGCATAGCCACAATTTGAGGAATAGTGAACTTTTACTCTCATTGGCAGGAGCTATCGTCGGGTGTCATCGTTCTGTATTACCTAGTCAACTTAAAATGGAGTTATTAGATTGGTACAACGAATTATCTTTCCAATAAGATAAAAACAATGACCGTTATTTTCTCTAATGTACTTATGGAAATTAGAGAAAATAACGTCAATATGAGTCTAAACTTGAGGTTGAGGTAGGCTGTTTGATTCGCTTTGCTCAATAATTTGGATACAACTAATAATTTGTGGCAGTAAATCCAATAGTAAGCGGATCTGAGTAAGTACTAATTGAATGCGAGGATTATCTGCATTAGGTAATAGATTAATCCTTTCAATTAATTCTACATGAGATTGCTTAAATCCTTCGTCTTGCGGTGTTTTGCGACGTAAAGCAGAATCGATATAACAAACCGTATCATTAAGCAATGTAAGCACATTCTCATCTTCTATTTTTGAACGATGAACACCAAGTGCAGAAATATAACTGAGTAAAGTATGATTTAAACAAAGCAACTGGAATGCTACTTCTTGGGATGCTTGATAGCTTTTTGGCTCTGATGACATATTTGAGATCAGTGAAGCTAATTCACCATCACTGCTATGAGCATTTCGACGAGCAATTCGATAACTCAAGCTATTATCTTTCCCTTGGTAATATTGAATAAGGATGGCATCAAGATAATAACAGTTATTCGTCATTGTTTTTTGAATAACAACAGGCAGTTGACGGAATTTCCAATCAGGCCAAATAAAACTAACTGCAAACCATGCTATGGCACAGCCAATTAAGGTATCAATAATACGAGGAAGAGCAACATCATAACCTTCACCAAGCAGATTGAAGCTTAATAAAACCAATAAAGTAATAAATAGTGTGGCATGTGCATATTGTATGGTTCTAAATGCGAAAAAGAGCGTACCTGTTATCACAATTAAAACGAGTTGCCCTTCAATTGAAGGCACAAAATATAAAATAGGGAAGCCAATTAAAATACCAATAATAGTACCACTTACACGCAGTGTAAGACGTCGGCGAGTCGCATTGTAGTTAGGTTGGCAAACAAATAGGCTGGTCAATAATATCCAATAGCCTCTATCCAATTGGAAAAATTGAATAATGGCATAGCCAATACATAAAACCAGTGACATCCTAACGGCATGCCTAAAAAGCGCCGATTTAGGCGTAAGGTGCTCTCTTATTCTTAGTGCAATATCGCGCCATCCTGTTAAACCATCATCAGAAAGTTGCGTTTCTTCCTTTTGGTCATGGGATATTTGATATTGCTCTGTACTAATACTTCGTAAAAGCGCATCAATGCCTTGAAGGTTTTGCAATAAATTATTTAAAGGCGTTATTAGTTGTGGTTCTGAAGTCGTATTTTTTAAATGATTTAATGCATTCTCTAAATAATTTATAGCGCGCTCTAATGAAGGGTTATGCTGATATTTTTTATGCCAAAGAATAGATTGTGCAACTTGTTCACACGCTCGTGCTTGCATAGAAAGTAAACGTTGAAAACGAAATAACACATCGCTATGTCGTAATTCATTACTTAATAGTTGATATTGAACATGTGACGAACTTGCTCTTTCATGAATATCCTGAGCAACAAAATAGTAATGAAGTGTGAAACGGCTACTACGTTGACCTCTATCACCTTTTAATCGACTTAATAATGTAACTTTAGTTTGGTTCATCGAGTCAATTAATTGGCTATTTGCCATTGCTAAATTATAAAGGGAATGTTGATAGTCATCTTCGATATCAGGATCAAATAATGTTGCTTTAGCTTCGAGGTAAGTTGCAAGCTGTTGGTAGCAGCGAGTTAAATTGTCCTGAACTGGGCGAATTGGGAATAATAAGTGACCAACCAATGTTAAAGAGTTATACCAAATAGCGCCTAATAGCAATAAAACGGGTTGTTCATACCATTCAGGGAAAATAGGCATACCGAGCATAGTATAAATTGCGATTAATAAAGCACCAAAAGCAATGGTTGCGTACCGTTGCCCTAAAGCACCTAACAAAATAAATCCCCAAGTAGAAATGGCTAAACCGCAAAAGAATAAAATAGGATATGGATAAAGCAATCCTATTGATGCTGAAGCAAGAAGAAAACAGCATAAAGTGATAACGAGGTTTTTTAAACGACCAACAAGCCTATCATCTAAGTCAGTTAATGCAGCTGCAACCACACCTAAAGTTAGAGGAATTGTGTATTTAGGCTCTTGTCCTAAAACCCAAGGAAACAAAGTCGTTCCTGTAAGCGCGATTATTATGCGAATATAATATAAAAAGTGGCTATTATAGATAAATCGGCGGGCGCCATTTAGCAAAGTGAACACAAAAAGCCCTTAAATAAACAAGATGAAGATAATTACCTCTTAGAATATAGGGTTTATCACCGATTAAAAAGAGCTTAACAACAGACTATTTGTTATTTATTGCAGGAATTACGTATGGAACTGAAATCCACCCCGATGGGACAACGTTTAGCACAGCATCCTTATAATAGAGTCAAATTGTTAAATGCAGGTATTGAAGTCAGTGGTGAAAAACATCAGTATTTAATCCCTTTTAACGAATTGATTAATATTTACTGTAAAAAAGGAATTGTGTGGGGGGAATTAGAATTTTTATTGCCTGAAGATAAAGTTGTTCGATTGCATGGAACAGACTGGGAAGAAACTCAGCAATTTTATCGTTATCTTTATCAATCATGGCAAAATTGGAGTAAAGAAATGAGCGAAATAAGTGCTCAGGTGCTTGAGAAGCAACTCCATAATATTAATGAAATTACTCAATCAAATAGATGGATAAAACAGCCTAAACTTAGTGAAATTCAGCAATCTATTAAAGAAAGCTTTTCCGCTATTCCCCTTCCTCTTGAACGCCTTACTCAATTTGATAATTGCCATACTCTTTATCAGCAATGTTTAGAATGGTTACAGCAAGGTGAAGCACTTATTAATAAAGAAAATTCTGCATGGGTAACTCAAATATTAAATGAGCATGCGGAATTTTTTAATACGATTGAATCATCGCCGTTAAATGAATCTCAGTGTCGCGCCGTAATTAATGGAGAAGAAAATATTCTTGTACTTGCTGGTGCGGGAAGTGGCAAAACTTCTGTATTAGTCGCAAGAGCAGGCTGGTTATTACGTCGCCAGTTAGCGCAACCAGATCAAATATTATTACTTGCTTTTGGGCGTAAAGCTGCACAAGAAATGAATGAAAGGCTTTCTAGTCGTTTAAATGCCGATATTATGGCAAAAACGTTCCATGCACTGGCATTATCCATCATTCAACAAGCGACCAAAAAACAACCTAAAATTAGTGAGCTTGAAATAAATAGTGAAAAAAGAAGAGCTTTATTATTAGGTGAGTGGCGAGAGCAGTGCCAACAGAAAAAAGCACAAGCAAAAGGGTGGCGAGAGTGGTTATCTCAAGAATTAGAGTGGGATATTACTGATGGTGAGTTTTGGCATGATAAAAAATTAGAAAACCAAGTTGCCGTAAGATTAGAGCGTTGGGTTAGTTTATTAAGGATGCAAGGCGGTAGCCAAAAATCGCTGATTGACAGTGTACAACCCGAATATACAGAAGCCTTTAAAAAGTATTTAAAATTATTATCGCCATTATTAAAAGCGTGGAAAACTGCATTAAAAGAGGAAGATGCCATCGATTTTTCGGGCTTATTACATCAAGCTATTAATCTTATTGAAAAAGGGCGTTTTATTAGCCCATGGAAACATATTCTTGTTGATGAGTTCCAAGATATTTCACCATTAAGAGCTTCATTATTAACCGCATTAAAACAGCAAAATAAGCAAACATCTCTATTTGCAGTCGGAGATGATTGGCAAGCCATTTATCGTTTTAGTGGCGCAGAATTATTATTAACGACCTCTTTCCATCACTCTTTTGGTGAAGGTGCTGAATGTGCATTAGATACGACTTATCGTTTTAATGACACGATAGGAAATGTTGCCAATACGTTTATTCAACAAAACCCAGCTCAATTATCTAAACCTTTAAATAGTTTAGTGAAAGGCAATAAAAAGTCAGTTGTGCTGTTATCTGACGATCAACTTGAAAATCTACTCAATAAAATGAGTGGTTATGTAGAAGAAAATGAAACTATTCTTTTACTCGCTCGTTATCACTATTTAAAACCAGATTTATTAAAAAAAGCGAAAACACGTTGGCCTAAATTAGACCTACAGTTTATGACTTTTCATGCTTCAAAAGGGCAACAGGCAGATTACGTTATTATTTTAGGTTTACAAGAAGGTAAAGACGCTTTTCCAGCACCAGCAAGAGAGTCGATTATTGAATTGGCATTACTGCCTAGTGTTGAAGATTATCCTAATGCGGAAGAGCGACGCTTAATGTATGTCGCTTTAACAAGAGCAAAAAAACAAGTATGGCTATTATTTAATAAACAACAGCCATCTTGTTTTGTTTCAGAACTAAAATCTCAAGGTGTTCCTATACAGCGAAAACCTTAGGATTATTTTAATCTCTCTTTTAAATAGCCTTCGTAATCTGGAATTTTAATTGTAGATTCTTGTGAAAAGAAAGGTGATGAAATTAAAAAATTCGCAGTTGCACGATTTGTTGCAACTGGGATGTTCCAAACTGTAGCTAAGCGTAGAAGGGCTTTAACATCGGGGTCATGCGGAACGGCATTTAATGGATCCCAAAAGAAAATCATAATATCAATTTTCTTTTCAGCGATCATTGCACCAATTTGTTGGTCGCCACCCATGGGACCACTTAGCATTTGAGTAACAGGAAGACCAGTGTGGTGATTAATTAAGTTACCGGTAGTTCCTGTTGCGAATAGCTTGTGTAGAGACAGTTGTTCACGATTATTTTCAACCCACTCCAGTAATGAGCTTTTACAGTGATCATGGGCAACAAGCGCGATATTTTTTTCTTTTAGGAGCGTGCGGTCAATTTGTTCCATTTGATACCTTTAAAAATAAATATAGTAATTGTTTCAGTTTTCAAAATACCTTTTTTTTATCTTATAAGCTATGAACAGATCAAGATACTATGATGTATCATAATATTTTCAATCTTCATGATGAACGGAGTAGATAAATGGTGGATTCAGACATTTATGACATTTTAAGAAGCGTTAAAACCATTGCGCTTGTTGGTGCGAGTAATAAAGAAGATCGCCCAAGCTATAAAGTCATGAAATTCCTATTAGAACAAGGCTATGATGTTATTCCTGTCAATCCAGGCATGTCAGGGCAAACCTTATTGGGGCAACTATGTTATGCCTCATTAAAAGATATTCCTGTTGCTGTCGATATGGTTGATGTTTTTCGCCAATCTGACGTAGCATTAGAAATTGCGCAAGAAGCCATTGAAATTAATGCCAAAGTATTATGGTTGCAGATTGGTGTTATTAATGAAGATGCTAAAGACTTAGCTGAAGATGCCGGGTTACGTGTGGTAATGGATCGTTGTCCTAAAAAAGAAATTGAAGCACATGGTCTTCCTTGGTAATACGCCAAAATAAAATCGCCGAAAACAAATTCGGCGATTATCATTTCATTCAGATTACTGGTTATGTAGATTAATTGGGTTAATTTCTTAATCGTGGCGCCTGTAGTTGGCTACGAATTGACTGTGATAACTCATCCAATGAGTCATTATCTAAGTGTTCATCTGAAACTTCATAGGTTATCTGCGCTTCAGCAAGATAAGTATGAACAGGTTGCCCTTCATCATCTTCCATCACAACATGGTACCAAGGTGCTGCTCGCAAGGTCACATTAGATGCAATATCATCCTCATTAGGTTGATCAAGGGAATATTCAGCATCCACATCGACAACAACGCCTAAGTAGCCGAGTAATTTATGTCTAACTTGCTGTCCTATCCCAAATTTGCTGGCGGTCATCATAGTATCACCTCCATATAGCCTTGCTTATTGGTTATATATATGAGGGCATAAAGTGAAATTTCAAGGGTTTGGAAAAATATAATCCTTTGCTTTCATTATGAATAAAAAACCTCACAAAATCAGATTATCTATTGTATAAAGAAAAGACAATAACCTAGACAGAATTTTTATTTGAAGAAGGTTACTAGAAGGGCATATGAAAATCGGTAGAGAATATATTATTCAAGGGCGTGTTCAAGGTGTTGGTTTTCGTTTTTTTACTTATCAGTGGATGAAAAAACAGCCAATAACCGGGTATGTTTGGAATCGTGATGATGGTAGCGTGGGAGTAAAGGCTTTTGCGGAAGAAAATGCATTAAAAGAATTTGAAGATTGGTTAGAAGCTGGTGGCCCTAAAAGCGCCAAAATTACATTTTGGTCAGCGGCATCTTGTGAATATGAACAAATGGCAGATTTTTCAATCCACCATTATGAGTAACACTGTTTTAATGATTTTTAATTCTCTTTGATCGAAAGATAATATTAAATACATTTAACGGGTTTTGGTAAGCCAGCAAGTTTTGTAGCCTGTTTTGCCGGACCTTTAGGAAATAAACGATAAAGATAACGGCTATTCCCTTTTTCATCGCCATATTTTTGTGCAAGTGCTTTTACTAACATACGAATAGCAGGGGAGGTATTAAATTCTAAATAAAATTGGCGAACAAAACGGATAATCTCCCAATGTTGTTCTGTAAGCTCTATTTCTTCTAGTTCTGCTAATGTTGGAACCATATCTTCATTCCACTCATTGCTATTTTTTAAATAACCGTGGCTATCTGTCTCGATTTCTTTTCCGTTAAATACAAACATGTGCGTAGCAACCAATCAAAAATAATACCGCTAATTTAGCAAAAATAAGGGAAATACCCAAGTAGAACCCATAAATCGTTGATAAATTAAGCCATTGACTTGTAATGCGTTTAATTTTACGGCAAACAGTACAATAAGGGCTTTACAACATAAGCCTAGGTGTTTATATTGCTCCCCATTGCGGAGGGGTGGCCGAGCGGCTGAAGGCAGCGGTCTTGAAAACCGCCGATGGGAAACCATCCGAGAGTTCGAATCTCTCCTCCTCCGCCATCTCATCATCTCCTGCGTCTCCTGAAGTCTCCTAATCCCAGTAAAATAAAACATTTTATTGCCTATATCGTTTTATAGAATCTACACGATTGTTCGAAAAATAAATTAACTAACCAGATCTCATTCACCTTCAATAAAATCCTCTTTGTTGAGTAGTCACAAAAAACTGAGTAATCACTCTGTTTTTAAATACTGCACCGAATTTCCATCAGGCAATTTCTTACTTCTCTCACGATAAAATACTAACCGTTCATTAAAGTACTCGCGCAAATGTGCTGGTTGTTGTCGTTCAACTTCGGATACAACAACTGGCATGTTGAGTCGTTCTTTATATGCGACACCCGAAGCAGCCAAATCGACATTGATTTTGTCTTTTTCTTCTTTGGTTAAGTTTGCGGGGTTCATATCAGATCCGGTTTGTTATTTTTGGAGAGTATAGCAGGGTGTGGAATTAAAAATGATGATGTGGTTTTTATTGCCTGAAATACCATGGCTACATAGCATAAATTTCGGTGAAGCCCTAGTATAAGGGCTTCATTTGGTTAGCTTAATTAGAGACATAAGCGCGGCAGGCGATAACGTATATTTTATTTGAGTGAATAAGGGAGTTTACAGCTAGTTGGAATAGAAACAGTTAAAATGGCATCTACTTTTTGTCCTTCTGTTTGGGAAAAGGGACCAGGGTCAGTGGCTAAGCAGTAGAAATCTACTCTAGCACCTCGTGTGTGTGCGGGAACGCATGGGACGTTACAAGCAGGTTGGGGAGTCGTACTAAAACAAGTTTTATTGTTTAGAGTTTCTACTAAGGTTCTCATTTCTATTTGGCAACTATTATCAGCAGATACACCACCAATCATAAGTACGTAACTTAAAATAAAGATAACAGCAGATAGTAAATATTTAAATTTATTAGTCATAAAAATTACCTTTTAAATTAATTATCGCCTCAGAACCAAGTATAGATAACTAATCATATATTGCTAATCAATAATAGATAATTAAGGTTGCAGATTTTATCACGAGCTAAAACTATATATGCTGATTTTTCATCAAACGTTAAATTGGGTATTTGAGGTGATAATTCAATTCTATAATATTATAACCAGATAAACTAAGAGAAAATTAACTAATAAGGATGACATATTAATAAATAAGTATATTTTTGTTTATGAAGTATATGGTTTTAGTTCAGAACTGTTACTAAAAGGAAATATAGCGATGGAGCTTGATTTTAAAGCCTCTGATTTAGATGGCGCTTTAAGTTTTCTTTTAGATAAAGCAAATAAAGATGCTAAATTGAGGTGTTCGCATAGTTTTAGAAATAGAGTAATTACAGATATTATAAAATAATAAATTTATTCTTCCTAATAAGACCACATAAGTGGACTTTTTGTTTGCTTGATTGGCACTTGTATTTAGTCAGAATAAGAATAAAAACGACAATGCTTAAGATCACATATTATGCCTCTTAATTGAGGCTTTTCTGATTATTTTGATAGTATCACCTACAATATTAATATTTTTTGGTGATGACATGAAATCAAAAACATTAGGGTTAGATCTTCTATATTGGCAATTTGTTGATCTTGCGATGAATAAAGAATATGTAACAACGAATGATTTTCTTAGAAGATTCATAATTAATCAAGATAGAGTAAATAAAGTGATCGCTGAACTGGAAAAAACGAACGTCATTGTTAAAGATGGTGAAAGATATAAGGTTATTGGTTTTCCTACAGAATTAAATTGGCGAGAGGTAAGCTCAACACAACCCCAAGGTGATGAGTGGCAATTAAATCAAAAATATACAAATGTGCTGACAATAGAGGAAGGTAAAACATTTGTTTATCAGGATTTTTACAACAGAGGTTTCACTGGAAAGCCTGAGTTTCTTATAGACATTCATGGTGATATTACAAAGTATCATCCAGTTAGCTTTGGTGGCGTTAATGAGAGATTAAGGTATGCGTATTTATCAGCTTACTGGCCTAGAGAAACAATAGTTGCTTTTCATTATGATGAGGAAATAAGAACCTTATTTATAGATGTAGATCTTCCAGAAATTGAAGACACACCAGTATCAAATGGCGAAAGGCTAAAAACCGCAGAAGAATATTATTATGATTATGCAAGGCATGTTCATGCTATTGCTCTCAGAGTATCCGCTATTGGGTTCATGGTTTGCTCAGAAATAGAGAATATCATCGTGGCTGGATATTCTCAGATATTTAATCATGAAACTGGTGATGAAGATGATCTCTATTTAATCAATGTAAAACTGAATAGAGATAAGTTTGAAAGTTTGCCTATTAAAAATATCGCTATGAGTGATCCCATTCAGTATCTTTCAGTATTTGAAGCCTTAGTTAAGATGAATAAAAATTATAAAATGAATGCAATCGATCTGAAATGGTAATTTACTTTAGCTTGCGACTATAAATAACGACACTAAAGAGAATGAAAATAATAGTGATGTACTATTTTGTTATGGGGTATCTAGCAAGGAAACTCAAGAAGGTTTCAAACAATTGAAAAGCCTAATTGGATTTAATCAGATCATTGCAGTTGAAAGTGAGTGATTGTATGGTAAATATCATAAATTCTATAATCATCCATATAATATTGTTGATTTAGAATATTTAGCAACTTTCCTCTATCCTGCACAACTTGTAAAATTAAAGCCCTGGTTTTTTTAAGGGCTGTCTATATTTATTTACATTTTAATAAATCAGAGTATCTGACTTAATAAAGTTAAAATAAGACTAATAACTATAATAATGAGCAATACACCCAGAAGTGTTCTGACTAAAAGGCAAGAAAGTGTTGTGGGTGGCGCTTTAGGAAAAAGTGCAGAGAAACACCAATAGGCTAATATAGTGGTCAAAATAATCGAAAAAAGGATATAACTAATAAAAATGATCATTTATTGCTACTCTTTTGGTGTTAATAATAAATAACAGCTCAGTTATCACTTTATTTTTGAGCATCTACAGTATTTATTGTTCTACACAATTTTATAAGTATTTTCCAATAAGTATTAAAGTATCTTCATCATGATCAATTGTAAAAGCAATAAAATCTTTATTTTTTGCGATTTTTTAAGCCTCTGTTTGCTTAAATAGAGTGGGAGATTCTGAAAATATTTGAATAATTTTTGTTAAAACGTGAGAGTAAGAACCGTTTTATAAGGTGTTTAATAAAGTTGTTCTAAGGATGTTTTATCTTATTCGTGATAAAAACACCTAATGATAGTTCAAAAGGTGTTTTCGAGAAATTATTGACGTGCAACAACCCGTTTTTGTTTACGATAAAACCACTTTTCACGTAATTTATCGTAACTAAGATTAAATGCATAGGTATAGAAAAGGAAAAAGGCAAAGAAGCCGACTTCTAATAAGAATGCATTCCACAGTGACATCTTTAATAAAAATGCCAATATTGGTAAACCAACGATCACAAAACTTAATTCAAAGCCAATGGCATGCATGACTCTTATTTTTGTTGGTCTTGGACCTTTGATTAAAGGCCAATAGTGATCAAAAATCATGTTATAAAATAAATTCAATAACATAGCTAATGTTGATAAAACAATAGCAACGGTTCCCATTTGAAAAATTGAGCGTTCCAAAATCCATGCACTAAGTGGCGCTGTTATTGCAATAGCTATCACTTCAAATGAAACAGCGTGAAAAACGCGCTCAGTAAATGTTTTTTGATATTGGCTCATATCCCACCTCAAATTAATTATTTAGCAAAAAACAGATGCAATTATTGGTGATATTTTGTATATATACAAAATAGGAGCCATCGAAAAAACCGATACCATAATGAACTATTCCATAGAAACTCTGCGTACATTTGTTGAAGCAGCCTCACTAAAATCATTTTCTGCCGCTGCTCGAAAATTAAATAAAAGTCAGTCTACAGTGAGTAGCACAATTACAGGATTTGAAGATGATATGGGCTTTGAATTATTCGAACGAAAGGGGAGAGAATCAACGCTAACCTTTGCAGGGCAAAAGGTATTAAGCTTAGTTGAAGATATATTAGCCGCAGATGAACGATTACAAGCATTAAGAATAGAGTTATCACCAGAAATGGAGCCTCGTTTAAGTTGCGTTTTTTCTGATATGTACCAACCCCCTTATTCTGAGCAACTTTTAAAAATTCTAGATAAAGAATTCCCTCATATTGAATTTGAATTTCTTGTCGCTGAAAATGATAATGTCATTAATATGCTACAAAATAAGCAGGCACATATTGGTATGATGGAATCACGAATAGAATATCCAGCCGATATTGCTTTTGCCCGTTTACCCGTTAGCGGTAAGTTAGGATTATATGCACATAAAACTCATCCACTTGCGAAAGAAAAACAAATTAACTATCAACATTTAACCATGCATCGTCAATTGCGGCTAAGTAGTCGCGCTCAGTTTGTCATTAATAGTGAAAAAAATTGGCTGGCGCCTAACTATTTATTACTACTTGAAATGGCAGAGCAAGAAATGGGATGGGCAATATTACCCACTTGGTTAGTTGAGCAATTTGGACATGACTTACTAGTCAGTCTGAATTATGACCAGTTTCCGAAAAAAATAGATATCGATTTAGTTTGGTCAAGAAATAATCCGCCAGGAAAAGCAGGATATTGGATGATTGATAAACTATTGAAAAATAATATTCAATCTTCTCGATAAAAATGAGGGAAGCAATCACCTTCATTAGCAATAGTGAAGGTGATATAAGTTCATTATTATCTTAATAAAATTAACTCACCAACCACAGACATTTGTTTCTTCATCCATATCATAGCCACGTACAATATTGATAAGATCTTTTACCATTAGGCTCGACATATCTGCATCTAATAAATCAGTCAAAAAGCTCTCTTTATTGACAGAAACACCATTATTTTTATTTGTTAATGCTAAGGTAAGTTCTTGCGAATCAATATTTACTTTGCTTTTTAACTCATCAACTAAGAGTAAAATTTCTTGAGTTGCAACGTCTGGGATATACAGAATTTTAGGATTAAGAAAGATTTTTTGGGACTTATCTTGGCCATCAGCGCTAATCAATTCTAATAAATAGCCTTTGTTTTCATTTTCCATAATCAACCTTTAACCTTCAGCAAGTATTTTAGGATCGACATAAAAATCGACGTTAAAAACAGTATCTTGAGTTTTCGCTTCTATTTTGTGCCACGTTTCTGGTGGAAACACACCAAATTCACCTGCATTAATCACTAGAGTCTCTGTTGGCTCCGGGCTAAATTCATCTGCATAAGCGTAATAAACAATAGTACCTTGCATAACCGATAATTTAGGATAAACCCCTTGGCGAGTTCCTTTATCTAAATGTCTTTCCCAAATTGATTTAGGGGCAGTGTCTTTCGTCCAAAGTGGCGTTGCACGTACATGAATATAGTGAGTGGGGATAATAATTCTTTCCATTTTACCGCCCTAGAAAAAGTGAATATATTGATTTTTATACTTTTTATCTTAATTAAAAAGAAAAACCGTAGTTGATAACGTAGTAAATTATTATGCGTCAAATAAAATCTACCTCTTATAATGAGGTATTTCAAATGCAATTTAATGAGAATATACAATAATACTATTCATTTTTTATTTAACACATTGTTTTATATTATTTTATTTTTTTAAATTAATTTTTAATATTTAAAATATTTTTTAGTTTAAACCTATTTTTTTAGGCTGCAAGCACGCTTTTCGTGGGAATTTACTCATCAACATAGTTTCTTTGTTCTATAATTGATCAAGTATTGGGCATTAATATTTAATTCATTGTTTAACATAATTGAGATATCACTATGGAATTAAAGGATTATTACGCCATTATGGGTGTTAAACCCACTGATGATACTAAAACGATTAAAACAGCTTATCGCCGTTTAGCGAAAAAATATCATCCAGATGTCAGTAAAGAGCCAAATGCAGAAGAGCGTTTTAAAGAAATTGCTCAGGCATGGGAAATATTAGGCGATGAACAACGTCGAGCCGAATATGATGAACTTTGGGCCCATCGTAACGATCCTAAATTTAGGCAATTTACACAACAACATTCAAATAAGAGTCAAGAAAACTTTAGCCAAGAAGATTTTGATGATTTTTATGCTTCATTTTTCGGTCAACACTCCCCATTTGAAGGGCGTCGAACTCAACAGCCTCATAAACAGCGTGGGCATGATTTAGAAATAGAATTAGCTGTTTTTCTGGAAGAATCACAGGAAGAGCATAAACGCACAATAAGTTACCACTTACCTGTTTATAATGTCTTCGGTATTTTGGAAAAAGAAATTCCTAAAACACTGAATGTTAAAATTCCCGCAGGTGTTATTGATGGACAACGTATACGCTTAAAAGGGCAAGGTACTTCAGGTGAAAATGGAGGAGAAAATGGTGATTTATGGTTAACGATTCGTATTGCTCCTCATCCTTTATTTGATGTTAAAGATCATGATTTAGAAATCGTTGTTCCAGTAGCTCCTTGGGAAGCTGCATTAGGTGCAAAAATTCCTATACCCACAATAAAAGAAAAAATCTTGTTAACTATCCCGGCGGGAAGTCAGGCAGGACAAAAACTACGTATTAAGGGAAAAGGGTTAGTTAGCAAAAAGGTCAGCGGTGATTTATATGCAATTTTAAAAATTGTAATGCCACCTAAACCCGATGAAAAGACACGCGAATTATGGCAACAAATTGCAGATAGCCAGACCGATTATAATCCACGTAAAGACTGGGAGAATAAATAATGGGTCAATTAACAACAACCGTATTTACTGTTACTGAGTTTTGTTATCACACAGGAATATCAAATGATGAGCTAAAAGAGTTTGTAGCTCTTGGTGTGATCGAGCCGTTAGAAATTGAAACTCAGGAATGGTTTTTTGATGATAACGCTATTGTGGTGATACATCGTGCATTAAAACTTCATAAAGAACTCGCATTAGATTGGCATGGTATCGCCATAGCATTGACTTTATTAGATGAAAATGAACAGTTAAAACAAGAAAATAAGCAATTACGCCAGCAGTTAATGCGTTTTATAAAAGAATAAAGATTAATAAAATAGCCACTAAAACAGTAAACAATTCTAGTGGCTATTTTTATGCCTGAATTTTATTACTATTAATATCTTTTATTAACATAGAACATTATTATATTTAATTAGTTGTTATTTAATTTAATATTTAAGTCTGTTTTTATAATTAAATTTCATTTGGATTACATCTCTAGATTTTATCAATAATAAAAATGGTATTTATATTTTAAATGCATCTTTCTATAAAGCTTATTGATATTAATATGATGCGAATAATTAATGTTTTTATTTCGAAATATAATAATCATTGAGATGTAAATCACGGAAACTCATACTTTTTCATTGTTAATATTTCGCATCAAATTATCTATCTGGTTTTTTATTTTGATTCTAAAAAGATACTTAATTGATCTATAAATTATAAATAACAAGCAAATGGGGAGTTTTATGTCTTTATTTAAAAAGGGCATTATTGCCTTATCCGTTAATATTGCATTAGTTTCTTCAGCTTTAGCCTGTACAACGTTGTTAGCGGGAAGTGAAGCAACAAATGATGGTTCATTGATTATTGCTCGTAGCGCAGACAGCGATGCATTAAAAGCCCAACATTTCGTTATTCATCCTGCTAAAACGAATCAAACGGGGATTTATAGTACCAAAGAACATAACGGTGCTAATAATTTTACGTATCCATTACCTAAGAATTCATTGCGCTATACCACTGTACCGAATTGGAAAACACAACTTCATGGTGCAACAGGATTTAATGAACTAGGGGTGGGTGTCAGTGGTACTGAATCTATTTTTGCTTCACCTAAAGCACTCTCTTTTGATCCCTATGTTGAAGAGACCGGGATAACGGAAGATGATATTCCAGATGTCCTGCTTTCAAGAGCAAAAACAGCTCGTGAAGCCGTGGAATTATTAGGTAGTATTATTGAAAAACAAGGTGCTGGTGAAGGATTTGGTGTTGCCGTTGTTGATAAAAATGAGCTTTGGTACTTAGAAACTGGAACTGGGCATCATTGGATCGCACAAAAATTACCTAAAGATAAATACTTTGCGACAGGAAACCAAGGTCGATTACAACACTATGATATTAACAGTAATGATGTTTTAGGCTCGAAAAATCTAGTGGAATTTGCTGTTGAGAAAGGGCTTTATAATCCTGAAAAAGAAGGCGCGTTTAATTTTTCAAAAGCTTATACACGAGATGACGAACGAGATCGTACTTATAACGATCCGCGAGTATGGGTTATTCAGCAACAATTTAATCCATCATTAAAGCAAGCTGTGGGCGATGGTCGTAACTTTGCGCCTTTATTAACGCCAGAGAAAAAAGTATCTGTTGAAGAGGCGAAAGCGATGTTACGTAATCACTTTGAAGGAACAGAGCACGACCCATATACCAATGGATTAAATGGTGAAGAGCCATGGCGTCCAATTAGTGTATTTAGAACTTATGAAGCACATGTTATGCAAGTCCGCCCAGAACTTCCTCAAGAAATAGGCGAAGTGACTTATGTAGGATTAGGTATGGCGGATTTAACTGCATTTGTTCCGTATTACAGTGGATTAAAAGCTTATCCGCAACATTATGGAATAGGAACCAATCAAGCAGACAGTGATTCTATTTACTGGAAATATCGTAAGTTACAAACATTGGTAATGACAGATTATCCAAAACTTGCACCAATAGTGAAAAAAGCTTATCAAGAGTGGGAAGCAAAAACTGCATTAGAGCAAAAAGAAATGGAAGCTAAATATCTCACTATGGTGAAAACAGATAAAGCCGGTGCAGATAAAATGCTTAATGAATTTAATCTACGAGTTATGGCTGATGCTGAAAAATTAACTGAAAACTTAATGAACGAATTGTTTACAATAAGAACAAAAGATATCCAAGACGATATTTTCTTTGCTAATAAGTCTAAGAAAGATTGATAGAAGAGAATTATTTTAGATATCTCTTTAAATAGAAAGATCCCAATTTAATTGGGATCTTTTTTGTAGATGAAACTGATTAAAGAACAGGAATATAGTAGCTAATTTTTTGTAAGTATTGTTCACTTTGCTCAAGTAATTTATCGTAACTCACCGATCCTTTTAATGTATATTGTTCAATATCAGGGCCAGATCTACGTAATAAATTCATTTTTGGTAATACTTTAGTATATACCGTGTAAATAATATCATCGTAACCTGTTAATGAACCTAAAATTTCATCCATATTAAAAGTAATTGCTAAATAATTACCACTAGGTAATTCTAATTGTGACATTGAAGATAGATTAGATATTGTTGATAATTTTTCTTTATCAACCGCGGTACTATAAATGTACATTGTATCTTCTAATGTACTTGCAGAGGCTCGATGCATTGCATATAGCTCTGTGGGTATTGTATGCATATCCTTCAAAAATTTACGCCAAAATTCTTTTCTAAATTTTTTCTTATCTGAATTCCACGTTGAAACAGGTTTGTTGTATTGGTGAGACATACCCGCTAATTTTAGGGAAGGAAAGGTAACGACTTCATATTTAGCGCTAAGTTCAACTGTTTCTAGTGCGGGAAAAATCAGTTCACTAATATCCCAACCTGGCTTTTTTCTGTATTCGGAAGGCGTAATATTAAATTGTTTTTTAAATGCGCGACAAAATGTTTGTTGAGAGTCAAACCGATATTTCAAGGAAATATCAAGCAGGCTACAACGCGTTATACGTAAAGCGTAAGCACCGCAAGATAAACGGCGGGCGAGTATGTATTTTCCTAAAGATATTCCTGTATATGCTTTAAATAAGCGCTGAAAATGCCATTTTGTATAACCTGATTTTTCAGCAACAATATCTAGTGATAAGCGTGAATCAAGATTTTGCTCAATCCAAACAATAATATCTTTAACAACATTCTCTTGAAGCATGAATATTCCTATTTTTTTTCTTTATCGATATTTTTCAATAAGATCGACTTAAATTATTGAACTACAATAAATTTATAGGTACTAGGATAATAGCATATCGTATAGTGATAATTACACTGAATAAAGTAAAATAGACAGATAATAATGTAAAGTTATGTATTGAAATTTGGTTTAATTAAACTTGATTTTAATTAAGAAATTGCATTTTAACTCACTCATCAATGATTGATAATTTTTTATTAAAATTAATCTTAAATTAAAATGTTCATATAAACTTTTAGTTTTAATAAAATGCGGAGATATCCTATTTCATCTTTAAAAGATGAAGTCTAGTCTAATTTTATTAGTAAAACTTTACTTGGTTATTTTAGGATGTGTAAATGAATAAATTACTTTCTATTTTTGCTATTGCATTAGTTTCTTCATTAATAACAGCTCCTGCTTTGGCTGCTAAAACGGATACTTATAACTGTGAAGGTCAAAAAATTAGAGTTTCTTTCCCTACTGAACAGTTAGCGGTTATGTATTACAACGATGAAATTATTGTTCTAAAAGAAGCTATTGCGGCTAGTGGCGCTCGTTATGTTGGTGAGAATTTCCAAATTTGGGGCAAAGGACAAAATGAATTTAATTTAGCAACAATTTCAGAAGATGATGCAGTTAATGGGCGTGTTGCTGAAGATGAAGGACGTACTTGTAAATTAGTAAAATAACGTAGAAACCAGTTATAAATGAAAAAGAGGGCAATTTTATTGCTCTCTTTTTTTATAAGAAAAAGAAAACAATAAATATAATAAAAATTTAAAATAAAAATGATCAGTGATGACTCTTACCTATTACAGCTAACTCGATTATACTAATAGGGCGTAGTATGAAATCTACGCATTTTTAGTTTTTAAAAACAAAGAATAAGTTTCGGTTTATCCATTTATCGGCAACGAAACAAAATTTATTGCGAGTTTATATGAAATCTTACCCTTAGCGAGTCTCAACATTAATTTTTAAAAGCAAAACTTAAAAATAGACATTGCTATGCAAATTGGCAGGTAGTGTGTTATCAAAAATTAATAAAAGACAAAATCTAATGAAAATTAAAAACTCAAGAAAATATAATGTATCATTACCAGATAATAGAATTTTAACGTGGTATGAATCAGGTCCAGAGCAAGGTAAGCCAGTATTATTTTGCACCGGTGCAGGTATGAGTGGTTTATTAGGAGTAGACGCTGACCTTTTAAATAAGCTTAATATTCGGTTGATTACACCCACTCGCCCAGGATTAGGCGATTCGACTTTTGATCCTCAAAAGTCGTTAAAATCTTTTTCTAAAGATATTTTATTTTTATTAGACCATCTTCATATTAAAAGTATTAATGTAATAGGATTTTCGCAAGGTGCTGTTTTTGCTATGGCGCTTTGTGTTTATTGTCATGTTGATAAATTACTTATTGTCGCAGGACAAGATCAATTTGACTATCCGGATACACAAAATAATCTAACAGATGATGTTGTTAATATGCAACGTCAGGCTGTTGGATCACCAGATTCGTTAACCAGTTGGATTAAGCAAAATATAACAGCCAAATGGTTAATGGATTTTATTCTAAATTACAGTGCCGAAGTTGATTTGGCTATTTATAAATCAATTGATTTTCTCCCAGTTTATCAAGAATGTATGGCAGAAGCCTTTAAACAAGGCAATGATGGATATACTCAAGATTTATTGATTGCTATGCAACCTTGGGGATTTTCACCTGAAGAAATAAAGACACCAACAACCTTATGGTATGGAATGAAAGATACCAGTACCGTTCATTCTCCAGATTTTGGGAATTTATTATTTCAACGTTTTCCTAATGCTGAGCGGCATTTATGGCCAGAAGAAGGAGGTTCACTTCTATGGACGAAAACAGAAGAAATTTTATTAGAACTCGCTGATTAAGGTGATGTAGTACATTAATGATAGAGTAGATACTGATTATCTTAAAAAATAACAGTATCTACTTTTTTATTCATGTTCTTAAATTAAAATAATGAGATAGGTGAAATAGATAATTGTTTTTATCTTATAATTATCTTCTAATTTTGCCGGTGAAAAGTTTTTTTAAAATAAAGATGAAAATAATTTGCTATAAAACGAATTATATGACTTAATAGCGCCACTGGTTTGGAAGTACAGACCTATTTATGTTAGTGCAGTTTTAAGTAGTTCACCGTTTAGCGTTATCCCTGATACCTCTTCGTTGCGAATTCCTTCAAATAGTGACCATAAGTAAAAATCCGAAATCAAACCGCAAACAATGCCTTATGGCAAAATAATTAATTAAAGGAAATCTTATGTCTAATACAATGACTGGTACAGTAAAATGGTTTAACGATGATAAAGGTTTTGGCTTTATCACTCCTAAAGACGGTAGCAAAGACGTATTCGTACACTTTTCAGCGATCCAAAGCGATAGCTTCAAATCTCTGAAAGAAGGCCAAGAAGTTTCATTTTCTATCGAAAATGGCGCTAAAGGTCCAGCAGCAGCGAACGTAATCGCTCTGTAATCTATTGAGCTGTTATTACTGTATGTATTGCTTAATGCAATATTGATACAAGTAAGATCTAAAAAACCTCACTTCGGTGAGGTTTTTTTTATATCAATTTTTAGTGTTATTTAAATTTAGAGTGTACTTAGTAAAGCGTATAAAAATAGTATTATTAAAGTTATGTAAGTATTTAATATAAATTATTTAAAACTCCAAAAAGTTATTTACTTTAATGCCTACTGATTTTTACAGAACAATAAATTAATGGATAAATTAATTATTATAATGGCAAAATAAAGGCATTAAGATATTGTCTTCTCAATCAAAAGAAACAAAAAAAATTTATTAGAATAAAAGATATCAGATAAATCATAAAAATAATTTAAGATAAAATTAAATTAACATTTAAAGACTTATCTTAAACAATTGCTGTTTAATTCAATGCGGCTTAAATGCTTTTTGGTTCCTAAAGGACAAACTTGTGTACGCTAAAAATGTTTTTTCATTGCATCTATTACATCCAAAATATTTCTTAACTTGGTTTGGTGTTTTTATTCTTTTTTTATTAGTACAACTTCCTTATTCTTGGTTACTTTTTTTAGGTAAACATCTTGGGCTGTTATCTCGTTTCTTTGTCAAAAGAAGAGTCTCGATCATAAAGAAAAATTTAGAATTATGTTTCCCTAATAAAGATAAAAATGAAATTAACAAGCTTGTGATGGATAATTTATCGTCATTAGGTGTCGCATTATTTGAAACAGGCATGGCGTGGTTTTGGAGTGATCGCCGATTAAAAAGCCTCTTTGAAGTCCAGGGGATCGCCAATTTTACTGATGCAAATGATAAAAATGCTGGGATCCTATTAATTGGTATACATTCTATGTCTCTAGAGCTGGGTGGACGTATCATGGGGCTTTGTTTCCCTGTGAACGCTATGTATAGACCACATAATAATAAAGCGATGGAGTTTATCCAAACTAAAGCAAGATGCCGTTCAGATAAGGGCATGATAGATAGACGTAACTTGAAGTTTATGGTTATGGAGTTAAAAAAAGGGAAAGCAATTTGGTTTGCTCCTGACCAAGACTTTGGTTTAAAAGGTACAACATTTTCTCCATTCTTTTCTGTTGAAAAAACATCAACTTCAAAAGGGGTTGCTATTTTAGCAAAATTATCAGGAGCACCATCTTTAACTGTTACTTTGGTCAGAAATGAAAATCTGAAAGGCAAAAAATACAGTTTAATCATAGGTAAAGAGCTGATTAATTATCCTTCTGAAGATATTCAAAATGACACAGATAGAATGAATAAGTTGATTGAAACAGAAATTATGAGAGCGCCAGATCAATATTTATGGGCTCACCGTCGTTTTAAAACTCGACCAGCAGGTGAAGCCAGCTTTTATAATTAATTATTAATATATATAAAAAAAGACCAACACATGATGTGTTGGTCACAGTAAATACTGGAAGCAATGTGAGCAATGTCGTTGTGAAAAACCAAGTAAAACACTCAACTATTCACGAGGTAAAAGATAATCATTATCACTTAACTTGTCAACCCTAATGTTTGTATGGATTTTATCGATAAAGACAGGGCATACAAAGCAAAGATAAGACGATTAAAATTATATAAATAAGTTAAAATAGAGTTAGCAAATATAGAAATAAACTATATCTACTTAATATGTTATAGTCATAATAAAAATATTATTTATATAGTAATGAATTCTAATTTCTTTAAAATATATACTCGTTATTTAATAATAAATACTATTTCTACTTGATAGAGATTGATGTTTATTAAAAATATATGATTTTAATTTTTCTATATTAGTTATATTCGATATCCATAATCCCTACATTTTCTTTGATCCAATTTATGCTCATTGTACCTTTATTTTCACCCAATTGAGCGTCAAAAACTTTATTGGGTTCAATGTTATGCAAAGTTTCCTCCATTTCAGTTCCATTCCAACAATTTGTTTTAAAAGTATTTCCTACTGAGTTGGTCATACAATTTCCCTCTATAATTGAACCTGTAAATGTAATTGTTCCTGAACCGATTACTTTATTATTATTTGCCATAGCTGGAGCTGATAATAAAAGTGCTAAAAAACTTCCGATAATAAAATTATTTTTCATTTTATATTCCTTAAATATTCTTTCTTTGGTTAATTTTTTATTTGTTTTTCTGTATACAATGAATAAGTATTTTTTCGTACCAAGTTGGTGGAAGGAATATTAGAGGAAAAAAATATATCAATCTGTAAAAAATCTTGATAGTTAATGACAGGTAGATAAAGATTTATGAATGAATTTATGATTTTTTCAGTACTGAATTATTAACACGAGTTAATTATAATTTATATAAATATCTGAAATTTAAAAATTAAATTTATTTTTGATTATTTTTGTTAATAAGTTAACTTTTTTTGATATTAGTTAAATTACTTAATTTTTTCATGATACATTTTGTCGTTAAAATAGAAAACTTATAAAATGAGTAATTTCAGAGTTCAAAAAAAGTTGTCAAAATATTACAAAGAAATAGTTATTAAGAATAAAAACTCATTTTTTTAGATAGTTTTTATATTGATAAGATAACGTTTGATATTGAAAAGGAACTCCTAATGTTCCTGTAATTAATTGAGTGATGTGTTGATTACTTTTATTTCCCAGTTTATGAAGGTATGTACATTTTGCTCTGTCACTAATTTTAGCTTTATTGCCATATTCCTTTTCGTCCATTACAAAAGACATAATTGGCATAATATGTTTACGCTATGGGGGAAAAATAGGAAAGTAGGTTTAGTTTGAAAATAGTGAGAGTTTAGCGATTGAATATTTTGAGAGGGTAATTTAGATAAAAAAATCCCCGCGCAAGGCGGGGGAAAATTAAATATCTATCAGTGATGAAATACTGAAAAAAAATAATAAGGGAAAAAAAGATATCAATCTGTAACAAACTTTAAAAAGAAATAATAAGAATAAGTGCAGAATTAGAGTGGTTTTCTGAGGTAATAAATGTTTTTTGGGTTTTATTGTATTTAACTGCGTGATTTTATTGGTTTTTATTTTAATTTAACTATGAGGTTAAATGGTATAAATGAAAATCATCTTGGTTTAGCTATAAAGTTTGCATACATTTAGTTGAAATTCTTGATAATTTATTTCATTGGTTAGTATAACAATATGCTTATTTATAATGAGATTTGAATTAAAAATAGACAATAACAAGATCTACTTATTGTCTATTTAAAATAAATAAGAGAAAAATGCCTATTTATCTGTCAGTTACCATTTTGTTACATCAACTTCATTGTTCTGATATACCTTCGCAATATAAGAAGAGATATTGTTGCGTATATAAGGATTTTTTTCTTTGGGATACATTTTCCAAGCTTGTTGTAAATAAGGTAACAACTCACTATCGATATAATTTGAGCTAGATAATGCCTGAATTGCACCTAAGCTGATCTCTTCATTTTCAGAGATTGCGAGTTCATAAAATGCTGATGTTTTTTCTTTTAAATTAATATCATGAGAAGCTGCATAAATTGCACTTCTTATTATTTCTACATTTGGGTGAGTAAAGAATGGTTGAAAATCTTCAACTAAAACGGCTTTTAATTCGGCCAAAGAGTAACCGATAAAACGTAATGTATCTTCGCTGTTCGTTACTTTAAGAATTGGGAAAAGGCTATCTTTGAAAAGAGAGCATTGATCTCTATATTTAGAGTAAATAATAGGAATAACAATGTCTGTTTTTTCATCAAATGGAGCAACTAAAGCTTGCTGAATATAAGGTAATGCTTGTTCTTTAAAATAAGTGGCTAAAACATTTAATGAAGCTTTATATAACTCAATATTTTCAGTTTGTAGCTGTTGTTCTAAAAAACATAAACTGCTATTGGATAATTTAGGCAACTTAGTTAGTGAGTTGATAGCATTAATTTTTTTCGTAATATCTTCATTATTTTGGGCAAAATGAAGTAATGTTTCTTCATTGCCTCCCATTCGATGACCAAACCAACTTGTGTCATAGCCTAAAATCACTTCATCTAACCAACGTTCGTACCATTGTGTAAATGAAGTTTCATAGGAAAATGTGTAAGGAGTATCTGAATTAACCCAATCAGAGGTATATAAAATATGACCTTTATATTTACCATTGACCACTAATAAAAGATCGTATTCGCATCCACAAGTGCCTAAATAAAGCGTACCTTGATGAACTCTATCGCAAATAATATCAAAGTCTTCATCACTACAGTCTTCAGGTACATGACACAGTGCTTTCCATTCATCGATATCCATTTTAGGTTTAAGTAAGCAGGGTAATGCACAATTTTGTGCGCCATTTCTATCTATTGCGTCATCAAAAGCATATAAGCCATAGTAAGGACCCGCACCGCCATAAGAGCCTGTACCGCCATTGCCAATTTGAGTTATAAAGGCGATATAATCTTCGGGGAATTCACATCCTGCCTTTACTTGTAGCTGATTAACTTTCTCTATTGAGAGTGGAGAATTTAGTTGATATTTATGATTGTCCGCACCAAATTCCTTATATTCATGATCAACACTAGATACGAGTACTAATTTTTCACGAATACGCTCTATAGGATTATCTGCATATTTTTTATTAAGTTGTTCCCATTGCTGCTCTGGTGTTAGCTCTTTATTTTTTCCAATGATAGTGGAAATAAAACCCATAATTTAAAATCCCTATTGATGATATGGTTTAATTATAATGTGGTTATTTCATGATCCTTTTTAGATGTGATAACCAAATACAATATTACTACCTTGCGTTAAATTCACTATAAACTATTTTAGCTTTAACAAGATAATAGTATTTCGAAGGAGAGTATGTCCTCCATTTAGGGTTAAGCAGATTGCGGGATAATACAGATAAAAAAAAGACCAACGCTAGGAGAGTTGGTCAATAAATACTAGAAGCAATGTGAGCAATGTCGTTGTGAAAAACCAAGTAAAATACTCAACTATTCACGAGTTAAAAGATAATCATTATCATTTAATCTGTCAACCCTAAGAAAATTGCGGTTATTATTTATTCACACTAAAAGCCAATAAATTATTTTACTTTATAGAAACCAAAGTTGGGATTTTATTATTAATAACAACAAGATCACTATTTTCTGATTTAGTGTTTATTGTATTTTTAACAGCACTCATTTTTTTCATTTTATTGACTAAATCTTTAAAATGCTGAGAGCGTAAATGTATCGTTTTCTTAACCATGAGTTTTCTCCTTATGAATTGTAGTCATAACAATAATAAGGATATTCCTTAAATGCAAATGATAATCAATATCATTAATGGGTATGATTTAATGATAAAGTGCTTATGCTCAGGTAAATACTACGATTTTATCTGCTTTTTTGTATAAGTTTTCTTATCTTCACTCTCTTAAAAGAGTGATATTATGAATAATAAAAGGAACTAACAGAGAATTTTGGCGATGGCGTATGATTTAACGAAGAGATTAGTCATAGGGCTTTCTTCTAGTGCGTTATTTGATTTAGAAGAATCAGATAATATTTTTCGCACACAAGGAGAGGAAGCTTATCGAAAATATCAACATAAAATGCAGGATGTACCTTTGAATAAAGGTGTTGCATTTCCTTTTATTAGCCGACTTTTGAAGCTAAATAATATTAGACCTGACGATCCACTCGTTGAAGTTATTTTGTTATCTAGAAATGATCCCGACACTGGATTAAGAGTGATGAATTCTATTGAACATTATAAGCTCGGGATCACCCGAGCTGTATTCCTTCAAGGAAAATCACCTCATATTTATATTCCAGCATTTGATATTGAGTTATTTTTATCTGCTGATCATGACGATGTTTTACAAGCAATTAATGCAAATTATCCAGCAGGGCAGATATTAGAAGGTCATGTTAATGATGATGATGCTGATGAATTAAGAATTGCGTTCGACTTTGATGGTGTGATTGCTGATGATGAAGCTGAAGTTATTTATAAAACTTCAGGTGAATTGTCTCAATTTCATAATCATGAAGCCAAAATGGTTAATGTTCCTCATAATCCTGGACCATTAAAAAAGTTTTTACTGCGTATTTCTGATATTCAAAAATTGGAATTAGAAAAAGTAAAACAAGATCCTACATATATTCCATTACTTAAGATCTCTATTGTTACTGCACGTAATGCGCCATCTCATAAACGTGTTATTAACACGATGAGAGCATGGGGAATTTCTGTTAATGAAGCCTTTTTTATGGGGGGAGTAGAGAAGGCCAATGTTCTGAGAATTCTAAAACCTCATATATTCTTTGATGATCAAAGACTGCATTTAAAATCATCATCTGAATTACCTTCTGTGCATATTCCTTTTGGAATAGCGAATAGAAAAATAGATAATGAATAATAAGTTTTTAATTATTGAGTGTCTGATATATAGCATACACTCAATTTTTATTTTGTCTAATTATGTTTTTTCTTTAATTTAAATAATAGTACGACTAGAAACTGGATCTATTTTATAAAAGTAGTATGGTATTAAATAACGACTAAAAATTATAAATAATAAATATTTATAATTAATTTAAAGAGGTCTTAAGTTTAATTTAAAGAAGGAAAATTGAAGTGGATAATAATCATAGATTTTTTTCTGATGAAGTGTGCCCTAAAACTGCATTATATGGTCAATTTTATGGTGATAATCACTATGCTGGCCGAGATTATGAGCGAAAAATATATTATGGAAGTAAATTTCCAAAAACTAAAAAAGGCTTCTATTTTAAGAAGTTGATGAATTTTAAATAACAAAAATTACAAATAAATAGTATGGGATTATTTTAAATGGAAATATCAATGTTGTTTAAATTGATACATATTTAAAAACAGGTTGATGATTGCTTAAATAAAATTTACTACGCTGAAAAATAACAGCGCAGTAAAAATTATTATTGAGTCTTTTCAATACCAATAGGCTGATAACCTTGCCATAAAGGTTTGAAATGTTCACCTGAATTATTTGGCATTAGATGAATGTAAAAATTACCAATTTTGCTTAATAAAATGCAATCATCAACATCTTTTAAATTATCTTTATGTTGCTGCTGACTATTTACTAAAAGTGTTGCAATAGCCTTCTCTTTAGCTTCATTCGCTGATTTAGCAACAAATAAATCAAATTCATGTAATTCAGCTAGACTTGATGGATGGTAGCCTCCCACATTAACAAAATATAAATTATCATTGCTATTGCTAGGTTTATCACTAAGGGTAATATTAAATCCATCAACCCAAGTGATTTCTGCATAACCATCGATATGTATTTTGTCTTTATCTCCAAACCATGCTTCTCTTAACGCAGGCCAAGCATCTGTAGGTTTTTCTGCCACAACAAATTGGATATCGTGAACTTCAATATTTGATTTACCGGCATTACCACCAATGTAGAACATAAATAACTTCATTGCTTCTCCAACTTTTTATTTTGTTATCGTTATGTAATTTATTATATATCGATTTTGGGAGCAAGTTAAAATGAGATGATAGATAGGATAAAAAGTGTGATTGTTGGGGCTTGGGTTTTAATTACCAGTGGTGTGATTCAATAGGGTTTGCAGGTGTGAAAGAAGGAATGTTTGGTATTGAGGCTCTTACTCGTAATCAAGATGAGGTGCTTATAGATATGCCGAAGAACGAGGCAGAAATAATCGGTACTGATGGTGAACCTATTTAAATAACAGGCATTGACCTTCGTTAGTTGAGTTTTAAGTAGATTATTAAATTGAGAAAGATCCATAAAACTGAATAAATATATCCATTCGACCTAAATACGCAATATAAGTCACCTCATTATGATTGCCTGCTTTGAGCGAAGAGCGGGCGTTCATAATCATTCCTGTTCTGGAATGCATGGTTAGCGCGACCGCTAATATATTTTTTAGATAACAACCTGCTTTATACAGGTTTTTGCGTTGCTACTAAGCGGAACCGACGAAAACATATGCTATCAAACATCACTTCACCATCAGGATGAAAACCTAACCGTAAAATAGTTTTAATTTTTACCCTACTCAAGGGAAGTAAAATAGTGATGCTTTCTAGTTTCATTTCACAGAAAGCACGTCTGATAATTTCGTCATAGATGACTTTACCTGCACCCCAATAATCTGGGTGAAGCACTAGGGCAAGATCTGCATCACCGTCTTCATATTGTAATCCCCCCCACCCAGCAAAATGCTCATTAATCATAATTGCCCACGGGCCATAACCATGTTCTTTCCATTGAGCATCTTTTTGTGCCACCCATTCTATACACTTTTGGTAGTTAAAATCGGGGGTTCCCAATGGCATGTGTCGTAATACATCAGGATGGTTATTTAGCGTAATAATATTGCTAACATTGACCTCTGTTAGTCTTTTGAATTCTAAAATCAAATACGGATCCCTTATGAAAAAATACATGAATAAAATAATTCTACTGACATCATCATAACGTTATGGTTCTAATGATATTTTTATAACCTATTCAGCAAAAAATTGGGCGAGTAGACCTTATCACATCTATCAAGATAAGCTATAGGAACACTTCTGATGATATTTCTTCTAAGAAATAAATCATATTCACTACTGCACTCTATTACTCGAGTCTAATACGGATCCCCCATATCCCCCCATATAGGTGATATTTTAAGCGGTCGTTTTTGCCCAATAGTACGATCTTTATCCCACTGTGACTTAGACATAATTAAATCTCCTGTGATGTAGAGATTTAATTATGGTTGTTATCTCAAAAGTGCCACAAGGATTGCCGCTTCTATTTTTTCTGGGGTTGTGTTCGGCGCAAAGCGTTTGATCGGTTCGCCGTCACGTCCGATCAGAAACTTAGTAAAATTCCATTTAATCCTCTTCCCTAGCAATCCTGTCACTATGCCTGCCCAAGATAGCTGGAGGGTACGTCAGAGAATGGCGAGATGTGGTTAATCAACATGGTGGGGATGTGACCGTTATCCATTTGCCTGAGATGGGTATTAAAGGAAATACACATTTTCCTTTTTCGGATCTGAACAATACTCAACTTACTGATTTAATTAGTCAATTCATTGAACAAAAAAACCTACAATAATTCACGCCTATTATGGGCAGGAACTATTATTTATGAATTCTGCTCATAAGCTCTAGAGGATTATAACCTCTAATCTAATCAATAAATCTACGCTATGCTTTATTCCAACGAAAATAAAAAGGAGCGCATTATGCAAACTGTCAAATTAAACAATGGGGTTGAAATGCCATTGTTAGGCTTCGGTGTTTTTCAAATGACAGATGCGGACGAATGTGAACGCGCTGTTATTGACGCACTTGAAACCGGTTATCGTTTAATAGATACCGCTGCATCCTATCAAAATGAAACCCAAGTCGGGAATGCATTAAAACAGAGCCAAATAGCACGAGAAGATTTATTTATTACGACGAAGTTGTGGCTACAGGATGCCAGCTACGAAGGGGCAAAAGCCCAATTTCAACGTTCATTAAGTCGCTTGCAACTCGACTATGTTGATCTTTACCTTATTCACCAACCTTATGGCGATGTTCACGGTGCGTGGCGTGCAATGGAAGAACTTTATCAAGCTGGAAAAATTCGGGCAATTGGCGTCAGCAATTTTCATCCAGACAGATTAGCTGACCTTATAGCATTCAATAAAGTTATTCCTGCGGTCAATCAAGTTGAAGTTAACCCATTCAATCAGCAACTACATGCAGTGCCATGGATGCAGAGTAAGAATATCCAACCAGAGGCTTGGGCGCCTTTTGCTGAAGGCAGAAATGGACTATTTCAGCTTCCTCAACTCACCGCTATTGGTGAAAAATACGGTAAAAGTATTGGGCAAGTTGTTCTGCGCTGGTTATTTCAACGAGGCATTGTGTCACTGGCTAAATCAGTTCGTAAAACTAGAATGGCAGAAAATATAAACATTCTCGATTTCACTCTAACCGATAATGAAATGACACAAATCGCAGCAATGGATACGGCAACAAGTGCATTTTTCTCACACCGCGATCCTGCAATGGTCGAATGGCTCGCTGGCCGCAAGCTAGATGTTTAGTTATGCAAGCACTCTAATTAATGATCAGGACATAAATCATGAAGAAACGTTTTCTCGGTAATTCTAAACTTGAAGTTTCTGCACTTGGATTAGGTTGTATGGGGCTAAGTCACGGTTATGGTCCAGCCACAGATAAACATCAAGCCATTGAATTGCTGCGTACAGCCGTCGAACGTGGGGTCACTTTTTTTGATACCGCAGAAGTCTATGGACCATTCTTGAATGAGGAAGTGGTTGGTGAAGCATTAAAACCCTTTCGAGATAGGGTAATTATTGCAACAAAATTTGGTTTCAACTGCAGTAATGAAAATAAACAGCAGCTTTTAAATAGCCGCCCAGAACATATTCGTGAAGCGGTCGAAGGTTCATTACGTCGGCTCAAAACTGACGTTATTGACCTTTTATATCAACACCGTGTTGACCCAGATGTACCGATTGAAGATGTTGCAGGCACAATAAAAGATTTGATTGCGGAAGGTAAGGTAAAGCACTTTGGCCTCTCTGAAGCCAGCGCTCAAACAATTCGTCGGGCACATGCCATTCAGCCTGTCACCGCACTGCAAAGCGAGTATTCACTTTGGTGGCGTGAACCTGAAGATGAAATATTACCTGTGCTTGAAGAATTAGGCATTGGATTTGTACCCTTTAGCCCGTTAGGAAAAGGTTTTTTAACTGGGGCAATTAATGCGAATACCACATTTAACGATGATGACTTTCGTAGCAAAGTCCCACGTTTCAATACAGAAGCGTTAGAGGCGAATGCACAACTGGTTACTTTGTTAGCTGACCTTGCTAGCCAGAAAGGCGTGACTTCAGCACAAATTGCACTGGCTTGGTTATTGGCACAAAAACCGTGGATTGTTCCTATTCCTGGCACAACTAAACTGCATCGTTTAGAGGAAAATTTAAATGCTGTTGATGTCATACTCACGAATAACGATTTGCAAAAAATTGCCTATGCGTTGGAAACAGTTAAAATTGTTGGAGAACGCTATCCTGCTGCGTTACAAGCACTAATTAATCGATAAACTTATTTTAGGCTGGTAAACATCAATACATTAGTCTCACACTACCAGCCTCTATTTCTCACTGTAACGCAGTGCATCAATCAATAATGCAAACGCGGGAGGGTGCTGTTTTCGACTTGGATAATAAAGATAATAGCCTGAAAAAGCCGGGCTCCAATCGCTTAAAACGTGGATCAGCTTTCCTGATTTGACAGCTTCTTGGATGGTATCCTCGGGGACACAAGCAATACCAAACCCAGACAGCGCCGCATCAATTCGCTCAGATAATAGATTAAAGGTGAGCTGTCCTTCCACTCTAACTCGTAACGATTTCCCTTCTTTCTCAAATTCCCAATGATACAATCCCCCCGCAGTAGGCAGTCGCATATTGATACAACGATGATGCTGTAAATCATGAGGTGTTCGTGGTATGCCTTGAGAATCGAAATAACTCGGTGAACCAACAATTGCTAGTCGCATATCAGGGCCAATCTTAACGGCGACCATGTCCTTATCAACACTTTCCCCTAAACGTATCCCTGCATCAAAACCTTCATCGACAATATTAACAAACCCATTATCAACCACCAATTCGACATTAATCTCAGGGTATGCACGTAGAAACGGTTTGAGTTTGGGCCAAAGAAGACTGCGTGCTGCATGCTCCCCCGTTGAAAGGCGGATATTGCCAGATGCGACACCATTAAGCTGAATAATTGCCTCTAACTCGTGATTAAGGTCAGCCAGTCGAGGTTCAAGACAAGCGATAATCTTTTCCCCCATTTCTGTTGCCGCGACACTGCGTGTGGTGCGTGTTAAAAGCCGTGTATTTAAACGTTCTTCCAATGCTTTTACTGCATGGCTCAAAGCGGATTGAGAAACGCCCAGTTTAGCCGCAGCTTTGGTAAAGCTTTTCTCCCTCGCAACAGCAAAAAAAATTTGTAATTCATTAAAGTTATCTTTGAGCACAATGTATTCCTTTTGTATCTTTACGCTTTGTATCCGTTCTAACAAACTATTTCACCATGATGTAAATATACATTATGGTAAATATTAGTTTTATGTTCATAATTCTTTTACGATAAAACGCTAATCGCTCATTAAAGTACACTCTCAAATGTGCTGGTTGTTGTCGTTCTTTATATGCGACACCTGAAGCGGATAAATCGACATTAATTTTGTCTTTTTCTTCTAGTGTTAGTTCAGCAAGATTTTTAATTTCATAAGTTTTATTAATGAATCGGAGAGTGATTATAGCATAAGAATAGGGCGAGAATTGGAACTTAAACAAGGTAAATCTGATGGGGGTTTTACACCAGTATTACACCAGTTTTACACCAAGCAAATTTCAGGCATAAAAAAACCAACCATAAGCGGTTGGTTTTTCTAAGGAATTTTGGTCGGCATGATAGGATTTGAACCTACGACCCCTGACACCCCATGACAGTGCGCTACCAGGCTGCGCTACATGCCGTTTGCGCCCTGTATATTACTGTTTTTGGCTGCTAAAGCAACCCTTTGCTAATTAAGTGGCGTAATTTTATACGTTATTTAATAGTACTAGCGTTCAATAAAACGCTTCTGCTCAGCTAAAATTTGCAGTAATAATTTTAAATCAGGTTTTGCCGTGCTGATCTCTTGTCCTGATTTATCAAATAAAGCGTACCGACCATGCTTATCTATCAACAAGGTATTATCTTGTAAAAAGACTACAAATGTCTCTTCATCACCGGTAAAAATCCATGGATGATTACGGGTACTTGCAAATAAGTCTTCACCTTGTGAATAGTTATCTACTGGGCTAATGACATGTAAAACATGCTGCATCAAGGTTGTCATAATATCTTGATGACTTGTCATTCGATCAATAACCTGTGGCGTCATATTTGGCCAATGTATCATCAATGGCACTTGTGATTGGCTTAAATTAAAGGTGGTCTTATCTGAAAGCCATTGGTTAATCTGCTTCTTATTGTTGTCTTGATGATAGCTAGAAGTGACAACGACAACAGTATCATCTAGCGCTTTGGTTTCTTGTAATGTCTTAAATATTGTCTCTAGTTGATCATTTAATGTGGCACGTTGAGACGCATTATTGGTGTGACCATTAATTTGTAAGAAAGAGAACCAAGGGGCTGTTTGGCTGTTTTTCACCAGCCAATTACTCCAACTATCAATTGTGGCATTGTTATCACCACTGCGTGATGTCGGGAGGGTGAAATCTGATAGCACAGCTTGTTTAAACAGTGGTGTTTGGAAACCATTAGTTGAAAACATTGCTAATTGGTAGTTCCGATAACTTAATGCATCGAAAAGTGCAGAGTTTTTTCTGCTACTTAATACACTGTCTAAATAAGAAGGTGAAATACCATAAAATAGGCCAAATAATGCAGTGTCATTATTAATGCCTGATGAATAATGTTTTGAAAAATAGAGATTATTTTGTGCGAACTGTTGCAAGCTTGGTAATTCAGGTACTTCTTCGTTACCTAAACCATCAACGATAACCACCAGCAAGTTATAAGAATAGGTATCTTTGGCATAGATTAATGGAGCAAGAGGATAGGTGATACCTTGTGCTGCTGGGTTACCTTCACTGATAACACGCTGCTCATATTCTGATTGATTAAGAAAACCATGACGTTCAAGGAATTTACGCGCTGTCATTGGATACGATAACGGTAAATTAGCTCGTTGCATGGTAATTGGGCGATAAAAGTTAGCATCAGCCCAAATCGACATAGAGTGAGATAATATAAAGCAAGTAATAAAGACACCCGCTAATGGTTTACCCCAACGTTGGCGATTTAAACTGCGTAATTTTTGCCAACTCCATGTTGCAAAAAGCATTTCAATAAGAAAAATGATGGGAATGCCAATAAAGATAAGTTGCCATTCACGCGCCATTTCACCTTCATCTGGATTAATGACAAGATCCCAAACGAGCTGAGTCAAATGGAGTTGAAATTGCTGGTAAACGGCGATATCAAAAATAAGGATAGTTAATCCGGCACTGGCAAGGGCGCAGGAAATAACTCTAAGTAGCCGTTGAGAAACAGCTACAAAGGTGAGAGGGAAAAGGATGAGTATATAGATAGCAAAGACAATAAAACTAAAATGTCCCATCCAACTCACAATAGCGTAAAAACGACCCGCAAAGGTTGCAGGCCAATCAGAAATAAACAGGTAACGGCTCCCAAGCAGTAAGCTTAGAATAATATTAAATAGCGCAAACCAGTGACCCCAGCTGATCATTTGGGATACTTTTTCACGATAGGACTGAGGTTTCGTTACCATGTCTATAAATAATTTTTCTATGTTTATTAGTGAATATTGCCTTCATCAATTGAAGCACGCAATGCGTGAACAAAAGAATCAGCAATCAGCATTCGTTGAGCAGGGGCAATACTTGTATTAATTAAGTTTGTCACCATGTTCCCCAACACCATCAAAGAAAGATCTGTAGGAGTATGATGTTTTTCAAGAACGCTGACAAGTTCTGCAAGTAATTGCTCAACTTGTTCATCACTATAACGGGATTTTTGCGGCATAAAATCTGAATTCCTACTAAATGAATAAAACGCTATATATTACCGTATTACTAGGTCTTTTTCCGCTATTAAATTAATTAATTTTCCCTTGATACTGAAAGTAGGGAGTGTTTGAATACGCGCACAAGAAAGAGACGCAATAGAAGAGGACGACCATGAGTCTAGATATTAACCAATTAGTTTTGCATCAACTTATTAAGCGAGATGAGCAGACATTAGAAGTTGTGCTACGTGATTCACTCTTAGAAATTGAACCTGTTGTTCAGGAGATGATTGAAGAGTTGCATCGTGTATACAGTGCAAAAAGTAAAGCTTATGGTCTGTTTAATGAAGAAAGTGAATTAGCAGAAGCACTGCGCTTACAGCGTAAAGGCGAAGAAAACTTTTTAGGTTTTTCACGAGCAGCTACCGTAAGACTAAAAGATGAATTAGCAAAATACCCTTTTGCAGAAGGTGGTACCGTTCTATTTTGCCACTATCGCTATTTAGCGGTGGATTACCTGTTAATTGCTGTACTTAGTAGTTGTAACAGTATGTGGGTCAATGACAGCCTTGATGTGTCATCAACGCGCTATTTAGATATTCCTCATGCAGACATTATTGCTCGTATCGATTTAACTGAGTGGGAAACAGCACCCGACTCTTTACGTTATTTAACGTTTTTAAAAGGTCGTGTTGGACGTAAAGTCTCTGATTTCTTTATGGACTTTTTAGGCGCTCAAGAAGGTTTAAACGCTAAAGTTCAAAACAAAGGTTTATTACAAGCGGTTGACGATTTTTGTGAAGCCTCAGAAATGGGTAAGCAAGAACGTCAAACTTGTCGTGAGCAAGTATATAGCTATTGTAACGAGCAATTACAATCGGGCGAAGAAATTGCTTTAACAGAGCTTGCTGAAGAATTACCGTCTTTAGGCGATCAAAACTTTGCTCAATTTACTGAAGAAAAAGGCTATGAATTAGCTGAAACATTCCCAGCAGATCGCAGTACGTTACGTCAACTGATGAAGTACTCAGGAAGTGGTGGGGGATTAACTGTGAATTTTGATGCGAAATTATTAGGGGAGAGAATATTCTGGGATCCTGCAACAGATACGCTCACCATTAAAGGTACCCCGCCTAATTTGCGTGATCAGCTACAACGTAGAGCATCAGAAAAATAATTAAACAGTAGAAACAAATAACGCCACATTAAGTGGCGTTATATGCTCGGCGTCCCGAAAAATAAAGCTCGAAGGGTGGCTTATTAAGCGCGCAGGAAGTCGATATGAGTAATTTTTGGTTTATACTCGTGACGTTGCACTGCTTTAACTTTAACTTTAGTTTCTTTGCCATCGATAACCAGGTTTACGAAATCTGAATAGAATTCTGATTTGTGTTCTTGGTTGATAACTTCGTTGTGATCTAAATCGATAGCGATTGGCTCTTCATTTCCGCCATAAACGATAGCAGGAAAACGGTTAGCCACACGCAGGCGGCGGCTCGCACCCTTACCCTGCTCTTTACGTACAGTTGCTTTGATAGTTAACATCTTTTTTCTCTTATAAAAAAGAAAGAAAATACATACTTGTTACAGGCGACCCAGCAACAAGCTCGAGATTTGGTTTATCTAAAAATAGATAAAGCGGGGCGCATTTTAACGAAAAAGTCCTCCAACAGCAAATATAAATCCAGATTAATACAAGGTATCTGCTTTTCGGTAGCGACCTGCATAGTCAAAAATCTTATTTCTTATCTTCCAAAAGTGCTCTTTTTTACCTTTATGAGCGACAATAAAGTCGGGATGACGCAACAAATCAAACTGTTTAATAATATCGTTAGCATTATGCCAAACAAAGGGGACACCCGGTGCGCGTTGATGTTCACGTAAAAATTTTAATTCAAATATTTTTCGTTGAGCCGGGGTGGTTAATCGAAAACGTTCTGAGACGGAAGTGCCTTCTTCATCGTAATAATTAATTTCTAACCATTCGCCTTTAACATCGTTTCCTGATTTAAATTGCATCCCACCACAACGTAGAACTAATGCTCCTTTGAGTTTTAATGCCGCTTTGAGCATATCATCAGGATCAACCAAGATCTCATCGCAGTGAACACAGCGACGTGCTGCAATATCATTTTCTTCATTACAATGAGGACACAATTTAAAGCGGAAACGAAATTCACATTGCTGTTTTTGCCCTTGTTCATTGAGTTCCCAGCCTTGGCAACGGCGACCATAGTGTTCAATGATATCCCCATCAGCATCTACAATTCCCCAAAAGGTATTGGCAAATTGGCAAATAGGGCAAAAAACTTGTACCGGCTGACTATTTGGATTGGGCTTTTTAGTACCAACTTCGGGTAGATAGAGATCATGAGGATTACCCGCATAATCTAAAATCAGGCATTCTGTTTTTCCTGCAAATAATCTTAATCCTCGTCCTACAATTTGCTGGTATAAACTTACAGACTCAGTAGGGCGTAAGATAGCAATTAAATCAACATGAGGTGCATCAAAACCTGTTGTTAGTACGGCAACATTAACCATATAACGTAATTGTTGCTGTTTAAAACGGGAAATAAGATCATCACGCTCATAAGAAGGGGTATCTGCACTAACTAATGCCGCTTCATCTTGTGGTAAAAGAGAAAGGATTTCTTTTGCATGTTCAACTGTCGCCGCAAATATCATTACACCTTGGCAATTTTGCGCATATTCAATAATTTGAGCAACAATATGAGGCGTAATACGTTTTTGTCTCTTTATTTCACGGTTTAGATCTTCCTCATTAAATATCCCATTTTGACTTGTTCTTACTTGGCTAAAGTCGTATTGCAATATAGGCATATCTAGGCGAGTGGGTGGAACTAAAAAATGATTGCTTATCATATAGCGTAAAGGCAATTCATAGATACAATCACGGAAAAAGCAGTTTTCATCGCCTCTGATCATACCGTGATAATGATATTGATAAATCCAACCCGTAGGTAAACGATAAGGTGTTGCAGTTAATCCTAAGATCCGTAATTGTGGATTAATGGATTGTAATTGTTTAATGACTTGCTGATATTGGCTATCTTCAGACAAACTAATGCGATGGCATTCATCAATAATAAGAAGAGAAAAAGTATCACTAAACTGCGATAAATTACGGGCAACAGATTGCACGCTACCAAAAACAACTTTTCCGCTACTCTCTTTCTGTTGTAAGCCCGCAGCAAAAATATCCGCAGATAGACCATAAGCCTCATATTTGCTATGGTTCTGTTCTACTAATTCTTTTACGTGTGCTAGCACCAATACACGTCCGCGCGCTCTTTTAGCGAGTTCTGCAATCACTAAACTTTTTCCTGCGCCAGTAGGTAATACAATTACCGCAGGTGTATTGTGTTGGCGAAAATAAGAGATTGTCGCGTTAACCGCGTCAAGTTGATAAGGTCTGAGTGTAAAAGCCATAACTCTGCATAAGAAATCAAACGGGGTGTCAGCGTAACATTTTTTTATGGGTGGTGCGAATAAGGACGGAGTAAAGAGCGTGATAGTTTATTTATAAATTAATTAGTTGTTTTATTGTTAATATTCATTTTTAATAGATACCTCATATCAGATGGTATTCTTCCATTTTTCAGAGAAATTCATGCGATTAGATAAATTTTTATCCCAGCAATTGGGTATTAGCCGTAGCTTGATCCTTCGTGAATTAAGAGCAGGGCTTGTAACAATTGATGGCGAAATGGTGAAAAGCGGCTCAACCAAAATTGCACCAGAGCAAGAAGTAGCTTACGACGGAAATGTCTTAACTCAAATTTTAGGGCCTCGTTACTTTATGTTGAATAAGCCAATTGGCTATGTATGTTCAACAGACGATCCAGTTAATCCCACTATCCTCTATTTTATTGATGAACCTCTGGCACATAAATTACATGCCGCTGGGCGTTTAGATATTGATACAACAGGGCTTGTTTTATTAACGGATAATGGTCAATGGTCTCATCGTATTACGGCACCAAAACATCATTGTGAGAAAACTTATCTAGTTACGTTAGAAGAGCCGATTGGAGAGGGTGTTGCTGAACAATTCCAAAAGGGTGTTCAACTTAACGGTGAAAAAGATCTAACCAAACCCGCCTCGTTAGAAATTATTACACCGACAGAAGTTAAGCTCACTATTAGTGAAGGCAAATACCACCAAGTAAAACGTATGTTTGCAGCAGTGGGGAATCATGTAAGTGCATTACATCGTGAGCGTATTGGGGATATCACATTAGATGAGACTTTAGCTGAGGGCGAATATCGTCCATTAACAGAAGAAGAGATCAACAGCATTCACTTACCTCAATAATTATTATTTATCCTGTCGTTTTTGGGAGTTTATCTGCGTGCAACAGCAACGTTCGTCGTACCTTAGTCTCATTTTAATACTGGGACTTATTTCCATGCTTATGCCATTGGCTATAGATATGTATTTGCCAAGTTTACCCACTATTGCGCAAGATTTTGGTGTGCCGAGTGGCAAAGTACAAATGACATTAAGTATCTATATTTTTGGTTTTGCTATTGGGCAATTAGTCTATGGTCCTATGGCTGACAGTTTGGGACGTAAGCCTGTCATTTTGGGCGGCGTAATTGTTTTTGCTTTTGCCTCTAGTGCATGTGCATTGTCTGAATCAATAGATATGCTAATTGGCATGCGCTTTTTACATGGTTTTGCAGCCGCTGCGGCAAGTGTTGTTATTAATGCATTGATGAGAGATATGTTCTCTAGAGATGATTTTTCTAGAAGTATGTCTTTTGTTGCACTTGTTATGACTATCGCACCTTTATTAGCGCCATTATTAGGTGCTTGGGTGATGAATTGGTTTTCATGGCATGCTATTTTCTGGAGTATCGCGATAGCTGCTTTGATTGCCTCAGCATTAATAGCTTTTTATATTCCAGAAACATTACCAAAAGAGCGTCGCCAACGCTTTAGCTTAAGAGTGACATTTAGCCAATTTATTAGCCTGTTTAGAACACGCCGTGTTCTTTGCTATATTTTGGCTTCCGGTTTTTCTTTTGCTGGCATGTTTTCATTTCTTAGTGCTGGTCCTTTTGTCTACATCGAATTACATGGTATTCCCTTTGATCAATTTGGATTATATTTTGGTTTTAATATTATCTTCTTAATTGTGATGACCAGCATTAATGGGCGATATGTTCGTCGATTTGGTGCGTTGAATATGTTGCGCCTAGGGCTAACTATTCAATGTTTTATGGGGATCTTTTTATTGCTGGTGGTCGCTCTTAATTTACATTTCTATTTCCTTGTTGTGGGCGTAGCAATGTATGTGGGGGGGATCGCGATGATCACATCGAATGCGATGGCCGTTATTCTTGATGATTATCCCCATATGGCAGGAACAGTTTCTTCTCTCGCAGGAACAGTGCGTTTTGGTGTTGGTGCGTTAGTTGGAACGGCGATTGCTATGCTACCCGCAAAATCAGAATGGCCAATGGTAAGCTCTATGGCATTTTGTGTACTGTGTGCTATGGGTTTTATCTTACTTGCTCGTCGTTATAAATAAGAACATCACGCTATAAATAACAGAAATTTATAGCGTGCTCCTCTTTTCCTGCCTCTATTTCCTCTAAATACACCAAATTTTTCTCTGTTGTATTTCATGAATCGTTTCAAATTAGTGTGATTTTTTGATTTGAATCAATACTTGATGTTGTTATTTTGTTAAATTAAGTAAAATTTATTTTAATAATCATCTATTATTGTTTTGTTGATATGAAGTATCGTGATAAAAATTGATGGATTGTTTTACTTGAATGCGTAATATTTTATACAATTATTTTATATAGTTGATAAAATGTTAAATAAATGAAAGAATAATTGAAGAGATTAAGCATTGCAGACATCAATATCTGCAAACACTAAGCTAAACGAATGGTTTGATACGTCTCTTCGCTTTACTTGTAAAGCAATTGTAATATTTATGTTGTATGATTAACAAGGTTCTAATATGCGTGTGAGCAAGTCAGTTCAAACTCGTATTGATGATGTATTAAATTAACGTGTTGATGAAACAGGATTGATTTGTGGATAATGTACAACTTTCGGTAGTTCATAAGCTGCCGCTGAGTTATCGGTGGCTAGCAGGCTTTGCGGGCACAAGAGTAGAGATACTGCCTGAAAATGATGCTGGAAAGCAAAATACGCTGATTGGCTTAAAATTATTAAGTCATGATGGTATGACACTGGATGAAGCAATACAGAATTTGCGTCAGTATCTGAGTAATCTCCATATTGATAGCGTTGTGATTGAGTGGGATGGTACTCCTTGTCTTTTCCTTCATAGCGATGATGAATGTGCTGCATTATGTTGCTTAAAAAACGCAGGTGTTGCTATTGCGGAGCCATTCCCAACGGCATATTCTTATTTATAACACTTATTTAATGTTATAAAACCAACGTAACTATTGTGCGGTTTAAGCATGGTCAAAGAATATAAAAAAAGCCTCATTATTGATTTAATGAGGCTTTTTTATTGCAATAAGATATAAGGGAATTAATTATCTTAATACGTTTTGCGAAAGGTTGTTTTCAACAAGTACCGCGTCATTTTTCTCAATAACACGTCTTGCTGCATAAAAACGTTTGTTCCAGTAGGTATTAGACATTTCTGACACTGTCACACCATTGCTGGTGGATGCATGTACAAATTTATCATTACCGATGTAAATTCCAACATGGCGCATAGTACGGCCTGTTTTGAATAGAACGAGATCGCCTGCTTGTAATTTTGATTTATTAACCTGAGTACCAGAGAACTGTTGGTCTGAGGTTGAGCGAGGAAGTTCTACACCGAATTGGTCAAGAAAGGTTCTTTGTACAAAGGCAGAGCAGTCAATGCCTTTTTTGGTATCTCCACCTAAACGGTAAGCGACGCCTTTCCAGTCTGCATATTGGTCAAGTATCTTAGATTTTATATCGAGATTCTTCACCAATGATTCAAATTCATCTTGTGATGCTTGGGAAATAGATGTGCTTGATGATGTATTAAGTGGGGTAGTGCTTGAATTCGCTAAGCGTGAATTTGCGTTCTGTGAGCTACATGCTGATAGCGTAGCTACAACAATGAACGCCGGTATGAGCTTAAGCATTCTCATATACGGTTTTGTTCTCATTGTGACAGATTTCCCTTACATCCTTACGTGCAGAAGCGCACATGAATTATTCACCAAATAACCAGAGAATATAGTGTAATTTAACTCTGGCAACCTTATTTCGCGAAAAACGTGCTCTAAAGCACGTAAATATCCACATTAAACAATAAATAATGAAGAAACCAGAAAAGTGTACAGAAAGAGGGGCTAAATGGCGAGAGGAAAGGCGCTTAATTTACAAAACATTAGATAATAAAGTGCTAATACTTAAAATAGATCTCATTTTGTCATAATAATATCATTTAATTGTCAAAAAAATGACCAAAAGAATAAGTGCAATATTACACTTATTCTCTTTTAATAAATTAGATGTGTTTTCCCTTTTCTCTTTTATTTTTTAAAAGGAAGATATTTTTCTAATTGTCTGACAATATTATCTGATAACGGTGTAATTAATAGCCAACTTGTTGTGACTAAAGTTAAAGATATAGAACCAACTAATATATCTGATGCCCAGTGTGCGCCAGCCATAACTCTTGGTAATGAAAACACGACAGTAATAAGAAGAGCACATAAGAAAGAACGAAACGAGAGATAACGTAATATAAAGCTACAGAAGATCAGTAGCATTAAGCCATGGTCGCCAGGGAAGCTATCACCTGAGGCATCTTTTGTAGGAATGCCCGTCACAACGCCCACTCTATGCGCATCTTGAAAATGAAGTGTCGGGCTTGGTCTTTCAATTGGAATATTTTGTCCTAATTGATTAATCAGCACTGCACTGATTATCATCACTAATCCCACAATTATCAGATGGCGTTTACCCCTATAATCTTTTTTACGGAATGTATTGTAATAAAGCGCTCCCATCGCCAGCAAAATAACCAAATCAAACTTTCTATTATTGGTATAAGCCACAAAAGAAGCAAAAAAAGTATCAGGCAAAATGTGCTGATTAAAAAAATAAAAAATACGTGTGTCAATTGATAGCCAAAATCCATGTTGTGCCGGAAGATACCAAGAGAGAAAAATAATTAGGCCGGCAAGATTAAGTAAAAAAATAGCCAGTGCTTTTTGGTTAAAATGAGAAAGTTTCATAGTAATAAAATGACAAATTTGCGTGTATTTAGTGATCTAGATCACAATAAGTTTGAGTTTGATTCTAGGACTATAACCAAAATAAAAAAATAGATCTTTGCAATTTGCTGTCTATGCAAATGTTATGCTTTAGTTTCATTTCTGTTAGATTTTTTCATATCCACTTAACCTAAATTTAGAATATTTTTTTTTGATACTCGTAATTTGAGTGTTATATAATTTTTTTCTATTCTTTAATTAAAGATAAAAGTTAAATAAATAAAGTAACAAGCCGATATTAGTTAAGACTTTAATAACATATTGGCTTGTGAAATTTACACATCCCAATAATCATAGGAGATTAGTTTTGAATAAGTTATGTATTGCAGCTACGTGCTTAACTTTATTATTAAGCACACCTACTTTGGCTAAGGAAAATAAAGTCATTGGTTCAGGAACTATAACTTTTGTTGGTGCAATTGTTGAGGGCAATTGTCTAATGGATACGGATAAAAACACTTTTAAAACAAGTTGTTGGAATGGTACTGAAATGCAGGAATCTGAATATCAGTTAGAAAGGAATAAGCACTTTAACTCTAAATTGATTAACAACAAAGGCTCTATGGATATTAAATGGATTAATGATAATTTAGCTGTAATGAACATTGTTTATAATTAATTTCCCATAGATCTAGTAATAAAAATAATTGTATTAATTAAATAAAATTTTAATACTTTTATAGAGCTGTTATTAAAGTTAAAAATATTTGACTTAAGTTTAATCAACGTTGATTTCTTATTTATAAACATCGAACACTTATATTTGATAGACATCAAATATTCCTCTTATGTCTATATAAATGTCATATTTTATTGCTATGATAAAAATATGTCGGGTAGGTGTGATCCCCATACCTGCTAGCGCAAACAAGAAGTGAGGTCGTTATGAGAAAATATCTGACCGTAGTATGCAGTCTTCTCGTTTCCAGTTCGATATCATTAGCTTGGGCATCTGATCCCATGCAAACAACAGGGCAGATTTATCTGCGGGGTGCGATTGTCGATCCTGCATGTGAGATGAATTTCACATTTGATAAAGCTGAATACCAATGTTACAAACACAACAAAGTGTTCACATCTACTCAATCTATTGTTCCCGCGTCTTTTGATAAATCCCAACGAACTATTATTTTGCCTCAAGATATGGGCAAGGCTGAGATCCGTTGGATGGATGACACCCAAAAAAATGGTGTTATTGACGTCCAATATTTTTAAGGCGTCTGTGGATAGACAAAGGTAGGGTGCAAAAGATAAACAAGTCAAATAATCGTTTGTCACATTGGGTTTCTTACGATTATCTGACCTATTTAAAGCGACATTAGCTATACGCTAATGAGTAGGGCTTTTGACTGTTGATTTGACAGTTGATTAGTCAGCTCGGCCCATATAGCGACGTTCAGCAATATGAATACGAACTTTATCGCCAGTAGAAAGATATTCAGGAACCTGAATAACTAACCCTGTTGGTAATGTTGCAGGTTTAGTACGAGCGCTTGCAGAGGCACCTTTAATACCTGGAACAGTTTCAACAATCTCCATATCAACAGTTTGTGGCAGTTCTAATGCTAAAACTTGACCATCCATTGTTAATACTTGCATTCCCGCTAAGCCTTCCTCAGGAATAAACAGTAATTCATCTTCAATTTGATCTTTTTTGAAGGTATACGGTGTGTAATCTTCATTATCCATAAAGATATATTCATCACCATCAATGTAAGAGAAGCTCACAGCACGACGCGTTAAGCTGATGGTATCAATCATATCATCGCCTTTAAAACGCTCTTCTACTTTCTGGCCAGTACGGATATCAGTAAAACGCATTTTGTACAGTGTACTTGCACCACGAGCACTTGGTGCTTGGATGTCGATATCTTTTACCAGTAATAATTTGTTGTTATAACTAACAGCCATACCACGTTTAATTTCATTGGCTTTTGCCATATAAAACCTTCCATTAAATAACATTGACGATAATGGCGACAAAATTACTCGCAGTGCAGAAACTTGGCAAGTTATTCGCACATTTTTTTATAAGATTTGATGAAAAAAACAAAGCCAGCTCCAATGTAGGCTGGCTCGGCTGGCTTTAGATGTAGGCTTTTAGCAAAGACATTAACGGTAGATAGGAAGAAGATTAAAGTTCGCTAAAATATGTGCGCTGGCATTGAGAATACCAAACAAAATGACGAAACCAATCATAAACATACCACCGGGAGCTTTAAAGCTTTGACTTTGATTACGCTCACGACTTGCTTTTGCCATTAATGCGGGAATAATTGCAGCCCAAATGGCAGCCGCTAACCCTGCAAAACCAATGGCATATAAGAAACCATCAGGAAAAATAATGGCTAAAACAGTCGGCGGTATAAACGTTACTAATGCAGATTTAAATCGGCCACTTCCTGTATTTGAAAACTTAAAGAAGTCTGCTAAGTAATCGAATAATCCTAATGACACACCTAAAAATGAACTTGCTAATGCCATATAAGAGAACAAGTCTAATAACATTGATACAGAGGTATTGGCGGTTGTTGTACGCATTTGTGCCAATAAGTTACCAATATTCCCACCATCAGCAATCACTTGCTTGAAACCTTCACGAGGAATATTACCTTGTACAACAAACTGCCATAAAATATAAATTGCCAATGAAATCAATGTACCAATAAGCAAGCTTTTCATAACAGCTTTGCCATCTTTACGATAATACGTCACTAAGCCCGGAATATTGCCGTGATAACCAAATGAAGCCAGTAAATAAGGTAATGCGGCTAAAGCATAAGGCAAGTAACTTGCATTGCTTTCATTGGTGTTAAATAACACAGGCATTTTTACTTCGGTAAATAGGCCGCCAATGGCTAACACAAAAGTAATTACCATACCGCCAATTAAAATGGTGCTTAATCTATCCACTGCGCGTGTTGATAACCAAACAAAGAAAGCAACAATTAATGCAAAGACCAAACCCGCAATAGCTTGGGGTACGCTTACCACATTTGCGAAATTTTGCACAATAATGGAGCTACCGGCAGAAATATAAGCGTAAGTTAAAATATAAAGAACAAATGCAATCGCCAGCCCATTAATAGTACTCCAGCCTTTTCCTAATAAGTCTTTGGTAATGGTATGAAAGCTAGAGCCTAAAGGATAATGAAGGTTTACTTCTAAAATCATTAACCCAGACATAAATAAACAAAACCAAGTGTAGATCAGAAGAAAAATAGAACCGGTAAACCAGACACCGGAAGTCACAATAGGAATGGAAAACATGCCTGCACCCACAGCGGTGCCAGCAATGATCATTGCACCACCAAGTATGGATGGGCGCTTTGTTATTGATGTGACTTCTGACATAGGATGTCCTTATAAAATTGACTCAGTGTACTAGCTTGATGGTGTAAAGAATACACGTTTGCTATAAGGGTGTAAATAGAGGTTATTGTGCTTTATAAAAGAAAAAAGTGAGTAAAAATAATACAGTAGAAAAAGGTGATTATATAAATCAATAGATTAGTGTGAGGATTATTATAAATAATAAAGGAATATCATTATAAATAAGTGAAAATTTATGTAGAAATGGAAGATCTGAACATTATTCTGAACAAAAAAGATCCAGAATAATGAAAGTGATAGAGTGTTTTTAATTAGCCTTGATAAAACTGCTTACTTTTCCATAATGCAATAGAATTGCGACTGGCTTCGAAGTGTGGCTCTGGTAAATCATCTGGAGAACACCAGCGAAGTTCAGAACATTTATCTGGCTCCATCAATTTAGGTTCGTCGCCTTGGTGTTGTGCGATCATACAAATAGAAACGGTGTGTTTACCTTCTTGTTGGTAAGTTTCTAGATTATTGCTAATACCAATCACTTGTGGCTCTGTGATCGCAATACCAATTTCTTCTTCTATTTCTCGAATAGCACATTGCTCAAAAGTTTCACCTTCATCAACATGCCCACCCAAAATTGACCAATAAGGGGCATGTTTTCCGCAACGCTTTCCTAATAAAACTTCACCCTTTTCATTAGTGATAATTACACCAACGCCGACTACGACTGACATTTGAGACTCCTTTTTTCTTTTTTATATAGTTAATGTATAAAATAAGTCGCTTTTTACGGGGAACATTCTCTATTGAGGGTGAATAGAGTGCAAGGAGAACCCACTCAATTTCACTGAATAAAAGGTTAATTGATGCTATATATAGCACCCTAAATATTCATAATAAAAAATGATTGGGGAGTGAAGGCATGAGTCGCCGTGTCGCTACGATCACCTTAAACCCTGCTTATGATCTGGTTGGTGCTTGTCCAGCTATTGATGTAGGTGGTGTTAATTTAGTCCGAACTGCTGGGCTTAATCCTGCTGGTAAAGGCAATAATGTCGCGAAAGTCTTACGTGATTTAGGTATCGATATTACTGTTAGCGGGTTTATGGGACGCGAAAATCAAGAAGAGTTTCAGCACTTCTTTAGTGAAAATGGGATGGCGAACCGTTTTTATTTAGTATCAGGACGAACACGCATTAATGTGAAGTTAACCGAGGGAAAAGGGCAAGTCACCGACTTTAATTTTTCAGGATTTACAGTATCAGCGCAAGATTGGCAGCGTTTTGCAACAGATTCGCTTAATTGGCTTGGTCATTTCGATATGGTGGTTGTCAGCGGAAGCTTACCTAATGGTGTTGATCCTGAAGCCTTTACCCAATGGATGATTAAGTTAAGAAGATTATGTCCATGCATTATTTTTGACAGCAGTCGTGATGCCTTAGTCGCAGGATTAAAAGCAGCCCCATGGTTGATAAAACCTAATCATCGTGAATTAGAAGCGTGGGTTGGACATTCATTAACTGAAATGGCAGATATTATTAAAGCGGCTCATCAACTGCGAGATAAAGGCATTGCACATGTTGTTATTTCACTGGGTGAAAGAGGGGCGTTATGGGTAAATGCATCTGGTGCATGGCTTGCAAAACCACCACATTGTGATGTGATAAGTACCGTTGGTGCAGGAGATTCAATGGTTGCAGGATTAGTCTATGGCTTATTAATGAGCCAAACGAGTGAACATACATTGCGCCTTGCAACCGCTATTTCTGCGTTATCAGTTAGTCAGCCTGATGTAGGAATAAAAGACAGAAGCCTGCTTGCTGAAATGATGACTAAGATTGAGTTAACACCGATTAAATAAAGTCATTTGCGGTTTATGGTTATAAAACGAATATTCTATAAACCGAATATTCTATAAACCGCAAATTGTATAAGCCGCAGCTCTCATTATTGCTGGCGTTGCTGTTAGTCTTGTTGTGATTTCAACCAAGCAATTTCTTCAGGCCAAATATCAGGATTAATGGTTTCTAAAATCAGCGGAATACCATCAAAACGTTTATCCCGCATAATATAACTAAAAGGCACTTTACCAATATTACCTTCACCTAAACTATGGTGGCGATCGACACGACTGGCTAATTCGCTTTTTGCATCATTAAGATGCATCGCTTTTAAGTATTGAAAGCCGACAATCTTTTCAAATTCAGCGAATGTTTTTTCGCAATCTTCAATCGTTCTTAGATCATAACCTGCGGCGAAAGTGTGGCAAGTATCAATACAAACACCTACACGAGATTTATCTTCTACACCATCAATAATGGCGGCTAGATGCTCAAAACGATAACCCAGATTTGTTCCTTGCCCTGCGGTATTTTCAATTACGGCAGTAACATTTTTAGTTTTTTCTAAGGTGATGTTAATTGATTGGGCAATTTTTTGTAGGCACTTATCAACATCAATCTTATTTAAATGACTTCCTGGGTGAAAATTCAGTAACTCAATGCCAAGTTGCTCACAACGCTGCATTTCATCTAGAAATGCGTCTCTTGATTTTTCAAGAGCATCTTCTTCAGGGTGACCTAAATTAATAAGATAACTGTCATGGGGTAAAATTTGAGAAGGGCCATAACTATAAAGTTCGCAGTTCTTTTTAAATTTATCAATGACTTCTGTAGATAATGGTGCCGCTTTCCACTGGCGCTGATTCTTAGTAAAAAGGGCAAATGCAGTCGCTTTTATTTCATGTGCGCGTAATACCGCCTGATCGACGCCACCAGCAGCACTGACATGTGCGCCAACAAATTTCATTACTTCTCTCCTTAGATTTATTTTACACCATGATAACAAACATACAGCGTATAACATCATATTGAGGTGATAAAAGCAAAAAAGCGCAACTAAAAATAGTTGCGCAATTAAAAAGTACTTCTCAAGGCGAAATTTCAAAGGGGATTAATTTTTTGATATTCCTATTAAGACATCAACACAGTTTGAATAAAGATATTAATCACCGCACCACCAAGGGTTAACCAGAAAAATAAGAATAACGCTAACAATAATGGTTTGACGCCTGCTTGTCGGATAGCACTAATATGCGTTGTTAAACCTAATGCCACCATTGCCATTGCTAATAGAATGGTATCGATAGTCACAATATAACTAACAATAGACGCTGGAATTAAATTCAAAGAGTTAAAGCCAGCCATTAAAATAAAGAATACGGCAAACCAAGGAATAGTAATTGGGCTTTTTTCAGTAGATTGTGCGCCATTGTTTGCCTTGCTTTTCTTTTTACTTAAATAAGTTGAAAGAATAATTAAGAACGGTGCTAACATCATTACGCGGATCATTTTACTAATAACTGCTGCATTTTCAGCATCAGGGCTAATGGAGTGCCCTACAGCAACGACTTGAGCCACTTCATGAATTGTTGAACCAGAAAAAATACCAAAAGTTTCTTCGGTAAATGGTAGCCAACCTGCAAATGCATTTAAGTGGTAGAACCAAGGGTAAAGAAAAATACCAATGGTCCCGAAAATCACAACAGTAGAAACCGCAACAGCAACTTGGCTGGCTTGTGCTTTAACAACAGGCTCTGTCGCCATAACAGCAGCAGCACCACAAATACTACTACCCGCACCAATTAAGATGACAGTTTGTTCATCTAAACCGAAATATTTGCGACCAATCCACATAGCAATAAGAAAAGTCGATATCAGCATAATGGCATCTATAATTAAACCTGTTGCACCTACATCTGCAATTTGCTGAAAAGTCAGTCTAAAACCGTACAAAATAATACCTGTACGTAATAAATAGTGCTTAGCGAATTTAACACCTTCATCACTATAAGGCTTTGCAACAGGATAAAAGGTATTACCCACAATAATACCGAATAAGATAGCCAGTGTTAATGCACCTAAACCCATGCTAGAAAACCAAGGAATATCACCAATATAAATAGCAAGCGCAGTTAATACGCCTGTTAGTAATAAACCAGGAAGCCAGCGATAGACTGGAGTAAAACATTTTTTCGCCAATGTAATAGGTTGACTTTGCTCTGACATAGAAAAACCTTGCTTATATGAATTTTGCATAAGCATATAACAAGTAATCTTATTTATTAAATTCATTATTTTTATAATAATAACCAGTAAAATTAATATAGGTGTATTTTCTTAAATGTGCTTGGTATGTTACTGGTTTGTGGATAGTATGTTATTACAATGACGGCTCAAAGGTGGAATGGATATGCGAATTACGTTGCGGCAACTGGAAGTCTTTACTGAAGTTCTCAAGAGTGGTTCTACAACGCAAGCATCACAACAGCTTGCTTTATCTCAATCTGCTGTCAGTGCATCTTTAACTGATCTCGAAAGCCAATTAGGCGTACAGCTTTTTGATAGAGTGGGAAAACGGCTTGTCACAAATGAACATGGGAGATTACTTTATCCCAGAGCATTATCTTTACTTGAACGAGCAACTGAAGTGGAGCAGTTATTCCAAGCTGGAAATGGTGCTTTACGCATCGCTGCAAGTACAACAATAGGCAATTATATTTTACCTCAAATGCTGGGTAATTTTCATCGTAACTATCCTGATATTCCGCTAGAAATGAGTATTGGAAATACCGAGGAAGTCGTTAAATTAGTGAGCGAATTTCGTGTTGATTTAGGGTTAATTGAAGGCGCTTGTCAAAGTTCTGAATTGATTAGCCAGAAATGGCTTTTAGATGAGATGGTTATTTTTTGCTCGCCTGATCATCCGTTAGCTAAAGCGCCTAAAGTGACTTTAGCGGATTTACAGACAGCTCCTTGGATTTTACGAGAGAATGGTTCCGGAACTCGAGATGTACTTAACCATCTTCTATTTGCTTCTTTACCAGGCTACCGCATTGAAATGGAATTAGGTAACTCAGAAGCAATAAAACACGCCGTGATGTATGAAATGGGGATCAGTTGTTTATCTCGTCGAGTCATTGAAGAGCAGATTAATAACGGCTCATTAAAAGAGATAAAAGTAGAAGGGCTAACCTTACAACGTACCTTATATCTTGTTTATCATCGTCAAAAACATGTTTCTGATGCACTGAAAAAACTGCTGACGTATTGTAATGCTGAACATTTAATCGGCAATTTTTCATAAATTGCTAATAATTGACGCCCGATCATGAAGGTATCTTATAATCCCAGATCCTTGCTATTCACGAACGACAGATTTGTTACAATCCTCGTTAGAAAAGTGAATATAAAAGTGGAATGTTATGTCAGAACAACAAAATAGTACTGCAGGTTCGGGCGCAGTACGCACTTTGCGCCGAGAGTTAAAAGCGCGACATTTAGCGATGATCGCTATTGGTGGTTCAATTGGTACAGGGCTTTTTGTCGCATCTGGTGCAACTGTTGCTCAAGCAGGGCCGGGTGGGGCATTACTCTCTTATGCTTTAATTGGATTAATGGTCTATTTTCTAATGACGAGCCTTGGAGAATTAGCCGCATTTATGCCTGTTTCCGGCTCTTTTTCAACATACGGCTCTAAGTATGTCGAAGAAGGCTTTGGTTTCGCATTAGGTTGGAACTATTGGTATAACTGGGCGGTTACAATTGCTGTTGACCTTGTTGCTGCACAATTGGTGATGCTCTATTGGTTCCCTGATGTTGATGGTTGGATCTGGAGCGCTCTATTCCTTGGCGTTATTTTCTTACTCAACTATATCTCGGTAAAAGGATTTGGTGAGGCAGAATATTGGTTCTCTTTAATCAAAGTTTCCACAGTAATTATCTTTATTATTGTGGGTATTGCGATGATCACTGGCATTATGAAAGGTGCCGAAAACGCAGGTTGGCATAATTGGGAAATTGGTGATGCACCTTTTGCGGGTGGATTTGCTGCCATGATTGGTGTTGCCATGATTGTTGGTTTCTCATTCCAAGGTACAGAATTAATTGGTATTGCAGCGGGTGAATCTAAAGATCCTGCTAAAAATATTCCTAAAGCTGTGCGTAAAGTCTTCTGGCGTATCTTATTATTTTATATCTTTGCAATTTTAATCATTAGCTTAATTATCCCGTACACTGATCCTAGCTTACTGCGTAATGATGTGGGTGATATTAGCGTTAGTCCATTCACGCTAGTCTTTAAAAATGCGGGATTATTATCTGCGGCTGCCATTATGAATGCGGTTATCTTAACGGCGGTACTTTCTGCGGGTAACTCAGGCATGTATGCATCAACGCGTATGCTGTTTACATTAGCAAGAGAAGGCAAAGCACCAAAATGCTTTGGTAAGTTGTCTAAAAATGGTGTGCCACGTAATGCGCTTTATGCGACAACAGTTGTTGCTGGTCTATGCTTTTTAAGCTCCATGTACGGAAATCAAACGGTTTACTTGTGGTTATTAAATACCTCGGGAATGACGGGTTTTATTGCATGGTTAGGTATTGCGATTAGTCACTACCGTTTCCGTAAAGGTTATGTTGCACAAGGTCGTGATTTAAATGACTTACCTTATCGCTCTGGCTTCTTCCCAATTGGTCCTATTTTCGCCTTTATATTGTGTTTAATTATTACATTAGGTCAAAATTACCAAGCGTTCTTAGAAGATACGATTGATTGGTATGGTGCAATTGCAACCTATATTGGTATCCCATTATTTTTATTAATTTGGTTTACTTACAAGATTGTGAAGAAAACCCGCTTTATTCGTTATAATGAAATGGAATTTCCAACGCACATTGCGAATAAAAAATAACCTATAAATCAAGTTATTAAAACGTCCGTTTTGTGATCTCGATCACTATAAAACGGACGTTTTTTATTTTTTTGACCAGCCAATTATAAAAAAGATACAAAAATCCTAATTATATTAGTGATCGCATTGATAATAATTATTATTTGCTTTATTGTTAGCGCATAATTTATTTGCTGAAAAATAAAATAATGGTGCTGTTGATTGTAAATAATATGCTTAATGTAATGAGTCTGATAATAATTAGCCCTTCTAGCGCTCAATACAGCCAACCAACAGCTTATCGCCATATAATAAGTTACACAGCGAATATATTTCACCGTATAATAATTTTGCGACTCACTTCTTTGTTGAATGAATTGTCTCAAATTAATAATTGGCTTTTTGTACATAAGAAACAATTGATGAGTTGTACGGTATGTTTTTGCCAATGTAAAACACAGGTAAGAGCAGAAGAACGTAAAAAAAAGACTAGGTACAACAGTTGATATGAGCATTATGTCAGAGAGACTCGCCACACAAGAGCATGAAAAAAATGCATCAGATAATGTGAAAGCCCATTATCGGAAAATGATGAATAAACGCATGCTATGGCTGGGAGTTATCGTTTTAATTATTTGTGCTTCAGTGGTGTTAGATTTCACTATGGGGCCTTCTGGTTTATCACTTGAAAAATTATTAACCACCCTGTTTCAACCGGAGCTTGTTGATGCAGGCTCTCGAGTGATTGTTTGGGATATTCGCTTACCTTATGCCTTAATGGCGGTTGTGGTAGGGATGTCGCTAGGATTAGCGGGTGCAGAAATGCAAACTATTCTAAATAACCCGTTAGCAAGCCCTTTCACACTTGGTTTATCAAATGCTGCTTCATTTGGTGCTGCATTAGCGATTGTTTTAGGGATTGGTATTCCGGGTATTCCTGACCAATGGTTTATTTCGGCGAATGCGTTTCTCTTTGCATTATTATCAGCTTTATTATTAGACGGAATTACTCGCTGGACTCGTGTTCCTACATCTGGAGTGGTGCTTTTTGGTATTGCCATGGTGTTTACGTTCAACGCACTAGTCTCAATGATGCAATTTATTGCAACAGAAGACACTCTCCAAGGTCTAGTTTTCTGGACTATGGGAAGTTTAGCGCGTGCAACATGGGTAAAACTCGGTGTGATGACGGGGGCTTTTGCTGTCATTATGGTGATTTCATGGATGAGTTCATGGAAATTAACTGCATTGCGATTAGGCGAAGACCGAGCGATCAGCTTTGGTATTGATGTAAAGCGTTTAAGATTAGGCTCCTTACTGCGCATCAGTATTTTAACCGCACTCGCAGTCGCTTTTGTGGGGCCAATTGCCTTTATTGGTTTAGTTGCTCCTCATATTGCTCGTATGATGTTTGGTGAAGATCATCGATTCTATCTGCCAGCAAGCGCATTAATTGGAGCTTTAGTTTTATCATTGGCATCTATTGCTTCTAAAAATTTAATACCGGGTGTCATTATTCCAGTGGGTATTGTGACATCGCTGGTGGGCGTGCCATTTTTCCTCAGTATGATTTTACGTCATAGGGGGAATATCTAATGATGGAAGGATTAAAGATCCAAGATTTTAGCGCTGGTTATGCTAAACATCTTATCATTAAGGCACTTGATGTGGAGCCATTACCTAAAGGAAAAGTCACCGTATTATTGGGACCAAATGGTAGCGGAAAATCAACATTATTAAGAGCGTTAGCTGGATTAAATAAGTCATCAGGTGTTGTCAGTTTAGATGGCAACGATTTGGCTTCGATGAATTTTGCACAACGCGCTCAAAATGTAGTCTATTTGCCACAAACATTACCTGCTGGTGTTCATTTACATGTTTTAGAATCCATTATTGTGGCGCAACGTGCTTCAGGTGGATTACATAATGAACATAGTGAAGCCCAGGTCATGCATTTATTACGGCAATTAGGTATTGAGCATTTAGCATTACGCTATTTAGATGAATTATCTGGTGGTCAAAAACAATTAGTAGGGCTTGCTCAATCATTAATTAGACAGCCTTCTTTATTATTATTGGATGAGCCATTAAGCGCACTAGATCTTAATTACCAATATCATGTAATGGATTTAGTGGCTAAAGAAACACACCGTAGAAATATTATTACTGTCGTCGTTGTCCACGATATTAATATCGCCTTACGACATGGTGAGCATGTATTAATGTTGAAACAAGGACAGTTAATTGCGCAAGGCGCGCCAGATAAGGTTATCACGGCACAAAGCCTTGCCGATGTTTATGGTGTTCAAGGTCGATTGGAATATTGTTCACAAGGAATACCTCAAATTATTATTGATGGTTTAGTGGATAAAATATAGAGCAGTAAAAGAGAAAAGAAATAAATATAGGGATGCAGTAAATAGGGATATAAAAATAATATTAAAATAACTAAGGGTAATTAAATTTATTTATTACCCTAATTTCTGAGCAATTGTCGATCTGTCCATCTATATAAAACTTAAAGAATATATATTCTTGGAGAATCGGGAATGGTAGTGTTAAATAAAAATAAAATTGCGCTTGGCGTTGTTGCGGCTATTGCATCAAGTTTTGTTATGACTGCATCAGCAGAAAATGTAGAAAAACTGCTTGTAACAACCGCTTCAGGGTTTAAACAAACCGTTGAAGATGCACCTGCATCGGTTTCTGTTGTCACTCGTGAACAGCTAGAAACCAAATCTTACCGTGATGTGACTGACGCATTAAAAGATGTTCCCGGCGTTTTAGTAACAGGCGGTGGAAGTAGTTCTGATATCAGTATTCGTGGTATGGATGCAAAATATACCATGATTTTAGTTGATGGTAAGCGAGTTGCCTCGCGTGAAACGCGTCCTAATAGTGATAACTCAGGTATTGAACAAGGCTGGTTACCGCCTTTACCTGCCATTGAACGTATTGAAGTTGTACGTGGCCCAATGTCTTCTTTATATGGTTCAGATGCAATGGGTGGGGTTATCAATATTATTACTCGTAAAGCGCAAAAAGAGTGGAACGTAAGTTTACGTGCTGATAGCACGCTGACAGAGCGTCAAAACTCAGGAAATACTGAACAAGGCAGTTTTTATGCAGCCGGTCCATTGATTGATAACCTGCTGGGATTAAAAGTCCAAGGTCAATATTCGCACCGTAGCGAAGATAAATTTGCGAATGGTTATAATCGTCAAATTACTGCAAGCGGTGGTGGTACATTAAGCTGGACACCAGATGATAAAAATACGGTTGAATTTGAATTTAAAAAAGACAGCCAGCACCGAGATTCTCGTTGGGAATATTCAGCCTCTGATCGCTCTCGTAAATCTAAGAGCAGTGATTTCAGTAAATATGAGCTAAAACAATATGCCCTGACTCATGATGGTGTGTATGACTTTGGTACGATGAATACTTATATTCAGCGTGATGAAAACAATAACCCAAGTCGTAAAATGGAATACAACGATACAACAGTACGTAATCAAACAGTATTTATGTTAGATGCGCATACTTTAAGTGTTGGTGCTCAGTATCGTTTTGAAGAATTAAAAGATAGCAATAACCATTTAGACAAAGGTAGTAAATTAGATCGTTATAGCTGGGCGCTGTTTGCTGAAGACGAATGGGCGCTAGCAAATGATTTCGCTTTAACCGGTGGTTTACGTATGGATAAAGACGAAAACTACGGTACTCACTGGACACCTCGTGTTTATGGTGTTTGGCATATGGCTGATGAATGGACGTTAAAAGGTGGTGTATCTACTGGTTATCGTTCACCTGATTTACGCCAAGCAACGAAAACTTGGGGACAAGCAACAGGGGGTTCAGGTGGTAATGCCGTCATTTATGGTAACCCAGATCTGAAACCTGAAAAATCAGTAACAGAAGAGATTGGTATTATTTGGGATAACCGTGATAACTTAACGGCAAGTGTTACAATTTATAATACTGATTTTAAAGATAAAATTACTGAGCGTCGCATTTGTGATGATAAAGGCGTGTTACCTGCATGTACTAAAGAACAAGGATATGGTCACCTATATGACTTTATCAGTACGCGTGAAAACGTAGATAAAGCCAATATGCGTGGTATTGAGGTAACTGGTAACTGGACAATTTCACCTGCGTGGAACTTAGCAGCTAACTACACCTTTACTGATTCAGAGCAGAAGAGCGGTGCATTTAGTGGTAAACCACTGAATAAACAGCCTCGCCATATGGCAAATGCGACCTTAAACTGGGAAACTACGCCAGAAATGGAAACTTGGGCGCGTATTAACTTCCGTGGTAAAACATCGGATTACTTATCACGCACAAGTATGGCAACCGGTACACCTTCTTATGCATTTGTTGACATTGGTACAAGTTACAGCTTAACCAAACAACTTAATGTGATTGGTGGTGTTTATAACGTGTTCGATCGTCGCATTAATTATGAAAACTTTAATACCACATTAGAAGGTCGTCGTTACAACATTGGTTTGAACTATAACTTCTAATTTTTTACCCTCAGTTTGTGTCATTAAGACTCCACTTGTGGAGTCTTTTTTTATCTCTAATTTTCTTTCATTTGCTCAGAATTAATACTGGAAAGTTTAAATGTTGAGGTCTATATTTAGCTCAATAATTCATCTTATTCATCGTGTTATTTGGACTATTAGATTGTGATTTCTACTTATTACCAGCCATTTTTTTCTTAACTTATTCTCTTACTTTTTATTTATATAAAACAGGTTGCTAAAAAATAGGCACTTTTTATTAAAAGTCTATTTTGGGGCGATAAAAGAAGCATGAGTTAACAAAATCTTAGCATTAATCTTATTAATGTATTTTAAATGCTTTATTTTGATGATTTGGCAATGATATTAATTTTAATCTAAAGTTTAATTCTTATTTATCAATACATTGTGTTTTATTTTCTTACGGTAGAGTAATGGCTTTTGAAATATTTAAAACTTAAAAGTTGTGATAAAAGCACAATTATTGTTAATAAAATGTGGCGTTATATGTTGACTTAGTTTGCGAATTGAAAAGATCGTAAAAAAAGGGGGCTTTTTGATGAAAATGTATTGCTATTTAAGTCTGAGACGTGCAAAATGCGCCCACTAAAAATATGACTGATGCGTTTAAAGTGCATCGGTTTTTTTTTGCATTTTTACTTATTACTACACCAAGAGGTCAGATTCATTTGAGTCTGAATAGATAACATAATTTGATTAGCAGCCAGCCCCTTAGAGAAAGGGTTGTCATGATAGAGGAATGCTAATATGGTACAATTATTCTCTTTCGCAGTCGGGCCTAGCGGCACTGCGGGCAATGATGACTACGGAGCACGGCGTCTCCTAAACACATACACATCCTTAAAAACTTCATTCTATTCTGTTTATAGGCAGATGCGAAGTCTTCCCAGTAACTGTCGGTTGAGTTTATCTAATACTCAAACCGAAGTTATGGGAGGGTTCGCTAATGTCAGATAACGTCATCTCCTCTATCGGCACTAACCAAACTGGTGCTAACAATCGAGTTCAATTACGTAAAACCTTGACTCTAATGCAGGTAGTCATGATGGGGCTTGCTTTTTTACAGCCTATGACTATTTTCGATACATTTGGTATCGTTTCTGGCATTACGAATGGTCACGTAGCAACCTCGTATGCGATTGCGTTGATTGCAATTTTATTTACAGCGGTCAGCTATGGAAAATTAGTTAAGCGTTTTCCTTCAGCAGGCTCTGCGTATACTTATGCTCAAAAATCCATGAGCCCTTATGTTGGCTTTATGGTGGGTTGGTCATCTTTACTTGACTATTTATTTATGCCAATGATCAATATCTTATTGGCGAAAATCTATTTACAAGCAATATTCCCAGGCGTTGAACCGTGGATCTTTGTATTTGCTTTAGTGGCTTTAATGACGTTCTTTAACCTGCGTGGTATTAACGTTGTTGCGAACTTAAATACAGCGATCGTTATTGTTCAGGTAGCAGTCATGGTTGTCTTCGTTGGGCTGCTTATCCACGGTGTTTATAACGGAGAAGGTGCAGGGGAGTTATGGACCTTTAGACCGTTTGCGTCTGTTGATGCGCAAGTCATACCAATGATAACCGGGGCAACAATACTCTGTTTCTCATTCTTAGGTTTCGACGGTATTAGTACATTATCAGAAGAGACACCAAATGCAGGTAAAGTTATCCCTAAAGCGATTTTCTTAACAGCGCTGATTGGTGGGATCATCTTTATTGCGGTTTCTTACTTTTTACAACTGTATTTCCCAGATATTTCACGATTTAAAAATCCAGAAGAGTCACAACCTGAAATAATGCTGTATGTTGCGGGTGCTTTATTCCAGTCCATTATTTTAGTGTTCTCTTGTGTGACTGTATTAGCATCAGGTATGGCGGCTCACGCAGGTGTTGCACGTTTACTTTATGTTATGGGACGTGATGGTGTATTCCCTGAGAAGACATTTGGCTATGTACATCCAAAATGGCGTACGCCTGCATTTAACGTGCTATTAGTTGGCTTCTTAGCATTAGGTGCGGTGTTCTTTGATTTAGTGACTGCAACGGCATTAATTAACTTTGGTGCGTTAGTTGCGTTTACTTTCGTGAATCTGTCTGTTATTTCACAGTTCTATATTCGTGAGCGCCGTAATAAAGGATTAATGGATCACATTAATTACCTGATATTACCTATTATTGGTGCTGCAACAATGGGTGTCTTGTGGGTAAACCTTGAACCAGGTTCTATGGAGTTAGGTCTTGTTTGGGGCGCAATTGGTATACTTTATATGGTATGGATCACTCGTCGGTTCCGTAGACCAATGCCACAAATGCCAGAAAAGTAATATTCGAAGAATTGTTATAATGATAAATAAAATGGTCTCAGTAATGAGACCATTTTTTTTGTATTGAATAAACAGCGCTAGAATCGATCAGTATAATAAATAACCAATTGATTTATTTATATACAATAAAATTAAGTATATTTACCCATTCAAATAAAAAAATTAAAAATAATTTTATGTGGAATATAGGTTTGCTCTTAAGTATTTATCATTAGGTGTATTTACTTATTTAAATTAAATTAAATGTTTTTTTATATTAGTTTTAACATGTCTATATATATGAAAAACAAAATTTATATATTCAAAAATATATTTTTTTATTTTTTAAGTATTATATTGATGCTCGATTAAAGATTAGTTAAATATTCTAAAAATAAAGAAAGAACTTTATAAAAAAAGTTTTTTAAATAATTATCATTATGTAATTTAAACTCGCTTTACGAGTAAAATTTAATTGTTGTGCTACTCTTTAAAAAGAATTAGAAAATATATTTTCTTAATTTACATCTAATTAAGATGATTAAGGGAATAATACTAATTCCAATAGGCGATTTATTTAAAAAACGAAAGGTAACAATATGTCTTTAATTAAGAAAGTTGCTCCGTTTATCGTGTTGTCTGGATTTATGGTTGCAGGTAATGCTTTTGCTGCAACACAGGGCACAACGGTGTCATTCGAAGCATTAATTCGTGCCGCAAGTTGTGATGTTTCTTCAACAACAGAAGGTTCTAAAATTGATTGGGGAACCTTCACAAGTGATGAAGTTTCTGGCAAAAACGTCGGCGATCAATTAGGAGATAATAAGACGTTTAATTTAGAGCTTTCTAATTGTACAGCAGCATTAGCAACTGGTGAAACAATCAATCTTTATGCTCGTGGTAATAAATCAAACTTTGATTCTGAAATGTTTGCTAACGCAACAGCGGCTTCTTTAGCTGTAAAATTGTTAGCAACAGCAAGTAATACTTTAGTTAAACCAAATGTTGAAACAGGTCTGACATTAGGACAAGAGATCATTAAAGACGGTACAGGTCGTATTCCGATGACCGCTGGTCTGTATTTAACAAATGGTGCAGTAACAAGTGATGAATTAAAAGTACCAGTTACTTTTACTGTTGCTTATAACTAATATTGCTTAATTTTTAGAGGCTCTATTTAATAGAGCCTCTCATTAAAGAAGAAATATAATGATTAAAATTACAAATAGAATAAGAAAGTTTTTTGTTATTTTACTAATGATTATATCGCCACTCGCTTATTCTAAAGGCGTGGGTTTAAACGCTACACGTATTATTTATCCTGAAGGTGAGAGTAGTGTAGGTGTTATCGTTCGTAATGAAGAACCAAAAATAAATTATTTGGTACAAGCCTATATTTCCTCTGATGAAAACCCAATTGTATTTCAAGTCACTCCACCTCTTTTTAGAATTAATAGTTTATCAAGGCATGAAGTGAAAATTTATGCCATGAGTAATTCTTTACCAAAAGATAGAGAAAGTATTTTTTATTTTCATGCAAAGATGATCCCTGGACAAAACAACAATTCTGACACAGCGGGCTTAAGTGTGGGATTTGATAATGTCATAAAACTTTTCTACCGACCTAAAAATTTACCGATGACATCTGAGGATGCGCAAAAGAAATTAGGATTTAGTGTGGAAGGAAAACAATTAAAGGTAGTCAATAATTCCCCTTATTACATCAATTTTGCTGGGTTTTCTGTCAACAATATAAAGCTAGGTGTTAGTTTGGCCAATAACAATGCCATGATCGCGCCTTATAGTTCGATAAAATATGCCTTACCTACAGGTGTAACTAAAGGAAGTGTTCAATGGCGTACAATAGATGATTTAGGTGGATTTAATGAACATAAAGCCACATTTTAAACCAATTATATTGGGCGCATTATTAACTTGTATCTCTTTTTATGGATATAGCGCTGTTGATGACTCTGCGGTTGTCATAGTAAAAGGTTCAGTAACAAAAGGAACATGTGCTTTTACTTTATCAGACCAAACGGTGAAATTTTCTCAATCAACATTAATGCAAAATGTTGATGAAATAGGTGTAAAAAAGGAAAACAAAATACCTTTTTCAGTTAATTATCTTTGCCAAGATTATGTTGATGAAACACCTGATATGGAAGTTGTTATAAAAGCGGGATCAGGAACACAAATTGCAAATAACAAAATATCACCGGTGAATAATCCAACTAATGCGAGTTTCGCTCTATACGATTGTAAAAATGATCAATGTTCTTTAGTTAATTTTAATGCTGGAACAAGTTCTGTTTATATTACAACAGGAAATGGTAATAAAAATAAAGACTTTGAAGTCGAGCTTGTTAAGAAAGACAGTTCAGCGGTTAATCCTGGTACGCTAAAAGCAATATTAGCATTAACACTTATACAACCTTGAGAAAGTAAATATGAATATATTTCTATTGAAAAGGAATTTGTTAAGTTTGTTTATTACACTAGCACTATTTATTAGTTTTGATGCTCAGAGTATTGAATTTGACTTTAATGTGACCATTGATAAACAGACCTGCAAACTCTCAGTTTCAGGAACAAGTAGCAATGAAGTTGATTTTGGTAGTATTCAATCGAATAAAATTAAAAATAATCTTATAGAACCTATTCCGATAAAGGTATTACTGAGTGACTGTAAAACGAATGACTTTTTTGATACTTATGTGACAATGAAGGCAAAGAGTACTTTAAATACGGTTACATTTAATGATGATATCAATAAAAGTTTTGGTATCAGAGTATCAAGTAAAAATAATGTTGCTCAATCTAATAATAATACGGATTTTTTTAAATCTGAAGATACTGTTTGGAATAACATAAGTAAAGATCAATTAGAAAAAACACTTTATACCTATGTTAAATGCAAAGATCCCACAGTTTGTGATCCCGAATCTGGAGAGTTTTCGGCAACGTTAACTTTTTCGTATATCGTTGATTAAGATATTATATGAATAATTTTATTATAAAAATTTCTATTATTTTAATATTAGCTTTTAGTTATTTTAATGCTAACGCTCAAGGGGTTAGTTTAGGAAAAACGCGCGTTATTTTTTCTGAAGGTAACTCAAGTGAAAGTGTATATATTTCTAATGATGATAATCAACCTTATTTAATACAAGCTGGGGTTACTGAAAAAATTGATGGAAATTTGTCATCTAATTTTATAGTGACTCCCCCTGTATTTCGTTTAGAAAACAAGAGTGTTTCATCTTTACGTATTTTATTAAAAGAGACTCAAAATTTACCCAATGACAAAGAGTCACTCTTTTATTTGAATACAAAAATTATACCTTCTACTAAACGACCTAATGAAAGTGAATCACAGGAATCAAAATTAGTATTAATAACTAATTTTGTGATTAAAGTAATTTATCGACCTGAAAATATAGCAAGACCTTCAGAACAAGATTATAAAAAGATCTTTATTAAAGAACAAGAAGGAAAGTGGTTTTTAGATAACCCAACTCCATATTATATGACATTAACATCAATTAAAGTTAATAACGAAAAATATAACAAAACCTTATTGTTATCACCTTATAGCAAAACTGAATTGGTAGAAGTATCAATAAAAGAAGCTAGTTGGCATATAATTAACGACTATGGTGAATTATCAAAAGAATTCAAATATAAGGACTAATGAAATGAACGTTTTGAATAGTCGTATTTTTTTTATTACTACTTTGATATTAGGTTTTTTTTATTGCCAATTAGCATGGTCTGCTAATAATGCATTTGAATTTTCATTGCAAAGAATGACGTATAATGAAGGTAGTAAAAGCATCTCTATTGGTTTAAGAAATAATGAAAAAAAAGCATATCTCGTTCAGGCTAGTATGAGATGGTTAGATGAATCTACGGGGTTACAATTAATTGATAAAAAAGAGAATCCTCCTTTTATTTTAACTCCGCTTTTACAAAAAATAGAACCTGAAGAGTACTATGAGTGGGTGATTAAGTTTACTGGTTCAGAAAGTACAATACCAACAGATAGAGAGAGTGTTTATATTTCTCAATTTCGATTAATACCATCAACATCTGAAGAAACACCAAATGTACAGATGAACTTTATTAGGGCATTAAACTTTAAAGTATATTATCGACCAAAGTCTCTTGAAGGCATAGAAATAAAAGATGCAGAAAAAAAATTATCATTTTCAATTGATGGTAATAAAATAATTGCTAAAAATGATTCACCTATTTATCTAGCTTTTAACACAATAAAGATAAATGGAAAAGAGATCGAACTACAAGAGTTATCGAAAAACGTACCTCCATTTGGCACACAAGAATACTTATTTTCGAATGAAAAGAAGATTACATCTATTCATTGGCAAGTATTAGATGAGTTTATGTTCCCATTAGATGAAAAAATAAAAACAGTAAATTAATAAAAATATATTTTTTATAAGGCTAAATATTAAGAGTGTAAAAATGAATAAATCAATGGCAATTTTTAGATACAGTTTTTTTACATCACTTATTTTGTTCTCATTTAATTCTTTTGCAGAAGATTATTTTGATCCCGCATTACTTGATGGACAATTAGGTGTATCTGCAAATGAAATTGATTTAAGCCAATTTTCACAAAAAGATGCATTACCTGAAGGTAGAATATCTTTGTTAGTTTATGTCAATAATAATAACAATGGTGAGTTTATCATTAATTTGGTAAAAGGACCTAATAATAAAGTGGTGCCTGAAATAACCCGAGGCTTATTAGATAAATTAGGTGTTAATACTGAAGTAATACCTAAGTTAAATATGTTAAAAAGTGATCAGGTGATTTATGATATTAATGAATATATTCCTGATGCATTAATAAAAGTAAATTTATCAGAATTAAAACTAATCACTAGTTTTCCTCAAATTGTTATGTCTAATGATGCCGTCGGCTATATTGATCCCGCCTCTTTTGATAGTGGTGTTACTGCTATGTTTATCAATTATATGTTTAGTGGAGGTCATTCTTCTAACGATAGTAATGTTGATAAAATTAATAATAATGGAAAACAAAAAAATGATAATTTCTTTGCTCAATTAAGAGCAGGGTTTAATCTTTATGATTGGCGTTTACGTTCGACAATGACACAGACGTATACCCGAAATTCAAATAATGCAGAGACTCAAAGTAATAACAGTAATAAATTTTCTAATACATATCTTTCTCGTAATCTTTATTCTTTGCGGTCGGAATTTATTATTGGTGAAACGACAACCGGAAATGATGTCTTTGATAGTATTCCAATGAAAGGTATGCGTTTAGTTTCTAACGAACAAATGTTGCCAGCGAGTCAACAAGGTTTTGCTCCAGATGTGAGTGGAATTGCTCAATCAAATGCCCAAATTACTATCCGGCAAAATGGGAATGTTATTTATCAAACTTATGTTGCACCCGGTGCATTTAAAATAACCGATCTTTACGCGAGTGGCTCAGGAGGGAACTTGGATGTCACAGTGAAAGAAGAAGATGGTTCAGAAAGGACATTTACAGTTGCTTTTTCATCATTACCCGTAATGTTAAGACCGGGTGGTTGGAAATATGAAATTAGTACTGGGCGATTTGATGGTGGCACAACGGTTGGCTCTAAAAAGGCAGATTTTTTGCTTGCCAGTGGTATTTATGGTTTACCTCATGATGTCACTCTTTATGGCGGGGTATTAGGTGCGAAAGATTATTACGCTATTTCCTCTGGGATAGGAATTTCATTAGGTAATTGGGGTGCTCTGTCTACAGATATCACACATGCTCATGCTGACTTTAATACAATAGGTTCTCAAAATGGGCAATCTTATCGATTCCGTTATTCTAAGAATATGACCACTACGGGAACCTCTGTTGACTTAACGGCATTACGTTTTTCAACTAAAGATTATTACGATTTTAATCAATTTAATACTGAAGATTATCGGTTAAAAGAGGGCACTTCACCATGGTTAGGTGAACGAGAAAAAAGTCGTTTTACAACGTCAGTATCACAATCATTAGGTCAGTACGGTAGTATTTATTTATCTGGTAGCCGTTATAATTATTGGGAGCAAAATAAGAACGTTACTCAACTTACGACAGGCTATAATAGCAATATTCGTGGTATTAACTTTGGCATAAATTACAGTATTGATAGAATAAAATCAGATGATAGCTGGCCTGAAAATAGACAAATTAGTTTTAATGTGAGCGTTCCATTTAGTGTGTTTAGTAATTCGCCGGCACTCAGCAATTTTAATAGCACTTACATGATAAACCATGATAATAATGGAAGAACTAACCAGCAAGTTGGATTATCTGGTAGTGCATTTGATAACTCCTTATCTTATGGTATTTCTCAATCTTGGGCTAACCAAGGCCAATCTAATAATGGTTCAGCATATGCTAATTATTCAGGTAACTACGGTACATCCTCTCTAAATTATAATTATTCAAGTGACTATTATAATGTTAATGGCAGCATGAATGGTGGTTTGCTTTTACATTCAGGTGGTTTATTACTGGGTAGAAGCATGGGCAATAGTATGGCTATTGTTGAAGCACCTGGAGCAACAGGAACAGAGTTAAGTTCAGGAAATGGTGCGATTAATAGACAGGGATATGCGTTATCACCATATCTTACAGAATATCGCCAAAATACAATTGCATTAAATGTAAATACATTGCCTGACAATACGACTCTACAATCAACATCTCAAAATGTAGTTCCGACAAAAGGCGCTATTGTTAAGGTTGCCTTTAAAACAAAAATTGGCTTTCAAGCTATTTTAAATCTTTCTCAGAATAAAAGTGTTGTCCCATTTGGTGCTATTGCTACGTTAATTGATGCTGATAATCCTAATGATTTGAATACAGGTATTGTTGGTGAAAATGGCCAGCTTTATATGAGTGGGCTTCCTGATAATGGCAAGCTGTTAGTGAAATGGGGTAATAAAAACCAACAGAGTTGCAGCGTTTCGTATAGTGGCTTAAGTGATATTGAAGTCAATAGCAGGCAACCAATAAGAATTTTATCTCTTTCTTGCCAATAAAAAATAATCTTTATTTTATAGGTGGATGCATAACTATGAAAATGCGTAATTTAATGATGGCATCACTGACTTCAGTATTAATGACTTCGTCATTTAATGTTTTAGCTGGAACAGACATGGGTGCTATGACATTAAACTTAACAGGGGTGATTGATATGAATATCAATCCCAGTCAAGTTCAATATATAAATGGTACTTTGTCGGGAACGAGTAGTTTTCAAGGAAAACCTATTTACGATAATCAGAGTAATCCTTCGTGGAATAGTGTATATGCGATTATTTCATTAAGTCAGTCACAATCGAGGTGTAATTCTACATTTGTTTCTAAAATACCTAATCAATCTAATAAATATGGTTTAAAGTTAACGCATTCTTCGAATTCTGGCACAGTCGTTTATGTGACTCCTCAATTTAATTATAATGTCAGCCTATCCAATTTTGGTTCTAGTTTTCAAAGTGTCTATACTGGGCAATTTTTTCAGCCAAATAGTGGTGTTGTTGATAAAGAAACGCCTGACGTTAATGTATGTTATGTACCATCTAATTATGCAACAACTACAGTTCCTGCTGGTGGTATTAAAAATATTAGAGTTACGGTTCCAAGTTCATTTCCTGTTTATATTGATGCTCAGTTAACTCCCGGAAAACTAACATATACGGGGACTCCTTTTTATGTAGGGAGTTTTGGCCGAATTGTTGAGGGAGATTTCTATGCAAAAGTTAACGTAAATGCCAATGTAACAGTGAAACGATCTTGTGCTGTTACTGGAGTATCTAATCAACAAATTAATGAAAACATGACATTTACGAATGAAGTCATTAAAGAATCTGTATTTACATTGTCCTGTGGTGGTACAGGTAACCCTGTAAATATGTCAGCGGTAATTAAAGAGGGAAGTTTAGATCCAAATAATGTAAATAAGTTAGTTTTAGCACCTATTAATGGTACTGTCTCTGACAAAAAACCTTGGGTTATAGGATTGCCTTATAAGCAAACTTCAACACCAAGTTTAAAATGTGCTAATGAAAATAATAATGATCTATTAAAGTTCAATAATACAGATCTCGAACTAACTGGAACCAATATGGGGAATAATCAACCTGATATATTTGGTATCAAATGGGCCATTTGTAAACCAGATGGTACAAAAGCGGGTGAATATCGCGGAAAAGTGGATGTAAATATATTTGTCCGAGGATAAAAGTAATAGATTAAAAAAGAAAAAAGCGGATCTTAGGGGCCGCTTTTTTTTTATAGAAGATATTTTTATTTCTATTGATTAGATTTGACAGTTCAGTTTGAAAAGTTGAGAGTTACCCGTTTAGTATAGGTGCCAAAGCCTTATGTAAAACACAAAAGGTAACTCTCATTCTCCATATTAATAATCCAATTATTAAACACTAAGTAGTGTCCATTTCTCCTAACTTAAGGCAGCCTAAGCTAGGTTTTGTTATTTAAATCATACGATAACTTAAAATGAATAAAGCGAATCTTTAGACTCTTTCAATTTTTGTGCTAATTCAGAAGCTTCATATCGTTCGGTTACTATTTCGATATAAGAGGCACTTTCTGTTGATCCCGCCACTTTAAGCGCTTTATTTAATTCATCTATCGTTGTGACTTTCTCACAATGCCAATCTGTTGCACCAAAAGCTTTAGGTAATTGATGATAATTCCATTGAGCAAGATCGTTATAATAAGCTTCAGGGTAATCACATAATAATCGCTCAATTAAATAACCATCATTATTTAACACAAGGATAATTGGTTTTAATCCGAAGCGAACAAATTGGCTAATCTCTTGTACCGTTAATTGATGGGAGCCTTCACCTGTAATTAAAATAACTCGTTTGTTAGGCGCTGCAAGGGTTGCACCAAATGATGCTGGTGTTGCCCAACCAATAGAACCCCATAATGTTTGGTTATGGAATTGAGCGCCTTCTGGTAATAGGGCAAAACCTAATCCCATTGATGATGTACCTGTCTCTGCAATAATAATATCATTAGGTTTAAAGAACTTTTCTAAATGAGGATAGAGATACTGAGCCGTAATTTTACCGTTATCAGATAACACAGCTTCGCCTAATCCTTTGGCTTTTATCTGATGATACGTTTTATTCGGTAATCGTTGAGTCAGAGCTGAGAGCACGTCTTCTATATAAATCGATGTGTAGATAACTGAATCAATCTCAACATACTCAGGCATGATGTTGATAAGTTGTTTTGGTTTAATATTGGCAGTAAAACTTCCTGTATTGAAGTCGGTCATCATTGCACCAATCCCTAATACGTACTCACTATTTTCTACAAATTCTCTGACTTCAGGTGTCATTAATTTGCCATCATACATGCCAATATATTGGGGATGAGATTCACTTAAAATACTTTTATCCATAAACATAGTGGCATAAGGTAAGCCAGTCTTATCAATAAAAGCTTGCACATTATCTGATAATCCTAAACGGGCGGATAAAATACCAGGTAATACGCAGATATTATTGCTGTGTGCAAGTTTTTCAATAATGAGTGATACCACTTTTTCTAATATTTCTTTATCACTTATTGGTCTTTTGGGGGCGGTAACAGGGGAATGTTCTATCACTTGCATAGTGGCATAATCAGAAGGTAGGCCGATATAAACAGGGCGACGTTCTTTTAATGCAGTCGCAATTAAACGTTCCATTTCTGTAATACAATTTTCAGGTGTTAATATTGCGTGAGCGCAAGCAAGACGTTGGCCTAATTGATAAAAAATATCAAAATAACCATTACCTAATGTGTGATGAACAAGGCGCTTACTTTTTTGTACACCACTTGCTGGCATACCAACTAAATGGAAAATAGGTAGGTTTTCTGCATAAGAGCCAGCAATAGCATTAATCGCACTTAACTCACCAACACCAAATGTTGTCGATAACGCTGCCATACCTTTAATTCGGGCATAACCATCAGCAGCGTAAGCTGCATTTAATTCATTGCAGTTGCCAATCCAACGCATATGTTTGCTATTACAAATAGTATCTTCTATGGGAAATGCATAATCACCCGCCACACCAAAAACATCACTTATTCCTAAGTCATATAAACGGCTTAACATATATTCAACGACAGTCTTACTCATATTATCTCCAAAAAATCCGAATAATAGTCTATAAAAGTATATGAATGCTTTTACATTATGCTTAATGTTTTATCGCGAATATTATTTGATATGAAATGGTTTATTATCATTAAGGGCATAACTAAATGTAATAAGGTAAATATTGCTAATGAATATTCGTACATTACGCTATTTTGTTGAGGTTGTTCAATTAAATGGCTTTAGCCGAGCCGCTGATGCGCTATTTATCACTCAACCTGCAATTAGTCGTAGTATTAAAAAATTAGAAGATGAATTGGGTATTATTTTATTAGTGAGAGAAACTGATGGCGTTAGATTAACGGATGATGGTGCAATACTGTTTGAACATGCAAAACAGATACTTGCACAATTTAATAATATGAATAAAGCATTACAGGACAAGTCTGGACCATTAACTGGAACATTAAATGTTGGATTACCTCCTGTAATAGCTTCGACGTATTTTGCTGATATTATTATGGCATTTAGCTCTCGCCATCCTCAGGTTGAACTAAAAATATTTGAATTGGGTACTAAACAAATGGCTGATGCTATGAGAGAAGGCAGAGTTGAAACTGCCGCAGTCGTATTGCCTTTTAATGAAGATATTTTTGAATTAACGCCTTTTTCAGAAGATCACTTAATGCTATTAATGTCGCCATCCCATCCTTTAGCTATAAAAAAGGAAATTCATTTTAAAGAGTTGATTAATGAGCCTTTTATCTTCTTTTCTGAAGATTTCCGTATTAATGATTTAATTTATAGTGCTTGTGGTATTTACAATACAGCGCCTATTATTGCGGGTCGTAGTAACCATTTAGATTTAATTATTGCAATGGTGAAAGCTGGTGTAGGGATAACACTGTTACCCAACAGTATGTGTAATAAAAATCCTATTGATGATTTGGTTGTTCTTCCTGTGGTGGAACCTACATTGTCATATCAAATAGCGCTAGCCAATAATAAAAACAGCTATAAAAGCCGAAGTTGCCAAGCATGGGAGCAGCTAGCAAGAGAAAAGCTAATAATAGAATAAAATATTAAAATAGTGCTTATTTATATTCTATTTAAGAAACAAATACCAAAATTCTCTTTAAATAATAAAAGTGATTAGAAATAAATAAAGATTATTTTTTTAAGAAGTGCGGATAGCAGTATAAAAGCAGTTATATAAATGATAAGTTTATATTTTGCACATAGTCTTATGAGTAATAATAAAAATGGGCAAATAAAAGATTAATCAGATAAGACAGGAATAGGATAGGGAAAATGAATGAGAGTAATAGTTCTGTAAATCAACATTTTATTCGCAAACTTGAAAGTATCGTTGGTAAAAAACAAGTATTAACCCAAGCACATAAAACAGAACGTTATCGCAAAGGTTTTCGTTCAGGGCAAGGTAAGGCGCTGGCCGTTGTCTTTCCCGCTAATCTATTAGAACAATGGCGAGTTTTTAAAACCTGTGTTGAAGCCGATAAAATTATTATTATGCAAGCGGCGAATACTGGATTAACAGAAGGCTCGACACCTAATGGTGATGATTATGATAGAGATATCGTGATTATTAGTACATTACGTCAAGATAAAATACAGGTTCTTTCAGAGCATAATCAAGTTATTGCTTTCCCCGGTAGTACGTTATGGCATTTAGAAAAAGTATTAAAGCCATTAGGTCGGGAGCCTCATTCTGTTATTGGATCATCTTGTATTGGTGCGTCGGTAATAGGCGGAATTTGTAATAATTCGGGCGGTGCTTTAGTTCGCCGTGGACCTGCTTATACCGAATTATCACTTTATGCTCGTGTTAATGAAAAAGGTGAAGCTGAATTAGTTAACCATTTAGGCATTGATTTAGGTGAAACACCCGAAGAAATATTAACTAATTTAGATAATCGTCATTATCATGAGACACAGATACAAACAACAGAAAAACTAGCCTCTGATCATGAATACCATGAGCGTATACGTGATGTTGATGCTAATACACCTTCTCGTTTTAACAATGATGAACGGCGTTTATATGAAGCAGCAGGAAGTGCCGGAAAATTATCTGTATTTGCTGTGAGGTTAGATACTTTCCCCGCAGATCATCGCACTCAAGTTTTTTATATTGGTACTAATAATCCGGACGAACTTGAAGATATTCGTCGTCATATTTTAAGTCATTTTAAAAAGCTGCCTGTTGCTGGGGAATATATGCATAGAAGCTATTACAAAATGGCGGAAGTGTATGGAAAAGATACATTTTTGGTGATTGATAAATTAGGCACAGATAAAATGCCAATACTATTTGCCGTAAAAGGGCGAGTAGATGCGGTATTAAATAAAGTGCCTCTTTTACCTAAAAATATGGTGGATAGAACCATGCAGTTTATGAGCAAGCTATGGCCTGCTCATTTACCTGAACGTATGACAGATTTTCGTGACAAATATGAGCATCATCTTATGTTAAGAATGGCGGATGATGGAATTGAAGAAGCCGCAACTTATTTAAAAGAATACTTTAAACTAGCATCAGGCGATTATTTTGAATGTACCGAAGAAGAGGGGAATAAAGCCTTTTTACATCGTTTTGCCGCCGCAGGTGCTGCAGTGCGTTATCATGCCGTTCATGTTAATGACGTAGAAGATGTGTTGCCATTAGATATTGCATTGCGTCGTAATGACAAAGATTGGTTTGAAAAACTACCTCCTGAAATAGAGAGTAAATTACTTTATAAACTCTATTGTGGGCATTTTATGTGTCACGTTATGCATCAAGATTATATTATTAAAAAAGGTGTTGATGCTAAAGCATTAAAAGCAGAAATGCTGGCGTTATTAGATCAACGTGGAGCAGAATATCCCGCAGAACATAACGTTGGTCATATGTATTATGCTAAACCTCAATTAAAAGCATTCTATAAACATAACGATCCAACCAATAGCATGAACCCAGGTATTGGTAAAACCTCAAAACTAAAATATTGGGGGGAAGAGTGTGGATGTGGGCGCGCTCATAATGATACTAATACAGAGAACAAAGAATAATTATTGTAGATTGTGTTTAGTAAATTAAAAAATAAAGGCAGGGTAAAACCTGCCTTTATTTTATCTATTAGCTCGCTATCTCTTGAGCATATAAATAAAGCTCTTGTAGCTGCTTTAATTTTTCTTCATTATCAGCATATTCTTCAGCTAATAACTGAATAGTATTAATATATTCGGTTAATTTTTCTGGCGTTAACATCTCTTTTCTATGCGTCAACCAACGTTGTTGTTCGTCATAATTCAACGTTGAAGGATAATTTCTTGCACGATAACGGAAAAACAGAGGTTCCATTCTCGCATCTTCAAACGTTAAATCTAACGCGGGTAAATTCTGTGGTTGTGTTGAGCGAATAATCTCCATCGCACTACGATCATTTTCACTGAAAAAACCATTATAAATTTGTGAATCAACGTTATCAGATACAACAAAAGGCGTTTGTTGCGCAAATATTTCCACGACTTTATTGCGTATTTCAGGATGAGAAAACAAGATTGCCTGATTCTTTAAACAAGTCTCAACATCTAAACCAATTCTATCTGCATCTTGTTGTCTTAATGTATTTTGCGGTGCCACAATAGGGCATTTATTAATATGCAGTAATTTAAGTGGAACTGGTGGCTCCTCAACGGATAGTTCACTACGTGGCGTATATAAACGCTCACGCAATTGATCTGAGTCGAGTGTTAATAAAGGGGATATATCGGCGGCTAAGTCGCAAACAATAACTGCATTGCGATTATCAGGATGCCACGCTAATGGTGCAACAAGGCTTAAATTAGAACGTGCGGCACCAAACATACCTGAAACATGCACAATTGGTGTCATTGCCGGAATATCAATTAGCGCCTGCACTTTGCGTTTATCACGTAAATTAAAGAAATAATCAAACATACGTGGTTGCGCTTGCTTTAATTTTTTTGCCATCGCAATGGTGGCATAAACATCAGACATTGCATCATGTGCATTCTCATGAGAAATACCATTTGCTTTGGTTAATAACTCTAAACGGAAACTTGGAAAACCGTCTTCATTTTCAGGCCAAATAATACCTTCAGGGCGCAGTGCGTAACAGGCACGTAAAACATCAAGTAAATCCCAACGCGAATTTCCTTTTTGCCAGCTATAAGCATAAGGATCATAAAAATTACGATAAAGGATATTGCGAGTGACTTCATCATCAAATCGCAGGTTGTTATAGCCCATAATACAACTATTAGGTTGGCTAAAAGCTTGATGAATTTGACGAGTAAATTCAGCTTCAATCATCCCATTTTTTGCCGCTATTTGTGGCGTTATTCCTGTGATCATCACGGCTTCTGGATGAGGCAGATAATCATCATTAGGCTTGCAATAAATCACGAGAGGATCTTCAATAATATTGAAATCCATATCTGTTCTTACACCCGCAAATTGTGCAGGGCGATCGAGCGCAGGGTGAGTACCAAAAGTTTCGTAGTCATGAATGTAAAATGTGGGCGTTTTCGCTGAATTAGACAAGGTTTCCTACCATAAATTTATTGATGATTTTTTTAAATCATTACTCAATGAGTTGTATTGGGCTTCATTAAGACCATGGTAAACCATAATGCGGTAAACGTGAAATGTCAGATCAAAGTACGCTTATGTCGTGTTTAATATAAGGTGTTGCTGTGAGGATTAATAGGAGCGTACCACCGCTAATATTGATTACTTTTTTCATAGTAACAATTTAGCCCTTATATTTTTTCGGCTTCGTCGAAAAATTGCATGCCTGAATAAGGATGTTGACGACAAGCTTCTAAGCGACTTTTTAAATCACCCACATGAACTTCAAGTTTATGATGGTCAGGATCGTAAAAATAGAATGAATCACCTTCACTTTTATTTTCTTTCCATGCAGTAATGTCATGGGATAAAAGGTGTTGTTTAAAGGTTTCAAAATTATTTGCAGATAAACTGAAAGCATAGTGGGTGTAATCACTGTCTTCAGTAATATGGCGTTTATCGTGAGATAAACATAACCATAAGGAGCCTAGTTGTAGATAAGCACCGTTATCCCATAAAGCAAGAGGCTTAAAGCCTAATATTTCAGTATAAAAGGCAAAGCTCTTACTCACATTATTGACGGCGAGTGTTAGGTGGTTTAAATCAGTTAGCATTGTTTTAAGTGAGTTATGGAGGATACTGTTATTTTAACAAAGGAAATCAAAGAAAAGGGATTATATGATGCCTATTTGTGCGTTTTATTGTCAGTAGCGACAATAAAAATAAAAGTAGATCCAGTACACATAACTCAAATTGTTAACGTTAACTTATGTGCTTTATATCACATTAAAGCGATATAATTGTTTGTGAACTTGAAAGTTAACGTTAACATTTAAAGGTGAAATGACTTTATAAGGCGCTCAACCAATGAACAAAGACTCAAAAAAATACTATGCGATCTTAAGTGCGCTGTTATTTTTCTTCTTTTTTACCTGGTCTTCATCTTTTTCATTAGTTTCTATTTGGTTAAACCAGTATGTAGGATTAAAAGCGACTGATACTGGATTAATATTCTCTGCAATTTCTCTGATTGCGTTATGTGCTCAACCCCTATACGGCTTTATTCAAGATAAATTAGGGCTAAGAAAGAATTTATTATTAGTGATTGCAGTCTTACTTATTCTTTCTGGGCCATTTTTTCTAGGTTTCGCCTCAATACTTCGTTGGAATATTTTTGTTGGTTCTATTCTAGGGGGCTTATATGTTGGTATGACATTTAATGCGGGTATTGGTGTATTAGAGTCATATACCGAGCGTGTTAGTCGTATTCGTGGTTTTGAATACGGTAGGGCGAGAATGTGGGGATCGTTAGGTTGGGCATCTGCAACATTTATTGCTGGGCACAATATAAACATCGATCCTAATTATAATTTTGTGATGGCTTCTGTTTCTGGTGTTGTGTTCTTAATTCTTTTAACACTGTTAAAAACAGATAAATCAGACGCATTTAATCAATTAGAGCATGGTAAAACATCGGCTATTACCATAAAAGACGCACTGAATTTACTTTCGCTGCCTCGTTTTTGGGCGCTTATCTTGTTTGTTATTGGCACCTGTGTTTATGGGGTTTATGACCAACAGTTTCCCGTTTTTTTCTCATCGCAATTTGCAACCTTACAGCAGGGTAATGAGATGTACGGATATCTGAATTCATTGCAGGTATTCTTAGAAGCTGGTGGTATGTTTATTGCGCCTTTCCTGGTTAATAGAATAGGCGCTAAAAACGGCTTATTGTTGGCAAGTAGTGTTATGGCTGCACGTATTATTGGCTCAGGGCTAGTTGAAGGACCTGTCTTGATCTCTTGTATGAAATTATTACATGCTGTTGAGTTACCTATTTTATTAATTTCAATTTTTAAATATAACAGTCAGCACTTTGATAAACGTTTATCTTCAACACTCTATTTAGTCGGCTTCCAATGTGTTAGCTCTATTGTTGCTACATTATTATCTCCATTAGCAGGTTATGGTTATGATCATTATGGTTTTGCACCAACCTATATGGTGATGGGATGTATTGTGATAGGGACAACACTTTTCTCAGCTGTGTTTTTACGTTCAGACGCGAAAGCATTACCGCCACTTGATGGTTTACAACATGAAGACCAAAATAAGGCACAACCTATTTAATTACTTATTAATTTATCCTTTGTAGTGTCGATTTTGGCTACCAGTAAAAATGTGTAGCCATTTTTTTATCATTAATTAAGTGAATATTTGCGGGTTAAAAAATGTTGACTATATTTATTAATACATATCATCCTAATTAATTGTTAATTAAGCAAAATCAATTAAATTTGTAAACTTTGCTTGTTTATTGACACGATTAAGCGATAATCTTAAACAGAGCTATTTATCTTAAATATCAATTGTAAAGGTGTAGGAAATGGATAACGCAAACAAGCCGTCTTTCCAAAACGTACTGGAGTTTGTGCGTATGTATCGTCGTAAAAACAAAATCCGTCGTGAGATCACTGACAATGAGAAAAAGATCCGTGATAACCAAAAACGTGTTCTTTTATTAGACAACTTAAGTGAATATATTAAACCGGGTATGTCGATTGAAGATGTACTGGGCATTATTGCTAATATGCGTAGTGACTATGACGATCGTGTTGACGATTACATTATTAAAAATGCCGATCTGTCTAAAGAGCGCCGTGAATTATCTAAGCAGTTAAAAGCTATGGGTGAAATTAAAAATCTTCCTGATCTAAAAGACTGATTGTTTTACTAAAAATAATAAATGAAAGGCCTCTGAATTGAATATTCAGGGGCTTTTTTTTATTTTATTGTTGGCTTAATAAGCACTAAGTTAATTAGCGCCAAGTTAATTAGCTAATGGTTACCCAAAAAAAAGAACCCACTAAAAAGTGGGTTCTCAATTTAACAGTATTATCAAGATATTCTTAATAACACTTTATTATCAGTTTTGACTTTCAGCTTTAGTCATTCCTGAAGAAGCGTGATTAGTAGAACAATGTCCACCTGCACCAGTGCGACCTTTCTTATCAAAAGCTGGACGTGCTTCCCACGCTTTGATTTCAATTGCCACAGGAGCTTCATTAGCAGCTGGTGCTTTTGTCATTGGAGAGCTTGCATGTAGTTGGCGTGCAACTGCAACAGGCTCTTGGCGAATAACAACTTCAGCTGGTTTGCTCTCGGTTACTGTTTCAACATCCACAACTGGGATTGCACTTGCTTCTGGCTGATTTTCAATAACAGTTTCAGCTTTAGTGGCAGGGGCAACAACAGTTTCAACAGCAACTTCTTTGTGTTGTTCAACAGTTTCTTCAGTTGCTATTACTGCTTCAACAGGCTGAGGTTGTTCAGGTGTTGAAGTTTCACTTTCTACTGGTGTAACTGTATCTTGTGCAACTTCTTCTGGCGCGATACTTGTTTCAACTTGTGGTGAAGTTTCATGCATGTAAGCTTCAGTGGTATTTAATACCGCTGAAATGTTCTCTTTACGAGTAACGTGCTCTTCTGTATTCACTTCATTAATTACATCACTGATAACGTTGCTTCCAATGATGTTATTCGTTTCAACAGACTCTGCTTTTGGCGGCTCTACTGCAATAATTTCAGCAACAGCCTCTGTGGTTGATTCAGTGCTAACCGTAACAGAATAAGTCGATTCTGTAGATCCTTCCTGTGCAATATCAGCAACAATGGCTTCTGAAACCGCGGGTGCGATAGCGACCATTTGTGGATCTTGATGAGTAATAATGTGGTTTTCAACAGAAACGTCATTGTTATTTTCAACATTATTTTCAACAAATGCTGCATCACTTATTGGTGTGATTGGGTAGCGAATGAAGACTTTACCTGAAGCAAGCTCAGGAGAAGCCACCGCCATTGCCAGAGGCATTGGTGATACTGTTAAGGTACGCTCATCACGATAGCGACGACGACGTTGACCACTTACACGTAAATGACGAGGCGAACGGCGAGAACGACGTGGCATAACATTATCTTGCCCGTTATTGTCTTCGTTTTTATTGTCATCTTGTGATTTAGTTGCATCTGGTAACGCTTTTACAGCTTGTGCTTCATTTGCTTCAACTTTCGCAACAGCAACTGCTTTAGGCGCTGATTTTTCTGTTGGCGCAACTTTAGTTTGTGTTGTTGCAACAGGCGGCTCAGAAACGGCTTTTTCAGTCACAACAGGTACAACAGCTAATGCATTATCATTGTCAGTCACGCGTACAGATTGTGTTAATTGACGACGATTACGGCGTTGCATAGCAGGGCGACGAGGTTCTTCTTTCTTCTCATCAGCATTACCTTTTGCAACGGTATCATTTTCAGCAAGAGCCGCTTGTGCTTTAGCCGCTTCTTGTTGCTGTTGACGTTTTTCTTCTTGACGACGACGCTGTTCCGCACGTTGTTCACGACGCTGCTGGCGACGAGCTTCGCGCTCTGCAATCTCTTGCTCACTACTAACTTCAGTCGTTGGCGTTGTTTGTGGTTTTTGATTGCGATTTTTGCGATTGTCTTCGCTATTTGCGTTATCACGATTACGATCGTTATCACGGTCACGGCGATTATTGTTGTTACGTCGATTATTGTTATTACGACGATCACGACGATTGTCGTTATTCTCTTTCTTATTTTCCTGTGGTTTTTCTGGTGTTACTACAGGTTCTGGCTCACTACTAAATAAGTTAGAGAAGAATTTTGCGATAGAGGCAAAGAAACCTGTACCTTGAGCTTGTTCTGATTTAACAGGTTTAGCTTGAGGTTGAGGTGCTTTTTTGCTTTTCGTTGCTTCAATAGGCTCTTCTTCTTGCAATCCAAAGGCTGAAATAGCAGGTTGTTCAGGTGCTTTACGCTCTGTAACAACATCGTCCTCAGCTTCATTTAACTGACTCTCATGGAATTGCGCTAAGTTGTAGCTCAGAGAGGTAATTTCTTCGCCTTTACGTACACGAATAACAGAGAAATGAGGCGTTTGCATTTGGTCATTAGGAACAATAACCACTTTGACATTAGATTGACGTAATTCAATGTCTGTTACTGCTTTACGTTTTTCGTTAAGCAAATAAGAGGCGATTTGAACAGGCACAATTGCGTGTACTTCATGTGTATTTTCTTTAAGAGCTTCTTCTTCAATAAGACGTAACACAGAAAGTGACAGTGATTCGTTATCACGAATAGTACCGGTGCCTAAACAACGCGGACAAACGTGATGGCTAGATTCACCTAATGAAGGGCTTAAACGCTGACGAGACATCTCTAATAAGCCAAAGCGAGAGATGCGTCCAATTTGAATGCGAGCGCGATCTTGGCGAACAGCTTCGCGCATTCTGTTTTCAACTTCACGCTGATGACGTACAGGCGTCATGTCGATAAAGTCGATAACAATTAAACCACCCAAGTCGCGTAAACGTAATTGGCGTGCAATTTCGTCAGCCGCTTCTAAGTTAGTATTAAAGGCAGTTTCTTCGATATCACCACCACGGGTTGAGCGTGAGGAGTTGATATCAATCGCTGTTAATGCTTCAGTTGTATCAATAACTAAAGCGCCACCAGAAGGAAGGCGAACTTCACGCTGAAAAGCAGATTCAATCTGTGATTCAATCTGGTAATGGCTAAACAGAGGTACCGCACCGGTGTAATGGCGAATTTTGCTAGCAAAATCACCACGACCAATCGCTTCAATATGGCTACGTGCCATTTCAACGACTTTTGCGTTATCAATTAAAATTTCGCCAATATCAGGACGTAAGTAGTCGCGGAATGCGCGAACGATTACGTTACTTTCCTGATGGATTAAGAATGGCGCAGGGCGATTTTCAGCGGCTTTCTTAATTGCATCCCAGTGTCTTAAACGATAGCTTAAGTCTTGTTGTAGCGCTTCGGCAGATTTACCAACACCTGCTGTACGTACAATCAGACCCATACCATCTGGGATTTCAAGGCTTGATAAAGCTTCTTTGAGTTCAGTACGGTCTTCACCTTCAATACGGCGAGAAATACCACCTGCACGAGGATTATTTGGCATTAATACCAAATAACTTCCCGCAAGGCTGATAAAAGTGGTTAATGCTGCACCTTTATTACCACGCTCTTCTTTATCAACTTGAACAATAACTTCCTGGCCTTCTTTTAAGACATCTTTGATGTTAGGACGACCATGGGAGTGATAATTACTAGGAAAGTATTCGCGGGCAATTTCTTTGATAGGAAGGAAACCGTGGCGTTCCGCACCATAATCAACAAAAGCGGCTTCTAAGCTGGGTTCAATTCGAGTAATTTTACCTTTATAGATATTCGCTTTTTTCTGTTCATGACCGGGGCTTTCGATATCCAGATCGTACAAACGTTGCCCATCGACAAGGGCAACACGCAACTCTTCCTGCTGAGTTGCGTTAATTAACATTCTTTTCATATTGTGACTTACTCGTTATTTTCACGTTTTATAATGTGCCACTAACATACGTAATTACACTATTGATAACCGATGACCTCGTGTCTTTTACAAATGCGTCAACCTCACGGTTGTCGGTTGTATAGAGGTGCAATATGTCGGTGAGTCTGATTTTTAGTTCAAAAATTCAGCACTCTTTAATTGAACACGATGTTTCAACTCAATAAGCGATGTATTTATGGCATACTAAATTGTTTGATTTTCGACTATGTCTTACGCCATTGCTGCATTTTGAAAATCAAACAAACAAAATTTTCATAAATATACCTGATAAACATAATCAGGAGAGTCTGCATTATTCCATTGGTGTTAGGGTTATAGCAAGATGACTTTTCTGCTTTGGTGACTTTTTCTGTATAAATATGAGAGATTAGCTAATGTTTCGTCTTTTTCCCATTATTCAGGTTAAAATAGACGACAGATTTGATGTTATTTTGTACACCACAAAGTTGTTTGTTATTTTTATTTTAAGAGAGCCAAAGAATCGCCACTATGAAATCATTTAATCAAGTTCAGTTCGTCACCATTGATGGCGATGAAGCAGGCCAGCGTATCGATAATTTTTTACTGGCACGCTTAAAAGGTGTACCAAAAAGTATGATTTACCGAATTATCCGTAAAGGGGAAGTTCGAGTTAACAAAGGGCGAATTAAACCTGAATATAAACTCAATGCGGGTGACAGCATCCGTATACCTCCTGTGCGAGTATCGGAAAAAGAAGAAGTCGCGGTATCACCAAAACTTGATAAAGTCGCTGCATTGTCAAATTGTATTTTATATGAAGATGACCATTTAATGCTTATCAATAAACCTTCTGGTACGGCTGTACACGGGGGTAGTGGGTTAAGTTTTGGTGTGATTGAAGGTTTACGTGCATTGCGTCCAGAAGCTCGCTTTTTAGAGCTTGTACACCGTCTTGATAGAGATACATCGGGTGTTCTGTTAATTGCTAAAAAACGTTCAGCATTACGCGCTTTGCATGAGCAGTTACGCTTAAAACAGATGCAAAAAGATTATTTAGCCTTAGTGCGTGGTCAATGGCAATCTCACACTAAAGTTGTTCAGGCACCTTTATTGAAAAATATTCTTCAAAGTGGTGAGCGAGTCGTTAAAGTAAGCAATGAAGGAAAACCTTCTGAAACGCGTTTTAAAGTGGAAGAGCGTTTTGAATTTGCCACACTTGTGAAAGCAAGCCCTGTGACAGGAAGAACACACCAAATTCGTGTGCATACATTACATGCAGGTCATCCTATTGCATTTGATGATCGTTATGGTGATCGTGATTTTGATTCACAATTGGTAGGAACTAAACTTAATCGTCTATTTTTACATGCAAGTTCTTTGACATTTACTCATCCTTCAACGGGTGAACAAATGCGAATTGAAGCGCCAATGGATAATCAGTTGCGCCATTGTTTGCAAGTATTACGTAGTCAAAAATCTTAAGTCGAAAATTTTTATTTCAACAGAAAATCTGAATATTCAATACGCCCAGTTTGTTGGGCGTATTGCTTTTCTTAAACCACTAAGAAAGTGAGTGGAAAACAGAATTAACCTTCCACTTTTGTCATGCATTGCTCAACAACTTTATCAATATCCCACTCTTTAGGCAGTGATTTTGAACCGTTTTTACGCATTTCCATATCTACACGGATAAATTCGGTAATTCCGTAATTTTTAATAATACCGTCGTAAGTACATTCACAGACTTCGGCAATTTGAGGAATTAACGCATCATCAGTAATACCAGAACCTAATATGCAGCTACTGACAAAATTCTTTTTAAATAAAGATTTGTTGTCATCTTTTTTGTCTGAAATCACACTGTCTTGGATAGTATTTGTCGTGTTAGTTACTTTTGTTGTTGAAATTTCAGTGTCTTTTTCATCAGAACAACCCACTAATGCTGTTGCCACCACTAAAGCTGTTAAGACTGATGCTAATTTATTCATAATACGTTTTATCGCTACATGAGATTAAAAAATAAGATGACCAAATTTATTTGTGATCATCAGAGAAAAATAATGGGTTTATTCTTTGCGAGAGTAACATTTTATTCAATCGGATAAGTGGTAAACCAATTAAAGAATTTGGATCATCACCGACAAGTTTATCAAATAGAGTAATGCCTAGCCCCTCAGATTTAAAACTTCCAGCACAATTGAACGGCATCTCTTTATTTAAATAACTGATAATTTCTTCATCAGTTAAATGACGAAAGTAAACTTGAAATAATTCACAATGCGTTTGATGTTCTAAAGTTAGGCTATTATATACAGTTAATCCGGTGTAGAACGAGACACATTGTCCTGAAGCTTGTTTTAATTGTGCAAAGGCATTATCAAAATTATGGGGTTTTCCCGTGATCTTTTTATTCAGCACACAAACTTGATCAGAACCAATTATAAGGTGATGTGGAAATTTTACTTGTAAAGCGCTGGCTTTTTCATAGGATAAACGACTGACAAGATCTTGAGCGCACTCTGTGGGCATCGGGGTTTCGTCAATCTCTGGAGATGCTTGTATAAAGGGCATTCCAAGCTTTTTCAGCAACTCAGCTCGAAAGGGTGAAGTAGACGCAAGGACGAGTGGCAACATATTTTTTTTAAAATCCGTAGCAAAATGATGCCTGACATTCTAAACTATGCGCCGCTGATAAAGCGAATTTTGGTGGAAAGGTGTAGATAACCCGCCTTTTTCTTTGACTATATTCCATTACAAAGATAATATGCGCGCCTTATGCAAAAGGTAAAATTACCCCTGACCATTGATGCGCTGCGAGCAGCTCAAAAGAATTTAGACTATGACGGTCATTATTCTCCAGAGCAAGTAAGCCGCTTAGCTGAATCGGTGGTCAGTGTGGACAGTAATATTGATGTGGCTTTATCATTTGATATTGACCATCAACGTCTTGCCGTGATTAAAGGGCATTCCGATGTGGATGTGACTTTAGAATGTCAACGTTGTGGTGGCCATTTTCCGTATCATGTTCACGCAACGTATTGTTTTAGCCCTGTTGTCAGTGATGAACGGGCCGAGACATTACCGGAAGAATATGAACCAGTTTATGTAAACGAATTTGGTGAAATAGATTTGCTGGCAATGATTGAAGATGAAATAATCCTCAACTTGCCGGTGGTTCCGGTACATGATTTTGAACACTGTGAAGTGTCCGACGCGGATATGGTGTTTGGTGAACTCCCTGAAGAATTATCAGAGAAGCCAAATCCATTTGCCGTATTAGCCAGTTTAAAGAAAAGTACTAAGGAGTAAGGTCAATGGCCGTACAACAAAACAAACCAACTCGTTCTAAACGCGGTATGCGTCGCTCTCATGACGCGCTGACAGTAACTCAAGTTTCTGTTGACAAAACTTCTGGTGAAACTCACCTGCGTCACCATGTAACTGCTGACGGTTACTACCGTGGTCGCAAGGTTATCAACAAGTAATTAGCTTTATAGCTCGTTGATACCTTGACAAATCTAACCATAGCGTTAGATGCGATGGGCGGGGACTTCGGTCCTCGCATCACAGTGCCTGCTTGTTTGCGGGCGCTGGCATCTAATCCTCATTTAAAAATATTGCTGGTAGGTCAACCAGACTCTATATCTCCTCTGCTTGCAAATCAAAATGCTGAGCTAATCTCCCGTTTACAAGTTATACCCGCAGAACATATTGTCGCCAATGATGCCAAACCTTCACAAGCTATTAGAGCAAGTAAAGGTACATCAATGCGAGTGGCACTTGATCTCGTGAAAACAGGGGATGCACAAGCTTGTGTAAGTGCAGGGAATACTGGCGTATTAATGGGATTAGCAAAACTTCGACTTAATGCAATTGATGGAATTGAACGTCCTGCTCTGGTTTCGGTATTACCTAATCAGAAAAAAGGCAAGACCGTCGTTCTTGATTTAGGCGCTAACGTTAACTGTGATAGCAAAATGCTGGTGCAGTTTGCGGTAATGGGCGCAGTAATGGCCGAAGAGATAGCAGATATTGATTCACCGAAAGTGGCGCTTTTAAATATTGGTGAAGAAGAGAGTAAAGGATTAGATAATATCCGCGAAGCTGCTACGGTATTAAAATCGACACCAAATATTAATTATATTGGTTATGTTGAAGGTAATGAATTACTGACAGGCAAAACGGATGTATTGGTGTGTGACGGCTTCGCAGGTAATGTCTCCCTTAAAACGATGGAAGGCGTTATTAGAGTTTTCCTTTCATTGATTAAATCTTCTACTACCGAAAATAAAAAAACGTCGTGGTGGATGAAAATATTGAAGAAGTGGTTACAAAAGCGGCTAATTAAGCGTTTTGGACATATGAACCCCGACCAGTATAACGGTGCTTCTCTGTTAGGATTACGCGGTATCGTCATTAAAAGCCATGGTGGCGCAAATGAAAGCGCGTTTACAGCAGCAATAGAACAGGCTGTTCATGCCGTTGAGCGAAAAATTCCAGAGCGAATTGCTTCACGACTGACAACAGTATTACCCAAGAGCGATTGATAGAATGTATACAAAAATCTTAGGTACTGGTAGTTACTTGCCTGTACAAGTGCGAACTAATGCCGATTTAGAAAAAATGGTTGAAACATCTGACGAGTGGATTGTTACCAGAACGGGTATCCATGAACGTCGAATTGCAACAGAAGAAGAAACTGTTGCCGTGATGGGTGCGGGTGCTGGCGAAAAAGCATTAGAAATGTCAGGTATTGATAAGCAAGACATTGGGTTGATTATTGTTGCAACGACATCTGGCTCTCATGCTTTTCCAAGTGCAGCTTGCCAAATTCAAAATGCATTAGGTATTAGTGATTGTATTGCTTTCGATGTTGCGGCTGCATGTTCGGGTTTTGTTTATGCATTAAGTATTGCGGATCAATTTATTAAAGCGGGTTCTGTTAAAAAAGCACTGGTTATTGGTGCTGACAGATTATCTCACGCTTTAGATCCAGAAGATCGTGGCACGATCATCCTGTTTGGTGATGCGGCAGGGGCTGTAGTTGTTGGCGCATCAGAAGAAGAAGGCATTATCTCTACCCATTTACATTCTGATGGTCGTTTTGGTGATCTATTAGCATTACCTTATCAGAGTAGAGAAAATGACGATTTGCCTGCTTATGTGACTATGGCAGGAAATGAAGTCTTTAAAGTCGCAGTTCGGGAGCTTGCCCACATTGTGGATGAGACACTTGAAGCTAACAATATTGATAAATCTGAACTGGACTGGCTTGTGCCTCATCAGGCAAATTTAAGAATTATTTCAGCGACCGCGAAAAAGCTGGATATGACAATGGATAAAGTAGTGGTGACATTAGATCGCCACGGCAATACGTCAGCAGCATCAGTCCCAACAGCATTAGATGAAGCTGTAAGAGATAATCGCATTCAACGTGGTCAGTTAATCTTACTGGAAGCGTTTGGTGGCGGTTTTACTTGGGGTTCTGCACTTATCCGTTTTTAATATTATCAGGAAAATAAACATGACTGATTTTGCAATGGTTTTTCCCGGACAGGGATCACAATCTGTTGGAATGCTTGCAGAACTTGCAGAGCAATATCCAATCGTGACTGAAACATTTGCTCAAGCATCTGATGTATTGGGTTACTCTCTTTGGGACTTAGTTCAAAATGGTCCAGAAGAAGAGCTAAACAAAACATGGAAAACACAGCCAGCATTATTAGCTGCTTCTGTTGCTATTTGGCGTGTATGGCAAGAAAAACAAGGCAAAATGCCACAAATGATGGCAGGTCACAGTCTTGGCGAGTATTCTGCTTTAGTGTGTGCCGGCGTTATTGATTTCGCTGCAGCAATTAAATTAGTAGAATTACGTGGTCAACTGATGCAAGAAGCCGTACCTGCGGGTACTGGTGCAATGTATGCGATTATCGGCTTAGATAATGACGCTATTGCAAAAGCTTGTGAAGAAGCAGCACAAGGACAAGTAGTCTCACCTGTCAACTTTAACTCACCGGGTCAAGTGGTTATTGCAGGTAACAAAGAAGCCGTAGAACGTGCTGGTGTGTTATGTAAAGAAGCGGGCGCTAAACGAGCTTTACCATTAGCAGTAAGCGTGCCTTCTCACTGTGCTTTAATGAAACCGGCTGCTGATAAGTTAGCGGTTGCATTACAAGAAATCGAATTTAAACAACCTGAAATTCAGGTGGTTAATAACGTTGATGTGATAGCGCAAACTGATGCAAATGCAATCCGTGATGCATTAGTTCGCCAGCTTTATAATCCGGTTCGCTGGACTGAAACCGTTGAACTTATTGCTGAAAAAGGTATCACACAATTATTAGAAATCGGACCAGGAAAAGTATTAACTGGCTTAACAAAACGTATTTCTAAAGAAATGAACGCTGCAGCAGTTAATGATATTGCATCATTAGATGTTGCATTAGGAAATGACTGAGGGATCTCATGGGATTTGACGGAAAAATAGCGCTAGTTACTGGTGCAAGCCGTGGTATTGGCCGTGCGATTGCAGAAGATTTAGTTGCACGCGGTGCGACAGTAATTGGTACAGCAACGAGTGAAAACGGTGCGAAAGCTATCAGCGAATATTTAGACGGTAAGGGTAAGGGTTTTGTGTTAAACGTCACAGAAAACGACTCTATCGAAAAATTTTTAGCAGATGTGCGCGCTGAATTTGGCGAAATTGATATTTTGGTCAATAATGCAGGTATTACTCGTGATAACCTGTTGATGCGCATGAAAGATGATGAGTGGCAAGATATCATTGACACTAATCTTTCATCAGTCTTCCGTCTGTCTAAAGCAGTTATGCGTGCTATGATGAAAAAACGTTATGGTCGTATAATTACCATTGGTTCTGTTGTTGGAACCATGGGTAACGCAGGACAGGCAAACTACGCGGCGGCAAAAGCGGGTGTGATTGGTTTTAGTAAATCATTAGCACGCGAAGTTGCTTCCCGTGGCATTACGGTGAATGTTGTTGCTCCGGGCTTTATCGAAACTGATATGACTAGAGCATTAACAGACGACCAAAGAGCAGGTATTTTATCTCAAGTCCCTGCTAACCGTTTAGGTGATGCCAAAGAGATTGCCAGTGCTGTAGCTTTCTTAGCTTCTGATGAAGCAAGCTATATCACGGGTGAAACATTGCATGTCAATGGTGGCATGTACATGATCTAATTATGGGGACGTCTTTATATTTGCTTTTTGCGTACAATATAATGCAAAATATAGCGAATAAAGTAGTCCACACAGTCGGGATTGGTTAGATCTTTTCCTGTATTTATAAACTAAGAAAATCATCGCGCAAGCGAGTTTTGATAGGAAATTTAATAGTATGAGCACTATCGACGAACGCGTTAAGAAAATCATTGTTGAACAACTGGGTGTTAAAGAGGAAGAAGTTGTAAATTCAGCTTCATTTGTTGATGACTTAGGCGCTGATTCTCTTGACACAGTTGAGCTGGTAATGGCTCTGGAAGAAGAATTCGATATCGAAATCCCAGACGAAGAAGCAGAAAAAATTACTACAGTTCAAGCTGCTATTGATTACGTTGAAAACGCAGGTAAATAAGCTTGCTAATCTAGGCGGTCACTCGACCGCCTATATTTTTAATCCTAAACTTTTTCCCTCCTTGGAGGATAAGCGTGTCTAAGCGTCGTGTAGTTGTGACCGGACTAGGCATGTTATCTCCTGTCGGTAATAACGCAGAAGCTTCTTGGGAAGCAGTGTGTGCCGGACAGAGTGGTATCGGCCTTATCGAAGATTTTGACACCAGTCATCATGCGACTAAATTCGCTGGATTGGTAAAAGATTTCAATCACGAAGATTATAATCTTTCGCGTAAAGACGCGCGTAAGATGGATCTTTTTATTCAATATGGTATTGCAGCAGGTGTGCAAGCCATTGCGGATTCAGGTCTTGAAGTAACAGAAGCCAATGCAAGTCGTATCGGAGCTGCTATTGGTTCTGGTATTGGTGGCTTAGGCCTTATCGAAGAAAACCATACATCAATGATGAATGGTGGTCCTCGTAAAATTAGCCCATTCTTTGTACCTTCAACCATCATTAACATGGTTGCAGGGCATTTAAGCATTATGTATGGTCTTCGTGGCCCTACAATCTCTATTGCAACAGCATGTACTTCAGGTGTTCATAATATTGGACATGCAGCACGTATTATCGCTTATGGTGATGCAGATGTAATGCTGGCTGGCGGTGCTGAAAAAGCAACTACACCATTAGGTTTGGGTGGCTTTGGTGCTGTTCGTGCATTATCAACACGTAACGACAATCCTCAAGCGGCTAGCCGCCCATGGGATAAAGATCGTGATGGTTTTGTATTAGGTGATGGTGCGGGTGTTCTTGTTCTTGAAGAGTACGAACACGCTAAAAACCGTGGCGCTAAAATTTATGCTGAAGTGATTGGGTTTGGTATGAGCAGCGATGCTTATCACATGACTTCACCAGCAGAAAATGGCGAAGGCGGTGCGCTGGCAATGACAAATGCACTGAAAGATGCGGGTATTTCCTCATCAGAAGTGGGTTATATTAACGCACACGGTACATCAACAAATGCAGGCGATGTTGCTGAAGCACAAGCAGTAGAAAATGTATTTGGTAAAGGTACTGATGTATTAGTTAGCTCAACAAAATCTATGACAGGTCACTTATTAGGTGCTGCGGGTGCAATTGAGTCTATCTTTACAATCCTTTCGTTACGTGACCAAATCGTACCTCCAACAATAAACCTAGATAATCAAGACGAAAATTGTCATCTTGATTTCGTTCCACATAAAGCACGTAAAGTTGAGAACATGGAATATGCTCTGTGTAACTCATTCGGCTTTGGTGGTACTAACGGTTCAATTCTCTTTAAGCGCGTATAACCCGTTTTTTGTAGAAAACTGAAAAATACCTAAAGGCCCAGGATTATTCTGGGTCTTTTATTTTGTCCTTTTACTGCCAGTTGTTTTATCATGTGCAGATTGATATCAATAACATAGATGTAGGGTGTGTTAGATGTATTGGGTAAATGGACAACAGCAACAAAATATCGATGCAAGCGACCGCGCAATACAGTTTGGTGATGGCTGCTTTACGACACTTGCCGTTGAGCATGGTAACCCTATTTTATTATCTGCACACATAAATCGCTTAAAACAAGGCTGTGATGCACTTTTTCTACCACATCCAAATTGGTCTGATTTAGAAAACCACATTATAGATATTGCCTCGGATACTCAAACGAAAGGTGTTATTAAGGTTATCATTAGCCGTGGCTGTGGCGGTCGTGGCTATTCCTCTAATGGATTTATAACACCGACAGTAATAATGTCTCTGTCATCTTATCCTACCCATTATCTCCACCAGCAAAGTGAAGGAATTTCGTTAGGTATAAGCCCAGTTATCTTAGGGCAGAATTCTTTGTTGGCTGGCATCAAACATCTCAACCGTCTAGAACAAGTCCTTATCAAATATCATTTAGAAAAAACAGAATTTGATGATGTTTTGGTGTGTGATAATGAAGGATATTTAGTTGAAGCTAATGCAGCGAATCTTTTTTGGCGCAAAGGAAATAGGCTTTTTACGCCAAACCTGACTAATTCAGGCGTAAATGGCATTATGCGTCAATCTATTTTTCAACTAGCACAAAAAAAGCATTGGGAAATTGATATTGTGAGAGAAAAACCTGAAACACTTTATCAAGCTGATGAAATATGGTTAACAAATGCGTTGATGCCAGTGATCCCCGTTTCACAAATCACTTTTTCAGATGATAAGCGCTATCAATACCCTAATAGGGATTATTATCATGTTGTTTTACAACACAGTTTGTCACTTAAATAGAATTTAATGAGTTATAAATGAAGATAAAAAAAATAGTATGGATAGTTTTTTTTGCCTTATTGATTAGCCTTGGCGCAGTTGCATTGTATATGATGCAACATATTCGAGGTTTAGAAGAAAAGATTGTTGTAAAACAAGATGAAATGTTACTGACTGTGCCAGCAGGAACAGGGCGTGTTGCCATGGAGCAACTATTAATAAAAAATAATCTGCTTAATGAAGGGGATTATTTTCAGATCTTATTAAAAGCCAAACCAGAGCTAAGCCAATTTAAAGCGGGAACTTATCGTTTAACGAAGGATATGACGTTACGTGATGTTTTACTGCTGATCAAAAGTGGCAAAGAGGCGCAGTTTACAATCCGTTTTATTGAAGGCAGCCGTTTAAAGGATTGGCAATCTATTTTTGAGCAAGCGCCTCAACTTGCTGCTGTCGCACATACGATGGATAGCGATAAACTACGCCAAGAAATAGGAATAAAACCGGAAATTACTGATCTAGAAGGTTGGTTTGCGCCAGATACATACCATTACACTGCGGGTACGACAGATGTCGCAATTTTAAAGCGTGCCTACCAACAAATGGAAAAAACATTAGAAGAAGAGTGGATTAAACGCGATAGTGATTTACCGTATAAGTCGGCTTATGAAATGCTTATCATGGCATCAATTATTGAAAAAGAGACAGGTATTGATGCTGAAAGAACAAAGGTTGCGTCTGTTTTTGTCAATCGATTAAAAACAAATATGCGATTACAGACCGATCCTACCGTGATTTATGGTTTAGGTGATAAATACCGAGGTACAATTTATCGCAGTGATTTAAATGGTTACACCCCTTATAACACGTATCAAATTGATGGATTACCACCAACACCAATCGCAATGCCCGGTGTTGCTTCAATTAGAGCCGCTGCACATCCAGCGGATACGCGTTATCTCTATTTTGTTGCGGATGGGACGGGTGGTCATAAATTTTCAACCACACTTAATGAACACAATAAGGCCGTCGCGCAATACCGACGCTTACAACAAAGATAATTATGAACAACAGCAAATTTATTGTAATTGAAGGATTAGAAGGTGCTGGAAAAACCAGCGCAATTCAAACGGTTATTGATACATTAAAAGAAAAAGGTATCACCAATCTGGCTTTTACCCGTGAACCGGGAGGCACACCGCTTGCTGAAAAACTACGTGAACTCATCAAGCAAGGTATTGATGGCGAAAAAGTGACAGATAAAGCAGAGCTTTTAATGTTATATGCCGCGCGTGTTCAGCTTGTTGAAAATGTAATAAAACCGGCATTAGCGGAAGGTAAATGGGTGATTGGCGATAGACATGATCTCTCTTCACAAGCTTATCAGGGTGGTGGACGCGGCTTAGATAAAGATCTTATGTTGTCACTTCGTAATACCGTTCTTGGTGATTTTCGCCCTGATTTAACCTTATATCTTGATTTAGATCCGGCGATTGGTCTTGCCAGAGCGCGCGCTCGAGGTGAGTTAGACCGAATTGAAAAAGAATCAATGGATTTCTTTTATCGTACTCGTGAACGTTATCAGGCACTAGTCAAAGGTGATGACTCTATTATCACAATAGATGCATCTCAAGCTATTGAAAAAGTACAAGCAGATATCCGTCAAACATTAACAGCGTGGCTAGTTCAGCAGGAAAATAAATCACTATGAATTGGTATCCTTGGCTAAATCAGGCATATCGACAACTTATTAGCATGTATCAAGAAGGGCGAGGTCATCATGCCTTGCTTTTACATGCGATAGAAGGCATGGGAGGAGAAGCACTCTCTTATGGGTTAAGTCGTTGGTTAATGTGCCAGAATAAACAGGGATTAAAAAGTTGTAATGAATGCCATAGCTGTCGTTTGATGATTGCTGAAACACACCCTGATTGGCATGTTTTGCAAAGTGAAAAGGGAAAATCCTCGATTGGTATTGAAGCCGTAAGAAAAGTCACTGAAAAATTGGAGCATCATGCTCAGCAAAGTGGTTCTAGGGTTGTTTGGATAAAAGATGTTGAAGCGTTAACTGAAGCGGCAGCAAATGCATTGCTCAAAACGTTAGAAGAGCCACCTAAAAACACCTATTTTTTACTGAATTGTCAGCAACCAGAGGTTTTATTAGCGACATTGCGTAGCCGTTGTTTTTATTACCATTTAGCAACGCCAGATCTCCAACATGCAACGCACTGGTTACAGCAACAATTACCAAACATACCTTATGCCAATAGTGTGACGGCATTAAATTTATCTCAGAATGCTCCAGTTTTAGCGCTTTCATTATTGAAAGATGAGTGGAAGGAAAGAGAGACCTTTTGCCAAGTTTTATATGCAAGCATACAACAACATGATTTATATTCATTTTTACCACAATTAAATCAAGATAATGCCGAGCGTCGCTTGTATTGGTTATTATCCCTGCTGCTTGATGCATTAAAATACCAAACCAATGCACAAGTGTATTGTGTGAACCAAGACCAGCAAGCATTAATTATGGCGTTATCACAATGGCCTTCGGATATTTTGTTATCCACTATTGATGGATGGAAACAGTGTCGTTACCAGTTAATGACCATTCCTGCATTAAATAGAGAATTATTGCTAGTAGAGCAGCTACTAGATTGGGAAAATCAGCTAGCCACAAAAAATTAATTATCTATATATTAATTATGATTTAGCTGTAATAAAAAACACCTATACTCTAAATCATTCGAGTTGTAGGTAGGCGGCAAGCAAAGATATCCCGATGAGCATACTCATGTATGTGATTCAGGTAACTTAGCGTAGCCAACACCCCTGCAACTTGAAGAATGACGAGTATATAAGTCGTATCAGATAAATGAGAGTAAGTTATGTTTTTAGTTGATTCACACTGCCATCTCGACGGCTTAGATTATGAAAAATTACATGAAAATATTGATGATGTTGTCGAAAAAGCACAGCAGCGTGATGTTCAATATATGTTAGCAGTGGCAACCACATTACCGGGCTTTAAGAGTATGCGTGAGCTAATCGGTAAACGTGACAATATCGCCTTTTCTTGTGGGATCCATCCTTTAAATTTAGATGAAGGTCATGATATTGAAGAATTAGCACGTTTAGCTGCTGCACCTGATGTTGTGGCTTTAGGTGAAACAGGGCTAGATTACTATTACCAACAAGAAAATGCGGCTCTACAGCGTGAAATTTTCCGTGAACATATTCGTATTGGACGCCAAGTTAATAAACCCGTTATTGTGCATACACGCAGTGCTCGCGAAGACACGTTATCTATTTTAAAAGAAGAAAAAGTTCAAGATTGTGGTGGTGTTTTGCATTGTTTTACTGAAGATAAAGAAACTGCAACAGCATTACTTGATCTTGGAATGTATATTTCTTTTTCTGGCATCGTAACATTTAGAAATGCTGAACAAATTAGAGAAGCAGCGCGTATTGTTCCTCTTGATAGAATTTTAGTTGAAACAGACTCCCCTTATTTAGCGCCCGTTCCTCATCGCGGAAAAGAAAACCAACCGGCTTATGTCCGCGATGTTGCAGAATATATGGCTGTCTTAAAAGGCGTCAGTGTTGAAGAGTTAGCGCATCAAACAACACGCAATTTTGCTAAGCTCTTTCATATTCAAAACTTACCTGTTTAATAGAATTAATCGGGAATTAAAATAAATAATAAGGTGATGGAAATGGCAGAAGAAACAATTTTCAGTAAAATTATCCGTGGTGAAATTCCAGCCAATATCGTGTTTCAAGATGATACAGTGACGGCATTTCGTGATATTTCACCTCAAGCACCCACTCATATTTTAATTATTCCTAATAAACTTATTCCTACTGTAAATGATGTTACTGCGGAAGATGAGCAAGTATTAGGGCACCTTTTCGTTGTTGCGGCAAAAATTGCACAACAAGAAGGTATTGCTGAAGATGGTTATCGCTTAGTGATGAACTGTAATAAACATGGTGGACAAGAAGTTTTCCATATTCATATGCATTTACTTGGCGGGAAACCATTAGGGCCATTATTAAGCCTGTAATGGATGTAATGCTAACAGCAGGATAACAGGAAGTAATACATGATAAGACAAGGTAAGGTTATTTGTTCATTACTTATCGTTGTGTTTATGACGACATTGCTTGCAGGATGTTTATCATCTCATTCAGATAATAAACTCTATTTCAATCGTCAGCAGGCTATTATTATGGAGCCTTCAGTATTAGTTGTAGGCGTTGTTGCTGGTCAGCCAGCCATTGAACACCATGCTAATGGCACCAAAGCGACAGTCATGTTATCAAATACACAATCTTACCCTGTTTCTATTCGTTATCGTTTTTATTGGTATAACGAACAAGGGCTTGAAGTTTCCCCTGCTGGAAATGTAAATGATGTGACTATTCTTGGAGATGGTGATGTCGAAATTAGTGGTGATATACCAAATAAAACCATTAGTTATGTCAGAGTTTATCTCTTTACTTAGGATAAGGTAACACGAGCATGAAAAGAGTTCTATTTGTGGCGATGTCTGTATTTTTATTAGCGGGTTGTCCATCTATGTTGCCACAACAACCCCCTGTACCTGTAGAGCCGGTGACACCCACAGAGCCAGTAGAGCCGCCTAAACCGATAGAGCCACCAATCGAAGTTGTGCCAACGCCACCTAAAATCACGAGCATTAATTGGAATGCAGCTGTCACACCTTTAATTAGAGAAATGGCAGTTACTGATGATTTAGACGCGGGTAAACTTATCGTTGTTGATAATGTTAAAAATAATTCAGGCGGGAATATCCAAGCGGTAAATGCGACTAATACTATTATTGAATCAGTTAATAGTATTAGTGCATTGCAAACCGTGCCTTATACGCAAATGATGTCAGCACGAAAAGCGCTTGGTTTATCTGGTGAAGATAGCCTAGGTCTTCGTAGTGCAGCGATTGGCTTAGCCCGCTATTTGAAAGCTGATTATATTTTATTCTCAACCGTTGATGGTAAAAAAGATAACCGTGTGATCAGCATGCAGTTAATGTCGGTTTCTTCTGGTGAAATTCTTTGGAACGGGCGTCATAAGGTTGAGTGATCCGCATTACTCAAGTTTGCTTAATGCCTTGCAAGCGCTTTTCCCTGCAACGGCATTAAGTCAATGGAAAATCACTGCATTAGCCGGAGCCGGTGGTGGTGCTTTTCGTGTGCAATGTGCAGATATTGACTGGGTTGCTCGTTATTATGGCGATGAAAAAAGAGCGCTTTATGTACATGGAAGAAAAGAATACGCCATTTTAAAGCAGCTATCAGGATCTGATTTATCACCTAAAGTTGCCACACGTTATAAAGAGTGGTTTTTTCTTTGTTGGTTACAGGGCGAACATCTTACTCATCAATCACTTTTTAGTACTTATTTAAAACCGTTAGCTGAAAAAATAGCAATACTCCATCAACACACACCGTTAGGTTTTCCTCTTAACTTAAATCATGAGTTATTAATTTATTGGCAGGGTATTGATAGAAAACGTTTATCTGCTAAATGGTTACGCTTGCAACAACATTTTTTACGCCAACCGCGATGCAATTTCATAAAATACGCGCCTGCTCACATGGATTTGCATGTTGAGAATATTCTTCTTAGTGATTCGGGTATAAAATTTATTGATTGGGAATATGCGGCCGATATTGATACAGCAGATTCATTGATGACGTTCTTTGCAACAAACCAACTCAATGAGGCGCAACAAAATACGTTTTTGGATTATTATTATTCGTATCATTGTCATTATGCTCAATCCAAAGAGACGGATATTTATTCTGTTAAGGAGTTGAGAAAGCGTATTCTCTCAAGGGAGCCATTCATTTTTTATATGATGCTAATGTGGTATGAAGTCCGTTGGCAACAAACAAAAGATGGATCATTTTTAATAATGTCTGAACCTTTGCGTCGCTATTTCAGTCTGACGAATTAAAGACATTATCTTGTCACAATTACAAAGAGAGGAATGTTATGGGTCCAGTAATGCTTGATGTTGAAGGATATGAACTCGATAGTGAAGAGCGTGAAATTTTAAAGCATCCTCTTGTCGGTGGATTAATCCTTTTTACCCGCAACTTCCACGATGCTGAACAATTAAATGAATTAGTTCGCCAAATTCGTGATGCATCTCATGAGCGGCTTGTGATTGCAGTAGACCAAGAAGGGGGACGAGTACAGCGCTTCCGTGATGGTTTTACACGCATACCAGCAGCTCAATCTTATGCGGCATTAAATGAAAGTTATCAAGCGAGTCATTTAGCACAAGAAGCAGGATGGCTAATGGCATCAGAAATGATTGCCATGGATATTGATATCAGTTTTGCACCCGTGCTTGACCTAGGTCATAACTGTATCGCCATTGGCGAGCGTTCTTTCCATGATTCCCCTGAAATTGCCATGACAATGGCCGAGAGCTTTATTAAAGGTATGCGCTCTGCGGGTATGAAATCAACAGGCAAACACTTCCCTGGTCATGGTGCTGTAAGGGCTGATTCTCATAAAGAAACGCCTCGTGATGATCGCTCTTTAAATGATATTCGCCAGCGTGATATGTCTATCTTTAAAGATTTTATTCAACGCCAGTTATTAGATGCAATTATGCCAGCTCATGTTATTTATTCTCAGGTTGATGAGCGTCCGGCAAGTGGCTCATCGTACTGGCTGAAATCTATTTTACGTGAACAATTAGGCTTCCAAGGCGTTATTTTCTCTGATGACTTATCGATGGAAGGCGCTGCTATTATGGGGAGTTATGCAGAAAGGGCGCAACGCTCGCTAGATGCCGGTTGTGATATGCTTTTAGTATGTAATAACCGAAAAGGGGCGGTGAGTGTGTTAGATAACCTGTCCTCTGTCAAAGCAGAACGTATCTCCACATTGTACCATCACCGAGGTCGTTACACATTGAGTGAGCTACAAACCTCTGATCGTTGGAAAAAAGCGAATCAGTTGCTGACCCAATTACAGGAGCAATGGCAGGAGCGAGCATGATTATATATTTACATGGTTTTGATTCCACAAGTCCTGGAAATCATGAGAAAGTTTTACAGCTACAGTTTATTGATCCTGATGTCCGCTTTTTAAGCTATAGTACGTTGCATCCTCGTCATGACATGCAACACTTACTGAAAGAAACGGATAAAGTGATTAAATCCACGAAAGAGCCAGTATTAATTTGCGGCGTAGGATTAGGTGGATATTGGGCAGAGCGTATTGGTTTCTTATGTAATATTCGTCAGGTAATGATTAATCCTAATCTTTTTCCTTACGAAAACATGACAGACAAAATCGACAGACCTGAAGAATATTTAGATATCTCAACGAAATGTATTAAAGATTTTCGTTCTAAAAACAAAGATAACGCTTTAGTGATTTTATCCCGTAATGATGAGATTTTAGATAATCAGCGTTCTGCTGATGAATTATCACCTTATTACTCAGTCATTTGGGATGAAGTGCAAACGCATAAATTTAAGAGCCTCTCTGAGCACTTATTTAAAATTAAAGCATTTAATAACAAAGAGTAAGACTAAAGTAATATGTTTAAAATGGATGGTGTTTGTTCCATCCATTTTTTTATCTGATGTCGTTAAAACGTTCATACAGCTCTCTCTGCCTATCTCTTCTCAGCATTTGTTTCACCCCTTTATTTTTATTACCTCAATGATCACGACTGATTTTAACAATCCTCTTTATGTTTATGTTTCTAGCTCCTTGTATTAATTAACAAAACCAATATCCCTATGTTTTAAATGGAGATTTATTTCTCACTCAAAGGCAAAAAACAACCATTTTCCTCAAAAAATAGATATGCATATTCAAATATTTTTGATATAAATCAACTTTGGTATGACCATCTTTCCAATTAACTTGCTTAAGAACAAAAATAACAGCCGAAACGATTTAACTGTCGTTATTTAAGTAGATTTCACTAAGGCTATTTAAATAACAACAGTAAATATCTTTATGGAGTGACGTTAAATGTCATTAAAAAAAATTGTTATTGTCGGTGGCGGTGCTGGTGGTTTAGAACTGGCGACCAAATTAGGCAATAAATTAGGACGCAGCAAAAAAGTAGAGATCACCTTAGTCGATCGCAACAACAGTCATCTGTGGAAACCCCTTTTACATGAAGTAGCAACTGGCTCTTTAGATGATGGTGTTGATGCTTTAAGTTACCTAGCACATGGCTATAATCATCATTTCAATTTCCAATTAGGCTCTTTAACAGGGCTTGATCGTGAGCAAAAAAATATCACATTGGCTGCTATTTATAATGAAGAGCAAGAGCTACTCGTACCTGAACGCACATTAGACTACGATATTTTAGTGATGGCGTTAGGCAGTAAATCAAACGATTTTGGCACACCAGGTATTAAAGAAAACTGTATTTTCTTGGACAGCCCTCAACAAGCACATCGTTTCCATAACGAAATGCTAAATTTGTTTTTAAAATACTCAGCAGATACCAATGCACAAGAAGAAAATCGTAAGGTAAATATTGCTATTGTGGGTGGCGGTGCGACCGGTGTTGAACTTTCAGCCGAATTGCATAATGCAGTACGTCAGCTTAATAGCTATGGATTAAAAAAATTAGCGCCTTCCGCATTAAATATCACCTTGGTTGAAGCAGGAGAGCGTATCTTACCTGCATTACCTGTGCGTATTTCTAGTGCTGCACATCAAGAATTAACCAAATTAGGTGTGCGAGTGATGACCAAAACTATGGTCACAAGTGCAGATGAAGGTGGATTAAACACCAAAGAAGGTGAGCATATCGATGCTGACTTAATGGTGTGGGCGGCAGGTATTAAAGCGCCTGATTTTATGAAAGAGATTGCTGGCCTAGAGACTAACCGTATTAATCAGTTGATTGTTAAACCTACCTTACAAACAACCTTAGATGACTCTATTTTTGCGATTGGTGACTGCTCTTCTTGCCCAAGAAAAGAAGGTGGTTTTGTTCCTCCACGAGCGCAATCTGCACATCAAATGGCAAGTCGTTGTTACAGCAATATTTTAGCAATGTTAAAAGACAAACCACTGAAAGATTATGTGTTTACTGATCATGGCTCATTAGTTTCACTCTCTAAATTTAGTACTGTGGGGAGTTTGATGGGGAATTTGATGAAGGGAGACATGATGATCGAAGGGCGCATAGCGCGGATTGTTTATATCTCTTTATATCGAATGCATCAAATAGCGTTGCATGGTTATATCAAAACTGGGCTTATGATGTTAGTTGGATCAATCAATCGAGTGATTAGACCTAAACTAAAACTTCATTAATTTATCTTTTGTTTTATAGACAAGACAAAAGTTACCTTTTGAAGCCCTCATATTATATGAGGGTTTTTTATCTATTTTTCTTTTAAATTAAATGATTAAATGAGAATATCCAAATAAGATAAATAATCTCAGCATAAAGCACTAGATGATTTGTCTGTCTATATCAGAAATAACCGATAACTCTAAAACTCAATAGAGTAATGATAAATATAATTTTATTATTAAGGTTAAATTTGTAATATTAAAGATAGCGTTAATTTTATTTATTACGCTAAATTATTTAAGACTTTTCTTAAATAAAAAATGATGTTTAATTCATTAATTCATCAAATAAAATGTTATGGTGTTTCGTAGATTTGTATTAGAAAGATAATAAGTAAAAATTATTATAAATAAGATTAACTTGTTGTTTTTAACCGCATTTAAGTGGATAAAATAATTCTACAAATTTTAAAAGTAAATTTTATAATATGAGTTAAATATGAAATACCGCCTATTTTTAGGCAACATTTGTTAATTTAGTGTTATCATAATGATGTATTATAAGTTGCATAACGATTTTTATATTTTCAGCTTAATAAATTAAGATCTATCTTAATATAATGTGTAAATCTTAAGAATGTAGTTAGTATTTAATTAAGTAATTAAAACAGAAATAAGTGGTGTATTTAACATGTCATAAATACGTAGTTTACTTATTATGTTAATCAGCATGGATGTTGAATTAAGCTATCAGATTAGAGAATTCATTTATTGAATACTAAATATATTAGCCAGTTAGCGTGAAACAGTGGCTTTTATTACGTATCTGTGGCAATTAAGGATAAAACAAATAAAAAGGGGTAAAAGTGGGTGTTAATGTCAGAAAGTACACACTAATAGGACTAATCATAGTATTAGCTATTCTTTCATTTATTGCATGGAGGTGGGTATTTCCCCAACCTCAATACGCTCATGTCGTTTCGGCTACGCCTATTAAATCGACCGTTTTTGTGACAGAAGAGTATTGTCATCGAATTGGCTTACCGACACCTTTTACACCAGAAAAATTGTCACGATTTCACCCAGCAGAGCAAGAATGCCGAGTGTTTTATATGATTGAAGCACTCAATAACAGTAATATTGCTAATTTCCCTTATCCTCAATTTAAAGAGTGCATCCCGATTTATCGTCAAGAGCGTAGAATTGTGGGTTATGATGTGCTTTATACTATCGATGGAACACCGGGCAAAGTCCGTACCACGTTTAAACCTGGTGAAATTATCGCGTTAGATTCTGATGGTAGGCTGATTTTAGAACAAGAACCTTATTGTTCTATGAATGAAAAAGTACCTTGTCGCAAAGAGTAAACTTATCAATAGAACAAACCTAAGAATATAAAAAGAAAGGCGTAATAAAGTGACTTTGATTACGCCTTTTTGTTGATTCAATAACCGCTAGAGTGCGGTTATTTTATGCTCATTAAATGCACTTAACATATCATCAATAAAAGTGAGTCGTTTTTCACGCTCAGTTAAATCAGTAATAAATTTCAGTTTTGAAGGACCATCTAAGCGGAAAATAGCAGGTTGCTCTTGAAGTAGGCTGATTAAATATCCTGGATCAACCTTATTCTTTTCACCAAACTCAATAAATCCACCTTTATCATGGGCTTCAATTCGAGTGATACCCAAGCTCATTGCACTTAAACGAATAGCCGCATTACGCAGTAGATAACGCCCTGCATCAGGCAGCTTACCAAATCTATCAATTAACTCTGCTCTTAGATCATTAAGCTCTGTTACATCAATGGCACTGGCAATTCGTTTATAGAATGAAAGTCTGACATTTACATCAGGAATATAATCATCCGGCAACAAGACAGGCATTCTTAATTCAATTTCAGTTTGTTGATTGGTGAGATCTTCAAGTGATGGCTCTCTACCTTCTTTAAGCGCTTCTACTGCACTTTCTAGCAATTCCATATAAAGTGAGAAGCCGACAGTATTCATTTGACCGCTCTGTTCTTCACCTAATAATTCACCCGCACCTCGAATTTCTAGATCATGAGTTGCTAATGCAAAACCTGCACCCAGATCTTCCAGTGAAGCAATCGCTTCTAAACGTTTATGAGCATCCTTTGTCATTGCTTTAGGGTGTGGCGTCAGCAAATAAGCATAAGCTTGATGATGAGAACGACCTACACGACCACGTAACTGATGTAATTGCGCTAAGCCAAAGTGATCTGCTCGTTCAATAATAATGGTGTTCGCGCTAGGTATATCGATACCTGTTTCAATAATTGTGGTGCAAAGTAACACATTAAAACGTTGGTGATGGAAATCATTCATCACACGCTCAAGTTCACGTTCACGCATTTGCCCGTGACCAATGCCAATACGCGCTTCAGGAACGAGTGTAGCTAGTCTCTCGCGGGCTTTTTCGATATTTTCAACATCGTTATACAAGTAATAAACTTGTCCACCACGCAATGTCTCACGCAAGATAGCTTCACGCACTACTAAGTCGTCATATTCTCGCACAAAGGTTTTCACCGATAAGCGACGTGCTGGTGGCGTTGCAATAATGGAAAGATCACGCATACCACTCATTGCCATATTCAATGTACGAGGAATTGGCGTTGCTGTTAGCGTTAAAATATCGACATTAGCACGCATGGCTTTTATTCGCTCTTTATGGCGAACACCAAAACGATGCTCTTCATCGACAATTAATAGCCCTAAATCTTTCCACTGAATATTAGGTTGAAGCAATTTATGTGTACCAATGACAATATCAACGGTTCCTTCTGCCAGTTTTTCTGTAATTTGCTGTTGCTCTTTTGCGCTACGAAAACGCGAGATCATCTCAATGTTAACGGGCCAATTAGCAAAACGATCACGGAAATTATCAAAATGTTGCTGAGCCAATAGGGTAGTTGGCACTAAAATAGCGACTTGTTTATTGTTGTTGACGGCAAGAAATGCAGCGCGCATCGCCACTTCTGTTTTACCAAATCCGACATCACCACAGACGAGTCTATCCATTGAAATGGCTTGGCACATATCGCTAAGTACAGCATTGATTGCCATTTCTTGATCAGGTGTTGTTTCAAAAGGAAAGCTTTGGCGGAATGATTGGTACTGCTCTTTATCCATTTTAAAGGCAAAGCCTGTTTTTACTTCGCGTTGAGCATAAACATCTAATAACTCTGCTGCGACATCACGTACTTTTTCAGCGGCTTTTTGGCGCGCTCTTACCCATGCATCGCCACCCAATTTATGTAGTGGGGCATTTTCATCTGCACCACCAGAATAACGACTAATCAAATGCAGTGATGAAACAGGCACATAAAGCTTGTCATTACCCGCGTAACTTAACATCAAGTATTCAGCTTTAACGCCACCGGCTTCTAGTGTTGTCATTCCTTGATAGCGACCAACACCATGTTGAAGATGAACAACGGGTTGTCCTATGCTTAATTCAGCAAGGTTACGAATTAATGTATCTGTATTAATTGCACGGCGATTGTCTTGGCGACGACGATTAACGCGTTCACCTAACATGTCACTTTCACAGATCATGGCTAATTGACGATGGTTATCAATAAATCCATGTTCAGCAGCACCAATGATAAAGTAAAAACCTTTCTTTTGAGCATCAGATAATTCAATGATCTGCTTGGGCGCTATTTTTATGCGCGATAAAAGCTCTTGTACGGTTTCACGTCGTCCTTCACTTTCAACAGAGAAAATAACGCTGCCTGAAAATTGTTCTTGGAATCGACGTAAGTTATCTAAAGGTGATTTGCTTTGCGCGTTAATCGATAAATCAGGAAGAGGTTGATAGCCTAAATTGGTCTGTCCTGCCTTTTCTGGCAGCGTTTCTGTTTTAAGTTGAATACGAGGCCACTGTTTTAATTCTTTATTAAATTTATCAACATTTAGCCAAATATCATCAGGCGGTAATAGGGGGCGCATAGGATCAACGCGACGGCTTTCAAAACGTTGATTAATGTCTTGCCAAAATTTTTCTGCAAAATCTTGTAGATCTTGCGTCACTATCAATGTGTTTTTAGGGAAATAAGCAAATAAGTTAGATAAAGGCTGTTCAAAAAACAGGGATTGCCAATATTCAATTCCCGTTGGCAAGATGTGTTTACTGACTTGCTGATAAATATGTTCTGGATCACGTCTTACGTCAAACCGTTCACGCCATTGGCTACGGAAAGTTTCTATCGCATTTGCATCTGTGGGGAATTCATGCGCAGGCAATAAATTAATTTGATCAACTTCAGCTAATGTTCGTTGTGTATCGACATCAAAAGTACGCAGGCTATCTATTTCGTCATCAAAAAAATCAATACGATAAGGAAATTCACTTCCCATCGGAAATAAATCTAATAATGCCCCACGCGTTGCGTATTCTCCATGTTCTAATACTTGCTCAACATGACGATATCCCGCTTCATCTAATGTTTTACGTAAATTATCACGAGAAAGTACCTCTCCTTTTTGCATTACCAACGCATGACTTGCGAGATAATCCGTAGGGCAGACTTTCTGCATTAACGTATTGACAGGTAAGATTAAAATTCCCTTGAGAAGTGATGGAATACGGTATAGCGTAGAAAGGCGGTTTGAGATGATCTCTTGGTGAGGTGAAAAACTGTCGTATGGCAGTGTTTCCCAATCCGATAATGTCTCTACTGGATAATCACAAAACTGACGGATTTCATCTTGTAAACGTAATGCATTTTGCATATCACGAGTAACAAGAACGACTAATCCAGAGTGACGTTTGATGATCTCTGCACATTCTAGAGCGCAAGCGGCACCAGTCAGTTGGCCTAGCTGACGAGTATCCCCTTGTTTTATAGGAAGTTGATAACGATATTCTGAGGACATAAGCGTGTAATGTGAACTCTTTGTTGTAGTTAACTCCCAACACATCTTTAGCTTAATGGCTAAAGCTTAAACTGGCGGGCAGGTTAAGATAAAAGAAAAACCACAGTTTGGGAATAGAGTGGTTCCATTCAGTAAGACTACCCTTTATTATCCCTGAACACTTCGCATTAGCAACAGGAACAGCACAGATTTCATGTACAATTCTGTCTCATTTTATATAGGGCTCCGTTATATGCGGGGTCGTGCGGTCGATAAATTCGGTCGCTTCGTCTCATGGCTATCCGCTTTAGGGATTATGTTAGGTGTAGCGGCACTGATCACAGTGACTTCTGTCATGAATGGCTTTGAACGTTCATTGCAAGAAAGCATTCTTGCTTATATTCCACAAGCCATTGTGACATCACCTAGCGGACAATTACCCCGCGATCCAAATATAGCTGAAAGATTACTGACGCGTGAAGGTATCATAAACGTTACCCCTTTAGTAGAAGGCGATGTTGTTTTGCAAAGTAAAGACAATATCAGCGTTGGTGTCATGCTGGGTATAGAAAAAGCGCAAGATGAACCTTTAACGAAACATATTCGTTATGGCGATTTTTCTATGCTGAAAGCAGGGGATTATGGTGTCATTTTAGGCAGTGGTCTTGCTAAACAGTTAAAAGCAAAAGAAGGAGATAGCATTCGCCTTATTGTGCCAAGTGTAAGCCAATTAACGCCAATGGGAAGATTACCTAGCCAACGGTTATTTACTGTTAAAGGTATTTTCCAAAGTGGTGGTGATGCAGATGCCTCTCAAATCTTAGTTAATCAGCAAGATGCGGCACGTTTAATGCGTTATCAGCCGGGTAATATTACAGGATGGCGTCTTTTCTTTACTGATCCTCTCAATATTGAAAAATACAGTACACAATCTTTAGATAAAAATCTAAGTTGGAGAGATTGGCGCGAACGTAAAGGTGAATTTTTCCAAGCCGTTAAAATGGAAAAAAATATGATGGGATTATTATTAAGCTTAATTATAGCAGTGGCGGCTTTTAATATTATTACTTCACTTTCTTTGTTGGTCATGGAAAAACAAGGTGAAGTCGCTATTTTGCAAACGATGGGTTTAAAACGCTCTCAGATTATGTCCATTTTTATGCTACAAGGGGCAGGTGCAGGTATTTTAGGGGCGGTAGCTGGTGGTCTGTTAGGCGCATTACTCTCAAGTCAATTAAACGTCATTATGCCGGCGGTAGGACTTATTCCTCAAGGTGTGGAATTGCCCGCAACACTTGATTGGGGACGCGTCTTTATGATTGGTTTCTCCGCTATTATCATTTCCCTTTTATCCACTTTATACCCGTCTTGGCGGGCCGCGGCTATTCAGCCAGCAGAGGCGCTACGTTATGAGTAATTCTTCTTTGAATAAACAACCCATGGCATCAGAAAAACAAATGCAAATTAATAAAGATGGTTTATTGGATTGCCACGCCCTATGTAAACAATACCAAGATGGTTCTATTTCCACACAAGTGCTGAAATCAGTCTCTTTTAAAATGGATAAGGGCGATTTTCTTGCCATAGTGGGAAGTTCAGGCTCCGGAAAAAGTACCTTATTACATTTGTTGGGTGGGTTAGATTCACCCACATCAGGTGAAGTCTTTTTTAAAGGGCAATCACTTAATAAATTATCCTCTTCTGAAAAGGCTGATCTACGTAATAGCCAATTGGGTTTTATTTATCAATTTCATCATCTATTGCCTGATTTTACCGCACTTGAAAATGTTGCTATGCCACTGATGATTGGTGGCACGAGCGCTTCTGTGGCGAAAGAAAAAGCAATGTCTTTACTTGAAGCGGTTGGGTTAAAGGATCGCGCTCATCATCGTCCTTCAGAGCTTTCTGGTGGTGAGAGACAACGCGTTGCGATTGCGAGAGCATTAGTGAACGATCCTGCATTAGTCCTTGCCGATGAACCAACGGGTAATCTTGACCAGAAAAACGCAGAAGGGATTTTCGAATTGTTGATTAAGTTAAACAAAGAAAAACAAACTGCTTTTCTGGTTGTAACGCATGATTTATCACTGGCTGCTCGTTTTCAGCGCCAACTTGAAATGAAAGATGGTCAACTACAGTCACAAAACGCAATTTCAGGAGTGAAATAATGGCGCAATTGCCACTTGCATTAGTGACCGCATTACGTTTTTCAAGAGGGCGAAAACGTGCGGGAATGGTTTCTTTAATTTCAGTTATTTCAACACTGGGCATTATGCTTGGGGTTGCCGTCTTAATTATTGGTCTAAGTGCCATGAATGGCTTTGAGCGTGAATTAAAAAACCGCATTTTATCAGTGGTGCCTCACGGACAAATTTATTCAGTAGAACAGCCATTTGTACAATGGCAATCAGCATTACCTCGTATTGAAAATACCCAAGGTGTTGTCGCTGCTGCTCCTTATATTTTACTTACTGGATTGTTAGAAAAAGGAACAGAGTTAAAGGCAGTACAAGTCATGGGTGTCTCACCTGAAAAACAAGGTGATATCAGCCTATTGCCTCGATATGTACAAAACAATGCATGGCAAGATTTTAAGGCCGGTAAGCAACAAATTATTATCGGGCAAGGTGTTGCCGATGCATTGAAAATAAAACAAGGTGATTGGCTCACCGTGTTAATTCCTAATAATGACGATCCTACTAAATTATTACAGCCTAAACGTATCCGTTTACAAGTGAGTGGTATCTTTAAATTAAGTGGGATGCTCGATCATCAATTAGCCTTAATTCCTTTAGCCGATGCTCAGCAATATATGGATTACGGGCAAGGTATTACAGGAATTGAAGTGAAAACGGTTGATCCTTTTTTCGCGAATGAAATTATTCATAATGCGGGATTAAACAGTAAAGAATATGTCTATGCTAAAAGCTGGATAAGTGACTACGGCTATATGTATAGCGATATTCAGATGATCCGTAGCATTATGTATTTATCGATGATCTTAGTGATTGGTGTCGCTTGTTTTAATATTGTTTCAACGCTGATTATGGCGGTAAGAGATAAAAGTAGTGATATTGCTATTTTACGAACGTTAGGTGCGCGAGATAGCCATATTCGTAATATCTTTTTATGGTACGGTTTATTATCAGGCATGATTGGTTGTGTCGCAGGTGTGATATTGGGTGTCTTGGTTGCTTATAATTTAACGCCATTAGTGTCTGTTATTGAATCATTAACGGGACACAGCGTGTTGTCTGGCGATGTTTATTTCGTTGATTTTCTACCTTCAGAAGTTCATTTAATTGACGTTTTCTCTGTATTTATTACCACTGTGATCTTAAGCCTGATTGCAAGTTGGTATCCTGCACGCCGAGCCACTAAACTAGATCCTGCAAGAATTTTAAGTGGACAATAAGTTTATTGACATACACAGAAGAAAAAACGCTTAAACTAGTGAAGATAAGAAACGCGATATTTAAATTTGAAAACCAAGGATTGTAATGATGAAACTTAAACTTCGTCATCGTCGGCTTAGAAAGTTTCGTAAAATTAAAAGTTTACGTAGACAACATTCACGTTGTCGCTATTTTCATCTAACCCATAAAACGGAACATGAAATGAATTTACCCAAAGTTGTCGTATTAACAGGGGCTGGCATTTCGGCTGAATCAGGAATTAAAACATTCCGATCAGAAGATGGATTGTGGGAAGAACATCGCGTTGAAGATGTTGCAACACCTGAAGGTTATCAACGCAATCCCCAATTAGTTCAACAGTTTTACAATGAACGTCGTCGCCAATTGCAACAGCCCTCTATTCAACCTAATGAAGCGCATTATGCATTAGCGAAGTTAGAGCAACGTTTAGGTAAAGACAATTTTTTACTGGTTACGCAAAATATTGATAATTTGCATGAAAAAGCAGGTAGTAAACATATTTTGCATATGCACGGTGAATTGCTAAAAGTGCGTTGCCCTCAATCTCGCCAAGTCTTTGAGTGGAAAGGGGACTTAGAAACAACCGATCGTTGTCATTGTTGCCAATTTCCATCGCCATTACGCCCACATATTGTCTGGTTTGGTGAAATGCCAATTGGTATGGAAGAGATTTATCACGCTTTGGCTGAGGCTGATATTTTTATCTCTATCGGTACATCTGGAAATGTTTATCCAGCAGCTGGTTTTGTCCATGAAGCTCGGTTAACAGGCGCTCATACCGTTGAATTAAATCTTGAACCCAGTTTGGTTGAAAGCCAGTTTGAAGAAAAACATTATGGTCCTGCAAGTCAGGTCGTTGATGAATATGTTCATAAATTGTTTGAATTAATTAATGATCCTAAAGCTGATTTGACGCAATAATTATTTTATAGAGTTCCCTATTATTGTTCTTAGAGAGATCTTAGGGGGCAAAATGGATAAATTATTAGAACGTTTTTTTGAATATATTAATTTTGATACACAATCAAAACCATCTTCAAAAATGTCACCAAGCAGTGATGGACAATTAAAACTTGCCAAGGCATTGGCTCAAGAATTAAAAAAACTGGGCTTTTCTGATGTAATGCTCAGTGATAAGGGATGTGTAATGGCAAGTTTACCATCCAATGTATCTTGGCCAGTGCCAGTGATTGGCTTTATTTCGCATCTTGATACATCTCCTGATTTTTCAGGAAAACATGTAAAACCACAAGTTCTTGAAGATTATCGTGGTGGCGATATTGCGTTAGGCATTGGTGATGAAGTGTTATCGCCGGTTATGTTCCCAATTTTACATTCAATGATTGGTAAAACATTAATTACTACAGACGGCAAAACGTTACTGGGTGCGGACGACAAAGCGGGTATTGCTGAAATTATTACTGCGATGGTGCGCTTAAAAGAAACGAATCGACCACATGGGGATATTCGTATTGCTTTCACTCCTGATGAAGAAATTGGGCGTGGTGCGCATTATGTAGATTTAAAAGCATTCGGTGCAAGCTGGGCTTATACCGTTGATGGTGGTGGTGTTGGTGAACTGGAATATGAAAACTTCAATGCCGCATCCGTGAATATCAAAATTGTAGGTAACAATGTTCATCCGGGTAGTGCAAAAGGGGTGATGGTTAATGCATTAGGATTAGCAACACGCATTCATCAAGAATTACCGGTTGATGAAACACCCGAAAATACCGACGGTTATGAAGGTTTTTACCATCTGCAAAGTATCAAAGGTTCAGTAGAAAGAGCGGAAATGCATTATATTATCCGTGATTTTAATCGTAACTTATTTGAAAAACGCAAACAGAATATGATTGCGATTGCAGAGAAAGTCGGGAAAGGGCTACATCCTGATTGCTATATTGAGCTAACGATTGATGATAGCTATTACAATATGCATGATAAAGTTGTTCAATTCCCTCACATCATTGAAATAGCCAAACAAGCCATGATTGATTGTGATATTGAGCCAAATATCAAGCCTATTCGTGGTGGTACAGACGGCGCTCAACTTTCTTACCGCGGATTACCTTGTCCTAATATTTTTACAGGCGGTTATAATTTCCATGGTAAGCATGAATTTATCTCTTTAGAAGGCATGGAAGCAGCGGTGAGTGTGATTATGCGTATCGCTGAAATTACGGCTGAAAGAGAAAAGGCGAAAGTGATTAGCTGATTAAGCCAATTAAGATAAAAGTAATAGCCGATATATCGGCTATTACTTTTTAGTAAAGAGAATATCTTAAATTTGTTTATTTGCGTTTTTCGTAATTTTGTTCAACAGACAATTCCCAACCTCCCAACCTCTCTCTTTTTCTGCTGAGTTAATTAATGATTTTACATATTATTCACTATTAAACTTTTAATATAGGCTTAATATTAGTAACTCCTTGAGAAATTGAATTTTCTGATTTTCTATTATAATTAAAGAGATGTGAATAAATATAATATAAGGATATTGAATGGAAAACATAACAGAAAAATTATTAAAACCTGTAATAGAAGATCAACTAAGCTTTCATCAAAAGGAAGTAATTAAACAATCTGAGCAACAATCGTTTATTATTGTTTTTAGTTATTTTCTAATAACTTATTTAATCTCATTTTCTCTTTATGCGACAAATAGCAAACATACATTACTACTTTTTTTCTTACAAAGTACATTTTTTGTTGTTATTCCTTTTCTCTTTCAAAATACAAGAATACTTCTAAAAGAAGCAATAAGTTATTTAATTCGTTAGATTTTAAAATAAGATTTATTTTTAATATTTATTAATGAAAAAAGCCCTGCAGCAATATATCAGGGCTTTATAACTTATAATTGAAAGTTAGTGATAATTAATCTTCAAAATACCAATAACCTTGATTAACTAAGTGTGTTAATAAACGCACAAACTTCGGATCAGATAATGCCTCACCTAAGTGTTGTTTATCAATATAATCATATTGGCAAAGCGCATCAGCCGCTTCGATATAATCAGTATTTATCAACTCACCATTAACAAAACAGCTATCACCAACACGTAATGCACGAATACCATTTAAACGGTGAAGTTGCTCACCTTGTTGTAGTAAGTCATGAATTTCTGCGTTTTCGTATAAAGGTTCTGGAACTGCAAGATCAAGCTCATGACGAGATTGAGAAATAAACTCACCAAACCAATGACGGAATACTTCTGGTTGAGCAAGTAGATCTTCCATCATGGCATGAAGTTTATTCAACTCTTGATGTTGTACTAATGCAGGGTTTTCACGCGGAGTTAGATCCGGATCGCTATAACGATAGCTGCCTAAATCATTTGCTAGCACATAGTCAGCGAAACCACTGAAAAGCTCACGAGCGTTAGGCGATCTGAAACCAACAGAGTAGTTTAGCGATTCTTCAATCGCATAGCCTTCATGTGGAAATCCTGGTGGGATATAAAGAATATCACCCGGTTCTAATTCTTCATCAATAATTGCTTCAAAAGGATCAACTTGGAGCAGATCAGGGTGAGGGCAGTGTTGTTTCATTGGGATTTTTTCACCCACACGCCAACGACGACGACCTTGTCCCTGAATAATAAAGACATCATATTGATCAAGGTGTGGGCCTACACCACCACCGGGAACAGAATAAGAGATCATTAAATCATCAATGCGCCAATCGGGTAACACACGAAATGGCTTCATTAATGCCGCACTAGGAAAATGCCAGTGATCGACGGCTTGTACAAGTAAAGACCAATCTTTATCACCGAGTCCTTCAAAGTGCTCAAAAGGCCCATGCTTGACTCCCCATTGTCCGTCTTGACAGCTAACAAGACGGCTATCTACTTCATCTTCCATTGCAAGACCAGCAAGTTCGTCAGGAGATAAAGGATCAACAAAACGAGAGAAGCCGTTTTTAATTAATAAAGGGCGTTTTTGCCAATGGCTTTCGAGGAATGATTGCCAATCTAAATTAAGTTTATAGTCCATTGTGTATATCCTGAATTCGGGAAGCCTAAAGCCATAGTATAATGAATTCTAGTTTCCTGCTAAACATTCCTTTGAGCAATGTGAGTAATAGCGAGTAACACGATAATAACTGAACAGATATCATGCATAACGCCATATATTTAGCGGTAATTTAAAAAAGAGTTTCTTATCAGCAATGATTATTCACGCTCAGTCGTCAGTTGTTGCTCAGCAAAGATTACGGTGATACGAGCGCCGCCTAAAGGGCTATCCGTAATAGTAATTTCACCACTGTATTGTTCAATAATATCAACTGCAATAGATAATCCTAATCCTTGCCCAGAACGCAGAGTATCTGCTCTTGTTCCTCGTTGGAAAATGGCCTCTCTTTTTTCAGGGCTGACGCCTGGGCCGTCATCATCAACAATAATCATTACACTATTTTCATTATTGCTAACATTGATTTCAACAAATTCTAAGCAGTATTTACAGGCGTTATCAAGAATATTACCCATCACTTCCATAAAATCATTTTTCTCACCTAACCACATGATTTCAGGTGAAATATTAAGTGTTAAATCAACACCTTTTGACTGATAAACCTTACTTAATGCACTACAAAGATTATCCAGTAATCCTGACAGTGAATGGAGTTTTCGCGTGGTAATATCGTGATCACCATGAATGGATGCTCGATGCAGATAATAACCGACTTGTTGGGAAATTCGTTCTATTTGATCGAGCATAATTGGTTCAGCTTGCTCTATCGTCATCTGTTTGCCCGAACGTAAAGAGCGTAATGTTGATTGCAACACGGCAAGTGGTGTTTTTAAGCTATGGGTAAGATCAGATAAACTTGTGCGATATTTACTATAACGACTGCGTTCATTACGTAATAACACATTTAAATTTCGGACTAAGCCTTTTAACTCGGTTGGCGGGTTTTCATCCAAATCATTGCGAATTCCTTTTTCTAATGCACTGATTTGTTCTATTACTTGCTTTATAGGCCGTAAGCTCCAATGTGCAGCTAACCAAATTAAAGGCACAACTAAGAATAAATTAGCGAGAATAATATATAAGAACCAATCCCAAACTTGACTGGCTTTTTGCATACGCTGAGGAATAGGATCGATAACCGCGATCGCCATAGAAGGCATATTATCAGCGGCAGGATAATGATTAATCACAACGGAGTGAGTTAAAAACTCATTACTGGTGTATTCTTCAAGGCGTTTGAGATAAACACGATATTGCGGTAATTGCTTTAACATTAAACGTGTTGTTTTGATATCGACTGAGATCTCAAATAAGCCTTCTTCATGACGCCACTTATGTTTAATGCTATCCGCAATGGCTTTAGGTAAATCGGGAGGCGTCCATAATACATTGCCTTTATCATCAAAAATAATTACCAACGAGGTGGTGTTGTTATTAAGATTTGTAGGAAACTCAATATTCAGCTTGCCCTTGTTCCACTGCGCTAAGCTGTAGTAAAGATTACTTTGACTACGCATCAGCATAAAAGTGGTTTTATCCACACTGACAATCGAACCGACAATGGCAACTAACCCATAAGAGAGCGTAAGTGCCAAAATTATGGCACTAGTTGCAAGCAAAAAACGTGTTCGTAATGAGAGTGGAGAGCGCTGTTTTTTTTGCATATTAAGGTTTCATATCAAAACGGTAGCCTTGTCCGCGTACTGTAACCACTACGTCATCAGGATATTTCTCTAAGATTTTTTTCCGTAGTCGGCCCATTAGCACATCAATAGTATGACTCTCTTTTAATTCGGCATCAGGGTATAACTGACGCATTAATGCATCTTTACTAACAACTTTATTTTGATTTCGCATCAAGGTTTCTAAAATTGTATATTCAAATGCCGTTAACTTGATTTGTTCGCCTGAAATCATGAACTCTTTACGAGATAAATCCAATTCAAAAGGTTCGATTGAGAGGGTTTGCGATGCAATTCCCATGTTTCTTCGCATTAGTGCCTGAATACGTGCAACAATTTCCTCAAAATGAAAGGGCTTTGTCACATAGTCATCAGCGCCCGCATTTAATGCTGAAACTTTTTCTTGCCAACTTTCTCGTGCCGTTAAGACCATTATTGGTAGGGTAATATTATTTTCTCGCCATCTACGAATAAGGCTAATGCCATCTTCATCCGGCAATCCTAAGTCCACAATGGCAACATCAGGTGTTCCTTCTGCAATAAAACTATCTGCTTCTTTGGCATCTTCTGCCGCATCAACCTGATGCCCAGCATCACGAAATTGCACAGATAAATGATGGCGAAGTAGGATATTATCTTCAATAATTAAGATCCGCATTATTCCACCTTGAGTACAATCAGCAAAAATTCACTGTTGTAAAATAAATATAGGAAATGAGTGTCATCCTATAAGATAAAAAATATATTGTTATCATAGTCAATCTATCACTTAAAAAATACCGTAGCGGGTAACGTGTTTAAGTTACAGAGAGCTTTCTCATTTTTTGATATAAAAAAAGGCAGAGATTATCTGCCTTTTTTAGAAAGATAAATTAATTTAATTTATCGACAAGTTGAGTGGCAAAACCAATATAGCTTTCAGGTTTCATTGCTTTTAAGCGTGTTTTTTCATCTTCTGGTAGTTCTAAACCATCAATGAAAACGACCATATCTTGTTCTGTGATGCGTTTTCCGCGAGTAAGCTCTTTTAGCTTTTCGTAAGGTTTTTCAATGCCATAACGACGCATTACAGTTTGAATCGGCTCGGCTAATACTTCCCAGTTGCAGTCTAATTCTTCACGAAGATGGTTTTCATTCACTTCAAGTTTATTAAGACCCTTCATGGTTGATTGATAAGCAATCAGCGCATAACCCATACCAACACCTAAATTACGCAGTACAGTTGAGTCTGTTAAGTCACGTTGCCAGCGCGAAACAGGCAATTTGCTAGAAAGATGTCCCATAACTGCATTGGCTAACCCTAAGTTTCCTTCAGAGTTTTCAAAATCAATTGGGTTTACTTTATGAGGCATGGTTGATGAACCAATTTCACCTGCAATAGTTTTTTGTTTAAAGTGGTTCAGTGCTACGTAACCCCAAATATCACGGTCGAAATCGATCAAGATAGTGTTGAAGCGACTAATACAATCAAAAAGCTCCGCAATATAATCGTGTGGTTCAATTTGAGTTGTGTATGGGTTCCAAGTAATACCCAATGACGTTACAAATTCTTCACTAAATTGGTGCCAGTTGACTTCAGGATATGCGGCTAAGTGGGCATTGTAGTTACCTACTGCTCCATTAATTTTACCTAAGATCTCAACTTGAGTTAGTTGACGATATTGGCGCTCCATACGGTAGGCAACGTTAGCAAACTCTTTACCAATTGTAGATGGTGTTGCTGGTTGACCGTGAGTACGAGAAAGCAATGGTAAATCACGGTATTCTTGCGCCATTTTACTAATGGTATCAATAATTTCACGCCATGCAGGCAGTAAGATCTCTTGGCGTGCTGTTTCCAGCATAATGGCGTGAGACAGATTATTAATATCTTCAGATGTACAAGCGAAGTGAATAAATTCAGAAACCTGATGTAAAGCAGGGATAGTCGCCACTTTTTCTTTTAAGAAATATTCTACGGCTTTTACATCGTGGTTAGTGGTGCGTTCGATAGTTTTAATACGCGCTGCATCTTCTTCGTTGAAGTTAGCAATAATCGCATCAAGGTAATCGTTTGCGTTTTTTTCAAAGGCTGGAACTTCTTTAATGTCGGCGCAAGATGCCAGCTTTTGTAGCCAGCGAACTTCTACCTGTACACGGAATTTCAGAAGACCGAATTCACTAAAAATAGAACGTAACGACGAGGTTTTACTTCCGTAACGACCGTCAATCGGTGAAATCGCTGTCAGCGAAGATAATTCCATTGTTGGCAACTCCCAGGTTGAATTTAAAGTATTAACATTGAGCGAGAAAATCATCAGCTTGTCGCAGGATGGTCTTTTGATGCAGTAAAAAATCAAAACGACGACCACCGACTTGACGCCAGAGCACGGCACTTCGAATGCCGGTCAGTAATAACGCTCTAACTTTAGCTTGAATAATAGGGTTCTTTAATAGTTCAATTGAGCCATGAACCTGAATGCGAGGGCCAACAGGGCTAACTGCATCAACATAAACGCCCGCAAGGGCATTAAATACACCTTCGGACATTGGTTCAAAATAACTTTTTTGGCGCTCTAATTGAGAAATTTTTTGTGATAAACGAGAGCTGTAATCATCATTTCTATTGATAAGACGCTCTAGATTAATTAAGCCTTGCTGGTAAGTCATTAATTCAAGCGTTAATTTTTCTCTTCTTACCGCCTGATGAATGGCTTTCAATGTTTGAAAGCCTAATTTTAAGTGGCTGACTTGGTTGCCATAAACATCTAATGTTGAAGTTGGGTTGAGATTAAACACACTGTTAACCATGACTTCAACATCGCTCTCATTCGCACTACCTTGGTAAGCAATTTGTTGCACGAGACGACTTGCTTGGCAGATCCCTGCCAATGCAAGCGTTATATCACGAAAATCTTTAGCCACATCTACTCCTGAATACGGGTTTCAATGATACCGCCACCTAAACAGACTTCGTCTTGATAAAAGACGGCTGATTGTCCCGGAGTAACTGCTGCAACAGGATAATCAAAGCGGACTTCAATTTTATCTTCACCTAATGGTGTTACTGTACACGCAATATCAGGTTGGCGATATCGTGTTTTAACAGTGCAACGGAAAGCTTCAGTAATAGGCTCTCTTGATACCCAATGTAATTGCTGAGCAATCAGACCGACAGACATTAATCTTGGATGTTCATGCCCTTGGGCGACAACAAGAATGTTGTTCTCAACATCTTTATCAACCACATACCAAGGATCTTCTCCGCCATCTTTCGTACCACCAATACCTAAGCCTTTACGTTGACCTAATGTGTGATACATCAACCCTTGGTGTTCACCAATGGTTTCTCCATCAACCGTGACAATAGGACCCGGTTTAGCTGGTAAATAACGCGATAAGAAATCAGTAAATTTACGCTCACCAATAAAACAAATACCGGTTGAATCTTTTTTCTTTGCAGTCGCTAAATCAAGTTTTTCAGCAATTTTTCTGACTTCAGGCTTTTCCATTTCACCAACAGGAAAAAGGCTTTGTTCAATTTGCTCATGGCTTAATGTGTACAAGAAATAGCTTTGGTCTTTGTTATTATCGACACCGCGAAGCAATTGGCTTTTGCCATCAACATCACGACGGCGAACATAGTGACCTGTTGCGATATAGTCAGCACCCAAATCTTCCGCTGCATATTCTAAAAATGCTTTAAATTTTATTTCTTTATTACACAGAATATCTGGGTTTGGGGTGCGACCTGCTTTATATTCGGATAAAAAGTGTTCAAAAACATTATCCCAATACTCAGCAGCAAAATTGATGGTATAAAGCTCAATGCCAAGTTTATCGCACACGGCTTGCGCATCGGCAAGATCGGTAGAGGCTGAGCAATATTCTGTATCGTCGTCTTCTTCCCAGTTCTTCATAAACAGACCAACGACCTGATATCCCTGTTCCTTAAGAAGATAGGCTGAGACGGATGAATCTACGCCACCGGACATTCCTACGATGACTTTTTTTTGGCTGTTATCTGACATGACTGGATCTCACTGCGGAAAAATAAGCGCCATACTTTACCATATCACTGACACAGGTGCATCAAGTCTTATTCTGTTTTTGATGCTTTGTTTTCCCTTTTCTATTCTTTAGTTAAAAGGCGTTCCAAAGCTACTTAATAAAGAAAGGGGATAGCGTTCACCTTGTTGATAACATAGTAGGCTTTCTCTTACCAATGGTGAGCGTAATTGCTGGCTATGAATAATTTCATCGGCGCTAACCCAGTGACAACAGTCAATATCACTATCTTGAGGCTGAGTTGCAAATTGTTCTTGTGCTTCAATAAGAAAAAGAAAACGTAGAAAAGGCGTTTTATCTGGGGCAATCCATTGGTGTAATTTAAGAAAATGTTGAACGGGAAGTGTTAATCCAGTTTCTTCCCATAATTCACGTTGAACCGCCTGAATCAGTGTTTCATTGGCTTCAAGGTGTCCTGCTGGCTGATTCCATGTTGCTTTTCCATTGACCGTTTCTTCAACAACAAGAAACTTATTTTTTGCATGAACGATACACGCGACAGTCACATTAGGTTTAAACAAAATCAATCTCCTTCCATTCGCCGGGTAATAAATTATCCAATGTAATATTTCCCATACTAAAGCGGATCAGACGCAATGTTGGATAACCGATATGAGCCGTCATTCGTCTCACTTGGCGGTTTTTACCTTCAAATAGCGTTATTTTTAACCAAGTTGTCGGGATAGTTTGGCGCTCTCTAATTGGAGGATTTCTCTCCCAGAGCCATTCGGGTTGTTCAACTATTTCGACTTGTGCAGGTAATGTTTTGCCATCTTTAAGCTCTAATCCATTTCTAAATTGTTGTAATGAGGCAATGCTTGGGATGCCTTCAACCTGAGCATAGTAGATTTTTCCTGTTTTTTTACCCGGTTGTGTTAATTTTGCTTGCAGCTTCCCATCATTTGTTAAGACTAAAAGCCCTTCGCTGTCTCTATCTAAACGTCCTGCCGCATAAATATCACGAATAGGAATAAAATCTTTTAGCGTTTTTCTACCATTTTCGTCTGTAAATTGCACAAGAACATCAAAGGGCTTGTTGAAGATAATGACTTTACGCTCACCTCTTGGTCGCACTGATTTTCTTTGTGCGAATGGAGTGTGATGTTTTCTCGATTTAGCGCTATTTTTAAGTTGATTTGCCATAGTTAATTTTTGTAAAAAATGGGAGATTGATTATACCTTAAAAGAGAAGCGATTGGCGTTAGCTGAATAATCAAGTAGTATTGACAGGTCTCTTACAAAAAATTAACAAAGCGTGCGCTTACATGAAAGGAGAGGTAGATGGAAAGCAAAGTAGTTGTTCCGGCTAATGGCGCTAAAATTACACTAGATGCTAAAGGTAAGCTTGTTGTTCCAAATAATCCGGTTATCCCTTATATCGAAGGGGATGGTATCGGTATCGATGTTACGCCAGCAATGTTAAAAGTTGTTGATGCAGCAGTTGAGAAAGCTTACGGTAAAGAACGTAAGATTGAGTGGATGGAAGTCTACACTGGCGAAAAATCAACACAGGTATATGGTAAAGATGTTTGGTTACCAGAAGAAACCTTAGATCTTATCCGTGAATATCGTGTTTCTATTAAAGGTCCTCTTACTACGCCTGTTGGTGGTGGTATCCGTTCATTAAACGTTGCATTACGCCAACAACTTGATCTCTATATTTGCCTACGTCCAGTACGTTATTACAAAGGCACTCCAAGCCCCGTTAAACAACCTGAACTGACTGATATGGTTATTTTCCGCGAAAACTCGGAAGATATCTATGCAGGCATTGAGTGGAAAGCTGGTTCCGCAGAAGCAGATAAAGTGATTAAATTCCTGCAAGATGAAATGGGTGTTACTAAAATCCGCTTCCCACAAGATTGCGGTATTGGTATTAAACCTTGTTCAGAAGAAGGAACTAAACGTTTAGTTCGTGCTGCTATTGAATACGCTATCGATAACGACCGTGATTCAGTTACATTGGTACACAAAGGTAATATTATGAAATTTACCGAAGGTGCCTTTAAAGACTGGGGTTATGAGTTAGCTCGCGAAGAGTTCGGTGGTGAATTATTAGATGGCGGTCCTTGGGTTAAAATCAAGAATCCAAAATCAGGTAAAGAGATCATCGTTAAAGACGTTATCGCTGATGCTTTCTTGCAACAAATCCTGTTACGCCCAGCAGAGTATGATGTTATCGCATGTATGAACCTAAATGGTGACTATATTTCTGATGCATTAGCTGCTCAAGTAGGTGGTATTGGTATAGCACCGGGCGCAAATATTGGTGATGAGTGTGCTTTATTTGAAGCAACACACGGCACAGCACCTAAGTACGCAGGTCAAGATAAAGTTAACCCAGGTTCTATCATTCTTTCCGCAGAAATGATGCTACGCCACATGGGCTGGACAGAAGCCGCTGACTTAATCATTAAAGGTATGGAAGGCGCGATTGCCGCTAAGACTGTAACTTATGATTTCGAACGTCAGTTAGAAGGCGCTAAACTACTGAAATGTAGCGAGTTTGGTGACGCGATTATCAAACATATGTAATTGTTGATTTGATGAATAGTTAACGGGAGCTTATTAGTTCCCGTTTTTTATTGTCAATTTCGAAACGGTTATCAAAAAGTTATCAAAACGAATTATCAAAACCACCTGAAATTTGAGCAATTAAATCACGATTTTTATCCAATCTTTTCCTCGATCATCATGGTATTTATCTGTTTGAATTTGGTTCTTATGACCTAGCAAATCTTTAGTGTTTATACCTTGTGCTCTATATAACCTTTCAGATAAAGATCGTTGTTCATGAAATGTTGCAGGTGTTCCTTCTCCCCAATCAATATCTGTTTTATTTCTCGCCTTTTTAAAGTTAGTCGTTAGTGTATTTGCAGTAACTTGATCACCACGTTTAGATTGTGAAGTGGTATGAAAATAATGAATAAGATAAGGGCTAATAACGCGATCACGACAACGTGCAACAACATCACGTAATGACATATTTAATTGTTCAGAACGTAGTGATAATGGAATGGCTAATTTAGTACCCGTTTTTTCTTGAGTAATATGCAAATGGTCATCCCAAATATCACTAAACTTCATTGCGGAAATATCACCTAATCGTTGCCCAGTAATTAACGCAAGCAACATGGCATTCCCGACATAACGATGTTGTTTATCAGCAATCTCAAATATCTTTTTCCATTCATCAAAATTAAGACGTTGGCGAGTTACTTTTCGTTTCGGTTGTTTAGTGGCGAGGGCAGGGTTATAACCGGGAGGAACTTCACCTGCATGTTGCGCTTCTTTAAATACATCAATTAAAACAGAGCGAATAACTTGTGCCATTCTGTGCTGACCATTAGATTTATATTCATCCAGAATTTCAGCAATATCTCTGGCATCAACAGCGGGTAATGGTTTCATGGATAAGGCTTGCCTCATTAAATCTACCGGCTTCCTTTTTTGTTTATAAGTATTCGGCTTTATATCACCTTCTTTTAAACGCTCTTCTTGAATAATCCAGTATTTATCCAACCAAGTATTAACCGTGATTTCCTTACCTTTAATTTTTGCCACCCGATCACCAATAGCCATAACTTGTCGGCTACGTTGTTCCGCTAACCTTGTGTTAGCTTCAATGGCTATTGCTTTCGCCTCGGCTTCATTATCACCGAGGGCATGATATTTACCTGTTACAGGATGGCGGTAACGCCAATAAACCTTGTTAGCTTTACGACTAAATAATGGGTAAAGATTAGGGATATTGACGTTATTTTTACGAGGTCTGGCAGCCATCTTTGAGGATCCTTTGTAAAATAGGGTTATCGTTGTTATTGATAACCGGTGATGTCAAATTACCGACAAGGTCAGCATCTTCTCTCACGCGCCAAATGCCACCTTCTTTCCTTGCTGGTGGGTAGAACAGGCCACCACGAGCATATCGTTGTAGCGTTCCTAACTTTGGTGGGCGACTTTTATATCTTTCTTGTGCCCACTCCTCTAAAGTCAACATTTGCATATTTTTCTCTCCACACTGTCCGTACACAGTTTAAATAGATATTAGTTGATGCTAGTGATTATTTATTATGTAAGCCTATTTATTTTATATTATTAAAGGTAATTATGAGATAACATGATTTTTCTTAGTGCTAAATTATCACCATGAATTTGATGAATAATCATGCATATAATAAAATTTCTACTTTGGTCATCACTTTCTAATACATCTTTAAGTTTACTCATATTTTTTATTATTGATTCTATATATGATGATTCATACATTATTGTGTTAAATAAATTCATGTCGAGTTGTGCTATTCTGGATAAATTTAAGTCTGAAGTGTATTTCCGAAAAAATGGTAAAGTTAATTTTATTTTTATATTATTACGAGATAATTCAAAAAGTCTTTTTTCAACACCATCCATGCTTTCCGTAATGAATATATTATATTTATCTTTCAGTTCTATTATTATTAGATTAATCTCGTTCATCATCTTTCTTGTATTATCTCTTAGTTCTTTTCTATATATGATTTCAAAACTTAATAGCTCATTTTCATTATCTATTTTTCTTGTGTTTTCTTGCGTTTTATAAATATAAATAGTAGCTAAAATACTAAATGTCGATGTGAAACTAAAAAATGTTCCCCATCGACTGCCACTATCAATATCCCAAATAAAAAATATACTAATGGATATAATAATAAATAACACCATAAAAGAAATGGTAATTATTATCTCGTTTTTAGACATAACTTCTCCTTATAAAAAGATAGTGTATTGTATCTGCATCAGTAAAAAATACATCTACCACAACTTCTATAGTTCCAGTGTATCTGCAATTTTCGCATGTAACTTTGTTACTATTGTAAAATCAACCTTCACTACCTTTTTCTATTTGTAATATTGTTTGTTTTATATCACATTTTCCATAACAGCTAATCTATAGTGCATTTTTGAAAATTTTTATATCTATCTCTGATTTGCATCTTTGAAAATGTCCTTTAAATCACGTTAATTAAATGGTGCGGATACATAAGCCCAATCGGTGCGAAGGGAATATCATCCTCAAAATCCATTGGTGGCTTATTGCTTTTGGCTTGAGATTGAGCTGGTGGCAGGCTTTGCTGTGCCGGTTGTGAACCTACTGATTTACTAGCGCCACCTAGCATCTGCATCGAACCACCAACTTTTACAACAATTTCAGTTGTATAGCGTTTAACACCGTTATCATCCCATTCGCGTGTTTGTAGTTGGCCCTCAATATAAATTTGAGAGCCTTTGCACAAATAGCCACTGGCGATATCTGCAAGTTTTCCAAACAAAACAACACGATGCCATTCTGTTTTTTCGCGGTTTTCACCCGTTTGTTTATCACGCCATTTTTCACTTGTGGCCACAGCTAAATTGGCAACAGCACCACCAGAGGGAAGATAACGAATTTCAGGATCACGACCTAAATTGCCGATAAGAATTACTTTGTTTACTGATCCGTTAGCCATTTTCAGTTCCCTTATAAAGTTCATTAAAACGGCGGAGGAATAAGGCTTTTGCTTGTGGTGGTGTTAGTGGGTTAACAACAAAATCACTTGCTGGAATACCTTCAAGCATTAACCAGTTACTACCCATATCAATTTCTAAATCACGTTTTTCTGTGGCTAGCATCATTAAGTCAGCAAAATGAACCGCATCAGATTTAGATTCAGGTAGCCCAAATTTTTTGCGGATTATCTTTTCCACACGTAATTCAATTAATTTATATTCAGGCAATAGCTTTTTAAGCGGTAATGGCAGATCTTTTACATAGGCTTCACTGGCATCATGAAGTAGGGCCTCTAAAGCAAATTCAGGTGCAACTAAATAACTTGCATATACAGAATGCTGAGCAACAGAATAGAAATTATCAATCTGACCATTAAAACGACATTCATTAGCAAGGCCACTGGCAATATCTTGAATATCTATATCCTCGATCCGTACATCGAGATAATAGAAATGTTTATTTGTTGCTGTTGCAATATAAGACATTATTCTCTCCACACAATTTTTAGGTAATAAGAATTCCTCTCGAATTAATCGAGATTAAATTTCCCTGGTGTTGCTAATAAAAAATAAAAATGGATTCACACTTCAAATATTGTGCCTGATTATTTTGCCACCTCAGGCGGTGGTGGTAATCTTGGAAGTTCCTACACAACCAAGAGAATATTAAGATGTTAGGTTTTAACAGAGCATTACAACTAAGAATTCTAGAAGTTGCAGTACAGGATTATCCCAATACAATTCAACCTGAAAATATACCGACAGATCTTTCTGACATTGATAATGATATTTTATTAAAAAATATTGCATATCTTAGTGAAGAGGAAATGATAACCGGCGGAGTAATTGATGTAATGGCTGGTGCATTTCCTGAACTTACATTAGTAAAAGCTACTAGACATGCTGTAAATTTACTTACAGAGGAAGGTAGTATATCCACCTCTCTCAAAGTGATTACTGTCAGACTGCATGATGAAACATTAAATGAAATTCGTGATTTCATTACTTTAAACGTTCCTGACCCAGAAGAAAGGAAAGGGTATTTGCAGCGCTTAAAAGAGCTTCCCGCTGACGCCACAAAACACATCGTGCTTCAACTATTGGGTAAGGGGTTGAATCAGATACCGGACGCAGTTCAGTGGCTACAAACAGTGCTCCGTTCTTAACAAATTCAGATTCTTCACTATGTTTTACAAACTTAAGCCAACCGACGGTTTTATGTAGTTCTAACCAAAAATCTTCATAAATATTGTCGGTTGACAGAGTTAGCGCGTTCTTATGAAAGACTAAGGCATAGATCCTGATATTTTGTTTTTCATTAGTAGTATTACTCACGCCAATTTCCCTCCACACAATTGTTTCTCTTCACTCGTTCTCTTCACACATAAAAATCATTTACTTTGTATACAAACTTGCTATCTGAGATAACAATAATGCAAATTTGCATATTGCGCAATATTAATTTGCGAAATTTACAAATAAGCAAGCAAAAAAAAGCCTGAAATATGTTCAGGCTGTTTATGCAAATGATAGTTTTGTTATGCGTGGCGTCTATATTCGTGGCTTTGGCTGATTAAAACCTTCCCATGAACACAAAATCTATGCTCATTTGAACTATTTATTTTCCACTGTGTATATTTAGGGTTATCAGAGAGAACAATTATTTCATCGGGAACTATCTGAAGGCGTTTTACGTGTATGTTTCCATCAAAAGAAAACACATAAATACCATCACCATCAATATAATCTATCGAAATATCAACAAAAATAAGGTCGCCGGGCTCTATTGTACCCGACATGCTATCACCACGAACATTGATAACTTTTACTGAGTGCGCAGGGCGAGAACCAAATAGTAACCTAGCTTGCTCTGTATCATATTCAATGGAATGAATGACATCTATGACATCACTTGTTCTCACGCAACCAGGTCCTGCACTCGCGCTAATATCAAGTAGTTGCACTTTATAAAGATCCTCGTTTATTACGTCATGATTCAAATCACTGTGTTTATATACAGTATGATTATCACCATCTGAAAATAAATCAAGTAAAGATATTGATAGTGCGTTAGCAATTTTTCTTAATTGTTGTTCAGTAAACGATTTTTGTTTACCTGTTTCAAGACGAGACACATTACCCGGATCGCTATCAATAGCGTTAGCCAGCTCGGCAATTGTCATATTCCGCTCTAAGCGGATTGATCTGATTTTTTTTCCTATTTCCATGCCGTAATTACAAATCCTTTTTGCGTTATTTGCAAAGTAAATTGCGCAAATTGAGTTGGTGTTATATTATGCTTAAAACGCAAAATTAGGAGGCGTAATGCAAACACCATTAAGAACTTTGCGAATAAAGCAAAATCTTACGTTAAGTAAAGTAGCTGAAGCTGTTCAAATTGATGTAGGAAATCTTAGCCGTATTGAAAGAGGCGCCCAAAAAACCTCATTAGAGGTCGCAGAGCGACTGGTTGCTTTTTTCAACGGTGAATTAACAGAAATGCAAATTTTATATCCGAAGAAGTTCAGCAATCACAAATAAGTTACTTCTTATTCTCTGAATTTGTAACTACAAGAATTTATCAATGGTGGTAGGAAATGAGTAACCAATCAATAAAACAGGTAGTGAAAGAAATGTGTGAGGCAACAGCTGGTGGGCGTGAGGCAATGGCTGGAGCACTGGGTCTGTCTTTAACGTCATTCAATAACAAGCTTTATGAGAAAAACGGTTGTCGCTCATTTGATTTAAATGAGTTGTTAGCGATGCAAGATATTTCTAAGACCGTTTTATTTGCTGAATTTGTCGCTCGCGAATCAAATCGTTTACTCGTTGACAGAATTAGTCCGGCTGAACTGGATGAGACGGAATTGTTTGCGCTGCGTAGTGGTGTTGACGAAATGCAGGGGCGTTTAGCGTTATTTATGAAAGATAGCTTGGCTGATGGCGTTATTGATAACGAAGAAGAGCAAAAGATAAAAATGATGCTGGATGGATTAATTTCACAGATCCGCACATTTATGAATGCGTTTGTTTCGTTGCATCAAAAGAGAAATTAAAGATGGCTATATCCAGAAAGGGTGAAGCCAAAGGTGTACGGCCTCTGGCTTCGGTTTGCAAATTTCAATTGTGTGAAGAGAAATTAGCATGAGTAGATTAGCGCATTTAATACCTAAAAAGCAATTCCGTTGTTTACCTGTCTCGGGTAGTCAGTCATTTCGCTATGTAGAAATCATAGCGTCTGACGAACAACCAGACAACTACAAGAAACCTGCATATTTGGTAGATAGACAGTCGCTTAAAAAGGCATGGGCTGATTTTTATTTTTCAAGTGGAGAGCGGGGCAATGAGCAATGAGAACCCAAACCAACTTGATCGCTACTACAAAAATCACAGGGGTATCGTTGTTCATGTTGTTCGTTATGACAGAGAAAAACAGCGAGTCATTTTTATGCTGGATGGTTGTGACGATCCGCAATGTGAACCCTTGCAACGATTTAAAGAGAAGTACACACGTATTAAGTAATGAGGTGGCAAGATGAGTTTATTATTACTAAAAAGTCGCCCTTTAGTCGTTATTCCTGAATTAGCGGTACGTCTTGGTTTAAATGAGGCAATGCTGTTACAGCAAATTCAATATTGGCTAACTGAAACTACTTCAGGTGTTGAATATGACGGCTCACGCTGGATTTATAACACAGTCGAAGAGTGGAAGAATCAATTTCCTTTTTTCTCTGAATCAACGATTAAACGTGCTTTTACTAATTTGAAAAAGCAGGGCGTTTTACGCATCGAGCAAATCAATAAATCGAACCATGACCGTACTAATTATTATGCGATTAACTACGATCACCACTTGCTGACCGATGAGGTCAATATGACCCAATCGAACAGTGATAACTCATCTAATCGAACAGTTCAAAATGACCTTATCGATAAGCGCAAATTGAAATCTTCAAACAGTTCAAAATGCGCTGCTCTGAACGGGTCAAAATGGCCTGTTCTTACAGAGAATACAACAGAGATTACTTCAGAGAGTACAACAGAAACAGATCATTCGTCGCAGAATTCTGGCGAATCCAGCGACCAGCCGAAAAATGATTTTTTAACTCGTTATCCCGAAGCCGTGATTTACAGCGCTAACTTCCAAAAATGGGGTGATGAAGGTGATTTGAAAACAGCAAAATGGATGTTTGGTCGTGTTAAAAAACTAAATCCATCCGCGCTAGAGCCTACTTGGTATGACTGGGCGAACGATATTCGTTTGATGCGTCAAATCGATGGACGTACTCATGAGCAAATTTGTGCCTTGTTCGATTGGGCCAACAAAGATTCATTCTGGCACCAAAACATTTTAAGCCCTCGTAAATTACGTAAACACTTTGATGAGCTGATCGTGCGTAGCCAAAAGCCAAAGGATGAGCCAAAGGTTCAAGTTGATACCGTTGAACGTGACAGCGCATTCTCACGCCTGATTGGCTCTCGTTCTAAACCTCAAAACCGTATTGAAGAGATCGCACTTGAATTAGCGGGTAAGACAGGTATTCGCCGTATGAGTGAGTTTTCTGGTCGTCAAGCATGGAACAGCATTTGGAAACAAGCGACTGAAATGTCGCAGGAGGTTCAGTAATGCTAACTAAATACATTTTGTTTGTTGGGTTTTGGTTTGTAGTGACATTACTGATTGGCTTATGGGGGACTTATGCCTGAACTCATGCTCACATTGCCATTTCCACCTAGTGTGAACACCTATTGGAGAAACACAAAGAGAGGAACCTTGGTCAGTGCAAAAGGGCGAGCCTTTAGAGCAAATACGATTGCAGCAGTCTATGAACAATTAAAGCGTAGACCTAAAGCTATTGAGAGTGATTTGTTTGTTTCAGTGAAATTATATCCACCAACTAAGCAAGCTAGAGATATTGATAATTTCTTAAAAGCACCTTTTGATGCGCTTACTCATGCGGGTGTATGGGGCGATGATAAACAGATTAAAAAAATGGATGTTGAATGGATGGACGTTATTAAAGGCGGGAAGCTTGAAATAACCATTCGTCAGCATAGTAAAAGCGTGATGTACGGTCACGAGTAAAAGTGGAGAGAAATAACATGAATGGATTAATTGTTATTGATGAAATTTCGACCGCTCCTGAGATCACAGGAGCGCCTATTTCTACTGCTAGATGTTGTCAGCTTGGAAAGGACATGAGCAGTCCTAATAATCTTCGTGAAATCCAACCCCATTTCTTTGAGAGTAAAACAGATGAACTGATCCGCATGGTGATGTTGAATAAACAGGTGAGTGCATGAAATTATTATTAACTCCCTACATTCAACCTGAACTGGGCGTTGTATTACTTAAACCAGGCGCTGAATTACTCGAGCAATTTAAGAAGCACCATCGTGTGATTATCAGTGATGTGCCTAAAAGTTTAGATGTGTTGCCCTCAGGTGCATTAACGGGTGATGAACAGCCGATTTTAAACAATAAGCACATTGTTCAATTTCTTAACAGCAAAAAAGTGATTCACACAATTGATAAAGTGGCACCAATGGATACATGGGTTATCCGTAATATCAAATGCTGCCAGATTGATAATGATGTAGATAATTACCATCACCATGAATTAGTGACGACCTTTCACGAGGCTGGGGTGATCCGCACCTGTTGGCATCATGATAATCATATTCGAAATTCATCTGCTGGGTGGGTTGCTGAATTAGCTCATAAAAATCGTATCAATTGGATGCTAGACACTGTTCGTTTTCGCTTGAGATTAGATAGTGCCCATCAGCTGACGATACCTGATTTTTTCTCATTTGCGGTTATGCATAACTTGGTCGGTGAATTACCAGAAGCGATATTACGTCAGATTTTGAGTTGGTCAGATAAACAAGAAGAACGCAGAGTGCATGGCGGTTTTTCTGAAGCTGACATTATCCCTAGTAACGTAACCGCATTATCTGCAATGAATGAGCGTCTAGATGCGATAAAGCCGGTTATTAAAGTATCTGTCGATCCGGAGCCACCAGCGTCATTTCTCCTGAAACCTAAAATGCAACGTTGGGAAAGCTCCGACTGGCTCCAATGGGTAAAGACTCAACCGTGTTGCGTGTGTGGGAAACAGGCTGATGATCCGCACCATATTATAGGGCATGGCATGGGCGGTATGGGAACGAAAGCTCACGACTTGTTCACTATTCCATTATGTCGCATTCACCATGACGAGTTACATCGCAACCCAAAACAATGGGAAGCCATTCATGGCAATCAACTCGAATTGTTATTTCATTTTTTAAACCGTTCATTAGGCATAGGTGCATTTATTTAACGTGTGTACGGCACGAGGAGTATTAGGCATGAGAGATATACAGGAAGTTTTATCGCGTTGGGGAGCGTGGTCAGCGAATGAGGGGGATAGTGTGGATTACTCACCAATAGCTGCAGGGTTTAAAGGATTATTACCAAGCACAAATAAGAGTCGCGTTTCTTGCTGTGATGATGATGGGATAATTATTGATTCAGCGGTTGGCCAATTAATAAAAGTAGGAAGAAAAGACGAATACGATTTGATAGAAAAACATTATATAAAGAATATTTCAAAATCAGCAATCGCAAGGGATATGAAGTGTTCAGAGGGTAAAATTAGACAAAAACTTATGATAGCTGAAACCTTTATTGATGCTTGTTTAATTATGACTGGTGCAGTTTTAGAAATGGATGAATGGACAAATAAAACAACAATTGATAGTTAAATGCTTTTCGTTACGAATTTTGGGTGCTAATGTGATAAGAGTGAATACGTTGTCACCTAACTTATAGGATGAAACCTCGCTTCGGCGTGGTTTTCTTTTTTCATGCGTTCCTTAATTACTTTTATCTTATTTATGGTCATTAGAAATTTTAATAAAAAAAGGGGAAATTAATTCCCCTTTGGATATATTATTTTTTTTCAGTATTAACTGAAATATAAAGCCTTGTGTTAAATGAGCCAACGGATAAACTCCAATTAGCTTTCACCTTTATCTTCATGAGTTTCATGAAATATGAGAGTAAGGATAAAACTAGCATGCACAGATCCTAATTATGGTCTCTTTACTTAGGCTGGATAAGCGACTAATATTCTCAGTGACAAAGAAAAGTGCTAGTAACGAATAAAAGAGACATCATTATTCATAGCCTTTTATAGAAGCCCGCTAGGACTGGTACTCTTAGCGGGCTTTCTTGTATCTAAGATAAAGAGTTATTAGCTACTAAGCAAGTGTACAAATCTGACTGTTCCTGTGGATAAATATTGGGTAACTTTTTTAAAAATATATATAACTATATGTAAATTAGAATAAATAATCTTTGTTTGTTGCCCGTAATTAATTAAAGTCTATTTGTGAAAATGTGATCGTTTGATGTTTTATTAAACCAATATCTTGTAAGCAATCCAACTATTCATAGGTACCATGAAGAAAAGAGGGCGCAAAGAAATGTTAATGAAGATAAATGAGTCTAAATTAATTGCAAAAGAACAACTGACTAATATGCATTATAATTCTAAATATTTGGATATAACCTGTAGCACACCTTCATCAACTATACGTTGGACGACTAAAAGATAATTTGACGTTTTATTATAAAAAGAAGATAAGACTTGCTGTTCTATTTGGTCAGAGTTACATGTGTAGTTATGCACGATAACTGACCAAAGGTATAAAATATCATGTTAAAACAGTATGATATGACAACGCAGGCAAGTTGTGTACTTGAAACAATCTCAAAAAGTGATTGGCAAACAGTACAAGCAATTTCAAATCAAACTGGACTAAGTAATGAAAATTGTGAGTTTCTATTAACTCAGTTTGAAATAGCAGGGTTTGTCGCAAAGCAAGGAAATAGCTATATGCGTACAGCCTAAAAAATATAAAGAATTTATAAAGCTGGTGGCTTGACAGTCATCGGCTTTTTTATTGTGTAGAAAAGGACTTCTGATGCAACTATTTAACGACGACGCACTCTCTGTATTAAAAACACTACCTGATAACAGCATTGATTTAATCGCGACGGATCCACCTTACTTTAGAGTGAAATCGTGTGCATGGGATAATCAGTGGGATAGTGTTGAGGCATATCTGTCTTGGCTTGATGAGGTATTAGCAGAGTTCTGGCGGGTATTAAAACCCAATGGCAGTTTGTATTTATTCTGTGGCTCTAAATTGGCGTCAGATACTGAATTGCTAGTTCGTGGGCGATTTAATGTATTAAGTCACATCATTTGGGCTAAACCCTCAGGTCCATGGCGACGACAAAATAAAGAAAGCCTACGTGCCTTTTTCCCTTCAACAGAGCGAATACTCTTTGCTGAACATTATCAAAAACCAGTCACAGCTAAAGGTTCTGAATTTTCTTTAAAATGCAAAGGGCTAAAACAGAACGTATTTAAGCCTCTGATTGATTATTTTAGAAATGCTCGTTTAGCACTGCAGGTAAGTTCAAAAGAAATAGACCAAGCAACAGGTAAGCAAATGTGCAGTCATTGGTTTGGTAGTAGTCAGTGGCAATTACCTAGCGAAGAAGACTATAAAAAGTTACAAACACTGTTTACACACATTGCTGATAAACAAGAAAAACTATCACTGTTATCTCGTCACTTTAGTGAGTTAGAACGAGAGCAATTTACATTACAAAAAGACTACCAAGAGTTAATAAAAGAATATGGTTTATTAAGACGGCCATTCTTTGTGACTGCAGATGTTCCTTACACCGATGTTTGGACTTATCCCCCTGTTCAATACTATCCCGGCAAGCATCCTTGTGAGAAACCATCAACCATGATGGAACACATTATTCGCTCTAGCAGTTGTGAAGGGGATTTGGTTGCTGATTTCTTTATGGGATCAGGGGCAACACTAAAGTCAGCATTAAAGTTAAATCGTCGAGTTCTTGGAGTTGAACTTGAGAAAGTGCGCTTTGAACAAACAGAGCAAGAAATAAAAGCATTAATTTGTAAGTAACTTTTACAGATTTAATTATCAGGTAGTTAGAATATAAAGGACTATTTAAATAGATTCTCTTTTAGATGAAAAATATTATTGTAAACAGTATTATACTGATTGAAATATATAAAAGTGTTCAATGTATAAATATTGGTATTAGCTGTAATGTATAGCTTTTATACTTAATAATAGTAATCTTAAATGGATATAATAATGTCTAATTCCACTGAACAAATAACTAATACTCTATCTGTGATAATTAAAGAATTACCTAAAATATTGGTATCAACATCTTTTTCATGGGAAACAGTGATTAGTTCTTTTTTTGCTGCTCTAATTCCATCGTTTATTGCTTGGTATGCATTAAAAAATAATTATAGACTGGCGGAATATCAAAATACATTAAAAGCTAAAGATGAATGGGTTATGGAATTTCGCAACACTTTGGCTGGGTTTGTAACTGATTCAACAATATTAATTGCAAATATAGAATTAAATTGTGAACTGCGTAGAGGAAGCTGTATCGGATCAATAAAAAGATCCTATGAATCAGAGAGAGATGTTGAGTTTGGGGTACAGAAATTACTTTTACTACTAAGTAAACATGATGAATATGAAGCAAAGTTTTCAACTTTTGTTATTAATGTAAATAATTTAATTCAAGAATTAAAAAAATACGCCCGCTTAGATGCTGATCTTGTGGACTGTCTTGATCGTTTGTTAGTGAAACAATTAAGAATTGAATTAAGAAATATTATGATTGAATCAAGAGAAGTTATTATAGCAAAGTACAAAAGAGATTAATTTGTTTCATGGTAGAGAAGGTTATCAGGATAAGCTTTTTTCTTCTAAAACAGGCTATCACTGTAGCCTGTTAAGTATGATGAAATCATTCGTCAATTATTTTGAAATTTTTAATGTAGTTACTTGTTATTTGATTAGGAAATTTTTGCAAATTTTTTATAAGTAACGCCCTATCATCTGTTGGTAAATTATTGACTAAAAGCGTTATTATTAACTTTAAAACACTAATTTCTTCTAATAGTTCCTCTTCTGTTTTTACGTTAGAGGTAAAATTATAATTTACATTTTTTGTTGTCATTTAATTTCTCACACCGAAGTAAATCAGCCATTCCTCCGGTTAATTACATTGGGCTGACCTATCACTTTAACTTAAGTTTAATGTTTTCACGTTTAACTTACTCACATTAATCATCAACGGACACTCCGTAGGGGGTGTATATGCGCATGGACAAATTAACCAATGCTACCTACGGAACGGCTGGCTTAACTGCCTTTTTTGCAAGTCTCTCATTGTATGAATGGGGATTTGTAATAGGGATGGGATTTAGCATGCTTCTTGGATTAGCAACTTATTTGATGACACGACGAGAACAGCGAAAACGAACAGCATTATTTGCTGAATTGGTTCATCGAAATTGTTCTAGTGATCCGCGAGAAATCGAAAAAATAGTCGGTGAGATGCTGACTAAAGCTAAAAAGGACATCTAATGAACCTAAAACAAAAAGTGACTGCTGTTGCGAGTGCTGGTGCTGTAAGTATTGCGATAACAGTGATTGGTTATTTTGAAGGTGTTCGCTATGAACCTTACCGAGATGTTGCTGGTGTTCTGACGGTTTGTTATGGCCATACTGGGAATGACATTATTCAAGGCAAGACATACACACAGCAAGAATGCGACGAATTACTTCAGAAAGACTTTATCAGAACGCAACAGCAAGTTGATGTCCTGGTTAAAGTACCAGTAGATGATAAAACAAAAGCTTCTCTATATTCCTTCGCATTCAATGTCGGCACTTCAGCTTTTGCACGTTCTACATTGCTAAAGAAATTAAATGCAGGTGATCAGTATGGTGCCTGTGAAGAAATGAAACGCTGGGTTTATGCAGGTGGCAAGGTATGGCGAGGGTTAGTCAGTCGTAGAGAGGCGGAGTCAGCACTATGTCATGGAAACCTTTAATTATCGTTATCAGCTTTATTCTTGTATTACTCATTACAGTCGCTGGTGGCATTTATCTCTCAATTGATAATTTATGTGTTAACGATAAAGCCAGTTTAGAAAAGCGCTGTCAGATAGCTCTCTCACATCATCGGTACTAATTATGAAGTATTGGAAATTTTACATTGTCGTTGTGATAGTGGGGATTGTTGCTGGTGGGTGTGTGCTGATTAATACACAAGCTAAAAAAATTAACATACTGGTAGAACATAACAAAGAGCTGACTACCACACTCGAAGAGCAAAAGGCTATCAATACTGACTATCAAGTACGCATAGAGCGACTAAATCAACTTGATACAAGACACACACAGGAGCTTGTTAATGCAAAGAATGAAATTAGTCGCTTGCGTGATATTAGTGAGCGTAATCCTGAACGGGTGTATATCAAATCCGAGTGTCCAAAGAGCACCCGTAATTCCACCTCCAGCATGGATGATGCAACCACCGCCCGACCTACTGACACCGCTATCAGAAATTATTGGTTACTCCGAGAGCGAATTGCACAGTCAGAGCAAATGATTAAAGGGTTGCAGGATTACATTAGAACGGAGTGTGGTAGGGAGTAATTATGTCTAACGATTACACATCAGCTTTCCTTATTCTCGGTATTGTATGTGCAGTGCTCGGATGGGGAGCAATTGAAGGTCTGATTTATCTCTGTAAGTGGATTTTTTAGATAAGAAAGCAATACGGGAAATTGAAGTAAGTAGATAAAAAGAACCCTGTGAGTTTGGGCGCTCACAGGGCTTTCACTAGTATGTGTGAAAACAATAGATTACCAATATCCAGTAAGCCAATCTGTTAATAATCAACGTAAGTTTTTAGAAAACAATCGCCTCGCTCAATAGAGGGGCTTTTTATGCGCCGCATTGTCGCTGTCTCCTATGTTAGCTATGACCTGCATTTCCTCACAGTGAGCGCATAGTGAGAATCAAAAACAATGAATCCACTCAGTTCTAGTACGAGTAGCAACGTCAGCTATGAGAGAAGAAACGGCGTGACAATGGAGAGACATTATTAATTCTACAAACGTCATTCATTGAGTGGCGTTGATAGAGTTTATATAGATAGCCATCAGTTAATAGCTGGTGGCTTTTTTATTGGAGAACATTATGTCAGATGATCAGATTAACTATGATGCGATAGGTCGTGATGTGTATCTATCCAGAAGAATACATTCTTTAATTAAAATCAGACAATGTGAGTTAAAACATATTTCCGTTTTAATAAATGAGTATTGGAATCCTTACAACGATCAACGTAATGAATACATGCTCTTTGATTGCAATGAAGTTCCAGTGTTAATTGAATCAATTCAATCTATCGATAATCAACTTAAAGAATTGCTTCCAGAACAGAATAAGTGGGCCAAGATTGCAGGTGGTGAACCTATTGTTATTGAGGGATTAAACGATGTCAGATAACACTATGCAATTAAAATTCTCAGTAGATACATCAGGTTAATAGACTAAAGGAAATCGCATGCCACCTCGCATACCTCGCGCATGTCGTAAACAGGGATGCGCCAAGACAACAACAGAACGTAACGGTTACTGTGAAGATCATCAGAACTTAGGATGGGAAACCCACCAGCGTGGTAAGTCTCGTCATCAACGTGGTTATGGTACCCAATGGGATAAGTTACGAGCACGTATACTCAAGCGTGATAAGTATCTGTGTCAAGAGTGCTTAAGAGCAGGACGAGCCACTGAAGCAAAAACGGTGGACCACATCATTGCTAAAGCACATGGGGGTACCGATGCAGAAGACAATCTGCAGTCGTTATGTATTCCATGTCATAGAACTAAGACAGCAAAAGAAAGAATCTAATATAAAATACAACCTATTGATATATAACAATAAAATAAAGTTATAAAAATATTTAATTTCATATTGAAATTATAACGTATTGGTAGGAGGGGAGGGTCAAATCTCTACCTCTCTCGCCCTATAGGACCGCCCCCTTACCTCTTTTCACATCACCGCAGGTTAGAAAACTTTTTTTGGGGAACCCCAAGCGATTATTGATAGGAGATTTCTATTATGGCTGGACCGCCTAAAACCCCGTCACATCTGCAATTGGTGAGGGGGAACCCATCAAAACGACCGATTAATAAAAAAGAGCCAAAACCGCCAAAAGGGGTACCCCCAACTCCGAAGCATTTCACTAAGCAAGGTAAGTACTGGTTTAAGCGTATTGCTGAAGAACTTGATGCAATGGGTGTCATGAGTCAGATGGATGCTAAGGCATTGGAATTACTCGTCGAAGCTTACACTGAATATCGACATCATTGTGATGTTCTCGATGAAGAAGGCTATACCTACAAAAACAATACAGAAAGTGGATTGATGATAAAGGCGCATCCATCTGCTGCAATGAAGGCAGACGCATGGAAACGTATTCGCGCCATGTTAAGTGAATTTGGTATGACTCCCGCTTCTCGAGCAAAAGTCACGATGAACACTCCTGCCGAAGAAGATCCTTTTGAGGTATTTTTGAAAAAGCGCAAATGATGAATGGCAATCGTAGCAGATGGAATTCAGTACGCCGAACAGGTAGTGACTGGAGAAATTGTTGCGTGCGAACTGGTACGTTTAGCGTGCCAACGGTTTTTGAATGATTTAGAGCATGGGCCTGAGCGTGGCATCTATTTCATTGAAGATCGCGCACAGCACATACTCGATTTTTACAATTTTATTCCTCATGTCAAAGGGGCATTGGCCGGTAAGCCCATTGATTTAATGCCTTGGCATATTTTTATCTTAATTAATATTTTTGGCTTTGTTATTCCGTTAATTGATGAACAAACGGGTAAAGAAGTTGTAGATGAAGACGGTGATGTTGTCTTTGTCCGTCGTTTTCGCACCGCTTACAACGAAGTTGCACGTAAAAACGCAAAATCCACATTGTCATCAGGGATTGGGCTTTATATGACAGGTGCTGATGGTGAGGGCGGTGCCGAAGTTTACTCAGCAGCTACGACGCGTGATCAGGCTCGTATCGTATTTGAAGATGCGAAGAATATGCTGAAGAAGTCCAAAGCGACACTAGGTCGTTTATTTGAATTTAATAAACTCGCTATCTATCAAGAAAGAACCGCCTCTAAGTTTGAACCTCTTTCCAGTGATGCCAATAACCTTGATGGTTTAAATATTCATTGTGGCATTGTTGATGAATTGCATGCACACAAAACTCGTGATGTGTGGGATGTATTAGAAACCGCCACCGGTGCGCGTCTGCAGTCTCTTCTTTTTGGGATCACCACTGCGGGTTTTAATAAGGAGGGGATTTGTTACGAACTACGAGATTACGGTATTAAAGTGCTTCGTGGCCAAGTGGATGATGACTCGTTTTTCGCGATTATTTACACCTTAGATAAAGACGATGATCCCTTTGATGAAACTGTGTGGCAAAAAGCGAATCCGGGTCTCGGTGTTTGTAAGCGCTGGGATGATTTACGCCGTTTAGCCAAGAAAGCCAAAGAGCAGGTTTCTGCACGGATTAACTTCTTCACCAAACACATGAATATTTGGGTCACGGCTGAATCTTCATGGATGGATATGATGAAGTGGGATAGTGCTCCTGAACTCGCATCACAACAAGAATTACAAACTTATCCGTTATGGGTTGGTGTTGACCTTGCTAATAAAATTGATATTTGTGCGGCAGCTAAAGTATGGAAACAGCCCGATAACGGTCATGTTCATGCTGATTTTAAGTTTTGGTTACCCGAAGACCGACTTGAGCGTTGTTCTAAACAAATGGCGGAGCTTTACCGCAAATGGGCTGATATGGGGTATCTCGAATTAACTGATGGTGAAGTTGTCGATCATGCTCAAATTAAAGAAGAAATCATTGAATGGGTGACTGGCGAGAACTTAAACGAACTGGGTTTTGACCCGTGGAGTGCGACACAATTTAGTTTATCACTGGCTGAAGAAGGGTTACCCCTTGTTGAGGTTGCTCAAACGGTGCGTAATTTTTCTGAATCCATGAAAGAGATTGAAGCACTGGTTTATGCGGGTAAGTTTCATCATGGCCAACACCCTGTTATGAACTGGATGATGTCGAACGTCACGGTTAAACCGGATAAAAATGACAATATTTTCCCTAATAAATCAACCCCTGAAGCCAAAATAGACGGCCCTGTTGCACTATTTACAGGCATGAGTCGATTATTGGTGAATGGTGGAGATCAGGAACAAAACCTCTCTGATGTCCTCGCTTCTCGAGGCTTACGCTCTCTCTAAGGAAATTTAATGAAATTTTTAACAATAACAGCCTTATTGGTTGGGATTGCGGGTGCCTTTTTGTTGTCATGGGGCGCTTGGTTAATCTATCTACCGATGGGCTATATTTGCGCGGGTTTATTGTGCCTTTTATGGTCATACCTTGTTTCAAGAGCGCTTGGACAACCTAGAAATAACAAGGAGGAATAATGTTTTTCCCTGGGTTATTTCAGAAATCTCAGAAAGAGATGACCTCATCAGAACTGAGTGAGTTAATTGGATTGTCTTATGACACTTATTCTGGTCGAAGAGTGAGTACACAACTCGCTATGCAACTGACTTCTGTATTTAGTTGTATTCGTGTTCTTGCAGAATCGGTAGGGATGTTGCCATGCTCTTTATATGAACAATTAGAAAGAGGAAATAAACGCGCCACCAAAGAACGGTTACACAAATTACTGGCGGTTAAGCCCAATAATTACATGACACCTCAAGAGCTTTGGGAACTATTAATTGCCTGTTTGTGTTTAAGAGGGAATTTTTATGCTTATAAGGTGTACGCCTTAGGCGAAGTGGTTGAATTACTACCTCTCGATCCTAGTTGTGTCACACCAAAATTAAATAGCCAATGGGAGCCTGAGTATCAGGTGACATTTCCAAATGGTAAAAGTGAAACACTGACACAGCAAGAAATCTGGCATGTGCGGATTTTTACTCTTGATGGTTTAGTGGGGTTAAGCCCAATCGCGTATGCACGTCAGGCTATTGGTTTGGGATTAGCCACCGAAGAGCATGGTTCGCGTTTATTTGGAAACGGTGCGGTGACAAGTGGTGTATTACAAACGGATCAATATCTAAAAGATGATGCTTACGAAAGACTGAAATCTGACTTCGGTGAACGGCACCAAGGGTTAGCCAATGCACACAAACCGATGATTTTAGAAATGGGGTTGAAGTGGCAACAAATCAGTTTATCGGCTGAAGATGCGCAATTTCTTGAAACACGAAAGTTTCAGTTAGAGGAAATTTGCCGTATTTTTCGTGTTCCCCTTCACATGGTGCAAAACACCGATCGCGCCACATTCAATAACATTGAAAACTTGGGTATTGGTTTTATTAACTACTCACTTGTTCCCTACCTTATTCGTATAGAGCAACGTATTAATGCAGGGCTAGTAAAAGCCAGTAAGCAAGGGACTTTTTATGCCAAATTTAATACTGGCGCTTTATTACGTGGTGATATGAAATCGCGATTTGAAGCCTACTCAACAGGCATTAACTGGGGGATTTATTCGCCTAATGAATGTCGTGAACTCGAAGAGTTAAATCCTCGTGAGGGTGGTGATATTTATCTCACACCGATGAACATGACCACTAAACCAGAAACCCAAAAACAAGAGGAGAAAGCGCATGCCGATGACGACCAAACAACGGCTTGATGTGCCATTGAAAATTAAGTCTGTTAGTGACTCTGGCGAGTTTGAAGGCTACGGCTCCGTTTTCGGGGTAAAAGACAGTTATGCCGATATTGTGATGCCGGGGGCTTTTCTTAATTCCCTGAGTCAGTGGAAAGAAAAAGGTTCATTACCCGCCTTACTTTGGCAACACCAAATGGCTGAGCCTATTGGTATTTATACCGAGATGCGAGAAGACAGCACCGGACTCTATGTAAAAGGTCGTCTGTTAATTGATGACGACCCGTTATCTAAACGTGCACATGCTCATATGAAGGTCGGATCACTCTCCGGCCTTTCTATTGGTTACATTCTTAAAGATTATGAATATGACCGCAGTAAAGATGCTTTTCTACTGAAAGAAATCGACCTATGGGAAGTCAGCTTAGTGACATTTCCTTCCAATGATGAAGCGCGAGTCAGTGATGTGAAGTCGGCATTTGCTCGTGGTGAATTACCCACACAAAAAAGTATTGAGCGAGTCCTGCGCGATGTTGGGCTTTCGCGAACACAAGCTAAGGCTTTTATGGCCAAAGGCTACGATGCACTTTCTCTGCGTGATGTTGAGCAAGAAGCATTAGAAACATTGAAATCTATTTTTAAATAATAAAGGAAAAATTATGCCTATTGATCATAAAGATGTCAGTGAAGTTGCTCAGGAATTAAAAGGTCAGTTTGACGAATTTAAAAAGTCGAATGACAAACGTATCGATGCGATTGAAGCTGAAAAAAGTAAGTTATCAGCAACCGTTGATACCTTAAATGAAAAATTATCAGAGCTGGATGAATTAAAAAGCAATTTAGAAGCTGAGCTCGCTTCGGTAAAACGTCCAGATGGTAACGTGACGAATAAAGATGTCTCTGAGCATAAAACTGCGTTTGAATTATTTGTGCGTAAAGGTACCGATGATGGGCTTGCGGAATTAGAGCGTAAAGCAATGCAGGTCGGTTCAGATCCTGACGGCGGCTATGCAGTACCCGAAGAACTGGATCGTAATATCATTACGGCATTGCGTGATGAAGTGGTTATGCGCCAAGAGTGTAATGTGATTACGGTTGGCACAGAGAAGTTTAAACGCCTGATTAATCAAGGTGGCACTAATAGTGGATGGGTGGGTGAAGTGGATAAACGCCCTGAAACCAGCACATCAAAACTCGCGTCTATTGAACCGTTCTGGGGTGAAATCTACGGTAACCCTGCTGCTACTCAAACTATGCTCGATGATGCCTTTTTTAATGTTGAGCAATTCATCACCAGTGAGTTAGCCACAGAATTTTCAGAGCAGGAAGAAGCGGTATTTACCCACGGTGACGGTATTAAAAAGCCTAAAGGACTGTTGGCATACGGCAGTGACGATAAAGGCGACAAAGAACGTGAATGGGGTAAGTTACAGCATTTGTTATTGAAAAAACCGACAGAAATCACTGCGGATGAAATCATGAAATTGATTTACACCATGCGAAAGGTTTATCGTACAGGTGCTAAATTTATGATGAATAACAATACATTATTCCAAGTTCGCACACTGAAAGATGCTCAAGGTAATTATTTGTGGCAACCCGGTCTGCAATTAGGGCAACCTTCAGCATTATTAGGGTATGGCATTGCAGAAAATGAGCAATTTTCTGATGTATCTGCTGATGCTGTGCCGATTGCTTTTGGTAACTTCAACCGCTGTTACACTATTCTTGATCGTATTGGTGTTCGTATGTTACGTGACCCATACACTAACAAACCGTTTGTCCATTTCTATACGACGAAACGCGTTGGCTCTATGTTGGTTGACAGTAATGCTGTGAAGTTACTGAAAGCTGGAGCCACTAAATAATCTGAGTTTATGTATCTCAGTTTCATATATACCGCTTAATTGCGGTTTTTTTGTGCCTGCGATCGGGATAGGTCGCAGGATTTATTGGAGGTTTCATGGCATTTCCAACTATCGATGAATTGAAACGCCAATGTTATATCGATGGTGATCAGGATGATGATTTACTTCAACAAAATCTATTATCAGCGATAGCCGAAGTGGAAAGATTAACAAACCGAAAATTGTATGATGATGAAATACCTGAAAATGATCATTATGGCTTACTTCTTTCCGAAGATATAAAAATAAGGCTCATGCAAATGGTTGGTTTTTGGTATGAGAATCGTGAAGGTCAATCACTCCCCGAGTCGCTATGTAATGCATTGCGTGAATATCGTATCAGACCCATGCGAGGGCAATCATGAAAGCAGGAAGATTGCGTCAAACTGTCATATTTCAACAGAACGTACCCATTAAGTTACCTTCAGGGCAACTTAAAAAAGAGTGGGTTGATATCGCTTCAGTGCGATGCGAAGTAAAACATCTTTCTGGTCGTGAGCTGATATCCGCTAATGCTGAAATGTCAGAGGTTACTGTTAGAGTGTGGATGCGTTATCGACCCGATATTAACAGTACCTGCAGAATGGTTTGGCGTGAGCAAATTTATGATATTCAGTCAGTCATTCCTGATGAGAAATTGACTCGATTAGAATTGCTATGTAAACAGGGAGTTAAACAACCATGAATTTGGATTTCTCCGATCTACTCGACTTATCAAGAGAGTTAGATGTTTTAAGTCGAGCTGAAAGTCATCAAGCGATGCGAAAAGCAACCAATGCGGCCGCAATGTTATTACGTGATGAAATCAGAACGTCCGCGCCACGAAAGACAGGAAAATTAGCACGAAATATAGTGACCCGTAATCACAGAATGCGCAATAAAGGCGAGGTTTCTTCAGGCGTTTATGTTCGAGGGAGTAACGCATCAGGCACAAACAGTGATACATCCATGAAAAGTGATCATCCTAACAATGCCTTTTATTGGCGCTTTCTTGAAGAGGGCACTTCTAAAATGGCGCCGAGGCCTTTTATACGTCCCACTTTTGATCGTGAATCGGATAAGGCAGCCAATTTAGCCATTAGCGAATTAAATAGAGCGATTGATGAGGCGCTAGGAAAATGACAGAGGCGGATATCTACGCAATTTTATCACCTGTATTACCTGATAAAGTTTTTCCGTATGTTGCTCCACAATCAAGCCCTGCAATAACAGCGCCTTGGTGTGTCTTCTCTTTGTACGATGTCAAAGGTGATGTACTGAAGGGGCAAGCCGAAACGATGACGAATATTCAGGTTGATGTTTATGCCGATACGATTGATGAGGCGAGAAAGCTTCGCTTGTTATTTGCTAATGCATTAACAAAATTAAGCCCTGTTGAAATTTCAGAAAAACAAGGCTACGAGCCTGATACAGGATTGTTTAGAGCAACATTTGAATGCCAAGTTTGGCAGTAGCATCGCCTTATTATTCACACTAAAGCCACCTTCGGGGGGTTTTTTTATGCCAATAGGAAATGATCATGTCTAGTAAATATGAAAAAACACAAGGCACTAAAATCAGTGTCTCGAAATTACCCGCAACAGAAGTTAATCCAGCTGATGCGGTATTTTTAGGGATTTCTTGTTCAACAAAAGAGATCAGTTATACCGGTGGGCAGAAATCAGATATTGATGTCACCACGCTCTGCTCTGAGGAGCAAGAAGTTACCAATGGATTATCCGCACCTGCAGAACTCACCATTAATGGTAATTTCACCGATGATGAAGGCCAAGAAACATTACGTACCGCGTATGAAAATGATGAAGTTCATGCATTTAAAGTGGAGTTCCCTTCAGGTATTGGCTATGCCTTTTTAGCCGAAGTGCGTCAAAACAGTTGGAGTGTTTCTACTTCGGGTGTGGTTTCCGCTTCATTTACCCTACGTTTAAAAGGTAAATCTAAGCCGATTAAAAACGGGACTGTTAATTTAAATAAAGGTAGCGAATAACCATGAAAAAACCGTCATTAAAATCACTGGCTTTAAGTGAAAAGAATGCCTTTCGCACAAAGAAAGTGAATGTTGCTGAATGGGAAAATGCGGTCGTCATGCTTCGTGAACCGTCATCACCTGCATGGATGAAGTGGCGTGAAATTATTCATCATGATAATGCTGAAGATGAACATTCGTTATCTGACATTGAAATTGCACAACGTAATTTACGTGCCGATGTTGTGATGTTTATTGATGTGTTGCGTGATGAAAACGGGGATGTCGTTTTTGATGAATCAGACATCAACGATGTGATGGCTATTTATGGCCCTGTGCATTCTCGTTTATTAAAACAAGCGCTCGATTTAACTATTTCGGTTGATGATGCAGAAAAAAAGTAGCCCAGCCTGATACTTTCTTTTTAATGACATTGGCGCTCCGCATGGGGCGCACTCTTGACGAACTCACTCGCCAAATGAGCTTGAGTGAACTTCGGATGTGGATGGCTTTTGATCGCATTAATCCTATCGGTGATATTCGTAGTGATATTCAAACAGCACATATCGTTTCTTCTATTTATCACTCTCAAGGCGGTAAATGCACGCTTTCTGATGTGCTTTTACGATGGGATCCCAAAGCAACCCAAGAAAGTGATGATAGTTCTAATGGGTTAGAGAATTTCTTTCAGTCTATTTCAGAAAATTAATTATTTTTGCGAGGATAAAATGGCAAAACTGCGTGAACTGATTATTAAAATTTCTGCTAATTCTTCCTCGTTTCAATCTGAAATAGCGCGGGCTTCGCGTATGGGAGAAAACTATTATCGGATCATTGAGCAAGGCGGACGACGCGCCAGTGGAGCATCTCGTGAAATGCAACGCGCTATCCATGATCTAAATGGTGAATTATCGTCCATTAAAAATACCGTATCAGGCGTTGCGGGTGCATTTGCAGGGGCTTTTGCAACACAGCAACTTATCAATTATGCAGACACATGGAGTCAACTCAGCGGTCGATTAAAATTAGCGTCTACGTCGATGGAAGATTTTAAGCAAGCACAGCAAGAGTTAATGACGCTGAGCCAAAGAACGGGCACATCGATTGCAGCGAATACGAATCTATACAGCCGTGTTGCACAATCCATGCGTGATGCGGGTTATGCCTCAAGTGATGTTGCGAAAGTCACCGAAACCATTGCAACTTCATTAAAACTCTCTGGCGCCAGCGCTGAAGAAACCAGCTCTGTTATTACACAGCTAAGCCAAGCATTAGGTTCGGGAGTTCTTCGTGGTGAAGAATTTAATGCTGTCATGGAAAATGGTGGGCGATTAGCAAAAATGCTGGCTGATGGTATGGGAACGACGATTGGTGGTCTGCGTGAAATGTCGCAAAGCGGACTACTCACGATGGATAAAATTGTTCCTATCCTGACGAATACGCAACAGTTACGTGCTGAATTTGAACAATTGCCAGCCACGGTAAGTGGGTCTGCACAGAAGATTGAAAATGCGTTCATGGCATGGATCGGCAATGTTAATGAAACATCAGGTGCAACGCGTATATTGTCAACTGTAATGGAGGGGATCGCGAACAATATTGATGCTATAGCCTCTGTTTCTGGTGTGTTAATTGGTCTAGGATTGGCTCGCTATTTTGGTGGTCTGACAACGAGTGTGGCAAATGCAACCATTGGGGTTGGGCGTGCAACTAAAAGCGAAATAGCTCATGCTCAAGCTCAATTGAACGGAATTAAAATTGCAACAGCAAGATCAAGAGCAACTGTCTATCGCGCTCAACAAGCCGTATCTGCTGCACAAAGTGTCGAGCAACAGGTATTAGCTGAGAAAAGATTAGCGCAGGCTCAGGCAAAGTTAGATAGAAATATTGCAGCTAGACGTATTGCTCAAGAAAATCTTAATAGAGTGACATCAACAGGTTCTCGATTGATGAGTGGCGCGATGGGGCTAATTGGAGGTGTTCCAGGCTTAGTGATGGCTGGGGCGTCTGCTTGGTATATTATGTATCAAAATCAAGAGGAAGCGAGGCGCTCTGCTCGAGAATATGCCGAAACTATTAATCAGGTACAAGAGAATTTAAGAAAGATGTCTCTTTCTGATGTGTCTGATAATTATGACAAAACAAATGACTCACTCATTGAGCAAAATAGGCTGGTTGCTGAGCAAAAAGGTAAAGTTGATGATCTAGAGAAACAAATTAGAGGCTACCAGCAGATACTTGCATCACCTGGACCCAAGATGGGTGATTTCATGATAAATCATCTAACTAGTGAGGCTGATGTTGTTAATCAATTAGCTGAAGCTGAAAAAGACCTTGCAGCAGAAAAAGAACGACTCATTCAAATGCAAGAGAAATCTACGGGGATTCAGTCAGCATTGAAAAACATTGAAGAACAAAGAGTATTTTTAATTCGACAACAGGCTTCAGAGCAAAATAAAGCTCATCAAGCCTTGTTGTTTATGAATGCTGAGCAAACGAAGTTCAATCAGATCATGAATATTGGTAACAATATGCTCGCTACTCGGCAGGCACTCGTCAATATTCCTATGCGTATTCCTAATGCACCATTAGATGATAAACAGCAGACGCTAATAAATAACTCTGAGCGAGATAAAATTCTCTCTTCATTAACGGGTGAAGCTAGAGTTATTAAACAGGCCGAATTTTCTGCCGATGATGTAGGGTTAACCAACACGCCAGAGCATGCCGAAAATCGCCAGAAATATATTAATAACCTAGTGACAGCTTTTCAAAATAGAGAAAAGCTAAATGAATCTCTTAAAACAGGAAAGGCAACACAAAGCGCCTATGAAAAAGCGCAAAAAGAAGCTGAAAGAACCGCAGAACAATATGAGCGGAAGATAGCAGATTTAAGTGTGGCAACAGAGGTTCAGAAGGTTAGGGCTTCACAAGGCGAAAAAGCCGCTTCTCTTTATGCAGCATCACATGAAAATGGGGCTAAATGGACTGATAAGCAAAGAGAAGCAATTGAACGCTCGTCTGTTGCTCTCGCAGAATGGACGCAAAAAGCAGATGATGCCGTCAAAAAGCATCGTGATATGGAAGAGGCTCGTAAAAAACTGCAAGAAGCCACAGTCAAATTTAACGATGAAGCTACGTTAGCGATCCAAACTAACAGCATGAGTTCAAGAGAAAAAAGCTACTTTGAAGAAAGTCAACAAATAGACCGTATCTACAATGAATCTGCAAAGAAAACAGAAGATATTGAAGCCAGGTCTAAAGCATTAGATGCATTAGACCTTAAGTATAGAAATATAGCGCTCGCTGAATCTGACTGGACCGCAGGTATAACGCGTGGAATGAAAGATTGGGTTCAAGAAAGTGGTAACTATGCTGCTCAAACAGCCTCTGTTGTTCAAAATGCAATGGGAGGAATGGTTGATACTATCAGCGATAAACTAAATGGTAATAAAGCCAGCTGGAAAGATTGGTCTGTTAGCGTGTTGAAATCTATTCAGAATGTACTCATTAATGCGGCAATCGTGAATAGCCTGAATACAATGGCCGGTGCTGGTGGCTGGATGGGCGCTGTTGGTGGATTTTTAGGTGGTGTTGCCCACGCTAAAGGTGGGGTACATAGTTCAGAAAGCCTTGGTTCTTATAGTAATCAAATCGTTAGCTCACCCACTTATTTTGCCTTTGCTAAGGGGGGCGCGCCTAATCTCGGACTCATGGGCGAGGCAGGGAGTGAGGCTATAATGCCATTAACTCGAACTGCAGATGGCAACTTAGGGGTTAGAGTTGTTGGTGGTAATAATCAAGGCGCTCCTTCAGCACCACAGGTTTACATTACCATTGACGGTAACGGTAATTCAGAAACTCAATCAACGAATGGATTCGAGCAGTTTGGTGCGGAGATTGGTCGATTTGTTGATAGCCGTTACCGAGAGTTAATGTCTAAAGATATTAGGCCGGGTGGTTTAATTTGGAATGCAACTCGAGGAGGCCGTTAAAAATGGAAACATTCACTTGGTGTCCGCGTGTAAACCCGACTGAAGATGTCTCTTACAACACAAGGAAAGTCAAGTTTGGGGATGGTTATGAACAAGTTTCTGGTAATGGTTTAAATTCACGCAGTCAGAAATGGTCAATGGAGTTTGTGGGTGATGAAGATTACATTTCAGCTATTCGTCACTTTATTGATAAACACGCAGGAATAAAGTCATTTTTCTGGAAACCGCCTCTTGAGCCACTTGGATTGTATCGTTGTGATGAACACAAACTCATTCCGAACGGTGCAGGAAATTACACCCTTTCTTTGGTTTTTACTCAGGCATTTAAATCATGATCACAGCTGATTATCAAAAATTAGAGCCGGGCAATACTGTCCGGCTTTTTGAAGTTGATGGTACAGAATTTGGTGTTCCTAATATTCTGAGATTCCATGCATACAATATTCCCATCACGGAAGAGGAGATGCAAAAGGCTAAAGGAGAAATAGAAGCTAAGCCCATTTGGTGGCAAGGGAATGAATATGGGGCATGGCCAGTTCAAATAGAAGGGTTAGAGTCCTCTACAACGGGATCTAGTGCTAATCCTAAATTATCAGTGGCTAACCTAGATAGCTCAATAACCGCATTATGTCTGCATTATGATGATATGTTGAAAGCAAAAGTGATTATTCACGATACCCTTTCTCATTATCTCGATGCAGAAAATTTTAGTGATGGGAATGCTTCTGCAGATCCCACCCAAGAGCGAGTATCTGTCTTTTATATTGATAGTAAAAGTGCAGAAACAAATGAATTTGTTGAATTTACACTGGCGAGTCCAATGGATTTACAAGGTGTGATGATACCTACTCGGCAACTACATTCAATGTGTACGTGGTGTTTACGAGGGCAATATAAATCGGGAGATGGGTGTGATTATGCAGGGCAAAATGGTTATTTTGATAAACAAGGTAATCCTGTTGATGACCCATCACTAGATAAGTGTAGTGGTTTATTGAAAACGGGGTGTGTACCGCGATTTGGTAAAAATAATCCTCTTCCTTTTGGTGGTTTTGTCGGGACCTCGTTGTTACGGAAATAATAATGATGCAAAAGAAAATACGAGAGGCGATATTTTCTCATGCAAAAAAGGAATATCCCAAAGAAGCATGTGGCGTTATCGTACAAAAATCCAGAGTAAAGACGTATTTACCTTGTGTAAATGTAGCTAAAACACCTCAAGAGCACTTCGTTATTTCTCCCCAAGAATATGCATTATGTGAAGACCAAGGCGTCGTTATTGGTATTGTTCATAGTCATCCAGACGCAACTACTCAACCTTCTGAGTTAGATCAGGCTCAATGTGATGCACTGGGTATCCCTTGGTATATTGTCAGTTACCCCGAGGGGGATTTTCGTGAAATTCTTCCTCGAGGCGACCTTCCTCTTATTAGCCGTCCATTTGTGCTTGGTTTTACGGATTGTTGGGGGCTAATAATGAGTTATTTCAAGCAAACACATAATATTGTATTACCTGATTATCGTGTTGATTATCCGTGGTGGGAGCAAGGTGAAGATCGCTATATGGATAATTGGCAAGAAGCGGGGTTTGTGAAAGTAGAAGGTGAACCACAAACAGGCGATATGGCTGTTATGCAGGTTCAATCCAATGTTGCAAATCATGCTGGTATTATTCTGGATGATGGTATGTTGTTACATCACCTTTATGGGAGATTAAGCCAGCGAGTTCCTTATGGTGGTTATTGGCGAGATAGAACAATTATTATATTGCGTCATTTATCATTAATTAAATAAAAAGTATTTATTTCTATATTTGCCTTTCATTCTTATTATCAAATTATTAACATGATCACGTTTAATTATAAAAACTGATATGGAGTGATAATGAAAAAATTTGGTTTTTTTACATTTGCTATTGGTGTTATCAGTATAATTATCGGATTGATAATATTAATGAATATTAAAACGGAATATGATTCTGTTAGATTATTTCCTAATGCAGTAGTTTCTATGTCCATCGGTTGTTTTTTAACTTTAATCGGTTCTATTTTTGCCGGCTGCGGCGCTATTGTTGAAGAAATTAGAGGAGGCAAATCATCTCTTACTAATAATCAACAAATAAATAATCAATCAATTGAAAGTGAATTTTTTGATATAGGTAAATGGTCTGCTTCTAATTTTGTCATTAGGGGAAGTGATGGACTGAAATTTGATGAAGAAGCAGTAACTAAATTTGTCGAAGAAATGAAAAAATCAAAACCTACATATAACGGAGCACAGTTAATAGCATTTTATAAGATGGACATAAACGCTATAACAAACGGTTTTCCAGAATCATTAAGATCAAAATTTACTGAAGATTTTGAAAATAAAGTAAATCATTAATCATTCAAACATCTTAAATATAACCCGCCAAGTGCGGGTTTTTTTATGGAGTTTTTATGCAAGAAGAAAAAATGGTAACAATAGAGTTAAGCGGAATATTAGGCAAAACATTTGGTAAAACTCATCAGCGCATAATTACGACAACATCAGAAGCAATCAGAGCACTTTGTTGTACCTTAAATGGATTTGAACAGTATTTAAATACCAGTAAATCACGAGGATTAACATATGCCGTATTTAAAGGGAAAAAGAATATCGGTGTTGATGATCTTAATTTCCCAATATCAGAAGAAATTATTCGTATCGTTCCCATTGTGATGGGAAGCAAAAGAGGTGGTGTTTTTCAGACTATTTTTGGTGCCGTCCTTGTTGCTGCCGCTATATGGCTACCTTGGGGTTCCGCATTATGGGCCAGTAACCTTTTATTTGCTGTTGGCGCATCAGTCGCTATCGGCGGTGTTATTCAAATGCTTTCACCTCAACCGAAAGGTCTTGCAATGCAAGATCAGGGTGAAAACAAACCTTCGTATGCATTTGGCTCTCCTACTAATACTGTTTCTCAAGGTTACCCTGTGCCAGTGCTTTATGGCGAAAGAACTATTGGTGGTGCCATCATTTCCGCAGGTATTTATGTAGAAGATCAGCAATAAGTCTATTTGGAATAATCTAATGAGAAAAATAATTCACGGTCAAAAAGGGGGCGGTGGTAGTCCTCGTGTGCCTGTTGAGCAACCTGATGATTTACAATCTATTGCTAAAGCAAAGTTACTCATTGCCTTGGGTGAGGGAGAATTTGCTGGAGAGTTAACGGCACAAAATATCTTTCTTGATGGCACACCGTTAGAAGACACTGAAGGAAATGCAAATTTTAGTGGTGTAACGTGGGATTTTAGATCAGGAACACAAGCACAGACTTACATTCAAGGATTGCCTAGCGCTGAAAATGAAATCAATGTTGGCTCAACGATTTCGAGTAAAACACCGTGGGTTCATACATTTACCAATTCACAATTATCGGCTATTCGGGTTCGTCTAAAGTGGCCTTCATTATTCAAGCAAGAAGATAATGGGGATTTGGTGGGTAATGAAGTTAAATACGCCATTGATTTACAAACTGATGGTGGTAGTTGGAAAACCGTTATTGATAGTGCTGTGAAAGGAAAAACGACATCAGGTTATGAGCGCGCGCATCGAATTGATTTACCTGAGTCGAAAACATCATGGTCACTACGTGTTAGAAAAGTCTCTAATGATGCTAATAGCAGTAAAATCGGTGATACGGTTGTTTTGCAAAGTTACACTGAAGTCATTGATGCTAAATTCACCTATCCTCATACAGCGTTACTTTATATTGAATTCGACTCTAAACAATTCAATGGCTCTATTCCGCAAATAACGTGCAAACCGAAAGGGCGCATAATCCGAATACCCTCAAATTACAATCCTATTGATCGTACCTATACGGGCGTATGGGATGGTTCCTTTAAATGGGCATGGACCAATAATCCTGCATGGGTTTTCTACGACATTGTTATCTCCGATAGATTTGGTCTTGGACAACGAATAAATCAACAACAGATTGATAAATGGGAGTTATACCGTATAGCGCAGTATTGTGATCAATTAGTAGCTGATGGGAAAGGTGGTGATGGCACAGAACCTCGTTATGTCTGTGATGTTTATGTGCAAGATAGAAATGAAGCGTATAACGTGCTACGTGATTTTGCAGCCATCTTTCGAGGGATGACCTATTGGGGTGGCGGTCAGATTGTAACATTAGCGGATATGCCTCGTGATATTGATTATAGCTATACTCGATCCAATGTGATTGATGGAAAATTTATTTATTCAAGCAGTAGCAGTAAAGAAAAATATTCCACGGCATTGGTTTCGTATTCAGATCCGCAAAATGGATATGCTGATGCAATGGAGCCAGTGTTTGAACCTGATTTAGTTTCTCGGTTTGGGTTTAATCAATTAGAAGTTACCGCAATTGGTTGCACCCGACAAAGTGAAGCAAACAGAAAAGGGCGCTGGGGAATACTGACAAACAATAAAGACAGAATGGTGACATTTTCTGTCGGATTGGATGGGAACATTCCGCAACCCGGTTACATTATCGCTGTTGCTGATGAACTGTTGTCAGGGAAAGTCACTGGCGGTCGAGTGAGTGCCATCAATGGCAGAAATATCACGTTAGATCGCGTTGCAAGTGCTGTGAGTGGTGATCGCTTAATTCTCAATCTTCCTTCAGGGCAATCTCAAGCAAGAACGATACAAACAGTATCAGGGAAAGTGATCACGGTTACAACGGAGTACAGTGAGACACCAGAGGCAGAATGTGTTTGGGTTGTCGAATCAGAAGAGCTGTATGCGCAACAATATCGCGTTGTCAGTGTCACTGAAAATGAATCTAATCAATTTACTATTACCGCCATTCAGCATGATCCCAGTAAATATGAACACGTTGATTCTGGCGCATTGATTGATGAAAGGCCCATTAGTGTTATTCCTCCTAATAACCAGCAAGCTCCGAAAAATATTGTCATCGACTCTTACTCCATTGTAAGCCAAGGCGTTAGCATTGAAACGATGCGAGCACAGTGGCCACAAGTTGAAAATGCAATCTCTTATGAAGCGCAATGGCGTAGAAATGAAGGTAACTGGGTTAATATGCCTCGTAGCTCCATTAACTCTATTGAGGTTCCTAATGTTTATGCCGGTCGATATTTAGTCCGTGTTCGAGCCATTAATGCTTCTGAGATCTCAAGCGGTTGGGGGTATTCTGACGAAAAAACGTTAACAGGCAAAATGGGTAATCCACCCAAACCGGTTAACTTTAGAGCGTCGCCCTTAGTATTTGGCATTAAGTTAGACTGGGGATTTGGTGAAAACACTAGTGATACATTAAAAACTGAAATTCAGTACAGCAAAACCAATGATGGTGAAAGCCTGATGCTGTTATCTGATGTTCCTTATCCATCTAAAACCTATGAAATGGCGGGTTTATCAGCTGGTGTAGCGTTTTATTTTAGAGCAAGGCTGGTGGATAAAACAGGTAATCAATCCGAGTGGACTGAGTTTATTCGTGGGGAATCGGAGTTTGATGTAGGAACGATATTGCCAGAGCTTGGTGGACACTTTATGTCATCTGAAGCCGGTCAGCAACTTAGTGAACGCTTGGATTGGAATGCTGAGACAGCAATTATTCTTAGTAATGAAGACTCTAGACTATCGCGCCGTTTGTTAGTAAGTCATGGTCAATCACAGGCTGGGATCAAAGAGCTATGGCAAGTTCGTGCAACGGATAACGAAGCATGGGCACAGGAAGTTAAAGAAATTTACTCCGCGGTTGGTGATAACACGTCTGCAATTAAAGAGACTCAAACGTCAATTACCGAGCTAAATAAAGCTTTCGGTCAAACAACTACGGAGATCCGCACAGAGTTAAAAACAACTAACCAAAATTTAGCCGACACCAACCAGAAGTTAGGCAATACAGATAAGGAGCTTGTTCGTGTTGCTGCGGACGTGGTAACAAACAAAGAGGCGATATCTAAAACAGATAAAGCGCTCGCTAAATCAGAGGAACAAATTCAGGTTAAATTTGGCGAACAAGAAGGTTTGATTAAGCAGAAAATGCAGGCTGAATTTAGTCAATCTGGCGATGGCGTTGTCACCCATTCCATTAATATCACGATTGTTCATAACAACGTGAAATATAATGCAGCAGGACAAGTAATTAGTGCTCAGGTTAAGAATGGAAAACTGGAATCATTCTTTGGTTATAACGCGAATAATTTCGCTTGGTACAACCCCGCAAATGGCAAGATGGAATTATTCATGTATGCCAAAAATGGACAATTCTTTGTTCGAGATTTATTTATTGAAGATGGTTCGATTACAAATGCAAAAATAGGGAATGTTATTCAATCAAATAATTATGTGGCTGGAAAATCAGGCTGGATAATTAATAAAAATGGATATGCTGAATTTGAGAATGCAAAATTTAGAGGAGAAATTAAAGCCACTAAAGGCACAATGAATAATGTGATTATTGACAAGGATTGTGAAATTAAGGGCACTTTAAAAGTGGAGAATATCGAAGGTGACATAGTTAAGTTTTATTCTCTTGGTAATGGAGAAACAATTACAATACCGGCACAATCTTTTGACCGTGTTATTCAAGTAGTCACCATAGCGACGACACATAATAGTAAGTGGTGTCGATTATGGTTAAACGATGATAAGTTCTTTGAAATTAAAAATGGTGGACGAGTCGATGATTTTTATTATTGGAATTCACCATCAACAACGTTAAAAGCGAATACACCGGGTGTATTTAGATATGACAGCGAAGATAGATATTTCAAAATAACACTATTAGCCTGCAAGCAATAAGGAAATAAATCATGATATACACAACAGGCACTGTTAACACAGTGTCAGGGTCTGCTATTGTCCGTGGAACTGGCACTAAATTTAAAAATAATAATCCAGCCATTAATATCGGAATGACTATTTTAATTAAATCGGGAAATACTAATATTCCGTATATGATTAAATCCGTGAATTCCGACACTGAATTAGTATTAGCACACCCTGCATTAGCCACAGCAACGAACACCACATTCTCGATTCATATTACTGAGCCAGATAATAATAGTGATGCAGCAAGAACGATGATTGCAATAAATGCATACACGCAATATTTTCTCGATGCGATGAATACATGGATGACTGAAACAGGGCAAACAAAAATTGAAATGCCAAATGGTGAAGTCATTGCGCTGGATAGCATTAAGAAGATGCAAGGAGATATTAGTAATAAGCTAGATACTAAAAAAGGAGGTATTCAGTGGGTAGATGGTGAAGTTCTATTTACTGATGCTGTAGGAATCGTTTCTCGTGACGAAAAAAATGCTGCTTGGTTATCTTTAACTAGAGTTGAACCTGATATATATCTTAAAAGAAATGGAGTTGCTGATACATATAAGTTTCCAGATACTCGAGGAGGAAAGTTATTATCTTCAAGTAAAATATATGATTATAAAAATCCGGTTATTGTAGAAAAAGACACTAGCCTTGCTTTACAGTGCTACCATGATTTTAGAAAACACTATATATCAATTAATAATATTTTGTCTTATCCGTTCGGTTATTCCAGTGGTTTTATCGATATCAAAGGGTTGTTTGGTGGAACAGGAATGGGGGCTGTTGGTCTGGTTAATTTTAGGAATTGGGGTGATAAATCAGGTCATGGTTCATGCTTTCAACTCGCTTGTATTGGTGGTGATCCAATTAATAGTAAGCTTTATTACAGGTCAGGTATCACTGGTTCAGATGAATATCCAAATCTTAATATGAAGAGGATACTTGATGATAATCAAGTTGATAGTGTTGATAATAATACATTGAACGATACGAGAATGGGAACGGGGTTCTTTAGGCAAGGTGGTGGTGCAGGAACTAGTGATTGGTTTAGTGGCTGGGGTTCCGGAATAAATTTAAAATACGATTGGAATAATTCGGTAAAAATTTTTTTTCATGGTTCATCCGGTACGCCGATAGTATGCACAAAAAGAGGAGATGTTCTTTCTTGGAATGTATTATGGGGAAGTGGCAATACAACAACAGATCCACAAGGTTTCATCAAAAAAGCCTCCCCAATTATTAACATCAATCCTGACGGCACATTTACCACTAATGACGAATCAGAAGGCGCTACGGTTACTCGAGTAGCTCAAGGTGAATATCTCATTAAAGGGGTACTGGGCTTTAATGCCGATGCAGGCTGGGGCGGTGTCGATGGCGGTATTGAAATTCCTCTCGATGTCAATAAACAGCCTCTTATTTGGGGTGACGCTGAAATTAACAAAGACGGCTCTATTCTCGTTAAAACGTATCACCGCACCCATCCTAACGCACCTGACTTTGCTCGTAATGACATTAACGGTTTCAATGACGGCGACCCAATTGATATCCCTGATGGTCGTTTTATTTCCGTTCGTGTACAGATGCCTGAGCAATCCCTCTATAACGTGAGAATGCGTGAGATGGAAGAAGCGCAGAAAGCGGAAGAGGAGCGTAGGCAAAAAGAAGAGGAGATGAAAGAGCAATTCGGGCTTGGTGAGAATGACATATTGCTGTAACCATTAACTGTACTGGCTCAAGATTATAATTTATGCTGTTATAGCATTGAGCTATATGTGAGCCAGTAGTCTGCTTTATGCCAAAAGCGGATGTTGATTACATAGAAAATTTTAATTAATAGGGGGCTAATACTATGGTACATGGCATACCAAAAAGGTATTTTGGCTGGAATAACTGATATGATATGGACACAAAATAAATGAGTATATTTTCAATTGATGAGTCAGGCTACACTGGACGAGATCTTCTCCAAAAGTCACAGCCTTGGCAAGGAGCGAGCGCTGTAAAGATTAGTCATGATGATGCTCTTTACTTGATCAAACAACATTTTCCTAAACGCAAGGCCCCCGAATTAAAATTTAGTTCTCTTAAAAAGAGAGATAGTTATCAGAAACCAATTTTCACTTTGCAACAAGAGCTACTTGCTAACTTCCCATGTGTCACGTGTATTGCAGATAAACGTTTTATTTTGGTTCAATTGTTTATTGAGTATGCTGTAGAGCCTTTTTACTATGCTAATGGAATAAATTTATACGAAAATGGTGGGAATGTTTCCATGGCATCAATGGCTTACTATGTATGTAAAGCATATTTTGGCAATGATTTTGAAAATATTCTGTTATCCTTTCAAAATGCTATGTATGAAAAAACGCATGCTGCAGTAAAAACTCTTATTAAGAGTGTTAAGGCTGTGGATTGGTGGCTATTGCCAGAAGTGCTGGGACCGCTGGCTCAGGAACACCCGGATTGTATTGAAGCAATCATTAATCCAAGCACTTCCACTGATGCTGCATTTATTATCCTTCAAGCACTAATATCACGTACCGAACTAATGTCAGAAGGACCATATGGCATTGAGCATGACCGTTCTAAAAACCTTCTACAATATAATGATTACCTTTCCATGCTGATCAAATGTCAGATACCAGCTGAATTTAAAATGTCCGAAATTGCTAGTATCAGATACCCTTTAAAGTTGAAAAGTGTAAAGCAAGTTGACTCCAAATTGAGTCCCGCCGTTCAATTATGTGATGTTTTAATCGGTAGTGCAATATCAGGAGTGCGCGATCTATTACATGGCAAACCAACACCCATTTATTCTCCTTTAAAACTATATGAAGGTAACCAGCTAATCCATTTTACACCCAATATTGATTTTAAGGAGCAAAAAAAATTCAGGAATAACGGTCAAGGAAATGAATACATTGATTTTATTGCTGACCAATTTAATAAATTTGGTGGCTGATTATCAGTTATAGGTATCAAGCCTGCATATTATCTATTACTGATTACAGTTTAAGGTTTCGATCTTTGCTCAAGACGGACTATTAAATTAGTTATATTCAATAGGAAAGTAATTATCTTAAATTCGAGCCCCAAAAACGAGGGTGCGTAAAATTCAGACAGCAAATTGAACGTGATTGCATCATCTAGCTGATGAGGCTTTAACCAGCCGTGATATTTGTTAGGCGTGTGGATGGGCTACAATCAATTATATGTTCATTGGTGGTTGTATATAATCATTGTTGTACATGGTCTAATATGTACATATATGCGCTCATAAAAAGTAATTGATATATTAAAATCCAATAGAACATATTGATTTAAATTTATTTTTCTATTTAAGTATAAAACACTAAGATCTGAGGTGGAAACGGGGTGTTTAACCACCAATAGATTGTATCAAATATGGATGTGTATCAGATAATATTTATGTCAATTAAATTACAAGTACTGAAAATATCCTCTTAAAGTTTGGTCTTTGCAATTAATGGTTTTATGTCCGTTCCTTGCTCAAAGCTGACCATCAAATTAAGTTATATTCTATGTTAATTATTTCAAATCTAAACTAGTGCAAATCACAAATTACAAATCACTTCACCTTCAAATGCTGCACCAATTTCGTATTTGGCTGCATCTTACTTCTCTCACGATAAAATGCTAATCGTTCATTAAAATACGGTATCAAACATACTTATTATTTCCATTCAATTCATTCATAAGCACTTTAATGAAATCTGATCTCAATTAAGATAAATTAAATGTAATTTATCATTAAATAAAATTAGTAATAAAACTAAAAAATTAATTTTTGTTATAGGTATAATGAAGGTCGAAACCATTCCCATGGGTTTTATTAGTATTGATTTTATTGCAATTAAACTAATATCAAATGTAAAAATTTATTTGGGTGATAATCGTGAGTAATAATAAAAAATTAGAATGGTCAGAAAAAACAATAGAATATGCATTCGTTCTTAATGAGTTTAAAAATAAAAAATTCTTACCATTGTCTGGTAATCCGGAGGTGGTAGGTGACTTGATTTCTAGCCAAGGTAGTAAGTTTATAATTGTAGAATTCAAAAAAGACAATAGCAAAGAATGCAGAAAGCAAGAAATAAAAAAATTTTTTAAGAAAAACGGTGAAAAAACAGACTATTTTTCTAGTGCATGTGATGAGCTATTTTTTGAAAGTTTTCATCATTTTGTTGTTTATGGGAAAAGTGGGAAAAATAATTCTAATTTAGATTTATATGCTGAAAATTATTTCATATATTGTGGAGGTAAAAGGTGGGATAAAAAACAGCTTAATAATGAAATTCCAAAAAATGTATTAATTATGAGTAAGTTAACTTCAAAGAAAATATTATTAAATAATACTGATTGTAAAAATAATAAATTAGATATTTATTCGTATGGAATTTACTATAGTGATTTAAAGAAATATATTAAAAGATTTATTTATTATAAGGTATCAGGAAAAGGTGGTGCTGGTGGAGATTCAGAGCAATACGATACAGGAGGTTTGGATGCTATCATTGTGTGTTATAATGAAAGCGTTCAAGATAGCATTGCTATTGTATCTTTATTGAATTTAAATGAGTATATTCGTTTGGAAGATAAAATAAGAATTAGTGTTTGAATAGAAATAATTATAAGAAAGGGTATAGGGATTAATTAAATAAGATAGTTTAAAATATAAAAATCTTAATTAGTTTTATCAGGTATTTTTGGTGGTGTGCAATAAATAAATTATATTTTACTATAAATGTTTATTGTTTTTATTATTTGATCAATAAAGAATAGAAAAGCAGTATGTGAATTTTATTTTTTAGGTCGATGTGATAATTTCTCGCGTCATGTATAAAATGTTTTTCATTTTTCTTTCAAATAATTATATTGCTCATCATGCTTTAGACAAATGGTTTTTTTGTGGTTTGTGCTATATTTTTTAATTTAGAGTTTACGCTATATTCCTATAATTGATACTCTAAATATTCTTCCTGCATGTAATAATCATTATTCATTAAAGAGTGTTTTTATCCTAGTATGTGGTTATCAAAACCAATAAAAGCATTATGGTAATCAAGTAGTTATAAAAAGGTATAATCACTGTCTTTTAAGTATATTAAGAGTGAATATACCTTAATAAACAAATAGTTAGTAATGGCTGATTTATATAATGCTACGCCACATGGGCTGGACTGAAGCGGCTGACTTAATCATTAAAGGTATGGAAGGCGCGATTGCCGCTAAGACTGTAACTTATGATTTCGAACGTCAGTTAGAAGGTGCTAAACTGCTGAAATGTAGCGAGTTTGGTGACGCGATTATCAAACATATGTAATTGTTAATTTGATAAATAGTTAACGGGAGCTTATTAGTTCCCGTTTTTATTATTGGCTTTAGCCAGTTTAAGTCGCGTCAGCGTCTTAAATATAAAACCACCCGCTATGCGGGTGGGTATTAAAGGTTATACCAAGAAAAACACCTTTCCGTTACGATATAGATGTTCAAGCTAATATTCGTAACTTAAATAAGGAAAGGTGTTTATGGGCATTAAAGCACAAAGCTCAGCACATACAAAGTGGCTGTGTAAATACCATATCGTCTTTTCGCCGAAATATAGACGGAAAGTAATTTTTAATAAAATTCGTTCAAGTATAGGTGAGAACCTTCGAGACCTTTGTAAGTATAAAGGCGTGGAAATAATCGAAGGGCATCTTATGCCAGATCATGTTCATATGTTAGTGAGTATTCCACCGAAGATATGCGTATCAAGTTTCATGGGATATTTGAAAGGTAAAAGTTCGTTGATGATCTTTGATAGACATGCCAATCTCAAATATAAAATTGGCAACAGAAAGTTTTGGGCGGAAGGATTCTATGTCACAACAGTTGGACTCAATGAAGCCACAATTCAAAAGTATATCAGAGAGCAAGAAAAGTCGGATTTAATCTCGGATAAATTGAGTAGTAAAGAATATGAAAACCCCTTCAAGGGGTAAGCCAAAGTAGCAAAGACACTTAGCTTGAACGAAGAGAAAGCAGCGTCATTTAGGCGCAGTCGGTAACAAGCCCTTATAGGGCAATCATAACCACCCGTTTTACGGGTGGTTATGATTGCCAATTTTGAAACGGTTATCAAAACGAATTATCAAAACCACCTGAAATTTGAGCAATTAAATCACTATTTTTATCCAATCTTTTCCTCGATCGTCATGGTATTTATCTGTTTGAATTTGGTTCTTATGACCGAGCAAATCTTTAGTGTTTATACCTTGTGCTCTATATAACCTTTCAGATAAAGATCGTTGTTCGTGAAATGTTGCAGGTGTTCCTTCTCCCCAATCAATATCTGTTTTATTTCTCGCCTTTTTAAAGTTAGTCGTTAGTGTATTTGCAGTAACTTGATCACCACGTTTAGATTGTGAAGTGGTATGAAAATAATGAATAAGATAAGGGCTAATAACACGCTCACGACAACGGGCAATAACATCACGTAATGACATATTTAATTGTTCAGAACGTAGTGATAATGGAATAGCTAATTTTGTGCCAGTTTTTTCTTGAGTAATATGCAAATGATCATCCCAAATATCATTAAACTTCATTGAGGAAATATCACCTAATCGTTGACCCGTAATAAGTGCAAGCAACATCGCGTTCCCGACATAACGATGTTGTTTATCAGCAATCTCAAATATCTTTTTCCATTCATCAAAATTAAGGCGTTGGCGAGTTACTTTTCGTTTCGGTTGTTTAGTGGCGAGGGCAGGGTTATAACCAGGAGGAACTTCACCTGCATGTTGTGCTTCTTTAAACACATCAATTAAAACAGAGCGAATCACTTGCGTCATTCTGTGTTGGCCATTAGATTTATACTCATCCAGAATTTCAGCAATATCTCTGGCATCAACAGCAGGTAACGATTTCATGGATAAGGCTTGCCTCATTAAATCTACTGGTTTCCTTTTTTGTTTATAAGTATTCGGCTTTATATCACCTTCTTTGAAACGCTCTTCTTGAATAATCCAGTATTTATCCAACCAAGTATTAACCGTGATTTCTTTACCTTTTATTTTTGCCACCCGATCACCAATAGCCATAACTTGTCGGCTACGTTGTTCCGCTAACCTTGTGTTAGCTTCAATGGCTATTGCTTTCGCCTCGGCTTCATTGTCACCGAGGGCATGATATTTACCTGTTACAGGATGGCGGTAACGCCAATAAACCTTGTTAGCTTTACGACTAAATAATGGGTAAAGATTAGGTAGGGATATTGACGTTATTCTTACGAGGTCTGGCAGCCATCTTTGAGCCTCGCTTTTTGCGGGGTTTTGTTTTTTAAATATATATTTATAATTATTAATTAAAAAATTTGTTGGAAGTTTTTTGTTTTCATTGATTGTTTGTTTATATTTAAGATAAAATTTATTGTTATCCTATAAGCATAAATCTGCAGTATTTAACTAATAATTAAAATAATAAACAGGTATTCTTATCTCTACTATACTCATAATATTCAATTTATAGAGCGAGTATATATAATGATTGATTTGTTTAAATTAACGAAAAAAAGTTCTAGGCATATTGGTATAGCAATATACGTTGGTATTATAGCGGGTATCTTTTCAGCTTTAGTAAAATCTGGTTTTGAAGACCTAATTCCACCGAGAACACTTGAAACGACACCACCTCCAGTCGTCTTATTAGAAAAGCTAGGATTAAATATAGATACTATGACTTATCATTGGATGGGGTATAGTATTAATTGGGGCGGTAATGGTGTTCATATATTATTCTCAATAGTTATCGCTGTGATATATTGTGTTATTGCTGAATACTTACCAAAGGTTAAATTATTACACGGTATTTGTTTTGGTATTGGTGTTTCTGTTTTTGCTCATGGCTTAGTTGTACCATTATTAGGGCTATCTAGCTGGCTTTGGACAGCAGGTTATCAAGCATTAGTTTCTGAGTTTGTCGGAACCGCTTTTTGGATCTGGTCAATTGAAGCGATTAGACAAAATTTGCGTTATTGTTTAACTAAAGAAAAAGATGCTGAGTAGATAAGGACGTTCAACCTTAATCTGTTATAAATCTCTTAAAGATCGCCTAGGCGGTCTTTTTTATTATTTAAAAATAAGACTTGCTGTTCTATTTGGTCAGAGTTACATGTGTAGTTATGCACAACAACTAACCAAAGGTATGAAATATTATGTTAAAACAGTATGATATGACAATACAGGCAAGTTGTGTACTTGAAACAATCTCAAAAAGTGATTGGCAAACAGTACAAGCAATTTTAAATCAAACTGGACTAAGTAATGAAAATTGTGAGTTTCTATTAACTCAGTTTGAAATAGCAGGGTTTGTCGCAAAGCAAGGAAATAGCTATATGCGTACAGCCTAAAAAATATAAAGAATTTATAAAGCTGGTGGCTTAACAGTCATCGGCTTTTTTATTGCGTAGAAAAGGACTTCTGATGCAACTATTTAACGACGACGCACTCTCTGTATTAAAAACACTACCCGAACATAGCATTGATTTAATTGTGACTGATCTACCGTATTTCAGAGTGAAATCGTGCGCATGGGATAATCAGTGGGATAGTGTTGAGGTTTATTTATCGTGGCTCGATGGTGTTCTTGCTGAATTTTGGCGGGTATTAAAACCTAATGGCAGTTTGTATCTATTCTGTGGATCTAAACTTGCGTCAGATACTGAATTACTTGTTCGTGGGCGATTTAATGTTTTAAGCCATATTATTTGGGCTAAACCCTCAAGGCCATGGCGACGACAAAATAAAGAAAGCCTACGTGCTTTTTTCCTTCAACAGAACGAATACTTTTTGCTGAGCATTATCAAAAACCAGTCACAGCTAAAATTTCTGAATTTTCTTTAAAATGCAAAGAACTAAAGCTAGACGTATTTAAGCCATTGATTGATTATTTTAGAAATGCACGGTTAGCACTGCAGGTGAGCGCAAAAGAAATAGACCGGGCAATAGGTAAGCAATGTGCAGTCATTGGTTCAGCAATAGTCAATGGCAATTACCGAACGAAGAAGACTATAAAAAGTTACAAACACTGTTTACACACATTGCTGATAAACAAGAAAAGCTATCACCGTTATTTCGTCACTTTAGTGAGTTAGAGCTAGAGCAATTTACATTACAAAAAAACTACCAAGAATTAATAAAAGAATATGGTTTATTAAGACGGCCATTCTTTGTGACTGCAGATGTTCCTTACACCGATGTTTGGACTTATCCCCCTGTTCAATACTATCTCGGCAAGCATCCTTGCGAGAAACCATCAGACATGATGGAACATATTATTCGTTCTAGCAGTCGAGAGGGTGATTTAGTAGCCGATTTCTTTATGGGATCAGGGGCAACACTGAAAGCAGCGCTAAAACTTAATCGAAAGGTTTTGGGTGTTGAAATGGGAAAGGAACGGTTTGAGCAGACTAAGGCTGAAATAGTGTTATCGCAATGAGATTGATTTTTGTATCACATTGCGTATAAGGTAAAAACAGAGTTAACTGTAATCTGTAATAGTTAACGGTAAGGTTCTGACATGCAACGAAGTGATTTGATTGAGTATATCAAAAATAATTATGGTTCAGATCCGGAGTATCTATGGCGCAAATATCCAAATTATGTTGTATTTCGACATTCTGGGAATACTAAGTGGTTTGCCGCCATTATAGATGTTTCTGCTGATAAATTGCATTCTGGTGATGCTAATACGATTATTGATGTTATTAATGTTAAAATTCGCCCTGAATTGGTTGGCTCGCTCCGCTTAAAAGATGGGATATTTCCTGGCTATCACATGAATAAAGAGCACTGGGTTTCTATCAAGTTAAATGACGGCATTGATGAAACTGAACTTAAATCATTGATTGATGAGAGTTACAGATTAACACAGTGACCGTATTCACTATAATCGGATAGTTCACATGTTCGGTTATTCCGAATAACTCATTTTGAAGATCGCTTAGGCGGTCTTTTTTCGTATAAGAGAGGTAGTTATGAGTAATCAAAATTTCTAAGTGTTAGTTAATACGTTATCAGCACAAGTGATGCAACAAGGGCGACGATTTACAAAAACAGCTCGCTAGCATGCAATTAACGAGCTGTGAATTAGAGGCTGTTAATAGTGCCACGCTAATGGTTATTTCTAATAACTCTATTGAAATAAAAAAAGCTAATGGTTCTACTGTTTGCCAGTTAAAGCCATTTTAGTTGTTTGACCTATTAACACTATTTGCTCTTTAACTGGTAGTTCTTTATTCCACTCTAGAGCTTTATCTAACATTCTGAATAAACGTTCTTCTTTATTTTTATCATCAGTTATTAGCTTTGCTAACAATGAAAATAACAGAGGTATGGCATGAGCCATTTCTTCTGCTTCAATTTGTGGATCTTTTATTTTTTCAAATTCATATTCTCACGTTTAACTCACTCACATTAATCATCAAGGGACACTCCGTAGGGGGTATATATGCGTATGGAAAAATTAACCAATGATACCTACGGAACAGCTGGCTTAACTGCCTTTTTTGCAAGTCTTTCACTTTATGAATGGGGATTTGTAATAGGGATGGGATTCAGCATGCTCCTTGGATTAGCAACTTATTTTATGACACAGCGAGAACAGCGGAAACGAACAGCGTTATTTGCTGAATTAGTTCATCGAAATTGTTCTAGCGATCCGCAAGACATAGAAAAGATAGTTGGCGAGATGCTGACTAAAGCTAAAAAGGACATGTAGTGAACCTAAAACAGAAAGTGACAGCAGTTGTAAGCGCCGGTGTGGTAAGTATTGCGCTAACAGTGATTGGTTACTTTGAGGGGGTACGTTATGAACCATACCGTGATGTTGCTGGAATTCTGACGGTTTGTTATGGACATACTGGGAACGACATTATTCAAGGCAAGACATACACACATCAAGAATGTGACGAGTTACTTCAGAAAGACTTTATCAGAACGCAACAACAAGTTGATGTTCTGGTTAAAGTTCCATTGGATGATAAAACAAAAGCTTCTCTATATTCCTTTGCCTTTAATGTTGGTATCACCGCTTTTGCACGTTCTACATTGCTAAAGAAATTAAACGCAGGTGATCAGTATGGCGCTTGTGAAGAAATTAAACGCTGGGTTTATGCAGGAGGAAAGGTTTGGCGAGGGCTTGTCAGTCGTCGAGAGGCGGAGTCAGCACTATGTCATGGAAAACTTTAATCATCATTATCAGCTTTATCCTCATATTACTCATCACCGTCGCTGATGGTATTTATCTCTTGATTGATAACTCATGTACTAAAGACCAAGTTAGTTTAGAAAAACGCTGTCAGATTGCACTCTCATATCATCGGTACTAATTATGAAACATTGGAAACTTTACGTTGTCATTGTGATAGTGGCCTTGGTTTACAAGGAAATATTATTCAAAATTACTCAAATGAAAATAAAAAATTCTCATATCCAGAAAAAGTAGAATTGCCTAATAAGGTAGAAAACAAAAGGATAGAAGCACTATATCCACATCAATTTAATGATGCAATCATTGTATTTCCTAGAAATTCAAACTTACCGCCTTTATATGCCTATTCGGGCTTTCCCGCAATTGAACTTAAGGATAAAGATCCGAGTCCTCAGCAGGAAAAAGAATTTAATGACATCAAAGATAGCGTGAAATTTACAATTTCATTTTACGAAAAAGTAACACAGGAATTTGGTAAAAAGGCAGCACAATTATCTAGAGAGTTAGCAGAACAATCTAAAGGAAAAACAATCAGAAATGTAGAAGATGCTTTACGTACATATGAGAAATATGGGCAGAATATTAATAATAAAATTAATGCCAAAGATCGAGCTGCTATTATAAAAGCATTAGAATCTATTGATGCAAAACAGTTAGCTTCAAACTTAGGTAAATTTAGTAAAGGGCTTGGATATACCAATCACGCGATTAATGCCGTGGAATTACTTGTTGAATTTAAAAAGGCGGTTAAAACGGGAAATTGGCGTCCATTTTTTGTTAAAGGCACTTCAATTGCTACAGGCATGGCTGCGGTGGCATTGACAGCTTTTGCCTTTAGTTTAATTATTGGTGGACCTGTTGGAATTTTAGGGTATGCCCTTATCATTGCAACAGTTGGTGCCTTGATTGACGACGCTTTGGTTGAAAAAGTCAGCGGTGCAATTGGTATTTAATATGTAGGGTAATAGGATAATCGATTTTAATTGGTTATCCTATTTTTTGTGAAATATAAAGCTAGATATATGATGCTAAATGGAATTGAAAATATAAAACAAAATAAGTGGTATAGAGCTACTCCACCATGTTTAGCTGGTGTATTTATAAATAATCCAGTATTCCAGAATTTTTTTGTTGTATATTTTAATGCGAATTTTTCGATAAGCATTTTGGAAAAAGGAAAAAAAAGTGCACTAGGTATGCTTAAAGTTAGCATTAATAAGCCTTTAATAGTGTGATCGTTATAATTAAGATAAACCATCACTAACATCATAAAATAGCCCCAGAACATATTATTAATATAATATTTTTTAGTCATATCCAAATCCTACTAAATAATCAGCTTTTTACATGAATGCTATTTTAATGATAATAGTTCTTATTTTCAATAAATTAAACAGCAATGATTTACCATTCTTTGCTTCTATCGTTGTGGTATTTATCTGTTTGAATTTGGTTTTTTATGTGCAGCAATATCCATTGCTGCCAGATTAACGATAAGCATGACAGTTATCATCATTATTAATTAACAACCACATGGCATAGACGGTGTGATACGGACTTGTTGGTACCATGATAATAATATCATCGGGCATGGTATGGGAGGCATGGGAACGAACGCTTATGACTTATTCACTATTCCATTATGTCAGCAACATCATGATGAGTTACTTGTTTATTATCCCATCAAGTAATGATGTATTTATGGTTCTTGCCGAAAATTTATTTTCTTTACTATCGACGGCTTTGTAACAATCAGTATCTTTTGTGAGATTTAGTGGGTTCTGGCTTTTGCTCATTACGATGATATTGAAAGATTTTTGGTATTTTGGAACACCGTAGATAACAACAGTGCTTTCAGTTGATGATTTTACTTCTATAATCAGATTTTCTGCAATATTAGAAGATATAGCAGAAAATGAACTGAGCGTACTTATTATCAGGACTAACGGTTGAAGCTTATTTGTATTATGTCCTGCATATTTTAGATATATTGAAAGAATAATTAATCGGATGATATTTTGATATAAGAATTGCTCTTAACTTTATCATTATAAGTTTTTGTGGCACTGTATCATTGTCGCTTTTTATTAGATGTATTTTGTGTTATAAACTGAAAAACATAAAACTTCGCTTAATTTAGTTAAAATTTATATGAAACTACAACTGTTAACGTTATTAGCCATTTTTTTTATATCTGGTTGTTCAACTTCCCAGTCTGATGTTGACAGATATAATCGAAATTCTCAAAAAGTTGATCCGTACTCTGATAGTGTTTTTAACACAATAAAAGATAATCAGCGTGTTTACCAAGATCAATTAGAAAGAAAAAGTATGGGACGTAATTTTTAAAAGTAGAATATAGACTAAAAACCCCGCCATATGCGTGGTTTTTCTTGTTATTTTAATCATTTGATTGATAATGATAAATTAAATTTTTATTTTTCTTGGTTTTATCTACCTTTGTAATATATATTTTTATGAGATTTATCTTTTTATTTTTTTATCTTTAATTTTCAATTATTGTTTTAATAAGATCGCTTAGGCGGTCTTTTTTGTTTATAGACTGATATGACGGTTAGTAATTTAAAAGCTATCAATGATCGATATATAACCGAAGAACGGAGAAAAGCGGTTATTAGAGATATTGATGTTCCCATAAAAGGGCATAAACCTAAAAACTTTGATGAAAAAAAATTCTTAACAAGATGGCACTAGAAACAGTAATGTGTATTCAGCCACTCTGGCACCATCTATTTGTTAGAATGTACGAATTTTATTTATAAACAAAGAAAATTTTTATCATATTCGTGCTATTAATCCTATAATGTTCGTTTTCTTTAATAAAATTAGAGAGATAGAGTGCAAGTGAAGTAATGTATCGGTAAAAGTTTAGAAATATAAAAAATACCCTATGAGCGTGGCATTTTTTATATTTTTGCTTGATATATTCAATCCTATTAATTTATCAAGTTGTCGTAGTATCCTTTTCTAGAGTACGTAGTATATCAATAGAATGTAAAGTTAATTAATTGTTGTTATTTTGTTTCTTTTTTATATTTTTTTGTTTAGTTCTTGTGATGATAGTTGGTTTATTATTGTTGCATTGCCCTTAATCGTTTTTTTATAGAATATTTATTTGTTTTGTACTCATAAAATAAAGTATAACAAAATAGAAACAAAAATAGGAATATAACAATGACAGCAAATAAAACTCACAAATTTAAATTTGGCCTTGGTTGGCAAATTCTAACTGCGCTCATTTTAGGGATTATTGTTGGTGCAATTTTGCACGATAATGAAAACAAAGAATGGTTAATTATGAATGTTTTATCTCCTGCGGGTAAAATATTTATTCAGTTAATCAAAATGATAGTTGTACCAATTGTTATTTCAACATTGGTAGTCGGAATAGCGGGGGTAGGGAATACTAAACAACTAGGTAAGCTAGGGTTTAAAACTATCCTCTATTTTGAAATTATCACGACAATAGCGATTATCGTTGGAATAAGCCTAGCGAATATATTCCAACCTGGCGTAGGAATTGATATGTCAACACTTAGCCAAGTTGATATATCTCAGTATGAAAAAACTACCCAACAAGTGGAAAGTCAGTCACATGGTATAATGGCGACGATATTATCGCTTGTTCCATCTAATATCTTTGCTGCTATGTCAAGCGGTGAAATGTTGCCAGTAATTTTCTTTGCCGTTATTTTTGGTATGGGATTATCTTCCTTACCAGTGGAAAAAAGAGAACCGTTATTAATTGTGTTACAAACATTTTCAGAAACGATGTTCCGAGTAACACATATGATTATGATGTATGCACCTATCGGTGTATTCGGGCTTATTTCTGTCACTGTTGCAAATTTTGGGTTCACCTCTTTGATCCCACTTATTAAATTGGTGTTACTGGTTCATGGTGCCATCTTGTTTTTTGCAATTGTTGTACTAGGATTGGTTGCAAAATATTGTGGTATTAACATTTTTACGTTAATCAAAATCTTAAAAGATGAATTAATACTGGCTTATTCGACAGCAAGTTCTGAAACAGTCTTACCAAGAATTATGGATAAGATGGAGAAATATGGTGCTTCCAAATCAGTGACGAGCTTTGTTATTCCAATTGGCTATTCATTTAATCTCGATGGCTCTACACTCTATCAAAGTATTGCTGCCATCTTTATTGCTCAGTTGTATGGTATTGATCTCAGTATCTGGCAAGAAATTACCCTTGTAGTGACGCTAATGATCACATCTAAAGGGATTGCAGGAGTGCCAGGTGTCTCGTTTGTTGTGTTATTGGCGACATTAGGAAGCGTAGGTATTCCGCTAGAAGGGTTGGCTTTTATTGCTGGAATAGACCGAATATTAGATATGGCAAGAACAGCATTAAATGTAATTGGTAATGCACTCGCTGCTTTAGTCATTGCTAAATGGGAGCATCAATTTGATAAGAATAAATCTAAAGATTATGAAGCAACTTTTAAAAGTTAGATTTTAGTTGCTTTCTCCTAAAAGCCCTTAAGAGGCTTTTAGGAGAATATCATATTCTAATAATTCTATTCTCCTTTTTTTACGCTGAGTTATTCTCATTTTAATATTTCTTATAGTGGATTATTCATATGTAGAAGGAAGAAGATCATGCTCTGGTATAAAAGTAAATGATGAAAGTGAAGGTGAGGTAAAGGTTTGTGCCAAAATTGTTCATGATAATATTTATGAAACTGGAAATTCAGAAGTCTTGAAGAAAACAAATGCTAAAGGTTTTGAACTGATATCAGCAAAAACAGAATAATATGAAATTGAAATAAAAAAACCTCATTAAGTCATGAGGTTTATTATGTATTAACTTTATAAAAGGAAAATAAATTAATTAAAAGCTCATTCTAAATCCTGCTGTTGCATATATTGGAGTTTCTACTTTATTACCATTTTGATAATTTATTTCAGTATAGAAAAGAGCATCATTACCTATATTAGTTGTTAAACCAACGCCGTATTTACCAGTATTCCCTGAATAATGACTATCAAAGGATACGTTATTAATTTCTATTTCATTACTTTTAATGAATTCACGAGATATTGCTGCTTTTATGTAAGGCTTAACACTGTGGTTCGAAATTAATAAATTACTTTCTAATATGGTTCCTAATTCACCTTTTAAGCTATCAGCATTGTGGATATTTGCTTTCATGCCATTATCTAACATATAATGCGACTTACTAATATTAGAATAAAGGATCTGGTTGTATGGTGTAAGTGTCAATGCATTTGAAAACGCAATAGGATAGCCTATTTCTGTTGATGTTGTAATCGCACTTTGATTGTAATTTCCTTTAACTCTTCTACCTTCATTCATATTAGTATTGATTTCGTTATGAAGATGATTCATCTTAAATAAAGAGTCTACATAAAAACCAGAATGATTAAGCCAAGTTAAATAAACACCACCGCTATAGCTATTAATATCACCATTATTAATATTGTCAGATTTTATTTTACTCTTAGTGTAAGAAGTTATTAAACCAAATAGCAGTTGATCATTATTTATAGCTATTTTCTTATCTATACCAATTTGCATTCCATTTAAATTTGAATGGAATTGACTATAACCTTTATCGTTTAAATGAGAGTTATCATTTAAATAGCGAATCCACACTCCCAGATCATTATTATTTTCACGTAAGAAACCTATTCTTTGGCGTAAAGTACTCGTTTCAATGCTTAATATGTTCTGCGGTGCTGAGGCCATATTAATAACGGCTTGAGCACTATTGCTTAATATAGGCTGGCTAACATCGGGCTGTTTAGAGGTATCAGGCTGTTTAGAAATATCAGGCTGTTTAGAAGTATCAGGCTCGCCAGCTTTTCCGCCCACAAGATACCACTCTGTATGACCATCATTAGTTTTGCTATTTAGTTTATATTTCCAAACACCAACTTCAACATTACCGTCTTTATTTAATAAGTTAAAATCAGCGTCACCACTATTTACATAAACTAATTGAGTATTTTTAGGATCAGAAATTTCTTCTCCGCTATCATTTATTTTTAATCCAAAATGCCCAGTTGCATGATCTGAAATATAAATATTATCGCTTAAACCATTGGCTAAGCTGCTACTTAAAATAAAAGTACCTTCGCCGGTGAGCGTTTTTAATTCAAGTCGATTAAATTGCATGCCAGAAATATAATGATCCATTTCCAATTGGCTACCAGATTGCATCTCTAAATTGTTAATATGAGTGATTAATTCTGGGCCTGGTTTTTCGGGTTTAGGGGCATCACCATCATCACCATAATCTTCGTTCCATGAGGGTAAAATATATGTTTTACCTGCTAGTGTTAAGTTTTCTATAAATATTTTAGCTGAAGGAGCAGGATCATTTTTAGATACATCAGTAGATTTATCATTAATGTTATCAATATATAATTCAGCATTTTTATCTATAAATAGCTTACCTATAGATGATGAACCTGCGCTCATATCAATATTACTGGTGCCTGTTACTATAGTATCTTTAATAGTGGGAGTCGCTGTTTCTTTTGTACCAGATGCATACATACTAATATTAGCATCATCTTTAACGATAGTACCTATCGCTAGGCTATCACCATACATTCTTAATATTGCTTCGTTTTCCAGAGTAATATTTTGTATTTCGTGGCTTTTATCTATATAAAGGTTTGTTGTATCACTATAAGTTGAATTAGAGATAATTTCCTTATTAGAGAGGAGAACGCCCCGTATACTACTTTCTTTGGCATAAACTGAACTGGCTAAGAAAGATAATATACTTATAGTAATAATATTCTTACTAAAATGTTTATTCAGTAGCATAAAAACCGACCTTTTTATTTTTTTATTGTGTAAAAATAGTTAATTTATGCTTAATGATTATATTGTTTATTTTTTCTATCAATTTAAATAGCCTTAAAAAAAATTATTTAGAATATAATCTTTCTTAAGGTTAATTCTATTAAAGAAAAATATAATTATTTATTATATAGAATAATATATCTTAGGTGAGTAATTTAGCTTATGGCATCTTTTTAAACAAAACACCATAAGATAAAATAGAAATATTATAATAGCCGAGCTGTTATATTTTGGGCGCTCTGTATACTAAAATAGCAAAAAACATAGCCCATAAGAAACTGATAACTTTAAACCATTTAGGATATTTTTTTTGTAGAGAAAACCAGCAAAAAATAAAGGGAGCAAAAAAAGTAGCAATTGCTAGAATAGCAAATTTTGTTTTATAAAATCTTTTGGCTTTAAATTCTTTTTTAACTCTTTTTTCAATTTCTTTACCATTTCTTTCTACTTCAGCTCTTTCACTATTCCATGATGGATATTTATTATCTAACCAACGAGTTATCTCAAATAATGAGGTGGTAATTCTATTCTTTGCGTGTTGACTTGTATCGCCAGAATATCTTATTTCTTGAATAATTTGAAAGAATGATACAGTAAGTCGAAGAAACTCATTGTCTAATTTTTCATAATGCAGAGGCTTATTAGAGTTAGGGCTTTTGCTTTTTTTCTCTGATCTTTCAAAACAACCGATCATTGTAGAGACTTCATCAACGGCTTTATCTGCAAATTTATTAAATTCTATTTTTTGAATTTCTTGCGGTGACGGCCTATCATCAGAAAGACTAATTCTGTATGTAGTTCCCAAACCAGGAAAAATTGAGTTTCTTTTTCTTACATTGGCTTTTACGGTTCTTTTGGGGTTTAGAAACATGAATGATACCTATCTATTTTCTAATTTATCATAAATATGTTAATGTTTTTTCTAAAAATAAACAACGAACTATATCGCAAATATTCTATCGATAATGTACTGCTAATCATCTTTAAATGATTATTTTGTAAAAGCGTGTAAGTCAGACCGTTCTGTTACTGTTTTGTGCCAATATTTTCTCTTTTACCAATGGGGAATTATTATGTCTACAATGAAAACAGAAGTGATTGTTATTCGTTTAACAAAAAAAGAGCGTGCATTATTGGATTCAATAAAAACAGCACCATTACTTGCAGATTGGATGAAAGAATTAGCGCTTTCTAAATTACAAGAGCAAGATATTTCATCTAATAAATAATTACTAATGCCGACAAAAAAGGAATTGAGTCGGTATTCTTATTTTATTGCTTATACAATAAAATTGAGTCGTCACAGTAATAATAAATTATAGTTTATGGCCACTAAACTTTAAGATAATAGGTATGGATATAAATAAAACTAAAAAATAGCAGGGAAGAGAATGTTAATGGCATTTTGGGGTAGGTGTATGGTTTTGTAGGGTTATTTGTTTCTCAATTATTATTTCAATGATATCAACAACCATTGGCAATAAAAAAGCCCAATGTGGCGGCATTGGGCTTAGTGACTCGAATAGATGGGTATAAAAAACTATTAGAGATCAGTATAAATGTAGTGAATTTTCATTTTATAAATTAACAATAAATGCTTTTTTCTTAGTAAAAAGTGCTGTTATGCTTTATGTCGTCTAGTTTTAAAGCAAATTGACGTTTTTTCATTCCATTGACCATGCGGAGTTTCGTAGATCTACTTGTTTTTATACTTTTTGCTATGTGAATAGAGGGAGCGATGCGCTCTTTCATCAATATTTGGTAGATAACGATAAGTTAATTATAATCGAAAACTCATAAACTCTTTTTTTGAGTTTTTTTTGTAAAATTAAAGATATAACATGAATAAAAACAATAAATTATTGTTTTCTGAACAACAGAAAATAATGTGTGAAAAGTATGGGGTGATACCTCAAAAGCCAGAAGAAATGGTAGCGATTGCTTTAGATAACCTAAAGGGTAATCCTATTTATGGCACACGCATAAAGCGCTTAGAAGGCGGTACGATAAGCTGGTTTTTCTATTGTGAGGAATATTGCGCAACAGATGACTTTTATCAACCATTGCATACAGAACATTTGGAAGAACTATTACCTGAAGTAATAAATTATCTTTATCTACCAGAAGGATATAATTTTATTATTGACAGAGACGGATATGAAGATGTTTGGTTTGAAGAAATAAATGAATAAGTAGTTATTATTATTTTATAATTTTTAGATTAAGTAGATTTACTTTTTATATTCTCTTACACATTGAATTTTATAATAATCTTGAGAATATAAAAATATTAAGTTATTTTAAAAATTAAAAATATTAATTGATGTTGGTCTTATTTTTAACATAAAAATAATGACAGGTTAATCAGTTTGGGTAAATATTATAAGAGTAATTAATTCACTGTTAATAAGGAAGGTAGCTATTTATGTTTCCAGAATATCGTGATTTAATTTCAAAACTTCGTCAGACTGATCCCCATTTTCGCGCTCTTTTTGAACAACATAATGAACTTGACCATAAAATTGTTAGATTAGAACATAAAGATAGAAGAGGGTATGGTGAAGAAGTTGTTGAGCTAAAAAAACAAAAATTAAAACTGAAAGAGGAAATTCATCAGATCCTCAAAAATCCACCAGAAGAAGAGTGAGTAATAAAAAATAATTACTCTATAAATACATAAAGATGTAGAAACCATCCAACTAAAAAGGGATGGTTTTTTGTTTTTAGAAAGATAATTTATTTTTGATGAAAAAATTATATCAACCACATAGTGATATTTATAAAGAAAAGGCTACTGTTGTAGCCTTTTAACTGTTTAGGTTCTAAAAATAGTAACTTAGTTATGTACTATGTTAAAACTCATCTTTCCAAAGTACATCAAAATGGTTTGAATTTATTTTATAAACAGCTCTAACGTTATCATTAATATACTGTTTATAAATCTCATCGTCAGAAAAATAAATGGATATAGCTAACTCACATTCTGATGATATTTTTCGTGGAGCATCAATAATTTTTGCGGAAAAATTATCTTGTTGGAGTTGCTGCTGAAGTTTTTTTACAGCGTATTGCGCATGAAAAAGAAATAAATAGTTATGCGCCATTTTTACTGATCCCATTATCTTTTGCTTTATTTGCAACATAGGTGTAAATAGCAGCAACAATGACAGCAAACACTAAACCAATAATAATAACTAGTTTCCCATTATCTGTAACTCCAGCAGGGCTTGAAGCATAAGAGAAGTTATGAGCAAATGCAGCTCCCACTAACATACCCATAACGCTTACAGCCGCATCTGAATTACCTTGGCCAGCATTAGCTAGTTGTCGTAATGGGCAACCTGTAATGAGTACACCGCATAAGCCTACAAGTGCCATAGAGAGAAAATTCCATAGTCCATCGCTGTGAGCTATTGGTTGATTTTCAAAACCAAGATTAAACTTGCCTAAATAGAGATTACCTAAAAAAACAACGAGTGTTAATGCGATTACACCAAACGCCATATTATAATTACGCGATAAAAATACATGTTTGGCCATTCCAATAAAGCAGAATCTTGTGCGTTGAATAATAAAACCAATAATAAGCCCTGCGATGATAGACATCCACACTGGCGCATGACTCGCTCCAGGACCTTTTACACTGGCATTGAATATATCACTATTCCATAAGAATAAAGCAAATAGGAATATACATATAGTAGGTAAAATAAAACCTTCTATAGGTGATTGGTTATAATTTCTTGGAAGAGAAAATCCTTTTTTGACAAATAAACTACCTATACCAATTCCTATTATTAATCCAACTAATCCTATAACAGCATTTAAATCACCCGCTCCGATACGAAGTACCATTCTTAATGGACAACCTAAAAAAACTAAGCAGCCAGCCATCATTAGAAAACCTAGCGTAAAACGAATAATAGGAGCAGAGCCTGCTTTCGATTGAAATTCTTTGAAGATAAGTGCGGCAATAAAAGAACCAAGAATAAAGCCGAATATTTCAGGGCGAAGATATTGCACTGTTTCAGTGTGATGTAAGCCCATACTTCCGGCGCTATCACGAATAAAGCAGGCTACACAAACCCCCATATTAGGTGGATTTCCGTTAATACCAAGGAGTAACGCAAGAGTACCAATAATAAATCCAGATAGGATTAAAACCCATTTTATAGACATTAAATGCCTCCGTTGATGGGGGGGCCACCCCCTGACTAATAGAACCTATTAAGCACGGAGCAACTATATATAAGAATTACGTGTGATTCTTTTATATAGATCACGTCAAAATTAATAAATTAGATAAGATATTTTTTAGGATTTAAGAATGTTAATTTAATTAGCAATAAGTTAATTATTGTTTAAATAACTTATTACTAATAATGCAGGGTATAAATGAAATTTAGAAAGATATTAATTTAATTATTTATTTCTTTTTTCCACTTTGCATATGCATCTGTAATTACAGGCGCAATTTTGTCGTAATTGTCCCATATGTTTTCAACATAATATGAAGAAGATAAACCTTGGGCTAAAACACGCTCGAAATCTTCAAAATAGTTATTATTTTCTGATTCATAATAGTATTGTGTAAATGCGTATCCCTCATCATTCAAGTCATCACTAATAAATTTCTCGTCACAAACTTGAATAAGAAATGAAAGACCATCCATTTCTCTGTTACGTACCATTTCTAGCTCTTCAATTGCATCTTCTTGCAACTCTCCACTTTCTAAGTTATTTTCAATAATCCAAGTTAAATAAAACCCTATATGTATACCTCCATTTTCAGGTGGAAGGTCGTCAGGGAACTCACCATAAGCGTGCCAGTCTATTCTATCAATCGCCATTTTTTTACCTGTGTTAGTTAGTGGAGATTATTTTATGGTATCAAGTATTATCGACATACAAATAGCAGTATTACTATAAAAAAAATTATTTTTGGATAATAACATATTAAGTTAAAAAGAATATATCAATGTGTTAGCTGATACGAAAAATAATAAACTAAATTCAATTATCATATTTTGATTCTACTTATTATAATAATCACAATTAGATTAGCGTTTATTTTTTTAATTAAGATAATACTTATCCCTATTTTATTCTTCTTTGAGATAATGCTGACTTAAGACGAATAATGGAAGTTACTTTCTAGCTGTTAACAATACTTAAAGGATATTTATGAAAAAGCTTATTTTAGCATTGGGTTTATTATCAATTTCTTCTATCGCTGTTTCTGCTGATTTATCTAAAGCATGCGAAGACTATTTTAAAGAAACTGACTCTTATGTTGAGTTAATGGAAAAAAATGATGCAACCAAAGCTCAAGCAGAAGCGATGAAAGCACAATATACTCAAGCTAAAGAACAATTTGCAGCATTACCTAAAGATGTTCAGGAAAGTACTTGTAAACAAGCTTTAGATTCTTTAGAGCAAATGAAAAAAATGTCAGCAGGTCAATAAGTTTTATTCTTTTGCGATAAGCCTTATAATAATTAAAGTTATAAGGCTTTTTTCTTTATTAAAAGATAAAAGTACTTTTTATATCGCATTGTTTTCTTATTTATTCTAATTTAAAATTAATAACTAATTAATTTAATTTCATCTCTATTTCTATTCTCTTAGTTTATTTTCAATTTTATTTATTTAATGCTAGTATTAAATGCCTTCTCTAAGAATGAGTATTAAAAATGAACATAGTAGTTTATATCGCAACAAGTTTAGATGGTTATATTGCTGATAAACAAGGTAATATTGATTGGCTTACCAGTATTGAAAACCCTGAAAATTTAGACTTTGGTTTTGCCGACTTTCTTAGTGAAATAGATGTGATTGTTATGGGAAGAACAACTTTTGAAACAATAATGGGTTTCGATATTGAATGGCCCTATGTACAGCCTGTTTTTGTATTAAGTAATACTATTAAAGAATTACCAGAGTCATTACCTAGTAATGTAAAAATTTTATCAGGAAATGTGAGTGAAATAATAAAAAGACTCAAAGATGATGGTTATAATAGAGTGTATATTGATGGTGGAAAAACTGTGCAAGGCTTTATTAATGAAGGTTTTGTTGATGAACTCATAATAACTAGAATACCTATTTTATTAGGTGAGGGCATACCGTTATTTATTCCAAATGATAAAAAAATAGAGTTTACTCATCATAAAACAGAAATATATTTAGACTCTTTTGTTAAATCACACTATAAAAAATAAAATTTTACTTATTGTATTTTGAGGATGCCTTATTGGTGTCCTTTTTATTTCTATATGGCAATACTTTAATATAGTGAGTTACTATTTATTTCTGTTAAATATATTTTTATTTGCACTGGTTATTTTGGTTAGGTTATTTATTTGTTCTGTGTTTTTATCGAATCATAGTTTAAATTATTTTCTATCATCATTTTATGAGCAGATTTTTTTATTTTTATATAAATGATGAAATTTATTTTGTCGGTGAATCGATTTTATGGAATAATTATTTACTCCTATTTCTTATTGATATTCAATTTATGTATTACTTTTTATTTTTATTACTTTCTGTATTTATAATCTCTGGATGTACCACTAATAAAGTCACTCAGACTAAATTAATTGAAACACACACCGATAATCCCATTCCTGATAGTCACGCAGTTAATAATAACTTAGTTTTTATGTTAGGAAAACAATCTCGATTTGAAATGGAAGTTCAAGAAGAGAAACAAAGGCTTGGACAAGTTTTTAAAGTTGGTTTAAATGAGAAAAAACCATCAATAAACGATCAGTATTTAAATAACAATTCAACATTAAAGCCAATTCAAAAAATAAGCTTTACTATGCCAGTTCCTGAGCCTATTTGGAATGAGGAAAAACAAACTGTTGAATTCAAATGGAAACAAAAGCCACATTATACTTTTGATGCCTATTAATACTTTAATATCAATTTAAAATTTAATTTTATATGGGAAAATTATGCGCATAGCTATCACCTTATTATTATCTTTTCTATTACTGGGTTGTACTACTGATAACGTTACTTTTAGTACGGGTAATTCAGGAAACCATAGAATAGGCAGCACAGTGTGTTCTACATTAGTTTGTGGCAAGAATACTCGAACACCAGGAGAGCAAAAAGCAATTAATGAAGCAGTTCATGAACAACAGCGGGCTATTATGCGAGGAGAAAAACCTGATTTGCGGATCATGGCTTCTTATTAAAAATTAACACTATTATCTATGCCAGTAATTACTACTGGCTGATAATAGTTTTTTAGATTTTATTAATAATAAAATTAACTCTATCTGTTATTCCTATTTTGGGTAGTTCTGTTAAGTTATAATTATATTTTTTATAAACCGCTATCATAGCTAAATAAGTTTCTTCAGCTTCTTTTTCTGTTTGTTTTCTTTCTTGATCTTGAATATAAATCTCGGCCCATGGTGGTGCTATAAACACATTTGCAGAATAACGAAATAAGGTAATTGCCTTATCAAGGTGTTTGGGAATAGCTAAACCACATAGTAGTAAATATCCTGCAATATCAGGGAGCCCCCTATCATAGAAATAAGGCATTTTATTGTTGCTTGCTTCATGCCATGACCGTAACTCCCAAATTAGCATTGCTTGTGCGAAAGCGTTAGGATCTACCCACGGTAATGCATTCCCTTCAATAATATTTTGGTCTTGAATAATAGCTCTTCCTGCTTCTAAAGAGCAGGGATAACCCCTATTTTTAAGTTCATTTATTAGTGTTGTTTTACCAGAGCCGGGACCTCCAGTTAATATAATACGATGTGATCTTTCAGGCATGATGACTCCTATAAGTTTATATAATTAATAAAGGAAAAGAGACTGGGGATGATATGTAGGGGGCGTTAATACTAGAGTTGTTAGAGATTGAATATAGTTAAGAAATCGAACTAAAAAAAGTATACTAGAATTAAATGCTAATATAAATCTTAAGTAGCTTTATTACCCAGAAGTTCAAAAAAAATAGCGTAATAATTTACGCTATTTTTAGAAGAAAAGCTGAATGGGTAAATATCAAGGAATACAAGGCTCTGGTGCATAGCTACTATTTGGGAAAGGGTTAGGCAAATAAGTACATTTTTTCATTGTTTTTTGTATGCCTTCTTCTGATTCAAAAAGTGCAACACCAATTACACCCATATTTCTTTTATCACCTTGAGCGCTATAATTTACATATCCTTCCTCTGGTGCGCCAAAACGAAACGCTGCAACTTGTTGCTGATTTTTTCTAAAGCCTTCTACAAATAAAGTATCTCCAGGTCTTAATAAATAACCTCTATTTTGATAAGAACCTGCTGTTCCACTAATGACATCTAAGCCATCCACAGTAATAACGGCTTCATATATTATTTTATGACTAGTGTTATGTAAGAAAATAATATAGCGATCATTCTGTTTTCCATACAGTAAATATTGATTATTTTGTGTGTGGTATAATGGCATTATATTTCTATTTTCAGTTAAGATTGATAGTTGCACTGGGCTTTCACTAATGCGCGCAACTTTTGAATAAGAATTGGAAGGCACTCCACTTTGATAAAATATAGATGTTGTTTGTGAAGGTGTTTGTGATAATCGATACGCTTCAACACTTTCAGTGACAGAAGATAAACTTTCTCCCCATTTTGTCGAAAGGGCTTTATTTTCAGTTTGCTCATTAGCCACACTTAAGCTAGTGGGATAATTTCTCTCAATTGTTGTACAACCAGAGATTAGTATTAAAAAACCACTTAATAGTGAAAGTGATCCAATTTTTTTGAATAGATTCATATTATTGCTTTCCTTAGTATTTATACGAAATTCATTTCTAAACTTTATTAATACTAAATTAGCGTTTGCTTTCTGATTTGTCTCTCAGCTAATTCTTAGGATAGTTGTATTCAAAGGTAAATAGCCGTAATTTAGGATAGTTTGAAGCCAAATATTATAAGTTTATGGATGGGGGTAATGAAGTATGTGAAAAGTAAAAATATCACCTTCTTATTGTGAGTTTAATTTACTCTTATTTCTCCTTATTTTCTTATTTAGGCATTTTATGCCTATAGCACTATCGAATAGCAATTGAAAGAAGAAACGTTTGATTCTATTATAGAACGTATATGTTTTATTATGATATGTATATAAGGATTGGCGTGGGTATTGTAAAAATTTCTGATGAATTACATGAGTATTTGCGAAAAGCAAGTAATGTGATGTCACGCTCTGTCAATGCTCAGGCAGAGTTTTGGATAAAAATCGGCATTCAAGCAGAATTAAACCCAGATAAAACGTTTCCAATGATTATTAATGAAATGCTGGAAAAAGAAGCCATTAAGCAAGAAGTAGAATAAGAGGAAAGAATAGTGGATAAAATAACGATTAAAACGGCCGATGAAATTGAATTAATGCGTGAGTCAGGGCGTTTATTGGCGAAAGTTTTTACAATGCTTGATGATTTTATTGTACCAGGTGTTTCTACGCTAGAAATTAACGATAAAGTTGATGATTTTATTGTCAATGAACTTCAATCAAGACCAGCAAGCAAAGGCCAATATGGTTATGAGTATGTGCTAAATACATCTATCAATGAAGTTGTTTGTCATGGCGTGCCAAAAGCAGATGAACGCCTTAAAAGCAAAGATATTGTTAATGTTGACATTACACTAGAAAAAAATGGGTTTATTGCTGACTCTAGTAAAATGTATATTATGCCAGAGGCATCTCCTATTGCGCGTAAATTAGCAAAAACAACGTATCAAGCAATGTGGGAAGGTATTAAAGAAGTAAAACCGGGTGCGACATTAGGCGATATTGGTCATGCTATTCAAAGCTTTGCACAAAGTCATGGATATAGTGTTGTGAGAGAATACTGTGGGCATGGAATAGGAAGAGAAATGCATGAAGCACCACAGGTACTACATTATGGTATTAAAGGACAGGGCGTTGAATTAAAAGAAGGCATGACTTTTACGATCGAGCCAATGATAAATCAAGGAGGTGCTAAAATAAAAACCAAAAAAGATGGTTGGACGGTTGTGACAAGAGATAAAAAGTTATCCGCTCAATCAGAACATACTATTTTAGTAACAGCAACAGGATATGAAGTACTCACTTTACGTCCAGAAGAAGTATTACCATAATTGCTACTCTTTTATATTTATAGCCATTTTAAGAGAAAATATTTTTTATAATTTAAAAAATATTTAATTTTTAAATAAAGTGGCTATTTTTCTCTCCTTTATTTTTCATTTCTATCAATAAATTAAGTTTAAAACTTAATATCTTTATAAATCTGAGTTGTAAATTACACGTTGTACACTATATTGATATCAACATTCATTAAGTATTAATAAATTATCATTAAATGATTGTAGGATGCAATCATTACGCTATAGAAAAATAAGGATATTAATATGGAAAATATTTCAAAAATTTTAGAAGAATGGGGATCATGGGTTGCTAATGATCAAAATGCTATCAACCTATTTAATAACAATAAAAAAGAATTTATTCCAGAACGGATAAAGTTAAGAAAAAAATGTACTCATCATGATGCTAATATTATCAATGACTTAATGAAAAGATTGATGATGCATAATAAAGAGGATTATCAGCTACTTATTAATTATTATGTTTTTGGTAAAACATTTATTCAGCTTGCAAAATATGATCAATGTTCGGATACATATATTGGGAAAAAACTGAAAAAAGCAGAAGGTATGATTGAAGGTATGCTGATTTTCTCAGGTTCTAATTAAGACTATAAATTTAAATTAGTTTAAATTGATTAAAATAATTCTTTACGATCGTAAAATAGAGATTAAGCTAATAACACTTAGAACAATTAAGGTGTAAAGATACAACCTTTACTATGATCTTTGAACATCAAAGATGGTATTTTAAATTTTGTATTCTAAATATTGTTTTAAGTATTGCTAATATGATGTTTAGCAAATTAAATAAATTTAAACCCAAGGAGTGGAAAATATGTCAACAATATACCCAATTGTTTTAGTTCACGGTTTATCTGGTTTTGATGATATCGTCGGTTATCCTTATTTTTATGGTATCGCGGATGCTTTAGAAAAGGATGGTCATAAAGTTTTCACCGCATCTCTTTCTGCATTTAATTCTAACGAAGTTCGTGGTGAACAACTTTGGGAATTTGTGCAAAAAGTTCTCAAAGAAACGAAAGCAAAAAAAGTAAATTTAATCGGTCATAGCCAAGGTCCATTAGCTTGCCGTTATGTTGCAGCAAAACATGCGAAGAAAATTGCTTCTGTTACCTCTGTTAATGGTGTAAACCATGGTTCAGAGATTGCTGATTTAGTACGACGTATTATGCGCAAGGATAGTGTGCCAGAATATATTGCTGATGCCGTAATGAAAGCTATTGGTACTATTATTTCTACATTTTCAGGTAACCGCGGCAATTCACAAGATGCTGTCGCAGCGTTAGAAGCATTAACAACTGAAAATGTAACTGAATTTAATAAAAAGTACCCACAAGGGCTACCTGCTGTTCGTGGTGGTGAAGGTAAAGAAATCGTAAATGGTGTTCACTACTATTCATTTGGTAGCTATATCCAAGGTTTGATTGCGGGTGAAAAAGGCAATTTACTCGATCCTACTCATGCTTCAATGCGTGTATTAAGTGCATTCTTTGCTGAACGTGAAAATGATGGCTTGGTAGGTCGCACAAGTATGCGGTTAGGTAAACTGATTAAAGATAATTATGCGCAAGATCATCTGGATATGGTGAATCAGGTTGCAGGGTTAGTAGGGCGAGGTGAGGATATCGTTGCTATTTATACAAACCATGCGAATTTCTTAGCAAGTAAAAAGCTTTAATTATCTTGCGTACTTATTGTGAAATAATCTAGTACAAATGGCTCTAATTAATTTAGAGCCATTTTTGTTTTTAATTATTGTTGGTTAATATCTTTATTAACGCTGACAGAAATAGCATAGCCTAATAAATAAAGTGCTTGCTCTAGACTATCTACTTTTGAGGTTTGATTAATTTCAAGTAAACGCTCTATTTGCGCACTCGTTAAATTCATCTTTCTTGCAAGATCAGATTTTTTTGTCTTTGTTTCTAGCATCGCATTGTGTAATGCAATCTTTAAGCAGCTAATAAGAGGTAAGTAGACAATAAAATCACTAGCTTGAGCTTTGGATGGCGCTGGAATAGGCAATTTGCTCGCAATAAATTCCTCAAGACCTACATGTAAAATATCAGAGGCTTCTAGTTCAATATCATCTTCTGTATAAGCAACAGCGTGTATATTATCAAAATCACGGTAGGTAATTTCGTAAGTTTCACTTTCTTCATCAAAATGAGCGACTGCTGGATAGTTGAACATAAATAGCCTTTTATAAAGTTGAAAACTAGGTTTAACATGAAATTGCACAATATAATGTGTTTTCAAAATTCTTGTGTATAGTACTCTTGTGTATAGTACTAAAGTAAAACTCTATTTATCTATTTGATATTAAATAGTATGTTAAAGATTAAAGCATATTTATTAAAATTTATCTTCATTTCTTGCTAATGTGAGAAAAAGTGAAGTAGATAGTACATTGCTTGTTGGTTATTAGGTGTTTTTACTGAAATTGATTATTGATTTTCGCTAGTTTTTATAGTTAAGAAAAACCATCTTATCAATATTTATAAGGTGTTTTAGAAAGGAGTTATTTATGTACCCCGTTGATTTACATGCTCATACTATTGCTAGTACACATGCTTACAGTACAGTTAGTGAATATTTCCAACAAGCTAAAAAGCAGGGAATTCAATTATTTGCAATTACTGATCATGGCCCAGATATGGATGATGCACCTCATGAATGGCATTTTTCTAACTTACCGGTGATCCCTCGTATTATTGATGGTGTTGGTATTCTTTATGGTATAGAAGCGAATATTAAAAATATTAAAGGTGAAACGGATTGTAGTGAGAAAATGAGCAAGAAATTAGATATTGTGCTTGCTGGTTTTCATGATCCAGTCATGAGTTCATTAGGTCTTGTTGATAATACAAAAGCGTTAATTGCAACAATCGCTAGTGGCTGTGTTCAAATGATTACACACCCAGGTAATCCGAAATATCCAATAGATATAGCTGAAGTTGCAAAAGCAGCAGCCTCTTACAACGTTGCTTTAGAAATGAATAACTCATCATTTATTCATTCTAGAGTAGGGAGTGAGAAAAATTGTATAGAAATAGCGAAAGCAGTACGTGATGCAGGCGGATTAATAGCATTAGGCTCTGACTCACACATTGCTTCTTCACTAGGAAATTTTGATCGAGTATTAGAAGTATTAGCCCAAATAGATTTTCCACAAGAGCGTATATTAAATGTAACCCCAAGAAGGGTGTTAGATTTTCTAAAATCACACGGTAAAAAAGAGATCCCTGAATTTAGTCATTTTTAATATTGGGTTAAATCAGTAAGCAGAAAGCTATCCTAAGATTAAGATAGCTTTTATGCTGTGGGTAGACTTAACACTTACTGGTGAAAAACAGTTAATTCTTGTTTTAGTCTATCTGATTGTGTTTGCAATGAATCTAATGAACTAACTAATTCTCGTGTCATTGTTGAGTTAGCTTGTGTTGTTTGATCTAATTGATTTATTGCATCTTCAATTTGGGCAATACCATTACTTTGTTCATTTGTAGAAATAGAAATATCGTGGATCATTTCATTAATATTTTCAGTATGTTTAGAAATATCTACCATATTATCGTTTGCGTCCGCAGCTAATTGAAAACACTGATTTATTTTTTTACTTGAATTGGCGACAAGTACTTTTATTTCCTTTGATGCCAAATTACAGCTAATGGATAATTCTCTTACTTCTTTAGCGACAACCGCAAAACCTTTTCCGTGTTCACCTACTCTTGCTGCTTCTACGGCGGCATTTAAAGCCAATAGATTTGTTTGGAAGGCAATATTATCGATAGTAGAGGTAATATCGTTTATTTGTTCAGAGAACGTGACAACTTCATGCATATTTTCAACAACGTTAGCGAGCATTTCATTGCTTTGATGGATCATCGTATCTGTTTTTGTTACTAGCTCACAGGATGCTTGTGTATTTTCTGCATGTTGTTTTGATGTAACGCTTAATTGTCGTATTCCTGCTGAGGTTTCGAGTACAGCAGCTGATTGTTGTTCAACACGAATAGCAAGATTATTGTTCATAACAGCAATATCATTTAATTCTGAATTAATCAGGCCAGAGCTGTGATTGATGTTATTGACGATTTGTTTTATCTGATCTCGCATTTTTTGAATATTGGCAGTGAGAATGTTTATTTCAAATAGACCTTTTGTGGTTACATCGGTCGCTAATTCTCCATTACTAATATCTTCGATATTTTTCATGATAGCGTTTAAAGGTGAAATAAAGTTTTTTCGTAGTACAACTTGAACTAAGAAAGAAAAGATAACAATTAATATTGAAATGGCGATTAAGCTATAAATAATTTTATCGTACAGTAATTCACCTTCCCCCAATGAGGCTGTGTAATAGTTTTCTAGCTGTTGATGATAGTTAGTATAGGCTTGCTCAAAATTGTCTTGATAGGTTTGTGTTGGTTGATTTAAATACTCATATGTTTTGCCTTGTTCTAGAAAGGCTAAAAATTCAATAAGTGCTGCATTAAGCTCAGTATATTTCTGCTCTAATTGTTGTATATAACTTTGATCTTCAACATTATGAGGAAAACTCTTGAAACTTTTCCATCCATTTTCAACGTGTTGAAGTTTTTCTTTAGTTTGTTGCAATAGCGAAGAGATGTCAGTATTGGCGGTGGCCATTTTATTAATAATTAATAGGTGGCGAGAGCTAGCTCTATTTAAGGTATTACGTGTTTGTAGTAGATTTTCCCAAGTATTATTTAGGAGCGACTGTTCATGATAGATATTGTTTAGTGTGTTCAAGTTTCTCTTGTAATCATTAACTGAAGAGAGAAATAAAACACAGGCTAGCCCAAGAAGTAAGATTAAAGAGCCTGTAATAAGCCAAACTAAAGTGGTTGTTTTTAAACTCGACATATTAAAAGAGACGTTTGGCAAATAACGTTGTTTGAAGTTATTAAACATGTAATGTTATTTCCTTTTTCATAAAAATATAACTGTGTAATTTATTGATTTTAAAGTTCTATTTTTACTTCCTGTAACTGGTATAGACAAAGAATTCAAAAAACAAGTGAAAATATGTTTTTAGGTCACTCTTTGATTTAATGCCATATATCCTTTTGATTTTTTCAAATACTAAAAAATAGTATCGGCATTTTATAAATATTCTTTATGCTTATTTATTGTTCTTATTTATAAATTTATTAAATGTATTGGTTGGTTTTATAACACTTTGATTTTTAATTAATTTTTCTTAAATATTAAAAGTTAAAGATAAAGAATAAAAATGATATAAAAGATACCATCTTAGTAGATGATGGTTAACCTGTTGATTTATTATTAACTTTATGTAATTTACTCGGTTGTTTTTAAACAATTAGATTTAAGTATTGTAAGTGTTTCTATTTATAAAATAAAAAAGTAATAATGATTAAAACAGCAATAAATTAAATTAATTTTTGTTTATTTAATAGAATAAATAAGAGAGCTTAAAGTTATAAATAAGAGAATGATAAAAAAAGGGTAGTAGAGAAAAAATAAGAAAGCAGACGAAATCTCTATAAACGGAAGGTTTATAACCCTTCCGCTTATAAGTAAAGATCATATCGATAATGATCCTAAGAATGCATGAAAATGTCACATAAAATTAAAGATAAAAACAATCAGCTAAAGCGAAATACCAGAGAATGACATAAAACCAAGAGACATTAACCCTACTGTGATAAATGTGATCCCTAATCCTCTCAATCCTTTTGGAATATTTGAATATTTCATTTTTTCACGTAAACCTGAGAGGGCGATAATCGCAAGTAACCAACCGATGCCACATCCTGCACCATATATCACTGATTCCGTAAAGGTGTAATCACGTTCAACCATAAAAATGGTGGCACCAAAGATAGCGCAATGAATAGTCAATAAAGGCAAAAAAATCCCTAATGAGTGATAAAGTGAAGGGATAAATTTATCTAAAAACATTTCTAAAATTTGAACAAGTGCCGCTAAAACACCAATAAAAGTGATATATCTAAGAAAGCTAAGATCAATACCTTCAACTATCGCGTCTTTCTTTAGAATAAAATGATAGATTAAGTTATTGATAGGTGTGGCAATAATAAGTAAAACAGTAACAGTAAGACCTAGTTTTAATGAGGTTTTTACTTCTTTAGAAACAGCAAGAAAAGTACACATTCCTAAAAAGAAACTTAATGCCATATTCTCAACAAAAGTCGCCTTAATAAAGATATTAAGGTAATTTTCAAGCATAAACCCTCCTATTAATATATTTTTTTACTAATTCTATTAAAAACAGCGCATTAATATAAGTGGTATCGCAAAAATATCTTTAAAATTAGATCTAAATGACATTTTTTGACTAAGAGTAAGATTTATTTGAGATAAGAAAAGTAAAATTTGGGGATAAATGTAATAAATGTGGCATTCAAATAAATTTTATATTTAAAGCTTCATTTTTTGTTTTTATTCGGTAAGGCAAAAAAAGAGTTAGAAACGACAAAACACCAATATCTGTTGATAGCATATCGGTGCTTAGGTGAGAACGTTTTTAATTATTTTTATAGAGATGTTTAGACTGAATAAATTTGTTTATGATTTGAGGGTGTTTAACATAAGTGTTTTATAGTTATTTTTCTCGAGATCTTTTTCTGTAAATCCGAATCTTGCGGCTAAATGTCTTAATTGATCAGTGTAGAGTGGGAGTTTGCTTTGGTCGTCCGTCATGATAGCAAACTCGGCAAAAGAGCCTAATTTATCTAGTTTATCAATTGTGATATGAAACTTATCTAGAAAATAGATTTCTCTTGATTTTGTATAATTGAGAATGCAATGGTAGCCAAGTGTCGTAAACATAGAGACTGTTTTTTCTGCATCTTCGATGCGAACAGCTTCACATTGTGATAAATCAGGACCTTTAACGATAAGAAGATTTATTCCTGAGGGTAGCATTTTTCTTATACATAAACTGATAGTTGGAGTTGAAAACCCAGTATTATTATGTTCCATATACCAATCTGTTTCTTTATTCTCAGGTGTAAATAATGTGGCTCCTGATTTTGTTAATTCATAAATAAAACTCTTTGGATTTTGAAGGTGATATTTTAGTTCGGCTTCAAATTTACCTTGAAAGTGTTCAGACATACGTTTTCCCCAATTTAGCGTTAATGAATTATAGCGCATTAACAAGGTGTTCTTCTGAGATAAAAACGAATTTTTAGTGTGATTTCATTATTTTCTATTTTAGTAAGTTAGATAAGAATATTTAAATAGAGTAATGAATATAATTACTATGAAATAAGGCGAAGAGGATATGGTGTGATTAAAAAAGAAAGACATAAGGGAAAATAAAAGGGGCAATGCCCCCTTTATTATTACAGAACACCTTCAAACGGGTTCCAACTTTGATCATTTTTGGTTTCTTTTAAGTAGTATGCATAGTTGGCTGTTATAGCCCATAAAATGTTAACTGCGATACCTACCGCATTGATAACACCATTGTTTACAGGTAAAAAACCAATAATAGTAAAAATGGCGATATTAATAGCAAATAATGTTAATGCTTTGCGCCATAAACCTAAAATAAGGAAGTAAATAAAGCCAAAGAAAAATGCCCAGATATTCATTCCAATAAGAATACGTTTACCAAAGGAGAGTTCTTTATAAGCAGCTTTAAATTCTGGTGTTTTAGGTGAACCATATTTATCAAAAAATGAAAAACGCTCTTGCCATTTTTCAGAAAGTTCTTTATTCATTTTAATTCCTTTTACTCTGTTGATTAAATTTAGCATTAATAGAAAAGTATCTTTACATAATTTAACATTACGAACAATATAAATTTATTAAGAGATTATCGATGTAAGTGATTATATAAAAAGTATTAAAGTGAGTGTGTTTCCAGTCATTTTTTAATAATTATCTTATTGCTTCAGAATATATTTTTAATGACCACTCTTAAAAGTAAACATGATAAAATAAAATATCATTTTGAATGGATTTTATGGTGAAAAGAATAAGAAATCTGGTTTATGGCGAATACCAGATTTCTTATAAAAGTAGGGCGTGGGTAATTAACGTACGACTAATACAGATGATTCTGCGTAACTAACCACTGAAGATGCGGTAGAACCTAGAAGATAAGTTTTCATACCAGGATTACGAGAACCAATGACAATCAACTCTGCTTGGATTTTTTTTGCGGTTTCTAAAATTTTATCCCGAGGATTACCTATAGACACGTAAAATTGCGTTGTACTATTGGGGATATCAATGTGTGATAAATTTTCTTTTAGTGTGGATAATGCAATTTCAATACGTTGTTTATCACTTGCTAGTCTATCTTGGCCTGCGAATGCAAATCCAACAAAAGACTCATAACTTGGAATGACTGATAAAAAATGAATATTCAATTTGTCAGCGACAGACAATGCTTTTAGATGAGACACAACCTTGTCCAACAAACCAAGCTCTGTAAAATCAACGGGTACTAACACTGTTTTTGTCATAGTGGCTCCTAATTAACCTTTTATTATGATTAGGGCTTTAATATTAATTTTTTGTGCATACAAATATGAGTTACCTACTAATCTTATCAGTCAAAATGAAAAACTGCACAAAAATTGAAATTATTTTTATTTTTTGAGAGTTATGTATTTTTTTATATGAAAAAAAATGAAAAAAGCTGCTGTCTGAAAAAACTAATATGTAGCAATATCAAATAGAAATCATAAAAAATAAGAAATGATAATAAGTAATAGAGGGATATTTTATTTTTCTAATGACGAATATTGTAAATATTACTTCCCATATGTTTATTGATATATTAAAAAGCTTATTTTTGAATATTTTCCAATAAGTGAAATATTATTTTCATTTAATGTTAATCTTAATTAACTTGACTATAAAGAGAAATCAATAAATATTAAAACTAAAGAAAAAAAGCCAGTGGTTAAATGTTATATCTATGGTTTTCAATGTGTTAGGTAATTAATCACAATAATTAAATACATATTTAGCCTTAATGATAATAAGTGCTATTTCGCTTTTAAATAGTATAAAAAGCATATTACAAATGAGATTGGTTTTTATTTTTATTACGGCTAATTAATTGAAGAAAATATATAAAACCACACTTAAATAACTATATTTTTATTTTTAACTGTGCATAATATCCATAATGTTAATTTTCATCGTAAGGAACGTAAAATATGTTACATCAAGATATGATCAATAAATTGAATGAACAGCTAAACTTAGAGTTTTATTCGGCAAATCTGTATTTGCAAATGAGTGCTTGGTGCGACGATAAAGGATTTGATGGTGCAGCTAAATTTTTAAAAGCTCACTCTCGTGAAGAAATGGAACATATGCACCGTTTATTTGATTACTTAAGTGATACAGGTGCAATGCCTTTATTGGGTGCGATTGAAGCGCCACCTGCTGAGTTTTCATCATTATCTGAATTGTTCGATAAAACTTACGAACATGAAAAACATATTACATCTGAGATTAATAAATTAGCACATGTTGCAATGACAACTCAGGATTATTCAACATTTAACTTCTTACAATGGTATGTTGCAGAGCAGCATGAAGAAGAAAAATTATTCAAATCAATCCTTGATAAATTAGCAATGGTGGGTGACAGTGGAAAAGCTTTATTCTTGTTAGATAAAGATCTGAACACATTATCAACATCTGCTCATGTCTAATTATTAATAAAGCTTGAGATAGACTAAGTTAATAAATGAATTATTGCGCTCTGCTGTGAATGAATAGCAGGGCGTTTTTTATTCTGCTATATTGCCATTTCCTCCCTTTCTATTGTTGCTATTCTTATCTTTTATTTCTTCCCTTATTTGCATTGTCTGTTTTTTATCCTAAAAATGACCTATCCCATACTATTTATACTGAGTGATTATTTTACTTTTAGTTGTATTTGGTTATGTATTGAACTGTTTAGACTGTCAATATGGGTATTATATTTTCTCAAAGTGTAAAAATGGGTGATATTTGAAACAGAAACTGGTCTAAATAACATATATTTTGAGTGCTAGTTCACAACCTTTTATTTCTAATATCAAGAAGCGAAGATCTTGACGTAAATTTGCTATAAAATATTTTCATAAATAAAAAATCACCTGTAATTTAAGAGGTTATTATGTCATTAAATACACTTAAAACATCTTGGGGTAAATTATCGGCTATTGCTGTTTTATTCCTTGGTATGTCATGTCAACAAGCCTTAGCTCATGCACACTTAAAATCACAGTTACCTGCTGAAGGTGCTGCGATTGAACAAGCGCAAGCGCCTAAAGTTATCACATTAGATTTCTCTGAAGGTATTGAATTAGCCTTTAGTAAAATCAAGGTCACGAATAGCGACGGTAAAGAAATTACCGTAGGAAAACTGAGTTTAGACCCGGTTAATAACACTAAATTATTACTGCCTTTAGAAAGTGATTTAGCAGAAGGTGATTATTTAGTTAATTGGAGCGTTGTTTCTGTTGATGGGCACAAGACAAAAGGTTCTTATCAATTTAGTGTAAAATAATGACACCTGAAGACGTTTATATTTTATGCCGTTTTTTCCATTTTGTGGCAGTCATGTTTATGTTCGGACTGAGCTTCTCGGCTGCCATTCTTGCAAAAGATAAGTTCATTCCTCTTATTCAAGTTCGTTTGCGCCCCGCATTAGCCATTAGTACGGTCACTGTCTTTATTACGACTTATTTATGGATGATTGTGCAATCCGGTATTATGGGGGATGGATGGGAAGATGCTTGGTCATTTGAAATATGGAAAGTGGTATTAGGGACTTCGTTTGGTCAAGTTTGGCAATGGCAATTGGCATTAGCAACGGTTGCATTAGCCGTTTTATTTATACACCAACGTTATATTCGTAATATTTCTTTATTAATTGTTGCTTCAATTATGTTGATCTTACATGCATCTATTGGTCATGGTGCCATGTTTACAGGATCAGAAGCGATATTTTATAAAGTTAATCAAAGCATTCATCTTATTAGTGCCGCCTATTGGTTTGGTGGTTTATGGCCATTTGTCGCTTGTTTGCAATTTTTACGGAATAAAGACGAGCTTGTGGATGGAATGATCAAACCTATTATTGGTACAATGAAGCGGTTTTCACTTTTTGGTCATATTGCTGTTTTATTGGTTATTATTACCGGTATTATCAGTGCTGTTATGTTAATTCCAGGATGGCCAGCAGTACAGTTATCATCTGAATATCAAAGTATGTTATGGCTTAAAATTAGCTTAGTGGTGTTAATGCTTGTCCTAGCTGTAATCAATCGCTATGTCTTAGTTCCTCATATCCGTAAGAAAAATAACTTTCAATGGTTGCTAGTAAATAGTTGGTTTGAGCTATTACTTGGAACAATGGTTATTTTTGCTGTAGCTATCTTTGCGATTAACTCACCTGTATAGATTGTTATATAATCGAAAAAACCTAATTTCTTAAGTGAGACATCCACATGAAACGTTTTTTACTAGCAGGAATGTTAATGCTTTTTTCTTTTCAGGCATTCTCTGCAGCACCTATTTCAACGGTCAGTAAGCTTCAATTTGGTGACGATTGGCCATTTACTCGAGAAGAAGTGATGCTTAATTGCCGTGCTGATGGTGCTTGGTTTGTGATTAATCCAGCAACACTGATGCAGTATCCACTTAATGAAATTGCAATGAAACAAATGGAAAGTGGAAAAGTAAAAGCACAGCTAATTGATATTATTTTACTGCCAGATCCTAATGTACCTGAAAAGAAAAAATCAGTAGAAGTGATACAGAATGCGATTAAGTCACTCTGTGAGAGTAATTAATCAAGTGATTGATAATATGACTAAGATTTTTTATTTTTATCATACTGATTTAAATAATAAAAATTAAAAATAAAGATTTTTTGAATAGAAAGTGGTGTGCTATTAGGTTGTTTACTGGATCTTTACATATTGTTAGCTAATATTTAACAGTAGGTTGTGAGATAGAAAAGTTTGAGTTAGTCCTCGATCTTTGTTTATGCAGTAATCAGCAATTACTTTTTAGCGCACGGCTCGCAATGAGCCATTTCCCTAAGCCAGATAAATGATTTATCTGGCTTTTTTTATGTTATTTCGCTTTAGCATCTCGTTATGCCACTTTTAAAATCCAGTGGTGGCTATCTTTATCATAAGCATGACGATAGAGCAGAATATTTTTATCTTTCAATTGGGCTGGAATACTTGTGTTTTCATCCCATCCATCTAATTGCATGCAAAATTCTTTGTCATAATCACATGGAATATGAATATAAGTTAATTGGTTATCAGAAGAGTGTTTCAAAGTAATATCTTCAATTTCATAGCAAGCAATTTTCAACGTTGTCTTTTTCATAAATAAAGCTCCAGATTAAGCGATGATGTATTTTGTTGTATTCTGTTGGTGGCATTTATTTTACAGAATGCTTTTTGACCGAACAAAATTAAGCATAGTATAAATGGAATCTATTTCCAAAATTTTTTTTGGAAATAAAAAAAGCGGATCATTTTTTGTGATCCGCTTTAAATAAATTATCTAAAATAGAGTAGAATTGCCTAATCTTTAAGGTTTAGGTATTGCCGTTCCCCATTCATCCCAATCTTTGGGTTCTTTATCATTTAAAATGAAATTCTGTTCCTGTTTTGCTTTCGTTTGTAATGGTGTGGAAGGTGGTGTTGCGAAAGTGATCCCACCACGTATAAATTGCTTGAATGTACCACTACGAATAACGCCACCAGTTAAACCAAACGAGAAGTTATATCCAGATGAGAGCCAAAACTCTGTATTATTTCGAACAAGGTATTGATATTTTTTACTAATACGAATGTGAATTAATACTCTGTCAGACATATTTCCTAGTTCAAGACCTGTTACAGCGCCAACTTCAAGACCACGGTAGTAAATAGGTGTGCCAATTTGTACCGAACCCGCTTCAGTGGCATTTAACACGAGGTTTAATCCATCGAGATAACGTGAATCTGTAATATTAGAGGTTTGTAATTCAAATTGACGATATACACCACCATTGCCAGGTTCTGCTTTGATATAAGGCTGTATCAGTGAATCTAAGTTATCTAATCCTGATGCTGTTAATTCGGGAGTAACAACAGCGAAGCGGCTGCCTGATCTCGCAAAGGTTTTGACATAATCAGGATAGAGAACAGCAGATACAGTCACTGCTTTTCTATCAGGTGAAAGGATTAATGATTCGACTTGTCCAATATCAATGCCTAAATAACGAATAGGCATTCCTTCAGAAAGTTTGCTTGCGTCGTAGGTTTTTAACGTAATTTGAGCGCCGATAGCTCGTGCGCTAGTTTCTGATGAATAGAGTTTGTAACGTGAAACGTTGTTATTGATATTTTCGAAATTATCAAAACTGATTGCGCCTTTTAATGCACGATTTAGTGGTGTTGCTTCAACAGTTAATCCTGAGCCATTAACAGATACTTTAGCTGCCCCTTCAGTCCAAAATACACTCTTTTCTGTGAGTAGATGGCGGTATTGTTTTGAAATATAAACATCAATATCAAATTCATCCATTAAAGGTCGAACATCAGTAATTTCACCGACTTGGAATTGATGATAAAGAACCACTGAACCTTTTTGTATCCCAGGAAGACTTGATGCTTTTAAAGTGAGTGTCACTGGTAATTCATTACCATTAATACTGGCTTTGGCAAAAAAGTCGTTACGATAAAGGCGATACTGTTCTTTAGGTGCTCCTTTAGTACCTTGAATAAGATGAATACCTCCTTCAAGCCATTCTTGAGGTGCCGCGCCTTGAACTTCAATACCATTTAGACCCATATTGACGTTAATCCGGCTATTGGCAACAAATTTACTATTTTCATAAATATAATGTTTATATTCAGGGGCGATAATTGCATCAAAAATAACCCCATCATCACTCATATTACGCTGAATGATTTGCCCAACAGTAATTCCTCTAAAGAGAATAGGTTGCCCTGCATCAACACCCCAACTTTCTTCACTAGTTAGTGAAATAATTAATCCATCTTCGCCATATATTGCTTTACCTGCATCTACGGAGGTTGCTGATTGTAAAACGAATTGCTGGTTTTTTTGTGCTGGAGGGCTGTTTTCTGGGGAATCAAAAGCAATAGCACCATTGATTAAAGCAGAAACGCTTTCCATTTTTACTGATACACCACTTTTTAAATTAAAACTACCTTGAAAGCCAGAGACGTTCCAGAAATGGCTATCTTGACGAATTAAGTGGGCGTACTGTTTATCAATACTTAGTTCAATAAAAATACCTTGATTATCAGGGCGAATCGCATAGCTATACACCTTACCAACAGGAACTTGGCGATAATAAACTTGAGAGTCAACATTGAGTGAGCCTAGTTTTTCTGTCGTTAAGGTTATTAATTGCTGATTTTTATCAATATTAGCTTGAGGACGAACTTCCTGAGCAATAAATTTAAACTGCTTTTCACCGTCACCCGGTAACATGCTGATATAGTTACCACCAACTAAAGCATCTAGCCCAGATACACCAGAAAGGCTGGCCTTAGGTGTAACTAACCAAAACTGTGTGTTTTGGCGTAGCGTTGTGGCGAGATCTTTGCGGATATCGGCTGTAACAATAACTCGACGTAAGTCGTCGCTTAACGTGACATCTTTAACCAAACCCACATCAACGCCTTGATAGCGAATAGGTGTTCTGCCAGAGACAATTCCTGATGCGGATTGAAAATCAATCGTGATTTGTACGCCTTTATCTTGCCAATGTTGGAAAAGCAACCAACTAGCAATAAAAATGGCGATGACAGGCAGTAGCCAAAATGTCGAAATTCTACGCTTGCGGCGTATTTGGGCTTGTGTGTCCTGAACGTCGTTTTCTTCTTGTTGCATAAGTATCCCATAGTAAACGACTATCCAACCATTCAACGGCAAGGATAGTAAGAATAACCGCAGTACCAAAATAAAAAGCCGCTGGCCCCATTGTGAAAGTCATCAATTGATCTCGATTAATCAATGACATCATTAGCCCAATCACAAAGAGATCAAGCATTGACCATCGTCCTATCCAAGAGACAAAACGGTATAGTTTCATTCGAAGTAGGGGGTCAATACGAGAATTAAAATGAATGCTTAATAATAAGCCCAGCATAATTATAATCTTGAAAAAAGGCACAAAAACACTGGCAATGAAGACAATAACTGCAATTGGAGTATTACCTGAATTCACTAAGGAAAGTACACCTGAAAAAATAGTGTCTTCACTACGCTGACCATTTAAATAGAAAATAGAAATAGGTAATAGATTTGCAGGTATTAGTAAAATTATTGCTGAAATTAATGCAGCCCATGTTTTTTGTAAACTCATTGGCTGTCTTGAGGTATAGCAAGATTTACAACGAGGGCAGTGTGTTGATGGTGTTCTTTTAAAATGATAATGACAGGCATGGCAAGTTGCAGGGCTTTTTTCTATTTCTTTTTGTGGATAAAAGCGTTGCCAAAGTTGGTCCATATTAATGTTAATTAGCATTAATAAGCTGAGTATCATTAAAGAAACAAAAGCAATTAAGCCATTGCCAATATAAACAGTTGCATAATCGCCTAATTTTATTGTTGCAACACCAAGCCCTATTAAATAGACATCTAGCATTACCCATTCTTTTAATTTCCCTAACATTAATAAGACTGGGCGAAGATTAAGGCGTAAGCGAGAGCCTAAATGGAGATATAAAATAGCGATGGGGAGGCTAAGTGGAGCAGCAATAGCACAAAAGGCTACCATTGTTGCTGTAAGAGGAGAGCCTTGCTCTGACATCATGCGAATACCGTCAAGCACATTCGCGGTTATCATTGTGCCTAATAGATGAATTTTAACTAGTGGCTGAGTAAATGCTATTGATGCCAAAATAAGCATTGTAATAGAAAGAATAAGTAGACGAGTTAATGACCAAGAACGATAAGATGCGAGTTTGGCTTGGCAACGTGGGCAATAAGCATCTTCTCCACGCTTTAATGCAAGAGGTAGTGTCACGAGGTGATCACACTCCTGACAGCGTATTGATTTTTTTCCCTTTATTGCGATATTGTTCACTATGTTGCTCGTTAGTTCGCCTAAGTTGGTTTTCTCAAGAGTTATCGTTTGATTAAGCTAAAAAAAAGCACCTATACTCAATGGTTCACAAGTTAGCATTTTTATTATATTTATGCCTTTCATTTTACAATGCAAAGTGTCTGATTTTTTTTGTGGGTGTTAAGGGAATATTATCGTTTTTTTAGCCAATTCTTGAAAATGGAGTATTCAACCTCAAGATAAAATAGGCTAAATTACGAGATATGTTATCTATTTTAGTTACGCAAATAGGATTTAATGATGCCAAAATCGCTTTTTTATCAGGAACTCACTGATAATTTGTCAGCCTTGTTGTCTGGTGAAAATGATCTTATCGCATCACTTGCTAATACCAGCGCGCTTCTTTACGAGAAGTTAGATACGATAAATTGGGTTGGGTTTTATCTTAATGATGGTGATTCATTAGTCCTTGGCCCATTTCAAGGCAAAATTGCTTGTGTCAGAATAGGTTTTGGAAAAGGAGTTTGCGGAACTGCATACTCCGAAAACAGAATTTTAAGAGTAAGTGACGTTCATCAATTTAGTGGTCATATTGCTTGTGACAGTGCAAGTCAGTCTGAAATTGTTCTACCTTTAGAAGTAAATGGACAAATTATCGGCGTTCTCGATATTGATAGTCCTATTTTTGATCGTTTTGATAAAAAAGATGAAAATGGGCTTAAAGCGTTGTGTGACGTGCTCTGCGAGCATTTAAAAACTTGTCATACAGCAAAATATTGTGAATTTTGTGTAAGTTAACAGGCGTTTGCCATAGAAATTGTTGGCAACACTATTATAATGTCGCTTGTTCATGCCTGCGCTGGTTGGCAAAACCGTTGTAATCAGGAAATTTCATGGAAAATCAACCTAAGTTGAATAGTAGTAAAGAAATCATCGCTTTTTTAGCTGAACGTTTCCCTAAGTGTTTTATCGCTGAGGGCGAAGCCCGCCCTTTGAAAGTTGGCATTTTTCAAGATCTTGTTGAAGATCTAAAAGATGAAACTCAACTGAGTAAAACACAGTTACGTTCGGCATTACGCTTGTATACCTCAAGTTGGCGCTACCTTTATGGAGTTAAAGAAGGAGCAAAACGTGTCGATTTGAATGGTAATGACTGCGGCGAACTGGAAGCTGAGCATATTGAACATGCTCGTACACAATTAGCAGAAGCTAAGGCGCGCGTTCAAGCTCAGAGAGCAGAACAACGTGCTAAGAAGCGCGAAGCTGAAGGTGATAAGGAGACCAGCAAACGTCCGGCAGCGAAAAAGCCAAATAATACGCGTCGTCAGCCACCTAAAGATGGTGAAAAACGGCAGCCTCGTCCTCAAAAAGCGGCTCAAGCACCTCGTAAAGCACCACCACGCCAAAATACTGAAAAGTTAATTCCAGTGAAAGACACATCAGTTCTTACTGTTGGTCAATCGCTAAAAGTTAACGTTGGTAGCAGCGTGATGGACGCGACAGTGCTAGAGATAGCCAAAGAGGGTGTACGTGTACAATTGCCTAATGGTTTGGCAATGAATGTACGCACGGAACATTTAAAGTTCTGATACGGAGGCCAACCAGAGCATGAACAAACTTTTAAATGTGGCTTTTGCAATCGGATTAACGTTAACAGGCACTTCTGTTGTGATGGCTGAGAAACCAGCCACCCCAGCAATGGTAACTATTGATCAGTTACCCGAATTAAAGCAAGAGCCACAACATTCTACCGTGAGCGAGCGAGTAACCTCTCGTTTTGAACGCTCTCATTATCGTCAGTTCTCGCTAGATGCGAGCTTTTCTGAAAAGATTTTTAATCGCTATCTTAATTTATTAGATTATAGCCACAATGTGTTGCTAGCATCAGATATTGCCCAATTTGATAAAGAAAAAACCAAAGTAGGTGAATATCTGAAAAAAGGGGAGCTTCAGCCTCTTTATGATCTCTTTAATTTAGCGCAAAAAAGACGTTTTGAACGTTTTCAATACGCCTTAAACCGCCTAGATAAACCCATGGATTTAACTGGTCAAGATAAGTTTGAGTTAGATAGAACAAAAGCGCCATGGCCGCAAACTCAAGCTGAGCTAGATAAACTTTGGGATGAAAAAGTAAAATATGATTGGTTAACGCTGAAACTATCTGAAAAAACAGATAGCGAAGTTAAAGAGACCCTCACTAAGCGTTATAAAGCTGCGTTACGTCGTCAAACGCAAAGCCAAAGTGAAGATGTTTTCCAAATCATTATGTCGGCATTCGCCCGCGAAATTGATCCTCATACAAGTTATTTATCACCAAGAAATACCGAAGCCTTTGATTCTGAAATGAGCCTATCCTTAGAAGGCATTGGCGCTGTATTACAGATGGATGATGACTACCCTATGATCAACTCTATGGTAACCGGTGGTCCGGCTGCAAAAAGCAAAGAGTTGAAAGTAGGCGATAAAATTATTGCTGTAGGGCAACAAAATAAAACGATGGTTGATGTTGTCGGCTGGCGACTTGATGATATTGTTGCGTTGATTAAAGGGCCAAAAGGTAGCCAAGTAAAATTAGAAGTTATTTCTGATGAGAAAGGCGCTAAACCAAGAACAATCACTTTAGTCAGAGAGCAAATCCGTTTAGAAGACAGAGCTGTTAAGCTAACTGAAAAAGTGATTAACGGTGATAAAGTTGCAATTTTGGATATTCCAAGCTTCTATGTTGGTTTAACCAATGACGTAAAAACACAGTTACAAAAAGTGGCTAAAGATAATGTTTCATCTTTAGTCATTGATTTGCGCGGTAATGGTGGTGGCGCATTAACAGAGGCGATTTCACTTTCAGGATTATTTATTCCGAGTGGCCCCGTTGTGCAAGTCAGAGATAATAATGGTCGTGTACGACAAGATTTCGATAAAGATGATGTCGTGTATTATAAAGGACCACTGGTGGTTATCGTAAATCGCTTTAGTGCTTCTGCCTCTGAAATTTTTGCGGCTGCAATGCAAGACTACGGACGAGCGCTAATTGTAGGTGAGCAAACGTTCGGTAAAGGAACAGTTCAGCAATATCGCCCATTAACCCGTGTTTACGACCAAATGCTAAGCCCTGATTGGCCTGGTTTAGGTTCAGTGCAATACACTATTCAAAAATTCTATCGAATTAATGGTGGCAGTACTCAACTTAAAGGGGTAACCCCTGATTTGTTGTTACCAAGCTTTGATAGTGCTGAAATGGGTGAAAGTTTTGAAGATAACGCATTGCCTTGGGATAGTATCTCTCCAGCAAGCTATCAGCTCTCTGAGTATTCAGACAAGCTGAAGGCCGCGTTAGCGCCATTAACTGAGCAGCATACTAAGCGCATCGCAAATGACAGAGAGTTTTCGTACATCTTTGCTGATATTCAGCGTTATAACGATGCCAAAGCAAAAGGTGAAGATAAATTTGTTATCTTAAACTTCGCTGAAAGAGAGAAAGAAAACAAAGAGCTAGAAGCCATCAAATTAAATCGCATTAATGAGCGTTTTAAATTAGAAGGTAAGCCTGCGTTAAAATCACTCGATGATTTGCCTAAGGATTATGAGGGGCCAGATCCTTATTTAGATGAAACTGCTAAAATTGCGGTTGATCTCTCAAAAGTGCTTAAGCCTAAGAAATTATTAAATTAAGTTATCAGTTATAACAACAGATACTTAAAGTAACCCCCCAATAGTTGGATAACCAATTGCTGGGGGGTTTTATATTTATATTAGCCAAGATATAAAATTACTATTGCCAATCAATGTTTATCAGGCTTTTCATCAAAAATCTTTTTAAGAAAACCAATAATAGTTTCTTAGATGCCACCCTTTATATTTTTAGTTCTTCTCTATATTAAGTTGCCAGTAATATAAATTATTATTAATGAATGGATATTTAAATTTCACTTTATGTAACTTAATTTTCAATTCGAAATATATCTTGAATAAGTTTTGTAAGCTATAAGAGCGAATGCTGGGTTGATTTTTAGATAAGAGGTGAGTTTCTTATTTAATAAGTGGAATAAAAAGATAAAAGGATTATTTATTGTGATTAAGATCTCATTTGATAGCATGTCTATTGCAATAAATGTAACATGTTGTGACAATGGTCTCTAAAGTTGACATAAAATTACTATAGTATACACATTATGAAATATTTGCGTCATTTTTGGATATTGACGCGTTAGCTAAAATCTTACCTAAATGATGAGTTATCTTTATTCTATGAGTTCAAAATGTATTTTTAGAGCAAAATATTATAACTAAAATAATATATTTTTAGAGTAGGGTTCTATACGTAAGGGGTAGTGACTAAAGGCAAATAATCTATAATTTGCTTATAGGATTTTATTGCAAAAAAATAAGTAAATATAAATATGGTGAGATATCCATATTGGATTTTTTACGCCAAAAAATGACTCTATTGCTTGAAAATGGTGCAACTATAAATTTAATCAAAGGTTATTTTTTAGCTAAATAAAAAAATGGTGTTTTATTAAACTTGCTGAATATAAGTCAGCATAACTTAATTCAAATATTTATTAACCAGGTTGCATTAAGATGAAAGTAAAAAAAATAGTATTGTTTATGTTGTCTCCTTGCTTCTTAGCAGTAAGCGCTGCTAATGCCGCAAATTGGGAAGACTCAATTAAAGAAAGCGCGTTTATTTCAGATTCAGAACTTGAACTTTCTACAATCAATATGTGGAAATACTTAAAAACTGAAAACCGTTTTGATAAAGAAGAGCAACGTTACAGAAAGCAAGTTGCCAATGCTTGGGGTCAAAACTTCCAAGCTGATTTCAAATCAGGTTATTTAGGTGACATCCTAGGATTTGATGTCTCTTATTATGGTGGTATCAAATTAGGCGCAAGTAAAGACTTCGCCTCTCGTGCAATTTTATATAATGATGATGGCGACGCAAAAGGCTATAACAAAATTGGTCAACGCTTTGCAAAAGTTAAATTCGATTTAGATCCTGTATTAATTAACGGTAAAGCGGGTTGGTTTACTCTGAAAAATACCGGTATTTTTACAAACTCACAGCGTTTATCATTAAACAGCTACAATGGTTATGCTACTAACACTGCAATGGGCGACTGGAGCTTAGATTTACTATTCCTTGACGGTAAAGTAATGCGTCGTGATAGCCCAAATACTGACAGAATGTATTTCAGCGATGGCAATGGCGTTAGACATAATATCGACCATGTGCTGACTGGTGGCATTAACTACAACTCCAAACCGTTAAAAGTATTTTATTTCTATGGTCAAGCGGATGATGTATTCCGTCAACATGGTTTAGAAGCAAAATATAAATTAACCTCAGATGTTACTGTTGGCGGTGTTGTTTATTATCATGATTACGGTAGTGATGGTAAACGTACATTAAGTGATGCCAATAAGGGTAAACGTAACTTTGATAATGACGCATGGCACTTTGCAGGTACTATGGAATGGCGCATTCCAGAATCACCATGGACATTACGTACAGGTGTGACATATACCGATGCAGAAAAAGCTAATGGTGTTGGTCAATTTGCGCGTAACCCAATTGGTAATACCCGTGGACGCTTTAACTCACCTGCTTACGCAGATATCGACTATGTACGTGATGGTGAGGTTATGGGTGCATTGGAAGCTGAATACAGAATTAGCAAAGAACTGTCTGTTGGTGCGCGTACCAACTATAGTGAGTTCAGCTATTCTGGTGAAAGATTAAAACAAGGGCAATTTGGTTTATTTAGCTACTGGAAACCTACAAAAAATCTTTCTGTTTCTTTAAGTGGTGGTATCGGCTGGCACCACCAGCAAGAAAACGACTATACCACACCAAAACTTTATGATGGTCACTCACAACGAGCTCATTCATTATCAGGCTCTATGACAACAACATATCGTTTTAAAATGTAATTTATAGCGTTAATTGAGTTTATTGCTCGTATCAGATGCACGACTTGCATATATTGTGAGTCGTGCATAAAAATACAGAGATAATGGCTCTATCGATTATCGTAAATGGTGGCATCTTTATGGTAAACCCGTGGTTATGATATTCAACAATACAAGCCTTTCTTAAATAAATTCCTTTCGTTCGACAAAACAGAAAATTCATATCATCTATTATCAATCTCACTTTATACTTAAGCTTTAAATGATGCCTAATATTAGGTGTTCACTGACTATTTCTTTATCAAAATGTAAAGTTATATCGTTTTTAATATTAAATAGGTTAAAAAGCTTGATAAAATCTAAAAAAGCCTTATTTATAAGACAGTTTTAGCAATGTGATAATTAGATAAAATAGGAACAGTATCAATATGATGAGAATTGCTTTATTCCTGTTAACAAACTTAGCTGTTATGTTTGTTTTTGGGATCATCTTATCTTTAACAGGTATACAAGGTCGTAGTGTTCAAGGCTTGATGATCATGGCGGGCTTGTTTGGCTTTGGTGGTGCATTTATTTCACTATTAATGTCAAAATGGATGGCATTACGTTCAGTGGGTGGTCAAGTTATTGAAAACCCAACTTCAGAAGTAGAGCGTTGGTTATTAGATACGGTAAGAAGACAATCTGAACAAGTCGGCATTAAAATGCCACAAGTGGCAATTTATGATGCGCCTGATATTAATGCATTTGCAACAGGCGCTCGCCGTGATGCTTCGCTGGTGGCTGTGAGTACTGGTTTGTTAGCTAATATGAGTCGAGATGAAGCAGAAGCGGTTATTGCCCATGAAATTAGCCATGTCGCTAATGGTGATATGATAACCATGACCTTGCTACAAGGTGTTGTGAATACCTTCGTTATCTTTATTTCTCGTATCATCGCTCAATTTGTTGCTAACTTTATCTCTAATGACGAAGAGAGTGAAAATAGCAATGGAAACCCATGGGTTTATATGGGGGTTTCAATGGTTCTGGAAATTGTATTCGGTATTCTTGCCAGCATTATTACCATGTGGTTCTCTCGTTATCGTGAATTCCACGCGGATGCGGGTTCTGCAAAGCTTGTTGGCCGTGAAAAAATGATAGCGGCATTACAACGTTTGAAAACGAGTTACGAGCCACAAGAAGAGAGTAGCATGATGGCTTTCTGTATCAATGGTCGTAATAAGTCATTCAGCGAGTTATTTTTATCTCATCCGCCATTAGATAAGCGTATTGAAGCACTGCGCAATGGTGAGTATTTGAAATAAGATTGAATGATAGCATTAAAGAAAATATGGTTAATGCTTCGCTAAAAATAGAAACGCCAGAGAGTTAAATCTTTCTGGCGTTTTTTAATTATAATATTTTTCGTTAAGGATATTTAATAAAATAGAGGCTGTTGTATGAAATGTTGCATATGCATTTTTCCATGTGATTTTGTTTTTGCTAAAGACCATCGGTAAAACAAATTTTAGATAACGTTGCTCATGAATTGGGTCATCACGTAATCTATCTAGCCCTAGTTGCAATTCTTTAAGTGGAAACTCGCAAAATTCAGGATACTGGTTTGAGTATCGTGCTATATCTTGTTGTATACAGTTATACATAAAAATACTGAGTTTTTGATAATCAGGTGGTTGGTGAGTGACAATACAATAATTATCATAAATATGCCTAACTAATGATTTATCGTCAAATCGATCATAACCACGATTTAATGATGCTGTTCTACGCATTATTGATATAAGTTTCTCCACATGAGTTGATTCATTTGTAGCACATGGAAGTGATTCAATTACATCTCCTTGATCCGTTAATTGTGTAACTAATGAGCTAATGTTTCTATTTTTGGGTGGCTCTAATAATTCTGTTTCGATAAATTCAAGTTTAATGAAGGGTCTTAAGCAAGGTGCTTGCTGGTGCTTTTGAGGGTATTGTATTTCTACTTCGTAGTAGCGATATTCATCACGTTTAATTGCATTCTCTAAGTTAATTTTAAAAAAATCTAATGATTCTATTTTCTTTATAATTGAGCCAATTAATTCACGCCTAATTTTTTTACGCTGCTCCCTTGACTTGGATAAAAACCGAACATTTGGTACCATTTTTATATCAACATCTTCAGACATTCTGTTTAATGCTATTCCTGATTTAGATAGTGCTGTACCACCAGAAAAAACAAGTTGATGGGAATGGTAAGCTGCATCTTTAATCATTTTTAATAGCTCAATGATATAAAAGTCTTTTTCAACAATAGATACGGAATCAATACCGAGAGCATCTGCAACATCAGGGAATAAATCAATTTGTTTTTTCATTAATTTTGCTATTCCCTATTATGAGTTTTCGGCTAAAACGACGAGGGGTTTTTATTTCAACATATGCAGGAATTTGAGTTGAACTACCCTCATTGTATGCTTTGGTGGCATCACCAAGTAAATAAGGTATTTTGAGACGATCAAGTGTTTCAATAATAACTGATGCTGACCCACCAGGGGCTGCTGGCATTGTTTTTCCTGTAATTTGGTTACGGCGGGCTTTGGTATAAACACCTTGCCCAACTCTTAGCAAAACACCTTCTTGGATAAGTAAGTTTAAAACCCGACCTATTTGATCATAACCTGCTATATCATTAAAATCTTTACGAAAGAAAACATTACGTTTTGAACGTTTTAAACGTGTTTCAATTTTATCTTTTATTGTCATGATTTCCTCCTTAAGTCAAATATTATGATAGCAAGAATACGACATTAATGATAGCAAAAATACGACATTTTAATTTTATCTAATGATAATTTGAAATTTTAATTAATTGTTTTTATTATAAATTATATTGATTACTTAGAGTGGTGAGTAAGTTTTGTTAGTAAAGATATTTATAACAATCAAATTAATTACTAACCAAAGATATATGATTTTTTGCACGATTTTGTCTTGTTATGTTTAGAGGGTTTTTATTGATATTGGAGGATGACAAAAATAGAAGATATGCGACTTAATAGAGATACAAAAAAGCCAGCTCAAATTGAACTGACCTTAGTTTATTGAGCGCTTTCTATTTATGCGGAATAATAGGGTATTTAATCTAAATACTCGCCAAAGTATGCCATCAGTTTTTTCTCATCAATTTTAAGAGCACCTTTCCAGCCCGCCCATGGCATTTCCATATCAGAGCGACCTTTTGTGTTATTAAGTTGATTTTCTGCAATGGTAATATCGCCGAAATTCGCCCAATGATCTAAATATAATGGAATGTAGGCATTGGGAATAACACCAACTAAGGCAAGTGAGTGCAAAATACCTCGTTTGGTATATTTATCACCAGAAACTAATTTAGCCTCATTTAACCGCTTTTCAAACTTACCCGGAGTGTCATCTTCAGGCGCATGGCGTAATAAATCGAGCAATTGCTTAAAGATCTCTTTATCTGTGGGAGTTGGGCTGATAGGGGGGACGGTCAGTAGATGTTTTAAATTCAAGTAAGCATAAGTAGGATTGCCAGTATAAGAATTACCGTAATAGAGGCAATATTGAAAATAGCTGTCATTAATATGTTTTTGCTGATCTTTATCACTACAAACCCAACAGCAGGCATATTGAGGCTTTTCTTCATAATTATGTAATGGCAAATTTTGCAATTTATGAAAAGCCCCTAAAACAGAGCGACCTCTAAGATAACTACCTCCGACACCTGCAACAAAAGCATCTAAGCAACGCTTTTGGGTGAGTAATGGATTATTCTTTAAGCTATTTAATTTCGAAATAACATCAGCGTGATCAGCAAATCTTTCTATGATATTAGGTTGCCAATTGGACTCAGACAACAAGGCTTTTTCTTTTTCTGACAGGATATCAAGGGAATACAGTGAAACCTGACGTTCTGGATCATATTGACTATTTTCATATTTATAGAGTTTACGTAAAACTCGCATCATTTTTTGCACGATTTTACCTTGTTATATTTATAAGTTTTTTATTGATATCGGTGAATTAAATAGATAGAAGATACGTAACTTAATATAGATACAAAAAAAAGCCAGTTCAAATGAACTGGCTTTATCAATAGAGGTAGATAACGTTTATTTTACGGTAAGCTCAGTTTCTTCATCTTGGTTGAAGACAGCTTTGTCCGTTTGTCCCATAATTTGGCTGGTAATTGTACCCGCTGTCATGGAGCCACTAACGTTTAATGCTGTACGTCCCATATCAATTAACGGTTCTACTGAGATTAACAGGGCAACTAATGTCACTGGTAAGCCCATGGCAGGTAAAACGATAAGGGCTGCAAATGTTGCACCGCCACCCACACCAGCAACACCAGCAGAGCTAACAGTCACGATAGCAACTAAAGTTGCGATCCACATTGGATCTAATGGATTAATTCCCACAGTAGGTGCAACCATAACAGCTAACATCGCAGGGTAAATACCCGCACAACCATTTTGACCAATTGTTGTACCAAAAGAGGATGAGAAGCTTGCGATAGATTCTGGCACACCAACACGCTTAATTTGTGTTTCAATATTCAACGGAATACTTGCAGCACTTGAACGGCTTGTAAATGCAAATGCTAATAAAGGTCCCGCTTTTTTGAAGAATCTAATCGGATTTAAACCTGTGAAGCTGACCAGTAATCCATGAACAACAAACATTAAGCCAATAGCAACATATGAGGCAACAACAAAGCTTCCTAATTGAATGATGTCGTGCATATTGGAGCTTGCAACAACTTTAGTCATCAGCGCCATTACACCATAAGGTGTTAACATCATAACAATGCGAACCAGTTTCATGATCCATGATTGTAGGCAATCAATCGCGACTAAAACTTTCTCACCACGAGGCTGATCTTCTTTGAGTAATTTCAACGCCGCCATGCCTAAGAAAGTCGCGAAGATAACAACGCTAATAATCGATGTGGAGCTGGCACCTGTTAAATCAGCAAATGGATTTTTAGGAATAAATGACAAAATAAGCTGTGGCATCGTTAAGTCAGAAACTTTGCCCATGTAATTTTGTTCAAGTGCAATTAAGCGCTGTGCTTCTTGTTCACCTTGTACTAAGCCTTCTGCTGTTAAGCCAAATAAGTTAGCAATAACAATACCGATTAAGGCAGAAATAGCGGTGGTAAATAACAGTGTACCAATAGTGAGACCACTAATTTTTCCTAGTGATGATGCTTGATGCAAACGAGCTACGGCACTAAGAATAGAGGCAAATACTAATGGCATAATGATCATTTGCAACAGCTGTACATAGCCATTACCCACGATATTAAACCAAAGAATAGATTCTTTAATAATAGGATCGTGTGAGTCATAGAATGCGTGTAGTGCTAGTCCAAAAGCAACACCAAAAACTAAACCAACAAGAACTTTCTTTGAAAGGCTCCACTGACGTTGACTTAATTTAGCCAAGATGAGTAATAGCACAACAAAGACGAGTACGTTAATAATTAACGGAAAATTCATCTTAACTCTCCAACGAGATCTTTATTTATATAAATTCAACGATTGTATGCGATATGAGTTCTTAGGTAATAAGAAAGGATATAACAGCATCAATTCGTTATATAGTAACAGGGTTGTTAATAACTTTTTATAATTAATTAGTATTTTATATAATCGTTTGGTTATAAAGACAAGGAAAGTAGGTATAAAAAGATGTAAGAATTTATAAATAAATAGAAAAACGTAGGGTTTTGTCAGGGGATGTTAAAAGTTAGTGCGCTTATCGTGGTACATCTGTAACCAGTTGTTGACTTGCGAAGGCAGGGTAACAGTAAGGTGTGGAGGTAAAAAAAGTGCGCCAACAAGGATCAAAACAGAAATAAATCTCTCGCCTTTTTTATTATTCTTTTTACCTAAAATAGGTAATGCAAAACGCATTTTTAAAGGCCACAAGAAAGGAACGCCCGCAGGAGTTAACATATCGGCAATGAGATGACTAAGATAACCCAATAAAAGGGCATGAAAGATATCGGCAGAAATATCCCAACGTGGTGAAACTTGGGTTTCCCACAAAATAGCTAAACCACAAAATGCAAGTAAACTATGCGTAAAACCTCGATGGCCACAGAGCTTTGATAGAGGCAGAGAGATAATACGGAATAATCGTCCAAGAATAGAGCCTGGGTGATCCAAATCAGGTAGAAGGGAGCCTAATAAGACAGCAGGGATCATGTGAAACCAATCACCATGAGCAATAGCTGGCGTTATTTCAAGTTTCTGTGCTAACACAAGTGTTGCTACAGAAAAAAGTAGATGTCCTTCTGCTGTCATTCCGTGTCTGTTCGTTTGCTGTTCATTTATACAGTAATGAAGTATAAAAGGTTTTGGCGATAACTAACAGACAAAAAAGATAAAAATTGTCTTAAATATTAAGGGATAACAGGAATATTTTATTTGATTGATTTAAAAATGATCGAATTTAGGATAAAAAACTAAAAAATAAGATAACGGCGAGTGGCTGTGAGCAAAATATATAAGAGGAAGAGCAAAAGTACAAAAGGTGGCTTGTGAGGCGATAAATATTAAAAGAGAACAAAAAGGATATCTTACAAAGCAAAATACCCTTTTTATTTATGGAAATTAGCCTAATAAATGCAGTTGTGTTAGTTCATTAAGTGATGCAATTTTTACATCCGCTAAGCCCCATTGCTTATCATTAAATTGTTCTGTTGCAGGCACGACGATAGAGCGCATTCTTGCACCTTTACAAGCAATCATGCCATTGCGAGAATCTTCTAATGAAACACAGTGGATAGGGTCAAGATTAAGCGCTTTAGCTGCGTTTAGATAAACCTCAGGGTGTGGTTTGCTATGTGGTAACTCATCGGCAGACACGACGGCTGAGAAGTAGTGGCGAATATTAAACAACTCAAGTACACGCTCAAGCATAAAATCAGGAGATGCCGATGCAAGTGCAATTTTTAACCCTGATGATTTGCAAAGCTCTAAGGCATGCTCAACACCCGGTAATAGTGGCTTTGTTTCTTCAACCAATTTGACAACACGAGAAACCATTTTTTGTTTTGCTTCTTGTTTTGAAACGCCTCGCCAAGGTGATGCTTTATACCATAAATCAATGACTTCGTTTATTCTTAACCCAACCATATCGGGCATTGCCGATGCAAGGGACAAATCGACGCCTAATTCAGCAAAGACCTCATGTTCTGCTCGCTGCCAAAATGGTTCAGAGTCGATTAATAAACCATCCATATCAAATATTGCAGCTTCAATAGGGAATTTAAAAGACATGTTACTCTCCATAAATAAGGTCTATGTTGTCGAGTGGCGATTGTAGCAAGAGTTACAAGGAAAATCTTTTTAATCAGTTTCTTATTTATTTTGTAAAATAAATAGAGAGAATAGCTACTATTAATTTATTGTCGTATTAGCCGTTAACTAGACTACGATAAACAGATAAGATATTGACGAATTCTATTAGTGAGGATGTGATGAGTTATCAATATGCAGGATTGTATGCCATTTTAAAGCGTGTACTTGGTTGGCTTATTTTTATTCCTGCCTTTATTTCAACAGCAGTATCATTGATAGGCTTGGCGGCAATACAACGCCCAACCGGCGATGGCGTAAATGCCGTAATTAATGATTTTTTTCGTGTATTAGCAGAAATGGTGCAATTTAATACGCCTTTTTTAGGTTTTTTCTGGCGAAATTCGCCTATTCCCAATACACAAATGGGATTTAGCCAAGAAAATATCACTTTTTTTGTTATCTTTCTTTTTATATTTATTGGCTTAGCATTCAGTGCATCAGGATTACGAATTTATCGCCAAGTGAAATATTTGAAAGAAAATATACAAGACCAGCTTATTATCGAACGTGCAATGAAAAGTGGTGTGACTGCTGAAGAGTTGCAACAAAATATTAAATTACCTCGACATACTATTTTTACACAAATTATGGTGCTTTACCTGTCACCTCTGATTGTTATTGCAATAGGTTATTTCTTGATGAAATTTTTAGGATGGTAACACGGCTTTAAAGTGAACGAGGATGGTTCATTTATATTAACTGAAGGGAAAAATAAACCTCGCGTAACTGAATCTGGCGAGGTTATATTTTTTATTTTATGCATTTTATCTCAGAGCTATTCCACTCTTTTCCTATTAAGGTGTTGCTAATAGATCATCAATTATTTTTCTGACTTCTAAATAATTTTCTTCGCCCCCAAATAAATTACAACGGTTGAGGAAGAAATAGAGTTGGTAAATAGGCTGGCGTGATAAAAATTTATCTGATAATGGCCAAACACTTTGATAACCATCGAAAATATTTGCAGGCACGGCTGTGCAAAGTGGTAACATCGCGATATCACACTCTCGATCACCCCAATAACAAGCAGGATCAAACACCGTACCTTCTGATTGACCAATCGCAGCACAGTTTTTAGGCCATAAGTTGCCGTGAAGCAGAGAGGGTTGTGGATTATGATCAGCAAGACGATGATTGACAATTTGGATTATCTCGTCGATATCCCCAAAAATCATACCTTTCTCAGAAGCCAGTTGTAGCTGAAAACCAATACGTTTTTCAGAATAAAAGTGACTCCAGCGTTTTTCCCAGCTATTAAGTTGAGGTGTTGTATCGATTTGGGTATCGAAATCAAAGCCATAGCTAGGTTGTTCTTCCCACTGATGTAGTCTTGCTAGTTGTTGTCCAAAACAATAGGCGCTATGAGGTGTAAATGGTTGAACAGGCAAAAATTCAAGGAGTAGAAAGCTGGCATCTTTACTATTACCAATACCAAGAACCCGAGGCGTTCGAATTGTTTGGCTTTTGGCTAACATTTCGAGTTGTTCTGCCTCATTTTTAAAATTAGGCAAAAATTCACGCAAATTAGATTTCACAAAAACTGGCGTATCACCATAATAAATTTTCCATGTATGATGAATATCGCCACTAGAAAGGTGGAGTTTTTCGTTTATCTTTGCTGAAAATCCTAAGTTTGATTCCAGTAAACGACCTATATTCTGCCACATACTTACACCTCGCAAAGTTGTTTACTTAGTAGACCCAAATAAAATAATAACGAGCGATGTTTATACTATGACAATAACACTTTAATTAAATCAATAAAGTATAAAGCTAAAAAACGGGATGATTATCCCGTTTTTGCTGAGATAAAAAATATTATCAGGCGCTAGCGGGTTTTGTTTGTCGCTTTATTTTTGCCAACTTTATCTGATTACAGAGTAGCGCAATAATAAAGAACACAGCTTGCGTTAGCACAATACAAGGACCTGTTGCTCCATCAATATGGAAACTAATAAATGTGCCTATAACGCTAGAAGCGACAGAAAATACAATTGCCAACATAATCATGCGTGAAAAACTACGTGTTAATAAATACGCGGTGATCCCCGGCGAAATAAGCATGGCGACAACTAAAATAATCCCAACCGCTTGCATTGAAGCAACAATGGTTAATGCCAAAATAGACAGCAATCCATAGTGTAATAATGTGACAGGTAAACCAACAATTCTTGCTTGGTTAGGATCGAAGCAATAAAGCATAAAATCTTTTTGCTTAATAAGCATAATAGTGATGGTAATTACACAGATAATGCCGATTTGAATTAATACATCAGGTGTAATGCCTAAAATATTACCAAATAAAATATGCATTAAATGTTGGTCTGTATCGACACTGGCAAAAATGACCAACCCCACAGCAAACATGCCTGAAAATACGATCCCCATTACAGTATCTTCTTTAATGCGACTGTGATCTTTTAAATAACCGGTGGCAAAAGAGCAAAATAATCCAGAAAGAAAGGCACCAACTGTTAATGGGATCGCGGTGACATAAGCAAGAACAACACCGGGTAAAACGGCATGAGAGATTGCATCTCCCATCAAAGACCAGCCTTTTAATACCATATAACAAGATAAAATAGCACAGGCGATACCTATGATAATCGCGGCAACAATAGCACGTTGCATAAATGGATATTGAAAAGGCTCAATGAAAAACTCCATCAACTCATTCATAGTTTCACCTCTTCTGGTTTTGTTGATCCTTTATGCTGGTGAGATTGTGTGATCAACTGTTGTGAACTCTGACGAGCACGACGGCGAGCGGCTAACATACCGTGTTTAGGGGCAAATAAGAAAGCCAACAAAAAGAGTGATGTTTGCATTGTGACAATCACGCCACCTGTTGCACCATTAAAGAAGTAGCTAAGATAAGCGCCTACAGCACTTGTGATTGTGCCAATACAGATAGCAATAATAGCAAGTCGTTTAAATTGATCTGTGAGTAAGTAAGCTGTTGCACCGGGAGTCACTACCATTGCAATGACAAGAATGGCGCCAACAGTTTGAAGCGCCGCAACAGTACATGCGCTCAGAAGCGTAAAAAAGATAATTTTTAATTTTAATGGTGATAAACCGATAGATTTTGCATGAACTTCATCAAAAAAAACCACTAGCAAATCTTTCCAAATACAAAATAAAACTAAGAAAGAGACACCTGTGATGATCACTACTTGCCATACATCTTCATCAGCAATACCTAAAATATTTCCAAGAATGATGGTCTGAACGTTGACGGCTGTCGGTTTAAGCGAAACCAGCAACAGACCAAAGGCAAAAAAAGTGGAGAAAATAAAACCAATAACGGCATCTTCACGAAGGCGGGTAATATGACGAATAAATGTCATTGATAATGCAGCGAGCAAACCGGTAAAAAAAGCACCCACTGCATAAGGTAAACCTAATATATAAGCCCCAGCAACACCGGGAACAACAGAGTGGGAAAGGGCATCTCCCATTAACGACCAACCTTTCAAAATAAGATAGGATGAAAGAAAAGCGCAGACAGCACCAACTAAGGCACTCACCCAAATTGCTTTCACCATATAGTTATATTCAAAAGGTTGTAGGAGTAAATCTAGCATGGCTAATCTCCTTGTTTGCGTTGGCTTTGGTGCGCTGGAGTATGCTCTTTTTGATGACCATAAAAGACAGCAGCACGTTCATCATCGGTAATGACAGTAAGTGAACGTGGATCGTCATCATCATGAAGATCAGAACCTGATAAGCTAATGTGGCGTAACACACCACCAAATGCGTGCTCTAAGTTTTTTTGTGTAAACGTCGTTTCAGTTGGACCACTGTCTAACACTGTTCTATTGATTAAAATAACGTGGTCACAAAATTCAGGCACGCTTCCTAAGTTATGTGTTGAAACTAAAACTAAGTGACCCTCTTCGCGCAAATTGCGTAAAAGCTCGATAATGGCATTTTCTGTTTTAACATCGACACCAGTAAAAGGTTCATCAAGTAATAAAACAGTACCTTCCTGAGCCATTGCACGCGCTAAGAAAACACGTTTTTTCTGACCACCAGAAAGCTCACCAATTTGGCGATGCCCTAAGCCTGATAAGCCAACGCGTTCTAATGATGCTTCAACAACTTCATGGTCACGTTTTGAAGGAATACGAAAAAATCCCATTTTTCCATAGCGTCCCATCATCACAACATCAGAAACGAGAACGGGAAAGTTCCAGTCAACCTCTTCTGTTTGTGGAACATAGGCGATCATATTTTGTTTTAACGCCTGCTGGATAGGGCTATCGTTTAATGTCACTTTACCTTTAGAGGGCTTTACCAGCCCCATAATGGTTTTAAATAGAGTGGATTTACCACTGCCATTGATACCCACTAGGGCGCAAATAGTGCCACCAGTGATAGAAAAACTTGCATCGAAAATAGCTGTATGACCGTTGTTGTAAGTTACTGTGGCATTATCAACAGTCAACGTAGGATTAGCTTTTATATTGCTCATTGCCCAAATCCTTTCGCAATTGTATCTACTGTAATAGTAATTAAATCAATATAAGTAGGAACTTCGCCACCTTCAGCGGAAAGTGAGTCAACATAAAGAACACCACCGTATTTTGCGCCTGTTTCTTTGCTGACTTGTTTTGCTGGTTTATCTGAAATTGTACTTTCACTAAAGACAACAGGGATCTTATGTTCTCTAACGGTATCAATCACATATTTAACCTGTTGAGGTGTGCCTTGTTCTTCTGCATTGATAGGCCATAAATAAACTTCTTTAAAGCCATAATCATTAGTTAAATAGCTGAATGCACCTTCACTGGTCACTAACCAACGCTCTTCTTGTGGAATACGAGATAATCTTTCTCTTAATGGTGCGTCAAGCTGTTTAATTTTTTCTGCGTAGCGTGCCGCATTTTGATTATAAATAGCTGCATTATCTGGATCATGTTCAACAAGCGCTTTGCGAATATTTTCAATATAGATTAATGCATTATTCGGTGACATCCACGCATGTGGATTAGGGTTGTTTTTGTAAGCACCTTCACTGATTGCCATTGGTGTGATGCCTTCAGTGACAACAACAGCGGGTACGTTACGTAACTCATTAAAAAAGCGTTCAAACCAACGTTCAAGATTTAAGCCATTCCATAAGATAAGATCAGCCTTTTGAGCTTTTACAATATCTTTAGGAGTCGGTTGGTAATCGTGAATTTCAGCACCGGGTTTTGTGATTGATTCGACAATTGCGGCATCTCCAGCCACATTTTGAGCGATATCTTGAATAATAGTAAATGTGGTGACAACTTTTAGTTTATCTTTTGCTTGTGTAGGTGCTGTTAAAAATACAGATGCTACAAGGCACAAAGCCGTGAGTGAAAATTTGTTTACAGAGCGAAATATATCCATATTATTATTGCCTTATAGTTGCAGAGTTATTTTCTCAATTGATAATGATTATCAATATCATTTCAAAAAAGTCAAGTTATCTCTGTGTAAAAAGCTTCATTTGATAATGACTAGAAATAAGATAACAACATGTATTCCAATAAATGTTAAGTAGATTGTCGAGTTTTGTCACAAAAATTAACAATAGTTCGTAACTATTTGTGCAAGAGCTTATTTTTATTACGTATAAAAAACCACGTTCCTTTATTCACCCAAGGTGGATTATGCCTCTACAGTTTTATCGCTGCCTTTCAACACCTCTTTTACATTGCATTTAATGCACATTACTTATTCAAATTTTATTCAAAAATTAAGTTATAACACGATATAAACCTGTGATGGCAGATCCTATTCTGATTAATATATTTGGAAGGCAATGTGGGGAAGAGGATAGATTTGAGATAAAACGCACACACTAGAAGTAGTAATAGATTGATTTATTTCTCATGCTTTGCCATATTTTAGCATGCATTTTTGCGTGAAAATAGAATAATATATCTATAGTTTATTGATATATAAAGCAGTCTTTGTACAACCCTTTATGCAAAAGGATAAAACGTGAAAGTAAACATCATCTTTTCTTTGGCAATTTTGCTTCTTGCTGGTTGTGCTGATCATGCTCGTCAACCTGTTCAAAAAGAAACATCACGATTTTTAAGCCAAAAACCAGTAGAGAATCGCGTTAATAATGCTTCAATCTCAACGGCACAATGGAGATCAACTCCTTTTGATAACCATATACAGCAAGCCTCAAGCCGTTACGATGTTGATGAAACATTAATTAAGGCGATTATCCAAGTTGAATCAAACTTTAGACCTGAAGTTATTAGCAAATCAAATGCAGTTGGATTAATGCAAATTAAAGCATCAACCGCGGGAAGAGATGTTTACCAAAATAGAGGCAAGGCAGGGCAGCCAACAACGGCTCAACTAAAAGATCCCGCCATTAATATCGATTTGGGTACAGCTTATATTCAATTATTAAGAGAGCGCCACCTTGTTGGTATTGCTGATCCTGAAACGCTTTATTACGCTACTATTCTTGCTTATGTGAATGGCGCTGGCGCTTTATTAAGAACATTTGATAAAGATAGAGATAATGCTATCGCTAAAATTAACTCAATGAGTGCGGATGATTTTTATCGTTATGTTGAAAAAAATCATCCGGCTTCTCAAGCACCGCGTTATTTAGCAAAAGTCAGGGCGGCTTACCATGCAGGTGATAATTAATCTGGCAAATTAGCAGCTGCTTGAGCCTGTTTTAATAAAGCAGGCAAATCAGCAATAATTTCAAGAACGCCATTGATCATAAACTGAACACCCATACAGATTAATAAAAATCCCATTACGCGAGAAATAGCGTCAATACCACTGTGACCTAAATATTTCATAATGCGGGTGGAGCCACGAAGTGATACCCAAACAATAACGCTAATTAAAAAGAAGCTTGTCACAGGGGCGATATACAATACCCATTGTGCAATATCAGTACGCGAGGGGATTGAAGCCGCTGTACTAATTATCATTGCAATGGTTCCGGGTCCTGCTGTACTTGGCATTGCTAAAGGAACAAAGGCAATATTAGGCTCTTTGGGATTATGATGTGGATTGTCATCGTCTGAAACAGGATCATCGACATTAGGTGTGTTTGGAAACAGCATACTAAAGCCAATAAAGGCAACGATCATTCCACCTGCAATACGAAGACCGGGGATCGAAATACCAAACGTTGTCATTATGATCCGCCCCGCATAGAACGCGATGGTCATAATGAGGAAAATATATACACATGCCATTAAGGATTGTTGATTACGTTGTTCCTTTGTCATATTGCCTGAAAGGCCAAGCCAAAGAGCAACAGTCGTTAATGGATTAGTTAAAGGCAAAAGCAAAATAAGACCAAGACCGATAGCTTGAAAAAACTGGTAAACAGAGTGCATGGAATATAAAAGCTCCCAATAACAGGTGATTAAGGAGTAATTATGATAACAAATTAAACGAGATAATAGTTATTTTACTCGTAATATTCTTAATGTGTATTAGTATTTTTTCATAAGCCATTCTAAATGCACTTTTACCGATCCCCAGTCATAATCAGTAATACTATAAACACAAGTATCTCTTTTTTGCCCCATTGTCGTTAATCTATGATTACGTAAAATACCATCCAGTTTTGCCCCAAGTCGCTCAATCGCTCTACGGCTAGTTTGATTTAATATATGAGTACGAAATTCAACAGCAATGCACTGTAAATCTTCTAAGGCATATTTAAGTAAGAGATATTTGGCTTCTGTGTTTATTCCTGTTCTTTGTACTTCTTTGGTATACCACGTTGAACCAATTTCTAATCTTGGTGTTTGGTTATCAATATTCATAAAGGTTGTTATGCCAACCACACGGTTATTAGCTTTAGAAATAATGGTAAAAGGCAACATTAACCCTTTTTGTTGCAACTGAAGTTTATGCTCAATATCGCGTTGTAACTCTGTTACTGAAGGAACGGTGGTATACCAAAGCTCATCGGGTCTATCTTTTTCGATTAATTGATAAAGTTCTGAATAGTGTTCCATACTTAGAGGCACTAAACGCACAAGTTTTCCTTCTAATGTTGTCCACTCTGTTATCTTTTTCATAATAAATATTCTCAGGGGTTGTTAATAAAAATGCGTTTTTTAAGAATACTTTTTATACATAACAAATTTATGAATTAATATTGTTATTTAAAAGGCTATTAAAAAATAAGCCAAATTCAGAATGATGGAAATAGAAAAAAGAGTGCGAGTGATTTTTTCTCAACAGAAAATGACCGTCTCACCACAGGTGAGCCAGTATCATGCGTGTTAATCTATAATTCAGTAATAGTGATATAACCGTAAACACAATAGATTGGTAAAAAGATGACAGATTTAATTGAATGGGATGATTTTTTACGTGTAGAAATGAGAGTGGGAACGATTATTAGCGCAGAAATAAATAAGAAAGCTAATAAACCTGCTTATGTAATGGAAGTTGATTTGGGCGAATTAGGCATAAAGCGTTCAAGTGCTCAAATTACGGTAAACTATACACCTGAAGATCTTGTGGGGCGTCGCATTTTATGTGTATGTAATTTCCCAGTTAAACGCATTGCAGGTATAAAATCTGAAGTCTTAATTACAGGGGCGCCTGATGAAACGGGAGCAATTGTATTGGCTGAGTTTAACTTGCCTTTACCAAATGGCTCACGTTTAGCATAAATAAGTATTTTGATAAGACACTCTTAAATAGTGATGTTCTGCTGAGTTTTGATATAGTAATTGTTCAATAGCAGGATGGATATAAAGGAGTGTCTTTTGTTATTACCTCAATTGCATTTGCGATGTTATACACAAGAGACGGTATCTCATCAGCATGATAATTTATGGCAGATTATTTTCGGGCTTTCAGGTTCGATGGAAGTTAATTTCAATCGAGAAGATTTTCTGATTTCCAGTCAAAACTGTTTGATTATCCCTCCAACTATTCATCATGCCTTTTCCGGTAATATAGATAATAAAAATCTTATTCTGGAACTCCCTGTAACCTCTCAATGGCAATTAAGTGAGAAAGGCGGGCAATTTACGTTATCACCAGCAGCTATTAGTTTATTAGAGTGGCTACATCAATATCCTCAACCTCCAGATCAATATTCAACGATCACACGTTTATTACTCGCTCAAATGAAAATACAAAAAGGTTGGCGTGATAGTTTGGATGCTTGGTTAGCGAATAAATTACATACACCATTGACCACACATGATATTGCTTTTGCTTTTAATTCATCAGCAAGTACATTACAGCGAAAAATGAAAGCCGAGGTGGGTGTATCTGTGATGCAATATGTCACTCAACAGCGGCTTAGCAAAGCTGCTGAATTATTAAAATACACATCAGTAAATATTGAAAATATCGCTTTAGCCGTAGGGTATGACTCGCATTCTGCATTTAGTCAGGCATTTCGCCAATACTTTAATAAAAGCCCTACTGAATATCGACAAGATTAAGCCATTACAGCACTTCACTTTCTGTCGAATAAACACGAGGGCATAATTTATCGAAGGCGAGTGTAAACAAATAGGTATAAACAAAGAAGAACACTAATATAGTGATTTCCATGCTTATTGCTTTGATAAAACCCACATTATACCACCACATATAAAGTGGAATGGTAAAGAAGAACAGACCTAATTCAAAACTTATTGCATGGATAAGTCGTACCATAACTGTACGCTTTTTTATTTTTAATTTTGACTCAATTAATTCAAAGAAAGAATTAAAAATATAGTTCCAAATCAAGGCAATAATAGAAACAGCGATTGCAACGGGTAGTGAATTATGTGATTGGCTTTGGCTTAATATTGCAAGTAAAACAGTGCTTAATAAAATCGCAAGAGTTTCAAAGGTAATAGCATAGACTAATTTACGAGAGCGGGGTTTTAGATAAAACACGTTACACACCTTTATATTAACAATGAAGATCCTGGTCCGCCCCAGAGAATGTTATTTTAAAAGCCACGGTTTCCGCTTGATTGGTACTGATACTAATAAAATCCTATAAAAAAGGCAAAGTTTGTCTATAAGACGCACGTTAACAGATTAGTGAGTTTCATTAAGAATGACTTGGGTCTTTAAATAGAGATTTCTTTTGTTTTAACTCTTTTAAAGAAGAAGGTGTAAGACATTTTATCGAATAATCTACCTTTTAAATATTTATATTTAATTTGGTATATTTTATTAATATATTCAATTGGTTATGATTAATTGCTAATTTCTATTTTAGTAAAAAAAGTATCGACCCTATCTTAAATTAACTGTATATTTAAACAGTAGTTTAAACATAAGGAGATACTACATGCGTAATGTAAAAGGAATTCAAATTATTGGACTAAATAACATTCCTAGCAATGTTTCTACGGGTTATGGTAATACTGATACTGGTAAAGTTTTTAACTCTGATGGTTCATTTCTTGTCTATACAAGAATTCGCTTAATTGGTTCGGATGATGAAGCCCTAAAAGACACTCGTTTCGAAACTGTTTCTGGCGTAACGGCTGATTTTCAGGAAGTTCCTTGTGATAAAGATGGAAATGTTTTAATGACCCATCATGTAATCACAAGACCTGCAGGAGAAGGTGAATATAGTCGTGAAAACGGTTATTCACATGGTGTCGGCATTCGTTTATTTATTTTTTGTAAACAAGAGCCAACTCATCGCATTAATTTAACTACGGGTGAGATCAGCGCTAATACTGATGATAACTACCTGCGTCATATTACATTTTCTTATGCAGTTCTTGGTCGTTAGTTAAAGATCTAGTTAAAGATTAAGATAAATAGCCTTTGATTAATATCAGAGGCTATTTTTATAGCTAAGAAGCTTATATATTTTTAACTGAGTGTTTTAAAAAAGTAATCATGCCATCAAAAAGATAGAGAATAAAAAATAGATAAAGAAAAAAATATCGAGTCAATTAATACAATGTGATGAGTGAGTTTTTTCTATTTTTGATTTTGTATTTTCTTCGTGTTTTCTTGGGGAAATATAGGCAGATAAATGTATAAATCTTTACTGTCTGTGATAATATCCCCCCTGAGTTGCGATAAGGCTCAGTGATGCTATGGATATTTATAAAATAAATATGTGTACATAACTGTAGTGCAAACCTCGCGAGGTAAAGTGAGAAATTGTCGTAACGTACTGAATATATATGAAATAAAAAGCTTACAAGTGATCTTGCGTATGGGTCACCACTGTAAATAAGGATTTTAAATGCCAATTATTACTCTTCCTGACGGAAGCCAACGTCAATTTGAAAATGCAGTTTCTGTCATGGATGTCGCTGCAGATATCGGCCCTGGACTTGCGAAAGCATGTATTGCTGGTCGTGTTAATGGTGAACTGGTAGATGCTTGTGAATTAATCGAACATGATGCAAATCTGGCGATTATCACCGCAAAAGATGATGAAGGTCTTGAAATTATTCGTCACTCTTGCGCCCATTTATTGGGACATGCAATTAAACAATTATGGCCACACACCAAAATGGCGATTGGTCCTGTTATTGAAAATGGATTCTACTACGATGTGGATTTAGACCATTCTCTAACACAGGAAGATTTAGACACTCTAGAAAAACGCATGCTAGAGTTGGCGAAAACAGATTATGACGTTATTAAAAAACGCGTAAGCTGGGCTGAAGCTCGTGAAACATTTGTTTCTCGTGGTGAAGACTATAAAGTTGCTATTCTTGACGAAAATATTAGCCAAGATTCTCAACCAGGTCTTTATCATCACCAAGAATATGTTGATATGTGCCGTGGGCCACACGTTCCAAACATGCGTTTCTGTCATAACTTTAAATTACAGAAAATCGCAGGTGCATATTGGCGCGGTAACAGCGATAATAAAATGCTACAACGCATTTATGGTACAGCTTGGGCTGATAAGAAACAGTTAAAAGCTTACTTAGATCGCTTAGAAGAAGCTGCTAAACGTGACCACCGCAAAATTGGTAAACAGCTTGATTTATATCATATGCAAGAAGAAGCGCCGGGTATGGCTTTCTGGCATAATGATGGCTGGACTATTTTCCGTGAGTTAGAAACATTTGTACGTTGTAAATTAAAAGAATATGATTACCAAGAAGTAAAAGGTCCATTTATGATGGATCGTGTTCTTTGGGAAAAAACAGGTCACTGGGAAAACTACAAAGAAAACATGTTCACAACATCTTCAGAGAATCGTGAATATTGTATCAAACCAATGAACTGCCCAGGTCACGTACAAATTTTCAAACAAGGTTTACGTTCTTACCGTGATTTGCCATTACGTATGGCCGAATTCGGTAGTTGCCATCGTAATGAACCATCAGGTGCATTGCATGGTTTAATGCGTGTTCGTGGCTTTACACAAGATGATGCGCATATCTTCTGTACTGAAGATCAAATTTTAAGTGAAGTAAATGACTGCATCAAATTGATTTATGATGTATATTCTACTTTCGGATTTGAAAAAATCGTTGTTAAGCTGTCTACTCGCCCAGAAAAACGTATCGGTGAAGATGCATTATGGGATGTTGCTGAAGCAGACTTAGCAAAAGCCTTAACTGATAACAATATTGAATTTGAATATCAGCCAGGCGAAGGGGCGTTTTATGGCCCTAAAATTGAATTTACACTTTACGATTGTTTAGATCGTGCATGGCAGTGTGGTACAGTACAATTAGACTTCTCACTACCAGGTCGTTTAGGCGCATCTTATGTTGCCGAAAACAACGAGCGTAAAGTACCTGTTATGTTACACCGAGCAGTGCTAGGGTCCTTAGAGCGTTTTATTGGTATTCTGACAGAAGAATACGCAGGATTCTTCCCAACTTGGTTAGCACCACAGCAGGTTGTCGTGATGAATATCACGGATGGACAGGCTGATTATGTACAAAAACTCGTCAAAGAATTGCAAGATGCCGGAATTCGTGCAAAAGCAGACTTGAGAAATGAGAAGATTGGCTTTAAAATTCGTGAACATACTTTACGTCGTGTTCCGTACATGCTTGTCTGTGGAGATAAAGAAGTTGAATCAGGCAAAGTAGCGGTTCGTACTCGACGAGGAAAAGACCTTGGCAGTATCGACGTTAACGAATTTAAAGAAAAACTTCTGCAAGAAATTAGAAGCAGAAGTCTTCATCAGTTGGAGGAATAAGGTATTAAAGGCGGAAAAAGAATTCAATCAACGCGTCAGAATCGCATCAATGGTGAGATTCGCGCTCATGAAGTTCGTTTAACAGGTTTAGATGGCGAACAGATTGGAGTTGTTAGTCTGAAAGAGGCTCTTGAGAAAGCCGAGGAAGCAGGTGCTGATTTAGTTGAAATTAGTCCTAATGCCGAGCCGCCGGTTTGTCGTATTATGGACTACGGCAAATTCCTCTATGAGAAAAGTAAGACTCTCAAAGAACAGAAAAAGAAACAAAAAGTTATTCAGGTTAAGGAAGTTAAATTCCGTCCTGGTACAGATGAAGGCGACTATCAGGTCAAACTACGCAACCTGATTCGTTTTCTTGAAGATGGCGATAAAGCTAAAGTCACACTGCGTTTCCGTGGTCGTGAAATGGCACACCAACAAATCGGTATGGAAATGCTTAACCGCATCCGTGAAGATTTGGAAGAACTGGCAGCTGTTGAATCTTTCCCTAATAAGATTGAAGGGCGTCAGATGATCATGGTGTTAGCGCCGAAGAAGAAATAGTCGGGCAATTCAAGTAATAGCGTCAGCCTTTAGAGGCTGATTGCTATTCGCCTTATTATTTTATGTTATTAACAATGCGAAGTGGATTATAGAAATGCCAAAGATTAAAACAGTACGCGGCGCAGCTAAGCGCTTTAAAAAAACTGCTGGTGGTGGCTTCAAGCGCAAGCATGCTAACCTCCGTCACATTCTGACTAAAAAATCAACTAAGCGTAAACGTCATTTACGTCCAAAAGGCATGGTCTCTAAAGGAGATTTAGGTCTGGTCGTAGCTTGCTTACCATACGCATAAGTATCACTTTTTTAACAGAATATAGACATTTAGGAGTTTAATATGGCTCGTGCTAAACGTGGTGTTATCGCCCGTGCTCGTCACAAGAAAATTTTAAAGCAAGCTAAAGGTTATTACGGTGCACGTTCACGCGTATATCGTGTAGCTTTCCAGGCTGTTATCAAAGCTGGTCAATATGCGTACCGTGACCGTCGTCAGAAAAAACGTGTTTTCCGTCAACTGTGGATTGCTCGTATCAACGCAGCAGCTCGTCAGAACGGCATGTCTTATAGCCGTTTCATCAATGGTCTGAAAAAAGCATCCATTGAAATCGACCGTAAGATTCTGGCTGACATCGCTGTATTCGACAAAGTAGCATTTGCTGCTTTAGTTGAAAAAGCGAAAGGTGCTCTGGCTTAATTATTATTAAGCAATGGAAGAGGGAGTTTTCTCCCTCTTTTATTTTGTCTAAATTTGTGGCTTAATGATATAAATTCAATAAGTTAATATTTTAAGAGACATTATCAATGTTAAATATCGCTTTTTTCCGTTTCTTTTTTTACTTTAGCGCCTAATTCAAGGGGGCTTTTGCGCGTAAGAAAAGAAACGAAAAGTAGCGCCTGAGCCTCCAATATGGAGGCTTTTTTGTTTTCAGATCCCAATACTGGGTTAGAAACCAAAAAGGGCAATTTTATTCGTCATCATTGATAACAACTAATAGACCTCATCAGGTCAAAGGAAGAGGAAACGATGCCACATCTCGCTGAACTCGTTGCTCAAGCTAAAGCAGCTATCGAAGAGGCACAGGATGTTGCTGCGCTGGATTCGGTTCGTGTTGAATACTTGGGGAAAAAAGGTCATTTAACGCTTCAGATGTCCACGCTGCGCGACTTACCCGCGGAAGATCGTCCAGCTGCAGGGGCTGTCATTAATCAGGCTAAACAAGAGGTTCAGCAAGCGCTGAATACTCGTAAAGATTATCTTGAATCAGCATTATTAAACGAACGTTTATCTGCTGAGAAAATCGATGTGTCTTTGCCTGGTCGCCGTATTGAAAACGGTGGTCTACACCCAGTAACTCGTACAATTGAACGTATTGAAACTTTCTTTGGCGAATTAGGGTTTTCTGTGGAATCTGGCCCTGAAATCGAAGATGATTATCATAACTTTGATGCGTTGAATATTCCTGCTCATCACCCAGCAAGAGCCGACCACGATACTTTCTGGTTTGATGCGAAGCGTTTACTGCGTACACAAACATCAGGTGTACAAATTCGTACCATGCAAGATAAACAGCCACCTATTCGCATCATTGCACCAGGCCGCGTATATCGTAACGACTACGATCAGACTCACACACCAATGTTCCACCAAATTGAAGGCTTAATTGTTGATAAAGACATTAGCTTTACCAATTTAAAAGGAACACTTCATGATTTCTTAAAAAACTTCTTTGAAGAAGATATGGAAATTCGTTTCCGTCCTTCTTATTTCCCATTCACAGAGCCTTCAGCAGAGGTCGATGTAATGGGTAAGAATGGTAAATGGTTAGAAGTGTTGGGTTGCGGTATGGTTCACCCAAATGTATTACGTAATGTAGGTATCGATCCTGAAGTTTATTCAGGTTTTGCGTTCGGTATGGGTATGGAACGTCTGACTATGTTACGTTACGGTGTCACCGACTTGCGTTCATTCTTCGAAAACGATCTTCGTTTCCTCAAACAGTTTAAATAAGGTGGGATTATCTCATGAAATTCAGTGAACTTTGGTTACGTGAGTGGGTAAACCCAGCGATTAGTAGCGAAGCGCTTTCTGAACAACTGACAATGGCTGGCCTTGAAGTTGATGGCGTTGAAGCTGTTGCTGGTGATTTTCACGGTGTGTTTGTAGGTGAAGTTGTTGAATGTGGACAACATCCTAATGCCGATAAATTGCGTGTAACGAAAGTTAACGTAGGCGGTGACAGATTACTTGATATCGTTTGTGGCGCACCTAACTGCCGCCAAGGACTAAAAGTTGCGGTTGCAACCGTCGGGGCTGTATTACCAGGCGATTTCAAAATTAAAGCAGCAAAACTACGTGGTGAACCCTCTGAAGGTATGCTGTGCTCATTTTCTGAATTAGCTATTTCAGAAAATCATGAAGGTATTATTGAATTACCTGCTGATGCACCAATTGGCATGGATATTCGTGAATACTTAAAATTAAACGATAATGCGATTGAAATTAGCATTACACCAAATCGTGCTGATTGCTTAGGTATTTTAGGTGTTGCGCGTGATATCGCTGTTATCAACAAAATGGAATGCCAAGTACCTGATATGTCGCCTGTTGCGGCAACTTCTTCAGCAACATTCCCTGTGCGTATTGAAGCGCCAGAAGCGTGCCCACGTTATTTAGGTCGTGTTTTCACTAATATAAATGTGAAAGCCAAAACACCTTTATGGATGCAAGAAAAGTTACGTCGTGGTGGTATTCGTTCTATTGACCCAATTGTTGATATTACCAACTTAATCCTACTTGAAATGGGTCAACCGCTACATGCGTTCGATCTTGACCGCGTTGACGGTGCTATTGTTGTTCGTATGGGTAAAGAGGGTGAAAAACTGACTTTACTTGATGGCAATGAAATTACATTAAAAGAAGATGTATTAGTTATTGCTGACGAAAAACAAGCATTAGGTATGGCTGGTATTTTTGGTGGTGAATCATCAGGTGTTAATGAAGAAACGAAAAATGTCTTCTTAGAGAGTGCATTCTTCTCTCCATTATCTATCACAGGTCGTGCGCGTCGCTATGGCTTACATACTGATGCTTCTCATCGTTTTGAGCGTGGCGTTGATTCTGCGCTGCAATACAATGCGATTGAGCGTGCAACTAAGTTACTGTTAGAAATTTGTGGTGGTGAAGTTGGTGAAGTGATTGATGTAACCAATAAAGCACATTTACCAAATATCGCACCAGTTAAATTAACACGTAAAAAATTAGACCGTTTACTAGGTCATGTGATTGATGATGCACAAGTTCTGGATTCGTTAACTCGCTTAGGATTCAACGTTTCTGTTGAGAATGATGGTTGGTTAGCAACAGTTCCTTCATGGCGTTTCGATGTTCAAATCGAAGAAGATCTGATTGAAGAAGTTGCTCGCATTTATGGTTACAACAATATTCCAGATGTACCATTACGCGCTGATTTAGTGATGACTAATCATCGTGAAGCGAACTTGTCATTAAAACGCGTTAAAACAATGCTAGTAGACAACGGCTTCCAAGAAGCAATTACTTATAGCTTTGTTGATCCTAAGGTTCAATCTTTATTACATCCAAATGAAGAAGCATTAATTCTGCCTAATCCGATTTCAGCAGATATGTCAGCAATGAGACTATCTTTATTAACCGGATTATTGACTACGACTGTATATAATCAGAACCGTCAACAATCTAGAGTTAGGTTATTTGAAGCAGGTCTGCGTTTTGTTCCTGATAATCAAGCAGAATATGGAATACGTCAGGAACTTATGTTAGCTGGTGTGATCGCGGGCAACCGTTATGAAGAACATTGGAGTTTAGATAAGCAAACTGTTGATTTCTTTGATTTGAAAGGTAATATTGAATCAATTCTGGAATTGACAGGTCAGCTAGATGAAATTACATTTAAACCAGCTAATCATTCAGCACTTCATCCGGGACAAAGTGCTGGGATTTATCTGAGAAATGAATATATTGGCTGTATTGGCGTTGTTCATCCAGAGCTTGAACGTAAACTTGACTTAAACGGTCGTACGGTAGTATTCGAAATACGTTGGAATGCAATTGCAAATCGCAGTTTACCACAAGCAAAAGCAATTTCTCGTTACCCTTCGAATCGTAGAGATATCGCTGTAGTTGTTCCGAATGATGTTGCTGCAGAGGATATTTTAGCCGAATGTAAGAAAGTTGGCGGAAATCAAATAGTTGGCATAAACTTATTTGACGTGTATTGTGGTAAGGGAGTAGCAGAGGGCTATAAAAGCCTCGCTATTAGCATAATCTTGCAGGATATCGAGCATACACTGGAAGAAGATGAGATTGCTGCAACAGTGAGTAACTGTGTAGCAGCATTGAAACAGCGATTCCAAGCATCCTTGAGGGACTAGACCTATGGCGCTTACAAAAGCTGAAATGGCAGAAAATCTGTTTGAAAAACTTGGTGTTAGCAAACGCGATGCAAAAGACCTTGTAGAATCCTTTTTTGAGGAAGTGCGTCGTTCTCTTGAAAATGGGGAACAGGTGAAGCTGTCTGGATTCGGAAACTTTGACCTGCGTGATAAAAATCAGCGCCCAGGTCGTAATCCGAAAACTGGGGAAGACATTCCTATTACAGCTCGCCGTGTTGTTACTTTCCGCCCAGGACAAAAGTTAAAAAGTCGGGTTGAGAGCGCAACACCAAAAGAATAAGATTTACAAAAACATCCAAAACGGCTTTCTTTGAAAGCCGTTTTTTTATCATTATTATCTGTATCTATTTTGATGATAAACGCATTAGGGTGTTTATATTTATCAATATAGTCTGAATGAGTATTTCTATTTGGATGGAAGGTTTTTATTTTTCTATTATCTTTCTTTTTATTCTTATTTTGACTCTTTTATTTTATCTGCATCAACATTGTGATAGCTAATCCCCATTTTTCTTCATTATTAGAGACTGGCTTACATGTTCTAAATTTATTTTTTCATCATTGAATGCGAACATGTTATGTTGCTAAAAAATTATTTTATAAATAAAAACAGTTAGAGTCGTTGTTGCATGGATAGGGAATGAAATGAATAAAGAAGTTAATCCTCTAATTAAATTGGCTAAAAGACAACGTATTGACGACAGAAAGAAGCTATTTCTAATGGCATTAGTATTATGTTTCTTGTTTGTTTTTTCCCTCTCTGTTGGTGAGATTACGTTATTTCCACATCAATGGTTAACAGATGAAGCTCATTTATTTGTTTGGCAGATCCGTTTACCAAGAATACTTGCAGTAGTGACTGTTGGTGCCAGCCTAGCAATTGCAGGTGCGATTATGCAGGCGCTATTCCAAAATCCACTCGCAGAGCCAGGATTACTAGGAGTAAGCAGTGGTGCAGGAGTGTGTGTTGTATTACTCATTGTTTTACAATTGGGTTTCAGCCCTTGGTTGATAAGTGGTGCGGCAATATTCGGTGCATTAGGAATGACTCTTTTATTAATGTTTTTTACTCGCATAAGAAAGCTGTCTAATGCTCAGTTACTATTAATTGGTGTGGCATTAGGTGTTCTGGCAAGCGCGATAATGACTTGGCTGGTTTATTTCAGTTCAGCTTTGGATTTAAGACAATTAATGTATTGGTTGATGGGGAGTTTTAGTGGCATTGATTGGCGTCATCAAATCTTATTTTTGGCTCTTATACCCATTGCCTTAATTCTTATTCTACAAGCCGATATTCTTAATTATTTATCTCTGGGTTCATTCAGAGCAAAACAATTAGGTATATCCGTTAATCAATGGCGAAATTGGTTTATTTTAGCTGTTGGGTTATTGATAGGGCTAAGTGTCGCTTTAGCGGGCGCTATAAGCTTTGTAGGGCTTGTTGTGCCGCATTTATTAAGACTGTGTGGAATAACTCATTATAAAACATTACTACCCGCGTGTGCGCTTGCTGGTGGTGGATTGTTATTGCTTGCTGATCTGCTATCTCGCTTAATTTTAAATGGTGCAGAAGTTCCGATAGGAGTGATTACAGCAACGCTTGGTGCGCCTTTATTTATCTGGTTATTGGCAACAAAAGAGATGGGGCGTTTGTAATATGGCGTTACTTAAACTTGATAATTTAAGTGTTAATGAGCGGCTTAACGCATTTACAGAGCAAGTAAATTATGGCGAACGTGTCCACTTAATTGGCGCAAATGGCGCGGGGAAAAGCACACTTTTAATGGCGATCGCAGGAGAGCTTCAATTTAATGGTGAAATCATTCTAAACGAAACTTCAATAAGATATTATAAATATGATGATCTTTCTAGAATGCAGAGCATTGTTATACAACAATTGGAAGCTTTATCATTTATGTCTGTTTTTCATTATCTCTCGCTATATCATAAATTATCGAAAATGGATGTTCAGCAATTAAATATGCTGTTAAATGATTTTAAAATTGACAAATTATTATCAAAAAACATTCATCATTTATCGGGAGGTGAATGGCAGAGGGTCAGAATCGTTGGTGCATTTATCCAATTATGGTCAAGTTATGATTTAAAAGGAAAATTAATGTTACTTGATGAACCAACGAATAACTTAGATGTCGTACAGTTGGCTATTTTGGATAAGTGGGTTGATAAATTTTGCCAACAAGGTGGTGCTGTTATTATGAGTACACATAATTTGAATCATTCCTATCAAAAAGCAGACAGAGTTTGGCTCATAAAAAATGGATATTTGGTTGACTCTGGCGTACCTGCACTCTTATTGGACGAAAAATTATTATCAACTACATTTAATACAAATATCAAATGCATCAATGATGTTGATCATATTGATTGGCGGGTTTTGCAATAATATAGTTATTGTTTAGCTTATCTCCAAGTAATTATTAAGGTTTTTTTAATGTTTTCTTAATAAGACGGATGCCGGTGAACAATAGTTTGTATATAATTGTTTTTTCTTTATTCATTCATTCATTAATTAGGCTACATTTTTATGAGTCACTTCCTTCCTTTCTCTCGCCCTGCGATTGGCGATGAAGAAATCAAAGCCGTTGAGGATGTACTGCGTTCAGGTTGGATTACAACAGGTCCTCAAAATCATCAATTAGAGCAAGATTTTTGTGAAAAATTTGGTAGCAAACATGCTATCGCAATTTGCTCTGCCACTGCGGGTATGCATGTTGTTTTAATGGCGATGGGAATTGGCGCTGGTGATGAAGTTATCACACCATCACAAACTTGGGTTTCGACGATAAACATCATTACATTACTTGGTGCAGAGCCAGTGATGATTGATGTTGACCGTGATACTTTGATGGTGAGTGCAGAAGATGTCAAAAAAGCGATTACACCTAGAACGAAAGCAATTATTCCGGTTCATTATGCGGGCGCACCTTGCGATCTTGATGCATTAAGAAAAGTGGCACAAGATGCAGGCATTCCTCTTATTGAAGATGCAGCGCATGCTATTGGTACTCGCTATAAAAATGAATGGATTGGAGAAAAAGGAACTTCCATTTTCTCTTTTCACGCAATTAAGAACGTAACTTGTGCAGAAGGTGGATTAGTTGTTACTGATAATGACGAATTAGCCAATAGAGTACGTTGCTTAAAATTCCACGGTTTAGGGGTAGACGCTTTTGATAGACAAATTCAAGGGCGTAAACCTCAAGCAGAAGTTGTAGAGCCTGGCTATAAATACAACTTATCTGATATTCATGCAGCGATTGCCGTGGTGCAATTAGGGCGTTTAGATGAAATGAATGCTAAACGTGCTGAGTTAGTTGCTCTGTATCGTGAAAAACTCAAAGATTCTCCATTAGAAATGTTGAGTGTTCCTGAATATTCACATTTACATGCAAATCACCTATTTATGGTGAGAGTTGATAAAAATGCTTGTGGTATCGATCGTGATACCTTTATGGAGAAGTTGAAGAAAAAAGAGATTGGTACAGGGCTTCATTTCCGTGCAGCGCACACACAAAAATATTATCGTGAGCGCTATCCTTCTTTATCCCTTCCTCAATCAGAATGGAACTCTGCAACGTTATGCTCGCTGCCGCTGTTCCCTGATATGAATAATGAAGATGTTATTCGCGTTGTAGATGCGATCAATGAAATTCTTTCGGAGCATATTTAAGTGTCAACATTTGATGAAATCAAGAAAGTATCGGTTGTAATTCCCGTTTATAACGAGGAAGAGAGCCTTCCTCAGCTTTTAGAACGTACAATTAAAAGCTGTAAACAATTAAAGCAAGAATATGAACTGATCCTTGTTGATGATGGTAGTAGTGACAATTCAGCTAAGATGTTAGAAGAAGCGGCTGCAATTGAAGAAAATCACGTTATTGCAATTATTTTAAACCGTAATTATGGTCAACACTCCGCAATTATGGCCGGTTTTAATCAGGCTGATGGTGATTTAGTGATCACATTGGATGCTGATTTACAAAACCCACCTGAAGAGATCCCAAGACTTGTCGCGACTGCTGAAGAAGGGTATGACGTTGTCGGAACTCGTCGTCGTAACCGCCAAGATTCATGGTTTCGTAAAACCGCTTCAAAAATGATCAACTCAATGATCACTAAAGCAACAGGCCGCTCTATGGGAGACTACGGTTGTATGTTGCGTGCTTATCGTCGCCACATTGTTGAAGCGATGTTACAGTGTCACGAAAGAAGCACATTTATCCCTATTCTTGCGAACACATTCGCTCGTCGTACTATTGAAATTGATGTCGCACACGCAGAGCGTGAATATGGCGATTCAAAATACAGCTTTTTAAAGCTGATTAATTTGATGTATGACCTATTAACTTGTTTAACCACGGCACCATTACGTTTATTAAGTATCGTCGGCAGTGTGATTGCTGTATCGGGCTTTGTATTAGCCTTATTGCTGATTATTTTACGTATTATTTTCGGTGCAATGTGGGCAGCTGAAGGTGTATTCACACTTTTTGCAATCTTATTTATGTTTATCGGAGCGCAGTTCGTTGCAATGGGCTTATTAGGCGAGTATATAGGCCGAATTTATAATGATGTAAGAGCGCGTCCTCGGTATTTTATCCAAAAAGTGGTTGGAGTTAATAAACCCAACAAAGATCAGGAAAAAGACTAATGAAAGCAATAGTATTTGCCTATCACGATATTGGCTGTGTTGGTTTAAAAGCACTTGAAAAAGCAGGTTATGATATTCAGGCTGTATTTACCCACACTGACGATCCTAATGAAAATCATTTCTTCTCATCTGTTGCTCGTGTGAGTGCAGAAATGGGATTGACAGTATTTGCACCTGAAAATGTCAATCACCCATTGTGGATTGAACGTATCCGTGAAATGAAACCTGATGTCATTTTTTCTTTCTATTATCGTCACATGTTAAGTGATGAGATCCTGAATTTGGCACCTAAAGGCGCGTTTAATTTACATGGTTCTTTATTACCAAAATATCGTGGTCGCGCACCAATTAACTGGGCGATTGTGAACGGTGAAACAGAAACGGGTGTTACTCTGCATAAAATGACCGTGAAAGCGGATGCAGGTGATATCGTTGCTCAAGAAAAAGTGACCATTGCAGATAATGATACTTCTCTGATTTTACATGAAAAAATAAGAGAAGCCGCTGATAAGTTACTTTCTAGCACATTACCACATATTGCATCAGGTGATTATTCAACAACAGTACAAGATGAAAGCCAAGCAACTTACTTTGGCCGTCGTTGTGCTGATGATGGTTTAATCGACTGGAATGCAGATGCAAAAACAGTTCACAATTTAGTGCGTGCTGTTACAGAACCGTACCCAGGTGCATTCACTTTCTTAGGTGAACGTAAAATGATTATCTGGCGTTCACGCGCTGTTGCTGATAATCAAGGCAAACGTCCTGGTACTGTTATTTCAACAGAACCTTTAGTGATTGCGTGTGGGAAAGGTGCAATCGAAGTTGTTACTGGTCAAAGTGAAAATGGTCTTTATGTTCAAGGAAGTCGTTTAGCGACTGAAATGGGTATTGTGACTGATGTTCGCGTTGGACCGAAAGCGACTGCACAAGTTAAACGTCGCAAACGTGTTCTGATTTTAGGTGTGAATGGCTTTATTGGTAACCATTTAACTGAACGTTTATTGAAAGATGATAACTATGATATCTATGGTATGGATATCGGTTCTTCTGCAATTGAGCGCTTTATTGGTAATCCACGTTTCCACTTTATTGAAGGTGACGTGAGCATTCATACAGAATGGATTGAATACCACATTAAAAAATGTGACGTTATTCTGCCATTAGTGGCTATTGCAACGCCAATTGAATATACCCGTAATCCATTACGTGTATTCGAATTAGACTTTGAAGAAAACTTAAAAATTGTACGTTATTGCGTTAAATATAATAAGCGTATTATTTTCCCATCCACATCAGAAGTTTATGGTATGTGTGATGATAAAGAATTTGACGAAGATAATTCACGTCTGATTGTTGGTCCAATCAATAAACAACGTTGGATTTATTCTGTATCTAAACAGTTATTAGACAGAGTTATTTGGGCTTATGGTGCCAAAGAAGATCTGAAATTTACGCTATTCCGTCCATTTAACTGGATGGGACCTCGTTTAGATAACTTAAATTCAGCGCGTATTGGTAGTTCTCGTGCAATCACACAATTAATTCTGAACTTAGTTGAAGGTTCACCAATTAAATTGGTTGATGGTGGCGAGCAAAAACGTTGTTTCACTGATATCAATGACGGTATTGAAGCTTTATTCCGTATTATTGAAAACCGTGATAACAAATGTGATGGTCAAATTATCAATATCGGTAATCCAACTAACGAAGCAAGTATTCGCGAATTAGCAGAAATGCTGTTAGATTGCTTTGAAAAACATGAGTTACGTGGTCATTTTCCTCCATTTGCCGGCTTCAAGAAAATTGAAAGTAGCAGTTACTATGGTAAAGGCTATCAAGATGTTGAACACCGTAAGCCAAGCATTAAAAACGCAGAGCGTTTATTGGATTGGAAACCAAGTATCGAAACTCGTCAAACAGTAGAAGAAACATTAGATTTCTTCTTACGTGGCGCAGTTGAAGAATTAGGCACTAAATAGGAATAAACAATGAAGAAAGTTGGTTTGAGAGTTGATGTGGATACTTATCAAGGAACGAAACAAGGTATTCCACAATTGCTGGATGTATTTGCCAGACATAACATTCATGCCAGCTTCTTCTTTAGTGTGGGTCCAGATAATATGGGGCGTCATTTATGGCGCCTTTTAAAGCCCAAATTTTTATGGAAAATGCTGAGATCTAATGCTGCATCACTGTATGGCTTAGATATTTTATTAGCCGGTACAGCATGGCCGGGTAAAAAAATTGCTAAAAATTTAGGTTATTTGATGAAAGAAACCCAAGATGCAGGGCATGAAGTTGGATTGCATTCATGGGATCATCAAGGTTGGCAAGCAAAAGTCGGGCGCTGGTCAACAGAAGAATTAATGCAACAAGTTCGTTTAGGTGTTGAAGCACTGGAAAAAGCACTTGAAAACCCTGTAAAATGTTCGGCAGTTGCTGGATGGCGAGCAGATGAACGTGTATTAACAGTTAAAGAAACTTTTCAATTCGATTACAATAGCGATTGTCGAGGAACACATCCTTTCAGACCTATTTTAGAAAATGGTTCTATCGGTACGGTGCAAATTCCAGTAACATTACCAACTTATGATGAAGTCGTTGGTACAAAAGTTAAGGATGAAGATTTTAATCAATTTATTATTGATGAAATCAAAAAAGACAGGGGAATACCTGTTTATACTATCCATACTGAAGTTGAAGGAATGTCAAAAGCCGCTCAATTTGAGCAGTTACTGGCAATGATTGCAAATGAAGGCATCGAATTCTGCCCGTTAAGCGATTTATTACCACTAGATAAAGAAATGCTTCCGATGGGTAAAGTTGTTCGATCTGACTTTCCAGGTCGAGAAGGCTGGTTAGGGTGCCAACAAGAGGTCTAACGAAACTATGTTGAATAACCGGGCGAGTAAAATAGGGGCCATCCTCTTGGCTCTTTTTTTTGTTCTTACCTACTTATTTCCATTGAACAGCCGGTTATTATGGCAGCCAGATGAAACCCGTTATGCGGAAATTAGCCGTGAAATGGTGGTGAGCGGGAACTGGATTGTTCCTCATATGCTCGATATCCGCTATTTTGAGAAACCTGTTGCAGGTTATTGGATTAATAATGTTAGCCAATTAATTTTTGGCCACACTAATTTTGCTGTACGTTTTGGCTCTGTTATTTCTATTCTGTTAAGCACATTACTTGTCTATTTATTGGCAAGAATGATGTGGCGTAACCGCCAAGTCGCTTTTGTTTCTAGTTTAATCTATTTATCCATGTTCTTAGTGTTTAGCGTAGGTACGTACAGTGTATTAGATCCTATGTTGGCACTTTGGGTTACTGCGAGTATGGTTTGCTGTTTTTGGGCGCTTAAAGTGACCACAGTCAAAACACGAATATTAGCGTGGATAACATTAGGGCTTGCATGTGGTATGGCATTTATGACCAAAGGATTTTTAGCCTTAGCTATCCCGGTCATTGTTATGATCCCTATCACGCTGTATCAAAAACAATTTATGCAAATGTTGCTCTATGGCTTACTTGCGGTATTTAGTGCCGCATTAATTAGTTTGCCGTGGGCATTGGCTGTTGCTAAAGCAGAGCCAGATTATTGGCACTACTTCTTCTGGATTGAACATATTCAGCGTTTTTCAGGTGAAGATGCTCAACACAGCTCTCCATTTTGGTACTATATCCCAGTTGTCTTATTAGGTGTGATCCCTTGGCTTGGATTACTGCCGGGCGCATTAATGGACGCTTGGAAGAAAAGACGCAAACGTCCTGAATTATTCTTCCTATTATGCTGGTTTGTCGTTCCGTTCTTATTTTTTAGTATTGCGAAAGGTAAGCTACCGACATATATGCTGCCGTTTATGGCACCACTAGCAATGCTAATGGCGAAATATGGCGTAGATTGCGCACGCAAATTTAGAATGAAAGCGCTGCGTATAAATGGTTATATTAATATCTTTATTGGTGTTGCTGTTGTTATCGCTATTTTAGTTATTCAGCTCGTATCTTCAAAACCTATTTATATGCCATATGAATGGTCTAAATGGGTATTAGCGATAGTCGCATTTTCATTATGGGGTATTATTGGTTATCTTTGCTCTACACTTAATGGAAAACACTGGTTATGGGCGGCGTCTTGTTCGCTAGGTGTTAGCTTATGTATTGGTCAGGCAATACCAAATAGCAGCGTAGATGGAAAGTTACCTCAAGAATTTATTCGCCAAAATATCGAGACATTAAACGCAAGCAAATACATTGTGAGCAATAGCGTTGGTGTCGGTGCGGGATTAGCGTGGGAATTACAACGTAGCGATATTTACCTTTATGAAAGAACAGGCGAATTAACTTATGGTATTGAAGAGTATCCAGATTCTCAGCATAAATTAATTAAACCTGATAATTTTGCTCAGTGGTTAGAAGAAGCAAGAAAAGAAGGGAATGTTTCAGTTGTTATTACCTTTAAAGATCCTAAAAGATTAGCACAATTGCCAAGACCTGAAGAGCTAGTGACAAACCATCGAGTGGCTATTTTAACTTATGAGAAGCGTAATTAATGTCATTTGTTTTATTGCTGATCGTGAGTTTTTTGACCTGTATAGGGCAAGTATGTCAAAAACAAGCGGTGGTTAGCTGGCAAAGTGACTCTTTAACAAAAGCCAGAAAAACGATTTTCTGGCTTTTTGTTGCAATTGCGATGCTTGGTTTAGGCATGTTATTTTGGCTCCGATTATTACAGCTCCTTCCTCTAAGTATTGCTTATCCCATGTTAAGTATTAACTTTATTGTGGTGACATTAATTGGCCAGTTTGTTTATAAAGAGCCGGTTAATGTGAAACATTGGATTGGGATCGCGTCAATTATGGTTGGTATTATATTGATGAGTATACAAGCATGAAAGGCTATCTATGGGCAATTGGAAGCGCACTATTAGTGACGGTGGCTCAATTATTGCTAAAGTTTGGCATGTCTGAACTACCGGCTTTACAGCTAGAAAAACAGTGGTTTGATTTTTCATGGTTATGGGCCAATGTAATGCCACTTGCTATCGTGTTTGCTGGTCTTGTCGGTTATGTCCTTTCTATGGTTTGTTGGCTATTCACTTTACGTACCATTCCTTTAAATAAAGCCTATCCGCTGATCAGCTTGAGTTATGTGTTTGTTTATATTCTTGCAGTGATATTACCTTGGTTTCAAGAAACACCTTCATGGACAAAAACAGCGGGTGTTGCATTTATCATGATTGGAGTGTGGTTAATCAGTCAAAAAGCGAAAGATGCTCAAACACACTAACTTAATGATTGTAGAATTTATTTTTTGAATTCTGTTGTTAATTGTGCGATTTATGCTATCAATCATCACTCATTCATCTTCAATAACTTGTTTTTGCTTAAAAAAGCAGATAGATTTTAAAATCTATGATAACAATAATGGTGGATGCAATGAGAAAGTCTATTTTTTATCCTTTCTTACTCTGTATTATTCTGCTGGCTGGATGTTCATCTAGCCCATCTAAGCGTATTCCACCAGCGCCTCCTTTAAAAACACAACTTTCTGACCCTATCATGGTGATAGTGCAATTAAAATCGCAGCTTGAGCAATGGTATGGTACGCCATACAGCTATGGTGGAATGACGCCTTCTGGTATTGATTGTTCGGGCTTTGTGTATAAAACTTACAGTGATCGCTTTGATATAAAACTTCCTCGAATGACCATTGATCAAACCAAATATGGTACACAAATCAGTAAAAGTGATTTAATGCCAGGTGATTTGGTTTTCTTCAAAACCGGTGGTGGTGAAAATGGTCTTCATGTCGGTATTTATGATACTGATAATACATTTATCCACGCATCAACTAGCAAAGGGGTAACTCGCTCATCCCTTGATAATGTCTATTGGAAAAAGACATTCTGGCAAGCTCGCCGATTGTAGTTTCGTGCCATTTAACAGCCTAATATATTGAGAGTTATGGTATCTTATACCTTATTTTCTTCATATAGGTATTCCTTATGTCAGGCAAATTGCGTCTGTTAATTTCAGAGTCTTATGATCCTTGGTTTAACCTTGCTGTTGAAGAGTGTATTTTTAGACAAATGCCCGCTGATCAACGCGTACTTTTTCTTTGGCGTAACGATAATACGGTAGTCATCGGTCGAGCGCAAAATCCATGGAAAGAGTGTAATACCCGTAAAATGGATGAAGATGGTGTGAAATTAGCACGCCGTTCAAGTGGTGGTGGCGCTGTTTTCCATGATCTTGGCAATACTTGTTTTACCTTTATGGCAGGAAAGCCAGAATATAATAAAACGATTTCAACTCAAATTATTCTTAATGGATTATTAAAAGCAGGCATTAATGCTACGGCATCAGGGCGTAACGATTTAGTCGTTCCCCAAGATGATGGTGAAAGAAAGGTTTCTGGATCAGCCTATAAAGAGACTAAAGATCGTGGTTTTCATCATGGTACATTATTAATAAATGCTAATTTATCTAGATTAGCTAATTACCTCAATCCCGATCCGAAAAAACTTCAAGCTAAAGGTATCACCTCTGTACGCTCCAGAGTGGCTAATTTGGTTGAGATCAAACCTAATATTACCCATGAAAAACTGTGTGAAACTATCACTGAAAGCTTTTTTGAATACTATGGTGAGCGAGTAGAAGCAGAGATTATTTCACCACAAAAATTACCTGATTTACCCGGTTTTGAAGAAACTTTCACTAAACAAAGTAGTTGGGAGTGGAATTTTGGACAAGCACCTGCATTTTCACATCTTTTAGATAATCGTTTTAAATGGGGGGGAGTAGAGCTGCATTTTGATATTGAGCGTGGCAACGTTATTAGAAGCCAAATATATACAGACAGTTTAGATCCTGCACCATTAGAAGCATTATCAGAGATGTTGGTAGGGCAACGTTATACACCTGAGTCTCTAAAAGGGCTTATTGAGCAACTCATTCAGCGATATCCTAACAATAAAATAGAGCTTAACGAGCTTCAAGAATGGCTTATGACAGCGATAGCGTAATTTTTATCAACGTTAGAAAACGATAAACAATAAGCATAAAAACCAGCTAAAAAAGCTGGTTTTTTCATAAAGAATAACGTGATGCGAAATTGATTAGTGATTTTCACATGACATAAAGCAATGAGTGTCTGGCATTTTGCCATTTTCTCTAAATTTAGCGGGTGTAGTATTGAAATGCTTTTTAAAGATGCGTGTAAATGTTGCTTGAGAGCTAAAGCCATACATTAAAGCGATATCTAAAATAGACATATCTTTTTCTTGTAATGATTTAGCTGCTTCTAATAAGCGACGTTTGCGAACATATTCGCCTAATGTGCAGCCTTTAAAGTCTTTAAAAATGCGTTGCAAGTGCCACTTAGAGTAACCACTTTTATTTGCAATCGTATCGATTTTTATACCTTCGTTACGTTGTAACTGGGTTTCTAACCATTTCAGAATATCATTAACGACATTTTCAGCCATAAAACCTCCCACAAAAATGGTGGGGACACAGTGCCCAAGTAAATAGAATAGTAACGTATGTTATTTATAACCTATTTTAAGCATGGGGAAAATAACAGGTAGGCAAAAAGTGCTTTTCGTGATTGATAATCATTATCACAACGATAGGTGAGGCTTATATAGTTTAAGTAAGGTTTAACTTGCTGAATCTTTCTGATTAAAAATGTTATTTTGTATGACTTTTAGTTTGTTGAATTTATTGATTTATTTTTTTAACTTAATAATACTGTTATACCTTTTATTTGTCGTTCTGTTATGCTTTTTTGTGCGAAACACAAGCTAATCATTGATTAAGGTGTATTTGAAAGTCAATTTATTTGACTAAACATTGAAAAATTAAAATAAGATTTTCTAATCAATTGATGTGGTGTTGCCTTCACCATTTTATTTTCACTTGATAAGTTTATTGATAATAAATTAACTAAGCCACCTTTTAGAAAGTAATGCTAAAAGGTGGCTTGGTAATAAAACGTTAGGTAGTGTTCTTTTTAAGGGCGTAGAAAAACTTGAGGATATAAATGTTCAGGATGAGTATTAACACTCACATCTGCACCATACCATTTTTGTATATTTTCTGTTGTGAGTACGCTGTGTGGCGTACCTTCACAAACTAACCTTCCTTGATGCAGTAATAAAATTCTATCAGCATAAAGAGACGCTAAATTAAGATCATGCAAAACACAACAAACCATAAGATTCTGTGTTTTTGCCAATTGTTTTAATAAACGTAAGCTGTGTTGCTGGTGGTAAAGATCAAGTGCGGAAGTTGGTTCATCAAGGAACAATACGGCTTCTTGTGGTGTCGGGTGCCATAATTGCGCTAGCACTCTAGCAAGTTGTACTCGTTGTTGTTCTCCACCCGATAATTGACGATAGTCTCTATCTTTAAATTTTAAACAATCTGTTTGGAGTAGTGCGGTTTCAATGGCCATTTTTTTATGTTGCTGTCCATGAGGTGTTCTTCCCATAGCAACGACTTCTTCGACTGAAAATGAAAATGAGAGCTGGCTATTTTGTCGCATAACGGCACGGTTTTGCGCTAATTGTTGGCTATTCCATTGAGAATATTTTTTTTGCTTAAAATAACATTGACCTTGTGTGGGTGTTGTATAGCCTGTTAGTAAGCGTAAGAGCGATGATTTTCCTGCGCCATTAGGACCAATAATGGCAACTAACTCCCCAGCATTCAGTGAAAGTGACACATCATCAATAATGGTCTTATTGCCAATTTGGTAAGTTAAATTATTTCCATAAAGTAATGGTGTGTTTTGTTTTTCAATCATGACATTCTTCCTGCGGGTTGTCGTAAGATCAGCCAAAGGAAATAAGGGCCGCCAATTAATCCTGTAATCAGCCCCACAGGGATTTCTGCTGGAGATACTAGTGTTCGTGATAATGTGTCAGCAGCGAGCAATAGTGTTGCACCACCTAAAATAGTGGCAGGTAATAGCCATACATGGTTACTACCAATACGCATACGAATAAGGTGTGGAACGACAAGTCCAATAAATCCAATAACACCACTCAGTGCGACAGCACAGCCAATTAAAATGGCGCTAAGAAGTAACAGAATAAATTTGGTTCTTCTTACATTTAGCCCTAAGTAATGCGCTTCTTCATCACCAAGTTGTAATAGGTTTAATTTATGGCTTTGCCAACATGCCAAAATGCTGACAGGAATGATCACAAGGGTTGCAATGGATAAAGTTTTCCAGTCAATTTGGCTTAATGAACCCATCATCCAAAGTGAGAATTGACGTAGCTGTTGGTCGGTACTGATGTAACTTAATACACCAATAAAAGACATGCATAGCGCATTGATAGCAATACCGGCAAGCAATAACCGTGCTAAATTACCATCACTCAATTGATGCAATGAGAAGATAATCATTGCCACAATTAAACCGCCAACAAAGGCGGCAACAATATGGCTGTAGAATGCAAAAGCTGGCGAAAAAGAGAACGGTAGAATAATTACAATGGCAACCATTAGTGCCGCACCGCTACTAATACCAAGTAAACCAGGATCAGCTAATGAGTTTCTAAATAATCCCTGCATTATTGCGCCTGATATTGCTAACGCGCTCCCAACAAGAATAGCCAATAATACGCGAGGTAAACGGATATCAAGCCAAATTTGCCATTCCATATCATCAAAAGAGCTATTCCATAGTGTATGAAACGAAAGGGCTAATGCACCGCTATTCACAGAAATTAATGTAACAGTGGTGAGTAAAAAGAGTAAAACTAAAATACTCATCCACGGTGAACGAAAACGAGACATTATTGCTCCAATGCTTGACGAATTTGACGCATGACTTCTGGTGTTGAAAGGGTAAAGCCTAATAATCCCATGTCATCAACAACAACATAATGCTTGTTTTTACCCGCGGGTGTGTATTTTATGCCGGGTAGTTCCCATAGTTTTTCAATTCCGCCAATGCCTTTAATACCTTCTTTAGTTACTAGTAAAATATCAGGTTGGCTTGCAATCACACCTTCTTGAGAAAGTGGACGATAACTTGTAAAACCTTGCATGGCATTTTTACCACCCACCAGTGAAATAATGGTATCTGCAGCTGTATTTTGACCTGCTGCCATTGGAACAACACCACCATGACTCATGATATAAATGACTTTCTTATCGATAGGAGTGGTTGAAATTTGTTTGATAGAGAGGGCGAGCTTCTCTTTTAGTTGATGACCTTCTTGTTCTTTATTTAAAACAGTTGCGATGGTGTCTATTTTTTCATTAATGGCTTCTAATGAATGTGTACCAGTAATCGTTTTAACAGCAACTCCAGCTTCTTTAATACGACGTAATGCTAAAGAAGGGCGAGCGAGTTCACTGGTAATGATCAATGTTGGTTTGACAGATAAGATCCCTTCTGGGTTTAGCATTCGCATATAACCCACATCAGGAAGTGTTTTCACTTGTTCGGGAACTAAACTGGTGCTGTCTCTTGCAATAACTTGCTCACCTGCACCTAATGCGAAAACAATTTCTGTAATATCGCCACCAATAGTAACGATACGCTCATTGGCCAAAGTGATGGACGATATGACGCTACACAGGATCAAAAGAAGCCATTTTTTCATTAAATCATTCTCCGATTAGGCGATTTTAGTGAGAGTGTTCACTTGTTCACGCCACTGTAGTTGCTCAGCAGTACCTTCAGTGCGTTGTCCATAGAGTTGAGCAATTTGCTGTCCCTTGTTATCAAAGATTTCAAGACTGGTAACAAAACCATCTTGAGTTGGTTTACGTGTTACCCAACTTTCTGCAATTTCACTTTCAATTAAATGAAGTGTAAAAGCAGGATTGAAAACGTTGATCCAAATTTGCTCGCTATTTTCAAATTGATGCGGTACTAGGCGATCAATTTGACCTGTGAAAATTTGTACACAACCACGGCTACCGACAAATATCATGATCTCATTTTGCGCTTCTTTAGCTAGCTCTAATAAGGTTTTCAGCGCGTTGTTATCAACTTGATAAGCAAGATCATCAGGAACCGCTTTGAATGCTTGTTGACGACTTAAGTTGTTTTCTTTTAGTAATTTGAAGAATTGGTGAACGTCAGTCATTGAACGCCATTGTTGTTCAAGTTGTTCCGCTAATTCATTACTAACAGGCGTGTTTGAGTATGGTTCAACAGGAGTGATATCAAGAGCAGGATTTTCTTCTGATAAGAATGATTGAATAAGTGCATTCCATTCATCCATATTCGTGTTATCTGTCGCATAGACTTTATGTAATGCATCACCATGCATATCAAAGAATTGAATGCTATAACGCGTTCCTTTTGCTGTTTCTTCGGTAAGTGCAAAAATACTTGACCAATAAGCGAAGAAGAAGCGTAAATCCATAGCACGCGGATTTAAGATTAAACCTGCGTGATCGTTAAAACGGGCATTTGTGTATTCACCAAGGTGTTCATGAACTGCAATATCATTACGAGTAATTGCTTTGACTTCACCTACTTTACTTAATGCTTTTAATAATTCTTGTACATCATTACGTAGACGCTTTGCATCGTGCCCTACACGGGCATGAGTGAGTTCGGCTTCACTGACATTTAAGTAAGTTGCGAGATCTCGCGCGAACGATGCTTTTTTGTCCGCTTTAGCTTGCAGGTAGCTCTCATAAAGAGGTTTATTCACAGAAACTCCTATTATATCGTTGATTTTATTGTTAATTACCACTGATAACTCACAAGTACTTTTGCATTTCGGCCTTCTTGAGGAATACCTGCAGAAGAGTAATACGTTTTATCAAATGCGTTACCCAGTACAAATGAGGTTGTTAGCCCCTTTAATGAGGCATTACCTTCATAACGAAGGTAAAAATCATTAACGCCATAACCTGATTGTTGGCGATTGGTTGGACGATTAAAACGGTCATGCTTGGTAAAGTCCGTTTTTTTGGTAAATTGACCGACCCAACCCACAGAAAAATCGGTACTCGGTACAGGAATATCAAAGCGACTGGTTAATGTATCTGGCTCAATTGAGGTAATTGAGGCGTTAGTCGCATTATCTTTCCCTTTAGTATGGTTGTAGGCTAAATCCCAATTGAAGAATTTCGATTGGTAACTCATAGAAACATCCCATCCCCAAATAGTTGCTCTTGGAATATTTGTTGATTGTGTATATCCCTGAAAAATAGCAACATCTGCATCAATATAATCTTTTGCGCGAGTATTGAAATGGGCAGCTTTAATTTTCAGATTATCATTATTAGATAATAAGTCGTCGAATTGAAAACCTAACCCATATTCAGTAGTTGAATTGGTTTCAGGCTTTAAATTAGGGTTTGGACGCCAATAGTTTGTTGGCGCGCCAGGAAAAGGTGCATCAAAATGTTTTGCATCGTTATACATCTCACCTAAAGTTGGCGCTCTAAATGCTTGTGAGTAAGAGGTATACAGCATTGACCAGTCAGTTGGTGTGATACTGATTGCCCCTTTTGATGACCATTTATCCGCAGTAATGTCATCATAACGATCGTTTTGGCTCTTATATTTGTCAAAACGTGTTCCTAAAATTAGGGAGACAGGTAAATCACGTAAAGTGACTTCATCTTGTACCCAACCGGACATAAAACGGATATCGGCTTGTGGGAAGCTTTCTGCATTTTGGCTTGGTGATTGTTTTTGTTTATAAACCTCGCCACCATAAGTCAATCCATGTGATGCAAAGCTGTACGTACCCACCTGTGAGCGGTTTTCGAGTTTTACGCCATAGGTTTTTTGCTCTCGACCTTCAAATCCTTTTTGTACCGTTTTGGCATTGATATCAACTTCACTGTAATAAGCCTGTGTTTTCAAATTAATCCATTGTGAATCTGAAGGATCAAATTGATAGGTTAACTGAACATCTTTTTGTGTCGTGGTGCGATCAGTTTCTACATTAGCAAGTGTAGGATTTGAGGGAACTTGAGGATTTTTAGGTTGATTTGTATTGTTATGGTAATAGCGGAATTGTCCACTTAATGTGTTGCTATCATCAATTAACCAGCGTCCTTTAGAAAGGAGATTAATAATGGTTTCGTCATTTTGAGCGCGATAACCACCACCATAGCGGGTATCACCTTTATCACGGGCTGAGAATGCGACGAGTCCATCAAGGTTATCGTGTCGGCCAAAAGCCGTAACACCCAAACCTTGACTATGCTGGGCGGTATTACCAAGACCAGTAACTCGAACACCGCCTTGTTGATTGTTTGAAAGCAAGTCGCTTGCATCAACCGTATCGTAAGCGATAACACCACCAAGGGCGCCGCTACCATATAACAGAGCTGAAGGACCACGAATCACTTCAACTTGTTTTATAAGCAGAGGATCAACAAAAATACTGTCGATATGACCGGTGTCTGTTCCTTGGCGAACGCCATCTACAAGTGTCAATATTCCATTCTTACTGTATCCACGCATACTGATGGTTTCGCCATTGGTACGACCTGCACCTGAAATTGAAATTCCCGGTACATGACGAAGTAATTCAGAAGCGCTTCCTGCGGTTTCTGACAACGCATTGTTATTTTTTATAACCGTTGACATCATCGGTAATGTAAAGCTATCACGCTCATTACCTGTCGCATAAACTGTAAGCACTTCTGTTTGTTTCTTCTCATTAGTTTGGGTCTTTTCTTGTGCAGAGGCACAAGCAGAAGAAACTGCAATTGCCAGTAAACTGAATTTAATCAATAGGGATGACTGAGACATGCAGATGGATCTCCGTTATTTAATGGGCTGTTAAATACAGCCCTTTGTTATGTAAATTATTGCTCCTCATCTACCAGCGATAACTGATGGACATTTTGATATTTCGACCTTCTTGTGGCACACCTAATGCTGAGAAATATTCTCGATTAAACGCATTGGTGAGCGCTAACGCGGCTTGAATATCTTTATTGTTTTGAGATTGATAACTGATTGAAAAATCATGAATACCATAGCCTGGATATTGAGTAATAAGCTCTTGCATTCGATTTGTGGTTTTACCTTTCACATGAGGCGCTTGTCCGCGATGTGTGCCTTTATTCGCGGTAGTACCAGCGAATTTTCCTGACCACCCTAATGAGAATGGGGTTTTAGCGACAGGAAGTTGAATAAAGGTCGTCAGTATTTCAGGGCGAACCGGCGAAATGGTTTCATGTGTGGTTAACTCTAGGGTATGAGTACGGTTATAACTTAAGCCTAGAGAAATTAATGGGTGTGAATAACGCAGACTAAGATCAATACCTTCAATCATTGCGTTGGGAATATTAAATGCTTGGAGATTTAATTTACCCGCAAATGAACTTGAATGCCACGGACCATAAGTAATGTAATCCTTTGATTTAGTATCAAAATAAGCGGCTTTTAAAATGAGTTTATCTTGTTGTGATAAAAGCTGTTTAAATGAGAAATCAGCGCCATATTCCCAAGTGCTATTTCTTTCAGGTTTTAAGTTTGGATTAGGCACCCAATGCGCATTAAAAAAACCTGCTTTAAAATGGAATGAATCATTAAACATTTCATTTAAAGTTGGCGCGCGAAACGCAGTTGAATAGGTAGAATAAAGTTGTAACCAACGTGTTGGTGTGAAGGCTAACGTGATATTTTCAGTGGTTCCTCGATAGCTCGATGTATGTTTTTCTGCTTGTAATGTTTTCGCCGAAAATTTACTGAAGAAAGGATCAAGCCCTTCACCAGGTATATTTTTGTAATAGTGATAACGTATACCCGTTGTGAGTGTGAGAGGGAGTGATGGTGTACTGAGAGAGCTTTGCAACCAACCTGCGATATAATTCATTTTCGCTAAAGGAAAGTTTTTTGCTTCTTCATTTGATTGCATTTTCTGCTGATAAGCTTCTGTTCCAATAATCACAGATTGATTGAATGTATCAAACCAATTGATACTGGCATTATCTTCAAATTTAAGCCCATAAGTCGATTGTGTACGTGCTTCGTATTTACCTATTTTACCTTGGATATTTTTTTTTAAATCTGACGTTGTTAATTTAGTATCCGTTAAAAACGTTTGGTTAATATCAAACTGTGAATAGTAAAGATAAGTGGTTAAATCTAACCATGAGTTTGTATCAGAAACATAATGGTGAGTGAGCGCATAATTTTTTTGCTGAGTGTCGCGCTGCATCTGGTTACTTTCATTCTTGCCAAATCCGCCCATTCGATGCAAAACTTCTCGTTGTTCACCTGAATTATCATAATGGCGAGCTGAAATAATAAGTGTTTGATTTTCAGTTGGATAAAAATAGGCTTTTGCAAAGAAATTTTTAATATGCTCGTGGTTTTCTAATTTATCACCATTAGCAAGACGAATAGGACCACGTTGGCGTTGGCTATACGCAAATAAACCTTCTGCAATATCGTGTCTGGCTGCAATCATGCCACCATAAGAAAAATGGCGATCTGCTGATGAAACTGAGCTAAATAGTTTTGCGCCTAATTTTTTATCCGTACCTAATATGGAGCGAGGATCAAGAGTATTAAACGCGACAACGCCTCCCATAGCACCTGCACCATGCAAAGTGGATGCGGAGCCATGTTTTACATCAACACGTCTAATTAAAGAGGGATCAAGAAAGATACCACCTAAATTATTTATGGTGTTCTCTAGTGGTTGATGAATACCATCAACGAGGATCTTGATACCTTTTTGGTCGTATCCTCGCATTAAAATATTCGTGCCATTTGTGATACCGGTTCCTGATAACGTCACACCAGCAACATCTTTTAATATTTCACCAGTAGTTGATGCGGTTTGTGTTTTAGCCGAAGAAGTATCAATAACAGAGTGAAAGTCTGAGGATCGATCGTCGTTATAGCCAATAACAGTAAGAGAGTCCGTTCCTGTATTTTCAGAGTGTGCAGAGGCAATAGGGGAATACAACAGACAAAGTGCTGTTGCTATACCTGAATATTTGAAATGTTTCTTCAGCATACACATACCATAAATATCCATAAAAAGTCCTTGTATATGGAGTTATTTAGCTGGCTGCCTAGCTGAGTCGATAGGTGGCTTGCACGTTATTGTCAAAAAAAATTATTTAGTCAGGATAAGTTTTCCTGCTTTAGTTTGGCGTAGTTGGTACAACTCTCCGTTATGTTGAATGTAAACCATGCCATCTTTACCTAATAACTCAATACTATTAATCGATTGAATTATTGAAGAATGAGAATTTTGTTTGGTTAAAGAATTATCCAAATTATTAGCTTTTTTATTCATAATACACTAAGAGTAATAAGCGTTATCATTATGATAATCATTATCGTTAACAAAAGTGTTTAGACAAGCTTTTTTTAACGTAAATAAGTAAATTTAAGTCATATTGTGAGTAATAAAGAGGTAGGTGATGAAATTTAAAACAATGGAATAAAATAGGCTGATATTTTACCTGAATATAAAGTCAGAAAGAGGGAGGATCAGGAGGAACATAATGAATATAAAAGATAAAAGGGGATAAGGATTATCCCCTTAAAAACAAGACTATTGAAATCGACTCTCAACGGCTTGTGCTAATAACTCAAGAAGTTGTTCTGTGTCATTCCAGCTTAAACAAGGATCAGTGATTGATTGCCCATAATTAAGAGGTTTATTTTGCACAACTTTTTGGGAGCCTTCTTGTAAAAAGCTTTCAGCCATCACGCCAACAATTGCTTGTGAGCCATCTTTAATTTGTTGACCAACATTTCTGGCTACTTCTAATTGACGACGATGAATTTTTTCACAGTTGCCATGGCTAAAATCGATAATAAGATGCTCTGGTAAATCTACTTGTTTTAGCGCATCAACAGCGTCAGCAATATCGCTTGCGTGATAATTAGGTTTTTTACCTCCGCGCAGAATAATATGACCATACGGATTACCACTGGTTTGGTAAATTGTCATACGGCCATTTTTATCTGGCGATAAGAAGGTGTGGCCAACACGAGAAGCTCGAATAGCGTCAATCGCAATGCGGGTATTACCATCAGTGCCATTTTTAAAGCCAACAGGGCAAGAAAGCGCAGAAGCCATTTCACGATGAACTTGGCTTTCAGTCGTTCTAGCACCAATGGCACCCCAACTAATTAAATCTGCAATATATTGGCCTGTAACCATATCGAGAAATTCAGTTGCAGTGGGTAAACCTAATGCATTTATTTCAATTAATAGCTTTCTTGCAAGGCGAATACCTTCGTTGACGTTGCAAGAGTTATCAAGGTAAGGATCAGAGATTAAACCTTTCCAACCAATGACCGTACGTGGCTTTTCAAAGTAGGTTCTCATGACGATTTCTAAGCGGTCATGATAACGTTCTTTTAGCTGATTAAGCTTAGAGGCGTACTCTTTGGCCGCTTTAGGATCATGAATAGAGCAAGGGCCTACAATCACTAATAGTCGTTGGTCTTCTCCGGTAAGGATTGCTTCAATTCGTTTACGTGCTGATGTGATATTTTGGGTTATCTCATCAGAAATGGGGAACTCTTGTGCTAAGGTTTCTGGTGTTACTAGACTATCTAGCACCTTAGTCCGTAGTTCGTCTGTCTTTAGCATAATTCATCTCAATAAATATACAGGGTAAGTCTACCCAGTGATTAAGATCACAATAAACGAAATTCAGCTAATTTCAACAGCCTTCTCAGTGAAAACCGAATAAAAAAATGACAAAAATGCGTTAGAACATTCTTCTTGCTAATCCCATAGAATCAATCACCTTGGTTGAAATTTCTTCAACAGAATAGTTGGTGGTGTTGAGATAAGGAATGTTGTTCTTTCTAAAGAGTGCTTCAACTTCTGATAATTCAATTCTACATTGACGAATAGAGGCATAACGGCTGTTTTCACGACGTTCACCACGAATAGCGGCTAAGCGTTCTGGTGCAATGGTTAAACCAAACAATTTATGTTGGTATTCTTTTAATTCAGCAGGCAGTTTTAAGAAATCCATATCATCTGCGGTGAAAGGATAGTTGGCTGCCTGAATACCAAATTGCATTGCTAAATAGAGGCTGGTGGGTGTTTTTCCGCAACGAGAAACACCAATTAAGATCACTTGTGCTTGGTCGAGATTACGTAATGATATGCCATCATCATGGGAAAGGGTGTATTCGATGGCGGCAATACGAGCATCGTATTTACTAAGATTTTTTTCAGTCAATCCATGGGTTTTATTTAATTTTGGCGATGCCTTGATCCCCATTTCTTTTTCTAGTGGTAATACAAGAGACTGGACAATATCCTGACAAAAACCCTCGCTGCTATTTATTATCTGTTTAACTTCAGGGCTGATAATAGAATAAAAAACCAGGGGTTTAGCGCCACTCTTTTTATAAATTTCAGAGATTTTCTGTTTTATTTCTTCAGCTCTTTCTACAGTAGACACAAAAGGTAATGTATAACTTTTCATTTTTAATGGAAATTGAGAAAGCACCGCATGGCCTAATACCTCTGCCGTAATCGCTGTGCCATCAGAGATAAAAAAGACTGTCCTATCAATGGGTTCATTATTATCACAATTAATAGAATTCAAGCTTAATATCATAACACTCACCTTTTTTTAGCTGAATTAGCAAATCAAACAATATTATCTATAGCATTTTTAGCGATTATAAAGGATAAAAAAATAAAGTTTTCTGGTTGATCGATTCACCTTTCTATATTCAGCATAACATTGTGATACGCTTATTTACGTTGTCGTTTTGACAGCGGGTTTTTCTTTTTTTCTCTCTCTCATAATTGTTTAAAAAAGGATTGTTCTCAATGTCCAGCAATAGCCTCACCCCGTGCAATGTGCTTTGGTATAACCAATTAGGTATGAATGACGTTGATCGTGTTGGTGGGAAAAATGCTTCCCTCGGTGAAATGATCACAAACCTAGCGGAACTGGGTGTTTCTGTTCCTAATGGGTTTGCTACCACAGCGCAAGCGTTTAATGATTTTCTGGAACAGAGCGGTATCAATCAGCGTATTTATGAATTACTTGATAGCGTTGATGTTGATGATGTCAATCAACTGGCTCAAGCAGGTAATCAAATTCGCCAGTGGGTAATTGATACACCTTTTACGCCTCAGTTTGAAAAAGATATTCGCGATGCTTATCTCACATTAAGTGAAGGTGAATCTGAAGCTTCATTTGCCGTTCGTTCATCTGCGACTGCAGAAGATATGCCTGATGCTTCTTTTGCAGGTCAACAAGAGACGTTTTTAAACGTTCAAGGTATTGATGCCATACTCGTTGCAATCAAACATGTATTTGCCTCGTTATTTAACGATCGAGCAATCTCTTATCGTGTTCACCAAGGTTATGATCACCGTGGTGTTGCATTATCTGCGGGTGTTCAACGTATGGTGCGTTCTGATCTTGCTTCTTCAGGTGTGATGTTTACCATCGATACTGAATCTGGCTTTGATCAAGTTGTCTTTATTACATCAGCTTATGGTTTAGGTGAAATGGTAGTACAGGGTGCAGTTAACCCAGATGAGTTCTATGTACACAAGCCAACTTTAGCAAAAGGTCTACCTTCTATTGTTCGTCGTAATCTTGGTTCTAAAAAGATCCAAATGGTTTACGCAGACAGTGTTGAACACGGTAAACAAGTTCGTATCGAAGATACGCCAGAGCTACTGCGCAATCGTTTCTCTTTGACTGATCATGAAGTTCAAGAGTTGGCTAAACAAGCGGTATTAATTGAACGTCACTATGGTCGTCCAATGGATATCGAATGGGCTAAAGATGGGCATAATGGTCGCTTATATATTGTTCAGGCACGCCCAGAAACCGTTCGTTCTAACCAACAAGTTATGGAGCGCTATCAATTAAATGAAAGTGGCTCTGTTATCATCGAAGGCCGTGCTATTGGTCATCGTATTGGTACAGGTGTCGTTAAAGTTATTCATAACTTAAATGAGATGGATAGAATTGAAGCGGGTGATGTGCTGGTTACTGACATGACAGACCCTGATTGGGAGCCTATCATGAAAAAAGCCTCTGCGATTGTGACCAACCGTGGTGGTAGAACATGCCATGCTGCAATTATTGCTCGTGAATTAGGTATTCCCGCTGTGGTGGGTTGTGGTGATGCAACAGAATGTATTACTGAAGGCCAAGTTGTTACCGTTTCTTGTGCTGAAGGTGATACAGGATTTGTTTACGATGGCAAACTGGATTTTTCTATTCAAAGCTCCGCAATCGATAACATGCCTGAATTAGGGCTTAAAATCATGATGAACGTCGGTAATCCTGATCGTGCATTCGATTTTGCTGGTTTACCAAATGATGGTGTCGGTCTTGCGCGTTTAGAATTTATTATTAACCGCATGATTGGTGTGCATCCTCGTGCATTATTAGAATATGACGACCAAACTGAAGCATTGAAAGCTGAAATCAATGAAATGATGGCAGGCTATGAATCTCCAGTAGAGTATTACATCAGTAAATTAACGGAAGGAATTGCAACATTAGCTGCGGCATTCTGGCCTAAACGCGTTATTGTTCGTTTATCTGACTTTAAATCTAACGAATATGCCAACTTAGTGGGTGGCGATCGTTATGAGCCAGACGAAGAGAACCCAATGCTAGGATTCCGTGGTGCGGGTCGTTATGTTTCTGACGATTTCCGTCGCTGCTTCTCTCTTGAGTGTGAAGCGGTAAAACGTGTTCGTAATGATATGGGCTTAGAGAATGTTGAAGTCATGATCCCATTTGTTCGTACTGTACGCCAAGCTGAAGAGGTGATTGACGAATTAGCGGCAAACGGTTTGAAACGAGGTGAGAATGGCTTAAAAGTCATTATGATGTGTGAAATTCCATCAAATGCCTTATTAGCGGATAAATTCTTAGAACACTTTGATGGTTTTTCTATCGGCTCTAACGACATGACCCAATTAACATTAGGTCTTGACCGCGATTCTGGTGTGGTTTCTGCTCTGTTTGATGAACGCAATGATGCAGTGAAAGCATTATTATCAATGGCAATCCAAGCCGCAAAACGTAATGGAAAATATGTGGGTATTTGTGGTCAAGGACCTTCTGATCATGAAGATTTCGCACAATGGCTAATGGAAGAGGGAATTGATAGTTTATCGTTAAACCCAGATACCGTAATTAAGACTTGGGTGAAATTAGCACAATAGAATTAATATCATCGTTATAAATAAAAAGCTCACAATATTATGTGAGCTTTTTTTATACAATTATTAAATAATAGGCAAAAAAAAAGCCTATCATGGGCTGACAGGCAAAGACTACACACAGCAATATTTTATATTCTTTAATCCCGCCAATTAATCTATTAATATGAAAGGCGAAATTATTAATTCGATGAAACATTTGTTTCGTTGATATTTATATTAAGAGAAATGCGTTAATTATGCTCTAAGAATTATCTCAATAAAAAGAATAATGGTTTATTTAAAATTGAATATAACTTGCTGGTAACAAACAGGTTTAAAAAAATGTAATTTGTTTCAAGATGTAAGTTTTAATATAGAAATATAATGGTTTATTCCTAAATTGATAATCTTTATTAAACTTTACTCTGTTATTTTTAGAGCATGTAAGTAGCTACACTTACATGCTCCATTATTATTTATTCTTTTTCAATAAAGTTTTTATTCATAAATTCTACTGTTTCAGTTAAATCAGGACTAGGTTTTGGTACTTCATTAACCCATGCATTTAATAAACTATGAGCAACAGCAAGAACAACAGGACCAATAAATAAACCAATCATACCTAATGTTAAAATTCCACCAATAACACCTGTGAGAATTAATACCATAGGCAAATCTGCACCCATCTTGATTAAATAAGGGCGTAATACACCATCCATTGTTGCAACAGCACCACCCCAAATCACCATAACAATGCCCCAAGTGGTATCACCCGTCCAAAATAGCCATAAAATTGAAGGGATCAAAACTAATAAAGGACCTATTTGAGCAAGGCAGCAAATAAACATAACGACGGTTAATACCGTAGCATAAGGTACGCCAGATACAGCAAGACCAACACCGCCAACAATAGCCTGAATTAAGGCGGTTAAAACTACACCTAATGCAACGGCGCGAATAGACATAGAAGCGAGTAAGATTGCGGCATCACCACGTTGACCGGCTAAGCGAATAGCAAAATGACGCAACCAAGATACGACATTTTCACCTTGTAAAAACAGTAAGCCTGAAAATAACAACATCACACCCAAATGTAGGGCAAATCGACCAATATTTAAGGCTTGAGCAAAAAACCAGTTTGCAGCTTGCCCAACATAAGGTTGGATTTTTGAGATTAACGCATTCCCCCCTGAAACCAGAATAGAGTGCCATGTATCATAAAGCTTGCTCCCTATCATGGGGATATCGTTAAGCCATAATAATTGAGGAGGCTGAATATTCGAAGGTGATTTCGCTAATTCAATTAAGGGGGCGCTATTATCAATAACGCTACTAATTAATAAGATAATAGGGATAACGAAGATCAGTAATATCAAAATCATCATTATCATGGTTGATAGCCAACGATATTTTACTCGTTTTTCAATAATAAGAAGTAAAGGCCACGTTGCTACAACAATCATTCCAGCCCAAATGAAACCCACAATAAAGGGATTTAAGATCCAAAAACTGGCGATAATAAAAAAAGAAATAAAAAGAACAGTGAATAAAACTTTGGGTATATCTGTATGGATCTGCGGTTTTTCCATGGTTTTAAATCCCTACACGAATAAAAATGCTAGAAGCAGATGAATAAACATTGCAAATATCACGTTGTTTATATCACTACGCAATTTGCCAGAATTGTATGATAAGGTGAATAGGTATCGGTCTGAAAGTACAAAATGAGGCAGAGTACCTCTTAGCATACATTTCAACATCTAAAATTAAGCAATGTGGACTATTAGATTAAAGAGCTATAACCCATGATCCCACGTATATCGCAAGCACCGCAAGTCAGTGAACTCACAACAGAATTTCTTGATACTCTTCGAAAAAATGGTTTTACCGGTGATATCTCCAGCAGTTATGCTGACAGACTCACTATGGCAACAGATAATAGTATTTACCAGTTATTGCCACAGGCGGTTGTTTTTCCTCGTTCAACAGCGGATGTCACTATTATAGCTCGCTTAGTTGATGAACCTCGATTTCATTCACTCTCTCTGACTCCAAGAGGGGGCGGCACAGGTACTAATGGGCAAGCATTAACGGATGGTATTGTCGTCGATTTATCTCGTTATATGAAACGCATCATTGAGATAAATCCAGAAGAACGTTGGGTAAAAGTGGAAGCAGGAGTGATAAAAGATGAGCTTAATCTCTTTTTAAAACCTTATGGCTTCTTTTTTGCTCCAGAACTTTCTACCAGTAATCGTGCCACATTAGGCGGAATGATTAACACTGATGCATCCGGGCAAGGTTCAATGGTTTATGGTAAAACTTCTGATCATGTTCTTGGTGTTAGAGCGGTTTTGTTAGGCGGTGAACTTCTTGAAACGCGAGCGATGGATATCGCACTAGCTGAAAATATTGCCCAAGAGAGCTCTGCAATCGGTAAAGTTTATCGTACCGTTTTATCTCGTTGCAAAGAGCAACGAAAGCTTATTCTTGAAAAATTCCCTAAATTAAATCGCTTTTTAACTGGGTATGATTTACGTCATGTCTTTAGTGATGACATGAAACGATTTGATTTAACGAGAATTTTAACAGGCTCTGAAGGAACGCTCGCTTTTATTACTGAAGCGACACTCGATATCACGCCAATTCCTAAACAGCGCAGTTTAGTCAATGTAAAATACGATTCTTTTGACTCAGCATTACGTAATGCGCCTTTTTTAGTTAAAGCAAATGCACTTTCTGTTGAAACTGTTGATTCCAAAGTATTAAATCTCGCTCGTGAAGATATTGTGTGGCATTCCGTTAAAGCGCTGATCACTGATATACCTGATAAAGATATGCAAGGTCTTAATATTGTTGAATTTGCGGGTGATGATGAAAATCTTATCGCTTCACAAGTCGCATCATTATGCCAACGTTTAGATTCATTAATGAAAGAGGGTCAGAGCGGTGTTATCGGTTATCAAGTCTGTGAAGATTTGGCGGATATAAACCGTATTTATGCCATGCGTAAAAAAGCGGTTGGTTTATTAGGTAACGCAAAAGGGCAAGCAAAGCCAATTCCTTTTGTTGAAGATACCTGTGTACCGCCAGAACATCTTGCTGATTATATTACAGAATTTAGAGCGCTACTTGATAGCCACCAGCTCAATTATGGCATGTTTGGACATGTTGATGCGGGTGTATTGCACGTAAGACCTGCTCTTGATATGTGCGATCCACAACAAGAATTATTGATGAAATCCATCTCAGACGACATTGTCACGTTAACAGCCAAATATGGTGGGTTACTCTGGGGTGAACATGGAAAAGGCTTTAGAGCGCAATACAGCCCCGAATTTTTCGGTGAAACGCTCTATCATGAACTGCGTCAAATCAAAACGGTGTTCGATCCTCGAAATAGACTGAATCCTGGGAAAATCTGCCCTCCATTAGAGGTCGATGAGCCTATGAAGCAAGTTGATACTATCAAACGAGGGACTTTTGATCGCACAATTCCTTTATCTGTGCGCCAAGATTTCAAAGGTGCATTAGATTGTAATGGCAATGGGCTTTGCTTTAACTTTGATGCTAAAAGCCCTATGTGCCCTTCAATGAAAATCAGCGGACAACGCATTCATTCACCTAAAGGACGAGCCGCACTTGTAAGGGAGTGGCTACGCTTATTAACAGAGCAAGGCGTTAGCCCAAAACAACTTGGATCTAGCCTTGAAAATAATAAACCTAGCTTAAGAAGTTTAATTGAGAAAACGCGTAATACTTGGAAAGCTAAACGTGGCGAATATGATTTTTCTCATGAAGTCAAAGCGGCAATGAACGGTTGCTTGGCTTGTAAAGCGTGTTCAACGCAATGTCCGATTAAAATTGATGTGCCATCGTTTCGTTCTAAGTTTACTGAGCTTTATCACCAGCGCTATTTACGTCCGTTAAAAGATCATATTGTCGCTAATGTTGAGTTAACTACGCCGATTATGGCGAAAGCACCCGGATTCTTTAACTTTTTTATGAAGCAACCTTTGGTGCAATCATTAAGTAAACACACGATAGGAATGGTTGATTTACCTTTGCTGTCATCACCAACATTAAAGCAGCAATTGGCTGGGCACAATGCGTTAGATATGACGCTAGAAGACTTAGAGCGTTTATCTGAAAAGCAACGAAGCCATCATGTGCTGGTGGTTCAAGATCCATTCACCAGTTATTACGATGCAAAAGTGGTTGCCGATTTTATCAAGCTAATTGAAAAGATTGGATTTAAACCTGTCTTGCTGCCGTTTTCACCTAATGGTAAAGCGCAACATATTAAAGGTTTTTTACAGCAATTTAGTAAAACAGCACAAAAAACCTCAATAATGCTTAATCGTGTTGCAAAATTAGGTATCCCTATGGTGGGAGTCGATCCTGCGTTAGTGCTTTGTTATCGTGATGAATATCGTGAAATACTGGGTGATAAACGTGGGGGTTTTAATGTTCAACTTGTTCATGAATGGCTAAGTAAATTGGTATCTGAGCCAATAGCAGTTCGCGATGATGCTGAAAAATGGTATCTTTTTGGGCACTGTACAGAAGTGACGGCGCTACCACAAAGTATGAAACAGTGGCAGGCTATTTTCCAACGTTATGGGCAGCAACTCGAATTTGTGAGCACTGGATGTTGTGGAATGGCTGGTACTTATGGACATGAACTAAATAATTATGAAAACTCGTTGGGCATTTATCAACTCTCATGGGGTAATGCATTAAAAACGTTACCAACAATGCGTTGTTTAAGCACCGGTTACTCTTGTCGTAGTCAAGTGAAACGTATTGATAATGTTGAGCTAAAACACCCACTACAGGCACTTTTGGAGATTATGCCATGATATGGAAACGTAAAATGACAATTGAGGATCTTAATCGTATTGGACAAAACAATATGATGAGCCATTTGGGTATTGAATTAACATGCCTTGGTGATGATTATCTTGAAGGAAGAATGCCTGTTGATCATCGTACTAAGCAGCCTTTGGGGCTTTTGCATGGTGGTGCTTCTGTTGTGTTAGCTGAAACATTAGGCTCTGTTGCGGGTTATCTTTGTACCGAAGGTGAACAAAAGATTGTCGGGCTTGAAATTAATGCGAATCATATTCGTTCAGCAAGAGAAGGCAAGGTAAGAGGTGTATGCAAACCTATTCATTTAGGTCGTTCACATCAAGTTTGGTCAATAGAAATATTTGATGATGAAGGTCGTCAAGTATGTATTTCTAGATTAACAACATCTGTTATTTCTTAAAAAATAAAAAAGTTATACGCACAAAGTGAAATACTCGCTTTGTGCGTTTTTTATGTTTATAGATAATGTCAAAAAGAATAAAAATTGAGAGAGAAAAGAGAATTATTTCTTTATTTAGATTTTATTTTTAATGATAATCATTATCTTCATAATAAAAGATAAGACGATCAATAATGTTAACTATTTCTAAATTCAACACCACAGTATTATTAATTGTAGGTTTATTAATCAGTGGGTGTGACAATAATTCTACCTCTAAAACGAGTAATGATATAAGCAATATTCCAGTGCAAACTGTTTCTGGTTTTAATATGGCTTATCCCACTTCATTTACAATGAGCAGAGAAGATACTGAAAATTATTTTAAATTATTACCCGATAATATTCAGGATGTCACAACAGAAATGATGGTTTATAAATCAGAGCCTATTTGTGATTTAACAGATGTTCGTCTGGTTTATTTTAAAATGATCGATGCAATGAGTTATGATGTGGATGCGGGAGCACAAGGCATAGTTGATAATATTGCGATAATAGATGGCATGAAGGAAATATCTACATCGATAAAACCATTAACCATCCCAAACGTAGAAAGTAGACATGTCTTTTTTGAAGGAAAATACGCAAAAGAGAATGTGAGTTATGAAGGTGTTTTAGTGGCTGATCTTAAAACGAACCGAGTATGGCAACTACAATTGATTAGCAACTTCAATAGCCAATCGAACAAACAAAAAAATAGTCAAATCCTTGAATGTACAAACAAATATATTCAAACCATTACTATCAATAAATAAGTTCAAAGAGCACACAATCCAATAAGAGGTCATCACATAAGTGGTGCTATCTTATCCTGCATGATAAGCATAAAAATGAATGTGAACAGAGTTAATAAGCTGTCATGTAAAAACACATTTTTATGCTTTTTTCTCTAAATTTCAGTGATAACATATAAAGTGTATTTATATTGCAACTTATGTGCGTATTGTGCGAAATATAAGAAAAATTAAAAGTTTTATTTTTTGTAATGAAAGAGAATAAAAGTGTTATATTACATTGTGTTAACATTAATTGTTAACAAAGTAATTGCAAAAATAGAACAAAAAACACACATTTATGGAATATCCTTTCAAAAGACATGGTTGAAGTGATAAGGGTTATCATTACCATTAGTGTCAGGAAAGATATCAATCTCCTTTCGAAATGAGGTCAGAAATGACAAACAACGTTGAAACTTTTTCTCTTAATGACACAGCTTGGCAAGGCATTGTATTAACGGATAATGCGGCAAAGCATATCTGTCATTTAGTTGAGAAAAACCCAGAAAAACAAGGACTTTCCTTAAGTATCAAACCCTCTGGTTGTACAGGGTATGGTTATGTTATTGAACTCGCTACTGCCCCAAATGATGATGATCTTGTTTATGAACACAATGGAGCAAAACTCTTTGTTTCATTAAAAGCAATGCCATTTATCGATGGGTTGGTTGTTGATTATGTTCGTGAAGGACTTAATCAAATGTTTAAATTTAATAATCCTAAAGCTCAAAACGTCTGCGGATGTGGTGAGAGCTTCGGGGTATAACATAGTGAAGTCAGATTATGTCTCAGAGCAATGTTGAAATTGGTGATGAAGTTCAGGGATGGCTAAGCGATCACCACTATAAAGAAGGTTTTTATACCGATATCTCAACCGATACCTTAGAAAAAGGATTAAACGAAGCGGTTGTGCGTGCAATATCGGCAAAAAGAAACGAACCAGAGTGGATGCTGGAATTTCGTTTAGATGCTTATCGCCATTGGTTAGAAATGGAAGAGCCTCATTGGCTAAAAGCAGATTATCCATCGCTTAATTATCAAGATTATAGCTATTATTCGGCGCCATCTTGCAGTTCATGCTGTGCTAATGGCAGTTGTGCTGGTGGTACAAATGAAGCGGTTGCAAGTGATAAACAAGCCGCGCAAGATTATTTAACTAAAGAAGTTGAAGATGCCTTTAACCAACTTGGTGTGCCTGTAAGAGAAGGGCAAGCGGTTGCGGTTGATGCCATTTTTGACTCTGTTTCTGTTTCAACAACATATCGTGAAGAGCTTGCCGAACATGGCATAATTTTCTGCTCATTTAGCGAAGCTATTCAAGAATATCCTGATTTAGTACGCCAATATTTAGGCACCGTTGTATCAAGTCATGATAACTACTTTGCTGCACTAAATGCGGCTGTCGCATCTGATGGTACTTTTGTCTATATTCCAAAAGGGGTTCGTTGCCCAATGGAATTATCGACTTATTTTCGTATTAATGCGGCTCAAACAGGTCAATTTGAACGAACTATTCTGGTTGCTGATGAAGGTAGTTACGTCAGTTATATCGAAGGTTGTTCAGCACCTGTTCGTGATAGCTATCAGCTTCATGCTGCTGTGGTTGAAGTCATTATCCATAAAGATGCTGAAGTAAAATACTCGACGGTACAAAACTGGTTCTCTGGAGGCGATAGTGAAGGCGGTATTCTTAACTTTGTGACTAAACGTGCGATTTGTGAAGGCGAAAACGCAAAAATGTCATGGACGCAATCAGAAACAGGTTCTGCGATTACATGGAAATATCCAAGTGTGATTTTAAAAGGGGATAATTCGACCGCTGAATTCTTCTCGGTTGCTTTAACGAATGGCAACCAACAAGCAGATACCGGTACTAAGATGATCCATATCGGCAAAAATACCAAATCAACCATTATCTCTAAAGGTATTTCTGCAGGTAAAAGCCAAAACAGTTACCGTGGACTCGTAAAAGTACTCCCTGGTGCGCAAAATGCCCGTAACTTTACCCAATGTGATTCCATGTTAATTGGTACGCAGTGCGGTGCGCATACTTTCCCTTATGTTGAAGTAATGAACAACTCAGCACAGCTTGAACACGAAGCAACAACGTCACGTATTGGTGAGGATCAGTTGTTCTATTGTCGTCAGCGTGGGTTAAGCGAAGATGATGCAATCTCAATGATTGTAAACGGATTTTGTAAAGATGTGTTCTCAGAATTACCGCTGGAATTTGCTGTAGAAGCACAAAAATTATTAGCAATCAGCTTAGAACATAGCGTCGGTTAACGATTAACCAAATTCTGAGAATAAAGATACCGAAGGCATATATTATGTTAGAAATTAAAAATTTACATGTCAGTGTTGAAGGCAATGAGATCCTGAAAGGGTTAGATTTGCAAGTTCGTGCGGGTGAAGTTCACGCGATTATGGGGCCAAATGGCTCGGGTAAAAGTACCTTATCAGCAACACTTGCTGGTCGTGATGAATATGAAGTCGATGAAGGTTCAATCACCTTTAAAAATAAAGATTTATTGGAATTAGAACCAGAAGATCGCGCAGGTGAAGGCATCTTTATGGCATTTCAATATCCGGTTGAAATACCCGGTGTCAGCAACCAATTTTTCTTACAATCGTCTGTGAATGCGGTGAGAGAATATCGTGGTCAAGAGCCGTTAGATCGCTTTGATTTTGAAGATTTTATTGAAGATAAAATCAAATTATTGGATATGCCACAAGATTTGTTAACACGCTCAGTTAACGTGGGGTTTTCTGGTGGTGAGAAAAAACGTAACGATATTTTACAAATGGCTGCGTTAGAGCCTGAATTATGTATTTTAGATGAAACAGATTCAGGGCTTGATATTGATGCCTTAAAAATCGTTTCTAATGGTGTTAATAGCTTACGTGATGGTAAACGTGCTTTCATTGTTGTAACACACTACCAGCGCATTCTTGACTATATTAAACCTGATTTTGTACATGTGCTTTATCAGGGGAAAATCATTAAATCTGGTGATTTCTCATTGGCGCAAAAATTGGAGGAACAAGGTTATGGCTGGCTTATTGACCCTCAATGAAAAGCGTGAAAAGCAGCGCCAAGTTGAACTGCGTAATCAACAAGCATTAGAAACGTTTTCAGCGTTATATCATCAACGTAAAGGCGACGATAGTCTCAATGCGCGTAATCACTGGCTACAAGTCGAGAAAGTCGGTTTCCCGGCTTATCGTCATGAAGATTGGCACTATACGCCATTAGAAGAAACGCTAAGCCAGCGCTATCAACAGTTGCCAGCTTTTGATGTGCAAAATTTAATGGCTAAATACGCATTATCTTTTGATTGCTATCGTATTGTTATGGTAAATGGCACATTTTCACCGATAGAAAGCAGCAAAGATTTTGGTCCTTATCAAGTCACTTTGCTTGATAACCAAAGTGAATTGCCTAAAGCGGTAAATGGTGAAATTTTCCTGCATTTAGTTGAAAGTTTAGCACCACATCCTTTGTTGATTACCTTGAAAGCGGGCGTTATTGCGGATAAACCACTTTATATCCTCAATATTACTCAAGGTGATCAAAGTGCAGAAGTAAATAGCGCAAATTATCGTTTTCACCTTGATGTCGGTGCAAATACACAGATGCAAGTTATTGAGCACTATATCAGCAGTGATAGCGAAAACCGTCACTTTACAGGGGCAAGATTAACTGCTGCGATTGGTGATAATGCCTCTTTTAATCATATCAAATTAAGTTTTGAGAATGGTGTAAGTCAGCATTTTGCTCATAACGATCTGACGATAGGTCGTGATGCTCGTGTCAATAGTTATGCTTTCTTATTAGGGGCTAAACTTAGTCGTCATCATACAAGTTCTGCACTAAAAGGTGAAAATACAGAGCTTTCGATGAATAGCGTTGTATTACCTAAAGCCGGCGAAATAGCGGATACCCGTACATGGTTGGTTCATGGTGAGAAAAATTGCCAGAGTCGTCAACTGCATAAAAGTATTGCAATGGATGCAGGGAAAGCCGTATTTAACGGTATGATCACGGTAACACCTCAAGCATTAAAAACAGATGGTCAAATGACTAATAATAATCTGTTGCTGGGTGAGAAAGCGCAAATCGATACTAAGCCACAGCTTGAGATCTATGCTGATGATGTAAAATGTAGCCATGGTGCGACTGTGGGGCGAATTGATGATGAGCAACTATTTTACTTGCGTTCACGAGGTATTTCTTTAAGTGATGCCCGTAAAATGATCATCCATGCATTTGCGGCTGAATTAACTGAATCGCTAGAAAATAGCGTGATTAAGGCGCAGGTGTTAGACAGAATTAATCAGCGCTTATTAGAGGTATAAAATAAGGCATTATGACGCATTCCATTGAAAAAGCGCGAGATGATTTTCCAATCCTTTTACAACAAGTAAAAGGGAAACCACTGGTTTATCTCGACAGTGCCGCAAGTGCTCAGAAACCGGCTTGCGTCATTGAACATGAAAAGCAATTTGCCTTAACACAATATGCCGCGGTTCACCGCGGCATTCATACGTTAAGTGCAAATGCGACAACGTTAGTTGAAAATGTCCGTAAAAAAGCCAGTGATTTTTTAGGTGCCAATAGCGAAGACGAGATTATTTTTGTTAAAGGCACAACGGAAGGGATCAACTTAATTGCAAATGTTTATAGCCAACGATTTTTAAATGATGGTGACAATATCATCATCACAGAAATGGAACATCACGCAAATATTGTTCCTTGGTATATGTTGGCAAAACAGTATGGTTTTAATGTTCGAGTGTTACCGCTATTACAAGACGGCACACTCGATTTAGCTAAATTACCTAGCTTAATCGACGAGCGAACTAAATTATTTAGCCTTACACACCAATCAAATGTATTGGGCACAGTGAATCCTATCGCTCAGATTATTCGTGATGCTCGCCAATATGCTATTGATCAAGGCGGGGAGTTACATATATTGGTTGATGGTGCTCAAAGTGCCATGCATCAAACAATTAATGTTTCACAACTTGATTGCGACTTTTTTGTTTGTAGCGGGCATAAACTGTATGGTCCTACGGGTATTGGCTTGCTGTATGGTAAAAAAGCGATACTGGATGAATTGCCGCCTTGGGAAGGCGGTGGCGCAATGATAAAACATGTTCATATTAATGGTGATATTACCTACGCAGATGCACCTTGGCGTTTTGAAGCGGGAACACCTAATATAATAGGAATGATTGGCTTAGGTGCGGCATTAGATTATCTTTCACAGCTAGGTATGAATAATATTGCTGAGTATGAAAATCGTATAATGAAGTATGCTCAAGAGCAGTTGCAAAAAGTAAAATCTTTAACGCTTTATGGTAATGATCTTCGACAAGGTGTGATAGCGTTTAATTTAGGTAAACACCACGCTTATGATGTTGGGGCATTTCTTGATAATTATGGTATTGCTATCCGTACAGGGCATCATTGTGCGATGCCAATTATGGATTACTACCAAGTTCCTGCGATGTGTCGTGCATCTATTGGTTTATATACCAATAAAAATGATATTGATGCGTTGGTTAATGCGCTATTACGTGTTGAAATGTTATTAGGTTAAAGATTAAAGAAAAGAGGTTATTCATGGCAGTAGCCAATTTGCCAGATGAAGCAAAACTATTACGCAATTTTTCTCGTTGTCAGGATTGGGAACAACGTTATCTCTATATGATGGAGTTAGGTGAACGCCTTACTCCTTTAACAGATGAACAACGTATTTCCGCTAATTTTATCGAAGGTTGTCAAAGTCAGGTGTGGATTGCTGTTTCGTTTAATGAGAATAAACAACTTATTCTTGCTGGTGATAGCGATGCAGGCATTGTCAAAGGGCTTGTTGCCTTGGTAATTATCTTATTTCAAGGAAAGACGCTCGAACAAGCATTAGCCACAGATGTAAAACAGTATTTTTCATCACTCGCACTAGAAAGCCACTTAACACCCTCTCGAACTCAAGGCTTGCATGCGATGGTTACGACACTGATTAAGCGTTTTTCAGAATACGCTGTAGCATAAATGTTACCTAATCCCACATTAATGTTCTAAACTGACTTATTATATGAATAGCATAACAATGATAATGTTATCATCATAATAGTCAGTTTATTTTATTTCTAACACACGGGATAAATGATGAATAAATGGTTAACCCTATTGGGAGTATCGCTGTTAGGGATGAACAGCCACTTATCTTATGCGACAGAATACCTGTTACCCGCTGATGGCCAGCGTATTATCGGCGAGAATGTTTCATATATAGTGCCGGATGATAAGCGTTCACTAGAAGCTATTGCGTCTGAATATCAAGTGGGATTGCTCAATATGATGGAAGCAAATCCGGGTATTGATCCGCTTTTACCAGATGCAGGTAAAACATTAAATATTCCATTGCAGATGATTTTACCTGATACGGTATATAAAGGTATTGTCATCAATCTTGCCGAATTACGCCTTTATTATTATCCGAAAGAGGGTAGCACCGTTGATGTTTATCCTATCGGTATTGGTCAATTAGGACGAGAAACGCCTGAAATGGTGACATCGATTTCTCAATTGATTAAAGATCCCACATGGACACCGACGGCAAATATTCGTAAAAACTATGCAGCAAAAGGGATCACGCTCCCTGCCGTTGTTCCTGCCGGCCCTGAAAATCCAATGGGTGCTTATGCATTAAGATTGGCTCATAGTCGCGGTGAATATTTAATTCACGGTACAAATGCAGATTTTGGTATTGGATTAAGAGTGAGTTCAGGCTGTATTCGTTTAAGACCCAATGATATTGAGACGTTATTTAACGTAGTGCCTAAAGGTAGCCGTGTTCAGGTTATCAATAAGCCGATTAAATTTACTGAAACTGCGGATGGTAGACAGTTTATTGAAGTTCATCAGCCATTATCACGTAATGAAGATGACGATCCGCAAACGATGCCTCTTACGTTCACAAAGCAATTTAATGCTTGGTATGAAAGTGGCAAAGTCGATAAAAATAAAGTCGATGCAGAGCTTATTCGTCGTTCTGGTATTCCTGTAGAGGTTACAGCCTACTAAGTGTGGATGATATTTTATAAATAGCAAAAGACCTCTTTATAAAATTAATAGCGTTAAAGATACCTTACTATAAGTCATATTATTTTACTGATAATAAGGAAATTTAGTGAGAGTTTCAGCTAATAATGAAAATCTGATAAAGAGAAATAACAGTATCACGCCTAACATGGCGGATAATTCTGGTTTGCTATTTAATAAGTTATCTCAGGCGAGAAATAGCTGTAAAACATTTTTAATTGGGGATAAAAAGCTAAAAAGTGAAAATATTCAATTAATGTGCGAGGAGCTTCTTCAGCGAGTCATTCCTAAAGAGGGATGTAGGGTATATGAGTTAATTGAAATAGAGACTTTGCCTGATAAGGTTAGCTCCAGAGTATCTTACTCAAAGTATTCAAAGTCAGTGACAGAGCTATTTAATATTCTAGAGAATGAATTAAAAAAAGTCAGTGGCATGGAATATTTTGTACTGACGAAAGATCAACAAAAAAATGTTGATAAAATTAAGGATACATTTAGTCAGATATCTACTCAAACAGACAAAAATATCAGGCATAACTCATACCTAGCAACGAATCTTAATTTAAATGAACGTATAAAAGCTTTTGGCATTGATACACTTAATAATAATTAAAAACCTTATAAAAACCAAAGCCCTAACATTACGTTAGGGCTTTGCTATTAATGCTTACCTAAAGCTGTTTTCAGCCTATTGGTGAGTCAAATTACTTTTTATAAGTAGTGACTTGGTTATCTAAACGCTGATTTGCGCGAGCTGCTTCGTCGTAAGCTGATTTAGCTTCAGCGCGAGCAGATTGTACATCACCGCTTAGTTGCTGAACTTGAGTATTCAGGCGGCTTACATCAGAAGAGATTTGATCTAATTGTGCATTATTACTAGAAGAACAACCTGCTAATAAGCCTGAAGCCAGAATTACCGCACCTAGTACAAGTTTCGCTTTCATAGTTACAACCTCTATTATTAGTTTGTGTAAAGGAACAAGTAGCATTTATATGAAACCACTAATAAGTATGGCACATATATAAGAAAATGCTGGATTTATTTATCTCATTCTACTGAACCATTAGTTGAACAATAGAAAAAATAACACCTACAATGCAAATGTTCAGTACAAAAAATGCGTGTTATTTCACAAAAGATTTTTATTCATAAAAGTCTGATAGAAAAACATTTTATCTGCATTGTTTTATTGTTACTTATATTTATAGCTATAAAACACCACCTAAATTTACTTTTATGAAAACAGGCTCTACTTCATTTTTAAACGATTCAAGTGTAAATTTTTGGAAGTTTAGATCGTTATATCCCCTAAAGAAGAGTATCCCGCGTTCTAAATCGGTGAGTGTTGTCCATACTGAAAATTCACTGGTATGAAGGGCTTTTAACGTATTATGTCCCAGTAAAGGATCGATTGTGGAATTTTTAGGACGATCAAAACGGTTCATAATATGCGATAATTCAACAAGTTGTGTGTCTGGATCAGAAACTTGGTGATAATACGTTGTGTAGTAAACAGCACGAATAAACCTATCAACAGAAGTATCAGAGCTTGGCAATGTTACTAACGCAATCCCACTATCAGGTTGTTTTACCTTAATATTACCCAGAGTGCTGGTGGAAATATTAATATTAGAAAGATGAGTGTAATTATTTAAGTTGGTAAGATGCCATGGAAATAAGGGACCATTGGTCATGCAATAAGTCGGATTATCATAAATATGCAATTTCCCTTCTGAAACCTCAACAACAATACAGGCTCCCGTTTTATCATAAAAAGCATAATGGAAAGGGCTGGGTAAATTGCGTAATAACAATAATTTTTGTGACCAAAATGCGGTTTTAGGGATGTTTTGTTTTAATTCTTCAACGGTTGAATATTGTGCTAAAGCCCATTCACCAATTGCTGCGATAGGTACTGAATTTGCGTAGTCTTCTGGGCTAATATCATGGAGCTTTGAATCAGGAAGCATATTCAAGCTAAAAGAAAGCCCTTGTGTATTGACTCCTTCCAGTACGTCTTTTGTTCCTTCTAAATTAATGGGGGCTGTAATGGCGATAAAAGGGTATTTAGCGACATATTTTAATCCTGGTGTACCATCGGGAGCATTTTGTTGGAATGTATGAGCTTTAGGATAATATGCAAATATTGAGGCGGGTTTGTCTGTTGAAAATTCCATTGTTCTACCATGATAAATACGATTTTTCTTATCTTTAATCGCAAGGGTAGTACAAGCAAAAACGCGGGTATTTTTTGTGTCATTAGACATTTTACATCCTTATTTACTTATATTAATAAAATAGTTTATTAAAAGCATAGAAGAAATGAGGGCAGTAAGAGAAAAAAATCAGCAGAATTAAAAAAAATAATGAAAGAGAAAAAATAGTGAAAGAGAAGAAAAAACGCCACGGTTACCGTGGCGTTTGAACTATTGACGTACTGTTAAATTACAGAACGTGAACAGATGAAGTATTTGTTGTGCCGCTATCAACCAGCGCACCAGTAACCATAACAACACGCTCACCAGCATGAGCTAAACCACTTGCTAATGCTGCTTCTTTACCAATACGGTAGAAGTCGTCAGTAGAAGAGATTTCGTTAACTAATTGCGTTGTTACACCTTTAACTAACAGTAACTGACGAGCTGTTTCTTCGTTGTTTGTTAATGCTAAGATTGGCGCAGTTGGGAAATATTTACGGATAGAACGAGCTGATTTACCACCGAAAGTTGCAACAACAATCAGAGGTGCATCTAAGTTTTCAGCCATTTCTACTGCACCGCGACAAACTGCTTCTGTGACGCGTAATTTTGCAGCGGTTTGTTTGTAATCAAGGCGAGATTGCATGATACGGTCTGTACGATCACAGATAGTTGCCATGATAGTTACAGCTTCTACTGGGTATTTACCTTTCGCACTTTCACCTGACAACATAACAGCATCAGTACCATCTAAGATGGCATTCGCAACGTCACCCGCTTCAGCACGAGTAGGGCGTGGGTTTTTGATCATTGAATCTAACATTTGCGTTGCAGTGATAACCACTTTACGTGCAGCGTTACATTTTTCGATCATCATTTTTTGTGCGAAGATAACTTCTTCAACTGGGATCTCAACACCTAAGTCACCACGAGCAACCATGATACCGTCAGAAGCTTCTAAGATCTCATCAAAATTGTTTAAACCTTCTTGGTTTTCAATTTTTGAGATGATCATGATGTTTTTGCCGCCGTGTGCATTTAAGTGTGCGCGCATTTCTTCAACGTCAGAACGTTTACGAATAAATGATGCAGCAACGAAATCAACGCCTTGCTCGCAACCAAAGATAAGATCTTGTTTATCTTTTTCAGCTAATGCTGGTAAACCGATAGAAACGCCCGGTAAGTTAACACCTTTATTTTCACCTAGGTCACCGTTGTTTAAAACTTCACAAACAACTTCTGTATCAGTTACAGCAGTTACTTTCATGCCGATAAGACCATCATCAACTAAAACGGTATTACCAACAGTTAAGTCTTTAGCGAAACCTTCGTAAGTTACAGCAACGCGGTCTTTGTTGCCCACAACAGTTTTGTCTGTAGTGAAAGTGAAAGTTTGACCAGCAACTAAAGCAACATCATTACCACCTTCTAATTTGATGGTACGGATTTCTGGACCTTTAGTATCTAATAAGATAGCGGCTTTTTTGCCTGTTTTAGCGCAAACGTTACGCAGATTTTTGATACGGTTGCCATGCTCTTCATAGTCACCGTGAGAGAAGTTTAGACGCATAACGTTCATGCCAGCGTCTAGTAATTGATTCAGTTTTTCTTCAGATTCGGTTTTTGGCCCGATGGTGCAAACAATTTTTGTCTTTTTCATGGCAGTCTATTTAATGGTTGTATTGTAATGGATGAATAAGGATTAATGTCGCTGTTTTCTATTAACAGTATCAATGGTGCAAAACAGGATGTACAAACTCATTCCTAATGGATAAGTTGCGCAACATGTTAATGGTTCAGCAACATCATAAAAATCTTGTCACTATTTTGTATCAAAGGTTGGCAGACATCTTACATTATAGTCTATCACGATTCATTTGTTCTGTTTTCTAAAGATGCCCGTAAATCAATACGCTGAAACCTTTCAACAAAATTATGTTTCGTATTATAGAGGTTAATTTCTATGAAGAAAATCGAAAAAAGGTAAATTTAAGTGATGTGATCAAAATACAGCGCTGACTGCTTGTTTTTTAAACACTTTGTTGCGCAATAGAATATTGCAAGCTGAATTAATTATTTTGTAGGGGAGGTAAGATGAATAAATTTAAGAAAATAGAGAAAGAGAAATGGTGCGTCCAAGTGGACTCGAACCACCGACCCCCACCATGTCAAGGTGGTGCTCTAACCAACTGAGCTATGGACGCACTGTATTGAGATGTTGCCGAAAAATAAATGGTGCGTCCAAGTGGACTCGAACCACCGACCCCCACCATGTCAAGGTGGTGCTCTAACCAACTGAGCTATGGACGCATTATCTATTGGGTGACAACGGGGACGAATATTAACGAGATGATTCGATTCTGGCAAGAGGAAAAACACAAATTTATATTCAACTGCTCGTATTTAAAGCTATTTGTTGATATTTGTGTCATTCCCTTGCCTAAATAACCGTTTCTCTTTAACGCTCTGAGCGTAATAACACCACTTCATCAGATTGGCGTTGGATCCACCAAATACGGGAACCCATCATAATTGCTGAGGCAGTTAAACCTAGAATAAAGCCAATCCAGAAACCAGCAGGTCCCATGGCTTCAACAAAGTAATTAGTACGTCCTAATATATAACCAGAAGGTAATCCAATTACCCAGTAGGCAATAAAGGTGATAAAGAAGATAGAGCGGGTATCTTTATAACCTCGTAATACACCGGAGCCAATAACTTGCACAGAATCTGATAACTGATAAAGCGCAGCGAATAACATAAGATGAGAAGCTAATGTCACCACTTCAATATTATCGTTATACATTAATGCAATTTTTTCTCTGAAGATGATAGAGAAAATCGCAGTACAACTTGCCAACATTAGCCCAACAACAAGTGCTGTAATGGCTGAAGTACGGGCTTGTGCTGTGGAGCGTTGCCCTAAGTTATGACCAACACGGATTGTTGCCGCTATTCCCAATGATAGCGGGAACATAAACATCAGGGAGCTAAAGTTAAGTGCAATCTGATGACTCGCAACCGCGGTAACGCCTAAAGGTGAAACTAATAATGCCACAACGGCAAAGAGTGTTACTTCAAAAAATAAGGCTAAACCAACGGGTAATCCTAAAAATGTAATACGTTTTATCGTGTGAAAATCAGGGCTGACTAAACGTTTTTCTGGCATAACATCACGTTGTGTTGGCGCTCTACGCACGTAATAACGCATCATTAAGAACATTGCCCAGAAAACAGAGGCTGTTGCAACACCACAACCAATACCCCCTAATTGCGGCGCGCCAAATTTACCGTAAATAAAGGCGTAGTTAACAGGGATATTAATTAATAAGCCAACAAAACCAATTATCATGCCGGGTTTGGTTTTAGATAAACCCTCACATTGGCTTCTCAGTACCTGATAATAAAGGCAGCCTGGTGCACCCCACATAATGGCGTGAATAAATCCAATGGCTTTTTCGGCTAATTCTGGCTCGATATCATGTTGCGCTTCAATAATAAAACGGCTGTTATAAAGAATAGCAATGACCATGATTGATAAGAAAGTGGCGAGCCAAAAACCTTGCTGTGTACGATTAGCAATGTGTTTTCGTTGTCCTGAACCATTTAATTGTGCAACGATTGGAGTTAATGCCATTAATATGCCTTGGCCTAATAAAATCGTTGGTAACCAAATAGACGTACCTACTGCCACTGCCGACATTTCTGTGGCATTTACAGCACCCGCCATGACAGTATCAACCACACCCATTGCTGTCTGGGAAAATTGCGCGATGATAACGGGGATACCGAGAGCAAGTAAGCTACGCGCTTCTTTTATGTACTTCTGCACGCATACACCTTTATTTATTATAAGAAAACGAAAGGAAAGGAAGGGAACAAACGTCGTATTGTTAACATGACGTAAAGAGATCCTCAAGACCGCTTATTCTAATGATAAAAGTTTAATTAGCAACGAAAGAAGTTTAGCTTTTCAAACACAGGATTTTGATAAGTTATTAGGTGTTTTTACGTTATATTTAACGGCAATAATCGATAAGGAATAAATGCGATAATTGTTCCTTTGTATTAATACGAGCTATGTTATCCTTAATAGCATAAACCTAAAGTGAGTTTACCAGTTTATCGTTCCAAGGAGATGTAAGATGTTTACAGGTATTGTTCAGGGAAAAGGGCGGGTTATTGCTATCGAAGATAAAGGCGATTTTCGTACCCATATCATTGAATTACCCAACGAGTTAGTCGGCAATTTAGAAACAGGCGCTTCTGTTGCAAATAATGGTTGCTGTTTAACGGTCACTAAAATTGAAGGCACACATATTAGCTTTGATTTAGTGAAAGAGACATTACGTTTAACTAACCTTGGTGAATTAAAAGTTGGCTCTGAAGTCAATATTGAACGAGCAGCTAAGTATGGTGATGAAATTGGTGGTCATGTGATGTCTGGTCATATTGTCACAACCGCTGAAGTTGCCAAAATTATTACATCAGAAAATAATTTACAAATTTGGTTTCGCATCTTCGATAAAGCATTAATGAAGTATATTTTACACAAAGGTTTTATTGGTATTGATGGAATAAGCCTAACTGTGGGCGATGTGGTTAATAACCGTTTTTGTGTTCATTTAATTCCAGAAACTCGTGACAGAACAACATTAGGTCGTAAGCGCCTTGGTGATAAAGTCAATATTGAGCTTGATCCTCAAACTCAAGCGATTGTCGATACAGTAGAGCGCGTTATGGCACAACAAGCACAGCAACAAGCTTTATTCGCAGCGCAACAAATTGAAAATGAAGAACAAGCTTCACATAATTAATCATTAATGTTGTTGCTCTGAAAAGAAAATTAAAGAAAAAGCCAGTTTATTAATCAAACTGGCTTTTCTCTTTTTATAAAAAATAATTAACGAGGGATCTGTAAACCGCCAATATGCCCTTTAGGGCTTAGTACTATTTGCCATAACTGAATATCTCTGGCACGAAATGCGCCAGCACAGGCATTAAGATAATAGCTAAACATACGTTTAAAACGCGGTGTATAATTGGGTTCAATATCTGGCCAACAATCTAAGAAACGCTGATACCATGCCATTAATGTTTTATCGTAATCAGCACCAAAGTTATGCCAATCTTCCATCACAAATTTATTGTCCATGGCATGAGCAATTTTTTGAATAGACGGTAAACATCCATTAGGAAAGATATATTTGCTTATCCAGCTATCTACATTCACCTTATCGCGGTTAGAACCAATGGTGTGTAATAGAAACAGACCATCTTCTTTTAAATTACGACGAACGACATCAAAATAAGTGGCATAATTTTTAGGGCCAACGTGTTCGAACATACCCACTGAAACTATACGATCAAATTTTTCATGTAAATCACGATAGTCTTCTAAGATTATATTAACATCAAGCCCTTGGCATCGAGCTTGTGCCAGCTTCTGTTGTTCAACAGAAATGGTGACACCCGTAACAGATACGCCAAAGTGTTTGGCTGCGTAGCCTGCAAGCCCCCCCCAGCCACAGCCAATATCTAATAAGGTCATACCTGGTTTTAAATCTAATTTTCGGCAAATTAAATCTAATTTATGTTCTTGAGCCTGAGCTAAATTGTCTGCATTTTTCCAGTAGCCACAGGAATATTGCATATTAGGATCAAGCATGGCAGTAAATAGATCATTACCCAGATCGTAATGTTCTTTACCTACCATCCATGCGCGTTTTTGTGTTTGCAGATTAAAAAGGCGGGCTGCCGCAATCTTGAAAATGTCACGTAGGTTTTGTGGAAGCTTATTTTCAAGACCTGCACGTAAAACTTTATGAAAGAATATATCCAGTCGTTCACAATCCCACCAACCATCCATATAACTTTCGCCGAGACCTAATGAGCCTTGCTGTAATACTCTTTTATAAAAATTCTGATTATGAACCTGAATATCATAAGGTTCTGAACCATTAATTCGAATATCTGTGTGAGCTAACAGTTCTATTACGATCTTTTCATAAGGATCGTTGGAGGTCTTTCGGCCTTCTTCTACACAAGATGTACTCATATACTCTCCGCGTAAACTAAGCGGGTTTTGAGACATAAAGCTAAGAAAGGATGTGTACAGATTGATAGTATTAAAATGGTATTGTGTTCAGTATGAATTGAACGAATAAAATTAATAAGACAACTAATCTGACATAATCAGCAAATAATTTGTTTAATGTCTCAAAATCCGAAAGAAAAATAAACAAAACGCTATACAGCGTATAGGTAAGTATAGAGACGTAAATTATTTTTCTCTAGAAAAGAAAAAGACCATTTTTTATAAAATGGCCTTTTTAAGATGATTCTTAAAATAAAGGAGGGGATTATTCTGCGGTTTGAACCGTGTGTTTGATAACAGATTTATTGCGCTGAATAAAGTAGCCAACTGCCATTGGGATTGCTGTTAATGCCATAATTGCAGTGGTGTTAATCAGAGGTTGTTGACTGATAAAGGCAGACACAATAAAACTTGCTAAGCTACAAAGACCCAGTTGAAGTGCATTTTGTAACGCAGCTGCTTTACCACTAATTTCAGGATAAGCGGATAAAGCATTAGATACTGCGATTGGATAAGATGCACCATTCATTGCAGCCATAATACAGAACGGAATTAAAATAGTTGTTAATGTTGGCTCAGTAAATTTAGCAACAAGGTATAACGCAGTCATACTGACAGCATAACCGATTAACAACAGTGGAAGCAGTGTTTTACCTGTCATTTTTGACAGTAAGATACGACAACCATAACCACCCACCATAAATGCAATAGTTTGTGGAATATAACTTAAACCGATATCCTGTGGCGAGTAACCCATCTTTTCAAGAATGATTGGTGAGCCAGCTAACCAAGCAAAGAAACCCGCGCTACAAGAAGCGTAAACTAATACGTTACCTGTGTAGAGAGGGGATTTGAGTAAAGTTATAAATGAAGCGGTAGATTGGTTTGCATCTGTGACTGATTTTTGTTTAATGTTTTTTAGCATTAATGTCGGTAACATTAGAACTAATGTTACTGCCATTAACAGCATGAAAATCATACGCCAGCCGCCGTGATTTAATAATGATGCACCAATTAAAGGTGCAAGTGCTGGTGATAATGCAACCAGTGGCATAATTAAAGCAAAAACGTGCTGAGCGCGAGATTCATCAAAACGGTCGATGACAAGAGCTTGCCAAATAACAGCAGCAGAGCAGACACCGAAAGCTTGTAGGAAGCGCATAGCAAGTAAGCCAGTTGCACTCTCAACCCACAGCATACCAAGACAGCCTAAAGAGAAAAGGCTTAAACCAATAAGTAGAATAGGTTTACGACCTACTTTGTCAGAAAGTGGTCCCCAAAGTAATTGGGCAACAGCAAAGCCAAATAAAAAGATACTTAAGCTATTACTAATAGCACCTTCGCTGATAGAGAGTTCACGCTGCATCATACCGAATGCAGGTAAGTACATATCAATAGCTAAGTAACCTAGCATACTCAAACCCGCTAGGTACACCATAAAGCTCATAGGTGTTTTTGATTGTGTGGACGTTTTAGAATTCATTTTATTTTCTATGCTATGTGATGTAGAACATTTTATATATTGTAACTAAGACTTATTTTACTTGTGAAACGGGAATATTTGGTTAATGCTGTGAAAAATTTTCAAAGGAATAAACTCTATGTGGTCAGAATACTCTTTAGAAGTTGTTGATGCAGTTGCAAGAACAGGAAGTTTTAGCTCCGCTGCTCAAGAATTGCACAGAGTGCCATCCGCCGTTAGTTACACAGTTCGGCAATTAGAGGAATGGCTTGCCGTTCCTTTGTTTGAGCGCCGTCACCGTGATGTAGAATTAACCGATGCAGGTAAAATTTTCATCAAAGAAGCACGATCTGTTATCAAAAAAATGAATGACACTCGGCATCTTTGTCAACAAGTTTCTAATGGGTGGCGCGGTCAATTTAGTATAGCAGTTGATGGCATTGTTAAACCTGAAAGAACACAACAACTTATTCTCGATTTCTACCGCCATTTTCCTGATATTGAGCTGTATGTCTACCCTGAAGTGTTTAATGGCGTATGGGACTCTTTAGTTAATGGTCGTGTTGATTTAGCAATTGGTGCAACAAGAGCCTCACCAATTGGTGAACGTTATAGTTTTAGAGATATGGGATTTATGCCTTGGCGCTGCGTTTGCCATGTTGATCACCCTTTAGCGAAAGCACAACATCCATTAACGGATGATGAGATGCGCCCTTATCCTAGTTTATGTTTAGAAGATACCTCACGCAGTTTACCAAAGCGTGACACTTGGGCGCTCAATAATCAGCGTAGAATGGTTGTCCCGACATGGGATATGGGGCTTGAATGCTTGTTAGCGGGATTATGCGTAGGAATGGTGCCTTGGCACCGCGCTGAGCCTTTAATTGAACAAGGTAAGCTGGTTACTTTACAACTAGCACAACCATTGCCAGACAGCCCATGCTGCCTGACGTGGGTAGATAAAAGTGAATCACCCGCTTTGACATGGTTGCTAGATTATCTTGGAGATAGCCAAACCTTAAATGAGGAATGGCTTCGCTAGAAATCAGATAGCTGAATAAATCTGAATTAACGACGGTAGTCAATAAAAGGACCGTCAGCAACTGAACGGCGCTCAACTAATCGTGGATGAACTTCGATTGTTTGGGCGTCTTCGCGTTTATTGACGATGCGATCAAGCAACATTGATAATGCCATTTGACCTAAACGTTCTTTTGGCTGGTGGACGGTCGTTAGTGCGGGTGTAAAATAACGTGCATTACGAATATTGTCGTAACCCACAATAGAAATATCGAAAGGAACGCGCAGACCAAGTTCATCCGCAGCACAAATTGCGCCCATCGCCATCACATCACCACCACAAAAAACAGCAGTAGGGCGATGTTTTTGATTTAGCATTTGGTACATGGCTTTATAACCCGACTCTGGCTCAAAGTCGCCTTGTACAATCCACTCATCTTTTACTGTGATTTTTGCTTCTTCCATGGCTTTTAAGAAACCTTGTAAGCGACCACCACCAGTATTACGTTCTAATGGACCAGGAATAATACCAATATCACGATGACCACGCTCAATAAGGTAACGACCTGCAATATAACCACCATGGAAAGCATTATCGATAATGGTATCTGTAAAGTCACCACGCGCTTTGCCCCAATCCATGACAACCATTGGAATATTACGATAGCCCTCTAAAAGTGTAAGAAGGTGATCGGGATATTCAGAACACATGACTAACAATCCATCAACACGTTTTTGTGCCAGCATCGCTAAATAGGCTTTTTGTTTATCAAGGTTATTATGTGAATTACATAAAATCAGTGTGTAGCCTTTGCTATAACAACTATTTTCAACCGCTTCAATCACTTCAGCAAAGTAAGGAGCCTCACTGGACGTGGCTAACAGGCCAATAGATTTGGTGTGATTGACTTTTAAACTACGCGCAACGGCACTAGGCGAATAATTTAATTCTTTTATAGCGGCCCAAACTGCTGCCCGTGTGTTCTCAGCAACAAAACGTGTTTTGTTGATCACATGAGAAACAGTCGTGGTTGATACGCCTGCGCGTTTTGCCACGTCTTTTATTGTTGCCATGGTGTGGAAAACTCCTGACCTTCATTGGTCTCTTTTATCTAATTTTATGGTTTAACTGCCAGTATAGTCATACATAGGGCAAACACTGGCAATAATTTAGCGATTAGCTGTGAATTTTGTATGATCTAGCTCAAAAGTGAAAGTATTAATCAATGTTATAAATTGTGCACTGGTCGCTATTTTAGCAAATATTGATATGTAATAATAATTAACCATGACAATGTTATGGTTAAAAATGTGTATTATAATCATTTTGAGGGAGAAATAGATGGATACGGATCTGAAATTTGGTTTGAGTACAGCAGTAGCAGCGCTTGTTATGATCGTTTTATTTTCGACTATGTTGTTCTAATCACCGCTTTATAAAATATCCGATCAATTTAAATAATAGATTATCGAATATCTGAATATAACAAAGGGCTGAAGGCCCTTTGTTATTTTGTCACCAAAAATGAATCTCAATCACTCACCTTTGATTATCACGCTCTATTAAGCAAGGTTAGCTTCAACAAATGACCAGTTAACTAATGCCCAGAACTCTTCTAAATATTTAACGCGCGCATTACGGTAGTCGATGTAGTATGCATGTTCCCATACGTCTACTGTTAACAGTGGTTTGTCTGCGCCTGAAACTGGCGTTGCAGCATTAGACGTATTAACAATTGCAACTGAACCGTCGGCTTTTTTAACTAACCAAGTCCAACCTGAACCGAAGTTTTTAGCTGCCGCATCATTAAATTGCTTTTTGAACTCTTCAAAAGAGCCAAATGCTTTGTTGATAGCATCAGCAATTTTACCTGTTGGTGCGCCGCCTGCGTTTGGTGCTAAGCAGTTCCAGTAGAAAGTGTGGTTCCATACTTGAGCAGCATTATTAAAGATACCACCATCAGTAGATTTGATGATTTCTTCTAAGGATTTGCTTTCTAAATCAGTACCTTTAACCAGATTATTTAAATTGGTTACATAGGTTTGGTGGTGTTTGCCGTAGTGATATTCTAAAGTTTCTTTAGAGATGTGTGGCTCAAGAGCATCTAACGCATAAGGTAATTTTGGTAATTCGAAAGACATTGCGTACTCCTTTAAACTATCTATTTCGGGTTTTGTGCCTAAAATCATTCCATCAAAATCATTTGAATTGATAGAATGAGGCAAATGAATCACTAAGTTGTTACTATTTTGCTAATTATTTTAACAAAAATCTGTTGAAATAACAGCTAAATATCTTTTATCTATAGATATAAGCCATATAGATTAATTATACTCATAAGAGTATATCCCTCAGAGTTACTCGTAAAGCAGTAAAATATTGACTGTGATCAGAGTCGGTATCTTCTAATTGTATATTTTCTGCTTACTCCATTATTAGTGTATACATCATTTTCACGACCACTAAGAATAAGAATAGTGCAAATATTTGGCGAACTCTTGGAATAGGCAGGCGATAAGCAACTTTTACGCCGACAGGGGCGAAGAGAATGCTGGTAATGCTTATGCCAATAAAGGCAGGCAAATAGATAAAACCGAAGTAATAGTCATCAATATTTGTTTGATTCCAACCATAGATAATACCCATAATTGTGCCTACGGAAGCGATGATGACACCAATCATTGATGAGGTTGCAATGCATTTGCGAGTATTAAATCCCCAATGACTTAAAAGAGGAATGGTGATAGTACCACCAGCAATACCGATAAAGCTGGATATAAAGCCAATTAATGCGCCACCACTGGTTAACGCTGGTTTTGAAACGATAGGATCTTTCACGTTTTCTATACGTTCAGCTTCTTTCTTTTTAGTTAATAATCCATAGATGGTATATACCATGAAAATACAGAACACGATTTGCAATATCGTATTTGACATTTTTTGTACCAGAAATGTCCCAACAAGCATACCAATGAGAGTACCGATGGATAATAAAGGAAATTGTTGCCATAAAATGGCTTTATGTTTGTTATGAGAATACGCTGAAGATGCTGTGGAAAATATAATGACAGAAAATGAAGTAGATAAGGCAATTTTCATCACCATATCTGTTGGAATAGCTTGTTGACTCACAACATACATAACCACCGGAACAATGATTGCACCGCCTCCGATGCCAAGTAGCCCAGCAAAAAAACCAGTAATACAGCCCACTAAAAGAAACAGCAAAATCATGTCCATAGTTAGTACTCATTAGGATTTATAACAAACTCATTTATATACATTATATTCTTTTAAAAAAGTAGCGTTTTATCTTAATGTAAAGGTTATGAAATTTAATATATTGATTTTGATATAAAAGTTACTCTTCCTTTTCTTTTTACTTTTTTAATTTAAAAGGATATAAAGCTAAATAGAATTCAAATAAAGAAACATATTAAATATTTTATAATAATTTATATTTTTAAATCGCATGCTAAAAATAACAACGTTCATTTTAATTTAAGAAATTTGTTGCTATTTCATTTAATAATAAAGCCAGTGCTTCATATACTTTAAAACCTAGTGAAGAAGAAAATGTTCTTAAAATTAAGAAAGGACAAACTGCAAAAATAAAAGGTGAAATAAGCGATATTACTGCTGCACTGGGTTGCTTGATCCTTTTAGAAAACGGATTGTGTTGGTGATAAGAGGCGAAATAATAAGATAAAATGTACTCATAAACATCTGTAACGTATTGATTTATTTTTATACTTTCTTGTGTGTTTTCTCATCAATAATCTTATGGTTTAACACCAGCTTATTGTTTTATATCGAGAATTAAACTTATATAGAGGTTTCTAATATAAAGTGGTATTCTTCTTCCATGTTTTCCCCTATAAAGCATATCGAATATAAAAGGCTGTAAGGACTTACAAATGACGACTATTGAAAAAATTGAACGCCAGATCAATGAAAACCCAATTATTTTATACATGAAAGGTTCACCAAAATTACCAAGTTGTGGTTTTTCTGCTCAGGCAGTTCAAGCTATCTCTGCTTGTGGTGAGCGTTTTGCGTATGTTGATATCTTGCAAAACCCAGATATTCGTGCAGAACTACCAAAATATGCACACTGGCCAACCTTCCCACAATTATGGGTAGGTGGTGAATTAGTCGGTGGATGTGACATTATTTTAGAAATGTATCAGCGCGGTGAATTACAGAAGTTATTAAAAGAGACTGCTGATAAATATCGTGGTGAAGAAGAAGCACAGTAATTCATTTTTATTGTTTCAGTATTGAAACGCATAAAAATAATGAGATTTACAATAAAAAAGCCAGTTCAATTTTTGAACTGGCTTTTTTCTGTTATTCATACTTTTTCTGCGATTCATAAATGTATCAGCGAAATCATGGCTTCAAGGTGTAGGCAATGGCCATCCACCAAGCTTTTTCCAACGATTAACTAATTCACAAAAAAGTAATGATGTACGATTAGTATCGTATAACGCACCATGCGCTAATTTACTATCAAAGGGAATGCCAGCAGTGATGCAGGCTTTAGCCAAAATAGTCTGTCCTAATACCAATCCACTTAAAGCTGCTGTATCAAAGGTGGCAAAAGGGTGAAAAGGATTACGTTTTAACCCAGCACGTTCAGCAGCAGCCATTACAAAGCTGTGATCAAAATTTGCATTATGAGCGACAATAATAGCTCGATTACAATCTGCATCCTTCATCCCTTTACGTACCATTTTAAAAATAGCATGTAAGGCTTCATATTCACTGACTGCGCCACGTAAAGGATTAGTTGGATCAATACCTGTAAATTCTAAGGCTGCCGGCTCTAAATTAGCCCCTTCAAAGGGATCAACATGAAAATGTAATGTGTTATCAGGTTTTAGCCAACCTTGCTCATCCATTTTTAGTGTAATAGCGGCGATTTCAAGTAAACCGTCTGTTTTCGCATTAAATCCACCTGTTTCAACATCAATGACAACAGGGTAGTAACCCCGAAAACGGTTACAAAGCTTATTGGGATTATTTATATCAGGCATTAAGTTGTACTTATCCGATAAAAATAGAATATCGGAAATTGATAATCAGTAAGGCCAGAAAGATACACATGTTATCTTTCTGGTTTTAATAAAAATTAGTTACCTAGAGCGTGACTGGCACTTTTGTTTTCAATTAGCTCGATTTTATATCCATCAGGATCTTCAACAAAAGCAATAATTGTGGAGCCACCTTTTACTGGACCCGCATCACGGGTAACATTACCGCCAGCTTGGCGAATGGCTTCACAGGTTGCGGCAACATCATCAACACCTAATGCCACATGCCCAAAAGCGGTTCCCATTTCGTAGCTGTTTACACCCCAGTTATAGGTTAATTCGATAACCGCACCGGTGCTTTCATCACCATAACCAACAAAAGCTAACGAGTATTTATATTCCTCATTCTCGCTAGTGCGTAGAAGTTGCATACCTAAAACCTTGGTATAAAAGTCGATGGAACGTTGTAAATCGCCCACACGGATCATGGTATGAAGTACTCGCATATAAACCTCTTGTGTTTTTTTAATGATTAAACCCTACAGTTAAACTGATGGCGGAGTACTATAACGCGTTAAAGCCCTAAAGTTCAATTTTACTACGCCTTTAACAGTTCAATAAATCATGTTGTGCAGATAATATCTCTATTAACTATACTCTATTGTAACAAACAATAGGGAGGGAAAATCAAATGCAAGAACAATTAGAATTTTTTGATATTCCTAGCCCTTGTATTGGGCGCTGTGAAATGAATGCGCAAGGATATTGTGTTGGGTGCTATCGTAGCCGCCAAGAGCGATTTAATTGGTCAACAATGAATCAACAAGAGAAAAGAAATATATTACGACTTTGTCAGCAACGTTATTTAAGAACATTAAAAAAATTGGGTTCCTCAATTGAAAAAGAGAATGAACAACTCAATTTATTTTAAATTTTCCACTTATTTTTTAATGTTAAAATAATAATTAACTATATTCTTAATTCATTATTGTTATTTATTGTAGTTGTGTGGTTTATTATTTTTTCTTTATTAATATAAAATTGTAACTTTAAAGTATTCTCGCTCTGTTTTATTTGCAATTAATTGATAAGAAGAGTGTTTTTCTTGATTTTTGTGTTGAGTTTAAAATAATAATAATTATTATGTAAAAAAATATAGATTAGTTTTTATAACAAGGTTATTCTTTATGAACTTTCGTTGCTAGAAAGAAAAGCTTTAATTATATCTGGAAAATAATTACTTATCTAATAAATGGGGTTATAACTATATTAGTTATTAAAGGTAATGTTTTAATTAAAAAGAATAGGTAATAATTGTATTAAAAATGAATATCTAAACTTTGTAATAAGTTGACTGAAAATGCTAATTAAGGAGAGATAAGTGGAATCAACATTAGGAGCTGATTTAGCGCGTTTAGTTCGATTATGGCGTGCTTTAATTGATCATCGTCTCAAGCCATTAAAATTAACCCAAACCCACTGGGTTACTTTGTACAATATCAGCCAATTACCTCCAGAGCAGTCACAAATCCAATTGGCAAAAGCAATAGGAATAGAGCAGCCATCTTTAGTGAGAACCTTAGATCAACTGGAAGAAAAAAAACTGATTTGTCGGCATACATGTGCAAATGATCGTAGAGCAAAACGTATAAAATTAACAAAAGAATCTGAGCCTTTTATTAATGAGGTTTATACTGTTATAGAATAAGTTTATATATTTACATGTCATCATGGATATTCATTCATGTTATTAAATACCTTATAGAATCAATGCATTATATAATTTAATTCATTTTTATATCTATTTTATTCATAAGTTATCATATAATGCAATTACAGTGTCACTAAAATTATGTACATTTTAGTGTACATAATTTCGTAGTAAAGGGATTGGTAAAGAGGAAGATATTGCAATGTCTATTACGGATTCATATTTGAGAACTGTAACTGGTAAACCTCAAGAAAAAGTGGTTACAAAAGCGGATAGAGATGGGCTATCTGTACGCATTAGCCCAAAGGGTAAAGTGGTTTTCCAGTACAGATATCGATGGAATGGTAATGCAGAAAGAATGGATATTGGCACTTATCCGGCCACAAGCTTAAAAGAAGCAAGGGATTTAGCATTATTCTATAAAGGGGAGTTAGAGCAATATAGAAACCCAAAAGTTGTAAAGAGGATAAAAAAGCAAAATGCCATTGATGCTCACACTATAGAATCTTTGATTAGATTATGGTACGAAAAATCTTTAAAAGAAAAACAGGTAAGTGCAGATCTAATTATACGTTCATTTGAGCTTCATTTATTTCCTAAAATAGGGCATTTGCCTCATGATGAAACTAACATTCAGATATGGTTATCAGTAATTGAAGATCTAGTTAATGAGACACCTTCAATAGCACAAAGAATATTACGTTATTCCAAAGCAGCCCATAAATGGGGAATAAGAAGAGGACTCATTAAAGTCGAGCCTTTGCAGAGTATGAGCGGGAAAGATATTGAAACTAAAACGGCTTCTAAAGAGCATATTTTAACTAGTGAAGAGTTAATAGTGTTATTTAAGGTTATAGAAAACCCTAGCTATAATAAGAGAAATGAAATTCTCATTAAACTTTCATTATTATTTGGTTCTAGAATAGGCGAGTTACTCAGTGCTGAAATAATAGATTTTGATTTTAATAAAAAGATCTGGGTTATTCCTGCAAGTAAACATAAAACGGGTTTTATGTCTGGAAAACCTATAATCAGACCAATAATACCTCAAGCCGAAAAGCTAATAAGAGAGGCGTTCGAGATCAGCCCATCAGATAGTTATTTATTTTCTGTTGCGTCAGGTAATAGGATTGTTGAATCAGGACATAACTCAATAGTTCAGCTGACTAATAAAAAAATGTCACGTTATTTCACAAAGTATACCACTTGGTCTATGCATGACTTACGTAAAACAATGAGAACAGGGATGTCTGAATTAACACAGCCACATATTGCTGAAATAATGTTAGGACATAAATTACCGGGAATATGGCAGGTGTACGATAAGCACACCTACCTAGAAGAACAACGTGAAGCTTATGAGAAGTGGTGGGATAAAGTGACTAAAATCGTTTACCATTCTCCCAGTCAATAATATCTTTCATTCTGAACTGTAGTTCTTTCAATCGGTGGCTAGGCTTTGGGAAGCCTTCCTTAGCTTGCTTCCCATCACTAACCCATACACGTAATGTGTGTGGTTTTATTCCGATCCTTTTAGCGAGTTCCTTTGTTCCGATAAAAGTAGGATTAGTTTTTTTAGCTGGTTCTTTGTTTAGCGGTTTCTCTTGGTAACTCACTGAATAATTGATCTTTATAGGAACAATACTATTTTGTCCATAAAACATATTTTTCTCTCCACACTGTCCGTACACAGTTTTAATAGATATTAGTTAATGCGGTGAGCAATTGATTATTTAGTTATAATATTTTTTATTAATATTACTTCTTGTGATAGTTCATTTAATGAACTATCTATTCTATTATATATTTTTCCCCTCTCTTTTTTCTCTCTTTTTTCTCTTTCTTCCCTCAGTTTTTTCTTTCTTTGTACTTCCCGTTTTTTTATTTTATTTTGATTTATATAGTAAAAAAATGTATTAACAAAAAATAGAAATGAGAAAAACATAGTGATCTCAAAATAATAAATTTTAAAAAAATCACTTACTATATTATTAGTTCCTTTATAAATTAACACCCCAGATATGACTATTATTGCTAGAGTTAATGCCCTTAAAATCACTTGAGATACGTAGTTAGTACGCCATATTGAAATATAATATATCAACATAGATGCGAGAAATATTGATAGGTTTATTATATCCACTTTATCAGAATACATAGCGTATATAATGAAAGTTGATATAAATAAAGCAAGCATAGTATCTATGAATTTATTGAATAATATAAATGTTTTGTTAATCATATGTGATCCCAGAATAAATGTTAGCTATTATAGATGGTTGGATAGTGTATATTATCAAATGTTAATAATATTGCTCTTCTTTTTAAATTCAACAACTCATACACATGTTTTATTTTAATATTAGCGGATCGCCACCAATAAGATGGCGATTAATTAATAATTAAGCTGAAAATTTGCCAATGAATGTTTCGATTTCACTTTCATCGAATTCATCACAAAGCAGATTGCGAAACTCTTGAGCAATTTGTTCTTCAAGGTTTTCAAGTTGAACAATACGGAGCACTAAAGTAGGAACATCACCGCCAGTAAGCACGCTATAACGCAATTTAATGCTACGTTCTTTTAACTCGTCATACGGAGTGCATGTAAACTGGAATGCAGTAGGCATAACATCTTTGCTCCTTGCTTCAACATTTTCTAATACTGAACGTTTGGCACTAAAATCGTGATCTTCATGTTCGGCAGAGCGTGTTGATTCAATCGTAATACGGCGAACAGCAGAAATAGCTTGTTTGATATCTAAAACATTACCTTCTGCATCGAACGCCATTAAATAATCACGCCAGTCTTCTAACCATTCCGCTAATTCTTTTTGACGATGTTTAACACCATCAATTTTTAATAGTGCTGCGAATGGGGCAGTTTGTTTTAATTTCACAAGAGCCGTATTATCAGCATGACCAGGCTCACCAATTGTGCCAATATTGAAAATAGTTTTGGCGCTCATTTCATCGGCATCAATAAAGCAGCTAACACCTTCATCAATTGCATTTTTGATTGAGTATTTAATAAAATCACTGATGCTGGTTGTTTTCATTTCACCACGAAAACGGAAGCGACCTTCTTGTAAGTTTTCTAAACTACTTACTTTAAAGTCATTTGGAAGAACAATGGCGGGGCAAAGAGATTTCTCTATTGCTTCGAGAGTTAATGAAGCCACTGCCATATTTTTAATTTGCGAAATAGCATTACCGTCTAATTGAGACATGAATAAACTCCTACTTATTTAAAAGCATTAAATTAAATGGATAGGTTTAATTAAAAATAAGGAAACTAATTAACGGATTTTAATTTCCCGTCGGGCTGACCCTGCAAAGAAAATAATTGACCTTGGTCTTCTTGCATAATTGTCAACTTACCACCTTTACCCACGTACATTGGTGTTTTGGTGGTGTCTTCTTCAGCCCGTTTTCCGCGTGGTGTTGGTGCAGAGAATTTAAGTTTATGAGTTATTTCAACTCGTTTTTCTTCCATTGAATTACTAAGGCGAGCAATATCTAATTCAATAGTGACTTTGCCTTTTCCACCATTATTTAAAACGCCTAAAGCCACGTCATTTAAAACAGCAGAGACTTTATTTTCAAAAACGCCAGCGTCCAATTCGGAAAGAAAGTCGGGAACATTTGTCTTACGATCTTCTTGGCTCATTTCTATAACCTCACGTTATCACTTCACACAATAAGAAAGGGCACTAGCGAGTTGACATAATCCTGATAAGACATTTCACAAATAATGCCAGTACCCTTGCTTATTGAGTTAGTTTTAGTGATTGGTGGTTAACACCGAGCCGCTATACTCGCTTATTTCCTGAACGCTCTGTTTTTTGTATTGGCTACCCTAATTGTAGCTCAGTCGATTTATCAGGTCTTATCACATTACCAGCGTTGCATCTCGCATGAGAACGCTAACCACCAATCCTAAAACTAACTCTATAAAAATGGCTGACTGAGCAGAACATTATCACCACACCCCCGTTAATGGTTTAAGACTCAGCCAGCCATTGTTTCTCTTCACTCGTTCTCTTCACACATAAAAATCATTTACTTTGGGTCTGAATAGCACTTTTGATTCTGTACTCGTCTATTTCATCATCCAGTTTTGATAAGTCAGCCACCAGCTCCCCACGTTTAGCATAAAGCTCAAGCAGATGATCAACAGAAGATAATTTATCTTTCATCCAAGCAACGATATCTTCATCAGTGAAATTTGCTGGCGGTATAATTACTGGCTCAGTTGTCATAGCTGCTCTCTTCACACAGTTTATTTCGCTTTAGAAATAGAATGCAACTAAAAGTAGACATTGTCAACAACTAAAAGTAGAAATTAAGGGCGTAAAAAAACCAACTTTTAGTTGGTTTTAATATTTATGCGAATTGTTTAAATGACATTGGTAGGCTTCTTATAAGCTTTCCATGAAAATAAACTTCATGTATTTCATGATCATCAATAAAAAATGGAGGGTAAAAATCATTATCTGATATTACAGCTAACTTTCTGCCTTTAACGCGTTGCAATCGTTTGATAAAGGTAGAATCTTCAAAGTTAAAGATATAAATACCATCACCATTGAACTGATTTATTTTTGTATCTATAAAAAGTAAATCTTTAGGGTTCAGTGTTGGAGTCATACTATCGCCATCAACATTGATGATCATCACGCCATCTAGATTCCTGCGGCCAAACAGCTCATAAACACGCTCTTGAGGTATTTCTATTGATCTAACCACTTCTGGGAATGGATTATTAACATAACCATTTCCTGCTGATGCAAAGGCTTCAATTTGCCTAACTATTGCTGTGTCTTTATTAAATTCAGCTTGTATACCGACACCATAATCAAGATATGCGGGGGTTGAAAAAACGGTTTTAGCAACTAATTCCATCTTATCATCTCTAGGTTTGGCTGTGCCTAATGTATATCGACGTGCCATTTCATAAGACACGCCAACTCGTTCGGACAGTTGCCGAATATCTACATTAACCTCTTCCATTCGCTGTGTTAGTCGTTTAGCGAAACTATCATATTTGTTATTTTCTACCATAAGTAGAATTCTATCCACCAATCCTGTCATTGTCATTTCTATTTTAAGTTGTTTTATTTGTCTACTTTAAGTAGTATTAATGTATTACTTAAGGAGAGGCATTTATGCACCAAGAAAATTATACAGAAAAAGCAATTAGAACAATTGGAGTGCCATCTGCGGTATCTCGAATGTTTGGCTTTAATTCCCCTCAGTCAGTTTTTAACTGGATTAAAAATAACAAAGTACCAGCAGAGCGAGTGATCCAATTATGTGAGTTAGGTGGTTGGGTTGTATCACCTCATCAATTGCGCCCAGATCTCTATCCAAATAAAACCGATGGTCTGCCAAAACAATAGCAAAACCGTTTAAAGCAGTTAACTACAAGAATTTATCAATGGTGGTAGGAAATGAGTAACCAATCAATAAAACAGGTAGTGAAAGAAATGTGCGACGAAGTACAAGGCGGGCGTGAAGCAATGGCGGGTGCTTTGGGTATGTCGTTAACTTCATTCAACAACAAGTTGTATGAAAAAAACGGCTGTCGTTCATTTGATTTAAACGAACTGTTAGCCATGCAAGATATTTCTAAAACTGTTCTGTTTGCTGAATTCATTGCTCGTGAGTCTGGAATGTTGCTGGTGGAGCGTATTAAGCCTGACGAGATAGATGAACCTGAGTTATTTCGTCTACACAACAAAGTCGGTTCAAAACAAGGTGAATTGGCAATTTTTTTAGAAAAAAGCTTAGAAGATGGCGTTGTTGATAGTGAAGAAGAAAAACAACTTAACGTAATGCTAGATCGCGTAATAGCAAGCGGTCGTGCATTTGTTAATGCATTTATCTCATTACATCGGAAGAAAAAATAATGATGGGCTTTAGAAAGGGTGAAGCCAAAGGTGTACGGCCTCTGGCTTCGGTTTGCAAATTTCAATTGTGTGAAGAGAAATTAGCATGAGTAGATTAGCGCATTTAATACCTAAAAAGCAATTCCGTTGTTTACCTGTCTCGGGTAGTCAGTCATTTCGCTATGTAGAAATCATAGCGTCTGACGAACAACCAAACAACTACCAACAAAAAACAGGTTTGGTAGATAGACAGTCGCTTAAAAAGGCATGGGCTGATTTTTATTTTTCAAGTGGAGAGCGGGGCAATGAACAATGAGAACCCAAATCAACTTGATCGCTACTACAAAAATCACAGGGGTATCGTTGTTCATGTTGTTCGTTATGACAGAGAAAAACAGCGTGTCATTTTTATGCTCGATGGTTGTGATGATCCGCAATGTGAACCCTTGCAACGATTTAAAGAGAAATACACCAGAGTTAAGTGAGGCGTTGCTATGACGACTATTTTTGATGTTGTACAAGCTATGTCAGGGCAGAAAAACGTCATTGTTATTCCTGTTCCCTATTTAGATTTTTTCAAAGGTGATCAACAAGCTCACGCCTTGTCTGCAATTTTAAATCAGCTTGTCTTCTGGTCTGGCGTTTCATCAAGTGCTGATGATGGTTGGTTCTATAAAAGCCATGAAGAGCTGGCAGAAGAAATTCACGGGCTTTCTGGTGAAGAGCAAGCTCGACGCCTCGTTGATAAATTACGCAAAAAGTATTTCCCTGGTGTGATTGAAACTAAGACAAAAAAGGTTAACGGTACCCCTGTTACTCACTACAAGATAGATGGCAATAAACTTATCTCTATGATTTTCCCGTCTATTTCTGAAACGTCGAAAATGAGGAATGGAAACGTCGAAAGTGAGGAATCGGAACGTCGAAACTGCGGAATGGAAACCGCAGAAATGCAGAATCATGGAAACGTCGAAAGTGAGGAATCCTATCTTTATACAGATCTTAACTCAGATAAAAACTTACAGATCACTAAAGACCTTTCGTCGCAGAATTCTAACGAATCCAGCGACCAGCCGAAAAATGATTTTTTAACTCGTTATCCAGAAGCGGTGATTTACAGCGCTAACTTCCAAAAATGGGGTTCAGCTGACGATTTAAAATGTGCTCAGTGGTTATTCGCTCGCAAATGTGAAGTGTTCGAAGATATGGGGCTTCAAGCACCTAAAGAGCCTAATTTCACGGAATGGGCTAATGATATTCGCTTAATGAGCACGATTGACGGACGCTCACACAAAGAAATTTGCCAACTCTACAAGCGCATTACTCAAGATGATTTCTGGAAAAAGAATATTCAATGTCCTCAAAAGCTAAGGGAGCAGTGGGATAACGTCACATTGCGTTTAGCGGGTGAAGAAAAAATCACTATTGATACTGTTGAGCGTGATGAGACATTCCGTTTAATTTTCAGTACTGGTTGGAAACCTAAAAATAAAATTCAGGAGTTATCAGCAATTCAAGCTCGAAAAAATGGATTAGGGCGAATGAGTGATGTTGCTGGATTATCTGCATGGCGTGGCATTTGGAAACAGGTAGCAGAGCAACTAGCCAAGGAGGAAATGTAATGCGTTTAACTTATGGATCTGTCTGCTCTGGAATTGAGGCAGCTAGTGTTGCATGGGAACCTCTGAACATGAAGCCTGAATGGTTTAGTGAAATAGAACCATTTCCTTGTGCTGTACTAAGTCATCACTGGCCAGAAATTAAAAACCTAGGTGATATGACCACTATTACTGACAAATTAAAAGCTAACGAAGTGGTTGCGCCTGATGTATTGGTGGGTGGTACACCATGCCAAGCGTTCAGCGTTGCAGGATTGCGTGGTGGTTTAAGTGATGAGCGAGGGCAATTAACTTTATCATTTGTTGAATTAGCGGATTGTATTGATGAAATTAGAACAAAAGAAGGGAAAGAGCCAGCCATTATCGTCTGGGAAAATGTGCCAGGAGTCCTCAGTAGTAAAGATAACGCATTCGGATGCTTCCTTGCTGGACTCGCTGGAGAAAGTGAAGAACTTAAGCCAGCAGGGAAAAAATGGTCAAACGCGGGTTATGTGTCTGGACCCCAAAGAACTATCAGTTGGCGGATCCTTGATGCTCAATATTTCGGAGTGCCCCAACGACGTCGTCGTATCTTCGTTATCGCAACTGCTAGAAAAGACATTAGTGTCTCACAAGTATTATTTGAGCAAGCAGGCATGCGAGGGGATATTGAGACGGGCAGAGCGCAGGCAGAAGAAATTACCAATAATGCTGGAGAATGCCTTGCAAGTGGCAATAAAACAACAGGAACAATCTTAGCAAATTGTGGTGCTAAACACTGGCTTGGAAATCAAGAGGCATTTACTGGTGATTTTCATGTTGTTGATACATTCCGATTACAATCTTTTGGTCAGTATACCCAAGATGATTCAGCATCTACATTAAGAAGCCGTGATGATAAAAGTGCCACTGACTTGATTGTTTTTAATCATCAAGCTGGTGGGAATACATCAGCAACATTGGGGGCTAACTCTGAATTAACGGGTTGTTTACAGGCATCTCAACATCCTGCAATTGCTCTTGCTGGTAACACCATTGGCAGAAAGCCTGAAAATGGTGGTAATGGCAATGGTTTTAATGAGCTTGATATTTCATATACGTTAACGCAAACAGATGTTCATGGTGTAAATATTAATAATATTGTTCGCCGATTGACACCTATTGAATGTGAGCGATTACAAGGATTTCCCGATAATCACACTAAAGTTCCTTTTAAAAATAAAGCTATTGACGATTGTCCTGATGGGCACCGTTATCGAGCGCTTGGTAATTCAATGGCTGTACCAGTTATGCATTGGATTGGTGATCGTATTTGTAATGTTGTTGCTGAAGTAAAAAAGATAAATGAGTATTCGCGAAAGCTTACTCTATTGAAATCAAAGTCCACGCATAAATTAAAAGAAATTGGTGACCAATGGCGATCACCAGATAACCTTTACTATGGCATCAACTCTAAATATGGACCGTTTACTTTAGATTTATTCACTGATGGTCAAAACAGCAAATGCCCACATTTCTACACAGAGGAAGATAATGCGCTCACTCAAGACTGGTCAGAAAAGCTGAAAGAAATCGGCGGTTCAGCATTTGGCAACCCTCCTTACTCACGTAGTTCATATCACGAAGGTCAACCTTTAACAGGTGTTGGTCATATCATTAGTCATGCATTAGCTATGCGTGAAAAACACGGTCGATATGTTTTTTTATTAAAAGCAGCTACATCAGAAACATGGTGGCCAGAAGAAGCGGATCACGTTTGTTTTATTCGTGGACGTATTGGTTTTGACGTTCCTGAGTGGTTTGTTCCCGCAGATGAAAAACAGAAACCAACCGGTGCATTCTTTGCTGGGGCAATAGTTGTTTTCGACAAAATGTGGATGGGTAAAAAGTTTGATTACATTCATCGTGATGAATTAGAGCAGATCGGTAAAACATTTATTGAACAAGCGAAATGGCTTGTATCGAGAGGTGTCGCATGAAAATCATCTGTGAATTTTAGAACAGCGGAGCGTTTTGGAATGATTGAGCTTGTTGATGAACCTGTAATTTTCTGGTTTGAACAATACCAAGGGGATGCAAATGCTAACTAAATACATTTTGTTCGTTGGGTTTTGGTTTGTAGTGACATTACTGATTGGCTTATGGGGGACTTATGCCTGAACTCATGCTCACGTTGCCATTTCCACCTAGTGTTAACTCGTATTGGCGAAACATTAAAGGTAGAACGCTGATCAGTGAAAAAGGGCGTAAGTTTCGAATTAACACCATTGCTTCTGTGTATGAGCAGTTAAAACGAAAACCTAAAGCAATTAAAGAAAATGTTTCTGTCCTGGTTCGCTTATACCCGCCCACAAAACAGCGCAGAGATATTGATAACTTTTTAAAAGCCCCGTTTGATGCATTAACACATGCGGGTGTTTGGGAAGATGATCAGCAAGTGAAGCATATGGATGTGATGTTAATGGAAGTCGTAAAGGGTGGAAAATTAGAAATCACTATCCGCTCATTTAATAACGTGATGTACGGTCACGAGTAAAAGTGGAGAGAAATAGCATGATGCAAAGAACAATGGAAGTTTCAGCATTACCCGCAATGAATCGCGAATTAACCATGTCGAGCAGAGAGATTGCCAGTTTAACAGGCAGTAATCACTCAGATGTTAAACGTTCTGCAGATAGGCTTTTTGTTGCTCAAATTTTAACCCAGCCATTGGCTGAGTTCCCTTTTGAGCATAACGGCAATCAATATACTGAATATCGTTTTAATAAAAGAGACTCCTTAGTGCTGGTGGCTCGATTATCACCTCAGTTCACAGCGAAAATTGTCGATCGCTGGCAGGAATTAGAGTCAAAAATGCAACCTCTCATTCCTCAAACATTACCGGAGGCATTGCGATTAGCTGCAGACTTAGCAGAAGAAAAACAAAAGCTAGAAAGTGAATTGGCGATTGCTACACCTAAGGCTCAGTTTGTTGATAATTATGTTTTATCCACAGGTTCTATGACGTTTCGCCAAGTGTGTAAATTACTGCAGGTGAAAGAAACGGATTTTCGCTGTTTTCTAATAGATAAGAAAATTATGTACCGCCTGAATAATACTTTTACGCCTTATCAAACCCATGTAGACCTTGGTCGCTTTGAGATAAAGACAGGCACTAACCAAACCAATAACCATTCATTTGCACAATCACGGTTTACCGCTAAAGGCGTGAAGTGGATCGCAGGGCTATGGGCTGAATATAAAGTAGGGGATATCATCTAATGAAATTACTGTTAACTCCCTACATTCAGCCAGAATTGGGTGTTGTGTTACTTAAACCGGGTGCTGAATTACTCGAGCAATTTAAAAAGCACCACCGTGTGATCATCAGTGATGTGCCTAAAAGCTTAGATGTGTTGCCCTCAGGTGCATTAACAGGTGATGAACAGCCAATTTTAAACAATAAGCACATTGTTCAATTTCTCAATAACAAAAAAGTGATCCACACCATCGATAAAGTTTCACAGATGGATACGTGGGTTATCCGTCATATTCAATGCTGTCAGATTGATAACGATGAAGATAATTATCATCACCATGAATTAGTAACAACATTTAATGAGGCTGGTGTGATCCGCACTTGTTGGCATCATGATAACCATATTAGAAATTCATCAGCGGGGTGGGTTGCTGAATTAGCTCATAAAAATCGTATCAATTGGATGTTAGACACTATTCGTTTTCGGTTGAGATTAGATAGTAGCCACCAGCTAACGATACCTGATTTTTTCACCTTTGCGGTTATGCATAACGTTATCGATGAATTACCCGAAGCGATATTACGCCAGATTTTAAATTGGTCAGATAAACAAGAAGAACGCAGAGTTCACGGTGGTTTTCCTGAAGCTGACATTATCCCGAGCAACGTAACCGCATTATCCGCAATGAATGAACGTTTAGATGCGATAAAGCCGGTTATTAAAGTATCTGTCGTTCCGGAGCCACCAGCATCGTTTCTGCTGAAACCTAAAATGCAACGTTGGGAAAATACCCAATGGTTGCAATGGGTGAAAACTCAACCGTGTTGCGTGTGTGGGCAACAGGCTGATGATCCGCACCATATTATCGGGCATGGCATGGGCGGTATGGGTACTAAGGCTCACGACTTATTCACTATTCCATTGTGTCGCATTCACCATGACGAGTTACATTGTGACCCCAAACTATGGGAAGCCACTCATGGCAATCAAGTCGAATTGTTATTTCATTTTTTAAACCGTTCATTAGGCATCGGTGCATTTATTTAACGTGTGTACGGCACGAGGAGTATTAGCATGAAACTAGAGTCAGCATTAAAACAATTTTATCCAAAGTCACCGATGATCACCGATACGTCAAACTGTACAGATCCCAACAGAATGAAGGGGATGGACACTGCAGGAGCACTTGGCATGACTGAACATCGCGCTAAATTTGGTATGTCTGCTTTTTTTGCTAAGAATGATGTGAGCGAAGAGGACAAGTTCAGCACCTTAGAACACTTAACGCAATATGCACTTAAAATCACACCTAGGCTGGTGGCTAAATCAGCAGGCAACAAACTAGGTTACTGTTTAGTGATCCTCGCTAAGATGGCGTTCGAGGATTATGCCCGTTCAGCAGGTTCGGTTTGTGAATGTCAAGCATGCAAAGGTAAAGGTATAGTTTACAATTGTAATGATGTAATAAAATACTCAGGCATTATCAATTTTAATGGCGATGTTATTGTTGAACCTAAAGTAAAAAATGAGCTTGTTGGTGAGTTGTGCCAAATCTGCAATGGAAAAGGAACGTTAACCTATCGTTGTCGCTGTAAAGGTAGAGGTAAGGTTTTAGATGAAGAACAAACAGAATTACAAGGTGGTATTCCTGCATTTAAAGATTGCCCACGCTGTTCTGGCCGAGGTTATAAAAGAATGCCTTCTTCAGTCGCATATCAGGCTATTAGCAAGCTACTTCCTGAATTAAATGAGAGAACATGGCGCAGAAATTGGAAACCCTTTTATGAAAGTTTAGTTAATAAATGTTTCATCGAAGAAAGTCGTGCTGAGCAGATATTTATTGGACTAATCAAATGATAATTAATATTTGTTTTTTAATATTCATTTGTTTTTCTTTTAATTAATACGGCTTGTCAGTAAATGATATGTAGTTAATTTAGTAATTTTATAGATTAAATAATAACTCAAAGGAAAAGTAGATAAGATGATTTTTTATTTACCTTATTGTTTTTAATCTTTATTAAATCTAATTTTATATACGAATATCTGATATCTAGATTACTTTCTTGACATGATTTAGGTTTCTGCTAACTTCAATATGTAAGTAAAATTAATGTTAATTTATTTTAATAAACAAATAAAAATAATATATTTTAGGTGATAAAAATATGGAACCTCGCACTAGTAGTTCAAATTCCAAGCTGTTATTTTATTCTTCTAGTATGGCTCAAAGGAGGGTAATCGCACTCCTCAGTAATCAAGAGAAAAATAGAGGACCTTTATCAGATGGAATGAGTGAAGCTACCTCTGTTTTAGGCCTATTTACATCTGTGGCAAATGCTGCAGGTTTTGGTTTTAAACATAGAACGAAAGACTCTGAAGAGGAAGAGAGTGCTCTTTCTGTCAGTATCTGTAATTTATCTAATCATAATGTTTATATTCTGAATATAGACATTCCGGATAATGCTGAAAATATAAAGCCTAAAAATACATTTTTCCCTCTAAGTCAAGGTGAATCGGGCACAATTGATTTATCCATAAGGGGCGGTCTAAAAAATGATGAAAAATTTGAGTTACCACTAATTGTTTTTGATGGTGAACATTATCCTAATCACTATAAGCTGGTGTTCACCTCAATTTCATATGGTAATGGGCATGCCATAATACCAAAAAAAATCCACACAATAGTATACGAAGAGGATGACCATGAACATCCTACGAAAACACTTGAAGGAGAATTTAATGAGAATAAAGAAAAACCCATTCAATTAGAAATGGCGGAAATAAAAAAAAGTGAGAGATTTAGTCGCTTTTTTAACTTAGGTATCGGCATACTTCCTGGTTTTGTAACAAAAGCTGAGGAGCAACAGAATAATGATTCCAGCTTAAATATTTTCTTTATTAATGGAGATAACTGATATGGATAGAGCATTTTACGAATATGTTGGTTATGATAAAGATGAAGAACTTGTGAAGCACCATGTGAATTATCTAAGAGCACAAGGCGTAAACAGTCGTGGAGGAGGATTTGATTTTTTTTCACTTCTGACTGGTATTGGAGTGTCTGTTGCCTCGCAAGTATTGAAAGGGAAAAAGAAGACCGCCGAATTAAAAAAAGTCAGAACCACACCACTAGATATTAGGTTGAATAACTGCACTGATTCACCGATTATAATATCTTCTGTAAATAGCCCTTATAGCCACAATCTTGACGGTATTCTAGTTCTTCCTTCTAGCCAAAGTACTATTACTTTGCATTTTCCATATACCCTAAAGGATGAACACATGAGTGAATCAGCATATGTTGGTTTGGCGTTTGGTTCAGGTGAAAATTACACATATTTCAATCTTGAATTTCAAGCAAGTTTTCGTTTTTCTAACCATTCAGATAAAAATCCTCAAGGTAGCTTTAGGGTAAGCAAGATTGAAGTTTCAGATTTAGAAAATAAAAAAGGGGAAAATTACTTTGGACAAAATGGTAATAGCTCTGAACTTAAACTTTATAAGATGAACTATTTAGCTAACATGATGAAGCAGATAACAGTAGTTACAGCCTCATCATTAGACTTTGAATCCCCTTTAAGTATTACTTTTTATGATTCTGTACGGGGTTAGAAAAGTAAGTTATTGATAGGTATTATTGCATTTTGTCCGGAACTGCCTTATCATCTTTAAATAGTGGGCGATTTATTACTTACCACACTGAATTTTATCAAGACCTCGCTTTGGCGGGGTTTTGTTTTTTTATATATTTATAATTATTAATTAAAAAATTTGTTGGAAGTTTTTTGTTTTCATTGATTGTTTGTTTATATTTAAGATGAAATTTATTGTTATCCTATAAGGATAAATCTGCAGTATTTAACTAAATTAAAATAATAAACAGATATTCTTATCTCTACTATACTCATAATATTCAATTTATAGAGCGAGTATATATAATGATTGATTTGTTTAAATTAACGAAAAAAAGTTCTAGGCATATTGGTATAGCAATATACGTTGGTATTATAGCGGGTATCTTTTCTGCTTTAGTAAAATCTGGTTTTGAAGACCTAATTCCACCGAGAACACTTGAAACGACACCACCTCCAGTCGTCTTATTAGAAAAACTAGGATTAAATATAGATACTATGACTTATCATTGGATGGGATATAGTATTAATTGGGGCGGTAATGGTGTTCATATATTATTCTCAATAGTTATCGCTGTGATATATTGTGTTATTGCTGAATACTTACCAAAGGTTAAACTATTACACGGTATTTGTTTTGGTATTGGTGTTTCTGTTTTTGCTCATGGTTTAGTTGTACCATTATTAGGGCTATCTAGCTGGCTTTGGACAGCAGGTTATCAAGCATTAGTTTCTGAGTTTATCGGAACAGCTTTTTGGATCTGGTCAATTGAAGCGATTAGACAAAATTTGCGTTATTGTTTAACTAAAGAAAAAGATGCTGAATAGATAAGGAAGTTCAGCATTAATCTGTTATAAATCTCTTAAAGATCGCCTAGGCGGTCTTTTTTCGTATATGCCGACCACAGAATCAATCACAACACCTCAAATTCACGCAAGAGATGTGAGTCGGCGTTCTATTAACTAATCAGGACTACATATATGCAAGAGCCGTTAACAGGCACAGCAACCGCCTCGTTAGCGGGTGTCTCTATTGTAGGTCTCTATTCGGGTATGGACGCAGGCGTTGTAATCGGTGCGTTCGCAGGGGCGGTGATATTTGTATTGTCTGCTCATGACATCCGGCTTTTAAAACGATGGGCGTATTTCACGGTTGCATTTGCGATCGGGATATTAGGCGCTGATTTCATGTCGTCACTACTGAGTGGCATTATCGGAGATAGAGAGGTCGATCGCTCTGTTGGTGCAATGTTCTCATCGGCTGGTTTGGTTGGTGTGTTAGTAACGATATCTAAACCCGGTGCGCTCACAGACAGTATCAACAACGTTATTAATAACCTGATAGATAAATTCAGAGGAGGTGGAAGATGACCATCTCAATGTTTTGGATTTACATCAACTTTTTCTCATGTCTGCTTGCTGTTATTCGACTCATTAACTATGACCGTAACGGTGCTAAATATAAATTTATCCCGTCATTTATAGCGTGGGTACTCATTATTCTACTAGGTTCGATTCCGTTACGAATATTAACGAATGACTACACGCATGCAGATCCATTTGAAGTCAGCATTAATTTATCACTATGCGTACTCATCTTATTGAGTCGTGGAAACATAATGCAAATATTCAGAGGTGTCAGGCATGGCAAAGATAGCTCGCGGTGAACGCAATAACAATCCGGGTAATATTGATTATAACCCATTTAATAAATGGAAAGGTTTGGTCGGTATTGAAACAGGAGTGTCTAATCCTCGATTCTGTGTCTTTGAGTCGCCAGAATACGGCATCCGAGCAATTTATAAGTTAACCCAAACCTATCAACGTAAATATGGTTTGAACTCAGTATCAGCAATCATTAATAAGTATGCACCGCCAGTTGAAAATAATACCTCCGGTTACATTAATCGTGCAGCAGTATCAATAGGCGTTGGTATTAACGAGCGCATCAATACAGCAGATAAAAAAACAGGGATAGCCTTAGCAACAGCCATTGTTAGCGTTGAGTTGGGCTATCAACCTTACACAGATAAAGTCTTTGAAGATGCTTGGTTGTTACTTTAACTCAGCGATTATTCCCATCTTATAGCCTCACATTCGTGGGGCTTTTTTGTATCTAAGTTTTACTTTTTGTGCATAGCACGCACATTTAAATAACCAAGAGCCTACAGAAAGTGAGCCTGAGAACTGCCGTTATAGCTGGCAAGCTCTCTTGGGGCGGCTTTTCTGTGCTAACAGGCTCTCTTTCTATAGGAAATATGCAATGAAATACCCAAAAGTCATAATTAATGGTGTATCAGTACGAGTTGATAATACAGGTCGATATAGTTTGAATGATTTGCACTCAGCTGCAGTATTGAAAGGAGAGGCAAATGAATCGCAAAAACCCAGTAAATTTATTCGTAGCGCTTCTGTAAAACGCTTTGTTTCTGCCCTTGACGCCAGAGGACAAAAAAGTCCTCTGGAAGAAAATCAATCACTTAAAGTTATTAATGGTGGTGATGAGCAAGGTGTATGGGCTGTTGAACTTCTTGCCATCCGTTATGCAGCATGGATTAAGCCCGAGTTTGAAATCAGTGTGTATGAAACATTCCGTGAGGCAACGCTTAATGGAATTTCAAATATGACCAAGTTAAACCGCCTTGATTTACAAATTAGTAATGAAAAAGGTGATCTTAGCTATTGCGGTAAACGAATGAATAACTGGGGAGTCGGTGGACGTAAGAAAATGCTTGAAACGGCAAGGCTGAATATTATTGCTCAAATGGATCCTGATTTGGTGTCATTAATGGAAAGGGAGGGGTAATCGACAATATGAAGGATAATGATCTAGATAAGAAAATTAAAACCGTTTCTTACATTGTCTGTGAACTGTTTCTAATCAGGCAAGTCGCTATGCACTGTCGTCCTATTTTTAGAACTTCATTAGGCGATATTCGGTTTGGTGTTGAATCATTACAGAGCTTTCTCCTTTCTTATTATGGTGCTGGAGAGTTGTCTGATTCTGATATCGCAGTACATTTTATGTCTATGCTGAAAAGTAATGCAGAGGCAGATCCTAATGTCATTATTTCTCTATTTCCTCGTCATGAATTAACGCATGAAGCTGTAGACGAAATATCAGAACTCCTTGAGGGCTTAGCGCAAATGGAAACGGATACAAAAAACGGAAGATTAAAAGCACTCAGCCTGCAAAATTGCATGCACTGATGTGAGGAGCCTCTGATTTTAGAGTCTCCTTTTTCTTTTTTGAAAGGGTGTATCCTTAATTTTAAGGAGATGAAAACTCATGAGCATATTAACGAAGCTTTCGGCTGGTGGTTTTCTCATTCTTGCATTCTGGCTTTGGTGGGTAATAGGTGACTACAACAAATTAAGCAAAGACTACAACACAGCAACCACTCAGTTATCCCAACAAGTCGAAATCAATAAAGACTATCAATCCCGTATCACTCGATTAAATCAACTCGATATTCGTTACTCACAGGAGTTAGCTAGTGCAAAGAATGAAATCAACACTCTTCGTGATGCTGTTAGCTCTGGTTCTAAGCGGGTGTACATCAAAGCCGAGTGTCCAGCAGTCACCAAGAATTCCACCGAAAGCGGAAGCAATGAAGCCTCCGCACGACTTAACAAAGCAGTTGAGCAAGATTATCTACGTCTCAGAGAAATGATAGTCGAGAACGAACAGCAAACTTTGTATTTGCAGGATTACATTAAAACGGAGTGTTCGCAGTAATGGCTATTTTTAAGCGACTGACCAAAGAGCAAATTAAACAAGACTATGACCATTACGCCTTATTTATGTGTATCGTTCCAATCTATGTTGGTGATGTTCATGGTCAGTGTCGTGTTGCTGTTCGTAATTGGTGGCCTGAATGGTTATTGGATTTAGCAGAAGTAATTCACCAGTTCACGCCATACGAGGAGTGGGCTATTAAAATGGGAAAGCCAATTAAGTAGCCGACAAGAAAGCAATACGGGAAATTGAATTAAGTAGATAAAAAGAACCCTGTGAGTTTGGGCGCCCACAGGGCTTTCACTAGTATGTGTGAAAACGATAGATTACCAATATCCAGTAAGCCAATCTGTTAATAATCAACGTAAGTTTTTAGAAAACAATCGCCTCGCTCAATAGTGGGGCTTTTTTATGCGTCGCATTGTCGCTGTCTCCTATGTTAGCTATGACCTGCATTACCTCACTGTGAGCGCATAGTAAGAATCAAAAACAATGAATCCACTCAGTTCTAGTACGAGTAGCAACGTCAGCTATGAGAGAAGAAACGGCGTGACAATGGAGAGACATTATTAATTCTACAAACGTCATTCATTGAGTGGCGGTGATAGAGTTTATAGAGATAGCCATCAGTTAATAGCTGGTGGCTTTTTTATTGGAGATAATAAATGAATATAACGATTAATGATGATGGTTCTGCTCGCATTGAGACAACCTCGTACAGCGCCACTTATCACGCGAATGGTAATTTAAAATTTTCAATGGTTGGTAAGGCTCCTGAAAAGATAACCATTAACCATCCTAAAAAAGAAATAGGTGAGCTGATTTACAAAGTCTCAGTAGATACCACTGAGTTAGATAAGTTAGAAAAACAACTCAATCGTATTAAGCAACTAATGCAAGATGTAGGTGTGAAGCCTAAATCAAATTCACAACCTTTCTTTCAGCCAGCTGGTCAATTTTTTATTAAAGATGCCTTTATTAATTTCGTGGCACTAAAAAATGCAGCTGTCAGTTATCAACTAGATCAGGACGCTAAGGCAGAGTTGGCAGATTTGCGTATGAAAGCCAATCAACAAGATGTTGCCATCACTGAGTTAAAAAGAGTAATGGAAACTCAGAATAAAGTATTTGCAGATATGGCAAGGGAATTCACTAACAAAACGTGGTGTAGTCAAAAGTAAAGGTGAGATATCTCACCTTATTTATAGGTGTTAGATTATTTCACCAAGAAGCCTATGAGTTTCTTCAATAGGGAATTCATCCCAGTGATAATCGGACATATATCTATATTCAATGTCTGTGTTTCGCCAAGATGCCGTTGTTTTAGAGCTGTAATACTCCACATTCTTATCAAGCTGTTCAATAAAATTATTGGCATCACCAGTAAGAGAAAGTTCTTTAATTTCGTTGTGAAATAGAATAACTATATCTTTTAATTGATACAGTTGTGCTTTCACTGGATCTATAGAAAACAAAGTACGCATAGCATGATGTAATGCTTTTCTTTCTAATAATGGTTCAAAATTAGTGGCATTTTTTCTTCTATATAATTCGATATAAAGACAAAGTCTGATCATTTGATTCATTCGCCTAGCAATCTTTAGTTTTGTTAGAAGGGTGAGGTTTTCGGGATCAATATTGTGGGATTTTATTATTCCAGCCTCGATAATCTCTTCTATTCTGTGAATCGTATTAATATTTAACATTTCAATTTTCCTTAAAGAATAAAAAGAAAATGATAGTAGGCTTTGATCTAAAGTCAAAAGGTACTCCCGTCGGGGTACCCTCTCCACGGGGCGACGCGCACGCGGGAAACGGCTAGTTTTCTGATTTTCATGGTGTCAGCAACAGGTCTCATAATCGATTGATATATATAGATATAAACAGTATTGAGGTGACAATATTATTTAATTGTTGTCACCTCAAGGCTATTTATCATATTGATTTTTATTAAAAAACAAGAAAATCACCTGACCAAGTGAGGTGTCGATGTCTAATGTCAGCAATCTGGGAGACGCCTATAACTGGAGTGTTGCAAAGATTGCTGAGGCATTCGGGCTAAACCGAGGCACAGTTAAAAAGAGATTATTAGAAGCTAATGTTCCCATTGCTAATACAGTCAGAGGAAACCCTGTTTATGCATTGCGAGATGTTGGGCCAATAATTTTTGCAGATGACAGTAAAGGTGGGGAAGGGATTCAAGATCCTGACCTCATGTTTCCTAAAGATAGAAAAGATTGGTATCAGTCTGAAAATGAAAGAATTAAATTTGAAACTACATTAAAACAACTTATTCCAGCATCAGAAGTTCATCGAGAAATGGCGGTTATTGTCAAGGCGATTGCTCAGGTTCTGGAAACGTGGCCAGACAGGTTAGAGCGAGATCACGGATGGAATGCAGAACAATTAGTGCAGGTTCAAATTGTTATTGATGAAATGAGAGAGCTGCTATCCAGTGAAGTGAATAATGCAGAAGCGATGGAGGAATAATGACAGTAAGATTTGCTTCCGCTTCATCCATTCGTCGTGATGTATCCACACTATTAAAACCACCAAACAGATTACCTGTCGCGGAAGCCGTTAAAAAATATATGAGAGTTCCTCTTGATGGTGGTAGCTCATTACCTTGGGATGACACATTAACACCTTACATTATTGAGCCTATGAATTGTTTAACATCAAGGCGATATGATGCTGTTATTTTTGTGGGTCCAGCTCGAACAGGTAAATCCTTAGCGTTAATTGATGGATGGATTGTTTACACCATTGTCTGTGATCCTGCTGATTTTTTATTAATTCAAATGACAGAGGATAAAGCCAGAGAGCACTCTAAAAAACGATTGGATAGAACATTTAGAGTCAGTAAAGAGGTATCAAAGCGGTTAAGTCCTCGCACAAACGATAATAACGTTCACGATAAAACATTTAGAGCGGGAAACTACCTAAAAATAGGATGGCCAACTGTCAATATTATGTCGTCATCAGACTATCGCTTTGTTGCTTTAACGGATTATGACCGCTTTCCTGAGAATATTGACGGTGAAGGTGATGCATTTTCGCTAGCATCAAAACGGACAACCACCTTTATGTCTGCTGGCATGACGCTGGTGGAAAGCTCTCCTGGTCGTGAAATAACAAATACAAAGTGGAGCCGAACATTGCCTCATGAGGCACCACCCACAACAGGGATTTTATCACTTTATAACCGAGGTGATCGCCGTCGTTGGTATTGGCCTTGCCCACATTGCGGTGAATATTTTCAACCTATAAAAGATAACATGGTTGGGTTTTCATTAACGGATGATCCCTTTGAAGCAGGTAAAAATGCTTATCTTCAATGCCCTCACTGTTTATCAAAGATAGAACATGACCAAAAAAGAACATTAAACAATAAAGGCGTATGGCTGATAGAGGGGCAATCAATTGATAAAACAGGGAAAATAACGGGTAACCCTCGCTACTCAAGATTTGCATCATTTTGGATGGAAGGGCCAGCTGCCGCTTATCAAACATGGGCTCAACTAGTAAATAAGTTTGTTGGTGCAGAGCAAGAATATGAATTAACGGGCAGTGAAGAAACATTAAAGTCAGTGACTAATACAGACTGGGGTTTGCCTTATCTGCCGAAAGTTGCACAAGAACAGCGTCAGAGTGATGAATTAATCAATCGTGTAGAAAACTGGGAAGAATCAGTTGTGCCAGATGGTGTGCGATTCTTGGTTGCCACAGTTGACGTACAGGGCGGTAAAAAACGACGCTTTGTGGTTCAGGTGGTCGGTTACGGTGAAAAAGGCGAACGCTGGGTGATTGACCGCTTTGAAATCACCCAATCCCTACGTTATGACAACAACGGTGAATGCCGTCGAATCGATCCGGGTTCGTATCCCGAAGATTGGCAAGTATTAATCACGGATGTATTAGAGAAAACCTATTCATTACAGCATTATCCTCACCATGAAATGGAAATCATGATGTTGGGCGTAGACTCCGGCGGTGAAGATGGCGTTACTGATAATGCCTATAAATTTTGGCGTCGCTGTCGAAAAGAGGGATTACACCGTAAAGTCTATCTCTTTAAGGGCGATGGGCATAAACGCAGTAAGTTAATTACTAAATCATTCCCCGATAACACCAGTCGTTCTGAACGGCGCGCCCAAGCCAAAGGAGATGTGCCTCTTTATTTACTGCAAACAGACCAACTTAAAGACCGGATCAGTTCTGCGTTATCGCGCGATACCGTCGGGCCTAATTATATTCATTTCCCCGATTGGCTGGATGAATCGTTCTATGACGAGTTGACGTATGAAGAGCGTGATGAAAAAGGGCATTGGGAAAAGCCGGGTCGAGGTGCTAATGAGGCATTTGACCTGATGGTTTACGCTCATGCCTTGGTGATATTAAAAGGGTACGAGAATATTAATTGGGAAAAACCGCCTAAATGGGCGAGATTGCCTGATGTAATGCTTTCCTCGTCCCCGCCAATTGCCGATATCGCCACAGAGCCTGAAATAAAACCCTCACCCGAAACCCCAAAACAGGAAACGCCTACCGTATCAGCATGGGCACCGGTATCAAACAGCGGAGGCTGGATATGACGAAAGAAGAAATTGAACACATGATTGAGCAATACCGTTTAGCGGAAGAGGCGGTATTAAAAGGAAAATCCATCACCTTTAATGGACAAGCCATGACAATGGAAAATCTCAACGAGATCATAAAAGGTCGTGAGCGTTGGGAATCTCGTTTGTCGGCGTTGATATCACGAAAACGAGGCAATCCGATGTATAAATTAGCGAGGTTTAGATGACATTATTAGACAGCGCTATTGGTTATTTCGCCCCAAACTGGCAAGCCTCGCGCCTCCGCTCTCGCTTACAAATTAAAGCCTATGAAGCCGTTTTACCCACTCGCACTCATCCCGCTAAACGTGAAAATCGTAATGGTAACCAACTGACTCAGTTTGGTGGGACTTCGTTACGGGAGCAAGCACGATGGCTAGATAACAATCACGATATCTCTATCGGTATTCTCGATAAGATGGAAGAGCGCATTGTCGGGGCAAAAGGCATTATTGTCGAACCGCAACCTCTCGATGGTGCAGGGCAAATCCATGAAGATTTAGCCTCACAAATTCGTCAAGCCTGGGCGGAGTGGTCCGTGTTACCCGAAGTGACAGGGCAATTTAGTCGCCCTGTATTAGAGCGTTTATTGGTGAGAACGTGGCTCCGTGATGGTGAGGTATTTGCTCAACTGGTCAAAGGTAAAGCCAAAGGGCTAGATCCTCAAGCCAATATCTATTTTTGGCTCGAAGCCTTAGAGCCTGACTTTGTGCCGATCCACATGAATATGCCTGAAAGCAAGATTATTCAAGGCATTAAATTCAATGAGTGGGGGCGACCCACAGGGTATCAGGTGTATAAAAACCTCCCCCAATTTAGTGCCAATTTAGGGGATATCAAAACCATCGATGCTGAAAATATGTTGCACCTGAAATTCACTCGTCGGCTTCATCAAGCGCGGGGAGTCAGTTTGTTTTCGGGGATCTTAATGCGGTTAAGTGCGTTAAAAGATTACGAAGATGCAGAATTAACCTCCGCACGTATTGCAGCTTCATTGGGGATGTACATCAAAAAAGGGGATGCTGGTTCTTTCCCTGAGGGTGAATATGACGAAGATGAACAACGTAACATCGATATTCAGCCGGGCATGATTTACGACGGCTTAAAGCCGGGTGAAGAAGTGGGCATGATCAAATCAGACCGACCCAACCCCAACCTACAATCGTTTCGCAATGGACAATTACGTGCGGTTTCTGCCGGCAGTCGCGGGAGTTATTCCAGTATCGCCCGTGACTATAACGGTACTTATAGTGCTCAGCGACAAGAGCTGGTGGAGTCATTTGAAGGTTATAACATTTTCCAAGATACCTTTGTGGCAGGTATTAGCCGTCCGATGTATCGCAATTGGTTAAAAATGGCGATAGCCAGTGGTGTGGTTGCGGTGCCTCCTGATGTTGATGCTAAATCCCTGTTTAATGCGGTTTACAGTGGACCTGTGATGCCGTGGATTGATCCGAAGAAAGAGTCTGAGGCATGGAAAACCTTATTACGCGGTGGTGCGTCAACAGAAAGCGACTGGATACGTGCCAAAGGGGGCAACCCTGCGGATGTGAAGCGTCGTCGTAAAACCGAAATTGACGAAAATAAACGATTAGGACTGGTATTTGATACTGATCCTGCTAATGACAAAGGGGCACAAGATGCTAAACAACAAGAACCTGATAACGATGCCTAAAATGTCGGGGCCAGTAACTCAAAAAAACTGGTTTCGCATGCAAGCTAAAGAAGACCAAACCGCAGATATCTATATTTATGATGAGATCGGTGGGTGGGGAATTAGTGCAAGACGCTTTACGGAAGATTTAATCTCGCTGGGTAATCTCAGTCATATCAATCTGCATATTCACTCTCCTGGTGGTGAGGTATTTGATGGTATTGCCATTTATAACCAACTTAAAAACCATTCCGCAACAATCACGGTTTATATCGATGGATTAGCTGCTTCAATGGCATCAGTCATTGCGATGGTGGGTGATACGGTCATTATGCCGAAAAATGCCATGATGATGATCCACAAACCGTGGGGCGTCTCATGGGGGGATGCGAATGATATGCGCGAATATGCTGACTTGCTCGACAAGTTAGAAAACGTACTCATTCCTGCTTATGTGGCTAAAACAGGAAAAACAACCGAAGAAATTACTGCCATGTTAGATCAGGAAACATGGCTTGATGGCGATGAGTGTGTTGAACACGGTTTCGCCGATAAAGTGATTGAGCCAGTGAAAGCAATGGCAAGTCTTACATCTAAACGAATTGAGGAATTTTCATCTATGCCAAGTGCAATTAAAAATCAAATTACCCCTAAAAACACGACGAGTCCTACTCAACAACCTAATCCAGCGCCGACACCTGCGCCTCAACCTAATGTCTCCTATGCTGATGAGCAAGTGCGCTTAAATGGTATTAAAGATTTATTTGCCATGTTCGGAGGTCGTCATAATGATTTGATGATCACTTGTTTAGCGGATGCGAGTTGTTCTGTTGAAAAAGCGCGGGAACAATTACTCAATACCGTTGCACAACAACAAAATCCTGAGCCATCCAATAAAGATAATGTTCATATTTACGCAGGAAACGGCAATATCGTTGGTGACAGTGTGCGCGCCTCTGTGATGGCGCGTGCGGGTTATCAGGATTATGAAAAAGATAACGCCTATAACAGCATGACCCTGCGTGAATTAGCACGAGCATCACTGACGGAGCGTGGTGTTGGTGTGGCTACGTATAATCCGATGCAAATGATTGGAATGGCCTTTACGCACAGCACGTCTGACTTCGGTAATATCCTGCTGGATGTCGCAAACAAAGCGATTTTACTGGGTTGGGAAGAAAACGAAGAAACCTTTGAAAAATGGACGAAAAAAGGGCAACTCAGTGACTTTAAAACCGCACACCGTGTGGGATTAGGGGCATTCCCTTCCTTACGTCAAGTGCGTGAAGGTGCCGAGTATAAGTACGTTACGCTCGATGATAAAGGCGAAACTATTGCGCTAGCGACCTACGGTGAGTTATTTAGTATTACCCGTCAAGCCATCATCAATGATGATATGAACATGCTGACAGATGTGCCAATGAAGTTCGGTCGTGCAGCTAAAGCCACCGTCGGCGATTTGGTGTATGCGGTACTTATCGACAATGAAAAAATGAGCGATAAAAAAGCACTATTTAGTGCCGATCATAAAAACATGATCACCGGCGGGATGGATGTAGAAACCATCAGTGCGGGTCGTACAGCTATGCGTCAACAAAAAGAAGGCGAACGCTCATTAAATATTCGTCCCGCGTTTATGTTGGTACCGACCACACTGGAAACACAAGCTATCCAAGTGGTTAAATCAGGCAGTGTGAAAGGCGCTGATGTTAATGCAAATATTATTAACCCAGTGCGTGATTTAGCGGAAATTATTGCCGAACCTCGTTTAGATGATGCAAGCGAAAAAGATTGGTATATGGCCTCACGTCAAGGTAGCGACACCATTGAAGTGGCGTACTTAAATGGGATTGATGTGCCGTATATTGATCAGCTTGAAGGCTTTACCTCAGATGGTGTCACTACGAAAGTGCGTATTGATGCGGGTGTAGCGCCAGTTGATTATCGTGGTCTGCTGAAAGTTTCCGGTAAATAAGACGTCTTTTTTCTTCGTTTTACCCTGATGCCCTGATGGGCTTTTTTTATATCTAAAATCCGGTGCTTCGGCATCGGAAGGAGTTTTTATGGCTAAAAATTATGTACAACAGGGTGGCACAATTGCTCTGGTTAATAGCACAAAAGAGATCATTAAAAGTGGTCAACTGGTGCACGTTGGCGCTATTGCTTGTGTTGCGATTACGGATATTCAACCTAGTGAGAAAGGTGATGGTTTTTCAGAAGGTGTTTTCTTGCTGAACAAGAAAGCCGGTATTGCCTTAAAAGCCGGTGCGACGGCGTCCGTTAAAGACAATGTCGTGGTGGATACAGGTGGCACACCTGCAGGTGTTGTTTGGGATGATGCGGATGCATCGAGTGAAAGCGTCACCGTTAAGCTTAATGTATTCGCACCAGTGGGTACGCCATAAGGTAGGAAACGATGAATCCATTTGAACGGTTGGTAAAAAGAATGGATAACGTGACCGAAGAACGGATGGGGGTTCCCATCCGTATTAATGGTGTTTTTTATCAAGCACTCGAATCTCACTTTATCCCTGAATTGGGGCCGATGAGTGGTGATGGGGTGAGTTATGTTATTTTTTCGTCAACCTATCAACCTGACCGTAAGGATCCTGTTGAAATTGAGGGCAAAACTTACCAAATCACTCGATATCAAAAGTTTAATGGGAAGCCACATATTTGGATTAAATAGGTGGGTGATATGAAAGGATTAGAGCAAGCCATTAAAAACCTGAATAGCATTAATGATGAAATGGTACCGAAAGCAACGGCAATGGCGATTAACCGTGTTGCTCGCCGTGTCATTAGCCATAGTGTTAAACGGGTTTCAGCCGAAACGAAAGTGCCACAACGCCTTATTCGTCAACGTGTTCGACTTAATCGTGCGAGCAGTCGCTATAAAACACCTCGTGCTAGATTAGTGATAAATCGGGGTAATTTGCCCGCTATCGCGCTGGGTAATGCGCGCGTTCAATTATCAAGAAAACGAGGTAATCAAAAAGGAGCAGGAAGTGTGTTGAAAGTGGGCAAATTTTCTTTTCCTAATGCCTTTATTCAACAGCTTGATAATGGGCGCTGGCATATTCTTCAGCGCGTTGGTCAAAGCCGTTATCCCATCGAAGTGGTTAAAATTTCGCTCGTCACACCATTAACAACGGCTTACACCGAAGAGTCAGAGAAGCTTATTGAATCTGATATGCCTAAAGAAATGGCATCGGCCTTAAAGCAACAATTACGGCTTTATATAAAAGGGAGGGTTTGGTGATCAAGCACACACAGATCCGACACGCAATTAAAGAGGCGATTGAGCCTCATGCCAATGGGGCGGCAGTATTTGATGGTCGCCCTTTTTTTGTGGATGAAAACGACTTCCCAGCGGTTGCCGTGTATATCACGGATGCTGTCTCAACAGGTGAAAACCTTGATGAAGATAGCTGGCAAGCGATTGTTCACATAGAAGTTTTTCTCAGTGCGAATAGCCCTGATGCTGAATTAGATAAATGGGTTGAAGCTGTGATTTATCCCGCACTGACCTCCATTCCCGCACTGTCCGATCTTATCGAAAATATGACCCCTAATGGCTACGACTACCATCGTGATGAAGAAATGGGGTTGTGGGGTTCTGTCGATCTCAATTATCAAATTAGTTACTCAATGTAAAAGGAATCATTATGCCTACACCAAACCCATTGGCACCCGTAAAAGGTGCTGGTACCACACTTTGGATTTATAGCGGTACCGAAGACCCATTAAAAGCGCCATTTGATGATACGGATTGGACGCGACTGGCAAAAATTAAAGAATTACAGCCGGGTGAAATTACTGCAGACAGTTATGACGATACGTATCTTGACGATGAAGATGCAGATTGGAAAGCGACTGCTCAGGGGGAAAAATCAGCAGGTGAAGCCAATATTACGCTGGCATGGAAGCCGGGTGAGCAAGGACAAAAAGATCTGGTTGATTGGTTCCAACTGGGTGATGTTCGTCACTATCGCATTCGTTATCCGAATGGGGCAGTCGATATTTATCGTGGCTGGGTAAGTTCGCTTGGAAAAACGGTACCCGCAAAAGAAGTGATCACCCGCACGATTAAGATCACGAATAGTGGTCGTCCAGCTCTTGCTGAAGAAATTAAATCAGCGTCAGAGCAAGGAAAAAGTGCGCCCGTTATTAAAAAAGACAATGAATAAAAGGTAACAGTATGTTTTTAAAGAAAAAAGAGTTTACTTATGGTGGTAATTCTGTTGCGTTATATGAATTATCAGCACTGCAACGCATTGAATATTTTGATTTTTTAGTCGAGCAATCAGAAAAAAACGACGATATTGAAAAAATAGAAGGTGTTAAAAAAACAGCGCTGATTATTCGTGCAAACACAGAATCAAATGCGTGGTTAGTGTCTCGTTCATTAGCACATGGCGGATCTGATGATGTTGAGCAAATTTATAATGATGTTCTATCAACATGGAATCCTGAAGCACTCGCTCTTGCAGCTAAAGAAGTGCTGGTGATTAGTGGGATGGCACAAGTTGAAAACGCGGAAAATGAAAATATCCAAAGTGATGCACAGGAAGAGTCACTGGAAAAGTAGTTGCCCGTGAACATCAATTTATCCTGCGTTTGTCACATGAATTTAAACGCGCTGATTGGCGCAGGATGCTCAGCGAAATGACAGCGACCGAACTCGCTGATTGGTTACACTTCTTTAATGAAACTCCCTTCACCCTCCAACTCATTGATCATGCTTTTTCTGGGCTTAATTTCACTGTCGCCAGTGTTTTTGGTGGCAGTGATAATTTATCGCCAGAGGATTTTAGCGTGTTATTACGAAAACCCGCTGTTGATATGGACGATGAAACCATGATGGCGGTCAGTGAAGGGATAGCGGGCGGAGTACGATATGAGCCAACAAATAGCGGATCTCACGATTAATTTAGGGGCTGAAACAGCCGATTTCAGCCAGCAAATGGGGCGTGTTGAACGTCAACTGCAAGAAACCGCAGAAAAAGCCGAAGCTAGTCAACGACGCATGGCTCAACTGGTTGAACAACAGGCGCAATCGGCTCGCAGTTCAGCAGAAAGCACCGCGCAGTCTCTTCAAGAACTTAACAATCAACAAGAAATTTCTCAGCAACAACGAGCGGATTATTATCAGCGGATTGCTCGTGATGAAGCTGTTGCTAAAAAACTATCAGCAGAACTCGCTAATAATTTTTTAATTCAGGCTGAAAATGCATTAAAGGCTAGCGATCCATTGGAGAGATTGATAGAGGTGACTAAAGGCCTCGCTAAAAGCTTTGACAAGGGAAAAATGTCGATGGAGCATTTTTCTAACGCGGAAGAGCAGTTAAAAGCAAAAGTGAGATCGATGCGTAATGAATATAGTGCAAATGCAGAAAGTTATTATCAACAATTAGATAGCATATCTAAGCTTAGTAACCGCAGTAATGAATTAACTAAAATTAAATCACGACTTACAGATGAATTTAAAAAAGGAAGGATTCATCAACAAGACTATAAAAACATTCTTTCTGAGATAGCAGAAAAAACACAAAAAGTAAATCGTGAAGAAGAATCCCAGACTCAACAAAAAACACGATTTATTCAAAAATTAAAGGAACAAGTTGCTACTCAAAATTTAAGTCGTGAACAAATGTTGCGTTATCAAGCGTCTCAACTGGGTGTCAGTTCTTCAGCCGAAATTTATATTCGTCGATTATCTGAATCGAGCAAAGAAACCAAAGAGTTTGATAAGAACAGCAAGTCATTATCTGACCGTCTTCAGAGTATTGCCAATTCCTTTAATATGGGGTCACTGGTTCGTGGTGGTATTTTGGGAGGAATTACTGCAGGTTTAACGGGTGTTGCAAAATTAGCCTATGATGCGGAAAGAGAGTTTTCTCAATTTAACAAGCAGTTAATATTAACCGGTAATTACGCCAATAAGTCAGCAAGTCAATTAAATGAAATGGCGAGAACTCTTGCGGGTGGCGGTATTACGCGTGGTGAAATGGCATCATCCATTTCGAGTGTTGTCGGTACAGGCGTATTTTCAAATAATGAGATTTCCCGTGTTTCAAAAGCAGCTGCACAGATGAATTACATCACAGGGCAGGCGATTGATACCACGATTGATCAGTTTAAACGCTTACAAGATGAACCGCTTCAAATGTCGCTTGAATTAGAAAAAGCGAACCACCACCTTACAGCATCCCAATTAGAGCAAATCAGAACGCTCGAATTACAAGGTAATAAAACCGAAGCAGCACGATTGGCAATCGATGCTTATGCGCAATCTATCAATGACGGTGCTAATGATATTGTTGAAAATCTTGGATATCTAGAGTCTGCATGGGTGGGTATTAAGAATGCAGCAAAAGAAGGCTGGGATGCCATGCTTGATATAGGCAGAGAAAAAACACTAGAAGAGCAAATTAGGGAGCAGGAAAAATTATTAAAGAATTTAAATAATGTCGGGATTGCACCTCAATATAGAATAAATGAGATACAGGAAAATATTGCATCTTTAAATAAGCAAAAAGCAGATATTGATCTTAAAAAGGCTCAGGATCAAGCTGAAAAAGTAGCTAACCAATCAGAGGTAAATAAATTCCGAATTAAACAAGAATTCTATAATAAATATGCAAGCTGGGAAACAAGGAGAAATGAAGAGTTAGCAAAGTTGAACGCTAATAAACATGCATTATCTGAAGAAGAGTATAAAGAATATGAAAAAATGATTAATTATCGACTAAGAGACCGTCAAATGCCGGGTTCTGGTCGAAGTAAACCATATACAGTTCCTGCAGGTGATAAAGAAGAGGAAAATGCTTCTCGTGATTTACTATCATTACAAGCCCAGTTAGAAATTCTTAAAAAACATCAAAGCGCTAATGATGTTATCAGTCAACAACGCAAAGATCTTCAGAAAGAGCAGGCACAATTTGCAATTTTAGAAGAAGCACAATTGACGCGTCGATTAACTAGCGCGGAAAAGTCTTTACTATCAAATAAAGAAAATATTCTTGCTCAAAAGGAAAAACTTGCATTAGTGGGTGATGAAGTTGCTTTGCAAGAACGTTTAAATAAGATGCAAGATCAGGCTGATAAATATATTGCTCAACAATCGGAAAAACGTAAAGCAATTGAAGAAAGTATGGGTAAATCAGCAAGAGAGCAACAACGTTACTTAGAACGCGCTCAACTTCTGGCAGGACAAAAAGAGAACCCACAGCTAAATAATATGTTAGCCGAGCAACAAAAGACCTATGAAGTTGAAGATCAGAAACGTGCTGATTGGTTAGCGGGTGCGCAAACAGCATGGGGCAATTATAAAGACACCGCGCTTGATGTTAACTCTCAAGTGCAAAATGCCACTTCTATGGCGCTTAATGGGTTTAGTAGCCAATTAACCAACGTGTTATTTGAAGGAGAAGCCAACTTTAAGGACTTTACGAAATCGATTCTTAAGATGCTAACTGATATTTTAATTAAAATGTCTTTGGTTAAAGGAATAGAGGCGATGGGCTTTGGGTTTGGTGCTCCAGTTGCGAATGCGGACGGTGGGGTTTACAACTCAGCCAGTTTAAGCGCTTACAGTGGGCAGATTGTTCATAAACCTACCATGTTCGCGTTTGCAAAAGGTGCAGGCTTGATGGGAGAAGCTGGGCCGGAAGGTATTTTTCCCTTGCGTCGTGGTGCTGATGGAAAGCTGGGCGTTATTGCGAAAATGCCTAATCAAGGAGTAGGTGTTACTCAGATAAACCATATAACTATTCAAAATGATGGTAGCAATGGTCAAATAGGGCCTGAAGCCTTGAAAAAGATTTATGAAATCAGTAAACGTGGTGCTCAGGACTATATTATGAGCCAGCGCCGGGATGGTGGAGCTATGTAGATGGAAACATTTAAGTGGAAAGTCAAACCTGATATGAAAAAGGAGTTTGAGCCTCGAGTAAAATCAGTGAAATTTGGCGACGGCTATGAACAGCGTCGCCCTGATGGTATTAATAATAATCTAAAAAAATACAATGTAACGCTGATCTATATAAATAGTGAAAGCTTGCAGATTGAGTCATTTTTAGAAAAACATGCTGGTATCAGCGCATTTTTATGGAAGCCTCCTCATCAATCAGAATTAATTAAGGTACTATGTCGAAAATGGTCGTCTTCTGCTGGAATGATTAGAACTGAAATAACAGCTGAATTCGAACAAGTTGTATCTTAAATATTATTAATTGAGGACATATGAAAAAACTTGTATTGATAGTTTTATTATTTCCATTTTTTACACAAGCTGAAGTTTCAGAAAAAGATTTTATTATTGATACGATTAATATAGTTTGTGCGGAACATAAAGATCCTGAGTTTTGCCGTTGGCAGGTAGAAAATATAAGTGCTGTATCAAGTATAAACACATTAACTTATTACAGATGTAAGCTTGATAATAAAAAAGACAAAGAGTGTCTAAGAGCAGTAGAGATGTTTGATTATATACAAGGACAGTATGATAAAAATATGAACGATATGAAGAAATAATAATATTAACTTAAAGACCCGCTTCGGCGGGTTTTTTATTGGAGCTAATATGCAACATATTCCTCCTGAAATGCGAATTAGTGTTACCGAAATCTCCTCTACAGATGCTCTACTTGAACTTTACGAATTTGATTTAACCAAAATAGGCGGTATTCGGTACCGCTTTTTTGATGGACTCAATCAGCGTAAAGAACCGTTAATCTGGCAAGGAAGCACCTATGAACCTTATCCCGTGAAAGGTGAGGGATTTGCCTTTAATGGCAAAGGCCCATCAGGGCGACCCACAATTACATTGTCGAATTTATTCGGGCTGATTACAGGGATTGCCAGTCAGCTAGATAGTGCAATTGGTGGGCTGGTGGTACGTCGCATTGTCAGCACCCAATTTTTAGATGCGGTCAATTTTCCTCATGGCAATCCTAATGCTGACCCATCACAAGAGATTGTGACACGTTGGATCATTGAGCAGATGACCAGTTTAAATTCAGTGACCGCCACTTTTATGTTGGCGACACCCAGTGAAACAGACGGATTGATGCTTCCTGGTCGCGTGATTTTGTCGGATATCTGCCCTTGGGGATATCGTTCTGAAGAGTGCGGATATAAAGGGCCTCCTGTTGCCGATGAATGGGGAAATCAAACCACCGATCCGTTAAAAGATAAATGTGGTAAACGTCTGAGTGACTGTAAGTTACGAAAAAACGAATCACGTATAGGTGCGTTTGTCTCCACGTCCCGTATTGGTAATAGTTAATTCCCTCCTAAGGTGTTTCTTATGATTGAACAAGCAATTTTGGCGCAGGCAAAAGAGCAAGCGCCCTTAGAGGCGTGTGGCTTATTGATAAGTACCGCGCGGGGTGAACAGTATTTACCTTGTGTTAATCAGCATGCCGATCCGAAAAACCATTTCACGATTTCTTTTGATGATTTTATTCGCGCCGAACAGCAGGGTGAGGTGATTGCGGTTGTCCACAGTCACCCCGATGGTCAGCCTTATCTCAGTCCCTTGGACCGACAACTGCAGGTGAACAGCGCGTTGCCGTGGTGGGTGGTCTGTGATGAAAAAATCCACTGTTATCAGCCAGTGCCTCATCTGTTAGGTCGCCAATTTGTTCATGGCTCAACAGATTGTTATGGGTTGTTTCGTGATGCTTACCATTTGGCAGGGCATGAATTGCCTGACTTTGAGCGACATGATAATTGGTGGCGCCAAGGTAAAGAACTGTACCTCGATAATATGGTGAGCACTGGTTTTCGGCAGGTCAAAAAAGAGGCGCAACCCGGCGATATTATTTTGTGTTGTTATGCCAGCTCTCGCGCCAACCACGCAGGGATCTATTTAGGCAATCAAACGATTTTGCATCACATTCCAAACCAACTTAGCAAACGCGAGGAGTATAACGAACGATGGCAACGAATGACGCACTCAATTTGGCGTTACCGCGATTGGCAACCTTCCGACTTTATGGGAATTTGCAACGATTTGGACGTCGCTTTGATTTAAATGTGAATACCGCCTCTGAAGGGCTTCACGCGCTTTTTATTCAAATTCCAGCTTTACGCCTCGCCATTCGTGAGGGTTGGTATCAAGTTCGCATTGCTGGTACCGATATTTCCCCGCAAGAAATTAACCAAAAATTCAATGAAGCCTTACCTGATAATGCGGTCGTCCATATTGTGCCGAAATTATCAGGCGCTAAAAACGTCGGTGTTTTTCAGTTTGTTGCGGGTGCGGCCTTATTTTCATTGGGGTGGTGGGGACCTGCGTGGATCTCCGCAACCGTTGCCACGTCTTTGATGGCAGGTGGCGCAGCCATGATGATTGGCGGTGTCGCTCAAATGCTGATCCCCGCGCCTAAACCGCCTAATTTATCTCGTGGTGATGAAGAAAAAGGCAATACCTATTTTAGTAATCTTGATAACGCGGTTGCACAAGGGATGCCGGTGCCCATTGCGTATGGTGAAATTATGTGTGGTTCACGCGTCATTTCACAATCAGTTGAGATTATGGATGACAGTGACGGCGAAGATATCGATGCCGGTAAACACGGTGGATAAGAGGAGTTCGTATTATGGGTAAGGGTGGTGGTGGTCAAAAAACACCGTATGAGGCACCAAACGATTTAACATCACGTCAAAAAGCCTCATTAATTGATTTAATCAGTGAGGGACCGATTGAAGGACCGATCCATATTCAAGGCTCGATGGATGATTTGGGGTGTATTTATTTGGATGATACGCCTGTGATAGACGGCTCTGGCAATAGCACGATTAATGGAATGTATGCACAATGGCGGGCAGGGACATTAGAGCAACCGGCAATGAGTGGCTTTACCGCGTCTGCGAATGAAGTACCAGTGGGTATCGAAGTTAAATATAATTCCCCCGTCACTCGTACTATCACCTCACCCAATATTGACCGTTTACGTCTAACCTTTGGTACACAAGCACTGGTTGAAACTAAAGATAATGGTGATCGCGTACCGACTTCTGTTCAATTGCAAATCCAAATTCAGCGCAATGGAGCGTGGATAACAGAGAAAAATGTCACAATTAATGGCAAGCGCTCTAACTCACCTTATTTAATGGCTGTTGTGTTGGATGATTTACCGCCTGTGCCGTTTAGTGTACGCATGATCCGCATCACCCAAGACAGCACTTCGGACAAAATTCAAAATAATACCGTTTGGTCGAGCTATTCTGAGTTAGTGGATATTTCACAAACCTATCCGGGTTCTGCCGTGGCGGGATTGATGTTTGATAGTGAGCAGTTTGGCAATAAATTTCCACGCCGTAATTACCTTATCAAAGGTCGCATTATTCAGGTACCCAGTAATTATGATCCGGATAAACGGATTTATTCGGGGATTTGGGACGGTACCTTTAAGCCCGCATTTACTAACAACCCCGCATGGATATTATGGGATTTATTAACCCATCCGCGTTATGGCATGGGGAAACGTCTTAATATTAGTGAAGTCGATAAATTCGCCCTGTATGCAATCGGTCGTTATTGTGATGAACAGGTTGATGATGGGTTCGGTGGAAAAGAACCCCGTATGACGTGTAATGCTTACATTACGGATATGCGCAAAGCCTATGATGTCATGGGTGATATGTGTGCCATGATGCGCATTATGCCTGTCTGGAATGGGCGAACATTAACCTTTATTCAAGATAGGCCGTCTGATGTGGTGTGGCCCTATACCAACGCCAATGTGATTGATGGTAACTTTCAGTATAGTTTTAGTGCATTAAAATCGCGTCATACCGCTGTAGAGGTTCGTTTTATTGATCCCGATAATGGCTGGAAAACCAGTGTTGAACTAGTTGAAGATGATGCCAGTATTGCCCGCTTTGGGCGTAATGTGATGCGCGTCGATGCTTTTGGTTGTACTAGCAGAGGGCAAGCCCATCGTCATGGTCTTTGGTTATTAACCACTGAGAAATTAGAGACACAGACGGTTGAATTTACTGTTGGTAGTGAAGGCTTGCGTCATATGCCGGGTGATATTATCGAAATTGCCGATAACTATTACGCGGACAATCAAGTGGGTGGGCGTCTAACACACATTGATTATGCCTCTCAAACATTAACCTTAGATCGCAATATCGATACACCCAAAAGCGGTAAATCAAGCGTCACACTCATCAATGCGCAAGGTGATCCACAATCTTATGAAGTGGTGAGCTATCCCGCATCTAATCAAATAAAGCTGGATACTTTACCGCTAGGATTACGCGAGGGAGGAATTTGGACGTTGACACTCCCGTCTTTACGTCGCCGACTATTTCGTGCCATCAGTTTAGCTGATAATGGTGATGGCAGTTTTACGGTTATAGCCGTACAGCACATACCCGAAAAAGAGGCGATTGTTGATAAAGGCGCTAAATTTGAGCCAAAGCCCGATACGCCACTGGGTGGATTTATCCCACCGGTTGAAAACCTTTCTGTGGATATCGAATCAGATGCAAGCGCATGGCAGGTGGAAGCCAGTTGGAACACGCCTTATTCCAGTCGAGGAGTAGACTTTTTATTAAAACTCACTACCGGTGATCGCATTGTCGGTACCGCTTCAACCACGGACACGATGTATCGTTTTGGTGGTTTGCCTCAAGGAAATTACGTTTTATCCGTCGTACCTCAAAATGATCGGAAACAAAAAGGCGAGGTGGCCACAACTTCATTCGCGATTAACCCACCGTTACCACCGAGTTATATTGAAGTGGAATCCGGTTATTTTAGCTTGGGTATTATTCCGCGTTCTGGCGGTCAAAATAGCTTGCGAGCACAGTATGAGTTTTGGTTTTCAGAAAAACAGATCACCGATATTAGCGAAGTGGAAAGTCGCGCCGAGTATCTAGGTCTCAGTACGATGTGGGTTATTCAGGGACGAAACCTAAAAGCAGGTCATACCTATTATATTTATGTTCGTAGTATAAACGCTGTTGGAAAATCAGTGTTTGTTGAAGCCAAAGGGGAGCCTAATAGTAATACCAAAGAAATACTCGATGAGCTAGACGGTCAGTTCATGACAACAGATGCCGGCAAACAACTCAGTGATAAATTAGATTGGAATGCTGAGACAGCAATTATTCTTAGTAATGAAGACTCTAGACTATCGCGCCGTTTGTTAGTAAGTCATGGTCAATCACAGGCTGGGATCAAAGAGCTATGGCAAGTTCGTGCAACGGATAACGAAGCATGGGCACAGGAAGTTAAAGAAATTTACTCCGCGGTTGGTGATAACACGTCTGCAATTAAAGAGACTCAAACTTCAATTACTGAGCTAAATAAGGCGTTCGGGCAAACATCAACGGAGATCCGTACAGAGTTAAAAACAACTAATGATGCAACAAATAAACGCATTGATGGTACCAACCAAGATTTAGCCGATACCAACCAGAAGTTAGGCAATACAGATAAAGAAGTTGGTCGTATTCGTGCTGATGTTGCAACAAATAAAGAAGCAATATCTGAAACGAATAAAGCCATGGCTAAATCCGAAGAACAGGTACAAGCGCAATTCGGTAAACAGCAGGGCATGATTAATCAAAAAATGCAGGCTGAATTTAGTCAATCAGGCGACGGTGTTGTCACTCATTCAATCAATATTACGATTGTTCATAATAACGTGAAATACAATGCAGCAGGACAGGTCATTAGCGCTCAAGTTAAGAATGGAAAGCTTGAGTCGTATATTGGTTACAACGCGAATAATTTCGTTTGGTATAACCCTGTTAACGGGAAAATGGAATTATTCATGTATGCCAAGAACGGGCAATTGTTTATGCGTGAAGTCTTTATTAATGAAGCGTGGCTTAATTCCGTTGTTGTCACTGAATATATTAAATCTGGCGATTATGTTCCGGGGAAAAGTGGTTTTTTGATTGATGGTAAAACTAGCAATATTGAAATGAACAAAGGAACGTTCCGGGGTGAATTAGATATAGGAACAAACAAGACGGGTGCGCATACCGTTATCACCAATGAACGGATTGCGGTTTACGGTGCTAAAGGAGAACTTAGGATTGAAATAGGAAAAATAGAAGGAGTTTAATTAATGTATGGTGTTTATATTAAGCCAGATATTGGTAATGAATATTATTTAGATGCTGATGATAATCAAGTGATGGGATATCTTGGGACTGTCAAAATGGGGTGGTATGGCTATTTCTTCCCAAATACTGGATGGAATACCATGAAGCACAATATCCATGAATATGAACGATATAACATCATTATTATTCCTAGAATAGTATCTAGGACATATAAAATCCCTGGTTCGTATTATTGGTTCTCATCAAATGTAACAGATTATAATATATCTGGTGATAGTTTTAATTTCTATGTCGATGAAAGACCAGCCGGATCACGAGTAAACTCAGAAGACGCAGAGGAAGATCCTGAGTTTGTATTTGATTTTTATGGTTATCCAAAATCAAATAGTGAATCATACGGAATTCGTCTACATGGAATGAACGGTATTAGTGAATTAACGCCGTCAATGCGTGGTTATTGTATTTTTGCTGAAATTGTAAAAATTAATGCAGGTAAAGATAATGGCTGGAGAATGCCGACTCATATTACCGATGAAATGAATCCTGTTATCTTTGTAAGACCAAAAAATTCAGATGCTGTATTCTCATATAATAAAGCAAGGGGTTTGGTTGTTAGTGCTTCTTGTGAAATGTATGTTGTTATATTTTGTACTAACTTTAAATTAAACCCGCCTAAATATGGTCTTGTTATTTATAATGATAAAAAAGAAATTACATTTTCATCCAACTATAAACCTATGAAACTCGGAGAGACGACACGATTTAGTAATCGGAATGGTGCTTCATTCTCTAAACTTAAGAAGCCGATGATTATTCCAGATGCACAATTTGTTAACTGGAGAATACAGGGAAATAATAGAGATGATGTTATTTATATGCGTACTGGCTTTGGCTTTAGAAATGATAGTAATAGTGTTTATTGGGATGACATATACAGTATAGGTTCAGAGTACGGTGGTCCATACGGAGCAGATGGCGGTAATGCATTTAAAATAGAATTTAATATCTACGGTATCGAACTCAGCGACTACTTCAATATTTAATTAACTCTTCATTTCATTTATACCTCTAGGAAAACTTATTTATGATATACACAACAGGCACTGTTAACACAGTGTCAGGGTCTGCTATTGTCAAAGGCACTGGCACTAAATTTAAAAATAATAATCCCGCCATTAATATCGGAATGACGATTTTAATTAAATCGGGAAATACTAATATTCCGTATATGATTAAATCCGTTAATTCCGACACAGAATTAGTATTAGCACAACCTGCATTAGCTACCGCAACTAACACCATATTCTCAATTCATATTACTGAGCCAGATAATAATAGTGATGCAGCAAGAACGATGGTTGCAATAAATGCATACACGCAATATTTCCTCGATGCGATGAATACGTGGATGTCTGAAACAGGGCAGACAAAAATTGAGATGCCAAATGGTGAAGTTATTACGCTCGATAGCATTAAGAAGATGCAAGGGGATATTAGTAATAAACTAGATGCTAAAAAAGGAGGTATTCAGTGGGTAGATGGTGAAGTTCGATTTACTGATGCTGTAGGAACCGTTTCTCGTGACGAAAAAAATGCTGCTTGGTTATCTTTAACTAGAGTTGAACCTGATATATCTATTAAAAGAAATGGAGTTGCTGATGCATATAAGTTTCCAGATACTAAAGGAGGAAAGTTATTATCTTCAAGTAAAATATATGATTATAAAAATCCGGTTATTGTAGAGAAAGACACTAGCCTTGCTTTACAGTGCTACCATGATTTTAGACAACACTACATATCAATTAATAATGTTTTGTCTTATCCGTTCGGTTATTCCAGTGGTTTTATCAATATCAAAGGGTTGTTTGGTGGAACAGGATTGGGGGCTGTTGGTCTGGTTAATTTTAGGAATTGGGGTGATAAATCAGGTCATGGTTCATGCTTTCAACTCGCTTGTATTGGTGGTGATCCAATTAATAGTAAGCTTTATTACAGATCAGGTATCACTGGTTCAGATGAATATCCAAATCTTAATATGAAGAGGATACTTGATGATAATCAAGTTGATGGTGTTGATAATGATACATTGAATGATACGAGAATGGGAACGGGGTTCTTTAGGCAAGGTGGTGGTGCAGGAACTAGTGATTGGTTTAGTGGCTGGGGTTCTGGAATAAATTTAAAATACGACTGGAATAATTCGGTAAAAATTTTTTTTCATGGTTCATCAGGTACGCCGACAGTATGCACAAAAAGAGGAGATGTTCTTTCTTGGAATGTATTATGGGGAAGTGGCAATACAACTACAGATCCACAAGGTTTTATCAAAAAAGCCTCCCCTGTCATCAACATCAATCCTGACGGCACATTTACCACTAATGACGAATCAGAAGGCGCTACAGTTACTCGAGTAGCTCAAGGTGAATATCTCATTGAAGGAGTTCTTGGGTTTAACGCTGACGCAGGCTGGGGTGGTATCGATGGTGGTATTGAAATTCCACTCGATGTCAATAAACAGCCTCTTATTTGGGTAGACTCTAAAGTTAACAAAGACGGTTCTATTCTCGTTAAAACGCATCACCGAACTCACCCTAATGCGCCTGAGTTTGCTAATAATAAAATTGATGGTTTCAACGATGGCGATCCGATTGATATTCCTAATGGTCGTTTTATTTCTGTCCGTGTACAGATGCCAGAGCAATCAATCTATAACTTGAGAATGCGTGAGATGGAAGAAGCGCAGAAAGCGGAAGAGGAAATGAAAAGGTAATCCAATCAGGGTGAAAATGACATATTGCTGTAACCATTAACTGTACTAGCTAAATATTAGAATTTATGTTGTTATACCATAGGTCTGTATATGAGCCAGAAAGGGACGTTATTAAGTTCAAGCCGTATGGATTCACGAAGATTTGCCCTGATTGATACGGCTTGAAAGCTCTGCATGGCTTTATCTTCGTTCGCTATAGTGTTCAGCTGTTAATTATCTTATTCCTTGAGCCACATTTTAAACAGTTCCTCAGCGACATCGATGATACAGTTATACCATAAAGAGGATTTAATCCATTCGTTCTCATCAAATTCTTTGCCAGTGATTGAAATGGTAATTTTCTGAATTTATACGGATTTACGCTGCCTAAAAGAATAAGTATCGCTAAAGGCGAATTTTCTTATTATTTTCCTTTTTCGTTATCACCTTCATTATTAGCATTAAGGAAATTTATGTCACAGACTTTTACTTATAATTTACTCCACCCCCGCTACTGGCTTACTTGGTCTGGTTTGGTTCTGCTGTGGCTTCTTGTTCAACTTCCTTACCCAGTTTTACATATTCTAGGCTCTAACCTTGGAAAAATATCCAGGCCTTTTTTGAAACGTAGGGAAAGCATTGCTATCAGAAATATCGAACTCTGCTTTCCCAAAATGACACCGTTTGCCCGAAGTCTGATGGTTAATAAAAACTTTGCTTCTCTTGGAATGGGATTGATGGAAACAGGAATGGCCTGGTTCTGGAGTGATGCGAGAGTTAAAAAATGGTTTGATGTTGAAGGGCTTGAAAATCTGACCAGTGCAGACAGAGGGGTAATGGTTATCGGTATTCATTTTATGTCTCTTGAGTTGTGTGGAAGAGCCATGGGTTTATGCCATCCTATGATGGCAACTTATCGCCCACACAATAATCTATTAATGGAATGGGTACAGACAAAAGGGCGTATGCGTTCAAATAAAGCGTTGATTAATAGACGTAATTTATCTGGTTTTGTTCATGCGCTAAAAGCTGGTGAAGCAGTGTGGTTCGCACCAGATCAGGATTATGGGCCTAAAGGAAGCATTTTTGCACCTTTTTTCTCGGTAAAAAAAGCAGCTACAACGAACGGAACTTATGCTTTGTCAAAACTCGCTGATGTACAATTGATCACACTCAGCATGATTCGACGTAGTGATCAAAAAGGTTATCACATGTATATCAGCAACCCGTTGTCAGGCTATCCAGGGGAAGACAAGGTCGCCGCAGCTGTTTATATGAACAAGATCATCGAGCGTGAAATTCTCCGTGCTCCTGAGCAATACCTATGGATGCATCGCAGGTTCAAAACCCGTCCTGAAGGCGAAGCCTCTTTATACAGATGAATCACTTTACTTGTCATGAGGCAGAATCTATATTTCTTGTCACTGCGTATTTGTAAAAAATGAAATAAGAGAATTATTCGATCTGTTTCATGTTAACGATGGCGGAACTGACAGCCAAGGTTAATCAATTGAACTTAAAGGCCAGCTTTGAGCGAAAAACTGGCTATCAAATCTAATTATTTTCTATGAGAAGCCAATTATCTCATGTCAATCACTCTGCTTTCAAATACTGCACAGAATTTGCATCTGGCAATTTCTTGCTTCTCTCACGATAAAACGCCAATCGTTTATTAAAGTACGTTCTCAAATGTGCTGGTTGTTGTCGTTCAACTTCTACGGCAATAGCCAGCATATTGAGTTTAGTTTTATATTTTATTGGCATAGAACATGTAACCGCAATTCGGACACAATAAGATTAGGTTTTTCTTAAGTTTATGTTTGTTTTGTTTGGCAACATAAGAACAACTTGGGCAGGTAACTTCTACTAGTGCGTCTTGAAACATTCTTATCACATTAAAAGCTTTCATATCTTTCACCCATTATAGGGATATCGTGATTCAGTGTACGCTACTTTGTATTTAATTGCTTAATTTTTGTTCTTTTATTTGTGGTGACAAGTTTTATTACACCACATGATAAAGCACAGCAAGTGCGTTTGAGTATTTAAGGTGCCAGAAACTGCCTGTTGTTAGCCAACTACCACACACTCACCTTCAATAAAATCCTCTCCGTCATCTTCGCATTTCACAAGACGACACTTTCCATATAAGCCACTCCTGCAACATCAAAAGGAGGGGCGCCAATTTCACCTGTTACCCATTCAAGATTGTCAGGTTTAAATAATTCCATTATCTCTTTTTTCGTGAGGTCATTCTCATTTTTAGCGCTCCTTATTGTGGGTTACATCTACCCTGCAATAAGAGGTTTCGAATCTGTAATGATCCCATTAGTTGGTGTATGGGCGCTAAAATTAGTATTCATTGATGGTTGTATACAATCATCATTGTACATGATTTTTTGTGTACATAATTGTGTTCATAATCCAATTTAAATTATTAGTAATCATTTCAACTAATTGATTCTATTTGGTTAAATGTTTATTGGTATTATTCTGTTATAGAAAAAACGAGACGAGAAATACTAGGTGGTATTCAACTAGAAGAAATTGAAAGGCTAATAGGTACAATTCAAAAACTAGAAAAAAATATAAATAGGTTAAATGACTAATAATTTCAAATTTAATATATATTCTATTTAAATAATATTAATGACATGATGATAACGATACTCTAAACAATTCGATTGTTCAGCTATACAACAAATGAATGACTCACTAGAAATATATAAAATATATCACTGGTGCGAGTAAACGATGTCAACAATATTGAAATTTGAAATATACTGAAACTTGAAATATAACGAGTATATAACAAATATCATTATATAGTCTTAATTGCCATAACTAGATTATATATTCGTTCTCTCTTTAGATTACTTATTATTGAGTCATAAATAAAACAGGCAACTTTAATGTTGCCTGTTTTTTGTTGTTCATTAGCGAGGAGAAACAGTTAAGTTATTTCCGTTACCAATAACTGCAACACGTTGACCTTGGCTATAAACAGTATTATCTGCTTTTTGAACGATAGCGACAGTTTTACCACTATCTAAACGAACTTCAATTTGAACACCTTTAGTGGTATTTAAAGCACCTTGTGCTTGTTGTCCTGCCATACCACCTGCTATTGCACCCGCGGCTGTTGCTAGGTTACGACCTGTACCACCACCCACTGTGTTACCTAACATACCGCCGAGAACAGCACCACCGATAGCGCCTAAAATATTCTCATCGCTACCCGCCTGAATATTCACTGCACGCACAGAAACCACTGTACCATAAGTAATATTTTGAGCTTGTTTTGCTTGGCTTGCGGTATAAGTGTCACCGGATAGTGAATTTGTATTCACGCAACCAGTAAGTACAGTCATTGTAAAAAGACCAATAAGTAAATGCTTAAACATAGTCACTCCTAAAGAAAATCTGAGGGAAATCGTTCAGATTATACCAATGTTATCTAGTATCAGTTATAGCTCGTTTTTTGCGTATGTCGACACTGATTTTAATAATATATAGCTTACTATATAGTAAAGGCCGATAGTACAAACAGAAGAGATTTCTGAAAAAAGAGAATATAACATTATATGTTAAAAATTTGCATCATCTTGATTATAAGGAAAAGAACATGATAGCAGGGCGGTACATTGGCGTGATGTCTGGCACAAGCTTAGATGGTGTTGATGTTGTATTAGCTGCAATCAATAATAAGTTTGTTGCACAACAAGAAAATCACTTTCTGCCTTATCCACAACATTTACGCCAACGAATTTTAGCTGTTTGCCAAGGGCAACCTACTACCTTGCATGAAATCGGTCTATTAGATGCCCAACTGGGCGAACTTTATGCGCAAGCAATTATAGAGTTACTCGCAAAAGTAAAACTTAGCGCGAGTGATATTACGGCGATAGGGTGTCATGGACAAACCGTTTGGCATGAGCCAGAAAGTGATATGCCATTTACTATGCAAATTGGTGATAACAACCGTGTTGCTGCCCTAACGGGGATTACAACAGTCGGTGATTTTCGTCGCAGAGATATTGCTTATGGCGGACAAGGCGCACCTTTAGTACCTGCTTTTCATCTTGCCGTGTTAGGACACTCTGTTGAAAAACGAGTGATTTTAAATATTGGTGGTATCGCCAATATCTCATTGTTATTACCTGGTATTGCAGTTAAAGGCTACGATACCGGACCCGGCAATATGCTATTAGATAGCTGGAATTGGGTCCATAACCAAACCCCCTATGATGATAATGGCAAATGGGCGGCTACTGGTACTGTAAACGCAACTTTATTGAAAGATATGCTCTCAGATCCTTACTTTTCACGTTCAGCACCTAAAAGTACAGGGCGAGAATATTTCAATACACAATGGTTAAATTACCATTTAGCAAGAGTACCTAATGTTTTTCCTGAAGATGTACAAGCAACGCTAGTTGAATTAACCGCGATAAGTATTGTGCAACAGATCCAATTAAACGGTGGATGTGAACGTTTACTTGTTTGTGGTGGTGGGGCGAGAAATGGGCAAATTATGCATCGTTTAGCTTCATTATTACCGGGTACAGAAGTCGCAACAACGGATAAATATGGTTTAAGTGGCGATGATATGGAAGCGTTGGCATTTGCTTGGTTAGCTGCTCGTACTATTGCCAATGAATCAGGGAATTTGCCTTCTGTAACAGGGGCATCAAGAGAAACCGTTTTAGGGGCGATTTACCCTACAAATCCTCGTTAAGCGTGATATGCTGAACGCAGTTTCTCAAAAGAGAGAGTGAAAAATGACAGAACTTGATTTTATTGATGTTGCAGATTTACGCCGAGAATATATGAACGGTGGACTACGACGTCATGAATTAACTGAACAGCCATTAGTTTTGTTTGAAAAGTGGCTAAAACAGGCTTGTGAAGCGCGTTTGAGTGATCCTACTGCAATGTGTGTTGCCACGGTTGATGAAAATGGACAACCTTACCAACGTATTGTGTTATTAAAACACTTCGACGAACATGGTTTAGTCTTTTACACCAACTTGGGCAGTCGCAAGGCGAGTCATTTAGAGCACAATCAACGAGTCAGTTTATTATTCCCTTGGTATCCATTAGAAAGACAAGTTTGTTTTTTAGGGAAAGCTGAAAAGCTTTCACCCATTGAAGTTATTAAATATTTTCATAGTCGCCCTAAAGATAGTCAAATTGCAGCGTGGGCTTCTCAACAGTCTTCTCGCATTTCCGCAAGAGGCGTCTTAGAAAGTAAATTTCTGGAATTAAAACAGAAATTCAAAAATGGAGAAGTACCATTACCGAGTTTCTGGGGTGGATATCGTGTGACATTTGATTCTGTCGAATTTTGGCAAGGGCGAGAAAATCGTCTACACGATCGCTTTATCTACCAAAAATCACCACAAGGATGGGACATTGAGCGATTAGCACCTTAATGGTGTGTTAATAAATTTGTCTCAAAAAGTCTTTTTCTACTGGTACTTAATGTAGTGGCGCTTTATGCTATACCACTAGTGTTTCACTTATATTTTAAATAGACAAAAAACAATAAACCGATGGAGTCATTGATGTCTAGCAAGAACCTAATCACACAATTGCAGGAGCGTGGGCTAATCGCTCAGGTCACGGATGAGGCAGCTTTAGTAGAGCGTTTGGAGCAAGGTCCTATCGCTCTCTATTGTGGCTTCGATCCTACCGCTGATAGCCTGCACTTGGGGCATTTGGTTCCTTTGCTGTGTTTAAAACGATTCCAACTAGCCGGGCATAAGCCTGTGGCGTTGGTGGGTGGTGCAACGGGTCTAATTGGTGATCCTAGTTTTAAAGCCACCGAGCGCAAACTGAATACCCAAGATACTGTTCACGAATGGGTAGAAAAAATTCGTAAACAAGTGTCACCTTTCTTAGATTTCAACAGTGGTGAAAACAGTGCGGAATTAGCAAACAACTATGACTGGTTTGGTCAAATGGATGTGCTGACATTCCTGCGTGATATCGGTAAACACTTCTCTGTGAACCAAATGATCAACAAAGAAGCGGTTAAACAACGTTTAAACCGTGACGATGTGGGTATCTCTTTTACTGAATTCGCCTATAACCTATTACAAGCTTATGACTTTGCGTCATTAAATACGCAATTAGGTGTTGAATTACAAATCGGTGGCTCTGATCAGTGGGGTAATATCACTTCAGGTATCGATTTAACCCGTCGTTTCAATCAGAAACAAGTATTTGGTATGACTGTACCATTAATTACTAAATCTGATGGAACTAAATTCGGTAAGACAGAAGGCGGTGCGGTTTGGTTAGATCCTAAGAAAACAAGCCCATACAAATTCTACCAGTTCTGGATCAATACAGCAGATGCTGACGTTTATCGCTTCTTAAAATTCTTCACATTTATGAGCATTGAAGAAATTAATGCACTTGAAGAAGAAGATAAAAATAGCGGTCAAGCGCCTCGTGCTCAACGTGTATTAGCAGAACTAGTTACTGGTTTAGTTCATGGCGAAGAAGGTTTAATCGCCGCTAAACGTATTACAGAAAGCTTATTCTCTGGTGCAATTGCAGACTTAACACAAGCTGACCTTGAACAATTAGCACAAGATGGTATGCCAACAATTGAGTTAGAAAAAGGCAGTGATTTGCAACAAGCACTGGTTAACGCAGAATTAGTTCCTTCTCGTGGTCAGGCTCGTACAATGATTGGTTCTAACGCAGTTTCAATTAATGGCGAAAAACAAGACAATCCTGAATACGTCTTTGAAGAAAAAGATTTCTTATTTGGTCATTATTCTATTTTGCGTCGCGGTAAAAAACATTACTGCCTCGTTATCTGGAAATAATTGACAGTAAAGGGCAGCCGGTGAGTTGCCCTTTTTCTTAATAACAATAAATAAACGTATATACCTCGCCTATGATGATAAAGCTTGGGTGTTGTGTGTATTCACAATAATCGGTTTATGTCATGAAAAATATACTCTCTATTCAGTCACATGTTGTTTTCGGTCATGCAGGTAACAGCGCCTCTGAGTTTCCAATGCGTCGTATGGGGGTAAATGTTTGGCCGCTAAATACAGTGCAATTTTCAAATCACACACAATACCCAGAAAAGTGGACTGGCTGTGTTATGTCAGCAGAACATATTACTGAGATTGTTGATGGTATTGCCGCAATTGGTAAACTCTCACAATGTGATGCCGTACTCAGTGGTTATTTGGGATCGGCTGAACAAGGTTTGCGTATTGTTGATATCGTTAAAAAAGTAAAACAAGCGAATCCTAACGCATGGTACTTTTGTGATCCTGTAATGGGACATCCTGAAAAAGGGTGTATTGTTCCTCCTGCTGTTTCAGGAGTGCTATGTGAAGATGCACTACCTATTAGTGATATCATTGCACCTAATTTATTAGAGCTTGAAACATTAAGTGGTGGCAAAGCCCTTCATAACGTTGATGAATGCGTCAATGCTGCTCGTGAATTGTGTAAACAAGGTCCAAAGATTGTATTAGTAAAACACTTATCACGCGCTGGATATCGTCATGATCGCTTTGAAATGCTGTTAGTAACCGCAGAGCATAGTTGGCATGTGAGCCGTCCATTAGTTGATTTTGGTGAACGTCAACCTGTGGGTGTCGGTGATCTAACAAGTGGTTTAATGCTGGTGGATTTACTTAAAGGTGTTGAACTACAAACTGCATTAGAACACGTTGCTGCGGCAGTTTATGAAGTGATGCTAAAAACGAAAGAGATGAATGAGTACGAACTGCAACTCGTTGCTGCTCAAGATCAAATGGTGCATCCAACACACAAATTCTGCGCAACACAGATAGATTAAACCACACAAATTCTAAGAAAAGAAAAAGCGGATATGAATGTTACGTCCGCTTTTTTTATTGTAATGAACTTATCGTTTATTCGGTTTTAACTTTTATAACGTTTTAACTTACTCTTTAATTAACCCTTCGGTAACCAGTGCGCTATGCACATTAGGTCGTTGTGCAATGCGTTTTAGGTAGCTTTGTAGGTGTGTTAAATCAGTTAAATCTAAACCGACATGCGGCGCCCATTGGCTTAATGTAAATAAATAGGCATCAATAACCGTAAAATGCTCACCACAGGCATATTTTTGTTTGCTTAATACATCATTAATATAAGTGAATTTACTTTTTAATTTAGTTTTAACAACAGGCACATAGCTTTCAGGTGTGTCGGGTGAAAATAGAGGGCCATAGCCTTTATGTACTTCACTTGCAAGAAAGTTTAACCACTCAATTTGATGATAACGTTCTAGTGATTTTGGTGGCGCAATTAAATTTCTATCAGGTTTTAAGTCCGCAAGGTATTGAACAATTGCAACACCTTCAGTCAAAATATCACCATTATCTAATTGAAGAACAGGAACTTGGCCTTTTGGATTGATGGTTAGAAAATCTTTCCCCGATTCTGTTTTCTTAGCGCGTAAGTCGATGCGCTCTATTGAAAAATCTAAACCAGTTTCACGTAAAACGATATGAGGGGAAAGTGAGCAACTACCAGGCGTGTAGTACAATTTCATATTGAATAGCTCCCTATCAATGAGGTGATGAATTAACTTACAGATATCAGAATATCTTTACTAATATAAGATGATAAGAGGTTCTAAGAAATTAGCAAACTCAAAAGGTGCGAATAAAAAAGGCTTTTGTAAATTTGTGAACAAGGCAGTTAATTGATGAAATTACACGAAAATAAATGCTCCCTATATTTTTAAATATAAAGAACATTTATTTATGACTCTTCAAATGAAGGCAAAAATGAAATATCAAGGTAATAGATTTTGGGGTTCTTTTTATCAACATAAACGGTAACCAGCTCCCTATTAATATAAGGTGTGGGATCAAAGAAGATATAACCACTTTTATAACGAATTAATCGATTGTTTAATGTATCATGATAATCAGCAATAATTTGATAGGGAGAACGGTGATTAAAACGAATATGAGTATTAATAATAATTTCAGATATTTTTACATTGATAGGCATGCCATCACGTTTTAATCGTTGATCCCTTGTGGCTCTTCTTCTGATAAAATACAAAGGGATAAGCCCTGTTGATGCAAATACTAATCCCAAAATACTTAATATAGTTCCCGCGCCATATAAGCCTAAAAAGTTGTTTATCGTTGCTCTTTGTGGATCACTAGGAAGATAAATAACGTTAATCTTTTCACCAAGATAAAAACGAGATTGGCTACCACCTTCCGGTGAGCGAAACGTTATTTCTTTATTATCTTCTGTATTGAACTGAATAATAGGGTGATAAAAGTAGTTACCATCAGAAGATTTACTCACACTTTGGTCAATAACAACGCCTGTTGTTTCTATTCCATTTCTTACTACATTTAATTCAGATTTAATAACGAATAAAGCCACAACAAAAATAATTGCACCAATAAGAGCAAAAATATAAAACAGAAATCTAAATTTCTTCATACATTAAATCCTTTTATTAATATGTAATTATTTTATCGCTAATATAAAGAAAAGATTATAGGAATAAGCTAAAAAACAAAAGTGAAATTTATCTAACAGAGTCATGATATTAAAAATGAAAGGAAAAAGGGAGATATTAGATAAAAAACCGGTATTTAATAGAGTTAAGAGTAAAAACCGTAGAAGCAACACAAAAAAACACAAAAAAACCAGCCTTAACAGTAAGGCTGGCTTCTATTATTTATAGAACAGAATTATTTTAGTTCTAATTCATTCATTGCAGCGATGCTGAAACCACCATCTACGTGAATGATTTCACCTGTGATGCCGCCAGATAAGTCAGAGCATAAGAATGCCGCTGTATTACCCACATCTTCGGTTGTTACAGTACGACGCAGAGGCGTTACTGATTCGCAATGGCTTAACATTTTACGGAAATCTTTGATACCAGATGCCGCTAATGTACGGATAGGGCCAGCAGAGATACCGTTAACACGAATACCTTCAGGACCCATAGCATTTGCCATATAACGAACGTTAGCTTCTAAAGAGGCTTTCGCCAGACCCATAACGTTATAGTTAGGGATTGCACGTTCAGCACCTAAATAAGTCAGAGTTAATAGAGCTGAATTTGGATTTAGCATTTCACGGCTTGCTTTCGCCATAGCAACGAAGCTGTATGCACTGATATCGTGAGCAATTTTAAAGCCTTCACGAGTTACGGCATTAACGTAGTCGCCATCTAATTGGTCAGCAGGAGCAAAACCGATAGAGTGAACAAAGCCATCGTATTTTGGCCAAACTTTTGCAAGTTCTGCGTACATGGTATCGATGCTTTCGTCTTTTGACACATCACACTCTAATACGATATTTGAGTCTAATGATGCTGCAAATTCTTCAACGCGTGGTTTCAGTTTTTCATTTTGGTAAGTAAATGCAAGTTCTGCACCTTGGTCACGCATAGCTTTGGCAATACCATAAGCAATTGATAATTTACTAGCAACACCAGTAATAAGAATGCGTTTGCCGGTCATAAAGCCCATAGCTGTATCCTTGTTTTTTCGTAAATCGCGATAATAACATCATTCACAGTTTTATTTATCTGTTAGGTTATCACGCTTATTGTTAATAAACGTGGCTGATTCTACCACGACATTTGTAAATTTGTTTAATTTCCCTAGCACCTCCGAGGAGTTAAGGGAAAAGGGCGAAATAATGTGCAATCAACATTATGCTTATATTGTTTACACTTAAATCAAATCTTGACGCCAAGCTTCTGCTGTTAAGGCTTCACCAAAGTGACTTGCTACCAATCTTCGAGTGACTTCATGTAATGGTGACGCAAGAACTTCTGCTGTATTACCACGTTCAACGACTTCGCCATTATCCATCACTATGATTTTATCGCTAATATGTTTTGTCATGCCTAAGTTTTGTGTCACATAAATATAGGCAATATCATGAGTCTCTTGTAACTCTAACATCAAGTTTATAATTTGAGAGCGCAAAGACATATCCAGCGAAGCAATTGCCTCATCGGCAATAATGACTTGAGGCTGCAATATCAATGCGCGTGCAAGCGCAATTCGTTGGCGCTGACCTGATGCAAACATATGAGGATAATAGTTCGCATGTTCAGGTAAAAGACCCACTTGACGTAATGTTTGATAAATTCGTTTTTCACGCTCAATTGCACTTAAGTCTGTATTCAGACGTAAAGGGATCTCTAATGTTTGACCAATACGTTGGCGTGGATTTAACGAGTTAGTGGGATCTTGAAATATCATTCTAATTCGCTGACTACGATAAGGATAATCACCAAAAGTCAGTTGATGCCCATTAATAAAAATATCGCCACCTGTAGGCTCTGTCACACCTGATAACATTCTCGCGAGTGTAGATTTTCCCGAACCATTAGCACCAATAATAGCTAAAGTTTGCTTGGGTTCTAGCGTGAAACTGATAGGTTTTACGGCTTCTAACTGCTGACGTCGAAATAATCCAGTACGATAGCGAAATGTTTTTGATAGATTTTTCACCTCAAGTAGCTTATCGAACATCAGTTGGCTCCACATTTAACGGAAAATGACAAGCCACGGCATGGTTTTTAAATAAACGTAACCGAGGAGCTTCAATACATTGTCGTTGCGCATAAGGGCAACGAGGTCCTAAACGGCACCCCACAGGTAAATGCTCAAGAGAAGGGATCGCGCCGGGTAGTGTATTTAAACGGCTCTTATGTGCTAATGAGTTGGTAAAATCAGGAATAGAGCGGATCAATGCTTGAGTATAAGGATGATAAGGTGTCACTAATAACTCGTCAGGGGATGCTGTTTCGACGGTTTGACCACAATACATAACTGTAATTTTATTCGCCAATTTGCTCATCCATTGCAAATCATGGCTAATCAACAAAATGGTCATATTGTTATTTTGATTAAGTCGAGTCAGTAAACGAAAAATTTGGGTTTGTGTTGCTGGCTCCATCGCGTTAGTCGGCTCATCCGCAATCAGTAATCGAGGCTGATTTGCAATAGCAATGGCAATCATCACCTTTTGGCATTCACCCTCGGTTAATTCATAAGGATAACTGCGCATAATGTCTTTGTGATCTTTAATACCTACACGGTGCAATAGTTCAATTGCGCGGCGTTTTCGCCAATGAAAGCGTTGCCACCAATGCCCTTTAAAGGTCCAGCCGGGAATTGCCTGTATAAGCTGCTGCTCAATTTTTGTCGCAGGATCAAGACAAGATTGTGGCTCTTGGAAAATCATTGAAACATTATGACCAATAACACGGCGTCTAGCTCTTGGTGATAATTTAAGTAAGTCGATATCATCAAAACGGAAACGATCGGCTGTCACATTGATATTATCTTTCGTAACGCCACAAATCGCTTTCGCAATTAAACTTTTACCCGATCCTGATTCACCAACAAGACCTCTCACTTCACCTTCATTTAAGGTTATAGAAACACGATCTACCGCTTTTACTGGGCCATCGGGTGTCATAAATTCAATGGTTAAATTGCGTATATCTAATAAAGGCATTATTCAACTCCCTCATTTATGGCACGCTGTAAACCATCACCTAAAAGGTTCACCAGTAAAACGCTTATCATAATGGTTGCACCCGGAATTAAGACCGTCCAAGGAGCAACATATATTAACTCTAACGAATCACCTAACATTGCTCCCCATTCCGGTGAAGGAAGTTGGGCGCCTAAATTGAGAAAACCTAATGCGGTAATATCAAGAATAGCAATTGAGAAAGCGCGTGTTAATTCAGAAACTAATACAGGCGTAATATTAGGCAATACGGTATACCATAAAATGGAAATGTTAGATGCACCATCAAGTCGAGAAGCAATAACATACTCTTTGTTTAATTCATCATTAACAGCAGAGTAAATCATTCTGACTAAACGAGGTAACAGCGCCAGCCAAATAGCTATCATCGCGTGGCCAAGACTTGTTCCAACAAATGCCACAACAATAATAGCCAGCAGTAGGGATGGAATGGATAACAGTGTGTCTAATATATGATTAAGAATGGCAGATTTTAAGCCATGGGTCATACCTGCAAAACAGCCGATAATTAAGCCCATCAGTGTTGCTGCAAAAGTAACAATAAATGCACCACCAAAGGTCATACTTGTGCCAATTAAAATTCGGCTGAATACATCACGACCTAAATCATCTGTACCAAAGAAATAAGAGACATTACCGTTTTGATACCAAGATGGTGGCGTTAGTTGATGACCAAAAAATTGTTGGTCGAGTGCATAAGGCGCAATATAAGGACCTATAATACTGAGCACTAAGAGAAAAAGAACGCCATAAAATCCTACCATTGAGATAACGTCTTTAGAAAAACACTGCCAAATCACCGCAGCGGGTGAGGGTGTTTTTTTCTCTTTATAAAATTGGCTATCTAAAGGCATATCCCACCTTATGTTTCATTGGGTTGCTCATGGCGCCCACAATATCTGATAAGACATTGACAATAATGACCATTGAACCCACCAACATTACCCCTGCTGAAATAGCCGAGTAATCTTGTTGACGGATTGCTGTAACTAACCAACGACCAAGCCCCGGCCAGTTAAATACAATTTCTGTTACCATCGTGAGTGTAAGCATGGTGGAGAACTGTAAGCCTAATTTAGGGATGATAGGAGGTAAAGCATTATGAAGAATATGGCGACGAATAATTGTAAAACGTGAAAGACCTCGAGTTGCGGCTGCTTTCACGTAGTTCTCTGACATAATTTCTTCCGTACTGTTTCGCATTAATCGAATAACTTCAGTTGTTGGTGCAATCGCCAGAGTGATTACAGGCAAAATAAGATGCTGTAATACATTAATGATCATTTGTTGGCGATAAGGTGGATCAGATAACCACGCATCTACTAATGCAATGCCTGTAATAGGTTGCAAGTTATAAAGCAAATCAATACGACCTGAAACAGGTAACCAACCCAATTTTAGTGAGAAGAAAAGAGTTAGCAGCAATGCAAGCCCAAATACAGGCACAGAAAAACCTAAGAGCGCGAAGTTACTGATAATAATATCGGCAGATTTATTACGCCACACTCCCGCAATAATACCAGCAGGAATACCTATAATAAGGGCAAAAAGAAAGGCTAATGTACAAAGCTCCATGGTCGCAGGCAGTGCTTCTATCAATTGCGCTTTGATTGGTTCACCATTGATAGAGGAAATACCAAAATCAAAATGGATCATATTATGGGCATAAAAAAAGTAAGCATCGGTGAATGATGCACCACTTAACGGAGCATTAGGTGTGTAATAGCTTAGGCTAAAGCTTACTAGCGACAAAAAGAACAGTGTCACAAGTAATAAAAGCAATCGACGTATTGAATAAATAATCATGGATTATTTTACAGCCTCTTTCTTGTGATTTTGTTCATCGACTTCTGCCTCTCGATAAACACCAGCAAAAGACGCATTACCAAAAGTACTTAATACTAATCCTTTAATATCATGACGATATGCTTGCATACGTAAAGAGTTTGCTAAAGGCAATACTGGTAACTCTTGAGCAAGGATATCTTGAGCTTCATGATAATAATCCATTCTTGAAGCAAGTTGCTGACTATAAAGCGCTTTTTTCAAAATATCATCAAAGTTAGGTAAACACCAATGACTTAAGTTAGTTTGTGAGCCAATTGCGGCACAGCTAAAGAGAGGACGGAAAAAACTATCAGGATCGTTACTGTCAGTTGACCAACCCGATAAGGTCATATCATGGGTGCGATCCATCATACTTGTTTCTTGATATCGCCCCTCGATAGGACGAATGCTCATTTGAATACCTACTTGCGCTAAGTCTGCTTGAATAAGTTCAGCCATTTTTAAAGGGCTTGGGTTATAAGATTGTGAGGCGCTAGGTACCCAAAGATTTAATTTCAGCCCATCAAGACCAAGTTGTTTAAGAATCTGTTTCGATTTTTCAGGATTGTATTCTGTAATTTTTGCTCGGTTATCATAAGCCCAAGATGCGCGAGGAAGCACTGATGCTGCTGTTTCTGCCGTACCATAATAAATAGATTCCATTAAACGTTCGTTGTTAATGGCATAAGCAATAGCTTGACGAACTTTAAGATCATTTAATGGTGGCTTACTGGTGTTAAAGGCTAAATAAGCGATATTCATACCAGAACGCAACGTTAATCTTAGGCGTGGATCGTCACGTAAGACTTTTAATTGGCTTGCGGCAGGATAGGCTAAAACATCACATTCACCAGTGAGCAATTTAGATATACGGCCTGTACCACCGGCACCCATATCAATAACAATCTGCTGCATTTTGGGTTGACCTTTCCAGTAATCTTTATTTCTAAATAAACGAACAAATTGCCCAGCTTGATATTCATCTAAAAAGAAAGGACCTGTTCCTACTGGTTTCCAATCAAGCTGCGTTTGATCGCCTAATTTTTCTAAATTTTGGGCGTATTCAGCAGAAAGAATAGGGGCGTAATGTGTTGCTAAATGCCATAGAAAAGAGGCATCAGGCTCTTTTAGGCTAAATTCTACCGTATATTGACCGAGTCTTTTTATCGATTGGATATTATTGGCAAAACTTAAGCTGTCAAAATAGGGATATTTCCCGCCATTAACTTGATTGAAAGGATTTTGTGGATTAATCATCCTTTCAAAACTAAAAATAACATCATCAGCAGTAAGTTTTCGTGTTGGTGTAAACCAAGATGTTTGCTGAAAGGAGACATTTTTACGTAAATAAAAGCGGTATGTCGCGCCGTTATCTAATGTTTCCCATCGAGCGGCAATTTCTGGGATCAGGCGATAAGTGTAAGGATCGACATCTAAAAGACGGTCATAGAGCTGTGCAGCTAGAGGATCAATAATTAATCCACTACTTGATAGCTGTGGATTAAAGGTATTTACACTGCCATCAACACAGTAAACAAAGCCATTTTGATTAATTGGAGTTGGCTCAAGCGTTATAGATGGTGCTTGTGTTTTTGGTGCTACATCCGCAATACAAGTTGCGCTTGTAAAGGTGAGTAGCAAAGTACCAATAAATAAAATAGGGCGCATAAATAATGTCTTTTAGAGAAACGATTTTGCTATTGTAACTTAAAAAACTTTCTATCCCCAAATAGTCAAAAAAAACAAAGTGAGAAAAATTCTCAATAAAATGCTTTACAAATGCTAATGATAAAGATTATCATCCGTATTGTCCTTCAGCGGTAAGAGGTTTTCCGCAGAAGGCACGACATTGCTCACATTGCTTCCAGTATTTTTTTACTAGCCAGCTCGGGTGCTGGCTTTTTTTTTGCCTATCGTTTACAGAATCCTTTAGTCATTAAAACCGTTATTTATCAATAAATTAACTTGTTATTTGATGTTTTTTAATTAGCCCTCTAAATTGATCGTAACTGAGTGATAGCTTCTCAGCCGCCTCTTTCTGGTTATATAAACTCTCTTTTAATGCACTATTTACTAATTTTTTTTCTACATCATTCTGCCATTGGCGTAAATCCAACGGTAATGTAGGCAGTGAGAAATTTTCTTTAGGCGATTTTTTTAATGTGGGTATTTTTGATGTCTGAAGACCCGCAAAGGGATCAATAATAATATTGTTGAGTACGTTATCACTGGTTCCATGACGATAAACTGAGCGTTCAACAACATTTTTTAGCTCACGAATATTGCCGGGCCATGAATAATCTAAAAGTACTTGGCGTGCGCTATCGCTAAAACCAGGAAAAAAAGGTAAGCCTAACTCTTGGCACATTGAGATAGCGAAATTTTCAGCAAGCAACATAATATCCGCTCGTCGCTCTCTTAATGGCGGAAGTCTAATCACATCAAACGCTAATCTATCGAGTAAATCGGCACGAAATTTACCTTCTTCCGCCATTGCGGGTAAATCTGCATTTGTCGCGCAAATAAGCCTAACATCAACATGCAGAGATTGACTCCCCCCAACGCGCTCTAAGTGACCATACTCAATGACACGCAGAAGCTTTTCTTGCACAAGCATAGGAGCCGTCGCCAGTTCATCAAGAAAAAGAGAACCTCCATCCGCACGTTCAAAACGCCCTTGATGACGATTTTTAGCACCAGTAAAAGCGCCAGCTTCATGACCAAAAAGCTCCGAATCAAGTAAATTGTCATTGAGCGCAGAACAGTTAATTGAAATAAAAGGTCCTTGCCACCAAGGAGCAAGATAGTGTAATCGATGCGCGATCAACTCTTTGCCTGTACCTCGTTCACCAATAATTAATACCGGCTTTTTTAATTGAGCAAGCGCCGAGGTTTGTTCTAATACATCAATAAATTGACTATCAACACCGATTATTGTCTCAAGATTCTCATTCATTGGTTAAATTCACCATATTGAGGTATTTTTTACCAGTTTATCAGGTGTTCGAAAAATAGGCGAATAATATAAATCACCGATTATTAATAACTTAAGTGAATTTTAAAAGTTGGCACGCAAATTGTATTAACTAAAGTATGCCGGCGTTACGCAAGTGCGCCATTATTGAAATAATTTAACGTCACTAATTAGCATAGCTATTAAGGATAACATCATGGGTATATTTTCACGTTTTGCTGACATTATTAATGCCAATATCGCTTCTTTATTAGATAAAGCGGAAGATCCTGAAAAAATGATCCGCCTAATGATCCAAGAAATGGAAGATATGTTAGTTGAGATCCGTACAACTTCTGCACGTACTTTAGCTGAAAAGAAAGGATTAGAGCGTCGTATCGAACAAGCTGAAAAACAGATAAAAGATTGGCAGGATAAAGCAGAGTTGGCTCTTATCAAGGAAAAAGAAGATTTAGCTCGTGCAGCATTAATCGAAAAACAACGTGTCGCATCAGTTAATGACACATTGAAACATGAACTCATTATCATCGATGAAACATTAACTCGTTTAAAAGGCGAAATTAGCGAATTAGAAAACAAGCTAACAGAAACACGCGCTAAGCAACAGTCTTTAGTGGTTCGTCATCAAGCGGCAAATTCATCTCGCCAAGTTCGTCGCCAGTTAGACAGTGGTAAAATGGATGCAGCAATGGCGCGTTTTGAACAATTTGAACGCCGTATTGACCATATGGAAGGTGAAGCTCAAAGTTATGGTTTAGGCAAGGAAAAATCGTTAGATCAACAGTTTGCTGAATTAAAAGCTGACGATGAAATTAGCGCGCAATTAGTGGCATTAAAAGCTAAAATCAATATCAATAAAGAGTAACAGCAAGCGTAATAACCATCTTATAAAGGATATGTAATGGGCTATTTATTTCTGGGAATACCACTGACAATTTTCGTTTTATTTATTCTCCCTATTTGGTTGTGGTTGCACTATAACAATCAGAAAGGTGGAGGTAATGTTCAGTTAACCCATCAAGAAATGCAGCGACTGAGCGCGCTGGTGGATAAAGCTCAGCAAATGCAGGAACGCATTAAGACGTTAGAACAAATACTTGATGCAGAACATCCTAACTGGAGGCAATCACAATGACGATGCAAAGCAAACAATTGTATCGCTTGCCACAAGAAGGCATGATCCGTGGTGTATGTGCTGGGCTTGCCCATTATTTTAATATTCCTGTTTTACTTGTCAGGGTTATTGCGGTGATTGCGCTGTTTGCTGGCTTTTTCGGTTTAACTATTGTTGCTTATCTTGTCTTAAGTTTCTTTATGGAGCCAGCTCCTGCTAATTACCAGCAAGGTGAAGATCAGCAAGAGAGCTTAAAAGAGATTTTAAGCGGGGTCGATAATCAATTGATGCAAGGTGAAAAACGTTTACAACAAATGGAACGTTATATTACTTCTTCTACTTATCAGTTAAATAAACGCTTTCGAGATTTGTAATATTTTTGCCATTTAATCTGATAAGACGCTCCATTTTTGGAGCGTCTTTCTTTCAGCCCGTTTATCTTTTTCAACGCTTGTATTATGAGACAATAAAATTTCTGATTGAGGTGCTTATTGTGAATTCCAATCAAGTATTCGTTTCTTTAAAAACAAATAAACTCGCCCAATTAGCTAAAAAAGGGTTAACATTTGGGTTAATGTTATTCACTTTATTTGGGCCAGCAGCAATCACAGGCGGTATATTAAAACGAGTAAGTAGCAAACCGTTACGTTGGCTGGTTCTATTGATAGCTGAACCTATTATCAAAGCAGGGTTTAATAAGCTATCGCGTCAAATGTCTTGGGAGAAACATGAAACGCCTACAAAATGAACTTACCGCTTTTATTAATCGTGGTGTTGATAGACATCTTCGTTTGGCCGTAACGGGATTAAGTCGAAGCGGTAAAACTGCATTTATTACTTCTTTAGTTAATCAACTTATTAATGTGCATACAGGCGCACGTTTACCGCTGTTCTCGGCTGCACGAAATAAGCAACTACTAGGTGTAAAACGTATTCCTCAACACAATTTAAATATTCCTCGTTTTACTTATGATGAGGGAATGGAATCTCTTTATCATACACCGCCAAGTTGGCCTATTCCTACGAAAGGGGTCAGCGAAATTCGTTTACAACTACGTTATCGTTCTAATGAATCTTTAACTCGTTTTATAAAAGAAACATCTTCTCTTTATTTAGAAATTGTTGATTATCCCGGAGAATGGCTATTAGATTTACCTATGCTCGAACAAGACTATTTTGAATGGTCAGAGCAAATGAATAAGATAAATCGCCAAAGAACGTCACCAGAACAACATTGGCAATTACTGCTTAAAAAATGTGATCCTTTTGCGCCAGCTGATGAAACATTATTAGCTGATATTGCCTCCGCTTACACTGACTATTTATTAGCATGTAAAGACGAAGGGCTTCATTTTATTCAGCCTGGGCGTTTTGTATTACCGGGTGAATTAGCTGGAGCGCCCGTTTTGCAGTTTTTCCCATGGGTTGATTTACAAAAATACGATATTGCTAAATTAAAGAACGCAGATAAACGTACTAATATTGGTATGTTAAAACAGCGCTATGAATATTATGGGCAGCATGTTGTAAAAGGTTTTTATCGTGATCATTTCCAAGGGTTTGATCGACAAATTGTTTTGGTTGATTGTCTACAACCTTTAAATCAAGGTGCAGATGTTTTTAATGATATGCGCCAAGCATTAACACAATTAATGCGCAGTTTTCATTATGGAAAAAGAACCTTACTTAGACGCTTATTCTCGCCTTGTATCGATAAACTTCTATTTGCGGCCACAAAAGCCGACCATATCACGGTTGATCAACATGAAAATTTAGTGTCATTGCTTCAACAGCTTATTCAAGATGCTAAACAAAATGCTATTTTTGAAGGGATCAGTATTGATTGCATGGGACTCGCTTCTATTGCGGCAACTAAAAGCGGGATAGTTGATCATCATGGCGAAAAAATACCAGCCTTAAAAGGTTTTCGTTTAAGTGATAACACTCCATTGGTGTATTTTCCCGGTGAGGTTCCTAAGCGATTACCTGAAAAAACATTTTGGGAAAAACAAGGATTTAGTTTCGAATCTTTTAGACCGCAGCAAATATCAAGAGATAGCGCGGTTCCTCATATTCGTATGGATAGTGCAATGGAGTTCTTGTTAGGGGATAAATTAAAATGACGGAACCATTAAAATCGCGAATTGATTTTAAAGAACCGATACTTCAAGAAGAAATCACCTTGAAAAAAGGTGTTGGTTTTAATGAAAATGAGCAATTTTTGCCTATTGATCCACAATTGGATGAAGAGAATGAAGGGCAATTAGAAGGCGATGTTCAATCAATTTTAAAACCGAAAAAAAGTCTCTGGAAATGTTTATTAACGATTGCAAGTACCATTTTAGGGATCAGTGTTATTGCCCAAACCGGACAGTGGATTTATGACTCATGGGTAAATTCTGACTGGATTGCGTTGGGTGCAGCCAGTGCGGGCGGGTTAATCGTTATTGCTGGTATTGGATCAGTGATAACAGAGTGGTGTCGCATTTATCGTTTACGCCAACGCGCAGATGAAAGAGATAAAGCAAAAGAGTTACTTTATAGCCATGCAATGGGGAATGGGCGACCATTTTGTGAAAAACTCGCAAAACAAGCGGGTATTAGCTCACAACACCCTGCATTGATTCGTTGGCAAAGTGCATTACACGACACCCATAATGACAAAGAAGTATTAGAACTTTATAGTCAACTTGTTCAACCTATTTTGGATAAACAAGCTAAAGCTGAAATTAGTCGTTCTGCAGCAGAGTCAACTTTAATGATTGCTGTCAGCCCGCTGGCAATGGTTGATATGGCCTTTATTGGCTGGCGTAATATTCGTTTAATTAATCGTATTGCAGAAATTTACGGCATCGAATTAGGCTACTATAGTCGTTTAAAACTCTTTCGCCTTGTTCTAGTCAATATTGCATTTGCGGGTGCAACAGAGCTGGTTAGAGAAGTCGGAATGGACTGGCTTTCACAAGATCTTGCAGCACGATTATCGACAAGAGCGGCTCAAGGCATTGGAGCTGGTTTATTAACGGCACGCTTAGGAATAAAAGCCATGGAATTATGCCGTCCTTTACCATGGATTGATGATAATAAACCTAAGCTAGGCGATTTTAGAAAAGAGCTAATTGGAAAATTAAAAAATACTATTGGTAGTAAAAAGAAAGAATAAATTATTTTTCACCTCTTAATTGTTTTAAATAAAAGCCGTAGAAGCCATTCTGCGGTTTTTTTATATAAATATTGGCAAGGTGTTGTTTATATAAAATAGCCAAAACAATGAAGATGATAAGATATTATTTTAAAATAAGGAACAAAATGCTATAAAATGTTTTTATGATTTTTACTACTAATTAATGTAATCATTTTAAAATAAAACTATCGTGATAAAAAACTATAAAAAGAGTCAGTTCACACAAAAAAACAAGGGTGTTGTAACTGTTTGTATGTAAAGGTTTATATGTGTCTCTCTAGTGAAATGTTTGTAATTTTAATCAAAATATTCCTTTTTTGAAAGAAAATAGTATTGAGTTTGGTTTAATAAATAGCGTTAAATGTCACCGCAGAAATGTATCATAGACCTATTTGGTCAATATATTTTCAACTATCTAATTTGTAAGCTATTCGTTATTTAATAAATAGAGACGGTTTTTTATTTATAAAAAATAGAAAATAGTTAATCAATAATTATTCTAACAAGGTTAAAAAATGAAAGAAATGCAAATTTCAGTAATAAAGAAACTCTCTAAACCAAGGCGTAAACTCTATCTGAGTTCGGCATTTAATGTTTCAAATATTGATAACCAACTCAGTATTTTAATCCCTATTCTTAGTGAGACGATCGGAGAGATTAAAAAGAGACAATATCAAAAGCAGCCTAAGTCATTTCAAATAAAAGAGATATCCCAATTTTTTGAATATCTGGCTGAGCCAGATAAGAAAGAAAAGGCAATAAAGGCGTTAGAGTATCTCCTTTTTTGTTTTGATAATGGATGTAAAACTATCAAAAAGGTGATCCGTCGAGAATTAAGCCCTTTGGTAAAAGATGTCGAATATCTTATCGATTTTGAATTAAAAAAAATAATAAAAACCTCTTCATTTTCGTTATTCAGCATTTTTAAAGCATAAATAATTTTGGTTAAAAATTAGGAGATTAATTTAGTTGTGTAAAAATAAATGCTAGTGGTGTCAACCTTTGCTGACAAGCCTCTTTATTTCGTTGATATTTATGTATAATATCTAGAATTAGTTCAGGGTCACTCAGTATTAAGAAGGTTTATAATGCGTTTAGAGGTCACTTGTGAAGATCGCATCGGGTTAACCCGTGAATTATTAGATCTGCTTGTATTAAAAAATATTGATTTGCGTGGAATTGAAATATTCCCAATTGGTCTTATTTACCTGAATTTCTCACAGATAGATTTTAATATATTTCAACCGCTTATGGCGGAAATACGTCGAATAAATGGTGTTATTGATGTACGAACTGTTGCATTTATGCCATCAGAGCAAGAACATCGTGCAATTTGGACATTATTAGAATCTGTTCCTGTTCCTGTTTTTTCTATTGATACCAAGGGTAAGGTTAAATTACTTAACCCTGCGACAAGACAGCTTTTTGGTTTATCTCCAGATGATTATGCTGAGAAAACATTTAACCAATTGATCCCAAATTTTAATATTCATCGTTTTTTAGAACAAAAAGAGCACTTTATTCAAAAGGTGCCTATTACTGTGAAAAAACAGAACTTTGAAATGGAAATAGTCCCAATTAAACTGACCGACGATAACCAATATAATCATTGCGTTGGGGCTTTTGTTTTACTGAAATATAATGAAATTATTTATAATTATCCTAAATTAGCCACTAACGATCAAAGTGGGTTTGACCAAATTATTGCCGTAACACCTAAAATGAAGCAGCTTATTACTCGCGCAAAGAAAATGGCAATAATGCATGATCCATTGTTATTAGTGGGTGAAACCGGCACAGGAAAAGATTTATTAGCCAAAGCCTGCCATTTACTGAGTAGCCGTTTAAGATATCCATTTCTTGGCTTAAATTGCGCTTCAATGCCTGATGATGTTGTTGAAAGTGAATTATTTGGCTATGCAGCAGGTGCTTATCCTAATGCCATTGAAGGGAAAAAGGGCTTTTTTGAGCAAGCCAATGGTGGCACTGTTTTACTTGATGAAATTGGTGAAATGTCACCACAAATGCAGATCAAACTTCTACGCTTTTTAAATGATGGTACGTTTCGCAGAGTGGGTGAAGAAGAAGAAGTTAATGTAGATGTGCGTATTATTTGTGCTACTCAGAAAAATTTGTGGGAATTGGTACAAAAAGGATTGTTTAGAGAAGATCTTTATTACCGCTTGAACGTATTAACATTAACATTACCGCCATTAAGGGAAAGAAAGGACGATATAATTCCGTTGGCAACTCATTTTATTAATCAGTACTGCCAAGAACAAAAAGTGAGTGTACCGTCCATTTCTAGTGATTTCTCAAATTGTTTAATGCAATATTCTTGGCCGGGTAATATTCGTCAATTACGGAATACGGTTTATCAAGCAATGGCACAGTTAGTTGGAAATACATTGCGTGTTCAAGATATTACGTTACCTGAGCATACGGATGAAACATTATTTGATGAGAACTTATTAGAAGGCTCGTTAGATGAAATGACAAAACGCTTTGAAGCTTCGATTTTAACGCGTTTATACCGTGATTATCCTAGTACACGTAAATTAGCGAAACGCTTAGGTATTTCACATACTGCTATTGCGAATAAGTTAAGAGAATATAATCTTACGAATAAAAAGAGTGATAAGTCTGAAGAATAATTGAGTAGTAAGATTTTGTGCATAATAAAAATAGACGAGCTAATACTCGTCTATTTTTTTATCAGTATTATTTCAGTGCTTTTAACGCATCATCATAATTAGGTTCAGTTGTAATTTCATCAACCAACTGAGTGTAGATAACCTTGTTATTTTCATCTAAAACAACCACAGCTCGGCTTGTTAAGCCAGCTAATGGACCTGATGTAATTGCAACACCGTAGTTTTCTTTAAATTCAGCGCCACGCATTGTAGATAATGTCACAACGTTATCTAAGCCTTCTGCACCACAAAAACGCGCTTGAGCAAAAGGTAAATCAGCTGAAATACATAAAACAACCGTGTTATTTAATTCATTTGCAACTTTGTTAAATTGGCGAACACTTGCAGCACAAACACCAGTATCTACACTTGGAAAAATGTTTAGAACTTTACGTTTACCTGCAAAATTCGCTAAAGAAACATCATTAAGATCTTTACCAACAAGAGAAAAATCTGCAGCTGTTTGACCTACTGTTGGGAAATTACCCGATAGTGCTACTGCATTTCCTTGTAAAGTAACTTGATGTGCCATTGTTGTTCTCCTTTATTAGTTGTCAGACTAACCGTTATTAATACTCATTATTAACGATAATTACCGTTAATGCTTAACCATTATTAAAATTTGCCACTATTGGCATAGTCACCACTAAAAACATAAAAATTTATAAAATATTTGTAATCAGTGATTGTGCCTTTTTATCAGGCTCTTATAATTGTGCAGTTTACTCTCATACAGATTACAGGACGAAACAGACATGCGCAAAATATTCGTCATCTCATGTGCACTTGTCGTTCAAGGATTACTCACATCGCAGATAAATGCGGCAGTAGTCCCAGCAGGAACGATACTCGATAAAAAGCAAGAAGTCGTGCGACATTTAAAAGATGAGCCAGCATCACTTGATCCTATTAATGCCGTAGGGTTAACAGAAGCTCAAGTGCAACGTGATTTATTTGAAGGGTTGACGATAGAAGATGAGCATGGACGCCCCATTCCGGGTGTTGCTCAAAGTTGGCGTACAGAAGATAATCGTGTGTGGATCTTCACTTTACGTGATAATGCAAAATGGTCTAATGGTGAAAAAGTAACAGCAATGGATTTTGTCTATAGCTGGCAAAGACTGGTTGATCCTAAAAATCTTTCACCTTTTGCATGGTATGCATCACTTGCATCTATTGAAAATGCACAAAAAATTATTGATGGCAAATTTAAACCAACATCATTAGGTGTAGAAGCGATAGATGAAAAGACACTAAAAGTCACTTTAGAACGACCCGTTTCTTATTTTCCAAATTTGACGACTAACTTTTCGTTATATCCTGTACCACATCATAGTATTGAAAAATATGGTGCTGAATGGGTTAAGGTTGGCAATTTAGTTGGAAATGGAGCTTTTGTTTTAAAAGATAGAGTCGTTAATGAGAAGATCGTATTAACGCCAAATCCTTATTATTGGGATCATAAAAATACAGTATTAACCAAAGTCACTTTTGTGCCGATTAATCATGAATCACATGCGACTAAGCGTTATTTAGCGGGTGATATTGATATTACAGAGTCATTCCCGAAAAATTTATATCATAAATTAATGAAAGATATTCCTAATGAGGTTTATATTCCTGACCAGTTAGGGACTTATTATTATGCTTTTAATACCCAATCAGGGCCAACAAAAGATATTCGTGTACGTAAAGCGTTATCGATGGCAATAGATAGAAACATTATCACTGATAAAGTATTAGGAACAGGGGAGAAATCAGCAAATCGTTTTACACCTGATGTAACGGCGGGCTTTACCCCAGAACCTACAATTTATGATGAATACAATCAAGATGAATTAGATAGCCAGGCTAAGATCTTATTAGCGGCTGCGGGATATGGCCCTCATAATCCATTAACGCTCTCATTGCTATACAATAATTCAGAGAATCATCAGAAAATTGCTATTGCCGTTGCTTCTATGTGGAAGAAAAAGTTAGGTGTGAAAGTTGAATTACGCAATCAGGAATGGAAAACATATATTGATAGCCGAAATTCGGGAGATTTTGATGTTATAAGAGCATCGTGGGTTGGCGATTATAACGAGCCTTCTACTTTTTTAAGCTTATTAGGTTCTAAACACGCTGGTAATATCGCTAAATATCAGAATAAGCAATATGATGAGATATTAACATTATCTGGCATGACTATTGATACAAATGAAAGAAATAGTCTGTATAACCGCGCTGAGCAAATTATTGCTGAAGATGCACCAATCGCGCCTATTTATCAATACACAAATGGACGCTTGATAAAACCGTGGTTAAAAGGTTATCCCATTGAGAATCCAGAAGATGTTGCTTATAGCCATACGCTTTATATTCTGAAGCATTAATGTAAAAACTAAATTAGAAGCTTAAAATTAAGCCAATATGAAAATTTTAATTTAGCAACAGATCATTAAGCATAAACTATACCTCAAAGTTAAAATCGACTTTGGGGTATTTTTTTATTCGAACATCAATAGTAAAAATAGAGTTTTCGGAATATATAAGTTGATATACTACTGTTAGTCGAAAAGCTAAGAAAAAGCAAGAAAATAAAAGAGGTTATAACAAAGCGTATAAATAAAAAAGAACCCCTTTTATAAAAAGGGGCGTAGCAAAATAAAGCAGGGTGATTTCTTGTCTAAATATAAATTATATTGTTAATGCTTTCTTTGCACGCTTTTTATTGTATCTAACTGTTACAGTTATTAATAAAATATTTATAACAAAAAAAATCCCTCTGTTATAAAAACAGAAGGAGACTCAAAAGGAATAAACATTGCAGGAGATATGTTAATACATTTTTATGGTATTGTTTTGACTAATTGTGCAATGTGCTTAATGTTAAATATTATACCTTATTTTATTTATAGATATAAACACGTAGTTATAATCAAGTCTAATGTATTTATTGTGGCATTTGATAAACGCACAATCAGAATTATCTATTTGTTTTTCTTTATTGTTAAGTTAAATTACGGATTATCAATAATTATTAAAAAATCGTTTAAAAACGGAATCCTAGAGATAATTGTAAAGCACTTAATTCGATATGCCGCTTATTTGCCGTGGTATCAGAATAAAGGTAGCCCAAGCTAAATGAGATATTCTTAACAGGATTATAATCGATGCCAACTTGACCAATTACACTTGTTGTCTTAACAATGTGGGTATCTGTTGTATTTATTTCAGGGTGATATTTATCTTCTTGATGTTTTAATTTATTAGGACCCATTTGAGCATAAACAGAAATTTCAGGTGTTATTCTATAAGTAGGACCGATTAATAGGGCAGTGGTTTTAGTTCGGTATTTTGTCATTGAAGGTATGGTAAAACGAGGTTCAATAAAATATTCTTTATGGTTTCCATTTAAACTCAGTAGAGAAATTAATATTCCCCAAGCATTTTCTGTTTCATAACGATAACTGATTATTTCTCCTTTTGCAGTGTCACCTTTTATTTTGCCATAAATATAGCCACCAGATAGGGTATGTGTCTTATCATAGGCATGTAATGTAGAGGAATAAGATAAAGCTAAGCTAATTAAAATAAGGGCTAATTTATTCATTATAGAGTTTCTATGTTGATGTGTAGAACACTATTTTTAGTAAAATAAATGTTGATTTCAATATTAATTGATTGAAATTACTCTTAAAAAAAGTTTGAGTGCTTATTTTTAAACTCAATAAAAAATCAAACTATTATAAATAGCTAATTATTAAATAGCATGAAAATTATTAATCAGTTTAATATTGGTACAATTGGTACAATGACAAGAAATTATTTAAATAGGAGGGAGTGGAAACTGAGCGTAATAAGTGGAAATACTCACAATAAGCTTGAATACCTATTGTGAGTCAGATTTGAGTGCGATGTTCTATTTTTTATCTACAACTTCCACCAACGTATATTTCACACTTGATGCATCTGCTGGCGGGTTAGGAATATCTGTAACATTAACTTTTAATGTGTATTCAGTGCCTGGTTTATATTCAAAACCATCAATATTTTGATAGAACAGGGACCATTCGCCAGCAGGTAGCTCTTTCACCTTCATACACTTCATTGGCGCGACACCAACACAATCATACAGTTGTGAATCCACTAGAAGTGTTTTTATTGTTCCCGTAGATGATGTTGTATTGGCACTTTCAGTTGAAGTTGCATCATTGCATCCAGCCAAAAGCAAAAATAAAGGAATAGCGATAAATTTTTTCATATTGAGAACCTTATTTTTAGGGTGCAATAAATGTATTAAAGAATATTTAGTATACACCAGTTAGATAGTTATTATAAATTATAGTAGGTAACTTTTTACCTACAAATAAAATAAGTTACCTACTGTTGTTCTAAGTATTAATATACTAGCGTAACTATCAGCATTTAATTTAGTGCAATAATCCTAAAGTAATAAAGATAATTAGAGGTTATAGATAAATTAAACAAAAATAGTCTTGATATACAGTTAACTAGAAAAAAGTATAGAATAACGGTTCAAAACATAGCGTTATAAAATGAAGGTAGATTAATCATATTTGACAGTTGAGTATTGAATTCAAGTATTACTTTTAAAGCAAAAGTTATGGAGGAAGCTAAGTGAAAACAATTAATGACTCTGTTATACAAGATTCAGATGCTATTTATACAGCACAGCTTAATGGGCATGGCGGATCAACAGAAATCACAGCAGAGAGTGTTGCAACAAATGAAAATCCCTATTGGGTGCATTTAGATTACCGCAAGCCACAAAGCGCACAATGGATACAAGAAACAGAATTACTTCCACCTATTGCTAAAGATATATTACTTGCAGAGAACGTCAGACCAAAAGCACAACGCATTGGCGAAGGTGTCGTCATCAACTTGCAAACAATTAATAATAATCCTAATGATCGACCAGATGAGCTTGTTGCTTTTAGAATTTATATTAACAGTCAAACAATTGTTTCAAGCCGCCATCGCCGAGTCAATTCTGTAGATTCGGTTATTCATACTTTAGAACTCGGTAATGGACCTGAAAATAGCGGCGATTGGCTAATTACCATGGCTGATGCAGTCACTGATGAAATAGGTGAATTTGTTGAGACGCTACATGACCAATTAATTGAATTGGAAGATATGATCCTCGATCAACAAATACCAGCAAGAGGTGAACTTGCATTATTAAGAAAACAGTTAATTGTTTTACGTCGTTATATGGCACCTCAACGAGATGTATTCTCAAGACTCTCTATTGAAAAATTACCGTGGATGAGTGATAGCGATAGAGTCACGATGTTAGAAATCTCAGAAAGACTTTCTCGACGTTTAGAAGATTTGGACAGTAGTATTTCTCGTACTGCGGTGATTGCAGATGAAATAACATCCATGATGGCTGATGCGATGAATAGACGTACTTATACTATGTCGCTAATGGCAATGTTATTTTTACCAACAACATTTCTAACAGGACTATTTGGTGTCAATTTAGGCGGAATACCTGGAAATGAATTTCCTTATGGTTTTACCATTTTTTGTTTATCTCTCTTTATTTTGATTGTGATTGTTACTTGGTGGTTAAAGCGTAGTAGGTGGTTGTAAAATTTCAGCAAATTAATCGTAACTAAATGGATTTAAAAAAGAATTCTCTAACCCTGTTTGAGATATATCAATTTTTTAAAATAGAACATCTGGCATTATAACTCTCGCAGGTGAATACAACGTTGAGCGATGAACGTTGTGCTCCATAATTGTAGTTTTTCTCATATTGAGTTCTTAATACAGAATAATTGACCATTATTACACCGATGTTTATTAACATCGGTTTTTTTTTGCTCAAATTAATTATTGGCGATTATTTAGTCATAAAAATCCTAAGCCCTGAATGCAAGGCTTAGGATATAGTGCATTATTTCACTTCAACAATATCGAGCTTATTTTGGCTAAAGTCAGGACGTTCATCATCTTCTTCTTGGAACATAACTGGAACGGCTGGAATATCATCTTTATCAAAAGCTAAGTCGCCACCATTAATGACTTCATCACCATGTTTGATATTAGCAAAATCAAATAATTGAGTATCACATAAGTGTGATGGAACAATATTTTGTGTTGCTCTAAACATGGTTTCAATACGACCAGGGTAACGCTTATCCCAATCTCTTAGCATCTCTTTAATCACTTGACGTTGGAGATTAGGCTGGGAGCCACAAAGATTACAAGGAATAATTGGAAACTGTTTTGCTTGTGCAAAACGCTCAATATCTTTTTCACGAGCGTAAGCAAGAGGGCGAATAACGATTTGTTTGCCATCGTCACTCATTAATTTCGGTGGCATACCTTTAAGTTTTCCACCATAAAACATATTTAAGAATAATGTTTCTAAAATATCATCACGATGGTGCCCTAAAGCAATTTTAGTTGCGCCAAGTTCTGTCGCTGTGCGATATAAAATACCACGACGTAAACGTGAGCATAAAGAGCAGGTTGTTTTACCTTCAGGAATAATATCTTTAACGATCCCATAGGTATTCTCTTCAACAATTTTATATTCCACACCAAGCTCATTTAAATACTCAGGTAAAATATGCTCAGGGAATCCGGGTTGTTTTTGGTCTAAATTGACTGCAACAAGTGAAAAGTTAATTGGCGCACTTTTTTGCAGATTCATTAAGATAGAAAGTAGCGTGTAGCTATCTTTACCACCAGAAAGGCAGACCATGATTTTGTCGCCGTCTTCAATCATATTAAAGTCAGCGATAGCTTGCCCAACATCACGGCGTAAGCGTTTTTGTAGTTTGTTGAAATTATACTGCTCTTTTGGGATGCTCATTTTTTACGGTTCTATATCGTTGCTGATTATTCTGTAACTTGCTAACCAAGGCTTTGTTCTTCGCTGTTCTGAGACCTTAACAATATGATAAATCAATAAAATATCTTATAGGCTCCAATAATCAGTTGTGTGCAAAACAAAGTTATTTATGGCAAGAAAATTGATAAGTCGCCAATGATACCAGATGGTAGGGTAGTTTCGATATAGATAACTATAGTTAAGCGATTTCAAGGCAGTAAAAAAGTAAGAAGTTATAGCCTTATATAAACTGAATAAGGCTATAAACTTTTTGTATCACGCGGTGATTATTAATCGGCATAGACCTTAATCTTAATAAGATATTGTTGGTAGTTCACGTAAAATAGAATTTTTTCTACGTTCAGCGGTCAATTGTGACAATTCATTATCAGAGACAAAAATTAAGGCATTTTGAGGACAAAATTCAACACAAGCAGGTCCTTGTTCTCTATGATTGCATAAATCACATTTAACGATATCAATGTGAAACTGCTGACCAAGATCTAAACAAGAAGTAGGTACGGAATGCGCCTTTTTCTCAAGTTCAATAGCGCCAAAGGGACAAGCTAAAAGACAAGCTCTGCATCCAATGCAATTTTCAGGATGAGTTTCGACAAAATTTTCACCACGCACTAATGCTTTTGTCTGGCAAGCTTGGGCGCAGGGAGCATCTTCACATTGATGGCAAACAGAAGCTGTAAATTGATGCATTAATTTAATAATGCGGATCCTCGGATGAAAATTCTTTTTATTGAGAAAATCATTCCCATCTTTTTCTGATGTATGACCGACTGAACAAACAACCTCACATGTCTTACAGCCAATACATTTTTTAGAGTCAATAACAATTTGGCTATTCATCTCAATACCTATTTATAGGGTTATATAATTTATAATATAATGAGTGGCGGTTTATTTTAATAATATTAATCAAAATTATCTCTAATAAATAAGGTTAAATAATAACAATTAAATAAAAAAGAATTTTTAAGCTTAACTCAAATGAGAATGAATAGTATTTAATAAAATAATAGATATAAGATTTTATAATATACGTAAATAATCTTAGATGAAAAAACGGCAATCTTATTTCGATTGCCGCTTCTTTTAATGGATATTTTTTTATTAAAAATTATGATGATAATGTGGCTAATTTAGTCGCGAATCCCATAAAGAAAAGCCCGATAACACCATTACCTAATTTAGCGATATTTTTACGGGAGCCAAAGAAACGAGCAAGGGCTACGCCACCAAATATTAGAAAAGAGAGATAGATAAAACTAAATGCTTCAAGCATGGAAGCGAGGATTAAATAAGATAATCCAGTATGTGCATAATTAAAATCAATAAATTGAACAAAAAATGAAATATAAAATAAAATCGCTTTAGGATTGGTTAGACTTAATGTAAGTGCTTTTCTAAAAACGTGTTTCTGTACCGTTGTTGTTTGTTCTGAATGTACTTTTTTGGAGAAAAAAGTTGCGTGGATAATTTTTATTCCCAAATAGAGAAGATAAAAAGCACCTAAAAAACGAACAATAGTAAAGAGTACAGGAGAGGCTTTGATAACAGATGCAACCCCAATAAAGGCGAGAAAAATTAAAATAGCATCACCTAAGAACACACCAAATGCAGCACGATACCCATCGCGAACACCACCAGATGCACTTGTTTTTAGCACATAGAGCGTATTCGGACCTGGAACAAGGATAATAAAAAACATGCCTGCAAGGTATGTCCAGATATTGAGTACACCAAATTGTTCAAGCCACACGTTAACCCCCAATCCTACTTTCTCTGCATTACTTAATGAATTGCTATTATATAAAGAGAATCCGCATTATTTAAACGTATATTTTTATCGATATTGAGAATAAATTTTTGATATTTACTGCCTACAGTGTAAAAAACAAGCCTTTTTTATCATTTAAAGATGAATATTGCCTGAAACACCAGAAGACTTCGTAAAAATAGTAGAAGCAAACTATCCAGAGCAACAAAAAAGTATTAATTACCTTTTATCTGAAAGCATAAACCCAATCGATGATGTAAATGTGTTTATACAAAAAGCAAAGCTATTTACTCATTGGTTAGAAATTGAGTGTTTAAAGAAAGATAAAGAGGATAGCCTGAAAAGCTAAGATGGTTTTTATTGTTTTAAAGAAGCATTTTTCGTATGTAAAGAATCTAGATCTCTTAAGTTAACTAGATTATATTTATCTGTGTTTTTATACAGTATCTTGTGTTATTTAATTACGGTAAGGAAAATGTGATGTTAAAAGTGATTGCCGAAGATTTTATTAAAACAGAAGCGATAGATACTGTTTTACCTCTTTATCGCGAACTTGTTGAAGCGACTAAGAAAGAGCCTCTGTGTATTAGCTATAATTTATATGTTGATGAAAAAGATCCAGGTCACTTTGTCTTTGTCGAACAATGGCCTGATCATGCTGCGCTTGATGTGCATTGTGCTAGTGAACATTTTCAGCGATTAGTCCCGATGATTAATGCATATAAAAAAGCAGAGCCTAAATTTTTACTTATGGCAGATGCTTTTGATGAAAAACAAGAGTAATAAAATTCGGTTCATTTATAATGGGCGCACTAAATAATAAGAAGTAAAACAAGAGAGAAGGTGATGTTAGCGAAGTATATATCTCAAATTGTTAACCAAGAAGATAGCTATCAAATTTTAAGTACCCAGAATTTTTTGGATAACTTAACAGAAATAACCAGAGCAACTCATACTTGGTTATTTCCTGATGGTGTCATCTTGAAATGCACAGAAGAGATAGAAACAGAACACTATGATAATGACGCTCAATGTCCTGAACATTGGATCACTTGGGAAATTGTAGAGTCAAATAACAAGCTAATTTCTCCTTGTAGAAAAGAATTTTTTAATTTATGCCAGCAAAGTTTTTGGTTAAAAATGCAACTTGCTAATAATACATAAAAGAAAAAACACTTTATAAGATATGGGTTACCGTTTCTAAATTTAAGTTAATAAATAATATTTTTAATAGGTCACGTTATGTGACCTTTTTAGTTTTTATAAAATATAAATAATATAAAAATTAATTAACTTATCTGAAATTTAATGCTTTTTATTTTTCTTTATTTGAATGTAACCCTTTATTGTCAATGTTTATTTAAAACAATATATTTATTGTTTTCATATTGAAAATAAACCGTTCATCTATTTTTTAATTTGATTTATTATTTTAAGTGAGGTTTAAGTTCAATAATATTGAATTAATTGTAATTTAAATTATATTTCTTTCTTAGTCTTATATTCTTAATTAAAAAATAATATCGAGATATTTAATGAAAAATAAATTGTTTATTTCAATCACAGCTATTCTATCATCAATGATGACATTTAATGCATCCGCTACATTAAAAAACACATTGTCTCTAGGCTATGCACAAAGCCAGATAAAAGTAGATAGCGATAAGGTAGATGAAGATCCTAAAGGATTTAATATTAAGTATGATCGTAAGATAGATAATGGTTTGGGGATTATAGGCTCGTTTTCTTATAATAATAAAAGATATAATTGCTATGATAAGAATGATAAAAGTACAGGGCATGCTGATGTAAATTATTATTTATTTTCAGGCGGACCAAGTTATCGTTTTAATGAATATATTAATGCCTATGGTTTAATCGGTACCAGTGTTTTTAATGTTAATTATAAAATTCCTGATACTGAACAGCATGAAAGCAAAGTATCTATAAGTTATGGATTAGGTTTGCAAATTAATCCAATCCCAAACGTAGCAATTGATGCATCTTATGAATACTCAAAATTAGATGATATGAAATTTGGTACTTGGGTATTAGGTGTGGGTTACCGTTTCTAATTTTCAGCTAATAAATAATATTTTTAAAAGGTCACGGTATGTGGCCTTTTTGTGAATACAAATGTAAATGCATCACTATATGTAGGATATTCATGTAGGATATTCACTTATCAAAGCGTATTAAATATACATTAAATGTGTGCTTTTTATTTGGGATGCTTGACTGTTAATAAAGGACCTTTAAGATACCCATATTTTATGTAGAGGAAATTATGTTAACTATAATAAAAGCAGAACCTTCACACTATGATGAAATGATTGCAGTTTGGGAGTCTTCAGTTAGAGCAACGCATGCCTTTCTATCAGAAGATATCATCTTATCGCTTAAAAAGGATATTGTAGAACAGTATTTCCCTATGCTTAATACTTATATTGCGATAGACAATAATAATGTTATTCATGGGATTTTAGGCACAGCAGAAAATAAGTTAGAAATGCTTTTTGTCGATGCGAATTCTAGAGGGTATGGCTGTGGTAAATTACTTACAACTTTTGCGATAAATACACTGCATATTGATGAATTAGATGTAAATGAGCAAAATCCTCAAGCAATTGGCTTTTATCTTCATATTGGATTTGAGCAAATAGGGCGTTCAGAATTAGATGGGCAAGGTAATCCTTTTCCACTGTTACATTTAAGATTAAATAAAAGTAAGTACAAATACTAAATATAAGTACCAAATAAAGAAATATTAAAGATACAAAATAGAGGGGGAAGTGAAGATTATCTCTATTTATCTTGTATAAATAATAATTATCCACTCAAGTTTGATTTATATCGTGATAAACCCCCTGCTTTAATGAAATAATTTTTTCATAATTAAATAGATCTAACACAACAGTGGAATAGCTATGAAAAAAAACTTAGTTGTTATTTTATCTTTATTTTTACTACCTGCTTGCTCTGAATCACAAGAAAATAAAGTTATTGAATATTGTATGGATACATTAAGTGTCTATAGCCATGTGAGTAAAGACCAATGTTTGTGTTTTTATAATGAAGCAAGTAATAAATTTTCTTCAACTGAAATAGATAGAATGGTCAAATCACCACCAATAAAACAAGACAGTACACTCACAAGAGAGGGCACGATGTTTTTAACTATTGCTCATTCATCTAAATGCTTTGAGTAACAGATATTACACGCAATAAGTGACTTTTATTCATTTTATTTCAGAGCGAAATAAAAAAATCACCTGCTAAAATATAAGCAGGTGAAGATAAAAGTGATTATGATTTCCAAATAATATGGAACATAGGCTGTAGTGGATCGCGACTAATTAGGACTCGACCAAAAATATCATCAATATCGGAATCATCGTCTGGAGCAAGACCAATAATTACTTCGCTAAAACGGGCTGGTGTGACAGGCTGGCCAACAATAAATTGCCAATCATTACCTAATGGAACCACTTCCGCTGCGCCCCTTTCTTCAAATTGCAGGTTAAACAATAATTGGTCTGCAACATCTAAATTATCAGCTGCTTGGGCTAAAAATAGATCATAAGCTTGTTCTAGAGCATCGTCTTCACTGATTAAAGTTGGTTCATTCATGGTAATGCCTGTCTATTGTTCCAATAATTATCGTGTTATTTGTATCGCATTTTTACTAATTTAGCACAGTTATTTATTGCCAGTTCTTAGTAGTCTATTGATTATAACATTTCTGTTATAACAGAGGGCTAAAGAAATAGCAGATACGCTCTAATACACGATTGAAGAATGGTCGTTTTTCCCATTCATCGATGGTTAGCTCTGTTGAGCGGGCAATATAATCATATTGAACAATGCTTAAGTCACTACCAAAACCTTCATCATCAATGACAACTGTAATTTCAAAGTTTAACCATAAACTACGCATATCAAGGTTAACTGAACCTACCATACTGAGTTGTCCATCAACCATCACGCTTTTAGTGTGTAATAAACCATCTTCAAATTGGAATATTTTTACACCAGATTCGAGCATTTCTGTAAAGAATGAACGGCTTGCCCAACGTACCAAGAAAGAGTCATTACTGCGAGGAACAATAATACTTACATTAACACCTCGCATTGCAGCGGTTGAGATTGCATGGGCAAGATCATCGCTAGGCACAAAATAAGGCGTTGTCAGTACCAATTCTTTTCTTGCAGAGTAAATGGCTGTAATAAGTGACTGCTGGATTAGCTCATCAGGAAATCCAGGACCTGAGGCGATGACTTGTGTTGTATGACCGCTTTCTTGTTCACAAGGCATAATATTATCATCAGGTGGAGGGGGTAAATGACGTTCACCTGTTTCCATTTCCCAGTCAAAGGCATAAATCATACCTAATGTAGTTGATACAGGACCTTCCATTCTTACCATAATATCAATCCATTGACCAACACCGGAATCTTGCTTGAAATAACGAGGATCGACCATATTCATGCTTCCTGTGTAGGAAATATAATTGTCGATCAATACGATTTTTCGATGTTGGCGTAAATCCATGCGGCGTAAGAAGAAACGGAATAAGTTAACATGCAGTGATTCAACAAATTCAATACCTGCAGCTCTCATTACCTTTGGGCCATTAGTACGGAAGAAATTCCAACTACCCGCAGAGTCAACCATGACTCGACATTTTACACCGCGTTTAGCGGCTCTGATTAAGGCGTCGGTTACTTCATCGACTAAACCACCTGATTGCCAAATATAGAAGACCATTTCAATATTATCACGCGCATTATTAATATCGCGTGTAATTGAATTTAGTGAATCTTCACAGGTGGTTAAAAGTTCAATTTTGTTACCTTTAACACCTTTAATACCTTGGCGTTTAGCGGTTAACTGGAAAAGAGGAGTAGCAATATCACTCGTACTTGTAGCAAAGATATGTTTACATTTCCTCAATTCTTCGAGCCACGCAACAACAGAAGGCCACATCTGTTTAGCATGTTCAACGCGTCGTTTCCCTAGGTGTAATTCACCAAAAGCAAAATACGCAATAACCCCAACTAATGGCAGAATATAGATGATCAATAACCATGTCATTGTTGATGTAACGGGTCGTCGATGCATTAGGACACGAAATGTGACCCCCGCAATTAATAGCCAATAGAAGAAAAAGGTTAGCCAACTTAATACAGTATAAAATGTTGTCATAGTAGAGCTATTTTCCGTTGAAAATGAATTGCATGGATAAGCTAAAGGCAATTTACTAAAAATAGTCGATTATTTTTGTTATTTGCCGAATGTTGCTATTAAATCAGGATTATTATCTCTGTCAAATCTCTTTCTTAAGAGATAAGCATTAAATAAGTAATAAGATACAACTCTTTATTCATTTTTTCTCTGTGAGAAATGCTGAAATAATGGATGAAATTCAAGCAAATCATAAATCACCCCTTGGATCACAAAATGAACGTCTTATAATAGTCCACTTATTCGAAAAAATAGGTGCTGATAGCATGAGACACAGTAGGACTGAAGTAGCTCGTTGGCGGATGATGAGACAAGCTATACGTAAACGACGTCGATGGTTAGAAGGGCAATCTCGTCGTAATTTCCGAATTTATAAACTGCGTAAACTTGATACTTCTAGAAAACATAGAGCACTTTTATTTGTACAACACATAGAATGGAACTCATAATTTCACTTTTTAACAGTTAATATCAATCATTTTACTAAACGTTATTGAATATGATTGCTATTTGCATTTAAACTAGGGGCATTATTTTTTCTTTAGGTGAAATAAGATCAGTTATGCGTTGGAAGCTTTGGGTATTCATATCGCTTTGTCTACATGCCTCACTTGTTGCGGCTGCGATGTTATATGTTGTAGAAGATAAGCCAGTTACACCGGAGCCTATCTCTATACAGATGTTGGCATTTGCAGCAGACGAGCCTGCAGGTGAACCAGAACCAGTGGTTGAAGAAGTTACTCCTCCAGAACCGGAACCGGTTGTTGAGCCAGAACCCGAGCCAGAACCTATTCCTGATGTAAAACCTATTATCGAAAAACCAATAGAGAAAAAACCAGAACCAAAACCTAAGCCTAAGCCAAAACCAGTGGACAAACCGAAACCGCCTGTTGAGCGACCACAACCTTTAGTTGTTAATAAAGGTAATGATCTCAAAAATCTTAACCCGACAGCTAAGCCAAGTGATAAAGGCGATGAAAAACCAGTTGCAGTGGCAAGCAGTGGTGAAGGCAGAGTACCAAATGTATTACGCCAAGGTTTACCTGAATATCCTCCGCGAGCAAAAGCTGTGGGTATTGAAGGGTCTATAAAAGTTCGTTTTGATGTTGATGCTGATGGACGCGTAGATAATGTAGAAATACTTTCTGCTGATCCTAAGAATGTATTTGAGAGAGATGTTAAAAGAGCGATGCGCCAATGGCGTTATGAAAAAATTCCTTATAAAGGAAAAGTGATCCTCATTGAGTTCAAAATGACAGGGATATCAGCAAGCTAATTTTTATAAAGTTAGCGGTTAAACAAAGCGATATCACTATCTGATAGCAGATAAATAAAAGGCACTTTAATAAGTGCCTTTTTTAGTACTCAACTTTTAATCCTGTCACGCGATTAGCGTCGTAATCAAATTATCGTAATGACGTTTTATTCCATGGTACTTGTTAGCGTGAAGTGAGCTTTACCTTCAGGTAAGCGACGAGCTGAATTGTTCTCGCCAACGGCAACGTAGGTAAACACCGCCTCTGTTGCACGATAGCGTTGGCCAACAGGTTCTGTGGCGACTTTTTTAACCCATACTTCAATATTGACAGTAATTGAAGAGTTACCTGTTTTTAAGCAACGCGCATAGCAACAAACGACATCGCCAACAGCAACAGGTTTAAGAAAGGTAATGCCTGTTACACTTACAGTAACGACACGACCTAACGCAATTTCTTTTGCTAAAATTGCACCACCGATGTCCATTTGAGACATTAACCAGCCACCGAAAATATCACCATTGGCGTTAGTATCAGCAGGCATGGCAAGGGTACGTAAAACTAGCTCACCATTAGGCAAAGATTGTTGTTCAGTCATGGGAATTAAGGTATCTGTAAATAATGTTGAAACCAAGGAGATAGTTACTCGTCATACTTCAAGTTGCCGCTATTAGAGTAGCTACAGGCTATGCTCTAATAGCTACAACTTAAATTATTTAGAACACATATCTTCCAATAAAATAAAAATGATTATTCAGATTTTGAATGAGCATCGTGTGATGTCGGTTTAGATGCTTGCTTTGTCATATTATCTGATAATTCGTGTTCACTATTTTCTGTCGCTTCGTCATCGGTTTGTTCTTCTGGTAAACGGTTATTCCAGATATAAACCACACTGGCGATAGTAAAGATAAAGGTTAAAATAGTTAAGCCAAAGACTTTAAAATTAACCCAAGTCTCTTCTGCCAAAGAAAATGCCACATAAATATTACCAAGAGCGCAAGCAAAAAAGAAAATCACCCATGCAATATTGAGTTTTTTCCAATTTGCAGGCGGCATAGCTAGCTCTTTGCCTAACATTCTTTCCATTAACGTTTTTGGCGTAAATAACTGCATACCAATTAAAACGAGGGCAAAAATGGCATATATAGCCGTCACTTTCCATTTAATAAAATCAGCAGAATGGAAGAATATGGTTAAGGAGCCAAAAATAGTGACCACGATAGCGGTAATGAGTGGCGCTTTCTCAACTTTATGGAAAATAAGCCATGTTAAACCAACTGAGATCCACGTCGCGATAATTAATGCACCTGAAGCATAGAAAATATCTTGCCATTTATAGAAGATAAAAAACACTAATAGTGGAGCAAAATCAAGTAATTGCTTAAGCCAGCCATTTTTCATAACAGATAGGAACCTATGGTAATTAAATTCATAAACTTGGCTATTCTAATGCAAAGCGACAGAAAATGGGTAAACAATTGCATATCTTTAACGACAGAGTGTTAATTTATACAAAAAATGCGAGTTTTATCTGAAATAACTCAATGAAAAATCAATGTAATTGCATTTATGTAAAATTAAAACTCAAGCTTGAGTTATGAAAGAGGATTTAAATATTACACTAGTATATGATTCATTAACTCATCATTATCACCCGCCACTTTTTGATGAATGCATAAATAAAAAAGTATTTCTGATAAGAGGACATCAATGAACGGAAAAAGAATAATAAAATGGATGCCAGGATTAGGCTTATTATTTAACTATAAGCGTGAATATTTTGGCTATGACTTAAAAGCAGGGCTTTCAGTGGCTGCTGTCGCACTACCAGTTGCCATTGCGTATACCGAATTATTAGGCATTAATGCTATTGTTGGATTATATGCTTGTATTTTACCCATGATTATTTATGCATTATTTGGTACTTCTCGACAATTAATTACAGGGCCTGATGCAGCAACGTGTGCCGTTATTGCGGCGGTAGTTATTCCATTATCTGCTGGTGATGAAAATACACGATGGCAACTTGCAATTATCATGACGGCAATGACGGGTTTTTGGTGTATTTTAGCCAGTCATTTTCGGTTAGGGGCTTTTACTGATTTTCTGTCTCGTCCTATTCTTCAAGGTTTATTAAATGGTGTGGCGATCACCATTATGGTTGGGCAACTTAGTAAAGTATTTGGTTTTGATACTTCCCCAGACCACTTAATTGAAAAACTCATTGAAGTTCCATTTCGATTAATGGATGCACATTTACCTACGCTATTGATGTCAGCGATAACACTCGCCTTATTATTGGGTATTCGCTATTTTCGGAGCCGATGGCCAGCGCCATTAATTGCCATGGTTGTGATGACTTATCTGAGTTGGCAATTTGATTTAGCAAGCTATGGTATTGCTATTGTGAATAAAGAGGCAGGAAATGTTGACCTATTTTTACCAGTCGTCTCGATGAGTGGATTTCACCCCAGTGTATTACGCGAATTATTAGTTCCATCCATAAACTTAGCGGTAATTAGCTTTGTGAGCTTTATGATGACCGCACGTAGTTTTGCCAGTAAAAATGGTTATGACGTCGATGCAGACCAAGAATTAAAAGCATTAGGTATTGCCAATATTGCGTCGGCTCTTTCTCAAGGATTTGCTGTCAGTGCGGCAAGTAGCCGTACTGCAGTCAATGATTCAGTTGGTGGCAAAACGCAGTTAGTATCTATTATTGCCGCACTGGTGATCTTACTAGTGCTATTATTTATGACCGATTTTCTCGCCTATATTCCATTATCTTCACTCGGCATTGTGTTGATCGTCTCTTCATGGTCATTGCTGAGTATTCGTCATATTTGGTCTTATCGTAAACGTAATAAACAAGCATTCACATTGGCATCTTTTACCTTATTAGCGGTGTTATTAGCAGGGTTAATCAATGGTATTGGCTTTGCGGTTTTATTAGGTTTATTACAATTTTTACGTATTGTCTTTCGACCTAGCGATCAATTATTGGGTGTTGATGAACAAGGAATGGTTCATTCAATGAATAAGGATAATGGCATAGAGCCTATTGATGGTTTAATGATGTACCGTTTTAATTCACCCCTGACATATTTTAATGTGGGTTATTTTAAAAAACGAGTACTACAACTGGTTGATAGCGCACCTCAAAGACCCGCATGGTTAGCGGTAGATGCTGCTGTAAGCTTTACTTATGACGATGTTAGCGTATTTGCTGCTATTGATGAATTAATACGAGAGTTACGAATAAAAGGCGTTAAATTGGTTTTGGCAGGGCGTAGAACCGAGTTAAATCGCTGGATTGAACGCAATAGAATTTCACTTAATGAAGATGACCTGATTATTGCCCCCGATCTTTATTTTGTGATCCGACTGTATCAAAGCCGACAGCAGATCAAAGAAAAACAGAAAGAGGCAAGGAAAGAGGCGCTAAAACAAGACGCTGAAAATAATGATGAGAATACATTAGATGTGCCAACAATGAGCCATACATCTACTCTCTAAGTGTATTGGTTAAACTTTATTGGTACATAATAATTGGTGCATAATCATCGGTGCATAATAAATAAAAAATCCCGTGATAAGTGATTAGCTTATACACGGGATTTTTAATAGATGGTGATAATAGAATAAATTAGCGCTGTTGCGTTGTGTATTTGTTTTCAACCAACATAAACAAACGGAACAGATAAATAATCATCCAAGCCGAAGCCATATTTTTTAGGAAGTAGAATAAGAAGTTATGGATAACATCAGGTAGTTGAATTGTAAGATTACTCACAAAACCAATGCCGAATTGCAATAAGATCCAAATACCTAAAGCAGGGATCAGCGCAGCCGACTCACTAAACCCAACTTTCCAGCCCAAACGTATTGCACTTCCCATATTTTGTTGACGTACTAAAACAACGGGGGCTAATGCAAAACCAATTAATAAAATGATGCCAGGAATAATCATCACCATAAAACCCGCGCTAATCAAAATAGAGCACAGTACAATCAATAGGAACATTTTAGGTAAGCGAGGTAGGGCTGCATTAAATGTTTGACCTAAGGTGACGTTATGACCTGTGGAAATTGCCATGGCGAACATCAATAAGGTTAGAACCAAGATGCTTTGCTGTAATGTTTCAAATGCATACAGTGATAACACTTTTTTGGCAATACCCACGACACTGTTTGACATTGCTTCTAACTCAGCAGGAGAAGCAGAAGAAAGCTGTGTATTTTTAAAATTAGCCACAAATTCAATCATCAATTGGTACTCTTGAGGATTAGGACCAATGAAGACATGAATGAACGCTAAAATAATGGCAAGAATAGCGGAAAGAGTAACAATGCTACGTCGTTCATTCTTATAAAAATTAAGACTGTCTCGGTAGATTGTGCGTGCCGTGGTAGGCATGAAACTGCTCCTATAAAAATAGACTGTGTCAATGCGCGCTATTGTACCTTTTACAACAACAAAAAGGGATATTTTCTCTTACTTCTCTTATTTGGATTGTTTCTTGATGTTGATAATCAGAACACCCTCATCACCGAAAATAAAATAAACATTATATTAACACAATAATAACTTTATTTTTAAATATGTCTTTTAAGGATATTTTTTATTCAAAAAATAACAGTAATAATAAATTTAATTATAAGAAAAAATGGTATTAATGTGTAATTTGATGTGGATCAATTATAAATAATAGTATTGATAAATAATAAAAAGAGAAATAACACTTTCTGCAAAAATAATTCCAAAGTTGTGATCGGCATTAGATCATAATTATCAATAAATGGTTATATTTTTAGCGGAGATTTTACTTATTACAGGAATGGGTTAAATAATGAAAAAACTTTCTGCGCTTATTTTAGCGGCTGCAACTCTTGCGCCTTCTATTTCTTTTGCTCACCAAGCAGGTGATTTCTTATTCCGTGCAGGTACTGCAACAGTTCGTCCTAATGCGGGTTCTGATGATGTATTAGGTATTGGGCATTTTGAAGCTAATAATAATACCCAATTAGGTTTAACTTTCGGGTATATGATCACTGATAATATCGGTGTTGAGTTATTAGCAGCTACTCCTTTTGAGCACAAAGTATCATTAACAAACTTTGGTGAAATTGCGACTGTTAAACATTTACCACCAACATTAATGGCACAATATTACTTCGGTAATGGCGAAGATAAACTACGTCCTTATTTAGGTGCAGGTCTTAATTTTACCACTTTCTTTGATGAGAAATTCAATTCAGCGGGTAAAAATGCCGGCTTATCTGACTTAGATCTCAAGGATTCATGGGGCTTTGCAGCACAAGCAGGTTTAGATTATAACCTCGATAAAAACTGGATGCTGAATGCGTCTGTTTGGTGGATGAACATCGAAACGGATGTTAAATTTAAAGCGGGTGAAGATAGACAATCAATTAGCACACGTTTAGACCCATTTGTATTTATGTTTGGTGTGGGTTACCGTTTCTAATTATTCTTTCTTTAAAAGAATATCTCATAATGAAAAAGCGAAGATTACCTTCGCTTTTTTTTATCTTTTTGATTTACTAAAAATATTTCATTTCTAGATTATATACAGCTTCTTTTTTTATTATTAATACCTGAATTATGAGTTATTAAAAGCAGCGTTAAATAGGTAAATATACATCTAAAATAAGACATTTATCATTTTAACATTCATTAAAATGTATTTAATATGCATCTTTCGTTTATTGATATTATCAAAATAAAAAAGTGTAGTTTTATTTATTAAGAGTTGCTGGCATTTTAATGAGTAAAAGAGTGTATTTTATTGATGTATTTAAAATGCATCTTTATATTTGGATTTAGTAAAACGGCTTTATCTATCAATAGATAGAAGAAAATAGAAAAAGAATAAAATGATATCAACATAGGAGATATTCAGGGTAATTAGGTGGTTAAATTACAACCTTGAAATGATTAATAATATTTATATTTTATTCTTTTTATGAGCTATTTTTAGCGAGGAATAAAGATAGGCACTTTTTAGCTTATTTGTCTTTTTTTGCAAAAATTGATCTGCTTTATGAAAGATTAAACAGTTAAGACAAAAGTCAGGACAAAAAAAGACCACCGAAGTGGTCTAAAAAGTAAGGCTAAAGGAAGACTAGAATAAAGAGAGGATCAGCGAATAACCATTGAGTTGATAACACCTTTTACGCCAGTCACTTTACGTGTTGTTTCAATGGCACGATTAGCATCCGCTTGAGAAGAGACAAAACCACTTAGTTGAACTTTGCCTTTAAATGTTTCCACGCTAATTTGTGTTGAGTTAAGATTTTTTTCACCGACTAATGCAGTTTTTACTTTAGTGGTGATCACTGAGTCATCAAAATAACCCCCAGTGCCCTCTGATGTTGCAGTAGGTGAACATGCAGATAAGGTAAATGCCATCAGCAATGCTGCCATAACGGCAGAGATTTTTGCCCATAGTTTCATTATCAAACTCCTTGTAATCACATTGTTGGTTGAGTATTTATGAAAAGAAAATATAAAGTACCTTATAAAGTATGACCAAAAAATAAAAATTCGCCCAATTTTAGATAAAAAGATTATTTGATTAAGAATATCGAAGAGTAAATAAGAGCGCGGTTTATCGCGGTTTCAGCAGTCAATGAGTGGGATTGAATAGATAATAAATTAAGAATAATCCGCTTAGAAAAATCGCAATTATTTCTCTAAAGCGGATCTTAGTCGGTGTATTTAAAGCAATTAGGCGAGGGTGGCTGCCTTCATCTCTTTCACAAATGTCGTCAGTGCTTTTAACATCACATCGGGTTGATGAAGATTTTTCTCAATAATTTGAACCACGGCAGAGCCTGAAATAGCCCCAGCCGCGCCATTTGCAATCGCTTCTTTCACTTGTTTAGGTTCTGAAATACCAAACCCTTGTAATGCAGGGGGAGCCTTATAGGTTTTTAGCTTATCAGTAAGATGTGTTAGTGATTGTTCTGCGCGTTTATCTGTACCAGTTACCCCTGCTCTTGATAGTAAATAGGTATAACCTTTACCTGATGCAGCCAACTCTTGTAAAAGTTCATCATCAGCATTAGGTGGGCAAATAAAAATAGGGCTGATATTGGCGCGTTGTGCTGCTTCACGAAACTCTTTTGATTCACGTAAAGGTACATCACCAATTAAAACAGAGTCCACGCCAGCTTGTTCGCATTTACTGTAAAAATTATCAATGCCATTACTAAAAACAAGGTTGGCATACACTAATAAGCCAATAGGAATATTAGGATGTTTTTTACGTACACTTGTTAAAAGTGCAAAGCAATCCGTGGGGGTGACACCTACATTCAGCGCCCGTAAATTAGCGCCTTGAATAGTAGGACCATCAGCAAGAGGATCGGAAAATGGAATACCAATCTCTAATGCATCTGCACCACCTTCAATTAACGCATCAATAATTTGTAATGACAGCTCAGGAGAAGGATCACCTAATGTGACAAAAGGAACGAATGCGCCTTGCTGTTTTTGTGCTAATGCTTCAAAGCATACTTGATAACGGCTCATTAGATTTCTCCTCTTGCTGCTAAAATATCGTTTACAGTAAAAATATCTTTATCACCACGACCTGATAAGTTCACAATTAATAGCTGCTCTTTGTCAGGATTTTGTGCAATTAATTTCAGTGCATAAGCCAATGCATGAGAAGATTCTAAGGCTGGAATAATCCCTTCACGGCGAGAAAGTGCTTTAAATGCTTCGATGGCTTCATCATCGGTAACAGAAACATAATCAGCACGACCAATGCTATTTAAATGTGCGTGTTGAGGTCCGACAGATGGGAAATCAAGACCTGCTGAAATTGAATATGACTCTTCAATTTGCCCTTCATCCGTCTGCATGATTGGGGATTTCATACCAAAATAGATCCCTAATTTCCCATGTTTTAGTGGTGCGCCATGTTCACCCGTTTCAATACCTTTACCCGCAGGTTCAACACCAATTAGTTGCACCGAAGTTTCGGGGATAAAGGAAGCAAATAAACCGATAGCGTTAGAACCACCGCCAATACAAGCGATAGCAGCATCAGGTAGACGACCTTCACGCTCTAGAATTTGTGCTTTAGCTTCATCACCAATCATACGTTGAAACTCACGGACAATGGTTGGATAAGGATGAGGGCCTGCCGCAGTTCCTAATAAGTAATGCGCCCGATCGTAACAACCAGACCAGTCACGTAATGCCTCATTACAGGCATCTTTTAAGGTAGATGAACCACTGTGAACAGGGATCACTTCGGCACCCATTAAGCGCATACGAAATACGTTAGGCGATTGACGTTCGACGTCTTTAGCCCCCATATAGATACGACATTTCATATTAAGTAGTGCGCAGGCTAAAGCTGTTGCAACACCGTGTTGACCCGCACCTGTTTCTGCAATAATTTCAGTTTTACCCATACGTTTTGCTAACAAGGCTTGACCCAATACTTGGTTAGTTTTATGCGCACCGCCATGCAGTAAATCTTCACGTTTTAGATATAAACGAGTTCGTGTGCCTTCCGTTAAATTACGACAGAGCGTAAGAGCCGTAGGTCTGCCAGCGTAATTTTTTAGTAAATCTTGGAATTCTTGCTGAAAAGAGGGATCGTTTTGCGCATCAATAAAAGCTTGTTCGAGTTGATCCAATGCAGGAATTAAGATTTCAGGTACATATTGGCCACCAAATTCGCCAAAGTAGGGGTTAAGTTTTCTCATTGTGATGTCATCCTGTTTAAAATTTTATTTTTGTGAAATTTAGCTTAGCTGTAATTGTGCAAATACTTGGTTCAGACGTTGTGCATCTTTTATGCCAGGAGCCGATTCAACTCCTGAGTTAAAATCAAGCCCTATACAACCTGTTTTAACTGCATCTAAACAGTTTTCACTATTAAGACCGCCTGCAAGTAATGCTTTTTCACGTAATGTATTAGGAATTTTTTGCCAATTAAACGTTGTTCCTGTGCCACCAGTGCCGTTATCAAGTACATATTTATTAACGTGTGACACAAGAGAAATATCTGTGTGAGTTGCCATATTTATTGCTTGCCAAATCTCACAGCTAGGTTGAATTCTTTGTCTAAGTTGCTCAATAAACTGAGCATCTTCTTGCCCGTGTAGTTGAATGGCAGCTAAATTAAGTTTTTCAGCATAGTCACAAATAAGCGCTATAGATTGGTTTTGAAAAACGCCTACAAAAGCCAAAGGTGCTTGTGTAATCAACTCTTGTGCTTGTGACAATGTCACTTTACGAGGGGATTTTTCTGCAAAAATCAGCCCTGCATAATAAGCACCCGCTTGATAAACCGCTTTTACATCTTGTGTACGAGTTAACCCGCACACTTTATGCTTTCCCAAAACTAGCGCTCTCACCGCTTGGTCAATATTTTCTTGTGACATTAGAGCGCTACCTACCAGAAAACCATTAGCATATTGGCTTAACTCTTGAACTTGCTGGTGGGTGTGAATACCTGACTCACTGATGACGATTGCATCTTTAGGCAACCCTTGGCTTAACTGCTGGGTGCGAGCTAAATCGATAGAGAGATCACGCAAATCACGATTGTTAATACCAATAACTTTGGCATTGAGATTAATGGCACGTTGACGCTCTTCTTCGGTGCTTACTTCGGTTAATACACCCATATTTAATTGATGAGCAACGGCTGACAGAGCGCGATATTGCTCATCATCTAAGACAGAGAGCATTAATAAAATGGCATCTGCTTGATAAAAACGCGCTAAATAGATTTGGTATTCATCAATAATAAAATCTTTACATAAAACGGGTTGGTGTACGGCTTGGCTAACTTGATGTAAATAATCAAAGCTTCCTTGAAAATATTTCTCATCCGTTAATACCGAAATTGCTGCCGCATAAGGCTGATAAATTTTTGCGATCGTCGCGGGATCAAAATCAGCACGAATTAAACCTTTTGAGGGCGATGCTTTTTTACACTCTAAAATAAAAACAGTATTAGGCTGAGTTAATGCCTGATAAAACGAGCGTGTTGATGGCACTATCTGGTGCATAAACTCTGATAATGGTTGGCTTGCTTTACGAGCAATTAGATATTCAGCTTTATCTTTTACAATGGCGTTTAATACAGTCATGCTCTTATCCTCTCGCGGCTAATGCAGTTACACGATTTATTGCTTTACCGCTATAAATGGCGTGCATAGCAACTTCAGTATTTATTTTTAAATCTTCTTGCCCATGTAAACGCATTAATAAAGCGACATTAGCTGCAACAGATTCGGTATGTGCTCTTTTTCCTTCACCTTGTAGTAAATCTGCCAATAATTGACGGTTGACTTCAGGTGTACCACCTTCTAAATCAGTAATGGCGCAAGGGCGAAGACCAAAATCACTTGGTGTCAGTTCATAACTAGTAATTTCACCATTACGCAATTCAGCGACTTGAGTAGGCGCATGCAGTGAAACTTCATCCATTCCACCACTGTGAACAACAGCAGCACGCTCATAACCTAAAACGTTTAATGTATCTGCAATTGGCATCAATAACTCTGGGCTATACACACCGATTAATGCTAATGGCGGGCGAGCCGGGTTAATCAAGGGGCCTAATACATTAAATAATGTGCGTGTTTTCAGTTGTTGGCGAACAGGCGCGGCAAAACGAAAACCACTGTGATATTGAGGTGCAAATAAAAAGCATAAACCCACTTCATCCAGTAATTGGCGTGCATCAGCAGCACTTCTGTCTAAAGGGATACCAAATGCTGCTAATAAGTCGGAAGATCCAGAGCGGCTAGATACGCTACGATTGCCGTGTTTCGCAACTTTGATACCTACTTCAGCCGCAACAAAGGCGCTTGCTGTTGAAATATTGATACTATTGGCACCATCTCCTCCTGTGCCGACAATATCGCAAAATGTGTAATCAGGGCGAGGAAATGGTTGTGCATTTTCAAGTAGCGCGCGCGCCGCACCAGCGATTTCTTGAGGATGTTCACCGCGCATTTTCATGCTGATCAAAACAGCCGCTAATTGTGATTCTGTCAACTCACCGCGAATAATGGCGCTAAACAGTGTTTGGCTTTCTTCTAACGTCAATTGTTGTGCGCTAAATAATTTGTTGAAGATAGTTTCCATTTTATGCGTCTCCTTTAGGAGTTAATGCCCATGCGATTGTTTGCTCTAAAAGTTGTGCGCCTTTGGTGGTTAAAATTGATTCTGGGTGAAACTGAAAACCACACGTTTTATGTTGACGGTGACGCACCGCCATAACAGTGTTATCGCACCAAGCATTAATAATGAGTTGTTCTGGAACTTGTTCTCCTGAAAGCGAATGGTAACGAGCTACGGGTAAAGGGTTAGGTAAATTCACAAACATTTCGCTGTTATCGTGTTCAGCTAATGTCGCTTTACCATGTAAGATCTCTCCACATGAAGAAACTTTGCCACCGTAAGCTTCAATAATCGCTTGATGACCTAAGCAAATACCAATCACAGGCAATGTACCTAATACACGTTTTAATAGTTCAGGCATACAACCGGCTTGTGAAGGTGCTCCTGGCCCTGGAGATAACAGTAAAATCGGGTTATCGAGTTCACGTAATTTTTGTTCAATAAAATCGGCAGTGACGCTATTGCGATAAATCACAACGTTATTGCCAAGGCTACGTAATTGATCGACAAGGTTATAAGTAAATGAGTCGATATTATCGAGTAGTAAGATAGTCGCCATTAGCAAGCCTCCTGCAGTTGTGTATCAGTATGAGCTTGTAAAATAGCGTTGATCACAGCTTGTGATTTATTACGTGTCTCTTCAGCTTCCATTTGAGGATCTGAATCAAGCACAATTCCGGCACCAACTTGAATAGTTGCAATATTATTTTCAACATAAGCAGAGCGAATAACTATGCAAGTATCAAAATCGCCTGCGCCAGTGAAATAGCCGATAGCGCCACCGTAGCTGCCACGTTTTGTTTTTTCATAACGAGCAATCAATTGCATTGCACTGACTTTGGGCGCACCCGATAACGTACCCATATTCATACAAGCTTGATAAGCATGAAAAATATCTAAGTCATCACGTAATTTACCCACAACTCTTGAGACTAAGTGCATGACAAAAGCATAACGGTCAACTTTTGTTAATTCAGCGACATAACGGCTACCTGCTTGGCAAATACGCGCTAAATCATTACGTGCTAAATCAACTAACATTAAATGTTCAGAAAGTTCTTTCGTATCTGTGCGCATTTCAAGTTCAATTCGGCTGTCTAAATCGGCATTGATTGAACCATCTGTGTTGCGTCCTCTTGGGCGAGTTCCTGCAATTGGATAGATTTCAATTTGGCGATCGCTTGTTTGATATTTCAATGCGCTCTCTGGTGATGCACCAAATACCGTGAATAAAGCATCATGCATATAGAACAAATAAGGGCTTGGATTTTTCTCTTTCAACACTTGATAAGCGGCAAGTGGTGAAGGGCAAGCAACTTGAAAGCGACGTGATGGAACAACTTGGAAAATATCACCACGACGAATATAGGTTTTCATTGCTTCAACGATATCGCCATAACCTTTATCATCCATATTGCCTTGTATTGTTGACTCTGCTGCAGTTAATGCGCGGCGAATAGGATGTTTTAAAGGCTGTTTAGCCAGTGAAGTTAACTCAGATTGTCGTAAAGTGAGGCGCTGACACTCTGTTTTATCATCAGTAAAGGCAATGGAAATTAATTGACTATCTTTATTCTGATGGTCGATCACGATTAATTGTTCTGCTAAGTAAAAGCAGTAGTCTGGGCATGAAAAAACGGTGTCTAATTCAGGAATAGGTTCAAAACCACTGACTAAATCATAAGCAAATAAACCGCCAACAAAAATAGCATTAGCATCTTTAGCGTCTTTATTCGCAAGGAAGAAGCGTAAGGCATCAAATACGCTGGCTGATTTTAATTTGCTTTCTTCATCAATATCTTGTGCAGGTGCTGAAAAAGTAAAAACACACTGTTTATCGCTCTCTTGTATTAAGACAGCTTTTTCTTTTAGTGCGATTTTTAATGCGGGTAATAAAGCTTGTCCATTAACGCTTAATGCATCAATAGTGACTTGATTTTTTACTGCGCTGATACGCAATGCGCTATCAACAATTAACAAACTTTTTAAGTTTGCTTTAGTGTCAACTTGTGCAGATTCTAACAATAATGTGTGATGTTTGTTTTCACATAATGTATTGAAAAGTAAAGCCGGTTCACTATGGTAAGGCAGTGGCGTTGCCTTGGTATTAAATGAGAATGCAAGTGATGTATTCATTATTATCGCTCTATATTATTTTTTACTAACTGTTTTTAATGCATAAAAAAACCCGCGTAGGCGGGTTTTAGATATCACTGACGTGAAGCAGGAGATCAAACCGCCCATAAAAGAGTATTGCGCCACCAAAGAGCGATAAGATGTTGATTAATATTCATAAGATCTCCTTACAGCTAACGACAGATAATAAGTTAACAGACTAGCTCGTGTTGTGTACTAGTAAACTGGATTGCGTTAGGTTCGTCAAGTACTTTATGGCATACTCTTTAAAAATTATTATCTTGCTAAGATGAAAAGGGAGAAGCGATGACAGAAGTGCTATCTGATTTAAGAGTGATTTATGATTTGCACAGCCACACTACCGCGTCAGATGGCGAGCTTTCACCAGAAGAATTGGTTGAGAGAGCGATAGAGCGTCAAATTAATGTCTTAGCAATTACGGATCACGATACAACCGCAGCAATTACTCCAGCTAATGATTATATTGCAGAAAAAAATCTGCCTCTTACCCTGATATCAGGTGTCGAAATATCGACTTTGTGGGAGAATATAGAAATCCATATTGTTGGATTGAATATTGATATCAACCATAATGCAATGAAAACGCTCCTTTCGTCACAAAGCCAATGTCGTGAAACACGCGCGATAATGATAGGTGAGCGATTAGAAAAATCGGGTATTGCAAATGCATTTGAAGGGGCAAAAGCCTTAGCACTTGGTGGACAAGTTACAAGAGGGCACTTCGCTCGTTTTCTTGTGAATGAAGGGCATGTTGCCTCAGTTAATAAAGTGTTTAAACGTTATTTAGCGAAAGGTAAAACCGGCTATGTTCCACCACAGTGGTGCTCAATAGGTGACGCTGTCACAGCAATTCATGAAGCTGGTGGTGTTGCAGTATTAGCACACCCAGGACGATATGGTCTATCCTCTAAATGGTTAAAACGCTTAACGCTTTATTTTAAACAACTCGGTGGTGATGCAATCGAAGTGGCACAATGCCAACAACCACCACAAGAACGGGAACAACACGCAGCATTAGCGCAACTTTATGGGTTAAAAGCTTCGTTAGGTTCTGATTTTCATCGCCCTTGCTCGTGGATAGAATTGGGGCGTAATTTATGGTTACCCAGTGGTGTAGAACCAGTTTGGTCGCTATGGCAAGAGTAACATTAGAAATTCGTTGAGGGATGTATGAGCCAACTTTTTTATATTCACCCTGATAATCCGCAGGCTCGTTTAATTGAACAAAGTGCTGATATTTTACGTAAAGGCGGTGTGGTGATTTATCCAACAGACTCTGGCTATGCTATTGGTTGTTGTTTAGACAATAAAGATGCAATGACGAGAATTTGTCGTATTCGCCAATTAGATAAAAACCACAATTTTACACTGATGTGCCGTGATTTATCAGAAATTGCCAATTACGCTTATGTTGATAATGTCGTGTTTCGTTTAATAAAAAATAACACTCCAGGTAATTACACGTTTATCTTAAAAGCAACTAAAGATGTACCAAAGCGATTGATGAACGATAAACGTAAAACCATAGGCTTGCGTGTTCCTTCTAACCCTATTGCACTGGCATTGTTAGAAAATATTGGTGAGCCATTAATGTCAACAAGCCTGATTTTACCGGGTAATGATTTTGCCGAATCTGATCCAGAAGAAATCGAAGATTTATTAAGCAAGCAAGTTGATTTGGTGATCCACGGTGGCTATTTAGGGCAAAAACCGACAACGGTAATTGATTTAACAGAAGATACTCCAGTTATTGTGCGTGAAGGTATGGGAGATATTACGCCATTTCAGTAAGTCATTTAGCTGATTAAACTGAGTTTGGAGAAAATGACTCAATAGTGAAGAAATTTATCACGAGATAAAGAGATAAAAGGTGAAGGGATTTATCGCTTGTGTTAAATTTATACATTGCGATAAAAATCATGGTGTCTGTTTTTGAAATCGGTTATATCAACGCGTATTTTAGACGCTAAACACGATAACTTGATCTGCAGACAAACGGCTAAGTTATTGTTAGATTTTGCCAACATCGTTTTATCGTCACTATTTATCACAATGTTGATGGTTTATGTGAAAAATCATCAACATTGTTCACTATTGAATCAATAAACCTGTGTTTATTTCTTATTTTAATAAACATGGGTTATTTATATTTAATTGATTTTTAAAAATTAATTCTATTTTTATGACGCCTGTGAAGGCGACACATGAGGTTGTTTCATGAGCGATAAATCGCAACGCACTGAAAAATTACAAAAAATCCTTGCTCGTTCTGGTCACGGTTCTCGCCGTGAAATTGAAGGCTATCTTCAAGAAGGGCGTATCAGCATTGATGGTACAAAAGCAAAATTAGGTGATCGTATTGATGTCACCACGACAGCAAAAATCCGCTTAGATGGCCGCATTCTAAATATTCGTGAAGCACAAAAAGATGTTTGTCGTGTGCTTGCTTATTACAAACCTGAAGGTGAATTGTGTACTCGCAGTGATCCACAAGGTCGTCCAACCGTTTTCCAACGTCTTCCTCGCCTTAACAGTGCTCGCTGGATTGCAGTCGGTCGTCTTGATGTGAATACCAGTGGATTACTGTTATTTACAACTGATGGTGAATTAGCTAACCGTTTAATGCATCCTAGCCGTGAAGTTGAGCGTGAATACGCTGTTCGTGTTTTTGGTGAAATTGATGATGCGAAAATTCGTCAATTAACGCGAGGTGTACAATTAGAAGATGGTCCTGCTTCATTCCGCTCTGTTTCTTACCGTGGTGGTGAAGGGATTAACCAATGGTATAACGTTTCACTGACTGAAGGGCGTAACCGTGAAGTTCGTCGTATGTGGGAAGCGGTGGGCGTACAAGTCAGCCGTCTTATTCGTGTTCGTTACGGTGATATTGATTTACCAAAAGGTTTACCGCGTGGTGGTTGGGTAGAGCTTGGATTAGATCAAATCAACTATTTACGTCAGTTAGTTGAATTAAACGACGAAACAGTAACAAAAGTTGCAGTAGAAAAAGATCAGCGTCGTATTAAAGCGAATCAGATCCGTCGTGCGGTTAAGCGTCATACTAAGATATCAACACGTACTTCAACATCACCAGCTAAAAGAGCGTCAAGCCGTCGCCAATCAGCAGGAAATAAAAAGTAATTAGCGAATAATTATTTATTATTTTAAATTAAAATATCATTCTTTATGAAGAAGCACCCATAGAAATAGGGTGCTTCTTTTTTTGATGACTTTATTTTTTCCATAAATAAAACTATGATGCACAATTGATGAGATGAGAAGTCACTTTTATTAATAATAATATTTTATTTGTATATTTTACGATAAGGTATACGCGATATATGCATCGTTCTTTTTATTTAACAACAATGTTATGTGCGACTACTCTTACTACGGGTTGTGAGCCAACGACTAATTTAAACTCACAATCTGGTGTGTTTTACATTAGTAACAATAAAACAACACCGCTAGTCTTTCAAATTGATGAAAATGCTTTTTGGCTTAATACAGGTGAAGTAAAAGAAATAAAATTAGAGAATGGGAAGCATGTATTAGTTGGTGCTGACGGGGAAAAGAAAATTTTTATGATTTACCCTGGAAATCATGGAGGAATAATTAATCCATCTAGGGAAATATACTATAGTTTTACTTCTATTTTTTCACCTAAAGAAGATAGTGAGCATTTATACTTAACAATGCGCTCTGTTTGGATTGATGGGCAACTAGTGAATGGCGCTATTAATAGCTCTGACGCTATTTTTATTGATAATAATGTTTTTCACTGTGATGTTCCTTTAAATGAGCCTATACCGACTTACTTACCTGATTGGAGTAATAAGGGAGTAGTAAATGTATTAACTAAGTGTTTTTCCCAATCTGAATTTCAAGATTTTATATCAAGAAAGCCATATGGTATTCATGTTTATTCTGGTCCTAATTTATTAGAAGCACATAAAGAAAAAGATAAATACAATTGGATAAATGATGAAAATACACGGACAGATGATTTTATTCCGACATTGAGTCATATTGAATTTCATAATAGCGAAATGCTGAAAGAAGCTAATAATATTTATAAAGTAACTAATTCCTATTTGACTTCACGGGAACCGAATGAGAAGCAAAATTACTATAATGAATATCATTTCCATATAATGAAAATGGCTATGGTGTATAGTCAACAAATACAAAATGATATATTCGATGATAAAGAAGCTTACTTTAAATTAATAGATGAAACAGGGCGTATATTTGGTGCTGGCATATTAAGTGAGCCAGCTTTAATATAATTATTATTTATTTTTAAGATAATTGAAAAGGCAGTAAGAGATTATTACCAATCTATACCTTTTTGTGCTTTTATCCCACTATCAAAAGCATGTTTAATAGGACGCATTTCTGTCACTGTATCAGCTAACTCAATTAATTTTCTATGGCAGCCTCTTCCTGTGATAATGACATTTTGGTGAGGCGGGCGAGAGCTAATGGCTGAAATAACCTCATCTAATGGTAAATAGTTAAAGCTAATCATATAGGTAATTTCATCAAGGATAACCAGATCATATTCTGGGTTATTAAGTAGTTTGAGTGCATATTGCCAAGTATTCAAACAGGCAGCAGTATCTGCGCTTTTATCTTGAGTTTCCCAAGTGAAACCTGTTTCCATTACATAAAATGGCACACCGAATTGTTCTAATCGGTTTCGTTCACCGTTTTCCCATGTCCCTTTTATAAACTGCACAACACCAACTTTTTTTTGATGACCAACAGCACGCGTTGCAGTTCCCATCGCCGCCGTTGTTTTACCTTTACCATTGCCAGTAAAAATCATCACAATACCTTGCTCACGTTGAGCTTGTTCAATTCGGGTATCTACTTTTTCTTTTAAACGTTGTTGGCGTTTTTGGTGTTGTGCATCATTCATTTTGCTACCTTAAACTTAAAGTACATTATTCAGCGGGACCTGCCTTACGACCAGGTTGTGCATCTAAAGATTGTCCTTTCACATCAATACTGTCATCACTCATAAGGTAGAGATATAACGGCATCAAATCTTTAGGTGTTTTTAGCTTTTGTGCATTTTCATCTGGAAATGCACTTGCTCGCATTGCGGTACGAGTGCCACCAGGATTAATACAGTTAATACGCAAGGTACTCTCGTTATATTCTTCATTAAGTACTTGCATAAAGCCTTCTGTTGCGAATTTAGAGACAGAATAAGCGCCCCAACCATAACGGCCTTGGCGACCTACACTCGACGTGGTGAGGATAAGGCTTGCATGAGGTGCTTTAAGCATCAATGGTAAGAGTGCTTTTGTGAGCATAAATGTCGCATTAACATTGACTTGCATAACGTCATGCCAAAGATTACTCGGTTGATTAATGATAGGCTCAACAACACCCAATAAACCGGCATTTTGTAATACACCATCAAGATGAGGAAAGCGTTTAACGAGAGTATCAGCAAATTGCTGAAAATCGTTTTCTGTCGCTGTAAGTAGATCAAGTGGATATAACATGGGCTGTTGACCACCTGATGTGATTATCTCTTCTTGAACATCTTCAAGTTTTGATAGAGTACGACCTAATAAGATAAGTGTTGCGCCATATTGCGCATAAGTTAGTGCAGCTTCTTTTCCAATGCCATCACCAGCACCCGTTACTAGAATAATTTTATCTTTTAGCACGCTATGATCGGGTTGATATTGCAACATATTGATATCCTGTCTAGTAAAAAGTAAATAAAGTGTAACGTCTTATTTGCTTAGCGACCAGTTTAGTCTGACTTTTTGTTTACAAATTATGGCTGTTTTCTTTATGGTATTAAACATAATCATGCCTTTGTTGCTGGCGCTAAAGCAGAATTTCGTTAAACTAGGCATATTGGTTTTAGTCAGTGTTATTAACCTTAAAAAGAGGTCTTTGTGGAGTATATTTTGCAATATGGACTGTTTTTAGCAGAAATTGTCACTGTTGTTGTGGCGATTATCGCTATCGTGTTGTTTTTCGTTGTGATTGGAAATAAAAAGCAAAATCGTAAAGGGACGTTAAGAGTCACTGATCTTGCTGAAGCTTACGAAGAAAAACAGCGTGTTATGCAACAAGCAAAAATGGACGATGCTGAATTAAAAGTCTGGTATAAAGCATTTAAAAAACAGCAGAAAAAAGAAAATAAACAGAGTAAAAACAATGCAAAAGAAGGTAAAAAAGGCGTTGTAAAACCTTGTTTATATGTGCTTGATTTTAACGGTAGTATGGATGCCCATGAAGTGGGTTCACTACGTGAAGAAATCAGTGCCATTCTTTCTGTTGCACAAACAGGTGATGAAGTATTACTGCGCTTAGAAAGCCCTGGCGGTATGGTTCACGGATATGGATTAGCTGCGGCTCAATTAACACGCTTAAAAGAAAAGGGAATTAAACTGACTGCGGTTGTCGATAAAGTGGCTGCTAGCGGGGGATATATGATGGCATGTGTGGCAGATAACATTGTTGCAGCGCCATTTGCGATTATTGGCTCGATTGGTGTCGTAGCTCAAATCCCTAATATTCACCGTTTACTCAAGAAAAACGATATTGATGTTGAGTTGCATACTGCTGGCGAATATAAACGTACATTGACCTTATTAGGTGAAAATACTGAAGAAGGTCGCGAGAAATTTAAGCAAGATTTAAATGAAACGCATCTATTGTTTAAATCATTTGTGCATAAATATCGTCCTCAACTTGATATTGATAGCGTTGCAACGGGTGAGTATTGGTACGGCTCAGAAGCACTAAACAGAGGCTTAATTGATAAAGTTGGTGTAAGTGATGATTGGCTGATTGATCATATTAATGATTTTGAAGTTCTTTCTGTTCAATATGTTACCAAAAAGAAAATGGTTGAGCGAGTTACCGGTGGCGTAATGGAAAGTATCGATAAACTGATGATGCGTTGGGTGCAAAGAAGTAAAAAACCGCTGCTATAAGCCAAGCTGCTAAGTTATATAAGTCAATAAGTACGCAATAATGATATCAGTGATATGGATTATCGCTGATATCATCCTTCCTTAATCCAGTCACTATTTCTAAGCCTTCTTAATAAATATTCTAACTTTCTATTTTAAAAGCTTTTATTTTGATAAAACAAAAAAAAAGCCAGTGAAAATTTCACTGGCAATCAAAGAAATAATTGATATTGCTTATAACAACAACAGGGTAAATATTTCCTCTTTCTAGGAGGCTTCAATATAGCCGTAAATAGAAAATAAAAATAATTGATCTTACTGATTGTATTGATAGGTAAGTGTAATCGTGAATGAAGATGCGACAAAAAACGGCATTATGAATAGGTTGAATCATTATTCTTTATTACTGCTTAATTATGCCAGTTGTGCGTATCTGAGTGAACGCAATAACTGGCAAGTAAAGCCTCTTTTTTGCTATCGATTAAGAGTAAATTAATTTACTTCAGTGATTAAATAAAAATAATCACGAAGATGACTTATTCTAAGTGGTATTTATCAGATAACACATGAGCTAAATGCTTGAACATGTTGAATGCTGCTGTGCTTTTTGCAGTAGGTAAACCTTGTTCATCTAAAAAAAATTCGCCTTTAAATACGAGGACATTACCTTTCTGTTCAACCGAATCAGCACGCATACCTTGTAAATAATCTTCATGTTCACATATGATTTTATTCGCTTTTTCAAGTAGCATCTCTGTTGTAATCGGTGTAGTTTGTGTTGACATAATATGTGCTCCTTAGAAAAATAATTTGTTGCGCCTCACTTTTTATCAGGTAGAGTGTGGCATTTTTAAAAGCTTAGCTACTCTATATGTAGCAAACAATGATTTACCTGTACCCGATCAAGGCAGTGAGGTGATTAAAATACCTCAAAAAAAGTTATGAGTTTTGAGCTTAAACAAAAGCTTTGAATAAAAACAGGTTGATATATTGCAAAACTAACGCAATATAAAAAAGAGATTTTAAACATTTTTTTAGTTGAGGGTATTAAACAATACCGTCATAACAAAGTTTAATTAGGTAAAGGTAATTATGGGTAAAGCTCTTGTTATCGTGGAGTCCCCGGCTAAAGCCAAAACGATCAATAAATATCTTGGCAATGACTACGTAGTTAAATCTAGCGTGGGTCACATTCGTGATTTGCCAAAGAGTGGTTCTGGCAGCCAGAAGAGCGAAAACTCATCCGCCACGAAAGGCGTGAAAAAAGTTAAAAAGGATGAGAAATCAGCCTTAGTCAGCCGTATGGGAGTTGATCCCTATAATGGATGGAATGCGAACTATCAAATTCTACCCGGCAAAGAAAAAGTCGTGGCTGAACTAAAAGCATTGGCTGAGAAAGCTGATCATGTCTATCTCGCAACGGACCTTGACCGCGAAGGAGAAGCTATCGCGTGGCATTTACGCGAAGTTATCGGCGGTGATGATGAACGATTTAGTCGAGTGGTTTTTAACGAGATCACTAAAAATGCCATTACACAAGCTTTCCAAACTCCAGGTGAGTTAAATATAGATCGCGTTAACGCGCAACAAGCACGTCGCTTTATGGATCGTGTTGTGGGCTATATGGTTTCACCTTTACTTTGGAAAAAAGTGGCCCGTGGATTATCTGCGGGGCGAGTGCAATCCGTTGCTGTGCGTCTTTTAGTTGAGCGTGAGCGTGAAATTAAAGCCTTTGTTCCTGAAGAATATTGGCAATTACATGCATCGCTGTTAACGCCTGACGAACAGCCATTGCGTATGGAAGTCACGCATTATAATGATAAAGCCTTCAACCCTGTTTCATCTGATGAAACACAGGTTGCGGTTAAAGCATTACAAAATGCGACCTTCACGGTAAAAGATCGTGAAGATAGACCAACATCGAGCAAACCGAGCGCACCACTTATCACATCAACCTTACAGCAAGCGGCCAGTACGCGTTTAAGCTTTGGTGTGAAAAAGACGATGATGCTAGCTCAGCGCCTTTATGAAGCAGGTTATATAACCTATATGCGTACTGACTCAACTAACTTAAGTCAGGATGCAATTCAAATGGCGCGTGATTATATCAATGAGAATTTTGGCGCTAAATATTTGCCGAAAGCACCAAATGTTTATTCGAGTAAAGAAAATTCTCAAGAAGCGCACGAAGCTATCCGTCCTTCTGATATCAACGTTATCGCAGAATCTTTAAAAGATATGGATAACGATGCCAAACGTTTATATCAACTGATTTGGAATCAATTTGTTGCTTGTCAAATGACACCAGCAAAATACGATTCAACCACATTAACAGTCGAATCAGGTGATTATAAACTACGTGCTAAAGGTCGTACTTTACGTTTTGCCGGTTGGACGAAAGTCATGCCAGCGATGCGTAATAAAGATGAAGATAAAACCTTACCTGCAGTTGATGTAGGGGCAAAACTGGCTTTAGTTGAATTAGAACCAACTCAGCACTTTACTAAGCCACCAGCACGTTTTAGCGAAGCAACTTTAGTTAAAGAGTTAGAAAAGCGCGGTATTGGTCGTCCTTCAACATATGCATCTATCATTTCCACTATTCAAGATCGTGGTTATGTGAAAGTTGAAAACCGTCGTTTTTATGCAGAAAAAATGGGTGAAATTGTCACAGATCGCTTAGAAGAGAATTTTAGCGATTTAATGAATTACGATTTTACTGCGCAAATGGAAGATCACCTCGACCATGTTGCTAATAATGAAGAAAACTGGAAAGCGGTATTAGATGCATTCTTCACTGATTTTAGTCAGCAATTAGATGTCGCTGAAAAAGATCCTGAAGAAGGTGGAATGCGACCAAATCCAATGGTGATCACGTCGATTGAATGTCCAACTTGTTCTCGTCATATGGGCATTAGAACAGCGACAACAGGCGTATTCTTAGGATGTTCAGGCTATGCTTTACCGCCTAAAGAGCGTTGTAAGCAAACCATCAACCTTATCCCTGAAGATGAATTATTAAATATTCTTGAAGGGGAAGATGCAGAAACTAACGCATTACGTGCACGTCGTCGTTGTCCGAAATGTGGTACTGCAATGGATAGTTACCTGATTGATACTCATCGTAAATTACATGTTTGTGGTAATAATCCTGCATGTGATGGTTATGAAGTTGAAGAAGGTGAATTCCGCTTAAAAGGTTACGAAGGTCCAGTTATTGAGTGTGATAAATGTGGCTCTGAAATGCACCTGAAAATGGGGCGTTTTGGTAAATACATGGGTTGTACTAATGATGACTGCAAAAATACGCGTAAAATTTTAAAAAGCGGTGAAATTGCACCACCGAAGGAAGATCCCGTTCCACTTCCTGAGTTGCCATGCGAAAAATCAGATGCTTACTTTGTCTTACGAGATGGCGCTGCGGGTGTATTTTTGGCCGCAAACACGTTCCCTAAATCAAGAGAAACGCGCGCGCCAAAAGTAGAAGAACTGGTTCGCTTTAAAGACCGTTTAGCAGAGAAAATGCGCTATTTAGCAGAAGCTCCGGTGGCTGATCCTGAAGGAAATCCAACTATTGTGCGTTTTAGTCGTAAAACAAAACAGCAATATGTTTCTTCAGAGAAAGATGGCAAGGCTACAGGTTGGTCTGCGTTTTATGTCGATGGCAAATGGGTTGAAAAAACCAAATAATATTGGCATTACGTGATAAATAAAAAAGCGACTAATGAAAGTTAGTCGCTTTTTTGTATTAAGAAGGTATGCTAATTAAATACATTGAAACAGTATTAATGGTTAATTTCTATTTGTCTGATATTTTACTTTGCTAATAATAAGACGGAGATACTATGAAACTGATGCCTTTGTTACTATCTGGCTTACTCTTCACTTCTGTGGCAAGCGCTGCAACGTTAGATGTCACGTTAAAAGAAGCTTTACCGACGGGAGCAGGCAACGATATTGGTGTTGTGACTATCACTGAAACTGATTATGGGCTGTTATTTACGCCAAAACTCACTGGATTAACACCGGGTATTCATGGTTTTCATATCCATGCTAATGGTTCTTGTGAGCCGGATATGAAAGATGGCAAACCTGTACCAGCGTTAAAAGCAGGAGGGCATTTAGATCCTGAAAAAACCGGTGTTCACTTGGGACCGTATAATAAAGCTGGGCATCTAGGTGATTTACCAGGATTAGTTGTAAATGATCATGGCGTTGCTGATTACGCAGTATTAGCACCAAAACTCACTAAACTTGAACAAGTGAAAGATAAAGCAATTATGGTGCATGTGGGTGGCGACAACTATTCTGATGATCCTGAGGCACTTGGTGGCGGTGGCGCAAGAATGGCATGTGGTGTGATTAAATAATTTAGTAACACTCGCATTATGAAATAAAAGCTGACAGATAACGTTGGCTTTTTTTATGCTTATTTATAGCTTATAACTATTCGATATAACAAAACCTAAATAACACTATTAATTACGTTAGACCGAAATGAAATAAGTGATATAGTGGTTATAAATTACATCTTTATTATTCTTTTTAGTTATATGAATATAAATAGAATAACGGAATAATAAGTCTTTTGTTGAAGGGATAGCCTCTCTATGAAATTACAACAGTTGCGTTATATCGTTGAAGTGGTGAATAACGATTTAAATGTTTCGACCACGGCAGAGCGTTTGTATACATCTCAACCGGGAATAAGTAAACAAATTCGCATGTTAGAAGATGAGCTTGGTATACAAATATTTTCTCGTAGTGGTAAGCATCTAACGCATGTGACACCGGCAGGTGAAGAAATTGTAAGGCTGTCTAGAGAGATTTTGTCAAAAACCGAAGCTATTCGATCAGCGGCGGGTGAGCACACTTATCCAGATAGAGGTTCGCTATCAATTGCAACAACGCATACGCAAGCTCGTTATGTATTACCGCCAGTAATAAAAGGTTTTATTGAGCGTTATCCTGATGTTTCATTGCATATGAACCAAGGTTCACCAACGCAAATTGCTGAAGACGTATGCAGAGGTAAAAGTGATTTTGCGATCGCGACAGAATCACTGCATCTTTATAACGATTTAGTGATGCTACCTTGTTATCGTTGGAACCGTATTGTTGTGGTTTCAAAAGATCATCCACTTGCACAAAAACGAGAAGTGACGTTAAAAGAGCTTGCGGGTTACGATATCGTTACCTATACCCACGGTTTTACCGGACGCTCTGATCTTGATGATGCTTTTGGTAAAGTAGGGTTAAAACCTAAAATTGTTTTCACTGCAACCGATGCGGATGTCATTAAAACTTATGTAAGACTGCATTTAGGTATTGGTGTGATTGCCAGCATGGCATTTGATCCTGTACTTGATAGCGATTTAGTTGCCATTGATATGCGTGATAAGTTTAGTTATAGCACCACTAAAATTGCGTTTCGTCGTAGTGGTTTCTTACGTGGCTATATGTATGATTTTATGTGGCGTTTTGCCCCTCATCTTACGCGTAATTTGATTGAGCAAGCTGTTGCGTTGCGAACTAACGAAGAGATTGAAGAGTTATTTAAAGATATCGAATTACCACTCGTGTAATACTGAAAGGCGGGTTATTCCCGCCTTCAAGCGTGTTCATAAATCTAATTTCTGCTATTACTCAACTCATTTCAAATAAAAATCCCCACTAAAAAAAGCATCTGATTTTGCAATGCTTAACTGACGGTACTTATTTAAAAAATCATAAAACTGGCGATTAATCAGTGGATCATCAAGAGCGCTAGCATCAAATACAGAGGTAATGGTGGTGTACTCTAAAGAGAGGGTAAATTTACGGCCTATACAACTGGCAAGTAGCATTTTTGCTGATTGATAAGAAAAACGCAGGCTCAAAATTTTCAGCTTGGGAACAAAAATAAGATGATTATTATGATTGAGTATCTCCGTGATCCCCGCAATCGTTATCGTTTGATAGCTATCTAATGATTTTCGTAAGCCGACTTCTATTTTTTGTCCTTGGGTACGTAAAAAATCAATAAATTCGCCAAGTGCAGGAGAGGTGGCATTGATTGCTGCTCCTAGTAATAATTGAATAAACGCTTGAGCAACAGAAAAATCATAGGTTTGTTTATGAAGCTTTTTTGTTTCGACTTTATTGTGTCCTAGAAGTGGTAAATGATTGAGAGTATCTAACCAATGTTCGGGGCGATAATAGGCTTCATTATCCTCTTTTTTTAATGCTGCAAGATGGTTTGCCATAATAGAAATAAGTCCAATTTGGATATTTTTAAGCTGTGACATTTTTTCTATTTCGGACGGCTCAAAAGGTTTGGGTGACGCGATGATAAATTGCACTAAACCTTCTGAATCTTTTATATTTTGAGAATGTAATGGATTCATCGATAAGGTTTGCGGAAATGGGGGGGTAATAGGTTCTGCGAAATAGCTATCCGCATTCATAATATTTTTAAGTAAATCAGATTGTTTATTACTCATAAAAGTTATCCTTACGTAGTCATACCTCCACCATTAAATCTTAATTAAGCAAAAATCCCGAGATTAAAATTTATTAACACTATGACAGCCATAACATTACGTTAACAAATTGTGTGGTCTTTAAGCGAAATTCGGCGTTATATGATATGTTTAATAAATAACCTTACCTATTTTGATAGTTTAAACATGCTGTCAGTATAAAAATAAGAAGGAGGAGCTATGTCGTTACGTTTGAAAAAAGAGAGCCATGCTACGCTCTTAGTCGGATCTCAAGAATATGAGTACTACCGCCTTTCAGAAGTTGCCCGCCAATTAGGCGATATTACCCGTCTTCCTAAGTCTCTGAAGGTGTTACTAGAAAACTTAGTGCGTTATCTCGACAATGATACTGTTGTTGAGGAGGATATTAAGGCACTCGTTGAGTGGCAAAAAACAGCACATGCATCACGAGAAATTGCATATCGACCGGCAAGGGTACTTATGCAAGATTTTACTGGTGTGCCTGCTGTTGTTGATTTAGCCGCTATGCGTGAAGCTGTAAAATCTTTGGGTGGGCAAGTGGATAAAGTTAATCCATTATCACCCGTTGATTTGGTTATTGACCACTCTGTTATGGTTGATGAATATGCCAGTAAAAATGCGTTTGCTGAAAACGTGGAAATTGAAATGGAGCGTAACTATGAACGCTACCTTTTTTTACGTTGGGGACAACAATCCTTTGAACGCTTTCGTGTCGTGCCGCCGGGTACAGGAATTTGCCATCAGGTAAACCTGGAGTACTTAGGCAAAGCGATTTGGTCTGAGGTGCAAAACGGGCGCCATGTGGCTTATCCTGATACCTTAGTCGGTACGGATTCTCACACCACAATGATAAATGGTCTTGGTGTTTTAGGTTGGGGAGTAGGCGGCATTGAAGCAGAAGCTGCAATGTTAGGACAACCTATCTCCATGCTAATTCCAGATGTTGTTGGCTTTAAATTAACAGGAAAATTACGTGAAGGGATCACGGCAACGGATCTGGTATTAACCGTCACACAGATGTTACGCGCTCATGGTGTTGTGGGTAAATTTGTGGAGTTCTATGGAGATGGTTTAGCGTCATTACCTTTAGCTGATCGTGCAACCATAGCGAATATGTCGCCAGAGTATGGTGCAACCTGTGGATTCTTCCCAATAGATGATATCACCCTTGATTATTTGCGTTTAACAGGACGTGAAGAACAAGAAATTGCACTTGTTGAAGCTTATAGCAAAGAGCAAGGTCTATGGAGACATACAGGTGATGAGCCTATCTTTACGTCAACATTATCGTTAGATATGGGAACCGTTGAAGCGAGCCTTGCAGGACCTAAACGCCCTCAAGATAGAGTCAATCTACCGAGTGTACCTAAGGCATTTAAAGCAGCAGTCGATCTTGAAACCAATAAAAAACCACTGGCTCAGTTTCCTCAAGTAAAAATTGATGATTATCCTGCATTTGAGTTAACCGATGGTGCAGTCGTTATTGCAGCTATCACATCATGTACCAACACATCAAATCCTAATGTTTTAATGGCCGCCGGATTACTGGCTAAAAATGCGGTAGAAAAAGGCTTGCAGCGTAAACCTTGGGTTAAGTCTTCTTTGGCTCCTGGCTCTAAAGTGGTCACAGATTATCTTAATTTGGCAGGATTAACGCCTTATCTTGATGAGTTAGGATTTAATCTTGTGGGATATGGTTGCACAACATGTATTGGTAACTCAGGACCTTTATTAGCACCGATTGAAAGTGCAATTAAGGATAATGACTTAACTATTGCAGCTGTATTATCCGGCAACCGTAACTTTGAAGGTCGAATTCATCCCTTAGTGAAAACCAACTGGTTAGCATCGCCACCTTTAGTGGTTGCTTATGCTTTATCAGGAAATATGAATATCGATCTTACGAAAGAACCATTAGGTAAAGATAAACAGGGTGCTCCCGTTTATTTAAAAGATATTTGGCCTGACAGTAAAGCCATTGCTGATGCTGTCGAGAAAGTTAAAACAGAGATGTTCCATAAAGAGTACTCCGCTGTATTTGAAGGTGATGAAACATGGAAATCACTGCAAACACAAGATACACCTGTCTATGATTGGCAACCAGACTCTACCTATATTCGACATCCTCCTTTCTTTGAAGGTATGTCAAAAACGCCGGCTCCGATTAAAGATATTCATCAAGCCAGTATTTTGGCTATTTTAGGTGATTCGGTGACAACTGATCATATTTCACCAGCAGGTAATATTAAGGCGGATAGTCCCGCAGGGCGTTATTTGCGTGAACATGGTGTTGAGCCGAAAGATTTTAACTCTTATGGCTCCAGACGCGGGAATCATGAAGTAATGATGCGAGGCACATTTGCCAATATTCGTATTCGTAACGAAATGGTGCCAGGAATAGAGGGCGGTTTTACCAAGCATATTCCAACGGGTGAAATACTGGCGATTTATGATGCTTCAATGCGTTATCAGCAAGAAAATACACCACTGGCAATTATTGCAGGTAATGAATATGGCTCTGGCTCTAGCCGAGATTGGGCAGCGAAGGGAACGCGTTTATTAGGTGTGCGAGTCGTCATCGCAGGCTCTTTTGAGCGTATTCACCGTTCTAACTTAATCGGCATGGGGGTTTTACCTTTAGAATTTCCTAAAGGGGTTTCTCGTCAAACATTGGGTCTAAAAGGTGATGAGAAAATTGAGATCACCGGGCTTCATGCATTAATACCGAATCAAGATGTCGCGGTTAATATTACTTTTGCAAATAATCGTACTGAAACTATTATGGCGCGTTGTCGTATTGATACTCAAACTGAATTAGCTTATTTCCAACATGGTGGCATATTGCATTATGTAATTAGAAATATGTTATAAATAATATTCTAATAACATATATAAAAAATATTAAGTTATTCTCACAAAAGGCAGTATTTAAATTTTAAATACTGTCTTTCTATTTTTTATTAATAGGTCTGTTTTTTTATTTAATGTTACCTAATTATTTTTTTCTTTATATTATTTCAATGGCTCTTGTTTTGGAGGTGTTTCTATTTTAGCAAGATTATATTAAATAAACGCGAGGCGTATAATGAAAAAATATATTATTACAAATGAATCCAAAGAATATAATGGCGTTACTCTGTTTAAAATTAAAAGAGTATATACTGGTAGTCCAGGGGGGTGGATTGAAGATGAAAGTAATTTAAGTCGAGAAGATGGTTGTTTTATTTATGATGATGCAATGGTATTTGGTAATGCGAGAGTAATAGAAAATGCAATAATATCAAAAAATGCTAAAGTTTATGATAATGCGATAATTTCAGGTAATGCTAAAGTATCTGATGATGCAGCAATATATGATTCTGCTGTAGTCACACAAAACGCGAGTATTGAAAATAGAGGTGTTGTTCGAGGAAATGCAAAAGTTGAAGGTAATGCGGTTGTTTTTAAGCATGCTATTGTTGAAGGAAATACCGTCGTATCAGGTGATGAAAAAGTTAAATATTATGTAGGTAATTGGGAAGATATTGAACGTGTAATACAATTTACTTTTTATATTAATCACACGGATCAAGAATCAAATATTTATGCAAATGGTAAACATCAAGTTCCTATCGGTGTTGGTTTAATTGTACTAGATAAAGAAGAAAGACATTTTAAAGTGTCAGAAGAAGAAATGCATAAAAATATTTGTATTGTTGATGATAAAAATAAAACGTTAAATCCAGATATCCATATTTCTAAAGAAGCAAAAGGTTATGTTCATCCTCACACTGAGAATCTTTATGAGCAAATAAATTATTCAGCATGTATATGGTATGTATCTGTTGATAAAATCATGGATACTTTAAAACTATGTGCACAATTTACTGTCAATGGTAAACAATATACAACCGCTTTTAGATCTAATAGTCCTATATATCGGCAGAGTGTTGTAACATTAAATGTTATACCGCCTCGCATTTTTACAAAAGAGGATATGAATATTGATCCGCTAATATACCCAGAAGTAGAAAAAAATGTATCGATACCCGGTGGAACGCTGTCTAAGTATTACCTTGCATTTAATGGTAATGGCGGTGCAATAACAACAGGTGCAGAATGTGAGGAAAATAAAGATTTTTATTATTATCATAAAAATATTTATCAATTAATAGGTACATCAACGGATCAATCGGTTTTATTAGATCCTTCTGGTTATTATACAAAGAATTTCCATTTTGAGAATATGCCCTCAATTAAAGTAACATCAAGTAATAAAAAAAGAGTAGGATTATGTTTCTGGACTTATAGTATAAATATTGGGCTACCATTATTTTCAAGTAAGAAAGAAGAAAAAATGGATTGTATTATTCGAGATCAATATGGGAATGGTGCTAATGTTTCAGTTAAAGCAGATGAAAATAATAAATTAATTTTTATGTTAGATAATAAAGTGAAATTAGCCTATTAATTTATATTGAGATTAAATTTAATCACTAGGTATTAACTTTATACACTTTTTATAAATAATATAGGTGTAAGGCGAGTTTTATTCTCAATAAAAATACCATTTTTCTATTTTAAATAGAACATATACTAAAACTAAACTATTAAATTTTTGTTTGTGATAATAAAATCGCCAATTAATAATAAGGATATTTCATGGAATATAAGTTTACTAATGAATCAAAAAAATATAATGGAATAACCTTATCGAGATAAAAGAGTAAATAAATGATTGGGTCACATGTTAATCACAAGTGACCAATCAATATTATTAATAATTTTACCAGCCTTGAATTGCCCCACCGTTAAAAATGGTTTCGGCAGCCGTGGCAACTTCGGGTGACTGATAAGCCTTAATAAAATCACGGACGTTATCAGCGTTTTTATTATCTTCTCTTGTCACAATAATATTGGTGTAAGGCGAGTTTTTATCCTCAATAAAAATACTGTCTTTGGTAGGTGATAAATTAATTTGCTGGATATAAGTTGTACTGATAATAGCGACAGTGACTTTTGGATCGTTTAAAACTCGTGGTAATTGCGCGCCTTCTAGCTCCATAATTTTAAGCTTGTGAGGATTATCAATAATATCGATAGCCGTAGGCAATAAACCACTGTTTGGTTTTAGCGTAATAAGATTTTCTTTATCTAATAACAGTAATGCTCGACCTAAATTGGTGGGATCGTTAGGAACTGCAATGGTATCACCTGATTTTAACTCTGAAATATGTTTGATTTTAGTTGAATAACCCGCCATAGGAAAAACAAAGGTATTACCGACAGCGACTAAATTGTAACCACGAGATTGATTATCTTGGGCAAGAAAAGGGCGATGTTGAAAAACATTGGCATCAAGTTCTTTATTTGCAGTGGGATCATTAGGCAATAATGAACCACTGAAACTTACCAATTCGACTTCTAAGCCATATTTTTCTTTTGCGACTTTTTTAGCAATCTCAGCTACATCTTGTTCAGCACCATTAATCACACCAACCTTGATTGAATAGCTATTTTTATCGCTATTATCACAGCCTGTTAATAATGTTCCTGCTAATAGCAACGCGCCGAAAATCCGACCAGAAAAATGTAATGGCATAATGTATTCCTATAAAAATTTATTTATTAATAAATAACTTAGGAACCGATAGATAGTCAATGAAATCACATATGACAAATTTTCACATGATATAATTTAATGATAAAAAAGATGTAAAAATAAGAAGTAAGGAAAGAAAAATAGATAAAGAATGAATTTATAAGGTAATAGAATAAAAGGAATAAATAAAAAATCCGAGCGCTTAGACTCGGATTTGAAAAGAATTAATGCTGAGTTGTTGCTGTATTATTGCACTTTCTTAAATAAAAGATGGCCCATTTTATCGGCTTTAGTATCAAGATAATGTGCATTACTTGGATTACGTCCTACAATTAAGGGCACTCGCTCAATGACATTGATACCAGCAGCTTTCATGATTTCAATTTTCTTCGGGTTATTGGTTAATAATCGAACTTCATGAACACCTAAGAGGTTATACATATCAGCACAAAGGGTAAAATCACGTTCATCAGCTTTAAAACCTAGTTCAAGGTTCGCTTCAACGGTATCTAATCCTTTATCTTGTAATGCATAAGCTCGTATTTTATTTAGTAATCCAATATTTCGCCCTTCTTGGCGATGATAAAGTAATACGCCACGACCTGTTTTGCTTATTTGTGAAAGCGCAGCTTCAAGTTGGAAACCACAATCACAACGTAGGCTAAATAAGGCATCACCTGTTAAACATTCTGAATGAATGCGAGATAATACTGGCTCGGAGCCTGAAATATCACCATAAACAAGGGCGACATGATCTTTTCCTGTTGCGATTTCTTCAAAACCCACCATTAAAAACTCACCAAAAGGAGTAGGTAGTTTTGCTTCTGCGATACGTCTTAATTTCATTATTTTTGACTCATAATTTCAGGTGAAACTCTTGTTCGAGATTATACACTTTATAACGAGAACAAAGAGAAATAAAACACTGAAATGCTTCCATGTCTGATAGACAAGGAATGGGGATAACACACACTTATAAATTCACACCACTACAAGCTATCAGATTTTACGCCTTCTTGCATAATGATTTATTGCTAAACTTGCATCGTTTATACTGATAGTCTTTAGCCGTAAATGGAAGAGAACATGTGTATTTAAGAAAAGGCAATATATTGAATAAGCAAGTAACAAAGTTGATCCTATTAGGTAGTATGTTGCTCTTAATCATACCAAGTGCTGTGTTGATATTAGGTTGGCAATGGCAACCTACCGATCACCCTTTAGGCGGTATAAGTACATTATGGATAGCAGATAGTGCCGCAAAACCTTGGGGGACAGTGACGGTTATTGTTGTGTTAGCGTTACTCTTTATGGTTTTGAAATTGAAACTTAACCATTTCATTCAATTAGCAGTGATAATTATTGCTACATTATCTATTGGGCAATTAATTAAGGTTGCGGTTAAAAATACAGTTAAAGAGCCTCGCCCTTATGTTGTTTGGGTGAGTGAAAATTTGCACATTACCCCAGAGGCGTTTTATCAAGTATCAAGATCTGAGCGAGAACAATTGCTTCAAAATGGATTAATTCATTCACCTGTGATCCCCAAATGGCAGCTTAAACATTGGAAAGCTGAAACAGGTTATGCTTTTCCGTCTGGTCATAGTTTATTTTCAGCCACACTCGCATTATTTGTTTTTGCCCTTTTTATGTTGCGTCGCCATTATTTTTTAGCGTCACTCGGGTTATTATGGGGAATTAATGTCACGGTAGGGCGTATTGTATTAGGAATGCACTGGGCATCTGATGTGATTGTCGGTATTCTTATCAGCACAGTGTTGGTTTGGTGTGCATTTAAGGTGATTGAGCGGCGTTTATGGCTCTAATCCTGACAATAGCCTTTATTTTTGAGATACAGAATGTCTTTTTCAGTATTTATGTGAAAAAATATACGAAAATCAGATGTCTCTAAGAAATGACTTTCTTTGTGCGCAGTGAAAATGCTACCTTTATCTGTCTACTAAAGAAAAGAGAATAAAAAAGGAAATAATGTGAAAAAAGTCCTACTTTTTATTTTGGTTATTCTTGTTCTTGCCATCGTGGTGATTGCCATGACTTTAGGCTCCAATAACGATCAGGTAGTCACATTTAATTATCTTATTGCTCAAGGTGAGTATCGTATTTCTACCTTGTTAGCTACCTTGTTCGGTGTGGGCTTTGTGCTTGGCTGGATTGTAAGTGGTGTTTTTTATCTACGCGCTCGTTTATCATTAGGCCGAGCAAAACGTAAAATTAAACGTCTTGAAAGCGCCCAAACAAAACAAGAAAACCAAGAAAGTCGCCCAACGGTTGCTTCTGCTACGAAATAAGGACGATAGCTGATGCTAGAATTGCTGTTTCTGTTATTACCTGTCGCTGCGGCTTACGGCTGGTATATGGGGCGTCGTGGCGCTCAACAGGATAAACAGCAGAACGCCGACCGCCTGTCACGAGAGTATGTGGCGGGTGTTAACTTTTTACTCTCTGATCAACAAGATAAAGCGGTTGATCTTTTCCTCGAAATGCTTAAAGAAGATAGCTCAGCGTTTGAAGCCCATCTTACTTTAGGTAATCTTTTTCGCTCTCGTGGCGAAGTCGAACGTGCTATTCGTATCCACCAATCATTAATGGAAAGTGCTGCATTATCCTTTGATCAACGTCTGCTTGCTGTTCAACAGTTAGGTCGTGATTATGTGGCGGCGGGTGTTTACGATCGTGCTGAAAATATGTTTCAGCAGCTTATTGATGAACAAGAATTTCGCCAAAGCGCACTACAATCGTTGCTTGCTATTTACCAGTTAATCAGCGATTGGGGAAAGGCCATTGAAACGGCTGAAAAACTGGTTAAATTAGGTCAGCATGAATTAAAAGAACAAATTTCGCATTTTTATTGTGAATTAGCACTTCAAGAAATGAGCAGTGATAATCTTGATAGTGCGCTAAATTTGTTGCAAAAAGCAGGGCAAATGGACCCTCTCTGCGCCCGTGTTTCAATTATGTATGGTCGTATTTATATTGCTCGTGATGATAAACAAAAAGCTATCGATGTTTTAATGAAAGTCATTGAGCAAGATAAAGAGATGGTCAGTGAAACCTTACCTATGCTTTTTGAATGTTTTCAGACGCTAGGCGATACTTCTCGTTGGGAAACTTATTTACGTCAATGTGTAGATAGTAATTGTGGTGCAATTGCGGAGCTGTACCTTGCTGACATTATTGAAGCTAAAGAAGGTATTGAAGCGGCTCAGTTATACATTAATCGTCAATTAGAGCGTCATCCAACCATGCGCTTGTTCTATCGTTTAATGCGTTACCATTTAGCAGAAGCGGAAGAAGGACGCGCTAAAGAGAGCCTTATCTTATTGCGCTATATGGTTGGTGAACAAATTCGCACGAAACCAGATTATCGTTGCCATAAATGTGGTTTTACCTCTCATGCATTATATTGGCATTGTCCATCCTGTCGTTCATGGGATACCGTTAAGCCTATTCGCGGTTTAGATGGTCAGTGATGATGTCACTTTTTTAATAGTCTCTCTATAAATAAAGGCCCTAAAATGTCATTTCATTGTGATAAAAAATCGCCCGAGCTTACCTGCGCGCCCGTTATTGTGGCACTAGACTATGAAGACCAAAAAAGTGCATTAGATTTTGCACAGCGTATCGATCCCTCGTCTTGTCGTTTAAAAATTGGTAAAGAGATGTTTACCCGTTTTGGACCTCAATTTGTGACTCAATTACAAAAAGAAGGGTTTGATATTTTCCTCGACTTAAAATTCCATGATATTCCCAATACGGTTGCAAGAGCCGTCGCTGCTGCTGCAGATCTTGGTGTATGGATGGTCAATGTACACGCGAGTGGTGGAAGTCGTATGATGCGTGCTGCCAAAGAGAGCCTTGCTGCCTTTGGTAAGGATGCACCACTTTTAACGGCAGTGACTGTACTTACCAGTATGGATCAATCAGATTTAATTGAATTGGGAATAACATTGACGCCCGCAGAACAAGCAGAACGTTTAGCGTTACTGACAAAATCTTGTGGTCTTGATGGTGTTGTCTGCTCTGCACATGAAGCAACACGTTTTAAACAAGTTTGTGGTGATGATTTCTTATTAGTCACTCCGGGGATACGTCCAGCAGGAAGTGATGTTGGCGATCAACGTCGCGTAATGACACCAGAGCAAGCTATTGCAGCGGGTGTTGATTATATGGTGATTGGTCGTCCTATCACTCGTAGCGATAACCCTCATGAAACATTGCAACAAATTAATCGTTCTATATTAAAGTAAGACGAATATATACAAGGTATGTAATTAACATGGATAATAACTCTCGTTTGGTTTATTCCACAGATACGGGTCGTATAAAAGAAGAAGAACAAAAGCCAGTACGTCCTGCCGGTGATGGTATTGTGCGTATTCAACGCCAAACTAGTGGACGTAAAGGCAAAGGTGTTTGCGTTGTTTCAGGTATCGATCTGGATGATGCAGAGTTAGCCAAACTTGCGGCTGAACTGAAGAAAAAATGCGGCTGCGGTGGTAGTGTCAAAGAGGGTTTAATCGAGATCCAAGGTGATAAACGTGATTTAATTAAATCGCTATTAGAAGCCAAAGGCATGAAAGTTAAACTGGCTGGTGGCTGATTTAGCGAGATAGCAACGAAATGAATGATAGTGCGCTGATTTTCTATTGAGGTTAGCGCATTTTTTATTGTCACTAATAGATGTCTTTTAAAAGGTATTTTATGAAAGCGTATTTGATGATTGGCGCACTATTATATTCTTCTGCACTTTTTGCAGAAACCAAAACTGAGAACAGGGTTGTTCATGATAAATATTGCTCTTCACCTGAACAGACCATGGATGACGTTTATGAGAATGGCGCAATAACAGATTGTGTTTACACAGGGCTTTCAATTGCAGATGCATATAAAAAATATGTTAATGAGCATGATGAAGATTATCTTGTAAAAACCATCAAGGTGAACAATAACATCCAAAAAGAGTATACAAAAGACGGTGTTTCTGTTGATTATAAATGGGAAAATCCGCAGAAATTAATGATAGAGCAACAGTTCGCGGGTGGTTTTACTGAATTATTGTTAGAAGAAGATCAGAAAGGCACTAAAATAACAATCACTGGTCACCCTGATTAATTATTCATAAAACAGCGAAGTCGATAAGTAAGATTACAGGTGACGATGTCACCTATTTTTTTGTGTTTCATTCTATACTTTCTATTACTTATTAAATTTATGACGCAGAGAAAATATCAATGCATCATAAAAGCATTTCCTTTTTTTAAGATCCTTTTTTATCGCTAGTTTGACTAGAAATTAAAGATATAAAAAAGCTGATAGTTCTAAGTGAACTATCAGCCTTATTGTATACCGATTTAAGCCGTATTAGATAGGGCGAGCAACGATATTACGTGTTTCTAGTTTTACATCTTCAATGCGTACAGGAATGATATCATTGAGCTTATAAGCAGTTTCGCCTTTTACAATGACGGTGCCTGTTTCTTGGCTACATTGAATTTCATCACGTACAGCATGTAAGAATGGTGCAGGAATAAAGGCAACAGCACCGTTTTCAACTAAACGAACACGAACACCACCACGCGTAATATCGATAATTTCTGCATTAAATGGTGTTTCAGTGCCAGCAAAAGGTTTTAAGAAACGTGCATATAACCAATCACCTACATCACGCTCTGCCATACGGTTAGCACGGCGACGCTCTGCAATACGAATGCCATCTTCTTCTTGTGGTTTTTCAGCACTTTCTTTACTGATAATCGCTTTGAGCAAACGGTGATTTAAAATATCACTGTACTTACGAATAGGTGAAGTCCATGTTGCGTAAGCTTCTAATCCTAAACCAAAGTGAGGACCAGGCTCTGCTTTGATTTCAGCAAAGTTCTGGAAGCGGCGAATACGGCTATCAAGGAACTGATTTGGCTGATTATCAAGCTCGCGACGCAATTGGCAGAAACCTTCAAGCGTTAATAAACTTTCAGACGTAGTTTCAATTCCGTTATCTTTTAAAGTCTGTACAACTTGATCGATATAAAGTGGATCAAAGCCTGTATGAACGTTGTAAACGCCAAAACCTAAGTTTTTCGCCAGCACTTTTGCCGCACAGATATTGGCGGTGATCATTGCTTCTTCAACAATGCGGTTTGCGATACGGCGTTTTTCCGCAACGATATCTAAAACATTGCCGCCTTCATCAAGAATAAAACGGTAATCAGGGCGTTCTTTAAAGACCAGAGCATGTTTTTCACGCCATTCATGACGTTTTTCACACATCTCTTTTAATAACATCACTTGCTCATGAACCATTTCATTTTCAGGTTGCCATTGGGCGTTTTCACTTTCTAACCAATCTGAAATGTTGTCATAAACCAGTTTAGCTTTTGATTCTACCCATGCAGAGTAGAAATGAATATCTTCAAGCAGAGCGCCATCTTCAGTGATGTTAACTTGGCAAACTAATGCAGGACGTTTCTCATTAGGGCGTAATGAGCAAATATTGTCTGATAGTTCGCGAGGCAACATTGGGATATTAAAGCCTGGCAGATAGTTAGTTAGCGCACGTTGTGCGGCAATTTTATCTAATTCACTGTTAGGCAGAATATAAGCGGTTGGATCTGCAATAGCGATAAAGAGTGTGAGTTGACCGTTCTCTTCTTTACGAATAAAGAGGGCGTCATCCATATCTTCTGTTGAAGCACTATCAATAGTGACAAAGGAGAGAGAAGTCAGATCTTCACGAGGTAAAGTGTCATGTAGTGTGAGCGCTTCGTCACTCATTTCAGGTGCATCACGTTCAAGCTGATGACGCATTAAGGTTACCCACCAAGGCGCAAAGTGATCGTCTTTATCGGTAATATAGTCTGTAATTTCAGCCTGAAAACCTTTATCACCTTTATTCAGTGGATGACGACGCATAACGGCAACAGCCCAATCTTGATCAACAAAGCTATGTGTTAAGCCTTGAGCTGGGCGGCAAGGAATGGCGTCTTTTAAAAGCGGGTGATCTGGGATTATCCACAGACGGTTGTCACCTTCTTTTTTCTGAATACGACCGACAAAACGTGTTAAGAAAGGTTCGACTAGTTCTTCAGGTTCAACCGATTCTTTATCACCGTTTGTATGAACGGCAGCAATAACTCGGTCGCCGTGCATCACTTTTTTCATTTGCGGAGGGGGAATAAAATAGCTTTTCTGACCATCAACTTCAAGGAAGCCAAAGCCTTTATCTGTTCCCTTTACAAGGCCTTCCACGCGCGGTGTCTGGGCATGGAGTTGCTGTTTTAGCTGTGCAAGCAGCGGATTGTCTTGAAACATATTTTTCCGGAAAGTCGGCAGTTTTAATAATAAAAGTGGGCAATAGTTTTATTCGATTGTGTGTAGTGACGCAAGTAATATCGCATCATAAAAACAGACAAATCGACAAATTTTTACTCAGGATCTGTTTTTTCTTTAAATTCACAAAGATCTTCAATAATACAAGAGCCACACCGTGGTTTTCGTGCAATGCAGGTATAACGACCATGAAGAATAAGCCAATGATGGCAATCAACTTTAAACTCTGCTGGAACAACCTTTAACAGCTTTTGTTCAACTTCATTAACATTTTTACCTGGAGCGAAACCTGTGCGATTACTCACTCTAAAGATATGCGTATCGACAGCGATTGTTGGCCAGCCAAATGCCGTGTTTAAAACGACATTAGCGGTTTTGCGACCGACGCCGGGTAAGGCTTCTAGGGCTTCTCTGTTTTCAGGTACTTCACTGTTATGTTTATCGACTAAGATTTGACACGTCTTAATCACATTTTCAGCTTTAGTATTATAGAGACCGATGGTTTTAATGTATTTCTTAAGACCATCAACACCTAAATTCAGTATTGCCTGTGGTGTATTGGCAACGGGGTAAAGCTTGGCTGTTGCTTTATTTACACTCACATCGGTTGCTTGTGCAGAGAGTAACACGGAGATCAATAGTTCAAACGGAGAGTCAAATTTTAGCTCTGTCGTTGGTTGCGGATTGTTATCGCGCAACCGAGTTAGAATTTCAATACGTTTTGCTTGATTCATTATGCTCACAAATTAATTTTTGACGATATGACTACCACAGCCTTGTTCTTTTTCGTAAGTTTTCGTTGTCAAAGTGCTGCGCTTTTTCTGTCTTTCATCGATCAGGTATTTTGCTGCTAACATAAAGCCTAAGCCGATAAAAGCACCCGGTGGCAAAATGGCAAGTAAGAAGGGTGAGTCTAAATGTACTATCTCAATTCTCAATACTTGCGCCCATTCACCTAATAGTAAATCTGCACCATCAAATAATGTGCCGTTACCTAAAACTTCACGTATTGCACCTAAAACAAAGAGTGCCGCGGTTGCGCCTAATCCCATTGCTAAACCATCAATAGCGGAAGGAAAGACTTCATTTTTAGCGGCAAACGCTTCAGCACGACCAATAACAATACAGTTAGTGACGATCAATGGAATGAAGATCCCTAAAGATTGATATAAGCCGTAGGCATACGCATTGATCAGTAATTGCACAGCACTGACGACAGACGCAATTATCATAACATAAATTGGGATACGAATTTCAGAAGGAACCCAACGACGTAAACTTGAAACCGCCACATTAGTACAAAAGAGCACTAATGTTGTTGCAAGCCCTAAGCCTAATGCGTTAGTGGCAGTAGAAGAAACGGCAAGTAAAGGACATAAACCCAGTAGTTGAACTAAAGCTGAGTTATTGGTCCATAACCCTTGAGAAAAGAGCGCTTTAATTGAGTTCATATTAATTTGCCTCACAGACAGAGAGTGTATCTAACTTCTCTGGTAAAGATTGTATTAGCCACGCAGTACGTTTTGATGAGTTGACGACAGCGCGAGGGGTGATCGTCGCGCCCGTAAATTGATCAAAATCGCCACCATCTTTTTTTACTGCCCAGTGTGGATCGTTTTCACTAGAAATGAATTTATTACTCAGCGTTGTGATCCAGTCCGAAATTCGTGTTTCAATTTTATCACCCAACCCTGGTGTTTCATTGTGTGCGGTAACACGCACACCAAGTACATTTCCTGTAAAGTCAGCACCCACAAGAAGCTCTATTGCTCCTGAATATCCATCTGGCGCAGTAGATTCTAATGCGGCAGCAACAGGTTTACCGTCTAAACGGGCAACATAAAGTTTATGGGGCTTGGTATTTCCTAATTCAGGAGCCATCAGCAGATAACAGTCTTTAGAAAGATTGTTGTTATATATTGATTGTGGGATCACCTGATCTAATAATTTTTGTTTCTCTAAAGAGACTTGTTCTGCAATGGTATTTGCCGTTAAGTGATAAACCACCGCAGTTAAACCTGTCGTACAGGCAGCAAAGATAGCTAATGTTAACCCATGACGTTTTAAGATTTCGATCATCATTTTCTCCTTGGATTAATGTCCGTAAACACGAGGGCGTGTATAGCTATCAATGAGTGGCACAGCGATATTGGCAAGCAATACCGAGAAGGCGATTGCATCTGGGTATCCACCATAAACACGTATAACCCAAACTAATAAACCAATCATACCTGCATAAATTAAGCGCCCCTTAGGGGTGGTTGAGGCACTAACCGGATCTGTCGCAATAAAGAAGGCGCCTAACATTGTTGCACCGGAGAAGAGTTGTAATAGCGGTTGTGAATAACGCGTAGGATCAATACCCCAGCTAATCACAGAACATAATGCTAAAACAGAAATCATGGCAACAGGGATATGCCAGCTAATAATGCGTTTATATAGCAAAATTAATCCACCGACTAAATAAGCTACATTCACCCATTGCCAGCCAATGCCCGCAAATTCACCTTGTAAAATAGGTGTCGCTAAGACTTCGTTAATAGAGTGAGTTAATAAACCTGTTTTAAAGCTATCAAGAGGTGTTGCTTGTGTAATGCCATCAACAGAGCGTCTTAAATCTTCAAGCGTTAAGCCAGATGATGTATGCCCTGTAAAGAAGATACTTAAGCTATCCATGACATTGTAAGAGACTGCCTGTAATTCAACGGGAGGCATCCAAGATGTCATTTGTACTGGGAATGAGATCAGTAAAACGACATAACCCACCATTGCGGGATTAAATGGATTTTGTCCTAAGCCACCATAAATATGTTTTGCGATAACAATGGCAACAAAAGTACCTAATACAATGATCCACCATGGTGCTAAAGGCGGAATACTAATGGCGAGCAATACACCAGTAAGAAGTGCAGAGTTATCTTTCAGATAAAGTAAGGGATCTTCTTTTTTGAGTTTTACACACAGTGTTTCAGTAACAAGCGCTACGATAATCGCTAACATAATTTGGTAAAGGGTGCCTAAGCCAAAGAAATAGATTTGGCTTAAGATCCCCGGCAATGCAGCTAACGTTACCCATAGCATGACTTGGCTGGTGGACTGTTGATTATGCGTAAAAGGTGAACTCGCAATTTTTAATTTACTGTTGTTATTTTGTATTGGTCTGAATTTCATCTGTGATTAGTCCAAGGTAACTTCTTCTTTAGCTCGATGTTGTTCGGCTTCTTTTTTTGCTTTTACTCTAGCAATTGCAGCAGCAACGGCAGCTTTACGTGGATCGACTTCTTCTGGTTCAGCATTTTGAGCCGGTGCTTCATCAGTAGTTGTTTCTGTTGGAGCTTGTAAAGCCTCTTTTTTTGCTTTTACTCTAGCAATTGCGGCAGCAACGGCAGCTTTACGTGGATCGGCTTCTTCTGCTTCAGCATTTTGAGCAGGCGCTTCATCAGTAGTTGTTTCTGTTGGAGCTTGTAAAGCCTCTTTTTTCGCTTTTACTCTAGCAATTGCGGCAGCAACGGCAGCTTTACGTGGATCGACTTCTTCTGGTTCAGCATTTTGAACAGGCGCTTCATCGGTTGAAGCTTGGGAAGCCTGCTGTGCCTTCTTGGCTTTAACACGAGCTAATGCGGCGGCAACGGCAGCTTTGCGCGGATCGACTTCTTCTGCTTCGGCATTTTGAACAGGCGCTTCAACGGTTGAAGATTGAGAAGCTTGCTGTGCCTTCTTGGCTTTAACACGAGCTAATGCGGCAGCAACGGCAGCTTTACGCGGATCGACTTCTTCTGCTTCGGCATTTTGAACAGGTGCTTCAACAGTTGAAGATTGGGAAGCTTGCTGTGCCTTCTTGGCTTTAACACGAGCTAATGCGGCAGCAACGGCAGCTTTACGCGGATCAGCATCTTCGCTCTCACTCGCTGTATTCTCACTTGATGCTTCTAGTGCTTTTTGTTGTGCTAATTTAGCTGCTTGTTTTGCTCTGACTTCTTCTTTCCGTTTTTTACGGGCGGCAATAGCGGCTGCGTTATCTGGCTCTTCACCTGCTTTAACAGAAATAATTTTACCGATATTTTGTTTTGCTTTTACGCGAGAGAGTGCGGATTGAACTTCACTCTGTTCAGTATCATCGAGTTTAACTGCTGCACGTTGATGTCTTGCTTCACGTTCAAGTTTTTCTCGCTCCATACGTATTTTTTTCGCTTCAAAACGTGCTTTGGCTTCAGCCGCGCGCTTTGCCTCTGCATCGATTTCACGTATTTCTGCTTTTTCTTGGCGGTAGTATTGAACGAGTGGAATATTACTTGGGCAAACAAATGCACATGCACCACATTCAATACAATCAAATAAATTATGTTGTTGTGCTTTCTCATGCTCTTTACCTTTACTAAACCAGTAAAGTTGTTGAGGTAACAAACCACTAGGACAAGCATCAACACAATGACCACAACGGATACAGGCTTCTTCAAGGTTATCTGTATCCATCTCTTCAACGGAAGGGATAAGTAGACAGTTCGTTATCTTAACAACAGGGGCATTTAAGTCTGGTAAGGTAAAGCCCATTAATGGCCCACCCATAATCACCATTTGTTCAGAGCCTGCTACAAAGCCAGTTTGTTTTAATAACGAGTAAATGGGTGTACCTAAACGCGCCCAGAAGTTACCCGGTGTTTTTGCTCCATTACCTGTAACGGTGACGACACGCTCAATTAAAGGTTCATCATCGATAATTGCGCGTTTGATAGCAACGACCGTACCTACGTTTTGCATTAAAACGCCAATGTCAGATGAACGACCTCCTGATGGTACTTCTTTACCCGTTAAGATCTTGGTAAGTTGTTTAGCACCGCCTGATGGGTATTTTGTTGGGATAACACGAATGAAAATACGTTTTTCATCAGGTACTGCATTTAAGGCGTGTTTTAATGCCTCAATAGCTTCAGGCTTGTTATCTTCAATACCAATTAAGACTTCATTAGGAGAGAGAAGGTGAATTAATACCTGACATCCTGCAATCACTTCATCAGCGTGTTCTTGCATTAAGCGATCGTCAGCGGTGATATAAGGTTCACATTCTGCTGCATTGACTATCAATGTTTTAACGAGATCGCCACCACCTTTTAATTTTGATGCGGTTGGGAATCCTGCACCGCCTAATCCTGCAATACCGGCTTCATGAATACGGCTAAGTAATGTATCTCTGCTTTCTAACTGGTAATTGATGATAGGTGATTTTTCTCGCCATTCATCTTTACCGTCAGACTGAATTCTTACCGCAATTTCAGGTAATCCAGAAGGGTGAGCACTTGGAAAGGGTTCTATTGCTATGACCGTACCTGAAATAGAGGCATGTACAGGTAATGTTCTGCCAATCCCTTTTGTTAGCGGTTGCCCTTTTAATACATGTTCACCTACGTTGACACAAAGTTGACCCGGTACACCTAAGTGCTGATGAATAGGAATAATGACTTCATCAGGTAATTGCGCTATGCGCATAGGTGTACGACTTGACTGTAATTTCATTTCAGGAGGATGAATACCGCCTTTAAAATCCCAGATTTTATCTTTTTTAAATAACGAAAAGAGATTAAACATGAGCGTTATCCTCCGTCTTTAATGACGGTTCATCTTCAGGTGTTTCTTCAGGCTCTGCTGGAATGTTTTTAACAGGGATTGTGTTTAAATCCCATTTCCAGTTAGAGGTTGTGACTTTGACAGGAACCAAGGTTATACAATCAGTAGGGCAAGGGGGAACACATAAATCACACCCAGTACATAAGTCTTCAATAATAGTATGCATAGCTCGTGTTGCGCCCACAATGGCATCAACAGGACAGGCTTGAATACACTTAGTGCATCCTATGCAATTATCTTCATCAATTAAGGCAACTTTTCTAATTGGATTTAACGCTTCTTCGTCACCATCAAGCGGTTGAGGATCAACCCCCATCAATTCAGCTATTTTTAACATCACTTGTTCGCCACCCGGCGCACAACGGTTAATCATCTCACCATTGTTTGCAACTGCATCGGCATAAGGGCGACACCCAGGATGACCACATTGCCCGCATTGGCTTTGCGGTAATATTGCGTCAATTCTTTCGACAATAGGATCTTCTTCCACTTTAAAACGACGTGCGGAATAGCCCAAAATTAGTCCAAAGATAAGACCTAGCGCACCTAGTACGCCAATTGCTATCCATAAAGAATTCATTACAGTTTCACCAAACCACTAAAACCCATAAAGGCAAGAGACATTAAACCTGCGGTAATTAAACCAATTGAAGCACCTTTAAATGGCGCAGGTACATTGGCGACGGCTAATCTTTCTCGAATAGCGGCAAATAATACCATCACAAGAGAGAATCCTACCGCTGCACCAAAACCATACACAGCTGATTGCATAAATGTGTGAGCTTGATTGATATTTAATAACGCAACACCTAAGACGGCACAGTTTGTGGTAATTAATGGTAAGAAGATCCCTAACAAACGATAGAGTGTAGGGCTTGTTTTTCTTACGACCATTTCAGTGAATTGAACAACTACTGCAATAACTAAGATAAAGCTCAGTGTGCGTAAATAAAGTAAGTCCAAAGGAACTAAAATAAAATTATCCATCAGCCAAGAACTAATCGAGGCGAGCGTCATAACAAAGGTCGTCGCAAATCCCATTCCGATCGCGGTTTCTAATTTTTTTGATACACCCATAAATGGGCATAAACCTAGGAATTTGACGAGTACAAAGTTATTCACCAATACGGTGCCGACGAATAGAAGCAAGTAATCAGTCATTGTTATGCCAAAATTGTTAAACAGAGAAACAAAAAGCCTCCAGAAATAAAGAGGCTAAACAAGCGTATATAATATCAAGGGTAAAGATGCGGGGTTATCGAAGTTGTGTGAAAGTTTCACGAACACGCTTAGCATATTTGATATAAGGCACAAAACAGACTGTTGAGAAGACTGACCATAGGAGGGATTTTAACGCTGTTTGGTCGTCAACAGGAGCAAAACCAAAGCTTTTAATGGCTAAGAGTAAGTTAATCAGTAACCACAAAATAAATAGACGTGGGAAATTTTGAGCGCGATAAAAAAATTGTCTTAACAGATATAACGTGAAGGCGAACATCACCCAGGTTGTTAATGCAGAAAGATACCAACTTGAGATTACATGAAAAGAAAGCTGGTGGAGGATCGAAAAATCTGAAAAATATTTAATAACATAGAGAACCGACATCAACCCAGAGCCAATAATCGACAAGATCATATACGCCAATGGCGCAAGCAACCACCCTGTAATAGGCGCTTTTCCTGAAAGGTTATTCGACGTGTTTGCTTTGAGATCAAATTTCATTAATTAATTATTCCTACTCGTATGTATAGAACTAATGTATAGAACTAAACGGGATATTATCACAAACTTTGTTATTATTTATTTAGCTACAAAAGTGAAAGTGATTTTTGTTAATAAAAAAACAGATAAAAATAGGATAGGGTGATGGCAATTAAACTTAATGTTGGAATTATCGGGTATGGCTATGCCAGTAAAACCTTTCATGCTCCGCTAATAACAACAACCGAAGGCTTAAATCTTAGTGCAATTTCAAGCTCTGATGAAAATAAAGTTAAACAAGATTTTCCTCACATTACGGTTTATGCTGATCCTCAAGCACTGATTAATGATCCCTCAATAGACTTAATCATTATTCCAACACCGAATAATACTCACTATTCACTGGCTTCACAGGCTCTGGACAAAGGTAAGCATGTTGTTGTTGATAAACCGTTTACTCTGACACTAGAAGAAGCTGAAAAATTGACTCAGCAAGCAACAGATGCCGGTAAACTTCTTTCCGTCTTTCATAATCGCCGTTGGGATTCTGGTTTCTTAACCGTTAAAAAGCTTTTAGCTGATAAAACACTAGGTCATGTCAGTGCATATGAAGCGCATTTTGATCGTTTTCGCCCAGTTGTTCGTCAACGTTGGCGAGAAGATGCAGGAATTGGTGGGGGGCTTTGGTACGATCTTGCGCCTCATGTTCTTGACCAAGCAGTTTGCCTATTTGGTGAACCTAAAGCGATTACTGCTGATATTGCTCAATTACGCCCTAATGCAAAAAATGCTGATTACTTTCATGCATTACTAGAATATGACAATCTTAGAGTTGTTCTTCATGCTTCTATGTTAGTTGCATCACCGACACCTATCTTTGCTATTCATGGGACAAAAGGAAGCTATGTTAAGTATGGCTTAGATACCCAAGAAGATGCCTTAAAAGCCGGTTATTTTCCTAATCAAACTTATAATTGGGGGATGGACCATAATGATGGTGAACTAACTATACTATCAGAGTCTGGTGAGTTAGAAACAACCACACTCACTACGCTTTCTGGTGATTATCCTGCTTACTATCAACAAATTTATCGTGCAATTACATTGGGTGAAGAAAACCCGGTTACGCCAATACAAGCAACAGCCATTATGCGTTTGATTGAAGCTGGCGAAATTTCTAATCGTTTAAAACAAACTATAACGCTATAAGCAAAAAGGAGCGCTAAATCTAATGTCTTGGTGGCAAAAACTAAAACTCGATCCTTTCCTCATGATTATGATTTGTGTGGTGACGCTGGCAACACTACTACCCGCACAAGGTGATATTAAAATCCTGTTCCAATATCTTACGACCGCTGCGATAGCACTGCTGTTTTTCTTGCATGGTGCGAAGCTGTCTAGAGAAGCAATACTAGCAGGAATGGGACATTGGCGTTTACACCTTACCGTGTTTACTAGCACTTTTATTCTTTTCCCAATTTTAGGGCTGGGTTTGCAAGTTATTGTGCCTGAATGGATGTCACCCACTGTCTATATGGGCTTTTTATATCTTTGTGCGTTGCCTGCAACGGTTCAATCTGCCATTGCCTTTACTTCTGTGGCAGGGGGAAATGTCGCCGCTGCGATTTGTAGTGCATCTGCATCCAGTATTTTGGGTGTTTTTCTGTCACCCGTATTAGTCGGTTTTTTAATGCAAACGCAAGGTTCTGCCAGTGATTTTGATACAGCAGGGGCGATTCAATCTATCTTACTGCAATTGATGGTACCTTTTATTATTGGTCACTTATCACGTCCTTTAATTGGTCGTTGGGTTGATAAGCATAAGAAATTAGTGAATAGAACGGATCGTTCTTCTATTTTGCTAGTGGTTTATGTGGCATTTAGTGAGGCCGTTGTTGAAGGGATCTGGCATAAAATTGATGGTTGGTCGCTATTACTGATTGCCGTAGTGAGTTGTATTCTGTTAGCGATTGTTATTTTTGTGAACGTGTACAGTGCAAGATTGCTTGGTTTTAATAAAGAAGATGAAATCACCATTGTTTTTTGTGGTTCTAAAAAGAGCTTAGCAAATGGTGTTCCTATGGCGAATGTATTATTTCCTGCAGCGACTGTTGGGGTAATGTTATTACCATTAATGATATTCCATCAGATACAATTAATGGTTTGTGCGGTGTTAGCACAGCGCTATGCTAATCAAGCTAAAGACGCTAAAAAGAAATAACGAATTTAAGCTGGTGGATAATCAATAAAATTAATTAAATATTGATTATCAAATAAATAAGAAAAAGCATCGAGTTAACTTTGTATCGGTGCTTTTTTATTTGTTATGAATATCATGATTTTCACTATTTTCTTTTTCATCTGCCAATGACGGGGAATGAGATTTAAAAGGAAGTGGTAAGCCAAATACAAGATAAACTAATAACACAAAACCCATATTTAAATAGTCAGATTTATTATTTTTCACATCAACCCTTAATTCACTATCGGTGGGTTCTAACTGGTCGTTAATAGTATATTTACCTTGGTAAAGCGCCTTAAGCATTGCCTGTGCTTGTTCAAACTCTTTATAGTTAACGAGTAATTTTACGCCCCCAGTTGCTTGAGCATATACTTGGTTATTCCAAACAATATTTTCATCTAAAAGGATCGCATCAATGCCTTCTGATTGAAGAAAACCTGCTTCAATAGAAGCATCAAGTGGTGATAGATATTGTGCTAATAATTTATATTGACCTCTTGTCGGATGAATATTCCACATCGTTTTTCCTTAATAATAAATGACCCCTTGAAGATTAATTCTAGTCTAAGAGCCATTAATAATTCCATTTATTTTTAATAAAGATAAAAAAACCACCTGATAAACAGATGGTTTTAATCAAAAAGCGATAAAGTATTAGCGTGAACTTACTTTCTTAATTAATGCGTCACGTTCTGCTTGGCTAATAAATGCCATTTTTAAGCCATTAATTTGTGTTTGGCGGATTTGCTCTGGCGTTAATCCAGCAGCAGGGGCAGCAACGGTATATTCATGTTTTAACTCAATACCTTCAACCGCAGGATCATCGGTATTAAGAGAGGCAATAATGCCATGTTCTAAAAATGTTTTTAAAGGATGTTCTGCTAACGAATTGATGGTACTGGTTTGAATATTTGACGTTAGGCAAGACTCAATACCAATTTGATGCTCGGCAAGGTAGCCCATTAAGCGTGGATCTTCAATTGCTTTAACACCATGGCCAATACGACTTGCGCCCAATTCTTTGATAGCATGCCAAATACTTTCTGCTCCCGCGGCTTCACCGGCATGAACCGTAATATTCCAGTGAGTATCGCGAGCGCGATTAAAATGAGGTTGGAATAAATGACCAGGGAAACCTAATTCATCACCAGCTAAATCCAGTGCTGTAATTTTATCTTGATGTTTTAGTAAGCCATTTAACTCTTGTTGGCAGGCATTTTCACCAAAGGTACGGCTTAAAATACCGATTAAACGAATATCTACATCGTGTGATTGCAGTGCGCTTTGTACACCATCAACAATGGCTTCCACGACACCTTCAACCGGCAATTGATGTTTCATTGCCATATAATAAGGTGAGAATCGCAGTTCAGCGTAATCGATACCAGCATTAACCACATCTACCACGTTTTCATAAGCAACACGATGACATGCGTCTAAGTCAGCTAAAACCGCTACACCCCAATCTAATTTTTGTAAGAAGCTAACGAGGCTTGGCTCATTTTTTGTAATTTGTACATGAGGGCGCAATGCTTCTAATTCGTAAGCGGGTAGCGCAATGTTATGTTGTTTTGCTAACTCTAAAATAGTTTGAGGGCGGATATTACCATCTAAATGGCGATGTAAATCGGTTAAAGGCAACTGTGTGTCAATCACGTGTTATTTTCCTTTTAATAGAAATAATGAAAATCTATCGTTTATAGTGATTTTCTTATAATTGGGTAAATATAAATGAGTTGCAGATTATTATGACTGATTTTTATTTTATTCACTAATAAATAAACTTAAATTGGTTATTTTTAAAACTAAAAATGCCATTTTTTCTCACTTTTAAGTTGAAAAATAAAAGATGGAAAAAAGAAGTGTTTATTTATTAGCAATAACATTCAATGTAATTGACGTGTATTATCAAGTAAATTGATACATTGAATGTTAAGTTTAAAAACATTTATCATTATAATTGAAATATCTTATCAGTTATTTTGATAGGTTTAATGGAGCAAAATGAGTAAAAAAATAACTGAAATATCATTTTGTTATGATTTTATTTAATAGGTGATTTGTTTTCCTCATTTTAAAGTAGTTAGATAAAAATGAAAATATTATTTTTATAAAGAAAATACGGTTTGTTTTTATTTTAATGTATTTGCATAAATATAATAGAACTAAAAAATAGAACATCTCTTTTATTAAATAAGGAATAAAGAATAGGAGATTAACGCCATAATAGGTTGCTGTTAAATAGATATATTCAACTAAATATAATTATTTACATGATGGCTTTTTAATAGAAACCTAATTATTTAAAATCAAGGCATATAAATATGAATGAGAATTCTGATTTCAATTTTGAAAATAAAATTAATAAAGTGCAAGACGAATTAATGTCTAAAATACTTCCGCCTTCATCTGCAAATAATCTTACTTATGGCTCACAAGTCGTTACCGGTGATGGTGCCATTGCATTAGATTTAGTTGTTGTTATTGATACCAGTGGTTCAATGACCGATGAGTCGTCAGATTTAAGTAAAGATATTGATATTGCAATACAAAAAGCACTGGAAAAGTGCCCATCAAAACTTCGGGTAACTTTTTTAGGTATTGAAGGTACATGGGATGATACTAAATTTGATCAATCAGCTAGTGACTATTTAAAAGGGCTAGGCGTACCTGAAAGTCGCTTACAGGCAAGAAAGCCTTTTAAAGAGGCTGATGGGCGTGATCATGCGGGTAATAAAGAAGACTTATGTCGTGCAGTGATTGATTTAAGTAAGCATTTTGATTGGCGTGATGGCGCTCGTCGTGCTGTTTTTGTTTTGGGTGATGAAGGTATGGAAGGTGGCGGAGGCGTATTGACCAACGCTGCAAAGATAAAAAATGACGAAGCGATTGCAGTTGCTCAACATGAAAAAGTCAAAGTATATACCTACCAAGGAACACCAGACGATAGTGTAACGAACATCGATCGTTTCCCAAGTGTGGCTGATAGAGATCGCGTTACAAAAGAGTATGTACGTTTAGCGGAGCAAACAGGAGGGCGCTCTTATATTTACACCACAGGTATTGCGAATTTCTCTTTAGTATTACAAGAAATTCTCTGTGATAGTTTGACGTTACCAAAAATTCCTAAACCGCATGATAAAAAATCTAGCTGTAGCCATGTTTGTGAACAATTAGCTTCTATTATTTCAACAGTAAATACACTGGCAGAAATAATTAATAAAACCATTGATTCTTGCTGTAAAGATGAATGGGGGAATCGCCAGCTTCCGGCTAAAGATTGTGATTGATAATTAAAATACGATGCTAAAAAAATACCCCATTATGCAAATGGGGTATTTATTGATTGTTTGAACAGACTATTGCTTTAACAGCTTACCGTTCTAACAGTTTATCGTTCTAACAATAGATTAATTATTGAGCTTGTGCTGGTTGCTCAGGAATTAAAATGTCTTGTTCTTCGATAATTGCTGGATCTTCTGTCATCTCTTCTTGATAACCTTCTTCTGAATAATCAGAATCATCGTAATCATAAGATGATGCGCCCATGCCGAATAACATTGCTGCTAAACCTAACATTTGAGGCGCTTGGGTCACTTCCATAAACTCATCAAAAGTATACGTTTTACCATTCATGGTAAATTTATCAGCAGCATAGTTCAGTTTCATGCTTAATGCGTTACTATCTTTAGCAAGTAACATCAGAGGTAATGCATCTTTCTCGTCTTGAGAAATTTGGTTGATATTTTGCTGTAACTCATTTTTCAACTGTTCAATATCAGCCGCTGTTGCTACTTCGATCTCTTTTTTCTCTTCATCTGTTAATGCGGTTTCTTGGTAACGAGCTGCATCAAGATATTGAGTGGTGTTACGGAATTCAGCTAACATCGGAAGAGATAAATCAACATTGAAATCAATGTTTTTAAACAGATAGTTAAATAACTCTGCTGGTGATTTCTCTTGGCTTTCTAATACTTTAACGTTAAAAGCATTTAAGTCTAAGTTAAAGGTTAACTTACTTGCACCGCTTTTATTTGTTAAAGAGGCTTCATCGATACGGAAAACTAAGCCTTTTTCCAGAACATCACGAACGGCTTGTTCAACTATTTCTGAATTGTCGAAATGGTTTTTATTCCACGGTAACAATGAGTTGTTATAAACTTTGGTTAATAACAGCATCGCATCGGGATCAGCTTTATCAATTGAATAGCCAAATTTACCGGCACCAAATTCTAGCCCTGCAACATTCAGTGACTTAAAGTAATAAGTTTGAGAGATATTAAAGAGCTTATCTTTGATATCACTTTTTGTTGTCAGAGAAAAATCTTTCAGCGAGAAATCAGAGGCTTTGTCTTTGCTGGTATGTGCGATTTCAGCAAAATTTAATAATTGTTCATTAAATAAGTACTGATCATCGTTAATTTTTGTTCCAACAATAGAACCCGAAATATTTTTAATTGTGAAAGTTTCTTCACCATCTTTAGTCACAACAACTTGATCACCTTTAATTTTGGTTGCAAAGTTTGTTGCATTTTTGTCAGATGAGAACTCAACAGTGATAGGCGTCGTTTTAACTGTGCCACCGTTTTCAGCAAAATCGATAGAATTTAGTGTCGCAGTACCAGATACTGCACCATCGAAAGCTAAAGAAGTATGACCACTAAGAATAGATTTTTCTTTTGTCAGTTTGAATAACTCTTTTGTTGAGTTGTTATCAACCAACGTATTATTCATCGCCGCTAATTTTGGTGCCAAATTAAATTTAGCCAGATCAGAAAGAGGGAATGGACCATGGTCAATATCAGTAGAGAAGACAACTTCTTCTACTTTTTTTTCTTGGTCTGCGTCTGCGTCACTAGTATCTGGTGAAATCACGACAACAAAGTCTGCATTAGAGGTGAAAACCCCTTTCTTATAGTCACGAATTTCAAGTTTTACATCAGCACCAAACTGTGCTTTTTTAGCAAGTTGCGCCAATTGTTCATTAGCTAGTTTCGTTTCTTCCTGTAAGCGACTTTCAATTTTGCTGCCCATGTACCACGACGCACCAGTCCAAACAACACCAAGTGCGACGATAACACCAACAGCGACAAGCGATTTCTTCATAATTCTAGTCCATCCTCTGTGTACATCTGGCGATGTACGTTATAAAGGCTGTTTTGTAACCCTTAAACAACCCGATAAATTGGTGATAAATTTTACTAAATTTAAATATAGATAATCCACATATATACATCGCCATCTATATTAACTGTAAATATAGATTTAGTGGAATAAAATCGCAATCAGAACTTACTTAGTTAATCGCTAACATAATGAGTTTAAAGCAAAATGAATATGATTTATAAGATAATTTAATTAAGGATTAAAATTCTTTTTTCTTACTCACTTTTAGATTAAGACAATATTTAATTGTGATGTAATTCTATTTATGATGAATAATAAAGGCTCATAATAAATGTGGATATAAATATGCAAGCTTAAGTAATAACATTAGTAGGAAAATAAGATTGCTAACCGTATTTTTCCAAAAAATCAACAGATTTCATTCTGTTATAAATTTCATAAGCTCGCTTTAGCTCTCATATTTATTATTCTGTTTATGGCATGATACTGGTATCCGAGTTAGTTACTAGAAAGTGATTCGGAATTAATCAATTATTCTGTGTACTTAAGGAGATTGAAATGGCAGCCACTCGCATTGAAAAAGACTCAATGGGGCAAATCGAAGTACCTGCTGACCAGTTATGGGGAGCTCAAACGCAGCGTTCTCTTGAACACTTCCGTATTTCAGTTGAAAAAATGCCTGTTGCACTTATCCATGCGCTTGCTATCACCAAGAAAGCAGCCGCAGGTGTTAACATGGATTTAGGTTTATTACCAAAAGAGCGCGCTGATGCCATTATCGCAGCAGCAGATGAAGTGCTTGCAGGTAAACACCCAACTGAATTCCCATTAGCAATCTGGCAGACCGGTTCTGGCACTCAGTCAAACATGAATATGAATGAAGTGTTAGCTAACCGTGGTAGTGAGATACTTGGTGGTATCCGTGGCATGGAACGCAAAATCCATCCGAACGACGATGTTAACAAAAGTCAAAGTTCAAATGATGTGTTCCCAACTGCCATGCATGTCGCTGCTGTTATTGCATTACGTCAGGATTTACTGCCAGAATTAAAATCACTACTGAAAGTATTCAAAGAGAAAGCCGAAGCTTTCCATGACATCGTTAAAATTGGTCGTACTCACCTGCAAGATGCGACACCACTGACATTAGGTCAAGAGATCTCCGGTTGGGCTGCTATGCTTGAGCACAGCATCAAACATATCGATGATTCAGTTCCTCATGTTTGTGAATTAGCGCTCGGTGGTACAGCCGTGGGTACGGGATTAAATACCCATCCAGAATATGCTGTTCGTGTTGCTAAACGTATCGCTGAATTATCTGGTCAGCCTTTTGTAACCGCGCCTAATAAATTTGAAGCATTAGCAACTTGTGATGCATTAGTTCATTCACACGGTGCATTGAAAGGTTTAGCTGCATCATTAATGAAGATTGCTAACGACGTGCGTTGGTTAGCTTCTGGTCCTCGTTGTGGTATTGGTGAAATCGCTATCCCAGAAAACGAACCAGGTAGTTCAATCATGCCAGGTAAAGTTAACCCAACACAATGTGAAGCATTAACAATGTTATGTGCTCAAGTAATGGGTAATGACGTTGCTATTAATATTGGTGGCGCATCAGGTAACTTTGAACTGAATGTTTATCGCCCAATGATCATTGATAATTTCTTACAATCAGTTCGCTTACTGGCTGATGGTATGCGTAGTTTCAATGAGCACTGTGCAATTGGTATTGAGCCAAACCGTGAACGTATTAATAAACTACTGCATGAATCATTAATGCTAGTTACTGCGTTAAATACTCATATTGGTTACGATAAAGCTGCTGAAATTGCTAAGAAAGCGCATAAAGAAGGCTTAACGCTAAAAGAATCAGCATTGAAACTGAACTACTTAACATCGGAAGAATTCGATAGCTGGGTACGTCCAGAAGATATGGTTGGTAGCATGAAAAAATAAGTGTTAAATACACTTATTTAACCGATATTAAATCCCGCTATAATGGCGGGATTTTTAGATCTTATAGGAAAAATAATGACTGAAGAAATTACGTTTACTGCGACAGAAGTTAATTGCTATGTCGAAGATGATGTCACCATTATCGGAATAGGGGATGATGCTGTTTCTCCCGATCATTTTATTATTCTTTCAAGATTTGATGAAGAAGATGAAGATATCGATAATTCAATTGGTTTAATGACCCATTTATCTGATATTGAAGCCATTAATACGCTCGAAAAAATTACTCTTGATCGAAAAAATATTATCCTTGTATTAAAAGATAGTGTGGTGATAACAATCCATTTAGATGTTGAAGACAATCACTTTGTTCAGCTTAATGATTATCTTCAGCAAATCCTTCAAGGAAGCTCCATTAAGCTTATTGAGAAATAAGAATTCTCTATTCGCTATTTTTCAAGATACAAGTGCATCCTTGGAATAATTAATTCCAGCTTTTTAGCTTTAGGGCGATGGCGAATTTGAATGTTATTGGCATCATAATCAGGAAGTTCGCCAATAACAGGTTTAAAGTCGCTCTCTTTATCAATATAGAAAGCCAATAAAGGCAAGGGACATGCATATTGCACTTGTTTTTGAAGTTCTGAATACCAAACACGCGCAATAGGTTGCACTTTTACAGGGCGTTTTATTTTTAATTTTGCATTTTCAGGTAATTGTGAAAGGGTAATGATCTCTTTATCGATACGTTCTGCCCATTGTTCACTGGTATAAGGGGGAACAGCGCGATTGGCTTCACGGCTTTTCTCTAATTGCGTTAATACCTCATTACGCGTTAAATTCTTAATAATATTCTTATTCGCCCAACCAAAACGCACTGTATCTGGATCAGACAGTAGGGTAATAGTGCGATAAGCATTAAGTGTAATTAAGCCTTTTAGTTGGTTATGGACGAAGTCAAACCGTTCTTCCTTAGAGATACCAGACTCTTTAGTGACAATATCAGAAAGCTGTTTTTTTAATAAATTAATTTGCTCAACTTGTTTTTTTACAAACTTAAATGTTTGGTTATCAGTACTAAAGCAGAGCGCTCCGGGTAACCGAATAGCACGTTTACTGCTGATGTGCGGGGCATTGTCATAAATAAAAAGATTCGCCATTAGCTTTAAAGTGAGATCTCTGGCTTCATCATCATAGTAAGGTGACACTGTAACGCGAACAACCTCATCATGTTCCTCTTCTTTGCTCACTTCAGGCAATTCAAATACTGCTGATGGCAATAAAGTTAAATTTTTCAACACATCCGTTAGCTTTTTTATTTCAATTTCTAATTGCTGAAAACAGAGATTGAACTGCTCGATTAAATCATATCGATTCATCTTAATATCCTTATTTAGTTACAACATACAACAAGCCTTTGTTTAAAACAATACATTAGCTTCAGTGAAAAGTACATCGTCTAGTAGGGAAAATGCCAAAAAAACAGTATACTGTGTTTATGTACAGTATACTGTAGGTTTGGTCATTTTTATGATTAATTTTCTGAAAAAAAGGTATTAAATATTAAAAATTAAGCGATATTAAGAAGCCAAATTTATTGGAGATTGTATCCATACATCACCGCCACAATCAGGGTGCGTTGGCGGACATTCAGTAGCAGCAATCGCTGTTGTTGATAGAAAGAAAGTAAGAGAAATGGAAAATGCCATAAGTAATTTTTTTAAATATATCATCATATTTATCCTTTTTTTATGGTTGGTTTACCATCACCATCGTAGAAAAGGAGAGGAGTACAATCAATATCCTTTACTATCAAATACGTATCATCTTTTATTAACTTAGATAATTAATTATTAAGCGTATTGTTTAAATGCCATGCGATTATAAGTGCGATGGTCATTAATAGGGCAATAAATAATCCTACACCAAGCCAGCCGAAACTCACCCAGAATAATCCACCCACTGTACCGGCAAGGCTAGATCCCGCATAGTAAGTAAAAAGATAAAGTGAAGAGGCTTGGGCTTTTCCTCGTTTAGCGCGACGACCAACCCAACTACTTGCGACTGCATGTGCAGCAAAGAAACCTGTCGTTAAGATAAGCATCCCAATAAAAATAACGGGTAGTGATTCAATCAAGGTAATCAATATGCCAATTAGCATCATTGAAATCCCAGCAATAAAGACTTTGCCTAAACCGTATTTAGTGGTTAATAAGCCAGCTTTAGATGCGCTATAAGTACCACTTAAATAGACAATAGAAATCAGACCCACAGTTGTTTGACTTAATGAATAGGGCGCATCTAATAAACGATAGCCAATATAGTTAAATAAAGTAACAAAACCACCCATTAATAAGCCACCTTCAATAAATAACAAAGGCAGCCCTTTATCTCTAAAATGCAATTTAGTCGTTATAAGAAGATTACGAGGTTTTAATGCTGTCGGTCTAAAGTGCTGTGAAGCGGGTAATATCTTCCAGAAAGTAATCGCAGCAAATAGGGCAAAAATACCTAGAATAACAACGGATAAACGCCAAGAATAATAATCACTTAGTACCCCTGTAATAACACGCCCGCTCATTCCACCAATAGAGTTTCCGCTAATATATAAACCCATTGATAAGGCGAGATAAGCAGGATGAATTTCTTCACTTAAATATGTCATTGCCACTGCTGCAACGCCACTTAATGAAAGCCCAACTAAAGCTCGCGTAATTAAAATGCCTGTCCAGCTATTCATGGCTGCACTTAATAATGTAAAAAATGCGGCGCAAAACAGTGCGATAACCATGACATTTTTACGGCCAAAGGCGTCTGAAAGTGGACCTGTAATTAATAATCCACATGCCATTAAAGCGGTTGAAAGTGAGAGCGCTAAACTACTGGTTGCAGGGCTGACGGAAAATTCGTTCGATAACACTGGCAATATGGGTTGCACAAAATAGAGTAAGGCGAATGTCGCTAAACCGACCATAAAAAATGACACTGTCACTTTTATATACAGTGCATCATCACGTTGAATATAGTGTTTAGGGTTAGATTGGCGTTGAGCAGGCTTTTTTATACTTGATGTATTGTCTGAAATATCAGTGTTTAAGCGCATACCTTTACTGTCTATTTCGTGAGTATCCATATTGATTAAACTTCCATTACTTAAATTTGATTTATGTCAATGTTAGAAATATTTGATTTTTTTGTCTAATATATTAATCATTAAGAATAAGACTTTTAAAGTATCAATAACAATATGAGAGAAATATGAATATTGAACTTAGACATTTGCGTTACTTTATTGCTGTTGCAGAAGAGCTTCACTTTGGTAAAGCAGCCGAAAGATTGAATATTTCTCAACCTCCTTTAAGCCAACAAATACAAACACTTGAAAGCGAAATAGGCGCAAGACTTTTAGAGAGAACAAACCGTTCAGTCTCGTTAACACCTGCAGGACAAATGTTTTTAAAAGAGTCGTATCAAATTATGGCGCAGGTCAACGCAGCCGCGACGCGCGCCGCTAGAATGGAAAAAGGTGAATTAGGTGAGATTTCAATTGGTTTTACCTCAACAACACCTTTTATGCATTTAGTCACCTTGAGTTTGCGGCAGTTTAGAGAAAACTATCCAGAAGTCGGTATTCATATGCATCAAATGAATACCAAACAACAGATATCACCGTTACTGACGGGGCGTATTGATCTGGGGATCATGCGAAACACGACATTACCTGAAAATTTGCACCACCAGCTATTGTTTCGTGAACCTTTTATTTTAGCGGTTTATGAAGGGCATCCACTGCTTGCTTACAAAGAAACAGGGGGCAATATTCAAGATATTGGGCAATATCCTTTTGTTTTCTTTGAAAGAGATGTTGGTACGGCACTTTATGATGAAATTATTCAACTGCTTAGTTTGTCAGGAATTACGCCAACTATCGCACAAGAAGCGGGTGAAGCGATGACGATTTTAGGGCTAGTTGCCGCAGGGCTTGGTATTTCTATTGTGACAAAATCATTTACGCGAATGAAAGTCGATGGCGTGCACTATCTACACTTTGCAAATACTCAGGCATTCTCTGAAGTTTGGTTAGTTTCACATAATAAACGCGCTATTCCTGCGGCGGCGAATCGATTAACGCAATTGTTATTGAAAAATATCTTAGATCACCAAAAATCTTGATTTATATGTGTTTTTGATCACGCTTTTTATGTAAGTATTGTACAATTATCACAAATTGACGACATAATCGGTAATGAATTATTTGGAGCCTCGAATTAATTATGGCTCTTTAATTAAGGATGCATTCAATGGGGAACCAACCTAGTCACATCGATCACGTAAAACAATTTAATCTTGGCACAGTCTTTCGCTTGATTGATGAACATGGTCCCATTTCTCGTATTTCATTGTCGAAAAAGGCAGAGCTTGCACCAGCAAGTATTACAAAGATCACGCGAGAATTAGTTGAAGCACACCTTATTCATGAAACGGAATTCCCTGATGTGGGATTTCGCGGCAGACCCGCTGTCGGATTAAAATTAGAAAGCCAAGGCTGGCAATTTCTCTGTATCCGTATCAATAAAGGCAGTTTACTTTTTAGTTTAAGAGAATTAGATAGCAAACTGGTTACTGAAGATACATTCGATTTTCCTAAAGAATACAGCGATGATTTTCTTAATTACTTTTTAATTGCAATTGATAAATTCTTCGAACGTTATCAATCCCATGTTGAAAGATTGACGGCAATTAGCATTACAATGAATGCCATTGTTGATCCCATTAGTGGCGTTATTTATAGCTCGCCTTATTATGATATTAAAGACATCCCACTTGCCGATAAAATCCATGAAAAAACAGGTGTTTCTGTATTTTTACAGCATAGCGTAACTGCATGGACAATGGCGGAATCTTTATATGGTGCGGCAAAAAACAATTCAGACGTTCTGCAAATTGTTATCGATGATATTGTTGGTGCTGGCGTGATAAACAATGGAAAAACATTACATTCTAACAGCCATAGTGCCATCGAAATTGGACATACTAAAGTTATCGATTCTCAAAATAGCTGTTATTGCGGGGCAAAAGGGTGTTTAGAAACAGAAATTGCTATTCCTCAATTAATTAAGAAAGCCCAATTATTAGCTCAAGAAGATCCCACTTCGTTGCTAAACAAATATCCTATAACCGTTGAGACATTGTGTGATGCGATATTAGTTGGCGATAAACCCGCGCTTGAAATTGTAAATTTAGTCGCTCAGCGATTAGGTTTTATTTTGGCTGTGATGATCAATATCTTTAATCCACAAAAAATATTAATTGGTTCACCGTTGTGTCGTGCTAAATCAGTGCTTTTTCCTTTGATGTTGGATCATATCCAAGATCACGTTATGCCTCGTTATGCAAAGTCACTCATTATTGAAGAAACAGAGTTAAGAAATAAAGGTACATTGCCAGCCGCATCTTTAGTGAAAGAAGCGCTGTATAACGGTTCTTTGTTAATTGAATTAATGCAAGGCTAAATTAAGCTAAATAAAACGTAACAAAACTGTTTTGTATGCGTAAATGCGCCAATTGATCATTAACGAATTCTCTATTTTTGAGCAATTAACTAAAAAATTGAGCTACCTCAAGCCACCAGAAACAGTGTTACCCTAAACTCTAATCTCTGTCATTTTTTATGAACCTGATTTATCTGTCATAACGGAAGTAAATTATATGTTAACACGCTTTTTTGTTACGGGGACAGATACCAACGTGGGTAAAACTGTTGTAACCCGAGCACTTCTTCAGTCATTAAATCGTGGCGGGTCAACGGCAGTGGGTTATAAGCCTATTGCAACAGAATTGCATGAAACGGCTGATGGTGAACGTAATCGTGACGCTATGATTATTCATAATTCATCGCCAGTTGAAGTTCGCTACGACGAAATTAATCCTATTTTGCTTGATAATTGTTATGTTAGTGAAAATGAAATCGATTTTAATAAAATTTCAAATGAGCTAGATAATTTAAGTAAAAAAGCAGAGTGTGTTGTTATCGAAGGTAATGGTGGTTGGCGTTATCTTCTTGATGATAATACTTTTTATTCTGATTGGGTGGTGAAAGAACAAATTCCAGTTGTTTTGGTTGTTGGTATTCAACCAGGCTGTGTCAATCACTCAATATTAACAGCGCAATCTATTATCAATGATGGTGTTAAATTAGTAGGTTGGGTTGCGAACAGAATAAATCCAGGATTACCTTATTACGCGAAAATTGTGGAAAGGCTATCTCAGCATATTCCTGCACCGCTGATTGGTGAAATCCCGTATTTATTACGTCCTGAAGAACGTGATCTCTCTTGTTACCTCGATTTAAGTCAGTTAGAAATTGCCGTACCTGCTTAAGAGAGAATATAAAAGAGAAAATATCAATAAGTAACGAAGTGGATTGCTATCTGTTTTTAAACGATACCAAACTTGTTACTTTTAAATGCCTGATGATTAAATTCATTGGGTGTTTTTATTTTTTCTGATTTAGCCTCAAGCATAATTAATGATAAAAATCGCACTCAACATTAAGACTAAATAAGATAGAACGGATCAGATAAAATCGTTGAAATACCATGCAGATCTATAATGAAAATACTCACACTTATCATTAAATCATAAAACGCCCGATAAAGTTTATCGGGCGTTTTATACCTGAAAAGTTATCAACCTATATCAGGATTAGTCGATATGATTTTATCAACTATAGATTAATGACGAGTATAAACAATCTTCTTACTGTCATTTTCGCATGTTCCAACAACCTTACCTTCTGTTTGTGCAACTTGATCGTTTTCAACGACAGTCAAAGTAAAGTTAGCGGCTGGCACACCATTATTAACGATTTTTTGTTGAATAGACTCAACAACTTCATCACAACCCGCATTCGCGGCTAAAGGTGCAAATGCAACTAGTGTGGCCATTACTGCAAATACATATTTTTTCATATCATTCTCTCCTTGTTTTATGGAGTAAACATCATTGTTTTACACTATTTTCTTACGGATTAACAGGGCGACCAGTATTACTGTCTAAACAACGACGAGTTTCAGGCTCCCAATATGCATAGACATTAGCGCTTTTCAGACAAGCATCTCGCTCATCAATGGCTTTATCTATTTTATTAAATTCGGTTTTTTCCCGCTGATTGATTTGGGTTCGAAGCTCACGCTTTTGATCCCAGTCTTCTTTCATTTGTCGAGCTTGTTCTTTATCTAAGACATTGTCATAGCCATTGCCATTAATGGTTACATTAGTTGAAGCGGCAACAGAAGAAAAAGAAGACACTGATAAACCAAGAAATAAGGAGAACACCATGGTTCTGATGACTTGTTTCTTAGTTAGTGTGTTTATCATGGTTGCTATCCTCTAAAGTTATGTAGCTATTACTCTCAATGACTATTATATCTTAATCATTATAGCTGATACCTTAATAAAAAATGTGTTTTCAGTGTATTTAGTTTTGACGATGAACACTTAACCCCGCAAATGACTGACTCACCGGCATCATTTCTAATGTATTGATATTCACATGAGCAGGTAATGTTGCTGTCCAATATACTGCTTCTGCTACATCTTCAGGTGTTAATGCATTTGCATTAGCATAAGTTTGCTCAACTTTATCACTATCGCCTTTAAAACGAACTAATGAAAACTCTGTACCACCAACAAGCCCTGGCTCGATATCGGTCACGCGGACTTTTTTACCTTGGAGATCAGCACGTAATCCTAAGCTAAATTGCTTAACAAACGCTTTGGTCGCACCATAAACATTTCCGCCCATATAAGGCCAAGACGCTGCTGTTGAACTGATATTAATAATATGACCTTGGTTTCTTTCTACCATAAAAGGAAGAATAGCGCGGGTGACATGAACCAGACCTTTATTATTTGTCTCGATCATCGTATCCCAATCATCAAGATTGGCTTTATCGGCGGTATTTAAACCTAGGGCTAATCCTGCATTATTAACCAACACATCAATTTCACGCCATTTTTCAGGTAATTGTGTATAAATCTCACTGACTGCTTTTTTATCTGTAACATCTAGCTGTAATGGATAAAATTGTTCACCTAGCTCTTTATGCAAGTTATTCAGTTTATCCAAACGACGAGCAGTACCAATAACTTTATGTCCATGGCTGATAAAATGACGAGCAATGGCTTCACCAAAGCCAGCAGAAGCACCCGTGATAAAAATAATCATTTAATTACCCTCGATAGTTATAATGATTGAAAGTAAAAGGCTATCACTAGAAAGAGTCAAGTTTAAAAAGCGGCTTTGCGATAAATCAGGCTAAAAACAAGATCCTTTTCTTATATGAAAGATTTTTATCTTTAATAATAAGTCAGATTTTTGTTTTCAACTGTAAGACAAAGGTGGTTAAACAGAGCAATTAACAACGCTGAGGCCGGGTTTATTGAGCAACAAACCCAGCCTAGTCAAATAACAATATCAATTATTTTTTACCAACTTGATGACCAATAACGCCACCTAAAACACCGCCGCCAATAGTGCCTAATGCGCTACCGTCAGTTAAAATTGCGCCACCAATGGCACCTGCACCGGCTCCAATTGCTGTGTTACGATCGCGTTTTGTCATGCTTGAACAACCCGCAAGAGAAAAAAGCAGAACAGAAGCGACACACAGTGTTCCAATCTTTTTTAACGTGATATTCATTTTTATAAACTCCGATATAAAGGACAATATAAAGATATCGTTATCGTATTTATACGTGCATCAGAATATTCGGGAACATTAGGGGTGAAAACTCTTAAAATGAGTGAATACTGATAACATACATTTTAAATGCATTAAATCAAAATAAATTTTATTATTTATATTATTATTTGATGCTCATAAGAAAAGCATCAATGTAACTATGTCATTTATATGAGTTAATGTAACAATATGATATTGCTAAATAAATTAAAAGCACTCTCTTCGCAATTCGCCTCGGGCTATTTTGGTGTTGTATTAGGAATGATTGGTACGGGAATGGCATGGCGCTATGCAGCAAAAGAGCACCACTATCCGTCTTTTATCGGTGAAATATTTATTGGTGTAGGTTGCTTGGTTTGGTTAACGCTTACGCTATTTTTATTGGGTAAATGGTTATTTCATCGATATGCTATTCTGGATGAAATTAAACATCCGGTTGCCAGTGGGTTTACAAGTTTATTTCCTGCAACAACAGTCTTAGTATCAATAGGTTTAAACCCTTATTTACCATTATTCTCTCTTGTATTGTTTATCCTCGGTGCGCTTGCTCAGTTAGCGTATTCCAGTTGGCTGATTGGTTATCAATGGAAGGGCGAATATCCTAAAATGGCCACTACACCCGTATTATATTTACCGACAGTGGCGAATAACTTTATCTGTGCCATGGCATGTGGTGCATTCGGATTTAATGATTTGGGTATTTTATTTTTTGGTGCTGGCGTATTTTCTTGGTTAAGTTTAGAACCTGCTATTTTAAAAAGAATACGTAGTGAAGGGGTAATGGATGAAAAATCACGGCTATCCTTTGGTATTCAATTAGCGCCGGCTTTAGTGGCTTGCAGTGCTTATTTGGCTATTAATGATAATCATATCGACTTTTTCGCTAAAATGTTATTAGGCTATGGTCTATTACAACTTTTATTTATGGTGAGATTAATCCCTTGGTTTATTAAACAGCCATTTTCACTACCATTTTGGAGCTTTTCCTTTGGAGTCTCTGCATTAGCAAAGGCATCATTAAATATGAGTATGATAGCTAATAGCCATTTTATGCAGTTACTCTCAACAGCACTATTTATCTTTGCTAATTTAATTATATTACTACTGATTTGGCATTCGTTATTATGGCTTTTTAGAGGACTAAAACAATTATGTTGTCCTTCTAAGGCACTTTAATAACCATAGAAAAAAAAGAGCCTAAACAAGATTATTTAGGCTCTTTTTATTTTACGTCGAAAGATAATTTAATAAAATTTTAAAAAAAGTGCATTAAGTTAGAATTAAATTCTAATCGGCTTTCTACTTAAAATAGCCACGGTATTACCGATAAACATCGCTGAGTAATATAAAGGAACATAAATCAAGCCGAGTGCAATCATCATAACACCAATAGATAGCATTAACGCTACAGTGCTATCTGGTGAGGTTAATTCTAAAAATCCTTTATCTAACCCTGTTAAAAATACCTTTTCTTGTAATTTTGCATATAGCCATGAACTACCAACAAGAACAGCACCAAACCAAAAACTTAGCCAACATAATGCTGAAGTAAAAGACATCATATTATTTTTCATTATTTATTTTCCTTGTCAAATAAAGCATACAATGAGTTATGATATTTTTATAAAAATCAGTTTTTAGATTATATCGATAAATAAAAATAGATAAATACATATATGGGTAAAATGGCTAAGTGAATATATAAAAAGAGCAAAGTTATTAATTAGCCATTTATAAGTTTCTTATTACATATATCCACATATAAAGAAACTCTGAGAATAATAACGTTTGGGGATAATTCAAGTTTGGTATTAAAAAGACATCTAAACGTTAATTATTTCCTATACTTTTTAATTTGATAGACAAAATATCCTATTGCTAACGGTATGATCAATGGGATTAGCACCATTAGATATAATGCACCGCCACCTTTGGCTCCACCGCCATTGATATATTCATCGAAAATGTCTTTTGAAAAGTAATGAAGAAATATGTCGTCACTGCATTTTTTAGCGAACGGAAGTAAGGGGATACAGATACAACTATAAATAATAATTAAAATATGTTTAGTGCCGCTATCACTTAAAAAATAAACAATTGGAATAAAAATAAAAAAACTAAGAAATGATTTACCCCAGAAATCCCAACTTTTTATAAAAAGACGAACAGGGTGATTTTTCTTTTTTTCCAATAAGTTTCGTTGTGTTATTTTTTCTTTTGTATGATTTTTGCCACTTTTACTCATTAAACTACCTTGTTAGAGTTAGCATTTATTTGTTATTTATACGTATTATTATATTTGATGTGACAAAAGATGAAAAGGCGTGATCTTAAATCCGCCAGTAGAATAATACTGACGGATTTATCATTTAGGAAAAATTAGAAGGCTTGACGGAAAATCTCAATGATCTCTTTTTCATTACCTTTACGAGGATTAGAGAATGCATTACCGTCTTTGAGTGCCATTTCCGCCATATATGGGAAATCAGATTCTTTCACACCCAATTCCCTTAGATGTTGAGGAATACCAATATCCGTAGAGAGGCGAGCGATAGCTGCAATAGCGCGCTCTGCAGCATCCATCACGGATAATCCTGTGATATTTTCACCCATAAATTCAGCGATATCTGCAAATTTTTCTGGATTAGCAATCAGGTTATAACGCAGTACATGTGGTAATAGCACCGCATTCGCGACACCATGTGGCATATCATATAAACCACCTAATTGGTGAGCCATTGCATGCACGTAACCAAGGTTAGCGTTATTAAATGCCATTCCAGCTAACAATGAAGCATAAGCCATATTTTCACGGGCTTTCAGGTTTGTTCCCAAGGCTACGGCTTGGCGTAAGTTACGAGAAATTAAGCGAATTGCTTGAATAGCTGAAGCATCAGTGACTGGATTAGCATCTTTAGAGATATAAGCTTCAACTGCGTGAGTTAACGCATCCATACCTGTTGCGGCTGTGAGTCCTGCGGGTTTGCCAATCATTAACAGTGGGTCGTTAATAGAAACAGAAGGGAGGTTACGCCAGCTCACAATAACAAATTTAACTTTAGTTTTTGTATTGGTCAGAACACAGTGGCGAGTAACTTCACTTGCTGTACCAGCAGTGGTATTTACTGCAATAATAGGAGGAAGTGGATTTGTGAGTGTTTCAATACCTGCATAATTGTAAAGATCACCTTCATGAGTGGCTGCAATACCGATACCTTTACCGCAGTCGTGCGGGCTACCGCCTCCCACTGTAATTATCATGTCGCATTGTTCTTTGCGGAACATTGCAAGACCTTCAAGTACATTAGTGTCTTTGGGGTTAGGTTCAACGCCATCAAATACGGCAACATCAATACCCGCTTCTTTTAGATAACCGATAGTTTTATCTACAGCACCATCTTTTATTGCTCGTAGACCTTTATCTGTTACCAGCAGGGCTTTTTTACCGCCCAATAGTTTGCAACGTTCGCCAACAACAGAGATAGCACCTGGACCAAAAAAGTTAACATTCGGTACCAAGTAATCAAACATACGATAGCTCATGATAAACCTTCCAATATCAGATTATTATTCAGATAAATTAAAGTATTAGTGCATTCTCGCCCCATTGGTTATTAAGTCAAGAGAGGTAGCTCATCAATGAGTTGAATCGATTCGTTTAACTTTGGTTTATTTGACATAAGTCAACAGGGCGTACTTATAATTAATAAGCCAACGTCATCTGATTTTGAGAAAGAAGCAGGGGGAAACAAAAAATAAAACACCCGCAAGCAGGTGTTTTATCATATCCAGCAAATATCGCTTATTCTTCGAAGTACCAATATCCTTGATTGATAAATTCGGTTAATTCGGCAACAAAGGCTGGGTTATTCAATGCTTCACCGAGTTCATCTGCGCCAACTTCTGTAAACTGGCACAATGCATCTGCTCCCTTCGTTTCTTTGGTGGTCCAATTTTCTGTATTCACAAAGAAACTCTCTGCGATGCGCAGGACGCGTAGCCCACTTAGTCGGATCAGTTTTTCACCATCATTCAGTGCATTCAGTACTTCTTCTGGTTGATAAGGTGGTTCTGAAGGCGCAATATCTAGCTCATGACGCGGTGTAGTTGCAAAGCGACCTAACCACTGTTCAAAATCACCGGGCTTGTTGATCATCTCAATCATCATAGCGCGCAGACGTTCAACTTCATGAGGTTCCATTCTTCCTGCATTGTCGCGTACTGTTAGATTTGGATCGCCATAATTTATTCCACCCAGATCTTGTTCCAATGCATAATCTGCAAAGCTGCTCAGCAAATCACGTCCATTTGGCCCACGAAAGCCGACAGAATAATTCATAGTATCTTCAAAGGTGAAGCCATCGTGAGGGAATCCAGGGGGGATATATAAAATATCTCCCGGTGCCATTTCTACATCAATAATTGGTTCAAATGGATCAACATGCAGTAATGCGGGGTGAGGGCAGAACTGGCGCATTGGTAAGGCATCACCTACACGCCAGCGGCGACGTCCCATTCCTTGAATGATAAAAACATCATAGTTATCAATATGTGGGCCAACACCACCTCCCGGCACAGAATAGGAGATCATCAGGTCATCAAGACGCCATTCAGGTAATACTCGAAACGGTTTCACCAGTTCAGCTGCCGGCATATGCCAATGGTTGACAGCCTGAACTAATAGTGACCATCCTTCTTCACCTAATTCGCTGAAGTCTTCAAACGGACCATGACTTGCCTGCCATTTGTCGCCAGTAAGGCTGACAAGGCGGCTGTCAATTTCTGGCTCCATTGCCAGACCTGCCAGTTCATCTGGTGTGATAGGATCGACAAAATTAGGAAATGCATTTTTCAGTACAACAGGTTTTTTTTGCCAGTATTTTTCTAAAAATTCAGGCCAGTTAAGATTCAGTTTATTAACCATGTGACCACATCTGTATCAATGAATAAGTGGGTAATTATAGAAGTAATACACAGTGATATTTTTGTTTGGCGTCAAATGGCAGTTAATAACACGGATGGGAATATCTGAATATGGAGGATCAAGGTGTTATAAAACTCTTTCTGAAATGGAGTTAATAATTTAGATACCACAAAGTCGTATAATATTTGACGCTATGTTACATAAGGGGGCTGAGCCATTCCAGCAAAATGAGATTGGAGTTTACCGGAATGGTTCAGGTTAGTCTTTATATAGAGTGAATTGTGTGGATTACTATTACTTCTTATTTGTTTTTTGGGCAATCGCAGATTTAGCCTTTGCTATAATCTTGCTTAATTCATCAGCACCTTGACTTTCGCTAATTGCATGTAGTTTTGAGTAATCACATTCAGGTTCATTATTTAATTTAAACTGTTTACACAGCTCTAACCAAAATTTATTTTTACTCTGTTCAGAGATATTGGATTGGTTTATTTTTTGTTCTGCTTTTGAAATAATTTCTTTGTAGTTAGATATATTGGAAGATAAATCGTCAGCTACTTTTTTAGCATATTCTTGATATGTCAATTATTATCCTTAACGAAGTTAACTTCGTTTCCATTGTTCATTAATATCTAATATGTTTGTATATATTGTGGTTGCTGTGAATTTTTCAGGGTGGTCAGCTATAGCTTCAGAAATTATAGTTCTGTACTCTAGCTTCATATCATTATTATCTAGGTATTTTTTCTTAACACAATAGCAAAGTCTATCTAGCCCATTTAAGTACATTTGTACAGCTTCACCGAACCTAAGATTGGCAGCAGTATATTCTTCAGATACTTCTTCAGTGTCAAATTTACCGAGAGCAATTCCTGCTGAACTTAATTCCCTGCGTCTTTCAGCTATCTGAGCTTCTAAAGCAAGTAAAGAGTTTAAAGTGTTTATTTTATTTGACTCAACTGCTTCTTTTATCTGACCTCTCACACTCCACAACATAAGTAGCGCAATTACGGCTGATATAATGTACGTAATTAAACTTAACAAATTATAGAGATCTTGTTGCATATTTTAGCTTGCCTTTTTAGTGATAATTGCTTTAGCCATAGCCACTATTTTACTCAATTCACCAGCGCCTTGGCTTTCCATACCTAAAGATAAATGCATTCCGAATAAATCAGTCAGTTCTGAATATAATTCAATCCAGAATTGTTTTTTGCTATCTTCATTAATATTTGACTTTTCTAAAACACGTTCTGCTTCTTCGATTAACTCAACTGAAGAGTATGGTGTTTCTTTTATTTTTTTAGCTGTTATGGCAGCGTATTCTTTAGGTGTCATTTCATTTCCTTTTTATTCTTTACAAAACCCCATGCTGTACTACAAAGGTAGTCTCAGGGAAATATCAAGATCTCAGCACAAATGGCTAAAAAACAACCGCTTCAATTAATCATTTGCAACAAAAACCTTATCTAAATATAACATATTCTTATGTGTTTGGCAGTCTTAGGCATTGTTTTTCTAATTTTTGAATATAAATAGTAAGTAAAACTATATAATAAGAAGGAAAAGTGGTTTGGAGGAGATTTATGGCAACACTCAATATAAAAGCAACTTTTTAGTGCGATATCGAAATGTTGTGGAAAGTGATTACCTCGACAGAAAATTATTAATGGCGTAGTGATTTACACAGTATTGAAGTGATAAACGATCATAAATTTATTGAACATACCAAAGATGGTTATACGCCCACATTTACGAAAATAGCTAAAGTGCCATAATATCAACGATGGGAATTTGATATGGAAAATGAAAATATCAAATTAGATTTTATTAAAACCTTTAGTGAAGTCGTATCTGAAGAAAAGGCAAAAAGCCTATATTCAAGACTTAGAAAAAGCATTGGCAAATGAGCTTTAGTTAAAAATAACCAACATAATCAACTTGCCAAAAATAGAGATTTCAATGCCTACCCGTATTTAGATACCAAGATTCGCATAATGTATATTATGTTAAATTGAATCTAAAGAACAATAATACAGTGCCTTCCTCCTATAAATGTAAATCTTGAACTGATGGTTCTTTTCGCCCCATCTACTCAAGCTATTTCAATATACTCAATGGAAGAATTTTACTTCTGCTATTTTTGATATATGACTATGGAAAATACTTTTGGGTTGATTTAATACTAAGACCGATATAAGCTTAATTTTACAAGGTGATGGTGTTCCACCTTTCCCAACCGCTGGTTATTCTCACAATACCAGATGATGACGCCTGATATACAATTAATTTGTCCTCTTATAGGCATGTATGTCAGGTATCGCTATGAAAAAAACGACTAAATCAAATCTCGATCATAAACAATTTCCCCTTCAAAAAGAAGACTCAATCTATGTTTTGGGTCACCAAAATCCTGATAGTGATGCTATCTGTAGCACACTCGTTGTGGCTGATTGGCTTAATTATACTGGTAGATCTGCAACCTCTTGGCGTTTGGGCGATATCACCCCAGAAACCCGTTATATCCTTAGCGTAGCTGGTGTTCCTCAGCCCAATTTACTCACGACGGACTTAACCGATAAAGTTGTATGGTTAGTCGATTTTACCGATGCTGAGCAAGGTCCGCCTTCCCTAATGAATAGCAATATCATCGGGATCATTGATCACCATCGTATTGGAACCATCATCACCCGAAACCCTCCTGATGTTTGGATCAGAGCCGTAGGATGCAGCGGAACTGTTCTGCTTTCTATTCTGATGCACGAAGTGCCAATGCCACTTACCGCCTCTCAGGCTATTTTGCTAATGGGGGCTATACTTAGTGATACCGTTGCATTAACGGGTCCTACCACAACGACACAAGATCATCATGCTGTGGCGATATTACGGGATATTGCGGGTGTTGATTATGACCAATTCGTAAACGAGCTTCTCCGTGCCAAAACGGATATCGCTGGGCAACCCATTTCAGTATTGCTCAATCGTGATGCTAAAAATTACTGTATCCATGATATGCCCCTTTTGCTCTCACAAATTGAGGTGAGCAATATGGATGATATTACCCCTTTACTGCCGGCATTGTTGCAGGAAATGGTACAGATTCATAACCATCGTTCATTAAAAATGGTCGTATTAATAGTGACAGATATTACTCAACGGAACTCTGTTTTGTATTTTTCCGAAAGTAGCCTGATTGGTTCTAGCCAAGTTTCATTACCCGGCATGATAAGCCGGAAAAAAGAGATACTTCCTTGGCTGACCGAACGACTTGCTTCTTATAAGGGATGATATATGAAAATTTATCGATACGCCTATTTATTAACCATTTTTCTGTTGATGTCCTGATTAAACATCTTCCAAATCTATAGAATAAGGTCGAACTTATGAGCTTTGAAATTAAAAATATTATCGCAAGAGAAATTCTTGATTCACGAGGTAACCCAACCGTAGAAGTCGAAGTAACCTCTGCAGAGGGATGCATGGCTCGGGCATCGGTTCCTTCTGGTGCAAGTACAGGTTCTCGCGAAGCTATCGAACGCCGTGATGGTGATAAAAAACGTTTTGGTGGCAAAGGTGTGTTAGATGCAATCCACAGCATCAATACTGAAATTAATGATGCCCTAAAAGGCTATGATGTTCGCCATCAAAAAGATATTGATAACTGTTTGATCGCCCTTGATGGTACAGAAAATAAAAGTCGATTGGGTGCAAATGCCCTTCTTGGTGTTTCTTTGGCGGTATCTCGTTTGGCAGCGCAACTCTCTGATATGCCACTCTATCGCTACTTAGGGGGGATTAGCGCTAATTTGCTCCCTGTTCCTTGTATGAATATCATCAATGGCGGTGTTCATGCTCGTTGGCAAGGTGCTGATTTTCAAGAATTTATGATAGCCCCTTGGGGGACTTCCTCTGTGCGCGAAGCAATTCGTTGGGGCAGTGAAGTATATCAAGCTTTGCGTCAAGTTCTATTGGAAAAAGGGCTATCTACGGGAGTTGGTGATGAAGGTGGGTTTGCCCCTGCCGTTTCTTCAAATCGCCAGCCACTTGAGCTTATTGTAGAAGCGATCACTAAAGCGGGATATCGTCCAGGTGAAGATATTGTTATTTGTATGGACCCTGCCTCTAGCGAGTTCTATGCAGATGGTAAATATACTCTGCGTACTGAAAATACGCAGCTCAATGCTGAAGAAATGACTCAGTACTACGCACGATTAGTGAACGATTTTCCGATAATGTTGATTGAAGATGGCTTAGCCGAAGATGATTGGGCTGGTTGGAAAATCTTACATGCAGCACTTGGTGGTAAATTAGAGCTAGTTGGCGATGATCTTTTTGTGACTAACGTGAAGTATATCCAGCGAGGCATCGATGAAAACCTTGCCAATGCTGCACTGATCAAACTGAATCAAATTGGTACCCTTAGTGAGACTATTGAAGCCGTTCAGTTATGTAAAGATAACAATTGGGGAACCTTTATTTCCCACCGTAGTGGGGAAACTGTCGATAGTTTTATTGCCGATATGACTGTGGGGCTACGTGCTGGTCATCTGAAAACTGGCGCTCCTAGCCGTGGAGAACGTGTTGAGAAATATAATCAATTGATGCGCATTGAAGATGAATTAGGTGATGCTGCTGTATTTGCAGGTAAATCTGCGTTCAAAATACGCTGATTAAGGTTATTGATATTGTTCATCGTATGATGCAATGAAATAGAGAGTAAAACTCGTTATTTTTATAAAAAATAACGAGTTTTTAATTTACGGTTTGTTATGTATTACTATCAATCGATATTTGGGTCTTTCTCATTTTAAATAAAGAAACACCTAAAAATATCATGGCGAATATACCACATAACAAGAATGCAAAAGGTAATTGATATGTAATGGATGAAATTAAGCTAATTAAATAGCCGACAATGGCTGAAATAAAATATTGGATCATCCCCATTAATGATGAAGCAACACCGGATTGTGATTTAACACTTGCCATAGTTAATGCCGTTAAATTACCAAAAATTAAACCTAACGACCCTACACCAATAGCTAATAATGTACCAAATGTGAATAGAGAAACTGGTCCAAAACTCATCATAATTAATAGTGTTGCACCGATAGCAGTATGAATAAGTATCCCTAAAATAATGACAACCTTAGATGATAGATATTTCTTTTGTAATAAAAAATCAACCTGCCCACCGATAATTAAAGCAACAGCATTAGCTGCAAAAATATAACTAAATTCTGTCGGTGTTAATCCATAATATGTCGTAAAAATAAAGGAAGAGCCACTGATATACACAAATAGTGAGGCTAAAATAACACCACCTGAGAGCATATATCCCATATAGGTAATATTGCGAATTTGATTGATATAAGCCTTAACACTATTTTTAATGCTTAAAGGTGAACGTTTGTCTATGGGCAATGTATCGGGGATTGAGCGATAACTCCATATAAAAAGAATACTCCCTAATAGCGTCATAAAACCAAATATGCTTCTCCACCCAATATGCCCTAATAAAAAACCGCCAATAATAGGTGCTAAAATGGGGGCTATCATCATGATTTGCATTAATAATGAGAATATTTTTGATGATTCTTTTAATGAACAAGCATCATCAACAATAGCTCTTGGTGTGACCAAACCCGCTGCTGCCCCTACTGCTTGGATTAACCTTGCGATTAATAACCATTCGAGGCTTTGTGAAATAGTGGCAATAAATGAACCTAAAATAAAAATACCGATCCCGACGAGTAATGGCGTTCTTCTGCCATATCTATCTAATAAAGGACCATATATACCCTGCCCAATCGCTAATCCAATTAAGAAGAAAGAAAGTGTTAGCTGAATATCGCTTGAAGTAACATTTAAATCATTAGCGATAGTCGGCATTGCAGGTAAATAAAGATCGATGGCCATTGCATCTAAAGCAGTTATTAAAGCGAGCAATACCACTAATAATGCGCTAAACGTGTTTGAATTATTATTTGAAGCTAACATTATTCTCTCCAATTAAATGCTTTAAAAGTGTCATTAAAGCATCCAACCTTAGTTTGGTAAGTTCTTTATTTGTATATACTAATTTAATTTGAATACTATCAATAATTGAAATATAGACCTCGGTATAGAAATCAGTATCAAATTTTAATGCTGTATATGTCGTTATTGTATTTTTAAATTCAGAGGTTAATCGTTGGATATAGGCGCTATGTAATTCATTAATCTCATCAGCAAGATGCAAAGGCGATAAGTAACTGGTTTGTAAGAAAAATTTTAATATTGGTGTATTATCATACCGCTCAACTAAATTTTCACAGTAACTAAAACCAGGTGCATTACGATTAATCTGTGTGTCTGAAAAAGCATTTTGAACATTAATAAGTTCTTCATCCAGCGCACAACGATATGCATGCATAAATAGTGCATCTTTGCTCTTAAAATGGCTATATAACGATGATTTTTGTATGCCCGCTGCATGAGCTATTTTAGATATCGACGCCCCATTATATCCATATAGTGAAAACTCAAGCATTGATGCTTGAGTGAGTTTTTCAAATGTTGTTTCTGTGCCCATTATTTTTCCTTACCGTACGACCGATCGGTCGGTTGTATGATAAGGAGGTAAATATATAGATGCAACTAAAAAATGAACAAAAATTAGGTGTGCAAGAGTGATTTTATATCCTCAATAATTTTATCTAATGTTTGTAAAATATAATCCCAGATATTTTCAAAGATATTCCCATCGTCAACATCCTCAATAGCAATCAATTGTCTTGTTGCAATCACGGTATCATCAACGATAAATTCTGCATATCCTACAACTTGTCCTTTCGTGATTGGTGCTGAAATATAAGGGTTATCAAAAATATAATTTACTTTAATTTTTTTAATATCTTCTTTTTTAACATCAACTGCGGTTTCTCGTGGATAATTAACAAGAAGCTGGGATTTATCGGCATACCAAATACGAACAGCTATCGCGCTATCTATACTTATGTCTGGTTTATAAACGGTATAATTATCAAAACCCCATGATAATAATTTATCTGCCTCATTAAATCTGGATATAGAAGAATCAGCACCTAAAATAACAGCGATATATCTAACTCCTTTTTTTACACCTGATGTGACAATATGGTATTTATTTTCTGATGTTGTTCCTGTTATTAACCCATCAATATCAAATTTACTTTGATATAATAATTTATTACGATTAAATTGTTTTATTCCATTATAAGTAAATTGTTTTTCTTTATATAAATTATAATCATCTGGGGTCTCTTTAATTAAGTGTCTTGCTAACAATGCCATATCAAAAGCAGTAGTATATTGCTCTCCATTATTATTAAGACCATGTACATTTTTAAAATAGGTATTAGTCATACCAATACTGGTAGCCATTTTATTCATTTGGTCAACAAAGCTATCCTGATTACTGGCCATATATTTAGCTAGTGCAATAGCAGCATCATTGGCTGATTGGATAATTAAGCCTTTTTTCAGTTGATATATAGATACGTGCTCATCTGCTTTAAGAAACATAAGAGGTGAGCCATTTAATACAGGGTTTGCAAAAGCCCATGCTTCTTTATCAATAGTAACGTTATCATCATTTTTTATGTAGCCTAAATATGTTGATTTCGCTATTAAATATGATGTCATTAGCTTAACTAAGCTTGCTGGTTCAACTTTTTCATCGCCCCCTTTTTCTGCTAATATTTCCCCTGTATCGTATGACATTAACACCCAAGCTTCTGATGAAATGATAGGTGTTGAATATTCAGCATGGGTTTTTTCAGTAATAGAAAATAATATTAAAAAAACAATAAAAAAAGAATTAAAACTATTTTTCATAATAATTTTTGATTACCCTTTTATTTAGTAATTTATAGGTTTAAGGAAATGATTTATTCTTTATTTTGCGATTGATAAATTTGTGATGTGGACATTTTTTGTTCTTGTTTTTTTGCATTCTATTTTTTCACCATCATTAAATATCATGACGTGAGAATAACCATTGTTAATATAAGTATCACCGCTTAAAAATTGGTAAATATTATATTGAATTCCTTTTATAGTTTTCCTATTCACACCGGGTGATACATAGAAATCATCGCCATTTTTCATTGTGCTTATCCTATAGTTTGTATGAAAAATAGTAACCATTCCTTTATCTTTGCAATCAAGTTCTATTTCTGCCATGGCATTAGCATCAACACAAAAGAGCAATAGTATTAATTTTAATAATATCTTATTTTTTATCATCATATGTTTTCTCTATTATTTTTTATGTTTTAAAATTATAATAATCTATTATTTATCATTATATTGTGAATATATTCATGATCATCCCATAACTAGATGAACCTTTGTAAAAACACTGTTAATATGATGGAGTGATAGGAAAAAACCTTCAATACTAAATAGAGACTATCTGATATGAATAATATTAATATCGAATCCATGGATTTAAATTTAATGAAGGTTTTTGAGGCGTTATTTGAAGAAGGTAGTGCGACAAGAGCCGCAATACGGTTAGGATTAACACAATCAGCAGTAAGTGCTTCATTATCAAAACTAAGATTAATTTATCATGATCCATTATTTGAGAGGACTGGCAGAGGATTAAAGCCTACGGCACGTTCGAATGAGCTTGCGCCAATAATAGAAAGTGCTCTTGGTCAATGTCGATTGGTAGCCTCTTATGCTGTTCCTAAAGGGCATTTTGAAGGGAAAACGGTCACAATAGGGCTATCTGATGATTTTGAAATCGCGTTAGGTAAGCAACTTTTGGATAAAATTAATCAATCATTGAAAGGCATACATGTTATATATCGGCAAACGCATTCACGTATTGTTCAGGATATGCTGCTAAGGCATCAAATCGATTTGGCTATTACAGCGGGAGGTATGGCTTCGCATTTAATTAAGACTTATCGATTAGGTAAAAGTAATTATTTATGTATTACGGATAAAAAGAATGATATTCCCGAAAATGTTAGGGCATATGCTGATTACCCTCACCTTCTCGTCTCTTCAAGTGGTTTTGTTGGTGTTGTTGATGAAGCATTAAAAACATTAGGATTAAAGCGCAAGGTTGTGGTATCAACCACACATTTTTCAGCAGTTCCTTTTTTATTATCAGATTCGCATATGTTAACAACAATACCGTCTCATGCTGCCTATGCAATTGCAGAAATGGCGAATATGCATGTCTTTTTGCCACCTGCCAAGATGCCTTCTTATGAATTAATTATCGGGAATCGAATTGGCGGAAAACATGATTATGTAATAGAAGAAATAAAGCAATTAATTATAGATACTTGTTTTTCTTCAACCTATTTAAAACTAGAATAGAGCATACGCACTTTTAATTCGAATATAAATCGGCAGGTAAAGGTCGATTTTTATTTTTCTAATAGTGGAATTAATGTAGTGGGATTAAGGGATAGTAATGTTTAATATTACATATATTGATTGTATATAATCAAACCTTCCCTTACCTTTTCACATTAAAATGCTGAGCAAATATTTTATATCCTTTTTCGCTAATGCTGACTTCCCTATATCCTTGATGTCTTATTAACCACCCTTGCACTTCTGCGTGATTAAGAAAAACCGTACCGATTTGTCCGCCAAGATGAAATCGGCGCTCACTCCAATCTAAACATGGACAACAAATATTGCGTGAACCTTTGGCTTGGAAATCAACACCCATATTTTTAAATCGCTCAAGACCTAACGTTGTAATAGCGCGACCATCTTCTGTTATCCATTTTTGTTGGCAAAGCGAATGATAAATATCAACAGCAACTTCACCCGCTAAATGATTATAACAAGTGCGTGCTTTTCTTAGATTTTTCGGGGTTGTAATTTTTGCTTGAGAAATATTTTCTGTTGAAAAGCTCATCAAATTTTCAATGATTTTTGCAATATCATCATTAGCTAACCTGAAGTAACGATATTTACCTTGAGCTATCACAGAAATAAGATTGCTATTGAGTAATCTTGATAAATGACTGCTTGTCGTAGAGGCTGAAATATTCGCAACAATGCTAAGCTCAGTAGCTGTCCACGCTCTTCCATCCATTAAAGCACAAAGTATTTTTACTCTGGAAATATCCGATATCGCTGCGCCAACAGCGGCTATTGCAGATTCTACGCTGTGCTGATATTCCGTCTTTATCTCTGATTTAGTCATTTGAAATATTACCGTCTCTCTCATAGAATGCGCTATTGAGTATTGTGATAATGCTATTGTAACAATATCTAGAGTCTACGGATTTTCTTTATTAAATGAATATTCGCGAGTCATAGAAACAATACTAATTCTGTAAAAATTAAAAAGAGAGCTACGGCCTTCTTGTTGTGCATTTTTATGTAAAATATTCTTCTTCCACTGTAAAACGGCTTCTTCATTTTCCCACCAAGAAAGTGACAATAACTTTCCTTGTGTTGATAAGCTTTGAAAACGCTCTATTGAGATAAATCCCTTGATGTCTTGTAATAACGGTTTTAAGTCAGTCGCTAAAGACAAATAGCGACTCATTTTCCCTTGTTCTACCTTCACTTCAAATATAACAGCAATCATCACATTCTCCTTTTTGTTTAGTTGTTGAGAGTCTACCTATAAAAAACAATAACATTTCGATAAGAATTGAAATGAGAAATTTAAGTGAGTTTAGAGGTTAAGCATGATCAAAAAGAAAAAACTTATTCTCTAAATAGTCATACAAATTGCTTGGGGTTATGGCAATGACGGAATTATTAGATCCGCCACAATACTCCAAACTTGTTAAAGGATGTACACGTCTAGGACTGACCAGCGGTGATTTCCATTATTATTCAGAACACATCACCATCGATATCAAACATGGTGAAGATTGGCTGTATAAGGTCATCAAAGTTATTACAGATCAGTACCCTGATGCGAAAAAAGAGTTTTACTTAGGGAGTCTTTTGCGGTTACAAACAGCAGAAAGATATTACGATAATCTGTTGATGAAACTAAAAAACATTTAATCACTAATAATAAGTGACCGAAAGGTCACTTAGGATAAGATATGGCATATTTACTACTAGCACTCGCTGCTATTTTTTGGGGTGGAAACTACGTAGCAGGACATTTGCTTGTTGGTTATATCAACCCTTATCTTCTCAGTGTGTTGCGTTGGGGATTTACCTCAATGCTCATGTTCATCTTGTACTGGAAAGTTATCCGCAAGGAGTGGCATTTACTTACTGAACATCTTGGTATCAATACCCTTTTTGCTTTCCTTGGACAAGTCAGTTTCCCACTTACGTTATATATCGGCTTGCAATATACAAGTTCACTTAATGCCGCGATTTATATATCAGCCACACCTTGTCTTGTGTTGATGATTAATTTCTTATTTTTTAGAGAGCATATTTCAACACGCAATGTCATTGGTGCAATAGTCAGTACAATTGGTGTTATCTACCTTGCTTACGCGGGTTCTGATGGCGAAGCTTCATTCTCATCATTCGGTATTGGTGATGTGTTAACCATTATTTCAGCACTGAGCTGGGCATTTTATTGTGCGTTGTTACGTCTTAAAGACAAGCGAGTCACACATACTTCATTTGTTGGTTTTTGCTCGCTGATTGGTACCGCTATATTGATCCCAATGTATCTGGTGTATCTATTTTATGCGAAGGAAACCCCTGTAACGATGGGGAGTGACTACTTTTACCCTGCGCTTGGCGTTGCTTATTTGGTTATTTTCCCATCATGGCTATCTTATGTTTTTTGGAATAAAGGCGTTGCGATGATAGGGACAACACGAAGTGAAATATTCACGCACCTTATCCCTGTATCGGGTGGTCTGCTGAGTATTATCTTGCTAGATGAAAAAATTCATCTATATCACGTTATTTCACTCGTGATGATTGTTTTCGGTATTGTGTGTTGTTCCGGTAAGAATAAAGCGAGAGCATAGACACTTTTAAAAGAAGAATAAAAATCATATTCTTCTTTTAAGCTGATCTTTATTTTAAAAGTAAACTCAATGTATTTACTCGCCCACTATCCCAATTAAGATGCACTAAACGCCCTGTTTTATCGAAAAAACACCATTGGTTAAATTCATTGCGATATTGCGGTGCTAAATCTGTGGGCCATTTTAGCTCAAAGGTACAGTGATTTTTATTGTTATATAAACGAAATATCGTGAACTCATCTTTTTGCCAATAAATTAACGTGGCTGTTTTTTTTATTAAATAAAATGTACGTTGCTCTTCAATAGATTGAGTATTAGGTAGTTGTAATCGTTGTGTATAGTGTGAGCTTGCTGAGGCTAGTACGCATTTATCATACTTTACGTCATAATATGAGTTAGAAATAAAATCATATTTTAATCCCTCATTTAAATGGTGAAGCAGGCTTTCTCGTTGAGTTAATCGACGCTCAGGTAAAATATACAACCAGCGCTCTTTAGGTTCACTATTAATTAGCCAATATTCAGTGTTATTGTGGCGAAGGATCTCGATAACATCGCCATTCAATGCATCTACATTCCATACTATTTTAAAGTCATTTTTAATATCAACAACTTGCACTGTATTATTAACTGCAATTGTCCAAAAAACACCATCAAAAAGACGAGCAAAAACAGTACATTTTAGTATGCCAAGCTCTTGAATAGACTGTGTTGTGATCGCTAATGAATGGATCTGGAAATAACCACCTCTTGGTGCTAATAATAAAGCGCTTTGGTGATTTTCTGCGATAACAATATGGTATGTTGGTGTTAAATTATGCCAAAGTTTTTTCCCTGCTTTATCGGTTAATAACACCCCAGATTCACCCAAAGCAATAAGATATTGGTGATCATTTAAGGCAACCATATCATAAATAGCGTAAAGCCCTTGTTTTGGAATAGTCGCTGAAATAAAGTGATTTTGTGCATCTAAGGAATAACGTTTAGCTTCAGGAATATCATTATGGGGTATATCTGTTTTTAATAGCTTATTGGTGCTTTTATGAATAAGTTGGCTAATTTCTTTTCTTTCTAACACAGAATTTGCGCCATATTGATCAACAATAATAGGTCGAATAAGTTGATTAATGAGTTGTTCTGTTAATTTAGTCTGCTTAGGTAATGCTAATACTTCTCTGGCTAAAATAGCGCGTTGAATAGTTGCCAGTGGATCGTTACATACCTTTTTAATATCATCTTGATATAAATGAAAAGTGTCAGGTAATAGAAATACTGATTTCACAAGGCTGCGTAGGCTTAATTCTCCACCAGCTTGATAGGCAATTTCTAACCAGTGTTTGGCTTTATTACGACTTAATTCATTATTTAACGGCCAGATAATATCGATAGCCTGTAAATAATCTTCGCAGTCAACCAGATATTCAGCCCACTCTTCACGCATTTTATCTGCAATCGTAGGATGTTTTTCTTGTAACTGTAATACGATGTATGAAAAAGCATTATGTAGGCGAGCATAAATAACAGCAGAATCAATGTCACCCGCCAAGCAATATAAACGAATAATGCGATCAGGTTGCATTCCCCACAAACGTGCTAGCTCCGCTGCGTGTTGATAGCGTTGAAAGCTTTCTAAATAACTAAGTGCTTCCTCTTTTTCTTGTAATAACTCAGCGAGAACAAATAGAGCTTCTTCATTACATCCTGCTTTATCTAGTTTTATAAACTGTTGACGATAAAGTTGTTTTAAATAATTTTGAAGTTCATCTCCTAGATAAAGGCTTTTATGCCCTTGTGAAGCCGCGGATATTTCTAGTTTATTTCGCCCTTTTAATCTTCCCAAATAAGGTGAAGGCGTTGTTTCTTGATTTTCTTGAGATTGGCTAAGCGGAATACCATGACGCAGCGCTTGATCGACATTACCGTCTTCAAACATTTTCATCATTTTATTAATATAATCCGCTTGTTGCTTGCTCATCATAGAGGCTAATCCACTTTTTATTGAAAGTTTATTTAGCCAATGTTGCCACGGTGATAATTGAGATGCCGTTTTAGAGGGATCGCGCATAGCTTCACGACTTTGAGGTGTCAGAAATTTATTAATTATTTTCTGAGTCAGTGATAATGACGCTTTTACGTGAGGTATTTGTGTTTGAGAAGACGATGAAACGTTGTTAAATGCCGTTTTTATAAATTGCTTTTGTTGGTCTGCTGCCGGTGGAATATTGCCACCAATAATTGTTCTAATATTTTGCTCTTCTGACAATGCTTGAGGTTTTATCTCATACAAATTGGCGTAGTTATCTGTCTCTTCAAAAGCAATCTCTTTTATATCAAGATAGTCAGCAAGTGATAAAGGTTTAGCTTGCGAGAATAAAAGCGTTGTAACAACACCACTACGGACCAAAGCAAGATCTGCATAAGGCAGTTTTTTTATCTCGTCATTATCTAAAGGCGCAGTGCTATAAAGGCGACCGTAACGAATTAAAGGCCATCCTTCAATTGATGAACAATCCACTGTTTTACTCTCAGTAAAGCAGAGAACATCCCCTTGCTCGAATCGATAAACTCGACAATTAACTTGCCAATGTTTTATTAAATAGGTGAGTCGTTGAGTTTCATTAAACCAATCGTTAGGTAGCCATAAACCTTCGATTTGACGATATCCCAATAACATTGGATGACGAATATAATCATTATGCATTTGGGGAGTCACCTTCTTGTGCAATGGTATAGAGATTTAGGCGTAATTGTTTTTGGTATACATCATAAACAACGACTTGAGCATGATCCGTTAATGCAGCAAAAAGACCTTTAGATGGGCTAAATGAATAACGTGTAAACGGATTATCTGCACGATATAAAATTTCTATCTCGCCGTTTGAATAACTGGCAATATTTCGTTTGTTTGGACTGATCATCAAAATATTTAAGGTGGTTAAATCTTCTTCTGAAGAGCCATTAAGTGTTGGATGAAAAAGCCCTATTCCTTGCCATCCCTGAGGTAAATCTATTTGATAGCCATAAACCTCATCAACTTCCATATTATAAACATGCCAACTTTGTCGATTAGTACCTAGTGAAATAGCGCAAGATATTGATTTAGAACCATCAGTATATTTATGACGATAGGCAAATAAAACACCTCTTTGATAGGAAATAAACTGGGTGAAATAGAACCGGTGCCGATAACACTTTTGAGAAACGTCTGCACGAGTGACCATTTGAATTAATTCATTACTATCATTGAGATAAATATACACAAGTAGGTTGTCTGCTATTTTCTCTATGCCAAGGACTTTTTCTTCAATGATTTTAAAGGTATTTTTTTCTTCAGTATAAATATTGTATGAAAAAGCCACCAGCCGTCTTGCTCTGTCATGTACAAATAAGCTGAAATATTCCTTATTTAGATTAACTAAATAGGCGCTGGCAAGCGTATTACCTCGTCCAATACCCGCTGAAAACTCCTCATCGGAAGGTCGAGGCATATAAGAGAGTTTGGGTAATTGCCAAAAATAGAGCCCATTGTTATTGGAAAGTAATGCGCCTATCTTTTTTCCGTGACACTGTAACGCTAAAATAGTGTGACCATCAGGATATATTTGGTATATAAATGGTTTTTTAAGTGAGTTATTTTGATTTAATCTATTAAGCGGTGGAATTTTAATCACCATCAATCCAGGTTTACCTAATAAAGTAACCCCCACCGCGCTACCATGAAATGAGATAACGGGCGAAAACATCAACGATATTTTGTGTTCATGTTGATGCGTATTTTGCGCTGAAGCTGCTCTTATTTGCCCTTTTAATATTTGTGTGCTTAATGTTCTAGGTGGTGTTGGTAATACAATATGGCGTTGAAAATGCGGTGTGCGAATTTTGACATCAATGGTTTTATTGAAACAATCATCTCCTGTTAATTCGATATGATGACTTGATGCAATTTGTTTCAATATAGATTGTTGATTTGCTCCTGTAACTAACCAAATCTCACCGTTTTGCACATCAACATCTTCACTAATAACGTCTTGCCAATGTGTAATATTTTCTTTTAAAACAGGAGAATAAGTTCGACGTGTCAATAATTCGTATAGATCATTTATGGTGTTTAACGGCATTAATGGAATGAGTGATTGCAACGTTCCCCACATTAATGTGCAACCCGCCTTTTCTGCTCGTTGCGCCAATATAATAAGCATTGCAATATGAACTAAACGGCATTCACCCAGTTGCGAAATACCAGTATCAAAAAGGACAGTGATCTGATTTAAAGATTGTTGAGATTTATAGTGTGGCGTCAAAAAGAGATGTTCTGCATTAATGGCGCGTCTCATAAATTCATCAGGCATTTCATCAGCCATTAACCATTCGCTAAGTAGTAGGTTTTGATAATTCCCTTTACGCTGTATTTGCCCTATACCATCTTGTTCGGGTAAACCACCGAGTTGTCTTCCTTGTACAGGACCTAATACCCGGCTGAGACGTTGCAATATGTCAGAAAATGCGGGAACTAATTGGGGATCTAACCAGCTAAGCCAAGTTTGCCAAGGTTGTAGCGCTTCGGGTAACGATATAGGCTGTGTTGTGGATAATGACATGATGATAAACCGATCCTTGTATCACATTATATATTTCACTCAAAACACAATTGGGTGAGTGTATCCCGTAGCGTTGGTGTTAATGTCCACTGATTATCTAAAGGGATCACCGTTTGAGGTGATGGTAAAAGTAATAGTGGCTGGCGTTTAAAATGCTGCACTAAGGCTTGCTCCACCAGCCCATAAGGCTGTAAAAGCTGTTGGTGTATAGGGAGCCATAATTTTGCTGTTTGAGTAGAAGGCGCAATCAGCGTTATCTTGTCAATCCAAGGTAAATCAGCTTGCTTACCCAACACAATAAGCCGATGTTGACTGGTGATCACTTTCAATCGTTGTTGCTGAACATCAGGCAAATGAATAATGCGTTCAATAAGCTGTTTAGCCGTTATACCTGTTGCAAACACCCCTTGCGGTTTAGGTGGTGTCGAATTAGGTTGCCAAGTGAGTGGAAATGTTAGGCTCATAATAAGTGGCTAAACTGTATTGCTAATTGAGTTCGTAATATGGCAAGTTCTTCACTTAACATCTCTGTTGAGAAATTGGCATCTATTTCTCGTAACGTCAGTTCAATCTCTGCTTTAGATACTGGTTCTGCATGGAGCACATCTTTGGCTCTCTCAATTAAACGGTTCATACGGGATTGGGGTTGTAATGTCGCCTCTTCTACTGAACTAAATAACCGCGAATTCATTGAAAGTGAGAGTTCCTTTCGTAAGATTTCACGTCCTTGTTGCTGTGTATCTTCAGTAGGAAGGACATACAGTAAAGGCCAGAGATCTTGTTCTGTCGCAATCTCTCGATTATTGAGTACGGTTGCTGCGGCAATAAGACGCTGAACACGAACAATACGCCTATCTGAAAGCGTGATCCCTGCATTTCTTAATGAACGTACGGCATTAGCCAGCAACGGTCTAATTTGCGTTAAATCGACATTTTTAGCAGCAAGGTGTAATTCATCTAATTGAGTAATATCGAGTTGAGCTGAAAGTGGCGTTAAACTTGAAGCCCACCCACCTTCAAGCATGGCTTCTAATTGGTGATCGGGAGTGGATTCAATAAAAAGATGAATAAGAAAGCGGTCTGAGAATGCGGCAAGGTTCGGATCATCTGGCAAACTATTAGCAGCACCAATACACACCTTTAATGGACTAATAATATCGGTATGACCACGTTTAAATCGACGTTCATTTAAAATACCTAATAAGGTATTTAAAATAGCCGTCGAACCTAAAAAAACTTCATCAAGAAAAACGATATCCGCTTCAGGTAGCATTCCTGTGATATCCGTTTCGACTTTACCTTCTTTTAGTTTTTTGAGGTCAACGGCACCAAATAATTCTGAAGGTTCGGTAAAACGTCCCAGAAGATATTCAAAATAGCCCCCACCTAATGTTTGAGAAACTCTACGGACAACAGCGCTTTTCGCTGTACCTGGCGGGCCGATAACAAGTAAATGTTCATGAGCAACGGCGGCTAAAACAACCAGTTCAACAAGTTGCTCGCGTCCAATCATACCTTGTGTTGAGTGTTGTATTGCTTTGCGAATATTATCGATAATTCCATTTATATTTGATGTCATATGGTTACGCACAAATTAAGAGTTTAACGGTGAGATAATCGCATTATGTAGGTTTTTATTTTTTGACTCAACTCTTTTAATTTAATTAAAATGGATTTTATATTTAACTTAATATTATCTATAAATAATTGTCTTTTAAAAGCAAAAAACAAGTTGAAGTAATTCATATCCAGCTTATTTTATTGTTATTTATTAATATAATTATATTTTATTTTAATTATAAAGTTTCTCACCGCACATTATTTTAATAAAGTCAGCGACATCGATAGATACTGAGATAGGTTGGTCTTTAGCAACATAAATAAATGAAGGGCTGGAAAGATGTTCAATAATAGGTGTTTTAACTTAAAAAGAGAAAAACACCTTAAAAATAAAGGTGTTATTTCTCATGATTATGATGAGTAGATCGCTACTTTTCGTAAAAGTAGTTAAGTTCATCCATTAGCTTTTTACGAACGTCATGGGAAATAAAACTGGCATTAAGAGCATCGATATTACATTGCTGAAAATCTTTTTCGCACCAATCAAAAATATCATGTAATAACTGATACTCTTTATTTAATGAAGTATTAGCAACTGTTCGCGCATCGGTATTTATATTTAATTTAACGCCCTGCTTTTTTAGTTGATTAACTGGGTGTTGTTCTATTTGCTCATATATATTGCAGATAATATTACAGCTTGGACAAACCTCTAGTAATATATTTTGAGATTTAAGTCTATTAATTACTTCACTATCTTCAATACTTCTTACACCATGACCAATTCGAGTAACTTGCAGTTTATCCAATGTTTCAGTAACGCTTTCAGCGCCTTTTGCTTCTCCGGCATGAGCAATTAAATGACCTCCTGCTTTTTTAACATAATCAAAAGCAGCAATATGATTATCTAAAGGGAAGCGCGCTTCATCAGCCGCGAGATCAAGCGCAACTACGCCTTTATTAAGGTATTTCACAACCAACTTGGCGGTTTGCTGACTCTCTAATGCACTAAAATGACGTAATGTGCATAAAATCAATCCTGCTTTAATAGCATATTTTTCAGCGGCTTCATTCATTGCTGAAATAACAATCTCAACAACGTCTTTATCTGTTAAGCCTTGTTTTGTGTGTAATAACGGGGCAAAACGTATCTCAGCGTAAATAACATTGTCTGCTTTCAACTGATAAAATAGATCGTCAACAGCCAGTGTAATTGCTGATTTTGTCTGCAGAATATTGATTTGTGGTGTGACTTTACTTAAAAAATCACCCAAATCAAAACAGGGTTTATGAGCAACAAATTGCTGATTAAACTCGTCAAAACTTATTGTTGGATCTAGCTGTTTAAGATAAAAATAGCTTAAACAGGTATCTAAATGCACATGAAGCTCCACTTTAGGTAATAAACTAGGATTAAATGTCATCAATATAGGCTCTAAATATTAGGAATATCATGATAGTAATAATCTCCACCAGCCTAAAAAAGGACATATGTCCTTTTTTGAAAAGTATGCTATTTTCGATAATAAATGAGATCTTCAACGTGAAAGGAAAATAAAAGTGAGAATAGTTAACGATGAAAAAAAACGTAACGCTTTTATTTTAATGCATCAACTTGATACTTATTTATCTGATACGTTGTTGTCTTCTATGCGCTTAATGGAAGTGAAAACGGGAGAATATTTAATAACGCAAAATAGCCAAGCAACACATTTATACTGCTTAGTGGAAGGGAAATTACAGATTGAACGTTATGAAATAAACGGTGAGCATGTGGTTTTTTCTTTTGAACAAGCTTTCTGTGTTATTGGTGATTTAGAACTTTTCTCAGCCAAAGATGAAATAGTGTTTAGTACGGTACAAGCCTTAGTACCTTCTTATTTATTAGCGCTACCGCTTTCCATTGTCAGGCAAAAAGCGTTACAAGACGCTAATTTTTTAACCTTTATTTGCCAACAATTAAGCAAAAAACTTTATCAATCATCGTTAAAACACTCTCAATCTCCCTATTCTTCAGAATTTAAATTGCGCCGATATTTATTTTTTAAAACTCAGCAAGAAGGACCTTCTTTTCAATTAGAAAAAAGAGACTCATTAGCAGCAATGCTTGGGATCTCAACCAGACAATTAAACCGTGCTTTAGCATATTTAGTGAATATTAACGCGATTACATTAAAGAACAAATCAATAACGGTATTAGATTTTGAATGCTTATCTCACATTGATAATTCAAATTAATAAATTGTAAATAATAGATATTTAATTAAATATCAATAGATTACCTTATCTTTATCTTGTTCATTTTTTTTGTTCCCTTAAAGCAAATGTTTTAAATGGTAATGAAATAAACTTAAGCTACAATTTAATAAACCTGCTGGAATAAATATAAAAAACGTACTTTCTTATCTTTAATTTATTTAAAAAAGAAATAGTTATCTGTATTGCTAATAAAGCGCGGCACGCTCACGCCTTTTATTCAACAAAGGGTTAATTCCTTTTAAATAGGAAATCAAAAATCATGAATAAAACTTTCGCGACTGAAATATTTATCAATGGTGAGATCCATACTCTTGATAGAGAAAATCCTATCGCTCAAGCGATAGCCATTTATCAAGGTAAATTTCTTTTTATTGGCTCAAATGATGAAGCGATGCAGTTTCAAAATGCAGAAACAAAAATCATTGATCTAAAAAACCACGTTATTATTCCTGGGCTTAATGACTCACATCTTCACCTGATCCGTGGTGGATTAAACTACAACCTTGAATTACGGTGGGAAGGCGTGCCTTCTCTTTCTATTGCCCTTGAGATGTTAAAGGCACAAGCACAAGTGACACCGTCACCGCAATGGGTACGTGTTGTTGGTGGTTGGAGCGAATTTCAATTTGCAGAGCGCCGTATGCCAACGCTAGATGAAATTAATGCGGTTTCGCCTGATACGCCTGTTTTTGTTTTACACCTCTATGACAGTGCATTGCTAAACAAAGCCGCTTTACGTGCGATTGGTTATACCAAAGAGACACCAAATCCACCGGGAGGTGAAATTCAACGTGATGAACACGGTAATCCAACTGGATTATTAATCGCTAAACCGAATGCTATGTTGCTCTATTCGGCATTAGCAAAAGGCCCTAAATTACCCCTTGAATATCAAGTTAATTCAACCCGTCAATTTATGAGAGAACTCAACCGCCTTGGTGTAACTAGTGCTATTGATGCAGGTGGTGGTTTTCAAAATTATCCTGAAGATTATCAAGTCGTTGATGAACTTGCCAAGAATAACCAATTAACTATTCGTATTGCTTATAACTTATTTACTCAAAGACCAAAACAAGAGTTTGAAGATTTCCAACAATGGACATCAATGGTATCCCCCGGTGATGGTAGTGATTTTTACCGCCATAACGGTGCGGGTGAAATGTTGGTTTTTTCTGCGGCTGATTTTGAAGACTTCTTACAACCAAGACCTGATCTTCCTGAAAATATGGAAGCTGAATTAGAAAAAGTGATCCGCCATTTAGTCGAACATCGCTGGCCATTTCGTTTACATGCCACTTATAACGAATCCATTAGCCGTATGTTAGATGTCTTTGAAAAAGTCAATAAAGACATTCCTTTCGATGGATTACACTGGTTTTTCGATCATGCTGAAACTATCAGTGAGAAAAATATTGAACGTGTTAAAGCACTTGGCGGTGGATTAGCAATTCAACATCGTATGGCATTCCAAGGCGAATATTTTGCACAACGTTATGGCACAAAAGCCCTGAAACAAACTCCCCCTGTTGCCAAAATGCTAAATGCACAAGTTCCTGTTGGATTAGGGACAGATGCAACTCGTGTTGCTAGTTACAATCCGTGGACAGCGCTTTATTGGTTAGTTTCGGGACGTACTGTGGGGGGAATGCAAATGTATGATGGCGATAATCGTTTAGACAGAGATACCGCGCTTATGTTGTGGACGATGGGTAGCTCATGGTTCTCCAATGAACAAGGTAAAAAAGGTCAAATTAAAGCAGGACAACTTGCTGATTTTATCGCCCTTTCTGCTGATTATTTTCGCGTGCCTGAAAATGAGATCAAAGCCATTGAATCACTTTTAACGGTAGTGGATGGCAAGATTGTGTATGCAAATGGTGACTTTTCATCATTAACACCACCGTCTATTCCAGTATTACCTGATTGGTCGCCAGTGATAAAAGTACCAGGTCATTATTCTTACTTGCAACAAGAGACAAAAGCCGCGGTGTTAAATCAGCTACATCAATGCTGTGGTGCCTGCCATGTTCATGGGCATCAACATGATATCGCTCGCCAATCATCCATTCCTATTTCAGATGATAATGCATTTTGGGGCGCTTTAGGCTGTTCTTGCTTTACATTCTAATTTTTATGATAACGATGGTCGGTAATTATTTATCGACCATCTCAAACAAAGAGAGATAAGACGATGGCAACGCAACGCGCCTCTGCATGGTCGCCCTTACGTAATCGTATTTTTTTCGTATTATGGATGGCAACGCTATTTTCTAATATTGGTACTTGGATGAATGATGTGGGTGCTGGTTGGTTGATGACAAACCTCAGCCCTGATCCCGTGATGATTGCCGCTATTCAAGCCATGACGACATTACCTGTTTTCTTATTGGCGCTTCCCGCAGGAGCCATTGCTGATATTTTCGATAAACGAAAACTGCTTATTTTCGTCAATATTTTAATGCTCTGTGCGGCCACGTTATTGGCTATTTTGGTTTATTTCGATGTTATCAGCATTGGCTGGTTATTATTAATTACCTTTGTTTTGGGTTCTGGTGCCGCATTTTTAGGCCCTGCATGGCAAGCCATTGTGCCAAGTATTGTCAAGCCTAATGAATTAAAATCAGGCATTGCCTTAAACAGTATGGGAATTAATATCAGCCGAGCGATAGGTCCCGCACTTGCAGGTATTTTGATTTCTCAGGTTGGTCTTTATCTTCCTTTTTTACTTAACGCCTTGAGCTTTATTGCCATTATTCTTGCTGTCTGGTGGTGGGAAGGTGAGAAAAAAGAAGAAGAGAAACTCCCTGCTGAATCTGTTGTGGCAGCAATGATCTCCGGTTTACGTTATGCGCGTTATAGCCCTGCATTGATAAAAACGATTGTAAGAGCCGCCAGCTTTTTTATTTTTGCCAGCGCCTATTGGGCAATGTTACCGCTAGTTGCTCGAGTCTCACTACATGGTGATGCGACACTTTATGGTCTATTAACAACTAGCATTGGTATTGGCGCGGTGGTTGGTGCATTTAGCTTATCAACCTTACGTGAAAAATTTAGCACCAGCACACTTATTGCTTTTGGCACTCTGGGTACTGCATTGGTGTTATTTATTTTTGCTAGTGCGACTTCAAAATATCTCGCTATTTTCGCCAGTATGCTTGCAGGATTTAGTTGGATAATCACCCTTTCCACATTAATGGTCTCTGCACAAACAGCATTGCCTAATTGGGTTCGTGCGAGAGGTCTCGCACTTTATTTAACTGTGTTTTCAGGCGCTATGGCGTTAGGCTCTCTTGTTTGGGGACAAATCGCTTCACATACTTCAGTGACGATAGCTTTGCTGTGTGCAACGGTTGGGATTATTTTAGTTTGGTTATGTGTTTTGCGTGTCAAATTAGACCATGACAACATCAACTTACAGCATTCAGAACACTTTATTCTTGATGAGGGGCTTATTGAGATCACAGCAGATAAAGATCCTGTGTTAATTACCGTAAATTATCAAATTGAAGCAATTCACCAAGAACAATTCCTTAGTTTAATGAATCGATTAAAAACGGTTCGTTTAAGAGATGGTGGTTATTCATGGGGCTTGTTTGTTTCATCTGATGCGATTACAGATAATAACGCTCAAACTTATATGGAAACGTTTATGGTCGCTTCTTGGGCTGAGCATCTTCGTCAACATGATCGCGCGACAATGGATGATAAACAGTTGCAACAACAATTAGATAAAATAATTAGCGCTAAAAAAGTGACACACTCTTTCTCTGCTTTTTCACCCAAAAAATAATTACATCAATCGCTCATACACTTTATTTATTTTTATTTCGGTCAATAAGGTGTATGGGTGGTTTTGTGTTTTTTATCCTTTCATTGCCTCTCACTCTACTTTCTTGTACTCTGCACCGCTTCTTACCTTTGAAATAACGAAAACGTATTTGAGAAAATCATGACAGGACATATTTCTAAAGATCCGCTACATGGCATCACTCTTGAAATGCAAGTAAATGCGCTGGTGGCAAAATATGGTTGGGCTAAATTAGGACAACTTATCAAAATTAACTGCTTTAGAAGTGATCCTAGCGTGAAATCGAGTTTAAAATTTTTGCGCAGAACACCTTGGGCGCGCGCGGAAGTGGAAGCGTTATATCTTGATTCTTTAGAAGCAGATATTGATGATGTGATTGAAGTTATCGACCATCCTGATTGCGATCCGTGGGCAAATAGTCGAAAGTAGTTTTAAAATGAAATTCTATTTCAAAGTAGATATATCCTATAAAATCTATTTTTTATTATGAGGGGTATTTAAATTTTGAAATAAAAAATGCTACTTTAGTAACTAAAGTAGCATTTTAAATGCTATAATCTTAAAAGATAATTATATTTTAAATATTTTATATCCTATAAATTATAATAGAGTTTATTAGAATTCATCTTTGAAAATTGATGGAGTCATTGAAGCAATTGTATCATTTTTCACATGAAACATATTGCAAAAATAAATTAGACTATTTACATTTAATGGAAGTGTGAAATTATTTGATGACATATCATTTATAACTTCTTTTCTCAATAATCGAAAAAACTCTTTTGCAACTTGAGGATTATCATCAAAATATTTACTAATCGATTCATTGAGCTTCATTGGTTGCATCCGCAATCTGAATTTTTGACGTAGCATTGATTCCCAACTTCTAGATTTATAGTGTTTGTAAGCTAATTCATCGAATATTTTTATCATCGTCCACTCTGATGTTTCTAAAGTTGCATATATCCCATTAAGCCTACGGCTTTCATTATCGTGATTAGCCCAATCTGGTTTAGATTTATATCTAAGATCATGTTCTACTTCATGCCATCCCTCAGAAAGAATAGACCGTATTTGAAGTTCAAAAGTTGAATCAATGAGTTTACTAATTGGCTCACTAAATAAATATTCTTTTTCTAGAAGTTTTTTTGGAATGTCATATACTATATTATATCTTACTGCAGAGAATTCATCCGCTCCCATAATGTCAATGCTATGATCTTTCTCTCTTTCCGAAAAAATAGTATTTAAAATATTATGAACAATCTCTATATCATCATTGAAATATAGAGCTATTCTAACACCTATGGCATCTTGAATTTTATGTGTATCACCATATTTAGGATCGCTCAATTTTTTGTTGATTGATATAATATCCTTATTTCTAGAAAAAACTCTAAACATAATTCCGAGATTTGTAAGTTTGGATGAAATTAATTCTTCTATGTCTTCTTTTGTTGATTCACTAAAGGAAAAATTTATTTTATTGAGTGTACTGTTCATTCTAGCGTCCTAATATTTTTTTAACTTCACCAACATTAAATTTATTTATCGCAGTAAATGAACTACTATTTGCACTTTCAAGAATTTCTTTATCTTTCAGTCTTTTAATAGCTTTTGTTATATTTCTTCTAGAGTAACCTTCAATTTTATATAAAACACCTGTATAGATATGTAATCTAGTGATTGAATTAGAACCTAATGGCATGAATTTACCTAATATCTCTCTTTCTAAATTTAATTCATCATCATTAGGTATATCCTCTTCAATTTGTTCATTATCTAAAATTAGGTTGTTATTGTCTGTACAATTTAGAAAACTTATATCATAAGGCTTAGAATCCATAGGATAAGTACAATTATAAAATTGGCAAGAAATAAATGTAACATCATGAAAGTTTATAAAATTAAAAACGCTATTTGAAAAAGAACACTCGTTAAAAACAGAGTTTTTTATTTCTGACTTCTCAAAAAATACTGTATTTTCAAACTCCAAGCCTGTGATGGTTGTACTAGAATAAATATCCAAATCAATATGTTGTTCTAATAAATATTCATATTTCATATGTTCGGTAGACGTTAGAAATTCTCTCATTCCTAAAAGTCGTTTCCATAATAAATGGCGTTCACTATTATTACGAGGCAAATATGATTGTACTGCTGGTTCAACAAATCGTTCATCTGCTGCTAGCCAATCGTCAGCATCATTTTCAATGATACCGCGAGCGATATAATTACCAAAAACAAATTCATTAACAAATTCTATTCTATTTTCACCTTGATTACTTCTGTCAAAAAATGCATGTGTGGCTAATTTATTGGCTAATGCATCGATAGTAGGGCGATCTTTCCCTGGATATAAAAGCCTTGTTTCGTCAAGAATCAATGTGTTTTTGCTTTTAATTAAATTTATTATTTTTTCTTTATTATCTGACGTATAGTCATTTTCACACATGTTCATTGCAATACTAGATAAGACAGCAGATTGTTTTTCTGGGATCATCAGAAGATCTTGCCGTTCTCTTTCTCTTTCAAGCATAGATGTAAAATAATGATCTACAATTTTTGAGCTTTGACTACATAGAGCATTAAAGTTTTCATCATTGATGGAACGAAGATAAGCTAGCAATACTGGGTTTGATAATTTTTTTATATCAATATGTTGAGATTTTAACTTATCAATCCTTTCAGTAGATAACCAATCTTTAACTTCAGGTATACTTAATTTATATCTAATGACATTAAAATTATCTTTATATTTATTTTTCCACTCTTGAAACACTTCCCCATCAAAAATTGCAGTGCGACGAGATGTTAATATAACTTTAGCTGAATTGGTAAGAAGTTCACCTATTGTTTCTAACATTGGTTGGGCTTTTTCAAAATCAATATCATTATTTTTATTTATTGTGGTTTCATTTAATAACTCATCAAATCCATCTAATACGAGAACAATTTTACCATTTTTTGTTTCATCGATAACAAGATCACTTTTTACGGTACGAAAACTACGATCGACTTCCCTAACAAAGACATGGCTAAATACTTTTGCTTGACGATCTCGCGAAAATTCGGTAAAGAAAGGAAGTGGAGTACCTTCAGTTTCAACTAAATTTTTAAGTATCTCATATGATGTACAGGTTTTTCCAAAACCGGCTGGTGCTTCAATAAGAATTAATTTAGATTCATTTTTTTTTATTTCTTTTAAAATATCCTCAATAATATTTTCTTCATGTTTTGGGGGGGAGTTCTCTTTTTCATATGGAACATGTACATAGTTATAGTTTTTCGCACCAAAAGGTAAAATAGATAGCATTTTTTCACAATAATCATTGTACTCATTTTTAATTCTTATTCTCCAATCATCAACATTGAAAAAACCTTCAAATAAATTATTTTCTATATCTTTTAAGTCTGTAAAAAAAGATTTTTTTGTTGAATATCCTATATCGTCCAGTCCTTTTATACTTTTTTCCATCTCTTGAAGATTAACATTTTCAGTATAAACCAATTCAGCATTATGGAAAAAACCGGCTTTAAATGTAAATGCATAATAACCAGCTCCTGATGCGTTTTTTTTATACTCAAAACCATACTTTCTAAATAATGAGATAAGACGGTCGGAATCTAACATAAATATTCCTATAAAATATATGTAGTTTATGTAGGTAGTATTGAGAATATTTTTTCTTTTATATTAAAAAAATAAGATATTAATAATGCCATATTTTTTTATTTAGTACTACTCATCCCTAAACTCTTTCGGTGTCATACCAAATTCTTTTTTAAAGATAGAGTAAAAATATTGCAGTGATGGATAGCCACACATCACAGATATTTCTTGTATCGCCAGTGTTGTGGTGGCTAATAAATTTTGAGCGCGTTTGAGCTTTTCTTCATAAATAACGGTATGAATTGTTTTGCCAATTTCTTTTTTAAATCGCTGTTCTAAATTAGAACGCGACATATTAACCGCGTCTAAAACTTGCTCCGTTTTTATTCCCTTGCAAGCATTGTAATAAATATAATGCATAGCCTGTACAACGGTAGGGTCGTTAAATGAATGGAAATCTGTTGAACGGCGCTCAACAATTTTAACCGGTGGTACTAATATTCTTTGCGGTTTCTCTGTGACATGCCCTTCCAGCGTTTGATGCAACAACTTCGCAGCTAAATATCCCATTTGTCGTGAACCTTGCACAACAGAAGATAATGCAATACGAGATAAATAACGCGTCATATCTTCATCATCAATACCAATAATGCTGATCTCTTCAGGCACATTAATATTTAAATTATCGCAAACTTGCAGTAAATGGCGCGCCCTAGCATCTGTTACCGCAATAATACCTGTTTGTGGGGGCAAGGTTTGTATCCAATCGGATAAACGGTTTTGCGCATGTTGCCAATTTTCTTGGGTAATATCCATGCCGTTATAAACAATACCCGGATATTTTTCACTGGTGACTAATTGACGAAATGCATGCTCTCGTTCATTAGACCAATGAGGATGATCTTTTGCTGGCAAGCCATAAAAAGCAAAGTGTTTCAGCCCTTTTTGCTTTAAATGTAAAAAAGCTTGCTGGACTAATTCATAATTATCTGTGGCGATATAAGGTACAGATGGATAATTTTCTTCTTGATGATAAGAGCCACCCACACCAATAACTGCTAATGGTAATTGGCTTAAATGTTTTGCAATAATTGGATCATCAAAATCTGCAATAATACCATCACAAACCCAATGGTTTATATTATCAAGCCGAGTACGAAAATCCTCTTCAATAAATACATCCCAATGGCACTGTGATGCCTGAAGATATTCTCCAACACCTTCAACAACTTGTCGGTCATACACTTTATTAGCATTGAATAACAGCACAATACGAAAGTATTTATCTTTTTTCATTTTACGCTACCTAGTTTTCTCGTTTGGCATTAAACCACAGCTTTAATTTTGTAAGAACTTGCTTTCATTGCTATGTGACTACTATCACACAAGCCAAATTTCGTAATGGCAAAGTAAAAAATAGGAATAACCAATGTTAATTACAACAGGTATTTTGTTTTTAAACCCGATTGCCGAGGAGATTTCTCATGTATCAGAATAACTTTAATAAATTAATTTCTAGGCAAAATACCTATAGCGCAAAATGGTGTAATAGTAACGCCAATGTTATCCCGTTATCTGTTGCAGATATGGATATTCCTGCGCCTGATTTTATTATTAATGAACTTACCCAATTTAATCTTAAAGGCATTTATGGCTATACCGACCTGAGCCATGATTGGAATAATGTTGCTGCTAATTGGTTTAAAACGCAATATCAGTGGGTTGTTGCCCCTGAGACAATTGTCTTTTGCCCTCGTATTATTCAGGCTGTTTCACTTTATATTCAGAACTTTACGCAAATGGGCGATAAAGTGACAACGTTATCTCCCGCTTATCATCCTATTAGTAATGCTGTTTGTGTCAATCAACGTGAACTATTAGAAAGCCCGCTGATTTATCGTGACGGCTATTATGAAATTGATTTTGATGACTTGGAAAATAAGTTTAAACAGTCTGTCTGCTTTATTTTGCTATCACCGCACAATCCAACAGGAACAGTATGGCAAAAAAGTGATTTATTAAAAATAGCGGAACTTGCACAAAAATATCAGGTTTTTATTATTTCTGATGATGTGCATGCCGATTTTGTTTTTGATGACGCAACTTATCACCCTATTTCATCAGTAAATACTTATGTAGAACAACACTCTTTTATTTGTACTTCTCCCGCTAAAACATTCAATTTAGCAGGTCTTGAAGTTGCGAATATAGTTATTGCCAATCCTGAATATCGTGAAAAATTCAAGCAATGCTTAATTGCTGCGGGTATTCATAATCCTGGCTATTTTTCAGTTCCCGCTTTTTTACAAGCTTATACCTTACAAGGCCAACAATGGGTTGGTGAATTAAAAACGTACCTTGCTGATAACCGACGTTGGGTAAAAGAACAATGTGAACGTTACTTTCCTGATTGGGTTATCACTCAAAGTCATGGCACCTACATGCTATGGATCAACTACCAAAAAATGCAGTTATCTGAAGAACAACTAAAACATTGGTTTGTTTCATTAGCTGAAGTGGAAATGAGTTGGGGGCGTGGTTTTGGTGCGGTTGGGGATGGTTTTTTCCGCATTAATATCGCGACACCTCGTTCAATATTAGAAACCGTTTTCACTCGGCTTATTCGTACCTTACCTCACGCCAGTTTGGAATAAATTACAATGAAAACGCAAACGATAAACAGCCCGAGAACACCTACATTACTCGAATCACTCTTTCCTATATTCACCATGGTGGTGCTATTAGGTGGAGGCTACGCTGCTTTTGATTTACCACCAGAGCCTTTAATGGTGCTATCCACAGTTGTAGCAGCGCTATTAGTAAAACGATTAGGATATCGCTATGACGAGATCTTAACGGCAATTTCACAAAAAATTGCTAAAACCATGCCCGCATTGTTAATTTTAATCAGCGTGGGCTTATTAATAGGCACATGGATGATTGGTGGCACCATTCCACTGATGATCTATTACGGCTTAAAAATGATCAGCCCAGAAATGCTTTATGTTACGGCATTATTGGTTACATCATTAGTGTCAGTCTGTACGGGAACGTCATGGGGTTCTGCGGGAACCATCGGTGTTGCCTTTATGGGCGTTGCCGTCGGTATGGATGCTAACCTTGCTGCAACCGCTGGTGCCGTCGTTGCGGGTGCTTATTTTGGTGACAAATTATCACCATTATCAGGTGATACCAATCTTGCCGCAATGGCAGCGAGGATCGACCTTTATCAGCATATCTGGCACTTACTTTATACCACGCTACCTTCTCTGATTTTAACCGCGATTGTAATGACGGTTTATGGCATGAATGGTGATTTAGCCGGTCAAGGTGTGCCAGAAAAAGTGACATTAATTACAAATGGTCTTGAGAGTGTTTATAACTTCAATCTGATCCTTCTCATTCCTGTATTAGTGATTTTATATGGTTCAGTAACAAAGAAACCCACAATCCCCGTGATGTTAGCTTCTGCTGCAATCGCGATGTTTAATGCCTATCTTATTCAAGGTTTTGGATTACATGACATCGTAAAAAGTGCAGTTGATGGCTTTAATGTCTCGATGATCCAAGGTAAAGAAGTCCCTGAATTATTAGGTAACTTATTAAATCGTGGTGGCATGAACTCAATGATGAGCACCCTGCTTATCTGTTTCTGCGCCCTCTCTTTTGCCGGTACTTTATCGTTAAGTGGTGCATTAGAGGTGATTGTCCATGCATTGTTAAAAATGGTTCACTCAACAGGCTCTATGATCTTAGCCACAATTGCTTGCGGGCTAACCATGATTGGCGTGACCTGTAATGGACAAATCTCAATCCTTATTCCTATCGAAATGTTACGCGGTGCCTACATCGAACGAGGTTTACACCCTAAAAACCTAGCTCGTACCGTAGAAGACTCCGCCACTATCTTTGAACCTATTTTACCGTGGACAGCTGCAGGCGCTTATATGGCAGGTACGTTAGGTGTTGCAACCTTAAGTTACTTACCTTGGGCTGTATTGTGCTGGAGTGGCATCTTCTTTGCCATGCTGTGGGGTTTCACGGGCTTTGGCATTGCCAAATTAACACCAGAAGAGCAGGAAGAGATGACTGCTGAGCTTGAATCACATTCAGAATTACAACTTGATACTAAATAAGGACGGTTCCATGTCTTACTTTGATAAAATTGAACAAATTCAATATGAAGGCACAACAAGCGATAACCCATTAGCGTTTCGTTACTATAATCCTGATGAGATTATTTTAGGTAAACGAATGGAAGATCACCTAAGATTTGCGGCTTGTTATTGGCATAATTTCTGTTGGAATGGTTCTGATATGTTCGGTATCGGTACTTTTGATAGACCGTGGCAAACTCCGGGTGAAGCCTTAGAACAAGCAAAACGCAAAGCCGATGTAGCCTTTGAGTTCTTTCATAAACTCAATGTTCCTTTCTACTGTTTTCATGATGTCGATGTTATTTCTGAAGGTAATAACATCAATGAATATATCTCTAATATGGCGGCAATCACTGATGTATTAGCGAAAAAACAAGAAGAAACCAACGTTAAGTTATTATGGGGAACAGCAAACTGCTTCACTAATCCTCGTTATGGTGCAGGTGCAGCAACCAATCCAGATCCTGACGTTTTTGCATGGGCTGCGACACAAGTCTGTGAAGCGATGAAAGCGACAAAAACACTGGGTGGCGAAAACTATGTATTATGGGGCGGGCGTGAAGGCTATGAAACACTGTTAAATACAGATTTACGCCAAGAAAGAGAGCAAATTGGCCGTTTTATGCAGATGGTTGTTGAACACAAACATAAAATTGGTTTCCAAGGTACATTACTGATTGAACCCAAACCACAAGAGCCGACAAAACACCAGTATGACTATGATACTGCGACTGTTTATGGTTTCTTAAAACAGTTTGGTCTTGAAAAAGAAGTCAAAGTAAACATTGAAGCCAACCACGCAACATTAGCAGGACATAGCTTCCATCATGAAATTGCGACTGCCATTGCGTTAGGGATTTTAGGCTCTGTTGATGCTAACCGTGGCGATCCACAATTAGGTTGGGATACAGACCAATTCCCAAATAGCGTAGAAGAAAATGCACTTGTGATGTATGAAATTCTTAAATCAGGTGGATTTACAACGGGTGGTTTAAACTTTGATGCTAAAGTTCGTCGTCAAAGTAATGATAAATATGACCTTTTCTATGGGCATATTTCAGGAATGGATACAATGGCAATGGCATTACGCATCGCAGCAAGAATGATCCAAGATGGTGGTCTTGATAAGTTTACGGCACAGCGTTATTCGGGCTGGAGTGCAGAGTTTGGTCAAAATATCTTACAAGGTAAATATAGCCTTGAAGATGTGGCGAAATATGCACAAAACAATACATTAGCGCCACAGTTACAAAGTGGACGCCAAGAAATGCTCGAAAGTTTAGTGAATCGCTATATTTTTGGTTAATTGCATAAATGTAATAACACAGCGGGTTTTCCGCTGTGTCTATTAATTAGATATAGGTCATGAGGTAACTTTATGTATTTAGGGCTAGATTTAGGCACTTCAAGCGTTAAAGCGATCATCATGAATGAGCAAGGTGACGTTGTTGCCAGTCATTCTGTTTCTTTAGCAATATCACGCCCTCACCCTCAATGGTCAGAACAAGATCCACTGCAATGGTGGCAAGCCACGCAAGACGCTATTCTTCAGCTTGGACGAAGTTATCCTATGGATAAAATCGAAGCGATTGGATTAAGCGGTCAGATGCATGGCGCCGTTTTACTTGATGCTCAACAAGCGGTGCTACGTCCTGCAATCTTATGGAACGATGGTCGTAGTTTTAAGCAGTGCCAAGTGCTTGAGGCGCAATATCCTCAGTTTAAAAAGATCACAGGTAACTTAGTTATGCCCGGCTTTACGGCACCAAAACTACAATGGGTTGCTGAACAGGAGCCTGAAGTTTTTCAACGCATTGCACATGTTTTATTACCTAAAGATTTTTTACGTTGGAAGATGAGCGGTAATTTCGCCAGTGATATGTCAGATTCAGCCGGCACGCTTTGGTTAGACATGCAAAAGCGAGATTGGAGTGAAGAGCTTTTAAATGCGACAGGATTAACGCGTCGCCAAATGCCTACGTTGTTTGAAGGTAATCAAATAACAGGCTATCTATTGGCTGATATCGCTAAAAAATGGCAGATGAAACAAGTCCCTATTATTGCGGGTGGTGGCGATAATGCCGCGGGTGCAATTGGTGTTGGTGTTTATCAACCTGGCCAAGCGATGCTCTCTTTAGGTACTTCGGGTGTTTATTTTGTTGTTAGCGAAAAGTTTCTCCAAAATAGTGATAATGCAGTACACAGCTTTTGTCATGCATTACCCAAGACTTGGCATTTAATGTCAGTGATGCTAAGTGCTGCATCATGTCTTGATTGGGTGTGCCAATTAACAGGGATCGAGGATGTCGGTGCGATGTTTGAAGAAGTGGAACACGCGACTTTTGCTGATAGCCCTCTCCTGTTTTTACCTTATCTTTCAGGTGAACGGACACCATATAACAACCCTAATGCGAAAGGTGTCTTTTGGGGATTAACCCATGAGCATCAACGGGCTGACTTATGCCAAGCGGTTCTTGAAGGTGTAAGTTTTGCGTTACGACAAGGGATTGAAGTTGCAGAAAATGCGGGGCAATTAGCTGATAATATTACATTAATTGGTGGTGGTGCTAGAAGTGAATATTGGCGACAACTTCTGGCAGACATTACAGGAAAAACCCTCGATTATCGTCAAGGCGGTGATGTCGGCCCTGCACTTGGTGCAGCAAGGCTCGCACAATTAGCGGTAAACCCTGCTCATTCATCACAGGTTATTCTTTCTCAACCTAAGCTTGAAAAACGTCATACACCTAATTTAGAAAAACACAAAATATACGAAAAAAAATATCATGCTTTTAAAAAGCTATATTCATTAATTGAAACAATGGAAATATAGCAATATTGCATCAACATCAGGGAAAAATAGCGCCATCTTTAAAGGATTGGCGCTATTTTTTTGTGTTTAGGTAACTCCTTGCTAGTCATCGAATTAATTAGCAAGGCAAAAAATTAACGATATCCCCGAGTATGGTTTTTGGCTGACCAACTGTAGGTTTCATCACTAGGAGCTAATTTCTGTTTTTTCTTGAGGGCTTGTGCTTTTTTGGTGGCTTTTTCAACTTCGAGGGAGATTTCGGTAATAATGGAGTCTTTGACTTTATTCATTTCAGCATTGGTTAATTCACGCCCTAATTTCTTTCTCTCTTGACCTATTCTGGTTTTTACTCGCATTTGTTGGGCATCTGTCATCTCTTGGAGTGTCAATTTCTTCATTCTTTTACCCTACCTATGTTGAGAGAGGAAGTATTAATATAACATTATTAATGCACCTCTCCATCATTATGTTTAGATTTAAGGTAATTAAATTCTGATTATATCGAAAATGCATTACACACTTAATAAGCGTGTAATGCATAAAAATAAGAGCTGAATATAGACTGAAATTTTAAACTAATTGAAGAAATGCTGTTTTAAATTCATCAATGTCTTGCTGTGTTGTTGCCCAAGAAGTACAAAGACGTAAACAACTCAAATTAGGATCTTCAAGTAAAACACGATGAAAAACAAACTGCTGTGTTAATTTTTCTGCAATTGTGTTTGGTAAAATAACAAAAACTTGGTTAGATTCCGGTGGCGCTAAAAACTCAAAACCTTGTGTAGTAAAGAATGCGGCTAATTGTGACGCCATTTCATTAAGGTGTTTGCCTAATTTAAAATAGAGATCATCTTTAAATAAAGCTTCAAATTGCGCGCCTAATAACCAACCTTTCGCTTGTAATCCACCCTTTTGTTTTAAGCTAAAACGGAAATCAGATTTTAATGCTGGATGACAAATTACTAGCGTTTCAGCTGACATTGCACCGATTTTAGTGCCTCCAATATAAAAAGCATCGGTTAAGTTGGCGATATCTTCGATAGTTAGATCACTTTGCGCAGACATTAATCCGGCTGCTAAACGGGCGCCATCAAGATATAACCACAAATTATGTTCGTTACAGAAGTTACGTAGCGCTTGTAACTCATCTTTACGATAAACCGTACCAATTTCTGTGGCATTCGTTATATAAACAAGCTTAGGTTGAACCCCATGTTCATCATTATGCTCAGCAAGAATAGGTTTTAATAGAGCAGGTGTTAATTTGCCATCAGCCGAAAATGTAGTGATAACTTTATGCCCTGTTGCTTCAATGGCACCGGTTTCATGTGTCGCAATATGCCCAGTACTGACAGAAATAACAGCTTGGTATGGACGTAAAAAATGAGAGATAGCGGTTAAATTTGTAATGGTGCCACCATTAAAAAAATGAATATCCGCATCAGGTTGTTGAATACGCTGTTTTATTAATTGCGTAGCTTGATGACAAAGCGTATCCATCCCATATCCATCATAGCGTTGCCCAATTGTATCAGTGATTGCCTTAATAACCGTAGGATGTGCAATTTCATTATAATCATTTTGGAAGCGGTACATGTGTTCTCCTGTCGAATATTGTATTTTTATCGTGTTTTATACAAAAAACGCCTCACATCTAATCAATATAACGATTAAATGTAAAGAAATATTAATGTATTCTGTTGTGGTTTTGTGTTTTTATTGTGATTTAAATAGAAAAGAAGCCTATTACCTAAAAAATATAATATCAAATGTGAAGTATTTTTAATGTATTTAGATCGGGTGCTGTGTTTTTATCGTGTTTATAAAGAAAAACGCCCCACATCTAATCAATACAAAGATTGAATGTAAAGCGTTTTAATATATTGAAAATGCCGGTTATTTAAAACCCATTATTTGATATTAATTATTTAAAGCAAACCTCGCCCCAACGCGCCAATCCGGCGGTGACAGAGCCAAAGTCATTACCTTTAACAATAGGAACATTGGGTAACTGTTGTTCTATTGCTTGGCATAAAATAGGCGAACGTGCCGAACCTCCAGTCATAAAGATAGCGTCCGGTTTTATTCTCCCTTGTTTTACCACATCATTAACCAATTCAATCATTTTACTTTTTGGCGATTCAATAGATTCAACCATCTGATCGCGTTCAATGGTTAATTCTAAGGTTTCACTTAATAATGCGATATTAGCAATATACTCAGGAGAATCTGATAAAGCGATTTTAGCTTCTTCAGCACGACGAACAATGCTGTAACCTAATGTTTCATTATAGACTTCAATAAGGCGCGATATTTTTTCAGGCTCTTTTGCATCCCGTCTTAGCTGATTTAATACAGCAAGGTTTTGACGAGAATAAAATTCTTTTTGTGCTTCTACATTATTAATCGCAATAGGGTCCCAAAACTGTTTCAGCGGTAATTTAATACCTGAAGACGTTAATCCTGTCATACCAAATAAAGGCATAAGCTGTTTAAAAGCAAGGTAAATATCAAGATCATTACCACCAACACGTTGTCCACTATGGGCAAGTAATGTGTTTGAACGGTCGGTTTTGCCTTGATAACTCGGCCCCATTTGAATTAATGAGCAGTCAGTTGTACCACCCCCAATATCAACGACTAATACAGTTTGGTCTTTAGTTAACGTCGATTCATATTCAAGCCCGGCAGCAACAGGTTCAAATTCAAACATAATATTCTTAAAGCCAGCTCTTTTAGCTGCACGGATAAGAATACTTTCAGCTTGCCTATTTGAAGCATCGCCACCTAACCCATTAAAGTTAATAGGTTTGCCGATAACGGTATCTGTGATCGCTTCTTGTGTGCTTTTTTCTGCTTGGTGCTTAATATTTGCCATCATGGCGCAAACTAAATCTTCAAAGAAGCTAATTTGTATATCATGTAGCCCTGAAGCACCTAAGAAGGATTTAGGTGATTTAACGTAATAGACATCACGAGGATCACGTAGGTATAAACTTAATGCAGATTGTCCGAAGAGAATATCTTCAGGAACTAATTCAATATCTTCTTCTCGATTAAACGCGATCGACTTTCTTAGTAATTGTTCGCCAACTTCACTGGAAGGTTTAATATTTAAATGGCGAAATAAGTGCTCAGAAACAGATTCACGGGTTGGCGCACAAAGGGTTGATGGAATATACACATCATTACCTTCTAAAGGCAAAAGAGTCGGTTTTCCCTCTTTCATAATTGCAACAGAACAATTTGATGTTCCGTAGTCAAAGCCAATAAACATTCAGCCTCCCCAATAGACTTCATTAAAAAAAGACTGAGCACTCTACATCAAGCTTTTTGTAATTACCACCAGATTATGTGGCTAAAAAGAGAGAAAATAAGTGAAGTCATGCAGCATATTAGAGGCTTATAATGCCTGAAATGATATTAATAATGGTTGTAAAATCATCTAAAAGGTTTGTCTTGGGAAAGAGTAAAAAAATATGAATACAATTTACTTGTGTATAGTTGGAATTTCGGGTTACGAAGGACCTAATTTTATTTTAGGGGCTTTTGATAATGAAGATGCAGCTCAAAAAGCAAAAGCGACATTTATTAAAGATAATCAAAGCGAAGGCAATCAAGTTAAAGTGCTCACTGAAAAAGAGCGATGGATAGAAATCGAAGATGTGAAATTAAACAGTTTTAGCTGTGATATCCCCCTTTCCGATTTTTATTACCCTGTTTCACGGTTTAGTGAAGGTTTTGGGCAGATCTATCGTGATATTGAAGCCATTTTTGATAACTATGAAAATGCGCTCGCCAAAGTAGAACAACTCGAAAAAGAGTATGAAGGATCTGATGCCTCATTCCCGGAATATTTTGCGATTGAAAAGCTACAAGCAAATCAAATTAATACTAAAACCGTAGCACAGTGGCTAGCCGATGACTTTTTCGGCGATGATAACCGTTTATTGTGATGATTTTCTTTCGATGTTGCGTTGGTAGTCGCTATTTGCACCGAATTGTTCTTTTAAGAAATCAACAAATAGCGTTATCTTGCGAGGAAGGTTTTTCTTGTCAGGATAAACTGCATAAATAAAGTGCTCAGGTAAATCAAAGGATGTCAAAATAGGAATAAGCTTTTTATTTGTGTTTGATAAGTCTGTGTGAGTAATAAAATGTGGAAGTAAGGCGATACCTATCCCTTGTAAAACAGCTTGTAATAATGCCTCGCTGTTATTAACACGATAGCTACCTTTAGGAATATGGCTATATTTTTTACCTTTTTGATAAAAAATCCACTCCATGCCAGCTTGATATAATGAATACGATAAGCAATTGTGATTTTTTAGCTCAGAAACTTGCATGGGTTCACCATATTTATCAAGATATTCTGAAGAGGCGTAAAGCTGGCTATAACAAGGTGATAATTGACGTGCTATTAATGATGAATCGGGTAATTCACCAATTCTAATTGCAAGATCGTATCCTTCTGCGACTAAATCCGTTACTTTGTCATCAAATAAAAGTTGTACATCCAGCTCGGGGTATTTCTGCATAAATAAAGGCATTATCTTAGCAATATGTAACGTACCAAATGACATAGGAGCCGAAATTTTAATGCTACCTTTTGCTTTATCGCTAAATTGTGAAACAGCCTCTTCTGCCATTACAGCTAAATTATAAGACTCTCGAATATAACCAATATAAACAATTCCCTCTTCAGTTAAACTGACACTTCTTGTCGTTCGATGAAATAAGCGTACACCTAACTTCTCTTCTATACCTTGGATAGCCTTACTGACTGCCGATTTTGTCATATTTAATGTTTTGGCAGCTTTGGTAATACTTAAGTGTTCAGCTACAGCAATCAGGATGGGAAAGACATTCATATCATTCATATTGTCAACCTAGAGTAAACAGTGTGTTTTCTTGCCAGTATTCTCGAAAAGGAATATTTTAAATCCACACAAAAAATGATTTATATAGACTTAATATTATGAATAACAAGTATATTCTCTCTCTTATTGCAATTTTTTCTGGTGTTTTACTTTCATTAATGATTATGAGTAATAGCTACTTGGCCAGTTTTACAACGCCATTAACCGCATCATGGATAACACACGGTATAGGGGCTATTTTCTCTTTAATTATATATATTTTATATTTAAGAAAGAATCAACAGAGCAAAAAAAACAATAATAAAATAAAAATCCTATGGTATTTAGGTGGTATCCCTGGAGCATTTACGGTGTTATTAGCTGCAATTACAGTAAATAGTGCATTGTCGCTTTCTGGTAGCATTATTTTAATGATTACAGGACAAATTCTTTTTAGCGTTATTGTTGATGCAATGGGATGGTTTGGGGTTGAAAAAAGAAAAATTACCTTACGTGATTTATTTATGTGCTTTTTACTTATTTCTGGTAGTGCATTATTAATTATAGGTAGATAACTAATGAGTGTTTTTATTTTAATTGCATTATTTAATGGTGTTTGTATTGTAACAAGCCGTACTTTAAATGGTAAACTAGCACAAAATAGCAATGCTTTTTATAGCTCTTTAATCAATCACTTAGTTGGCTTTATATTTTTAACTATTTTCGTTTTATGGATAAAAGATTACCACTCTATTGAACTCTCAACGATCCCTTTAATTGCCTTCGCTGGTGGTATTATTGGTGCGTTCTTTGTTGTCATTAATAGCTACGTATTACCGCTATTGGGTGTGATGTTAACGTCTGTTTTAGCTATTTGTGGGCAAATGATCTCAAGTCTGGTTATTGATATATTTAGTGGTGTTGGAAGCAATAACCTACTATTGCAAATAATAGGTGTTTTGCTGATTATCGGTGGTGTGTTAATTAAATTTACTAAGCAATCCAAATAAAAAATCCAAATAAAAAATTAAAGGGAAAATTAAATTTATTTCTATTCTTGGATAATAAAGTTGTTATTTAAATTAGATATAAAGTGATTTTTATCACAACTCATCGTGATTGCTAAATTTGGTTTTAATCCACCTAAATAGCAGTCAACCGAGTCGGTAAATAAATGAAATAAACACCCTACCGCAATGGCTTTAAATTTCCATGATGGTAAAAATCCTATGCCTAAGTAAGCTAAGGCAGCCCAACCAGTATGTAATGGGTGAAAACCTACGCTACAACGGTTGGGATCAAAAATAGGTGTTGCTAACAAATGGTCAATATCAATAGCCATTGTTCCTATCATAAGCAATGAGGCTATCTTCCAATTCTTACGCCAGAAAAGATAGCCTAATAAAATAGGTGCTAAAAAGTGTAAACTGTAATGTAAAAGTGTTCTAACAATTTCAAGTATCACAAGATCCCCAATGTTCTAAAAATATTTGTTATTTAATTGCCAAATAGTTGTCATATCCTTTATTTGAACTAACTTTAAAGTAGTTTTTTAATTAAGGAATTTATAATGAAACGTAATAAAATATTGGTTGGTTTATTATCCTCATTACTTGTTGTTTCGGTAGCGAGTGAAGCCTGCTCTAGTTTGGCTATACTTGATAAAAATAATAACGTTTACCAAGGTAGAACACTTGAACTGACGGAAGATTTACCTTCATGGGTTACTTTTTATCCTAAAAATACACAATTCACAAAAAAAGCTCCTAATGGTGAAAATAGCCTAAGTTATAGCAATAAATATGACATATTAGCCGTTACAACAGATATCTTTTTTGACGGCGATGATCATAACTTATTACAAGGTTTAAATAGTGCAGGTTTGTCATTTAGCGCCAATATGATAACAGAAGCTGAATTATCACCGCTTGATAAAAAGGATTATGATAAAGCTATTCCCGTCACTTCGATAGGTGAATGGGCTTTAGCTAATTTTTCAACAGTTGAAGAAGTACAAAAAGCGGTTGAGTCAGGTTATTTTTGGGCCCCCGTGTTAAAAAACTTTGGCAATCTAAAATCGCCTTTTCACTATGCCTTCTATGATAAAAAAGGTGGCAGTATTGTCGTTGAAGCCACAAACGGTAAATTACACGTTTATCAAAATCCAACCCGTGTAATGACAAATGGTCCAGACTTTCCTTGGCATTTAACTAACCTTAATAATTATAGTCAATTAACTAATATTGATAAATCTTCAGGTAAATTGGCTAATATCAATGTGGTACAGCCTGATAGCGGCATTGCAACATCTCAATTACCTTCATCAGATACGTCTGTCGGTCGTTTTATTCGCGCGGTTTATTTTTCAACCTACGCACCAACAGCCAAATCGACACCTGAAGCGATGAATACCCTTGCACACATTATGAATCGCTTTGATAGAACAAAAAATATCACGGTTGATATCATGGGAGAAAGTCAAAGCACCAATAATCAACCGCAAACGGAATACACTGTTTGGACAACGTTATCTGATTTAACAAATGGTGTAATGAAAATAAGAGGCTATAACGATTTCAACTATACCGAATATTCTCTTTCACAGTTTAAAGATATGAATAAACCTGTTTTTGAACAGATTAACTTGAATAAATAATCTTTCATCGTTACGTTAGAGGCTGGCGACTTATTATTAACGCCGCCTCTACTAAAATAACAATATATAAAAGAAATATTTTTAATGTGATGCTGAATTAGGCAATGCCCTATCTATTTCGCCTAATGCAAATGCTAAATCAACGGCTGCAATCTGTGATCCTGTATAGGCATCAATCTGAGACATTTGTGCATTTAATAATGCAATCTCTGCGGTATTAATTTCGGTTACGGTTCCCAATCCGTTACGGTAAAATTCTACACTGGCGGTATATGTTAATTGTGTTGTCTCGACTAAATTTTTAGACGCTTTATTTGCCTCAAGTGCCGACTTGAGAGTATTTTCGCTAATTGAAATCTCTTTTATTGCAAGATCTTGGCTTTTGCGTAAATTTTCTTGAGCTAGCCTAATTTCTGATTGTGCATTTGCCATTCTAGATTGACGTATTCCGCCTTCATATAATGGAATACTGACTCCAATCAAGATATTAGAAGATGACGTTCTTTGGCTAATATCAGGAAGTCCCTGAACATCAAAGCTACCAGTTCCTCCTGCAAGAGCACCAGCAAGATATACTTTAGGGAAATAGTCAGATTCGACAGAATTAGCAGCCTTAATTGCGGCTTGTTGTAATTCATACTGCGCTAAAACATCAGGACGTTGTGCAAGTGCTTTTTTTATCACATCATGAGTTAGTGGTGAAATATCATCAGGAAGAAAATTATCATCGGCATAATTAATGGTTATTTTTTCAAAAGGTGAAACGCCAATAGCAGACAATAAGATTTGATATTGATCTTTTTCATGACCTTTAGCTAACACGTTTTGTAATTCAATTTGTGCAACTTGTTGTTTTGCTAATGCCACATCCAATACGGTCGCTAATCCCTTCACTCGTTTTTGCTCAACGGCATATAAAATATCTTTACTTCTTTGAAGGGCTTTTTGAGTAATATTCACCTTTTTTTGTGCTGCACCATAGCTAAAATAGGCAACCGAAACATCATGAATAATTTTCTGATGCATCAGATTAAAATTAAGATTTATTGCTAATGAAGTATGTTTGGCAGCATCGACTAATGCTCCTCGTTTACCAAAATCAAAAATAAGCCATCTAAATGTGAGTGCTGGAATAAAAGCGCTACTAGATGTTTTTATATCATCAACAATAGGATTTTTAGGTAAATCAATTTTACCATGTTGATATCCTGCGAGTGCTGTTGCTGTGATAATTGGCAAATATGTGCTTTCTATCATACCGATATCTGTGGCAGATTTTTTTGCTAATTCCCATGCAATACGTGTGTCTGGGTTATTTTGTTGCCCTAAATCTATCAGATCAGCTAAAGCATAGTGAGATTTAACCATTCGTTCTTGAGGGAGCGATAAGTATTGCTCAGCAGGTGAGGAAAGATATTGAGTATTATCATAAGCGATAGGATTTTGAGAATACTGCTTAAATGAACTGCTTGTGTCAACGCAACCAACAAGTAATAGGCTTAATAGAGATGACAGAATATTTTTTTTATTATTAATAACTACTTTTATCATCATGAATTCTCTCTTATTAAATTTTTAAACACCAGCTCTCTTTCATCTGTGGGTAGCATTTTCATTTCTTTATTAAGAATGGTTTTCTTAAACTCATCTTTTGATTCTTCGCTAATATTTAAATGAGTGAGATCGTCTTCAAAAATAAACCTATGAGCATAATTATGATAACTAATATAAGAAATTTTATTTAACGACTCTTTAAAAAATAACATTAAATCCTTGTTTCTCTCTCTATTTTCTTTCTCAAAAATGAGTAAGTCTACATTATCTTTAGATTGTGTAATTGTTTCATTAACAGATGAAACTAAATCAAGCATGTCATCTTTATTGGGTGAATATCTTAAGTCTGTATAGTTATCTAAAAGAGTAGTAAATTGCTTATATATCGTATTAACAATACTTGAAGGCCATACTTTTGTGAAAATAATGTACATCACAATATTACCTAACAAAATGCCTAAAATACGATCAGAGACCACATCCATATCAAAACTAGGTTTAAATCCATGTAATGTTGTTAATAAAAATGCTAAACCGACTTGTACACCAGCATAAGAGATACGTTCATTACCAACAGCAACCCAAGCTGCAGGTAATAAGCAGAAAAAGATCAGCACCATCAATTCAAAAACATCAGATAAGTTAGGGATAATATAGAGCAGTGAAATCATGCCAATTAGCGCCCCAATTAGGCATCCGGTGATCCGTAATGTTAATTTATGAACTGTTTCACCAACAGATGTTAATGCCACAACATAACAAGTGATCATTGCAGTATGAATACCCTGCCATTTAAAATAATCATAAAAAATATAACATAGAATAGCGGCTATAGTAGTTTTTAAAGCGAAGTACTTATGATTAGGATTTGTAAATGCATCACTAACAAAAAAAGGTGTTTTTTTCTGTACCGGTTTAGTTTCTCTTTTATTAGATAAAATATTATCAAAAGTATTTAATAAATGAAGTTTGTTTATTGTATATTGAGATTGTTGTTTATCTTTTATTTTATCTATTTGATGATGTGTAAAATAATCGGCCATTTCTAAACATCTTTTAGAAAGAAGAAAACGTATAGAAGTTGGTGTGTCTTTATCAAAAGTTAATGACATAATTAATATTTTATAAGAGTTATCAATAATATTCTCTAACCATTGAATATCTTCTCTTCCCCGTAAATAAAATATTTTAATAAACATTAAATAACGTTTACATTCTGTTTGCGTACTCAGTAATTCACTAATTTCGAGTTGGCTTTCTTTTCTTCCTAAAAAGAAATCACTTGCAGTAGAAAAGCGTGTGGCAATTCTGTTTAACAGTAATTTTCTTGGGCTAATGCCAACAAAGAAATTAAATAAAATAACCAATAACATTGGAGATACTGCCATCAGTAATGCATAAAGTAACGCTCTTGTTGCAACATCTCCTACAGGGATATCATCAATTAAAGTCATTAAAAAGGCGATAACTAAAGCGACTAAATTACCAATGTCACCAAGGCTACTGGCCGATGCTAAATACATAAAAACAGCTGAAAACAAAGCCATAAAAAAGAATCGTAAAATAATGTTTTGTATCGTGAGATTAAAAAGAACAAAGATAATACACACAACAATAGAACATAAAATAATTACGCCAACAGATAATAATATATTTTGTACAGCATCAGCTTTGATTAAATAGATAATTAAATAGCAACTTATTGCGGATTCGGGAATTTCATAAATCATCGCAATAGCAGCCATTAAGGCACAAAGCAATGCAATGCGCCAAGTAGTTGCTAAACGAAAATCAAAGGGTAACAAGTCTTTTTTGACTTGTTTCACTATTAGAGAGGGTTTAACAATCATCGTCGTTAGCTATTATATTGACAGTTGCTGTAGCGCCAACCCGCATAAGATCTTCTGGTGGATTGGTGATAGTGACTTTAACAGGAAACCGTTGTTGAACTCTAACCCAATTTAATGATTTAGGTACATAGGGCAAGTCTCTTGGGATATTAATAAGATCAGTTGACATGATCCCTCGGCTAATACCTTCTACTTTGCCTTTAACAGGGTGATTATTATCAATCATTGAATAAATAACGACACAGTTGCCTATTTTTATATTATTTAAATCGGTCTCTTTAAAATAAGCTGAAGCATACCAAGTATCAGTATCAATTAAGGTAAATACAGACTGTCCAGAAATAATAAATTCACCAGGTGATAGCACTAATCCAGCAACGTAACCATTGCTTGGCGCTTTTACTTCAGTATTACTTAATTCCCATTCAGCCATTGCCAATGAGGTTTTTAACGATTTCACTAATGCTACTTCTGAATCTGTATTATTAATTAAAGCTTCTGAGGCGACATTTTGTTTTTGTGCCTGTTTTAATGTGACTTCTGCATCATGTTTTAATGTTCTGGCATCATCAACTTGTTGTGCGGTCACAAATCCTTTTGCTAATAATGGCTCTAGTCTATTGAGTGATTGAGTCGCTAATAACAAATTGACTTGAGCACGTTTTATTTGTGCTTCTGCAACCTCTGAATTTGATGTTTCTGCAATAATAATACGTTGTTTGTTACTTAATGTTGCTTCAGCAATCATGAGTTGTTCTTTTGCTTGCTGAACTCTTAATGCGTACATAGTGGGATCGATAGTAAAGAGTAAATCCCCTTTATTAACCTTGCTATTTTCTTTGACGTAAATAGCACTAATTCGACCTGGCACAGTTGATGATATGTTAATTTTGTTAGCGTCAATTATTGCATCTTCACTGAGTGGGTTTAACGCTGATAATTGAATATTTTTCCACAATAAGATGAGTGTAATCACAAAAACACTCACCGTGATTATAAGCGCCAGCTTTTTTTTGATTTTTTTATCCATAATTTAATAAGAAAAATAAAATAAAGAGATAGTTAAAGAAATTGATAACAATATTGCAAAATAAAAGATTAAAGGAAGTGGCAATTTATCATCAATACCCCAATAGATAAGTAACACACGTATGACAAAAGCTCCTAATAAGCCGATAAATGTACATAACATCCAATACGGGAAATAGGAGCCTAACATACTAATAAAAGGAGAATGGCCTCGAGAACAACCTGATAACAGCAATATCATTATGCTCAAGCTAGTAATACGATAATATTTTTTTATTCTATCCAAGGTAATACACTCGTCATTTTACGATAAATTTTATGGTTCGTTTTCAACAAGATAGTGTTTTTATTTATAGTATTTAATCAATGAATTAATCTAATACAATCCATCAAATAGATGTTAGATGTTTTTTATCTATCAATCCATAGCATTATCTTAAATTTTTTATTGAAAGCAGGACTCCATTTTCAAATATGGCTGTAATTATGGGCGTTACATGATTTTAAGAGTATAGTAGTCAATCTTTCAGCCAGACTAGATATAACAATTTTTATTATGGAATCAGCGTTTTCTGCTCAAAACATTCGACATATTCTTGCTAATAACACACCGATTATTGATGTGCGTGCGCCTATTGAATTTAATCAAGGCGCGATCCCTCATGCTATCAATTTGCCTTTAATGAATGATGAAGAGCGTGCTGCTGTGGGGACTTGTTATAAACAGCAAGGTTCACAAAAAGCGGTTGCTTTAGGGCATCAATTGGTGAGTGGTGAAATTCGTGATAACCGTATTGCAGCTTGGCGTGAAGCTTGCGAGCAATTTCCTAATGGTTATATTTGCTGCGCTCGAGGAGGAATGCGTTCTCATATAGTTCAGCAATGGCTTAAAGAAATAGGTGTAGATTATCCATTAATTGAAGGTGGATATAAGGCGCTAAGACAGGCTGTTATTGAAATGACCAATGAATTGGTTCAACGACCTATTATTTTAATTGGTGGATGTACCGGCAATGGAAAAACGACTTTAGTGCGTTCGTTACCTGAAGGTATTGATCTTGAAGGTATTGCACACCATCGAGGTTCATCTTTTGGTCGCACTGTAGAAGATCAATTTCCTCAAGCTACCTTTGAAAACCATCTTGGTGTTGAAATGTTAAAGAAAGCACCGAAATATACACGATGGGTACTTGAGGATGAAGGTCGCGCTATTGGTGCTAATGGATTGCCTGAATGTTTACGAGCAAAAATGGCTGAGGCATCAATAGTTGTTGTTGATGATCCCTTAGAGCGTCGCATAGAACGTTTGAAGGCAGAATATTTTGATCGCATGACACATGATTATCTGGAAGCATATGGCGAAGAAAAAGGCTGGCAAGCTTACAGTGATTATTTGCATCATGGTTTATTTGCTATCCGCCGCCGATTAGGCTCTCAAAGAGCAACAGAATTAACTCAGTTGCTAGATAATGCCCTAGAAATACAGAAAAAAGAGTCTAACACAGAGGCGCATTTTTCTTGGTTAACACCTTTACTTAAAGAGTATTACGATCCTATGTATCGTTACCAATTAAGCAAAAAGGAAGATAAAATTATTTACCAAGGAAGTTATGAAGAAGTCATGCAGTGGTTTAACAATAAGTAGATAGCTAAGATTTCTGGTATTAAATATATATACCAAAGCAAATACCCAAAAAAATACCCAAAAAACACCAAAGAAAAGCCCCGTAAAATTTATATTACGGGGCTTTTTTTAGCAATAACCAGTGGTATTACTTATTTCTTAGTACGATATAACCCTATTCCTAAGATAATCATTAAACCAAAGAAAAAAGGAACTGCTAAAGAAAGCTCAAGGAAAATAAACCGATTAATGTTAATTCCCTGCCCTTTATTTGAGAGTTGTAAAGCTAAAGGCAAAGCACATAATCCAGACAGAAAACCAATTCCAATTAAGCGATATAACTTAGTACGGTTCTCTTTTTGTGTTAGGTAGTCTTGTTTACGCTGATATTGAATGTATTTCCAACATAAATAAAGAAGCCCTAATACAGAGCCTAAATGTTGTAATAATTTATAAATAGCAATCTCTTGGCTATCTGTCATTCCTTGTAATAATTGTGCTTGTAGTACAGAAAAAAATCTGACAGCGGTTCCTGTTTCGTGAGTAAAAGAATCCCACACAATATGTGTTACTGCGCCAATATACAGGGATAAAACAAATAGACTGAATGCCCGAATATTGGGTTTTATCGGCTCATACAAAGGAATGGGTGATACGTATTTCAATGGCTCTCGCAATAAATAATTTAGCGCAAAGACCAGTAAACAAAAAGGAAATGCAGTATAAAACCAACCTAATAAATCATGTGCCGTTGTGGCTGATTGATATAAACCAAAAGAATAGAGTAAATCAGGTGAAGTGCTTCCTACAATAAGTGCAGGTAAACTAAGGTTTCTTCCTATACGGGACTGTTTTATGGGGAAAACAATGGAAGGATGGGAAAAAGTCCACGGCATAGGAATATCTCTATAATATGAAGATGAATAACTAAAATTAGTACGAGTATATCAGTAGATTAGCTAAACTTTATCTGATATCACAACGATTATTAAGATTAAAATCATTCATGGTGGTTAATACAAAAACGCCACTAATGGTGAGCTTATTAATGGCGTTATATGATGAGTTATTGATTATTTATACACTTTCTTAATAGTAAAGTGGCACATATAGCCATAGTGAAATTGAAAATCATACTAAAACTAAATGCAATCTTATATTGCTCAATCATATTTGTTGAAAGTGTGTGGCTAAGACTAAATTGTAAAATAATAGAAACACACGTTGCTCCTATAGCGGCACCAACTTGTTGTAATGTTGCGGTTAATCCTGAAGCAATACCAACAAATTCGGGCTTTACTTTTGCTAATACTAAATTGAGCATAGGCGTCATTATCATGCCTTGTGTAAACCCGACTAAGAATAGGAATGGGATCACAAGAGTGCTATTTTCTGGTGATATCAAATAATAAATACTGCCAATTAAAAAGAGATAGCTTAAAGCGTAACACGCCGCTCCCCAATAAATAATCTGCTCACCAAACTTTCTTACCCATTTAGGTGTTAATAATGATGAAAGAACAAATCCTATACTTGATGGAACAAAAATTAATCCAGAATCTAGAACAGAACGTTTAAATCCACTTTGTAATAATATCGACATCATCATGGGGAAAGCCGATGATGTTGCGTATACACAAATGACAATTCCGATCCCAATTACATACGGACGATTAGTAAATAAAACAAGATCAAAAAGAGGTTGTTTTCCTTGTTGCTTTAATCGATTTTCATAGTAAACAAAGAGCGTTAATAACATTAAACCGCAAAGAAAAAGCAGCGTGCTATGTAATTTCCATCCCCAGATCGGTAGCATTAATAAAGGAAGTAATGTGAACGTTATGCTAAAAGCAGATAAAACGACACCACCAATATCTAATCTTATATAATCTAGAGTCTCACTTTGAGTTAAATAGTGAGAAAGAGCCAATGCAGCAATACCAATAATGAGATTAATTAAAAAAATAGTACGCCATTCAAGTCCGAAAAGATTTAGTGATATTAACAATCCTCCTAATGCTTGCCCTGCTATTGCGGCTAATCCTAATGTCATTCCTAATAATCCAAATACTTTTTTTGCCTGTGTATCATTAAAATTAAGGCGAATACTTGAGTAAACTTGGGGGAATAATAGCGCTGCTGTTAATCCTTGCAAACAACGAGCAATCACAAGACAAATAGCATTAGGAGAAATTGCACATAATACAGATGTTAAAGTGAAACCAAACATGCCAATGCGGTAAAGGGTACGGCGACCGTAAATATCCCCTAGCCGCCCTCCTGTAATTAATAATAAACCAAAGGCTAATTCGTATCCTACGATAATTAATGTTAGTTCTGTTAGTGTTGCATTGAGTGTTTGTTCAATATTCACAATAGCGACATTGACGACAAATAAATCAAAAATTGTGACAAATCCTGCCAATAGCAGAACAAATAAGGCGATGCGTTGTTGAGTATTCATTTTTTTGTCTCAATAATTAAAGAAATGAGACTATAATGAGTTGTTTATCCTGATACAATTTAACCACTTATACTATTACTAAAAGCAATAGGCTATGACTGAAAGAAAACGAACGCGCCCTGAATTAGCCGATTTTTTACGAACTAAACGGCAAAGCATTTCACCTGAAACCGTGGGGTTACTTGGTACTGGACGTCGTCGTACACCAGGATTGCGCCGAGAAGAAGTTGCTGCACTTTCTGGTGTTGGGCTAACTTGGTATACATGGCTTGAACAAGGAAGAGATATTGGTGTGTCGAGCCAATTTTTAGATAGTTTAGCCACAGCTTTACGCTTAAATAGTGCAGAAAGGCAGCACCTTTATTTGTTATCACATATGAGGGAGCCAACAGAAACAGGAATAACAGAACATCAGGTTCCTGAAACTATTTTGCGAATTTTGGCTGATTTTCCACAAGAATATCTCTGTTATGTTTTAAATCTGCATTGGGATGTATTAGCTTATAATCAAAAGGCAGATACTTATTTTCATTTTTCAGACTTCAGTGCTGAAAATCGTAATTACCTTTACTTGTTGTTTATGGACCCTCGTTACAAAACACGTATTGATGATTGGGAAAATATTGCTGAAAGATTGCTGGCTAGTTTTCGTCGTGACCATGCAAGAACAAAGAACGATCCAAATATTCGTAAATTAATTGCTACGCTAAATTGCTCATCACCTGAATTTAAGAGAATGTGGGAAAAACATGAGATATATCCTCCTTGTGATGGCGTCAGGATACTAAATTTTGATAATAGAAAAGAGCATTATGAATACACATCATTAGCGTTTGATTTGGAAAAATATAATCGGATTTTAGTGTATATGCCTAAGAAAGCGTGACCATTTTTGATAATGGAATAAATATATTATTTCCAAAATGGAAATTAGAGATTGCTTTTTTGTCATTAGGTATCAGTTTCTTTGACGACTAGAATGCCTCTTCATCAGAATAATTGAGGTGGCTGGATGACAAAATATATCCTTTTTAGCTTTTGTTTAGTACTTATTTATCCTCTTGGTGTGGATTTACATTTAACCGGTTTAACGGCAATAGCCAGTGATTTAGGGGCATCAGAAGCGACATTACATCAAGCTTTTTCAATTTATTTAATGGGCATGGTTTCAGCCATGTTAGTTGCAGGATGGTGTAGTGATAATTTAGGGCGTAAGCCGGTTGTATTGCTCGGTACAGTTATTTTCTTATTGGCATCATTTTATGCGGGAATTTCGATAACGGAAAATAACTTTTTGATCGCACGTTTTTTTCAGGGGATTGGTGCTGGGTTTTGTTATGTTGTTACATTTGCGATATTGCGAGATACATTAGCGGAAAAACAACGCGCTAAAGTTCTTTCTATGATAAATGGCATTACTTGTATTATTCCAGTATTAGCGCCTGTTTTAGGTTTTCTGATCTTGTTAAAGTTTAAATGGCCAGTGATGTTTTATGCCATGGCAATCTATGGGCTATTAATCTTTATTTATTGTTTCTTTGGAATAAAAGAAACTAAACCAAAGCAATGTGCTAAAAGCAAAAGTAACAAAATTACTGGCGAATCTTTCTTAAATAGTTTCTTTTTAAGTCGCTTACTTATTTCGTGCTTGGGAATGAGCGTGATCCTGACTTATGTTAATATCTCTCCAATCGTAATTATGCAGCAAATGCATTACACCACTGGCCAGTATTCAACAGTAATTACATTACTTTCAATGGTCAGTATGGCAACTTCGTTTATGATGCCTAAAATATTAACAAAATTTCGTTATGAAACTATTTTGTATACTGGCTTATCGAGCTTTTTGGGTGCCGTTATTTTTCTTTTTATTGGAAAAAACAGTGATCCTCGTTGGTTCTTTGCTTCATTTTCATTATGTGGTGCGGGGTTTGCGCTGTTATTTGGTATTATAATGAGCCAAGCGCTCTCTCCGTTTAGTCAGCGTGCGGGGCTTGCCAGTTCGATTTTAGGGATTTCGCAATTGAGTTTTGCCTCTCTCTATATCTGGACTATGGGATGGTTGGGAATATCTGCAATTAATATGCTGATGGTTATATTATTTGTTAGTTGCCTTATTGGTTTTACCTTTTTGCATCTCTTTCGTTCTTCAGGACAACAACAAAAGGTAAATTGTGATGCATAAGCCATTACATCGAATAGACTTGAATTTATTAGTTATTCTGCAAATTCTTTTACAAGAGCGCAGTGTGACATTAACTGCAAAATGGTTGTCTATTTCACCTTCAGCAGTCAGTAAAGCATTGGCTAAATTACGGGTTTGGTTTGATGATCCCCTTTTCGTTCGTAGCCCTCAAGGATTAATTCCAACGCCTTTAACACTAAGTATTGAAGAATCGCTTTCTGATTTTATTAATATTGGTAACCATATTGCGGGCAAGCAAAATAGTGAAACGCCTAAAGGCGTTCATTTCAGTTTAATATTAGAATCTCCTTTACATCAGGTGCTATTAAATCAATTTCCTCTGGAAATATTGAATTATTATCCTCAATCAATGGTGCAAATACGAAATTGGGAATATAACTCGCTATCAAGCATTATTGATGGTGATGCTGATATTGCTTTTTTAGGTCGTGAATATTACTCAGGCTCTAAAGAGGCGTTACATTTATTACCTGAAGTCATCGATTGTGAGGAGCTTTTTAGTGATACCCCATTGGTTTATGTGCGAAAAGATCATCCTTTATTCCAAGAGCCTTGGAATTTAGAGACATTTTTGCGCTATTCTCACATTTCAACAGAATATGATAAACGTGCGCATTGGGCGTTAGATGATATATTGGCAGAGCACGGCCGTTTACGTAATATTGCGATAACTTACACGTCATTTGAGCAAACTTTATTTACAATCTCTCAACCAAATCATGAACTTATTACTTGCTTGCCTGGATATTGCGCCCATTATATCTCTCAAGCTTTACCTAATTTAGTCACATTGCCTATCCCACTGCCAGACAGTGTTTCTAAACAACTTGATATTTCATTTATTTTACTATGGCATAAGCGTCATGCGTATAATTCTAAAGTGCTGTGGTTAAGAGAAACTATCAAAAAGAGTGTTAATCAGTTTATGTAGAAAAATACCCATTAAAAGTTTTACTACTATTTATTTAGCTATTTAGTTTCTTTTGTGTTTACTAAAAATTATAGTCAATAAATATAATAAAAAATATAAAACTAGTTCTTCTTGAAAATAGAAAAAGGTGCAAATGCACCTTTTTCTATTTTACTTTTAAATTTAGATGAGAAAAATTATAACCCCATAACTTGTCTATTTTTAGGATAAGAAAGAGTGTAATTTAGAGGTAATGATTTTTCTTCTTTTGCACCTAATGTGATATCCCACTTAATTTCACCAGTATCTTTATCAAGTACGCCATCTTTATAAACGGCATCTGTTACATTGATATTGTTTTCCTGACTAAGTGGTAGTTGATCGTAAATAGTTACTTTTACAGGAGAATTGTAAGTGTTTCTTACTTTAATGGTATAACTCTCTTTTTGTTCAATCGTAGTACCAATAAAGATAGGTTCTTTTCTTATCTTCTCATTGTTAATACGGCTAATTTGAATATTTTTATCTACCCCAAACGGAATGCTAAGTAATTCTGTTAATTCGTTAGTATTAATATAACTATTACCCACAAAGCTATTCATATAGTAGATATTCGCGCGACCATTGAGTAAATTCAAGTTTTCCCAATCTTTTACTTCAGCTTGTAAATAGACTTCTTCAACTAATTTTGGCGTCGTTAAATAGCGATAATCGGCAACAACTTCTTTTTGATTAATCACTAATGTATTAGGCTCTGTGCTATTTTTTAAGCTGTAAGGTAACGCGATAGCATGGCTTAAATTAATCCCGTTATTATTGGTGGTTACGTAACGAGTCACTCCTTTACTTAATCGCTCTCTTGGTGCTTCACTCATTGCTTCTAATGCGGGAGCTGGCATTGCCATCTTCATATCACTAGATTGTCTGAATTTCGCAGTGTTATTATAAAGAGACAAATACCAAGGTGATAAGGTTGGCGCAGTGATATTAAGTGATGGATTAGTGGATGTTAAAACCAGTTTTACTTTATCCCAATTTAGACCTGTATTTTGAATAACGTCTGCCTTGTAGGTGAGCAATATCGGCTTATCCATTCCTTGGCTTCGAATATCATAAGCGGGTGACCATCCAGCATCTGGTGTTATATAAGAAATACGCATTTTACTGGTTAGGTTTTTTGATGTGCCTAAAGATAAAACAATTTGCGTTTTCTCTTTTGTAATAATTGGCATATCAATTTCTAATTGGCGCGTTAATTCTTCTAATTGCTCGGTGAGTTCAGCTATCTCTTCTCGAGCTGCTTTTTGTTGATTAAGAATAGAGGTCATTTTTTGGCTAATAAAATCAAATTTTTGTGATGATTGTTCTAATGTTTGAGTATCACCATAACCAAAGAAAGATTGATCTTTAAGTAATGCAATTTGCTCATCGCCCACATTAATATTGATATTTAATACTTCAATTCTCTTATTAATATCTTTCTGTTTTTCTATCAATACTGCAATTTCAGAGGGATAACTAGGGGCAATAGGCGTTTTTTTAACGTTAATGGTATTAATAATCACATCGTCATTATCAATGCTAATTGACAAGCTTTTAGGGTCAATATTGTTTGCAACATTGGATAAAACAACTTCACTCTGCCCTGCGGGTAAATTGAGAGTGACGTTATTATTGAGTTCGGCACCCCGTAGAAAAATAGTTGCTTGGTTGAGTTTTATCTCATAATTAAGCGGGTTAGTGGGATCTATTGAATTGATCTCATTAGCAAAAGCACTCGTTGAATTAATAATAGATAATGTAATAAGCGATAACGTTAGTCTATTGGGTTTAATCATCATTTTCATTCTATCCATAGTTGATGAGCAGTATTAGTAAGAACGGCAAAATAGAGATGCACTGTTGTACAAGTATATTTAGATAGTATTGCATCTCTAATAAATTAGATAACAGAATAAACTTAAAGATCTAATTGTGTGAAAGTGAAAAGAATAGATAAAACAGCATGTTAGTGTTTTTATTTAAATGAATATTTAAATAATAAGGATTATCTTAATGATAGAGAGATATTTCGCTTTTATTAGCTTTATCTAGTCTTGTTTAGATAAGAATAAGAGAAAAACTTCACAAATAAACAATAAAAAAGGCAGTTTGAAAATAAACTGCCTAAGATAAAAATATTGTTATCGATTTTTATTTAACAACTTCACCACTGTCGATAACCGTTTTACGCACTTTATCAGAGAAATCTTGTGCTTCTTTAATAATGGCTTTTTCATCAACTGTTAATAATTGGCGATCTTCCATTAAGATTTTTCCATCAACAATGGTATGGCGAACATTACTTCCATTTGCACCATAAACTAATGCTGCATAAGGGCTATACATTGGCACCATGTTAGGCGATTTAGTATCGACAACGATAATATCAGCAAGTTTGCCTGATTCTAAAGATCCCAGTTTATCTTCCATATGTAATACTTTTGCTGACCCCATTGTTGCTAGTTCTACAACAGTTAATGGTGGCATTGCAGCACGATCTTTATTCTCTAATTTATGGATTTTACCCACAAGATTTAGCTCATTCATGGTCGTGAGTGTGTTACTTGACATTGGACCATCAGTTCCTAAACCTACACGAACACCTTTTTCTAGCATTGCAACGACTGGTGCGACACCTTTCGCTGATTTAGTATTTGCACTGATATTATGAGCAACACCAACATCATATTTTTTCAGTAAATCAATATCTTTATCATCGACCATAATTGCGTGAGCCGCGATAACTTTATTATTTAATGCTCCGATATCTGCCATATATTGAACGGGGCTTTTGCCGCCAGTACGTTTAGCGATTTCTTCTTGTTCACGATCGGTTTCCGCTAAATGGATCATAACAGGAACATCAAGTTCTATTGATAACTTAGCAATTTTCTGAAGATTTTCTGTGGTATTTGTATAAGGAGCATGTGGTGCAAATGCGGGAATAATACGAGGATGATCTTTATATTCTTTAATAAAGTTTACTGCGTATTGGATACCCTCTTCTGGTGTTTTTGCATCGGCAACAGGGAAATTAATAACAGATTCTCCCAATACTGCACGGTTACCCATTTTATCAACCGTTTTGGCTACTTCATCTTCGAAATAATACATATCAACGTAAGTTGTTACGCCACCTTTTACCATTTCGATATTGGCAAGATCAGCACCTACTCTGACCATTTCGCGAGAAACCATTTTGCTTTCAAGTGGAAAAATATAACGGTGAAGTCTGTCTGGCACATCATCGGCCAATGAACGAAATACAGTCATTGAACCGTGAGTGTGGGTATTAATTAAACCCGGCATCACAATATCACCATCAACATCTAATACTTTATTGGCTTGATATTCTTTAGAAAGTTCCGGGCCACCAACGGCAATAATTTTATTTTCTTTTACGACAACAGTACCCTGTTCAATGATTTTATTTTGCTGATCCATAGTCAGAACAGTGCCGTCAACTATCATCAAATCAGCCTGTTTTGCCGCGTAACTAGAAAAGGAGACCGCCATTACAGCCAAAGCAAGCATAGATTTAGAAAATGACATCATTACCTCTCGTCTTGATGGGAAAATTTCCCTAAGATTATAAATAAATTCATTGGCTTTTAATATCAATTGAAAGTGAACGAGATCACCGAATAAATAATTAATTTAAGTTATTATCGCATTTGTTTACTGATTTAAATTAAGCGCGCTTTTTCTGTTGTAAAAGCCACTTATCTAATTCATTCGCAAAAAGTTGGCGGTCACGTTGACTTAAACTTGCGGGTCCTCCAGTTTGAATACCGCTTGCTCTCATCGTATCCATAAAATCACGTATATTTAAACGTTCACGGATCGTTGCGTCAGTATAACGTTCACCTCTTGGATTTAGCGCTACTGCGCCCTTTTCTATGACTTCGGCAGCTAATGGAATATCTGCGGTAATAACTAAGTCATCTTTATTGGTGCGGCGGACAATTTCGTTATCAGCAACATCAAATCCAGCAGAAACTTGTAATGTGCGTAAAAAAGGTGATGCAGGTACAATTAATCGTTGATTCGCAACAAAAGTAATAATCACTTTTTCTCTATCTGCGGCACGATATAACACTTCTTTGATTACTTTTGGACATGCATCAGCATCAACCCATATAGGCATAACAACACTCTCTTTATTATTCGGTATTAAATGGTCTGTATTTATGGCGTTTAAAATAGCACATTAATACTAACTAAGTGATTGAAGCTTTACTCTTTCTCGTTTTTCTGACTGTTGATTAGCCCATATACTGAGTAATATCACGATCATCCCCAATATTTGTAAACTTGTTAATTGTTGTCCTAGCAATGCCCAACCTAAAATAACCGCGCTTAGTGGGCTTAAAAAGCCTAATGACGCCACAGAGCTTGGACCTAATAATGCTAATCCCCTAAACCAGAAAATATAGGTTAATGCTCCACCAATTAAGGCTAAATAAGCTAAGCCTAAAAGGTTAATACCTGTTAATGAAGGTAATGCAGGTTCAAATAATAAGGCAAAAGGTAATAATACAGCACCACCAGCGGTTAATTGCCAAGCTGTAAAAGTTAAAGGTGTAACAGGCGGTTGCCAACGACGACTTAATACAGTACCTGCAGCCATAGAGAATGCGCCTCCTAATCCTGCAATTATTCCGATAGGATCAAGTGCTGCATTCGGTGTCAAAATGAGGATTGCTACACCCAAAATACCCCCTAATGCGGCTGAAATAGATAACCATGATAGGCGCGTTTGTAATAACCAACGAGATAAAAATAAGACAATTAAAGGCTGCACTGCCCCTACTGTTGCAGCCACACCGCCGGGTAAACGATAGGCTGAAATAAATAATAACCACCAGAACAGTGAGAAATTTAAAATACCTAAAATAATGACACGTAGCCACCATATACCTTGTGGCAGTTGTCTCATGATGATTAATAATAAAATTCCTGCTGGTAATGCACGCAATGCAGCTAATGTCATGGGAACATTAGCTGGCAACATTTCCGTTGTCACAATATAAGTGCTCCCCCATACAATGGGAGCCAATGCCGTTAATAGTAATGTTGTGTATCGATTCATAAAATCACTCGTTTAGTGGTTACTGAACTAATTTATCTTGAGGTCAAGATAAATTGATAATACCTTGACGTCAAGATAAATAATTGACATGATGAATGCATGGATAGAATCGATAAAATTACTAAGCAATGGCAGCGCGAGCGCCCTGATCTTGATATTAGCCCGATGGGATTAATTGGACGATTGGGGAATGTTACTTTGCATCTTTCCCGCGAAATGGAGAAAGTTTTCTCCCAATTCGGCTTAAACACATCAAGTTTTGATGTTCTTGCTACATTACGGCGTTCAGGAGAGCCTTACACCCTTTCTCCAGGTGAAATGCTATCAACTCTGATGGTTACATCAGGCACGATGACAAATCGTATTGATCAATTAGAAAAAGCGGGTTGGGTTATTCGTAAAGTTAATCCAGAAGATGGACGTGGTTTTTTAGTTTCGCTAACACCGCAAGGTCTGGAATTAATCAATCAAGTGATAGAAGCACACACTGAGAATCAAAAACGTTTAGTCTCTGGTTTATCACAACAAGAGCAACAAACATTAAATCAATTACTTAAAGTTTTTCTTAACTCGTTAGAATAGCGTTTTATTTTCTGTTATTAATTTTACCCCTCTTAATAACGAGGATACGTAAGAATAAGCCCCCTGTATTCTTACTTATCCTCTTTTCTTTATTTGCTTAAAAACCCTTCTTTTTGTGCCATTTTTGTTTATTTAAGCATCCAATGTGCATGAAATCACATTTTTACCTTGATCTAAATCAAAGATGTATTCTATTTACCATTTTTAGGTTGATGAATATCCAAACTTAAATTATAAAGCGAATGATAATAATTACTGATCTCATTAAGGTTTGCGACTATGTGCATTCAATTTAAATCTTGCTTCGTGTTGTCTGCTTTAACACTCTCACTCTCTCAATATGCTATCGCTGATAATGCCTCACCTAAAGAAGATACACTTGTTGTGACAACAACACGTAACGAAGCTTCTTTATGGAACAGCCCAGCCACCATTCAAGTCATTGATAAAGAAACAATAACGCAATCAACCTCTTCTTCTATTGCTGATCAATTGCGTGATATTCCTGGTGTTGAAGTCACTGATAATAGCCTTGCTGGTCGTAAACAAATTCGTATTCGTGGCGAGGCTTCATCACGCGTACTCTTGTTGGTTGATGGGCAGGAAGTGACCTATCAACGCGGTGGTCAAAACTTTGGTGCTGGTATTTTAATTGATGAATCTGCATTAGAGCGTATTGAAGTGGTTAAAGGTCCCTATTCGGTGCTTTATGGCTCGCAAGCTATTGGCGGTGTCGTAAATTTAATTACTCAAAAAGGTGGCGATAAGCCTTTTGGCGGAAATGTTAAAGTCGTTTATGACTCAGCAACCATGGGATGGCGAGAATCTGCATTAATTTCAGGCACTGTCGGTGATTTTGAATATCGCCTTAATGGAAGTTATGCCGATCATGGGGATAGATATACTCCTGATGGGCGTTTACCTAATACGCATTTTAGAAATAACGGTCAAGGTGCATGGTTAGGCTATAAAGTGGATAAACATAAGTTAGGGCTTTCGCTCGATCGTTATAATTTATCAACACAATCTTATTATGCTGATGAAGGAAAATATCAAGAGTTTAGCGTTAAAGTACCTAAACTAGAGCGTGAAAAAGTCGGTTTATTTTATGACTATGATGCAGATACTGATTATTTCAAAAAACTTCATATTGATGCCTATACACAACGTATAGAGCGAGAATTTGAAAACCGCGTAGGCGTTGTTACGCCTACGGGCAGCCCGATGATTGGTAATTTAACCGTAAAAAATAGAACTCAATCTGAAGATACGCAAAATACGCAAGGCATGACAATACAGGCTAATTTTACTTTACCTGCAAATAATGAGTTAATTTTAGGCTCTCAATATCAACAAGATAAAGTAAAACAGACCTCTGCTGGGCAAACCTCTTCAAATAGCACAACAGGGTTTCCACCGGCGGTAAATTATGAAAAACAATCCCTGTTACATAACCGCAGTAAACAAACTAATATCTCTGTTTTCGCCCAAAATGATTGGAAAATAACAGATGATTGGTCATGGACAATGGGGGCCAGACAATATTGGTTGAAATCAGAATTACAAGATGGTGATGAAACTATTCATCATAATAAAACAGGAACAAGCTATAAGACATTAGGTTCTGATCCTGTAAGAGATAACGCTTTTATTGTGTCATCTAATTTGCGTTATTCTGGATTTAAAGATACTGAATTACGTCTCGCATTTGCTCAAGGTTATGTTTTCCCAACACTTGTTCAGCAATTTATGAACACAACGGCTGGCGGTGCGGTGACTTACGGTAATCCAAATCTTGATGCTGAACATTCTAATAACGTGGAATTTGGTGCGCGTTATAAAGGGAATAATTGGTATATCGATAGCGCGATTTATTATTCTGAAGCCAAAGATTACATCACATCACTCGCCTGTGCAGGAGAGTCTATTTGCGAAGGAAATAGTAAAACGGGTCGCGCAGATTATTTCTATTACGATAATATCGATCGCGCCAAAACTTATGGTATGGAAGTGATGGCTCAATACCAAGGTTGGTCAATTACTCCTTATGTTTCTGCTAATGTGATGCGTCGTCAATTTATTGGCTCTACATTGAAAACATGGGATACCGGCGAACCGACATTAACCTCTCGTATTGGTGCTAAACATGTATTATTGCTCAATAATATGAATTTAATGTCGGACTTATATTTAAGAGCAGCAACAAAAGCAAAAGATCATAGCAACCCAGAAAATAAACAGCACTATGCAGGTTGGACAACCGTTAATCTTTCACTGAGTACAGAATTTGGTAATAACGATCAATACCGTATTAACTTTGATTTAAATAATATTTTGAATAAGCGTTATCAAACTGCTCATGAATCTATTCCTGCCGCAGGTATTAATGCTGCAGTTGGTCTGACATGGGCATTTTAATTATGAAAAAAATTGCAATCGCACTTAGTTTGTTATTGTTACCTTTTAACTTAATGGCAAAAGACAACAATAATAGTGAGCGTTGGGTTATTGCTGGTGGCTCTATAACAGAACTCGTTTATGCCATAGGTGCTGGCGATAAGATTGTCGGTGTTGATGAAACAACGTCTTATCCTGAACAAACGCAAGCATTGCCCCATATCGGATATTGGAAGCAGTTAAGTACAGAAGGAATTCTGTCTTTACGCCCTTCTACTTTTGTCACTTGGGATGATGCTGAACCTAAAATGGTGTTGCGCCAATTAGCACAACATAATGTTGATGTCATTGCATTACCACGAACACCTGCAACATTTGATTTAATGCTGAAAAATATTCGCACACTGGCGGCTTCTCTTGATAAGAAAACTGAGGCTGAAGCATTAATTCACACATTACAATCTCGTTTAGCGGTTATCGCTGAAAAAAATAATCACATTAAACAGAAAGTAAAAGTGTTGTTTTTTCTTTCGCCCGGAGGGGGAATTCCTCAAGTTGCAGGAAAAAATAGTGTTGCAGATGCCATTTTGGCATTAGCGGGTGGCGATAATATCGCCACGCACGAAAATTATCGTATTTATAGCGCAGAAGCTATTATCGCGGCTAATCCAGAAGTTATCGTGATAACCACACAAAGCCAACAAAATCATACTGGCGGTATAAGAGCCTCTGAAGGATTAGCGTCTGTTCCTGGTGTCTCAATGACTCAAGCATGGAAAAACCAGCGCATTATTGAAATTGATCAATCCCTTATTTTGGGAATGGGACCTCGTATTGTGGATGCGGTGGAGTTATTGCATCAACAGTTTTATCCCGCTGATCCTGTTAATGTTAATAAGTAGGAATGATTTAATAATGAAAGAGTTAGTCGCAACACATAGCACCCAATCTTCAGCAGAAATCGATCTTACTCCTCATTTTGCACTTGATGGTGATAGCCCTTTTCTTGATAGACATGCCACGATGCCATGGCGAGGCTCTGTACCTATTGCGAAAGAAGATCAACAATCTACATGGCAAACACTGTTAAACAGTAAAACGCCTGCGTGTAAACGATTGTTATATATTCATATTCCTTTTTGTGCAACGCATTGTACGTTTTGTGGTTTTTATCAAAATAACTACCATGAAGAAGCCTGTACGCGCTATACCGACGCATTATTGCGTGAGATATCGGCTGAATCAGATAGCTTACTTTATCAGTCAGCGCCCATTCATGCTGTTTACTTTGGTGGTGGAACCCCTTCTGCATTATCAGCAAAAGATCTCTATCGAGTGATCACTCATTTGCGCCAATCACTTCCTTTAGCACCAGATTGTGAAATCACAATTGAAGGTCGCGTTTTAAATTTTGATGATAATCGAATTGATGCTTGTTTAGATGCAGGTGCAAACCGCTTTTCTATTGGCATTCAAACCTTTAATAGCAAAATACGTAAACGGATGGCAAGGACATCAACGGGTGAAGAAGCCGCCAAATTTATGAAAGGACTCTGTTTACGAGATAGAGCTGCTGTGGTGTGTGATCTGTTATTTGGATTACCGGGACAAAATGCAGTGAATTGGCAAGAGGATCTTACTATTGCCCATGATATTGGTTTAGATGGTGTCGATTTATATGCATTGAATTTATTGCCAAATACACCATTGGGCAAAGCGGTGGAAAATCAGCGAGTGACTGTACCAACACCAATAGAACGGCGTGCGCTCTATCTTCAAGGCTGTGATTTTATGGAAAACGTGGGTTGGCATCAGATAAGTAATAGTCATTGGGCTAGAACAACTCGTGAGCGCAATCTCTATAATTTATTAATTAAACAAGGTGCGGATTGCCTTGCTTTTGGCTCTGGGGCTGGTGGTTCAGTTAATGGTTATTCTTGGATGATAGAACGATCACTGGATAGCTATTATCAAAAAATTACAGATAACCAAAAGCCCTTAATGATGATGAGTCGTACAACTGATAGTGGTTTTCGTTGGCGTCATGAACTACAAGCCGGCATAGAGTGTGGGCGTGTTGATTTAGCCAAATTAAGCCCGCAAGCGACTCAGCTCTCCCCTTTATTAAATCAATGGTATCAAGCGGGTCTTGTTGAAGACGATTTTCTTTGTATGAAACTCACCAATGAAGGTCGATTTTGGGCAAGCAATTTGCTGACATCTTTACAGCAATTAATTTTGCAATTAAATACACCCCGTTAATTTTATTACCCTAAATATTAATTAAAAGATGGAAATAACATCATGAATATAGAGTTACAACAATTTTTAATGACTGAGCCTGATGGAACACTAGAAACTATCGCAACGCAATTTGATACTACCTTATTAGAGGTTGTGAGACATTTACCATCACGCTCATTAATGAGTGGTGAGCAATTCGATATTGTGTGGGATAACGTGATGAAATGGGGTAATGTCACCACGCTTGTGCATACTCAAGATGTTATTTTAGAATTTAGCGGTGAATTACCCAGTGGTTTTCATCGTCATGGCTATTTTAACTTACGTGGTAAGAAAGGAATGACAGGCCATATTAAAGCCGAAAATTGCCAATATATTGCAATGATCGAGCGTAAATTTATGGGTATGGATACCGCCTCTATCTTATTTTTCAATCATCAAGGCGTTGCAATGTTTAAGATTTTCCTTGGCAGAGACGAACACCGTCAACTGTTACCAGAGCAATTATCAGCCTTCCGTCAATTAGCACAACAATTAAATAAGGAATAATTGCGCGTGAAAACATGGGTTATTTTTGGCGCCGGCGGTAAAGGTATCGGCGCACATATTGCAGATATTGGCGTTACACAACAACGCCCTATTGTGGCTTTAGTTCGTTCCGAAGAGGCAGCGAATCGGTTAAACGAAAAAGGGATCAAAACAGTTATCGGCGATGCGATTGATGCTAACGCGGTTGAAGCTGTTTTAACATTGGCAGGAAAAGAAGCAGACATCATTTCCACAATGGGGGGTGAAAATGATTATTTAGCCCATCGAACCGTTATTGATATTGCGGAAAAAATGGGTTTTCAACGTATGCTAATGGTTTCATCTTTAGGATGTGGGGATAGTTGGATTGCCTTATCTGACAGAGCAAAAGCAGCGTTTGGTCAAGCTGTAAGAGAAAAATCATTGGCTGAAGTGTGGTTGCAAACCAGTCGTTTTGATTATGCGATAGTTAGACCGGGTGGATTACTTAATGGTGAAGAAACAGGCAAAGCCCAGCTTTATCAGTATGAAGAGACTCATGGTTTAGTTAATCGTCGAGATGTTGCGCGTTTAGTGACTCAGCTTCTTGAAGCCGATCTTCTTGATGATCAAATTTATGCTGTGGTTGAACCGGGTTTACTCCCTTCCAAGTAGTTGCCCTCGCGATAAGTATTTTTCGCTTCAAGTTAAGATCACCATTAAGAGATAGCGCATTTGCGTTATCTCTTTTTTCTTACTTTTGTTATGGGTAATAACTCACAAGATAATGCGTTTTTCTCTTACAGCAAAAATTCCTTAACAGACATTCGTCACTTTACTGTCTTAATAGGGGGAACTTGTGGCATAATGTCGCCCCATTATCTTTTGTCATTCACTAATAATGAGTATTCGTCTTGTTAATCAGCAATAATATTACTATGCAGTTTGGCTCCAAGCCACTGTTTGAAAACATTTCTGTCAAATTCGGTGGCGGAAATCGCTATGGTTTAATCGGTGCCAACGGTAGCGGTAAATCAACCTTTATGAAAATTTTAGGTGGCGATTTAGTGCCAAGTAGCGGCAACGTATTCCTCGATCCTAATGAACGCCTTGGTAAACTAAAACAAGACCAGTTTGCTTATGAAGAGTTTACTGTGCTTGATACGGTGATTATGGGGCACACTGAACTTTGGGAAGTGAAGCAAGAGCGTGAACGCATCTATAATTTACCTGAAATGAGCGAAGAAGACGGCTTACGTGTTGCCGATCTTGAAGTGAAATTTGGTGAAATGGACGGTTATACCGTTGAATCTCGTGCTGGCGAATTATTGCTAAACGTAGGTATTCCATTAGAACAACACAATGGTCCTATGAGTGAAGTGGCTCCCGGTTGGAAATTGCGTGTGCTACTTGCACAAGCTCTGTTTGCTGATCCTGATATTTTGTTACTGGATGAACCGACGAACAACTTGGATATTGATACCATTCGTTGGCTTGAGCAAACGCTAAATGAACGTAACAGTACCATGATCATTATTTCCCATGATCGCCACTTCCTAAATATGGTCTGTACGCATATGGCAGACTTAGACTATGGTGCGCTTGCTGTTCATCCGGGTAACTATGATGAATATATGTTTGCTGCAACCCAAGCTCGTGAGCGTTTATTAGCGGATAATGCGAAGAAAAAAGCACAGATTAGTGAATTACAATCTTTCGTGAGTCGCTTTAGTGCTAATGCATCTAAATCACGCCAAGCAACCTCTCGTGCAAAACAAATTGAGAAAATTCAATTAGCAGAAGTGAAAGCGTCTAGCCGTCAAAACCCATTCATTCGTTTTGAACAAGAGAAAAAATTATTCCGTAATGCGCTTGAAGTGGAAAATATCTCTAAAGGCTATGATGATAATGCCCCGCTGTTTAAAAACGTCAATATGATGCTTGAAGTGGGCGAAAAAGTGGCCATTTTAGGTAATAACGGTGTGGGTAAATCGACAATGATCAAAACATTAGTCGGTGAATTAACACCTGATACTGGTCGTTTAAAATGGTCTGAAAACTCAAACATTGGCTATTATGCACAAGATCACGCAACTGATTTTGAAGTCAATATGACTGTGTTTGATTGGATGAGTTTATGGATGAAACCAGAAGACGATGAGCAATCTGTACGCAGCGTATTAGGTCGTTTACTGTTCTCTCAAGATGATTTGAAAAAATCAGTTCAAGTTTTATCTGGTGGTGAAAAAGGTAGAATGTTATTTGGTAAGCTGATGATGCAAAAACCAAACATTCTGATTATGGATGAACCAACCAACCACTTAGATATGGAATCTATCGAATCATTGAATATGGCATTAGAGCTTTATCAAGGTACATTGATTTTCGTCTCTCATGACCGTGAATTTGTCAGTTCACTGGCAAATCGTATTATTGAAATCACACCTGAAAAAGTGACTAATTTCCAAGGAACTTATGATGAGTTCTTAGCGAAAAAAGGTGTTGAGGCTTAATCGCTGCCCTATTTATTAAATAGTAGATAAGATAAATGAAAAAGGCTTAGTATATTTACTAGGCCTTTTTTAATTTTGATAAATGTTTTTATAGTCTTATTTGATTATAGTGTCCTGAAATTTCCACCTCTGGCTTATTTTTTATTTTTCTATTTATTCTTATTATTATTTCCAAGCCACTGTATAATAGAGGAGTTACAGATAATAAATCTTCACTGATTTGTTTTTCTTTGACAAGTTTATCTTTCTCTTCTTTATCATTTTTATATTTTAAATCCATATATTGTTCTGATAATAAAATATCCAACATATTTTTATTGTCTAATAATGCTACATTTAACGCACTATCATTGATTATAGACCCAGTAGTATCTTTTTCTTTCTTTGCAAATTTATTTATATTTGCGTTGTTACTAATCATTTCACTGTTATTTTTATATTTCAACAATAAATTTTCAATATCATTTAAATCATTTTTATTTTGTTTTTCTGTAATAACTTTCATTAAACCTGATATTTGATAATTAATTTCTTCCAATAAAGAGTGGTCTATATCTTCTAATCTTAATATTGATTCAACTTTTTCTGTTGAATTGCTAAGTTTATTTGCTAGAAAGCTTGCGGGGGACTTTACATATTCTTGAATTGCATTAATTAGAGAAGTTTGTGCATGTTCTTCTGATACTCTAATTTTAATTATCTCTTCATCTTTTTCACTTTTTTTATCTACTTTAATTTCTAGTGGATCAGTTATATCCTTAAACTTTCCATCCTTATAGTATGTTTCTATAATTTTATTAAAATCTCCAGAAAATAAGGTATTAAGATATTTTTCTGTGTCATTTTTATTGGAGGATAAAATATTTATTTTATTTTTTTTAGACTCTGTTTCTATTTTTTTTAATTTTTCGGTGATATTTTCTACAACTGTTTTATTTAGCACATCGGAAAGCTCTTCGCTAATAGTTTCTTTCTTGTTATTGCCATTTAAAATTAAATTATCGATTTTTGAATTTATTATATATTCATTATTATTATCAATGTCTTGTAAGTCTAATCTTTTTATAAATAATATATCGTTATAATATTTAAATACTTCATTTATTTGTTCGATACTATAAATACCGATACTTTTAGGTAAATTTTCTATTATAGCTTTTTGTTCTGTGCTAGTTTCAAAAATATTTGTCTTTTTTTCATCCAGCAATAAAGGCTCGATTATTCCGTCAAATTCTTTTTTTAATTCTTCCTTTAACTCTGAACTTTCATTAAGATTATGATAATAAAAAATTTTTAATATGGTTGAGTTTTTATTATATTCATCTAAATTTGATAATATACTTATTTTATTTTCAATAGATAAATCGCCATTGTTAAAATTATTTATATTAAGCAAACCTAAATTATTATCATCATTAGGAATGATGAATTTTAATACATTGTCTTCCTTCACCCCACCGGTTTTAATATTAAATTTTATTTGTTTTTCTTGAGTTATTTTAATGTCTAGTTTTTTATCTATATTACTATTATTATATTGTTTAGATATCGATTTAATTAATTCTAATTTTTCACTTAAAATAGTATTTTTTTTGTTTAAAAGCAACATGTTCATAAACAGTTCGCTTTTGTCTTTTTCATTTAATTTCTCACTTAATGTATCGTAAGTAGATAAAAAATTATTTAAATTTCCTTCATCTTCCTGTGATGTTGCATTATTGTATAAGTTTTCATTGTTTATAATGTATTCGAATGCTGCAAAGTCTAAATTAAATTCCTTTGTTATATTTGAATGTTCATTGGATATGATTTTATTATTATTTTCATCTAGAAGAAAAAAAGTTACTTTTTCTGGTGTAAACTCTATATCTAATATTTTTCTGTCTTTATTAAGAATTTCTTTCAGTCCTAGATAACTATGTATTATATTATAGGTTGAATAAAAAGTATCGTTAAAAATATTGTTTAGTAATAAACTGGTCTGAGAATCATTATATTCTTCATTACTATTTTCTTTTATTATTTCCCATATTTTATCCATCACATATTTTTTTGTCATTCCACTGCAATTTTTTTTTGATGCAACCTCATTTAGTTTTGAGTTTCCTTTTTTAAAAGAATCTAGTTCTTCATCTCTATAAACATTATCATTCAATAACAATGATAAATTGCTTCTTATTAATTCTATTTTTTCTTCCGTGCTTTTATTTTCCATTTCATTTGTTTTATTTACATAATTTACTACCATTAATTCTATATTATTAATATCCATTTTCAGTGATTGATTAAATAATGATTTAATACTTTGGTTATTAATAATATTATTCCTTTGTTTTTCTGAACAATCAATTTCAAAATATGACTGAGATATGTGTGTACCATTCTGAATATACCCTATCTCAAAATAAAAAACATTATTATCTATTTTAATGTTAAATGTATCTTTATAATCATTTAGTGATAAATTCCTTAATTCTTTAAATTTATCTAGTTTATCTAAAAATGAAACATCAGGGTTGTAATAAACATCATAAAGCAATGTCATAACTTGCTTTTTATCGCTAATATGGAAAAAATCTTTTATCTTATCCCAGATAGTCATGACTTTATTGACTTTTTCTCCAGATAAAACGCTATTAATCTGAGCTGATGTTAGTTTACTATTTCCTATGGTTATGCTATTCATATTTCGCCTAGTTTGAAAAAACTTAAAGTAAGATGATAATAAATAATAATAAAATTACTTAATATAAATAAATGCCTTGATTATTTTAATAAAAAATATTTTTGCTTTTTATAATGTAGAATATATGGCAATGTATCAATAATACAATTTAAGTATTCTCCTCTATAACTTTATTTCTATTATAAAATTAATCTAATATTAAAAATTAATATATAAATAATTGCTCATTTTTTAGGATCATAATATTAAAAACTTATACTCCATCATTTTTAAATGAAAATGATTATTATTTATATTGACTGACAGTCGGTCGTTGTTGTATGTTACCGACCCTGAGTCAGTCATTATCAATTTTTCATTTTCGATGGAATTATCATGTTGCTATTACCTGAAAATAATCATTGTCCAAATAAGCACTTTAAAAGTGGACGTAACTACTATTCTATTGTTATTCCTACATTATTTACATTAACTGCCCTATCCCCTGTTTATGCGGAAACCACGGAAAAAATTGTGGTCACTGCGAGTAGCGGTAATGAAAATGAGTCATTACCTGTCGGTTATATCGCCAAGAAGCAGACAACGGCAACAAAAAGTGATGCCACGTTATTAGAAGCGCCACAAATGGTTTCTGTCGTTAATCGTGCGCAATTAGATAATTTACCTTCTGAATCTATCAGCCAAGCGTTGCGTTATAGCTCAGGGGTTGTGAGTGAAAAATTTGGCGCTTTTGGTAGCGGTATTGATTACTCGAAAATGCGTGGTTTTGACGCTGACTATTATTTAGATGGGCTAAGAATGCTGGGTAATAGTGGTATTTGGGCGCCACAGATTGATAGTTGGAGTTTAGAAAGTTTAGAAGCTGTGCATGGACCTGCATCTGCTTTATATGGGCAAGGTGGTGCCGGTGGTGTGATAAATATGACGTCACGTCGCCCTTCAGCAGAAACTCAGCATCAAGTGCAACTACAAGCTGGTAATAATAAAAACCATGGTATTAAATTTGATACTACATCTGCACTTAATGAGGATGAAACATGGTTATATCGTGTTTCAGGCTTGGCGCTTGAACAAGAGTCGCAAATACCCTCTTCTCGTCAAACTCGATTTCTTATCTCGCCCGCTGTTACTTGGAAACCAAATGATGCATTGAGTTGGACAATATTGGGGCAATATCAAAAAGAGCCTCGTCTTGGTTACTATAATACATTGCCTGCTCAAGCATTAGGTTTGTTACCAAACCCTAATGGAAAAGTCGATCCTAATCGAAATTATAATAATCAAAGTCATGATAATTCACACCGTAAGCAACAATCATTAACCTCACTGTTCGCGTATGATCTAACACCTCAGTGGCAGTTTAAGCAAAATACCCGTTTTATGAAGGTTGATACGGAAATCAGTCGTGATTATACCCGTGGTTTTTTACCAGGTGATCGTCTGCTCACTGCGGTTTATCAAGAAGCACCGAGTAAATCAGAAACATGGGTAACAGATACTCAATTGATTGGTAAATTATCGACATGGGATATCAATCATACGGTGATGGCTGGTTTTGATTATCAACATGGCAATATGACTAAAGATTGGTGGGGTTCACAAACAGTTAGTTTTGATCCTTGGGCATCACATCACAAGCCAGATTTTGAGCCTTACCCTGTTTCACGTACGTCAACAAAACAACAATTTGATCGCTATGGATATTATTTACAAGATCATTTGCGCTGGCAGCAATGGAATTTACTGCTAAGTGGTCGTTATGATTCCTCTGATTTAGACACACATAATCAAATTTCAGGTGCTACAAGCTCCAGCCATAACACGGCATGGAGCCATCGTGTGGGTTTAAGCTATCAATTTAATAATGGATTTTCACCTTGGGTAAGTACATCAGATAGTTTTGATCCTGTATTAGGTACAGATGCAGATGGAAAAGCTTTTATTCCAATGAAATCAAAACAATATGAAGCGGGTATTAAGTATCAAAATCCTGAGTCAACACAATTAGTGAGTGTTGCTGTTTATCAATTAACGCAAGAAAATGTCACAACACATAACCCAAGAAATCCTGATTATTATCAGCAATCTGGAGAAATTCGTTCTCGGGGGCTTGAGTTTGAAAGTAAATTAGCGTTAACACCACGAGTTAATATGATGCTCAATTATGCTTATATTCATAATATTGTGACATCAACGAGTGATCCGACAACGTTAAATAAACACCCTGTACAAGTGCCTACTCATACCGGCTCTGCATGGATAGATTACCGTTTTCACCAGCCTTACTTAGAAGGTGCATTATTAGGTGCCGGCGTACGCTATTTAGGCTCCAGTTATGGTGATAATACAAATACGTTTAAAGTACCCGCAGTATGGTTAGCTGATATGAGTTTCCGCTACCAATTATCGTCAATAAACCGTGAATTGCAGGGATTAGAGTTAGGATTAACTGTCAGCAATATTACAAATAAATCCTATGTTGCGAGTTGTACCAGCTCGACTTACTGCAGTATTGGTACTGATCGCGTAGTTCTTGGTGTATTAAATTACTATTTTTAGGAAATGAACATGGATAATTATCGACGTTCATTACTAAAAGGTGCCAGTGCATTCTCTTTATTATTAGCGAGTCCTTTTCCTGTTTATGCAAAGCCTATTTATGTAAAACCAAAACAGAGAGAAGTTGTTGATATTCTAGGAAGAGAAAGTGTATTACCACAAGAACTAACACGTATTTATGTGGCAGATAGTGGGTTATTTTTACTTTATGCTTCATTAAATGAAGGCGCTCTTTATGAGCGTCTTATCGCAATGCCTTCTGCTTTTCGTACCGCTGATTTAAGTTTATATCATCAATATACGCGAGCTTTTCCACAATTATTGGCGCTACCTGAATTTACGGCGATGTCGAGTGGGCACTTTAATAGTGAAAAACTTATCGCGCTAAAACCAGATGTCATTATTGTCGCTGTTGGGACTTATCGCGCAATCAGCGTTAATGGTGTGTTGGACTTATTAACTAAAGCAAATATTCCCGTTGTGGCGCTTGATTTGAGTATCGACCCACTTAATAACACACCAATCAGCACATCGATTATGGGAAATATGCTTGGTAATACCCAACAAAGCCAAGCAATGAATCAATTTCGTGAGAAACAACTTAGTTATATTTCTCAGCAATTAGGAAAAAAGCCATTTAAACGCCCTAATGTATTATTTGAACGAGCCGCGGGCTTTACTCCAGAATGTTGCCTCTCATATGGTAATGGCAGTATGGGACAAATGCTACAAAGTGCAGGTGGTAAAAATCTAGGTTCAGAATATATAAAAAGTACTTATGGTCTTTTGAATCAGGAAACGGTGATTTACTCTGAATCCGATAAGATCTTTTTAACGGGGGCTGATTGGAGTGGCTATAACCCTTCTGGCGATTGGATTAATTTAGGGCCTGGCGCAAATTTAGCTTTGGCAAAACAGCAACTGACAGTTTTAATGCAACGCCTTGCTTATAAAACACTCGATGCGGTTAAAAACAAACAAGTATATGCTATTTGGCACTCTTTTTATGACAGCCCTTTTGGCTTTATTGCTATTTTGCAAATGGCAAAATGGCTACATCCTGAACGCTTTTCCCACCTTGATGCAGACGCTATTTTTCATGAATACCATACCCAATTTTTGCCAGTAGAATGGGAAACAGGTTATTGGGTGACATTACTTGATGAAGATAAGGAATAATCATGTTCGATATCTATTCACCTGATCCTTTACGGATAAAAGTTGAGACACAATCAGCAGGAAAAAGAACTATCTTGTATTCTGCAAAAGGTCAGCCAAATTATATGTATGTAATGCCTCGTTTTCGATTAAATGAAGTATCGGATGATCTTGATAGTACTATTCACCCTGCTTTTATTGTAAATGGAAAAGTTAAGGATACATTTCTCTATGCGTGTTATCCCGCTTCATTACATCAAGGTGAATTACTCAGTTTACCCAATCAAAAACCCGCTAGTCAGTTAGATTTGTTAAGTTTTCAACAATATGCTCAACAGACAGGAATGGGATTTCATTTAAGCACCCATGCTGAATGGGCTGCACTTATGCTGTGGTGTCGTCACCATAATAAGGTTGAAGATGGAAATACAGATTATGGGCGTAGTTTTTTAAATCCAGAACAATGCACTAATCGAGTTGATGGCAAAGAGGCTGGTGATACCGATTTTATTACTGGTGATCCAACGACAATAACATCGCCACCGTGGCCGAATTGGTATCATGACAATAGCTTATTTGGTATTAGTGATTTATGTGGAAACCTCTGGGAATGGCAAAGTGGAATGCAACTAGATGCCGGAGAGATACAGATAATTAAAGATAATGATGCCGTATTTTGTGGTGATCCAACGATAACAGAGCAATGGCATTCAATAGCGTTATCAACAGGTAAGTTATTGCCTATTAATGATATTCATAGCGCAAAATACGATGCTCCTTCTGATTATTGTGAGGGAAATGCAGGTATACCTATTTTATCAACTTCAATAAAACACTATAACGGCGCACCCGCAGATAATGGTTATCCTGCAGGATTAATGGATGGTGATTTTAACGCAATAATGGCTGCAGATGATCTTGAAGTGCCCACATTATTTAAAGCATTAGGATTATATCCAGCAATAAACCAGCAAGATCACGATCAGGTTTATTTACGAAATTATGGGCAGCGCTCTTTAATGCGAGGAGGTGCATGGTATTCACAGCAATTAGCAGGAATGCGAACTTTATGTTTAAGCCATAATGCACGCCATCGCAGCACTTCTGTCGGTGGTCGCCTTGCTTGGATTGACATAACCAGTTAATTAAACCGAAAAATTGTCATTTATAGACATATTTGCATAAATTAATTTACCTTAGTATCGATTACATGAATAATAGCGGTAATAGTAATGATTATTATTCGGTGACTCATTGTGATTAATTTTTGTGCGTTTAAATTGAAACCCGTGGCATTACTTTGTTCTGCCACCCTTCCTTTTATTTTGACTACACAGGCTTTTGCAGAAGAAACAGCAAAAATGGAACAAGTTGAGAAACTTGTCGTTAGCGCTCAGGCTCTAAAAGTAAATACCAGTCTGCAAGAAACTCCTAAATCCGTTTCTATCATTTCCCAAAAAGATCTCGAAACACATGCTCCTCAAAAACTTGATGAAGCCTTACGTTATACCTCTGGTGTTGTTTCTCAGCCTTTTGGTGCTGATAACGATACTGACTGGCTTCGCGTACGAGGTTTCGAAGCTGCCACTTATTTAGATAACAGCCGCCTCTTTCGTGATGGTTATTATACATGGTTGCTGGAGCCTTATGGCTTTGAACAAATTGAAGTGGTAAAAGGCGCATCAGCAGTATTATTTGGCGAATCAACACCCGGTGGTGCGGTTAACGTCGTACAAAAGAAACCCAGCTTTAAGCCTCAAAATGAAGTATTTCTTGAAGTCGGAAATAATGACCAACGTGGGTTAGGCTTTGATGTTTCAAGTACAACGGATGATAAACGTGTGCGTTATCGTCTTGTTGGGCTAATGAAAAAGTCAGATGGGGAATTATCTCGCACTGATAATGAGCGTATTTACCTTGCACCAAGTGTTGCGATTAATCTGACCGACGATACAGCAATAACCTTCATGGCAACTTATTTGCATGATGATGGCACACCAACCAATCCTTTCTTCCCTGCTGCCGGTACATTAATTTCATCTCCTTTTGGTAAAATTAAACCGTCAACTAACTTAGGTGAACCAGGCTACGATAAATATAAACGCACCCAAATTTCAGCAGGTTATTTATTAGAAAGTAATATCAATGATGTTTGGCGTTTTTCTCAACGTTTAAATTATGGTTATAACGATCTGTTATTGCGTAGTGTTTATGCATTCCCTAATTCAGATATTACAGCAACAGAACTGAATCGTGGCGTTGTTTTCCGTGATGGTAAAAACCAAAGCATTTCTTTTGATAATAATGTTGTTGGTGAATGGGATACGGATAATTTCGAACATACGTTATTAGCGGGTGCTGAATTGCAATATCACCAAACCAAAGGTGATGAGCAAGATAATTACAGCTTTGGTAAGATTAATCCATGGAACCCAGTTTACGGCAACTATATTCCTCTTAATCCTGCTGATAATGTCAATCGTACCATTGATAAAACACAATATAGCCTTTACTCACAGTATCAAACCAAATTTGATAGTCGTTGGATTGCCATGGCGGGTGTGCGCCAAGACTGGGTGAAAACAGAAAATAGAGCCAAAGCAAAAAATGAGGATAAATCACGCACTGATAGCGAATTTAGCCTCAATGCAGGATTAATGTATTTAGCGGATAATGGTCTATCGCCTTATGTGAGTTATTCTGAGTCTTTTGAAGTGATGAGCACTATCGATCCTGCGACTCATGATCTGTATAAACCATTAAAAGGTGACCAGATTGAAGCAGGGATAAAATATACACCTGATTTTATAGATGGTTACTTTAATATTGCTTGGTTTGATATCACACAGAAGAATGCACTGGTTGCAAACCCAACGACTTTTGTTTCAACCCAAACCGGTAAAGTAACGTCAAAAGGTATTGAAGTAACAAGTGAAATGCAATTAACCGAACGTTTAGCGTTAAAAGCCAATTACACTTATACCGATATGCAAACCGATGACACGGGTAATAAAGGTAAACAACAAGCAGGTTTAATTCCTAAACATACTGCTTCTGCTTGGGGTAGTTACACTATTCCAATTACGGGAACCCAAGATTTAACTTTAGGAACGGGTGTTCGTTATTTAGGTAAATCTAAAGATAATCCTAAGAGCAGTGATTTAACCGTACCTAGTGCAACATTATGGGATATGGCTGCAATTTATAATTTCAATAAACAGTGGCAATTACAGTTAAATATCAACAATATTCTTGATAAAGAGTATCTCTCTGGCTGTGATTATTACTGCTATTACGGGCAATCTCGTTCTGTTTTATTGAATGCTAAATATCGCTGGTAATTTTCTTTATTATTCCGCCTTTTGTTGTTAATCATACAATAAAAGGCGGAATATCATTTTATAAATGAGTGACCATGTTTGAACTCTCAAATATTCAAATGGATCGCGGTGGACGCACTATCCTATCAATCCCCTCACTGCGTATTTCAGATCTAGGGCTAACCATTGTGCTAGGTCATAATGGCTCCGGTAAATCGACTTTAGTCAGTTTGTTATCAGGCCAGCAAGCTCCAGATAGTGGATCTATTACACTAAATAACAGCAATATCTCACATTATAAGCCTCGTGATCTGGCTAAACAAATCGCCTTTCTTCCTCAAAAACTCCCTGCTTCTGCTGGATTAACTGTCAGAGAATTAGTGCGTTTAGGACGCTTTCCTTGGCGTGGAACATTAGGGCGTTGGAATAAAAAAGATGATGAAATTATCACAATAGCGATGGAAAAAGCGGGAGTACTTCCTTTTGCTGATACGCTGGCTGATAATTTATCGGGTGGCGAACGTCAACGGGCTTGGGTTGCCATGTTACTCGCTCAACAATCACCTATTTTAATTTTAGATGAACCAACATCAGCATTAGATATACATCATCAATATCAACTTATGGAATTGTTGAGTGAATTAAATCAAACTCAGCACGTTGGTATTATTGTTATTTTGCATGATCTTAACCTTGCCTTACGTTATGCCACTCATATCATCGCGCTTAAAAAAGGCAAAATTGCGTTTGAAGGTGAAGCGTCATTACTTTTTGATGATAAACGACTTTCTGCACTTTATGAAACACCGATTAAGCTGATTGAGCACCCTGATAATAAAGGTTCACAACAACATAAGGTGGCAGTGGTATGCGTGTAGTATTACAAAAAATAGTTAATTTACTGTCCTTGTGTTTAGTTATTTTCTTCATTATTCCCACAGCAAATGCAGCGCAAAATAATAATGAAAAGGCTTCTAACATACCGCAACGTATTATTGTTTTAGACTGGGATTTACTTGAACAAATATTAACACTCGACGTTATCCCCGTAGGGGCAACTGAAATTGCAGGTTATAACCAATGGGTTGCTCACCCTATTGCACCAGATTCTATTGAAGAAGTCGGAATGCGAGCAGAGCCTAATTTAGAAAAAATAGCGACGTTAAAACCCGATCTTATTTTAGCGTCAAGCTCCCAACAAGACTTATTACCTGTATTAGAAACCATTGCCCCGGTGATTTATTTACCTAATTTTTCTCGCCAAGATAATGCGGCACAAGTTGCTCTAGCACATTTTAATACCCTTGCTTCACTTTTGGGAAAACAAGCTCTCGCACAGCAAAAATTAGATGAAATGAATGCGACTTTTGCGCAATTAAAAGCAAAGTTACAGCAAGCATTTATCACATTACCTGAAGTAGAAGTGATCCGCTTTTCTACGCTTACCTCCGTCTTTTTATATACTGAAAACTCAACAACTGAATATGTGATAAATAAGCTGGGGCTGAAATCGGCAATATCATTACCTCCTCAACCTTGGGGGATTGATCAACGAAGAATGAATGTATTGCAACAGATTACACATGGTTATGTTCTTTATATGTTGCCTTTTCCTGATGAAAGTAAACTGCAAAAATCGGTATTATGGAAAGCGATGCCATTTGTACAAAATGGGCATTTTCATTCAGTTAAGCCTGTCTGGAATTATGGAGGGATGACCTCGTTAACATTAATGGCAGATGCAATTACAGAAAGCTTATTAGATATGGCACCGAATAATGAAAATTAAGCAATATACTTTCTATTTTTTGGCGATCATCTTATTAAGCATTATCAGCTTACAAATTGATAATTCTCTTTCTTTATCTCGCCAACTATATTTATTGACTCATTCAGCCACAACAATGCCTTTTGCTGATGTTTTTTTCTTACATGCGCAATTACCACGTTTAGCCATGACGGTTGTTATTGGCGGTTTATTTGGTGTTGTTGGAAGTTTAATGCAGCAATTAACGCAAAATAATTTAACGTCTCCTTTAACCTTAGGAACTTCATCAGGTGCTTGGCTAGCCCTAGTGATCGTTAATATTTGGTTCACAGGCTTGGTTGCAGATTATAGTGCAGTAGCCGCAACAATGGGGGCTTTATTCGCCTTTTCTCTGGTAATTATTATTGCAGGAATTCGCAATATGACCGGCTTACCTTTAGTTGTTTCAGGTATGGTGGTCAATATTTTATTAGGTGCTATTGCAACGGCATTAGTGACATTAAACGCTCAATTCGCTCAAAATATATTTATGTGGGGAGCCGGAGATTTAGCTCAAGATGGCTGGGAACCGTTTTTTTGGCTATTACCTCGGATAGCCCCTGTTTTACTTATTTTTATTTTTGCCCCTCGTATTCTTACATTATTACGTTTGGGCCATGAAGGCGCAACGGCTCGAGGATTATCTGTTTTACCTGCATTTGCCTTTTTTATTATATTAAGTACTTGGTTAGTCTCTGTCTCTATTACCGTTGTTGGGGTGATTAGTTTTATCGGATTACTTGCACCTAATATTGTAAGAACATTAGGCGCAAGAACTGCTCGCCAAGAACTTATTGCCAGTGGTCTAATGGGAATATGTTTATTGCTTATTACGGATAGCTTGGCAATATGGGCTGGCCAGTGGCTTAATACGGTTATTCCAAGTGGTGTTACCGCTGCCGCTATTGGCGCGCCTGCATTAATTTGGTTTAGTCGTAAGAAAATGCAAGCTCTAGATCAGCTTTCTATTTCAATTATTTCTCAAACTAAAAAACTATCAAATTATACGGTTATAGGAATAACTGCATTATTAATGCTTGGATTGACGCTTACCCTGTTTATTCATATTAATGAGCGCCAATGGTTTTGGGAAGTACCTTCTGTTTATCAAGGGGCTTTACGTTTTCCTCGCCTATTAACAGCACTCTTTGCTGGTGTTGCACTGGCTATTGCTGGCGTTATTTTACAACGTTTAATTTATAACCCGTTAGCCAGCCCCGATATTTTAGGTGTTTCATCCGGTGCCACTTTCGCTTTAGTATTTTCTAGCTTAATTCTGGGAAGTACTTTACAAACATCACAATGGGGAACCGCGTTATTAGGAAGCGGTGTGGTTATGATTATCTTATTAGTGTTGGGTAAAAGACACCAATATGCCCCTGCCAGCTTGATCTTAACAGGTATTGCATTAACCGCGAGTTTAGAGGCTTTTATTCAGTTTTTCTTAGCAAAAGGTTCGTTAAGTAGCTATAAAATATTACTGTGGTTATCAGGCTCTACTTATCGTGTAACAGAGCAACAAGCTATTTATTTTGCATTAGCTATCATCTTTATTGTGGGCGTTGTTTTATTACTCACTCGATGGTTGGCATTAATATCTATCGGTCGAAGCTTTGCATTAGCGCGAGGATTACATACAGCACAAGCAAGTATTATTTTACTGATCATTGTTTCTCTGTTATGTGCATTAGTTACATCAACCGTTGGTCCTATCGCCTTTATTGGCTTAGTCGCCCCTCATATGGCGGTATTAATTGGCGCTCAAAAAATAAAATCACAATTAATTCTTTCGGGATTAATTGGTGCGACTTTAATGGTTTGGGCTGATTGGCTTGGGCAAATATTGATTTATCCTGCACAAATTGCCGCAGGAACTTTAGTGGCAATTTTAGGGGGGAGCTATTTCCTTTGTTTAATGCTGTTAAATCGTAATCGCTGATTAAAAAAAACCTAAGATATCAACATTAATCTTGCTGATATTCTTAGGCTTTAATTATTATTGATTATGCTTAAATCTTATTGTTGTAATTATTTATGCGTTTAAAACCAATAAATGCAATTAACATCACTAAAGCACTTGCGCCAATGGCAATCCATACACCCGCTTGAACACCCGAATAATCAATAAGTTGCCCTGTTAATATCGCCCCAACTGCCGTACCTACATTTAACCCTGCAAGTAACCATGTCATTCCTTCAGTAAGCTGATTTTCTGGCACAATTTTCTCAATAAGTGACATTGTCACGATTATCATGGGCGCAAAGAAGACTCCTGAAATTAATACGACAAAACTTAAGCTATAAATAGAACCGACAAAAACAAGAGGTAAAATAGTGAGAAAAGTTGCGATACCACCTAAACATAATAAGCGATGCAATGGTGTTGATAATTTTAGCGTGCCATAAAACAAACCAGCAAAACAAGAGCCAATGGCATAAGCTGATAATACAAGGCTGGCACCGATGGGCGCTCCTTGAATATTAGCAAAAGCCACACTAAAGATATCAATGGTGCCTACAATTGCCCCCATAAAAATCATAATAACAGTTAAGATTTTCACGAGAGAAAAGCGGATCACAGATTGTGTTTTATAAAGTGTTAATTCAGAAGATATTGATTTTATTGCGGGTTCTGTATTGCGTTGTGAAACGAGTAATAATACACCAATAATAAGAAAAATAGCCGCCATTAATAATCCTGCTTGTGGAAAAAAAGCGACACTTAATGTGACAGAAATGGGTGGACCAAGAATAAAGGTCACTTCATCAAATACACTTTCTAATGAATATGCGGTTTGTAAATGATCATCTTCTTTATAAATTGCCGTCCATCTCGCCCTTACCATAGCGGAAATACATGGCATAAATCCAATTAGTACCGCGAAAATAAATAATAAACTAATATGCCACTGTAACCATGTTGCCAATAGCATTCCCCCTATTCCAATGACACTCATTAATGTGAATAGAGGTAAAATTCTAGATTGCCCATAAGTATCAACTAGGCGTGATATTTGAGGCGATAACACAGCATAAGTAAAAACAAAACTAGCAGAAATTGTACCCGCTAATGCATAACTGCCTGTGATTTGTGAAATCATCATAATGATACCAATACCCATCATGGGTAACGGTAATCGAGCTATCATTCCAGCCAAAGTAAAAGATGCGGTTCCTTTATAGCTAAATAGCGTTTGATAAGTACTTATCATAGTTTTCCTTATGTTTACCCTTGCCATTTTTACAAGGGTTCAAGATAATACATACATGGCGTATGTATAAATCATATATACATACGAACTGAATGTAAATATACAAACAGTACGTATGTATATTTGAAAAAGGAGAGAAAATGGCTAGGCGTACTCGTGCTGAAATGGAAGAAACACGGCTGTTATTACTAGAAACTGCAAGAAAAGTCTTTTGTGAACAAGGTTATGCAGAAGCATCGATGGATGATTTAACGGCACAAGCAGGTTTAACGCGAGGAGCGTTATATCACCATTTTGGCGATAAAAAAGGATTGTTATCTGCTGTTGTTGCACAAATAGATACAGAGATGGATGCTCGTTTGCAGGCTATCTCAAATACCATTGATGATCCTTGGTTGGCATTTTCAATGCGCTGTCATACCTATTTAGAAATGGCTTTAGAGCCTGAAATTCAGCGTATTATTATGCGAGATTCAAGGGCTGTTTTAAGTGATAAACTGACTGAACTACCGACTCATTGTGTAATCTCTATGAGCAATATGATTGATAAACTTATTGAGAATAAAATACTGGTAGAGTCTGACTCAAAAATGTTGGCTCTATTTATTTATGGTAGCTTAGAAGCTACGGCTTTATGGATAGCAAACAGTCTTGATGGTGAAACTGAGCTAAAACAAGCCAAATCAACATTAGATACTTTATTAAACAGCTTACGTATTTCGGCAGCATAAATAAAATACAGCGAGGTTTATTTGAATAAGCCTCGCCATTGTTTATCGTATTTTCTACCATGATTTTAGTGATTATGTTATTTGCCATATTGCTTTTCCCTGCCATTGCTTCTCAATAAAATCAAGTAAATAGCGTACTTTAGGAGATAAATGGCGTTTAGAGGGATAAACAGCGCAAATTGGTGCAAGATTAATCGTATATTCTAATAATATAGGAGTTAGTTTGCCAGATTTAATATATTCACCTACTAAAAACTCGCCTAGTTGGCATATTCCATAACCAGATAATGCCATATCTAAAATAGCTTCTGTATTATCTAAACGTAATTTTCCTTTAACGGGAAGCGTAAACTCTTTTTGATGAGTTTGATATTTCCACGGTACGGTTGTTCCTTGATGGGAAAAAGCAATTAGTTGATGTTGTGACAATGTATTAGGAGATTGAGGCGTGTCATTTCGTTCAAAATAATCAGGAGATGCACAGGTTATTAAACGGTGAGGTGCTAATACTTTACGCATTAATCGACTATCATCATTACCTCCAATGCGAATAGCCAAATCGACACCGTATTTAACTAAATCAGTGTATTCATCCGAAAAAGTAATTTCAGCATCTAACTCTGGCCATTGCACTAAATAAGTTTGTAATAACGGTAGAATATAACGTCTCCCAAAAGCAACAGGTAAATCAATGCGTAAACGCCCTCTTGGGTTTTCATTAAGTTTATCAAGAGCAGCGCTCGCTTCTTCAATTTCATTTAAGATAAGTTGTGCATGTTGATAAAATAATTCACCTTCAGCCGTTAGACTAATACTGCGTGTAGTTCGATGAAATAAACGTAAACTTAGTCGTTCTTCTAAACGTACAATGCTTTTCCCTACCGCTGAGCGAGACATCTCTAAGTTTTCTGCTGCAAGGGTAAAACTCAATAAATCTGCCACTCGAATAAAAACAGTAAGATCAGAAATATTATCAAAAGGCATTGTGAGCTTTTTATTTGCCACTTTTATTCCCCAATGTTGTGACTTTAACGGTGTTTATCTCCAATATAGCGACAGATAGACTAAAACGCGATAAATAAAGAACGAGTAATTGGAGTCTCAATGGAGAATATCGCGTCAGTATCACAGAAAATGAATTGCAGTCACCATCATCATTGGTGGGCCGTTATTGCATTAAGCCTTGCCACTTTCTCAGTGGTAACCACAGAAATGTTGCCTGTGGGGTTATTAAATCCCATTAGAGATAGTTTTGGCATATCAACAGGAATATCTGGTTTTATGATAGTTATTCCTGCCATTATTGCCGCCTTTTTTTCACCCATCGTTGTTATTAGTGCTGGTAAGCAAGATCGTAAAAAAATACTCTTATTTTTGGCTCTACTTTTAGTTGTTTCCAATATCATTTCAGCTTATTCAACGACAATCATTCAGCTATTAATTGCCAGAGCTATCGTTGGTTTTTGTATTGGTGGTATTTGGGCTTTTGCCGGTGGCTTAGCATTAAGATTAGTGCCAGAAAAATCTGTTGCTTTGGCGACTTCACTTATTTTTGGTGGTGTTGCCGCAGCATCAGTATTAGGTATTCCTATGGGTGTTTTTATTGGTGAATATCTAGGTTGGCGTGGTGCTTTTATTGTTATGGGGTTATTCTCATTCGCCGTATTAGTATTAATGTTTATTTGTTTACCTTCATTACTAGGCTCAAGGTCTTCGCACACTAAAGCCTTCTTTGTACAGTTTAGAAATACAAAGTTAGTCTTAGGATTATTAGTTACACTCTTTCTCGTGTGCGCGCATTTTATGGTGTTTACTTATGTTCGCCCATTACTTCAAACGACGGCTATGTTGTCAAATAACACATTAGCATTACTTCTATTTGCCTATGGTATCAGTGGTATCATCGGTAATTTTATTTTTGGTATTCAATCAGCAAAAAGGCTCAATGTTGCGGTTTCGATTATTATTATCGGCATTTTAAGCGTCTTTTTAGGTTTTCTGTTTTGGGTGGCATCTCCAGTAATAGCAATCGCCGTTATGTTAATTTGGGGATTAATGTATGGTGGTGTTTCAGTAGCACTAATGACATGGATAATGACTGCGGTTCCTAAAGGAATTGAATTAGGAAGTTCTGCTTATATTGCAATTTTTAATTTAGCTATTGCATTAGGTGCTTATTTAGGTGGCTTAATTGTTGATAATTATGGATTAAATTCAACATTACTTATTGCTATATTGTTTATTGCATCCGCTTTATTGTGTATTTTTGCATCAAAGTACATGAAATGTTCAGATAAATAATACACTCACGTTTGGCATAAATAAAAAGGGTAATAGCTAGTTATTACCCTTTTCTCTTTTAGAAAACTAATATCGTGACACTGTCACGATAAAATTTGGCTTATTTTAGTAATTGAGTAAATTGCTGATATAACATATTACCTAATGTTTTTGCGGTATATTCTTCGCTATGACCTAAATTATCAACCGCAGCATGCATACCATGATAAATCAATGTACTGGTTAATTCCGGTTGTGTAACGTGCCACGTTTTATTTTCTGTACCCGAAATTAACAGTGTTTGAATTTGTTGTAATGCTCTATTTTCATGAATATTGCTGCTTTGATGAAATACTTGATGAAAAAGCATATCGTGTAATTCTTGTTTCTCAACATAAGCAATAACGCTGATTTCACACCATTGTTTTAATTTTTCACGGTGATCTTGTTGTGAGCAGGCGTCCATTGCGTTATCTATTTTATTTAAATACCAATCCATATAACGTGTTCTGAGTGCATCAAGAACGTCTGTTTTGGCAGAAAAATAGTGATAATACGTTCCTTTTGCTACCCCTGCTTTTTTTACGATATCGCTAACGGTTGTGGCATCAAAACCTTTATCAAGAAATAACGCTTCTGCCGCATTCATTAACTCTTCTAAACGAACCTCTGCGGGTTTTGTTCTCGGTTTATCTGTGGTTTGTTCTTCTAATGACATTGCTTATCTCCCTCAAAGTCGCTGGTAAAGAGTACTCTATATTAAAGCGACTCACAATGATGATAAATGAAACTCATTATCAATAACCATTGACCGACGGTCAGTCGAGTATTATTATGCTAATATTATTCATCATTAAGGCAATAAAGCTTATGACTTATTTAAAACGACTGTCACTTATCTGTGCCATTTGTTTAGGTACTTTTATGGCAACTCTCGATATTAGTATCGTGAATGTGGCTCTGCCAACTATTCAAAATGATATACATGCTGATATGGCAACCTTGCAGTGGATTGTGGATGCTTATGCGCTTTGTTTATCAGCCTGTATTTTGTCATCAGGTCCTTTAAGTGATCGCTTTGGGCGAAAAAAAGTGTGGCTATGGGGCGTGATTATTTTCACGTTAGGCTCAGTAATTTGTGCAATTGCACAGCAACATGAAATATTAATTCTTGGTCGTATTATTCAAGGTATTGCCGCTGCTGCACTTATTCCGGGCGCATTGTCTTTAATTACTCATGCTTTTCCTATTGATATTGAGCGAGTTCGTATCATCGGAATATGGTCTTCTGTTAGTGCATTGTCGCTTATCATTGGTCCTATTTTAGGGGGTGTTTTAGTTCATGCTAGTGGTTGGGCGAGCATATTTCTTATTAATATTCCTATTGGCATTATTACCGTTTTATTAGGTTGGTATGGATTAAGTGAGAGTGCTGATCCTGATAATGTTGCTTTAGATCCCTTTGGCCAATTAACCAGTATGTTGGGATTAGGATCACTGACTTATGGTTTGATTGAAGCTGGCTCTGTGGGTTGGTCACATTATAGAACGGTATCAACACTGATTGCGGGGATTATATTTCTTGCCCTTTTCGTCATGATAGAAAAACGTGTTGAACGCCCTTTATTACCACTGACCTTATTTAAAGATCGTACATTCTTTCAATATAACCTTTCTTCTTTTACCTTGGGTTTTGCTACATACAGCAATGTATTTTTTATCGCTTTCTTTTTGCAAAAAGCACAAGGTTGGAGTGCATTAGAAACGGGATGGAGAATGGCACCAGAATTTATTGCAATGGCGCTGTTTTCTATGTCTTTTGGACGACTCTCTTCTTATTTCTCCGTTAGGAAACTCATGATCTGTGGTTTCTTATTTATCGCTATTTCTTCTTGTCTATTAGCGACATTAGCAACAAATAGCCACTATGGAATAACAGGAAGCTATCTGTTTGTATTAGGTGCTGGAATGGGATTATCAACACCCGCAATAGGTGCTTTAGTGATGAAAAGTGTGCCACCGTCTCGTTCTGGTATGGCGTCTGCAACCATGAATGCATTAAGACAAACCGGTATGACAATGGGAATTGCTTTATTAGGTACATTGATGGTGCAACAAGCAATTCATTATATGGTGATCCAAAGCCAAGTATTGGGAATATCTGTAAATTATATCGATATTGTTAGTTTGGTGACTGAAAATACGACAAATGGTTTAGACAAAGGGTTTATCACTTTGTTACCAGAGGCATTTAATTCGGGGTTTGCTTATGCAATTGCGACTGCGGGGATCTCATGTTTTGTGACTTTATTTATAGTGCTCTTTCCTGTTAAAGCAAAACATAAAGCACTTACTCAACAAATCACAGATTAATGTTTATAAACGCTGAGATAAAAATTCTAGAAAAGACTCTATATTACGTGAGAGCTTACTGCGAGTTGCATATATTGCCACTAAATTAATTGTTGCGGGTTGTTGAGGAAACTCAATAGCTCGTAACTTCCCTTCTTTAATCATATCAAGGCAGCAATGCTCGGCTAAAATAGCAAATCCTAATCCTTTTAATACTGCTGATTTTGCCAATATAGCGCTGTTTACTCGATAATTACTATTAATGGTTACCCTGATTGGTTTTTTATCTTCATCCATAAATATCCAGGGTTGCCCTTCTAAGGCGCTTAAACTAGAAATACAAGGCATTTTGCTTAACTGTTCAATATGTGTAGGTATTCCTGTTTTTTCTAATAATTCATTAGATGCCACAACAATACTGCGCCATGATTTAATTAAGCGTGAGTGATGGCTACTATCCGCTAAATTTCCACGGTGAAAAGTTAATAGTAAATCAATATCATCATCGATGATATTTCTTGGCATTAATTGGGTATCACATTGGATCAGTAAATTAGGATGAAGTGCAGCAAAATCAGCCAAAATATCACCAAGTAGCTCACTGCCATATTCACTTGGGATCGTTAAACGGAAAGTGCCAGTTAATGGTCCATCACTGGTGATATTGCTTACAACGTTGTCTAATTCAGTTAAGGTTTTTGTTCCTTGCTGATAGAGGATTTTTCCTTGCTCAGTAAGGCGCATTTTTCGAGTTGTTCTATCAATAAGTTTACAATTAAGTTGTTGTTCAAGTTGCTTAATTGCACGACTGATATTTGAAGTAGGCATAGATAATAGCCGAGCGGCGGCTGCAAATTGCCCTTGCTCTGCTACGGCAGAAAAAATACGTAATAAATTAAGATCGATTTGCATAAATAATTCACTGCCTACTGTATTTCTATTACTCAATATAGGCAGTGTATCATTCATTTTCTTTTCACTCGTTAATAATTAACAGTAACCGTGAGACATGAGTTTTTGATAGCGTTTATCTAGGAGTTCTTCGGTTGAATAACTTTTTAACAAGGCTAAGTCAGTTAATAGCTGTTGTTTAAGAAATTCTGCAGCTTGTTGATGATCACGATGAGCGCCGCCTAATGGCTCTGGAATAATGGCATCGATAATACCTAATGATTGTAATTTAGGTGCTGTCATTCCCATGGTTTCTGCTGCAATTGGCGCTTTATCAGAACTTTTCCATAGAATAGAAGCACACCCTTCTGGCGAAATAGCTGCATAAGTACTGTATTGCAGCATATTCACTTTATCACCTACACCAATAGCGAGCGCACCTCCAGAAAATCCTTCACCAGTAATAGTGCAAATAATAGGTGTTTTTAATCGTGACATTTCAAGAATATTACGAGCGATAGCTTCTGCTTGTCCTCGTTCTTCAGCACCGACACCGGGATAAGCCCCAGCAGAATCAATAAAAATAATAACAGGTAGATGAAAGCGCTCTGCCATTTTCATTAAACGTAATGCTTTTCTATAACCTTCTGGTGATGGCATACCAAAATTACGCAGAATTTTCTCTTTGGTATCACGCCCTTTTTGTTGCCCAATCACCATGACAGGCATTTTGTCTAAACGCGCTAAACCCGCAACAATCGCTTTATCATCAGCGTAAGCTCTATCACCCGCCAACTCCTGAAAATCAGTAAAAACCGCTTTAATATAGTCAAGGGTATATGGGCGCATGGGATGACGAGCGAGTTGCACAATTTCCCAAGCACCTAAATCAGTAAAAATAGATTTTGTCAGCGAAAGACTTTTTTGCCTTAAACGTGCGATCTCTTCATCTAAATTAATCCCTGTTGGTTCATCTTGAGATTGCTTAAAGGTGAGCAATGCATCTATTTTTTCGTCTAATTCAACAATAGGTTTTTCAAATTCAAGATGAATAAAAGACATAACGACCTCAGATTTAATGCAGTAAATAAAACAGTGATTGATTCAGTTTAGAAAAAATAACAATGTGTTGATAGAGAGGAATTTGATAAACACTATTATCAAAAATGGGATAATTAAACATTACTACAAGATCAGCAAGGAAAAAAACAAGATCAAAAAGAGCTTTTTTTCTAATTTTAAGCTATACAGTAATTACTAAGTCATGTATTAATATACAGTGCGAATTTGTTCTTTTTTCACCCGTAAAAAATCGCACAAATAATAAAATACCCCATAAAATACAAATAATTAGAATAAAGATAATATGTTCTCAAAAAAAACACGCTCCACAACTGCTCTGCTATTTTCATCACTTCTTCTTACCATCGGAAGAGGTGCAACATTACCGTTTATGGCAATCTATTTGTCACGAGAGTATCAATTACCCGTCGATGATATTGGTATTGCCATGTCTATTGCATTAACAACGGGAATTTTTTTCAGCCTTGGCTTTGGCATGCTTGCTGATAAATTTGAGAAAAAACGTTATATGATATTGGCAATTCTAACGTTTATTTTCGGATTTGCCGCAATCCCTCTTGTCCATAGCACTATTTTAGTCGTTATCTTTTTCTCTGTAATTAACTGCTCTTATTTAGTGTTTTCAACCGTATTAAAAGCGTATTTTTCTGAAACCTTATCGGTTTCAGCAAAGCCTAAAATATTCTCTTTAAACTATACCTTTATCAATATGGGATGGACGGTGGGTCCTCCTATCGGCACCTTATTATTAATGTATGGGACACAATTGCCTTTCTGGCTTGCGGCTATTTCTGCAACATTGCCACTATTTATGATCCAAGTTTTTGTTCAACGCTCAAAAATGGTGAATACAGATGAAGAAAATAGTGTGAAATGGGACCCGAAAATAATGCTAAAAGACAGAGCATTGAGTTGGTTTGTGCTCTCAACTTTTTTCGGAACATTAACATTTGGCTCTTTCGCATCGTGTATTTCACAATATATTTTAGTGGTGTACGATGCAAAATTAGCAGAGTCTGTCATTGCGGTTGTATTACCTGTAAATGCTGCCATTGTTGTCTCTCTACAATATATTGTCGGTAAGCATGTTACAGCCGAAAGACTTCGTAAATTAATGACACTGGGTACGTTATTTTTTATGCTGGGCTTACTTGGTTTTATATTTGCTGGCGATAATCTAATCTTTTGGGCATTAGCTATCGCGGTATTTACCTTTGGTGAATTAATTTATGCGCCTGGTGAGTATATGATGATTGATAATATTGCCCCGTTAGGAATGAAAGCCAGTTATTTCTCGGCACAGTCACTCGGTTGGTTAGGCGCTGCGCTTAATCCACTTGTTAGTGGTTTTATTTTAACTGCATTTCCACCAGCCTCTTTATTCACTATTTTAATGGTCGTTTCTGCATTGGCTTGGTTTTGTATGATCCAAGGTATGAATGCCAGCCGAAATAAAATGATATCTGTTTAATATATTGGGTATTAATAAAATCATAACCCCCTGTTTTACGGGGGTTATGATTTTTAGCAAAGCGGGATTTATAGTTTATTCAGTCTTTGACTTTATGCTTTCTCTGCCAATAGACTAAGTAAAGCATATTTCTTCTCAATATTACGTTGTGCTTGATCCGCTAATGCCATTGCTTTATCAGGATAGATTTTAAATAGCCGATTAAAACGTTGCTCTTTATTTAACACCGCAGAAGCGACTTGGTTAGTGACTCTGGAATCTAACATTAGCGAATTTTTACCCTCTTGTTCACGGCGAGGATCAAACCGATAGAGAGGCCAGAAACCTGATGCAGTCAGTTGCTTCATTTGTTCATAGCTAAAGGCCAAGTCATAACCATGCTCTTCACAAGGACTATAAGCAATAATCAGTGAAGGTCCTTGATAGGCCTCCGCTTCTTGAATGGCTTTAATAGTTTGGTTCATTTGAGCGCCAATAGCGATTTGAGCAACATAAATGTTGCCATACATCATCATGGTGATCCCCAAATCTTTGCGAGCTTTGTTTTTTCCATTCTCACCAAATTTAGTAATAGCCCCCATTGGGGTTGCTTTAGATTGCTGCCCACCCGTATTGGAATAACATTGTGTATCTAACACCAGTACATTAACGTTTTCACCGCTACTCAATACATGATCAAGCCCGCCAAAACCAATATCATAAGCCCAACCGTCACCGCCAACCATCCATACAGACTTTTGCATTAAATAGTGCGCATCATGGAGTAACTCTTTGGCTAGTGGATCACTACTGTGACCTAATAAAGTAGATAGCTCATTAATTCCATTGCGTTTATCCTGATTAGAATTGTTCGTATCAGTCAACGTTTGATAAAGCGAAGCGGGTATTTCTGTTGCAAATCGATTTAATAAGCGCTCAACACGTTTTTTATGTTGATCTAAAGTGAGACGAAAACCTAAACCAAATTCGGCATTGTCTTCAAACAAGGAGTTAGCCCAAGCGGGACCTCTACCTTCTCTATTTGTGGTATAGGGTGTGGTTGGGAGATTACCACCGTAAATAGATGAACACCCTGTGGCATTTGCAATTAATAATTCATCGCCATAAAGCTGAGTTAACAATTTAATATAGGCGGTTTCACCACAGCCAGAACATGCACCTGAATATTCAAATAGTGGCGTAATTAATTGTGATGTTCTGATATCTATTTTTTCTAATTCAGAAGGATGTAAATCAGGTAATTGATTGAAGAAATTGAAGTTTTGTTTTTCTTGTTCTAATACACCAAGCTTTTCAATCATATTGATCGCTCTGATGTTTGGATCTTGTCTGTCTTTGGCTGGGCAAACTTCATAGCATAAGTTACAGCCAGTACAATCTTCAGGTGCAACTTGTAAAATATAGTCTAACCCTTTCATTTCACGAGATTTTACAGGCAGTTTTTCAAGGGTCGTTGGCGCATTTTCTAACAGGCTAGGCTTGGTCACTTTTGCGCGAATGGCAGCATGAGGGCAAGCGGCAACGCAATAATTGCACTGTGTACATAATGACGGTTTCCAGACAGGAATAAATTCAGCAATATTACGTTTTTCCCATTGTGTTGTGCCAGTTGGCCATGTGCCATCAGGTGGAAATGCCGAAACAGGTAAACTATCACCAAGCCCTGCTATCATCATGGCCGTGATTGTTTTGACAAAATCAGGTGCATTATCAGCAACAATCGGGGATTTATAAGGGCTTTCGGTTAATACAGCTCCCACAGGAATGCGCTCTAATGCAGACAATGTTTGTGAAATCGCCATTAAGTTCGCATTAACCAATGCTTCGCCTTTATTTTGATAACTTTTAATAATTGTCTGATGCAGATAATCATTTATTTTTTCGGCAGGGAAAAGAGATGTTAAGTGGAAAAATGCTGTTTGCATTATGGTATTAATTCGTGCGCCTAATTGGCATTCACGCGCAATCTTATAAGCATTAATAACATAGATGCGCGCTTCTTTTTCAATAAGTAACGCTTGAACTTCTTGCGGTAATTTAGCCCAAACGGTTGTCGCTGAATAAGGGGTATTTAATAGAAGTGTGCCCCCTACTTTTAATTTCTCAACAATTTGGTATTTATCAATAAACTGCCATTGGTGACAACCAATAAAATCAGCCTGTTTAATGAGGTAAGTTGAGTTAATCGGCGTTTGACTGATCCTTAAATGAGAAACAGTTAATCCACCTGCTTTTTTTGAGTCATAAACAAAATAGCCTTGGGCATATAACGGTGTGTTGTTACCAATAATATTAATATTATTCTTAGTCGCAGAAACAGAACCATCACTACCTAATCCATAAAAGAGTGCGCTAAGTTTATGATGTTCAGGTAATTTGGCATCTATAGGCATAATTGATAAATGTGTTACATCATCATAGATACCAACAGTGAACCGACGTTTAGGTTTAGATTGCTGTAATTCTTTAAACACAGCCATAACACAATCTGGATCGAATTCTTTTGAAGATAATCCATAACGACCAGAAATAGTCAGAGGCAATATTTCACGTTCACCTTGATGATAGGCTTCGGCAAATGCCGTAATAACATCAAGATAGAGAGGTTCAGCCTGTGCGCCAGGCTCTTTAGTTCTATCAAGAACAGCAATAGACTCAACTGAATTTGGAATAGCATCAAGAAAATGGCGCGCCGAAAATGGGCGATAAAGATGTACGCAAAGTAAGCCGAGTTTCTCGCCTCGCGCATTGAGCATATCAATAACTTCTTTACAAGGACCCGCGGCTGAACCCATTAGAACAATAATTCGTGTTGCTTGAGGATGTCCATAGTATTCAAATGGCTGATAAGTACGCCCAGTCACTTTGGCAAACAAATTCATTGCCTCTTCAACATGTTGATAACCACTGTTATACCAAGGATTTGAGGCTTCTCTAGCTTGAAAATAAGTATCAGGATTAGCGGAAGTTCCTCTTATTACAGGCGATTCTGGCGATAATGCACGTTGGCGATGAGCTTCAATCGCAGAGTATGGAATAAGCTGTTTGAGTTCATCATCAGAAATGGACATTATTTTATTCATTTCATGTGATGTTCTAAATCCATCAAAAAAATGAACAAATGGAATACGGCTATTGAGTGTTGCTATCTGCGCAATCACCGCAAAGTCTTGCGCTTCTTGCACACTATTGGCACAAAGTAACGCACAGCCCGTTTGTCGTATTGCCATTACATCCGAATGATCACCAAAAATAGACAATGCATGTGTTGCGACAGTGCGTGCAGCGACATGTAATACAAAAGGCGTTAATTCCCCTGCTATTTTATAAAGTGATGGGATCATTAATAATAATCCCTGAGACGAGGTAAATGTGGTGGCTAACGCACCTGTTTGTAATGCACCATGAACTGTTGCTATCGCACCGCCTTCGGATTGCATTTCCATTAATCGAGGTATATCCCCCCAAAGATTGGGCTGGTGAGCAACGGCCCAACGATCAGCATATTCCGCCATCGTAGAGCTAGGTGTTATGGGATAAATAGCAATAACTTCATTTAAGCGATAAGCGATAGAAGCAACAGCTTGGTTAGCATCTGTTGTGATATAAGGAGGCAGTTTATGGCTCACAATAATTACCTTTGTTGTTGATCTTTTTTCTTATGCTTCTGAAATTAGCAGAAATTAATTACAAGGAATTATCGTATTTGTGGCTCAAGAGTGATTTATTTGCCAATAAGATGATTTTAGTCAACATTGGCAAATTAATAAATTTGTTATTTAACAATGAATTAAATAATAGTTATATCTTTATAAGATTATTTCGATGTTTTTTTAGTATGGTTTCAATGCTAATAGGGAAAAAATCGTTGACATCAACACCGACATTAATTGCATTTTTTCCTAAAACATCTAAACGTTTACGTTGAACCGGATCTTTTTGTGAATTGTGTACATGACCATATAAATGAATTGAATCACGGAAAAAACCAGCCCATTCCAATATAGGATAATGAAACATCACAATTTTTCGTTTTTTATAATCCAATTCAAAGTAATCTTTTACCCATTCAAATGCAGATGCATCAAATTCCGGATCGTCTAGAAATTTGTCATGATTTCCACGGATAAGGTACTTTCTACCTTTTAATCGGCGCAAGATTTGATTGGCATCTCGTCCTGTTCCTCGATAAAGAAAATCACCTAAAATGTAGATTTCATCATTATCGGAGACGTAAGCGTTCCAATTATGAATTAAAGTATCATTCATATGGCTAACACTATTGAATGGACGACCACAAAGATTGAGGATATTTGAATGGCAAAAATGTGTATCAGAAGTAAAGTAAATCATAGTAATTTCTTAATAAGTAATAAAAATCTTAACCTAAAGAAAATATTTTCCCTCGGTCTGTATAGTGATATTTTTTCAACATAATTGCCTCCTTTAATTAAAAATAAAACAATAAATACCATATCATCAGTTTTATTGTCGTTGGTGTTGTTTACGGTAACCAGATAAAGAATTACCCGTTTCTCTTTTAAAGTATCGGCATAAATAAGAGGGATCTTCAAAATGGAGCTTCACTGATAATTCATTTACCGACAGCGAAGTGTGCATTAATAATGCCTTTATTTCAAGGATGACTTGACGGTTAATCAAAGTCTTAGGCGCATCATTAAAGAATTGCTTTGTTATTTGAGATAAATAGAACGGTGTAATGTTAAGCTGATTTGCATAAAAAGCCACCTCTCTATGTGTTAAACAATGCTTGCCAATCAATTCCCAAAACTGCCAACAGAGCTTTTCTTTACGAGTAAATTCTTTTTTGGCGATAGAGAAATGAGCGGGTATTGATTCAGTAATAGCAAAAAAGAGATTTTGTAAGTGGTTTTTTAACATTAATTTTCTGTGTTCAGAATAACTGTTATCTATATGTGTTAGTTGTTGAATCCATCTATTTAAGGCTTCATATTGTTCTTTATGTGGGTGACAAATAGGATTGTCATGGAGAAAAGCAAATAAAGTATTAGAAAGAGAATAAGCAATTTCTGAAGCAAAAGATTTATCGAGAAAACAATAGAATAAGCGAAAATTCGCTGATTTTTGACTCAAAACGGCCATCATATCATCGCCTAAAATAAGAATATCATTCGCTTTGATCACCTGTTTTTGAAAACTAATATTGATTACCGCCCTCCCTTCTAAGCAAATCATGACGACGATATAGGATAATGGTAAAGGATAACCTATTTCATTCATCATATTACTTTCACCTATAATGGCATGTTGCGGTGAAGTATTAAGTTGTGACAATACTTGGCTCAGCATAAATCCATTACCTCTTTTTGCTCCTGACTTAACCAACTTTATGTTTTTATATTTGACGATATTGAACGTAATAACAAGTATTCCCTCTCATTTAGTTGTTAAAAGTACCGATTTTACCTCTTTTATGACATTCGGTTTTTTAGTTGCTTTCTTTAGAATACACGCATCTTAAAGCCGTAAGATAATTTGTAGAATATTTAAAAATTAAGAGAAATTATTGAAATGAAAACATTAAAAACAGAGAGACTTATACTACGCCCATGGAAACTTTCTGATGCATCAAGTTTGTATCAATATGCAAAAGATGAACGCATTGGTCCCATTGCAGGTTGGCCAGTACATAAAAACGTTGAAGAAAGTGCCGAAATTATTCGCACTATATTTATGCGTGATGAAGTTTATGCCGTTACGTTAATTGATGATGATCTTGCCATCGGCTTGGTTGGATTATCTTTCGCAAATGAGAGTAATTTCCCGATTGGGGATAATGATGCTGAAGTTTCTTATTGGATTGGTGTGCCATTTTGGGGGAACGGTTTAATACCAGAAGCCGTCAAAGAAATCAGTCGCCATAGCTTCGAAACACTGGAATTAGATAATTTATGGTGTGGCTATTTCGCTGATAATGAGAAGTCACAAAAGGCACAAGAAAAATGCGGATTTAAATTTCATCACGTTATTGAAGAACAATACGCAGAATTTTTAGATGAAGTGAAAGTTGAAAATATTTGTCGCTTAACTAAAGAGGAATGGGTTGAGATCCAAAAACAGACCTATTAAAACAAAACACCAGATTGTGAAATTCACATTATCTGGTGTTTTTTAATATTAACAAGGCAATTTAATTAAGCACTTGCTAATGCTTGGGATAAATCAGCAATTAAATCTTGTGGATTTTCTATTCCAATAGATAAACGAATAGTTGTGTCTTGAATGCCAATGCTATGTCGTAATGTTATTGGTACACCCGAATGCGTTGTTGAACCAGGATGACAAGCTAGAGATTCCGTTCCACCCAGACTTACTGCAAGTTTAAAAATTTTCATTGCATTAAGAAAACGGAAAGCTTCACTTTCGCCACCCACAATATCAAATGAGAAAGTTGATCCTGCACCTGTACATTGTTTAGCAAAAACCTGAGCTTCAACAGAATTTTTATCGGCAAAAGGTAAATAATGAATTGCTTTTACTTTTTCGTGTTCACGCAGAAATTCTGCAACTAATAATGCATTCTGATTGGCTTTTTCCATTCTAATTTGTAACGTTTCTAAAGAACGACCTAGCATCCAGCAAGAATGAGGATCTAATTGTGTCCCTATTGCCCCTCTTAATAATCTGATTTGATTAATAAGTTCACGAGATCCCATTGCAGCACCGGCGACTAAATCTGAATGTCCACCAACATATTTAGTTAAAGAATAGACTGAGACATCAGCACCTTGTTCTATCGGATGCTGATATACAGGGCCAAGTAATGTGTTATCACAGACAATAATAGGGCGATAGCCTTGCGCTTTTTCTAATTGGTCCGCAACGTTCTTTAATGCTCCAATATCAACTAATGAATTAGTCGGGTTTGCAGGAGTTTCTGCAAAAATAACGGATACGCGCCCTTTTTGACTGGCTTTATCTGCTTGTTCTTGAATAAGTGAAAGGTTTAGCCCATCAGTAAATGGTGTGGCTTGGATACCAAATTTAGCAAGTGTTTTGGCAATTAACGTCTCTGTTCCACCATAAAGCGGCTGTGAATGTAAAATAACATCACCGGGCTGTGTTAATGCCATTAATGTTGTGGTAATTGCGGACATTCCTGATGAAAATAATACACAAGATTGTGTATTTTCATAAACAGCCAGTCTATCTTCAACAATTTCACTATTAGGTTGATTAAAGCGAGAATAAACTAAACCTGCCTTTTCACCTTCTGGTAAAGGTTTTCGACCACTTACGGTATCAAAAAAAGCTTTACCCTCTTCTGCACTTTTAAAAATAAAGGTAGATGTTAAAAATACAGGTGGTTTAACGGAGCCTTCAGAGAGTAATGGATCATAGCCATAACTCATCATTAGTGTTTCTGGTGATAGTTTATGCTCGCCGATATATTGTTTTTTCAATTGAGTGTCAGTCATTTTTTTATTTCTTATGTTTAATGAAGGATCTTTATCATACTGAAAAAAATTCATGTTGTTAGAATGTTTTATATAGAATAAAAACCAGCAGTTATATAAACATATCGAGTTTAAGCATAAATATAACGCTAAATAAAAGGTTCTATTCGTTGAGTGGTATTTAATCAAGGTTATTTGACTAAATAAAAGTTGATTATTCTAGTTAAAAAGAAGGAAAAAACAGTAGGATAAACTTAAAGATAAAAAGAATGCGTGTTTCTTTTTACCTTTAAGTTAAGGGACGTTACCAAGCTCTTACCGCATCACCTTTATACATTTCCTTGAATTTTAACTCGATTTGCCTTGAATGCAGAACTGAGACTAATTTTTTTATATTCTCATCATTTTTGTTATCTTCACGCGTTACAATAACATTAGCATAAGGTGAATTCTTATTTTCTAAGATTAATCCATCACGAGTTGCAATAAGCCCTACTTGAGAGGAAAAATTATTGTTGATTATAACCATTGTGATATTGGGATCATTTAATGCTTCAGTAAGCTTAGGTGAGTCTACTTCAACAAAAGTGATTTCTTTTGGGTTATAGATAATGTCATCTACTGTTGGCGTGAAACCAACATTATCATTAAGAGTAATGAGATTATTTTCTGCTAGTAATAAAAGTGCGCGCCCTTTCATGCTAACTTCATTTGAGATTGCAACGACATCACCAGGTTTTAATTCATTTATATCGCTAATTTTTTTAGAATACGCGGCTAAAGGAAAGATATATGTTTTGCTGGCAATATGAAATTGGTAGCCATGCTCTTTTATTTGAGCTTGAAGATAAGGAATTGATTGAAACGCATTCGCATCAACTTCTTTATCGCTCAATGCCTTATTAGGCTGAACATAATCATTGAAAGCAACAACCTCAACATCTAACCCTTCAGTTAATTTCGCTAAACGAATTACTTCATCCCAAATCACTTGATCAGGCCCTGTATTAATTGCCACTTTTACTTTATGTGTATCTTCTTGTGAACAAGATACAGTAAATAGTGATATTGAGGCTAGAAGTAAACCTGTAATAATTTCCTTCATATCTCCCTCTTAAACAGACTTTGATAAAACAGCGCCATAAAAATCATTTTGATTAAGAAATATCCTAACAGTAGATTAATAACAAGGAACAAGAAATGATACAAGTACCTAATGCAGATAAAGAAAGGAATATTATTTATATTTTCACAATACATTGTTTTATAAAACAAAAAAAGGACACATCATAATATGATGTATTTGTTATTTAATTGTAGATTTATTCATTAATGATTTTGTCTATACAATTATCAGAATACGCATCTTCTACACTAAGATAAAATGATTCAGTTACACAATAGCTATTAAATCGCCATTTAAACTGAATTTCATCACCTTTTTTATGTTCTAAAATAGAATAACTTGAAAAGCGGATTGGCGTAGTTTTTTGTAGGTTGTTTCCTACTTTTTCAGCGCTTAACAATACAACGTGGTTTTTTTTCTCAATAAATTTGAAATCAGAGATAGTGATATCTGTACCTTTAATCTTATTGTTGAAAAGGCTCAACGCATTAGCATATATGGATGGAACAATATAAGCTTTTTGATCACTTCCTTTGATATAAACAGTTACCAGATCAACAAAGGTTGAATCATTTAATGCTCGTCTAGATTTAACGACGACATCAGGAACACCATCACCATTAAAATCGATAAGATTTACTCCATATTCGAGTTGAATATCAGTTGCTGTTGAAACAAATGGTAACGATAAAAAAAGTAATCCTAGCCCAAGTTTTAATATATTACCCATTTTATTCACTTCTTTGTTGCTTATTACTTGCGCATCAGACTACTTTGTAACAGTAATTAGTCAAGGGGTTTTATGTTTCAAAACAATACAAAATTTACATTTATATCATATATAAATTATTTTCATGGCAACCACTATACTTATTTGACTATTATAAAAAGAATGTATTTTTAGTGATTATATTTTTTAGATTTAAAATTTATCTTTAATATAGAGCAATATAATTTTTAAGGTCGCTAATTCTTTCTTTCGTTTTATCTTTTAAGCAACTGCTATATACCATTGGTGCCAAACTTCCACCTTGATAATAGTCAGCTTCATATTGGCAAGAGAGGTCTCTAAAATTAATCCAAACCAATTGGGCTTGTTTAAGCTGAGCTTTTCGACCACCATCTAATTTGGTGTAATATTGTTGATAAATATGGTTAAGCTCTTCATCCTTTTGTTGAAAATCTTGATATGCACATTGATTAATTTCAGTCTGGGTTGCTGCATTTCGACAATCAAAATTATCTGCTTGTAAATGTATAGACCAAAATAGTATACCGCCAGATATTGCACCGAATAGGATAAGTTTTTTCATCACACAGTCCTTTTTTTGATTAAAAATATCGCTAAAGATATTTACTTTATTCCTTTACTACTTAATTTAAAGATAAAAACAAAGTAAGCTATTTATCATTTTAGCAAAATTTCCTAGATGACAATTACGTGAGGACAATACAAAAACACTCTATTTTAAATAATCCAATTTAGACGAAAATATTTAATTCTGAGCAATTATGCTAATATTTAGTTTAGAGAAAATGTCTATTTAATACAAATTTAAAAAAATGATAACTCAATATCTTTTTTCTTTAACAATAAATGTCATTTGTAAAAAAATAAGTAAAATAGTAGTCATATTCTATTGTTTGGTTTTTTGTATTGAGTCACTTTTATTGAAATACCTAATCAATCTTACTTTAACAAGAAACTTGTTTTGTCAGCGCCTACTTAAGCAAGATTTAATAAAATCACTTTAATTAATTAGACTAACCAGTCTAATTTATAATACTCACGGGTCTATGTGCCCATGGTGGATTTTTCAAGATATGAAAAAATATTTCAAATCAATTTAGTTTTGTTTAGGGCTTGTCACTCTTATTTTTGTGATAATCATTCGTGGTGGTCAGTATTCTGATTTTGAATTGAATGAGCATGCATCTACGATAACACCGATTAGTTTTGCTTATAAAACAGACACTTTATCTGGAACATTAATTTCATCTAATTAGAGCAATACTGTAGATAACGCCTAAATGAGCGTTGCTCTTTAGACGTTAAAGTGTAAAAACATTATAAATCAATTTGATATTCAATAATTTCTCTGATTTTTATTAATGCATCACGCAATAAATTAATATCAATTGAAGCTAGTGCAATACGAATTGCATGAGGAATATTGGGCGTTGTGGCATAAGGTTCCGCTGTTGCAACAGATATTTGTAACTGATGTAATGAAGCAACAATTTTATCGGCTCTAACTTCTTCAGGTAAAGGTATCCATAAAAAATAAGAAGTTGGATGATGAATATAAGAAAGCCCTTCAAATATCTCACTCACTATTTTTTGTCGCTGCTGTGCATCTTTGCGTAATAAACGTTCTAATTTATCAACAACCCCGTCTTTCACCCATTGGCAGACAATGGAAGTCATTAGTGCCGGTGTATTCCATGTGGTTACTCTCATTGAACGCTCTAACGATGAAATAGAGTTTGTTGGAGCAACAATAAACCCCACTCTTAATCCAGAAGCGATATTTTTAGAAAATCCCGAAATATAAAATGTAATATCTGGCGCTAAGGTAACAATTGAAGGTGGTGCTTTGTTAACTAGAAAAGCATAAGTCGCGTCTTCAATGATCATAAAATGATATTGTCTTGCCAAAGTAATTAATTGTTGTCGCTGTTTTAATGTTAATACCCAGCCCATTGGATTATGAAGTGTGGGAATACAATACAGTGCGCGTATTGCCCTTTTTTTGCATAGCTCTTCCAGTTTATCTAAATCTGTTCCTGTAGGTGTTATGGGAATGGGTAATATTTCCAAATGATGAGCGAGTGCCGCTAATTTAAATCCGGGATAACTTAATGCATCTACCGCTACAACATCTCCCGGTTTTAAAGCGCTTAATAATGTAATCGCGATACCTTGTTGTGCGCCGTTAGTAATAATAATATTTTCAGGTTCAACGGTGATTTCTTTACTTTTAAGATATTGAGAAATCACTATTTTATCGTGTAGTTTGCCGCTATGTGGCTGATAGCGAAGTAATGATTCAATTTCGCCTGATGTCGATAATCTTTTTAGCTCGGTACGTAATAATTCAGCTTGAATAGGCAATGAGGGATAATTGAAATTAAGATCCAACATATCAGCTGCCGTAGGATTTTCTATTCCATGATTTAGCGGAAGTGACAATTCACGAACAAAAGTTCCTCTCCCTGTTTCACCAATGATCAAGCCCATACTTTCTAATTCAGCATAGACACGGCTTGCTGTTGCAAGAGACATTTTATGCTCTGCGGCTAAATGTCGATGTGTGGGTAAACGCGTACCGGGTAATAATTTACCTATACGTATTTCACTCGCTAATTTATCAACTAAAGACTTATAACGGGGCTGAACCATAGACATTGTATCCATGACAATTATTTGATTGTCATAATTGTGTTCCATAAGATGGAATTCAGCAAGTTACATCGTAGATACAAGTTTTATATAAATAGATTTTTATATATCTGTTGCTATTGCGAAAATTGTAATTAATTGTTTTTTATTGAAATTTATCATAATAAAAATGGAAAATCGTATGCAACAAATGAAGCAAAAAGAGCGGAAAAATGGCTGGATAAATGGATTTATAGGTATGTTGATTTTTAGTGGATCTTTACCCGCAACAAAAGCGGCTGTATTAGGTTTTGATCCCTTATTTTTAACCGCGGCAAGAGCAACAATTGCAGGGCTATTATCTTTAGCAATGTTGCTGTTATATAAAGAAAAACTACCTACCTTTAAACAGTGGATTTCATTAACGGTTGTCTCATTAGGTGTTGTTGTCGGTTTTCCATTATTAACGGCGATTGCGCTACAAGAAATAACCTCAGCACACTCCCTTGTTTTTTTAGCTTTATTACCGTTATCTACGGCAATTTTTGCGGTAATACGGGGTGGCGAAAAGCCTCGCCCTATTTTTTGGTTTTTCTCTATTATTGGTAGTTTATTGGTGATGGGCTATGCTATTTCTCAAGGCGGAGCATCTTCAATCAGCGCAGATTTATTAATGATAGCGTCAGTCATCGTTTGTGGTTTAGGTTATGCCGAAGGAGCGACTTTAACGAGAGCATTAGGCGGATGGCAGGTTATTTGTTGGGCATTGATTGTATCTTTACCTCCAATGCTAATTCTTAGCTTTATTCTTATGCCTGAACATCTCGCTACAATTAGTATTTCGGCATGGGTAGGCTTAGGCTATGTCTCACTTTTTAGTATGTTGATTGGTTTTATATTTTGGTACAAAGGATTATCGCAAGGTGGGATCGCGGCAGTAGGACAACTTCAATTATTGCAACCATTCTTTGGGTTAGGCTTTGCTGCTGTATTGCTTCATGAATCTGTCAATTTATTGATGTTATTAGTCACCATTGGTGTTATTTTTTGTGTTGCTGGCTCCAGAAAATATGCTTAATTAAAAGCTTGCTTTTAAAAACTATATTTTTAAAACTATAAAACACGCTAAATAGGGTTATTTAGCGTGTTTTGTTTTTTGAGAACCAAAAGTGAGTGCTTTGCGCCCTTCTTTAAACGTAATAACGTTAAAGACAGATGATCAAGGTGTGTGATTTTTATCAAGCTCTCACTTTTTATATATCAATTAAATTTCACACTTGGTTTTTAAAATAGCCGTTTTTCTATGATGATCTAGTGCTAACTCAATTAATTTAGTAATTAATGATTGATAGCCTAAACCTGCACTCTGCCATAATTTTGGATACATACTAATATTGGTAAAACCAGGTAGTGTATTTATTTCGTTAATCACAACACGATTATCTTGCGTTAAGAACACATCTACACGAGCCATACCTAAGCAATTAAGCACACGGTATGCTTTTAATGCAACTTGGCGAATATGCAAACTTGTATTTTCATCCATTACCGCTGGGACAATAACTTTAGCACCGTCTTCATCAATATATTTTGTGTTATAGGCATAGAAAGCATCGTTTAATACGATTTCACCACAAGGACTAACTTCAGGATCTTCATTACCTAAAACAGCACACTCTATTTCACGGCCTACAATAGCACTTTCAACAATCACTTTAAGATCGTATTCAAAAGCCATTTCTAATGCTGCACTGAATTCTTCTTCATTATTAACTTTGCTAATTCCTACAGAAGAACCTAGGTTTGCTGGCTTTATAAATAAAGGAAGCCCTAATTGGCGAACCATTTCGTTGTAAGGAATGTCATTAATTTGATGCGCCATAATAGTAATAAATGGGGCAACCGCTAAACCTGCACCATCAAGTAGGCGTTTAGTAATATCTTTGTCCATGCAAGCTGCTGAACTCATGATATTTGGTCCTACATAAGGCATATCAATCATGTGTAATAAGCCTTGAAGTGTTCCATCTTCACCGTACGCACCATGGACAATTGGGAATACAACGTCAATTTGAGGTAATGCCTGACCATCTTCAAGTGAAATAAATTGGTTTTTTACACTACCAGGAATAATAGCAACCGCTCTTAAAGGTTTGCTTAATGAAATAGTTTTAGGATTATCGCTATTTAGTAAGTAGTCAGTTTCTGAATATTCATGCCACTGACCTTGTTCATTAATACCGATTAAGCAAAGGTCGAATTTCGTTCGATCTAATTCATTAATAATATTTTTTGCTGACTGTAATGAAACTTGATGTTCTGTGGATTTACCACCAAAAATAATAGCGACTCTTAATTTACTCATTTTCTAACCTTTTATAGGACAGCTATAGCGAATAGGTAGCAATATATCATGATAAAAACCCCCAATGTAGGTAGATAGTTCTTATCTGCGAAAAATTACGATAAAATGATGAAATTCTATGATTTTGCGTGTTAAAACATCACTATTTTAAGTTATAGAGTTTCCATAACGATAACACACAAAATGACACCTTTTATCTCTTCTATAAGATTGTATGTAATAACGCTATCTTGATAGAATCACGCTACCGATTAACGTTTAAACTTAGAGAAGGAGGCTAATTATGTTTTTGTGTGATCTTATTGAATACTCACACTTCTTTGGTAATCGCCACAGCTCAGGCTTTCACAGTAATTTACTGCGTTAACCTGCCTGAGCGACGTTAACTATTACCTCTCCTCAGCTTACAGGGTTATCGCTTGATATTGCCCAAGGCGTTGTTACGCCTAAAAATGAGTAAGCTATGAGCACATTATTATCTACACAAAATCTGTCTTTCCATAATAATCACGGTTTATTATTAAACGATATTTCTTTAGCACTGATTAAAGGTGAGAAGATTGGTTTAATTGGTTATAACGGTTGTGGGAAAAGTACTTTATTAAAATTACTTTCACATCAATTATCACCAAGTTCGGGTGTTATTTCCGTCGCTAATCAAACGGTTATGGCATATATAGAACAACACTTACCCACTGAATTACAGTCAATGACTTTAATGGATGCTGTACTTCATAAATTACCTAAAGAATACAGATTATCTGAAGGCTGGCGAGCTGAGTTATTGCTAAGTGAAATGGGATTTAAACTTCACGAAAAAGATCTGCTTGTTTCGCAATTAAGTGGTGGCCAACACACTCGTTTATTATTAGCGAGAGCGTTAATTACGGAGCCTGATTTATTATTACTTGATGAGCCAAGCAACCACCTCGATTTACCCACCATTTTATGGTTGGAAACATTTTTAAAACAGTGGCGTGGTAGCTTCATTCTGGTTTCACATGATAATACGTTATTAGACAACGTAACGAATTGTACATGGATTATTCGTGATAAATCGCTATCTATCTTTCGATTACCCTGTTCTCAAGCTCGAGTTGCACAAGAAGAGCAAGATATCAGTGCGCAACATCGCTATGATGCACAACAAAAAGAGATAGATAGAATAGCCCAAAGTGCGAAGCAACTCGCAATATGGGGGCACGTTTATGATAACGAGAGTTTATCTCGTAAAGCCAAACAGATGGAAAAACATATTGTTCGTTTAAAAGATGAGCAAACCGACGTGACGTCTGGAAATCAGTGGGTATTACAGTTTTCTGGTACGACATTACGTGCGGATAGGCTTTGCGAATTAAATCAACTTGCTGTTATTCCTGCTGAAAATACACCCGTTTTATATACTGTTGAAAATCAGCGTATAAAAAGTGGTGATCGAGTAGCAATAATTGGAGCTAATGGAACAGGTAAATCATCATTATTAAAGATGATTTGGTCACTGAGTTTAGTTGATATAAGTGAACAAAATGCAATAAAGCTGCATCCCCGCGTTGAATTGGGTTATTACGATCAAAAAATTGCTCAATTAGTTGATAATGATACCCTTTCTGATGCATTAAAACCTTTTGCACCATTAACGGATGAACAGAGAAAAATGGCACTTATTAATGCTGGCTTTGTTTATACGCGCCACGGGCAGAAAGTGAGTACATTAAGTGGTGGTGAACGCGCGCGTTTATTGTTTGTTGGTCTGAGTTTAGCAAACTACTCTTTATTAATGTTGGACGAGCCTACAAATCATATCGATATGGAAGGCAAAAAGGCATTAGCTGAACAAATTAACCAATTTCCTGGTGGTGTTTTATTAGTTAGCCATGATAGAGAATTAATTGAAAATAGTTGTAATCGTTTTTGGTATATTCATAATGGCATTTTAACGGAACATCATGATATTGAAGTGATTTATCAGCTTATCTCTGAAGAGGAAATATCAGAAGCTCCGCGAGTGGATAAACTCAATAATTTGCAAAATATCTCATCGGCTCCATTAGTTTCACATCACGATGATGATGAAAAACTCTTTAAGTTAATTGAGTTAGAAGAGAAATTAGAAGCTGATTTAGCACGTAAAACTAACCATCAAAAACCTGCTTTACAAGCGCAATGGAAGTTAGAGATTAACCAGCTAAAGCAAGCACTTAAATTGATATAAGATAGGTAAGATTTTGTTTAAATTAAAAGGATCACAATGTGATCCTTTTTTATTTATTCTTATTTTAATAATTGATATTCAATAAGATATAAAGATTTCGTTGTCGGATAAATATCGTTGATAAGCGCTTTTAACACTGGAAGTGTCATACCTTCCTGTTGTGCGTGATATTCATTGATATCATCATAACGTAAAGGCGATACCGCGATGATTTTCAATTTTCCATAATGAGTACGATGTTCATTAGCAAATAATTCAACAATGCTTCCCGGTTTGTAATTACTTTCACTTTCATCTCGGATCGTAATCACTTTTTTTTCTTCAAGAATGGAAGGGATTAAACGCTCAAAAAAAGTAATTTCTGTTGGTATTGCTGACATAATATTGACTCATAAATTTATTGATAAATTGCTGATTATCTTATCATGCAACAACTACTTTTTATTCTTTTTTGCCCACAGCGGTATTATTTAAAGTTTCTCTCTGAAGCAACTTAGCTTTACGCTCAATCCCCCAACGATAACCGGATAATTCACCATTTTGTCGAATAACTCGATGGCATGGAATGGCAACTGCTAGCTTATTGGCGGCACAGGCATTTGCAACTGCGCGATATGCCTTAGGCGCTCCAATTTTGTCGGCAATTTCTTGGTAAGTCATCGTGCTACCAAAAGGAATATCTAATAATGCCTGCCAAACTTTTTGCTGAAACACAGTACCTTGGATATCAAGAGGTAAAGATAAGGGTTGTTTGGGTAATTCAATAAAACCGATGACTTGTGCAATGATTTGCTCAAATTCTTCATTGGCACCGATTAATTCGGCCAAAGGGAATTGTTTTTGCAAATCCTCTAATAACAGCTCTGCATCATCTCCTAACATAATGGCACAAATCCCCTTTTCACTTTGCGCCACAAGGATACTTCCCAAAGAGCACTGAGCGATAGCAAAAAAGATAGCAATATTCTTACCACCTGTACGCCAATTTGTTGGCGTCATTCCTAATATAGCCGTTGCATTTTCATAGAAACGGCTATTAGCATTGAAGCCTGATTGATAAATCGCATCTGTAATACTGCCATCTTGAGCTAATGCTTTTTTTATTAATTTTTGACGATAAGCATTGGCATAATCTTTTGGCGTGATCCCCATCGTTGATTTAAAGAGACGATGGAAATGATATGGGCTTGCCATAACATGCTCTGCAATACAGGCAAGAGATACGTCACCGTTATTTTTTTCAATAAAACGACAGGCTCGCTCAATAAGTTGATTATGTTTATTTTCCATTATGGTAGTCCTTTAAATACGGAATTATGGCTATTATTGACAAACATAATAAATAAAGAACTCCGTTTATTGCTCAATCACTCTGGTTCTTTAGATAATGCCCATAGATACAGTGATGCCGTGGAACCATAGGGTGAATAACGTTTTCGGTAACGTTCGAAGCGTGCTTTATCTAGCGTTTTATGGCGATAAAGACGCATAATTCCGCGTTGAATAGCTAAGTCTCCCCAACTTAAAATATCTGGCCGATTAAGCGAAGAAATTAATAGCATTTCTGCAGTCCAAACCCCGATACCTTTTAGTTGAATTAACGTATCGATAACCTCTTTATCTGTCATCTCAGGAATTTTATTTAGATCTAATCTTTCTGAAATAACGGCATCAGCAATACCGATAATATAACTAGCTTTGCGCATAGTCATTCCACACTGTTGTATCTCTTGTTCTGATAATTTGGCGATATGTTCTGGTGTGTAAATACCGTCACATAAATTGAGTAATCGCTGGTTAACGGTTGTTGTTCAATAATGTTTTTAACTAATGCTGTAAATAGATCCGGTGTTAAGGGGCGCTTAATTTCTCCTATTCTTTCAATGAGTTTAGCTAAGCGCTTATCGCGTTTTTTTAATGTATTTATCTCTGTTTCGCCATACTTAAAGTGCATAAGTTAACTTAATTTAAATAGAATATTTGTGTCAGTATAACGTGAAAATAAGTGTACTACGCACTCCATTTCTTGCTTTTTTGAGTTTTACACCGTCTATCATAGGCAAACAAAGATAATATTTAGCAGAAGTTATTCAATAAAAATATCATTACATTTGAAAACTATAATTTTATATTAAAAGTGATAAAAATATAAAATTTAAATTACCGCCTATACTTTATTAGATTTTTTAAATTTTTACTTAGGTCAATTCTTGGTTATTCTGTAATTTCAGGATTTAATATGAAAAATTATACACTCAATTTACAAAACAAAGCTGATGCGCTGGCAATAATGAAGAAAGCCATAAGCTTTACTATTCCTGCCGCATTAAGAGTTGCTGCTAAATTAAATATCGCAGATTTATTAAAAGAAGGTTCTAAGAATATTAATGAACTGGCCGAAAAAACAAACTCAATACCTGTTGTTCTAAATAGAATATTAAGAATGTTAGCTTCTGAAGGCATATTCTCTGAATCAGAAGGATCTCGCTATTCTCTTGCTCCTGCTGGGTACTTTTTATTAAGTGATCATCAATATAGCTTGCGTGATGCCGTATTAATGTTAACAAATGAAACGTTATGGCGCCCAGTAGGTAATGTTGTTGAATCAGTTCAGGGTAACCCCGCTTTTGAAAACTTATATGGCATGTCTTTTTATCAATATTGGCAAGATAATGTAAGAGATGATCATGATTTTCAAGCAGGTATGAACTCGCTTTCAAAAATAGAAAATTATTTTATAATTAAGCATTATAAATTCCCAGATAATAAAATAGTGACAGATATTGCTGGAGGATTAGGTGGATTATTATTAGAAGTCTTAAAAGAAAATCCTACTTTAAAAGGACAGTTGTTTGATCACCAGCATGTATTAGAAAGAACGAAGCTAGTTGAATTAGGTGATGATAGTCGTTGGAAATTAATTCCTGGTGATTTATTTGAAGATTATCCAGAATCAGATATTTATTTAATTAAATATATAATTCATAATTGGAATAATGACAACGTTATCAAAATTTTTAAAAATTTACGTAAAGTAATGAAGGAAGGTTCAAAAGTACTTATTATTGAACCTGTTATTTTTAAAAAGAATATACCTGATATCGCTAAATGTATGGATTTGATTTGTATGAGTGCATTTCATGAATCGGGTGAACGTACTGAAGAAGAGTTCATTGAATTATTAGATAACGCAGATTTAAAAATCAATAAATTTATTAAAACAGAGACATATAATTCAATATTAGAAGTAGTTATTAAATAATAAAATTTTTCTCTAATAAATTATTGAGATCAAAAAAAGGTCACTTTACAGTGACCTTTTTAACTAAAAGTATATTTTTATGCGGTTAACGCTAGTTTGGCACCAAAAAGTAAGAACACTGCGCCAATACAACTATTTGATAATGAAGCTAACCGTTTGTTATGTTTTACTTTATTAGTAATAGCAACACCGCCAAATATAAGAACTGATAAATAAAGCATACTGCATGTTTCTAAAATCGCACCTAATACAAAGAATGGAACACCTGCACTTTCATACTTAGGATCGATAAACTGAATAAAGAAAGAAACATAGAAAATGATCATTTTAGGGTTAAGCATACTTAAAAATAACGCCTTAACATAAAGACCATCTTTTGCTTTTACTACGACTTCAGACACTTGTTCTGGCGTCTCTTTTTTCTTTTGGAACGTTGCATATAACGTTTTTAACCCTAAATAGGTTAAGTAAAGTGCACCCGCGTATTTAATGACAATAAAGAAGACGGGTGAAGTCTTGACTAATGAAGCAACCCCCAAAAATGCCAAAAAGATTAATAATGCATCACCCGTGAAAACACCAAGAGCGGCTTTATACCCCCCTTTTACGCCATGCTTCGCACTGGAAGTAAGGACGAAAATCGAGTTTGGACCTGGTACTAAAGTAATAAAAATAACGCCTAAAAGGTATGTCCAAATATTTGAAATACCGATACTTTCTAACATACGACGCCTTTTTTAAAAAAATAACATGCTGAATATGTGAGCTATCATATCCACAATAATTTTTTTGTAAAACAATAATCTTTATAATAGATAAAGATAAGTTAATTACTCTGCTTTTGAATGTGAAAAGCAGTTTGTAAGCCTTTTTTTGTTATCAATTTTAGATTTAAAAACCAGTTTGAATTCTAGTTATAGTATGATGCTGAAATTAAAATTTATACAGATTTAGCATCTAATTAAAGTCATTTAATTGGAGCTATAAACTGCATTGTGGTTTAAATTTAGATGTAATATCCTATTGTTTGTTTTGTGTTATGGTTCATTATTCTTTTTGTGATCTTGAGCGATATTTTATTTTTAACATTAAAATATCCTTATTGATTAATCTTATGAAAAATAAGTGTTTTTATTGATATCAGGTGCGTTAATTAGCACGAAAAGAGAGAGAATAAAAAAGATTATATTTACCAAAACCATTATTCTAGGTTGTTTTTACCGTTATTTTGCATTTATCTCCACACCAGAGATGGAGTTACGCCATTTTGCTCAAAATGAGATTATTGCAACTGAAGATTACATTGATAATAGTGATGAACATCACCCTGAGCGAATTGCATATCATGCACAAGCGACTTTTTATGATAATTTTACGCAAACAGGTAAACTAATAATAAAATGGGTTACTGTTGGTGTGACATCGTCATCTTTATTATGTGAATGAGTTGCACAAGAGCTTGTTTACGAAAAGCGGAACCTCTATTAACGCCTTATTGCGTACCACGATTCAGCTAGAGAACCATTATGGATGCACAACTGTATAAAGAATTTAAAATAGTAGAAAAAGCCTTTTGGTCAGAAATTTGTGAAAATAATATTCGTATTGGTGATCATACTCACTGCTTTATGACACCAATGGATGCTGCCATTTTTAACTTTATTTATTTGCGCCAAGGCGCAACAGAAAGTTCATTCCAGCAAGCCAGTACCCTTTTCACTTCGCAGAAAAAAAATCATATTTTGGTATTACCAGAGTCATTATTGCCTGAATTTGAAGAAATAATAAAAAATGCAGGTTATACCGGTGATGGCATGACAACCGCAATGTATTTAACATTGTCTGACGCGGTATTCCCATCTTACAGAAATAATCCTTGCGATATTATTTTAACCAATCACAACCTTGAACAGTGGGCGCATCCATTAAAAACGGCGTTTCCTGTGGGAGATGATAGTGATGATACGATTGTTAATGAATATATTCGTTATCACCAAAAAGCATTAGATAATGGCGCAGCTATTTTCCATTACGCGTTATTAGTTGATGGTCAGCCAGTCTCTTCATTAACGTTAACAATACACGATAAATTAGCGCGTTTTGATGATATTGGGACAGATATTGCCTATCAAGGTAATGGTTATGCAACACATTTGATTAAGCATGTTTTAGAGTTTTGCCGTGAACAAGGCGTTGAACGTTGCTTCTTAGATGCCTCAGCAGATGGTTTAGCGTTATACCGTAAGTTTGGTTTTAAATCGCTCTTTAACTACCTCAGTTTTATTAAAGAATAAAAGCAGTTTTATGAATAGGCTCAATCATGTTTGTAGAGCCTATTTTTTAAATATTAATAAAGACTAAGTCTTTTTTCAGCGTTTTGTTTATCTTTATCGCTAATTTGTCTTATCACACGACAAGGATTTCCAACAGCAACGCAATTAGCCGGAATAGATTTTGTTACTACACTGCCCGCACCTATAACGCAATTATCACCAATAGTCACACCAGGTAAAATAATACACCCCGCACCTAACCATACCGAATTACCGATAGTAATCGGTAATGCATATTCGAATTCACTGTTACGTATTTCAGGATCAATCGGATGAGTTGCAGTTAAAATGCTGACATTTGGCGCACACATCACATTGTGTCCAATTTTCACAGGGGCGCAATCTAAGATAGTTAAATTAAAATTAGCGTAAAATGCTTCACCAATTTCAATTAACTGACCATAGTCACAATGAAATGGCGGCTCTATAGTAAAATTATTGCCTGTTTTTCCTAAAAGCTGTTTTAAATATGTCTTTCTCTTTTCAACGTCAGAAGGACGCGTCATATTAAAATCATAAATAATTTCACGCGCTTTTACTCTAAGTGGCTCTAAACTATCATCTTTATTGGCATGATAAAGATGACCTGATACCATTTTTTCGTATTCTGTCATTGTGATGCTCCGAATTTTAAATAAAACAGTTTAGATAAACGTCAATATTAATTTCCTTATTCTAGCGTTAATTAACTTAAATTAGCGGTGTTTTTTAAGTCCATTAAGTGCGGCTTGATGAAATTGATCATTTAAATTAGCGGTTAAGCTTTGTGAAATAGCGGTCATTTCAGCTCCTGCTAAAGTGGGTGAACCCGTACCGAAAGGCGGGCGAGGATCATATTCAATCGCTAATTCAACTAATTGAGCAAAAGGTGTGCCTAGTAATTGTTCCAATACTAATAATGAAGCGTCGAATGAACCAGTTGCAGGTCCTGAAGTATAAATATTACCATCGATAACAACATCGCTTCCTTCTACTGCTATGGCTCCCATATCAGGTAACATCGGAACGACATTTGAATTACTGGTCGCTCTTTTACCTTTTAATAATCCAGCAGCACCCAAAACCAAAGAACCATAACATGTACCAATAATAAAACGCGCTTTATTACCCATTTTTGCGAAGAATGCCAATGTCTCTTCATCTTCAACAATCTCTGGTGGCACCATTCCAACTGCTAATACATCAAGATCTTCTGGGCACTCATCAAAAGTCATGGTTGGCATTGTCGGCCAGCCAATATAGCCTTCAACTAACTCTTTCTTTTTCCATATAAAATAGATTTCTGCACTTGCAATAGTAAATACCGATTGAGTGCCATTAATATCCATCGGCATAAAACCGGGGCAAACAAAAATACCGACTTTGAGCGGTTTAGATTGTTGTTTACGCCCTTCTTCAACAAGCTTAATAATTGAAGGCATATTCTTTCCATACAGCATTTCATTACGGATCATTTTATTTTCCTATTTTGTACTAGTTAGTAAAATAATGACATTTGTTTTATACTGAGTAAATACATTTATTACTAAATGGTACAAAATGAAAAAGAAAGGTCGTCCTCGCCGTTACGATAGTGATGCTGCACTTGAAAAAATAATGGCATTATTTTGGCGCAAAGGATTTACAGCAACATCAATGGATGACTTAGTCATTGAAACACAAATGAATAAGCCTAGCCTTTATGCCGCATTTGGTAATAAAGCGGCCTTGTATGAGAAAGCAATTGAACGCTTTAATCATATTGCTTCTACACGTTATCGCCATGAACTTGAGAAACAATCACTTCAAGACAACGTGACAGAAAGAATAAAGCGCTATTTGATTTCAGCTATCCATTTTTATACTGATAGCGAAGGTTTAGCTGGCTGTATGGTACTTTCAACCGCAGTGAGTGAAGTTGAAGATCCGGCAATAAAAACAATGCTAAATCAGGTTATTAACGCACAAACTCAGCAAGTTGAAGATGCCTTGCAAGAAGCGTTAGAAGCGGGAGAATTAAAAGAAGGAACGGATATTCACGCTATTGCGTTGGGTGTGGTTGCTCTTTTACATTCAATCTCATTAAGGGCAAGAGCCGGGGCCACAGTCAATGAATTACTGCCATTTGCTGGTATTTCGCAGACTTTACTCATGCCTTATCTATCAGATTTAAAGTAAAGGCTGTTAATACAGCCATTTTATTAAGAATAAATGCCATTAAATAGCAGTGAGCCACCCGCAAAAATCAGCATAGCATCTAATAGCCATTGAAAAAGTTTTGGTGTCAGTTTTAATACCAGTTTTTTACCAAGATAATTTCCTACGGTTAAACCACAACCGACTAACACCCCGCTAATAAAGATAAAGCTATTAACTGCACCCAGTTGGCTAAATGTTAGGGCTTTGGTGAGATAAATAACAAATGAGGCAGCCGCTTCAGTCGCAAGTAATGGCCCTAATGTCAGACCATATGCAGAAAATATGGGGATAGTTAATGGCCCAGTGGAAAACACAACTCCCGTTAAATAGCCGATAACAGCACCGGCAATAATAACTTGGGACGTTTTCATTTTGATTTGATGTTTGCGTATTAAGTGGATCACGGGGATCATCAAGATAAAAAACATTCCCATACCAATATTTAGCCATTTTTCAGACATTATCCATAATGTATTCGCACCAAGAATAACGGCTGGAATACCGGGTAATAGATAATAAAATAGTGGTTTAAAGCGAATGCTGTGACGCCATAAATAAATACGCGATAAATTTCCCATCACTGAAGCTAATGCCATAATAGGTACGGCTTCCTTAGCACCGAACACATAGGTCAACGCGGGAATTAGTAAAATAGAAGAGCCAGTTCCTACAACGCCACTAATTACACCAGACAATACTGCCAATAAAATAACTGCGATAAAACTCATTATCATCCTTTAAGTTCAATAAGTTAAAGACGCTGTATCATACCCGCCTTCTTTATTTTTACCTGTGATAAAATGTCACGGTATTGTGAGTTTTAATCAGAAAGCCGCTTTATTTATGATAAATAAACTTTGATGAGACAATTATGATGAGAAACCTTCCTCCATTACCTTCATTGCGTGCTTTCTTAGTCGCTTGCCATAGCCAAAGTTATACCGAAGCCGCACAGACATTATGTGTCACTCATGGTGCTATCAGTCGTCATATCCAAGTTATAGAAAAATGGTTTGGTGTCACCTTATTTAATAAACAAGGTCTACGCCGCGTCCCTACGCCTTATGCATTGACGTTAGCGCAAGAGTTAAGTGACGTTTTTGATAAATTAAATGATATTGGTTTTCGTTATGGCAATGGTGGGAAAAACGATATTTTAAATATTAGTGTGCCTACAACACTTTGTTTAAAATGGCTTATTCCGCGAATGGAGGATTTTTATCTTCAATATCCTAATGCAAATATCCAAATTGCGTCTGCAAATAGCGAGCGATTTCACTTGATTAGTCATGATGATCTGATTATTCGCCCTCAACTTCAGCAACAAGAGTATTCATCTGTTGTTTTTTTAGAGGATGAACATTGTTTAATTGCTTCTGAAAAATTCTTAAAACGTTACAGCGTCACTAGTTTTGAAGATGTTTTTGACTGCCCTGTTATTGATACGCTTACTCGCCCAGGGCATTGGCAGCAATGGTTAATGGCGACTCATCTTAATACTCAGCGTTCATTTTCACGTCACTATCGCTTTGATCACTTTCATATTTCTCTTCAAGCCATTATTGAAGGATTAGGTCTCGGTATTGGCCCTGTTTCGATTTTATCGAATGAAATAAATAGCGGTACTTTAAAAGTGTTATTTCCGAATATTCAAATTGCGCCGATAAGCTACTACGCTTTAACGCCATTGGGTGTTCAAAAAACTAAAACACATCTTGATTTTGAACAATGGCTCACCCAACAAAAAAGTTAATTCCTCTAATGAAATAAGTGTTTTTTTTTCATAAAAATAGCAATTATTTTTCTATTAACTACACTTTTTAAGACTAATTTCTAGCTATTTTATTAAAAATATCTAATGGTAACCTTCTTTTTATGAATAGGTAAAAACGCTAATTGTGTTGTTTTTATAATTCGCGATCTTTCTCTACCCCTGTCAATAAATTTATTTAAATTCAATATATTAAAATCAAAAAGTAAGTATATTAACTTATGTAAATTATTTTGATTTTAAATATTCTGTTATAAACACTTATTGTTTAACTTAAATTAACGTTCTATGCTGACATTTATATATAAAATTTATTAATTTATTTTGCTGGCAACTAAGGACGATAAGATGTCTGTAGCTGTGACAAAAAAAGCAATAGAAAAGCTAATCAATGGGTATGAGTCTGATCCTTTTGCACTTCTTGGTATGCATGAAACATCGGCAGGTTTAGAGGTTCGTGCTTTTTTACCAGATGCAATTGCAGTCAGTGTCATTGATAGAAAAAATGGACGAAAAGTAGCAACACTAGAGCGTAAACATCCTAGTGGTTTTTTCTGTGGCGCTATCCCCCGACGTAAACGTCGTTTTGGTTACTGTTTAGATGTAACGTGGGAAAATGCGCAAGGTATCGTTGATGATCCCTATCAATTTGGCATTTTATTGCAAGAAATGGATATTTGGTTTTTAGCGCAAGGGCATCATTCTCGCCCTTACCAATGTTTAGGCGCACACCCTGCAAAACTGGGTGATATCTATGGTATTACTTTTGCTGTATGGGCGCCCAATGCAAAAAGTGTAAGCGTTGTAGGTGATTTCTCATTCTGGGATGAGCGACGTTTTCCAATGCGATTACGCCGTGAAAGTGGAATATGGGAGCTATTCCTTCCACAAGCTTCTCTAGGTGATTGTTATAAATATTCTATTCTTGATGCGAATGGTGAACGTCGATTAAAAGCCGATCCTTATGCTTTTGAAACACAAATACGCCCTGAAACTGCTTCAGTTATCAATATATTACCACCAATTAACCCCATGCCATTATCGCGCCAGCAAGCGAATCAACGTAATGCACCTATATCTATTTATGAAGCTCATTTAGGTTCATGGCGTAGACATACTGACGATCAAAGCTGGTTAAGCTATCGCGAATTGGCTGAACAGTTAATTCCATATGTTAAAGAAATGGGTTTTACTCATATTGAGTTGCTCCCTATTAATGAACATCCTTTTGATGGCTCATGGGGATATCAACCGTTAGGGTTATATTCACCCACTCGTCGCTTTGGTTCCCCGATGGATTTTCGTGACTTTATTGAAGCGGCACATCAAGCAGAAATTAACGTTATTTTAGATTGGGTTCCCGGTCATTTTCCTGAAGATGATTACGGTTTACGTAATTTTGATGGCACATCACTCTATGAATATGCGGATAGACGTGAAGGTTTTCATCCCGATTGGAATACTTTGATTTATAACTATGGGCGTAATGAAGTGCTGAATTACCTTTCCGGTAATTTATTGTATTGGCATGAGCATTTTGCGCTAGATGGTTTTCGTTTCGATGCAGTTGCCTCAATGCTTTATCGTGATTACAGCAGAAAAGAAGGCGAATGGGTTCCCAATAAACACGGTGGACGTGAGAATTTAGAAGCCATTGATTTTATTCGCCATACTAACAAATTACTGGGAACAACTTGCCCTGGTACTATCACAATTGCAGAAGAATCTACTGATTTTCCGGGTGTTACCTTACCGCCTGATGATGGTGGCTTAGGTTTTAATTACAAATGGAATATGGGTTGGATGCATGACACGTTAGCTTATATGCAACGTGATCCTATCTACCGTAAATTTCACCACAATCAAATGACTTTTGGCATGCTCTATGCCTATAACGAAAACTTTGTCCTGCCCCTTTCTCACGATGAATTTGTGCATGGTAAAGGTTCGTTGATTGGTCGCATGGTGGGTGATAATTGGCAAAAATTTGCCAATTTACGTGCATATCTCGGCTTTATGTGGGCTTATCCCGGCAAAAAACTGCTATTTATGGGATGTGAGTTTGCACAATGGCGTGAATGGAACCACGACAGTAGCTTAGATTGGCATCTTCTTGAAGAGCCAAATAGCCCGCATCAAGGCGTTCAACACTTTGTACGTGATTTGAATCTTTCCTATCAAGCTAATGCTCCGCTTTATGAATGTGATTTTGAACGCGAAGGCTTTGAATGGCTTACCGTTGATGATCACGATAACTCTGTCTTTGCTTTTTGCCGTAAAGATGCGCAAGGCAATGAAATTATTATTATCAGTAATTTCACGCCTGTTGTTCATCACAATTACGTTGTCGGTGTAAATAAAGCCGGTGCTTATCAGGAAATTCTCAACAGCGATTCTGAATTTTATAACGGCAGTAATGTAGGAAATTTAGGTGAAATAACAACAACCGCAAGTACATTTAATGGCAAGCCTTATTCTTTGTCGTTGTCATTGCCTCCGCTTGCGACGCTGTATTTAAGATTGAAGGATTAATATGTCTTTAGATTATGGTCGCCCTTTTCCTATGGGCAGTCATTATGATGGCTATGGAGTAAACTTTACACTCTTTAGTGAAAATGCCACTAAAGTCATTCTTTGCCTGTTTGATAAAGCAGGTAAAGAGATCCGCTACCCGTTACCGGGTAAAACAGGCGCAATTTGGCATGGGTATTTGCCCGGTGCAGGGCCTGGCTTACATTATGGTTATCGTGTAGAAGGTGAATGGAACCCAGAGCAAGGATTGTTCTATCAACCTCAGCAACTATTATTAGATCCTTATGCAAAACAGGTGACAGGTATTATTGATAATACATTACCTTATACCTCCCCTGTTTTTAATGCATTAGAGCATGATGATAGTGCGATTACACCTAAAGCCGTTATTACAGATGATAGCGGTTGTTTTTGCCATTCTTATAAAGAAAAAGGCACTTATCAGCGTTTAAATACGCCGTGGTCAGAAACCATTATTTACGAAGGGCACGTAAAAGGGCTGACAAAACTGCATCCTGAAATACCCGAAAAATTGCAGGGTACTTATGCCGCATTAGGGCATCCTGCTTTTATTTCACATCTGAAAAAATTAGGTATTACGGCATTAGAGTTATTACCTGTCCAATATCATTTAACAGAGCCACATCTTCATAAAATCGGTTTAAAAAACTATTGGGGTTATAACGTATTAGCGCCTTTTGCTTTATCGACTCAATATTATTCTAATTCAGGTCGGAATATTATTGATGAATTTCGAGAAGCCGTAAGATGCCTACATAAAGCTAATATTGAAGTGATTTTAGATGTGGTCTTTAACCATACCGCAGAATTAAGTGATCAATTCGATGGTTATATTGTTTCGCAACGCGGTATTGATAACCAAAGCTATTATTGGCTAAACGACGAAAATAAAGCTCAAAATTGGACGGGTTGTGGTAATACGCTCAATTTAAGTCGCCCTGAAACAGTACAGTGGGTTATGGATTGCCTGCGTTATTGGGTGACAGAATTTCATATTGATGGTTTTCGTTTTGATTTAGCGACAAGTCTTGGTCGAGTTCCTTATTTTGACACTCAATCACCACTACTGACAGCGATACGCCAAGATCCGCTACTTTCCCGTATCAAACTTATTGCAGAGCCGTGGGACTTAGGCTCTGATGGTTATCAAGTCGGCAATTTCCCTGTTCCATTTACAGAATGGAATGATGGTTATCGCGATGTTATTCGTCGTTTTTGGCTATGGCGTGATGTGGCCATTGCAACATTTGCAGACCATATTACTGGCTCTGCAAAGCTGTATCGCAAAAACGGCAGACCTCCCTATTCTAGCGTCAATATGATAACTAGCCATGACGGCTTTACACTACGGGATTTAGTGAGTTATCAAAATAAACATAACGAGGAGAATGGAGAATCAAACCTAGATGGACATAACACCAATTACAGTGTGAATTTTGGTGAAGAAGGTTTGATAGTTAACGAAAAAATAAGTCAATACAGATTGCTTGCAACAAGGAACATGCTAGCAACTTTACTGCTTTCTAGAGGAACACCTCATTTACTCGCCGGTGATGAAGTGGGTAATACGCAATATGGTAATAACAACGCTTATTGTCAGGATAATAAAGTCAGTTGGATCAAATGGTTTCAACAGCCTTACAACTTAACTGATTACATTCGCCACCTTATTGAATTACGTCACCAAATTACACCTTTAAGTTCGCTTAAATGGTGGGAAGAAGATAGCCAAAATATCATTTGGTTAAATCAAAATGCTCAACCTATGAGTAATGAAGAATGGCAACAACTTCCCCCTTCACCATTACAACTTCTTTTAGCGCAACAATGGATCTTAATGTTTAACCCATTAAGAAACAGCACTGTTTTTTCTTTACCTGAAGGGGCTTGGTCTTGCTTGCTTGATACAGCTATCTGGCCGGACTGTCACCCAACACAATCTCAGCATTGTGAAGTACAACCTAACAGTATCACCCTTTGGCGAAATAGCGTTTTTTATACTCAGTCTTCTACTGAAAAATTACCCATTATTTCCTCCCAAGTTAAGTAATTTGATTGGAGTGCTATAACTATGATGACAACAGAACAAGGCCAAAAATTAATGTTGGCACAACAACTTCCTAAAGAGGCAATTGCACTCGTATTAGCGGGAGGTCGTGGCACACGCTTAAAAGCATTGACTTCAAAACGTGCAAAACCGGCGGTTTTCTTTGGTGGGAAATTTCGAATTATCGACTTTACGCTATCAAACTGTCTTAACTCAGGGATCCGTCGTATTGGTGTAATCACCCAATATCAGTCGCACTCTTTAGTTCAACATATTCAGCGGGGTTGGTCATTCTTCAACGAAGATATGAATGAATTTGTTGATTTATTACCGGCTCAGCAACGCCGTAATACCGAACATTGGTATATGGGCACAGCGGATGCTATCTATCAAAACCTCGATATTCTTCGTAGCTACAAAGCAAAATATGTCGTGATTTTAGCTGGCGACCATATTTATAAAATGAATTATGCACGTTTATTGCTTGATCACGTTGAAAACAAATCAAAATTTACCGTGGCTTGTATTCGTGTTCCTAAAGAAGATGCATTCCAATTTGGTATTATGGATATCGATGAAAATCGTAAAGTGCTCAATTTCTTAGAAAAACCATCAAACCCGCCTTGTATTCCTGATGATCCTGAGCACGCATTAGCAAGTATGGGTATTTATGTGGTTGATAGAGATTATCTTTTTGATTTATTAGAAGAAGATAGCCGTGATCCAAATTCACATCATGATTTTGGCCAAGATATCATTCCTAAAATCACCGAACGCGGTGATGTTCTTGCTCACCCATTTGAACTCTCTTGTGTCAGTTCCGATCCTTCAGTACCACCTTACTGGCGCGATGTAGGAACCATTGAAGCATATTGGTCTGCTAACCTCGATTTAGCCTCTGTAACACCAGAACTTGATATGTATGCGAAAGATTGGCCAATCCGCACCTTTATGACACCTTTGCCGCCAGCCAAATTTGTTCAAGATAATCATGGTGAACATGGACAAATGATGAACTCATTGATTGCTGATGGTTGTATTATCAATGGTTCAACGCTCTATTCATCTATCCTATTCCCATTAGTTCGCGTTGAATCTTTCTGCCATATTGAAGACTCTGTGATTTTACCTGATGTAACGGTGAGCCATCATTGCTACTTAAAACGCTGTATTATTGAACGTAGCTGTACTATTCCTGAAGGTACTGTCATTGGGATGAATGCAGAAGAAGATGCTGCACGTTTCCACCGCACTGAAGAAGGTATCGTGCTTGTAACAAGAGAAATGCTTGAGCAATTAGCACGTAAAGAAAATCCAACTGAAACAACGGCGGAACAAAAGCCTCAAAATGAGGAGACATTTTCGTGAATGTTCTTCACTGTTGTTCTGAATTATTCCCCCTGCTAAAAACAGGGGGATTAGCTGATGTTATGGGATCTTTGCCTTTAGCTCAGAAAAAAATAGGTTTAGATGCGCGGGTTGTTATTCCCGCGTTTCCTGCTATCAAAGATAATATTCCCGATCTCAAATTAGTGACTAATATCGATACATTTGCAGGTCATGTTTCGCTACTTTACGGACAATACCAAGGTGTTGATATTTATCTTATTGATGCACCTCACCTTTATCAACGTACAGGTAGCCCTTATCACGATCAACATCAACATCCTTATGGTGATAATGTTTTTCGTTTTGCCCTATTAGGTTGGGTGGCAAGCGAGCTATCAGCGGGATTAGATCCTTTATGGCGGGCTGATATTGTTCACGCTCATGATTGGCACGCAGGGCTGGCTTGTGCTTATCTCGCGGTTAAACATTACAGCGCAAAATCTGTTTTTACTGTTCATAATCTGGCTTATAAAGGTGAATTTTCACCCTACCATCTGCATCAACTTGAATTACCTGATAACAGTTTTTCAATTAATGGGCTGGAATATTACGGACAAATTTCATTCCTAAAAGCGGGTCTCTTTTATGCTAACCACATTACGACAGTCAGCCCCACTTATGCCAAAGAGATAACCACTCACGAGTTTGGTTACGGTTTAGAGGGATTATTACGCCAACGTGCTGATGAACAGCGATTAAGTGGCATCTTAAATGGTATTGATGAGGCAGTTTGGGCGCCAGCAACAGATAGCTTAATTACACGTCGTTATGATGTTAAAAACCTGAATAAGCGTTTAGAAAACAAAACGGCATTACAGAAAAAATGTGGTTTACCTGTCAATAATAATGCCCCTCTTTTTGCAGCGGTAAGTCGTTTAACTTCGCAAAAAGGGTTGGATTTAGTTATTGAAACGCTCCCAGATATCGTTGAACAAGGTGGTCAGTTTGTTTTATTAGGTACTGGCGATAGCCACCTTGAAGCGGCATTTTTACATACACAACAACAGTATCCGCAAAATGTGGCTGTGAATATTGGCTATGACGAAAGTTTTTCACACCAAGTTGTCGCTGGTGCTGATGTGATTATGGTGCCGAGTCGTTTTGAACCTTGTGGGTTAACTCAGTTATATGGTTTGAAATATGGCGCACTACCTTTAGTAAGGCACACCGGTGGATTAGCCGATACGGTTAATGATTGTTCATTAGAAAATTTAGCGCATCATCAAGCTACGGGGTTTGTGTTCTATGAAGCGACTCCTGATTCTCTGCGCCAAGCGATAAATCGAGCCTTTACCTTATGGAGTATGCCTAAACAGTGGCAACAAGTTCAAACTGATGGCATGAATCAAACTATTTTTAGTTGGGAAACCGCTGCAAAAACGTATGCGACACTGTATCAAAATTTATAGACATGAAGTCTATTTGAACTCATGGATAACAAAAAGAGATTTATAATGAAAAATTTATGTGAATTTGATTATCTATCACCCGATAAGGATATTGAATCATTAAAGCGTTCCATTGTTTATAAACTTATGTTTATCGTGGGTACGTCGCCAAAATATGCAACACCAACAGATTGGTTAAATGCAACTTCTTACGCTATTAGAGACCGCTTAGTCGAGCGTTGGTTAAAATCAACCAAAGCGGAGCTTTCACCGAAAGTAAAACAAGTTTATTACATTTCGATGGAGTTTCTTATGGGGCGTTTTTTAACCAACGCCATGCTCTCTTTAGGTGTTTATCACGAAGTCAAAGAGGCGTTAAAAGAGCTAGGTCTTGATCTTGAAAAGCAAATTGAACTAGAGCCAGATCCGGGTTTAGGTAATGGGGGGTTAGGTCGTTTGGCGGCTTGCTTCCTTGATTCTTGTGCCACATTAGGTTATCCCGTTACAGGTTATGGTATTCGTTATGAATACGGAATGTTCCGCCAACAAATTCAAAATGGCGAACAACATGAAGTTGCGGATAACTGGCTTGAAAAAGGTAATCCTTGGGAATTTCCTCGCCATGATCTGCAATTTGAAGTGGATTTTGGCGGACGTTTACAACAAGAAGGTGAGAAAAATTATTGGGTTGATACCTTTAATGTTATGGCTCAACCTTATGACTCTATTGTTCCGGGTTATAACACACAAGCAACAGATACCATTCGTTTATGGTCAGCCAAATCAAATGTGGCATTTAACTTAGGTAAATTTAATAAAGGTGAATATTTAGAGGCAACAGAAGCAAAAGATCGCTCTGAAAATATCTCTCGTATTCTCTACCCTGATGATTCAACAACGTCAGGCAAAATGTTGCGTTTACAGCAAGAGTATTTCTTAGTGAGTGCTTCTGTTCAAGATATTTTGCAACGTCATTATCATCTGCATCAACGCTTTGATAATCTAAAAGATTTTATTGCAATTCATCTTAATGATACTCACCCTGTTCTTGCTATTCCTGAGTTAATGCGCCAGTTAATTGATAAGCATGGATTTAGCTGGGATGAGGCATGGGAACAAACGATTCATATATTTTCATACACCAACCATACATTAATGGGTGAGGCATTAGAAACTTGGCCTGTTGATATGTTAGGTCGTTCTCTTCCTCGCCATTTACAAATCATTTTCCAAATCAATGATAAATTCTTGAAACAAGTTAGAGCGCAATTCCCGAACGATAACGACTTATTACGTCGTGTTTCAATTATCGATGAAGAGAATGGTCGTAATGTTCGTATGGCATGGCTAGCAGTTATTATTAGTCATCAGGTTAATGGTGTTTCTGAACTTCATAGTCAATTAATGGTGCAATCTTTATTTGCTGATTTTGCGATGATCTACCCTAAGAAATTCTGCAATATTACCAATGGGATCACACCGCGTCGTTGGTTGGCATTAGCAAACCCTTCTCTCTCTAAAGTTATTGATAGCCATATTGGTACAAATTGGCGAACTAATTTAGAACAATTGGGTGAATTAATGTCATTGGTAAAAGATAAAAATTTCTTGTACCAACTAAAAGATTCAAAACATATCAATAAACAAAATCTTGCTCAGCTCATTAAGGAAGATTTAAATATTGATATTAATCCTAATGCACTGTTTGATGTGCAAATCAAACGTATTCACGAATATAAACGTCAACTTCTCAATGTGTTAGGCATTATCACTCGTTATAATCGTATTTTAGAAAATCCAGAGAAAAACTGGGTACCTCGCGTCTTTATTTTTGGTGGTAAGGCAGCATCAGCCTATTATAATGCGAAGAAAATTATCAATCTTATCAATGATATTGCCTGTAAGATTAATAGTGACGAGCGTATTAAAGATAAACTAAAAGTGATTTTTATTCCTAATTACGGCGTAAGTTTAGCGCAACATATTATCCCTGCGGCAGATTTATCTGAGCAAATATCATTAGCAGGAACAGAAGCTTCTGGCACAGGAAATATGAAGTTTGCTCTAAATGGTGCATTAACCATCGGTACACTTGATGGTGCTAATATTGAAATTGGTGAACATGTCGGTTTCGATAATATGTTTATCTTTGGTCACAATGCACAAGAAGTGGCGGAATTAAGACAGCGTTATTCCCCTCGTCGTTATTACGATGAAGATGTTGAGTTACATACTGCGCTTAATCAAATTGCTAATGGTTTCTTTAATCCAACTGATCCTGATAAGTACAAATCTATTTTCGATAGCTTAATTGAGTTTGGCGATCATTATCAGGTATTAGCCGATTACCGTAGTTATGTTGATACTCAAGATAGTGTTGATGTTCTCTATCAAGATGAAGATGCTTGGTTGAAAAAATCGGCGTTAAATATCTGCCAGATGGGTTATTTTTCTGCGGATCGTGCGGTAACAGAATATATGCAACGAATTTGGAAAGCTTCTGCGATTACATTATAAAAACGAAGCTAAATTTCTAAGGACAGAACAGTAACCGCGCTTAATCGCGCGGTTTTTGCTTTTATCGTTCAGGGCTGAGTCACATTAGATTTTAATACGATAAGCGCAACGTCTGGCACCTTCTAAGATATATTCAACACGTTGTAGTTCTACCCCAAGTGTTTCAGAAAATAGCTCTTTTTCCGTATTACAAAAACCTTGGCACACTTTTGCTGCTGCACAAATTGGACAATGATCTTCAATAAAAAGATATTCGTTATCTTTTACTTGCTTCCAGTGTGCCATATAGCCTTCTTGGCTACGTAGTGTGGCTAAAATATCTAAGCGTTCTGTGAGTTCATCCGCATCTTTTATTGCTTGTGTGTAGCGCTCATAGCTTTGTTTCTTTCGTGCTAAAACAATTTTTTCGATAGCACTTTCACCCAATTCTTCACGTATAGTCAGTAAAATTTGCGCAGTTAATTCAGCATGAGTATCTGGAAATTGTTTCTGCCCTAATTCGGTTAAATGCCAATATTGAATAGGTCTTCCAACACCTTTTGGTTCAGTTATCGCCTCAACAAATCCTGCATTAGCCAGTTTTACAAATTGTTGTCTTGCTGCTTCACCACTTGTACCAAGACGTTGTCCAATTTCACTTGCTTGCATAGGTCCATGTTTTTTAATTAAAAATAGAATTTTATCGCCAACAGTTCGTTGAGCAGGATAATTATATTCCAAGTTTTTTCTTGACATATTAAGCGTCTCAGTATCTATTTATCCAAGTTTTATCTTGGTAATTTAACGAAGCTATGTCGTAATAGCAATGAAAGAAGGATATTTTTTCTCATGCACCCAAATAATAATAGCCAATGGCGTGATCTCTTTTCAGGGCGGAATGGTGCAATCTCTTTTGCCCTCTCTTTTGGTGTCGTGATCCACGCGATTAATATTTTAATGGCAACGACTATTTTGCCTTCTGTTGTAACAGATATTGGCGGAATGGGATTATATGCATGGAATACCACGTTATTTGTAGCAGCTTCAATTATTGGCTCCGTATTGTCTGCTCGCTTACTCAATTTATTAGGTGCTAAAGGTGCGTATTTAGCTGGTACAGTATTATTTTTTATTGGTAGTTTGTTGTGTGCAATTGCACCTAAAATGGAAGTGATGCTTATTGGCCGATTTGTTCAAGGTCTTGGTGGGGGGCTTTTATTTGCGCTTTCTTATGCCATGGTGAATATCGTTTACGATCAAGCATTATGGCCAAGAGCAATGGCATTAATTTCAGGAATGTGGGGTGTTGCTACCTTAATTGGCCCTGCTATTGGTGGGATTTTTGCTCAATTAGATGCTTGGCGTTATGCCTTTGGTATTATGTTACCTATCATGCTTTTTTATGGTATTTATCTGTGGTTTATTTTACCCAAAAATAGCAGTGACGCGCCAAAATCAACCTCACAAAGCCTGCCTTATCTTCAACTGATCATTTTAACAGTCGCTGTTTTGCTGATTTCATCGGGTAGCCTTTCGTCCTCACTTACCATTAATTTGCTTAGTATTGTGGCTGTATTTGGTTTAATTGGTGTACTTATTTTCTGCGAAAAACGTTTTACCGTTCGGCTATTACCCACCAATACATTTAAAGGGCTATCTTTACACGCACTTTTGTATTTAACTATTTCGCTATTGGCCATCGGTATGACTTGTGAGATCTTTGTCCCTTATTATCTACAAAGTTTACATATGCAAACGCCTTTAGCTTCTGGCTATATGAGTGCATTAATGGCATTAGGCTGGACAGTTGCTGAAGTCATTAGTGCAAGTTGGCAAGGTGCTAAAATGCGTTTTAGTATTTTAAGTGGCCCTATTATTGTTTTTATCGGTTTAGTCGTATTGGCTTTTGTTATTCCTAATCCACTGTTGCAATCAGGAAACGCAATGAGTCTTTTTATTATTTTATTTGCTTTGTTCTTAGTGGGCTATGGTATTGGTTTTGGTTGGCCTCACCTATTAACACGTATATTGCAAGCCGCTTCCACACAAGATAAAGATATTGCGGGTGCCTCAATTACTACCGTACAACTGTTTGCAACCGCACTAGGTTCTGCACTTGCAGGTATGATAGTTAATTTAAATGGTTTTAATAGTGGTTCTCCTGAAGGGCTTTCTTCTTCTGCATCTGCCCTCTTCTTATTTTTAGCATTAGCGCCATTAATAGCGATTTATACCGCGTGGAAAATAACACGTTGTTCTTATTAAATCTTATATTTAATATCATATAAAAAACAAAAAGAGGTGATATATTTTCACCTCTTTTTTATTAGATCCATTGGTTTTATTTATGAAAGATTTTATTCTTTATTCTGTCAAAATTTCTTTTATTTAACACACCTAAAAATGAATTAGCGCATCCTTTTCTTTATCCTAGATTTACACTCGCTTTTAGCAAAAAATAAACTATTGATCTAAAGTTAGACATTATGTATAAATGAATGTACATTTTATCTAACTTAAGTGAAATAGGAAAATACAATGACCTCACATCTTATCCAACAAAATATTGAAGCACTCTCTTCACCTGGTGGGCATTACTCTCATGTCGTTACTGCAAATAATATGTCGTTTGTTTCTGGGTTATTGCCATTAGATAAACAAGGTAAACCTTTAGCAGACAAACCCGTTGAAGTCCAAATCACACAAGTACTTGAAAATTTAACTGCTTGTCTTCTCGGAATTAATGCAAAGAAAACCGATATTGCTCAAGTTAAAGTCTATGTGACAGATATTAATGAATGGCCTATCGTTAATGAGTTATATGCAAAATGGATTGGCGAGCATAGACCAGCAAGATTAGTGGCGGGTGTAAAAGAGCTACATTTTGGGAGTAAAATTGAAATTGAAGCCGTTGTTATTAAGGAATAATCTTATGAATAAGTTACTTGCTCCTACTTATAAAGATGTTGCTGACGCTCATCAACGTATTCTGCCATATCTTAATAAAACACCGGTTTTAACCTCTCGCACTATTAATGAGCTAACAGGAGCGCAATTTTATTTTAAATGTGAAAACTTTCAGCGAATGGGCGCATTTAAATTTCGTGGTGCGATGAATGCGTTATCTCAATTTACCGCAGAACAACGTAAAAAGGGTGTCGTGACTTTCTCATCAGGCAATCATGCGCAAGCTATAGCTTTATCGGCAAAGCTATTAGGTATTCCTGCAACTATTATCATGCCTGAAGATGCACCAAAGGCAAAAATGGAAGCCACAAAAGGCTATGGTGGTCGCGTGATCAGCTATAACCGTTATACAGAAGATCGTGAAGAAATTGGGCAACAACTTGCACAAAAAGAAGGTCTAACATTAATTCCACCTTACGATCATCCTCATATTATTGCCGGGCAAGGTACTGCCGCAAAAGAGTTGTTTGATGAAGTTGGTGCATTAGATATGCTATTTGTTCCATTAGGTGGTGGTGGATTACTTTCCGGCTCTTTATTATCAACCAAAGCCCTCTCACCACATTGTAAAATATTTGGCGTAGAGCCTTTAGCCGGAAATGACGGGCAACAATCATTACGCAAAGGCGAAATCATTCATATTGATACACCGAAAACAATTGCAGACGGCGCACAAACTCAGCACTTAGGCAATTATACTTTTGATATTATTCGTAACAATGTGAACGATATTTTAACGGCGACAGATGAAGAATTAATTTTGGCTATGCAGTTTTATGCTCAGCGAATGAAAATAATTGTAGAGCCAACGGGCTGTTTAAGTTTAGCGGCTGCTCGTCAATTTGGTGATAAATTAAAAGGTAAGAAAATAGGTATTATTATCAGCGGTGGTAATGTTGATATCACGCAATATGGCCACTTTTTAGCACAATAAACCATGACATCTTATGCATTGTCTAATATGAACATGCTCTAATATGAAAAAAAGCAGTATAGAAAAACCTATACTGCTTAAAAGGATCAACATACAGCCAATCAACTAAAATAACGGGGACATTTGTTTAACCACTTATTAGTTAAGTGAAAAAGTAATACCTGCTTCTTTACATAATTGAGTTAGATTTTCTTTTAATTGTTGATTTTCTTCAGGCAATAAATCAAGTTGCGGCAAACGCATATGTCCGCCTTCTAAACCACGCATGGTTAATGCCGATTTAAATATTGCCATATTCGCGCCAGACTTAAGTGCATCACTAAATTTCACACAAAATTGTTGCCAGTATTTTGCTTCTTGGTAATGACCTGCGATATAAGCTTTATACATATTCACAAATGGCTCAGGGAATACACAAGCACAACCTGAAACCGTACCGTCACAGCCTGCATCTAATAAGCCTAGGAATAATTTATCGTAACCGTGAAGGACTGAAAAACCCTCTTCAACCGCAAGATAACTTAATGTTGTATTGTTATCAGCAAAACTGTATTTAATACCAATTACATTTTTACACTGTTGTTGTACTTTGGCCGCTAATTCAGGCTTGATATTATTTGCAGCACATTGTGGAATGTTATACAGATAAACAGGGAAATTATCCGGCACACTATTTGCCACGGTTACAAAATAGTTTTCTAATTCTCTGTCTGTCGCACCAAAAAATTGTGGTGTCACCACACCAATACCATCGGCACCAATTTCAACGGCATGTTTGGCTAATTCAATGGTTTCAGTTAATGTCATTGCACCAACATGAATAAAGACCGGTAAACGCTTATTCGCTGTTTCAACAACGGTTTTAGCAACATTTTTACGCTCTGATGCAGATAAACGCAACATCTCACCCGTTGTACCACAAGGATAAAGGCAATCAACGCCTTTGGTTACGAGCATTTCAGTTAATTCAGATAACGCTTTAATATCTACTTGATCGTGCGAATTAAACGGAGTAACCATTGCCACTGTAACGCCAAATAATTTTTTCATATAAAGACCTTTATTAAATCAGATTGCTTCAACAATAACTTTAATTGCCAACATACCCGGATCATCTAAACCAATAGATTTTTCTGGGAACATACGAGCGCGACCTAATAAATTAGGTTTTTGGCGAAATTCATTAAGCGTACTATCGACGCTTTGTAAGGCTGCTGCTTTTAGATTATCGATAGCTAAAGTTGGTTTTAGCGCTTCAGATAAATGGTAAAGAATATCGAGTACGGATTTTTGCCCTAATTCCCCTTTTCCTCTCGCCATCATGCTTTGGTATGCAATAGTTAATAGCGGTGAAATGTCAGAAGGCGAGATTTCTTGAAGTTGATTCTCTTTGCAGTATTTTGCCATTGCCATAAAAGCCGTAGCTTGCAATGTACCAAAAGAAGAAGCACAGGCTTTTTGTAATGATTTACTGCATTGAAAAAGTACTTTGCTGAGATCATCAGACCAATCTTGTGAATCGTCCGCAATTTGTCGCCAGCCTTTTTGCATCGTGATCCCGAGATCCCCATCACCTAGACGACTATCTGCTTCACACAGCATTGATTGAGATTGCTCACAAGCGATAGCGATACGGCTCACCGCTTGTTTGAGCATATCAAGTGTAATATTCATAGCTATACCCTCCAGAATGCACAATGAGCGGGTGCATTCATCAAGGCTTCTAGCTCTTCATCTAATTTACACAATGTTAAACTTGCCCCAGTCATTTCCATGGATGTGGCATAACGACCGACTAATGGATGTACAATTGTTGCACCTGTTTTATCAATCAGTTGTGCTATTTTGTTGTACAGAATATAAAGCTCTTCTAATGGCGTTGCGCCTAAAGAGTTAACTAATACAGAGACTTTATCACCTATTTTTAATGATAATTCTGCCTGTAAGCGATCAAACATCTCTTGTGCAATATCATCTGCGCTGCGTAATTTATCACGCCAAATTCCCGGTTCACCGTGAATACCCATCCCCATTTCCATTTCATCTTCACCGATTTCAAAAGTAGGATGTCCTACTGCGGGTAAGGTGCAAGATGTCAACGCACAACCAATGGTTCGGGTATTTTCCATGGTTTTTTGAGCAATACGCGTAACTTCATCAAGTGTTGCTCCTTCTTCAGCTTTGGCACCCGCCATTTTAAAACCATAGATCATCCCAGCAACACCACGACGTTTGTGTGCTTCTTCTGGTTTTGCTGAAGCCACATCATCAGCGGCTAAAACGGTTGTACAACGAATATCATCTTCAAAATCGACCGTTTCGGTCGCCATATCAAAATTCATGATATCGCCACCATAATTGCCATACAGTAACAACACACCTAAGCCATTGTTGGCTTCACGAATGGCATCTGCCATTAAATCTGCTGAAGGTGAAGCAAAAACATCGCCTACGGCAGCCGCATCTAATAAGCCCTCACCCACATATCCTGTAAATACAGGTAAGTGACCCGATCCACCTCCCGTTACAATACCCACTTTGGTCTTATTTACTTTTTTCGAACGAGCAATCAATCTTGGCTGTGGTTGACGATAAATATCACTATGAGCAAGGCATAAACCCGCTAATGTTTCATCGACATAGTTTTCTGGCTTATTTAATATTTTTTTCATGTGATCACCCGATATTTTATTTATCTGCTGATTTCTGACATCTTAAATAAACTTATTTTATTTAAGATGAGTTTTCCCTGATACTTAAAAAGTATCTTTCTATAAATAGATGTTTAGTAATAAATATTTAGTATTAGATAGATTATTTATTTAGATTTAAATGCACCTCTAATTTGCATAACTACAATAAGTAGAAATACACTGGCTAATACCATCGAAATAGGTCTGTTAACGAAATTAATTAAGTCACCATCAGATTTCATTAAAGATGAGATTAAATTCTTTTCTAACATTGGACCTAATATCATGCCCAGAATAATGGGTGATATTGGGAATTTTCGTTCTTGAAGGAAATAACCGATAACTCCCATTACTAACATAACAACAATAGAAGACATCGTATTAGTGATTGCGTAAGAGCCGACGAGACTAAATAAGATAATTGCTGGATAAATAATCGCATTATCAATAGCAACGATCTTCTTCAATAAATTGACAACAATAAAAGCAATCGGTAATAAAATTAGATTCGCGATAAAGAAGATAATAAAGACAGCATACAATTTATCAGGGTTGAATAAAAACAGTGTTGGCCCTGGTTGCATATCTTTCATATACAATACACCGATAATAATTGCAGCGGCAGAATCGCCCGGAATACCAAATACTAGCGATGGGATCCAACTTCCGGCTAAACTTGCATTATTACTTGCTGATGCATCAACAATACCTTCTTCAGAACCATGCCCATATTTTTCTGGTGTTTTAGAGAGTTTCTTTGAAACAGCATAAGAGATCCATGCCGCAATATCGGCACCCGCGCCGGGTAACGCACCAATTAATGTGCCTATTATTCCGCTACGGAAAATACCGCCTTTACGCTGGCGAACAACACCGCCTATTCCTTTAAAAATATTGTAAGAGTTATTTTCAGCATTCATTTCACTTAGCGTGATTTGCTTTTCTTTCCAACGCTCAACGTAATATTTAATTGCACCAGAAATTGCAAATAATCCGATCATTGCTGGAATAAAACTTACACCTTGCATTAAAGAGACTTCACCGAAAGTAAAGCGTGCTTGCCCTGTAAATTCATCATAGCCAATGGTGGCTAATGCAATACCAAAGAACAGTGCTAATAAGCTTTTTCTAATATGTGAACCTGAAACAATCGTTGCACAGCTAAGCCCTATTAAAGACAGCCACATATATTCATAAGAGCTAAACTTTAAAGCAAACTCAGCCAAAATTGGCGCGGTTGACGCTAATATGATCGTGCCAATAACGCCACCAATCACAGAGCTTGTTAACGACATACCTAATACGCGGTTAGTTTTACCTTCTTTTACTAAGCTGTGTGCATCATTGGTATAAGCTGCCGATGCAGGCGTGCCCGGAATATTCAATAAAGCACCAGGAATATCACCCGCAAATATAGAAGATGCACCGACAGAAATCATTAAGGCTAATGCAGGAATAGGATCAAGAAAAAAAGTAAATGGCACCATTAATGCAATAGCCATTGTTGATGTTAATCCGGGAATGGCACCAACGAATAAGCCAAATAAACAAGCACCAATAACGACAAGTATTGTTGTGTAATCAATATAAGCAAGTGCGCTAATTAATATATCCATACTGTTGTTCTCTATTTATGAAAATAGCTGAGGTAGCGGTACTAACAGTACAGCGGTAAATAAGTAATACACACCTAACACCACACTGGCTGAAATAATAAAACTGTATATCGGTTTTGTTGTTGCATATTTCATCATTAACGGTGCTGTAATAATTAAACCCGTTAAAATAAAACCTAAATAATTTGATGCAAAAACATAAAAAAGAATAATACCAATAATTAATAAAACGAATTTTATTTCATGCCATGAAATTAATGGAATATCACTTTCTTGATTACGTGAAAATATATCTATTAATGAGAATATAATCATGCCACCGCCAATAATAGAAGGCATAAATGCGGCACCATATTCACTAAAATCACCTAATGAATACGCACTATAAACAATAAGAAATAAACCAAAGCAACAAAATATTAGCGATAGAATATGACGATTTAGCATAGGCATAAAAACGGCTGTTGTTCAGCCGTTTCCTCAGTTATTTCTTTATAATTTCGCCAAACTTTTTATCTTCATTGGCCATAAATTGAGTGGCATCATCGCCATATAATTCGATAACTTCAAACCCTTGTTTATTTGCAAACTCGGCTAATTCACCAGATGCGTACACCTTTTTCATTGCAGCAGTGAGTTTATCTTGCACTTCTTTATCTAGCCCTTTTGGCGCAACTAGCATATTCCATGCTTGTAAATCCCAGTTATAAGGTGTGGCCTCTTTAAATAATGGTACATCAGGATAAAAAGCCGATTTCTCATTTGACATAATTGCCATGTGCTTCACTAATCCTGCTTTTACCATACTGTCCGCTTCGCCTAATGAAGAGGTCACAATATCAACACCACCAGAAGCAAGCTCCTGTAATGCAGCACTTGCACCTTGAGATGGGATAAAACGAATGGCGTTATCAGGCAATCCTGCAGCACGCAACATACCAATAGTATTGAGATGCCAGATTGAATTTAAACCACTGCCGGATGCTTTTAATTTACCCGGATTTGCTTTTGCGTAATCAATAATTTCCTGTACATTTTTAAATGGCGAAGATTTCCCCACCTGCAATCCACCATAAATAACAGCAAGACGTGTAATCGGTGTGTAATCTTGATAAGTTAAATTTGTCATGCTTTGATGATGCATCATGGTAATTTCAACTGTTGCAATCCCCAGAGTGTAACCATCAGGTTTTGCATTTTTAATAGCATCATGACCTACCACACCACTGCCGCCCGTTTTATTTACCACATTAACAGTCACGCCTAATTCTTCTTGCAACCCTTTAGCCGCTAAGCGTGCAACTGTATCAGTATTACCTCCAGCAGCCCAAGGAACAACAATCGTAATCGGCTTTTCAGGGTATTGAGCAAAAGCCGGAAGTGTAAAAATGGAACTGCATAGGGTAAATGCCAGAAGTGTTTTTTTCATTATATGCACCTTTTCTCATTGCAGATTATTTGTGGTCGAATATCTTCGAGCCTTGATTTAAGGCGAGCCTGAACTTGAGAAAGTACAGGCATTGCTGTTACACCTTTTTGTTCTATAAATGCAGAGAGGAAAGCACTGGCAAATAATACACTCTCATGCATTGTGCCTCCTGCCGCTATTTTTGAAGCGAATGCGCCATTAAAAGCATCCGTGGCTGCCATCGTATCTACTCGTAACGATGGCATCGGGGGAATATGAAATGTGGCTCGTCCGTCAAAATAGACCACGCCAAGCTCATCCATATAGATAATTACTTTCTTGTTTTCATCACCTGAAATAACACCAATAGCATGTTTAGCGTCATTAATATCGTTTATTTCAATGCCAGCCCAATGTGATGCTTGATTCGCATTTAAGGTAATAAAATCAAGATTTGAATAAAGCTGCTTTAGGTTTTCGTTATAAGGCGCAACATTCAGCACCACGGTTTTATTAACTGATTTTGCAAACAGTGCCGTTTTAATATTGGCTTCTATATTAATTTCACCTTGGAGCAATAACACATCAGCCTCACTTACATAAGGTAAAGAAATATCAATCTCTTGATCTGAGAATGTATTGTTCGCCCCTAAATAAGTTGCTGTAATATTATTTTGTGTTTTATCTGCTAAATAACTAATTGAACTGCCTGTTGGCTCTATGTCTGTTTGAAAAATAGTGAAAGAATCAATTCCACTTTCTTGTAAATATTTATAAGCATATTTACTAAAATGATCTTCACCAACTTTTGTTATTAAATGCACTTTCGCATCAGAAAAACTGGCAGCTATTGCCTGATTTGTTCCTTTGCCACCGGGACCTATCGAATTGCTTTTAGAATTAATTAACTCACCGACTTTTGGAAAAGAATCAACATTGGCAATAATATCTACCACAAATGACCCAAGTACACAGACTTTGCCTTCTGGCGTTCTATCTTTACGTTCTCTCACGATTAATAGATCGTGCAATAAACATGAAATATCAAAACTATCACTAAATTTACTTATTTTTTTAATTTCTTGTTTCCCTAGTATGGCGCCACCATGACAACGTTTGATCAACCCTTCTCCTTCAAGGTATTTCAAATCACTGCGAATAGTTTCCAATGTGACACTGAATTTTTCCGCAAGTAGAGCCACTTTAACTTTCTTTTGTTCTCTGATGATGGTGTAAATTTCCTGCCGCCGTTCTTCTGAAAACATATAAAGTGCCTCCGTATCATTGATAACGAGAATAAGGAGATTCAGTCAGTGATTCTGCGATGGTATTCAAAACAAAAAACCAAAAGCAAAAGCAAAACCAAATCAAAGCAATTTAGATCACATTTTTTTAACACAACATCAATTGCTATACGTTAAAAATGAGAGGTGAAACGAGTCGAATAAAGAATGGTAATGAAGAAAAGAGAGGTAGGATCAGCCGTTCAAAGACGGCTGATAAAATAATAACTTAGATAGTTACAGTAATGATAGTTTTAAAATGTAAATATCATGTTAAATAAAATCACTTTGGTATTTAGTTTAACAAAGCATTAAGCAGATAAAAGCCCACTAATGTCAGCAAAACCACGACTAAGGTATTTCGTATTTTAAGCGCTAACCCTATACATAATAAGGTTCCCCAAAGATAAGGATTATCTAAAATACCTTTAAATTCGCCTTTTTCTAACAGCACAATAGGTGCGCAAATTGCAGTTAATAAACAAGGTGCAGAATATCCTAATGCCTGTCTGATCACTGACGGTAATTTGACGGGGATCGCCGGTTCAAGAAAGAAATAGCGCAACATGAAAATGACGAGTGCCAAAATAAATAGTAACGACCATGTCATTTTTGTTCACCTCTGACTCTAGCAACACAAACAGCGATAAACATGCCTGTTAATCCACCAATAACTACGCCACCTTCTATATTCAACCAACTGAAAATAATCGATAGGCAAAAAGAGACAATAACGCCAACTAATGTACTAAATGTTTTTATTAACGGAATAACAATTGCCAATAATGTGGCGACAATAGAGAAATCAAGATGGTAACGGGATAAATCAGAAACTTGGCTTGCCATAATAATGCCAACAATACTGACAGCAACCCACGCTAAATAAAAACATAATCCCGCGCCAATCATATAGGCGGGTGTTAGTTTTACTTTAGGTTGTGCTGAAACAGCAAAGAGTTCATCCGTTAATAAAAAGCCTATTGTAATACGTTGATACCATTTTAAATGGGCAACATGAGGACGTAAGGTTAGCCCGTATAAAAGATGTTGTGCTGTAATAAAAAAGACAGACACAATAATGGTCAGCATTCCTGCACCAGAAACCACTAATCCTAAAGTAACGAGTTGTGCTGCCCCTGCAAATATAATTGCAGACATTCCGACACTTTGTGCAAAGGTTAACCCTGCATCAACCGCCATTGAACCCGCTAATATTCCCCAAGGAATAACCGCAAGGCATAAAGGTAAAACATGCAAAGCACCAAGGCCAAAAGCACGCATTACTTGCCTATCTTCATTATTATTTTTTATTTGTTCCATTTACCTGTCTTCACTTTTAATACATTAATTCTATAGAGAATAATTATCAGTCAGTAAAGATAAATGATATTGCATAAAATTGCTCAATCTTATTTATGTCGTTGGTGTATTTTTGCTGGAACAAAAATTTGATGGGTTCCTAAATTTGTCTGGTTAATTAATCCCATAATCAACCGGAAACAGTGTGAGGCTAATTCGGGGTTATTTTGAGCAATAGTGTCTATTGGTATTGATAATGAATCATAAAGATAGTGATCATCAAAACCTGCTAAATAGACTTCATTTTGCATATGTTTATTTTGACTTAAATAGCGTAATACCCCTTCTAATAAACCGCAGGCAGAAGTAAAAACAAACTTAGGCGCTCGCCCTAAAGAAGCACATAAAGAGCCAAACATTTCATAGCCGGAGCTTGGGTGATAATGCCCATGAATGATCCACTCTGGTTTGATATTCACTTGCGAAAGCCCTTGTGTGAAACCTAAAAGACGATCGTTAGTCGGTGAAAGCATGGATTGTCCACCTAAAAAGTAAAACTCATCAATGCGTTGCGTTGAAGCAATCTCTGCAATAAGTTGTTGCGTTGTGGTAGTTGAATCTGTAACAACAAAAGGAAGTGTTGTCCCTTCAAAATAACGGTCAAATAACACAACGGGAATTTGTTGACTCAAACGTTGATATTCAACATCACTTTGTAAACACGAGGCGACAATCAAACCATCTATTTGTCGTGATAATAGATGTTCTATTACCAGTGTTTCTTGAGCTGCATTTTCATCAGTGCAGGAAATAAGTAACTGAATACCCGCTTCTCTACATAATATTTCTAGCTCATAAGCCACAGAAGCAAAACCATAGTTTGTAATATCAGGAATAACTAATCCCAACGCATAACTACGATTATCACGTAAAGAGCGAGCATGAATATTGGGTTGATACTGATATTGTTCAGCAATAGTCGTAATACGCGCAATGGTATCATTAGAGACGCGCATCTCTTTACCTCGACCATTTAACACTAAACTTGCCGTTGTTTTTGAAACACCTGCTAATTTTGCAATATCGGTGATCGTGATACGTTTTTGTTTTTTCACTGTTATTTTACTTAATGTCACGTTCGCTGAACTTAAACTGTTTTATCGTTTATATAATCGTATTTAACTAACCAATGCATTCTTTAATTGCCACGTTGTGAGTTTTATTGTGTCTTTCCCCAAGAAGCAGACAGTCTGTTTTTCTGAAGGGAAAAAACGACTGCTCATTACACCCGCACCGCCATTAAAGAAAATTTCCACACTTGAGTTATCACATAATATTTGAAGATGTTTTATATCACCAGACCAGAAACGTGATTGCCATTCCCCGTTTTTAACACTACGGCGTTTTAATTCTGCTTGGTTATTCTTAATGATTAAAACCAGAGTATCAGAAAAGTAAATCTCTAGAGAGCCGAATAACGCTATTTCAAGTTCAAACGAAAATTCGTTAATATCCGGTGCATCATCTGCAATGCCTTGCCAATATTGTGCATTTTGTCTGAGTTGCTGTAATTCTTTTACGGGTTGCTGATAAAGTTGCCCTTCTCTTATTTGTAATTCACGAGGACAAGTCATTTGATGTATCCAGCCATTAGCAATAGTGGGTTGATACATTTCCTCTCCATCCGGAACACCCATCCAACCAAATAATAAACGCCGACCATCAACTTGTGTGGTTTGTGGCGCATAAAACTCAAAACCTGCATCAAGCTCGATTAAATCACCATGTTGGAATTGTAAGGTTGAATAATCAAAGCCTCCTATTAAATAAGCACTAGGATGCGAATTTAAAAATCGCTGTTGCTCTTTTTTTATTCCTTGAGGACAAGCTAATAAAATAAAGTGTTCATTAAGTTCAAAAAGATCAGGGCATTCCCACATATAACCCGCATCACCTAACCCACCTAAATGGCTTCCGGCTAATTCACCTATTAATTGCCATTGATATAAGTGAGATGCACGATAGAGTAAAACCTTACCCTGTTTATCTAGAGTTTGCGCTCCTAATACCATGTACCATTTATCGTTGTACCGCCAAATTTTAGGATCACGAACATGCCCGCTATAACCTTCAGGAAGCCCTAAAACAGGTCCTAACTTATCAAAACCACCCTGTTTATTTTCTACGGCTAAACATTGCCAAGCCGTACGAGTTCCATCTTGAAATTTAACATTTCCGGTATAACAAAGCGTTAATTGTCCTTGATTGATCACGGCACTACCAGAATAACAGCCATCTTTGTCATAAAATTCATCAGGCAATAAAGCAATAGGTTGATGTTGCCAAGTAATAAGATCCTTTGAGCGCCAATGCCCCCAACATTTATTTTTATGCTCACAAGATAGAGGCGCCCATTGATAGAAAAGATGATAATACTTACCATCAAAACAAAATCCGTTCGGATCATTTAATAACCCGGTTATTGGAGCTAAATGCCAACGCGGATAATATTTATCCTTTGCTACGTTAGCACTATTACGCATAACCGCTTGTAAAATTGCAGATAACCCTTCGCTTTTTGTCATTTATGCAGACTCCACTTTGTATTTCAGTAAAAGAGAAAGAACAAAAGCTGTTAAGAATGCAATCACTAAACCAATAACATAATTACTAATTGAACCCGCTTGCACAATCGCAATACCTGGAATTGCGGTAAGACCAACCGCGGTCATATAAACATGAGAGCCAACAACCCAAGCTCCACCCGCTGCACCACCAATTAATGCAGCAATAAAAGGTTTACCGTAACGCAAATTAATCCCAAAGATTGCCGCTTCAGTGATACCTAACATAGCGGAGAAACCTGAAGGGATCGTAATTGCTTTAATTTTCGCATCGTTGGTTTTAAACCAAACGGCAATACAAGCTCCCCCTTGTGCAATATTCGCCATTGCCCAAATCGGTAATAAGAAATTAACGCCAATATTAGGATTGCCTAATAAGCCTGCTTCAACCGCATGAAAACTGTGATGAATTCCCGTAATAACAATAACAGAATAAAGACCACCAAAAATAAGCCCCGCAATCCATCCTGCTTGCGTAATTAACGTACTTAATATTAATGAAATACCATCACCTAAAAGGCGACCGACAGGTCCAATAACTAATAGCGCAACAAAGCCTGAAATAATTACCGTTAAAAATGGCGTGATAATTAAATCGAGTGCATTAGGAACAACTTTACGTAATTGTTTTTCCAGTACACTCATAAACCAAACAGCAAGTAAAACCGGGAAAACGGTTCCTTGATAGCCAATCATGGCGACTTCTAATCCAAAAAAATTCATGGTATTAAAACCAGCCGCAACCCCCCACGCGTTAGTTAACGCTGGATGCGTTAAAATTCCGCCTAATGTCGCACCAAGATAAGGATTTCCGCCAAATTCTTTTGCCGCAGTAAAACCAATAAGAATGGGTAAAATAATAAAAGCCGCCGAACTACACATATCCAGCATAATATATAATGCATTGTCAGGGCTTACCCACTGGTTAGTTTTCATTAGCCCCAACAATCCCATTAATAAGCCTGACGCTACAATGGCAGGAATAATGGGCACAAAAATATTAGAAAGCAGTCTTGCTATTCGCTGAAATGGATTGAGCTTTTTAGCCGCAATATTGGCTGCTTCAGATTTACTTGATTCACCAATACCCGCAGCAGCAATAAATGCGGCATGTACTTTATTGACTAACCCTGTGCCGAAAATAACTTGAATTTGCCCTGCATTACTAAAACATCCTTTCACACCCTCTAATTTGTTTATTGCTTCTTTATCCGCTTTTGAATCATCAATAAGAACAAGCCTTAAGCGCGTAGCGCAATGTGCTGCACTTGCGATATTTTCAGCACCACCTAATAAAGGTATAAGTTGGTGAGCAACTTTTTCAATATTCATCATAGCCTCTGTCATTCTTTTTTATTTATGTAGCGAGTATTTAGTTCAATTAAAAAACTAAACCGGTTTAGCTAATAATTAGATTAAATAAAAATCAATTCAAGATAGCAATAAAAACTCAGATAAAGGGCGTTCAATTGTGATCTCAATTACAAAAAAGCACATTTATTAATCATATTTTGACGTTTTTAAATAATTAAAAACAACGAAAAGCTAAACAAATTTTAATTTTTGTTTAGCTAGGTAGGTTAATGAATTGTTAGATAATTATAGCTTCTAAAATTAACTATTGAACTAACAAAATCATATAGATAGAAGCAAGCAAACAGGCTTAATAAATGTTACTGATAACATAAAAAAACTTAACCAATCGTTATGTATTTACTTATATAATGATGTTGGCGATATAATTAAACACAACTAATACATACGCTTAAGGTAATCACAAAAACTGGTAACCATTGTAATAAATCACTTTTCTTTGATGTAAAGCAACTACAAATTTCAGGAAATACGTAGTATCCACACTAACTGTCGGGTTTTGTTGCCCACGTTAAAGTACTTATTTTTTAACAACAATAACAATAATTATTTCTTTATAAGCTTATTAGCTTCTGTTTTTTTCTTAAAATGTTAATAATCAAGTGAGTAATGTATGAAAAACATCAAAGAGATGGCGTTACTTTCCACTCCCTTATCTCGCCGTCGTTTTGTAAAAACAGGTGCAGCGGGTGGTTTAGCGATAACCGCGGGTGGATTATCACTGCCCTTTAATCAAGCCATTGCCTCGGAAACAAAACCAACAGCTAATAGCGAAAAAGTCGTGTGGAGCGCATGCACTGTAAACTGTGGTAGTCGTTGCCCATTACGTATGCATGTGGTTGATGGTGAAATTAAATACATCGAAACTGACAACACTGGCAATGATGTCTACGAAGAATTACACCAAGTTCGCGCCTGTTTACGTGGTCGTTCTATGCGTCGCCGTGTTTACAATCCAGACCGTTTGCGCTACCCAATGAAACGTGTAGGTAAACGTGGTGAAGGTAAATTTGAACGTATTTCATGGGATGAAGCGTTTGATACTATTTCAGACACCATGAAACGTTTAATTAAAGATTATGGTAATGAATCTATTTATCTAAACTACGGTACAGGTACTTTAGGTGGCACCATGACGAAATCTTGGCCACCAGGTGCAACATTAATTGCACGATTAATGAATTGTTGTGGTGGCTATCTTAACCACTATGGTGACTATAGTACGGCGCAAATCGCAGCGGGCTTAAATTATACTTATGGTGGTTGGGCAGATGGTAATAGCCCTTCTGATATTGAAAACACCAAACTTGTCGTGATGTTCGGTAATAATCCGGGTGAAACACGTATGAGTGGTGGCGGTGTCACCTATTACGTTGAGCAAGCTCGTGAAAAATCTGATGCACGAATGATTATCATCGATCCACGCTATACCGATACGGGCGCTGGTCGTGAAGATGAATGGATCCCTATTCGTCCAGGAACAGATGCTGCATTAGTTAATGCATTAGCTTATGTCATGATCAAAGAAGACTTAGTTGATAAGCCTTTCTTAGACAAATATTGTGTTGGTTACGATGAAACCACTATGCCAGAAGGTGCGCCAAAAAATGGTCACTATAAAGCCTATATTTTAGGTAATGGTGTAGATGGTCAGCCAAAAACGCCTGAATGGGCAGCGCAGATCACCGGTATTCCTGCTTCACGCATTGTGAAATTAGCCCGTGAGATTGCAACAGCGAAACCTGCTTATATTACACAAGGCTGGGGTCCTCAACGTCGTTCTAACGGTGAACTGGCTTCTCGTGCTATCGCAATGCTCTCTATTTTAACGGGGAATGTGGGAATTAACGGCGGTAATACTGGCGCTCGTGAAGGCTCTTACAGTATTCCTTTTGTTCGTATGCCAACCTTTACTAACCCTGTTACCACCAGCATTTCTATGTTTATGTGGACGGATGCCATCTTACGTGGCCCAGAAATGACCGCAACCCGTGATGGTGTTCGTGGTAAAGACAAGCTTGATGTACCAATCAAAATGGTATGGAACTATGCGGGCAACTGCTTAGTTAACCAACATTCTGAAATCAATCGTACTCATGATATTTTGCAAGACGATAAAAAATGCGAAATGATTGTGGTGATCGATAACCATATGACAGCATCCGCTAAATATGCCGATATTCTACTTCCTGATTGCACAGCATCAGAACAAATGGATTTCTGTATGGATGCATCAGCAGGTAATATGGCTTATGTTATTTTTGCAGATCAGGCAATCAAACCCCGCTTTGAAAGCCGCAATATCTATGAAATGACCAGCGAAATTGCAAAACGCATGGGGGTGGGTGAAAAATTCACTGAAAACCGTACTCAAGAAGAGTGGTTACGTCACCTTTACGAACAATCTCGTCAAAACTTACCTGAACTGCCGACTTTTGAAGAGTTCCGTGCTCAAGGTATCTTCAAAAAACGTGACCCTGAAGGTCATCACGTTGCTTATCGCCAATTCCGTGAAGATCCTGAAAATAACCCATTAACCACACCATCAGGTAAAATTGAGATTTATTCTTCTCAACTTGCCGACATAAAAGCGACGTGGGAACTTGAATCTGGCGATGTGATTGATCCACTACCTGTCTACTCTGTTGGTTTTGAAAACTATGGCGACCCGGCAATGGAAAAATACCCATTACAAATGACGGGATTCCATTATAAATCACGCACCCACTCAACGTATGGCAACGTTGATGTCTTAAAAGCAGCTTGCCCTCAAGAAATATGGATCAACCCTGTTGATGCGGCTAAACGTAGTATCAAACACGGTGATTTAGTGCGTATTTATAACGATCGTGGTGAAGTTCGGATCAATGCAAAAGTCACACCTCGTATTTTACCGGGCGTTGTCGGCTTAAGCGAAGGTGCTTGGTATAACCCAGACAGTAATCGAATTGATCACGCAGGTAGTATTAACGTGTTAACGACACAACGCCCTTCACCTCTCGCTAAGGGTAATCCTTCTCACAGTAATCTTGTTGAAGTCGTCAAGGCGTAAGGAGTCTGGTTATGTCAACGCAATATGGTTTTTATATTGATTCAAGTCGTTGCACCGGCTGCAAAACCTGTGAACTGGCGTGCAAGGATTTTAAAAATTTATCCCCTGAAGTCAATTTCCGCCGTATTTATGAATATGCAGGTGGCGATTGGACTGAGCAAGATGGTGTTTATACACAGAACGTTTTTGCTTATTACTTATCGATCTCTTGTAACCACTGTGACGATCCTGCTTGTGCCAAAGTTTGTCCAAGTGGTGCGATGCATAAACGTGAAGACGGCTTTGTGGTTGTTAATGAAGAAGTCTGTATTGGATGTCGTTATTGTCATATGGCTTGCCCTTACGGCGCACCGCAATTTGATGAAGTCAAAGGTCATATGACCAAATGTGATGGTTGCTATGAACGTGTCGCAGAAGGCAAAAAACCTATTTGTGTCGAATCTTGTCCACTACGTGCATTAGATATGGCACCTATTGAAGAGTTACGCGCTAAATATGGTGATTTAGCTGAAATTGCCCCACTTCCTTCAGCAAAATACACCAAGCCAAATATTGTCCTTAAATTAAATGCCAATAGCCGTCCTGTGGGTGATACCACTGGTCATCTGGCAAACCCAGAGGAGGTGTAAGATGGTGGGATTGCATGAATGGCCACTAATGTTTTTTACCGTTATCGGTCAAAGTGTTGCTGGCGCCTTTATTATTATGGGATGCGCGATTCTTTCGGGTAAGCTTTCCGCAGAAATGAACCGAAAAGTGCATTACAGCATGTTTGGACTTTGGGTATTAATGGGTATTGGTTTCTTATTATCCATGATGCATATGGGAACCCCATTACGCGCATTTAACTCATTACTTCGTTTGGGTCACTCATCATTAAGTAATGAAATTGCCAGCGGTTCTATTTTCTTTGCACTGGGTGGTATTTACTGGTTACTGGCTGTATTTAATAAAATGCCGGCTGCATTAGGCAAATTATGGGTCGCGTTGGTTATGGTATTAGCCGCATTATTTATTACGGCTATCTCTCGTGTATACCAAATTGATACTGTTCCGACTTGGCATAATGGCTATACCACATTTAATTTTGTACTGACAGCCTTTATCGGTGGTCCTATTTTAGCGGCACTCTTAATGCGTATTGCGGGCTTTAACCTAAACTGCGTCAGTGCATTGCCATTACTCAGTGTTATCGCCATTGTTGTTAGCGCTATTGTGGCAACATCACAAGGTTTTGAATTAGGCTCTATTCAAACCTCTGTACAAAAAGCGGTAGATTTAGTTCCTAACTATGGCACTTTGATGGGAATTAAATTAGTAGCTTTAGTCTTAGGCTTAAGTTGCTGGATTGCTCCACTGTTACGTAAAAATAACCCTTCTGTGGCGTTATTAGCATTGGGCTTTATTTTAGTGTTTGTGGGTGAGTTTATAGGGCGCGGTGTGTTCTATGGTTTACATATGACTGTCGGCATGGCAGTTGTTGGTTAATTAAGTTCTCACCCGGCTAAACCGCTGTAATAGTTAAAAGGCTCACTCTTTTTATCTGTTATAGCGGTTTTCCTTTTATATTACGGTATCGCTCTTTTTTAATCTTCGTCATTATGTTTAGATAGAAAATCGCATATAGTAAAGACAATAAATCTAAGCGGATTATAAAAATATTATGAAACAACAAGTTATTACTGATATTTCTCTTACTGCCCGTATTTTAGGCGCAGCTTTTTATTATGCACCTACTGAGAAAAGTGACATTGTCGAGCTGCTGTCTAGTCAAAAATGGGTTGAAGAATGGCCTTATGGCAGTGATGAAGAAAAGCAACGCATTGCTAGTCTTCTTTCACAAACCACATTAGCGGAAGAAACTTTAGCACAGGCATATCAACGCTTATTTGTCGGTCCTTACGCACTGCCAGCACCACCTTGGGGTTCTGTTTACCTTGATCATGAAAATGTATTATTCGGTAACTCAACATTAGATTTACGTGAATGGATGCTAGAAAATGGCATTGATATTGCGTTAACTCAAAACGAGCCGGAAGATCACTTTGGTTTAATGGTGATGATGGTGGCATGGATTGCAGAAACTCGACCTGAAAAACTAAATGAGCTATTAGCAGAACACCTTCTGCCATGGGCTTATCGTTATTTAGAGAAGTTATCTCTGCAAGGCGCATTCCCATATTATGAAGGTTTAGCCATGCTGGCGACATTAACATTAAAAAACTGGCAATCTTTGTTAAATGTCACCCCTGCTGAAAAGCAGTTATTTTGTTGATTATTAATAAATATTAGAATAGAAAGCCCTAAAAGTATCTATTTATGCAGTTACTTCAATTCTCACTTTTAGGGCTTTTATTTATAGTAATAATTAATCTTTTTAAGATTGTTTTGACCAATACTGATAAAGCTTGGGTTGCATTTCATCCTCCGTTCTTATCTGTACAAATTGAAGACCTTCTTGCTGTTCTGGCACCTTTCTTAATGCTTTAGCAATATTGGCTGTCGATAGTCCGTAAGGCTCTGCATCCTCATTAGAATAGGCATAAAAAATTTTAGAGATCCCCGCCATGCGCATTGCGGCAAGACACATTGGGCAAGGTTGCCCACTGGCATAAACAATACAATCATCTAATTTTGTTCGCTTTAATACTTTTCCAGCTTCCCGTAATGCTAACAATTCAGCATGAGCAGTAGGATCATTGGTCGTTACTATTTGGTTAACAGCACTTGCAATTACTTGACCATTATTCACAATGACTGCGCCGAATGGTCTTCCCCCTACTTTCACATTATCCATTGCAAGCGATATGGCTTGTTGTATAAATTGATTATCTGACATTATTTTGCCCCCGCTTGTTCAAGTATATTAACGATGTTTGTATACCCTTTATCTTTAGCTAAGGTTAATGGTGTGTGGCCAGAGCCATCGGCAAGGTTAACGTTAGCTCCACCTTCAATAAGTAAACTCACAATCTCTTCATATCTTTGGCTACCATCACCTAAAATAATAGCTTCGATTAAAGCCGTCCAACCTAAACGATTAATATGATCAACATCCACACCAGCATCAATCAGTGTTTTTACTGTTTTTACATGACCTCGTTCTGAAGCAGGAATTAATGCTGTTCCACCATAACGATTAATACTTTTAAGCGAGGCGCCATGCGATAACGTTAGTTCTAAGATCTCCTGTAACCCTCTAGCGCCCGAATAAAGATATGGTGAATCATGAATAGCATCACGGGCATTAACATCTGCGCCATGCTCAATCAGATATTTCGCAACCTCAATTTGGTTTGCATGTGTGGCTGCCATAAGCGGTGTGCGTAACTTTAGATCACGTTGTTCAATATTTGCACCTTGTTCTATTTGGCGTTTTAACTCAGATAAATTTCCTTCTTGTGCCAATGTAACTAAGTATGCCTTATCAGAATTTGCCATCGCTTTAACCATAAAGAGAGATGAAATCATTAACAGGCTTAAGAAGTATAAAAACCATTTAGCCTTTAGATAGAGGGTGTTCATTCAAAATCTCCTAGAAAGTGCTAATTTCCACTCATTTAATTAGTATACTCTTTGAACTCACCCTCATATCTAACAAAGGTATGACATTAATTCAATAAATCAAAGGGTAATAAACCACCTATTAAGTCATTTTTATACTTTTTTTACACTTATCACTACTCTTTTATCAACATCTTTACAGCCCATTCAGTACGCTCACTCAATCTAAATAGTAAAAGGATTGTTCTGATGCTGATATTCGGTGCTGTGACGTTAGTTGTTTTGCTCACTGCTTATCTTATCTATGTGTTATTTAACGCAGAGGCATTTTAAAAATGGCAATAACGATGTTGATATATCTTGCTATTTTTCTGATCACATTATTAGTGATAGGGAAAATGCTTGGATATTATTTAGCTCGCCTTATCGAAGGTGATTTACCTCATTGGGTTACTCAAACCGAACATGTTATTTGGCGTTGTTGTGGTTTTAAACCCGCAGGAAAATCAATCCAGCCAATGAGCTGGTATCACTATATGCTCGCCCTACTTATTTTTAATTTAATGGGTGCGATCCTATTATTTGTCATGTTGCTAAACCAAGGCTATTTACCGTTAAATCCTCAAGTTGCACCTAATATGAATTGGGATTTAGCGTTAAATACCACAATTAGCTTTATCACTAATACTAATTGGCAAGCTTATAGCGGTGAAACCGCAGTGAGTTATTTAAGCCAAATGACGGGGCTTGCAGTGCAAAACTTCTTATCTGCAACAACCGGTATTGCTGTCGCTTTTGTTTTAATTAGAGCGCTAACACAGTCCTCTTGTACCTCATTAGGGAATGCATGGATTGATATTGGGCGCATTACGTTATATGTCCTACTCCCTTTATCAATTATTTGGTCACTGTTATTTGTCAGCCAAGGGGTAATACAAAACTTTCACCCCGCGGTATTAAGTCAAGGGCTTGATGGACAACAACAGTGGTTACCAATGGGACCTGTTGCTTCTCAAGAAGCCATTAAATTATTAGGCACAAATGGCGGTGGCTATTTTGCAGCAAACTCTGCCCATCCTTATGAAAATCCAACATCATTAAGTAACTTCTTACAAATACTTGCCATATTTCTTATTCCTACTGCCTTATGTTTTGCCTTTGGTCGTTTAAGTGGAACACAACGCCAAGGGCATACCTTGCTTTGGGCGATGACATTAATTTTCATCGTTGCTGTTACTGTGGTCACTTGGGCTGAATGGCAAGGAAATTCAGAGTTTATCTTTGCGGGTGCAGAAAGCTCGCTAAATATGGAAGGCAAAGAAACACGCTTTGGCATAATCGGTAGTGCTATTTTTGTTGCTGTCACAACAGCGGCATCTTGTGGTGCAGTTAATGCCATGCATGACTCATTAACCGCTTTGGGTGGCATGGTGCCAATGTGGTTAATGCAAACAGGAGAAGTGGTATTTGGCGGAGTAGGATCAGGGTTTTACGGCATGATCCTCTATGTATTATTAGCTGTGTTTATCGCGGGATTAATGGTTGGTCGCGCACCTGAATATCTTGGTAAAAAGATTGGTGTTGCCGAAATGAAATGGGTAGCCATTGCAATTTTAATTTCTCCAGCCGTTGTTTTATTAGGTACAACCCTTGCCTTATTTACTGATGTTGGTCGTGAAGCCATTTTAAATCCAGGTCCTCATGGCTTTAGTGAAGTGTTATACGCTTTTACTTCTGCGGCTAATAATAACGGTAGTGCTTTTGCCGGGCTTCACGCCAGCTCACCTTTTTATAATCTATTATTAGGGCTTTCCATGTTGATTGGTCGCTTTGGTGTCATGCTACCTGTTTTAGCTATTGCAGGTAGTTTAGCCGTGAAAAAGCGTCAGCCAGAAAGCTTGGCAACACTCTCTACCACTTCACCGCTATTTATTTTGTTATTGATCCTCACGGTATTAATGATCGGCGCTTTAACTTTTGTTCCGGCATTAGCACTTGGCCCTATTGCAGAACACTTACAACTGTTTTGGGCTAAATAAGGAAACGTGTCATGAAAAAAACTCAACTCTTTGACAGAAAAACCGTGATATCGGCTTTCTTTGATGCGATAAAAAAATGTACGCCTCAAGCACAATGGCGTAATCCCGTTATGTTTATCGTTTATGTGGGTGCGCTCTTAATTACCGGAATTTGGATTGCTTCGCTGTTAGGTTATCTCCCTGATGATAATCACTTTACTTCACAAGTCACATTTTGGTTATGGGTGACATTGCTATTTGCTAATTTCGCTGAATCATTAGCAGAAAGTCGAAGCAAAGCACAAGCGGCTAGCTTACGTGGGGCTAAACAACAATCTAAAGCGATACGTTTACATCACGCAGACATTAATGCCGCAAAAGAAACCGTTGACTCTTTCTTATTGCATAAAGGTGATATCGTTTTAGTCAACGCTGGCGAAGCTATTCCTTGTGATGGTGAAGTCATTGAAGGTGGTGCTTCTGTTGATGAAAGTGCTATTACGGGTGAATCCGCACCTGTTATTCGTGAATCGGGTGGTGATTTTTCTTCTGTCACTGGCGGTACTCGGGTGTTATCCGATTGGTTAATCATACGTTGTACTGCTGAAGCAGGTAATTCATTTCTCGACCGTATGATTGGAATGGTAGAAGGCGCAAAGCGTAGAAAGACGCCAAACGAAGTTGCTTTGACTATCTTATTGACTGCATTGACACTGATTTTCTTATTGGCTTGTATAACGCTCTATCCATTTAGTGTGTTTGCTGTCGAGTTTCAAGGTCATGGTGAGATTATCTCTGTTGTCACTTTAATTGCTTTGTTGGTGTGTCTTATTCCCACAACGATTGGCGGCTTACTTTCATCAATTGGTGTGGCTGGAATGAGTCGAATGCTGGATGCCAATGTGATTGCAACCAGTGGGCGTGCTGTTGAAGCTGCGGGTGATGTTGATGTCTTACTTCTTGATAAAACAGGCACAATTACACTCGGTAATCGTCAAGCTTCTCGTTTTATCCCGCTTTCGGGTATTAGCGAAAAACAACTTGCTGATGCGGCACAGTTAAGCTCGCTTGCAGATGAAACGCCTGAAGGCAGAAGCATTGTGATCCTCGCTAAACAGCGTTTTAATTTACGCGAACGTGATTTAGCATCAATTGGTGCTTCTTTTATTCCCTTCTCTGCAATGACAAGAATGAGCGGTGTTAATTTAGAAGAGCGCTTGATCCGCAAAGGTTCCGTTGATGCTATTCGTCGTCATATTGAAGTCAGTCATGGTCATTTTCCTGATGAAGTCACCACGATAGTTGAGCAAGTAGCGAGAACGGGAGGAACACCGCTGGTGGTGGTTGAAAATCAGAAAATCTTAGGTGTTGTTGAACTTAAAGATATTGTGAAAGGTGGAATTAAAGAGCGTTTTGCTCAACTGCGCCAAATGGGGATAAAAACCGTTATGATCACTGGTGATAATCACCTTACGGCAGCCGCTATCGCAGCAGAATCTGGTGTTGATGATTTTCTGGCTGAAGCAACACCTGAGGCAAAATTAGCATTAATTCGTCAATATCAATCTGAAGGTCGATTAGTTGCAATGACGGGTGATGGTACTAATGATGCTCCAGCCTTAGCGCAAGCGGATGTCGCTGTTGCGATGAATTCAGGTACTCAAGCCGCCAAAGAAGCGGGTAATATGGTCGATTTAGACTCTAATCCAACAAAATTAATCGAAGTTGTGCATATTGGTAAACAAATGCTAATGACACGAGGCGCTTTAACGACATTTAGTATTTCCAACGATATTGCTAAATACTTCGCCATTATTCCTGCGGCTTTCGCTGTCACCTATCCACAGCTCAATATGCTTAATGTCATGAACTTACATTCACCAGCATCTGCAATGTTATCTGCGGTTATTTTTAATGCCTTAATTATTGTCTTCTTGATCCCTCTTGCCCTTAAAGGTGTGCATTATCGCCCTGTTTCAGCGCATTCATTATTGCGCCGAAACCTCTCTTTATACGGGATCAGCGGATTATTAGTCCCTTTTATTGGGATTAAAATCATCGATATGCTCTTAGCATTTATCGGGTTTTAAGGAGTTCTCTATGCATCTATTTCGATCATCATTAGTAATGTTATTATTACTTACACTAATAACTGGGCTGGCTTATCCTTTGCTTGTTACAGGATTAGCTAACCTTATTTTCCCATGGCAAGCGAATGGCTCACGGATCTATCAAGATAATAAACTTATTGGCTCTGAACTGATTGGGCAACAATTTACGCGGGATGATTATTTTAAAAGTCGTCCATCAATAACAGCAGAAATGCCCTATAACAGCATGGCATCAGGCGCTAGCCAATTAGCATCTTCAAATCCATTATTGCTTAATGAAGTCGCAAAACGCGTTCAAACGTGGCAAAAAGAGGTTGATAATCATCAGGCTGTTCCTGTTGATTTAGTGACCGCATCAGGGAGCGGGCTTGATCCTCATATTTCATTACAAGCCGCTTATTATCAAATTGAAAATATTGCATATTCTCGCCAACTTACTAAAAATGAAATTGAGCAATTAATAAAAGACAATACAACATCGCCACTAATGCCGTTTATGGGCGAACCTGTTGTGAATGTGTTTATGCTAAATCAGGCACTTGATAAATTAAGTGCAGAAAAGCAGCAAAAAGTGAGTACTCAATAAAATGGAACTCGATCAGCAATGGCAACGTCCCTCACCCGATGATCTGCTCGCTTCAACGCGAACAACAACTCGTGGACGACTAAAAATATTCTTTGGTGCTTGTGCGGGTGTAGGAAAAACTTACGCCATGTTGCAAGAAGCTCAACGCCTCCACCAGCAAGGTATTGATGTGCTTGCGGGGGTTGTTGAAACACACCAAAGGCAAGAAACGGCTGCGCTACTTCACGGATTACCTTTATTGCCACCACAACGTATTCATCATCATGGTAGAAAGCTTATCGCATTTGATTTAGATGCCGCATTAGCCAGACACCCTGCGGTGATCTTAATGGATGAACTGGCATTTAGTAATCCTCATAAATGCCGGCATCCTAAGCGTTGGCAAGATGTGGAAGAACTGTTGGATGCGGGTATTGATGTACTCGCTACAATAAATGTACAACACATTGAAAGTCTTAATGATATCGTAGGAAGTATTACTGGCATTCGTGTTCAAGAGACGATCCCTGACTATATTTTTGATAGTGCTGATGAAGTGGTTATGGTGGATCTGCCGCCTGACGATCTACAACAACGTTTGCACGAAGGCAAAGTATATCTAGCCGGACAAGCAGAACGCGCCATCGAACACTTTTTTCGTAAAGGTAATTTAATCGCACTACGAGAATTAGCTTTACGCCGTATGGCAGATAGAGTTGATACACAAGTTAAAGAGTTTCGAGATAGCCAAGGAACGGCTCCTGTTTGGCACACAACAGATAGTCTGATGGTCTGTCTTGGCGCTCATGGTGGTAACGATAAATTAGTTCGCACGGCAGCGCGTTATGCTGCCGCCTTTGGTTGCCAATGGCATGCTATTTATGTTGAAACCCCTAAGCTTCATCAAATTGGAGAGCATAAACGTCGAGCTATTTTGCACTCTCTAAAACTGGCACAACATTTAGGTGCAAGAGCCGCTATCCTTTCTGATAACCAAGCTGAAAAAGCCGTGATCCGTTACGCCAGAGAGCATAATCTTGGAAAAGTGATTATTGGTCAGCGTGCTTACCAAAAATGGCAATGGCTAAAACGCTGGGTACGGATGCGTTTTGCAGAAAAATTAGCACGCTACGCCCCCGATCTCCATGTTATTAGTGTTGCTCTCAATGATGAGGAAATTCGTTATAAAACCAAAACAGCACCACTGCAAAATGATAAATGGCGACAAGAGATAAAAGGCTATTTAACAGCGATTGGATTATGTTTAGCGATAACCTTATTCTCTCGCACATTTCTATTAGCACTTGATAAAGCCAATTTAGTGACACTCTATTTATTGGGTGTTGTATTAATTGCACTCTTTTTTGGCCGTCGCCCTTCTATTTTTGCAGCATTAATCAATGTCATTAGTTTTGACTTATTTTTTGTACAGCCCCACTTTTCGCTCGCTGTACTCGACATGCAGTATTTGATCACTTTCACCGTCATGCTTATTGTAGGATTAGTGGTCGGTAATTTAACTGCGGGTATGCGTTATCAAACTCGCGTTGCACGTTATCGAGAACAACGCACTCGTCACTTATTTGAAATGACGAGAGAACTGGGTCGAGCGGTAACGTTACAAGATGTTGTTCGCACCAGTTACCATTTTTTATCAAGTGCGTTTGATGCAAAAGTTTGTTTGTTGATCCCTAACAAACAAGGTGAATTAACACCTTTTCATGCACAAGGTATGGGGCATTTACCTATTGATAATGCAATTGCACGCTGGTGTTGCGATAAAGACCAAATTGCCGGTGCAGGCACAGATACTTTGCCAAGTGTGCCTTATCAATTACATCCGATCACCGCCTCTCAACAAGTTTTAGCTATTTTAGCGATTGAACCGAATAATCTTCGCCAACTGCTTATTCCTGAACAACAGCAGCTATTGCAAACTTTTAATGGTTTAATTGCTAATGCGCTTGAACGATTACAACAGGCTGAAATTGCAGAACAATCTCGAATTAATATCGAACGAGAACAATTAAGAAATGCATTACTAGCCGCACTTTCTCATGATTTAAAAACACCGCTTACTGTGCTTTTTGGGCAATCAGAAATTTTACTTCTCGATTTAAGTGCTGAAGGTTCATCCCATACAGAACAAGTTAACCAGATTCGACAGCAGATCCTGACAACCTCACGTTTGGTCAATAATTTACTTGATATGGCACGCATTCAATCTGGCGGTATTCAAGTGAATTTACAATGGAATTCGTTGCAAGAAATTACAGGAAGTGCTATTCGTTCACTCTCTTATTTACTTGATAAACATCCATTACAAATTGATATTCCGGCCGATTTACTGCTTTATTGTGATGGTAATTTAATTGAACGGGTTATCACGAACTTACTTGAAAATGCAGTAAAATATACGACTCCAAATACAAAGCTTGGAGTAAGAGCCTATATTGAAGCCTCTAAAATTCATGTTGAGGTATGGGATGAAGGCAATGGCATTCCGACTGACCAACTACAACTTATCTTTAATAAATTTTCACGCGCAGTAAAAGAATCCGCAATTCCTGGTGTTGGCTTAGGTTTAGCGATATGTAGCGCGATTATTCGCTTACATGAGGGTGAAATTTGGGCTGAAAACCACAATTTCTCTGAAAACAATAATTTCCCTGATGAAAGCCATAAAAAAGGTGGAGCAAGTTTCCACTTTGTTTTACCTTTAAAATCACTCCCTGATATTGATGAGATTGAAATAAAACAGTGACTCCATATAACATTTTAATTATTGAAGATGAAAAAGAGATCTTACGCTTTGTTCGGCTGGCTTTAGAGAACGAAGGATTTCGTGTTTATGAAGCCAATGAATGCCAACGAGGATTAATTGAAGCTGCATCAAGAAAACCTGATTTAGTTATTCTTGATCTTGGTTTGCCTGATAAAGATGGTCTCTGTTTTATTCAAGACTTTCGCCAATGGAGTAGTACGCCCGTTATCGTACTTTCAGCGCGAGACTCAGAACAAGATAAAGTGAAAGCGCTTGATGCAGGAGCAGACGACTATCTGACTAAACCCTTTGGCATTAGTGAACTACTCGCCAGAGTCAGAGCATCACTACGCCGTTTTGTTAAACAAGAAACACAGAGCGCACAATTTACGTTTGGTGATATTACAATTGATTGGGTTAATCGTATTGTTACTCGTCAAAATGAACCCGTTCATTTAACACCGACAGAATTTCGTTTGCTAAGCGAATTGGTTAATAACAGCGGTAAAGTGCTCACTCAACGGCATTTAATGCAACATGTTTGGGGACCTAATTTCGTTGAACATAGTCACTATTTACGTATTTATATGGGGCATTTACGCCAAAAACTAGAAACCGATCCCGCATGTCCGGTGCATTTAATGACGGAAACGGGGATCGGTTATCGATTTATGCCTTAACTAAAGGCTATTGGAGAAAAAATAAGGTTAATCTATTAATTAATCAGTTTTCTTGTTTATACAATATATATACCTAACCCACGTAAGATCTCACCTGACCATCAAGTAAATGCTAATCTAAAATTTCAACGATAGCCGCACCCACCTTGGTATCATCCGAGTTAGTTACATTAACTCTGTAGTAGTAAAATGATCGTTCGGGTGCTGGAACCATAATCGTGTCATTGGGTTCAACCCAATATGTGGTATCGGGGTAAAAAACATGTGATGGTGGCGCCCAGTAATTCACAACTTCTAATTTCGTTTCGCCATTATTAGTAACAATTACACTTTTACTAACTGTTGGAATGATAGGCTCAGCATCGTCCCATACTGTAACTGTTTCCAAAGGTTGAATAACATAATTAGTTGACATAACGCGCATCCTTAACTGTTTTTATATAGACTGCTGACATATTGCATCGCGAGTTCATTATTATATATTGCTGAAATCGCTATCCCACACATTTGATGGCCAGATGATTGTATATATCCTGCAACATCAGAAACCACATACATGGAGTTAATTGAAAATGGGCTGACTAAAGTGACTTCTTGTATAGAGTCATCATCAGGATGCTGACCTGCTACCATTGTATTATTAAGATTAGTGGTGAACTGAATTTGTGAAACAAAAGATTCCGCTCTCACGGACACCTGATTAATAAACTCACCACCATCAGCATTAATACTCATTTTGTTTTGTCCAACATTAAATGAGTAATTGTTATTTGGCGTCATACCCATTTCATATTGTTCATCAGACCCACTACAGGTAAACATTAACCCAGTAGTTCGATGTGACACTGACAGGTCTGTATAAACATCGATAAAATTAATATAGCCATCTGGATAAGATGTTGGGTCCTGATATAAAGATCCCTGGATGTTTGTAGAAGGCATCATTGAGTTATCAGCTACTTCAGCAAATGCCATAGGCACTGAGAAATTTTGCCCGTCTAGGCTTATAAGCTTATAGAAAGATCCAGCTGCCATGACTGGAACGTAGTAATTTTCCAGCGGTGCAGGCGCATTATAGTCTTCATAATCCCCTGACCATAGTTCATTAAATAAAGACACGCTGGTTTCATAATATAACTTAACACTAAAGTAGGTCTGTATATTGTTAAGATAAGTACTGCCTATTGCAGAATTTATTGGAGATAAATAACTCTTGGAGCTTTGAACATCAGATTGAAGCAATGACTTTAATTGATTAACTTGATCTTGACTTAATCCTAATTCATTAGAGTATTTAATACCTTCAAGATATAAGGCAATTTTTAAATTCATAGCGGCGACAAAAAGTGGAGCAAATGCATATTCGAAATTAGTCCCTTTTATTTTGAAGTTTTCTTCAATTCCAATTATATCTACAACTACTGTCATCAGTTCAGGGCCAGCAGTATCATACTGGGCATTAATTAACTGGTCATTGATAAATGATACTTTATCCTGAAGCTCATTTACTGCGGCCACAAGGCGATTCCAGTCGTCCTCTTGAATATCTTCATTAATAAGGTTTTGTACTTCCTGTTTAATCGTGCTCCATATATCTTCCTTATTTGTTGGCCATAAAAGACCAAAAATGGTGCCTAGTACACCTCCGACCACTGGGATCTGACTGATACCATAATGTATTATCGAACCGATATCAGATAAACCATCATTAAGCTTAAGTGTAGATGACATATTTAACCTCTTAAGTTATAGCAATGATAAAAAAACAGAATGAGTGATTTAATGTGTTTTCTCTCGATTAGCTTCCACCCTTGCCAGAAACTAATAAATTAAAAACCAATAAGAAAAACTTATATTTAAAACCAATAAGAAAATCTTATCTTTTATAGTGCGGATGTACATAACTTTTCAAAGGGAAATGTAATAAATCTAACGCAAGGCAAAGTTTCGCAAGTTATTTCTATTATTTTCTTATGTTTCAGTGACTTTTCCTAAAAATAGTCTATGCTTCGTTTGGGCAGTCTCTTAGCATTAAGGTATCATCAGGGGCGCTGTTGGTTAGCCAAAAACCCACCATCATTTTACTGTTCTCTTTGAGTATCACAGATTGACCTTTACCATTAGGTTGTGATTCTAAGCATGTATATCCGACTGTATGTCTATTATTTGATAAAATACCATCAGGATTAAAAACAAAATGCTGTTTACTTCTATCTATTGTTAAACCCGTTTTATTATCTAAAAAACGGTTGATGCCTAAATAACAAATTATCTCTAATTGGTTTAACATCCATTATATCTATGCCAATCTTTTATTCTTTATTAAATTTCCTTTCTCCTATTACTTTTTTTAATATCTTTATTATTCTCATAAAATTAGCCTTATTAAAAATAAATTTAACTCAATCAATAAAAATATATAAACTATGTCATTCAATTAATGGATAAAATTCTTTATTAATGAATTTAACTTAACGCTTTGACTTAAATGAATTATTTACCTTCATGAATATTATTTATGAAATTTAATCGTTAAGTAAAAACACCAATGTTAAATAATTAAATTAATAAAAAACCTATTCCCTTCTATATTTAACAATAGAAGAAAATAGGTTAATTTATCGATTAATATTTAAATTTATTAGGCCATAGCCGAAATGGTTTTTCTAAAACGTAATAAAGCTAATGAAAAAAACACCGAGCCAATAACAATTAAGATAATGAATTGAGGCCACACAATCGAGAAATCAGCACCACGATATAAAATAGCTTGGGCTAAGCTAACAAAGTGTGTAGTGGGCATTGTTTGCATTACATCCTGTACAAACTGAGGCATACTTTCTCGCGATGTCATCCCTCCTGATAACATATTTAATGGCAACAAGACCATAATCATCAATAAACCAAATTGAGGCATTGAACGAGCCATTGTTCCTAAAAAAATACCTATTGAAGTTGTCGCAAATAAGCTTAAAGCAACACCACACATAAATAGTAGAACAGAACCTTCAATAGGAACATGAAGTAAAGATTTCACGACTAATACCAACGACATAACTGATGCCAATAACACAACCAATCCCATTGACCATATCTTAGAAAGCATGATTTCAAAGGGCGTTACAGGCATAACCAGTAAGTGTTCAATGGTGCCATGCTCTCGCTCTCTTATTAATGCAGCCCCTGTTAATACTATCGATAACATAGTGATATTATTGATAATTGCCATAACAGAACCAAACCAAGATTGTGTTAGATTCGGGTTGAAACTCATTCTAACTTCCAAATCAACAGGCAGTGGATCGTTGGTTCTATTTTTCGCTAAAAAGGTTTTTGCTTCACCCATTACAATATTTTGAATATAGCTATTACCTAAAAAAGCTTGGCTCATTCTTGTTGCATCAATATTAACTTGTATTTCAGGTTTCCGACCAGCTAAGAGATCACGCTGAAAATTAGGCGGAATATCAAGTGCAAAGGTATATGTTCCTCTATCTAACAAACCATCAATTTGCTCAGGAGTAATCTCAGCGGGAGGTAAGAAATAAGGCATATAAAAACTATTTACAATACGTGCAGATAGCTGTGATTTATCTTGATCAGCAACAGCAATCGGTGCGTGATGTAACGAGCCGGGTGTCACAGTTGCTGATGAATAAATAGACACAGTAAAAGCAAACACAATTAACGCCAACATCGCTTTATCACGAGAGAGACTGCGTAGCTCTTTTACGCCTAAATTAAACACATTTTGAATTGTGCGCCACATTTAAGCCTCCTGCTTTTTCAAGAAAAAGATACTCAACCCAATAACAATTGGGATAGTGATAAGCAAAGGAATAAAAGACCAAGGTAAATCAAAAAGGTTTAATCCCTTAGAGAATGTCCCTCTTGAAATAGTTAAAAAGTGAGATGTAGGATAAATATGCCCTATCCATTTACCTATACCTTCCAGTGACGAAACAGGGTCAATCATTCCTGAAAATTGTGTTGCCGGAATTAAGGTAATAATTGAAGTACCAAAAATGGCGGCAATCTGGCTTTTCATAAAGCAAGAAATGAGTAATCCCATTCCTGTGGCAATAGTGATATAGAGTAATGCGCCTAAAGAAAGCGTTAACATACTCCCTTTAAAACTCACGCCAAACACAAAGACAGAAAGCGCACAGAGCATGAAAAAGTTAAACATACCCAATAAGATATAAGGAAATTGCTTACCTAATAAAAACTCTGCTTTGGTGATAGGTGTAACATAAAGATTGATAATAGAACCTAGCTCTTTTTCACGAACGACGCTCAACGCACTTAACATTGCGGGGATCATCATTAATAAAAGAGGAATAACTGCAGGTACAATTGCGGGTAAACTTTTTACATCAGGATTATAACGGTAGCGGGTTTCGATATTAATAGGTGACAATTTATCAACCACATTAGTGGGTTGACGCATAGCCATATCAAGCATCCATGTTGTATGCATTGCCTGAATATAACCGCGAACAGTTTCAGCCCGATTAGGCATTGCACCATCAATCCAAACACCTATTTTTACAGTGTGACCTTTGGCTACATCCCGCGCAAAATTAGGCGGAATTTCAATTGCAACTGTAATATCACCACTACGTAACCGTTTTTCCAGTTGGTCATAATCGGTGATAGGCGCTTTTTCAATAAAATAGCGAGAGCCTGAAAGGTTTTGGCTATATGCCTGACTTAACCCTGTTTTATCTCTATCCATAATACCAAAGCGTAGATTTTCAACATCCAAACTAATACCGTAACCCATAATAAACATCAGGATCACCGTACCTAATAGCGCTAAAGTAAGGCGTACCGGATCTCGGCGCAATTCCATACCTTCACGAATGCTATAACTAAATAAACGTCGTAAGCTAAATCGCTGCTTTAATGCTTTTTCTGCACTTTCATGGCTAGATGCAGGAAGTTGTAGGATTTTTTCATCAAGTTCAGGTGTTTCTTGTTCACCAGATGCCTTTTTAAGGTAATCAATAAAGACTTCTTCAAGCGTATCAAATTGGCTATTTTTAACTAAATTTGCAGGTGTATCTGTGACTAATACTTTACCAGCATGCATCAGCGACATTCGGTCGCAACGTGCTGCTTCATTCATAAAGTGAGTTGAGATAAAAATAGTGACACCGTCACGTCTTGATAGGTCAACCATCAAGTTCCAGAACATATCTCGCGCAATGGGGTCCACTCCTGAAGTCGGTTCATCCAATATCAACATTTCAGGTTTATGAATAACCGCGACTGCAAGCGACAAACGCTGACGAATACCTAACGGCAAACCATCAGGCATTATTTCTTCAACATCAGTTAAATTAAAACGCTCACTCATTTCCTTAACACGTTGAGGAATTTCCTCTTCTGGAATATGAAAAAGTTTGGCGTGTAATTCAAGGTTTTGTCGTACAGTCAATTCACTATAAAGTGAAAATGCTTGAGACATATAACCAACACGACGACGCGTTTCGATATCTTTAGGATCAACTTCTTGACCAAATAACCAAGCTCGCCCTTCACTCGCTTCGAGTAAACCAGTTAGCATTTTCATGGTGGTTGATTTACCACAACCATTCGATCCTAAAAATCCAAAAATTTCCCCTTTAGGAATACGAAAACTTACATGGTCTACGGCAACAAATTGTCCGAAACGCATAGTTAAATCTTGCGCTTCAATGGCGATAGTATCATCGTCACTTTTATCTCTTGGGGGGATAATCACTTTTTGGTGATCTTTCTTTTTCTCTTCTGGCAATAACTCGATAAAAGCAGCTTCTAGTTCATCAGTATGGGTTTGGGCTTTTAATTCATCGGCATGACCTGTTGCTAATATTTTTCCGGCATCCATAGCAACCAACCAATCAAAACGCTCAGCTTCTTCCATATATGCGGTCGCAACTAATACGCTCATATTTTTTTGACGCTTACGTATACGATTAATTAATTCCCAAAATTGCGCTCGTGATAATGGGTCAACCCCAGTAGTAGGCTCATCAAGAATAAGTAATTCTGGATCATGAATAAGCGCACAACATAAACCCAGTTTTTGTTTCATTCCCCCAGAAAGTTTACCAGCGGGTCTATCACGAAACGGTGCTAAACCGGTACTTTCAAGTAAGTCATTTATGCGTTCTGCACGTTCTTGTTTGGATTGACCAAATAAACGGCCAAAGAAATCAACGTTTTCAAAAACAGAAAGTGTGTGATAAAGGTTTTTACCTAATCCTTGAGGCATATAAGCAATGCGAGGACAAACGGCTCTTCGGTGTTCTACATCATTCATATCACCGTTTAAAACAATTATTTGCCCAGTTTGGATTTCTCTCGCACCAGCAATAAGAGAAATCAAGCTCGATTTCCCTACGCCATCTGGACCAATTAACCCGACCATTTTTCCAGCAGGAATAGCCAATGTCACATCATCAAGCGCTTTGGTATCGCCATAATGTTGGGATACATGAGTCAATTCAATGATATGAGAATGACTTTGCGTTCTCATTGTTTGACTCATTGCGGTAATTTCACCTCTAAATCAGTTGGCCAAGATTGGTTATTATCTAAACGAATATAAGCACGACCCGGTAAACCTGTTTTTACATATTCAAGGTGTTTTTCAAGTAATTCAGGTGCTATACGCGCTCTTACACGGAACATGAGTTTTAATCGTTCATTATCAGTTTCAACAGTTTTTGGTGTAAATTGAGCGACACTAGCAACGTAGGTTGTTTTTGCAGGAATAACAATATGAGGTGCTGCATCTAAAATAATGTGAACTTCACTTCCTAATGCCGCTTTACCAGCAGCTTCTGTTGGTAAAAAGAACGTCATATAAACATCACTTAGATCGACCATATTTAATACACGACCGCCAGCACCTAAAACTTCACCTGGCTCTGCAACACGATATTGAACTCGACCATTACGCGGAGCTTTTAAAATGCTGTCATCCAATTCCGCCAAAATGCGTCTTTCGGTTGCCGTTGCAGCATCCACTTTTGTATTAGCTTGAATGATCCCCGCTTTAGCTGATTCTATTGCTGCAATCGTTGCGGTTTCTTGAGCTTTAGCGGCTTCAACTGCCGCTCTAGCGCCTTCTGTTCTTGCAATATCATCATCTAATTGTTGAATAGAAATAGCATTAGTTTTTACTAATGCACGAGAACGATTAAGCCTTTTTTGTGCAGCATCAAGCTCTGCAATACGTTGACGAACAACTGCTTGAGCTGCAAGTTGTTCACTTTTACGTTGTGATAATGCAGATTGTGCAGTGACCACACTGCTTTTTGCTTGGTTTAATTGAGCTTGAACTTCATGAAGTTGTTCTTTAAGGGTTCGAGTGTCCATGCTTGCTAACACTTCACCCGCTTTAACAAAATCACCTTCTTGAACTAAAATAGAGTCTATTCTTCCCGGACTCTTTGTTGAAATATCAATTTCGGTTGCTTCTATTCTCCCATTACTTTGAGCAAATCCTGAAGGAAGAGTTGGCGCTTGAGATTTCCACCAAAAAATTCCCGCGGCAACAACCGCGATAAGAATGATGCTATAAACAAAAAAACGACTCTTTTTTTGATTTTTCATATAAATTATTTAACCTTCCTTTAGCCATAAAAGAATACCAAAAATATGTTTATCCGCTGTATGTAAGAAAATAGTTAAATAATGAGACGTCTTAAATTTTTATTTTTTATTTATATTTAAAAATAGTTCATTTGTATTGATAAAGCTAATGCACTCACTATAAAAAAATAAAATATTAGATGCTAACCTTATGAATTATAAATGTTATGTTATTATAATAGAGCCTTAACTCAAATTAATGTAGTACTTTTATCACATAATCCACCATCTATTTTTGATTATTCGAGGAACCACACAAATTGTATATAGAAAACCTGTTTTCGTTACATTAAAATACAAATGAAATAGTAACATTGAGTTATTACACATTAATCAATATTAAAGTAACACTTAACATTTTGATGAAATTTCAATTCATAACTAAATTATTACCTAATTTAAAATGATAAAAATTGTATTTTTTATATCATTTAATAAATTTTATATTTTAAATTTCATCATATAAAAATAAAAATAAAAATAGCATTATTATTTTTGTTTTTAAAAAAACACTATTAGCTACGTTTTATATTTATTCCCTTCATTTAATCAAGAAACATTAAAAACACGTAACACTTTGATTTATCTATTTAAAATAAATAAAAACAATAATAACAACCGCCTATTACATGATAAAGATCGACAAATTAAAAAGAAAGTTGAGTGTTCAGACCACTTATGCCTTAAACTTTTTATATAGTGATTATTGCAGTTAGTTATCAAAGTACGTTGATGCAATTAATTAGAATTTAAGATCAAGATCGTAATATCCATATGATGATACCACGTCAATTTTAATTAAAAATAAGAAGGGTTATATGAATAATATTAAGTATAAACTCGCCACAATGACACTTTGCACTCTGTTTGCTACCACTGTTTTCGCAAATAACAATCCCCCTATTCGCCTTGTCATTCATGGTGGCGCAGGAACAATCACTAAAGACACCATTACGCCAGAACAAGAAAAAGAATATAAAGAAAAACTAACCGAGGCATTAAATGCTGGATATGCTGTTTTAAATAGTGGAGGCACCAGCATAGAAGCAGTTCAAAAATCCATTAATGTCATGGAAGATTCGCCATTATTTAATGCGGGGAAAGGTGCCGTTTTTACCCATGATGGTCGTAATGAACTTGATGCTTCTATTATGGATGGCAAAACTCGTAAAGCTGGTGCTGTTGCCGGTGTAACTACGGTTAAAAATCCAATTAACGCAGCCATTGCTGTGATGGAAAAAAGCCCACATGTTATGATGGTTTCTAATGGCGCTGATCTTTTTGCTAAAGAACAAGGGCTTACTATTGTTGACCCTTCCTATTTTAGAACTGAACATCGTTGGCAACAACTTCAAAAAGCAATAGAAAAAGAACAAGTCGTTTTAGATCATGATGGTAAAACAGCAGCTCTTTTTGTTGATCCTATGATGTACGATTATAAATATGGCACCGTGGGTGCAGTCGCTCTTGACCAACATGGCAACTTGGCGGCAGGAACTTCTACGGGAGGAATGACAAATAAGCGTTATGGTCGAGTTGGTGATTCCCCAATTATAGGTGCGGGTAATTATGCTGATAATGAAACCGTTGCTGTATCTGCAACAGGATCTGGTGAAATGTTTATCAGAACATTAACGGCATTTAATATCGCAGCCCAAGTTAAATATAAAAATTTACCTTTAGAAAAAGCAGCTCAAAATGCACTTGATGAAGTTAAAGCGATTGATGGTAGTGGCGGTGTTATCGTATTAGATAAAACAGGTAACTACACAATGAGTTTTAATTCTGAAGGCATGTATCGTGGCACAATTGGTAATGATGGAAAACCCGTTGTCGCAATTTATAAAGAGTAATTTAAATAACCATTGATTATTTCGCACTCAATTTTTGCCGTTATCTTCATTATTTTTAAATCAATAAAAGATGAAAATCTTGGGTGCGAAAACCATATAAACTCCCTTTTACCCGTCTTATTCCCTACTCTTTTTCTTAACGCTATTTACCTCATTTTTTTCCTTAGTTCGGTTTGACTGTTATTTACCCCAAAAAAGCTCACCAAACAACCTTATTGATGAGGAAATAAACAAGATCATCTCTACTTATTAAAATGATCCTTTGAAAAAGTAGCTTTTTTCTTTTTTGGATCTGTTAGAATATTCATCATGGTTATGTTGATTTAATAAGGAAATCACAGTGGAATTTCACCACGACGATCAGGATTTAACGCCTGAAACATCGCTAGTCTTGCCTGAAAAACAAGCAATATTGGATCTGAATGCAACATTCACCTCGCCTGCTCATACTAATCCTGCAATGGCATATTTAATGAGTTTAGGTTCAAAACGTAGTCGTCAAACAATGGGATCGTTTCTAACTATTGTTGCTAAGATGATCGGTTTCTCTTCTCTTAAAAATTGCCAATGGGGAGCACTTCGTCGTCATCATATTCAAGCAATTATTGATATGTTGTCTGATGCCAATAAAGCCCCTGCCACTATCAATACTTATCTTGCCGCATTAAAAGGTGTCGCTTTAGAAGCTTGGGCAATGAAACAAATGGATACTGAAAGTTATCAGCATATCCGCCAAGTTAAATCAGTAAGAGGAAGTCGGTTACCCAAAGGTCGAGCGCTAACTAGTAGTGAAATTCGTGCGTTATTTAGAAGTTGTGAAAAAGACAATTCATCGAAAGGTTTAAGGGATGCCGCAATATTAGGTGTGCTATTAGGTTGTGGATTGCGTCGCTCAGAAATTGTGGCTCTAAATTACGAACATATTCAGTTTCGTGATCAAGCCTTTATTGTCAGAGGTAAAGGTAATAAAGAACGCATGTCTTATATGCCTGATGATACTTGGGATCGTGTTCAATTATGGATCGATGAAATAAGAGGTACTCAAGATGGCGCCCTTTTTACTCGAATTCGTCGGTTCGATGATGTTACTGATGAGCGAATAACAGACCAAGCGATTTACTATATTTTAGAAATACGCCAACAAGAAAGTGGTATTGATAAATTTGCTCCCCATGATTTGAGAAGAACCTTTGCTTCAGCAATGCTTGATAACGGTGAAGATATTGTCACGGTAAAAGATGCTATGGGACATGCCAGTATTATGACAACTCAGCGTTATGATAGACGTGGAGATGATCGACTAAGAAAAGCGGCTCGACATTTACGTTTTTAGTGTTTACTCTGAAAAATACCCAATTTAATAAATTAAATTGGGTATTTAAATTAAGCTTATTTTTATAACATGCTATTTTGCTGTTATTTTGTTGTGGTTTATCTGAAAGGTGGTTCGTTAAACGTTCTTAACTTACGAGAATGTAATTTATCTTCTTCTTCTTTTAATAGCTCAATCGCTTGAATACCAATTTGCAGATGTTCTGATACCGCACCTTCATAAAAATGATTAGCCTGACCAGGCAATTTAATTTCACCATGTAACGGTTTATCTGATACACACAATAAGGTGCCATAAGGAACGCGAAAACGATAACCTTGAGCAGCAATTGTGGCACTTTCCATATCAACAGCGACGGCGCGACTTAAGTTAAATCTTCTCGCTGAAACGGAAAAACGTAATTCCCAGTTGCGATCATCCGTTGTAACAACAGTTCCTGTTCTTAATCTCTGTTTTATTTCATGCCCTGGTTTACCGCTGATCATCTTCGTAGCATCATAAAGTGCTCGTTGTACTTCAGCAATATTTGGGATAGGAATATCAGGAGGTAAAACGTCATCTAAAATATGATCATCACGTAAATAAGCATGAGCTAATACATAATCACCAAGTTGCTGGCTCTCACGTAATCCCCCACAATGACCAATCATTAGCCAAACATGAGGACGTAAAACCGCTAAATGATCGCAAATTGTTTTCGCATTTGAAGGGCCAACACCAATATTGACTAATGTTATTCCGGGACCTTCTTTAGCAATTAAGTGATAAGCTGGCATTTGATATTTCTTCCAAGTTAAATCAGAAATTAACTTTTCAGGATCAACCGTTTCTGCCGTAATTTGCTGAAACCCCGCACAAGAGAGTGCGCAATATGCGCTATTCTTATCTGCAACTTGTTCGCAAGCCCAACGAACAAACTCATCAACATAACGATTATAATTTGTGTATAAAATATATGGCTGAACGTCTTCAGGTAATGTACCTGTATAATGTTTTAAACGCGCCAGTGAAAAATCAGTACGCAATGCATCAAAATGAGAAAGTGGCAACACTTCCCTATCACAAATTAAGCCGTCGGTAATTTCATCACCGATTTTAGACAAGTCAGTTGTTGGAAAATATTTTGCTAAAGAGGCACTCATCTTTCTATCAAAACCAATGCCTGTACCATCAATCACAAAAGGATAAGGAATTTCTTGTTTTGAAGCAGTTACTTCAAAAGTGGCATGGTAAGCATCAGCAATAAGTTGTAGTTGTTCTGACAGATAATTTTCAAATAAAGCCGGATTAGTAATCGTAGTAGAATAATTACCTGATTTTGATAATCGACCATAAGCACGCGTTTTATCTTCTGTTTTAACTTCACCATACCAATGTACAGTTAATTGAGGGTAAGCAAATATCCCTTCAGCTCTTTGTTTTATATCTGGTAATTTTCCATCTTGAACATAATCAATAATGGCATTGCGTAATGCATCAACAGCATTTTGATATTGTTGTTTTAACTCATTAATAATTCTTTGAATTTCTGGGTTGTGAGGTTGTGACATAAAAAGAGCCTCTTGTTTATTATTGGTCTGTCTACATAATAGCAAGAAGCTCTGTTTAGCCCAATAGTCAATCTTTTAAGATCGCGTATTCATATTTACTTTTATTATCAAGAATAAGTGTTTTATTTTCAAAATCATACTCGAAAATTAATTTTATATTATTTTCTAACGTAATTTTATTTCCGACTAATAATAATGCTGAAAGATTAGAGTCAGAGTCAGCAATATTAAGATATTTATCCAATGAAAAAGGCTTTTCTACAAGCACCTCACTAACGAGGTTGACTAAATTATAGTGTTGTTCATTAACGTACGCTAACCCTGTATTTATTAAATAGTCTAAATTGTCTAATTTGTCTAATTTGTCTAATTTGTCTAATTTACCTATATCATCAGTATTTTTATCTTGTAATGATTTTTTATTTTCTATTTCAATTATTATTTTATTTTTACTATCATCTTTTATAACATTTATTGTTGTTTTTCCTGAATAAGGAACATTAATTAATCCTGAATATGGATCTTGTTCAATCAAAAATGATTTAAATTCAAGAATTCCTTTTTGATACAATAAGGAGTAAATTATTTCTTTATCATTTTCATCCAAGTTTGTAAATTTATTTTTTAATTTTTCGAATTCTAACTCTTTGAACTTCACCTCGTCTAAATATTGTGGTTTATTTTTTAGATCAGCTATTGGAATTGAATTAATACTCAGCGTCATCCTTGATAGATCTTTAAACAGCTCGGATTCAATTTTCTCTAACAGAGTTTTATATTCTGATACTCCTTTTATATTCTCCTTTTCAATTTCAATAAGCTCTTTAAATTTATCTGTGAATAGCTTACAATCAAATTTAGCCTTTTTACATAATTTATGTTTTAATATATAATCCCTACTGAATTTTTCCTTATCCTTAAATCTACTTACATTATCAGTCATCAATTCTCTAATAACTTCTTTTTTAATTTCATCACTTTCAATTTTTTTCTTCTTTATTTCGATAACCTTATCTACAGCATAGAACAATAAATCATCAAATCCATTTTTTTCTAATGATATAATCATATCTTTTATTAATTTGATTTCATCAGATCTATTCTCATTTATATTACATATAAAACTTATTTTCTCACCATTAAAATTCCCATCCAAAAGAATGGAGAAAATTATTTCATTATTTTTATTTTCAATAAAGAAATTCTCTTTATATGCATCACCAGTAAGATTTCTTAATTTGCAAAATCCTTTTATTTTCTCAAAATCATTTATTCTATGATCAAAAAAAGTCTCTTTAATTAATGGGATAACGATTTCTTCTTTCCCAAAACCAAACCAGTTTTTTATTTTCTCCCATAATGTCCTTACGTTTAATGGTTCTTCTGTATTCTTTATCTGCTCCATTCTATCGTGATGAATTGAAACACCGTTGATTTTCATAGTTTTTATACCTAAGTCTAGAGTTTATGAAATTCAAAATATCACGAAATAGAATTTATGATATAAAAAAACATCATTAAATTTTGAAATAGTATTTTTTAAATAACGTCAATTTTTCTATGGTACTAAAAAATTTAAAATAATAGGTAATGTAATCGTAGAAAATATCGTTTGAGCAGTAATTATCCCTGCCATAAGTTCAGAATCTCCCCCTAATTGTCGAGTTAAAATATAAGAAGTAGGAGCAGTTGGAATAGAAAAGAAAATAACGAGAAGTATTGTAACAAGTGATGATAAACCTAAAAAGTAGGCGACACTATAGGCGATTATCGGCACAATAAGTAAACGAGTAACCGTATTAATACTAATCATTTTACTTTCTGCTTTTAGTGTTGATAAATGTAATGCTGCACCAATACAAATAAGCCCCAAGGGTAAGCTGGTTGCTGCTAGCAATTTAAGAAATTGATCGCTACCAAAAGGAAGCCCCATTCCTGACAGATTTATTATGATCCCAATAACACAAGAGATAATTAAAGGGTTTTTTATGATAGGAAATATCAATTGACGCAAAGTCACATTTTGCCCTGCGGTTAAACAAAGTACTGAAGTGACATTTGATAGAGGAACCAGTGTTGCTAATATCAAGGCGGCGATCCCCAAACCTTCAACACCAAATAAATCAGCGACAATGGCTAAACCTAAATAGGTGTTAAATCGAATATTGCCTTGAACGATCGCACCAAAGCGCCCAGCAGACCAACCTGTTATCTTTTTCAAAATAACACACAAAATAGTGACAATAATGACTACAGAAAAAATAGCCCCAGCTAAGTGAGGTAATTGAGGATCAGATAAAGGTGCATTTGCCAAACTATTAATTAGTAAAGCGGGAAAAAGTAAAAAATAATTTAATTTTTCAGCCCCCACCCAAAACGCAGGCTCAAACGTTTTATTTTTTCTTAAAATTGCACCTAGCGCAATTAACGCAAATAACGGCCATAACGTTAATAACACATTTTGCATAATATTTATCCTAGAGATATTGTGATACTTTACAATATCGCAACATTATGCAAATTGCTATTTCATGTTATTTAATATAAAAGCTAATTCAAAAAATGATAAAAATAAATTTATACCGCATTTTAAGAATAGCTTTTTTTATTATTAGTCTATTATAAAAATCATCCTTTTAAGATGGTTAAAATACAAACAACTAATCTAAATCAATGTACATGCGGTAACAATGCAAATTTGCTTTCGCTAAATCAGAATAATAATCTCGTTCTTCTAATGCTTTAAAACCCTGCTTTAAATAAAATAATACCGCATTAGGTGTTGCATCTAAAAACAACTTAGATTGCCCTCTCTTAATTGCTTCATGTTTAAGTTGTTTTAAAATTAGTCCAGCGAATCCTTTCCCCATATATTCAGGTAATGTAAAAATAGCTTCAGCAAAACCCGTTTTAACATCTAAAAAACCCGAAGCAACAGGAATATTATATTCTTTATAATCAATCACATAAAATGGATTATCAATAATAGCTTGCCGATATCCTTCAGGCATTTCATCAGGAGTCCAAGCGGCTAAAATCTCTGATGGATAAACATTCTCACAACCAAATCGCAGTGCTTGATTTCGTAAATACCACAATCTTTTGGCTTCCTGTGGTTCAGCGAGTCTAAGTTGAATCATACTCATTTCCATCTTATTCATTAGAATTAACAGCCTCAAATTAGTGAAATAATTTATTCTAATAATGCTTTTTAAATTTTAATTTTTTAGTGTTACTTTTTTTAAGAGCGTGATATGTTTTTGAAGAAGGAATAATGTAAGGAAATCTCATGTTTAATTCAATATTGCCTTCATCAATAAGAAAAACCTCCTCTTTTGTTGCTGGTTCTCCACTTCCTTTTTATTATCGCTTCATATCGAGTGCAATTAGAGAAATCTACTTTTCCAAAGTCTCACTTATTTACCATAGTAGATCTCAAGCTGAAAATACACATCCAAAGTTAATTCTATGTAGTCATCGGAACAGTGCTTTTGATGGTTACATTGTATTAAAAGCATTTTCTAACATTCAAGCTTTGGCTTCAATTCAATTATTAAATAGTCCTTTAATGAGAAGTTTTTTTACGGGTATTCCCGTAGTCAGGAAAAAGGATAGACAACGTTTAGGTATAAAAGCAAATATATTTTCAAGCCCTTCAGATGCTGCAATTGCACATATAAAGGCGGGTGGTAATCTACTCTTATTTCCAGAAGGCAGCAGTGAGTGGGGTTTCCAACCATTGCCTTATCAACGAGGTGCCGCGAGGATTATTAGAACCTTGATCAGTGAGGGAGTAGTTTTTGATATTATTCCTATGGGATTGTTTTATATAGCCCCAGATAAATTCAGTTCAAAAGTAGAAGTTTATATTGGTGAGAATATTTGTATAAATTCACAAAAAGGTAATTTGTCAATCAGAGAATGGGAGCAAAATATACATACAGAAGTTTCTACATCACTAAATAAAATTTCTGTTAATTGTCCAAATATTGATATTTTTGAGAAAGCATCTTCCTATGCTTTTAATAAAAATAAGAATGGTAAATCTTATGCTGAATCCTTTATTGATTATCAAAATAATCCATTTAAATCAAATAATGATAATCAGAATATAGAAAATAATTCTCAATATTCTATATTAATTTGGCGTTATATTTCATTTTTATTTATGTATATTTTATTTCCAATATTATTATCCTCACTTGTTGCATCTCATTTTGCTGATGCCCGTAATACTATTAGCTTTTTTAAAATACTAGGTGGTGCAATAGCAACTGCAATTTGGTTTCCTATCTTAGTCATACTCCTATTCTTTTTCCCCATGTTTATTGGTATAAGTTTAGTCAGTGCACTATTCGGTTTTATCTTAATAAGGAAGAAAGGCGCTCAAATATGTTAACCACGAAAGCCAGGATGCTTTTTAACCATTTATTTTCTCTACAACTGTTTATTATTTGGGCCTTGGGAACGTATGGAAGTTGGTTGACAAATGCGACAGAAATGTTGATACCCATATTTTTAGGCTTCTTTTTATGGGTATTGCTCATTTTTGTTGGATATAAGACACAACAAGCGACCTCTCATTCTAGATTCTATTGGTTTGGTTTATTACAACTGATCGTTTGTTGGACTATTTTCCCTCTGTTTAAATCGATTCGCTATGGTTTATACCAATGGAGTTTTGATAACATCTTATATAATCTAGACAAATTCTTATGGTTTGGAAAAAGTTTGCCAGAATGGGCAATCTCTTTACAGTCTGGTTGGCTAAGTGAATTTCTCTCTTTTTGCTATTTTAGTTTCTACTTTTTAATTATTGGCAGCGCCCTTTTCTTCTTTTTTAGCCGAAATAGCATATTAACTAAAAACTATTTTTTCGGCTTAATGCTAATGTATTTTTGGGGCTTTATTGGTTACTTCGCTATCCCTGCGGCGGGTCCTTACTCTGCTTTTCCTTCTGATTTTAACTACCCTGTTTACTCTGGTGCCATGACATTATTTCTAACTGATCTTGTTGATAAAGGAATTACAGGAATGGATGTTTTTCCTTCATTACATACAGGGATCACGCTTTATATTGTTGGTTTTTTCTATTTTTCAGGTTATCGAAAAATAGCGTATTGTTTGTCTCCTATCTTAATAGGACTTGTTTTGGCAACTGTCTATTTGCATTACCACTACGGCATTGATGTTATTGTCGGTGCATTACTTGCATTATTAGTGCTTTACATCACTTGTAAAAATAATAAGGTCGAATATGGAACTCATTTATAAAATTAACGAGCCTATTGCTTCTGAAGTCTCTATTAGTGGGGGTAAAGGCGCGAGTTTAGCAAAAACAATTCAGTCATTGCCTGTTCCTGATGGTTTAATTCTATCTTGCCAAGCTTATCAGTTATTTATCACACCATTACTACCTGAAATTAGCCGCTTATTATCAGAAAAAAAGCAAGAAATTGAAGCTGTTAGTCAAAATATTCGCCACTTAATTTTACAATCACCTATGCCAGAGGACTTAATTCATTCTTTAAGTTCAAAATTAAATGAGCTTCAATTAAATAATACCGCGTTGGCCGTAAGATCTTCTGGAACATTAGAAGATATGCCAGGAGCCGCCTTTGCAGGGCAACACGATACTATATTAGGTATTAAGACGTTGCCTAATTTATTAGATGCTATTCGCCAATGTTATGCATCTTTATGGCACACACACGTTATGCTCTATCGTCAGCATTTAAATTTACCCCATACTCAAGCATCGATGGCTGTTGTGTTACAAAGAATGATTAACGTCCAAGAAAATGAAGCGGCAGGTGTCGCTTTTTCTGTTGATCCGGTTCAAGGCTCTCTTTCAACTGTATTAATTAATGCCGCATTTGGATTAGGTGAAACCGTCGTTGCTGGTGAAGATCCTGTTGATGAATTTATTATTGATAGAAAAAGTTTCGCATTAAAACAAGAAACGATTGCTCAAAAAGTAAATGCCATTGTTATGGTTGATAATGGTACTAAAATCTTACCTCTCAGACCTGCCCAAAAATCCATATCTTCATTGACAGCAGAACAATGCAAACAAGTTGCGGAACTTGCTATTTCAGCGGAAAAATATTTTGATTTTCCACAAGATATAGAATGGGCATTTCATGATGGAAAATTGTGGCTTTTGCAATCACGTAATGTGACACAAATCGCCCCTATATGGACAAGAGAAGAATCGGCAGAAAGGTTCCCTAATCCTATCACGCCATTAACATGGGATATGTGTGAAGCTGGTTTTCACTCATCATTAAACTTTAGCCTTAATCTTATGGGGCTTCCTTCATTTAATGGTAAATGGTTCGGGATGCAAGATTATTATATTTATGGCAACCAAAATGCGGTTTCCTTGTATAGTAATCGTCTCCCTACATCGATGATGAATGATTTACCTACCCTATTAAAATCTTTGCCCGAAATTGCACAAAAATTCAGTTGGGTGCAGGAATTGCCTATTACTTGGATGCGTGACTTAGATAAATATTTAATCTCTATTGGTGCATTGATGAATGAACCATTGCAAGATAAAAGCTTGCCTCAATTATGGGATTATGTGCAAAGAATTAATAAGTTAGGTGCTGATTACTTTTTACCTAATATTGCCATATCGTTAACTCAACGCTCACTCTATTCCGCATTGATGGCATTGTTAAAACTCTTCTTTAAAGAAGAAAAATATGCACATACCGCGTTCGATAATTTAATAGCTATGTCTGAAACTAAAACAGGACAAGTGAATGCGGAACTCTGGACGCTTTCTCGTTATGTGCGTCAGCACCCTCAACTGCTAAAACTTATAACATCCATTGTCCCTGAAAGTATTATGCAAGAAATTGAGGTATGTGATCCTCATTTTCACCAGCAATTTACTTTATTCTTAGCTAATCATGGCCATAGAGAATTAGATTTTGATGCATATCATCCTACTTGGTTAGATGCCCCACATATTGTATTAACTCAAATTAAAGCAATGGCAGACTTAGCAGATGATAAACAAACCGATGATCCACTAGGTAAAAAAATTCTGCAGTCAGAAACAGAATTTTCAATTATCTCTGATGCACCTGAAGAGTTACGCTTTTTCTTACAAGAGATTATTCGATTAGCTCGAGTTTATACTGCACTTGATGACTTAGAGCATTATCAAACAACTCGATTAGCCCTACCTATGCGTCGCGGGCTAAAAGCATTAGGAGAACGATTGGTTATTCGTAGCGTCTTAGATTGCCCAATGGATATTTATTTTGCTAATGAAAAACCTTTAGCTGATGCAATTCTTGCAGATAATCCCACTGACTGGAATCAGTTACGTCATCATATATATCAAAATAAGGCTGGATATCTAAAAGCAAAATCAGTCACACCACAATGGATCTATGGTGAGGATAGTTGTAATGCGCTAAATACAAATGAGCATCAATTAAAGGGGCTAGCTGGTAGTGCCGGTATTGTTGAAGGTGAAGTTTATCTGGTTTATGGCCCAGAGAATTTTGCTGAATTTCCGCAGAATGCTATTTTAGTTGCAAGAACAACTAACCCTGCTTGGACAGCCCTCTTTTATCGTGCATCAGGCATTATTACAGAAAGTGGCGGACCATTATCTCATGGTGCGGTTACTGCTAGAGAATTAGGATTGCCCGCAGTCATGGGAGTACGTAATGTTCTAAATATATTAAAGAATGGGCAAAAAGTAAGGGTTGATGGGCAAAAAGGTATTATAGAGATCTTATCTTGATTATTAGATAAATAATGCCGATTAAGTAAAAAAGCATCTAACAGATGCTTTTTCTGCTTAATTTACTTACTTTTTAGTTATTTATTTCACTATTATTTTCTTTTGAGTCTATATTGATATCAACTTTATAAGCGGATGGTGCTAATAAAGCAACCAGCCCAGTTATTAATAAAATAGAAATCCACACTATGAACATAGATGGTGCATTAAATAACAAGTATGGTGTTAAGAAAATAGGACTAGCCGTTAAAATAAGTGAAATAATAACAGGATAGCCTATACCTATATCTCTTATTCGTTGGGATAAAATAAGTGTAAATATGTAGACTTGTACTATTAGAAACACTATTTCCATTAGACCATATGATGTAAAAGAAAATTGATAGTAAAAATAATTTTCAGTAATTAACTCGATATTTTCGGGATAAAGCTCTATATACCATCGATCAGCTAAGTTTTCTGCAATAAAAAAGAAAATTGACCAAGCAATCTCTAGACCTAAAAAAGAGAGTCTCCCACGTCTTTGTTGTTTCCATTGATAAGCAAGTTTAGCTTGCATAATAAATCCCTTCATTTTTTAAATAGTAATCTTTTTATCATAATACACTTAATATCTTTCTCAAAATAATGTATTGGCTTTTAGATGAAAAAATCGCCCTTTTATCAATTAAATAAAAGGGCGAGTCATTAAAATAAATCTCTTCAAATATAAATTAAATTATTATCGAACTTGTTTATTGATCCATTTAATCTCTTCATTAGTGAATCGAATATTACTTTCTTTTGTCGTATCAGTATCTAACAATATTTTATCTTTAATTAATTTACTGACAGGAACAATAATATTGAAATGGTCACCATTTTTAATGCTATATATTTTTAATGGAATATCATGCACCATTGCAACTGCTCGTAGTTCATTAAACTCATTCCAAAAATAGTCACGTCCTTCAAAATAGAACGTTGGTGTTTTTATTGATTTAATATAGCGATAAACAGAGCGGACATTAAACTCTTCTTCGTTATTTCTATCAAAAGGCAATTCAACTATCATATCACCTTCAGCCCTTAATTTAAGATCAGGTATTCCGCCCAAGGAAAAAATAGCTCTAAATTTATCACTATATTCACTCGCTAATAATGCCCGTGTTCCCCCCGTACTATGCCCAACAACATAGATACGTTTAGAGTCAATATAAGGCAGTGATGCTAAATATTCTCTCGCTGATTCTAAATCTTCTAATTCGCCATAAAACATTTCATAACGACCAGGATTGGTATTTTCACCTCGGAAAGATGGGATCATCAACACCATATTAGGATCACGAAAAGTAGCACCTGTCTGGTCATTATCAACCGGTTTAGGTTGCCAAAAATAATCGTCACCACCAATTCCGCCATAGCCTCCATTTAACCAAATTACAGCAGGTAATTTCGTTTTTTTATTTGCTGGAGGTGGTGTTAAATAGGCATACATATCTCCCGGTTTTGCCGGATATTTAATCACATTAAATATTTCTGCCGGAGCTTCCCAAGGTGGATCAATATTATCAAAACTGTCGTTTATAATTTCGGTTTTAAAGCGTTGATGCGCTTCAAATAAGCTTTCATCACGAACTTCAATATCTGCATTAACAGAAAAAGAGCTAGCACATAGCAGAGAGAAAAGTAGCGCAGGAACAACCTGTTTAAAACACATTTTATTTATATTCATATCAACTTCCCTATAGATTATTAATTTTGCGTGATAATAGCATAGGTTGTTTAGAGTTGATGAATAGGATTTTAAGGCTAGTAGGAACTAATGCAGAAAAAAGCATCTCAATTGAGATGCTTTAAGCAATATAAAATAATTAATTTTTTTAACGATAATTTGCTTATTTTGCAGTTGTGCGAATCAAGTAATCAAGCACACTATCGCCCACTAATATCCTTTTTCATTCAAATTAAGGACGCCATTATACAAGCCGTCATTTTGTCAATTATTATGGCATTATCAGATAGAACAAAGCTTATTTCGGTGAGGTAATCACTGGGATAATGTACCATGGAACGTTTTTTTCGAAGTTTAAAGATAGAGTGGGTACTGATGGTAGGTTATCGAAGCTTTGCTGAAGTTCAGTAGCAAATAAAGCGATATAGGATTGATTATTACAGTTAACTCAAAATTCATCAATATAATGGTGGATTAACTCCCTATAAATCAGAATGATTATATTGGGGAAACTCTAAAATCGCGACCAATCATTATTGACTACTTCAGTTCATAGACCCACAGTCTTCTGGCACTTCTAGAAAGATTAGTTTATTATATTTCCCCTAATATATAGATTTATATTATCTAACTAACTCTAACATTCCCTCATACAAATTTATTGTTCTTTCAATCTTAGGTGGTAATTTTTCAGTATATTTTATAATTGCTAGCATGAGCTAATTCAGCTCACGCATGTTGGAGTACCGTTCTAACTTGAATTTCAAACTTCAAGTTGTTAACAAACAAAATGAGTGGTTTGGTAATACTCTATCAAGCCATTTTTCATGTTTAGACACTTCACTTCTCTTTTTTTATATATTTATTGTTATTAATAAATAATAGATATAGCTCAAGTGCATCTTCATACATACAATTGGCTGCTCTTTCCCAGCCTAACTCCATAAATTCGTTAGATTCCAATTTTTTTTCATACCATTTGATTTCATATTTATTTTGATATGCTTTTATATAATCGACAGTATTTCCATTAGTTCTTGAGGTAGTAATAATTAAATGGCAGTTTTCTTTATCAAAAAATTCAAGGCTCTCATAAAGACGTCCCAAACCTTTTGATGGGGCAACAGGATCCCCCTGACTCTCAACTCCTATTTTAAAATCACCTATTTCAATCATGATTTTTATATCTGATGTCGCTTTTTTACTCAAATAGTTGGTAACTTTAATTTCACCTTTAAAATCTATTAATAGCCTTTTATACACATAGGTTACAATTTTGTCGTAAACTAGTTTTATAGACTGTGTTTTGCCTACATTACTACGACCAGATAAAACTAAAATATGTGGTTGAAACATCTCACTTTCCTTAATTAATACATACAAAACAAAATATTACACAATAAATACATTAATTGTCTTAATTTATGTCTCACTTTAGACTATTTGATTAATTAATGAACAGTTATAACAAAATAATTTCCTAATCTTCTCATACTTGATGTTCTTGATAATTTTTTAACGATGTTTATTGTTGAGCAGAAAGAGTGAATATATGAGGGATAAGTAGTGAATATAACCATAATTATTTGATAGGTATATAGTAATAACAAAGTTCCATCAATATGAGGCTCAAGATAAGTTAATGATATTCGGATTTCAATGTTCAACCAATATTTGGGGTCAATGATGTCTCAATATCAGCAATTCGAGCACTATATATTTGGCTCTAACAAGGTTAAATTTGCTGGTAATTCTATTTTTATCAATTGATGGTTTTATGTACAAAAAAAGGCATCTTAAAAAAGATGCCTTTCTGTATAACTTATTGATTATCTTCGATTTGCTTATTTTGCACTCGTGCGAATTAAGTAATCAAATGCGCTAAGTGAGGCTTTTTATACTGACTTAATAGATTGATATAAAAGGATTTAATCAGCGTCAATGTCCACATATTGACCACATTTCGGAAAGCCTCTTGAAAGAGAGGCTTTTTGTTTTGAAGGTTTTTCAATATGTAATTGTGGTTTAAATTATCTTTCATCTATAAAAAAACGTAATATTGTTGATGGTTTTTCTGTAACTTCGAACAAAATACCAGCATTTTTTTCAATAAGCTTTCTTGTACAAGGGCTAGGATGCCCATACCTATTTTTTTCTCCATACGAGATAACAGAATAGATGTTATGTGTTTCGTTTATGTCTTCACTATAATTTTCAAATGAACCATGATGAGGTATTTGAATAGTACAAACAGAGTTATAATACGCTTTTAATCTATTCTTAATTAATTCCAATGCACCTTTCTTTTTAGCCTCATAATCACCAAAATATATACAACTACTTTCATTCATTCCAATAACATTTCTTTCAAAATTAATTTCATCTTCTTCGATTTCTTTTTCAGTGAGAGAAATATGATTAATGTCACTAAATAAATAATTATTTATACTGGAACCAGAATAAACTACCATTGAATTCTCATTTGCTTCTCCTGGTAACCCCTTGAATATACTGGTAATATTATTCCTTTTATCTTCATCACCCCAGGCTTTAACAAAATCATCAGTATTTCTGAATTCAATGTTTAACTTCTTAAGTTTTTCACTAAATTTACGTGAACGAGATTCATTTTTATAATTAATAGGAATAAATATCCAATTAGGAATTGGAGAAGACAACAGTTCACCACTATTCAGATAGTTATCTGGAGATACTTCATAATCACTGATATCATTATCAATTATATTATCACTATAGTCATGTTTAACTAAATTTACTTTTATATTTGTTGATATGGCTTTTATTGTTTTAATAGGTTCTAAAATTAATTTATTATCGAACAAGTTAAAGTTTATTTTTATTTCTTCATGACCATCTTCATTATTTATATTAATAAGTTCAATTACTCGCTCATAAATATCATATTGGGGAATATAAATATGATTAACTTCATAGTGCGATAATAAATACTCCAAACCATTAATATGGTCTCTATGAAAATGAGAAATAAATAAAAAGTTTATAATTTTTCCACTTTCAAAATAGTTCATCACGTAGGTATTTATCCGTGCTTTAGAATTAGTTGATTTTCCATGAGCATCTACCCCTACCGTCGCAGTACCACAATCATAAACAAAGGTAAAATTATCAAATTCCTCTGTATAAAATGCACCTTGCCCAATAGAGTGAAATGTTCTTATCATCATATTTTCCTTGTCTAAATAAATCTTTCATATCCATTAAGAGTACATGAATTTTAGTGAAATTTAATCGTTTCCTATCAAGATATTTAAGATTTAATATTTGTATCTAATAGTAACAAAATAAAATTAGAAAAATTTAATGTTAAAAATAATTTCGTACAGTATATTGATAACACTTCATCTCCAACATGCAAACTTATACTACAATAATAACTCTGCAACTTATCTCAAATAATCTTACTGACAGGAATATTTGTAATGAACAAAGTTATTATTTCAGCTTTCATAATTACACTTCTCAGCTTGTTTTCAATCAATACTGTATCCGCTCAAAACTACCCTTGTTCTGGTAAAAAAGGCGGTGTATCTCACTGTGAGAATGGTAAATTTATTTGTAATGATGGAAGCACAAGTAAATCAAAACGAGTTTGTACTGATGAAAGTGATACAAAGAAAAAATAGAACACTTCAGATATAAACAACGCCCGGAACACTCCGGGCTTTTTCATCAAATCCCCAACACCTGCTGACAATACTTATCAAGATGCGGCTCTACCCGTTCAATCAATTGAGGTTTTGAAATAAACCGCGTTACGGTTTCATGGCTGACAAACGTCGCGCCACAATTGATATTCTGGCACTGGTTATAACGTTCTTTGGTATCGGAAGATATTTGCTGACTACTACGAGTATGCGCGGCATGACCACAAACAGGACAAATCATCATAAACGGGTTACCTCTTTATGATGTGGAAATTACCTGTAATTATACACAGGCACTATTCCTTATCCATATCTATCTCACTGCTTTTGACTTCTAATTCTAACGAGGTGGTAAATCCGCTATTGTTCAGTGAATGGCTCACCGTGACCAACGTCCAATAGGCTTCATCAATCTCAGGCTTAAATCCGCTCACTTGTACCGGCAGTTCAGGAAAGAGATCCGCACGCCCTTTCGCCAGCGTAATACTAAATGAAGCAACACCCCGCTGGATTTTTTCCCACGCGGCTTTCGCAGCACGTTCGGCATTACTTTTACTTGCGTAAGTGTGTGACAACACCATCACATTACCTTCTTCACCAACAAGATACTCCCCTTGTTTCTCTTCTTCTTTTTTCGGTTTATCTGTAGTGGGTTTTCTGCGCCTTATTTGTGATTGTGTTTTCTCTTGTGGCTTACGGGTGTTTAAATAATTGGCAGTCACGCCAGTATAAGCGCCTCTATCCACTAATGAAAAACGGTGGCCATCACCCACACTACGGGTAATTTGTACTAGCGGTAATGCTTGACCACTGGCGGTGGTATTGCCTCCTTGCACCATAAACAGTAAACACCCGTTTTTAACGCAGGCGGTGGCGCCGTTTAATTGCCCTAAGCGCGTTAAAAAACTGCCGTCTGACTCATTAGTCTGGTCGATGTGTTCAATCTTCACTGTATCAAGACCAGGATCAACTACCGCTGTGACATTATTGCGCCCTGCAATGGTTCTGACGATATCGCCTACGGTCACTTTGTCGATTTTGGTTTCACCGCGAATAATCGGTTGTTCTAGTGTCACCGTGGCTTGGTCACCATTCACAACAACCCACTCAATTTGCTCTTTGTTTTGTTCTTCGATTGGCTCTTTCATGTTCTCTTTCCGCATTTAATTAAAGCCCCAGCGCATCACGCTGTGCTTGTAACAGGTCTTTACCGTCCACTTTTTCCACCATATTGACGATATCAATCTCAATGATTTCTTGGCCGTCCATCACTAACTTGTAGTAAGTGGGTTTTACGGTAATTTTGGTTTGTGTGTTGTCGCCCGATTTCCAGTTACCGCCATCAATTTCGCTATAACGACCACGGAGAACCACTTCAACGGCTAATGTTTCCCCCGTATCATCACGCTGATAAGCGCCACATAAACGCAATTGAACCGCATCAATAGTAGATGCACCCCACTGGCGATAAACGTCAATATCAACACCACCGAGGGTAAACTCACTATCAAGCGCGCCGTCATCAAGGCCCATATCAATTTGCACCGAACCATTCATACCGCCCCCGCGATAGGCTTCTAACTTGCGGGTGATTTTGGGTAATGTGAGTTCTTCGGCAACGCCCACATAATTGGCGCCATTCATAAATAAATTAAAATTCTTTAGCTTGCGTGGTAACGCCATGATTTACCCCTTGATTTTGTTACCGAAATCCATCAGGTATTTATCGGTAATACGCTGACGTAACATCAGATTTTCCATTGGTGGCACGGGTGTATAGTCATAATCCAGTGTGAGCTTGCCGTCTTTAAGTGCTTCTTTGCTATTTGATGTCGGGTCATACCAACATTCACCGCCTAACAAATAACCCTGACTGACCAGTGAACGTAATTTTGCGTTGATGGTTTCAACGATATCCCGCGCTAAAGACGGTGTTAACGGCTTATCAACCGCCCACATTTGCCCTTCTGCCATGGTGTCAGCAAGGACTTGTGCGCTACGGGTATAAGATTCAAAGGCAAACAGTGGATCATCCGAACAGGTACGCGAACCCCAAAAACGAAAACCATCACGGCGGATAAGTGTCGTCACCCCTTTTTCATTCAGTAAACCGGCATCGGTAGCGGGATCTTGTAAATCCCAATAGATATCCTTAGATATGCCCGTCACACCGTTAACGGTGATGTTAGATAGGGTTTTATGCCAACCGATATCATTGTCTAACTTGGCACGCAGACCTAGCGCGCGCGCCGTGGCGTAAGCGGTTGATTCGCTGTTGGTGGTGCTATCCCATGACGTGAAATCAGGGAAAATAACCATTAATTCACGTTGACCAAAGTTGTCACGGTATTTGATTGCTTCGCTGATATTTTTACAGTCGTAAGCAGACACATAGCCAAAGGCACGGAGCTTTTGACAAATTACTGCAATCTCATTGGCAACCGCTAACGTGTCGTGACCGGGCGCGCCAATAATGCGAGGTTTAATGCCATGCTGGGCTTGTGATGCTAGCAGTGCTTGCAACCCTGTTTTTAGCCCTTCTTCAGTAGTGCCACCAATAATATTAGTGGTGGTTTCTGCTTCACTTTCGCCTTGTTCTACACGCACCACAACGGTGATGGGTTTAGCCTGATCTGCAATCGCCTTTAACGTGCTGGCTAAGGTGCCGGTTTTCCCTGCTTTACCGATAGCCTGTGACACATCGGTCAATAAGACGGGTTTGTTTAAAGGAAAAGTTTTTTCGTCCGCATCATCAGCGGTGCAAACCACGCCGACAATAGCGGTGCTGATAGTGCGAATGGGGCGGGTGCCTTCGTTAATTTCAATAACGCGGACACCGTGATGATAATCTTGTGCCATGCTTACGGACTCCTATAACTGTGTCCGTGTAGCATGAAAAATTAGCGGTTAAATTGCACGAAAGCGAGATTGTTTGAGGGTTGGTACAAAGGTTATTCTGGTTTTTGTGGCCATTCAATATCAGGGGCTAAACTAATATCAATAGCTTCTAATTCATCTAAGTAATCTAACCACTGATTAAGTGATATTTTTTCATCTTCACTTATTCTTCCCAATAATAATTTTGACTGTAACAAGCTGGTTTCTGTACGAACTTCTCCCATGAGTCGTCGCTTCAGCTCTAAAGATTGTGCAGTTAATTGCTCTTGGGTTAATGGCGGATTTAAATGTAACTTAATTTCTTCATCAGACATTGCGATTAATCCTTTTTCAACCCAACCCTCTTTGACTTGAAAGTCATCATAAGCAAAAACGATCCCTGTCAATTTATCTCGATAATAATTCATTATTTAAACTCCATGACTTTTGCTTTGCCTTCATCTAATTGATAAGAATACTTAGCACCCACTGGAATAACCGACGTTACAAAAGCAACTTTCAAATTTTGGTCATACCGAACATGAGAATACGCAACCAATAAACTATTTATATATAGCTTTACACCCGGAGCATTATTGCCAGATAGTTCCACGTAAATACTAATCATAATGGGTTTATTGTATGTATTGGTGTACGTCACATTCGCTTGTCTTTGCGTTGTAACATCTGACCAATTTTGATTAAATCCAAACCCTGAATTTTTCACCTCATTAACTTGCGCGGGTGTTGCAGCGCCTACATCACCGGCAGTCAAACTAATATCAGCACTTAGTGGTTTGCCATTTACTTTACGCGTGTTAGGTACTCGACCATTGGCATTAGTGTTGGCATTACTAGCGGCTGTCTTGGCTTCATTCACTTGTGCGGGGGTTGCAGCCCCCACATCACCGGCAGTCAAACTAATATCAGTACTTAGTGGTTTTCCATTCACTTTGCGAGTGTTAGGCACTCGACCGTTAGCGTTGTTATTCGCATTGTTTGCTGTGGTTTGTGCTGCGCTTGCTGCAGTCTGTGCATTAGATGCAGCTGCCTTTGCTTCGTTAACTTGTGCTGGCGTCGCAGCGCCCACATCACCCGCCGTTAATGTAATATCTGCACTCAATGGTTTATTGTTCACTTTGCGAGTGCTAGGCACTCGACCATTGGCATTATTGTTAGCATTATTAGCCGCAGTCTGTGCATTGCTTGCGGCAGTCTTTGCTTCATTAACTTGTGCCGGTGTTGCAGCACCTACATCACCCGCCGTTAATGTAATATCTGCACTCAATGGTTTATTGTTCACTTTACGCGAATTAGGTACTCGACCATTGGCATTATTGTTAGCATTATTAGCCGCAGTCTGTGCATTGCTTGCGGCAGTTTTGGCTTCGTTAACTTGTGCTGGCGTCGCAGCACCCACATCACCCGCCGTTAACGTAATATCAGTGCTCAGTGGTTTATTATTAACTTTACGGGTACTAGGTACGCGACTATTGGCGTTTGTGTTAGCGTCATCCGCTGATTTTTGTACTTTACTTAAACCCGTACTTAATTCGGCTTTGGTGGCATAAAGCTTAGCCACCTCCTCCAATGTCTGTTTTGAGGCACTTTCAATGGCATCATTGACAAATTCACGGGTCGCCAATATCACCGAGGGGTCAACCTTTAACTCAACCGAACCAGTATGACTAACGGTTAAAATCATGCGGATAGTCTGTGTTCGTCCGCTTCCCTCTTGCAATTGTGGCTTATAGGTTTCTGGGCAATTACCTACGGCAATTAAACTGCCTTCATCATCAAATAAACCAATCTCACGTATCCAGTAACCGCCCTCATTTTCAGGGATCACTTGTTCAGCAATAATCTGGCTGTCGTTTTTTGGATCAACAAATAAGGTGTTTAATCCCGCCCGGCGTTTCTCACCCACGAGTTTAGTTTGTTGTGTATCGGGTGTTGGTAACGTTCCGCCACCGTCACCCACCGCCATTTGAGTAATTTTTAAGGTGGTGCCTAATGCCGTGGCTTTTGCCAGTTTATTGGCACCAATCACCGTTAATAAGGCGAAAAATTTAGCGCTCATGTGCGACCTCAACTTTATCAATAATGTGTACTCCGACCGCCGTTAATGGCGCACCAGACACGGTAATTTCTTCTGCAAAATACGGATAAACCGTTAACTCATCACCGCTAAACGTTGCGGCAGAGAGATAAAACTCACCTTGTGAATCAAGGTTGATAGATAAACCCAAAAGGTGCCGACTAACAGGGCGAGCATCAGCGATCAAACGTTCTAATTCGTCATAGATTTCTTGGGTAATACCGTTTTCTTGCACACCCACATCAAGGCGAAACGTGCCCGGCGGATCGTCGGTTTGCCACCACTCCGTGACTTTGATGATGTAACCTAACGGCTCAACTACACGCTTAAGTGCGCCAATGGTGCCCTTGTGCCGGTGAATAAACATCGAATCCCGTACTACTTGGCGCTTAACAGGCTCCGACCAGTTTTCATCCCATCGATCAACCGACCAGGCCCACGCAAGATACGGCAGTAAATCAACGGGGCATGTGCTGGCATTCCATAATTGGCGCAATGGCACGGGCAAGGTTTGCAAGGATTGACAAGCAATAGCGGCCGCCTTTTCTAATGGGCTACTGCCTGACGGTAACAAGCTATTCATCCGAGCCACCAAGGGTCAAGGTACTTTGGATGCAATACGAAGCTTGCGTTTTATCCAGCACCACATCTTTTGCGGGCTGTTTTAATTCCACACGTTGCACACCTTCCACATGCAATGCGGCATAAATCGCTGACAGGCGAATATCACGCCCTAAGCGGTGTTGCTCTGTAATGTATTGCGTCAGACGTTGATTTGCTTCTTTGCGTATCGGCTCCGATTCGGGTCCCGGAAAGAGAAATAACGTCGCATCAATTTGATAAGGGATAATTTTTGCGGATTGTACTTTGATTCGGTCAGCAACCGGTCGCACATCTTCATCGTTTAACGCATGTTCAACAATGCGCAGTAACTCTTCCGATGCAGTACCGTCACCCTCACGAGATAACACGGAAATAGTGACGTTTGCCGGTGTTGGACTGATCGCGGACACATCAGACACCCGACCATCGGCACTACGGGCATGAAATTCATAACTGCCCACCGGCCCCGCAACACTTAACCCCTCAAAAGCGGCGGGAATGCGTAAACGCAAATCATCGTCAGACTCTAAAATCGCCGGTGTGGGCGGAATAGTCTGGTTATTGGCGGGACGTAACACTAAACGCGATAAATTATAATTCGCGGCTAATTGGTCTAAATCTGCCCCTCTCGCATATGCCACCATCACCGCACGCGCGGACTCATTGATACGCTGGCGCAATAACAACTCACGATAGACGTTTTCTTCTAACAGCTTGGTCAGGGGTTCAGACTCTAATGATAACGTGTTAGCCACCGCATCACGTAAATGTGTTGGCATCGAGGCAATCAACGTCGTTTTGCGTTCCCGTAACAGTTGCTCTGCATCTAACGACTCAATCACATCGGGCGGTGTTAATTGACTTAAGTTAATCGTTGGCATTATGTCACCGGTAGAGAGAAATTAATCGGTTGTTGGTTATGGGCGTAATAGCCGGTGATATCGACAATCACCTGTTCCTGTTGGCTATGAATATCAATGGCAGTCATCACAATACGTGGCTCCCAACGATAAACCGCGGTGTAACACGCCGACATTAATTGCAGTCGCATCTTGGCGTTAACCGGGCCGTCAATTAAATCGGCAAGCAAACTGCCATATTCACGGCGCATCAATCGGCTACCAATGGGGGTGTTAAAAATATCTCTCACCGACTGGCGAACGTGCTCAATATCGGTAATACGTTCACCGGTTTGTACATTCATACCGAGATAGTTCATTGCGGCTGTCCTGTATTACCATCACCTGTACGCACACCACCGTGAGTATGGGCTGAAACCACCACGCCATTAGAGGACATTTGTCCGCCAACATGGGTAATATCGCCGGTCATTGTGCCGCCTTTTTGCACCGTCAGTGATCCCGTGGTTAAGTTGTTGGTACAAATAACGGTAGGAGTATCTAAGGTGATTTTGCTTGTCGCGACACACGTAATATCGGGTGATGTGACCGTGACCGATTCGCTGGCTTCAATCTCGGCGGTTTTAATTCCTGTGACTATTAACGCCCCGGTTGCGGGTTCATATTCAATTACTGCACCGTCTTTATACTCATGACGATGGGCAGTTAATGAGGTTGATGGCTCTGAAAAATCGTCACTAAATATTGCCGGTAACACAAACGAGGTGGTTAAATCACCACCGATTGACAGCAATAACACTTGTTCGCCGATACTCGGCGCCCACCATGAACGCGATTTTCCGGCACGCGCAGTAAGCCACGGGCGCCAGTCGGTTTCATTGTCGCCCGTTTTAACTCGACACCCTTTTTCCGCACTGACATCAATCACAACGCCAGTGCGGATCAAGTTTTGTATTTTTCGGATAAGTTCTGCGATATTCATACTCGCAATGTGCAACGGGAAATAAAAAAACTCACGAGGTTGGGATTGTTTCAAAGACAGGACAATTAACGGGAAAGGAATTCCAGTAATTGATTTTCAATATGTTTAATATCTGCCGGTGAAAAGCCTAATAGCTTTCTTTCAGGGTATTGAATTTCTAATGACTTGCCCCGCACTCGCTCTTTTAAACCGTAATGATGCACCGCAGCAATGCCCGCGACTTGAGGGGCAAAAGAGAGGGAGACACCTTTATCATTTGCTGTCATGCGCAAATAACGGGCGGTGGCTAAACGCTTAAACATGCGAGTCTGTTTATTGGGTTTTGAAGTGCTGATTTTGTCTTTTTTCACTTCAATAAAACGCAAAATATCGCGCTTATAAAAACTACGTTCGGCTTTCTTTTCCAAATCATAGCCGGTGATCACTTCGCCCTTTTTCGTTTTACGTAATCGCCAATTTTTTAAACTGCGCGGTTGCCCTTTCCAGACAAATTTCATTCCTCGCAACACGGTAACCGTTGCGGCTTTACGCTTAGTGAATGCCGTTCCATCTGGATTTTTTTGCGCGCGAATACGTTGTAAATTGCTTTTGCGTAAATCACGGGCAATTTCACGAGCTAACTTTTTACGCTCATTGGGTGAGGCTTTTGCCAGCATAGCGGATAACGCTTGGGTTAACGGGCTGAAATCATCGGCGTTCATGAGCCACACTCTCCCAACTTTCAAACGGATCAGCTGGCTCTTCAACTGCACCGACAACCAATTTACCCGCTTGCACATTAACGAGGACACGCTCAGTCAGCTTTAAATCAATGCTGATACTGGCGGTTTGGTTGCTATCAATAAAGGCATCAAAGGTAAAATGACTTTGGCGTTTATCGGGATTAAGGAAAATATCAGGCTGATGTTGTTCAATCCAACCAATGATCACCGCCATTAACACATCTTGGTCACCAGGATAATCATCAATAATAATATTGAGATTGTATTGATACTCATAAGATTGACTGCTTGCACCCGTTGCCACAATCGCCCCGCCGTCAATAAAGGTGTAGAGCCTATCGGGGTTATCCCCTAAATAGCTTACCTTTTTAATTAATGTATCACGCAGGTTTGCAGGCTTTTTCATGGTTTAACTTATTGATGTATTGTAATAATCGGTTTGTATAATCAATCAAATATTCCGTTTGTGCCTTATTCTCCGCCATCATTTCGAGGAGACGTAAATAATCTTGTTGAGCTGTTTCGGTAAGTCGTGCGGGGGTTGCATCACCCATGCCGGCGGTGGCGGTGGTGCGATTATCGGAGTTGGGGCAATCGGCTTTGATGTACACCCGTTTAGTATTATTGCGCAACTCATCATTAAGCCGGCTAATATCATTTTTTGCATCGGTTAGCGCCTTTATGTGTTGTTTATCCAGTTCTGATAAACGGGTTAGTTCTTTCTGATAGCGTTCAATAGCGTCTTGATGACTGATAACATTTTGCTTAAGGGCGAGATTGTCACCCTTAAGCTTATGATTTTCTGCCTCTAATGTACTCATCTTCAAGAGTAAGAAGAAACACAAGATAGTCACCGCAACACCCGTGATCGCAGCAAACCTTAAACCGATTAATTTCATTTCAGTACCTCGATATGAGGATAATCAGGAAAACGAGTTTCAACGGGTAAGTTGGGATCACTTTTCCAGTTTTTACCAAAACGCAATGTCACCCCTTCTTCATCTGCGGCTTGTTTGAATGCCATTAATACGGGTTCAAAAAAATGCGGTTGCCATTCCATCCCCGGTTTAATGACAGAGGGTAAAATATCAATGGCATCGCCTGTTAAATGACGGCTGTTTAATGTTTTTGAAACACCCTTTTTGACGTTTTCTTTTTGCTTTTCAAGTGTGCGAATACCTTCTATCACCGCAAAGTCTGCCGTAGAAATGGCTAATGCACGATAAGCAATTTTCACTAGTAGCGGGTTAACGCCAATAAGATTATTTTTACTGCGCTGACTGAAGATAAATTTATTCACCTGATGCCTTCCTTAAGAATTGTTTTTCTAATGCACTCACCAATGCAGCACCAGACCAGCCAGCCATACCCGCAAAGCTACCGGCTATCTCCATTTGCCATTGAAAATAACTGGCACCTAACAGAACAAACATACCCGCAAACATGGAAACAATAATTTGTGCAATTAAAATCCCAAAGCGGAACGGCTCCCCTTTTAACACCTTGTTAGCATAACTGGCGATACTGCCAAAGAGCGCCATTAAGCTAACCAATAACGCAGTCAGCCAATTAATATTACTTGGATCTTTATAGGGCATCTTCTTCATACCTTTCCCCCTTAAAGGGGTTAATCCCAAAGTTGTAAAATCGGTGTGGTGCTGTGTTGTTGTGGCGTGTCCGGTAACTCAATCACTGTGCCTGTGGGTAATATTGCCCCTAATTCAACAAGCCCCGGATTAGCTTCTAATACTTGTTCAATCATGCCGGATGACTGACCAAAGTAACGCCAACAAATATCATCTACGGTATCCCCTTGCTGGGTATAAATCCGCATTAGATAAGCTCCACCGTGTTATGGGTTTCCCCTTTGATACGTTGTAAAGCCCATTGACCATCACGCCACACTTCATCAATCACCGGTGTCATGGTGTCGGCTTTTTTATTACCTTGTGCGGTGGTATCAATATCGCGATAACGTTCGATTAAACTGGCTTTTGCAAAACAGAACACCGCACGCTGATATAAAACCATCAGTTCACTTTCACCGTTAATCTGTTCGGCAGGCACGTCTTTTAATGTTTTTGCAGATTGACCAATGCGCCACTGATACAACTCGCGATTCACTTCAATCATGGCGTTCAGTAACGTGCTTTTCAGTCGTTCCGGTGTCACCGTGCCATCGACGCGTGTTTGCAATTGAAAATCACGAGTCTGAATATCAGGGAAAAAGTCATTATTTTTAATGGTTTCATCATGTTGTGGCACAGGGTTAGCAGAAACATAATCCATAGGAAAACCTTAAAATAGGTGGGCGGTGGACGAAAGAAAGCGAGTGGCTTTTTCCGTGCCGCCCTGACGTGGTGTCACAATACTTTTTCAGCGTCATGCTGGGCTTTGAGCACTTTGTCGAGTTGTTTTAATTCGGTTTTTATTCCGACATTAATATTTAACTCTAAGGCTCGGCTTAATACGCAGTAGCTTTCTTGTGGGCGATTATTATCGCGTAGCACTAACCCTAAGATTTTGTAGAGTTTTGCTCTCACTTCATCGGGCATATCTTCATTATCGGTAAGGGCGCGTGTACGCTCTAACGTTGCTAAAGATACCGGTGATTTCACGGCATACGCTCGCATTGCCGAATCGGCAATTTCTTCGGCAATCACGGTGCCCGTGGTGCGGTTAACACCGGGGATCACTAAACGGTTAGCTAATGCATAAACGGCAATATCTAACGCCCCCTCATAATCACCCGCATCAATTTTCCACAGCAAAATCGTCATTAAGACATCATCTTGCACGCCACTGCCGCCGGATAGCGCCCCATCAACCCACGGCTGATAATTGGCTAATATCTTGCGTTTATAAGCCTCTTTGCGCTCGCGTGACTGAAAATGTTTTAGCTCTTTTTTATCTGTCGCAAGACGTAACAGCATCATGTGATAGCCTTTCGTGTTGCGACTCACATGCCCACCCAATTGGGTGGACTGTTGCGCGCTTAGGCTCATGCGGTGTTTTTCCCACGGAGATAACACCATTATTTCGCCTTTTTATTTTCAGCCGGTGTTTCTTCCGTTACCGCGTTGTCGTCGGTAACGTCAGTGGTTTCGGGTGGTGTTTCTTCGGCATCTTTGCAAACAATATTTTCAACCAATGCCACACCGCGGAAATCTTCAACCACGAAATCTTCATTCACTGACTCGTAGTTTTCGATGCGATCACGTTTTGCATTATCCAGCACTTGGCGACGACGAGAATCCGCAAGGAAATAAATCGACAAGTTATCAAGACGAGTAATAAAAAAGGCATTATCAGGGAAGAACGGCGCACGTACAGCAGGTAAACCGCCAATACGTTTCTGACTGATAATGGTATCTGCTGCCAGCTTTTCGCTGTTGTTTTGGTCTTTATTGACCAGTGGGAAGTATTTATCTGCTAATAATTTGCGCCCACAAATCACAACAAGACCGGTATCGTCCTGATATTCTGGATCAATTGCCTTATCAATGGTGTCTTGGACTAACGCATCGAAATTTTGATACGCGCGCCCTTTACCAACATAAACCGGTTTGGCTGTTGTTGTACCGTCTTGCGTGATACTGCCCATCACATGTTCAGGCGCACGCTCGCGGACTTTTTGTAACCAGCCTGAATTCACATCTTGCAGTAAGGGATATTTTTTGCGATCAGAGTTATCGGCGCGGTGCGTACCATTAAAACCAATCATAATGCGGTCTAATGCCTGACGGCGGATAATCGCATCACGGATACGGGTTTGAAAGTCGGTAAACTTCGCCCACATATCAATTTTCGAATATTCCAGATGGGTGTCGTAATTGGTTTTCTGGCAAAGGTAGCTATTTTTGGTCAGCTTAATCGGATCGCTTGTTTCACGGTCTTTTGCTGTTGTGTCAGTGGTACCCGCGATAGTCGAACCGATACCTAAACCAATGGCTTCACCGACTTGCTCATCAACCGGCACAATATTAATGTGCGTTAAAAACTCTGCCGATTGCTGGATCGTAGTTTCTAATTTTTGAGCAGCAGACGGTTCAATCGGTACTTTGGTATCGCTAAACTCTTGGGCGCTAACACCGTAAATTTTACCGAGTTGCGTCATATACGCATTAAATTTAAAACGAGTTTCTTTTTTCATGGTTTGTTCACTACCTTAGCAATCCGTCAGCACTTCGCCGTTATTTTCGCCACCCGTTGCCGGCGGACGATGTGAGAACGAGGCGTCTGTATTTTCAAATTGGTTTTTTAATTCCGTGAGTTGTTGCGTGAGCGCTTTTACCGCTTCGCTTTGGTCTGCGCTTTTTAATGCGGTAATTTCTGCTGAAAGGGTTTGTACTTCTTGGGCGCACAGCTCTACCGCCTGATGCACATCGGTAAATCGCGCATCATCACTGTGTTGTTTTTTAGAAAACATCTCTTTAATGACGCTAAAAAGTCCCGGCTTATCGCTTTCTGGTTTTTCGTCAGTAAATTCGAGATGTGTTTCTTCTGCGGCAGTAAAGACGTTATCTTTGCTTTGTTTGCGCTCTGAAAGTGGGCTACTTTGTGCATTGGCACTAAATTGCAACATTTCAGTGCCTAAACTCGCGGGGTTATCGGTTACTGCAAGACCGACCAGATAGGCTTCACCGGTATCTGAAAAACTCGGGTTAATTTCGACAGAGGTATAAACTTTTTGACGTTTTTTATTGAGTTCAATTAAATCAGGTGTCGGATTGATCACACCGTATAATGCCAACTTACCTGCCAGTGCCCCTTCTTTGATTTCCTCGGTATACACCGATTCCACATCACCAAAGCGTGGCGCCCATGAATAGTTATAGTGATCGATATTGACTCGCGCACCATAAACCGCGGGATCAAAGTTTTTTGCAATTTGGGTTAACCATTCGCGGTCAACTCGACGCCCGTCCGTTGTCGCCCCTTCAACACAAAGACGAACCGGTTTTGATTTCTTCGACATGCACACTACTCCAGACTGCATCCGTTTATTCGTTGGTCTGTATGTTGTCGGTTAAAAGGGGCGTTAAACAATGAATAAGGTTTGTTTGAGAAATGGCACAAAAGGAATGAAGCGAATCGGTGATCCACGGTCAATAGACTAGCCGTAACTTAAGCAAGAAATAGTGATTGTGCAATGGCTATTACCGAAACATTTGATAACCGAAAAAAAGCAATGCACCTGTATTTTTCAGGTTACCGCATTGCCCGCATAGCGGAATCGCTAGGCGAAAAGGCGTCTACTATTCACAGTTGGAAACGCCGTGATAATTGGGATGAAATTAATCCGACCGAACGCGCAGAGTTAACCGTTGAAGCGCGTTACTGCAAGCTTGTTTTAAAAGAAAATAAAGAAGGAAAAGATTTTAAAGAAATTGATTTATTAGGGCGTCAAATGGCGCAGTTATCCCGCATAAAAAAATATCAAAACGGCGGTAATGAAACGGACCTAAACCCTAAGATTGCTAACCGCAATAAAGGCGAACGCCGTCAGCCAGAGAAAAACTTCTTTTCAGAAGAACAAATTGAAAAGTTAGAAAATGAGTTTCGCAATACGCTGTTTGAATATCAAAAAGTGTGGTATCGCGCCGGTCATCACCGTATCCGCAATATTTTAAAATCCCGTCAAATCGGCGCAACGTTTTACTTTGCCCGTGAAGCCTTTATTGATGCCCTGACCACCGGACGTAATCAGGTTTTTCTCTCCGCCAGTAAAGCGCAAGCCTATATGTTCCGTGAATACATTATCAAAATGGCATTGGAGGTTGATGTTGAATTAAAAGGCGACCCATTGATGTTAAGCAACGGTGCAACGCTCTATTTCCTTGGCACTAATGCCCGCACGGCACAAAGTTATCACGGCAATTTATATCTGGATGAAACCTTTTGGATACCCAAGTTTCAGGAGTTACGCAAAGTTACTTCAGGTATGGCCATACAAAAACATTGGCGACAAACCTACTTTTCAACACCGTCAACCATGAGCCATGAAGCGTACCCGTTTTGGTCGGGCAAGCTGTATAACCGCGGACGCAAAAAAGAAGATCGTGTTGATATTGATATCTCACATGAAGCGTTAGTGAATGGGCGTTTATGTGAGGATGGGCAGTGGCGACAAATCGTCAATATTGAAGATGCGTTGCGGGGCGGTTGTGATTTATTCGATTTAGAGCAACTCAAAAAAGAGTATAGCCCAGACGAATATAACAACCTGCTTATGTGTCACTTTATGGATGATATCGAATCTCTATTCAACTTTAACATGATGCAAAATTGCATGGTGGACAGTTGGGAGGTGTGGGATGACATTCAACCGTTAGCCCTTCGCCCTTATGCCTATAATCCTGTTTGGGTAGGTTACGACCCCAGCAAAGGCGGTGAAAATGGTGATAGTGCCGGTTGTGTGGTTATCGCTCCGCCGAAAGTACCAGGAGGGAAATTCCGCATATTAGAACGCCATCAATGGCGAGGCATGGATTTTCGCGCACAAGCTGACGCCATTAAAAAAATCACCGAACGTTTCTATGTTGAATATATGGGCATTGATACCACTGGGCTAGGTCATGGTGTTTATCAAAATGTCATTCAGTTTTTTCCTGCTGCGCGTGAGTTTATTTATAACCCGAATGTCAAAAATGCTTTAGTCATTAAAGCTTATGACGTGATTAGTCACGGACGTTTAGAGTTCGATGCGCAGTGCGTTGATATCATTCAATCCTTTACTTCCATTCGCCGTACTACCACCGGAAGCGGTAACCGCCCTACTTATGAAGCCTCACGCAGTGAAGAAAGCGGACATGCTGACCTTGCATGGGCAACGATGCACGCCCTTTTCAACGAACCATTAACTGGCACCACCGAGAACAGTAATAACATTGTGGAGATTTATTGATGAGCCGTAAAAATAAAAAGAGTTTTAAAGCACAACAAACGGCAACCGCCAATAACAGCATGGAAGCCTTTACCTTTGGTGATCCCGTTCCAGTGTTAGATAAACGAGAAATTTTTGATTATCTGGAGTGTGCGCAAATTGATAATTGGTATGAGCCACCAATTAGCTTTGATGGGTTATCAAAATTATTTCGTGCGGCAACGCATCATAGCAGTGCGATTTATGTGAAACGTAATATTTTAGTCAGCACGTTCCAGCCTAACCGTTTTCTCTCTAAGTTAGACTTTAGCCGGTTTGCGCTCGACTTCTTAACCTTTGGCAATGCCTATCTTGAACGGCGTAATAATATGGTGGGTAACTTATTAAAACTCACACCAACGTTAGCAAAATATACCCGCCGTGGTATTGCTGATGATAGCTATTGGTTTGTACGCTATGGCTATCACTCAAAACCGTATGAATTTAAGCCCGGTAGCGTGTTTCAGTTATACGAACCCGATTTAAATCAAGAGCTATATGGATTACCGGAATATCTGGCATCCACTATGTCAGTGCTACTGAATGAAGCCGCTACCCTATTCCGTGTTAAGTATTATCGCAATGGTAGCCATGCCGGATTTATTTTATACGTCAGTGATGCATCACAAAACCAAAGTGATATTGATAAAATTCGTGATGCAATGAAAAATTCCAAAGGCCCCGGCAATTTCCGCAACCTGTTTATCCACGCACCGAACGGCAAGAAAGACGGGGTACAAGTTATTCCACTAAGTGAGATTGCGGCAAAAGATGAATTTATGAATATCAAGAATGTTAGCCGTGACGATATGTTAGCCGCACACCGTGTACCGCCTCAAATGATGGGGATCATTCCACAGAATACCGGTGGCTTTGGCGACGTAGAAAAAGCGGCAAAGGTTTTCTTTCGTAATGAGTTGGCGCCACTGCAAAGCAAGATATTACAGATTAATGATTGGCTAGGTGAAGAAGTGATTAAGTTTGATAAGTACACATTAGATGATGAGTAACATCACCGCACAAAGAACAATACCGCCGACACTGGCGGTATTGTTTTACCTGTAAGGTATAAGTATCGGTCTGACTAATAATAATAGTGACCCAATTCTATTATACCGCTTACCCCTTGATAAGGCGAATCCGCCTAATTTTTACCCTCTCAAACCCGTATTAAATGCGCCTACAATCCATTTTAAGCGCATGTAATTTGTTTGACATTCCGATAACTGTATCTTGTTTTAATCGTTCTACGCGCTGGAAATTTGCGAGGAATAATGTTTTCAACCCCCTCAAAACGCAATCGTGACCCCGCCACGCCCGCGCACTAAATCGACCTCTTTTTATGCACCTGCATGAGTGCCACAAAAGCCCGTGATATCTAGTGCGCTCAAGCAACTTTGATCCTTTTTTGATCTTGCAGATTTATTCCTGTTATTGCAGATATAAATATCTAATAATGCTCATAAAAAAGAAAGAGATAAATATTATTAAATTATCTCTTTCTTTTATAACTTATTGAAAGGTTAATGCTTTTATAATAAATATATTAAATTAAATTATATTTCTTTTCTCGTTCTTTAAAGGCACTAATACCTCCTTCCAGTATATGACAAACATGCTGCCTAATTCCTAATTCATTAATTGATTTATATTCAAAATTCTTATCAGTATCTAGGCTATGTTCTAAGCTACCACCCAAATATTCAAATTGATGTGTATTTATACAATCTAATGGCCCCCGTTGCTCAGCAACAATAACACATTCAGCATCTGCAGCAACTACCAGATTTGCATTATGTGTCACCATGATAATTTGTCGTTTATTTTTGCATTTCCGAACAAAATCCTTAAGTTCTGAATATATTGTTCTGTTATCCAAGTTATCTTCTGGCTGGTCAATTAATATAGGGTGAGTTGAATTACTTAATTCGAGCATCAAACTGAGTAAAACTAAGCCTCTCTTACCTGGAGACATATGAGCAATGCTATCGTTTTTATAGTTCACTGAAAAATCAATACTAAAATAGTCAGCATAAAGATTACTAAACGCATCTTGTAACGTATAACTTTTTCGTAGAGTTGGAGCACCACTACTTTTTATTTTAATAGCTGTATTTTTTACAAAATCTCCATGAGTATTAATATCAAAATTATAGTTACCATTATCATCCATAACATCTTTAATAATAGAGCGAATTGAACCTGATTTATGATAACAACTTACAAAAAAATCAAACTTTAATGGATCAATAACAACTTTTGCCTCAATTTTTATATCATCATCTATTTGATGTTGACTTACCTCAGCACAATGAGATTTATATAATTCTATTAATTTAGAATATTGCTCGTTCAATTCGCTTATACATTTTTTTCCTCTATCAGCAATGGAGTCTAGCTCTTTAATTTTTATATTAATCTTCTTAAGTTTATCTTTTTCAAAATTAAGTTGAGTATTTAACTTTTCCAGTGATGCTTTATCTTTTACTTTTTCATCTAATGGCTTAATTTCTTTATCTATTAACGTTAACTTAATATCTAACAACTCTATTCTACTAGGAATTGATTCTAATTTATTAGAAATTTCTATTTTCGTTTTTTCAAATCCAACCAACAAATTACTTTTAATAATATTTAAAATATTAATTAATATTGTTGATTTATCAGTAAATCCTGAATCTTGTATAAGCTGTTTCTGTATTAAAGATAACCAGTAATCCTGTTGTTCATTAATGGTTTTTTTAAGTTTAATCAAGCTAGATTGAATATATATAAATTTATCCCTAGCTTTTAACGTACACTGTCGCTTATGAGTTAAGCTAAAAAATATTTTTTCTTGTTCCTCTGTCCATTGAGATTTTTCTCTAATAGCTTTAGCCTTAAGTTCAAGTGCTGAAATTTCATTTTTAACAGAATCCTCATTACCAATCTCGCTTAACTCAAAAGATAGTTTACTGTGTTCTCTAAGTAAAAGAAATCTGGTTTCTATTTTGTTATGAATTTCAGAATTAACAGTTCTTATTTTATTTTCAAGCTCATTAACAATACCTCGATAGGATTCATTTTGAAGTAATGTTTTAGAGATTAAATCATTAAAATCATCTTTACCTTCTTTATCTGCCAATTGATTTATATATAGCTGTGGAATGTATGTTACTGCTTTTAATTGTAATGGATCTTTTATATCAGAAAGTTTAGATACTTCATTATTAGACCACTCAACTTCAAAATCCAAATCTGAGATATCATCATATGATGATGATTTAGATAGCTCAATTCTAGTAGAAACTTCCTCTGGATTTATAGTCTTAGCTATATGATATAAAAGCATAGATTTACCAGAAGATTTTCCACCAATAATTGCATTTAAGTCTTTATTAAGAGCAATCCATTTTTGGGGAAATCTATTTTTACCCGAACTATCAATATATCTTACTCTTTTGATCGTCTGATATTCAGATTTATTTTCTGGAGAAATCTCTCCAATAAATACTCTATCAGGCTCAAAAATCACTTGCCTTAACCCATTAAATGTTGGATCAGCCTTAATCCAGCAATATCTTTTACCATCGGGATCAAATAATTTATTAATTGAATGAGCATCAGAACCATGAATGCAAGGAATAAGACGTCCAAGCTCTTTAATAATATCATCTTTGCTCTTATTTCCTTGACCAGTAAAAAAATTAATATCACTTGGCGTAGCAGAAAATACCATGTCAGTGAATTCGAAAATATCTTTCTTTATACCAGAGAAACCACCATCTCGGATACCTGATACACCATCATTAGAACCATTTGCTACAACAATTATTGAGTTATTCCTTAACCATTTTTCCCCATTATACCACTTCTTAAAAGTATCATAGGATGGTTTGAAGTTATTAATACCTTCCTTTAAACATGTTCTAGCATCACTATCTTTATTAACATTCTGTAATAAGCTTCGACCATATGAAATAAGTTGAGCTTCAATACAAGCAAAATTCTGCCCTTTATGATCAATAAATAGCCGACTTAATGCATTTTTGATTTCATCAATATGAGCATTTTCCTCTGGATTTATTAATAAATGTATATTTATACCTTTATTTTTATCCGTGTTTGGAGTAATCCGGAACTCAATATTTGGAATAATTGTATCAATATTTTTCATTCTTCCATTTTTCCGATAATTACAAACTTTTTCATAGCCGGATATAGAGCAATAGTCAGTTATACCTATAACAGAAATACCTGAATTAGACTGTTCAATTGCTGTTATATAACCCTCCCAATCGCCTTTAAACTGTGTTTCTAACACTGAATCTGGAGTGTGAACATGAAGATCCCACCTTCTCCACTCTGAACCATGCTCATACAATTTCATATACATTCACCAAAACTATTAATGAAAATATATAACTTATACTAATCAAGTTGGTAATAAAACCATCGCTACTCAGAAATGCTATACAAACCCCAATATAATATTATATCTATCTTTAAAATTATCTTTCCTTTAGAAAAACAACCTTAATTTCCATATTAGTACGATATTCTTATTAGGAGTTAATATTAATCATACTATCTGTTTCTTCCATAATTTTTTAACTTTATCCATAACTCGACCTCTCCTTTTATCAATATTTTTCCTTTTCACTTCTTCAAAATTAACTTTTTCACTTTTCGTTGATGAAATTTGAATCTTCCCGTTCTCAAACCAAATCACTTCATCACCATAACTCAGGCGCATACCGTTCATCATCATTGACCACATTGTGTCTGGTGGTAAATCCAATCCCATTTTTTCGGCAAAGGCTTTGAATTCAGGTATCAAACGTTCCTGATTTTCACTTAATGACACGGTTGAAATTATCCGCTGACTCTTTTTATGCTCTAAAACCTCGCCAAATGATTTCTCCCAATCGCTATATTGTGAATGAAGGTCGAAATATTCAGGCTCAGAAATCCCCCATACGGGCGATTTTAAGCCTCTCTCGTGTGGATTTTTAATATCGGGTGAACTGCCCGATCCACAGTTATTGACAGGACTCCGAGGCGCGCTAATCGCGCTTTTTAAAGTCAAAACCCGACCCGTTTCTAACTTACGCTTATGCTCAATCGCCTCTATATCCTGCTTAGATTTACGGACTAAACGATACTGACGTTCACGCGTTTTCACTACATCACCACTTTTTAACGGTGAATATAATCCGATGACTCGTAAAACCTCTTCGTCATAACAATTCGGCTCATCAGCAACAGTACGAGCGACTAATAACGTTTGTAGGTTACGCTTAACGTTAGGGCCTCCTTGATGTTCGATATAAGCGGCGAAATCCCCCGCATCGGCAGACGCTCTTACTTTTTCCGCTATATCCCCCAACTTATCAGCGATACTCACACCACGAACACGGCGACACTCACGCCATACACCTTTAGACGGTAAGCCAAACATGTGAAATTGAGGAATACGCCAAGTTGATGCCCACGCGGCAACAGCTGATGCAACTTCGGTTAATAGCTCTCCCGATTCATCATCAACCTCGCCCTCTAGCGCATAACCGTCGATATTTTTTGAAATGTATTTAGCGAGATAACCCGTAGCACCGCCTTTATTTAAATGCTTTGCTTCAAAACGGTGTTTCTTTGCGCCCCGTTCTTCACCATCTTCTTCAAGGGCATATTTACGCATGATCTCAATCGCTGATGCACGTTGAGATTTATCCAAAAACATCATCATGTGCCAATGTGGTGTAGCGTCATGATGTGGCTCAACAACTCTGATCCCGTAAACGTTAATATCGTTATCTTTAAAAGCGGTGCGAATTTTCGCCCAAACTTTCACTAAATAACGTTGACCGTCTTTCGGAGTGTATGCGCTGTTATTCCATTTCTCGTTAATGAGAACTTTTTTCTTTTTCTCATCTTTAGAAACGTTAATTTGCTTGGTGGGATGGTATTTTGAAGGTGTGGTTAAGGTGATAAATAAACCAATATCGCCCCGTTCTTCCGCAACTTTTTGAATGCCTGCGGCTTGCGCCATTAATTCCATGCGGCGGATTTTAGGGTTAGCGATACTCGCTAATACTTTTTCCATTAAATCAAAACGATCACCCGTTTCAACATCTTGAATATCCATCATTTCAAGATAATTCATGTTTGCTAAACGCTGTGCTCTGACTTCATGTACTGCATTTTTACTGGCGTAAGGCGTCTTATCTGAATTCACATCACCAAAGGCAATATGCAAAGACTCACGCCAACGTTGACGATGAGCCTTTAACTTTTTAAGCCACCAATTTTCATCTGCTAACCGGTTTAACCCAGATAACGCATTTTCTGGTGTTAATTTCCCTTTTTGAGCCTTCCCCCAAAACAACGGTTTTACATGCAAATAGGTAATTAACTGTCCTAGTTGTTGGTAAATAGGGTTAATCACTTTTAGGTTAAGTAACACCTCACGATCACCGTTATTTTCAGCAATTGCCTGATCAGCTAATTCATCGAATAAGTTGTCACACGCATTCGCGAATGACTTCGCCATATGACGCAATATTTTGTCATGCGCATCGGGCAAGCGATTAAAGAACATGGCTTGATCAAAATCTCTATCTAACAAGAATTGACGCTTATCTTTCGCTAAACCATAGCGCGCATTAACAGCTTGCAAACGCTGATAAACGCTTTTATGAAACTTAAACACCAGCCAGTTATGAACTTCTTTAGGTGTTTTCTCTTTTCTAAGATGTTCGATGTATTTAAATAAGCGGGATTTAAGAAAACGAGGCAGTTTTTCAATATCGAATAAAATCGCTTGCCCCTGAGCCAGTTGCTCACGGGTAAGCGGTCTTTCATAAACAACAGGCTCGTGCTGTTTCCCATTCCACCAATATGTCCATTGTATATCAGCAGGATAGGAAACAGGAGGCTGAGAAAAATCAATCAAACGGCTAGCCATTACAGCACACCGCCTAAACGTTTCGGATCAATAATTTCAATGGCTGTTTCGCACAGTTTAGCGACGTGAGTCATTATCTCTATCAATTCAGAGATAGACTTAATTTCTGCGCAAATAACACGACTCACATGCGCACCAACAACGCCAGCAGTCACATTTACCGCAGAGTCATACCACGCAATCACTTCACGGCGCACACGACCATCAATAACAGTGACTTCAATTAACCCAAATTGTTTTTTCCAATAAACGATAGCAAAACGGGTGCCGGTAATATGCACCCCATTTTTTGGATCTTGAATATCAACATAGCCCTGTTCCATCAGCATACCTCCGGCAATACGGCGATAATTTCTTTTGCTGATTGGCGATTTCCATTTGCAGAAATAGAACGAGGCGCATCAATCTCGTGAATAATAAAACCGAGGTCGGCATACAGCTCTTTTGCATGAATGGAATTAGAGACGGTAATCGGGTTACCTTGTGATTGATTTAATGCCTTTAGCGCTTGAGCTAATTCAATTTGATGAGCGTGAGTAAAATCAGTGTGATGATATTTAGTAAAACATTTCTCATCCCCCATATATGGAGGATCACAATAAACACCATCCCCGAAGTCAACGAGTGATAAAGTATCTTGCCATTCTAAACAGGCGATAATGGCATTAGTAGCTTTTTCAGCAAATTGCCTGATTTCTTCCTCTGGAAAATAAACACGGCCATATGTTCCAAATGGCACGTTAAATTCACCTGAATTGTTATATCGACATAACCCATTAAAGCAATGACGATTTAAATATAGAAATCTTGCTGACTGTATATATTTATCACATTCGCTTTTATCTAATACCTTAATTGAATTAAATAATTTCCTAATAGAAATGTAATCATTTTTATGATTATTTTCTTCCCATGCATAGAACTCTTTACGTGCCATTATTTCAGTATGTTCTACGACATTACGATATAAACTAATTAAATCCTGATTGGCATCAGCAATTAAATATTCTTCATATTCCGTATTCATCATAACCGCACAAGAACCCGCAAACGGCTCAACTAAGCGCTTTGCTTTTGGCAAATACGTAATTAATTTATCCATGATGCGGGCTTTTGAACCCGCCCATTTCAGAATGGTTTTATTAGCCATTATTCATCATCCTCAATAATAGAAAATGAAAGCATTACAAATTTAGGTTTATCGCCTAACTCTGGAATAATAGAATTAATACAGGTGATATCTGTAATAACCGTTCTAATAACATTTCCCGTATATTCGCCATAATGAAAAAGGTGACGGAATTCTCTTGGAGGAATAGCATTAAATTCACGTAAAACTAAAAGATCCCCGACTTGAAAATCTCTATCAGCTCGACGAAATTCGGCTTTTTTCGCTCCAATACGTACTTGATTGAAATATTGATGGTTTATTTTTAATTCATGCGTATATCGTTGCATTTTAAACACTCCGATAATGCTTAGATTTCAATTCATGCACTGTCTGGCAATCCGCACAGCGGGTGCATCCCATTACTGCAATACGGCGCTTTTCGGGTATTTCACGACCGCAATCTTCACATTCAAACGCTGATACACCGACGTAACGCCCTGTTACTGCTTTTATTTGTTTATCAAGCAATAACTGTGATTGTTCGCAGGCTAAATCCATTTCTTTAGACATAATTCCATTCCTGCGCTTGATGTTCGATAGACTCGGCTTCACCTTCTAATAATTGAAATACTTGTGAAGGCTCCATTCGTTCACTTAGTGCTCTTGATGCTAATTTGCGTAAACGGGCAGAAAAAAGAACCGCCCGAGATTTTCTTTCATCTTCTCGAACGGCATTAATTAAATCGGTTACATCACTTTCTTTAGACATAATCAGACCTCTGATAATCAGATATAAAAAGTCCTGACAAATAAATGTCATTTATTTTTTAGGTGTAATTAAATAGGCATTGCTAATTTATTCGGGATTAATGCGCTTAATACTTTTATTTGATGAAGTGCATTAATTATTTTTATTTTATCTTTCCTCTTTAATAATAAATAATCTGTTCCGTTCTTTTCTTTTTCTATCTCAGCAAGATAATAAATCATCTGATATATACGATTATTTTCATTTCTTAAATAATCAAGAAACTCACTAACCTGAATATCATCACTATTTTTATTTAACTTACTTAATAAATCAGCCCTAACTTCTGCTGTTTTATTCATACCACTGACGCGCTCATCAAATGAAAGACCATCATTGCGATAGTGCCTTACCACTTTAGGCTGATAAAAATCATCATTACCTTGTAGTTGCTCTCTTGCTTGAATAAGCTCCGCGGCATTCATAACAACACCTAGATAGAAACTTTCACAAGAAACGAAACAATAACAATGGCACATAAAGTTAATGTTGCTTTATCTGCCTTTGAATACTTTTTACTTTTATAAGTAAAAGATTTACTACTTAATTTATATTTGTTTCGTTGCTTAATTAATTCATTCATAAATTATTTCTCCATTTATATTCGGTTTTTTATCCATGATCGGAAACATGGTGTATGGTATATTTTTTATGCCTGCAATTTCTTGACAGGAAACAGGCATAAAAACCATTGCAAAAAAGGAAATCCAATGAAATTTTATGTTCATGCAATTAAACAAAGCTCTTATTGGGAGCTGGTATATAATGATTTAAAAATAGCTAGTCCAGCTTTTTCTTCTAGAATGGAATCCATTGATAATTTAGAAGAAACTATTTTATATACTGAGCAAGCTGATTTAGATGTCTGTGACGATAAGAGCCTGATATATTTTAAATTTGAAGAAACATCCAATGGTTGGCACTGGATCGCACTCTCTGATTTCAACGGCATAACCAACTTAGTTATAAAGCAAGAAACGCATCTGCCTTCATATGAGACAGCTCGCTTAAAAGCTGAAATATTTAAAAATGAAATCATTTCATCCCCTATTGTCGATTCTGCTGGCGTATTAATTCCCAATATGCATTTTTCAAAAGAATTCTCTTCTAAATTTGATATTGGTGATTTACATCCATCTGCACGCCGTAAACATTTTTAATTAACTAACATTGCCATTCACAAGACAAATCTTTATTTATTGTTATCGTAAATAAATGTGAGTGGCTATTTAGTTTCTGACTTTGCTCAATGATATAACGAAAAAAACTTAAAAATTTTGCAAACGGAATACTTGGGCTAAAGTCAGCCATTCCACTTACAGAAATTAAAACTGTATTACCAATATTATTAACTGGAATAAAATGTATTAATTGTGATAATTCAAAAACAATACTATTGATTGGTGAGTATTTATCTTCAATACAAATATATACCCCATTTTGTGTATTCTTAACGATTGAATTACTTTTCATTTTTATCTTTCCTTAACCCATCAATATATTTAACCGCCTCAGCCATTGCATCAAACTTACCGAATGACTGATCATCTAACCAAACGTGATAACGAGTAACTGGGTTCATTGCTTTTCGTGGCAACTTAATAATCGTAAAGCCACGATACAGAAAACTATGCTCAGTTATTTGTCGTATCATGATTTCAGCCCTAACCACACTAACCAACCGTCACGCATCTCTTTTGGTAACGATTCATATGCCATCTTTAGACCGTTATTCCATGCAGGCAGATAAACATAGTTTTCGGCTCTACTTGAACCTGGTCTTTTCATTTGAATAATGGGTAACTTTCCTGCTTTGCGCATATCTGCAACTGCACTCGCTGGCTTACCGATTAATTCAGCAAATTTTTCCTCAGTCACGCCATCTGACAGACTTACGATTTTCTCTCTCATCTGCTACCCTCTTATATCAGGCGCTTTATAGCGCTTTCGGACTCTTTGCCTCACGGCAAGGAGGTATCAACTTTCTTATAAAATAAGAGATCTCTTATATAATGTCAATGTACGATAACGAAAAACTAAAACTGATACGTGAATCAGAAAGACTAAATGTTAAACAAGCGGCTGATTTGGTTGGTATTAATTATGTTACTTATCATGGTTATGAAAGTGGAAAAGCTAAAATGTCTTTAGAATCGGCAATGAAATTCTTTAAGCACCCACAATTTAGAAAGTATCGAGACTGGTTTATGTTCGATGAAGTTAATCCTGATGCTGGGCAAATCGCACCGGCACTCGCACACAGTGGGCAAGACAGCACGCAATCATCCCGCTCAGACAAGAAAATTGGATAACAATACATCAAGCATTTTGTGAATTTATTGATTCGCAAAGCATTTGTTCCATTGGAGGGCTTTCTTATGACAATTAAGAAACTCGAAAATGGTCAATATGAAGTGGACATTAGACCGGCTGGCCGTCACGGAAAACGGATCAGACGACGCTTTGAAAAGAAGCAAGAAGCTATTTTATTTGAACGTTATTCACTAGCTAATCAGCAAACAAAAGATTGGGTAGAAACATCAACCGATATTCGCCCTCTTAGCGATTTAATTGATATTTGGTGGGAAGTGTTCGGCAAAAATACACCTTATGGAAGAATGACACACCTAAGGGTGAGACGTATTGCTGAATCACTGAATAATCCCCCTGTTTGCCAATTAACCGATAAGCAATTGGTACTCTATCGTGAGCTTAGACTCGCTTCTGGCGTAAAAGCCTCAACGATAAATAGGGATATCTCAGCACTCAGCGGTATGTTTACGGCCCTTAAAAAAACGGATTTCTTTTTAAGTAAACATCCCGTTCAAGGAATATCACGGTTAAAACAGCAAACGACTGAAATGTCATATCTAACAGATAATGAAATTCAGCAATTATTAGCATTATTGGAAGGTGACAACCTAAAAGTTGCCGTTCTCTGTTTAAGCACTGGCGCCCGTTGGGGTGAAGCGCTCAAACTAAAACGTGAACATGTGATCCAAAATAAGGTGCGATTTACTTACACCAAAACCAATAAGCCAAGAATTGTGCCAATTTCTCAAGCTGTTGCTGACATGATTTGTACAAAGAAATCAGGATTGCTCTTTACTGAAACGTCTTATTACATGTTTCGCCGAGCAATTAAAAAAGTGAAACCGAGTATGGCATTAGGTCAGGCAACCCACGCATTACGCCATACATTCGCCACCCATTTTATGATGAACGGCGGAAGTATTATTACGTTACAACGCATCTTAGGACACACTAATTTGCAACAAACGTTGACCTATGCACACTTTGCGCCAGACTTCTTACAAGATGCCATTCAATATAACCCTTTGAAAGGTAGCACAGAATTACTGGTTTAGAGTGTCCACATATTGTCCACACTTGAACACTTAGGGGCACTTTTCAGCCCTTTTTGATGGTTTTATGTACAAAAAAAGGCATCTTAAAAAAGATGCCTTTCTCTATAACTTATTGATTATATTTGATTTACTTATTTTGCAGTCGTGCGAATCAAGTAATCGAAAGCGCTAAGTGAGGCTTTTGCACCTTCGCCAGCAGCAATAATGATTTGCTTATAAGGTACTGTTGTACAGTCACCGGCTGCAAACACACCTTTGATATTAGTTTCGCCACGGGCATCAACAACAATTTCACCCATTTTATTACGCTCAACAGTACCTTCTAACCACTGTGTATTAGGTAATAAACCGATTTGAACGAAAATACCAGCTAATGCAATATCATGCATAGAATCATTAGTACGATCTTTATATTTTAGACCGGTTAACTTAGTGCCATCGCCATATACTTCTGTGGTTTGTGCATTTAAGATAACTTCTACATTGCTTAAGCTACGTAATTTTTTCTGTAATACCGCATCTGCTCTCATCTCTGGAGCAAATTCTAACACTGTTACATGTTCAACTAAACCAGCTAAGTCAATTGCAGCTTCAACACCTGAGTTACCACCACCAATAACAGCAACTCTTTTGCCTTTAAATAGTGGACCATCACAGTGTGGACAATAAGTGACACCACGAGTACGGTATTCATTTTCGCCAGGAACATTCATATTTCTCCAGCGAGCGCCTGTTGCAATAATTAAGCTACGAGTTTTTAAAATTGCGCCTGATGCTGTTTCAATTTGATGTAACTCCCCTTCTGATGCTCCCGGAATTAAGCGACTAACCGTTTGGCTATCAATCACATCCACTTGATAATCATCAACGTGAGCTTTTAACGCACCAGCAAGTTTTGCACCTTCGGTTTTTGGTACTGAGATGTAGTTTTCAATATCAACAGTATCAAGAACTTGGCCACCAAAACGTTCACCGATAAGACCTGTATTTAAACCTTTACGAGCAGAATAAACCGCCGCTGATGCACCCGCAGGACCACTTCCCACAATTAATACATCAAATGCATCTTTTTGGTTTAATAATTCTGCAGTACGTTTTTCTGCATTGCTGTCTACTTTGTTAACAATTTCAGCTAAGGTCATACGACCCTGGCCAAACTCGTTACCATTTAAGAATACAGCAGGAACGCCCATGATATTACGTTCCTGAATTTCATTTTGGAACATGCCTCCGTCAATCGCAGTATGTGTGATCTTCGGATTTAAAATCGCCATTAAGTTTAATGCCTGAACAACATCAGGGCAGTTATGACAAGAGAGCGAATAATAGGTTTCGAAATGAAACTCACCGTCTAACTGACGAATTTGTTCAAGTAATTCTTGTGCTTCTTTTGATGGGTGTCCACCAGTTTGTAATAATGCTAAAACTAATGAAGTAAATTCATGACCTAATGGCGAACCAGCAAAACGAACACCTGTTTCTTTCCCTGGGTTGGTAATAAGAAAAGATGGTTTACGTACATTCGCGTTATTATCTTCACGATAAGTGACTTTATCGGATAATGGTTCGATTTCTTTTAATAGCGCTTGGATATCAGCAGAATGTTTACTGTCGTCTAATGTTGCTACTAACTCAACTGGCTGGGTTAATCGTTCTAAATAAGCTTTCAATTGAGCTTTTAAATTATTATCTAACATTTTTGCACCCTCAATAAAATCGGGTGCCGAAACACCCGATAAATAACTTTTTTAGTGGCTTAATTCTTATTTAGATTTTGCCAACTAAATCCAGTGATGGAGCTAAAGTTGCATCACCTTCTTTCCATTTTGCAGGGCAAACTTCGCCTGGGTGGCTAGCTACATACTGAGCTGCTTTAATTTTACGTAGCAGGTCTGATGCATCACGGCCAATGCCTTCAGCTGTGATTTCAATTGCTTGGATGATACCTTGTGGGTCAACAACGAAAGTACCACGGTCTGCAAGACCTTCGTTCTCACGCATATTTTCGAAGTTACGAGTTAATGCGCCAGTTGGATCGCCAATCATACCATATTTGATTTTACCGATAGTTTCTGAGCTGCTATGCCATGCTTTATGGGTAAAATGTGTGTCAGTAGAAACTGAGTAAATTTCTACGCCCATTTTTTGGAACTCAGCATAATGATCAGCTAAGTCACCTAATTCAGTTGGGCACACAAAAGTGAAGTCTGCAGGGTAAAAGAAGAAAACGCTCCATTTGCCTTCGACGTCCTTTTCAGTCACTTCTACGAATTGACCGTCTTTAAATGCCATGTTTTTGAATGGTTTGATTGGGGTATTAATTAAAGACATTGTATTTCCTCCTGTTTGGTATGGGACTAATGTACCTATTCCATTTGAGAATAGCTAATACATTCCTGCTATCAGTTCAATAGGTTTTACCTAATGAGTTGAAGAAATTGATAGAGATAGGTTAACGAAATGTAGCTATTAAAGCAAATGGACAACAAGCCAATTACGTCTACCTTTTATTAACCTACTTTCTTAACCTACTCTCTATTTAATATCCTTAACTTCGATAAGAGTATGATTGTAACACTATGAATTATAAAGTTAATATTCAATCCGGCATAGATAGATTCAATACTATTGCGCTAATTTGGCAGGTTTAAGAATTGTATAAGTACATTCAAATGCCGCCTTTTGAATACGATAAACATCTTGGCTATCTGTTGTGGATTGCACAATAGCATCGCCCGATTGAAAACGTTGTAATTCTCCCCAAGGAGCCTTCATTGCAAACGCTGGCGTAGATTCAGGCACAATAAAATAATTCATTTCGATACCTTTGGGGATAAAAGGCTGATAGTTATCAGGATAAGACGTTATATTGATTTGATTTTTATCTGTTTCACTATAACGCTGAATAAATTTGTTTTTTCTTACCAAAATTTCTTCATTTCCCGTTTCAGGACAAATATTTTGCACTACCCAATCACCTACTTTTGCCGGTTCTGAAACTGTTTCAACACCTTCACCTTTAATTATCGTTGTGATGATCTCACCTTCTTTGGCTGGTCTTGCTAGAACAGGCTTTGTTTTAATTGCAACACCAGTGATCCCTGCTTGTTGAGCTTGCGTAAAGTAAGCTACGCGTTCTTTTTGCGGTAATTGAGAAAGATCATTAGCAAAGACAAATGAAGGAATTAAGGCTAAGCCGATTAATAGTGGTTTGGTTCTATTTTTCTTATCGGTTTTGTCACTATTTGAATTACTGTTTTGTATATAAAAAGGCATTGAATGATTTCCTAATAAATATCATTTGCACTTAATACGCGAGTTAAGTGTCTGTAAACATTAAGTCGATTATGGCAGGAAATAAAACAATGGCACGAGTAAAATCAGATACCTAGTCGAAAAAGTTCAAAAAATCGAGAGATCTCACAACTTAGAAAAGAGAACATGTAATTAAGAGAAAAAAGGTTCAAGTCGTTAAATAAAGCGTTAGGATGTTCTTCATCAAACCTATTTAATTAAAAGGAATTTCTTATGCAAATAATTTACCCTGATGACTATTCAAAAACAGGAAAACCCGATGAGGCTTTTGAACAAGAATATCATTGCGCCCAAATGCTAAATATTCATTGTTTGTTACTCTCATCAGAAGATATGGCATTAGGTAAATATAAGTTTTCACACCCTTTTAAATCAGACTCTCCCGTTATTTGGCGTGGGTGGATGCTAAATAAAGACGAATATCAACAACTATACGATGCTGTTAATACTTATGGTGGTCAAATGCTCGAAACGCCTGAAGATTATATCCAAAACCACCATATAGCGGGTTGGTATGAAAAATGTAAAGAGTTCACACCCAAAACAGTTATCACAACCATGGATACTGACTTTGAAAGCTTAACTAACCAACTTCAATGGCCAGCTTACTTTGTAAAAGACTATGTAAAATCTTTAACCACCACAAGAGGTTCCATCGCTAAAAATGCAGATGAAATTAAAGAAATACTAAAACTTATTGCGCAGTATAGAGGGAACATTGAAGGTGGTGTAAGTCTTCGCTATGTTGAGGAATTTATTAATGAGAGTGAACGTAGATATTTTGTTTTAAATAAGAAAATATTCTCTGCGGATGATGAAGTTCCTGAGTTTGTAAAAAAAGTAGCACAGCATATAAACACCCCCTTTTATTCCATTGATGTAGTCAAAAACGCAGTAGGAGAATTACGTTTAGTTGAAATTGGTGATGGGCAAGTTTCAGACATTAAAGAGTGGTCAGCTGAAAAGTTAGTTAAGGCTTTTTCCTTATCTGGTATTTGATGTTTTATATCCCTACAACTGTGCAAACTATATAAAAATATAAAGACCTCAATTAGCCACAATACTCTGTATCTTGAAGTCTTTATATAAAATCAATCGCTAACAAAAAGTGCTAAAAATGAAGTTAAAATAGATATTTAAAACGGATACGAGCGCCGTAACGATCTTTGTCACTGCTGTGTACATTAATATCATCTTTACCATCTATACGTGAATAATAAGCACCTAAATAGGTTTTAAAATTATCCATATCTAAAATATTAGGCAGTTCATAAGACGCAAATACCGTGTTGATATTGTACTTACCAGGATTGAGCGTTAAATAGGTGTCATTTTGACCACTGTTGTTCCCGCTTTTGTGATAGTAAGCTTTAATATCATTATGAGCATAAATATAACCAAGTTGAAATTTGCGCCATAAAACATTACTACCAATAGAAAAATCATTTTCATCTTTAGCATCAAGATAAGCAGTACTTAAATTTGCAACAATGCCGTTGATAGGATCATCAGCTAAAGTGTCCCATTTTACAGTTAAGCCATAACCTGTACGTCGCGATTGATCTTGGAATTTTCCATTTTCATCATCATAGCCATAGGCTTTGCTTATCACGTTCGCATCTATTGCTCCTGCAATAGTTAAATTATCTTTCTGCCATGCAACAACCGGACGCATATAAATAACATTTTTGCGGTTATCAAGTTTACGTCCATGATATTCATTGTCTTTAAAAACAGAAGTTCCATCTTCAACTAAAGCATTTAACTCAAAATACCAGTCGTTATAGTGTGTATTAACCATCATACTACCACCATCACTACTACGGCCTCGCCCTTCTTTCATCATATAGATATAGCCAAAACCATCGCCATATAAATCATTTGCTGTATTACCTGAATATTCAACAAATGTATCTTGGTTTAAAGGGAACATGTCGTAAGCTTCATAACGACCAATTTTATATTGCCATTTATCGCGTTGACCAAAATAGAAAACAGCATCATCTAGATTCATTTTACCTGTCATGTCAGCCATAGGCTGAGCACGAAAACCTGCATAATTGCCGTTTTTTAATTCTCGTTCACCATCCACACCAATTAAAATGCGTCCATTAAGTGACCACTTTTCATTATCATCAAAGTCTTTTTGATTACCGGGCATCGTTCTCATAGATGTTAGTTGCCCTTTTTTACTCGCAGCATCGATATTATATTCAACGTCACCATACAATTTGAGATCACCCCAATTTGTATTGGTAGAGAAAAAACCTGTACCTTCTTTATTTTTCGTATTAGCAAGCTGATCTGATTGTTTTTGTTGGATTTCATTAAGTTGAGTTTGTGCAATGTTTACTTTTGCTTGAGCCTCATCAGATTGCTTTTCTAATATCGCAACGCGTTGCTCCATGCCGACGGTTGTAACATGATCCGTTTGAGATTGGCTGTTGGAGTTAATTAATTGCTCAAGCCGAGCCGCTTTTTGTTCCGCAGCAGCGGCTCTAGCCTCAGCAGCTGTTGCACGTTGTTCAAGTGCATTTAACCTTGCTTCAATTGCACTTATATCAGTTTGTGCGTTTGCACATAATGGTGTAGCGAGTATTAAACTTATCACAGCAGATAATGCTTTTACTTTCATTCGAATATTCCTAAATTAGCAAATGTTGGTTTAACAGGTACGGCAAATACATAACAATCAATTTAGTTGATCGATTGTTCTATCTGGTGAGCGTATTGTTATTTTTATTCGATAATATTTTTATAAATATCAATCGGTTATTCGCATCATTATTTCTATTCTTAATAATAAATAAGCCGATACCTGATCATTTTGCCATTACTTATGCGGGTAGCTTCCTGCTTCATAAGTAAGGCTACGTTTGAATGAAGGTACTAATTCTCACCTAAGTACTTCTTCTTATTTAAGTACTTATTCTCGTTTAAGTACTTACAAACGTTTATTATTTTGACTCAGTATTTAATTTATTATTATTTCAAGCATATCTCTGGTTTAAGTTTTCAAATTTTATAATGGCTTCACTCGCTAAATAAAATAATCGCTAATATGGAACATTTCCACAACCATTTGTGATTTTTTTGAGGTTAGTACAATAACCTAAGAAAAACGACACAAATAACCATCAAAAAAGAGAATATAGAAAGAAAATAAAGCTATTGATTAAGAGGAATATAAACTAAGCAAATGATAGTTAAGATTGGAAGAGAATAATTTTATCACGGTGTTGTTAGCTTCTATTATTTAGAAACCTTACTTACTGTAAAGAGGTGTTAATACGGTGGGGAGAGTAAATAGGATGAGAAAGAAGAAGAATTGACAGAGGTCATGTCATTATAACCTCCGTCCATCATTATCATATTCTGCCAGGTTTACGTAACGCTCTACGAAAGTAAGAAACTGGCATTTTAGGACAAATTTGTTCTTTTACTGCTGGATTATTTTCCAAATCATCTTTATCTATTTCATTATTTCTTCTTGAATTTTGTAGCTGAGTATCTGTTTTATTCATCTTCCCTTTCCTCTGAGATCAATGCCTCATTGATAGCTTCAATTTTCTCAACTGCTTCATTAAGAATAGAAGCAATACGTCCTGCTTTTTCCACCGAAAGCTCTTTTAACACTAATTTATGGCGTAAAACTGCTTTTAATTTACCAACAGCAGATTCAATTTCCTCAGAAACACCACCTGCGTTTTGAGATAAATCTCTCGCATAAGCCAGTTTTCTTTGAATATTGGCATCTATATCTTGATGTTCTGCTAAAAATGCAGTGCCTTCAGATGTAATGCTGTAGCTTTTACGACCTTTTTCAGCAATCGTAGCAACTAATAGATCTTGCTCTTCAAGTAGTGTTAGCGTTGGATAAATAACACCAGGGCTAGGTACATATAATCCTGAAGAAGCCTCATCTATTTCTTTGATAATTTCATAGCCATGACTTGGTTTTTTCGAGATCATGCTAAGTAACAGAACGCGTAAATCACCATGATCAAACATACGTTTTAACTGGCGACCTTGACCTTTACCTCTGCCACCGCACCCACGGCCACGTTGGTTTCCGTGCTCGCCAGAACCATGTTCACCATGACGACATTCGCCACGGCCTTCGTGTCCGCGACCATGTTCACCATGGCAGCATTCACCACGACCTTCGTGCCCGTGACCATGTTCACCATGGCGGCATTCGCCATGACCTTCGTGTCCATGACCATGTTCACCATGGCGGCATTCGCCATGACCTTCGTGTCCGTGACCATGTTCACCATGACAGCAATGCTCGCCATGATTTTCTTGGTGACGACTATGTTTACCTTTACCACCACAGCGACCTCTTCCGTGACCATGTCCATGACTACCATGTTCGCCATCTTCAGCACGCTGTTGATAAAGTGAGTTTAATGCTCGAATCATCATAAATATTCCCTCATTGTTTTAGATATATCGAAATCATGTAGTGCAATATAATCCGATATATCTAAACAATCAAGTTTTAGATATATCTAAATGCACATTTAAATCGACTCACTTATTAACAATATGATTTATCTATGATTAATTTTTTCAAATCTGGGCTTAATTATGAATGATTATCATTCTCTAGCTTGCTTTTATGTGCTATCAATGAAAATAAAAGAAAATAAATAATAAAGAAGAATACAAAACAGGCACCTTTAGATTAAAATACACACAAAAAGTCATACGGTTTTATAATGCAATAAGTGACAACGTCACCTTAAATTCATTTTAAAAAAAGCGAAGATAATGAGTAACAACCCACTACTTCGCTTTTTAACAAAATTTATTTTAATTGTAGGAAATATCACAAAAAAGCGATATCGCTACTGGTCTAATGCGGATAAAACCACTTTCTTAATATATTGATATCCAGCTTCAATTTGTTGTTCATCACAGACCTCAGTACTTTTTATAGTAAGCTGCAACAAATTTAAGTGTTTGATGGTTTCCCACTCATTGCTATCAAAACCACACTCAGAACAAAACTGCGCTGGTGCATCATCACTATTACGAGCGCAAAGCGTTAATAAACTTAAATCTTGTTTATGATGACTTTTTATAACCAAGTTTTCATAGATTGTTTTATTAAGATCATTTTGCGTTTCTAAGTCCTTATTTCCTTTCTTTACTATCGCAAAATTTAGTTTATTAAAGTCAGATGCAGATAAAATACGAATATAATAGCGCTCACCTTCTTTTTCGAAAGCTGCGGCTTGATTAAAAAACTGCTCAAGTTTGATACGCGTTTCCCATTGAATTTGTGCATATTTCCCATATCCAGATGAAGTAAAAGGATAGAGTTGATGCACACTCCACATAGACGCCACTGCTGGTGCAGATTGAATACCATCAATTTCCGGAACATCGTCTGCTTGCTCTGGGCATAATCTAGGGGGATTTGTTAAAAAGCGACTAATACGCGCATCTTTAATACAGACTACACCTGTTGGATATGGTGAAAATCCAGCTTGAAACGGTTCAAAAGAGACTGAATCAGCGAGAGAAAGCTGTGTAATGCTTTCATATATTTCGGATGTTAATTCAAGTAATGGGGCTTCTTTCTTTAATTTTTCACACAAAATCTGATAAGGGATAATTTCATAATTATCATCAAGAAATAAGCTTTTCATATAACCAAATTGCGATGCATCAATATGGATATAAAATGAATTGTTGTATTTTTCCTCACACTCTTTTCTTAGCTCAAAAAGTGGTTTTAACTTATCAACACAACCATAAGACGGTGCGCCTAATATTCCTATAACCCCAAGAATAGGCTCACCTTGTTCAATCAGGCGAAAAACAATACTGCGTGTTTTTTCAATATCGGTTTTAAATGTTTCATCAATAGGCAATGCAATAAGGTTGTCATATCCCAACCCAAGTATATCCATTGCTTTTTTCCAAAATTCAAAACGGGAAACAGGAACAAGCAGTTTTCCTAAATGCATTGTTTTTGTCATGCCCGTTCCTCGGCATGTTAAATGACTTACATCATCAAAAATCCCGCGCTCATTGAGTTGTTCGCTTATGGCTAAAATATCTGTGACAGACATATTAAATAACTCAAAGGCTTTTTTATCTGCAACCAAATCTCGTGATTTTGGATGACGAGCAATTGCCATTGGTAATGTTTTTAAATTTCTAAGCGCCCATAATATTTCATAGCAAGCAAGAGTATGGCTTGTTGTGATATGACCAAATGCATCTTTTGATGAGAAACCGATTAATTTACAGAGATCATCTGTAATTTTCTTTTCTTGTTCTTTTAGTAAGGGGGAATGGTTATTAAAAACATTATCCGAGTTGTATGCTAATGCAGAAAGATAACCGAATTTCGCCAATTGCATCACTTGTGAATGATGATGGGAAAAATAAGGTTCAATATCAGATTGATTATAATTATTTTGCTGTTTTAAAGTCTCTAAAATACTTTCATAAGCATTATCTACTGCTTTTTTTTCAATAGCGTTACTTTTTATTTTAGCGTCTAAACTCTCGCTATTATTTCTTTTCATTTTATTTGCTTTAGGAAAAGAATACTCACTATTCATTAGTATTTTTGCCATCTCTCGATGATAACATGTAAGAGTATCAATGGTTCGGGTATGGTATACACGCTCTGCAGCACTCAGACAGGTTTGTTTGTGATTTGCCATCATCGCACCTATATATAAATTTTTATTATCTGTTTTAATGAAATTTGTGTTTATTAATCGTCGATACTTAATCTTTATTCAAATGATATACCACATGATGAGTAAGAATCTTCTTTATTTTATTGATATCAGTTAATATTTTTCTAATTTGATTTAAGCAAATGATATCTTAATGATAAATGATTTAGCTTTATTTGTTAGTTTCTTAAATTCACTATCAATTTTGATTTAAGTTATATTTCTGTAAATATGATATTATTTTTGCCAAGGTCAATACTTAAACCTACCTTAATCAGAATCAATGAATATTTCTATCGCTTAACATCTATAAAAAAGAATAGATATTAAATTACTTATCTAAAATAAAAATTTATTTATTTAAATGTTATTCATTTTTCCTTCAATACATAAAAAACACATAAAATATTTAGTATGTATTTTTCGGAATATTCGCTTTTTAGAAAGGAAAAGAAGTGCTTACCTCTTATATCAAATAAGTTTTAAGCACTCTTATTTTTACTCTTTTCCGTTATAAGATGGGATTTCAAGCATCACCTTACCAATTAAATCACCGGACTCCATTAACTGATGTGCTTTCCCTACTTCTTTTAATGGAAAAATAGCATTAATGATTGGTTTAATTTTTCCTTCAGCAATAAGTGGCCACACTTGCTGTTTTAATTCTTGTGCTATTTGCGCCTTCTCTTCTATTGAGCGAGATCGCATCGTGGAACCAGTATGAATTAAACGCTTAATCATCATTGGCATCATATTTAAATTTTTAGGCATTCCTTTCATCATACCCACTTGTATAACGCGCCCAAACTTGCTGGCAACTTGATAATTTTTTTCTACGTAATCCCCACCAATAATATCAAGAATAACATCAACGCCTTTCCCTTCAGTTAATATAGGAATTTCTTTAGCAAAATCGGCTTGTTTGTAATTGATGACATAATCAGCGCCGAGCGCGCGAGCCACGGTAGCTTTTTCTTCAGAGCCAACCGTTGTATAAACTGTCGCACCAATTGTGTGAGCAAGCATGATGGCAGTTGATCCAATTCCCGATGTTCCGCCATGAATAAGAACAGATTCACCTTGTTTTAGTTTTCCTAACTGGAATAAATTAGCCCAAACAGTAAATAAATTCTCAGGCAATGCCGCGGCTTCAATGTCCGTTAAATTCATTGACGGTAATGCTATGTCCTCATGGGCAATACAATATTGAGCGTAACCACCACCAGCAACTAAAGCACAGACTCTATCTCCCAATTGCCATTTAGTGCAGCCTTCCCCTAATGCGACAACCTCTCCGGCAACTTCAAGACCTGGAATAGGTGAAGCATCTGCTGGTGGCGGATAACTGCCTTGGCGTTGAAAAATATCCGGGCGATTAACACCAGAAGCTGCAACTTTGATCAAAAGATAATGTGGAGGAAGTAACGGTATCGGTGATAGTTGAGGTTGTAACTTATCTATACCACCTGGCTCTGTAATGGCAATTTCTAACATTTCCGCAGGTAAAACAGTTGCTTTCATCATATACTCCCATTTTATTTGGTCACTCTCGGAATTTAATGATAAATAAACAAAATCAACATCCTATCTCTTTTTTTATAAGGATGAGAGTTTATTAAGCAATAAGTAACTTAAGTGTAATTGAGAGAGATTATAACCAACCTTGCTTCTGATGTTGTATGCAAATCGGGCACAATTTTGCTTCTGGACTCCAAGATAAGAAGGCTAAACGGCATTTTTCACAGTGGGCATCATAATAATGGTAGTGTGTTGGTTCGTTATTTTTAGCAACGTGTTTATTAACATGAATAGATTTAGGAAAACAAACCACTTCACAACTCATGCAACCAGTACAACGCTTTTCATCAAGCATGAATATATTATTTTCAAGTTTAATCGCACCTTCATCACACACTTTGGCGCAGGCAGAGCAAAGAATACAACTGTCTTTGTCTAACTGAATTTGAAACCAACTATCTTCAGGATAAAGTTGTTTTCTTGCATTTAATCCTGTTCTTACTTGATTTTTATTGAGTGGCTTTTCATCTAGTTTTTGACGAAAAAGCATAAAGCGACGCCCGCTATCAATATCCGTAGGTTCAGTGATTATTAATTGCCAAATAGGCTCTTGTAATGTTTTTAATTGAAGATTTAAGTTTGCTAAAACAGGAAGCCATTTATCCACTAAAGGTTGCGTTATCTTCATTCCTCTAATTTGATATTGGCGGTGCCACACTAATAATTCTTCTGTACTTGCTAACGGTTCATCATGATTAACAACAAGGTAATTATCTTGGTGTGTTCTTTCGTGGGGCGCGATATTTTCTATCGCGTCAACGGGACAAGTAAATAGACAATTACCACATTGAAAACAGCGTTCATTGTCTATTTTTACATCTAAGTGAGCAAAAGTGATAGCGCCCACAGGGCAAACTTTGGAGCAACTATCACATAGGCTTTGCTTGAGGCGTTTTCTAACACATTTATCATTAATAATCGGTTCAGGAGGAAGCTCCACCTTAATAAAACGCCTCATACATCACTACTCCACTACTTAACAATAAAGAATGCAAAACGATTAAGAATTTCTGCAATCAGTATTATTGCGCTACTTGCTAACACCATACGCAATCCTGAAGTAAATACAGCATTACGATATTTCCATACACTGTATCCCATCATTAAAATACCAAGAACTGACATAAGCCATGCAGATATTCTTAATCCGAATGTTTCATTATACGCAATGATAGGCGTATGAGGGAACGTTATTGCATCATTTGTTGAAATGACTGCTGACATCCATTCCAAATAGAACGGCTGTACAGCCATACGTAATGTTACAGCAAGAAAAACAACCACTAATGCACTTATTACAATTCTTTTTGCTAACTCATCATTCACAAATGCTTTAACACGAAATGCCGTTATTGATAGTGCAATAACCGAGCCAGCTGCAAATAATGCTCCTATAAACATAAAATAGGTATTTGCGTGCATCCATGTCAGCATTGAGGTGTTGTAATACAGTGATGCCATACAGAATATATCGATGATGCCAAGCAAACCAATAATTGCCAGTATGGTTTTATTCATATGCCCTTTTATCAAAACAACTAAGGTATAAAGGCATAATGCACCAAGATAAACTGCAGCAAATATGATTTCACGACTTAGCCATGATGAAGATATATGGCGTAATGCATGAAAAGCATTCCATGGGTATCCCATGTGTAATGTTGAAGCTAATAATCCCAAGCAACCTAAAATAGCACCTGTTAATAATACAGGACGCATAGCAACGGTTGCTCTTTGATTACCAATTGCTTTTTCTAACCAGCAAAAATAAAGTGCGGTGAAAATAGTCACACCCACAGAACTTTGGACGAATAAAGTAAAGGTAACTAATGGCCATTCACTCATGCTTGAACTCCTCCCTTTTTCGTCGCACCCATATGAGGTTTGATAACTAAATTCGGGTTTGTCATCGTAAAATCAGGCAATCCTTGAACTTGGTTTAAATGCCCATATTTCGCCCTGAGATCTTTAATTTTGCCAAACTTAATCGCATTTAGTGGACAGGTATCAACACAAATTGGATTTTTGCCTTCTGCTAACAAATCGATACAAAAATCGCATTTTGACATCTGCCCAGTTTCTTCATTCATTTGTGGTGCGCCGTAAGGGCATGACCAAGCGCAGTAACCACAACCTACGCATTTAGAGGTATCGACACGGACAATACCATCACCTTCACGCTTATGCATTGCAGTAGTCGGGCAGTTTTTCACGCAAACGGGTGAATCGCAGTGGTTACAAGATAGGGTTAATGTATAAGCAAAAACATTATTAACGAAACCGCCTTGTCCTGTTGGTGCAAAACCGCCACCTTTTACTTCATAAATACGGCGAAAACGACGTCCTACTTCTAAATTATTTTTGTCTTTGCATGCCACTTGGCAAGCTTTACAACCAGAGCAACGAGAGGAATCAATAAAGAAACCGAGCTGTTCATCACTCACTGGTGCATATTCTTTAAAGTCACTCATGCTTTGGTTACCTCAACTAAAACGGTTAAATGCGAGTTACCATGTGCTAATGGTGTCATTCGTGTTGATGTTAAAACATTAGGGCATCCACCATGATCAACGCCATTTTCATCAGGCATCCACCATGCGCCCGCTTGCAATCCAACCACACCAGGAATAATGCGTTGTGTTACTAATGCAGGGATTTGAGTTATTCCTCTGTCGTTATAGACACGCACCATATCACCATTTTTGATACCTCTATTTTCAGCATCAATTGGGTTTATCCATACTTCTTGACGTTGTACTTCTTGTAACCACGGATTGGCATATTGTGTTGAATTTGCCCGGTTTTTTCCTTTCCAAGTTAGCATTTGTAATGGATACGTTGCTGTTAATTTATCTTCAGGGCCTTCAATCGCTGGAACATAATGAGATAAAGCAGGAATATCCTGATCATTCATGTCATAAAGGCGCTTAGAGAAAATCTCAATTTTTCCTGATGGTGTTGGGAATGGGTTACTCGCAAAATCATTGATGTTTTCTTCAAAGGCGACAAAAGGCTCATCTTTGAAAAGATAACGACGTGTTTTTACCAGCTCGTCAAAATTAGGGAAGTCAGGTCTATCTTGAAAACGCGCTTTATTGGTATCAACAAGATGAGCAATCCACTCTTTTTCACTTCGACCTTCAGTAAATGCCTCTTTTACGCCCATTTTTTCTGCTACGTCTGTTATCCACTCATAATCAGAGCGACGCTCAAAAGCCGGCTCTACCACTTTTTCGGACAGAAGAAAATAGTTACCCGTACCCCATGTATTACCAATGTTCCAACGCTCTAGAAAACTGGTTTCAGGTAAAACAAGATCGGCATATCTTGCAGATGGAGAGAGATATAGGTCACTAGCAACAATAAATTCAACTTTTGAATCATCTGCTAATAATTTAGCCGCTGCATTTACATCTGGGTTCTGGTTAACTAAATAGTTGCCGGCTAAAGAAAATATCATTTTGATATTAGTATCGAGTTTATCAACACCTAAAAGACCATCTTCAACACGTATTTGGCTTGCATCATCAACTGCTTGCATCCAGTTCATAATGGAAATTTGGGCTTTGATTGGGTTCTTTCCAACATTAGGGCCACGCAGAGATTGACGATTACCAATACCACCATAACCAGCCGCCCATGCCCCTTTTTTACCTACATTCCCGGTGATCGCGGCCAATAATGTCGAACCTCGAGCGCTACGCTCACCACAAATATGGCGTTGAGGTCCCCAGCCTTGAATAAGAGCCGCGGGTTTTGTCATGGCATATTCGCGTGCGAGTTGACGAATAGTATTTGCGGGCGCTCGAGTGATTTTTTCTGCCCATTCAGGCGTTTTTTCTATTCCATCTTTTTGACCTGTTAAATAAGCAACCAAGGACTCATTAGCAGGAACACCTTCAGGCATATGCTCTTCATCAAAACCAATGACATATTTATCAATAAAAGGTTTGTCATGAAGATTTTCGGTGACAATGACATACATCATTGCATCCATTAAGGCATTATCTGTTGTCGGTAAAAGAGGAACCCATTGATCAGCAAGAGACTGTGCCGTATCTGAATAACGAGGATCGACCACAATAAACTTAGTACCCTTATTTTTCATTTTCTGAAAATAATGGTTTGTGTGACCAAAAATAGTTTCATTGGGGTTATGACCCCATAAAATCACGAGTGGTGTATCTTCAAGTGTATCGAGTGAACTGCCTGTTTTAGATATGCCGTAAGTATAAGGGGTCACTTTGACCGTATTCCCTAAACTAACAGAATGATAATAAGGTAAGTATCCACCAGTTAAATTGAAGAGTTTCTTCATCATGGTATCACCAGAGAAGATCCCCCCTGTTACAGCGGTATTGACGGTTAAAAAGCGACTTGCTGCACCATGTTTTTCAGTTAAACGCGTAATATTTTCTGCAATAAGTGTTGTCGCTTCATCCCATGAAATACGTTCAAATTTACCCTCACCACGTTTGCCCACACGTTTCATTGGGTATTTTAGTCTGTCAGCATGATAAGAAAATTTACGATAACCTCTGCCACGCACGCACGCTCTCATAATAGGCATCGTTTCATCTAATTCATTATCAGGTCTTGTTGTGATCCGAGTGACAATCCCTTCTTTAATATTGGCTCGTATATCACACTTTCCACCGCAGTCAAAAGTACTACATGTCGTTACAACGGTAGCTGGGTTTCCTTCCATTTTTGCAATTGGCAAACTTTTATCTGCATTAGCTTGTGCATTTCGTGCGAAAAATGGCACAGTAACTAATGCAGCACTCGTTTGAACAAAGTGGCGACGACTTAGCGACATCTCCCCTCTATTTTTTTCACTTTTTTCTATTTTTTTCATTATCTTATCATTCTCACATAACAACGCTCATCAGTGAAAATGATAGGATATAGTGGTAAACCCTCATTGATGTATATCAATACCACTAAAGAGGTAATAGAATGTTTCAATATTCCACACTTCTTTGCAGATCCCCCACTTTTTATAAGGAAAAGCTAATTCAAGGTAGCATTAAGTTGTATCAAAAATACACCTCGTTAACTTTACCTAATTTTTTGTTATAAAAATAAAGAGTTATGTATAAAAAACACGAATTTAAGGTAGAGCCGTAAATAAAATGTCAATATAAAGGTAAAAAATATTGAAGCGCCTCTTCATTTTTGGCTTTTGACAAGGATAATTTAGTAATAGCACTATGACTTCGTTAGAAAATCGAATAATATACCAATTGAGTATTGGGTTAGCGCAAATTGTTCTAAATAGACCTTTAAGCAAAACATTGTTTTTATCAAGATACATGTTTTGTTACATTCAGAATTATTTCCACACGTATCGTTATTCCCCTTACTAATTACTGCAGTATGTGTTAAAATTGACGCATATCAATATTTTTATTTGTAATGAGCAAGCTTATGATCCCAGAAAAACGCGTCGTTCGCCGAATCCAATCTGGCGGTTGTGCAATCCATTGTCAGGATTGCAGTATTAGCCAGCTCTGCATCCCGTTTACTTTAAACGAGCATGAGCTTGATCAACTCGATAATATTATCGAGCGTAAAAAGCCCATCCAGAAAGGTCAAACCTTGTTTAAAGCAGGTGATGAGCTGAAATCACTTTATGCCATACGTTCTGGTACAATTAAAAGTTATACCATCACGGAAGAAGGCGACGAGCAAATAACAGGATTTCATCTTGCTGGTGATTTGGTTGGCTTTGACGCCATTATTAATACTGAACACCCAAGTTTCGCACAAGCTTTAGAAACATCGATGGTTTGTGAAATTCCATTTGAAACTTTGGATGATCTGTCAGGCAAAATGCCTAACTTACGTCAACAAATGATGCGCCTAATGAGTGGTGAAATCAAAGGTGACCAAGAAATGATCTTACTGCTATCGAAAAAGAATGCAGAAGAGCGTCTGGCTGCTTTTATTTATAACCTCTCACGCCGTTTCGCACAGCGTGGTTTTTCTCCTCGTGAATTCCGTTTAACCATGACTCGTGGTGATATTGGTAATTACTTGGGTTTAACCGTCGAAACAATTAGTCGCTTGCTGGGCCGCTTCCAAAAAAGCGGTATGTTGAGCGTTAAAGGCAAATACATTACTATCGAAGATAGTACACTGTTAAGTGAACTTGCAGGCAAACTTCCTTCATCAGTTGAAGTTTAATCTGTTACATTTCACACGCTAATTTTATAACGGGGCACACAAATTTGTGCCCCGTTTTCTATTTTGTGCTATTGCATTTTATCTTCTTGGGTTATCTTTAAATTGTAGATGGATAAATCCAGCCCTAAAGAGGATATTACAATGGAAAAATATCAAAACCTTCTCGTTGTCATTGATCCTAACCAAGATGACCAACCAGCACTTCGCCGTGCTGTCTATATCGTTCAGCGTAATGGTGGGCGGATAAAAGCTTTTCTACCTGTTTATGATCTCTCTTATGACATGACAACCCTTTTATCTCCCGATGAACGTAATGCAATGCGTAAAGGTGTTATCAGTCAAAAGGCTGCTTGGATCAAACAACAAGCGCGCTATTACCTTGAAGCGGGCATAGAGATTGATATAAAAGTCATTTGGCATAATCGCCCCTATGAAGCCATTATTGAAGAAGTTGTTGCACATCAACATGACTTACTCATAAAAATGGCTCACCAACATGATAAATTAGGTTCACTCATTTTTACTCCTCTGGATTGGCAATTGCTTAGAAAATGCCCTTGCCCTGTTTGGATGGTCAAAGATAAAGAGTGGCCTGAATACGGTACTATCGTTGTCGCCGCAAATTTATCGAATGAAGAATCTTATCATGATGCTCTTAATCTCAAACTGATTGAGCTAACAACTGACTTATCTCATCGCATACAAAAAAATCCTGATGTCCATTTGCTTAGCGCCTATCCTGTTGCGCCTATTAATATTGCAATTGAGCTACCTGATTTTGATCCAAATCTTTATAACACTGCATTACGTGGTCAGCATCTTATTGCGATGAAAGAGTTGCGCCAGAAATTCTCTATCCCTGAAGAGAAAACACATGTTAAAGAAGGATTGCCAGAGCAAGTGATCCCTCAAGTGTGTGAAGAGTTAAATGCGGGTATTGTTGTTTTGGGTATTTTAGGCAGGACTGGTCTTTCTGCCGCCTTCTTAGGAAATACTGCAGAACAGCTCATTGATCATCTCAAATGTGATTTACTAGCCATTAAGCCAGATGGCTTTACCTGCCCTATTACTGTTGATAGTGATCACGATTAAACTTATTTAAACTTATTGCTCTATATACAAAAAGCCAGTCAAATTTTGACTGGCTTTGTACTATTCGCTATCTGTATCTATTACAGTGCTTTTAAAATGGCATCCACACTGGCTTTAGCATCGCCAAACAACATTTGTGTATTCTCTTTAAAGAACAGTGGATTTTGCACCCCTGCATAACCGGTATTCATTGAGCGTTTAAACACAATAACATTCTGCGCTTTCCACACTTCTAATACTGGCATACCTGCAATTGGGCTATTTGGATCATCTTGTGCCGCTGGGTTTACTGTATCGTTAGCGCCAATAACTAAGACTGTATCAGTGTCAGAGAAATCATCATTGATTTCATCCATTTCTAATACAACGTCATAAGGCACTTTAGCTTCTGCTAACAACACATTCATATGACCCGGTAAACGCCCTGCGACTGGATGAATACCAAAACGCACTTTCACACCACGTTGGCGTAATTTTTCAGTAATATCATGTACAGGGTATTGTGCTTGAGCAACCGCTAATCCATAACCTGGAGTGATAATGACAGAGGTTGAGTTTTTCAGCATATCAGCCACTTCTTCAGCGGTTGTTTCGCGGTACTCACCCATTTCACCTTCTTCTGTTGAAGCTGAGCCATCAGTACCAAATCCACCTGCGATTACGCTAATAAAAGAACGATTCATCGCCTTACACATAATATAAGAAAGGATAGCACCTGAAGAACCCACTAATGCACCCGTTACAATTAACAAGTCATTGCTTAACATAAAACCAGCTGCGGCAGCTGCCCATCCAGAGTAAGAGTTCAGCATCGAAACAACAACTGGCATATCTGCGCCACCAATTGAAGCAACTAAATGCCAACCAAATGCCAAGGCAATCACTGTCATGATGATGATTAAGAAAACTTGTAAACCAACGCTGTCAGTTTTAACAAACCAAACCATCAATAAAAAAGAAACCACTAAAGCAGCAAGGTTTAATTTATGACGATTAGGTAACATCATCGGTTTAGAGGACATTTTTCCGCTTAATTTACCATAAGCGACAATTGAACCTGTAAATGTAACAGCACCAATGAAGATCCCTAAAAAGACTTCTGTTAGGTGAATATTCACCATGACAGGGTCCATTGCTGTATTGTGGTCAAGATAACTGTTAAAGCCCACTAAAACTGCCGCTAAACCTACAAAGCTGTGTAAGATTGCGACCAATTCTGGCATTTGAGTCATTTCGACTTTTTTAGCTAAACGGATACCAATAACGGCACCGATTACCATTGCAATAATGATCCAACCCACATTGCCAGCATAAGGCCCGAAAATGGTTGCGAACAAGGCAATTGCCATCCCTGCAATACCAAAATAGTTACCTTGTTTAGAGGTTTCATGCTTTGATAAGCCGGCAAGGCTGAAAATAAATAATATCGCGGCGACAATATATGCCGCTGTAACAACTCCGCTGGACATAATTGTCTCCCTTATCCTTTACGGAACATTTTCAACATACGTTGAGTAACAGTAAATCCACCAAAAATATTAATACTCGCAATCAATATTGCGATAAATGAAAATAGGCTAACCCAGCCACCGCTACCAATTTGGAGTAAAGCACCGACGACGATAATGCCCGAAATTGCATTAGTCACTGACATTAATGGCGTGTGCAATGAATGGCTTACATTCCAAACAACGTAATAACCTACAACACAAGAAAGTGCGAATACCGTAAAGTGAGATAAAAACTCTTTCGGTGCAACATTTGCAAGCCATGCAAACAATAAAAAGGCTATCGCTAATAAACTGTATTTCTTCCAAGGTGAAACCGGTTTAGCAACGGGTTTTTCTTGTGGTTTTGCAGCAGGTGCGGCCTTAGGTTGTGCTGAGACTTGAATTGGTGGCGCAGGCCATGTGACTTCACCAGCACGAATCACAGTCACACCACGAATAACAACATCATCAAAATCAATATTGATATTACCGTCTTTTTCTTTACACAATAATTTCAATAGGTTAACTAAGTTAGTACCATAAAGTTGAGATGACTGTGCCGGTAAACGAGCCGCTAAATCAGTATAACCAATGATTTTTACACCATGTTCTGTCGTAAAGACTTCATTAGGCACGGTATATTCACAGTTACCACCATTTTGAGCCGCAAGGTCTACTACAACACTTCCCGGCTTCATTGAATCGACCATCTCTTTCGTAATTAAACGAGGCGCTGGTTTTCCTGGAATTAATGCCGTTGTAATGATGATATCCACATCTTTTGCTTGTTCTGCAAATAATGCCATTTCAGCATCAATAAATGCTTTTGACATTACCTTAGCATAGCCATCACCACTGCCTGCTTCTTCTTTAAAATCAAGCTCTAGGAATTCAGCGCCCATGCTTTGAACTTGCTCTTTAACTTCAGGACGAGTATCGAATGCACGAACAATTGCACCAAGGCTTCCTGCGGCACCAATCGCTGCAAGACCTGCAACACCAGCACCAATAACCATAACTTTAGCTGGTGGCACTTTACCTGCGGCAGTGATTTGCCCAGTAAAGAATCTTCCGAATTCATGGGCAGCTTCTACAACAGCGCGGTAACCAGCGATGTTTGCCATTGAACTTAACGCATCAAGAGATTGTGCACGAGAAATACGTGGCACACTATCCATTGCCATCACGTTAATATTCTTTTCAGCTAACTTTTCGAGTAATGCCGCATTTTGAGCTGGCCAAATAAAACTCACTAATGTTGCGCCATCTTGTAGCAACGCAATTTCATTATCCAGTGGTGCATTTACCTTCAAAATAATGTCTGATTCCCAAACATTTTGAAGAGAGAGGATCTCGGCACCGGCTTCCTGATAAGCTTTATCTTCAAAGCTTGAGGCAACGCCTGCACCATTTTCAACTGCGACTGTAAATCCTAATTTTATGAGTTGAGTCACCGTAGCGGGTGTAGCTGCAACTCTTGTTTCATTAGAAAGTCGCTCTTTGGGTATACCAATTCGCATAATTTTCCCTTCTTATCCATAGCGTTCTGTTAAAATTTCTCCGTTAACTTCACATTCATGCAAAAAAAATGTTAAAAATAATAATATGCATGCTATTAATCGGAGTTCTAATAACCTACTGAAAATAAAACCAATAATCTATATCTGTGTAAAGCTAAAATTGAACTTAATTAGATCATTTTAGTCGAAAAGGCATATTTATGAATTATTCACTATATTCAGGTAAATATCTGGTAACATATACTGGTCATTTGACTCTGTGGTGACTCACTAAATAAAATAATGCGACAAATGCTATTATTACATGTAATAATTAATCCCTATGTGATAAACCACTACGTTCAGCACATGACCAATATTAATTGCGCAAGGCGGAAGGATTTTGTATGAAGCTGAAAACCTCAGTCATCGCAGCAGCGATGTTGTCTTTAACTAATATCACTGTTGCGCAGGCTGCTCAGGAATTAACACCCGAACAAGCTGCAGAACTAAAACCATTTGAAAGAATTACAGTTATCGGTCGTTTTAACGCTATTTATGAAGCCGCTGATGCGGTCTCTCGTCGTGCGGATAAAGTCGGTGCTGATAGTTTCTATATTCAAGGTCTAGATGATATTAGTGATAGCGGCAACATGAGTGTTACTGCTGATCTATACCATAAAGATGCACCAAAAGCAGATAAAGAAAACTATCGCGTCTTTCATGGCGTGAAAGAACTACCAAAACCTGAAGCAATTCTGCTACAACCATTTGATACCGTTTCTATCCGTGGTTACTACCCTACAACCCCTGATATTAACGACGCAATTGCAAAAGCGGCAGCTAAAAAAGGTGCAGCATCATTCTTTATTGTTCGTAACGTATCAACAAATGATGGTGGTAACCAAGAAGTAACAGCTTATATCTACAAAAAAGATGCGCCTAAACGTGCAATTCAAGCACCAGAGGCTGTCGTTCCTTATGATTCAGATGCAGGTCGCGCACTTATTGCAGAAGGCGGAGCCGCTGCCAATAAAGTTGAGAAACCAGGTCTTGCATCAAACACTGATTTTGATAGAAGTGTAGGAACATTTGCTGATACACAAACTTCAGGTGCTAGTGGTCGTTACACTGTCACATTACCTGATGGTACTGAAATCCAAGAAGTTAACAAAGCAGCAGCTGCATTAATGGACCCGTTTGATACCATTACATTTAGCGGATACTTTGTAAACTCACCAGAAATTTCTTATCAGGTTGCTAAACGTGCGGCAGCAAAAGGTGCCAAGTACTACCATATTACAAATGAATGGCAAAGTGATGGTGGTACAGTCACTATTACCGCTGACCTATTCAAGTAATAAAACTTTCTAATTAAAAAAACCTTGCTAATGCGAGGTTTTTTTTACTCAAAATATCATCAAACCAACCCCGCTTTACAAAAACTGCATAATTTTTATGATTTAATGCATAGACAACCAAGTCAACTCTCCGTAAAATCTCGCTGTTTTTTAGTGTTTTTATCTTTATTTAAATTTGAGATATTCATATTTATTCTATTTACTGACCAAAAAATAAGAAAATACGCTATTTATTTACAATTTTAATCACGTAGGTAATTATCCTTGAATAAGAAACTTGGCTTAATATCACTCACCGCTTTAGTATTAAGCTCAATGGTTGGTGCAGGTGTATTCAGTTTGCCTCAAAATATGGCCGAAGTTGCTAGCCCTGCCGCATTAATTATTGGTTGGGTGATAACCGGCATTGGTATTCTCTTTCTTGCTACATCTTTATTACTCCTCTCTCGCCTGCGACCTGATCTTGATGGTGGTATTTTTACCTACGCGAAAGAAGGATTTGGCGAATTCATTGGTTTTTGTTCAGCGTGGGGTTATTGGGTCTGCGCTGTTGTTGCTAACGTTTCTTATCTTGTTATTGTTTTTGCTGCCTTTAGTTTTTTTACAGATACACCAGAGAACGTTATTTTTGGTGATGGGAATACATGGCAGGCATTAATTGGAGAATCAATCTTACTTTGGGTTGTCCATTTTCTTGTATTGCGTGGTGTGCAAACTGCAGCTAGCATTAATTTAATGGCGACAATGGCAAAACTTCTTCCTTTAGGATTATTTGTTATTGTCGCCCTATTAGCTTTCAATATGGATATATTTACCCTTGATTTTAAAGGTGTAAATTTGGGTGTTCCTGTTTGGGATCAAGTCAAAAATACCATGCTGATTACACTGTGGGTATTTATTGGTATTGAAGGCGCGGTCGTAGTTTCCGCAAGAGCTAAAAATCGTCGTGATGTTGGTTTAGCAACTGTACTTGCTGTTGTCATCGCATTAATTATCTATATTCTTGTCACTTTATTATCGCAAGGTTTAGTTAGCCAAGCTGAATTGGCGGCGATGAAAAACCCGTCAATGGCACCATTACTTGTTCAACTTATTGGTAGCATAGGCGAGATAATTATTGCAGCGGGTCTTATTCTCTCTGTATGTGGTGCTTATTTAAGTTGGACAATTATGGCAGCAGAAGTGCCTTATATTGCCGCACTACATCATTCTTTCCCTAAACAATTAGGAAAGCAGAATAAAAATGATGCGCCTTCATCTTCATTATGGTTTACCAACTGTGCAGTCCAATTCTCTTTAGTTTTAATTTGGTTGACGGGAAGTAACTACAATACATTGCTGACCATTGCATCAGAGATGATCCTTGTTCCTTACTTTCTTGTTGGTGCATTTTTATTTAAAGTCGCAATTGCACGCAGTAGTCGTGCTTTATTATTAATAGCTATACCTGCAAGTCTATATGGCTTATGGCTACTTTATGCATCAGGTGTTATTAACTTATTACTCTCTGTTGTACTTTATGCACCTGGTATCCTGATATTTTTATACACCCGAAAACAATATAAAGATAAAAAGCCACTATTGTTAAGTGAAAAAATTCTGTTGGCGCTTGTCTTATTTGGCGCTATTCCTGCGTTAGGTTATTTAGCTATATCCTAAAGACAATCTGAGAGGTACTGGAAAAACAGTACCTCTTTTTTTTACTCTCTTCTTCTCTTCCTAACTTCTCTTCAAAACAAATTTCACTTAAATAAATTCCACTTAAGTCAAAAATTTTTTCTGCTAAGCAGTGATTTTTAACATCGATGGTTAGGTGCTTATAAAGCAAGAAATATATTGTATGTTGTAACTAATTTATAGGTAGCTATTTATTCGCTATACAATAAAAAACCCACAAGAAGCATAAGTTCCCGTGGGTCTATATATGTCACGATTAAATTAGTTAAAACTGACTTGTTCCATCGCCTGTAATATACGTTTGTCTGATATTGGATATGGTGTACCTATCTGTTGAGCAAACAGGCTTACTCTAAGCTCCTCTATCATCCAACGAATATTTTGCACTTCTTCTTGCTGCTTTTGTTTCTCTGTTAACTTACCTAACCACTGTTGCCACTGCTGAATAACATTTTCAACTCGGCTCATTTGAGCGCGATCACGATTAGGATCAATGGCCAATTTTTCCATTCGTTTTTCAATTGCACTCAAATAACGAGGAATATCCGCAAGACGTTTCCATCCATGCGAAGTCACAAAACCAGGAAAAACTAACTGACCAAGTTGGGCTTTAATATCAGATAATGCAAAAGCAACACTAATATCCACCCGCCCTTTTAGACGCTTATTGATAGCAAATACTTGAGTTAAAATCGCTTCAACTTGTTTTGCTATTTCAACCACAGCATCATTTAACTCAGCTCTGACATATTCTTGCAGTTTTTGATATTCGCCTTCTTGCCAAATTAAACCACCATAAGAAGCCATAAGTTTATCAACACCACAAGCAATACAATCATCAATCAGCTCTAACACTTTGCCATAAGGGTTAAAGTAAAGACCCAGTTTTGCTTTGTTAGGTAATTTCTCATGTAGGTATTTTATCGGTGACGGAATATTTAATAACAATAAGCGTCTTACGCCTTCCCACATGGAAGTTTGTTGTTCAGATTCGGTTTCAAAAAGCTTAATACTCACACTGTTTTTTTCATCAACGAGTGCCGGATAAGCTTTCACTGAATAGCCACCGCGTTTTTGCTCATAACGCTGAGGCAAATCTCCAAAACTCCAAATATGTAAATCTTGTTGTTCAATGCCATCATCAGCGACTGCTGATAATGTTTCTTGCACTTTTTCCTTTAAGTTCTCTTTTAATTTATTGAGATCTTTACTTTCTGCCAGTGTTTTATTTTTATCGCCAACAACACGGAATGTCATTTTTAAGTGATCAGCAACTTGGTCTAGTTGCCAACTCTCTCTATCAACAGTCACGCCTGTCATACGGCGTAATTCATTTTCGAGTTTATCGAGTAAGCTACCTTCAACTTGAGGTACGCGCTCTAAAAAAGCAGAGGCATAATTAGGTGCTGGGACAAAATTACGACGAATAGGTTTTGGTAATGACTTAATTAAAGCCACTATCAATTCATGGCGAATGCCCGGAATTTGCCAATCAAAACCTTCCTCTTTTACCTGATTTAAAATCGGTAATGGAATATGAACAGTGACACCATCAGCCGCTGTACCCGGTTCAAATTGATAAGTTAAGCGCAATTTTAAATTATCTTGATGCCAATAATTTGGATAATCTAATGCACTCACACGCTTAGCATCATCTTTGATAAGCATGCTCTTTTCAAAGTTAAGCAGATCCGGTGATGCTTTTTGTGCTTCTTTCCACCATTTATCAAAATGACGTGATGAAACAACGTCTTGTGGTATTCGTTGATCGTAGAAAGTAAACATTGTTTCATCATCAACAAGAATGTCACGACGACGAGATTTATGCTCTAACTCTTCCACTTCAGTCCGTAATTTTAAATTTTCACGGAAAAATGCATGACGAGTTTGCCAATCACCTTCTACTAACGCATGGCGAATAAAAAGCTCCCGGCATAATAACGGATCAATTTGGCTATAATTAATAGGTCGAGAGGCAACAATAGGTAAACCATATAGCGTAACTTTTTCATTAGCCATTACAGCGCCTTGCGCTTTTGACCAATGTGGCTCGCTATAGTGATGTTTCACTAAATGTTCAGCTATAGGTTCAATCCATTCTGGCTCTACGCGTGCTGCAATTCGCCCCCATAAACGAGAGGTTTCGACCAGTTCAGCGACCATTGTCCATTTTGGTGGTTTTTTAAATAAACCAGACCCCGGATAAATAGAAAAGCGCGCATTTCGCGCCCCAGTAAACTCTTGTTTATCAGCATCTTTTTGTCCAATATGCGACAATAAACCACTTAATAACGCAACATGGACGCTTCTAAAATCGGCAGGTTCACTGTTAACAGGAAAGCCGAGTTCTTTAACAACTTGTCGTAATTGCGTATAAACATCTTGCCACTCTCGAACACGCATAAAGTTTAAAAACTCTTGCCGACACAGCTTTCTAAATTGAGAATGACTCAACTCTTTTTGTTGAGTTTTTAAATAATCCCACATATTTAAAAAAGACAAGAAATCAGAATCTTTATCTTGGAAGCGACGATGTTTTTCATCAGAAGCTTGCTGTTTATCCATCGGTCTTTCGCGCGGATCTTGAATTGAAAGTGCAGATGTAATAACCATCAATTCTTTTACTGCACCATATTTACGCGCTTCAAGTACCATTCTCGCCAAACGAGGATCGATAGGAAGTTGAGCAAGTTGTTTCCCCATTGGGGTTAAACGATAAGCACCATTGTGATCGGTTTCATTTTGTAACGCGCCTAGTTCTTCTAATAAACGCACACCATCTTGAATATTGCGTTTATCCGGTGGCTGTACAAATGGGAAAGCACTAATATCCCCCAACCCTATCGATGTCATTTGCAAAATAACCGATGCAAGGTTAGTTCTTAATATTTCAGGATCAGTAAATTCAGAACGAGAAATAAAATCATCTTCTGAATAAAGACGAATACAAATACCATCAGAAACACGGCCACAACGCCCTTTTCTCTGATTTGCTGAAGCTTGAGAAATAGGTTCTATTGGAAGTCGTTGTACTTTAGTTCGATAACTATAACGACTAATACGTGCAAAACCGGTATCAATAACGTACTTAATGCCTGGTACAGTTAATGAAGTTTCGGCAACGTTAGTGGCTAAAATAATACGCCTGCCGTTATGAGGATGAAAAATTCGATTTTGTTCACTGTTAGATAAACGGGCAAATAAAGGCAATACTTCAGTATGGCGAAGTTGTAGTTTATTCAGCGCATCAGCAGTATCGCGAATTTCTCGCTCACCGCTCATAAAAATAAGAATATCACCCGCACTTTCTCTGCTTAATTCATCAATAGCATCAACAATGCCATCTGTCATATCCTTATCATTATCAAGTTCGTCACCACCAATAGGACGATATCTCACTTCAACAGGATAAGTTCGACCTGAAACTTCAATGATAGGCGCTTGATTGAAATGTTTGGAAAAACGTTCAGGATCAATGGTTGCAGAAGTAATAATGACTTTTAAATCAGGGCGCTTAGGTAATAGCTGCTTTAAATAACCAAGAATAAAGTCGATATTTAAGCTACGTTCATGGGCTTCATCAATAATGATGGTGTCATATTGTAATAGCAGTTTATCTTGCTGTAATTCAGCCAATAAAATACCGTCTGTCATTAGCTTAACGAGGGTATTATCACCAACATGATCACTAAAGCGAACCTTATAACCTACAGATTCTCCTAACGTGCTTTTTAATTCATGAGCGATACGTTCAGCCACTGAACGTGCAGCTAAACGACGAGGCTGAGTGTGGCCAATAAAACCCTTGATCCCTCTTCCTAATTCAAGGCAAATTTTAGGGATCTGCGTTGTTTTACCTGAGCCAGTTTCCCCCGCAATAATAACAACTTGGTTATCGCGTATTGCATTATAAATGGCATCTTTCTTTTGGCTAACAGGAAGGTTTTCTGGGTAAGTAATTTCAGGACAATTGGCACGACGGCGAATTATCATCTGTTGTGCTGTTGTAATATCGTCTTTAATTGCACTTAATACCGCTTGTTTAGACTCTTCATTATTAATTTTAGCGACGCCACGTAGACGTTTTCTTAATCGCTGCTGCTCCCGCAGCGATAATTGCTCTATTTCTTGATAGAGCGTGGCAGATGATAATGTCACCTTTTATTATCCTTTTTGAGGTTATTCTAATCAAAACTAATGGCCGTATGATATCACAACAGACTATTGGCACATAAAGGCTTGATTAAAATTCTTAGTATATGATTTCATATAATCAATAATTTTGAATAGCATATTCAAAGGATTGTGATGTGATAATTTAAAGATAGAGTAAACTACGATTAACTAATAAATTTAAATAAATAGAACACTTTATAGACCACGAGAAAATAATGAAAAAGATCCTTGTACTGAAATCTAGCATTTTAGATAGCTATTCACACAGTAATAAAATGACCGATTACTTAATTGAAAATTGGCAAAGTAATCATAAAGATGACTTAATTACAGTGCGTGATCTTGCTAAAGATCCTGTACCTGCTTTAGATCAAGCTACGCTATTTGCGTTTGGTAAAGAGACAGCAATGTTATCGGATGAACAAAAAACAGCCCGAGCATTATCAGATGAATTAATCCGTGAATTAAAAGCTCACGATGTGATAGTCATTGCTGCACCAATGTATAACTTTTCAGTTTCGGCCCAATTAAAGCACTATATTGATTTTATTGCTCGTGCGGGTGAAACATTTACATATACTGAAGCGGGTGCTATTGGCTTACTTGAAAATAAACAAGCAGTTGTATTAACCAGTCGTGGTGGTGTTCATAAAGATCAGCCATCTGATCTTATTGTTCCATTCCTAACACAGTTTTTAGCTTTTATCGGTATCAATGACGTACAGTTTATTATGGCTGAAGGTACAGCATATGGTGAAGAATACGCACAGCAATCTCACCTGCAAGCACAAAAAGAAATTGATGCTATCGTTAATAAAAGAAGCATTATAGTAAAATAATAATTAGTATTTCTCTTTAAAAGCACCTCACTCTGGTGCTTTTTTTATATCTATATTTACCCGCACTATTTTCATATCAATTCTTCTTTTATAAAAAACACGCTATTAATTTATAATTAAAACACCTTGATAGAGAAAAACACCAAAATTAATCAAACTTTCGAATCAATAGCTAAATAAAAATTATTTTTATAGCCATTTTTTATTATTTATTTTTTGATTCATATTAATGATAAATATATCAATAAAAAATCAATTTGATTTATAAAAAGCAAATTAATAACATTTAATTGTTTCAATTAATATAGAAACAATTAAATAATTTTATTAATTCAATAAATAAATGGAATTTTAAATGAAAAAGAATTTACTCTCCATACTCATTTTATCTACAGCTTTTTTATCCACACAATCAAATGCAGTTGAATATACAGAGAAAAACGTAGGCACAATTACAATTAATGGTTCTGTTACAGCGGCCCCTACTTGCCAATTACAAGATATACAACCTGTTGAATTACCGCCAGTCCAAGCAAGTCATTTTGGCGATGACCATATAGCAAAAACAGATGCCCAACCGCTTGTCATTCAATTTTCCAATTGTAATGAGAGTCTTGCTAATATTCAGTTAAAAATCCCAAAACAAACAAAAAAATTATTAAAAAATCAAGCAGACAATGGCAGCAATGTTGATATTGCCATTTTTGATGCAGATAAAAATATTATTGAATTAAGTAATGAAAGACCTAAAGCATTTAATTTAAATATTGATAAAGATGCTAAGACTGCAGATTTTTTATTTGAAGTGAATTATATGAAACCAAATGGATTAGATGCAACTCCAGGTTTAGTAAGATCTAGCTTATCATTTGATGTTATTTATAGTGATGTTGCTGTAGATTAAGATCTTAAAAATCAACAAAGCTGGTATTCCAGCTTTGTTTTTTATTTCTATTTCTATTTCTATTTTTAACTTTTAACTTTTAACTTTTAACTTTTAACTTTTAAATTATTAGACTTAAATAAAAATGATTAAAAAAATAAAACTGACTATATTATCTATATTTACACTTTTTCCTATTTATGGTCATACATCAATAGAAATAAATAAAGATAAATTTATTTTTATTGAAAGTAAAAATCAAGAAGTCATTGAAATAAAAAACAATACAAATAGCGATTACTTTATACAGAGTTGGATTTCACATTATGATGAAAGTAATAATACTGACTTACCATTTATGATCACCCCACCACTCTTTAAAATAGAAAAAGACGAAACCTACTTTTTAAAGATCTTTAAGACTGAAGAAATAGAAAAAAAAGAACAGGAAACACTATATAAAATAAATATAAAAAGAATACCTTCATTATCAGATCAAGATGATAATACAAACTTATTACATATTTCAATGAATTCTATTTATAACTTAATATATAGACCTATATCAATAGAAAAAAATGCAGCAGATGCATATAAAAAAATAGAGTTTTTAAAAAATAAAAATGATGAGTTTATTGTAAATAATCCTACTCCATATTTTATTACTTTACTTAAAGTTAATTCTGATGGTGTTGTATTTATTGAAAAGAATAAAACCATACCACCATTTAAAAAATACAATACAAAAAAAATAATCAAAAAACAGGGGTTGATTAAATGGAAAACAATCGACCAATATGGCGTTGAAATAAATGCAACAGATAAGGCGATAATAAATGAAGATTAAACTAAAAAAAAGAGAGCTTACTTTATTTATTTTGATAATTGCTTTTAACAATAATGCCATCGCTAAAAATAATACTCTTTCTCTTTATTCCCATTCATTTTCTAATGTTAGTGATGAAACTATTAAACTTCTTCTTGAAAATAAAAAACCTGAAGGGTTCTATCATTCTATTATTCATATTAATAATAGAAAAAAAATGGTAAAACTTCTATATTATAAAAATGTAGAAAATAAATTAACGCCCTCTCTTTTTGTTAAGGATTTAATATCTCTTGGTATTGATACCGATTTTTATACCATCAATAAAGCAATCCCAGAGCCTATGCTTTTAAGCGATTGCTCAATTGATTTTAAATACCAATTTTCCAATCAAAAGTTAAACTTGATTATTCCTCAAAAAGCATTAATAAAAAAAACAGATTATGTAATCAATGAACAAGACTGGGATGACGGAATTACCGCATTATTCACTCAATATTCCTATTGGATTAAATATCATCAGAAAAAATTACCTGAGCAAAAACTTAATTTACACTCAGGTATTAATATAGGTGCTTGGCGTGTACGTAGCCAAAGTGGATTTAATTGGAGGAAAGATAGCCATCAATCTAAGCTTTCATCAATTTATGCATATCGACAAATTAATTCTTTTTCTTCTCTTTTTTATGGAGGTAAGTTTTCACCCACAACACGAATATTATCAAATGATAAAATAGTTGGCTTTCAATTAATATCCAATAATTTAATTGCAAACAATACACTTTACACTAATAGACCTGTTATTGAAGGTATTGCAGATACTCACGCTAACGTTATCATAAAACAAGATGATAAAATCATCTATGAAACAACGGTTCCGCCCGGCCCTTTTCTTTTAAATTCATTACCTTCAATAGGAAGTGAAAAACTCACTTTGGAAATCAAAGAAACAGATGGAAGAGTAAAAGTTTCGACACACTACTTTACATCATTACCGAATCAATTAAATAAAGGAAATTATCAATATAATATTATATCGGGTACATTAACTAACTATCATAATAATAAAAAACCTCTTTTCCTTTTAGGTGAATTTTCATATGGGCTTAGTCAAAAAATCACATCTTACAGTGCCATAAGAAAACGTGATAACAAACATAACTATTTATTAGGGCTATCTTTAGACTTAGGTCTATTAGGCGGTTTAGCGACAGACATTAATTATGAGAAAAATAACAATGATAAAATTAAATATCAATTTCGTTATCAAAAAAACATGCCGATAACACAAACTTACTTTACTTCTAGAGTATCCTTTTATCATTATTTAGATAATTTTTTATTAGAAAATAGGATAAAAAAAGATCACTCATTCTCTTTATCTAAAAATATTAATAAAATAGGTTATATATCATTACACTACAATGATAAATTATATGATAACTCATCTAAAACATATGAAATTGGAACATCATTTTCATCTTCAATAAATAAAATAAACTATAATTTAAAATATGATTTTAAAAAAGAAAAAAGATTTTCAGATCATTATTTTTCATTTAACTTTCAGATCCCGATAGGAAGCAATGCACATCATCATTGGATGAATAATCAAACAAATTATCAAGTAAATAATAAACGTTATTCAAACAATACAAACATTGGTGGTACATTACTGAATAATAATTTAGGATATTCAGTAAGCTATCAGCATACACATCATCCTAAAAGAAAATTTGATCAATTTTCTGTTCATACTCGCTATCAAAATAATTATCAATCTTACCTTTTCTCTGGAAATAAATCAGAAAATAATTACAATTTCAATCTTTCAGTCAATGGTGCATTATTACTTCATTCAGAAGGAATTACACTAACCCCTCGTTTAAGTAAGACCTTTGCATTAGTGAGTACACAAGGCATTACTGGTATTAAAACATCATTTTCACCCAATTTAGAAACAGATATCTTTGGTAACTTAATTTTAAATAATATTACGCCTTATCGAATAAATAACATTAAACTCAATGCTACAACACTTCCTCAATCCGCTGAGAGCGAATATTATAATAAAAATATTATTCCTACCTTAGGCGCAATATCTAAAATTACTTTTCCAATAAAAATTGGCTATCGTATTCTTTTTAAGTCAATAACCCCCCTTCCTTTTGCGTCAAAAGTTACCGTGCTAGATAAAGAGAATAATATTATTTCTCAAGGATTAGTGACAGAAAATAATATTATTTTTCTTTCTGCCATTCCTGACAATGGGTTAATCAAAGTAAAATGGGGAGAAGATAAACAGTGTCAATTTAATTATAATTTGAGTTCCGATGAAACGAAAAAAAACCTGATAAAAAAAGAAGTTAATTGTCTTTAAGTAAAAATAAAGTATTAGATATGAAAAACAAAATACATTTCGTCTATTTAATTATAACTTTGCTCTATTCATCATTCTCATTTTCATCAATGCCAAGACGTGGTGATCACTATATTCCACAAAGCTGTGATATAGATTATATTTATGAAAATACAAGTGATAGATTTTCTATTAACGGAAATGACTTTTTATCGTATGAAGCAGGTGAATTAGCAAGCACAGATCCTCATATTATTCTTATTTCTATCAAAGATTGTTCTAAAAGTTACGGTGATGTTCGCTTAAAAATTGAAAATACCAGTATTGATCATATAACGGGTTATTTAAAAAATACGATTAATGACAATAATGCAAGCAGTAATATTGCTTTTCAATTATTGTACAATGTGGAAGAAAGACCTATAAATCTCAATAAAGAGAGTGAGTTCACTGAAAAACTGATTGATGGAGAGGCTGAGTTTTATTTTTTAGTTAACTATGTAAAAAAGGATAATATGCCACCAGCATCGGGCTATATAGAATCAAACATTCATTTTATTATGACAATAAATGATGATATTGTTGTTTTTAATGAGTACGATTAATTAATAAGAAAAAAAAAGAAAAAAAGCACGATAAATAATGATAATAAATCGTGCTTTTACAATAAATAAAATGGAATTAACTATCTACTTAAGATTGAGCTACTTCTTTACCCATTTCCCATTGATCCCTTTAACAAATTCACCTTCGTTAGCTCTCGCCACTAATTTTTCACCCGCTAGGCGAGCAACAGATTCTGGTGTCACTTGATTAGTCTTAGCAATTTCAGCGTATTTTGCTTTTCTTGCTTGATTTATTTCATCTGCAAGTTGCTGCGCTTGCTTGTTATTAGTTTGCACAAGCTCAATATAACCACTAAAGGTTTCTCCTACCAATCCTTGTGATCTTGCTTCATCAAGCGTTAATGCTATGGCATTTGCACTACCTAAAGTTATCATTAGCGCAAAACTTAAGAGATATTTTTTATAATTCATCATTTATCCTTTAAAAAATGGCGCTGTTATTTTTTAACAGATCTTCTACTTGGCGATCTATTTTTACATTAATTTCATGTTCAATTTTTACATTCATATTAATGTTAATGGGCTTATCCGGCGTGGCGACTTCTAACCGAATACATCCTGTTAATGCTGATATTCCCATCATCAAAGCTGTTAGTAAGAATAGTTTTCTTAAGAATAATGGTTTCACTCTGACTCACTCCCTAAATCTGATAAGCTCTTTTCTAACCACTCTTCCAATTGTGAACCAAATCGTAAACTTCGCCATAATTGGAAGACATTTTCTTCATGTCGATAATTTAAATTAACTTTTCGACGTTTATCTTCTAGAGGATTCGTTCCATTAATTTCTGCCTCTAGCACTAACTCACCTAAATTACTTAAATTAACGCGCGTCCAAGAACGGCTGATCTCTAAATAGCGCAACCATGCCATAGCAACGCCTGCAGACATATTATTTTCATCAATAGAATCTACAAAATCCTTATCAAGTCTTAACGTTAAATAAGATGAATTAGCCAGCCAACCATCTTTAATAATCCATTGGTTATTATTAATAAAAAATGGAAATTCACCGCTCACTTTACCTGATGCCGCAAACTGCGTCACTTTTAACAAAGTAAAAAGATGACTTAATTGAATGTTATCAAGAGAAATAATCGCTGCATCATGTTGTGGAATGGTGAGTTTTGCCAATGAAATGGTTCCATCAAGCATGGCTACATTCACATTAGATAAAACTAACGGTTTATTTTCTGTTGCAGGATAAAAACCTTGAAGATCAGCCGTAATATCCGTCATATCAAAAAGATTGTTAACACGCTTTATCCGTAACTGGACAGGCTGTTTAACGCCTAATTGCCACTCGTTGCCATTTAAACGCCAAGGCAAAATAAAATCTAAACCTTCTAAAACACCATCTTTAAGCCACATTCCACCTTGTTTAACAACAAGATGCCCTCCTGCTATTAATCCTTGTTCTGGTGCAACAGAAAAGTCAGCTTGTGTATAGAGTTCACCTTTATCAAGAGTTATTCCTAAATCTTCTGGCAAGAGCGATTGAAAAACATTAATAGGTTGTGAAGGCCAACGCATTTGCCCTCTTAATCTTGCGCCATCCCAACGCGTATTTATTGCAATAGGTCCTATATTGGGTTTAGCACTTAATTCGCCTTTTAGATTAAAATTAAAAGGTGATTCACCTCGAATAGTGGCAATAAAATCAGTCTTATCTAAAAAACCACCAGCAGGAAAATCAATACGTTGACTAGTTAATTTTATTTTTCCCCCAAATGCTGGTTTTTTCTCATCTCTTATCCATTGAAACGGGCTTTCTAAAGATAATCGAGGTGCAGTCATCGTAGTATGTTGATATTTTAAAACATCAAAACCTGTATTGAGTTTTTCAAAACTCACCACTTTATCAGCCCAATAGCCCGTTCCTGCGATATCCCAACGTGCTTTTAAAGGCAATAAATCTCCGTCCCCCCAATAGCGCCATTGCCAAGTCCCATTATCAGGTAAAAAATCAACTGCCTTACCTTGAAAATGAATACGGTAATCTCCCCAAATAGTATCTTGAGCAACGACTATCGCATTTAAACGACCATTAAAACCTTTTGATGAAAGTGTGGTTCCCGCTAAAGGTAAACGAGCATCTGTGATGGTAAGCGTTTCAGTGAGTGGTCCTTTAAAACGAAATAAAGAGCCAGATTGAAATTCAACAGTAGGATCTGTCAACATGCCTGTGACTTTAACAGGTAATTGCGCACTGGCTTGCATTAATTCTTTATTAACAATACCCGTGATTTGAATAGGAATTTGAGCATCTAACCAATTTACTGCGGTTTCAGGGATCGATATTACTAAATTTCCTTTCCCCGCTTTGCCTTCTGTCATCACGTTTAATCGTGCTGTTAATCTTAAGTCAGTCAATCCTTTTTGCCATTGGGTAATATTAATATTTACACCGCCTCGCAAAGGTTGATCTAATCCAAACCATTCCCAACGACCTTGCTCAATGGCAATAGTTTCAGATGTAACAGTCCACGGTAATAAAGCCAACGCGTGACCACCTCCTTGCTCTGCAACTGAAATAGTGCCAGATTGTCCTATCCATTCAAGAATAAACACTAAAGGGTGAGCATAATGAGAAGTTAATAATGTTGCATTAACTGAACCCTTTTCAGGTAATGATGCTATATCTAGAGGAAGTGCTATTTCAGCAGCAAGTTCAATATTATTATCATCAGGTAAATTCACTTTAAACTGTTTAATATCAAGCCACTGATTATCTCTAATAAAAATACCAAGTTGAGCATTTTTTCCTTGGTAAGAGATAAATCGTCCATTGTTTTGTGTTTTTAGCTGTAATGTACCTTGGTAGCGAGCATTTTCTTTTAAGACCACATTGTCAATATTGACTGATAGATGAGGTATTGAAGCCAGTAGTGAATTTATCTCAAGAGGAACGGTTGCCGTTTCTTCTTGCTTACTGACAGGCATCATTGAAAAACATTTTTCATCAATGGCAAGTTGCTGGCTATTAAATTGCAGCTTATCAAGCTGTTCTTTTTGATAGGAGAAAACAAAGTTATCAAGAGACGCTAAAGTGCAACTCGCTGTTTTTAATTCGATGTTTTCAATTGAAACACCCATACGCTGTAACTTAGGCTGTGATAAAGAAAGTATTACACCTTCAGGTAAGTAATAATGAGCAACAACAGGTAGCCAACGAGGAATAGATACCCATAAAGCAGTGCCTATTAGACCAGTGCCTAATAGTATCGTCCCTGTCCATTTGATTGTTTTTCTTAACAACACATCATATTCCTTTTAAACAAACCTGAATTATCCACTTACCTCGTCAAATTGTTTTATAATAATAGTATTAATTTCTTTCTTCTTGGGGTTGGATAATTCTTGTTTTTCCAGCCTCTGAATAAAAATTTAATCTAGAGCCGAGAAAACTGGATGAAAATCGTTTCCTATAGTACTAAACATTATGATCGTAAGCACATGGAATGGGTCAATCAACATAATGGATATCATTATGATATTGAATATTTCGATTTTAATTTAACAAAACAAACCGCAAAAAATGCCGTTGGCGCTGATGCTGTCTGTATTTTCGTCAATGACGATGCAAACCGTGCAGTTTTGCAAGAGCTTGCTAGCCTTAATATACGCATTCTCGCATTACGCTGCGCGGGCTTTAATAATGTTGATTTAGAAGCTGCTGCTGAATTAGGCATAACGGTTGTCCGTGTTCCTGCTTACTCGCCAGAGGCTATTGCCGAGCATACTGTTGGTATGATGCTGTCGCTTAATCGTCGTATACACAGAGCTTATCAACGTACTCGTGATGCTAACTTCTCATTAGAAGGCTTAACTGGCTTTAATATGCATAATCGCACTGCCGGTATTATTGGTACAGGTAAAATAGGATTAGCGACATTACGCATATTAAAAGGCTTTGGCATGAAGTTACTTGCTTATGATCCTTATCCAAATCAAGCCGTACTTGATTTAGGTGCCGAATATGTTGATTTGGCGACAATTTATGCAAATTCTGATGTAATTTCATTACATTGCCCATTAACAGCAAATAATCATTATCTATTAAATGAAGCTGCTTTTTCGCAAATGAAAGATGGTGTGATGATTATTAACACCAGCCGTGGTGCATTAATTGACTCTGCAGCTGCAATTAATGCGTTGAAGCAAGGTAAAATTGGTGCGCTGGGAATGGACGTTTATGAAAATGAACGCGATCTTTTCTTTGAAGATAAATCAAATGACGTTATTCAAGATGATATTTTCCGTCGTCTTTCTTCTTGTCATAACGTGTTGTTTACTGGGCATCAAGCATTCTTAACAGAAGAAGCCTTAATCAGTATTAGTGAAACAACCCTGCACAACATTCAAGAGATTGCTTCAGGCAATGAGTGCGTTAATCAGATCAAAGCTTAATTCTAGGCATTAAGAGCAAATATCATAAAAAGCCCCCTTCGCCAGATTAGCCAAGGGGGCTTCTTTTATTTATCGTTGATACAACACTTATTTTTCTTGAGTATCAATAGCTGCTGTTGATTTCGTTGAATCGAAACGTGAGAGGGTTTCGTTCTCTTCATCTACTTTAAATTGTGAAACCAATTTAGCTAATTGATGAGCTTCATCATCCATATTTGCTGTAATAGCTGCTGATTCTTCAACCAATGCTGCATTTTGCTGAGTCACGGTGTCCATTTCACTGACAGCTAATGCGATTTGGTTAATCCCCATGCTTTGTTCATTAGAAGCAAGGGCAATCTGTTGCATGAAATCATTTACCTGATTAATAGTTGTAACGATCTCTGACATCGAACGTCCAGCTTGAGCAACCTGTTGCGAACCTACATGCACTTTATTAACAGAGTGCGTAATCAAGTCATTGATCTCTTTTGCGGCTTCAGCACTACGACTCGCTAAATTACGCACTTCAGACGCAACAACGGTAAATCCTCTACCTTGCTCACCCGCTCTTGCCGCTTCAACAGCCGCATTCAATGACAAAATATTCGTTTGATTGGCAATACTGTTAATAATGTCATTGATATCTGCAATTTTTTTCGCACTTTCAGAAATTGAAGACATGGTTTCGACCACGCTATCCATCACATTTTCGCCATTTTGAGCAGATGCCGTTGCTGTTAGCGCTAATTTGCTGGCCTCGCGCGAGTTATCCGCATTTTTCTCAACCGTTGTTTTAATTTGCTCCATGCTCGCAACAGTTTCTTGTAATGCGCTCGCCTGTTCCTCAGTACGGGAAGATAAATCGGTATTTCCTGTCGCGATTTCGCTCGCACTAACACTGATAGTATTAACGGCATTTTTTACGGAAGAGATCATATGGCTTAATGAATTTTTCATCTTATTCATTTCATTGAATAACTGACCAAATTCATTAGTACCGTGATTATCTACACGCATACTTAAATCGCCTTGGCTCATCTTACTAAAGATATTGATTAAGATTTTAATATTGCCAATAAACGTATGAGAGAACCAACGTAATATGAAGATAAATAAGAGAATAACGATAGTGCCAGTAGAGATCGACACTAACATCAAGCGTTCTTGGGATGTTTTTGCAATATCGATATAGCTATTCTCAATGCCATTAGCAACAGCATAATATTGCATAGTAATATCATTTAGCTCATCCATTTTAACACTGGCAGAGTGTGTTGTTAGCTCACCTTTACGCAGTCTATCTAGTGCGCCAGTGAAGATATCCAGCAGTTCATCAAACCGCTTTGTCATATCATCGGCCAATTCTCGCCCTTCTTGGGTGAGTTTTTCCGTATCTGACCAACGATGGATCTCTTCACGCGTTATTTCAATATATTCCGCAGTTTGGTGAAAGTATTTTGCTGAGGGTTTTTCATTAACGCGTAATTGTCCATCTAACCCATTAATATTTGCCCTGATCACCGCCATTTGATATCGCGCTTTACCCATAAGTAGCATTTGCTGACTTAGGCTATTTGATGAAACGAAATTATTGTAGGATCGAGTGGAAGCATCATAACTAAAATAAATAATGCTCATAATCAACGCAAATAAAATGGCCAGCATGACCTTAACGGTCTTTTCTATACTGATATTTTTAAACATGGTCATATTCCATCAAAATATACAGAGTTTGTTATCTGTACATTTGTAAGATATCAGAATGCACTCTTTCTCTGATAAAGAGCATATTCCCTGGTGTCAATAAAATAAGGCTAAGATTTATTCATTAGAATATAAAGGCACGTAGGATCTACCTTTGTTTATAATGTCGGTAATAATGAGGGAAAACTTTAGAGTGTAGTGAAAACCATTTTTCATTTATGAAATAAACGATTGTTTTAGCCACCAAGATACAAATTAACTATATAATATCCCGCAATGAAGGTGATTTTACTCAGAAAAAGATAATTTATTAATTATTTTTTAGTTTTTGTGATTTTATTTATACATTTTCACCTTAAGTTTTAATAGGTATGTTTACCTATTAACATTAATTTATTTAATTTTAAGATTAATTTATAGTGAGTTTTAAAAATATTTTATTTCCAATAAAAATAAAGCAGTTTCCAAAAACTGCTTTTATTGTTTATTTATTATGAGTAATTTAGCTTTATTAAGAAATTTAAATAATTTTTTCTATTAATAGTTTTTCGGTTAGTTCAATAAGTCTTATCACATTTAATGGTGTTTCTATTTTTTTAACTTCTTCCAAAGAAAACCATTGGAAAGATTTATTTGTTAATTGGCTATTTTTTAACGGTTTACAAAGATAAATCATATCGATGTGATAATGAAATCCTTGTTTTTTATCGTGGATGGGTTCTTTTAAAATGGCGAGAGGTTTTACAAGCTCAATAACATCATTGTTATTTAGGTTAAGGCTAAATTCAGGTTGATAGCAAAGGCACTCACACAGTAAACCTGTTTCTTCTTCTATTTCTCTTAATACGGCATTTTGTGGCTCTTCATTTTCTTCTATATGACCACCTGGTGGTAACCAACAACCTATTTTAGAATGTAAATGGAGAAGGAATTTACCCTGCTCATGAATACAATGCCCGTTGCGGTGAAATGACTTTTAGGCATTTCTATTGCCATAATATTCTGATCCTTTACTTTATTTATTTTTATCCAATGTACATCACATCTATCATGACTTTTGTGCTATTTATAGTCTTTGGCACTTATTGACGATTGTTTTATTCCCATTAAAAAATCAGAAAATATCTTTTTAAAATCCTTACAAGCATTTTCAGGTAATGTCGCTTCATTTTTTAAATTAATCGCAATATGCGTGACAAATCCATAAACTAAATTCACAACAATATCAGGAGAATAAGTACAAATTTCTTGTTTATCATAAAGAGTATCTACACATTTTCTAATTCTAGGGATAAGAATTTGTGAATCAATTTCATCCCATTCCTTCCAACCCAGAACAGAAATTATTTCTTGTAAGGGAATAAGCTTATCTTTATGTTGATAAATATGATCAACACAGAGACTAAAAATAGCTTCTAGCTCTTGCCACTGATCATCATAAGTAGGAATTTGAACCAGTTTTTCGACAACTTTATCAACCTGAAAAAGATAGCACTCTTTTAATAGCGCTTTCTTATTACTAAAGTGGTGATAAAAAGCCCCCTTGGTTACTCTTGCATGACGTGATATTTCATCAACGGAAACATCACAATAGTTCTGATTTATAAATAGTTCTTGTGCCGCTTCACGTAACGCAGCGCGTGTTTGCTCTGAATTCTCTTGTTGCCGTGATTTTATTTTCATGATAAAACCCTTAAAACATACCATAAGTATGTAATAATATATGGGTATCAGTTTTGTGTAAACTGAACAAAATATTTTCAGGAAATTATCATGTCATCTCAGTACAATGGGCTTATCCCCTCCAATACCTTATCCTCATTTAATATAGAAATTATCAAAGAACTCCTTCTCTGGATTGAGGTAAATCTGGAAAAACCGTTGTTACTTGATGATGTGGCAATTAAATCCGGTTATACAAAGTGGCACTTACAACGTGTATTTAAGCAAGCAACAGGGTTAACACTGGCTTCGTATATTCGAGGAAGACGCTTAACAAAAGCGGCAACAGAATTACGTTTAACTAAATTACCCATTCTGACTGTGGCACTGCGTTATCAGTTTGACTCTCAGCAATCATTTACTCGTCGTTTTAAAGCCACATTTGGTGTAACACCTACGGAATATCGTAAACTTGATAATCTTTGTGGTGATAACTTTCAGCCCCCTATCAATTTTGATGTTGTTGATTTGCCTATTCCTAAAATTATGGAATTACCTGAAAGTTATGTTTATGGGATGCAATATCAATATTTTTGCTCTATCGAAGATATCGGCAAATTACATGAAGATATTCGTCACCAATTTTGGAATGATTTTTTACTGTATACGGATAAAAACTTTACGGAAAGTACGGTGCTTATCTCATACCAACCCAATACATTACGTAAAAATAAAATCCAGATTGACTATGAAATTGGACTAAATAGCTTAGATCATTTTACAAAAACCAGTAGTTTTAGAAAAAGAATGATTGAGGCAGGACGTTATGTCAGATTCCAATTTAAAGGAACGCTGGAAGAATATAAGCAATTTGCAATGAAAATTTATTTTTATACGCTACCTGCATTAGGTTTATGCCGCCGCTCAGGGGCTGATATTGAAAGATATGTCAGTATAGAAACGGATGTCGATTTAATGGAATTACCAAAAACTTTAGAAATTGATTATTTCGTTCCCATTCATTAATGATCCTAAAATAGCCTGAGTTTTCAGGCTATTTTATTCAGTGTAGATTAATTTTATCGCAATTATCTGTACGATAAATTTTTCATCGCTTGTTTCTGTACAATAACTCACTAAATTAGCTGTTTACTTATTATTAAAATAAAATTTCTTATTACCTCCCTACAAAAACAAATCAGGTGATCATGCGCATTTCACGTCTATTTTTACTCTTTATTATTTTGCTTCCTTCTTTTGCAAGTTATGCAGAAATATCGACACATCTACTCCCACGAAAAGATGGTAGTGAAATTAGCTATTACTTGGATAAACGAGCTGAAAAAAATCAAACTCTATTAGTGTTAATGCAAGGCTCTGACTGTAACAGCATTAAAAATAATATGTTTATCCAAGAAACTTTTGGTCAATGGTTACCAAATAGTGATGTTTTAATGGTGGAAAAATATGGCATTACTGCCCTCTTACCTTATTCACAATATGAAGGTGAACGTGTTGATTGCCCTGAAAGCTATAAACGTCATGATAATCCCAAGCAACGAACCGAAGACTATGAGGCGGTGTTAGATAAATTATCCTCACAGTATCCGAATATTATTTTAATTGGTGGCAGTGAAGGTGCCACGATGGTGCATTTAGTGGTCACTAAGCGTAATGATATTAAAGCTGCTATTGCGCTAAATGGCGGGGGTCGTTTTTTTCTTGATGATGTTCTTTATAATATCCGTCATACCACACCGAAAGAACATGTTGAAGATGCTCTAAATGGCTTTCAGCAATTTGCTGACGCAATAAAAAATAATCAAATAGATGATGAACAATTTATAAGCGAACACAGTAAAATATGGTGGCAGCAATTTTTTACTATCGATTTACTTAAAATCATTAAAAGTAATCACCACACCCCTGTATTAATTATTCAGACACTTAATGACACCAATGTAAATGTCGATGCATTTTATCAGCTAAGCCAAGATATCAATCAGCCTAATGTGAAATTCATTAAATACAATAAGTTAGATCACGGATTTTATAATGAGCAAGGCGAGCGTTTAACGAATGAAATAATCCATGATATACAGCATTGGTACTCTCAATATGCGAAATAATTTTATCTTTTTTATTGGCTCGCATTCTTATTATCCTATACTTAAATAGTAATAAATTTGCTTACTAACTGATTTAAAGCAGGATCTTTATATCGTTAATTCTGTATAATAATTATTATTCACTCTTTTAAGTTTGGGATAAGAATGGAAAGCACGACTGCACTTTTACGTCTTGATAAAATAAGTTATCGAGTCGATAGCAAAACCATCCTTGATGATATCAATTTTGAACTTCAACCTTCTGAATTTAAACTTATCACAGGGCCTTCAGGTTGTGGTAAAAGTACCTTACTCAAAATTATTGCTTCTCTATTGTCACCGACTAAGGGTTCAATTTTCTTTGAAAATAAAGATTATTTGACACTGTCGCCCGAAGAATATCGTCAACAAGTTTCTTATTGCACTCAAACACCAATGTTATTTGGTGAAACTGTTTACGATAACCTTAAATTTCCTTATTTCTTACGAAAACTCTCAGTGGATGATAAGAAATTGATACATGATTTGGATTATTTTTGTTTACCAGAATCCATTATGAAAAAAGGAATTAATGAACTTTCTGGCGGTGAAAAACAGCGTATTTCACTGATAAGAAATCTGCAATTTATGCCAAAAATCTTATTACTTGATGAGATAACAAGTGCATTAGATGAAGATAATAAAACAAAAGTGAATGATGTTATTCATCATTATGTTAAAGATCAAAACATTGCCGTGTTGTGGGTTACTCACGATCAAAATGAAATAAAACATGCTGATGATGTGATCGTATTACCTTCTCACAATAATGCCTGACCTTTTATTTCTTTATCAGTCACCCTTTTGTTATGAGCGAACATAATACTATGAACGAACATACGATAAGCAATGAATCTCTGATTTTCTCGCTTTTATTAGTTCTCGTGGCTATTTTTATTAGTCGCAAAGAAAAACTAGCTTTAGAAAAAGATATTATTTGGAGTACAGCAAGAGCCATTGTTCAACTATTAATTGTTGGCTATGTCTTGACCTATATTTTCCATGTTGACCATTTTATTCTCACCTTCTTAATGGTGTTATTTATCTGCTATAACGCAGCTCATAATGCCAAAAAGCGGAGTAAATACGTTAAAGATATTTTTCTGATCTCTTTTACTGCTATTACAACTGGGGCATTATTAACTTTAACTATTTTATTACTCACCAGTTCCATTGCTTTTACGCCAATTCAAATTATTCCTATTACGGGGATGATTGCCGGTAATGCAATGATAGCAACCGGGCTTTGTTATAATAATTTGGGTCAACGTTTTCAAAATCAACAACAGCAATTGCAAGAGATGCTAAGCCTTGGTGCAACACCTAAATTGGCCTCAATGAGTATTATTCGAGATAGCATTAAATCTTCATTGATCCCAACCGTTGATGCAGCAAAAACAGTGGGTATTGTGAGTTTACCAGGCATGATGTCAGGGCTTATTTTTGCCGGTGTTGATCCACTACAAGCTGTTAAATATCAAATTATGGTGACTTTTATGTTGATGGCAACAGCCAGCATCTCAACCATTATTGCTTGCTATTTAACCTATAAGAAGTTTTTTAATCAGCGCCACCAGCTTATTAATTTTGAAAACCCCCAGCTATAGCGATTTAACTTATAGCGATTTAACTATGTTGATAAAGGTCACTCAATTGAGTGACCTTTTTTATTACTGACTAAGAAACCAGTTTAAAATCTTATTTTAATACCGTACATCCCATTTTTTTGACTAACTCACCAGATTGCAATTTCACATCTTGAGCACTTTCAGGTAGCTGACTCCAGAGTGTTAAACCTGTACGAGCTTCCACTTCTGCCGCTGTTACTTGGAATTCACAGAAATTTGCTTTTTTCGGTGTTTGTTGATCCATAATAAACGCTGCATAAGAGGCGTTTTCTGGTGAATCATTTAGAAAAATCACTTTAAAATAAGCACTTGGAATTATGTGTTCTTTATCTGTATTTGGCAATTTACCCATATCTCTTTCATAGATAGGACCTGTAACTGTAAAGACTTTATGCCCCTCATTTGCCAAATTACGTTCTTGATCTTCTAATCGCACCCACGCACCTTGGTTTAAATCTGCTTTTTGTGGGGTGATATTAGAAAGATAGTTAAGCGCATTCCAACCAGGTAATGCAGCTAATGAAGCTAAAGGTGCTTGATGACCACGGTCAACTTTTAATGTGGCATTGGCATTTTTGTAATCCGTTGGCGATAAGGTTTCATCATTGCCTAAAGCCGGATCTTTTTTCCAGTTACGCGCTTTACCACTGCCAATGCTGTCTTTAGTCACTAAATAAGCCACCCAGTCTGCAAACTTGGTTTCGCTATTATTATTTAATGTATAAACATCGCGTTGAATACTGGTTTCACTGCCGCCTAATGGACAACCAATACCACAGTTTTCATCATTCATTGCACGCATTGAAGTATCACGCGCAACAGCAGATGGTTGAGTAACAAGATCAGGTTCTACTGTCACCTCTGGATTGGCATAGCTAGCTGAAACCATAAGCAGTGATAAAACAATTGGGATAATACGTTTCATATAAAATTCCTTTTTATAAAATGAAGAAACAAAAAAACTCGCCGAAGCGAGTTTTAATGTTTTAGATAAGAGAAAATCCATTCTTCTCTTTTTTAATGAATTCTGGTAATAAACGATAAAAAACGCATCAATTTAATATTGATGTACTTTTTAATAACTGAATATGACTCAAAATTTTGCTACAAAATATGGCGGGAGTTTTCACAGCGCTAGAATGCAAAAAACCCCGCATAAGCGAGGCATTTATTCATCTAGTTGGTGAAATTCAAATCTCCCACCATGGAAATAATCATGTCCTATATTTCCCATTGCGTCAATAATTTTTCTTGAAAATATTTTTTGATAAAAACTTTTTCTCTTATTAGCATTAAATCAGGAACTTTTTATTATTAATATAATATCAACCTGTATAGTTAACATCCCATCGTTTTTCTAAACTTTCGCGTAATTCAAAGGTAAGCGAAATCACCACATTCTCACCAACGTAAGGATATCTGGCGATAAAAATAACCTGATTATTATTGGGTAATTCAAAGACTTCTGCTTCACCTAAATGAAGTGACATCACAATTTTCTTTTTAGCAAAGCGGATCGGTTTTCCATAATGAGCATGTAGCCACTCTTGTGTCATTAATGGCTGTAATCCGAAAGGAAGTGCATGGGGAAAATGAAATTGATTTGTTTTTTTATCAAATAGCGTCAGTGTAATTTCACTTAAACCAACACCATACGGCTCAAAATATAAGTGAAGAGATTCTTTTTTCATCGCCAAACTACCATTTTTGGGTTTGGACTTATAAGGAATTAAATTTTTATCGTAAACATCTTGATATTTCTTTCCTAATTGAGCAATCAGCCCAGCAATATCTATTGTCATGACTTAGATCCCTTAACAAAAAGCGCCTATAAAGGCGCTTTTTAATGAAAATAAGAAATTAACCACGTCCTTTGGGACGATTAAGAATATGATCTTCCCAATCTTCAACTTCCGTTTCTGGCACCGCAATATATCTTACAGAAATATTGCCTTGGTGCATTTTTGCTTTATTACCCGCAATAAGTGGATGCCAATTTTGTAACGTTTTGCCTTCTGCTAACAGGCGATATGCACACGTCATTGGTAGCCACTCAAATGTCGGTAAATTATACCGTGTAAGCTTGATACAATCTGGCTCATAACGGAAACGATCTTCGTAATTACTGCATTGGCAAGTTTTAATATTTAGCTGATTACAAGCGACATTGGTAAAATATATCTCATCAGTATCATCATCCATTAACTTGTGTAAACAACACTGCCCACACCCGTCACAGAGCGATTCCCACTCATCATCACTCATTTCATCTAATGTTTTAGTCTGCCAAAAAGCCTGTGTCATCTCTACGTTATTACCTTATTGCTCATCTAATACGAATTAAATAACCCGCGTTGTCAGCTGATGCTCATTAACACTTAATACCAACATATCACCTGATTCTAGAGGACCAACACCTTCAGGTGTCCCCGTTAAAATCACATCACCAGGACGTAGGGTAAAAAAGCGAGACATATAGCTGATCAGGGGTAAAACAGGAGTTAGCATATCACGACTGTTACCCTGCTGACGAATCTCGTCATTAACACGTAACATTAAATCCGCATTTTGCGGGTCGCCAAATGAATTGACCGGGATAAAACCTGATAATGGCGCAGAGCCATCAAATGCTTTACTTTTTTCCCATGGTTGCCCTGCTTTTTTCAATTTACCTTGTAAATCACGTAATGTGAGATCAAGACCAAGACCGAAACCCGCAATTGCACGATCAACTCTATCTTCATTAGCTTGCTTAAGTGGCTGACCAATAAGTACTGCTAATTCAATCTCGTGATGAACCGCTCCCATATCTTTAGGGATAGCAATAGGTTGGCGAATATCACACATAGCTGTTTCTGGTTTGATAAAAATCACAGGCTCTTCGGATCGAACGGACCCCATCTCTTTAATGTGATTAGCATAGTTACTCCCAACACAAATCACTTTATTGACAGGAAAATCAAGTAACGCACCTTCCCAATCACGATGTTGATACATAATGTGTTCCTTTTAGGTAAATTGCTGTGTTTTATTTCACTGTAAAAATGCAATTAGCTCGCGTTAGGCAGTGAATTTATTTTATTAGCAACGCCATCAGCCATTGTGACAATGCTGAGAGCAAAAAAGTAAGAGCTGTTCCAATGCATAATCGTACGGAAGTTCTGTGTTACTAAATAGCTTCTGTGCAAATCATCATCAGGAATAATTAACCATACCGGCATATCATCGTTCAATTGGCTATTGACTGGTAATTTAACACCCAATGCTTTCCATTGAGCGACCGTTTTTTTCTGTTCGGTCTTAATGCCTTCAAGCTGTTGGTTAAAATCTACCGATAAAGTAACCTGTTCTCCCCAAGGAAGTCCACTTCTCCAACCTTCAGTCGCTAAATAGTTAGCTGCCGAAGCAAATGCGTCTTCTTGAGTATTCCAAATATCGATTTTCCCATCGCCATTGCCATCTGCGGCATAAGTTAGGAAGGAAGATGGCATAAACTGAGTTTGTCCCATAGCGCCCGCCCAAGAGCCTTTGAGGCGTTGTCCTTGAGGGATGTGCCCTTCTTCAATAATCTCTAATGCTGCCATTAATTGACGCGCAAAGAGTTCTTCTCGACGCCCTTCAAACGCAAGCGTTGCAAGTGCAGAGACAACATCTTCTTTGCCTTGCACCTTACCAAAGCCACTCTCAAGTCCCCATAACGCAACAATATAGTTTGCAGGTACACCATATTTGTTGCTGATTTGTTCTAGAGTATCTTGATTCTCTTGGTAAAGCTTAGCACCTTGGTTTAAACGGCCATTGGTAACAATGCGTGGTAAATAAACATCGAGTGTTATTTTCTTTTCCGGTTGATTACGGTCTGATTTAATAACTCGTTCAATAAAATGTGCTTCTGAAAAAGCAAAATCTATTGTTTCTTGTTTATATCCCAATTGAGCTGCTTTTAACTTTAATGCGTCAACATAAGCAGGAAATTGTGCAGAAGTACGAGTTTCTTTAGGAAATGCTTGTTCTAACGATGCAACATTCACTTGCTTCCATCGAGGTGTTTTTTGTGTTTCAACTGCCGTTGCCTCTGGTGCAGTAATTTGCCTTTCAGCCAACTTTTGTTGTCCATTTGTACACGCAGATAACATTAAACCGGAAACAATCACAGCGATGAATGAATATTTGAACATTTATGCTCCTTTTATCTCGATGATTTATTCAGTTTTTTCTGATTTTTTTAATTCATCTAAATAAGCATTTAACATACTTTCGACAGGTGGCGGAACTTGTAAGTAAAAACCCTGCTCAACTAATGCTTTTTTGACTTTTTCAATGTCAGCATGCGCTAAACGCTGTCTATCCGCGAGATTAAGCAACATTGAAAACTGTGGTTCGCCAAAACTTTGTAATAATTCGTCCGGAATTCGAGAGAAATCATCCTTTTTTTCGATGTATAAATAAGTTTGATCACGTTTGGTACTACGGTAAATTGCACAAATCATTTTCATTAAACTCTAATTATTAAAATAAGCGACTTGCCTGAATATTTTAGTAAATATAACATGCTTATATACTTTCGTAATATCGTCTCTGGTTTTTTGTGCCAGATTATAAAAAATTTACTGAGTCAGATAGATGTCAAACACGCCCATTGAGTTAAAAGGCAGTAATTTTACCCTTTCAGTACTCCATTTAAACGATGGAACACCGAAAGTTATTCGTCAGGCGATTTCAGAAAAAATTGCACAAGCGCCTCAATTTCTGAAAAACGCACCTGTGGTTATCAATGTCTCTGCTTTAGCAGATGAAAATATTGATTTTAAAAAACTGAGGCGAATTGTAGAAGATGCTGGCTTACGCGTCGTGGGAATTAGTGGTAGTTCAAACGCTCAACAGAAAGAAGCGATAATTGCCGCACAGTTACCTATCTTAAATGAAGGTAAAATAGTTAAGCCAAGCACTCAGGCAAATAACGATAGAACGAATGAAGCACCGACAGTTGTTCGTCAAAAAACAAAAATCATCCACACTCCTGTTCGTTCAGGTCAGCGTGTTTATGCTCAAAATAGCGATTTAGTCGTTATCAGCAATGTAAGCGCAGGTGCTGAATTAATTGCTGATGGTAATGTTCATGTCTACGGTGTATTGCGTGGACGTGTGCTGGCAGGAGCATCGGGTGATAAAGAGAGCCATATTTTTTGTACACATCTGTCTGCTGAACTTGTTTCTATTGCTGGTCAATATTGGCTAAGCGACCAAATTCCTACAGACTTTGTTGGTAAATCAGTACAACTGAGTCTGCAAGAGAATGAATTAACAATCGAGAACTTAATTTAGAGCATCGACAAGGAATCACTCCATGGCACGCATTATTGTTGTTACGTCAGGTAAAGGTGGGGTTGGTAAAACAACTTCCAGCGCGGCCATTTCTACCGGCCTCGCTCAAAAAGGTCATAAGACGGTTGTCATCGACTTTGATATTGGGTTACGTAATTTAGACCTTATCATGGGTTGTGAACGTAGAGTTGTTTATGATTTTGTTAACGTTATTCAGGGCGATGCATCTTTAAATCAAGCATTGATTAAAGATAAGCGTACAGAAAATCTGTTTATTCTCCCTGCTTCACAAACAAGAGATAAAGACGCGCTCACCCGTGATGGTGTCGAACAAGTATTAGATGAACTTGATGAAATGGGTTTTGATTTTATTATCTGTGACTCACCTGCAGGTATTGAAAGTGGTGCATTAATGGCTCTTTACTTCGCAGATGAAGCCATTATCACAACAAACCCAGAAGTATCATCTGTACGTGACTCCGACCGTATTTTAGGTATTCTTGCCTCTAAGTCACGTCGTGCTGAACGTGGTGAAGATCCAATTAAAGAACATCTGCTATTAACTCGTTATAATCCTGGTCGTGTTAACCGTGGCGACATGTTAAGTATGGAAGATGTCCTTGAAATTCTATGCATTCCACTATTGGGTGTTATTCCAGAAGATCAATCTGTTTTACGTTCATCTAACCAAGGTGAACCTGTTATTTTAGATGGCGAATCTGATGCAGGTAAAGCCTATTCAGATACAGTAAATCGTTTGTTAGGTGAAGAACATCCATTCCGTTTTATTGAAGAAGAGAAAAAAGGCTTTCTGAAACGCCTTTTTGGGGGGTAAAAGATGGCTTTACTAGATTTTTTCCTGTCGCGTAAAAAGTCAACAGCTAATATTGCCAAGGAGCGTCTACAAATTATCGTAGCAGAACGCCGCCGTGGTGATAGCGAGCCAGCTTATTTACCTGATATGAAAAGAGATTTATTAGGCGTCATCTGCAAATATGTGCAGATAGATCCAGAAATGCTTTCTGTTCAATTTGAACAAAAAGGTGATGATATCTCGGTATTAGAGCTAAATGTGACTTTACCTGAGAGTGAAGAACCTACAAAGTAAATCATATTTTACGCTTTATATAAGTCATTATTCACAGAGCCAGCCATGAACTATAATTAATTTGATTGGCTCTGTGTTTAATTATATACAAATTGAATGCACCTGAATGCGCAAATAGCGCTATATCTCGTTGCTATTTTAATCATTGGTGATAAGTCAAAGGAGGCAAGTTATTTCGTAATAACATCTATATTTACTAATATTTTATTTAACCTATTTATAGCCTTCACCTTTTCTAGGTGTTTTTTGTGTGCAAAAAATAAGAGCCTCAAAAGAGACTCCTATTCGTCATGCTTTATTTTGTTTATTTATCGAACTAATAATCCATCTTATTTTGGATATAAGAGATTAGAAAATAAACAATGCGTGAAGCTATGGATATTGCGTAAGGATCTCTGTCACTTTCTCTTCTAATAATGCTTTACGCCAGCGCGAAGTCAGTTCAGGTTGCCCTTCTTTTATTTTCCAATGAACACTCAATAATTGATTTATTTGTCTTCTTGAAGCTAATAATTCAGGGTTATAACGCTTGTCTTCACTAATTTCTTGAATAACCGATTTGATTGCTTTAAACGCTTTTTTATAGTTTGGTTGTTCAATTAAATTACCAATAGGCTCTGGGCAATCTTCATCTTTAATTTCTTTTGCTTTAACAACAAAATCTAATAAACGACGACCATGGCAACGGATCTCTTGCCCTGAAAGCGATAATGCATCGAGTTCTGCCAATGATGAAGGAAGATAACGCGCAACAGACCATAAATGTTCTTCTCTTACAACAAAGTTTAATGCCATATCACGAGATTTAGCTTGATTTAAACGCCACTGAGCAAGCATTTGTAAGCATGCTAGTTGCTGACCTTTTAATTGCCATGCATTGCTAATATCACGATAGGCAAGCTCTGGTACAACCGTTTCTTGCCGACGTTCTGCAATCATGTTGCATTCATCTGCAATTGCATCCATATAGCCTGCTTCTTCCGCCTCTTTAATTAATTTTTCAGCTAAAGGTAGCAAATAGAAAACATCACCACTGGCATATTGGCACTGTTTTTCAGTTAAAGGACGCGCTAACCAATCTGTTCGGGATTCACTTTTATCTAGTGCAACATTTTCATATTTCTCAACTAATGTCGCAAAGCCACAAGAGATGGGATGCCCTAAGAATGCGGCAACCACTTGAGTGTCAATCATAGGTGTTGGAACACAGCCAAACTGGTGAGAAAAGACTTCGAGATCTTCACTTCCTGCATGGAGAAACTTCATAATTTCTGGGTTTGTTAATAGTTCAACAAAAGGCGTCCAATCCTTAATTGCTAACGGATCAATAAGAGAGATCTGTTTACCGTCATACATCTGGATCAAACCAAGATGTGGGTAATAGGTACGTATGCGGACAAACTCTGTATCTAAAGCTATTTGTGAAGCCTCTGAAGCGGCTTTACAGGCGGTATCTAGTGCAGTGTCTGTCGTAATCAATTGATAATTCAAAACAGGTTTCTCTTGTTTTTATGTCTAATGACTTTTTATGTAATCACAAAAACGCCGGTATAAACCGGCGAAATTGAAAAAGGTTATTGAGTGTTGTATCAAGATTCAGTTGAGGTTTTCAACCCTTTTTCTTCATTTCTTAACTCTCTGCGTAAAATTTTACCAACATTTGATTTTGGTAATTCATCGCGAAACTCAATAATTTTAGGTACTTTATAACCTGTTAGGTAACGACGACAGTGTGTTTTTATTTCATCTTCTGTTAATGATGGATCTTTTTTCACAATGAAAACTTTAACTGTTTCACCTGAGTTTTTACTTGGTACGCCAATCGCAGCCGATTCTAAAACCTTAGGATGCGCCGTAACAACCTCTTCGACTTCATTAGGATATACATTAAAGCCTGAAACTAAGATCATATCTTTTTTGCGGTCAATGATGCGAATAAAGCCTTCGTCATCCATTGTGGCAATATCACCAGTTGCAACCCAACCATCATGTAAGACTTCATCAGTTGCATCAGGGCGATTCCAATAACCTTTCATGACTTGAGGTCCACGAACCCACAATTCACCGCCTACAGTGCGGTCAACTTCGTTACCTTCATCATCGATAAACTTAACGTCTGTTGAAGGTACAGGCAATCCAATACTGCCACTGTATTTTTTCAGATTATAAGGGTTACCCGTGACTAAAGGAGAACATTCAGTCAAACCATAACCTTCTAACAAGTGCTTGCCCGTTAGCTCTTCCCACTCTTTCGCAACACTACTTTGAACAGGCATACCACCGCCGACAGAGAGGTTTAATTTGGAGAAATCAAGCTGACGGAATTCTGGATTTTGTAACCAAGCATTAAATAAAGTATTTACACCGGTAATTGCCGTGACAGGGTAACGTCCTAGTTCTTTAATTGTCCCTTTCACATCACGAGGATTGGTAATAAGTAAATTTTTACCACCAATTTCAATAAAGAGCAGACAGTTTACGGTTAAAGCAAAAACGTGATACAGCGGTAACGCCGTAACCACCAGCTCTTTACCTATATTTAGTGCAGGTACATAAGCTGCTTTTGCTTGTTCAAGATTTGCCAACATATTGCGGTGCGTTAACATTGCACCTTTAGCAATACCTGTTGTTCCCCCTGTGTATTGCAAGAAGGCTAAATCACTTCCTGTAATTTCAGGTTTGATATATTGCATACGATAACCAAAATGCATTGCTCTACGGAATGAAATTGCATCTGGTAAATTATATTTAGGTACTAATCGTTTGATATATTTAACAACAAAGTCAACTAATGTTGCTTTAGGACGAGATAGCTGATCACCCATTCGGGTTAAAATAACGTGTTTAATACTGGTATTAAATACGATTTTTTCGAGTGTATGCGCAAAGTTAGAGACGATGACAATGGCAGTTGCACCACTGTCATTTAACTGATGTTCAAGTTCTCTTGGTGTGTAAAGTGGGTTTACGTTTACGACAACCATTCCTGCACGAAGAATACCGAAAAGCGCGATAGGATATTGCAGTAAATTAGGCATCATTAAGGCAACACGATCACCTTTTTTTAATCCTAAGCCGTTTTGCAGGTATGCTGCAAAAGCACGGCTACGCTCTTCAAGTTTGCGATAAGTCATGACCTCGCCCATATTAATAAAGGCGGGTTGATCTGCGTAATTTGCGACAGCGTTTTCAAGCATCTCAGCAAGAGATGCGAAACGGTCCGGGTCAATTTCAGCCGGAACATCTGCCGGATAACGTTTAAGCCAGACTTTTTCCAAAGTAGTACTCCTGATTAATCGCACTTCTTGAGTTAATATTATGTTTCATTTTTAACAAAGTATTAACTCATCCTACCAGCACAAACAATTTTCTGTTGTGAAGATGCGAAGTGTGTCACTAAATATTTTATTTTTAGATTAACAAAAAAGAAGGCGGTCAAAACCGCCCTCTCTTTTATTTTTATTCAACTTTAATAACTCTATTAGATAGTTACCTAATATATTATAGGCGTTGATTATACACCGTTTCATACAAATGGAGATAAAATATTATATCGTCATGTTATTAAATACCCATTTTTTATTCTAAAATGGGCACAACCTGACCAGTTCCATATGGATATCCACCATAACCGCCATATCCATGGTGATAACCCCAATATGGGCCATCTCCATAATATCCCCACATCATAACAGGTGCTGGCATAATAACTTGTTGTGTCAGTGTCCAACGTTTCATACCCGTCACATCAATACGCAAAAATGGGTAGCGAGCCTCACCAACTTTGCCAGATTCAACACCTTTAATGGTACCAACAACAGTGACATACTGATTTTTATAATCAGTAGGATCTAAGAAGTGCATAACATTAGCATAGAGACGCCCAACAGAAGGTTGTTGCAATTCGGGCGCAGCATCGTATTGAGAAAGAGGCATAACAGCAATTTCTAGCTGTGTTGACGATTGAAGATTTTTAACATCAATCACACGTCCACCAAAACGCCCTTCTTGACCAATATAAAGCTCCGGTGCAACAAAAACGCCATTTAAATCAGTAACAGGTGTTGCCGATGTACCTTTTATTGATTCAGGTATAGAGACGCATCCCGCCAGAAACAAAGCACCAGATAAAAATAGCGCTTTGCTTACCAAACGGTAGTTTAATTGTCTGTTCATAAACCACCTCATTGCAAGTCATTATTGACGTTACTCTATAGTACTATTATAGCTTTACTCTTCGATTTCTAATAGATACTCACAAATCTATTCACGACCGGGCAATTTTTTCCACGTCACTTCATTACGTAAATAGACAGGTTCAGCCTCTTCAACTTTAGTTGCTTTACCTTCATGCCAAGCAGTTACAGCAAGAGGTAACATATCTTGTGCAGCAGGAAGCGTAATTTCAGTTTCCACAACAGTGAAAGGCAGCGTTTCTTTTAAATCAGGATAAGCTTGCCAGCCTGTACCGGCTATTGCCCATGTTCCTGTTGTTGATTGTAATACTTCAATAAATTGCTCAGGTTTCATCACCGCTTCAGTGTCTTCCCCTACCCAAGCACCTACATCATTACGCTGATATTGAGCGCAATAAATTTCACCCATACGAGCATCAATGGCCACGAGAACTTGTTTTATACCCGTTGTTCTAAAGACACCTTCAGCCATTGTGGCAAGTGATGAAATACCAATCATGGGTAACTCAGCACCTAACGCAATACCTTGAGCAACACCCACACCAATACGAACCCCTGTAAAACTTCCTGGGCCTCGTCCAAAAGCAAGTGCATCTAATGATTGCAATGTAATGTTTGCTTCTTCTAAGGCGCTTTTCACCATAGGTAAAATCTTTTGTGTATGTTCACGAGGTGAGATTTCAAAACGTGAAGCAACAACACCTTCATTCCAAACTGCAACTGAACAAGATTCAGTTGCAGTATCAATTGCTAAAATTCGCAGTGACACGCCATAACTCCGGCAAATTCGATAATTAAAAGAGAAAGAATAATATCATAATAGTGTTCAACAGAATAAACACACATTCTGTGCGATCGCTATTATGAATCCGATATTTCTTGTGTTTCATTCTGCTGTGCGCGTTGGCTCAAAAAGGTCATTGTTTTTTCAAGTGAGCGCGTTCGTGGTGATGGCGGCAAACTACTTAAAAAAACTTCGCCATAAGCACGAGAAACCAACCTATCATCACAAACTATAATTGCACCATAATCGTGTACATCACGAATTAATCGCCCGACACCTTGTTTTAAACTAATAACCGCATCAGGAATTTGAACATCCCTAAAGGCATCCCCACCGCGCAATTCACAATCTTCAATACGCGCTCTTAATAAAGGATCATCAGGTGCTGTAAAGGGTAATTTATCAATAATCACACAAGACAAGGTATCGCCACGCACATCGACACCTTCCCAAAAACTTTGAGTCGCCACTAAAAGTGCATTTCCTGATGAGACAAATTTTTGCAGTAATTGCGTTTTGCTCATCTCACCTTGCATCAATACGGGTAATGGCAAACTGGCTTTAAACTCTTCGGCAAGCCCCCGCATCATGGCATGTGAAGTACAGAGGAAAAAACAGCGGCCTTGGTTCTTTAAAATAACAGGCGCTAACATAGTGGCTAAACGTTTCGCCGTATAAGGTTGATTTAATGGTGGCAAATAGCGTGGCACACAAAGTAGTGTCTGATGTTGATAATCAAACGGGCTGTTTAAAATCAGTGTTGTCGCATTTTCTAAGCCCAATCTATCTGTGTAATAAGACATCTGCTCATTGACAGAAAGTGTTGCCGAGGTAAACACCCAACTGCTTTTGTGTGATTTGATAAGCTCACGAAATTTATCTGCAACAGAAAGTGGCGTAATCGCCAGTAAAAAATGGCGACCATAACTTTCAAACCAGTAGCTATAACCCGGAATTGTGGTATCAATCAGGCGCTTTAAGCGATTGCGATAAACAGTGGCGCGTTCAAAAGCACTATCGAGTAATTGACTTCGCCCTAACGAAAGTTTCATTACGTCATAGCTCAGTTCTAAGGCGTCATCCAGTAACGTGAGAAAACGTTTTGTTTCACCACCTTGCACTAACTCACGTAAATTTCCACGATAACCTGTCTCACCTAACGCTAAACGAAAATCCATCACCATTTGCGTTAATCTATCGGCACTTTTTTGCAATTGAACTTGATCACGAACTTCTGTGCGATAAGCAACGGTCATATCTCTGGCGAGATCAAAAAGCTGTCTACTCGTAAGCTGTTGACCAAAATAGTGGCTAGCGATATCTGGAATTTGATGGGCTTCATCAAAGATCATAATTTCAGCTTCCGGAATTAGCTCACCAAAACCGGTATCTTTAACGACCGTATCTGCCATAAATAAATGGTGATTAACCACCACTATATCTGCATCCATTGCTTTTTTACGTGCGCTTAAAACATAACACTCTTTATAGCGAGGGCAATCACTTCCTAAACAGTTATCGTTAGTGCTAGTGACTAAAGGCCAAACTCGGCTATCTTCCGCAACACTATGACAACGACTCACATCACCATCTTCGGTCTGTGTTGACCATTGGCGTACATACATTACATCAGACAAAACTTCGGCTTCAAGATCACCACCACTTAGCATTTGCTGATCAAGTCGCTCTAAACAAAGATAGTTAGAACGCCCTTTTAATAATGCCGTATTACCATCATAATTAATCGCTTTGATGATCGTGGGTAAATCTCGACTATATAATTGATCTTGCAAGGCTTTAGAGCCTGTTGAGATAATCGTTTTTTTACCTGAACGCAACGCAGGCACAAGATAAGCATACGTTTTTCCAGTACCTGTACCCGCTTCAGCGATAAGTACACCTTGTTTATCAATAGTTTCTGTTATTGATTTCGCCATTTGTCGTTGAGCTTCACGGGGATGAAATCCTGGAATAGTTCGGGTTAAAATCCCGTTTTCTGCAAAATCGTCTGACACAGGCATACTCTTTTTATAAAATAAGACGTAAATTATGCCAGTGGATTACCAAAAGTACCACCTATGCCGTTAATACAAAGGAGAACTCATAGTGACAATTAAACGTATCGACCCCGAAGATCGCTGGTCTGAAGCCGTTATTCATAACGACACAATTTATTACACTGCAGTGCCAGAAAATTTATCAGGCGATATTATTGAACAAACAGCGGACACGTTAGCGGCAATTGACGTTTTATTACAACGTGTAGGTTCTGATAAAACTAAAATTCTTGATGCAACCATTTTTTTAGCTGATAAAGCCGACTTTGAAGGCATGAATAAAGCGTGGGATGCATGGGTTGCTAAAGGTAGCGCACCAGTGCGCTGTACTGTACAAGCGCAATTAATGCACCCTGAATATAAAGTTGAAATTAAAATTATTGCGGCAATGTAAATAGGTATTATTTATTAACCTTTTATGTTGGTATAAAAAAAGCTGAATTCATAAGAACTCAGCTTTTTTAATGTCACTTATTTGCTGTAATAATTAGATTTTTTGTTTTATCAATATCTCATTTATTAAGTTAATTAGATTTAGGCAAATTTAATCATTACCATACCAATCAGTAATAATATAATTCCACCCCATCCTTTATAATTAAGTCTCTGATTAAATAAAATCCAACCAGCAGCGATAGTTGCAATAATTCCGAATGCGCCCCAAAGAGCGTAAGCAACCGAAAGCTCTATCCCTTTAACTGCCATTGCCAGTGCACTAAAGGCACCTAATACACAAAACAGTGATAATATTCCTAAGCCCATTCGGCTAAAGCCATTAGACATTTTTAAGAATATATTGGCGACAATCTCAAGCGCTACGGCAAGTATTAAAAACGCACCATGCCACCATTCAAATTGAGCTAACATAATTAAGCCTCCTTAATATTGGCAGGAATTGGCTTATTCGCTCCTTTTACAGCACTGGCAACGTGCTTGGCTTTACCGGCAATACTTTTTACCGAATCTGTTGTTTTCTTAGCAACAGCCGATTTTTTAGTGCCTGATTTTATCAACGTGATCCCTGCAATTAACATTGCTAGACCACCTAATTTTAATGGTGAGAGTGATTCACCAAACCACAGAACGCTGAATGTCGTAATAATGACAATTCCAATACCTTCCCACAGTGCATATGCTACACCTAATGCCACTTTTTTAACGGCGATGGCTAAAAAGATATAGGAAGTGGCAATCATTAACCACATCACTATCATACCGGTGTAACCACCGCTTACACTGGCGTACTTCATCGATAAAGTACCGATAACTTCACAAACAATAGCTAATGCTAAAAATATCCAATAAATCATTTTTTCATCTCTCATACACATTTGAAATACGCCGAAACGTTTCTTGCGCAGAAGATAGAGAATATGTAGATAGTCTTTCTGGCGGCAATAGTAGCCGAACGTTAAGGCAACGTCATTTCCTGATAACTCAGGAATTAAGATGAGAGATTTCTATAATGCGCCACACCAGTAGTGTTCGCTGGATAAAATAGCAGAAAGGAATAACTTATAGGTAGAACGTTTAACTTTGACGCTTTTGGCGCTAGTCATGATTATTTATTCTTTCATCGCACAGACCATCCGCACGATATACTCCGAACCCTCATATAAGATGGTTAAATGTTACATGATATTTCTATCACGCCAAATTATTTAAAGCAATGCTTTTGAGCAAATTTTTTTAGTTAATTGGTTGGTTTTGTTTAAGTTTTAATTTTTCATCACATCATGTTTTATCGATTTTATGAATAGTTATTGAAACAAATTTCGTTTTAGCATGGGTTTTATTCATCTATTAGCAAGTAATTATGCTTAAAAATATTTTCTGAACAAAAAAACACCCAGCATAACTGGGTGTTTTTTTGTTCAGAATGGACAATCAAAATCAATTATTCAATTTCATTCCAAGAACGACCATCACGGGTGATCATTGCAACAGATGCAACAGGTCCCCATGTGCCTGCTTGATATGGCTTAGGTAACTCATTATCGCATTCCCATGCATTGATAATTGAATCAACCCATTTCCATGCTTCTTCTACTTCGTCACGACGCACGAAGAGCGCTTGAATGCCACGCATAGCTTCTAACAATAAGCGTTCATAAGCATCTGCTAAATGCGTTTGATTGAATGTTTCAGAGAAACTCAAGTCCAGCTTAGTGGTTTGTAAACGGTGCTTATGATCAAGCCCTGGTGCTTTATTTAGCACTTCGATATCAATACCTTCATCTGGCTGTAAACGAATAGTCAGCTTATTTTGTGGTAACTCTTGATAAGTCTCACTGAAAATATTCAGCGCCGGCTTTTTAAAATAAACCACAACTTCTGAACATTTACTTGGTAGACGTTTACCTGTTCTTAAATAGAACGGAACACCTGCCCAACGCCAGTTATCGATATCAGCGCGGATTGCCACAAATGTTTCTGTATTGCTGGTTTTATTGGCACCTTCTTCATCAAGATAACCGGGTACTTTTTTACCTTGAACAAAGCCACCCGTATATTGTCCACGAACTGTTTTTTCGCGAATATTCGTATTATCAATACGACGCAGTGAACGTAACACTTTCACTTTTTCTTGACGAATACTGTCAGCCGTTAAATCTGCTGGAGGTGACATCGCAATCATAGTCAGGATTTGTAATAGGTGATTTTGCACCATATCACGCATTTGACCTGCTTGATCAAAGTAGCCCCAACGTCCTTCAATGCCCACTTCTTCTGCAACCGTAATTTGGACATGATCAATCGTTTTATTGTCCCAGTTGTTAACAAATAGTGAGTTTGCAAAGCGCAGTGCTAATAGGTTTAAAACGGTTTCTTTACCTAAATAGTGGTCAATACGATAAATTTGAGTCTCTTTAAAGTATTTCGCCACGCTATCGTTAATAGAAACAGAAGACGCTAAGTCTGTCCCTAATGGTTTTTCCATTACGACACGATTAGGCTCTTTATTTAATTTTGCATGACCTAGTCCCTGACACATCGCGCTAAAGGTACTTGGCGGCATAGCAAAGTAATAGATAGCTGGTAATTTATCTTGTTTTAGATGCTTTGATAACTCAATGAAATGGTCGGTTTCATTAACATCAAGATTACAAAAATCTAAGCGATCACTTAAACGTTGCCAAATTTCAGGGTTAATTTCTTCTTTTAAAAAGGTTTTTAACGCTTCGTGAGCGACATTTTTATATGCCTCAACATCCCAATCAGCACGACCGACACCAATAATGCGAGAGTCAGGGTGAATATATCCTGCTTTTTCCAATTGATATAATGATGGAATGAGCTTACGGCGTGCTAGATCCCCTTTCGTACCGAAGATAACCAGATCACAGGCCTGAGCAGTCGATATCGCTGCCATAGAACGTCTCCTCATGATGAGATTTTGTAATTTTGTTACAGAATTTTGTATTAATGTACTCTTTTGGATGTATTCAGTAAATACACTTGCACATTTTAGTCTCTAACTTACCACACATATTGTAATGCTTCATTTTATGCCTAGTGTTTTATCCTTTCTTGTAACTTTACAACAGTTTTGTTTCTTGTTTTCAGCTTTGAAAGTTAGACACACGTCATACTTTAACGAAAAAAGCCCTGTTTACCGATGGTTTGCACTGCAAGCCTTGTTCTTTGCGTAGTATATTTTCATAAAACCGTTATAGATTTCTCCTTTTATTGAAATTGGCAAAGCCAAGGATCTGTATATTTAATGAATATATTGGAAAGGGTTCAGTCTAATCTGGACATCTTGAGCAAATCAGAAAAAAAAGTCGCAGAGGCTGTTTTAACTGCGCCACAAACAGTTATCCATTCAAGTATTGCTTTAATGGCTAAAACGGCTGATGTTAGTGAGCCGACTGTTAATCGATTTTGCCGACGTATGGCAACAAAAGGATTTCCTGATTTCAAATTACAATTAGCACAAAGCATTGCCAATGGTACGCCTTATGTAAATCGTAATATTGATGATTCTGATACTGTCTCTTCTTATACCAATAAAATTTTTGAATCCGCAATGGCGGGACTTGAAGACGTTAAAAATAATATTGATATCGCGGCAATTAATCGCGCTGTTGATATTTTAACGCAAGCTAAAAAGATCTCTTTTTTTGGTTTAGGTGCATCAGCAGCCGTTGCCCACGATGCCATGAATAAGTTTTCTCGTTTTAATATTCCTGTCACTTATTTTGATGACGTTGTTATGCAACGTATGAGTTGCATAAATAGTACTGATGGCGATGTGGTTGTTATTATTTCGCATACAGGGCGCACTAAAAATTTAGTTGAAATTGCCAAAATCGCACGCGAAAACGATGCAGCCGTTATTGCCATTACAACGCCAGGCTCTCTTTTAGCCTCTGAAGCGACCCTGCCCATCTTGCTAGATGTGCCTGAAGATACTGATATTTACATGCCAATGATCTCCCGCCTTGCACAACTCACTATTATTGATGTTCTCGCAACAGGATTTATTTTACGCCGAGGACCAAAATTCAGAGATAACTTGAAGCGCGTCAAAGAAGCTTTACGTGATTCACGGTTTGATAAGTAACCGTTTTTAATTATTCTGTTAGTATTGTCACACTTACAATTGTGCCCCTGACTAGATAACTTTTTGAAAAATGGTAGCATATCTGCGAGCTAACTCTCGCATATAATGAAAACAGTAGTGTATGTTACAATTAGCTTGAAGCGTTTCACTTAACATATTGGATAAAACACAGCCTGATTTCTGTTTTATCCAATTGCCAACACCTTTCTTTCAAGGTCAACGGAGTAATACATGTCCAGACGGCTCAGAAGAACAAAAATTGTTACCACCTTAGGCCCAGCAACAGATCGTGATAATAACTTAGAAAAAATTATTATTGCTGGTGCAAATGTTGTTCGATTAAATTTCTCTCATGGTTCTGCGGAAGATCATCTTGCTCGCGCTAATCGCACGCGTGAAATCGCAGCAAGATTAGGTCGCCATGTTGCTATTCTCGGGGATTTACAAGGCCCTAAAATCCGTGTATCTACCTTTAAAGACGGAAAAGTTTTCCTGAATGTCGGTGATAAATTCTTACTTGATGCTGCGCTCGAAAAAGGCGAAGGCAATCAAAATCAAGTGGGTATTGATTATAAAGGCTTACCTGCTGATGTGGTTCCAGGTGATATTTTACTTCTTGATGATGGTCGAGTTCAGTTAAAAGTCCTCAAAGTAGATGGTTTAAAAGTCTTTACTGAAGTGACTGTCGGTGGCCCTTTATCTAACAATAAAGGTATTAATAAGCTCGGTGGCGGTCTCTCTGCTGATGCATTAACCGAAAAAGATAAGCAAGATATTATTACGGCTGCAAAAATCGGTGTTGATTACCTTGCCGTTTCATTCCCAAGAACGGGCGAAGATCTTAACCTTGCTCGCCGTTTAGCCCGTGATGCTGGCTGTGAATGCCAAATTGTTTCAAAAGTAGAACGCGCTGAAGCGGTTGCTAATGATGAAATTATTGATGAAATCATTCTCGCTTCAGATGTAGTGATGGTTGCTCGTGGTGATTTAGGCGTTGAAATTGGTGATCCTGAACTGGTTGGCGTACAGAAAAAATTAATTCGTCGTGCTCGTCAGCTTAATCGTGTCGTTATCACTGCCACTCAAATGATGGAGTCAATGATAACAAATCCAATGCCAACGCGTGCCGAAGTAATGGACGTTGCTAACGCAGTATTAGATGGTACTGATGCCGTTATGCTTTCAGCAGAAACTGCGGCAGGACAATATCCAGCAGAAACCGTCGCTTCCATGGCACAGGTCTGCTTAGGCGCTGAAAAAATGCCAGCCGCCAATGTTTCTAAGCACCGTTTAGATATGGTGTTTGATTCGGTAGAAGAAGCCATTGCGATGTCTACAATGTATGCCGCTAACCATATGAAAGGCGTTAATGCGATTATTGCGATGACTGAATCAGGTCGCACTGCGCGCATGATGTCTCGTATCAGTACAGGCTTACCTATTTTCTCAATGTCTCGTCATGAAAAAACATTAAATCAGACCGCACTTTATCGTGGCGTAACCCCAGTTTATTGCAGTACTCACACTGATGGTATTGCCGCTGCTAATGAAGCCATTGGCCGTTTACGTGATAAAGGTTTCTTAGTTTCTGGTGATTTAGTGTTAGTTACTCAAGGTGACCAAATGGGCACAATCGGTAGCACCAATACATGCCGTATTCTAACTGTTGAATAATACTGAGCCATAAATATTCAAAACAAAACGGGCACTTAATAAAGCGCCCGTTTTTTATTTAGTTATTTTCGTGTAAAAACTAGTCCAAGATATTTTCACGAGCGTAAGGCTCTATTTCGCCCTCTTTACGTGTCTTCAGTAATTTTAAGATCCACGTATATTGCTCTGGTGTTGGTGTCACTAATGCTTCTAACTCTTCATTCATTCTGCGTGCAATGTAGGCATCATCTTTATCTTCAATATCATCCATTGGCTCTCGAACAATAATACTGAGCTGATGTGTTTTATGACAATACACTGGGAACAACGGTACGATAGCCGCTCGGCATACTTTCATTAACCGCCCTATCGCGGGTAATGTCGCTTTATAGGTACCGAAAAAATCCACAAATTGGCTATGCTCTGCACCATGATCTTGATCTGGTAAATAATAGCCCCAGTAACCTTGTCGCACAGAAGAAATAAAAGGCTTAATACCCGCTTCGCGTGAATGTAATCGACCATCAAAATGGTGGCGTGCTTTATTCCATAAATAATCAGCAACAGGATCTTTTTGGTGGTGAAACATCGCTGCCATCTTCTGACCTGTTGATGCTAACAGCATTGCTGGGATATCAACAGCCCAGCCATGAGGTACCATAAAAATAACATTACGACCTTGCGCTTTAAAACGCTCAATAATTTCCAATCCCTGCCAAGATGTACGTTTTAATATACGCTCAGGACCTCTTAAGCAAAGCTCTGCTAACATCACAAAAGATTGAGGCGCAGTTTCAAACATACTGTCGAGTACATTTTCACGTTGCGTTTTATTCCATGTAGGAAAACAGTATCTCAAGTTGATATCTGCACGACGTCTTGCGCTTTTCGCTTTACGTCCAACAAAACGACCAATGGAAGCAAGAAATGGATCACGCCATTTTACGGGCATGTAAGCTAATGCGCTTAATACACCGGCACCTAACCATGTTCCCCAATGACGAGGATGCAAATATGCACGGTGAAAAGTGGGTACATAACCCGCTTTGCTATCTGTATCTTTTTCTTTATTCATCAGATAACTCTCTGAACTGATACCCCAAATAGGCGTAAAAAACATTAAAACAAAAACGGATGATATCAATCATCCGCTTTTATGTCTTTAAAATCGTGTTTATTGTCAATCGGCTAGCACTAACTGAGGTTTAATCTCTTTTACTTTAGCAAGATATTCTTGTTTATCTTTACCCGTTAAACCATCAGCACGAGGCAATGTTGCCGTTAGTGGATTGACTGCTTGTTGGTTGATCCACAGCTCATAGTGTAAATGAGGCCCCGTAGAACGTCCTGTATTCCCTGATAACGCGATTCTATCCCCACGCTTAACACGTTGTCCCGGTTTTACAAGTAACTGACGTAAGTGCATATAACGTGTTGTGTATTGGCTACCATGGCGAATAGCAATAAAGTTACCTGCGGCACCACTGTATTTAGCGACAATAACTTCACCATCCCCTGTTGCTAATACAGGAGTTCCTACTGGCATAGCAAAATCGACACCTTTATGAGCAGCTAAACGACCTGTAACAGGGTTAATACGACGAGGGTTAAATTGAGAGGAAACTCTAAATTGCTTCACCGTTGGGAATCGCATAAATCCACGTTCTAATCCACCAGCTTGACTATCATAAAAACGACCATCTTCAGCAAGGAAAGCATAGTAGTCTTTACCCGCGCTGCGTAAACGCACGCCAATGAGCTCACTTTGCTCTGTACGACCATCAAGCACTTCACGAGAAAAGAGCGCTGCAAATTGATCGCCACTTTGTAGTTTTTTAAAGTCTACTTGCCATTGTAATGCTTTGGTCACTGCGCGCGCTTCTGAATTAGTTAAACCTGCATTCGTTGCGCTAACAGAGAAGCTACCACGAATAACACCTGTGGTAACACTGTTTTTCCACTCACCTTTTTGAAACTCTTTTGTCTCATTAAAGCCCGTTTCTGTACGAGTATAAACACGGGTTTCACGGCGAGAAACGCCCCAACTTAACTCTTTTAGCAATCCATTATCATCAAGCTCCCAGCTAATAGGCTGCCCAATTTTAAGGTTTCTAAGATCTTTATTTTGATTAGAGATAGTTGCGATATCAGCAGAATCAATACCAAACTGAGTCAGTATTGAACTTAATGAATCACCACTAGAGACAATATAGGTATGAGGGACTTGTGCAACGGCAGTACTTGTATCGGAATCATCATCTGTACCGACTAAGCCTTCATCAGTCAGTTGATCACTACTGTCAGTGATAATGTCATCAGTATTTTCATCTTGGTTGGCAAGAGGCATCTGAATGCTGACAGGAACTTCACGGCCTTGCTCATTTTGAAGAACTACTGGTCGCCAAATTGCGACGACCAGTGTTGCTGCAGTTAACGAACCAAGCATGATCTTATGTGGGAGCGGTAAACTTAAATATACCTGTGCAATGGATTTCTTCTGCTGCACGTTCTTAATTCCTTATTGTGTTTCATTCAGGCAGCTCGCATATTGGTTAGCTAGTTGGGTAAGGAATTTTGTATAGCTCTCTTGAGTTAGAGCAATCCCACTTCCTAGGGGGTCTAATACACCCATTTTAACCCCAGTGCCTTTCGCCACTGTTTCTATTACTGTCGGCCTAAATTGTGGCTCAGCAAAGATGCAAGTTGCTTTTTGCTCAACCAACTGTGTTCGTATTTGATGTAATTTCTGCGCACCCGGCTGTATTTCAGGGTTGATCGTAAAATGACCTAACGGCTTTAAATTATAATGTTTTTCGAAGTAGCCATAAGCATCATGAAAGACAAAATAACCCTTATTTCTCACAGGCGACAGAATATTAACAAGATTCTTATCAGTTTGCTTGAGTTGTTCGCTGAATTTACCTAGGTTTACGTCCAGAAGTTCTTTTTTATCTGGATAGAGTGTAATTAACCTTTCGTGGATCTGTTTTGCAGACGACAACGCAATTTCTGGTGATAACCAGATGTGCATATTATAATCACCATGAGAATGATGTTCGTGATTTTCCTCATGTTTATGCACATTGTCATCATCATCTTTCAATAAAAGCGACTTTATTTCGTCAGTTTCCGCTAAAGCCAACTTATGATTGTCAGTAAGTCTGTTTAATGGCTTATCTAAAAACACTTCCATATCAGGTCCTACCCATACCATCAGGTCTGCGGAGGTGATTTTTTTCAAATCAGAGGGTTTTAATGCATAATCGTGTGGAGATGCTCCATCTGGTAATAAAACCTGTGTTGGAGTGACTCCATCAGCGATAGCGGCAGCAATAAATCCTAATGGTCTAATGGAAACGACGACATCAGCCTGCACTGAAGCACTGAATGAGCTTATCATCGCTGTCGCTAAAAATGATTTCAATAAAAAACGATGCGCAAATTTGTTGTTTTTATGTAACATAGGAAGAATTCTCGTGAATCATCATTGGAAATGTTATATTATAACGTTTCAATGATTCTGCAAGTGCTAATTTTATGTCTGACTTGATTTGTTTAAAATCGGTTTGTGTTTCTTTTGGTGAAAGAGAAATTTTAAAAGATATCTCTTTTGATCTAAAAGCAGGCCGTATTCTTACTTTACTTGGTCCTAATGGCGCAGGTAAATCTACGGTTATCCGTTTAGTTCTTGGTTTATTAAATCCAACCTCAGGAAAAGTTGAGCGTCAAAATGCGCTAAGAGTGGGCTATGTGCCACAAAAACTTTATCTCGATCCCACCATGCCACTCACCGTTAAACGGTTTATGACATTAAAACCGGGGGTTCATGATAAAGATATTCTCCCTGCTTTAGAACGCGTTAATGCGGCTAAATTAATCAATCAGCCTATGCAGAAACTTTCTGGCGGTGAGTCTCAACGAGTGTTGTTAGCAAGAGCGTTGCTTAATCAACCTCAACTTTTAGTTTTAGATGAACCCACACAAGGTGTTGATGTGAATGGTCAATTAGCACTTTATGATTTAATTAATCAGCTTCGTCATGAATTAGGTTGTGCCATCTTGATGGTTTCTCATGATCTTCATCTTGTAATGGCGAAAACAGACGAAGTCCTCTGTTTAAATGGTCATATTTGCTGTTCGGGTACACCTGACGTGGTGTCTTCTCACCCTGAATTTATTGCCATGTTTGGAAGCCGCGGTGCTGAGCAACTGGGTATTTATCGTCATCATCACCAGCATAGTAAGGAGTGTCGTCATGATTGAGTTGCTGTTACCGGGTTGGATTGCCGGTATGCTCTTAGCAATGGCGGCGGGTCCTTTAGGCTCTTTTGTCGTTTGGCGTCGTATGTCTTATTTTGGTGATACTTTAGCTCACGCCTCACTACTTGGTGTTGCTTTTGGTTTGCTATTTAACATCGAGCCTTTTTATGCTGTTATTGCAGTCACGCTTCTTCTCGCTATTTTATTGGTCTGGTTAGAGTTAAAACCTCAACTTTCTGTTGATACTCTTTTAGGGATCATGGCACACAGTGCGCTTTCTTTAGGGCTTGTGGTTGTTAGTTTAATGTCGAATGTACGTGTTGATTTAATGGCTTATCTGTTTGGTGATTTGCTGTCTGTAAACTATCAAGACGTTATCAGCATTTTTATTGGTGTTGTAATTGTTTTATTTGTGATTATTCGCTCATGGCGTCCACTACTTTCCATGACAATTAATCAAGATATGGCATTTGTTGATGGTGTGAATATTCAACGAGAACGCTTAAAGCTAATGATGATCACCGCATTAACCATTGGTTTAGCTATGAAGTTTGTCGGTGCGCTGATCATTACCTCGTTACTGATCATCCCTGCAGCAACAGCACGTCGTTTTGCTCGTTCCCCAGAGCAAATGGCTCTGATTGCAATCGCGGTTGGTATGTTGGCAATTACTGGTGGCTTAACCTTCTCTGCTTTCTATGACACGCCTGCTGGTCCTTCAGTGGTTTTAGCGGCGAGTTGCCTCTTTATTTTAAGTTTATTTGCCCCGACTAAACAGTAATTGAAATATAAATAAGATTTCATGCAAAAAATAACCCTCACTATTAATTTCTAGTGAGGGTTATTTTTATGATCCATTATCGGGTTATTGTAAAGAATCTAATCTTCCATAACTCGATTAAAATGACGATAGGCATGATTAGTGGCAACACGGCCCCGTGGTGTACGCTGAATAAAACCTTGCTGAATTAAATAAGGCTCTAATACATCTTCTATGGTTTCACGCTCTTCACCAATAGCTGCCGCAAGGTTATCTAATCCGACAGGGCCACCCATAAATTTATCAATGATGGCAAAAAGGAGTTTTCGATCTAAATAATCAAAACCGGCTGCATCCACATTCAACATATCAAGCGCTTTAGAAGCAATCTCTTCATCAATGGCACCATTGCCTTTTACTTGGGCAAAATCTCTCACACGGCGCAATAATCGGTTAGTAATACGCGGTGTACCTCGTGAACGCATCGCAATTTGACGAGCGCCTTCATCTGTCATCTCTAATCCCATAAAATTGGCACTACGAGAAACAATATGTTGAAGATCGTCAACATTATAAAACTCAAGACGTTGAACAATACCAAAACGGTCGCGCAATGGCGATGTTAAAGAGCCAGCTCTTGTGGTTGCACCCACTAAGGTAAATGGAGGGAGGTCAATTTTAATTGAACGAGCCGCAGGTCCTTCACCAATCATAATATCAAGTTGATAATCTTCCATTGCTGGATAAAGAATTTCTTCAACAACAGGTGAAAGACGATGAATTTCATCAATAAATAATACGTCATGAGGCTCTAGGTTAGTTAGCATAGCGGCTAAATCACCGGCTTTTTCAAGTACAGGGCCTGATGTGGTACGTAAATTAACCCCCATTTCATTAGCAATGATATTTGCTAATGTGGTTTTACCTAATCCGGGAGGTCCAAAGATAAGCAGATGATCGAGCGCATCATGACGCAATTTAGCCGCCTGAATAAAAATCTCCATTTGTTCTCGAACTTGCGGTTGCCCAACATATTCGGCAAGAGATTTAGGACGGATCGCCCTATCAATAATTTCTTCTTCAGGTTGTTGAATTTCTGCTGAAATCAGGCGATCTGCTTCAATCACAATGTGTTACTCCTAAATAGCCGCGCGCAACGCTTCTTTGATAAGTGTCTCGCTATCTGTACCCAGTTTTGCCACTTTGCTGATCATTTTTGCAGCTTCTTGTGGTTTATAGCCTAATGCGATTAATGCCGCAGAGGCTTCGGCTTCAATATCTGCCGCTTTTGGTGCTTTAGGTGAAGTACTTTCTGGTAACTCGATATCATTATTTTCGAATAAATCACCATTAAGACCTTTAAAGCGATCTTTCATTTCAACCACTAAACGCTCCGCCGTTTTCTTACCTACACCCGGTAATTTCACTAGTGAAGTGATAGATTCATTTTCAATCGCGGTGACAAATTGACGAGCAGACATGCCAGATAGAATGGCTAATGCAAGTTTAGGTCCCACACCATTCACTTTAATTAATTCACGAAAAAGTGCGCGCTCTTGTTTTTGGTTAAAACCATAAAGTAATTGTGCATCTTCACGTACGATAAATTGCGTGTAGATAATGGCTTCTTGACCAATATCAGGCAATTCATAAAAACAGGTCATTGGCATATTGATTTCATAACCCACACCATTACCTGCCTCGATCAGCACCACTGGTGGCTGTTTTTCAAGAATAATTCCTCTGATACGACCTATCACCCTAACGCCTCCGCAAATATAATTACGTCAAGTTTATAACATAAAAAAAGCTGGACGTATATCCAGCCTGTAAAAAACCAAACACATTTACCAAGATAACAACTTATCTTAACCTGCCTCGTGTTAACACTAATCGAGGATCGCCCACACGTAATAAATTTTGGTTAAAATGACAATGAGTGATAGCAATCGCCAAGGCATCAGCAGCATCTGATTGTGGTGCCGCAGATAATTTTAGTATTGAGCGCACCATATGTTGTACTTGGCTTTTTTCAGCAGCGCCCGTGCCCACAACGGTCTGTTTAACTTGGCGAGCTGCATATTCAAAAACAGGTAAATCATTATTTACTGCGGCGAGTATCGCAACACCTCGCGCTTGCCCCAGTTTTAATGCGGAGTCAGCATTTTTAGCCATAAACACTTGTTCAACGGCAAACACATCCGGCGAAAATTGAGTAATAATTTCGCTAACACCAGCATAAATACGCTTAAGTCGATTGGGGAGATCGGGAACTTGTGTACGAATACAACCGCTTCCCAAATAGATAAGCTGACGCCCTTGTTGTCGAATTACACCATAGCCTGTAACACGCGAGCCGGGGTCTATACCTAGAATGATAGCCATATCAATTCCTGTTGCCGATATGGTCGATGGCGAGAGAAAAGAGCAAAAAAATCTGCTCTGCTCTTCTCTTCGCACTTTCAATAACAGCGTTAAACACCGTTATTTTCGATAATCGTTAGAACGATTACAGGATATCTTCCAGTTGTTTTGCAACTTTATCTGAGATATCACCGTTGTGATAGACTTCTTGCACGTCATCACTGTCTTCTAACATATCGATAAGACGCATTAATTTTGGTGCAGTTTCAATATCTAATTCTGCTTTAGTTGATGGGATCATTGAAACTTCTGCTGATTCAGCAACAAAACCTGCTGCATCCATTGCATCTTTTACTTCACCAAAAGATTCTGGTGTGGTGTAAACATCAATAGCACCATCATCAAAAGTTTCAACGTCGTCAGCACCAGCTTCTAACGCAGCTTCCATAATGGCATCTTCGTCCACACCCGGTGCGTAGGAAATGACGCCTTTTTTGGTAAACAGATAAGATACAGAACCATCTGTTCCTAAATTACCACCTGTTTTGGTAAATGCATGGCGAACATCGGAAACAGTACGGTTACGATTATCACTTAAGCATTCAACCATCACCGCAGTACCCGCAGGACCATAGCCTTCATAAATGATGGTTTCCATATTATCGTTTTCATCATTACCCACACCTCGTGCAATTGCACGATTTAAAGTGTCACGAGTCATGTTGTTCGATAATGCTTTATCAACTGCCGCACGTAAACGTGGGTTAGTTGCAGGATCACCACCACCTAAACGTGCTGCTGTAACTAATTCACGGATGATTTTAGTGAAAATTTTACCGCGTTTCGCATCTTGCGCTGCTTTACGGTGTTTTGTATTGGCCCATTTACTATGACCTGCCATGAAATATCTCCAAACGTGGTCTAATCATTAAATAACAAATTCTTCAATCGCTTGCTGATTACTGGCGGATTTTGTTAATTTTGCCGCCAGTTTCGCGTCTAACCATTGGTATTGCGAATGCTCAGTTAGCACAATATCTCGCTCTGCGGGTAGTGCTAACGTAAACCAATGTTCCTGACAATGAGTAACACCTGGTGCATAACGATGCCGAAAATGTGCAAAAATTTCAAAAAGAATTGAGCGATGACAATCCACCAGCTTCAGATTTTCTTTTATGATATCAATTCCAACTTCTTCTTGCACTTCACGCAACGCCGTTTGAAAAGGCGTCTCACCCTCTTCTAAACTGCCTGTCACAGATTGCCAGAAATCAGGATCATCTCGACGCTTTAGCATAAGCACCCGTTTGGTCTCTTTTGCATAAATAACAACTAAAACGGATACCGGGCGCTTATATTTCATCATTTACTCTTTATCTTCGCTAACTTCTTTTTGAGTTACTGCAATTGCTAACTCTTTTAAAGAATCTTCATTAGCAAAGCTTGGTGCATTAGTCATTAAACACGCAGCAGCTGTTGTTTTAGGGAAAGCAATAACATCACGGATGTTATCAGTACCTGTTAACAACATAACTAAACGGTCTAAACCAAATGCTAAACCTGCATGTGGTGGAGTACCAAATTTAAGTGCATCTAATAAGAAACCAAATTTCTCTTGTTGCTCATTCGGTGTAATACCTAAAATGCTAAATACTGCTTGTTGCATTTCATTACGGTGAATACGCACCGAGCCACCACCCACTTCATAACCATTAATAACCATATCATAAGCATTTGCCACAGCACCGACTGGATGTGCAGTCAATTCAGCTGGTGATAAGTCTTTTGGTGAAGTAAATGGATGGTGCATCGCACTTAAGCTACCGGTTTCTTCATCTTCTTCAAACATTGGGAAGTCGATGACCCACAATGGTTTCCATGCATTTAAATCAGTCAGTTCAAGATCACGACCTACTTTTAGACGCAGAGCGCCCATCGCATCACTCATTGTGCCTTTACGACCCGCACCAAAGAAGATTAAATCGCCATCTGTTGCGCCTGTTGTTTCCAAAATAGCGTTAACAACATCGTTAGTCAGGAATTTAGCGATAGGGCTTTGTACACCTTCAATGCCTTTCGCGCTTTCGTTGACTTTCATCCACGCAAGACCTTTAGCGCCGTAAATACCAACAAACTGTGTATATTCGTCAATATTTTTACGGGTTAATGCTGCACCACCCGGTACACGCAATGCGATAACACGACATTTTTCATCGTTGGCAGCTTGTGCAAATACGCTAAACTCAACATTTTTGACTAAATCAGCGATGTCTTTAAGTTCCATTGGGTTACGTAAATCTGGTTTGTCTGAGCCATAACGACGCATTGCTTCAGCAAAAGTCATTACTGGGAACGCACCTAAATCAACATTAAGAATATCTAACCATAATGCATGGATCATACGCTCCATCACTTCGCGCACTTGGTCTGCACTCATGAAAGAGGTTTCAACATCGATCTGGGTAAATTCAGGCTGACGGTCAGCACGTAAGTCTTCATCGCGGAAGCATTTTACGATTTGATAGTAACGATCAAAGCCAGACATCATTAACAGCTGTTTAAAAAGCTGTGGTGATTGAGGTAATGCGTAGAATTTACCTTTATGTACACGACTTGGCACTAAATAGTCACGCGCACCTTCTGGTGTCGCTTTAGTCAGCATAGGAGTTTCAACATCAAGGAAACCTTCACCATCCATAAAACGGCGAACAAAGCTTGTGATTTTAGCACGGGTTTTTAAGCGATCTGACATTTCAGGGCGACGCAGGTCTAAATAACGATATGTTAAACGACGCTCTTCAGTATTTGTTTGATTGCTATCTAACGGTAATGGCTCTGAACGGTTAAATATAGACAGAGATTCTGCCGCTAACTCAATTTCACCTGTTGCCATATTTTTATTAACTTGGCTATCAGGACGAGCGCGTACTGTTCCTGTGACTTGAATACAAAATTCATTACGCAGTTCTGAAGCCTGAGAAAATGCCTCTTTCTGCTCTGGGTCAAAGAAGACTTGAACAATACCTTCGCGATCTCGCATATCAATAAAGATAAGTCCACCTAAGTCACGGCGACGGTTAACCCAACCACAAAGAGTCACTTTTTGGCCCACATGGGCGCTATTCAACTGCCCACAATAATTAGTACGCATACAATATCCTTTTACTCAGCTTGTTGTGCTTTCTGCTGCGGAAATTTTGGCAATAGTCTTTTTCGAGTAGTGTCAAAAAAAGGCAGACATTATAACGAAAATTCTTCCTGGAGATAAGAGTATAGACCTAGTTTATATGATACATCTTTTCAAGGATTTGCTAATCCCCAAACAATTAATTAATAATAATTATTTATAGCGACAGAAGTCGCTTTGAGGTTTATCATTAAATTCGCCGTTTTTTGGCTTTGGCAATGGAGAAAAGATGGTTAGCTCGCTTTACATCGTACTGGGCGCACTATTATTGATTAAATTGTCCCTCAATGTCGTAAAACTCAGAACACAATATCGGGTTGCTTATGGCGATGGTGGCTTTTATGAATTACAAACAGCCATCCGTGTTCATGGCAATGCGGTAGAATATATTCCAATTTCCATGATCTTATTACTGGTCATGGAAATGAATGGTGCTTTTGTTTGGATGGTACACATCTGTGGCTCAATTTTAATCGCTGGTCGCTTTTTACACTCTTATGGATTAAAACACCGTGAACTTCGCTGGCGTCGTTCAGGCATGGCAGCCACTTACTTATCAATGGTATTGATGATCATTGCTAATATTTATTTCCTTCCTTGGATACAAATCTTTTCCTTTTATTACTAAGTCCTCGCGGGAATAACATGATCATCCATGATCAAAACCGACATCCTTGCTGTTGTGTCTAATAACGGCAAGGTATCAGAAAGGTTTATTTATTTTTTCCAATTTCTTTCTAAATAATGCAACTTTGTGAGCACCGTCGCTTCTGGTAGAATGCTTGCTTCTTTTATTCCTTAAACCTATTTTAGTTATGTCGAATTCAAAATCATCACAACAAGACAGCTTATTTGCGACACCTATTGCTAACCTTGGTGACTGGCGCTTTGATGAAAAAGTCGCTGAAGTGTTTCCTGATATGATAAAACGCTCAGTACCGGGTTACTCTAATATCATCTCCATGATTGGTATGCTTGCAGGTCGCTTCGTTACACCCAATAGCCAAGTCTATGATTTAGGCTGTTCTTTAGGTGCTGCAACCCTTTCCATGCGTCGTAATATTGATGCTGCTGGCTGCAAAATTATTGGTGTTGATAACTCACCCGCCATGGTAGAACGCTGTCAGCGCCATATTGATGCTTATAAAGCAGATACACCTGTTGATATTATTGAAGGTGATATTCTTGATATTGAAATCAACAACGCTTCAATGGTTGTGCTCAATTTCACCTTACAATTTTTAGAACCTCATGATCGACAAACATTATTAAATCGAATTTACCAAGGTCTTAATCCAGGTGGCGTGCTCGTACTTTCTGAAAAATTCAGTTTTGAAGATAAAGAAATTGGCGAGTTACTGTTTAATATGCACCATGATTTCAAACGTGCTAACGGTTACAGCGAATTAGAAATTAGCCAAAAACGTAGCATGTTAGAAAATGTTATGTTGACCGATTCTGTTGAAACGCATAAAACTCGCTTACATAATGCAGGTTTCCCACATGCGGAAGTTTGGTTCCAATGTTTTAATTTCGGCTCTCTTTTAGCGATTAAAGGCAATAATTAATGATTAATTTTGGCTCTTTTTATCAACTTATTGCGCAAGATGAGCGCTTATTTCATTGGTTAGATACATTACCGGCTCAATTGTCAGAATGGCGTTCAAATGCGTTACACGGTCACTTTTCTTCTTGGGAAAGAATGCTCGATGGTTTACCCGAAATTACGCCTACTGAGATTGATTTGAAAAATGGTGTGATTGCTCAGCACACTCCAGCATTAAGCGCAGGAGAACAACTGGGGTTAAGCAACGTTTTAAAAAATTTAATGCCGTGGCGTAAAGGTCCCTTTTCACTTTATGGCGTCAATATCGATACAGAATGGCGCTCTGATTGGAAATGGGATCGTGTTTTACCTCATCTTTCACCGCTTGAAGGTCGTTTAGTATTAGATGTGGGTTGTGGCAGTGGTTATCACATGTGGCGAATGTTAGGTGAAGGCGCAGAATTTGTTGTAGGGATCGACCCTACTCAACTTTTCTTATGCCAATTTGAAGCCGTCAGAAAATTATTAGGTAATGACCAACGCGCACATTTAATTCCTGTGGGTATTGAGCAAATGCCTGAATTAAATGCCTTCGATACCGTATTCTCAATGGGTGTCCTTTACCATCGCCGTTCACCACTTGATCATTTATGGCAATTAAAAAACCAATTAGTTTCTGGTGGCGAATTAGTGTTAGAAAGCCTGGTTGTTGAAGGTGATGAATTTCAATGCCTGATCCCTGGTGAACGTTATGCACAAATGCGTAACGTGTACTTTATTCCATCAGCAAAAATGCTGAAAGTTTGGCTAGAAAAATGTGGTTTTAAAGATGTGCGTATTGTTGATGAAAACGTCACTTCTTTAGAAGAACAACGTAAAACAGATTGGATGGTTACGGATTCTTTAGATGCATTTTTAGATGCTGATGATAAAACAAAAACTGTTGAAGGTTATCCTGCGCCTAAACGTGCGATATTAATTGCAACCAAGCCTTAATTTTTTATTGAGATCTAAAGGGATATCAAGTTATTTAATATCCCTTTCTTTCATAATATTCATCTTGGTTTTTATTAAAGACACCCTGTATGCCCCCTTATTTGCAGATAAACAATTAAAGAAATTTATGGCAAAAACACCAAAGAGCAAAGTTGCTACTCAAAAAGAAATAACACAAAAAAAACAACACGCTCTTTTGCAAAAGAAAAAGAATAAGCGTCTGCAATATGATGATCCTATTTTTTCATCCTTTGTAGAAACCACATCAGCAAAATGCCTCCCACTAACGCCATTACAACGAGGGGTACAACTCTTTTTTTCATTATTTGACTATGCCACACAACTTTTATATATCGCTTTTATTATTACCGTTTGGTGGTTTCCTGAACATTTCTCAGTTCAAACAATTTATAATCTCACCGTTTTATTTTTATTTGAGTTTATTCTCGTGCATTCAGGTGTTTTTATGGCTGCATTTGCTCGTACTAAACTTGTTTTTGCTCTTATTCCCTTTTATGGAATATTTGCACTGATTATCAATAGTATGATTATGGGTGATGAAAACTTGATCCTTTGGCTCTATGCTGTGATTGTTGCTAATCGAATTATCAATGGTTACCAAGTAAAAACTAAAGAAGAAATGGGGAAGAATTTATTTTATTCTGCGCTATTAGTTTTAAATTTTATGCTCTGCCTTTTTTCTGTCATGATTTTTAAGTTCTTAGTTCCTTATGGTGGATTAACACCTCAATATTTAAATAAAATTGACTATCTTTATTTAATTCCACAGCATAGCGATTATTTTAATGTTCCACATGTTGGTATGGCTTACGGCACATTATTCTATGGTATTCCTTTAGTTTTTATTACGATAAATAGCGTCTCCTCTATTTATCCGCGTGTAATACAAAAACTAAAACAAGCAAAATAAATACAGAACAATAATTCTAAAATAGAACACTTGTTGTTCATCTTTATTTATGTTTAAATACGCGCGTTATCACTCCAATTATTTCTCTTTCTAAGAAGGCACTTCCCTACGATGAACTAAATTCTGCCAGAAAATTTCTCAAATACCTTTTCGGTATTCATTTTCTGTTACTGGCAGACAATAATTTATTTCGTCGCATCAAAAAAAGATCTCGGCTGTCTGCCACCTATTTCGCTTAGGAGGTCTTACTATGACAATAGCCTGTCACTTCTCACAACTTAATATCGAATTTAATCAAGAAGCTCTTTTTCCACCATTAACTCGCTCACTGGCTTGCCAGCAAAATGCATTAATTGGCCACAATGGTAAAGGGAAATCCGTACTATTAAGATTATTAGCACAAAAAATATTACCAACTTCAGGTCAAGTTAACTGGAATATGCCTTTTGTTCACGTTGATCAATTAACGCGATTACAAGGCGATACACTTGCTCAAGCGTTAGATATTCATGAAATGTATCAAGCATTCCAACGTGTTGATGACGGCATTGCCACCTTAGAAGATATTGAGTTACTTGATGGTAAATGGCAACTTCCTGTCATGTGGCAGAATTTATTAGATTCGGCGCAACTTCCCGTCGCATTAAATACCCCTATTGCGCATCTAAGTGGCGGAGAACAAACACGTTTGGCTCTTTGTCGCGCTTTTTTATGCGAAGAGAGTTTTCTGCTGTTAGATGAGCCAGATAACCATCTTGATTATCAAGGGCAACAATGGCTAATAAAACAATTAGCTCAGCACAAAGCTGGCTCTCTTATTGTTAGTCACAATCGAAACTTGCTCTCATATGCTGATACTATTCTTGAATTAAGTGAGAAAGGTTTATCTGAATATGGTGGAAATTATACGTTATATGAAGCACAAAAAAGTGCGGAAATAACATCATTGGAAGCCGCAAGTGATCGGCTAAACAGCCAAATTAAAAATGAGAAACGCCAGCAACAAGCAACATTACAAAAAGCGGCACAACGGAAACGGCAAGGCGAATCAATTAGGCAAAGTGGCTCTCAGTGCCTACTTTTACTGGATATGCAAAAAAACAGAGCAGAACAACGCCAATCTGCCGTAGCAAAACGGCATCAGCGTGTAATCGATGATATGCAATCTCAAAAACAAGGTGTCGATGAAGAAAAAGCACAGATTCATCAGCAGAAAATGGTATTGAATTATCAAAGTGACGGGCGTCGTTTAAATGTATTTGTTAATAATCTTCAACTTCCTTATGGTTACCAACACCCTATTTCATTTTCAGCTTATGGCAATGAACATTGGCATATTAAAGGTAAAAATGGCTGTGGAAAATCAACATTATTAAAATGTTTAATTGAACAATTTGCGCCCCTTTCTGGTGAATTTCGTCTTAACAAAGACTATTGCTATCTCGATCAACATCTTGCTTTACTTGATAAAACATTGCCGGTTGCACAGGCACTACACCAATATCAATCTGCGATTTCTGTCGAGCAATGGCGAACACGTCTTGGAATGTTGAGAATTAGAGGTGATAAATCTTTACTACCACTTGAAAAACTCAGTGGCGGCGAACAATTAAAAGCAACGTTATTAGCTTTAACACATAGCCCCAAGCCACCTGCCGTATTATTACTTGATGAGCCAGATAATCACCTTGATATCGAATCTAAACAACTATTGGAAAATCTACTTGTTGAATATCAAGGTACATTGTTACTGGTTTCGCATGATGACGATTTTGTTGAACGCTGCGGTATTACACATACGCTGTTATTAGACACAATGATATAAAAAAACTGCGCCATAAAAGGCGCAGTTCTAAACGATTCAATCTGTTTCAATCAAGATGCTAATGGTGCATGAATACTCATAATATCTTTCATTGCTTCAACAGTATCTTCATCCACGCAATAATGCGTAAATTCATCAATCTCACTGTCAGAGCTCATCGTTACACCCGCTTTGCGATAAATCATGGTTGAAGGTGCCACTTTTCCTGCTGAACTGTGTATTTCTTTTAATCCTGCATCTAGGAATTTTTGGATATTACTCAGTCTTACACCTGCGCCTGCCATAATGATAGGGCCTTGTGTTTTTTCATTTAACGTTCGTAATAATGGCAAACCTAATTCTGCATTCGCCTGCTGCCCTGAGGTTAAAATACGAGAAACACCTAGCTGAGTCAGTTGCTCTAGCGCTAATAATGGATTAATGCACATATCAAAAGCACGATGAAAAGTAATAGCTAAGGGACCAGCAAGCTCCATTAGAATTTCCATTTTAGGCAAATCAATATGCCCTTCTTCATTTAAAAGACCAACAACGGCCCCTGAAAATCCCATATCACGGATCAAACTAATATCATTTTTCATTGCTGAAAAATCAGCTTGTGTATAACAAAAATCGCCACCACGCGGACGAACGATAGGATGAACGGGAATACGAACCAGATCTCTGACTTGTCGTAGCATTCCAAAACTTGGCGTAATACCGCCTTCTGCCGGACTTGTACACAGCTCTATTCTGTCTGCACCAGCTCGTTCTGCTACCAACGCGCATTCAGCGCCAAAACAACAAATCTCCAATGTAGTCATATCATCCCTCTCCATCCTTAATATAGAAAGTAATCAGAAAATAAATATCATTTCTCAGCGATTACTAACAATAGTTGTCGAATCTTGTAATTCATTCAATTCTGCTATCAGAATTTTGTGCTGACACAAGCAAACTATTTTCTGAAAGTGTCGTTCAACACTCACTTTCAACGATTTCAAGTAACGAATAAGGATGATACTTCACAGTGACTTTTCCATTAGAAATAGCCACCGTTGGATTAGGTAAACGCTCTTTCTCACCTTTAGGTTCGCTGATTTTTAAGCTAACACTCTCAGGTAACGTTTCGGGTAAAAAAGACATCACTTTATTCACGAGAAAAGCGGGTTCGACGGAGATCACTTGCTCAATATGCTCCCAACCTTGGTATTCATATTTTTTATTCGTAGGAAAAGGCAATTCAACAATAGAAACAGATTGATTCAAAATAGTTAACGGTGTTTCTAATTGAAAGAGATATATTGGGCGTCCATTAATCACATTATCAGAAATACACTTTCCACACTGGCTTAATCCTGTTCGCCACTGCTCCGCCAATGCCAAATCGTGACAACGTAACGATACATGATCAGTGCGATAGACGGATAAATCTATGCCCAAACTATCGGCAAATGACGTCATATTTTCTTCAAACAAAGAAAGCTCGTGAGTTAAATCATTTAATTGAGAAATTGAAGAAAATAACACCATTTTGAATAACCTTAATGAAAAAACAGAGAAAAAACCTTAAAGATAAGCCCGAGATGGTAGCATGTTCTAGCCGGAATATGTTATAAATTCAAGGTTAATCCTAATTCTTTATAAGAAACCTGTCAGACTTTTGTCGTCAGGTTTTATTTTCTCAATAATTTAAGGTAACCCGGTGAATATTCAGGCTTTTCTTTCAGAAAAAATCAGTGTGGCAATGTGTGCTGCTGGCGCACCCGCTGATAGCGAACCTCTTGTCCGTCAGTCAGCCAAAGTACAATTTGGTGACTATCAGGCAAATGGTGTCATGGGAGCTGCAAAAAAAATGGGGATCCCACCCCGACAACTCGCAGAAAAGATCCTAGAAAAGCTCGATATTACGGATGTTGCAGATAAAGTTGAAATCGCAGGCCCGGGTTTTATCAATATCTTTTTATCTCCACAATGGGTTGCAAAACAAGCTGAAGATGCATTAGCAGATGAACATCTAAATGTAACTCCTGTTGAACCTCAAACTATTGTTATCGACTATTCATCTCCGAACGTTGCAAAACAGATGCACGTTGGTCACTTACGCTCAACCATTATTGGTGATGCAAGTGCCCGTACTTTATCTTTCTTAGGTCATAATGTTGTTCGTGCTAATCACTTGGGTGATTGGGGTACGCAATTTGGTATGTTAATTGCGTATTTAGAGAAAAAACAGAATGAAAATGCCGCTGATATGGCGTTATCTGATCTCGAAGAGTTCTATCGTGAAGCGAAAAAACACTATGATGAAGATGAAGTATTCGCAGAACGCGCCCGTAATTACGTTGTAAAATTACAAAGTGGTGATGAATACTGCCGTACAATGTGGCGTAAATTAGTTGATATCACCATGCAACAAAACCAAGTGACTTATCAACGCCTTAACGTCACATTAACCGAAGATGACATTATGGGTGAAAGTCTTTATAACCCAATGTTGGCTGGTATTGTTGCCGATTTAAAAGCAAAAGGTCTTGCAGTAGAAAGTGATGGTGCAACAGTTGTTTTCCTTGATGAATATAAAAACAAGGAAGGCGAACCTATGGGTGTTATCGTTCAGAAAAAAGACGGTGGCTACCTATATACAACGACAGATATTGCTTGTGCAAAATACCGTCACGAAACATTACATGCTGATCGTGTACTTTATTATATCGACTCTCGTCAGCACCAGCATTTAATGCAAGCTTGGACGATTGTTCGTAAAGCAGGCTACATCCCTGATTCAATGTCACTTGAACACCATATGTTCGGTATGATGTTAGGTAAAGATGGTCGTCCGTTTAAAACTCGTTCTGGCGGCACCATTCGTTTAACCGACTTACTGGATGAAGCTCAAGAAAGAGCGCGTACATTAATTGCTGAAAAAAATCCAGATATGGGTAAAGACGAATTAAATAACGTTGCTCGCGTTGTGGGTATTGGTGCTGTTAAATACGCTGATTTATCTAAAAACCGTACAACAGATTACATCTTTGATTGGGATCTAATGTTAAGTTTCGAAGGTAACACTGCGCCTTATATGCAATATGCTTATACTCGCGTTGCTTCCATCTTCAAACGTGCAGAAATTGATGAAAATGCGTTAACGCAACCTATCACACTAACCCAATCTCATGAAAGACAACTTGCATTACGTTTAGTCCAATTTGATGAGACAATTATGCAAGTTTCTCGTGAAGGAACGCCTCACGTTATGTGTGCTTACCTTTACGATCTGGCGCAAGCTTTCTCCGGCTTTTATGAAAACTGCCCTATCTTATCTGCTGAAGATGAAAACACTCGCCAAAGCCGTCTAAAACTGGCTCGTTTAACCGCGAGAACCTTAAAACAAGGTTTAGATACTTTAGGTATTGAAACAGTAGATAGAATGTAATTCATTTCTATTTTCAAATAGCAGTGACAAAAAAAACCGATGGTATAAACCATCGGTTTTTTATTATGCGTTAAATTTTAATTCAAGATAGCTAAAAAAAAACTTCAAACAATGACTCAATTAAATTTCCAATGCTACTTAATCATTAATCTTCATTAGCAGTTATAACATCCTGACACAATAGTCCTCTAATATCTTTTGCCTCAATCCAACCATCGACACTGTCTATTGGCTTACTAGGGCTGTATAAGCGGTCATTAACGTCTTTCGCTGTGAAAGCAAGCTTCTCATTAGTTTTATCGAATACGCCAACACAGTTAACTGGGGTAAGTTTTGAGGTATTAATTTTTCCGTCGGCAGTACAACCTGCAAGAAATAACGTAGCTAATGATACAGAAATGATAATTGCTTTTTTCATAGTAGCTCCTTGACACTCTTATTTTTATTTTTACCAAAAATCACGAAGTGATTATTAAGTAGTCTTTAAACTAGAAATATCTAATGATTTATAACTGCTTTGAGTATAACGAATAAATAGAGAAATATTTGAGTTATTGAGCTATTAATGAAAAAAATAAGAAATATTGAGAAGGAATAGAAAAGAGAGGGAAAACAGAAAACAACGGCGGATAAATGAAAATAACAATTAGTGTACCATACTGAATTCTCAGTAATCTAATTATCTATTAATAATAGATTTAGCGTTAATTTCACTATTCACGCGACTTATTGTTTACTGCTTATCCCCAGCAATCGTGTTACCTATTTGAAGCGCAGACAAAATAGATATGATCACTTTCAGTAGTACTGAACGATAACAAGCAAATAACTTTACAGTCACGGTTAATCTACCTGAATACAGAAATAATAATATGTCTTAAATCAAAAAAATCAAATGTTTTAAAATATACTGCAATATTTTGAAATATTTGCAATATCTCATCATTAAGTAAGAAATATTTAACAGATGTGTCAATTTTTAAACCTATCCAACACAAGAGAGTTTATCTAAAAAAAGATAATTCGTCAAACCGTAAGTACTTAGAATATAGTGTCTATTTTTTTACTTTATGTAGAATCCCACTACGAGTAAACAAATTGTCTAAAGATATTCGATATGATTAATGTTTAGATAAATTTATTAATATCCATTAAAAAACACTTTCCAATGCCGAAAAACTGTATAAATCATTTAGAAAATGGAAAAAAAATTTAATAAAAAAATAGTGAGAAAAAATATTTTTGCTGTTTTCTCACTTTTTTCTCTTTCTAAGAATATACAGATCTGCGTAACTAAATACTAAAAGTGTGATCTATGTAGCATTATAAATAGTCTAAAAATAGAGGAAGGTTCTAAATGAAGAGAATTACATTGATAAAAGTATTGTTAATTTTGCAACTCCTCGCTTTTATACAAAAGCGAGGAGTTCGTGTTATCAGTTATAAAGCACGTAGTGAGAAATGACGAGGTCTAAACCCTAGCGCATACAGCGCAACAAAATAACTTCCTGCTCCAGCTACGACAACTAACAACAAGCGTAAGATACGCATTAACATATTGCCGCTATCCCAACTTGGCATGATCCACAACATTCCAGCTAATACAGCGCCCATTACAGCAAGCGCAATAACAAGTTTTAATAAGAATACAGGCCAGCCAGCTAAAGGCTTATAGATATTTTTCTTGCGGATCTGCCAAAACAACATCGAGGCATTAAAACATGCCGCAATACCGATTGAGAGCGCAAGACCTACATGTTTTAAACTACCAATAAATGCAAGGTTCATTAATTGTGTGAGAATTAATGTCGCAATAGCAATTTTTACGGGCGTTTTAATATCCTGACGAGAATAAAAACCCGGAGCTAAGATTTTTATGATAATCAGCCCCATTAACCCAACACAGTAAGCGATTAGCGCTTGTTGCGTCATCAGTGCATCATGAGCATTAAAATTACCATACTGGAACAAAGACGCAGTTAAAGGTCCAGATAATACCGCTAAACCAATAGTACAAGGCAGTGCTAATAAAAAGCACAGTCTTAATCCCCAATCCATTAATTTTCTATATTCTTCAGTATTACCACTGGCAAAACTCTTCGATAAGGAAGGAAGTAAAATTGTACCTAATGCAACGCCTAATACCCCTGTCGGTAATTCCATCAAACGGTCGGCATAATACATCCAAGAAACTGAACCAGAAACTAAGAAGGAAGCAAAAATAGTGTTGATAATTAAAGATATTTGGCTAACCGAAACCCCTAAAATTGCAGGTCCCATCAGTTTCATCACACGCCAAACACCGCTATTTTTAAATGAAATACGCGGCAAAACCAGCATACCGATTTTTTTCAAATGCGGTAATTGATAACCAAGTTGTAATATTCCCCCAGCAACAACCGCCCACGCTAATGCTATAATAGGAGGATTACAATAAGGTGCGACCACTAAAGCGAAAAAGATCATGCTGACATTGAGCAGCGTTGGTGCAAAAGCGGGTACTGAAAAGCGATTCCAAGTATTTAAAATAGAGCCTGTCAATGAAGCCAGTGAAATAAGAAAAATATAAGGAAAGGTGATCCGTAATAGATCGGTTGTTAATTGGAATTTATCAGGTGAACTACTAAAACCCGGCGCTGTAACATAAATCACCCAAGGCGCAGCTATAATGCCAATCACGGTAACCACGGCTAAAATAAGCGTCAGCATACCCGAAACGTAAGCAATAAAAGTACGCGTTGCTTCCTCACCTTGCTGATTTTTATATTCTGCCAAGATCGGAACAAATGCTTGAGAAAATGCCCCTTCTGCAAAAATACGCCGCAATAAGTTTGGCAATTTAAAAGCAACAAAAAAGGCATCTGTTGCCATACCTGCACCAAAAATACGCGCAATAATTGCATCGCGAATAAATCCTAGTACCCGTGAAAATAAGGTCATAGAACTCACTGCAGCAAGTGATTTAAGTAAATTCATAAAGTTATTCTAATTTTTGTTGAATGGAATAAAAAGAAAGGGACTATACTCCGTCTCTAACATCGAAAAATCAATCTTCAATTAGCTAAGAATATGCTGACTCTGCTTATCTTCGACTAACCAAAGCGATTAAAAAATAGCTACTTATGGCTTGTAAGCATTTTTCTCAACATCGCTTCCAACATAACGTGATCCTCACTCTCATTAAATTTAGGATCGATAATACTTCTTCCCATAGAACCCTCTGCGATAACTAGCAACCATGTTGCAATTTTCTCTGGCTCCAGTGCTGAATCTATCTGCCCTTTTTTAATACCGTTTTTCAGCATCGCAATCAAACGCTGTTTGTTGTTTCTTTCATTTTCAATAAAAATCTCGTGAATGCTCGCATTACGCGATGCTTCAGCAAAAATTTCAATACTAATTAAATTGAATGCTTTTAATATTGATAGCACTAATCCTAACCAATGTCGGCAATTAGAGGCTGTTTGGAATTGTTAACGTTTAAAATATGTTCGCGTTGTTAATGCAGTTAATACGTGATCTCGCCACTCTTGATTAATTTGTAGATAGTTTTTGGCGTAACCTTCCCGTTCAAAACCATGTTTAGCTAATAGGTTTCCACTGCGTAAATTATGAGGCATATAATTTGCCATAATACGATGCATCCCTTGCTGTCGTTGCATATAGCGAAGTGTTTCCGTTAAAGCTTCCGACATATAGCCCTGACCTTGCCATTTTTCACCAACGGAATATCCCAAGAAACAGGCATTAAAAGCGCCACGCATAACATTGCTGTAATTAGCAACACCAATAATTTCATCTTCATTTTGTGTTAATAGCAGAAAATGAAAGGCACTTTCTTGTCGATGTAGTTCGTTCATATATTGTAAACGGTGATCCCAACCGGAGGGCAAATAATGTGTTTTATCTCTTACGGGTTCCCATGGAATTAAAAAGCGACGATTTAATGTATAATAATCAGCCAATCTTTCAGCATCTCTTTCATATGCTAAACGTATTACCATTCTTTGTGTTTCAAAACGAATTTTAGGAATTCCGCCACGATAACCAAACATTACGATCTCATTATCCTTTGATATAAATAAGTCTAATTCTGAAGCAACTCTTCTTATTCTGCCACTAACCTTAATAAAAAAATATCATCTTTAATTTACTAGGAATTATGCACATTTAGAGACAGAATAGCTGAAGAAATAAATTATTTCATTCCCCCCTATTTTATTTAAATTATTTGCTTATTGATGGTGAGTAATGGCGCTGGTAACACAAGCCCGCACTTTGGGTAAATACTTCCTCCTAATTGACAATATGTTAGTTGTCTTAGGTTTTTTCGTCGTTTTTCCGCTAATTTCTATTCGTTTCGTCGAACAATTAGGTTGGGCTGGTGTTATTGTCGGCTTTGCATTAGGGCTTCGACAATTAGTGCAACAAGGTCTTGGCATTTTTGGTGGCGCTATTGCAGACCGTTTTGGTGCAAAACCAATGATAATAACAGGCATGTTATTACGAGCTTTAGGTTTTGCTTTAATGGCAATGGCAGATCAACCTTGGATACTTTGGTTATCTTGCATTTTATCTGCATTAGGTGGGACTTTATTTGATCCACCTCGCACAGCGCTAGTTATCAAATTAACCCGTCCTTATGAGCGCGGTCGTTTTTATTCTTTATTATTAATGCAAGATAGCGCTGGCGCTGTTATTGGCGCTCTCATCGGTAGTTGGTTATTACAGTATGATTTTCATTTAGTTTGCTGGGTCGGTGCGGGTGTTTTTGTGATCGCAGCCTTATTTAATGCTTGGTTATTACCCGCTTACCGTATATCCACAACCCGAACACCAATTAAAGAAGGATTAAAACGGGTATTTATTGATAAACGCTTTGTTAGTTATGTCTTAACGCTGACAGGCTATTTTGTATTATCCGTTCAAGTCATGTTGATGTTTCCTATTATCGTCAATGATATTGCGGGCACGCCAACTGCAGTAAAATGGATGTATGCCATTGAAGCGCTGCTTTCTTTAACATTGCTTTATCCTATTGCTCGCTGGAGCGAGAAACATTTCAAATTAGAACAGCGTTTAATGGCTGGCTTATTTTTAATGAGCATCAGCATGTTCCCTATTGGTATGATCCATTCATTACAAAGCATCTTCTTGATTATTGGCTTGTTTTATCTTGGTACTATTACGGCAGAGCCTGCACGAGAAACATTAAGTGCATCACTTGCTGATCCTCGCGCTCGTGGTAGTTATATGGGCTTTAGCCGATTAGGTTTGGCGTTTGGTGGTGCAATTGGTTATACCGGTGGTGGATGGATGTATGATTTAGGCAATCAATTTGATATGCCTGAATTGCCTTGGTTCTTACTGGGAACGGTAGGTTTAATAACACTTTATGCATTACATCGCCAATTTAATCGTAAAAAAATAGAAACAGCCATGCTTACTCCTTAAAGATCGGGTAAACTTTTAGTTATCAATGATCAAGGAGTGTTTATGAAAGCAATTTTTCTAACAGCTATATTAGTATTAACAAGCTTAGTCACAGGATGTGATCAGCTCAAGCAATTTGATGTGAGTGAAAACCTTATTAATGACTATATCAGTCAAAAAATAAATCTCCAGAAACACATTGGTGAAGATGAAGTTGTATCCGCTGATATTAAATTGAGCAATCTTTCCATTCAAATTGGTCGCACGGAGCCAGGTAAAATTAATCTTTCTGGTACAACCGACCTAACAATTAATTCATTCTTTGGTAAGACAAACGCTAAAGTGGAGCTTACGTTATCAGGTCAACCTTCTTATCAAGCTGATAAAGGGGCGATATACATAAAATCAATGGCTATTGATAGCTACAAAGTTTCTCCAGAAAAAATGGATGCTGTAGTTGTAGCACTAAAACCTTATTTAGATTCTACAATCACAACTTACTTTGATAATCATCCTGTTTATGTTCTTAATCCGGAAAAAAACAGTGCTGAAGCAGCCGCGTTTAAACTGGCTAAAGGAATTGAAGTTAAACCGGGTAAATTCGTGATCCAGCTTTAATAATCACCAAGGTCAATTAAAAATATTTATCGTCATTAATGACAAAGGCAAACCTAATGGTTTGCCTTTTTTATGAATAATAAAATGCTTTTACAAAGAAATATTTATATTACTCTGCTTCTGCCTCATCACTCTCTTCATCATCAGAGAGTTCTTCGCGTAACGCTGATAATGCACCACGCGCAACACCTGCTAGTGTACGATAAAAGCCACTGGTTGCATGAGCTTCAACCTTACCTAAAAATGTTCCAGCCCAAGGCAGCAGATATTCATCAAATAATTGTATTTGTGCTAAGACTTCATCTTGCGCAGAATTATCTTCAAGCCATGAAGCAGCAAGTAATAAAGAACCAAAACTGTCTGTTGCATTGTCAGTAACAGGCATTCCTCTTGTGACTAGGAATTGACGAATATCGTCTTCTTTGATTTCTTCATAATCATGGGCATAAACAGATACCGCAGGCGCATCACCACCAAAAAGAGATTGATAATCAGCTTCAACAATAGCCAAATCTTTAACACTATTTTTTAAGGTGTTAAATAGCTCATCTTGCTCTAATGGCCATAACTGGCTCAGTTTCCCTTCACCAATCATTTTTATAATTGGCGCTAAGATAGGATCATTGGGTTCACGTTGAAATAATGTGCCTAAAAGACGACAAACAATCGAAAATTCATTCATTCTATTTTTACCCCATAAAGTTTCGCGTTATTGTGCTTTTAATGGTAAGAAAATCAACTTTTTTCGTCATGTCTCTTTTATTGTTAATATTAATCTTACTATCTGTGTTCTCTTAAAACAGAAAAAGCGCGCTCTTATTATTAAGTCTTCTACTTAATATAAGAAACGCGCCTAATCCCATGCTACTTATCTTTTAAAGTAATTTTATAATAAAGTATTAAAAACGACTTTATGACAACAGCATTTTATTGTATTTGTTAACTGGCTATATCAAGAAAATTATCTCTTACACCATTCACACGAAACCACCCTGCAATACTTATTCTCTCTTTAAAAGTAGGAAGTACTTCATGAGGGAATTGTTCTGAAAGGAAAACGACCAAACGTCCGCCTTTTGGAGCGACTGTCGCAAGTTCATTATCTTCCAAATCATAAATAACTAACTCACCGCCATCTTCTTTTGTCCAATCCTCATTAAGATACAAGACTGTCGTTAAACGGCGAGTGACATTTTCTTTAAATGCATCAAGGTGTTTTTTATAAAAAGCGCCTTTCTCATAACAAGCAAAATGCGCTTCGTATTCAAAAAGACCTAAATAAAACTCTCGGTTAACAGCACGTTGAATAGACTCCATTTGCATTAAATAATGCTGAACGGGTGTTCCCATTTCAGGTTCTAACCAACGTATTTTATCACTTCGAATGGTGGTTTCTGCGAGTCGATTTTCATGACGACCAATACGCGCTTGCTGTGCATCGCCATCAAAACAAGCGCGTAGTTGTTGAACAGCCTCTGGTGTGAGGAAATCATCCCATACACACCATCCTTTCTCTGCTATTTGCTCAAGAAGTTCTGCTATATTCATTAAGTATATTGTCTGATAAACATGGGAAACTACTTTATAGCACCAAGTTAAGCAAAATTACAATTTAATAAACTTATCTTTTCGATAACATCAATTAATTAGAGATAAATCTTATAAAAATCAAAAATAAAAGATCAAACAAGATTTAACACTATTGATGCTTTTAAAAACCTCATTTTCACAAGGGTCATTTTATAAGTTGCATCACATTAACAATAAGCAAAATGAATGATTTTTTTAGTAAAAATAATTTGTCGATATTTTATCCACACTCTCTTTACCTTCATTATAAATATAATTAATATTCCCTTTAACTTGAGTATGTATAATCGCTTTTTTATTTCCTAATCGCACAAATCCTGTCGGTAATGTTTTCTTTTTATACGAAAGTTCACTAACAGACATTAGATCTGTAGAAGCAATTTGATATTCAACATGAGCAAACTGCTGTTTATATTTAGTATATAAATCATCCAGATTTTTTTTGGCTTTATTTAAATCAATCTGTTCAGAATTTCTACTCTCTTCAACAAAATGATTTACTTCAGTTTCTAAATTAGAACGCAGTGAGCACCCCTGTTTATCTAACTGATAATTTGCTGTAAAATAAGGCTTAAATTTTTCATTCATATTATTTTTTGTTTGAGAAGACAATGTCTCTTTTCTTTCCTTTAATGAGGATAAAAAACGATCAATATTATATTGTCTATTTTCTTTTGTTATTTGATCCTGAAAAATATCTTCTTTACTTTGGAATGGAGCAGTCATTAAATTTTCATTAATACTATTTTTTAATTTATTTATTTCCTTTTTATCTGATGATAAATTTAAATAGATGCTATCTAATTTAGATATACTATTAGAAATATGATATATCTCTGGATATTTTTCTAATAATCTATTTATTTTTAATACTCTTTTATAAATTCCCTTTATATTTTTTTTATCTTGATCTAATTTTTCTGCGCTTATTAATTTCTCACTTTTAAAAAGTGTAAAACTTAACAAGCTATTTATTCTTTTTTTTACCATTAATTCGAAATCTTTTACAGACGTTAATGGGTACCACTGAATAACATTATCAGAATTGCTCGTAGAAGGCGTAAATTTTAAATCACGATAAATATCAACACCAAGTTCTAATAAGTTGAGATCAAGCCTTTTTGTTTTTTTTGTCACATCGGTTTTACCATAATCGATAAATTCATTAAGATTTAAATCAAGTTTTAATAAATTTAAAATAAAGTTTATACCAATAGCATTTCTGGGTACGGTGAGTTCCATATTGGGGTTAATCATTACATCAACATCAAAACTGGCTTCACTTCTTACCTCAGTTCCTAACGAAAGACTTATATTGCGTTCAATTTCAAGGGTAGAATTATTGATTAATTCATTTTCATTTTGATTTAATCCTTGATTAATAAAATTTGGGATTTCATTAATATCAAGGCTAAATGAGAAATTAGATTTTTTAGCGTAAGTGGCACCTAATAAAGCACTTGCCATGACAGGAGTAACAAAACCATAGTCAACATTTCCTAAATCCCATCTTTTTTCATACCCACCAATCCCCGCTGATAAACCCGCAGCCAAAAGATTCTTATTATTATTAATAAAAGAGAAAGTAATCTTATTATCTTCACTTTTTGATAATGTGATAGAGTGCGATTTTACATAAGAAGCTAATAAAAAGGCGTTAACCCCTATATTATTTGGCAGTTGAAAAGCATTAATACCAAAGAAGGCGCGAACATCATTATGGTGATTAATGGTAATACTTTCCTTATCTTTTAGCGACTTAACTAATGAATGAATCACCTCACCTTGTGTTATACCATTTTTTACACCTTTAACAGCACGATTTAACACATCATAGCTTTTCCCTATATTTTCTTTAACACCATATAATGCCATCGGCTTACTGTTATATACAGAAGTCGAAGAGTTAATAAGCTGCTTTATATTACAAAATAATCCTCTAAATCCAGGATCAACAGCTTTTGCAATATTTTTCATCATTGCCTTATATTTTTTTAATGCATATTGCTCTTTAGCTTTATTAATATTTAACCGGGCATTATCAATAAAAGAAGAGAAAAAAGGGATATTTCGGCTACTAAAATTGCCAATTGTTTGAGTAGAAAATGGTTGTCCTGAATGATAATTTTTATAATTATTTTCACCTATTACTGAATAAAAAGATAAAGGAGGTTCTTGTTTTAAACGAGTAACTTCATATTGATAATCTTTAATTGCAAAAATATTCAAAGGGTCAAGATAATATATTTTTATTTTATTTCCTTTATCTACAACAAGTTGTACTTGATTTAATATTGGTTTGATTGCTAATATTTTATCTGTATTTTTTAATGGAATTTTTATTTTATACGCCTCCATTTCCATGGAAGCACCATCAACTCCATCAACTTGATCTTCAGAAGCAATTTTATTAGGTAGTCCTTGAGCATAAAGCGCATTATCTTTAAGCTTAATGGTTAAATCTAATCCTTCACGGTTGATTTTAATTATATTGTTTTCTTTTAATTCCACAACATTATTAATGTTTGATAAATCTTGCTTTAGATTATCATCAACTATATATTTTTCATATTCAACAGCAAAGTTACTGCTGATAGCATTTGATGAGGTATCATTTAAATTATATTCTTCTTCTAATTTGTTAAATTTAATCTTGTAGAGATCACTACTATTATCTGTATTTTTATATTTATTTCCAATCAAAAAACCATTATGATCAACATATAGCTCTTTAAACTTCATATTGTCACCATCTTGGGACTCTATATTAAAAAGATTATATTTAAATCCTCCTTTAAAGTGTTTTTGATATATCCCCGTAAATAAGTCATGTGTTTTACCTTTAATTAAGGTCAAGGAGCCATCATCTGAAAGGGTGATCCCCATATTATTAAGTGAAGGTGTATTTGTTGATCCTAAGTATACATAGTTATTTGCATTATTTAGGCTAAATTTTTTTTCTTCTTTCTGTTTATCATTGTTTTTATGATAAATATTATTACTATTAGCCAGCCCTTCTACTGGATATTTTTCTTTTTTTCCATCAAAAACACCTATAGGTATTAGTTTACTAGGAATCATCCCTACTTTATTCGTCATATATGCCTCATTGTTTTCAAATCATGAAGCAATAATCAATAAGATAATCTGCAAACGATATCTTTTTACAACCAGATTTTTATGACAATATATAAAAATTAAAAAAAGTACCTTTTTTGAAAGTCCAGACAAAAAAATAGGCAGCAAACTAAAGTTTGCCGCCTATTATCTAAAATTAAAATATAAATAAAATAGACTTAGTAACCACTCTTCATATCAACCACTCCCAAAGGGGCCTCTCCTTTTTCAATTCGCTGAATATTTTCAACAATCGTATCCATGGCAATATTCGGAATGGTAAAAGCAGCAATATGTGGCGTAATAGAAACACGAGGATGCGTCCAAAATGGGTGCATTCCCGCTAAAGGCTCTTGAGCAAAAACATCAAGTGTTGCATCAGCAATATAGCCTTGATCTATGGCTTCCAATAAATCTTGATCGACTAAATGCGCACCTCGTGCCAAATTTATTAAATAAGAAGAAGGTTTAAGTTGCTCAAAGAGTGAGAAATTTAAAATACCATGTGTTTCTGGCGTATAAGGCAATAAGTTAATCAGTAAATTACACTCGCTTAGAAAATCACTGAGTTGCTCTTTACCATAAAAACTTTCAACATTTTTAATTTGTTTTTTACTGCGACTCCAGCAACGAACGTTAAAGCCAAGTTCAGCAAGTTTAGTCGCAACACTTCCACCTAATGCACCGGCACCTAAAACACCGATCACAAAGTTATCATAAGAGTGCGCTGGAAGTTGTTTCCATAAACGTTGTGATTGTTGGCGTTTATAATCATCCATGCGACGAAAGTAATACATCACTTTAGCAATCGCATATTCTTGCATTTGAAGCCCCATTCCGGTGTCTTCCAAACGCATAACCGGAACACCTGTTGGCAATGTGCCGGGCTTTTGTTGTTCTTGTTTTAAAATAGCATCAACACCCGCCCCTAACGCAAAAATACCTTTAAGGTGATTGCGACTTGCAAGCATTTCATAAGGAGGAAGCCAAACCATGGCATAATCTGCAGGTGCGTTATCACCAGGTTCCCAAATACGTATATTGGCATCAGGCAAACGCGCCTTCATACCGTTTATCCATGTTTCTGCGTCAAAAAAAGGATGATAATAAATAATATTCATTTTGCCTTCCTCCAGCATTTTTATAATAGGGTGCGAGGGTTACGTTCTGATTTCAAGTCTCTTTGAATAAGTTGTTAATAAAAATGTTGAGAATGTTAACCAGTTAACGAAAATCTACATTCTTTTTTCAATACGCCAATCTATATACGTATTGGTTTACTGCATAATTTGTCTAGCATTTGTGCATATTGTTTTTTATTTGACTGCTTGATGCAAAAGTTAAAGGAAAAATGCATTTAGCTGTTGACGCTTATGCTCCTTTTCCATATAGTAGCGCCCCGTTGAGAGATGTTAAGTACATATCCAACAACAATATGGTGAGATGTCCGAGAGGCTGAAGGAGCACGCCTGGAAAGTGTGTATACGGCAACGTATCGAGGGTTCGAATCCCTCTCTCACCGCCATATTCTAAGATAGAGCCTAGCTTTTTAGTTAGGCTCTATTTTTTTGTCTCTCTTCACTGAGTTGTTTATATCCGTCTTTCTTCATTTTTTGGTGGCAGTGTTGTTAGTATACAATACATTTTTTATTTTATTTTTTGCTTAATCGTTTTATTTAATAATTTCCTATCATTTAATAATCTCTGATAATTAATTTTAATGAGTTAAAACAACTTATGTAGTTGTTATTTATGTCTATCCGATTTTTATGATGTAAAAAGATTTTTATTATCCTATCTATAAACGACATTTATTCTAAAATAAAACGCTTTTTATAATTTTAAAATAAATTTAAACTTTATTTTCAAGCAAGCAACAGAATAAATACAACAAGATACATTACATTATCTATTTAGGTTAACTTATTAGTTTAATTGATTTTATTTTTGCTAAGCTTTAAGATATGCATTAATAATTTGATGTATCACATTATTATCAGCGAATAAAAGCGATATCCTCTCTTTTCCTTATCGCCGTTATTCGGCATCTGACTTCTTATTTTGGTTTGATCCTAAATGAAAACTCATAAAGTTAACCGGGTTCGTCCCTTTAGTGCATTTATTGATGCATGTGTAAAAGAGCCTTACTCTTTTGCGCGTTTATTAAAAGATATTATTGCAGGGATCACCGTCGGGATTATCGCGATACCTTTAGCCATGGCATTGGCAATTGGTAGCGGTGTTCCCCCGCAATACGGTCTTTATACCGCAGCGATTGCCGGTATAGTTATTGCTGTTTCTGGTGGCTCTCGATACAGCGTTTCAGGTCCTACTGCCGCGTTTGTTGTGATCTTGTATCCTGTATCACAACAATTTGGTTTGAGTGGCTTATTGATTGCTACACTGATGTCTGGTGTGATCTTAGTAGTTATGGGATTAGCTCGCTTTGGTAAGCTTATTGAGTATATTCCTGTTTCTGTAACACTTGGGTTTACTTCAGGGATTGCGATTACAATCGCCACGATGCAAGTAAAAGATTTTTTTGGTCTTGAATTAGCACATGTGCCAGAAACCTATATCGATAAAGTTATCGCCCTAGGCTCTGCATTACCGACTATTCATATTGGTGATACACTTATTGGTCTGACAACGCTGTTTGTTTTAATTTATTGGCCTAAGCTGAATTTACGTTTACCCGGACACTTACCCGCTCTAATCGCAGGTACTGCAGTAATGGGTATTGTGAATATGTTCGGTCATGACGTTGCAACAATTGGCTCGCAATTTAGCTATATGCTGCCTAATGGAACAACAGGGCAAGGTATTCCACCTATTTTGCCTCAGTTTGTTTTACCTTGGAATTTACCAAGCTCTGGTACATCACTTGAGTTAAATTGGAGTACCGTTTCTGCTTTATTACCCGCCGCCTTTTCAATGGCAATGTTAGGTGCAATTGAATCGTTATTATGTGCGGTTGTACTTGATGGTATGACAGGCAAAAAACATCACTCTAATGGTGAATTAGTGGGACAAGGTGTTGGTAATATCGTCGCACCTTTCTTTGGTGGTATTACGGCAACTGCGGCTATTGCTCGTTCAGCCGCTAATGTGCGTGCAGGGGCAACATCACCCGTTTCTGCTATTGTTCACTCGTTGTTGGTATTGCTCACTTTACTTGTATTAGCGCCTTTTCTTTCTTATTTACCTTTAGCTGCAATGTCAGCATTGCTGTTAATTGTTGCATGGAATATGAGTGAAGCACGTAAAGTAATTGATCTGATCCGACATGCCCCTAAAGACGATATTATTGTCTTAGTATTATGCTTATCTCTCACCGTTCTCTTTGATATGGTAATTGCAATTACTATCGGTATTGTGTTGGCATCATTGTTATTTATGCGTCGTATTGCCAATATGACCAAAATAACAGAATCTCCTTATACTGATGATGATAAACAGTTATTAGTTGTGCGTGTTAATGGTCCATTATTCTTTGCCGCTGCTGAACGTATCTTTAATGAGTTACGTGAACGTAGTAAAGGTTATAAAACCGTTATTATGCAATGGGATGCCGTTCCTGTATTGGATGCAGGTGGATTACATGCATTCCAACATTTCGTTACTGATGTAAAACATGATACCCATGTGATTGTGTGTGACATTCCTTTCCAGCCATTAAAGACGTTAGCAAGAGCGAGAGTCACGCCAATTGAAGGTACACTGAGTTTCTACCCTTCATTACAAAAAGCACTAGATGATTTGGAATTAATTCAGTAGTTGTTCAATTCTAAAATAATATATAGCTATATAGCCCTTAATTTAAATTATTTAATTAAGGGCTATGTTAATCATTCATATTTTGTTTGCCATTCTCAGTGCAGTATAAATTGTCTTGAAGGAAATTAATAAAGAGAGAGGTGAATCTAATAATGGTACAGCTCCATAGCTAATATACCAATTAGCGACTCTTTCATTTTTAGCATCTATAAGCAATGCAACACCACCTAATTCACTCGCAACAGCAAGACAGCGTTTTCCTGCTGCAAGCAATAATTGTCCTCCAAGCCCTTTTCCTTGAACTGATAAGTCAGTTGCTAAACGGGCAAGCCTAAACACAGGGATATCATGACGTGCTAAGCCTCGTGCGATCACTTCAGGAGTCCGTTCGAATTCAATTGAGGCGGGACATAAGCTGTAATAGCCTATAATAATATTGTTATTTGTATTAATAGCTAAATAGGTTTTAGCACTCCCATTTTCATGATTTTGTCTTGCGTGACGATACAGGAATTGATTAAGCACTGCATCGCCACAATTAAATGTATTTCTATCATGCTTTTTACTTATCGCTTCTTCATGCCAATTCGGTATTGTCATACTTTGTCCGGTAAAGCAAAAGCCGCAGCAAGTAACTTAGCATTAGGCTTTGGCGGATTATCTAAAAGTTCCATAACACGCAATGTGTCTTTTTCCGATAATTTTAAACGCTCATTATTTTCAATGATTTGCCGAGCGACAGGTACGATATTACGAAGGACGAACTCTGTTAGGTTTGTATTTTCCAAACTAGCCGCACGAACAAGCAGTGATTTATCTTCTGTAGTAATACGAATTGATACTCTCTCACTGTTTTCTACAAGTGTTTGAGCCATAATAGCCTCCTTTGTACATATTGAAAGCGTACAATATGATTAAAAAAGTTACAAGATATTTTATATTAAGCAAGAAAAAGCGGCATTTTCAATAGATTTTGAAAACGCATTTACAGTTAGAATGCATAAAATTTTATTATTTTTAATAAAGACTAATTAGCTTTTTGAATAAATACTTTACCAATTCCACTTCCTTGCACGCCCTTTTTTAATAAATCTTGATAAAGTGCATTCATACCCAGCCAATGATTTTCACACCATTCTGGAGCTAATAAAGTGGGTTTTCTGGCGCTGGCGCACACGCGGTGATAAATAATTTCAGGGGGAGTATGGCGGATCATTTCACCCGCAGTATAAACATACTGTTCTTGCGTCAATGCATTAATACGCCCTGCTTTCCATGCCTTTGCTATCGTACTTCCCTCAACAATATGTAATGGATGTAGTTTAAGCCCATCAGTGCCTGTCTCAACGACTCGCTCTAATGTTTGCATATTAAGGAGATGATCTTCTCGTGGTAACCCAACAATAAGATGCGTACATACTTTTAAGCCACGACGGCGAGCTTCACGCGCGGTTGCTTGGTAGCACTGAAAATCATGCCCGCGGTTAATCTGTTTTAATGTTTTATCGTGAGCGGTTTGTAAACCGAGTTCTAGCCATACTTCATAGCCTTTATCACGATAACCTTGCAATAAATCTAATACGCTGACAGGAACACAATCTGGTCGAGTTCCCACACATAACCCAACCATATCCGCTTGTAATAATGCGGTTTCATATAAAGTACGTAAGTATTCTACTTCGGCATAAGTACTGGTATAGGCTTGAAAATAAGCAAGATAACGGTGTGCGCGGTTAATATTTTTAGCTTGTAATGCAATTTGTTCTTCAATTGAGTGGTATTGCGTTTGCTCATCAGCAAAAGAAGAGACATTACAAAAAGTACAGCCACCCCGCCCTAATGTGCCATCTCGATTAGGACAGTTGAAACCGCCATGAAGGGTGATTTTATGAATTTTTTCGTGATAACGGCGCTGAAGATCAGCGCCGAACATATTAACAACCGTATGAAGTTGCATAGTGCATGTTATTTGCTGGTATCTAGCTCTGGGAAACTTTTTACCACTTCATCAATCGCTTTAATTTGCGCTAAGAAAGGCTCTAATTTTGCCAGTGGTAATGCAGAAGGACCATCACAACGCGCATTATCTGGATCTGGATGAGCCTCAAGGAATAGCCCTGCAAGACCAACCGCCATACCTGCACGAGCTAATTCTGCAACTTGTGCACGACGTCCACCTGATGCAGCGCCAAACGGATCACGACATTGCAGTGAATGTGTTACGTCAAAAATAACTGGCGCACCTTGAGAAGCTTGCATCATGACATGGAAGCCTAACATATCAACAACTAAGTTATCGTAACCAAAGTTACTGCCGCGATCACATAGAATAACTTGGTCATTACCGCCTTCTTTAAATTTATCGACGATATTTCCCATTTGACCAGGGCTTACAAACTGTGGTTTTTTTACGTTGATCACGGCACCTGTTTTTGCCATCGCTTCAACAAGATCGGTTTGACGCGCTAAAAATGCAGGTAATTGGATAACATCGACAACTTCTGATACAGGTTGAGCTTGCGCTGCTTCATGAACGTCAGTAATAATTTTAACGCCAAAAGTTTCTTTTAACTCTTGGAAAATTTTCATTCCTTCTTCTAAGCCCGGACCACGGTAAGAGTGGATTGAAGAACGGTTTGCTTTGTCAAAAGACGCTTTGAATACATAAGGAATATTTAATTTTTGAGTTACAGTGACGTAATGCTCACAAATGCGCATGGCTAAATCGCGCGATTCTAATACATTCATGCCACCAAAAAGCACAAATGGTAGGTCGTTTGCTACCTTGATATCACCAATATTCACCACTTTATGTTGCATATTTATCCCTATACTATTTGTAATGTACTGTATTAACGAAGTACGTTTCTTAAATCTTTAATGGAGAACGATAGGATTTTGTTCTATCGAATGAATTTGGATTTTGATCATCTCTGAAATCGGATCTTCAGGGCATTGCTCAACAAAATAGTTTAAGTCAGAAATTGCCACATGGTTACACTCTAACTGAGCAAAAATAAGTCCGCGATCACGTATTTCGTAAGGATCTTCAGGATCAAACATTAATACCGTTTCACTGGCTTTTAATGCTTGCTCCATATTCTTTTCTTCCATTAAAGAAACTTTCAATGTATCCAAAAGTTTACGAATAATAGAACTGTATTCTGATTCTTCTAAATCTGCCTCTAATAATACAGAAGAGCTGCCTACATTTCCTTTTAACCAAACTTCTAAGGTATGTTGCGATAGATATTCACCATTTATTGGATTTAAAAATAGTGGTTGTTCATTAGGAATATCTATTCTGATAATAAGCTGTGTAGGAAAAATAACTGGCACTAACGGCAAATTTAACGCTTGCGCAATATAAATAAGAATCGAACCCAGTGAAACAGGAGAGCCTACATGAGTTGCTAATACTTTATCTAACCATAAAGTATCAGAAAGACAATATTTACCACTGGCACCACTAAAGTGCCACTGCTGATAAAACAGTTTTAGCAGTGCTTCTATCTGCTCTTTGGTATTTCCTTGTTGAGGAATTTCAGCTTCTGCTTGTTCAACTAACTGCGCCAGTTGATAACCAACAGAAGTGGTTGGAAAATCAGGTCGAATAGCCTGAGAGATAAGGATCATGCCCTTAACTAAAGGGGCTTTATTAAATTCGTAATCAGCTATGGTTTCTATCATAATTCCAACGACCTACTGTCACTCGCTCATTACCGCCATAATCACGGAAAGTTTCCACACAGCAGTAACCCTTATCAATAAAAATATTGCGTACACCTTCACCTTGTTGCCAGCCGTGTTCCAGTAATACCCATCCATTATCAGTTAAAAACCGCCTAGCAGTTTCAATGATAATTTCGATATCAGCAAAACCATTTTTACCAGCAACTAATGCAGTTAAAGGTTCAAAACGAACATCCCCTTGATGAATATGTTCATCATTCTCATCAATGTAGGGAGGATTACTGATTATCATACCAAATTGATACCCAGAGAGTGAACTAAACCAACAACTTTCCATAAATTCTGTGTTGTTTAATGCTAAGTTGGTCGCATTCTCTTGTGCTAATGCCACTGCTTCAGCTTGAAAGTCCACACCAATAATATGGCAATCTGGGCGCTCTGATGCCATTGCTAACGCAATCGCGCCTGTTCCTGTTCCTAAATCAAGAATACGGGTTGGCTCTGATGGCAGTTTTTCTAATGCTTTTTCAACAAGGCATTCTGTATCTGGACGAGGAATTAATGTTGCAGGTGAAACTTTTAAAGGCAGTGACCAAAATTCTCTTTCACCGACTAAATAAGCAATGGGTTCACCTTTAATACGTCGAGTAAGCAATTGCGACAATTGAGCTAACTCGTCTGATGAAAGTACCGTTTCATTAAAGGCAATTAAATAAGTGCGAGTACGTTGTGTTACGTACCCAAGTAAGATTTCAGCATCGCGTTTAGGGCTGTCACTTTCAATTAATTGCAAGGCTGCTTCACGCAGCCATTGTTCATAATTCATTAATTCAACTCAGAAAGTGCAGAAAGCTGATCGGCTTGATATTCGGTCACAATAGGCTGAATTAATGGATCTAATTTTCCTTCCATCACTTCATCTAAACGATAAAATGTGAGATTGATACGGTGATCTGTTACACGCCCTTGCGGGAAATTATACGTTCTAATTCGGTCAGAACGGTCACCAGAACCCAATAAGTTACGACGCTCAGAAGCTTCTGCCTCTTGGCGTTTTTGCATTTCAGCTGCACGAATACGTGCGCCTAATACTGACATCGCTTTGGCTTTATTTTTGTGCTGTGAACGTTCATCCTGACATTCCACCACAATTCCTGTTGGAATATGCGTAATACGAATAGCAGAATCAGTGGTATTAACGTGCTGACCACCCGCCCCTGAAGAACGGAATGTATCTATACGTAAATCACTTGGGCTGATTTCAGGTAATTCAGCTTCAGGCACTTCAGCTAATACCGCAACCGTACAAGCAGAGGTATGAATACGACCTTGAGATTCCGTTTCTGGAACGCGCTGAACGCGGTGGCCGCCTGATTCAAATTTCAATACACCATAAGCGCCATCACCAACAACTTTTGCAATGACTTCTTTATAGCCACCATGTTCACCTTCGTTGGCATTCATGACTTCAATACGCCAGCGACGTGATTCGGCATAACGGCTATACATACGGAATAAATCACCAGCAAATAATGCCGCTTCATCTCCCCCTGTTCCCGCACGAATTTCAAGGAAACAGTTAAATTCATCATCAGGATCTTTAGGTAACAACAGTACTTGTAACTGTTGTTCTAAATCATCATTTAATGCTTGCGCTTCTTTCAGCTCTTCTTGTGCCATCTCTTTCATTTCAGGATCATCAAGCATCATTTCTGCTGCTTCGATGTCGTCTTGCACTTTTCGCCATTGGCTAAAACAAGCCGTGACGTCAGTTAATTGAGAGTATTCTTTTGAAAGCGCACGAAAACGCTCCTGAGAGGCAATAACATCGGCTTCTGACAGAAGTGCCTGAATTTCTTCATAACGCTCTTGTAGAGCTTCCAACTTAGCGACAATAGAAGGCTTCATTCGTAGATTAAGATCCTGTTAGACAAAGTTAATTATGGGTAATACCCAAACTTTCACGTAATAGATTCAGGCGTTCAATATCACCATCACTGGCAGCCTGTTGAAGAGATTTTGTTGGTGTGTGAATAAGGCGATTCATCAATTGATGAGAGAGCTGGTGGATAACTTTTTCTGCATCCGCTCCGTTTTGTATCAATGTGATGGCCTTTTCTGTCATTTCTGCACGTAACATTTCAGCGCTGTCTCGATATTCTCGAATTGCACCTACAGCACCTTGCGCCCGTAGCCAATCCATAAACTGCCCACTTTCTTGCTGAACAATATGCTCTGCTTGAATTGCAGCCGCTTGGCGTTGTTCACGGTTATGTTGAATAATTGCTTCTAAATCATCAACGCTATACAGATAAACGTTATTTAGCTTTTCAACATCTTGTTCAATATCACGAGGAACTGCAATATCCACCAGCAACATTGGCTGATTACGCCGTTTTTTAAGCGCCCTTTCAACCATTCCTTTACCAATAATAGGCAAAGGGCTTGCCGTAGAACTAATGACAATATCAGCTTGTGCAAGACATTCATCAATCTCTGATAATGTAATCACTTCGGCATCAACTTCATTCGCTAAACGTTGAGCGCGCTCTTTTGTTCGATTAGCAATAATGATTTTTTTGACTTGATGTTCACGCAGATGACGAGCGACTAACTCTATTGTCTCGCCTGCGCCCACTAATAAGATCGTCAAAGAAGATAACGACTCAAAGATTTGACGCGCGAGCGTACAAGCTGCAAAAGCGACAGAAACCGCATTGGCACCAATTTGTGTCTCTGTTCTCACTCTTTTCGCAACTGAAAAAGATTTCTGAAACAAACGTTCCAGCTCTGAAGAGAGTGAGTGATAGCTTTGAGAATCGGCAAAGGCTTTTTTAACTTGCCCTAATATTTGAGGTTCACCTAATACTAGAGAATCTAAGCCACTTGCCACTCGCATTAAATGGCTGACAGCTTGATTATCTTGATGCCAATAAACACTGCTTTTCAGTTCATTTGGCTCTATTTGGTGATATTGACATAACCAGCGAATAAGCTGTTCATGGCTATTTTCTTTGTCTTCCATACTCAGATAAAGCTCAGTACGGTTACAAGTAGACAGCACAACACCGCCTCTGACAGCGGGTTGCTGTAAGAGGTTATTTAAGGCATCACCCATGGTATCGGGAGAAAAAGAAACTTTCTCGCGTAAAGCAACGGGGGCTGTTTTATGATTAATACCTAATGCTAATAACGTCATATCAACTATATCGAGTTATGAATAAATACCGCCTCGCGACTTGACTTAGTATAAACCTAAAACAGCGCATTTAGTATGGACTCTTCATTTCCGCCATTCTACTTGATGAACAGATTCAATAAAAGAGCTTACTTGAGTGATAGGAGATTTCTATACACAATTTAACGAAATATCGTTATATCATAAGGTTTATGATACTCTTTTTTTTAACTAATAACGAATTAAAGGAATGTCTCAGCTATGCGTTCACGCTTTTTTTCAACCAAACAACTCCTGCGCCTTATCCCGCTAACGGCGTTGTTGCTGAGTGCCTGTAATCTAAATCAGATAAAGACACAAGGATCGGCATCTGATAACGATGTGCAATGGCAAGCTCGCCAACAAGCATTAAAAAATATTTCACAATACGAAACACGAGGCGCTTTTGCCTATATTGAAGATACCAATAAAACCTATGCCCGTTTCTATTGGCAAGACAAAGCGGATGAACGTTATCGCTTATTGTTAACCAATCCTTTAGGCACAACAGAACTTGATTTGAATGTGATGCCGGGTGTAATTGAAGTCACCGATAATAAAGGCAAAAAATATTATAGCGATAATCCGACGGAGATGATTTATCAACTCACAGGAATGGTTATTCCACTGAAAAATCTACGTGCTTGGCTTGTGGGTTTACCTGGAGATGCAACTGACTTCGAGCTAGATGCCAACCACTTATTAAAATCCGTCACATTACCCGCACCTGAAGGTGATTGGGTTGTCACTTACCAAGCTTATGATTCAAGTATCACCCCCAACCTGCCACAACGCCTTGAATTAAAACAAGGTGAACGCATTATCAAATTAAAAATGGATAACTGGGATATACAGCAATGACACTAAGTTGGCCTTCTCCTGCCAAATTAAACCTTTTTCTCTACATCACGGGGAAACGCCCTGATGGTTATCATAATCTGCAAACGTTATTTCAGTTTTTAGATTATGGCGATACGTTAACCATCACTCCTCGTAATGATACCCAGTTAACTATCTTGACACCGATTGAAGGCGTGGAAGATAAAAATAATTTAATTATTAAAGCCGCTAAATTACTGCGTGATTATTGTCAGCAGCATAATATTGCTTTGCAGTATCACGGTGCAGATATCAGTATTGATAAAAAACTGCCGATGGGAGGTGGTTTAGGTGGAGGCTCCTCTAACGCGGCAACTACCTTAATTGCACTTAATTACCATTGGCAAGCCGGTTTAAGTGATGAAACGTTAGCTGAATTAGGCGTTAGTTTAGGTGCAGACGTCCCTGTTTTTGTAAAAGGTCATGCGGCGTTCGCTGAAGGCGTTGGTGAAATTTTGACCCCCGCAGAGCCAAAAGAGCAATGGTATTTGGTCGCACATCCCGGAATTTCCATCCCAACACCGACAATCTTCACAGATCCAGAATTAAAACGTAATTCTCCTATTCGCTCTCTTGGCGCATTATTAAAGGCTCCGTTCGAGAATGACTGTGAAATGATCGCAAGAAAACGTTTTCGTGAGGTTGAATATCTGCTTTCGTGGCTGTTAGAATATGCACCGTCACGCTTAACTGGGACAGGTGCCTGTGTGTTCGGCGAGTTCGACTCACAAGTTGCCGCTAGTGAAGTGTTAATTAACGCCCCTGAGTGGGTGCATGGATTTGTAGCGCAAGGCGTCAACATTTCTCCTCTGCATTTATTCCGCTCAAGGATACCTGTGTTATTGCACCCGTAAGATGATGTTTACAAACCCTATGTTCATAAACACGTTCTTTACAGGTCAACAATATCTCTCTCTGGACGCAAGCCTGAGGTTTTTCTCGTGCCCGATATGAAGCTTTTTGCTGGTAACGCAACCCCGGAACTGGCTCAACGTGTTGCCAACCGACTCTACACTAGCCTAGGAGACGCGGCTGTAGGTCGTTTTAGCGACGGTGAAGTCAGTGTGCAAATCAACGAAAACGTACGTGGTGGTGATGTATTTATCATTCAATCAACCTGCGCACCTACTAATGATAATTTAATGGAATTAGTGGTCATGGTTGACGCATTACGTCGAGCTTCCGCTGGTCGTATCACTGCTGTTATTCCTTACTTCGGTTATGCCCGTCAGGATCGCCGTGTTCGTTCAGCCCGTGTTCCTATTACGGCAAAAGTTGTTGCGGATTTCTTATCTAGTGTAGGCGTAGACCGTGTTTTAACCTGTGACTTACACGCAGAACAAATCCAAGGGTTCTTTGATGTACCGGTTGACAATGTCTTCGGCAGCCCGATTCTTTTAGAAGATATGCTTCAAAAAGATTTGGACAACCCTATTGTTGTTTCTCCAGATATTGGCGGTGTTGTTCGCGCTCGTGCTATCGCTAAACTTCTGAATGACACTGATATGGCTATCATTGATAAACGTCGCCCTCGTGCTAACGTTTCTCAAGTTATGCATATTATTGGTGATGTTGCTAACCGCGACTGTATCCTTGTTGACGATATGATCGACACAGGCGGTACATTGTGTAAAGCAGCTGAAGCGCTGAAAGAACGTGGTGCTAAACGTGTATTTGCTTACGCGACTCACCCAATCTTCTCTGGTAATGCTGTTGAGAACATCAAAAGCTCTGTTATTGATGAAGTGGTTGTCTGCGATACAATTCCGTTATCAGCAGAAATCAAAGCATTAAATAAAGTCCGCTCATTGACCCTTTCAGGCATGTTGGCTGAAGCAATTCGTCGCATTAGCAATGAAGAGTCAATCTCTGCGATGTTTGAACATTAATTTGTTATAACATTCATTGCAATTTGAGATAACTAAACCCGCTATAGCCTATGTTATAGCGGGTTTTTTGTTGTTTATTCTAGATTAAAAATTTAGGCAACAAAAAACCCGTTATCATTAAACGGGTCTATAGGTGTGTATTACAACGCATAATGACAACTATTATTCACTGAATATCAGTTTTTAATTTTATTGTTGTTTTTATCTATTCTGATATTTATTTGTGATAATAACATTATGGATAACGGTGATTGTCATGACGACGATAACGTTCATCATGGTTACGTAACCACCAATATCTTTCTGCTATTGTTTCTCTACCACCAATACGGGCGCCGGCTAACCAGACCAAAGCACCGATAAAGATCCCCATTAAAGAGATATCTGATAAGAATTCAGGCAACCCTAATGGGAAAATATGAGTAAGAAGCGTATAACCAAGACTACCGAGCATTACAATCATCCCCGTAGCCATACATAAATTACCAACTGCAAACGCATGTTTATATTTCATGTTGCACCTCCAAGCGCGTCGTCAGACGATTCAACAAAAAAATACATCGAATAACCTTTTGTTCTTTGCAGTTATTATAGACATAAATACTAAGAAGTTATTGTCGAAGGGATCACATCGCTCCGAAATTTATTGACAATTCTTAACAAAAAATGTGTTTTTTTCTTTCAAAAGAAGAAAATAGTACCAGTTTTGTCATTTTCGCTCTTTTTGTTAAATCAAAAAGATGATATTTCCTCTGCTTATCATTGTAAAAAAACATTCTATGTAATCTATTTTGTGCTTCGGAGCTTAGACAGGTAAACTATGACCTTTCTTTTAAGACGATAACAGTGAAAGGCTATTGTGAGTAAAATTAAACTTATCGTCGGGTTAGCAAACCCCGGTGCAGATTATGCCCAGACTCGCCATAATGCGGGTGCTTGGTATGTAGATTTATTGGCTCAACGTCATCAGCAATCTCTAAAAGAAGAGAGCAAATTCTTTGGTTACACCGCACGTATTAATTTAAACGGTAATGATGTTCGTTTATTAGTGCCTACTACTTTTATGAATTTAAGTGGTAAAGCGGTACAAGCAATGGCAAATTTCTATCGCATAGAACTTGATGAAATTTTAGTTGCTCATGATGAACTCGATTTACCACCTGGCGTTGTCAAAATGAAGTTAGGTGGTGGCAATGGCGGTCATAACGGATTAAAAGATATTCAAAGTAAGTTTAGCAATAATCCAAATTTCTATCGTTTACGCATTGGCATTGGTCACCCGGGTGATAAAAATAAAGTGGTTGGCTTTGTATTAGGCAAACCGCCAATGAGTGAACAAAAATTAATTGATGATGCTATTGATGAAGCACTTTCGTGTACAGATATTTTAATGCGTGATGGTTATGAGAAAGCAATAAACCGCTTACATAGCTTTAAAGCATAATCATTACATTGATAGATTAAACAATTTCAATATTCAGAGGGTAAAATACCCTCTTCTTTTGTGCGATGACTCCCTGATGATTTAATCAAACAGGGATTTGCTCTATAATAGCGCCAAATTTTTTTTAACAGCACACAACAGGAATACTCCCTCCTGTTGTTTTTATGTGACAAGGTGAACGTTTATGGGATTTAAATGTGGTATCGTCGGTCTGCCTAACGTAGGGAAATCTACACTATTTAATGCCTTAACTAAGGCAGGTATTGAGGCAGCCAACTTCCCATTCTGTACTATCGAGCCAAACACAGGTGTTGTTCCAATGCCTGATCCTCGCTTAGATAAATTGGCTGAGATTGTTAAACCACAGCGTATTTTACCAACAACAATGGAATTTGTTGATATTGCGGGTTTAGTCAAAGGCGCATCTAAAGGTGAAGGTTTAGGTAACCAATTCCTAACAAATATTCGTGAAACTGAAGCGATTGGCCATGTGGTTCGTTGTTTTGAAAATGACAATATCATTCACGTTGCAGGTAAAGTTGATCCTGCTGAAGATATCGAAACTATCAATACTGAATTAGCTCTTTCTGACTTAGATACCTGTGAACGTGCAATGCACCGTAATCAGAAAAAAGCAAAAGGTGGCGACAAAATTGCTAAAGCAGAAATGGAAGTGTTAGAAAAATGCTTACCGCATTTAGAAAACGCAGGTATGTTACGTGCTTTAGATTTAACGGAAGAAGAAAAAGCGACTATTCGTTATTTAAGCTTCTTAACGTTAAAACCAACAATGTATATTGCAAACGTTAATGAAGATGGTTTTGAAAATAACCCTTACCTTGAAACGGTTCGCAAAATTGCCGAAGCAGAAGGCTCTGTGGTTGTTCCTGTTTGTGCCGCGATTGAAGCAGACATTGCTGAATTAGAAGATGCTGAGCGTGAAGAGTTTATGCAAGATTTAGGCATCGAAGAGCCTGGTTTAAACCGTGTTATCCGTGCAGGTTACGCATTACTGAACTTACAAACTTACTTCACTGCGGGCGTTAAAGAAGTTCGTGCATGGACAATACCAGTAGGTGCAACAGCACCACAAGCTGCAGGTAAAATCCATACTGACTTTGAGAAAGGTTTTATCCGCGCTCAAACTATCGCTTATAACGATTTTATTACTTATGGCGGTGAGCAAGGCGCAAAAGAAGCCGGTAAAATGCGTGCAGAAGGTAAAGAATATATCGTTCAAGATGGCGATGTGATGAACTTCTTATTTAACGTGTAATTCTCGTTATTACAAAAAATACGTTTTCTTAATTAAACCCCAAAAGTTGATCTCCAGCTTTTGGGGTTTTTATAATTTCGCTTTAAATAAGTATTATTTCCACTGTGATGGCATCATCTTATTAAAAATAGAAGCACAGTGCATTTCTCCATATGCTCTCATTCGGAAAAAAAGACCGGTTGTTTCAGTGCTCTTATAACCATTTCCCAATAAATCAGACACAAAATCATGATAATCATAGCCCATTAATTTTTTATTTAATTCATTAGCTTTACGTATTAATGCATAAGCATAGAATTTCAATGATCGAGGCGACCCATCCCCTAGACCAAATACATCGTTAGATGCATATTTAACAAATATAATTGCAAGGCACAGTAAGTATTTAGACTTTTCTTTATCTGTTAACCCATTCAATTCAAAAATATCACATATTTGTTGATAATGTTCATTTTTGAGTGATGTCATCAAAATATTGCTCTTTGGGATATCTATTAATTTTTCTAAAACCGAATACATTTTAGTTTTCTCATTATTATTACGATCACTTAATCTGTCATAATCCTGAATATAATTATCAAGGAAAGCAAATTTGAATATTTCACTATAGTCGCCAAAATTTGATGCTAGTTTATTAAATTTCTCAATAAGAGCAAAAGCATTATAATTATCTTTAAAGATCATAAAGTCTTTATTAAATAAAGCATAAAGATTGCTTTCATTAACCTCCTGAAACTGTTTATCGTTATAAAGGAAAAATGAATTCCACTTTGTATCCGCTTTTTTAGCGTCGGCAAATAGCATTTTATTTAATTCATTATAGCTTATCACCATCGTTTTATTTTCATTAATAATGATAATATTATTATCGCCTGCTCCTTTACTATCCCAAACGACACTTTCATTATTATCCGTTTTATGCATTTCAAAAAAAGGTTTCACCTCTTCCAACTTAAGGTATTTTTCATATAAAGTTCTAGATTTTTCTTGGATATCTAATTTTTCATGATAAAGAGTGACTGCCATTAACTTAATAAATATCCCATTATTTTTCAACATGAAATCACTCTGTTCTTGATCATTAAAAGACTTGGAAATAATATCCAGATATAACGATATGTACTTTGGATTTATCTTTTCTTTACTATCTTCATTCAAAGTTAATTTACCAAGCAAAGATTCAACGGAATTTTTAATCTCTTTATCTTCCAAATAATATTCTTTTGAAAAAATGTAATCTAAAAATGAATTAATATGTGTTGAATTTGCATAGCGATTATTATGATACTTCGCTTCTGTGATTAACTGCTTAACGAGCTTTATTTTAATATCCGAATATTTATCATCAATACTTCTAAGCGTATTAAATATTGTTTTCTTAGCTGGATTATCGATTAGTTTTTCATCCATAAAATCTTTATCCATATATTTTATATTCTTAAATTTTATTTTTGCACCATCGAGTTTGGCATTCGAAAAATCAGCATCATTTATACAGATTTCAGTTCCTCTCAAATCACTATTTATAAATTTCGCCCCCTCCAGATATACACTATTTAAATCAACATTAGAAAGATCATAATCTGAAAAATTCTTATTTTCTTTAATAACTTCATAATGATAATTTTTTAAAGTTTTAAAATCTTTATGTCTAATATCTTTATCGTGATATGTTTTTTTTTGCTCAATTCCATCTAATTTTTCAAGCAGTTTTTTGTATTCAATGGCTTTAGTTTTATTAAGTTCTTGTTCCTTATTTTTATAACAAAAACTACACTCAGCAGTTGTTAATTTTATATTCAATATCCTTCTTGCAAAACTCAAATTTTTAAAAGAAGGATGATAATCTGCCACATCAACAGCAGCTGCAGCATCATTAGCCAGATGAGCCTTTAGATATGTGAATACTATATTCATAATGGTTGCCTATATAATTAATTATGTATCGTAAGTGACGATAACAACTATTTATGATTTCTACTTTTATAAAGCAACCACCACCAAAATGACTTAAAAAAATCCATACAAATAATCTTATAAAATAATAACCATACAAATCTAAAAAATGAGTAATTATCATCAATATTTTAATAACAACAAAAACATTTGAATTTCTTATCAATGAGATTAATAATTAAATCGATGGTCGATTAATGACTATCTTTTTCAAATAAGGATCAGTTTTATTATGAACGATAGTTTCAATTATAATATGCGAGATAATAGCGATATAGCCCCCAATAAAAGCGATAGTTGTCAATGTAACCAAGAAATAATAACCAATCTAAATAATTATATTAATAAACATCCCGAATGTACTGTTTATCAAAATTCATTAATGAGCAGTTTAATTGCTGGCGTTTATGATAGTGATGTGACTATTGCTGATTTATTAAAACAGGGTGATTTTGGTTTAGGTACCTTTGAGCAACTTGATGGTGAACTAGTTGCTTTTGATAATAACGTTTTCCAATTGCGTTCTGATGGTAGCGCCCGTAAAGCATTAGACTCTCAAAAATCCCCTTTTGCTGTGATGACCTTTTTTAATGCTGATATTGAACATTCATTTTCTTATGGTGCCTCACAACAAGAAATACATAATACAATCAATCAGTATGTTCCTTCCGATAATCTTTTTTGTGCAATTAAAATTACGGGTGAATTTGAATTAGTTAAAACACGCACAGTACCTCGCCAAGAGCCGCCCTACTTACCAATGCTAAAAGCTATCGAAAATCAACCTGTTTTCACCTTTCACAATGAAACAGGAACTATTGCTGGTTTTCGTTCCCCACAATTTACTCAAGGAATAAATGTTGCTGGTTTTCATGAACATTATATAAATCAACAACGCCAAGGTGGTGGTCACGTTCTCGATTACTACTTAAAAAAGGGCACATTACAAATCGGTATCATTTCCCGCCTTACCATTGGACTACCCAGTCAATCCGCTTTCCTTCAAGCTAACTTAATGCCAGACGATCTCCATCATGCAATAGAACAAGCCGAAAATTAATTCAAAAAACACGTCAGTTTATTCTCAAGACAATTTTTTATTCACTTGCAAAATCAAAGAAGGTTATATGAATACTCCTCATTGGAAATGTGGTGCAGATTTAGTCGTCAAACAATTAGAACAACATGGCATTAAACAAGTATTTGGTATTCCGGGTGCAAAGATCGATCGTATATTTGACTCTCTTGTCGATTCCAGTATTGAAACCGTGGTCGTTCGTCATGAAGCTAACGCCGCATTTATGGCAGCCGCAGTTGGGCGTTTAACAGGTAAAGCGGGAGTCGCTATCGCAACATCTGGCCCAGGATGTTCTAATCTTGCAACTGGCATCGCAACAGCAACATCTGAAGGTGATCCATTAGTAGCATTGGGAGGATCAGTAAAATCTTCAGATAGATTAAAATTGGTTCATCAAAGCATGGATACTGTTACCATGTTTAATCCTATAACTAAATTTTGTGCTGAAATTGATTCCTCAAAATCAATTTCTGAAACCATGGCTAATGCCTTTCGTCATGCGGAATCAGGAAGACCAGGCTCGGCTTTTTTAACGTTTCCAATGGATATTTTAAATAACGAAGTTAATAGCCCAATATTAGCACCTAAATCAAAACCCAATATGGGTAGTGCAAATAATGAGGCTATCCAAGAAACCGTTAAATTACTTCTAAATGCTAAAAGCCCGGTTATTTTATTAGGGCTACAAGCGAGCTACCCAGAAAATGCATTAGCATTACAAAAGCTACTTGATATTTGCCCGCTGCCGATTGTAGGTACTTATCAATCAGCAGGAACAATAGCGCAACGCCATTTCCCTTTATTTGCCGGTCGTATCGGTTTATTTAACAACCAACCCGGTGATGAGTTATTATCTCACGCTGATTTAGTGATTACCTTAGGTTATAGCCCTATCGAATATGAACCTTCATTGTGGAATCACAATAACGCCAATATTATTCATATTGATGAAATTCCAGCTGAAATCGATTTAGCTTACTGCCCTGATTTAGAATTAACCGGCAATATCAAATTAACGATTGATAATTTAACTCAGCATTTTACTAAACATTCTACATCACAAATAACACTCTCAGATAATACTCGTCAGGTTTTAGAAAAAATACGCCACCAAAGAGAAATTCTGCAACAAAATAATTATTTTCGTCATGGTTCTCCTATTCACCCTTTAACCATCATCCATGAGATGCAAAATATTATTGATAACGATGTCACTCTCTGTATTGATATGGGAAGTTTTCATATTTGGCTCGCTCGTTATCTTTATAGTTTTAGAGCAAGACAAATGTTGATTTCTAATGGGCAACAAACAATGGGTGTGGCATTACCTTGGGGTATTGGTGCTTCTTTTGTTCGTCCTTCTGACAAAATTATTTCTGTTTCTGGTGATGGTGGCTTTATGCAATCATCCATGGAATTAGAAACTGCGGTTCGTTTAAATACAAATATCCTACATATTATCTGGGTGGATAACGCTTATAATATGGTCGAAATGCAAGAAAAGGAAAAATATGGTCGTTATTCTGGTGTGAAATTTGGCGCAATTGATTTTAAACGTTACGCGGAATCCTTCGGAGCTAAAGGGTTTTCTGTTGAATGTGCTTCTCAATTACGTAGCGTTTTACATGAAGCAATGGCTGTTGATGGTCCTGCTGTTCTTGCTATTCCTGTCGATTATAGTGATAACGCTAAATTAATGGAACATATTGATTATAATTTGATTATTTAGTGTATTCTAAACTAATTAGATAAAAGCCCCCAATAGTATTAAAGACTACTGAGGGCTTTCTAATATAGCGCTACTGTTTATTTTGATTTAAATACTCAGCGACACGAGTCTCAATATTTTTACGCTCACTCTCTGATAAAGAATAAAACATAGCGACATTATTTACATCCCTATTCAGTAATAAACCATAATAGTATGCTTCTTTAGCATCACCTTTAAACAGATATGCTTCATAGAGTTTTGAAAAAGAAGGCTCTGCAAAACTCATTTTTCCTAATCTGATATTCATATCTATTACATAATCATTATGATTTTTTAGCGCAGAAACATACATATTTACCGCAGGATCTTGACTTACGTTATCCACCCCATTGGAGTACATTTTATTTAATTCAGTGTATATGCGACTATCTATACCGAATGGATAACCTAAAGACAATTGATACCACTCAATGGCTTTATCTAAGTTTTTCTCTATTGAACAAGGCGCCTCTAAATAATAGTCAGCAATTATTCTAGCGCTATTATAGGTAAATTCGTTACTACGAGGTTTTTCTGTTTCTATCCACTCTTTAAAATAGTTTGTTGCTTTATTGATATTATCTTTATCTTTGCAAATGTTTTCCATATAGTAGTTATAAAGATATTCGCTCGCTTTTTTATTTCCTAAATTATAAGCTTTTTCAGCATAGATAAAACTTTTTTGGCGATCTTCATAAGAATAAAACCTTGCTAATTCAAGTAGTTTCCTATCACTCTCTTCTTGTTTCATTAAACGATTAAGATCGTTATCTCTTCCCTCGCGAGTTCTTGTCACTATTTCATACAATTCTAATTCAGGGCTAGATAAATCGATACTAATACGTTTTTCATATTCTTGTGCTTTTATCGTATCTTTTTGAATGCCATCTTTACCATCTTGATAAATTAAAGATAAATCTTTTAAGCAAATATTATTCCCCAAATCTGCACACTTATGACGCCAAGCAAAACGTTCTTTAGTAGTAATATTGGTTAAATTATCAAAATTATAATCTTGATAAAGTCTTCCAGGCATATTTTCATCAACATATCTTGTTGTGACAATAAATTGCATCGCATCAGAAGAACCTAATTCAGCCAATTTAAAAATATCTTTATAATATTTTCTTAATTTTTCTTCATTAATCGTTTGGGCAGAGTTTTCATAAATAATATTTCTTATTGTATATTTAAACGCCAAATTGATATTTTTATTTAATAGGGGTTGAATTTGCGTTCTGACTCCTTCGTCAGACAAAGCACGTTCAACAATAAAATCAATCACTCTTGGAGAATTCATTCCATATTTAAAAAGAAGATCATAACCTTCTTTTCGCTCTTTTTTAGTGAGTACCCCATTTTCTAAATCATCTTCTAACGCTTTAATGACATAAATAAAAACATCATTATTTATTCTATTTTTATATTTTATGATTGCAATGGCTTGGTGAAGATAAGCGGCATAGGTGTAATAACTTGCTTTTTTATATAATGAAAAAGCATATTCGTTATTTTTAATGGCATCTTGGTCTAAAAGTATATCGGCGTAATAGTGTGCGAGGCGATAATCTTGGTTAAATGTGTTAGCTTTATTTTTATTCAGACTCTCTTTTAAAATATCAACAATGTGCTCTTTTGTAATATATTCTGAAATATCAAACTCAAAATAGATGCGGGCTAATGTATATTGACTCTCTTCTAATAATTTATTATCTCTTATATTTTCTTGTAATAAATCAACCGCTTTTTTCAAATCTTGTACTGTTCCCTCACCATTAGCATATAGCTTAGCAAGGCTTAGTTTACTTTCTGGAGACTGTTGTATTTTATAAGCAGACCTTACTAGCTCAAAGGCTTTATTAGGATCATAAAAGCAACTTTTGGAATTTGAATAAACATTAGCAACGGTTAGCATCGCTTGATAAGAATCAGGATATTTTTCTAATAGTTTATCTATATATTTTTTAAGTGTTTCACTAAAGTATGGTAAATTATTGCTATTATTCTGAGTTAACTCCTCAATTTTTTTAATTAATCCATCTTGATGATCCAAATCTGCCGATAACGTTAAATATACTTCAGCTAATAAGGCATCTTTCCTGAGAAGATCGCTCTCTTTATCGCCATTATAAATTTGATAAAGAAGATATACCGCATCCGGATAATTTGCATTTGCCGCATCAAGAAGTAGATTAATATCTTCTCTTATTAATGTATATTTTAAATACATCATTTTGGGATCTTTACTTTCAATAAAAGGCTGTATAAGAGCTTCTGTTTTTAGTGATCTCTTCGGGGAATCTGGACTATTTAAATATTGATATATAGCCTCTTTATTTCCTGTCTTAGCGAGTTTTTCTAACGCTTCAAGTGTCGCCTTTTTTTCTACCAATGACTGATCGCCATCAATAGGTGTTAATGCATATTCTGTATTTCTACCCGCTTCATCTGACATTGGTTCAACTTTGTCTTTTTTGAAATATAAACCTAAAACAACAATAATTAATGAAAGAAATATAAGTATATTTTTTATTTTACGAGACATAATTATCCTTTTACGTTACATAATTTACTTTTAAATAATCAACCGCTATAGACCAATAATGGTGGATTTTTATTTAATCTAAGTGTTATTTTTCTATTTACATCAGTCAATCGATAACTTACCAATTCTTTATGTAGCAAACACTTTTTTATTAAAAATGTATAGGTTGCCTATTCCCTATTTAACATATTCCGTAAATAATGAAAAAGAGATATTCTAGATTTAGGAAATATCGATTAATATCTGATTAACTACTAAATTCAAATCGTTGCCTTATTTAATCTTTAGGATAACACCATGCTACAATCATCTCATCTTTCTTCTCATGCTCGATTTATTGCTCTTCGCCTTCTCCCTAATGAAGATGTGATTATGGCATTACGACAGATTATTAAAGAACAAAATCTGAAATCAGCATTTATTGCGGGTTGTGTGGGCAGTTTAACAGATGTGGTATTACGCTTTGCAGGTCGTGAAGAAAATCGCTATCTTACGGGTAAATTTGAAATTGTTTCACTCATTGGAACATTAGACGACCAAGGTGAACATTTGCATTTAGCCGTCTCCGATGAAAATGGATTAATGTGTGGTGGACATATGATGCCTGGCTGTACAGTGCGCACAACGCTAGAACTCGTTATTGGTGAGTTAGAGCAAGTGACTTTTAGCCGTCAGCCTTGTGAACACTCTGGTTATGAGGAGCTGGTCATCACACCGCGTAAATAGCTTTTTATAAAAAATAGCTATGTATGCAAAACAATAAAACCAATAGTCACTATCCTTTGTAAAGGTTTTTAAACTATGTCTACAACGCCTCTAATTTCGAGCCGTACTCTTGTGCTCATTGTTGTTTCTATTGCAATAAATATGATCGGTGGTCAAATCACCTCAATGGTCAAACTTCCTATCTTTTTAGACTCTATCGGCACACTGATTTGTGCCTTATTAGGTGGCCCATGGGTTGCATTATTTGCTGGATTATTAACTAACCTATTATGGGGATTAATTAGTGGTCCAATGGCTGCCGCATTTGCTCCTGTTGCTATGATGATAGGATTAAGTGCAGGCTTATTGGCTCGTGCCGGTGGCTTTCGCTCGTTAATTCGCGTTATTGGCTCAGGCATTATTATTACTTTAGCGTTAATGATTGTCGCCGTTCCAATTCGTACTTATTTATTCGGTGGTGCAACCGGCAGTGGCGCAGATTTCTTTGTTGCTTATTTTCATGCTGTGGGTGAAGGGCTTATTGAGTCTGTTGCCATTACCGTATTAGGTGCAAATCTTGCCGATAAAATATTATCAGCGATTATTGCTTGGTTATTAGTGCGTCAATTACCACAAAGAACACAGCGCAACTTCCCTGCAATGGCTAAGGTGCGCTGATAATGCATCCCTTTACCTCATTGGCATTATGGCTTTGGCTAAGTGCTAGTGTGCTTTTTTTATCTTTAAGCTTACCACTGCTGATTATCAGCAGTGGTACTTTTATTAGCTTATTACTTTGGAAAGCCTCTCGCTGGCGTTGGCGCTTTATTGCGTGGTTGATGATCCCCATGGCAATAGGCTTATGGTTAGTTCATGGCGGTTGGCTTGCTTATTGGTTAACAGGTGGCATTTTAGATACCAGTAAACAAACGATGGCAATAACGCTATGGCTAAGATTATTAGCAATAATAAGCGGCGCTCAATTGTGGTTACAGTACACTTCAACCGAACAATTTATTAGAGCCTTATTTGCTAGCCGTCTACCTATGAGTCTTTCCTATTTATTAGCAGGACCTTTGTTACTTGTAGAACAATTGCGCCAGCAATTGCACAATATAAGAGAAGCACAATTAGCGCGAGGGGTCCCTCTTGATGGTTCATTCTGGCAACGCCTAATAACATTGCCTGCCATTATCTTGCCACTTATTAGCCATGTATTAAGTGATTTAACTATTCGTAGTGCTGCATTAGATATGCGAGGATTCCGTATTATTGCAAAACGAACCACCCTTTCTCCTCCTGTCGATACACCATTACAAGAGATGTTACGCTATTTTATTTTACTGCTTATCTTTGTTGAAGGAGTTATTTGGCTATGGTAATAAATCTTCAACAATTTAGTTTTTCCCCTAAAGGCGACGAGCAACCTATTATTGGCCCTATTGATCTGCAATTAAAACAAGGCGAATGGCTTGTTGTTTTCGGAGGAAATGGCAGTGGAAAAAGTCTTCTAGCTCAACTACTAGCAGGTTGGCATCCCGATTTATTAACTGGCTCAGTGCAAGGTTTGGGAATTGTACAAAATATTGCACTAGATAAAAGCCGATTAGTCTCTCTAGCCCCCGGTAGACAACTCGTTCAACAATCTCCTCAATTACAACTTTCAGGTTGTGCTTTTACCGTAGAGCAAGAGATTGCTTTTGGCCCTGAAAATTTAGGCTTAAGTGAGAATGAAGTTCGATTTCGCGTAAAAGAAGCAATGATATTAACGCAATGTGACAGCCTGCGTTTTCGCCACCCTTCTACACTTTCAGGTGGAGAAGCCCAGCGTGTTGTCATTGCAAGCGCCCTTGCCATGCACCCTAAATTATTATTGCTTGATGAAGCATTTAGTCGTTTAACACCTAATGCAACACAACAATTACAGCAACGTATTAAGCGGTACGCACAAGAGCACAAATGTAGTGTGATTATTTTTGAACGCAATTTATTGCCCGCAATAACACTTAGTGAACAATTTTTATTGTTAGAAGCCGGAAAAACAAAAGCAACAGGCACCTTAGAAGATATATTTCCTTTCTTATTTGCAACAATTAATGCTCCTGATGCATGGCTAGCGTTAAATTGGTTAATTGAAAACCATCATTGGAACAAAAATATTGTAAATAACGATAAAGCTTTACTTAAGGCTTTTAAGGAGTTTTATGTTACAGCTTGATAAAGTCACTTATCGTTGGGATGAAGATGTTCCCCCTTGTATTTCCCAATTATCTTTAACGTTAAATCAAGGTGAATGGATAACACTCGTTGGTGATAATGGTGCGGGGAAATCAACCCTATTACGTTTAATTGCTGGATTGTTAACGCCTAATGAAGGAGAGATAAAACTCAATAATCAGTTATTATCTCAAATGAAAGCACAGCAACGCGCCCAATATATTGGTGTATTATTTCAAGAGCCTGAACGACAAATATTTCATAACACAGTAGAAAAAGAAGTCTCTTTTGGTCTGAAACAACGTAAGTTTTCTAAAGAAGAGATTAAAAAACGTTTAGATGAAACATTAATGCTTTGTGGTTTAAGTAATGTCGCTGATGTTCACCCTTTAGATTTACACGCAGGTCAACGTAGAATGGTTGCCGTCGCAAGTTTAAGTATTTTATCACCTCAAATATTATTGCTTGATGAACCGACTCGTGATTTCGATGCGCATTGGCTAACTTGCTTTGAGAACTGGCTTCAGGTGCAAAAAACATTAGGTACATCTGTGCTTGCGATTAGCCATGATCTTGATTTTACAGCACGTCATTTTCAGCGAGTTATCCATTTATCTTCAGGAGAATTAATTGCTGATGGTGCACCTGAAAACGTATTAATGAGTTCAACTCTGCAATCCCTTTCAGATATACCCGCACCGACGTTATACTCATTAAGTCAGAAATTAAAATTACCAATAAAAAACAATCCGGTAGAATGGGCTAAAATGTTAATTAAAAATAAATAGAAATCATAATATTGGCTCCTGATAATCTTAAAGCTTATTTCTATTATTATCATTTATTTTGTTGCTGGAGATACTAAAATGGAAATTATTCACACTCTATTAGACTCATTGGGTCATTTATCTCCTATTACACTGTTTCTTTCCATTACATTAATCACGGCAGGAAAATCGACTATTGGTATTTCTTCATTTTTGCCACCAGCATCTTTGATGTTGATCTTTATTTTTGGTGCCTGCTTACCTCTTTATTCACCTATCTTTCTTTGGTTAGCAACCAGCCTTGGTGCCTTATTAGGTTCAATTTTAAGCTATGAATTAGGGCGTTCAATTTATCGATTTCCTCGACTTAAAGCATGGGTTATGCGTTATCAATCAAAAATAAATCGAGTTCAACAATTATTAAAAAATAAAACGTACTATATTTTATTTATTTCTCGATTCCTTGCTGTGTTTCGTTATTTAACGCCCTTTAGTGCTGGTTTATTAAAACTACCTCTCTACGGTATTTACATTACTAGTGCTATTTCTGCATTAATTTGGTCAGCGATATTTGTGCTGATTGCGACAGGCGTCCTTTCTATTGCTTTATAAGATCTGAAATTACCAATAAACCTTATTTATTCTCTTAACACTAAAATGGTCTATTTTTCCCTTTTTTTATTCGGTTATTTAACGATCCGCTACTCCTTCTATTTTTTTCATTTTATTTTTTTATTATCGACAAATAGGCTATTTTTTAGCTCATTTTATCGTTTCTCTAGCAAGTTATTGATATTTTCTTTTGTCTTTTATGACTATCACCATAATTATGATTAAAAATTGCATAATTACTATACTGATCACAAATTGTTATCATATTGTTTTAATTTAATCACTTCACTTCACAATTTCTTAACTCACCTGTTTTCTATAAAAGTTGTCATGTTGTATACAAGTTGCTGTGAAACATTCACCTGCATTTTTATGTACAGGAACAACATCATGAGAATAAGAAAAACAAAGCTTGCCATCGGTATTGTTGCTGTTATTGCTGTTGTCTCATTAGCAGTAATCGGCAAAAAAGAGAATGCTAATAAACAATTTCTCTCTGTAGCAACCGCTTCAACAGGAGGAACGTATTATCCGATGGGAGTGGGTTTAGCAAACGTATGGAGTACGCATCTTAAGGACAGAGGCGTTCAAGTAACAGGACAATCTTCAGCAGGATCGATAGAAAATATCTATCTAATGCAGAAAAATGAAGCCCAACTTTCAATTTTGCAAAGCCTTTTAGCCGTAGAAGCTTATGAAGGCGTTCGTAATTTTGAAGGCAAACCAGAAAAAGATCTGCGTTCAATTTCTATGTTATGGCCTAATGTTGAACACTTTGTTTTAATGGATAACAAAGTAAAAACTGGCACATTAGAGGATATTCGCGCGACTAGCTTTTCTGTCGGTCCTCAAGCTAGCGGTACTGAACAATCCACGATTATTATTCTTCAAGGCGTGAATTTAACTAAAAAAGATATCACACCCGAATATCTTGGATACGGTGATACCGTTTCTGCCATGCGGGATGGTCGCCTTGATGGTGGCGCATTACCTGCGGGAGTTCCCGCCTCAGCCGTCACCGATATGTATGCCAGTGGTGTCAGTGCAAAACTACTCGAAGTGACAGATAAGCAACTCGATGATATCAACCATGTGGCGAATTCATGGTTTCGCTTTGAAATTCCCGCCAACACCTACCCCCGTCAAACTGAAATGGTCAATACGATTGCTCAACCTAATATCTTAATGACCACAACCAGTATTGATGATGATCTGGTTTATGAGTTGACAAAAACCATGTTTGAGAACCTTCCTGAGGTTCACCAAGTTCATAGCGCAGCCAAGTACATCACCACAGAAAACGCATTAAAAGGTGTTTCTGTACCATTGCATTTAGGGGCTTACCGCTACTACAAAGAAATCGGATTAGAGATCCCTGATTATCTTATTCCACCAGAAGCTCAAACGCAGACTAATAATAAATAACAGGAGTGAGTTATGACTAACAATGACCACCTAACTCCGGTAGAGCCGCCTGCATTAGATAAAGAAGCAAGCTCCGGCAATCGCCAACTTGCAGGTATTTACCTGAAAATTACCACGACTCTTGCAATATTAATTTCGCTTTACGCTATTTATTCTAACGCATTATCAAATACTCAAGAGTTTTACCGTAATACTATTTTTCTTAGTGGTATTTTAATTTTAGGCTTTATTTTGTTTCCATTCTCTAAGCGTTTTTCAACGCCTAAATTTAATGGATGGGATTATCTTTTTATTGCTTTAACATTAATCAGTTATGGGTATTTTTTCTTTAATTATGTTGATCTTCACGTTGTGAGAAAAAGCATTCCAAATACGACTGATTATGTTATGGCTATATTAGGAATTATTGTACTGTTTGAAGCTGCAAGAAGAACCACTGGGTATTTCATTCCAGGGCTTGCAACGTTTGCCATTATCTATGCTTTATTTGGTCAATATTTTATGGGTATTTTCGGTCATGCAGGATTCTCTGTAGAAAGATTGTTATACCGTTTATTTATGACCAGTGAAGGTATTTTTGGGATCACCCTTTCAACAGCCTCGACAGCGATTGTTGTCTTTATTCTTTTTGGCTCGTTCTTAAGTGTGAGTGGTGCAACAGCGCTGTTTAATGACTTAGCACTGGCTCTTGCCGGTCGTCGCCGTGGTGGTCCTGCTCAAGTTGCTGTTATTTCATCTGCATTAACAGGTTCATTAAGTGGAAGTGCTGTTGCCAACGTAGCAACAACAGGGACTTTTACCATTCCTTTGATGAAAAGCATTGGATTAACGCCTCGTTTTGCTGGTGCCGTAGAAGCAACAGCATCAACAGGCGGTATGATAATGCCACCTATTATGGGCGCCGCTGCATTTATTATGGCTGGCTTTTTAGGTATTTCTTATACCACTATCGTTATTGCGGCGATTATTCCAGCGTTGTTATATTACGCAGCTTTAATTATGGCGATTGATATCGAAGCCAAAAAACAAGGATTAAAAGGTTTAAGTAAAGAGAATATTCCACAAGTTAAAGCGGTATTAAAAGCGCGTGGTTTATTATTACTGCCTTTAGTGATTGTTATTGGTACCTTACTCGTGGGTAAAACACCTATTTATGCTGGCTTTTTAGGCATTTTGACCATTATTGTGGCAAGTTGGATAACGCCTGATAAATCAGTCCGTATGACATTAACTAAAGTTGCTGACGCTTTAGCTGAAGCGGCTAGAGGCTCTGTTCAAGTGACTGTCGCTTGTGCTGCAATCGGTGTCATTATCTGTGTTGTTACAATGACGGGTATCGGTGCAACATTGGCATTTAATATCGTCTCAATGACAGATAACACATTATGGATGATCTTATTAGTCGTTATGTTAGTGTGCATTGTATTAAGCATGGGTTTACCTTCAACGGCGTTATATATTGTTGTAGCCGTTACAGTGTCACCTATCTTAATTAAAGCGGGTGTTATGCCTTTAGCGGCTCACTTCTTTGTTTTCTGGTTTGGTGCTTTATCCAATATTACACCACCAGTCGCATTAGCCAGTTACACCGCAGCCAGTATTGCAAGAGCTGATCCAATGCAAACATCATGGGATGCGGTTCGTTTAGCACTTCCCGGTTTTATTATTCCGTTTATTTTAGTCTATAACCCTGCTTTACTGATGCAAGGTGATAATTTAGGTGTACTTTCTATTGGATTAATGATTATTAGTGCATTAATCGGAATTTATGCACTCAGTATCGCAACGGCAAACTTCTGGATGATTAAAACAACGTGGTTTGAGCGCATTGCATTTGCAGCAGCGGCAATTCTAATGATTAAACCGGGCTTATATACTGACCTTTTAGGTGTCGCCCTGATCCTATTAACCGGTGCATTCCATTTATTACGGTCTAAAAAACAGTTAGTTAATATGGGGCATGCATCTGGAGAAAATTAGATGATACAAAAGATCTCACGCCAAAAAGCGTCGCATCAAATTCTTGAGCAGATAAAGCAAAATATTAGCAACGGAACTTATCCTATTGGTGAAAAGTTACCCTCTGAAAATGTACTTGCTGACGCCTTTGGCGTCAGTCGAGTCCCCATCAGAGAAGCATTAGGCGTCTTGGAAGCCAGTGGCATAGTAACCTCTCGCCAAGGAGGCGGTCGCCGTGTAATTGACCATTCTATACTCAGTAAATATGAACCCTTAGTTATGGAAATTGCTTGCCCTGAAGAGATAGATTCACTGCTTGAAATGCGTGAGGTCATTGAACATGAAGCGGCAGCTATTGCCGCTTTACGTCGAACACCAGAAGAATTACGCGCTATCGAAATTGCCCACGATGCCTTTGTTTTAGCAACAAGACAAAACAAAAGCATTGGTCATAAAGAGGACTATCAATTTCATCGTTCTATTATGGTTGCCTCTCATAATCCTTTTTTTGTCCGGATCTTAGATAACTTACACGAACTCTATCTTGGCGTATTAATGTATTCGTTAAGTAAAAACAAAGGGCGAGATACTGAAATTGAGCGAGTGATTGCAGAACATGAGGCAATTGTTGAATCAATACGCCAACAAGATCACGATGAAACAAGCAATAGAATGCGTCTTCATTTAACCAATGTGCGTGGCAAATTAAAGCGATTACAACAAGAACCCTGTTAATTTAAAATTTATAAAATGGATAATATTATGACTTATGACGTGATTATTATTGGTGCGGGATTAGTCGGATTAGGGGTTGCAAGTGCGCTACAAGAGAGTCAGCCTGAATTGAAATTGCTTGTGATTGATAAAGAATCAGGCCCTGCGGTTCACCAAAGTGGACATAACAGTAATGTTGTTCATTCAGGTATTTACTACACACCAGGAAGCCTTAAAGCAAGGTTGGCAAAACAAGGCAACATGACGACATATGCATTTTGCCAACAACATAATCTCTATTATGACCGTTGTGGCAAAGTTATTGTCGCTACCAATGAAAAAGAGTTGAAAGCTTTAGAAAATATCTATCAGCGTGGCATTGAAAATGGGCTTGAAGTTATCAAAATGACTGAGGCAGAGCTTAAAGTCAGAGAGCCTTATGTCAATGGTATTGCGGCTCTATTAGTTCCTGATGCAGGTATTGTGAATTACCCTGAAATTGCGGCAAAACACGTTGAAATAATTCAATCTCGAGGCGGTGAGTTTGCGTTTGGACAAGCGGTTACAGCAATTAATGAAACCGATGATACTGTTACTGTCACCACATCCAATAATCAATTTACAGGCAAATGGTTAATTAATTGCGCCGGCTTATTTAGTGATCGTATTGCTAAAATGGCAGGTTATGACACCGGAATGAAAATAGTCCCATTCCGTGGTGAATATTTTATGCTTAATACTAATAAAAACTACTTAGTAAACCATCTTATCTACCCTGTTCCTAATCCTGATTTTCCCTTCTTAGGTGTACACTTTACGCGTATGTATAACGGGCATCGTGATGTTGGGCCTAATGCAGTATTAGCATTTAAGCGTGAAGGCTATAAAAAAAGCGATATTAACTTAAAAGATCTTGCTGAAGTCCTGACTTATAAAGGATTTTGGAAAATCGCTGGAAATTATTTAGATGAAGGAATGGCAGAGCTTCGCCGCTCATATTCACGTAAATTATTTACTGCAAATGCACAAAAACTCATTCCTGATTTACGTGAAGCAGATATTCATCCGGGGCCTGCTGGTGTTCGTGCTCAAGCATTAACTCGTGAAGGAAAACTAGTCGATGATTTCCATTTTGTAAAAGGCAAACGCTCGCTGCATGTTTGTAATGCTCCATCACCTGCTGCAACCGCATCTATTGAAATAGGCAGAGAAATAGTAAAAGAGCACTTTTCTTTGTAATTGAAAAAACAGACTGCAAGTAAAAATAACAAATAGCACTGAAATTAATCAGTGCTTTTTTATTTTGATATTATTCACAGTTTTCTTTTAATGCTTCATTCATTAGCCATTGTTGGAATATTTCCATTGAGGCTGTCATTGGCTTTGATTTTAAATATGTTAGCCAATATTTTCCCAATTCGACTTCTATTTTAAAGGGTTGTACCAACTGGCCATTTTTAATTTCTCTTGAAAACATTTTTGCAGGTGCTAATGCAACGCCCCCTTCATAAATTGCGCTTTCAATCATTAAACGCGAAGAGTCAAAAATAGATCCCGTGATTTTTATCGGCGGCATCTCTGCTTTTTCAAACCATTGTAACCACTCATCTTCTCGATAAGAACGATATAAATTTTCATTTATTAAATCAGTTGGATGTTGTAAACGTTTTGCAGTATTTGATGAACATAACACCGTTAATGGCGCAGAAAATAACGCTTTATTATGTGTCAATGGCCATAAACCTTCACCAAACCGAATAGCAAAATCTAATCCTTCAGTAGCCAAATTAACCACATTATTATTGGTTCTTAAATTTACTTCTATTCTTGGATATTGTTGCCTAAATTCAGCCAACCTAGGTAATAACCATCCCACAGCAAATGTACCTACAGCCGCAATTGAAACAACATCGCGATATTCACCCCGTTCAAATTGCTTAAATACACGCTCAATATCACTAAAAGCCGTTGTTAATACAGCAAATAAAATCTGGGCATCATCCGTCATTTCTAAGCCACGCGGCAAACGCTTAAAAAGGCTCACGCCAAGTCGCTCTTCTAACATTCTTACTTGTTGGCTAACAGCACCTTGAGTGACATACAGCTCTAATGCTGCTTTGGTAAAATTAAGGTGTCTTGCTGAAGCTTCAAATGCACGCAATGCATTTAGGGGAAGATGGGTTCGCATAATATTCTTAGCCATTAGATTTTCTATAGGCTAAGGTGATTTATTATCGATTGTCAATAAATCAATTAAATAGGATATTGCAGCTCATAAATAAACAGCGCTATCTCTACTCAATAACTGTCTATTTATATTGATCTTTTCTTTATTAACTTAATATGAGCAACAATGACTATGTTTAAAACCACATTTCGCCAAACAACCGCGATTGCAGTTTCATTAATATATCTATTGGCATCTCCAATGTTATGGGCTAACACCAATAATACAATTGAACAGCAATTAAGTACGCTTGAAAAATATAGTCAAGGTCGTTTAGGTGTTGCTTTAATCAACACGGAAGATAATTCACAAATAACATACCGTGGTGAAGAACGCTTTGCGATGGCAAGTACAAGTAAGGTTATGGCTGTTGCGGCTGTTTTAAAAGAGAGTGAAAGACAAGCGGGATTATTAGATAAGAATATTACGATTAAAAAATCCGACTTAGTTGCTTACAGCCCTATTACAGAAAAACATTTAGTAACGGGAATGTCTTTGGCGCAATTAAGCGCGGCTACGTTGCAATATAGCGACAATACAGCAATGAATAAAATCTTAGATTATTTAGGCGGACCTTCGAAAGTCACTCAATTTGCACGTTCAATTAATGATGTAACTTATCGTCTAGATCGTAAAGAGCCTGAATTAAATACAGCAATTCATGGTGATCCTCGTGATACCACCTCTCCAATTGCCATGGCGAAAAGCCTTCAAGCATTAACATTGGGTGACGCACTAGGTCAATCTCAACGTCAACAACTTGTTACTTGGTTAAAAGGCAATACAACGGGTGATCACAGTATTAAAGCGGGTTTACCAAAACACTGGGGTATTGGGGATAAAACCGGCAGTGGTGATTATGGTACAACTAACGATATTGCCGTTATTTGGCCTAAAAACCATGCACCATTAATTTTAGTGGTTTACTTTACACAACAAGAGCAAGATGCAAAATACCGGAAAGATATTATTGTTAAAGCTACTGAAATTGTAACAAAACCATTTATCACATCACCCAAAAAATAGTAATAACACGCTATTGCAAATATAAATAACAATAAAAAAGCTGAGTACAATCTTATTTGTCTCAGCTTTTTTGCTTTAATTCTTATTATATTTTTAATCTAACTGGGCTATGTAATATGTATTAAGTTATCTCAAATAAGAGAGTTGTTATCATATTAAAGGGGTAAAGCAAAACTCACTTTTACCGTTTCCATGGGTACTTCTGTTTTTATACTTTGGATGCTTGGAATTTGCGTTAAATAATCAGCATGAAAGCGACGATACGTTGCTAAATCTTTCGTCACAATTCGAATTAACGCATCGCATTCGCCTGCCATTAAATGACACTCAACCACTTCAGGTAACACCTTGATAGCCTTTACAAATTCTTCAATAGTTTCAGCATCTTGCGCTCTAAACCAAATTCTTGCAAATAAAGATAACCCTGCATCAACCTTACTGCCATCTAATACAGCAACATAACGAGTGATCACACCAGATTCTTCGAGTAAACGCACGCGACGAAGACAAGGAGAAGGTGAGAGTCCAACCTCTTTTGCCAGCTCAATGTTTTGGATTTTGCCATCACGTTGAAGCACCTGCAAAATATGTTTATCTATCTTATCTAATTTTATTGACATCAAAGATTAACCTTAATTCTATTTGTGGAATTTTATTGCCAATTAATTATTTTTGTTAGCAACAAAACAACCCGATTTTTTCGAAAACATCATATAATCTTTCCGCTAAATTTCACAGTAAAAACGATATTTCTCTTAAACTATCTCTATCAGGTGAAAAGATGGAATTTAACACTTTATTATTATTCGCATTAACGGTTCTACCACTTATCTGCACACCAGGACCAGATATTCTTTTTATCTCATCCCAAGGGCTATCAGGCGGTATGAAATCTGCATGGATTGCTAACGCTGGCGTTATATCAGGCTATTTAACCCATGCATTACTAAGCGCGCTAGGGCTTGCTGCCTTAGTATCCGCATCACCCATTTTATTTTATTTACTTAAATGGGTTGGCGTGTTCTATATCAGTTATCTTGCAGTCAAAATGTTGATATCTGCCTGCAAAAAAGGTCAATTAGCCCTCGATGCCTCAAAAACCTCACACTTATTTCGTAAAGGTTTTTTAACCAGTTTTCTTAATCCTAAAGGGCTATTAGTTTATCTCGCTATTTTACCAAACTTTATTGATAATCATAATGATATCGCAACACAATCATTGCTGTTATCTGGGATATTTATCACGACTTGCTTAATTATTTATGGTTTGCTCGGCACATTTTTTGCCTATATTGGCTTAAAAGGCGGTTTAAGTGAAAAACGTCGCCGCTATAACGATGGCATTGCGGGTGGATTACTCACATTAGCGGCAATTAATCTGGCTTTAAATTAGCCTTAATCCTAAGCACTATTTATTATTCTAATCAGAATTTGACCACAAGAATGCCCTCTATTTAAGTGGTCGAATATCTGCCCATAATAATTGACAATTCGCGGTTAACGGTCTTATTTCACCTTCTCGAATATCAGGTAACCACCAAGCCCCCTGTCCTTTTGATAAACGCTGGCAAGTCGCACCAATTAAAGTCCATTCACCTTGAGTGACATAAATTAATCCTGCATGAGAACTAGGTAAAATAAGCGGTTGTGTTACTAAGGTCGTCTCTGCTTTCCAACATGTACGACGCACCATAATATTTAGGCACTTTACGCTACCTTTAATTAGTTCAGATTTAACATGAATATCACCTGAAAAATCAAAAGGCTGATAAGAGTCGGTAACGGAATGATTAAGAAAACCGGGGCTATTTAAATTGATGCCATTACCTTCTAATAGCACCATTTGCCGTTCAATGTCAGGAAACTGTCCTAATGAGCTATTCTCTTCGATAGAGGTTAAACACGCTCGCCATGAAAAATCATTATTAACCGGCCAACACACAATTTCTTGCGTTGTGCCTTTTTGATTATTCCATGATATAAACGGTAACTCTTGTTGATCAAAACAACGTAGCTTCATTGTATCCTCCTTCAATATCTGGCTATCAGTCTGATAATGAGGTTAAGGATCAATCATTGGAGATTACCGTCAATAAATCAATAGCTAACTTTTAAAAATGTGCGCTGGCGTCAGCTATTTACGTCGTAATTTTCTGCACCCTTCTCCAATAATTTCCATTCCTTTTTCAGTACGACTATTCCATTGAAAAGAAGCGTTTAAACGAAATGCATGATTAAATTGAGAGCTGGTGGAAAACATTGAACCCGGTGCAATACTGACACTTCTTTCTAATGCAAAATGATAGAGTTTATTCGCATCAAATGTTGATTCAAACTCTAACCAGAGAAAATACCCTCCTGATGGAATATTCACTTTTACATCTTCAGGTAAATGCGTTTGTATCGCTTGTAACATACGATAACGCCTTTGTTCTAATAATAATCTTAATCGACGAAGATGCGTATCATAGCCACCTTGTGACAAATAATCGGCAATAGCTTGTTGTGTTGGCATACTTGCAGATACTGTACTCATCATTTGTAACTGCTGTATTTTTGTTGCGTGTTTTCCGGCTGCCACCCAACCCACACGAAATCCCGGTGCAAGACATTTAGAAAAAGAAGCGCAATGTAAAACGCTATTTGTTTTATCAAAACCTTTTACTGGCATAGGTGCTTTCTGGCTGTTATAGAGTTCGCCATAGACATCATCTTCAATTAACGTTATCTGCTTCTTCGCTAATATATCCACCAGTCTTACTTTATTTTCATCAGGCATTGTTCCACCTAATGGATTTTGACAATGGCTCATCAACCAACAAGCTTTAATATCGTATTGTTCAACCACTTTTTCGAGTTCATCTAAACAAATTCCTGTTACTGGATCTGTTCTAATGGCAATCGCTTTTAATCGTAAACGCTCAATTGCTTGTAATGCACCATAAAATGCAGGTGATTCAATCACGACCCAGTCACCCGGTTCAGTAACAGCTTGCAAACTAAAACTGAGTGATTCCATTGCACCAGCCGTAATCACAATTTCATCTGGAGAGACATGAATTCCTTGTAATGCATAGCGTTGTGCAATGTTACGGCGTAACTTTTCATTTCCCGGAGGTAGATTAATCACTGAACTTTGGGGCGCTAAATGTCTGGCAGCAGAAGCCAACGCGCTACTTAATTTAGGCTGAATAAATAAACTGGGATCGGGGAAAGCGGAACCAAAAGGAATAATTTCAGGATCTTTACACGCTTGAAGTACGTTGAAAATCGAGGTGCTTATTTCAACATTTTCACTCATGTGTAGCCCTTTGCTGGCTGTCACCTGACCGAAACGGTTATTGCGATGTGCAACGTAATAACCTGATTGTGGTCGCGCTGTTATCCATCCTTGGCTTTCTAATAACTGATACGATTGTAAAACAGTCATCAAACTTAAACCTGATTGTTTCACCGTATCCCGCAATGAAGGTAAACGGTCGCCAGATTGCCAGATATTATCTTCAATTTGTTGGCGTATTTGCGCTGCAAGCTGTTCATATCGAGTCATATAAAACTGTTTACCTCAAAACTGTTATAGTCATTTTTAAACTTATTGTCACTATTATAGCTTACTGTCATATGGTCTACTAATCCACACGATTTACCTGCAATTTACATGTTTATATCAATAAAACGAGGTTTTTTATGCTTGGGTTAAGTGCCTTTGACTTGGCGCGTATCCAGTTTGCGTTCACAGTTTCTTTTCATATTATCTTCCCCGCAATTACTATCGGACTGGCTAGCTTTTTAGCAGTATTGGAAGGTTTATGGTTAAAAACCCGCAATAAGGATTATTTAGCGTTATTCCATTTTTGGTCAAAAATATTCGCTGTTAACTTTGCTATGGGCGTTGTCTCTGGTTTGGTCATGGCATATCAATTTGGAACCAACTGGAGCTTTTTCTCTGATTTTGCTGGCTCTATTACAGGTCCGCTACTCACTTATGAAGTACTTACCGCTTTCTTTTTAGAAGCGGGTTTCTTAGGTGTGATGCTGTTTGGCTGGAATAAAGTAGGTGAAAAACTTCACTTTTTCGCAACCTGTATGGTGGCATTAGGTACATTAATGTCTACGTTTTGGATCTTGGCTTCAAATAGCTGGATGCAAACACCGCAAGGATTTGAAATTATAAATAACCAAGTCGTTCCCGTAGATTGGATAGCCGTTATTTTTAACCCATCATTCCCTTATCGCCTTGCTCATATGGGTGTTGCCGCTTTCCTTGCTTCTGCCTTCTTTATTGCTGCATCTGCTTCATGGCATCTGCTCAAAGGTCATAAAACATCTGCAATGAAAAAGATGCTTTCAATGTCTTTATGGATGATTTTAATTTTAGCACCAATTCAAGCACTCATTGGCGATGTCCATGGTTTAAATACCTTAAAACATCAACCCGCTAAAATTGCCGCAATTGAAGGTCACTGGGAAAATGAACCAGGAGAAGCAACACCGTTAATTCTCTTTGGTGTGCCTGATATGGATGCTGAAGAAACGAAATATAAGATAGAAATTCCTTATCTTGGCAGCATGATCTTAACTCACAGCTTAGAAAAACAAATTCCAGCATTAAAAGAGTTTCCTAAAGAAGACCGCCCGAACTCACTTATCGTTTTCTGGTCTTTCCGCGTTATGGTTGGTCTGGGTATGTTAATGATTTTAGTGGGTGTATGGGGAACTTGGCTGCGATATAAAAAGAAACTTTATGAATCTAAAGCTTTCTTACGCTTAACTTTTTTAATGGCACCTTCAGGTCTTATCGCTATTCTTGCCGGTTGGTTTACAACAGAAGTAGGACGTCAACCTTGGGTTGTTTATGGCATACAGCGAACACGAGATGCCGTCTCTGCACATGGTGAAATGCATATGAGTATAAGCCTGCTGATCTTCTTAGTTGTTTATGGCTCTGTATTCGGTGTTGGATATGCCTATATGTTAAAACTGATCCGTAAAGGTACACCGGAGGTTCATCATGGGAATTGATTTACCAGTTATTTGGTTCGTCATTATCGTATTTAGTACGCTAATGTATATTGTCATGGATGGTTTCGATCTTGGTATCGGTATGCTTTATCCATTTATTAAAAGTGACCAAGATCGTGACTTAATGATGAATACTGTTGCCCCTGTATGGGATGGTAACGAAACATGGTTAGTCCTAGGTGGCGCCGCATTATTTGGTGCCTTCCCATTAGCTTACTCGGTTATTCTTGATGCTTTGGCAATGCCGTTAACATTAATGCTTGTCGCATTAATTTTCCGTGGCGTTGCTTTTGAATTTCGTTTTAAAGCCGATGCCAGTCACAAAGGTTTTTGGGATAAAGCATTTATCTTTGGCTCTATCTTAGCCACCTTTATGCAAGGTGTTGTCGTAGGTAGCGTTGTACAAGGCTTGCCAGTTGTTAATCGTGCCTTTGCGGGTGGCTATTTTGACTGGTTATCTCCTTTCGCACTCTTTTGTGGATTTGGATTAGTTATCGCCTATTCATTATTAGGATGTGGCTGGCTGATTATGAAAACCGAAGGTCATTTACAACAGAGTCTATATAAGGTCGCTAAACCTCTTACACTCATTATGCTTGCCGTTATTGCAGTCGTCAGTGCATGGACACCATTAGCACAACCTGCAATTGCTGAACGTTGGTTCACATTACCAAACCTGTTCTTCTTTTTACCTGTTCCTCTTTTGGTGTTGTACAGCACTTGGTTAATTTTACGCTCAGTGAAAAAACAAGGGCATTACCTTCCTTTCTTTGGTGCGCTGGCGTTAATTTTCTTAGGTTTTGCAGGATTAGGAATTAGCATTTGGCCTAACATTATTCCACCGGCAATTAGTTTTGTAGAAGCCTCTGCACCACCAGAAAGCCAAGGATTTATGCTAGTTGGCGCACTGTTTATTATTCCAATTATTCTCGTTTACACATTCTGGAGTTATTACGTCTTTAGAGGAAAAACAAATTATGAAGAAGGTTATCACTGATCCACAAATACAAAGTAAGCCCTCATTATTAAAAAAATGGGGATGGTTGATTACTATTTGGTTTTGTAGTGTTTTAGCCTTATTCGCCGTGTCTTCCCTCTTCCGTTTTTTAATGACGTTAGCCGGAATGAAAGTCAAGTAAAGGCAAAGTACATACAGCAATATAATTAACTAGCGCCGAATACGGTAAGCTATAAAATAAAAGTAAAGAAAGGGCTGGCGTTATCTTCAGCCCTTTTATCTTTATTTAAGACAGTGGATTACCGTTTAATCGCATTAAAACTTAACCTATACTTATTAGAATGCTCTTTTAACAGCTAAGTTGATCTAAATATTTTGTTATAAAAAGAAAATACAAAAGCAAATATTTTTACTTTTCCATGATTAACTAAATTTAAACCAAACTACTTGATAAAATCATTTTAAATACATCATTTTTGATTAACCATAAGAGATAAAATCTTTTTTATGCATGTATTGCGATAAATAAAAATATAAGTAATCCTATAAAAAGCTATCTTCTCTAGACATAAGATAGAATGAATGTTGAATTAGGCTTCCAAAGTAATTATGATATCGCCGCCTAGAAGATCCATATCTGTATTATTCTATAAAGACACACGCTATTAAAAGTGTGGATATGGCTGATGTCTGTTCAAAATACATGTTTTGATAATTTAGATTTATCTTAATTGCTAAGAAAGATCTCTTACACTAGGCTTACGTATTGTTGCTACTAAATTAAGGATGAAGTCATGAATTGGTATTTGGAAGTCATTAAAAATAATTACGCTAACTTTTCAGGCCGTGCTCGTAGAAAAGAATATTGGATGTTTACTCTAGTAAATACCATTATTATTGCTGTTTTATACGCTATTTTAATTTCATCAGTAGATATGAATACAGGTGAAATGAGTTCACTAGGTTCAATTGCAGGTATTATTATAGGTATTTATTCTTTAGCAATTATCATACCTAGTCTTGCAGTGACTATTCGTCGTTTCCACGATCAAGATAAATCAGGTTGGATGTTCTTACTTGCATTTATTCCTGCTGTTGGTGGATTAATTGTTTTTGTCTTTATGTGCCTTGAAGGTACTAGAGGTGACAACAGATTTGGCCCAGATCCTAAAGCTTAATCTCGTGCTGAATTAATATAACAATACAGTGAGTATACCTACTATTAAGTTTACTCACTGTATTAATTGATTTTCCTACCTTTTTTACAATCATCTAAAAACACGCCTTCCTTTAAAAAATAACACCTCTTCATCTCATGAAGTATTGTAATTTAGTATTTTATTTACTTCTGACTTTTTTGATTAATGATCCTAAGTTATTACATTAAGCTTATTGCATTGATTTTTAAGTTTTTTCTTTATTGTTAATTTGAACTTAATCACATTATATAAGTAAAAAATACGCATTCCTTTACTAAACCAACGTTAATGTTGATAATGACTATCATTATTAATTGAAAATGATAATATCTACGTCGATAAAACAATTAAATGAGTCAGGTAAAAAAACGTGAGTAACCAAAAAACACCTCAAGAAAAAAATATTTATAAACCAGCGCCTCCTCGCCTAGTTCAAGTAAAGCGTATTACTGATGTTACACCGGGAATGCGTTGTATCACCTTTACGAGTGATGATTTAGATACTTATCCAGCAGATACTGCCGGGGCGCATTTAAAAATATTCTTACCTTTAGAAGGCCAAGTTAAACCAACAGTGCCGGGCTTTTCTGAAAAAGGTCCTAAATGGCCTGAAGGCGAACCAAGATCGATTGTACGTACTTATAGTGTTCGTGCTATTCGCCCTGAACAAAAAGAGTTAGATATTGAATTTGCAGTACATGACGATGAAGGCCCTGCTATTCATTTTGCGCTAAATGCTAAACAAGGCGACTATATTGGGATCACTAATCCCGGTGGCCCTGATCCTTTATTAGCACCCGCATCACATTACTATATGGCAGCAGATCCAAGTTCATTACCTGCTTTAATGGCTTTAATTGAAACCATGCAGCCTAATGTTCAAGGGAAAGTCGTTATACGAGTAGAAGACGAAACGCATCGTCAAGAAATTAAACGTCCTAGTGGCTTAGAGATAATCTGGTTAATTGGTTCTGTTGAAGAACAAACTCAAAACTTAATTAATGAATTTATGTCGTGGGAATTACCTGCTGAAGATGTCGCATTTTGGATTGCAGGTGAAGACAAAATTATTCGTGCATTAAGACGTCATATACGCCGTGATAATGGTTACGATCGTAGCTTGATTTATGCCATTCCTTATTGGCGTTTTGGTTATGACGAAGAAGGCTATCACGCTGAACGTCACCATGTTATGGATAACGAAGACGTAAGCTAAGCAATAAATTAAAAACTAAGCGTTGGCTGTACAGGCTGCATATTAATTTCATTAATAGTATGCGGCCTTTTTTATTGTACAAATATAATTAATGTATATTCTTCTTATCTTGCTGATAATTTCCATCATCATCGATATAGATAACCGTAATTACTTGGTTCATATCAGTTTGCTTTTGATATTGAATGTGCTGTTTTGCAAAAGGAGCCACCATAATAGCATTTGTTAATAGTGCTTCTTTATCATCAAAATACATCTTTGAAATTGTAAAGTAATAAGCTGTAGGGTTATTTATTGCTAAATATTCTCCATGATGAGTTATTTCTATTTGTTTAAAAACGTCCTCTGTCGTTAACTTAAGTTGCGCTGGACGATAAAAAAGCTTGATTCGTGTTTGCAATGCTAATTGCAACGTACTGAAGTTTTCTTTATTTTCTGGTTTAGGTGCTATATCTAATACATTTAAATAAAAAACAGATTCTCTATCTTTAGGTAACCTATTTTCTAATTGTTGTATTTTTAATTGTAACCCACCATTTGCAGTCATTTTCGCCATAGGTGGAATAACAATAAAGGGTGCCGTTGTTGTTTCTGGTGTGGAAGCAACATTTCCTTCATCCACCCAACTTTGTATTAATGTTGACTGCTCACTTTGATTAAAAACTTGTAACAATATTATTGAGTTGTCGGTAGGAAATATTAAACGAGTGCGCTCAAGTACCACACTTGCATAAGTAAAATGTGTTATTAACATGAATAATAGAATTAAAACACCTTTCATTTTCGCTTCCATTTTTTATGGCTTATTAATCGTAAGACATCACAAGTGTTGCTGTACTTGTCATTTTTCCTTGAGTGACTGAATTAATATTATAAGGGTAATAATAAGCACCCATATTTATCGAAAATGCAGAGGATATGCTGCCACCTTGATTAACACTAAAAATACTAGTCGCACTACCTTGTGTATTAATATTGTCAGATAAAATAAGCGGGCTTGCCGTGTTATCACTTTTTACTACACGGAATCCGACACCACCTGCACCTTGTGCTGTTGTGTTGGTTAATATAGTTTTGTCCGTTGCCAATAAATTCTGGCTTGATAAAAACATATTAATGTTACGTGATGCTTTTGAACCGCTCAAAAAGTCTTGGCAAGTAAAGTTTAATGTAAAAGGGGTATATCCTGCTTTATCTACCGTTTTTGCATCTTTGACGCTAATTAACGGCAATGAAACAATTAAACCTGCATTAGAAAAATTACATGTTGTCATCACAGGATTATATGTAATTTGCATTGGCTGTAAGAAAATATCGTTTTGATCAACCGGCCACTGCCACGTTAATAAAAATTGAATTAATTTAGTGACAATATTCAATAACCATTGAACAAGCCCCAAACTGGATGCATCAGAGGCTAAAATAACTGGTGAAACAATTGCTGTACTGCCACTAACTTCTGTGTAATTACTTGAGGGTTTGCTACTTAATAACGTAAATTTCAATGTAAAGTTAGTATCTAAATCTGAAGCAGGATGTGTTCCCGCTTGAATATTCGTTACATTATCTTTTTCTAATGACGTTAACGTAATAGAGACAAACTGCTTACCACCATTAAAACCAATTGTCCCTGTCCGTCCATCATTAAAAGGTGAAGCGATACCCACTGTATTAGGAAATAATATTCCTCTTGCTGTGCATGTAAATGTGCCCGGAAATGTTGTTCTACTCGGTTTTGTGGTCGTTGTTGAAAGACTATTTAAATCTGCAGATAAATCAAAATTAATGTTGGGTGCAGTAATAGTGCTAGTGGGTTTACAGTTAGCAATTGCCTGCTGGCTTATTGTTCCTAATAGCATTAAAAATATAAAGGCAGATGATTTCATAAGACTTTCCTTTATCGACAGATATTACTATTTTTATCCATCGAATTAACTAAATGATTAATCACACACTCTGTTTTTCCTGCTTCATTTAATTTAATCGAGACAGAAGAAGGTAACGCATCACTTTTTAAATAAAGTACACTCGATTGCCCAACATAACCGATACTCTGTTTCTTATTATTTAAAACTTCAGTACCAAAAGGTAAGCTTTCATCATTTTCTAAAGAAGCTCTGATAATGAACGTTTTTCGCTGATCCGTGGTTAATGTGAGATGATTAACAGCACCTAAATAAGGCGTAACATGCGTTATATTTCCTAAAACTTCTGCATTCGATGGATATTCTGTATTTGTTAATGTATAGGTATTCGTTCGATAAGGGATCGTATTCGCGACTAAAACAACACCTTGATTATTGGTTAATGTCGCTTTATTCCCATTGACCATCATATTATTCGCCATAGGCGCTTCAATAATGGTATAAGTTTTCCCAGTATCCCCAGAAAACGCAATATGGCTAGGAATAGCAACGATAGTCCCTCGGGTTCCCAACCCACCTTGGCGATAATTATTTGCTTCAGTATAAGAGGCAGATAAAGTGCTATAAGGATGGCGATAGCTCACATTAGCACCGACTAAATTATTTCCACCCGTTTGGTTAGAGCCTGTTAAGGTATAATTAACCAAGTCATCTTTACCTGCTGTTCCACTCATACTTAATGTAGATTGCTGATAGTGTGAATCAGTGACATAAACCGAAGTATTAATATTTGCTCTTTTATCAAAAAATGAAATGGGCACACTGACGTTTAAATAATAACGAGTTTCTTCTTTATTATCGTAATTTCTTAATTTCGATACCGAAAGATTATAAGCAATATCTTTATAGTTATTTGAATAACCTAGTTGATACTCTCGATTAGTCTCATCAGTATTCCAATAATTTCGATGCGTTCCTGAAAGGAAAATAACACCACGCTGCCCACCTAAATATTGATTAAGATTTATGGTAAACGTATTTTTTGCTCTAGAACCGCGTAGTGCATCAAAGGTTGTGAGATCTAAATCCGAAGCGGCATTATTATTTCCCTGCTGTTTAGCAAGATCATTTTGATAATCTTTCCAAGCTTGGTAATTATCATGAGAGTAAATCGAATCCACAAAGCTATAATAATCACGGGTAGAGTAACGGTAAGCCGCCAGTGTTAAATTAGTTAGTGTGGCATCCATATATTTACTATATGCAAGACGAAAACTTTGCCCTGTTTTTTTGCCTGTTTGCAGATCTGCACTTGCATGAGTGATATCTGCGGAAATCGCCCCAAATTTGAAATTCCAACCACTACCAATCAATGCCGAATAATAGTCTTCGCTGGCAATTCCCCCTGCATAAAGCGTAACAAGGTTATTAACACCATAATGGAATTCACCTTGGGCAAATTTAGGTCGATAATCGGTATTATTAATACGTGACTCCCCTACCATCACGTTATAGCGATATACACCTTCTTTTAGCATATCGGGAACGGCTGAAAATGGCACAGTAAATGACTCTCTTCTGCCATCCGCTTCTTGAACCACCACTAACAGATCACCACCACCAGCTGTTGGCTGAATATCACGAAAAGAAAATTCACCAGGGGGCACATTTTCTTGAAAAACTAAGTTTTCATTTTGATAAACACTAACTAATGCGTTTGTTTGTGCAACGCCACGAATAATAGGCGCAAATCCTTGACTTGAATTAGGTAGCATTCCCATTTCAGTCGCCAATGAAGCGCCTCTAAATGAAATACTAGTAAAAAGTGCGGCTGGCGTATAAAAATCACCTATCGTTAATCCCGCAGTTATTTGACTTAATGCTTTATAAATATAACGGGTATTGTTTTTCCATTGACTTTTACCATGAGAGTAATAGGAATAGTTTGATTCATCTCGAAATTGCCATGTGCCTAAATTAATGCCTGAATTAATATTGGCAAAAAAACTCTCGTTATTACTCTTATTTCCTTTTTTCTCTTTATAGTTATAGTAATTTAAATTATAAGATAAAATCAGTGCAGAAATACCTTGTTCCCAATAGCTAGGATCAACATATCCTACTTCTGATTGTTTGACAGAAATCTGAGGTGCTGTGATATCTAGTCTTAATCTATTAATATCTAATGTTGAAGCAACCCCCGTCGCCAGTTCATTAGATAAAATTGTTTTTTGCTGTGTTATTTTTTGCTTTGCTGACAAAGACAAGTTTAAACCTAACTTATTTACATCATCCGATTCAAAACTAATCCCTGCATTATTTCCTAACACATTGACTTCAAATTGCCCTTTCCATGCCTGATTAACATAGACATCAACAAGTTGCTTTCCTTCTGGTATTTTATCATCAATATAAAATCGTGAAATATCGCCATTCTTTGATTTCCCTACTAGTAAAGATGTATCAAATCCCTCTGCATACAGATTTTGAGTATAATTTTGCATTCCTAAAAAGATAAGAACTGAGAGGTATTTTGAATTATTCACGATGTTATCTCTATTAGAGTTTAATATTCTGTGATTTATAAACACCAAAATCATCAACATAAATAACAACAGCGGAATTGCTTTTTAATTTATTAATTAAAGGTAACTCACGAGAAGATAACGGTGGGATCATTTCAGAATCGACAAGCGTAATACGGGGTGTCTCTTGTGTAGAAATAGAGGCTATCGTGAAATGATACTGTGAGTTATTTTTAACTAAAACTTTATCACCATTTAATTGATAAGTTATTTTCTCATTAACAAGTTCTGGTTTATCAGTTAAATCTTTTGGACGATAGAAAACTTTAATTCTTGTTTTCATTGCTAATTGTAAATAGCTTTTTCCTTTTAATGCTTCGGCATTTTCTGGGATATCGAGAATATTTAAATAGTATACTTGTTCAACATTTCCTGATGATTTTTCATTGGAATTTTTTATTCTTAATGTCTGACCTTGTCTACCTGCTATTTTTACAATTGGTGGATATAAATAAAAAGGAGAGTTTGCATCTTCAGGCGTAGAGTTTATATCGCCATCATCAATCCAACTTTGCACGAGTGAAGCTAAATCACCATTGTTGGTTAATTGAAGATTAACACTATCTGTTCCTTCATAATAAATAACCCGTGTACCATTAATAATAATATTAGCAAATACACTCGTTGGTAATATCAATGCCATTAAAAAAACGATTAACTTTTTCATTATAAACATCCTAAAAAACCAGACCCAATATTGAGTCTGGTTTTTTTATATTATAAATAAGAAACAGTATAGATAACGTTAGAGTGTACTGGCCCTGTTTTAGCGGCTGTCGCATTTGTTTTATAGTAACTGGCAATTAAACGTAGAGTATCTGAATCAGGGGCGGTTTTATCGCCTTTAATACCTGTATCAAAAGTTGCGTTCAATGGTATAGCAACTGTTGGTGCCGCAGGTGTTGATAAACTAAAGCCAACATTCTTTGCCACTAATGGATCATTTTCATTCGCGGTATCATTGACTAAATATAATCCACTGGTGGAAATCGTATTTGCAGATGAGAAATGTATCTTTAAATTACTTCCACTTGGCGTAGATGCAGGAGCACAATCAGAGAATGTCAAAGCAAACTCTTTTTGGTTTTTGGCAATAACAGTACTCGCCGTTGTTCCAGCATCTGTTACGGTAATAGGATCTAATAAAATAGAAAAGTCCGCACTGTTTCCTCCATTAATTGTACAGGTGGTATCACTAATAGCACCAGAGAAAGAGATTATTCCACCAGCGCTGTTGGTTGCAGCAAATGCCGACGTCGACAATATAGCCACTGATAATAATGACAGTGGGAGTTTATTTTTAAGCATATATAACCCCAAGAATAGACAAATATTTAATTAGCAAAAATAAGCTTCTATTATTGCCATCATTAACTAAAGGTGATGAAAGGAGACCCTAGTCAATTTGATATTAGTCATAATTTAAAAAACCAACAAATGAATTTATCCGCTTTTTTAAATATGTGACTTAAGTCAAATTAAATTTATGGTTATATTTAGTTAATATATAAATGTATTAATATTTAGCATTACCATATAATTAGAAAATCATAAATAAAAAAACAATAACAATTAATCTATTAATAACCAATCAAAAAAGGAGTGTCTATAAATGAGCTGATTTATTTGGGAATTATTTATTTTAATTAAATATTCCAAAGCTAATAAAAATAAAAAAATAGAAATAAACTCACAAAAAAACTTAATTTTAAAAATAAGAATCAATAAAGATAAAGGCCACATTAATATGTGGCCTGTTTATTTTACATAGCGATCTTAGATCCTATTTAATCGTTATAAGCTGCTAATACATGCTGACATAATGTAGAGCGTACACAATCTTCTTGCATAAATTTAATCACACCCACTCGATTATTAGCCTTAAATCGAATCAAACCATCCGCTAATCCAGACGGTACATTTGCAGGTAAATCACACTGTGTAATATCTCCATTAACCACAACGGTGACATTTTCCCCCATTCTGGTGAGAAATAATTTCATTTGATTGACAGTAACATTCTGCGCTTCGTCTAAAATAACAAATGCATTTTCGAAAGTACGACCTCGCATATAAGCGAAAGGCGCAATTTCGACTTTACCGATTTCAGGTCGTAAACAATATTGTAAGAATGAAGCGCCTAAACGTTTAACTAATACGTCGTAGACAGGACGAAAATAGGGTGCAAACTTTTCAGCAATATCACCAGGTAAGAAACCGAGATCTTCATCCGCCTGCAACACAGGTCGAGTAACAATGATACGTTCTATTTCTTTGTTAATTAAGGCATCGGCTGCCATTGCAGTACTGAGAAAGGTTTTACCACAGCCCGCTTCTCCTGTAGCAAAAATAAGATCTTGATGTTTAATTGCATTCATATATTGGCGTTGTACTTCATTGCGAGGAGATAACACACGTTCATCACGTTTTTCTCTCGCCATACCAATAGTATTGATATCCCCAAATCCCGGTAAAACCATAACATTATCTCGATGCGCCCCATTACGTTGTTCTTTACGTGAGGTGCGTTTATTTTCTCGGCGTAAACGTGTTGCTGCTTTTTGTCTACTCATAGTGGTATTTACCCTTGTTAGTCTTCAAAAAGTCATCGACATCTCTGTTTGTATTCCATTCACTTACCGATGAGTCCCCTTCAGACTCTGTTTAGTCGCAGAAAACAAAAAAACCGGTCACAATCCTGAACATTAAACATCAATGAACGGTTGTTGCCGGTTTTCTGTGAGTAACGAGATATTTCCATTGCTTCTATCATTCATATTCCCCATCATGGAGTTAGAGTGAAAATTAACGAAGCTTTATGACAGTATAATGACAAAAGAAAAATATTTTCAATACTGAGATGATTTATAATGAGATGAACTTAACATAAAAATAACAATAAGTGTTATTTTTGGGGGAGTAAATGAATTTCTTGCGATTACCTTTTATTTATTGGTTACTACTTAACCTAATTCCATTTATTGGCTTTGAACTTCATTCTGGCTCTCTCAAAATGGGCTTCTTTTTTTACCTCGGTTTACTCACCATTACCACTTCTGGGATCTGGCTTTTTTATTGCCTCTCATTTTTTATTAAACAAAAAACATCGCCTAATCCCAATCACACACCACGACAATTAGTAACAAATGGCCCTTATAAAATAAGTCGCAATCCTATGTATCTTGGTTTCTTAGATATTAGTATCGGGCTATTTTTTATTTTTGGTAATTGGGGATTTTTGGGCGCGGCTATTGCGTTTTATTTTATTACTGATCGCTATACGATAATACGTGAAGAGAAAATCTTAAGTGAATTATTTCCACAAGCGTGGCAACAATATTGTCGCCACGTTCGTCGTTGGATGTAATCTAAATAATTACGATTAAGGCTGTTTACAGTTATTAGCTAAACGGTAACCCGCCTTAATGGCATCACTCTCTGTTTTAAACAAAACCGCATTTTTATCTGACATTGTTTTATAACCTGAGCAATGCGCAAAATGGTAGATCTTGCTATTCACATTACCTTTAATATATTCAGATTGTGATGCATTGGCTTGCTTAGGTGTTTCAGTTTTAGCTTTAGTGACTGGCGTACTATTTGTTGCAGATAATCCCGCACCACTGTTTTTATGTCCTAATTGCCATTTCATTTCACCTGTCACAAAGGGATTGTGATATCCAACAATACGAGCAATACGGCTATCACGCTCTTTTTCCCATGCTGTTGGTGGATAAGCATTATCCCAAGCCATTAATAACTGTTGCTGCTGGCGTGACATCGAGAGGTTATAACGATCATGTAAGTAGAAATAAACCCTTGCTACTTGTCCTTTAACTTCATTACGCGGTTCAAAGGTACGTGAAGCAAAGTCAACACGGCTACGGCATTGACCATATTGGTAAGGCGCTTGTGCAGGTAATTGACCAAAACTAAAATTGCTACGATCACCATTAACTTCACCAATAGATGGAGCTAAATTATGTAAATCTGCTTCAATTTTGCCAAATACAGGATCGTTTTTCACACAATTAGCTCGGCCACCATTTTGCCAACATTGGCGTTGATGACCAAAAACCCATGCAGGAACAATATGCTCCCACTCAATACGTTCCGCTCTTGTTTGTTGAGTTCTAACTTTATAACCACAACTGGCTAAATCAACACGTCCCCCCGATTTACCTACCCATTTCCAATCACAGCCACAATAAAGAGTCCCTTGTGAGTTTTGATTTTGATCATAATAAATACGTTCTTTTGCTATCTCTTTCGCTTTTGTAAAATTTTCCGGTGCTTGAGCTTGCACATTTAACGTAATAAAAAACAAACCCAACACAACCGCGGTATAGTGTAATATTTTTCTCAAAGTGGTATCTGCCTTACTTTTTATTTTATTAAAACTAATAAGAATTATCTTTAATAACCAACTGATAATCTTATTTTTGTTTAGCCTAATCTTACCTTTTTTTTATTTATTTTGGGCAATCTTTCTTGCTATTTTTTGTATAAAAAATAAAACAATAAGCGTGAATGGTGATAGAAAAAGCCGTTATTCTCGACATTAACGCAAAAGGGATTTGCTATGGTTTAGTCCATCAATGATTTGGAGAAATTTAAAAATGAATGAGAATATGCTGAATTTGATGGATGAATTAGTCGAGATAACAAAAAAGCATGCGAATAACGAAGATGTTAAAGCGCATGCCAGTTTAGAATCTGAGAATAAATTACGAATTCAAATTATTATTTCCGATAAAAATGAACTGGACATAACATTAAACTCTCTGCAACACGCGATGTAAGTCATTATACACTCGGACGCTTGCGATATAACCACAATCCCGGCAAGGATAGCCCGATAGAGAGCGCACCGACAATAAATGAAGCTTTAAGGAAATTAGTAACTAAAGCTTCAAAAATTTCCGCGCTATAACCAATTTGCGTTAACTTCACCACTGAGATCATCGCTATATATGCATTTATTCCGGGGAACATCGGAATAACCGCTGCAACAGTAAAGACTTTAGGGTGTGCAAGCCACCAGCGTGACCATTGAATACCAATGCACCCCACTAAAATCGCGGCACAAAAACTTGCCCATTCAATGTTCATACCACTCATTACTAAAACCGTACGAGAGCCGTGACCTATTGCGCCTAATAATGCACAATATTTTAATGCCCTTGAAGGCACATTAAATACCATCGCAAAACCCACAGCAGGAATAGCGGCTAAAATCATATCTTCAATTAGGGTAAGAATTATCATTATTATGCCCAATCTCTTAACCCCCATACCGCCATGGCTAAAATAACCCCTAAACAGGTTGCCAATGTTAACATTGTTGCCATTGCCCAACGCGCTAAGCCAGTATTAACGTGCCCTTTAAACATATCAGCAACAGCATTAATTAAAGGAAATCCGGGAACCAACAATAAGACGCTGGCAGCCATCGAAATAGTCGCCGTCGTTTGAAAATAAGAGAGCTTTAATAATAGACCTGAAACTGAAGTCGCCACAAATGCCGTAATACAGAAATTAATTAATGGATTCATTTGACGATGTGTTAATGCTTGGCGTACAAACATACCAAGACCACCACCAATGGCAGAAACTAAAAAGCCATCCCAATTACCACCATTTAATTTAGAGAAACAACCACAAGATAAGGCAACCATAAAAATAATCGCCCAACGTGGATAACGTAATGGTTTTATATGCTCAAAGCGTTTTCTGGCTTCATGAATATCTGCAAGATGATGTTCAACCAAAATAACAATATGCTGAACTTCGGTTACAACATGCATATTAATGCCACGATCGACTATCTTTCGTGTTGATGTTTGGCAATGCCCGTTAACAATCGTGGTTAATACAACTGCATTAGCAGAAATTGCGCTTTCGACTTGATGTACACCTAAAGCTAAACCTAGACGGGTTGAAAGCTGTTCGACTAACATACTTTCTGCGCCATGTTGCAATAACAACAACGCAGTTTGAATACATAACTTGGTAATTTCCCGCTGTTTATCTTGTGAAATGGCTGTACACTCCGCCATTATCTCATTATCCATACTATGCCTTAGTTTTAATCAAAAACGTGCCACTGCTAATATAAAGTTTATCAGCATAGCTCGTTTCTCGCTCTATTATCTTTCAATACTATTATGAACAAATAAAATATTTTAGGCAGTAAGTAGATCAATTTTATCGATGGATAGCCATAAATATTGGCATAGGAAAGTACAATACAATGATAAATACCCATTCTTGTTTTTAAATCGCATCATCAAATAGCTATCACTTTTTTAATAAAAAAGCACTCATACAAGTGCTTTATAAACTAATTTAATGCAGGAAATTAATAAGATTTAATTACTTCATTAATTCATCAGCTTGGATATACGATCCATCCAGCGTTTCTGCAACAAATACAGAAACACCATAAACAGCAGAAATAACAGAAGAGAGTTGTACTAATTGCTCTTTATCATTTTTTTGTGGATCGGCAGTCATTATCATGCCAGCGCAATATTCACTAAGAAGCGCTTTCCCCTCTTTAAGCCAGCGCCTAACCGCTTTCATCCCCTCCATATCTTCTTTTTTATGCTCTTTATCTTTTTTGTTGATAGATGGGTAAACCAAGGCAAATTTTCTTTTTTCGTTTAGTACAACATCCATTTCTGCAATCCAGTTATTTGCATCTTCCAATGTTTCTGGAAAAATTTTCATCGTAATAACAGGAAATTGTTCAACATCCATAACAACAAAATTTTTATTATTCAACATAATACTCATCTCTAATTAATAATAATCACCTCACTTTAGAATGACTATCATTCTCAATCAATAAAGATCCGAGTATTTAAAATAAAACCGCATTAATAAGCAATCACACGCGCAGATCAATTTAAAATAGCAATGCTTAAATACAAAAATAAAAAACCCCTAAATAGATATCTAGGGGTTTCATACTATTTTCTAATATTTATAAAGATTTTAGCGAACAACTAATACGGATTGTTTGGCATAAGCGACAATACCTGATGCATTGGAGCCTAATAGGTGTGTTGAAATACTTGGACGACGAGAGCCTATTACAATCAAATCAGCATGAATTTTTTCAGCAAGCTCTAAAACTTTATCTCTCGCAGAACCAAATACGGCTGAAAATTCAACTTGTTCAGTTGGTAAATCGATACCATTAGCTAATTCTTGCAGTTGTTCTTGTACACGCTCAAGTGCTTTATTTGCAAAAGAACTGAGCATGTCATAATGGTAACTATAACTAATAGAGAAACGTGAAATATCAGGAATAGCATGGAAAAGATGCAGTTTTGCACCTTCTAATTTGGCAATATAAACAGCGTGTTGTAAGGCTTTAGTCGTTAACTCATCTTCTGAAATATCAACAGGTACTAGAATTGTCTTGTACATAGCAACTCCTCATTATCAGATTATTGTCTGTTTATTATTGTAGCGTTGAACCCACAGCTTGCTTATTTAATCTTCCTCAAGATGCCATTTATGCAATTGTCGATGAATAAAAGGTGTCACTACAAGCCCAATTGATAAAATAAAAACACACTGAAGAAATAAACCATAGATTGCAATAAAAAAGCGCCCTGTTGGGGTTGCAGGTGCTGGCTCTACCGGTTGACCACTTAACATAGAGATTGCATTTAATGAAGATTCCATAAAGGTATGCCCTTCAATTAAATAAAACCCTAATACGCCGGGTAATAAACCTAAGAAAAAGAAAATAGAGCCTATTACATAATAGCGTAAGATGCGTAGAATAAAATGATCGAGCCTTAAAAGTTCTTCGGTAAATTTTTCCATTCTTACCCACGTTCTAGACTATTTATTCAATAAACTGCTTATTGAATAAATAAGTTAAGCTACGCAAAAAAACTAAAAAATATGCTATGAGGAATGCTCATAGCATATTAGTAATATATTAACGAACAACTAACACTGAAATTTCAGCATAGCGAACAACGCCCGCAGCCGTAGAGCCTAATAAATGAGTGCTAATATTAGGTCTACGTGAACCAATCACAATTAAGTCTGCTTGAATATCTTTTGCTGTGACTAAAATTTCATCACGAGGGGAGCCAAAAGTAACCGTATAAGCGACCTTTTCAGCAGGCAAATCCACCGAATCTACCAACATTTGCATATCATTTTCTGCTTTTACTGTCGCTTTATCTTTAATTTCTGGATAACCCAATGAATAAGCATTAATGATTGCTGAAGAGATAGGAAGAACATGAATTAAGTGTAAGTTAGCTCCTGTTTCTTTTGCTAAATACACAGCATGTCGTACCGCTTTACTGGTTAACTCTTCTTCCACAATATCAATAGGCACTAAAATCGTTTTATACATAATAACTCCTCTCAACTCTCCATTTGCCTTAATCTTATCGCAATAACCCAAAGATTACTGTGAGTGAATTAACTAAAAACAACCTAATCTTAATATAAACCTACTTTAATTATTAATACGTTAAGCTAAAAAATAAAAGTGATTATTCAAAATAGTTTGCATTATGTTGCTGTGTTAACGTCCATATTTGATTGCGAATATTTCGGATAGCATCAATCAATTCTGATGCAGTTAATCCTATTGGTCCAATACCTTTTTTAACTAAGAGATCTGCCGACATTCCGTGTATCCAAACGGCACTTTTCACCGCATCCGACATTGACATTCCTTGTGCTAAAAAACTGCCCATAACGCCTGTTAGCACATCACCACTCCCTGCTGTTGATAATCCACTATTACCGGTTGTATTAATTGTGATTTCGCCTTTCGGAGAAGTCACTACGGTATGTTGACCTTTAATAATTGCCCAACAATGATAAATCTTCGCAATTTCTTTCGCTGCTTCTTCTCTATTATTTTGAATATCATTTAGCGTGCAATTAAGCAAAATAGACGCTTCTTTAGGATGTGGGGTTAATACACAGTGCTGATTAAGTGAGAGTTCTGATTTAAAATTGGCCATGAGTACTAATGCATCCGCATCAAAAACATAAGGTCTATTTTCATTACGCTGTACTAAAACTGTTGATAAGATTTCTTCAGAATTTGCAGATAATCCCAATCCACACCCAATCGCCCAAGCAGAAATATCTTGCTGATTTATCAATGTTTGTGCTGTTTTAAGCATAAGCTCTGGCGCACTATCAATAAAAGGAATAGGAAGTTGTGACTGAGCAAAACCAAGAAATACCTTCCCACACCCTGCTTTTAATGCACTTTTACCTGCTAATACAATAGCACCGCTCATTCCTTCTGAGCTACCTACAAGACCTAATGTGCCGAATGTTCCCTTATGTGTATTTCCTGATTTGCGCTGATAAAGTGCGGGATAATGAGTGATGGCATGTAATAGTTGTTCTTCATTCATATTATTCTTATTCTCCCTTCTTTTTCTGCATTTTTTCTTATTGCTCACAATGGTTGCTTTACCACATTTTGTTTGTATTAACGTTCAATGCATAACGTTCAAAGTATAGCGTGATTTCAACAAACAAATGGGATCACTGGCTATTTTGTCTCTTTATCATGCTAACAATTTCGATATGATAAAATGCTTTCATTATCACTATTCATACCTCGCTGAGACTTTGCTATTCTTATGACCTAGCTTGATATGATTTATAAATTAAAGACAAAGGAACGTAGATAATGAACGAAAAGTTTAAAACACAAGCAGATGTAGAAACATTGGCAGAAGAAGTGGCTTGCTTAAAAACACTAGTCACCTATATGTTAAAAGCATTAGGTCAAGCAGATGCTGGGCGTGTTATTTTAAATATTGAACGTGCTATTGCAGAAGTTGATGACGAAAAACAAGCAGAGACATTCCGTAATACGATTAGCCAAATTAAGACAGCCTATCGTCAATAATCCGTTTATTTTCGAATTGAGTATTTGCACATATTTTTATTCTGTTTTCTAACCTTTTTGTGCTGCACAAATAAACAAAATTTGATTTCAAATTTCCTATATACTCAATCTCGAAATAAACCATTCTTTATTCATTTAGCTACCCCTCTATCCTTGTAGAGGGGATTTTTTTCTCTTTTACCCACTTCAATATTTCTATTCAAATTATTTTTATATTACTCAAATGATAATGAGTTTGTTTTCTTTGGGTGTTTTTAACTAATAGTTACCATCAAACATTCTTTTTGTTTAATATTTTTAATGTTATTTAGATTAAATAATAAAATTAGAGTCTTTGCTATCATTGCCCGCATGAGCACAAATTAACCTATTAAATACAATGTGTTAAAATCACCTTAATGATAGCTAATGATCATTTAACTATTTTTTATTCTGAACTTTATATTTAAAACATACATTTTATTATTTTTAACACAAATAAAAACTGACCATTTGAAATGTAAATAAAGATAAATCCTAATATTATTATATTTTTAGTTATTTTATTTATTGTGAATTGTAAAATTTATTAAGACAAAAGTTGCTAGCTTATTGTCCCTAAACGCAATTATAACGAAAATAGTTAAAACCAATAGGGTTAAAAACATTAACCATTTATATTTTTACACTTATTCTGATTTATCGTCACTCCTGTTTATATGTTACACTACAATAAGTATGTACTAAAAAATAAACATGAGGCTAAAATGAAACCACTTCTCTTATCTCTGCTATTATTACCTGCTGTTGCGTTCGCAAACCCAACAAAAATGGCTGATGATTACTGCGATACCTTTAAAGATATCTCAATTAAAGCTTATGATACAAAAGAGCCAGCAGAGAAAATTGCTAAAGATGCAATGGCCTCTCTGAGTGCGAAGAAATTTGATTTTGCAAAACTAGAAGCAACTGAAGCGCAATTCACTGAAGGTGCTATTGAAGTTGTTAATTCTTTACGTGAAGCCAAATCTGAAATTGGCTCTCGCGCAGAATTCCAAGACGGTTTAACTCAAATTGTTGCGGCTTGTAAAATTCAAATGGTCGCTGCATTAGAAGAAGAGACAAAAAAATAATCTTCTCATTAAAAAATGAGTAGCAATCAATTTAAAGAGTAGAAATTATCCTGCTCTTTTTTCTTTCCCCCTCACCTATTCTTCTATTCTTCTATTCTTCTATTCTATAACTAACTTCCTATACTCTAAATAATTCAAAATGTAGCTAGGCGACAAGTGAATGAGTCGCTAGGAGCATACATAAGTATGTGACTAGTGCGAATGAACATAGCCAACAACGCTACAGTTTGAAGTATGACGAGTAATGAATGAACATAGCCAACAACGCTACAATTTGAAGTATGACGAGTAATGAATGAACATAGCCAACAACGCTACAGTTTGAAGTATGACGTGTATTCTATCTATTGATATTAAGGTTTATACTACCTCGGTAAATACTTGTTAGTACTGGCCATAAAAAGGAGATATTGTGAGCAACGAACAATCCATCCAGCGTTTAAGAAGACTACGCCAGTCCGAAAACCTGCGCGCGCTCTTTCAAGAAACAACACTGACTAAAAATGATCTCGCTCTGCCTATCTTTGTAGAAGAAGGGCTTGATGATTACCAACCGATTAAAAGCATGCCAGGTGTCGTTCGTATTCCTGAAAAACGTCTTGCTTATGAAATTGAACGTATTGCAAAGGCTGGCATTAAAACTGTCATGACTTTTGGGGTATCCCATCACCTTGATGAAACAGGAAGTGATGCTTGGAAAAGTGATGGCTTAGTTTCTCGCATGTCTCGTATTTGTAAAGATGCAGTACCAGAAATGATTGTCATGTCTGATACCTGTTTTTGTGAATACACATCGCATGGTCACTGTGGTGTTTTACATGGTGAACATGTTGATAATGACGAAACTATCTATAATTTAGGGCTTCAAGCGGTTGCTGCTGCACAAGCGGGTGCTGATTTTATTGCGCCATCAGCAGCAATGGACGGTCAAGTTGCCGCTATTCGTGCCGCTCTTGATAAAGCAGGATTTAGCGACACCGGTATTGTTTCTTATTCGACTAAATTTGCTTCTGCCTTATATGGTCCTTTCCGTGATGCAGCAGGCTCTCGCTTAATTGGTGATCGTAAAACTTATCAAATGAATCCAATGAACCGCCGTGAAGCGATCCGTGAATCATTAATTGATGAGCAAGAAGGCGCTGATATGCTGATGGTAAAACCAGCGGGTGCTTATTTAGATATTATTCGTGATGTACGTGAACGCACTTTATTACCTTTAGCCGCTTATCAAATCAGCGGTGAATATGCTCAAATTAAATTTGCAGCATTAGCTGGTGCAATCGATGAAGATCGTGTGGTAATGGAAACTTTAGGCTCAATAAAACGCGCAGGTGCAGATTTAATTCTGTCTTACTTTGCGCTTGATTTAGCGGAAAGAAACCTTCTGTAATTTGCAGCTATTCCGAACCCTTAGTAAGTTTCGTTACTCGCTAAGGGTTTTTCTTTTTAATATCTTCTTTCTTCCCCCCTTTCCTTTTATTCTTATCATTTTGATTTTTATTATCATTACTTGGTTAAGTTTTGAAAAAAATTACACATAAAGCTATCTTTTTAGCATTAATTTTGCTGAGATATCAGCTCATTTTTGGCTAGAGGTTACTATGGATAATTGTATTTTCTGTCAAATCGTTGCTGGAAAGGCACCTTGCCATAAAATTTGGGAAGACGAGCACCACCTTGCATTTCTGTCTATATTTCCAAATACCAAAGGCTTTACCGTTGTTATTCCTAAAAAACACTATCCAAGTTACGCTTTTGATCTTAGTGATGAAGCCTTAGCTTTATTAGTGATTGCGACAAAAAAAGTGGCAAAAATCTTAGATAAAACATTTCCTGATGTTTCTCGTTCAGGAATGTTTTTTGAAGGATTTGGCGTTGATCATGTTCATAGCAAACTTAGTCCGATGCACGGTACTGGTGATATGACAAAATGGGCGCCTATTGAAAATAAACAGAAAATTTTCTTTGATAAATATCCGGGTTATCTTTCATCGCATGATTCTGAACGTGCTAGTGATGAAGAACTTGCACAATTAGCGGCGCTGATCAGAAAAAATAGCCGATAATGAAAATCTAATCCGTTCTTCTGATATTTATCCATATATAAAATTTTCAGATATAAAAAACGCCCAGTCTTATTTTAGGCTGAGCGTTTTTTTATCAAGATCAAAACATTATTTAGTTTGAAGCTGTGCTTCCATTGGTAAATAAGGCCGAACTTTCTGTTCGAGGAGTTCAATTAATGCCGGATCATTAAAGCGATAATTATCAGATATTCCTAATACATGGGCTTTTTTATAGCGCATGGCTGCCGGAAAATGTGCAGATAATCGATTTAAATGTTTAGATTCCATGACAAGCACTAAATCAGCCCATTTTAGTAATTCATTATCAACCACACATTGCGCATCTTTGCGCGTACCCGCTGAAAGTGTATTAATGCCTTCTCTATCTGCAAACAACAGTTCTGCGGTCGGGCTTCGCCATTGATTTTTACTGCAAATAAATAAGATATTCATTATTACTCACTATCAGATAACGCATTTAATCGACGCTGACTACGAGAAATTCTTGGGTATTCAATTCCAAGTTGCTCAGCTCTGGTCATTTTTAGTGATCGAGTATATAAATTAGACCATTTTTTTTCTGGTTTAAACATCTCTCGTGAACAACCCATTTCTTGATGTTTATTTTTGCGGTTAACACATTGGCGCCAACCACGATCTCTTTGTATAGACATAAAAAACCTCTCAGATTAAAGGGATAGCAGCCGCAGTAATACGGAGAGGGTCTAACCGTGCGTTATTCTAGTTGAATCGAGTAAATCTGCAATGGTTTATTTTTACACAAATGCGAATAAGCGAATTTTTATTTATCTGGCAAAATATTTAGCAAAATAAAAAGAAAACAGGTGTTAAATCTTTATAAAAAAATAACGGATAAGTGATTAATCAACTTATCCGTTTTATCTGTTATTCGAGGATCTAACTTGTTAGATTATTTATAATTAACTGGTGTCGGTTTATCTAACATAATTGCTGTTTTCGCAGGCTCTGTTTGTGCAATCACTTTACCGTGACGAATTGAATAACGCACAGGCACTTGACGACGTAAAGCATCAAATCCATTATCCGCAGGCAGAATAATAAAGTTTGCACTATTTCCTATTTCGACACCATAGTCCGTTAAAGCCAATGTTTTCGCACTGTTATAGCTAATTAACTGTAACCCATTATCAATTTGACCATAACCCATTAATTGGCAAACATGCAGCCCCATATGTAGAACTTGGAGCATATTTGCTGTGCCTAATGGATACCAAGGATCAAAAACATCATCATGACCAAAACAAACATTAATATTGCTTTCTAGCATCTCTTTTACACGAGTAATACCACGACGCTTTGGATAAGTATCAAAACGACCTTGCAAGTGAATATTAACCAAAGGGTTTGCCACAAAGTTAATACCCGACATTCTTAATAAACGGAATAAACGTGAAGTATAAGCCCCATTATAAGAATGCATTGCGGTTGTATGACTTGCTGTCACTCTTGAACCCATATTTTCTTTATGTGCTAAAGCGGCAACAGTTTCAACAAAACGAGATTGTTCATCATCAATTTCATCACAATGAACATCTATTAAACGATCGTATTTTTGTGCTAATGCAAAGGTTTTATGCAGTGATTCAACACCATATTCACGCGTAAATTCAAAGTGTGGAATAGCACCAACAACATCCGCACCTAATTTTAATGCTTCTTCTAATAAAGCGTCACCATTAGGATAAGATAAAATGCCTTCTTGCGGAAAAGCAACAATTTGCAAATCAACCCAAGGTTTAATTTCTTCTTTCACTTCCAGCATGGCTTTTAATGCTGTGAGTGATGCATCAGAAACGTCCACATGGGTTCTAACATGTTGAATACCATTAGCAATTTGCCATTGAAGCGTTTGCCATGCGCGTTGTTTAACATCGTCATGAGTTAACAACGCTTTTCTTTCTGCCCAACGCTCAATACCTTCAAATAACGTTCCCGATTGATTCCAATTCGGTTGCCCTGCGGTTTGAGTTGTATCTAAATGAATATGAGGTTCAACAAAAGGAGCGTGAACTAAACCACCTTGCGCATCTAATGCTTCAGGATGAAAATTATTTTCAGGTTGTGGCTCTATCGTTTCAATTTTATTGTTCTTAAGCGTAATACGCCACAAACCGTCTTTTCCAACTAGACGAGCATGATTAATTTGTTCGATATTCTTACCCAGCATGACTTATCTCCGCTTGTCGAGCTGTACGACGATTTAATATTGGATTTAACACAGCATAACTAATTGCACCGCCTAATACTGCATTAACAGGTACGATGCCTGGTAACCAGTGCCCTGCCATAATACCAATTGCAACTGCCAGTAACGCTACCCAGTTAACCGATTGCATCGTGGCAGCATTAAAGGTGTTATAGCGTGCTTTGTTCATCAGATAATCTGCAATAATAACGCCACCAACAGGTGGGATCGCAGCAGATAAAAAGGTTAACCAGCCTACAAAGTTATTATAGAGCCATAATGCACACAGTGTACCGACAATGCCATTTATCACTGAAAGCTTTTTACTTGATAAGCCTGTAATATTGGCAAAGCCTAATCCAGAGGCATATAACGCATTATCATTGGTTGTCCAAATATTTAAGCCGAGCACGATAATCGCTGGAAGTAATAATCCTTGCGCAATCATCACATCCGAAATATCTGCCATTCCCAGTGAGGCGGCACCAGCAGCACCAAAGACAAACATCAATGTATTACCTAAGAAGAAGGCAATAATTGCGACTACCACTGCGACTTTAGGGTTTCGTCCAAAGCGAACAAAGTCAGCCGTAAGCGTTCCCGCACTAATAAACGATCCGACTACCATTGCCAGCGCCAAATTGAAATCTAATGACTGAGCGGGTTTAACGTCCATTAACGTTGAAAGCCCGCCCATATCATGTATAGCAAGATAAACAGAGTAACTGCCAAGGATAGCGATAGCTGGAACAGCAATGATAGAGAGAATGGTGAGAGCAGAAATGCCGAAGAATACAGTGATGGTCATTAAAATGCCGGAAACGGCGATGAGGAGATTAATATCAATACCAGTGGCTTTTCCTACCGGAATGGCAAACATTGCCACACCCACACCAAACCAACCAACCTGAGTACCACCGAGTAAAAATGAGGGAAGCCAAGAACCTTTAATACCGAAAGAGTAACGCGCGAGAAGATGAGTAGTAAGACCTGTTTTTGAACCAATAAAACCAAGAAATGCGGTGTAGATACCAAGAAGAAGATTACCAATTAGAACTGCGAGGAAGAAATCATTAAAGGAAAGACCAGTACCAAGAGCGCCGCCAGTCCACATACTGGCTGAAAAAAACGTTAATCCCAACATCACAAAGGTTAACGCCAATCCACCCTTTCTTGCGGATATGGGCACAGGGCCCTGACTATAATTGTTGTCCTGAGACACTTTAACCCCCTATTAATTTCACCAGGCCAAAAAAATCTGACGAATTCTATCGACATAAAAATATTATGCAAACGTTTTCGTTGTCTGTTTATTATAATTAATGGAAAGCTTTATTTAAGGAGAGTTGATATTCCTCACAAAAATAGGAGAAAAATCGTTATATTGCTTGAATTTACCTGATTATCTTGAGTGAACTTTATTAAGGCATTTTATTTAGAAATATTTATGAAAATTTAAATATCTGTATTTCCCTTCATTTTACACAAGTGATTATCAAATTATTTTTATATAAAAATAAAAATTTAAAAAAATCTTATGTTACATAATAAAAATAAAAAAGGTGTCGATTTAGCATTTCGACGAGATAGCTTTTTATGGCATAAGAATATTTATGCAGCAAAAATATGTAATGAAAGAATTGGCGCTGTGGTAAAGCCTAATAATACTCATCATTCAAGTACTCGAAATTCAAATACTCATCATGTAAACAATCAATTAACACCCCTTTCTCATCCTCAAGCTTAGCAAGATTAAGTACGACAATAGTCTCTTTCCCCACAGCAAGAGATGAATAAATAATTATTTTTTTATCATATTTATTTACTTCTATCTTTTTTTTAGTAATCTATGAGAACTAATAAAACATAGAATAATTTACTTGGGAAACATAACATGAATCGTCGGTCATTTTTAACTTCATCAAGCTTAGTGATTGGTGGTCTTTCATTAAGTTCATTTGTTAGCTCTGCTTATGCCAATGAAACACTAAAAAATAAATTGGTTTTTAATGCAGAAAATCCGTTATTGCTAAATTTTAATGAAAATTCACTTGGTATGTCGCAAAAAGCAAAACAGGCAATTATTGATGCTTTACCCAATGCTTTTAGATATCCCGACGATGCGCGTAGTGCATTAATTAGCGAGCTGGGTAACGAATTTAAACTTTCAGATAAACATATCACTTTGGGAAATGGCTCATCTGAGACAATTCAAGCAGCAGTTCAATATGTCGCTAATAAAGGTCAAAAAGAAGGTAAAGCCGTTCAGCTTATTGTGCCTGATCCTACTTTTAATTATGCCGAGCTTTATGCAGAACCTTTAGGTGTAAAAATCGTTAAAGTACCCGTTGATAATACTTTAGCTTTCGATTTAGTAACCATGCAGAAAAAAGCGCAAGAGTTTGATGGCATCAGCATGGTGTATTTATGTAATCCTAATAATCCAACCGCGATGTTAACGCCAACTGCTGCTTTAACGAACTGGGTAAAATCAGCAAAAGAGAATGTCTTTTTTATTATTGATGAAGCTTATGCCGAGTTTGTTTCAACGCCTGAATTTACCAGTGCTATTGCATTAGTTGAAGCGGGTTATAAAAACCTGATTGTGACTCGTACTTTCTCTAAAATTTATGCTTTAGCTGGGCTACGTGTCGGTTATGGTGTTGCCGTACCTGAAGTTATTGCCGATGTTGATGTGTTTGTTTCTATTGATAATACCAACACTGCGGGTGCAGTGGCTGCATTAGCTTCATTAAAAGATAAAGCCTATGTGGAATATAGCCGCAAATCGATTGATGTTTCTCGCCAAATGGTAATTGATGTCTTAAAAGAGCTAAATATTGAATATGCACCTTCTCATGCGAACTTTATATTCCATAAAGTGAAAGGCGATGTAAAAACCTATCAAAATAGAATGAAAGACGCGAACATTATGGTTGGTCGTGAATTTCCACCCGCTTTGGGCTGGAGTCGTTTAACGTTAGGGACACCAGAAGAGATGAGCTATTTTGTTTCTACATTAAAAGCCTTTAGAGCTAAAGGTTGGATTTAATCTGATAATAAGATTGCTATAAAATAGGATCTGCGTTGTAAAACAAAGGGAGCATTTCTGTTCCCTTTATTATTTAAAGATATTCTAATGTGAACACAACTTCACTATTAGCACTTCCACTCGTTACCAATTCATTAATAGCCTGATAGTAAGCATAAAAGTCAAGTGTGATAGTATTATTCATATCAGTTGGGTACATGATGCTTCCTTTACCAGGCAACACTTTGCTTTTATTTTTATCTAAAATGGCAATACCAACATTAGTTGCAGCATTATTTCCCACCAGTTTAAACAAACTATTATCAGTGCCATTAACATCACCGTTAAATGTCACCTTAACGCCTTTCGTTACCACACTACAATCCGTTAGATTAAGTGTAAATTTAATAGGATCTGTCATATTATTTTGTTTAAAATCTTTCGTTGCCCATTTACCTAAATCAACAAATTTATTTATTGAATCAGGGCTAACTCTACAAGTATTCGCAACAATATTCGCCTTGATAATAATATTGACGTTCGCTAATTCTGCATTTGCATTTTTAATGACAAAAGTAAAAGCAATAAAGAATAAGGATATCCATAACAACATAACTTGTGCTATTTTTTTATAGAAATACGATAACTCATTCATAATGTGAGCCTATAGAGATTAGGGAAAATCAACACGCAAAAAACCACTTGAAGTTACAGAGCCTTCATTTGGTGTGTTCCCATCAGTACTGACAGGATAAACACTAATAGTGACATTAGCATCAGAGTTTCCATTAAGTTTAAATGGAATAAAACTTGATATATTATTTGGTGTTAATTCTGATCCAGACGAACTCGCAACAACAAATCCAACACTTTTATTATTAGAGACAATAGCATTGCCTTTAACGGAATCAGCTTGTAGTCGCATAGTTAAATCTGCGCTTGCATCCATATTGTCACATTTAATACTTAAGTTACGAGAAATTGAACTAACACCTTCCGCTTTTTTACCTGCTTCTTTAAAACCTGAAGCCGGTATATTATCAAAATCAATATTAACCACTTGACCAGAATTAATAGTACAAGATTGAGGTACGGTCATTGACAGGTTTAAATATAATTTGGAAATAACAACTTGTTTAGTTGAACAATTTTGTGGTTGACAAAAACCAAACTCACCAACAAAAATATTATTTACATACGTTCCACTAATTATTGCTTTATCAATTCTTATTCTGGTTTGATATTTCCTTGTTGCGACTGCGGTTTCTTCGCCATCAGTATAGCTTCGAACACCACAAACATTATCTAATGTTGAAACATTATAAGGCACGTATAGTGTTCTACAATTATTTACAACACTCAATGCAACAGAAATATAGTCATCTATTTTTGAGTAGTTCCAACTTCCACTACTTGTATTAGACGAAGGTATATTTCCATTTAAATACGTTGCCCATGTTTGAGCTTGTCCGCTATTCCATTTTAGCCTCGCTAAATTAGTTAAAATAATTTCAGAGGCATCTTTGGTCATACCAATTCTATTTTCAGATTTTGATAATTGCCCACTTAAGGTTGAATATTCACTGACATTACAACCACTCACACAAGAAACGGCAAATGCACTATTTGACGTAATTGCAATTACTGCAAATAATAATACTCTAATCATAATAGACTCACTAAGTTGCTATTTTTAATGTTGGCAAGTTGAAGATATAAAATAGATCCCTTTTTCTTTAGATGATGTCTCGTCAATTTTATAATTAAATAAACATTGCTTATCTTCTGTTTGTCCCCATTTGGCTTTTAATTTACCAACTGGTGCTAACCCAGAAATAAACACACGACCATCATCACCTACAATTCCACTAGCAGAACGCGCCTCATCGACAACGATCGCTCCAAATGGGATCGCAGAACCACCCTGTTTTGTTAGAGTTACCATTGCTCGATAGCCGATATTTGTTTTAAATTCAGCTTGCACCAATGCGCCTTTTGTAGGAACAACATTTAGAATCGAATTTTCTAATTCAACATTCTCACCTAATGAATTTACATCTAATGAAACCCGATTATTTTTATAAGTAGAGGCATAAGGTAAAACGGCATACCCTTGGTTATTCGTAAGTACTCCGTTTGCATTCTCCACTTTTATATTATTTGCATTATTAGCCTTGATAAGAATATTTGTATCACCTAAAGGTTGGCTTAATGTAATACCACCAGAGTGAGCAACAATACCGCCATTTAAACTATAATTTAACTCATGCCAATCATTACTATAATTATAGCCCGTTCCGACATTAGCATATTTTCCTTTATAATTACCGTAAACCATTCCAGAATATCCTCCACCATTGTGAGCATATCCTTGTTGAATATTATAATTTAAATTATTGTCTTCAAGTAGTGTTCCCGTTAAACCTGCTTGTTGTATTAATACATTATCATTACTTCTATTCATTGAATAAACAGCATACATACTGTTCTTATTAGATTTTAAATCATTAACTTTATGGGAGTTAAACAGATCATCAATAGGAATGGAAATATTGAAGGCAATATTTTTATTGTCTTCACTCATACCCGGAGATTTTATTTTTGATAAACTAAGATTATAGTTAATCCTTTTAATATCTCCACTATATCCAATTTGCCATAACTGTTCAGTTTCAGATGTTCTCCAATAATTCTGATAAGAACCTAAAATATATAAAGAGCTATTATTAGTTATTTTTTGACTAATATTAATTTGAAAACGCCCTTTTTTAGAATAGTTCAAATCATGGTAATCAGAGAGTTGATCCTTACCTTCAAATAACCCATCGGGGTGTCTTATTTCATACCCTTTCATTCTTTTATAGCTAACTTCATTTAGCGTATAATAGCCTTGAGTTGAATATCGATACCCCATGATCTGGAAATTAGTGCCGATCTCATTTATTGACTTGGCATAGAGTAATCGAACAGATTGCCCTTTCTTATGTTCTTCATTAGGTAATATGCTATTTGCTTGTATAAGATCTGCCGAGATTGCCCCTAGGTTTCCTAAATTCCCGCCCAGTCCAATAGCATATGATTGATAATTATTTGAGAACTGACTACCACCATAAAGAGTTGTATTATAAGGTAAACCATAAATTAAACTAAATTGGCCAAAATTAGGCTTATCTTGGTTGCCTGAACCGCTTCTAAATTCACCCGCGATAAGCTCATATTTTAATCGACCTTCTCTTTGTAAAATAGGCACATTGGAATATGGCACAACAAATTGGGTAATCTTCCCATTATTTTCTTCAACTGTAACATCTAAATTACCGCTACTTGAAGTTGCATAAAGGTCTTTTATTTCAAAAGCGCCAGGTGGCACAGAAATCTGATAAATCACAAAGCCATTTTGTTTCACAGTCACAATGGCATTGCTATTTGCAATTCCCTTAATTGTCGGAGCAAATCCACGCATGCTATCAGGTAGCATATTATCATCAGATTCTAATTTAGCACCTCTAAAACCAAGGCTATCAAAGATAGAACCATTAGAAAATGAATCACCTACCGTCAAATCGGCCTTTAATGAAATAATCGGCTTTTGTGCATATGTTCTAATATTACGCCATTTATTTTGATCGTTTTGTCCTCTAGAATAAATCCAAGAGCTTTCATTCCTAAAACGCCATGATCCTATATTAATACCAGGTGTTAAATTTAAAAAATAATTGTTATTATTTGATCCGTCTTTATCATTTTTATTATTTCTACCCGTAAAATTATAATTTAACAAAATAGCATTTATTCCATTATCCCATTTTTCTGGTGGGATATAACCACGAATATTATTTTTAAACATTATTTGTGGAATACTTAAAAATAATTTTTGACGTTCAAAATCAAAACGAACACTGGATTTTTCTATTTCACTTAAGAGATCGATGCAAGCATTATTTATATCTTCTTTTTTATGAGTAAGATTTACACCGAATGCCGTTAAATCATCAGCTTTTAAACAAGGTAATAGCCCTGTATCATCTGAAGCACCTTCACTTTCATAAAAAAGAATGTTTTTTGTAGAGACATATTCATTATTAATATATATTTCTACTGAATAAGTTCCCTCTGGCTGTCCTTGCCCTTTATCAAATCTTGATAAATCAGCAACCTCACCCTCTACACTAGAAATTAAGCTAGGATTAAAAAAACTATCTGCATAAGAAAAACTTGAATATACTGACCCTAATATAATATAAATATTAAAGATTATAGTTCTAGATTTCAGCATAAGAAAAACCTTATATTGTCATATTTAACTGATTTATTTTGCAATTGTTTTTATTATTACTGGAGTACTTGCACCATAATCATTCATTGTTTGATAAGAAATTTTATTATGATTCTGATTATTAATTCTTACGTTGACCGTTTCCATAGGAGGAACCATTACGCTGCTTAATTTTTCATCACCTAAGTGTAAATTCACTAAAGTCACGTAATAAGGTGATGGATTTTTAATTGCCATATCATGCCCAGAGAATTTAAACTCTAAGCTATTAGGAATATCATCTAAATTAAATTGTAAGCCATCAGGTCTTACAAATATTTTTATTCTGGATAACACTGCCAATTGAAGTACATTTTTATCTTTAATTTGCTCTCTTTCAATTTCAGGTATTGACTTTGTATTTAACCAAAATAAGCTTTCTCTATCTTTCGGCAGTTCTTTTCCCGCATAGATTATTCTTAATGTATTTTCACTATTAGGCTTACTAACAAAAAGAGGAGGTGTAATGATAAAATCATTACTCTTTTTATCATCGCTATTATCAACCCACGATTGAATTAAAAAACGTAATTTATTATCTGTATTACTAAGAGTAATTGATGTTTGCTTAGCCTCTAATGGATAAATAATTCTAGTGGCCGCTAATGCAACACCTCCCGCATAAGATAAAGATGAATAGCAAAAAATAAAAAATAAAACAATATAGTTTCTATATGCTAAATACATATTAACCTCTAGTGATAGACCTAATTAGTTATAATTTAAAACAAACCAAACGACAGCATCTGCTTTGCCGCCTTTAACATGTTCTTCTGTCGCTAAATAACTTGCTTTAAATTTTAATCTTGATTCATTTTCTTCGAAAAATTTATATTCGCCAACAACGTTAGGTTTTATAATTTCGTTTTCATCATCGTATAATGCAATACCAACACCGGAAGCTGAGTTTACCTGCTCTGTGATATTGAATAATCTTTTATCCTTGCTATTTTCATTTCCTAAAATAATCAAACTAACTTTATCACTTATATTTTTATTACAATCAGTCAATTTAATAAAAAAAGGTATTTGAATAGAACGACTTCCTACCTGATGAAATTTATTACTACTTACAACACCCATATCAATGGTTTGGTTTTCACTTTCAGTTGATACAACACACGCAGGCTCTACAATTCCACCCCTAATATAAAAGATCCCATCTTCAATAAATTTTTTATTCACGCCATAAGCTTGAGAGTAGAAAGAGGTAAAAAAAGATAGGACAATAAAATATATAAAACTATATTTCATATTTTCCTCGATATAGAGGTATGGCTTATTCAAACCATACCTCTAAATAGCTAATAAGAATTAGTCGTATTGCATTTTGAAAGTGACGTTAGCATCAGCATGACCTGGAGTAACAGTGTCTAATGTTGATTTATAACGTGCGACGAAATCTAAAGTATTAGCTCCATTAATAAGTTGTTTCGCTGTAGAAAAAACAGAACCGTCTGGTGTTAAGACTTTTCCTGTATGGTCAATTAGCTCAATACCAACACCAGTTGCTGCACCTGAACCACCTGTAGTGATATTACTAACCGCTAATATTGTCTTATCATTAGCGTCGCTAACACCAGAAAATGATGCTGATGCGTTTTTTGCTACTGTCGTATCACAGTCTGCTAAATCAATAGAGAAATTAGTATCTCCAACTGTTTTACCTACAACATCAAACTGTGCGGTTCTATATTGACCAATATTAATTGTTTGGTTCATTGATTTAGCACTAACAGCGCAAGCTGCATTCACAATTTGACCAGTGAAATTAATTTTACCACCATTAACTACTGTCGCAGCTGTTGCTAAACTACTAGCAGATAAAATAGACACTGCTAATACAGTTTTAATTAGCGTATTTTTTTTAAACATTTACTTTTCCTTTTTTATATTACAGGTATACAACGGTTTCACTTAAAATCCGAAGAATAGAAATAGCATTGATTACTAATTGATTAGTATCTTATACTTAATAAGTATTATTTTAATTAACAGCATTAATCAAAAATATTTATATAAAATTAGCAGTGTATAATCGTGGTACAAGTAAAACATTATTGTCATTGAGGACAATTTTCTAAAAAAGGGAAATTATGATCAGTTTCATACTTTATTTTATATTTTAATGTAATAATTCGTTTCGAAACCTTTTCAAAAAATTCGCCAATTGAAACATCAAATATACTTAATACATAAATTAATATATCAACTGGTACTTTATTTAGACCTCTTTCATAACGAGATATTTGTTGTTGTGAGATATTTATTCTTTTTCCTAATTCAGAACCTGTCATTGAATTACGTTGTCTTAGTAAAGAAAGTTCATAGCCAATAGAATATTGGAGCATCTTTCTTTCACTTATATAATCGTAGTTTAATGAAAAAATATTTATATCCAAAACTTTCTTCCCCAAATTTATTTTTAATTAATTTACGTGACAAGATTAATAAAATCAAATATCCATAATTATCTGACATATTAATCAATCAATAATTAAACACTTATAAAGTGTAAACAAATATATAAAATTCTGCTTAAGTGCTGACGTTTATACATTGTCATTTTTCGATAGTCGTTTTAAGTCAATATAAAATTCTGTTACCATACCATGTACTGTCTAAAAAAAACATAAAATGCTAAAGGTAACAGTGATTAAATATGAAGATTTACTCGTTCAGCATGTTGCTACTTAGCGAAGTAAAATATGAAGAAAGGTGTGGTGATTACTGTTTAGTCTGTTATTACTTTTTTGAAGTCGGTCACTATAAAAATATTCTTTATATCTGACTAGTGATTATTGGATTTAAATGAGATTTATTTAATAAAAATCAATTTATTTACACAGATTGGTTAAAAATAAGACAATTTAGTGGGTGCAAAAATAAAAAAAAACTGAATAAAAATCTGAATAAATGTACTACACCCCAAAAGTTGAACATCAACTTTGGGGTGTTTTTGTATATCGTTATTTATTACTGCTCTTGCAGTTCTAACTCGGCAATAACGGGCAAATGATCACTGGCATCTGACCATTTAAATGTCGCTGAATCTTGAGGGATTGTCATATTTTTGATATCCCAAACTTGTCCTTTAAACGTAAAGATATGGTCAATATCTATGGCTGGATTAATTGCCGGCCATGTCCGCTTATCACTATTTGGTTTTTCAACAGGGTTCCAAAAATAGTTAATTTCTTGGATTGGCTGCTCATTGGCGGTAGAGTTAAAATCACCAGCCAATATTTTTATTGATGTTGAAATATTATCAAAGCCAGTCTCTGTATCACCAATTGCAGCATCTAAAATATGTCTTACTTGACCAATACGAATAGTGGGATCTTTTTGCCAATCAAGGTGTGTTCCCATAATAATAATAGGAGAATCAAATCCTGGTTTCGTAATTTGTGATAACAAAACAATACGTTGCTCTGCATTACCTGAAGGGAGATTAACGACCTGTGATTTATCAATTTTATATTTTGATAAAATACCAACGCCATATTGCCCACCATCAAAATCGAGCGCTTTACCAAAAGCAAACTGCATATTATTGGCTTTTGCCAACGTTTCAAGCTGGTTAATATTTTTACTACGTGCTGTTTTATTATCGACTTCAGTAACAACAATGACATCAGCATCGATATTTTTGATTGCTTGATTAAGCTTGTCAAAATTGGTGACATCTGCTGAAACTTCATTTTTACCGATATTATAAGTAGCTACTTTCAGTGTCGGTTTATTACTTTGGTACACCTTATTGGGTGTACCGCCTGATTGTACAGCAAGGATTTCTGAGCCAGTGGTATTTGCTACTGCAATTGATGACAGTAATACACCGGTGCTAACTAAGATAGATATTGTGCTTTTTTTCATAATTTCCCCGAAAAATAAACAAAATGCCGATGAATGGTCAACAATAAACTATCACACTGAAAATATGACACAGTGACACAAACCACAAAGTTATTTCGTGATACAAAAAATCAACCCAATAGTGCTATAAAAGAGTAGCCGCTTTATTAAACTTTCAAATAATATGTCATCACGTTATAAATACTTAATGTTGTTTTTAATTTATTATTAAAAATAAAGGAATATAATAGCATTAGCTATTTTCATTACTTTAATATACTAAAAATTAACATCATTAAGTTAATTACGTATTATTACTTGGATTAAAATTTATTTTTGTGAATTTTGCCTTAATAATAAAAATCAACACATTGATAATCAGCGTTTTGCTTGCCATAACACCGACTATAAACTAATAATATAGTTTCAACTTCAAGATAATAAATAAGTTTCATTGTCTAGAGCATTGAATAAATAAGATTTTTTTTATATTTTCCTGAAACATGGCTAAGTTGCAATATTCAACAAACAAGGATAGCAATATTATTGAATTAGTATAATGATTATAAATCACAACTTCTGATGGATAACGTGATTAATTTTGCAGTAATAAGATATTTTCAAATGCTAATACAAGTGAAACGGCATCATCTTAATAAGGATAACCCATGTTATTACATCAACTTAAATTTCCCTTACTGTTTATTTTAAGTGCCACCCTATTAACGGGCTGTTTATCATTAAAAGAAAAAGCTGCCATTAAAGAAGCGCAAGATAAAGCCGAACAACAACGTTTAATGACCGAAGAGATTAAAAGTTATGGTCCACCCACTGTCATTTATCGTATTGATGACCATCGTTTTTTTACCTTGGAAAAATATAATGAAAGGCGAGAAGGGATCACCTATTACAACAATACAAAAAATAATATCCATCAAGAAATATTATATGGATCAGCTTGCTTATACCAAGGTCGCCTAATCTGGGCAACTGAGCGCGATGATGCCTTAGTCTTCCCTGCAGTACTGAGCCGAAAAACAGATCAATGTGCAGGAACGAAATGGGGCTGTGTTAACGCCATTCTTGTCACCCTTGATGGTGGGGAAAACTTTAGACCAACAAATGGTGGTTTTGGTATTCATACTGATCATCCCGGTTACTACTCCTCTTTTTTCGATATTATCGTAACCGATAAGGGATTTTATTTAGGTGAAACGGCTGTCAGTCGCCGAGAAGCAAACGATCAATTGGCAAAACCTTGGTGGCGAAAATTTTATTTTGAAGCCACTCGTTCAAATTATGTCCATAGTAGCCTCGGGGATAAAGAATTCCCTTCTCCAGCACTGAAAACCCCTTCAGGGCAAACCCGCTTTGATTGTAGCGCCCCTTCTATTTACCCTATTTCACAGGCAGAGAAATTATGAATAACAGCAAACCAACTCGTTGGTTAAAACCAAAGGAATGCTTTGATGGTAGCGAAGAATGGCGTTCTATTACCCACGCAGCCAATATCGGAGCAGAAATCCATGCTAAACCTCATTTACCCGGTATTATCGAAGATCCATTAAAGAAAAAATAACAATAAATGTCCGATATTCTAGCTATAAAAAGTAAGAAGCCCGCTTGAATTTATTCAAACGGGCTTCTTATCTTATTCACACTATTTAATTACATTAAAGCGGGTCCACTTTTAAGCAAGAGACTGCATGGCGGAAGCTTCCTTCTAATAAAGGACGTGTTTTGGCACATTCTTCATCTGCCAGCGGGCAACGTGTACGGAATATACACCCTGATGGCGGATTAATCGGAGAAGGCAATTCTCCTTCTAATAAATCAATATGCTTATTGCGCTCTTTATCAGGATCAGGAATAGGCACTGCTGACATCAACGCTTTAGTATAAGGGTGTAATGGATGATGATAAACTTCATCATACGTTCCTAACTCCACGGCATGCCCTAAATACATTACCAATACACGATCTGAAATATGTTTCACCACGGCCAGATCGTGGGCAATAAAGATTAAAGATAATCCCATCTCTTTTTGAATATCTTTCAGTAAGTTAACCACTTGAGCCTGAATTGATACGTCTAATGCTGAAACGGGTTCGTCACAAATCACTAATTTAGGTTCTAGAATTAACGCGCGAGCAATACCGATACGTTGGCATTGTCCACCTGAGAATTCGTGTGGGTAGCGGTTGATTAAGTTTGGCAATAATCCGACTCGCATCATCATTGCTTTAACTTTTTCAACTACCTGCGCCTGTTTCATTTTAGGGTGATAGGTTTTTAGAGGTTCAGCAATGATATCGCCAATCGTCATTCTTGGGTTTAAGGAAGCCAGCGGATCTTGGAAAATCATCTGGATATCTTGGCGAATATCGCGCCATTGCTTATTCCCCATTCCCAGTAAATCATTACCTAACCAAGTGACTGTACCCCCAGAGGCTTTGACTAACCCGATAATGGCGCGCGCAAATGTCGATTTACCGCAACCAGATTCACCAACAACCCCTAATGTTTCACCTTCATATAAACGCAATGTGACACCATCAACGGCTTTGAGGCTTTTTTTAGCTTGCCAGAACCACTGTTTATTATCTTGAACATCGAAATAAACTTTTAAGTCATTCACTTCTAGAATAACTTTTCTATCTTGTAATGTGGCTTGCGTCATACCAATTCCTCCACCGCTTTAAAACAGGCACGTAATCGCCCTTGTGCAAATTGCTCCAATTGAGGTTCACTCGTTAAACATTGCTCTGTTGCATACTGGCAACGAGGTTGGAATGGGCAGCCTTTTGGTAAACGTAATAAATTAGGCGGATTTCCCGGAATGGTTGCTAGTCGCTCGTCTTCACCGTCTAAGCGAGGAACAGCCTGTAATAATCCGATAGAATATGGATGTGATGGTTGATAGAAGATATCACGCGCTTTACCGTACTCCATGGTACGCCCTGCGTACATTACCAATACTTTATCGCAAATACCCGCAACAACCCCCAAGTCATGGGTGATCATAATAATTGCGGTGTTTAAATCATTCTTAAGCTCATTGAGTAAGGTCATGATTTGTGCTTGAACTGTCACATCAAGTGCGGTTGTCGGTTCATCAGCAATTAAAAGTTTTGGTTTACAAAGCAATGCCATAGCAATCATTACACGTTGGCGCATGCCGCCTGAAAACTCATGAGGATACATACTCATTCGTTTATGGGCTTCTGGCATTTTTACCGCATCTAACATGCGTACTGATTCCGCATAAGCATCATTTTTGCTCATGCCTTTATGCAACATTAGTACTTCAATAAGCTGCGCACCGACTTTCATATACGGATTTAATGAAGTCATTGGATCTTGAAATATCATAGATATTTCTTCAGCACGCATTTTATTTAATTCGCTTTGGCGAAGATTTAAGATCTCACGACCACTAAAGTTTGCACTACCCGCTGTGCGACCATTCTTCGCTAATAATCCCATTAATGCGAATGCCGTTTGGGATTTACCGGAGCCAGACTCACCGACGATGCCTAGGGTTTCACCAGCAGCTAATTCAAAGTTGAGTTTATTAACTGCGGTTACATCACCATCCGGTGTACCGAAAGTCACACAGAGATCTTTAACACTTAATAACGACTTGTTTGTTGTATTTGTCATTTTGTTCTCCTTAACGATCTTTCGGGTCTAATGCGTCACGTAAGCCGTCACCGATAAAGTTAAAGCAAAACAGTGTGACAACTAAGAACGAAGCCGGGAAAAGTAACAACCAAGGAGAAACTTCCATTGAGTTTGCACCATCACTTAATAGCGCTCCCCAACTACTTAATGGCTCTTGCGTTCCTAAACCTAAGAAGCTTAAGAAGGATTCAAATAAAATCATACTAGGGACTAATAAAGAGGCATAAACCACAACGACACCCAGTACGTTAGGTACGATATGTCTTAACACGATATTGCGTGATGACACACCACAAACTAATGCAGCTTCAATAAACTCTTTACGTTTTAGACTTAAGGTTTGTCCTCTTACAATACGCGCCATATCGAGCCAAGATACCATCCCGATCGCAACGAAAATCAGTAAGATATTTTGACCAAAGAATGTCACCAATAAGATAACAAAGAACATAAATGGAAATGAGTTTAAGATTTCTAGTAAACGCATCATCACAGAGTCAACACGTCCACCAATATAGCCCGCCATTGCGCCATACAGCGTACCAACAATAACAGCAACAAAGGCAGCCGCAATACCGACCATTAATGAAATACGTCCACCAATCGCAACACGGACTAATAAGTCACGCCCAGAGGAGTCTGTACCAAAATAGTGAGAAGAGGCAAAATCAGGTGCCATTGACATCATTTCCCAGTCGGTATCGTCATAAACAAAAGGCGATAACATTGGGGCAAAAATAACAAATAATAAAATAAAGAAAAGTAGTACAAGGCTCGTGATGGCCGCTTTATTGTGCATAAAACGACGACGAGCGTCTTGCCATAAACTACGGCCTTCAATATCTAGCTGCTCCGAGAAATTCCCCAGAGCTTCGCTGTTTTCCTTCAGTGATAACATAACGCGCTCCAGTATCTATTAATAACGAATTTTCGGGTCAATAACGGCATATAAAATATCGACAATCGCATTAAATAAAATCGTTAATGCACCGACGATAATGGTTAAACTTAATACCAATGAGTAATCTCGGTTTAAAGCACCATTAACGAATAATTGTCCGATACCCGGCAATCCAAAAATGGTTTCAATAACCATGGAGCCAGTAATAATACCGACGAATGCAGGTCCCATATAAGAAATAACAGGTAGTAGCGCAGGTTTTAAAGCATGACGCAGTACAATTCTTTTCATCGGCAAGCCTTTCGCTTTTGCCGTTCTGATAAAGTTTGAGTGTAATACTTCAATCATAGAACTACGGGTAATACGCGAGATACTGGCAATATAAGAAAGCGACAGTGCAATCATTGGTAACAACATATATTGCACTGCACCACCATTCCAGCCCCCTGCCGGTAACCACCTTAAGGTAATAGCAAAAATAAGTACCAGCAGTGGTGCGACAACGAAACTCGGTATTACAACGCCCGTCATGGCAAAGGTCATGACGGTATAATCCCATTTGGTATTTTGATTCAGTGCGGCTATCACGCCTGCCCCCACACCTAAAATCACAGCAAAAATAAATGCCGACAACCCTAATTTAGCTGAAACAGGGAATGCTTTACCGACTAAGGTGTTTACACTGTAGTCTTTATATTTAAAAGAAGGTCCTAAATCCCCTTTCGATAATTGAATTAAATAATCGAAGTATTGTTTATAAATGGGATCGTTTAAGTGATATTTCGCTTCAATATTTGCCATAACCTCTGGTGGAAGTTTCCTTTCCCCTGTAAAAGGGCTACCAGGTGCTAAACGCATCATAAAAAACGAAATCGTTATTAGAATAAATAGAGTCGGTATCGCTTCTAAAAAGCGACGAAAAATAAATTTGAGCATTGCCCGTTCCTATAACACAAACCTATTCAGGCGTGACGATAAAAAGACCTTGCCTTAAAAAAGACAAGGTCTCGCCCGATTACTTAGCAATAATGTACAAGTCTTTAGTATGTAAATTATCTAATGGATCTTTACCTGAATAACCACCCACATAAGGTTTAACTAAACGGGTGTTTACATAGTAGTAAAGTGGAACAATGGCCGAATCTTTATCTAATACGCCTTCAGCTTTTTGATAAATAGCGGCACGTTCGTCATCAGATTTCACACGTAAAGATTCTTTGATCAATGCGTCAAACTCTGTGTTTTTATAGTGAACAGTATTATTACTGCTGTAAGACAGCATCATGTTCAGGAATGAAGAAGGTTCGTTATAATCTGCACACCAACCCGCACGCGCAACATCATAAGTTCCTTGGTGACGTGTATCTAAGAACGTTTTCCACTCTTGGTTTTCAAGAGAGACATCGGCACCTAGGTTTTTCTTCCAAATTGAAGAAGCAGCAATTGCCACTTTTTTATGAAGATCAGAAGTATTGTACAGCAGTTTAAATTTCAGTGGGTTTGCTTTGTTATAGCCCGCCTCTTCTAACAATTGACGTGCTTTCTCATTGCGCTGTTCTTGTGTCCAAGTCGCAAACCATTCTGGTTTGCTCTCTTTAATTCCATCTGTAAATGGAGGAGTAAAGCCGTAAGCGGGAATATCACCTTGGTTTTTTACTTTATAAGTGATGATATCTCTGTCCATTGACAGTTTCAGCGCTTCACGAACACGAGGATCGTTAAACGGTGCTTTCTCATTATTAATTTCATAATAATAAGTACATAAATATGGGCTTATACGCAATTCATCTGGGATCTCTTTTTTCAGTTTTTGGAAAAGTTCGATCGGTAAATTGCTATATGTCATATCAATTTCACCCGCACGATAGCGGTTTACGTCAGTGACTTCTGATGAGATAGGTAAGAAGGTGACTTTATCAATAACAGTACTTTTGTTATCCCAATACGTTGGGCTACGTTCTAAAACAATACGTTCGTTGACTGTCCAGTCTTTTAAATTATAAGCGCCGTTACCGACGAAGTTAGCAGGTTGTGTCCATTTTTCACCAAACTTTTCAATTACTTTTTGGTTAACAGGTGACATGGAGGAGTGAGCTAATAATTTTGGTAAATAAGGCACTGCTTCGGATAAAGTGATTTCTAATGTGTTGTTATCTAATGCCTTAACACCTAATTCTGTGGCTTTTTTCTTACCTGCAATAATATCGTCAATATTTACAATATGTGCATATTGCAGATAGCTTTCATAAGGAGATGCAGTATTAGGATCCGCTAAACGTTGCCAGCTATAAACGAAATCTTGTGCTGTAACAGGGTCACCATTTGACCATTTAGCGCCTTCACGAATTTTGAATGTCCAAACAGTAAAATCTTTATTTTCCCAGCTAGTTGCAGAGCCAGGTAAAATTTCACCATCTGGACCAACAATAGTCACGCCTTCGAAAAGATCACGCGCTAATGCAGATTCAGGTACACCTTCGATTTTATGCGGATCAAGTGATTGTGGTTCAGAGCCATTATTACGGACAAGCTCTTGTTTTTCAGCTAATTTTACCCCGTCTGGAACAACAGCAGCATTAGCTGTTAGTGCTGACAATCCAAAGATTGCGCTTATTGCAATCGCCAACGCACTCTTTTTAGTTAAATTACTCATCTTATACAATACTCCCAGTTAGTAAGCTGGTTGTTAGACAACCATTCTGTGATGTTCAGTTGTGTTTTAGAACGGTTTACACAACTTATTGTTTTTACAAAAAAATAAATCAATCTTGTTTATTTGTTATCAGTGCTTAATTGCCTGATAGCATTATAATTTTTTTATGCCGCTAGCTTTTTTGTGTAGCTTTTTATTGGTTAACTACTTTTTAAGTCACTTTTAATAATTTAAATCACACATAACTATAGAATTTCGATAATTTACCAGTTTTAGTTATCTGCCTTTATAAAATAGCGCTTTAAGTCCGTATAATCAAAGGGGTCTTTGCCCATAAATCCGCCCACTTTTGGACTAACTAATCTAACACTAACACGATAATAGACAGGTACTATCGCTGAATCCTTGTCTAGCAAGGCTTCAGCACGCTGATAGAGTTGATGGCGAGCCACTTTATCAACGGCCATTGAGGCATTATTTAATGCATCGTCGTAGTCATTATTTTCATAAAAAACGGTATTGAGACTACTTGTAGAAAGAAACGAATTTAAAAACGAGGTAGGTTCATTGTAATCTGCGCACCACGTTGCTCTCGCGACTTGGTAATTTCCTTGGTTACGGCTTTCTAATGCCGTTTTCCATTCTTGGTTTTGCAACGTCACATTTGCACCAATACTTTTTTTCCACATTGATGCAGTCGCTATTGCCTGCTGTTTATTTTGATCTGAGGTATTGTAGAGCAAAGTAAAAGTCAGAGGATTTTGGCTATCAAATCCTGCTTCTTTTAATAATTCACGCGCCCTTTCATTACGTTGCTGTTGTGTCCAATAAGCCCATTTTGGTGGCTTAAAATTACCGTTGCCAATAAAAGACGGAGTAAAAGAATAAGCGGGTATTTGCCCTTGCCCCATTATTTTTTCAGCAATAACTTCTCTATCAAGCGTTAGTTTCACAGCTTCTCGAACACGAGGATCATCAAAAGGGGCTTTTTTATTATTTAATTCATAATAGAAAGTACATAAATACGGTGTGACATGTAAATTCTCTGGCTGCTCTTGTTTCATTTTTTTATACAGAACAGGCGGAATAGCGCTATTAGTGATATCTATTTCACCGCTACGATAGCGATTTATATCACTGGTTTCTGAACTAATTGGTAAAAATGTGGCTTGCTCAATAATGGTGTTTTTATTATCCCAATAAAGTGGATTTCGTTTTAAAGTCACCTTTTCATTCACGACCCAATTTTCAATAACATAAGCGCCATTACCGACAAAATTTTCAGGACGAGTCCAATTCACGCCATATTTTTCAACAATCTCTTTTTTAACTGGCTTTAACGGAGTGTGACTGACCATATCGACTAAATAAGGAATTGGCTTGGTTAAATTGACTTGCAAAGTGTGCGCGTCTATCGCTTTTACACCTAATGTTTCAGGGGATTTTTTACCGCTAAGAATATCTGCAACATTTTCAACATAAGCATATTCAAGATAACTGGCATAAGGCGAGCCTGTTTTAGGATCGACGACTCGACGCCAGCTATAAACAAAGTCTTCGGCTGTAACGGGTGTGCCATCACTCCACTTTGCGTCTTCTCGCAAATAGAATCTCCACACCTTGTTATCATCAGTTTCCCAGCGTTGTGCAACACCGGGCATGCTTTCACCATTAGGCCCCACATAGGTCAGCCCCTCTAATAAATTTAAAATAATATTTGTTTCTGGAGCGCCTTCTACTTTGTGCGGATCAAGTGATGAAACTTCAGTACCGTTATTAATCACGATATTCTGTTTTTGGGCCAGAATAGTCCCTTCAGGAAGAGTGACGGCATGAGAAAAAAAGGAGGTTAATACAAGTGACATAATACTGAGTGGAAACACTGTTTTTAACGTAACTTTATTTTTCATGGGTACCTCTCCTAATAAACAATAATTTATAGCGGGGTCGCTCAATTAACGATATGTATCGTTGTTAAATTTTGATTGTAATATTTGTGGCTCTCAAACGTTTAAAAATATTAACGAGATAAAAATGATACTAATACTCTTCTTTTTTACACTTATCGTAAATTTTGTCAATTAATGCGGTATTCTTATCACTTAACTTTATTGAGCCACCTAGAGTTCTATCCTGAGAAAATAAAAAATACATATCAAGAGAAGCAAAACAACAAATAAACATTAAATTAACATCATGCAAGTTTTATAGATAGAAAACCTACTTAGCTCACAAAATTAATATATTTAGGATGGATTTTATCCGACTTGCAGAACTTTATGATGCTTTATTTGTAAAAAATTTCTTTTTGAAATTAATTAAAAATAACAATAAATTCATCTTTAGAGTGAATAACAATTCTGGGCTAAAAATATTTATAGATTATTAAATATTCAACTTTATTATTTGTTTTTAAATTTTAATCTATATGTTTAATTGAAATGTTATTAAACAATTTTTTATTTATATTTCTATGTGTTAGATAAAATGTCAGATAAAAAAAACCTCTTTAATATACATATAGAATATTAAAGAGGTGTTTAATTTTAAGATGATATCATCAATTCTTTTCAGCTATTTAGCTGATTTTGATTGAAACCATTGTAGCTTATCATTCAGTTTGACAACCTCTCCCACAATAATCAGTGCAGGGCTTTCCATTGTTTCTGCCATTTCTGCCAGTTGGCGTAATTGACCAACAATCACTTTTTGTGTTGTTAACGTTCCCTTTTCGATAATGGCAACGGGCATAGTCGCGCACATGTTTTGGCTAAGTAACATTTGCTGAATATACGGCGCTTTACTTAATCCCATATAAAACACCAAGGTCTGATTCTTTTGCGCAATACATTGCCACTGGGCTTCATTTAACCCTTTGCCATGTCCCGTAATAAAACGGACACTTTGCGCATAATCTCGATGCGTTAAAGGGATCCCCGCATAAGTGGTACAACCTGATGCCGCCGTAATTCCGGGGATCACAGAAAATGGAATATGATGTTCAATCAAGGCTTCTAGCTCCTCACTGCCTCGACCAAAAATAAAGGGATCGCCTCCTTTTAATCTCACCACGCGTTTTCCTGCTGTGGCTTCTTTGATTAAAATTTGATTGATTTCATCTTGAGGAACACAGTGAAAACCTGCTTGCTTACCAACATAAATACGTTGTGCGTCTCTGCGGACTAATGCCATGACCTCATCAGACACTAATCTATCATAAACCACCACATCAGCTTGCTGACACTGCTGTAAACCTTTAATGGTCATTAGCCCAGCATCGCCTGGCCCTGCTCCGACTAAAACAACACTGCCTTTAGGTTGCTGATTTTCAGATAATAGTGCGCTAATGCGTTGCTTAATACCGTCGTCTCTTTGCGCTTCTATTTCAGCTTGTAGTGATTTATCCTCGAAAAATTGCTCCCAAAAATAACGTCTGGCACTCATCGATGAAAAACGCTGTTTTATTTGCTCACGTAACGTTCCAGCGAGTTGCGCTAACGCACCAAGATAATTAGGGAGCAGTTGTTCAATTTTTTCTCGCAAAATACGCGCTAGCACAGGCGCTTTTCCGCCCGATGAAATCGCCACTACAATAGGTGAACGATCGATAACAGAAGGCATAATAAAGCTGGCTTGCTCTGGTGAATCAACGACATTACAAAATATCTGTTTCTCTGTCGCGGATTGAAAAACCTGTTGATTCACTTGCTCATTATCTGTTGCAGCAATAACAAGCCATTTACCCGATAGATGATCCGCAGTAAATACACCCATGATGCAGTTTAGTTTTTGCTCAGAATGCCACTGCATAAATTGCCCTGTAAACGAAGGTGCGATAACAGAAATAATCGCGCCTGCCTCCATAAGCAATCGGGCTTTACGTTCAGCAATCTCACCGCCTCCTACTAATAAACAAGGTTTATCTTTGAGCTGACAGAATATTGGAAAGTAATCCATATTCATTCCCCTATTTATTGAGATGATTTATTACGGCTGCGTACACTGACAGTATTTCCTTCAACCTTGACATCAAAATGAGTGATCGAGAAATTCTCATCCTCAAGGCAAAAACCGTCCGTTAAACGAAAATGCTGTTTTTTTAATGGGCTGACGATATACAACTCATTTTCATGTTCAGCAATCAGCCCTCGAGACAGAACACTAGAATGTGCAAAGGGATCTATATTGCTTAACGCATATAAACGTGCATCAGAGTAAGGGCGAAATATGGCAACATGATCTTGTTCCACCAGCGCACAAACACCTGTTCCTGGCGTAATGTCATCTAATTGGCAAACCGCTATCCATTGGCTCATGATTGCGCCTCCTCAGTGACCAGTTTGATATCAATACGTTCGTGTAAACGTGCGGGGCGATGTTGAAATCGTTCTTTTACCGTTTGCACTGTCGGATCAGGCATTGGATTATTAATAAAGTGGGCAAAGCGTTTTAATGCTTTTGGAGAATCAACCGTTTCTTTCCATTCACAAGCGGCACGTTCTTGTAAGGCTTTCAGTTCTTTTTCTAACTGTACATTTAAGCCTAATTTGTCGTTAATAATGACATCACGTAAATATTCAATACCGCCTTCTAGATTATCTAGCCACACTGAAGTGCGTTGCAGCTTATCGGCAGTGCGAATATAAAACATCATAAAGCGGTCGATATAATGCACTAAAGTTTCTTCATCGAGATCTGAAGCAAATAGATCTCCATGACGTGGTTTCATACCACCATTTCCACCAAAATAGAGGTTCCAGCCTTTATCTGTGGCGATAATACCCACGTCTTTTCCTTGAGCTTCAGAACATTCACGGGTGCAACCTGAAACGCCAAATTTCATCTTATGAGGTGTTCTAATACCTTTATAACGATGCTCTAATGCAACACCCAAACCGACGCTGTCACCAACGCCAAAACGACACCAACTACTGCCTACACACGTTTTTACCATACGCAGCGCTTTCGCATAGGCATGACCTGTTTCAAAACCTGCCGCAATCAGTTTTTCCCAAATCGCGGGCAAATCCTGTTTATGCGCACCGAACATTGCCATGCGTTGCGAGCCAGTAATTTTGGTATACAAATTGTATTCTTGAGCAATTTGCCCAATCGCAATAATGCCTGCGGGGGTAATTTCTCCACCAGGAGAACGAGGAATAATGGAATAAGTCCCATCTTTTTGCATATTCGCGAGGAAGTTGTCGTTAGTATCTTGTAGAGAAACTAAATCATCACGCAAGATATAATCATTCCAACATGAAGCAAGCAATGAACCCACGGTTGGTTTACATACTTCACAACCATAACCTTGACCGTGTTTTTGCAGCAGTTCATCAAAACTTTTCAGCCCTTCTACGCGAATAAGATGATAAAGCTCTTGGCGAGAATAGTGAAAATGCTCACAAAGATGGTGATTAACTTCAATGCCTTGTTTTGCTAATTCTGCATTTAAAACTTGGGTCACAAGAGGAATACAACCACCACATCCCGTACCTGCTTTGGTTTCTGCTTTAATCGCAGCGACCGTATGACACCCTCGTTCAATGGCTTGAATAATGTCGCCTTTTGTTACATCAAAACAAGAGCAGATTTGTGCCGTTTCAGGTAAGGAATCTACACCTATTGCTGGCTTACTTCCTGCATGTGTCGGCAAAATTAAGGCGTCTGGATGCTCGGGTAATTCAATGGTGTTTAGTGATAGTTGCAAGAGATTGCCATAATCTTCGGTATCGCCTACTAATACGGCACCCAATAGGTATTTATTATCTTCACTAACAATCAGGCGTTTATAAATTTCTTTGCCTTCATCAAGATAAATATAACTACGGCATCCTTCTTGACGACCATGAGCATCACCAATACCGCCCACATCAACACCTAGCAGTTTTAGTTTTGCACTTAAATCAGCCCCCTGAAAGACAGAGTGATGACCTAATAAATTATCGACGGCAACTTGTGCCATTTTGTAACCCGGCGCCACTAAGCCGAAGGTTTTATTTTGCCAAGATGCACATTCACCAATGGCGTAAATATCAGGATCGGTTGTTTGGCAATAATCATTGATGACAATACCGCCTCGTGGGGCAATAGCTAGATCACATTGACGAGCTAATTTATCTTTCGGACGAATACCTGTAGAGAACACAATAAAGTCCACTTCAAGAGAAGTACCATCTGCAAATTGCAGTGTTTTACGTGCGTTTTCTCCTGTCGATAATATTTCTTGTGTATTTTTAGAGGTATGCACTTTCACTCCCATACGCTCTATTTTTCGCTTAAGTTGCTCTCCCCCTAATGTATCAAGCTGTTCTGCCATTAATGTGGGTGCAAACTCGATAACGTGAGTTTCGATACCTAAACTTTTGAGTGCGCCAGCAGCTTCTAGACCTAAAAGCCCTCCACCAATCACCGCCCCTTTACGACTAATACGTGCGCAAGATTCAATAGCATTTAAATCTTCAATAGTCCGATAGACAAAGCAATCTGGTGAGTTATTTCCCTTAATTGGCGGAACCCATGGATAAGAGCCTGTTGCCATCACTAATTTATCGTAACTAACACAACGCCCTGTATTAGTGTGTACCACTTTTTCGTCACGATTAATGGTTATCACGCGTTCACCCATTAATACTTCTATTTGGTGTTTTTCGTAATAGCCTTGTTTAACTAAAGAGAGTTCTTCTGCGGTGTGATGGGAGAAATAAGAGGAGAGATGGACTCTATCGTATGCAACGCGAGGTTCTTCACAAAAGACGACAATATTAAATTCTTCATTGCCACCTTTATCAATCAGTTCTTCGATATAACGGTGCCCCACCATACCGTTACCGATGATTGCGAGTGTTTTCTTGCTCATTTTTGCCTCAAATTTAAAGATTTCTAAGGCTAAAATACGAAACTACTCATAAGATATATTGATGAATATCAAATACAGCTTAATCAATTCAGCTAATACAACTTAATAGTCAATGAGTTACTACTAAAGGAGTATTTCATCATCCTGTTCTTGCGGTTAATTATTCTTCTACCATAATTAATTATGACCACCTTATAACGAAGAGTTATATATAAGCGTAATTAAAACTTTGCGCATTGGTCACGTTTTGCCTAAGTTAATTTCACAAAGTAATAACTAATAAGTTATTGACATAACGACTTTAGCTACACCATTTCAGGGAGCGTCTCATGAAAGCAAAATTATTATCATTATTGGTTGTGGGTGCCCTTTCCGTACCGGCATTTGCAGCAACTCCTGCTAATACATTAATTGTGGTACAAGGGCTTGATGATTTAGTCAGTCTTGATCCTGCTGAAAGTAATGAGCTATCGAGTATTCAAACTGTACCGAGTTTATATCAACGTATTGTTCAACCTAATCGTGATAATCCAGAAATTAATGAACCGATTTTGGTTGAAAGTTGGCAAGCAAATCCTGAACAAAAAACGATCGTATTTAAAATTAAACCCGAGGCAAAATTTGCATCAGGTAACGCTGTGCGTCCTGAAGATATTATCTTCTCTTATCAGCGTGCGATCATCATGAATAAATCACCAGCCTTTATTCTAAATGTATTGGGTTGGAAAACAGATAACATTAATTCGTTACTCAAAAAAATCAGTGATAACGAATTGGAAGTACGTTGGACAGCCGATGTTAGCCCTAATGTTGTGCTAAATATCCTTTCAACCCCAATTGCTTCTATCGTTGATGAAAAACTAGTTTCTGCTCATATTAAAAATAATGATTTTGGTAATAGCTGGCTGAAAATGAACTCAGCAGGAAGTGGTGCATACAAAATGCGCGCTTATCAACCACGTCAAGCCATTGTGTTAGAGGCTAACCCTCTGTCACCGACTGGCGCACCTAAGATGGCGAATATTATTATTAAAAACGTGCCTGATCCGGCATCACGTCGCTTATTGATTGAAAAAGGCGATGCAGATATTGCGCGTGAACTGGGTACGGATCAAACCGCAGCTTTAGCAGGCAAAGCAGGTATTCAAATTTTAAATATTCCTTCTGCTGAACAAGTTTATATGGCTTTTAATACCGACAGCGGAAACCCTGCACTGAGTAACCCCGCATTTTGGGAAGCATCTCGTTATTTAATTGACTACAAAGGTATTACTGAAGATTTAATGCGTGGTCAGTATTTTATTCACCAAAGCTTCTTACCTGTAGGTTTACCGGGCGCATTAGAAGATAATCCATTCACTTTTGATCCAGCAAAAGCTAAAGAAATTTTAGCCAAAGCGGGGATCACCAATGCACGCTTTACATTAGATGTTGAGAACAAAGTTCCTTACATCACGGTGGCGCAATCCATCCAAGCAAGCTTTGCTCAAGCTGGTGTACAAGTCGATTTATTGCCTGCGGCAGGTAGTCAAGTGTATAGCCGTGTGCGCGCTAAACAACATCAAGCAGCTATCCGCTTTTGGATCCCTGATTATTTTGATGCACACTCAAACGCCAGTGCCTTTGCTTATAACGACGGACAATCCAATACTGTTGCTTGGTTAAATGGCTGGAAAATTCCTGAATTAAGCCAGCAAACATTGGCGGCACTTAATGAAGCGGACAAGACAAAACGTCAATCCCTCTATACTGAAATGCAAAAAGAGTTACAGCGTAGCTCGCCTTATGTGTTTATCGACCAAGGTAAAAACCAAATCGTTATGCGCGATAACATCAAAGGTTATGCGCAAGGTCTAAATGCAGATATGGTTTATTATGACAAAGTAACTAAGTAATCTTTTTTTCAGAAACCCTCCACAGTCATGTTACTGTGGAGGGTCTATTTTTGTCATTTCACTAGGCTATTGCTGTATGAATACTGCTATGACGTTATCTTTTCGTCTTAAAGGTCAGTTAATTACCTTTGCTCAAGGTATATTGACACTGGTGCTGACGCTTTTAGGGCTTCTTGTTATCACTTTTACGCTTTCTGTACTTTCACCTGTCGATCCTGTCTTACAAATTGTCGGTGATCACGCAAGCCTTGAAACCTATAACCAAGTAAAACATGAGTTAGGGCTGGATTTACCTATCTACATGCAGTTTTTTCACTATGTGAAAGCACTGTTGCAAGGACATTTAGGTACAGCGACATCAACAGGTCAGCCTGTTCTTAATGATTTGTTAGCGACCTTCCCCGCTACATTGGAATTAGCAACTGTTGCATTGTTGATTGGTGCCAGTCTCGGTATTTTATTCGGTGTTTTATGTGCGCGGTTTGTGGGAACACCCCTCGATTTTATTTTGCGAATTCTAACGTTATTAGGCAGTTCAGTTCCTATTTTCTGGTTAGGTTTGATTTTACTCTTGATTTTCTATGCCACATTACAATGGACTGCAGGCCCCGGGCGATTAGACGATATCTATCAATTCACCATTGAACCCGTAACAGGTTTTGCATTAATTGATACATTATTAGCTGGCGATAAAGAGGCTTTTTTTAATGCGTTATCACACCTGATTTTGCCCGTTTCCCTATTAGCTTATTTTGCCCTTGCTTCTATCACTCGCTTAACTCGCTCGGCATGTTTAAACGAAATGAATAAAGAGTATGTCACGTTAGCAAGAGCGAAAGGCATTGGCGAGTTACGTATTCTTTTTTATCACGTACTGCCTAATATTCGTGGTGTTTTAATGACTATTATCGCCCTGTCTTACACGGGTATGCTAGAAGGGGCTGTATTGACAGAAACCGTCTTTTCTTGGCCGGGAATTGGTCGATATCTCACAACAGCGCTTTTTGCAGGGGATACCACAGCCATTATGGGCGGTACTTTAATTATCGGTTTGTGCTTTGTCTTTATTAATAATGTGACCGATATTGTTATTCGTTTAACTGATCCGAGGCTCCGCTAATGTCATCCTCATTTTTAAGAAAAATAGCGCGCTCGCCTTCCGCATTTATCGGTTTATCGTTGCTTATTTTACTGTTAATTATTGCGATTTTTGCACCTTGGTTGGCTCCTTATGATCCAAATTGGCAACATGCTGCCCAACGTTTATTAGCACCCAATGCTCAACATTGGCTAGGCACCGATAATTATGGGCGAGATATTCTTTCTCGCCTGATCTACGGTACTCGCCCCATGCTAGGTTTAGTGGGGCTGGTGGCGCTTATTACGTTACCTTTAGGATTATTGATTGGGATTTTATCGGGATATTACGGCGGTTGGACTGAACGTATTTTAATGCGCTTCACCGATATTGTGATGTCAATGCCTTCTCTTATTCTCGCTTTTGCCTTTGTCGCAATGTTAGGTCCGGGTCTGTTAAATGGGGCATTAGCGCTGGCTTTAACCGCATGGCCTGCTTATGCACGACAATCGCGCAGTGAAATTCAACATTTACGTAATAGTGATTATCTCGCTGCGGCTGAAATGATGGGAATTAAGGGTATCCGATTGTTATGGGGGCATATCTTACCCCTGTGTTTACCTTCAGCGATTGTACGTTTAGCGCTGAACTTAGCGGTGATTATCCTCGCGGCAGCAGGATTGGGCTTTCTTGGATTAGGCGCTCGGCCACCAATGGCGGAATGGGGAGCAATGATCTCAGAAGGTATGCCTGTTATTTTTGATCAATGGTGGGTTGCCGCTATTCCGGGTACGGCAATTTTGATCAGCAGTCTAGCATTTAATTTATTGGGTGATGGATTACGCGATGTATTGGGAGATACCCATGAATAAAGCACCATTAATTGAGGTAAATAACCTCTGTATTGATTTTCCAAAGGCAAGAGTGGTCAATAATGTCTCTTTTACTTTAGGGCAAGAGCGTTTAGCGGTTGTCGGCGAATCAGGTTCTGGCAAATCAATGACCGCTCGTGCATTAATGGGATTAGTTCGTCAGCCGGGAAAAGTCAGCGCAGATAAACTCAATTTGCAGGGAGATAATCTATTGGGTTTTTCCTCTCGCCAATGGAATAATATTCGAGGTAATACTATTTCAATGGTATTACAAGATCCTCGTTACGCCTTAAATCCTGTAAAAACCATTTATCAACAAGTAGAAGAAACCGTAAAACAGCATCAAAAACTTTCGCGCCAAGATAGACGCCAACTTATTATTGATACACTGCTGTCTGTCGGCTTACCTGAACAGAATATTTATCGCTATCCCGGTGAATTATCAGGGGGAATGGGGCAACGTGCAATGATAGCGATTGCACTTATTAATAATCCAACGATTTTAATAGCTGATGAACCGACTTCTGCGCTTGATGCACAATTACGTCATCAAATCCTTGAGCTGATCACCACACAGTGTGAGCAACGTCATATGGGCTTATTGCTAATTAGCCATGATTTGCCCCTTGTTGCCGAATATTGTGAACGTGTCATGGTGATGTACCAAGGCGAACAAGTTGACGAACTCAGTGCGAAGGCGCTACCGACTGCCACACATCCTTATACTCGTACACTTTGGACATGCAGACCTAACGCAAGCACTTATGGCACTCAATTGCCTGTATTAGATAGAACGCTTAATTTCAAGGGGCTGCATCATGCTAATTGATATTCATGATTTACATGTTCAATTTGAACAAGGTAAACAAGCAAAGGACGTTGTAAAAGGCATTAATTTACATATTCAACAAGGTGAAACCTTTAGCTTAATAGGTCGTTCTGGTTGCGGTAAATCGACTGTTTTACGAGTGATTGCTGGGTTGTTGCCCCATTGGCAAGGTAATATATCGCTTTTAGGGCAAACTATTAAACCTCAACAACGTTTCCAAGGGGCATTACGCCGTAATATACAAATGGTGTTTCAAGATCCCTACGCTTCTTTGCACCCTCAACACCGTATTGAACGTGCATTTTCTGAGCCGTTAAAAATCCATCAAATTCCTTTTGATAAAAATACCATTGAACAAGCATTAGCCCAAGTTGGTTTGCCCGCAGATGTGACAAGTCGTTATCCTCATCAACTTTCTGGTGGTCAGCGTCAACGTATTGCCATTGCAAGAGCCATTTTATTACAACCAAAATTATTGCTTTTAGACGAGCCAACTTCAGCACTCGATATGTCAGTACAAGCTGAGATTTTAAATCTGCTTAACACACTGAAAAAAGAGCATAATATGACATATTTATTAGTAAGTCATGATGCAGATGTTATTGCACATATGTCGGATAGAGCTGCATTAATGGAAAATGGGGAGCTCACACAACATTATGATCGAGATGCGTTATCAAAAGGGATACATCGTCTTGATTGACATAAAAGAGAATAAACAGAAGAAAAGAGAATAAATAGAAGAAAAGATCTGAGCAGTATTGCGTTGTTAATACTGCTCTTTTTAATAGTACTGTTTTAGTAGTACCATTTTTTAATTGTTCTGCGCTGTGTTTAAACTAATAAGCCTGGGAAAATAGAACGTAACCCAGTCACAATAAATTCAATACCTAACGACATTAATAATAAGCCCATTATACGAGTAACCACGTTAATGCCAGTTTGCCCTAAATATTTCACTAAGAGTGTTGCACTACGAAACAATAACCAACAACAAAATGCAAAAAAGATACTGGTTGCGGCTAATCCTAAAAAGTTAGTAAAACCTTCCCAACGAGAGCTCCACACAATACAAGAACTGATTGCCCCTGGTCCTGCCATTAATGGCAATGCTAAAGGTACAACAGCAACACTATTACGAACCGCGGATTCGTTTCGTTCTTGATTGTTTTGTTTATCTTCCCCTAAACGCCCATTTATCATTGTCATTGCAATAGTAACAATCAGCATTCCCCCTGCTATACGAAACGAGTCGATAGAAATACCGAAAATATTCAGTATAGAATCACCGATTAACAGAGAAGAAACTAAAATAATTGCAACGGAGCCATTCGCAATTAAGTTTGTTTTGTTACGCCCGGCATCAGTTTGATAACTCGTCATACTAATAAAGACAGGCAAAATACCAATTGGGTTTACAATCGCAAAAAGACCGACAAAAAATTTAATATAACCGGATAAATCCAGCAGTGACCCCATGAAAAGCCCCTTCTTGGCTAGTAAACATGCGAATTATTCTATAAAAGATAGAGTAACTCTAAAAAATGCGCGTTACTTTAAATCAATAAACCAGTTAATTCTATTAGTTAACAAGTTTTTACCTAAAATATTCTCTTGCAAACTGATCAAAACCTAGTGGTTTAATTTTATATCTAAATAAAGCATACGACAAAAAAATTGTTGAATATTTATTACATATAAGAATCATTCTCATAAAAAGCCATGCTGAAAGGTGTCAGCTTACTAATTTTGTGATATATATCACGTTAATTAATTAGAAAGATGGTAAGCTGTTATCATTCGAAGAAATAGGATTACTTCGAAAATATATTTACCTTTATTATTGTTTTTTTTAAGTTTTTTAAGCAAATTATGGCTTCTAATAATTATTACTAAAATGAGCACATTGTCATCTATCTAGGCTATCCTTATTAGTTATGATGAAAACGGCTAATTTGCTTAAAAAATTTAACATTTTATCAGGAGTCTCTTTATGTCTGTAACTAACGTTACTGAACTCAATGATTTGGTTGCTCGTGTAAAAAAAGCTCAACGTGAATTTGCTAACTTCTCTCAAGAACAAGTTGATGCTATTTTCCGTGCTGCTGCATTAGCTGCCGCTGATGCCCGTATTCCTCTTGCAAAATTAGCTGTAAAAGAGTCTGGTATGGGTATCGTTGAAGATAAAGTGATTAAAAACCACTTTGCTTCTGAGTATATCTACAATGCGTATAAAGACGAAAAAACCTGCGGGATCTTATCTGAAGATCTGACTTACGGCACAATGACCATTGCTGAACCTATTGGGATCATCTGTGGTATCGTACCAACAACTAACCCAACTTCTACTGCGATTTTTAAAGCATTAATCAGCTTAAAAACGCGTAATGGTATTATTTTCTCTCCGCACCCTCGTGCAAAAGAAGCAACAAATCGTGCTGCTGAAATCGTCTTGAATGCCGCTATCGCTGCTGGCGCACCAAAAGACATTATCGGTTGGATTGATGAGCCTTCTGTTGCCCTATCTAACGCATTAATGCACCATGATGATATTAACCTGATCTTAGCGACAGGTGGTCCAGGCATGGTTAAAGCTGCGTATAGTTCTGGTAAGCCCGCTATCGGTGTTGGTGCAGGTAATACACCTGTTGTTATTGATGATTCTGCTGATATCAAACGTGCAGTGGCTTCAATCTTAATGTCTAAAACTTTCGATAACGGCGTAATTTGTGCATCAGAGCAATCTGTTATCGTCGTTGATAGCATTTATAAACAAGTTCGTGAGCGTTTCTCAACTCACGGCGGTTACATGCTAACAGGTAAAGAATTAAAAGCAGTTCAAGACATCATCTTAAAAGATGGCAACTTAAACGCAGCGATTGTGGGTCAACCTGCAACAAAAATTGCTGAAATGGCTGGCATTGAAGTACCTGTAAATACCAAAATTTTAATTGGTGAAGTAAAAGAAACAACAGAAGCAGAACCTTTTGCTCACGAGAAATTATCTCCACTATTAGCCATGTACCATGCTCAATCGTTTGAGGATGCCGTTCTAAAAGCGGAAAAATTAGTTGAGATGGGTGGTATTGGTCACACTTCTTGCTTATATACAGACCAAGATAACTGCCCTGAGCATGTTGCCTACTTCGGCGACAAGATGAAAACATCTCGTATTTTAATCAATACTCCAGCATCTCAAGGTGGTATTGGTGACTTATACAACTTTAAACTTGCTCCTTCTCTAACATTAGGTTGTGGTTCATGGGGTGGTAACTCCATCTCTGAAAACGTAGGGCCCAAACACCTTATCAACACTAAAACCGTGGCGAAAAGAGCAGAAAATATGTTGTGGCATAAACTCCCTAAATCTATTTACTTCCGCCGTGGTTGTTTACCTATCGCACTAGAAGAGATTGCGACAGACGGTAAAAAACGCGCCTTTATCGTGACCGATAGTTTCTTATTCAACAATGGTTATGTTGATGAAGTCGCTCGTGTACTGAAAAAATTTGGTGTTGAAACAGAAGTCTTTTTTGAAGTTGAAGCAGACCCAACATTAAGTGTTGTGCGTAAAGGCGCAGAACAGATGAATAGCTTTAAACCAGACGTGATCATCGCATTAGGTGGTGGTTCACCAATGGATGCAGCAAAAATCATGTGGGTTATGTATGAACACCCAGAAACCCACTTTGAAGAATTAGCATTACGCTTTATGGATATCCGTAAACGTATTTACAAATTCCCAAAAATGGGTGTGAAAGCACAAATGGTTGCTATCACAACAACATCAGGTACTGGCTCCGAAGTAACACCATTTGCGGTAGTTACTGATGACGAAACAGGTCAAAAATATCCATTAGCAGACTATGCATTAACACCAGATATGGCTATCGTTGATGCAAACCTTGTTATGAATATGCCTAAATCTCTGTGTGCATTTGGTGGTTTAGACGCTGTAACTCACGCATTAGAAGCCTACGTTTCTGTCTTAGCGAACGAATATTCTGATGGACAAGCACTGCAAGCATTAAAATTACTGAAGGAATATCTGCCTGCAAGTTATCATGAAGGCGCTAAAAATCCTGTTGCTCGTGAACGTGTTCATAATGCGGCAACGATTGCTGGTATTGCTTTTGCTAACGCATTCTTGGGTGTTTGTCACTCAATGGCGCATAAATTAGGCTCTGAGTTCCATATTCCTCACGGTTTAGCTAATGCGTTATTAATTTCAAACGTTATTCGTTATAACGCTAATGATAACCCAACTAAACAAACTGCATTTAGCCAATATGATCGCCCTCAAGCTCGTCGTCGTTATGCAGAAATTGCTGATCACTTAGAACTTTCAGCACCGGGTGACCGTACTGCGGCTAAAATTGAGAAATTGTTAGCTTGGTTAGAAGAAATGAAATCTTCATTAGGTATTCCATCTTCTATTCGTGAAGCTGGCGTCCAAGAAAGTGATTTCTTAGCAAGAGTTGATAAATTATCTGAAGATGCGTTTGACGATCAGTGTACTGGTGCTAACCCTCGTTACCCACTGATCTCTGAACTGAAACAACTGTTATTAGATTCTTACTACGGTCGTGAATTTAATGAACATCCTGTTGTTGAAGTAAAAGAAGAAACAAAACCAGCTAAAAAAAGTAGTAAAAAATAATCGAAACACACTGTGTTAATGTGATCCTCAATATTTCGGTTATTTGCTCTTAAATAGAAACCCAGCCCTATGGCTGGGTTTTTTTATGGCTGATCACTTGGTTATATGCATTTTGCTACTGATTTCTGAGATTAGGAAATAAAGCGAGAGAAGTCACTATTCAGTCATAAATGATAAGTGTTTACACTTAGTTAATAAGTTTGATCCTTACTATAAAAATAGTGTATTCCCTTATGTATTCATAATTGGCTCTGAAAAAGGTGCTGAGCAACTTACCTCTTAAATCACACATTGGCATTACCCTATTATAAAAAATGGCTTATGGGCGATTATAGAGCGTATCAAACTCCTCTCCTCTTTCATTAGTTGGTTTAATTATTTCATTCTTACCTTGTTTACTTCATAAAATGACTATCGCGAAATGTTCTTTGAAACCATCGTATTCGCTTTACGATTTGCAATCGTATTTTTCTTCTTATCCGATAAAAATAAATAGGCTTCATCGTTTTGATTATTAATTAGTGATCAAAATATAGAGATATAAATATTTTATATCTCTAGCTGCATTGGATTTATAAAAAACATAGTTTCAATAAAATATTATCAAAATGAGGCTTGTTAGCTTGCTAACGTAATAAAGGTCGCTATTTGTGCATTCTACTTAAAAATTACTCCTTTAGGAGTATAAAAGGAGCCAATTTATCCGTATTGGCAGGCATAAAGTGAAGTGTTTTATTTATTCAATGACAACTTAAGCATCTTATAATCAGCATCGATAAAACCCGATATAAATGTTTCATTATACAAACCATAGATAAAAGAAATATTTTTTTGTATTTTATGACTATCTTTATTCAATTTTATTAAACTATGAATAATATAAATGCATCAAATGTCTATCTCTCTTTTCATTTGTAAAAAACAATATCGACATCACAAAACAAACACCTTACGTATATTTGATTATGTCTTTTTTGATTAATGATAATGAAATCGATGAAATAGATAAATTTTCCTTTCAAAAAATAACATATCTTCACAGAAGAAAATCAAACTCACCGCAATTTGATATAAAAAAAGCCAAGAAATTGGCTAAAATTTAAAAACATATAAATATTTTTTAGTATTACGTTATATAACACTTTATTTGAATTCTTATTTCATCCCCCTCTTTTACTCTGACAAATTAGTAAAAGAGGGAAATTGAAAAGGTTACTCTTGTTCAATACACCCTTTTAGCGTTGCCTGTGTATAATGCTTGCGGCAGACTGAAACATATTTTTCATTTCCACCTATTTCAACTTGGGCACCATCACTCAGTACATTTCCTTTATCATCTAAGCGTAATACTTTATTTGCCTTTCTACCGCAGTAACATACTGTTTTAAGTTCTACTAGTTTATCAGCCCATGCTAATAAATAAGCACTGCCTGTAAATAACTCACCTCTAAAATCCGTTCTTAGCCCATAAGTGAGAACGGGAATATCATAGGTATCCGTTATTTCACAAAGTTGTTCGACATGTGCCTTACTTAAAAATTGGCATTCATCAATCAATACACAGTGAATAGGCTGTTTGTTATGCTCAGCAACAATAACGTCACGAATATTCATATCATCACTAAAGAGTAATGCATCCGCACTTAATCCTATCCTTGAACTAATCTTTCCTTTTGCAAAGCGTGTATCAATAGCCGCAGTGAAAATCAAAGTACGCATTCCTCGTTCATTATAGTTATAAGAGGATTGCAATAAAGATGTTGATTTTCCAGCGTTCATGGCTGAATAATAAAAGTAAAGTTGAGCCATCAGCTCACTCCTTAAATAGTGTTTATTTTCACGAGCGACAGTCTAACATAAACAATCTACAAGTTATCCATAACAAGTATTTATTACCTTTATTTCTATTCTAGATATACCACCGAAAGATGAAGTTCGTTGTTAATGCTAATTTTTGCTTAAAAAATAAATAGCTTTAATAAGTACTTAACATATTAAAACACCCCTTGATATACCTTTATTAAAGTATGAAAGTTAGTCCGATTCCATTTTTAGAAAAAAGTCCGTTATTATAAAAAAATGAACAAAGCTTTCTATTCTTTAGCATTAGCGCTATCATCAGTTAAAAGATGCATTTCCTTACTAATATTTCCTTTATTGACTAAAGATGCCTCAACTTTTATTATTTTTTTCGTTGAGATATTAGTTTAAAAAAAAGAAATTTTACGTAAGGTTTGTATTTAGGTATTGCAGAAATTTAAATAGCAATCTATTATTAGTATTACATCAGCCAACAACATTTATTTGAGACCAGGAAAATGAGCGAATCTTTAAAAATATTAAATAACATCCGTACTCTCCGTGCACAAGCAAGAGAAACTTCTTTAGAAACTTTAGAAGAAATGCTGGAGAAACTCGAAGTTGTCGTTAATGAGCGTCGTGAAGAATTCTCATTAGAAAAAGCAGCTGAAGAAGAACGTGTTCAAAAATTACAAAAATACCGTGAAATGCTAGAAGAAGCTGGTATTGATCCAACAGACTTACTTGAAGCAAGTGCTGTTAATAAAACAGGCCGTGCTAAACGTGCAGCTCGCCCTGCTAAATACTCTTACGTTGATGAAAATGGTGAAACTAAAACTTGGACAGGCCAAGGTCGTACACCAGCTGTAATCAAACGTGCTATTGATGAAGAAGGCAAATCATTAGACGATTTCCTGCTGTAATTTAAGTCAATACTCTATTTGAAATACCCTTTTAATTATTTAAAAGGGTATTTTCTTGTTTGCCCCATTTAATTAAACAAGCGTTTAATTTTAATATGTGCTGATGTAGTTTGTATTAGATGTGGGTAAGCAAAAATAAAAAATGTAATAACTGCGTTATTTATTTTTATTTATAATGAAAAAGGAGCTTTTATAGCTCCTTTTTTCTTTGATCCAATTAAACTAATATTATTAATTTTTATAATAACTTAAATACCAATCAACAAACTGTTTTACGCCATATTCTACTTCGGTATTCGGCGAGAAACCTATTGTCTCAAACAAGTCTTGGCAATCAGCACAAGTAGAAAGAACATCACCATCTTGCATTGGCATTAAATTCAATTTAGCTTTTATATTTAATGACTTTTCTATCGCTTCAATGAATGCCATCAATTTGGTTGGTTGCCCATTACCCACATTATAGATCTTATAAGGGGCAGAACTTGAAGACGTTTCACCTTTCTCTACTGTCCAGTTTTCATCTGCTTCTGGTATAACATTAACTAATCGAACAACAGATCCCACAATATCATCGACATAAGTGAAATCACGCGTCATATTTCCACTGTTATAAACATCAATAGGTTCGCCAGCTAGCATTGCCTTAGTAAATTTAAATAATGCCATATCAGGACGTCCCCAAGGACCATATACCGTGAAGAAACGTAATCCTGTTGTCGGTAATTGATATAAATGTGAATAGCTATGAGACATTAACTCATTGGCTTTCTTTGTTGCTGCATATAATGAAACTGGGTGATCAACACTATCTTCTGTTGAGAAAGGCTGTTTCTGATTTAAACCATAAACGGAGCTTGAAGAGGAATAGATAAGATGTCCGACTTTATTATGGCGACATCCTTCTAATATATTAATATGACCAACAATATTCGCATCAATATATGCCATTGGGTTTTCAATTGAATAGCGAACACCCGGTTGGGCGGCTAAGTGAATAACTCGGTCAAATTGGTGTGATGCAAATAATTGAGCCACTTTTGCTGAGTCAACGATATCAAGTTTCTCAAAATGAAATTTTTCTAGCTGTTGTAATTTAGCTAATCGAGCTTCTTTTAATCGCACATCATAATAATCATTCAGGTTATCTATTCCGACAACATGATAACCCATTTCGATTAAACGCTGGCTCATATGATAGCCAATAAAACCCGCAGCACCTGTTACCAATATTTTCATATTATTACTCAAATAACCCAATAATTTATTTTTCATGTCAACGCTATCATGCTTAATATCACCTAGATTAAACATCATAACGCTTAACATAGTTATACATTACAGAATCAACATGGCTCAATGCTAAATGCATTGAGCCATACCTTAATCTCTAACAATCACTTTATCTAGCTTTTCCCGTAAAATATCCACCTATTATGCATCATTCATTTACGGAGGATATACAATGAGATTGACCATATAAATGATTATTAATCGGCTTTATTTCACTGTATCTTTAATGATTTTAGCCATTGTGCAAAGTCTTCACCGAACTCTTCGTGCTGTATTCCATACTCTACGAAAGCTTTCATATACCCTAATTTATTACCACAATCGTGGCTTTTCCCTTGTAGGTGATAAGCTTCAACAGCTTCTTTTTCAATCAGCATTGCAATCGCATCAGTTAACTGAATTTCATCTCCAGCGCCAGGTGCGGTTTTCGCTAATAGTGGCCAAATACTTTCAGATAACACATAACGCCCTACGATAGATAAATTCGACGGTGCTTCTTCTTTCTTAGGTTTTTCAACAACACGAGTAATTGGTTTGCTATCTCCTGGGCATAAACTTTCGCCCATGCAATCAACAATGCCATAATTAGAGACTTCATCTTCAGGAACAGGTTCAACAAGAATTTGACTTGCGCCTGAACGTTCAAAGTGAGAAAGCATTTCTTTTAAATTAACTTTCGTTAAATCAGCACTGTATCTATCTAAAATAACATCAGGCAGGATAACAGCGAAAGGTTCATCACCAATTAATGGCTTAGCACATAAAATGGCATGGCCTAATCCTTTTGCTATTCCCTGACGAGTTTGCATAATAGTGACATGGCTTGGACAAATGCCTTGTACTTCTTCTAATAACTGGCGTTTAACTCGTTTTTCTAAAATCGCTTCTAATTCAAAACTTGTATCAAAATGGTTTTCAATTGAATTTTTAGATGAGTGTGTAACAAGTACAATTTCATTAATGCCTGCTGCGATACATTCATTCACTACATATTGAATAAGAGGCTTATCAACCACAGGCAACATCTCTTTTGGAATTGCCTTGGTTGCAGGTAGCATTCTTGTTCCTAATCCAGCAACAGGGATAACCGCTTTTCTAACTTTACGCACTGCTGATGACATTATACTTCTCCTGCAATTCGTACCGTTCTACTTTCAAATATGAATGGGTACAATTAAAAAAATAATCGCCAGAGTATACCAGCTAATATCTAAGGATAAACAGAGCGCTACCCGTTAATTGAGATAGTTCTTCATTTATGTTTAATATATGCACGATATTCTATTTTTATTTAATCTACATTTAACTTTTATAGATAGGGGAAAACATTAATTTAATCTGATTTGTGTTATCCCAAATTTTACATTGCCAATTTGTTCCCTCGCATTTTACTTGGTTAATATATAAAAGTTGCAATGAACCTAAAGGGACACCGCTATTTAATTCAAATTTTTTACTTTCTGTTTTTATTTCGGCTCGTAATCCTGCTGATGCCAATAATATATTTTTTTTCTGCGTATGGTAATATCCTAGCGTGATGGGAAATTGTCCTTTCACTCCAATCTCATTAAGCATTTTATTTAATTTATTCAACATATTATACATACTTGGTAAAGATCGTATTTTTTCTGATGACTTTAATACGTCATTAAAAACAACCCGTAAGAGTAAAGCGACCAAAAGCCCGTTTTCATCATCTCTCGATATATCGACACAATAGAAAATAATTTGATCTTCGGATAAAGCCGCAATATCAAATAACAAACCCATTTTAGTGATATCATTTAATTGACGATAATTAACACAATATCCCGCAACAACCTGCTTAACTTGAGGTTGCATCTGTTTTATGAACGACTGAATATAATGGGTATCTTTTCGTAAGCTATTCCAAAGCGGTTCTAAATGTATACCTTCTATTAACACTGATTCAAAAAAGCCAGGGCATAATACTTCAATGACTTTTTGTTTTAATTTATCAAGATGTGTTATTGGCTTAAGAAAAATCTCTTGCGCCCCTAAACGCAACATATCATCTATTTCAGCCATATTATCTGTACATGAAATAGCAATAACAGGAATAGCCAATTTACGTTGTTCAAGATGACACAAAAAAGTGGGACCATTCATTACTGGCATACGGATATCACACAAAATAAGATCAGGAAGCAATCCCCCTTCTAATAAAGATAATGCTTGGCTACCGTTATCTGTTGTATAAACGCAAGCCTTCTCATGTGAGAAATATTCCGTCAGCATGGTGCGAAAAACGACCTCATCATCAATTATTAAAATTTTTTTACCCACTAAGGCTTTGTTCATTGGTGACTCCGGTAACTATCATTTCACATGCAGATTAATTAGCGCTACATTATTAGTTTAGTTCAACATTGACGTTAATTATTCCCAATCGTTACTTTTTTCAATCTATGGGTAATCGTCATACTGATAACGTGAATTAGGACATTATTTTGTCAAGTTTATGCCCCTGCAATAGTCAATTATTCTACTCTAGTTGCTGTGAACCTTACCATTTAGGTCAAAAAAATGCGCCAACAGCTGAAGCATTGATGCGTTCGCGTTATAGCGCATTTGTTAAACATAATGCTGATTACTTAATAAAGACGTGGCACCCCTCTTGTCGTGTTGCCTCCTTGCATGATGAATTAGTTTCAGGCTTTCCCAATACACAATGGCTTGGTCTTAATGTTATCTCAGCACAAGCAAGCACAAATAAAAATGAGGCTTATGTTGAATTCTCGGCTTGCTTTATTGAAAGAAATGCCGATGATAAACAGTACTTACATGAACGCTCTCGTTTTCTAAAAATAGATGACTGTTGGTTTTATATTGACGGTGTAAAACCGAAAGTGGGACGAAACGATCCCTGCCCTTGTGGTTCAGGGCGTAAATACAAAAAATGTTGTGAAAATAACATCAAATAACTGCAAACACAGAAGTAAAAGAAAGGATTTATCCATACATGCAACACCAAAATACACAAAAAAAAATACTGCGTACTATTTGCCCTGATGCAAAAGGGCTTATCGCTAAAATCACAAATATTTGCTACAAACATCAGTTAAATATTGTTCAAAATAGTGAGTTTGTTGATCATCGTACAGGTCGCTTTTTTATGCGCACAGAGCTTGAAGGTATCTTTAATGATGAAACCTTTCTTGCCGATTTAGATGATGCCTTACCACAAGGCTCCAAGCGCGAATTAAACACCGCAGGCCGTCGTCGCATTGTTATTATGGTGACAAAAGAAGCACATTGCTTGGGTGACTTATTAATGAAAAGTGCATTTGGTGATTTGGATGTTGAAATTGCCGCAGTCATTGGTAATCACGATACGTTAAAACATTTAGTAGAACAATTTGATATTCCTTTCCATCTTGTTAGCCATGAAGGCTTAACCCGTGATCAGCATGATGAAAAGTTAATTGCACAAATTAATCAATACAAACCTGATTATGTGGTACTCGCAAAATACATGCGTGTATTAACACCGGCATTTGTACAGAACTTCCCAAATCAAATTATCAATATTCACCACTCTTTCTTACCTGCCTTTATTGGCGCTCGTCCTTACCATCAGGCTTATGAGCGTGGTGTTAAAATTATTGGTGCAACAGCACACTACGTAAATGATAATTTAGATGAAGGTCCTATCATCACTCAAAATGTGATTAATGTTGACCATACGTTTTCTGCTGAAGATATGATGAGAGCAGGTCGAGATGTTGAAAAGAATGTTCTTAGCCATGCTTTATATTGGGTGCTTTCACAACGTGTCTTCGTTTATGGTAACAGAACAATCATTTTATAAGTTTTTTGTTACTCATAACGCAAACCGTGTGACTATTTAAAGGTAAACCGCGATATATTGCATATCGCGGTTTATTTTTTATCTCTTATTAAAAGAGATGATATTGCTTAAAATCAATACGATAGCGCATAAAGCTTGAACGATACGCACAATTTTACAGCAGTCAGTCTATTTTTAGTAAAATAGCGCTTTACAGATCTCAGGTATTTGGTATTATTGCGCCCGCTGTCACGGACAGCAGAACAATTTAATGTTGGTGGGATACCCAAGCGGCCAAAGGGAGCAGACTGTAAATCTGCCGTCACAGACTTCGAAGGTTCGAATCCTTCTCCCACCACCATCTCCTCTTAGCATCACTCCAAAAATTCCTTTTATTCCATTTTATCAATCAGATCCAGAAATCGATTCAATACACTTGAATGATACTTAGATTTATAGATATAACAGCTATATCGTATTTCAGGTTGAGTTAATGGTATAAAGCATAAGTCTGCTTCATACTCACTTTTCAATGGGCTTTCATCTGTTAGTAAAAGAGAATGATGCGTTTGAATAAAACGTAAACAGCAATTAAGATCATCCATTATTCTGACACACACGGTTTTTCCTCTATCCCCAATTTCACTCTCTAATTTTTTTATCTTAGCTGTTTTGTATAATGCCGGATCACATAACCAAATATTTTCACTTAAAAGCCTATCAATATTATTATTCACACTATTCACGAGTGTTTTTTGGCAACAAATACCCAAGTGTTTATTTTCTATTTTATGAAGAAGACTAAATTTCTCACTAATAATTTTTTCAGAGCTTAATATTAATGTATTACCATCATAGTCGGGTATTTCTTCAAAGTTCTCTCTTGAAAATCGCATTATATTTATATGGGAATAATTTTTATTTGCTGCTTGATAAAACTGAGTTAAATACTGACTTTTCCCCCAATCATAATAAACATGAATGCTATTATTTATAATCCCCGATATATGTTTTTTAGTTATCTCTTTTTCCTGAAGATAGAGCGATTTCAAATCATTATAAAGCTCTAAACCTTCTTGAGTTAAACTCATACCAAACTTCTCTCGCTTAAATAAACGCTTTCCTAACACGGCTTCAAAGTCTTTGATAGATTTAGCGACGGGAGGCGTTGTGCGGTTCATTACCCGCGCTGCTTTACTTAACGAGCCATTTTCGACTACGGCCATAAAGGCTTCTAACTTACGAGAAAAAAACATAATTCACCATTCCTTTGCTGTGTAGAATAAAATAATTTTATTGATTCATTTAATGTAAATAAAATAGTGATTAATTAATTTAAAAATTAACTTTATATAAAAGTAGTTTTATATAAATATTTTTTTACCTCCTTTTAATGAATACAATTTATAACTACAATATTATTTTTATTATGTCATCATTCTTCACATATAAAGAATAATAATACTTATATTCTTCTATCAAAGATTAGTTTATGTTTCTAGTTTGTTTAATTAATATTTTTTGTTATACAATTAATTATTTTTATTAAATTAGCACACTCTATTTAATGGCTTTTATTTTTATCTAATTTTATCTTTCTCTTGATAAGCTGTGCCATCATTTCTGTGATTTGCTTACATTCATTTTGCGATCCTGCTAGTATAAGACATCCTATTATTCAATATATAAATGGTTACAGTCACATGAAATTTGTCTCTTTCAATATTAACGGTTTACGCGCTCGTCCTCACCAACTTGAAGCTATCATAGAAAAACACCAGCCAGATGTTATTGGGCTTCAAGAAACGAAAGTTCATGATGATATGTTTCCATTAGATACTGTGGGTGCCTTGGGTTACCATGTTTTCTATCATGGTCAAAAAGGGCATTATGGGGTTGCCTTACTCACAAAAGAAAAACCTGTCGCAGTACGTAAAGGCTTTCCTGGTGATGACGATGATGCTCAACGTCGAATGATCATGGCAGATATCGAAACACCAGCAGGCTTATTAACCGTTATGAATGGTTATTTTCCTCAAGGTGAAAGCCGTGATCATGAAACTAAATTTCCAGCCAAAGAAAAATTCTATGCTGATCTGCAAAATTATCTAACCACCAGCTTACAACCGACCTCTCCAGTACTGATTATGGGTGATTTAAATATTAGCCCAACAGATAAAGATATTGGTATTGGCGAAAATAATATGAAACGTTGGTTAAAAACAGGTAAGTGTTCTTTCCTACCCGAAGAGCGGGAATGGCTGGCAACTTTAATGGGTTGGGGATTAACGGATACCTTCCGCCAACAACATCCTGAAGCTAATGATCAATTCTCGTGGTTTGACTATCGTTCTAAAGGGTTCGACGATAACCGAGGCTTACGCATTGACTTACTTTTGGCAAGTCGCTGCTTAGCGGATAATTGTATTTCAACAGGAATTGATTACGAGATCCGTGGAATGGAAAAACCCTCTGATCACGCGCCAGTTTGGGCTGAATTTAAAATCTAATCAGATAAAATTTTAATTCAATAAAAGCACTTCCCTAAATAATAGAGGAAGTGCTTTTTATTGGAGCTTAATTATCCGTCGTTGTTTCTTTACTCTGCGCTTTATTTTTTGTGGCGCTTGCTTTGTGATTTCCTTTAGTTGCTGTTTTGCGCTTTTTATTATGCGCGGGTGCGGGAAGATTTCTAAAAGCTTGAATATTCGGACGACGTTTCGCTTGAGTAATCAACTCTATCAAGGTGTTATTTAATGGCATCATAAAATCTTGATATTTAAATTGCTTCTCACTAATTTGCGTGAGTATCGATTCCCAATGTGCAGTCATATCCGGTAAAGTTGCCATATCTGGCAATACATGAATTAATGCTCTACCGGCTGGCGTTGAATTAATGGCTCGCCCTTTCTTTTGCAAAAAGCCACGCTTAAATAACAGCTCAATAATTCCCGCTCTTGTCGCTTCAGTACCTAATCCATCCGTTGCTCTTAGGATTTTCTTAAGTTCTTTATCTTGAACAAAGCGTGCAATTCCGGTCATAGCAGAAAGCAATGTTGCATCAGTAAAAGGTCTTGGAGGCTGCGTTTGCTTTTCAACAATCTCGCCCTTTTCACACAGCAATTCATCACCCTTCGCCACTATTGGCAATGCAGAACCGTCATTTTCATCATCTTGTTCTTTCGCACCTAATAATATTCGCCATCCTGCTTGCGCTAAAAAACGCGCTTTAGCAATAAACTTGCCATTCTCAATATCAAGTTCAATAACGCATTTACGATAAACAGCATCAGGCATAAATTGCATTAGATATTGGCGCGCCACGAGATAATAAATATTTTTCTCATTTTCACTTAATGAGATATTACCCGTTTTTGCCGTTGGAATAATCGCATGGTGAGCATCAACTTTTTTGTCATCCCAACAACGATTCTTTTTATCAATATCGAGAGTATCTTGCGGCAATAGGCTTGCATCATGTGTGCTAATCGCATTAATAACGGCATGACGACCCGCAAAATGTTCATCAGGTAGATAACGGCTGTCAGAACGCGGATAAGTGATTAGTTTATGTGTTTCATATAGGCGCTGGCACGTATCTAAAACTTGTTGTGCGCTTAAACCAAAGCGTTTTGCCGCTTCAATTTGTAATGCGGAAAGTGAAAAAGGAAGTGGTGCTATTTCAGATTCTTGCTTATCTTGATAATCCGTTACATTTGCAGGTTTGTCTTTGATTCGTTCAACAACATGCTCTGCAAGTTTACGATGTAATAACCGCCCTTCTTCATCTTGCCAAGGTTCACAATGTTCACTTGGTTGCCAAATCGCGGTAAAGCGTTCATCAGCAGGTGTGACAACATGTGCTTTCACTTCAAAGAAATCTTTAGGCACGAAGTTTTCAATTTCTTCATCACGACGGACCACTAAGCCTAATACTGGCGTTTGTACTCGCCCTACTGATAATACACCTTGGTAGCCATTGCGTTGACCTAAAAGCGTATAAGCTCGAGTCATGTTAATACCATAAAGCCAGTCTGCTCTTGCTCGCGCCAAAGCAGATACGCACAATGGGACAAATTCATGGTTATAACGTAGCTTATCAATAGCTCGCGTCACTGCGGCTGGGTTTAAGTCATTAATTAAGCAACGACGCGCCTGTTTTCTTTGCTCTTCACTGATATTTAAATAGTTAAGCACTTCATCGACTAAGAGCTGACCTTCGCGATCGGGGTCCCCCGCGTGGATCACTTCTTTTGCCTGCTTAAGTAGTGTTTTGATGGTTTCTAGCTGCTTTTTAACATCAGCTCGGGGCTTGAGTTGCCATTTTTCAGGAATAATGGGCAAATCATCTAACGACCAGCGGGCGTACCGCGGGTCGTATGCATCCGGCTCAGCTTGTTCAAGTAAGTGACCAACACACCACGTCACATACTGGTTATCACCACAAAGAATAAAGCCATCGCCCCGTTTATGGGGCTTTGGCAATACGTCAGCAATAGCGCGAGCAAGGCTGGGTTTTTCTGCAATAAATAATCTCATTACGTTAGTTAGTCACTTCAATCAACGCTTTTCCAGCTACTGGCGTAGTTAGCTCACCAATAGACGTTAATTCAATATCAAAACGTGAAGCAACTTCTTTCACTTGTTCAACCGCTTCAGGCAATACTGCTAATAATAAGCCACCTGATGTTTGCGGATCACAGAGTAATTTACGTTGCATTTCAGTGATCTCACCGATTAAATGACCATAACTTTCAAAGTTACGACCTGTACCACCAGGAACACAGCCTTGTTCAATATAAGACTCTACTTCTGGCAATCTTGGAACTTGTGAGAAATGAATCGTGGCTTGTACACCAGAGCCATCACAGATTTCGCTTAAATGCCCTAATAAACCGAATCCTGTAACGTCCGTCATTGCAGTGACGCCTTCGATATCAGAAAAATCAGACCCGGCTTTATTCATACGGCACATAATTTCTGTCGCTAATCCTTGATGTTCTGGTTTTAGCAGACCTTTTTTCTCAGCCGTTGTTAATACACCGATACCCAAAGGTTTAGTTAAAAAGAGCTGACACCCTGCTTTAGCTTCACTGTTTTTCTTTACTTTGCTTACAGGCACAACACCGGTTACGGCAAGACCAAAAATAGGTTCTGGCGCATCAATTGAGTGACCACCAGCCAGTGAAATACCAGCTTCTTGGCAAGCTGCTCGACCACCTTCAATGACTTCACGCGCAATTTCTGGTGCCAGTTTATTAATAGGCCAGCCTAAAATAGCGATTGCCATAATAGGTTTTCCACCCATTGCAAAAATATCGCTAATTGCATTCGTTGCAGCGATACGTCCAAAATCATAAGGATTATCAACGATTGGCATAAAGAAATCAGTGGTGCTGATAATACCTGTACCATTTCCTAAATCATAAACAGCAGCATCATCTTTGGTTTCATTGCCTACGAGTAGGTGAGGATCATGAAATTTAGCTTGTTCGCTATGTAAAATGGTTTCTAAAACTTTTGGCGAGATTTTACAACCACAACCTGCACCATGACTGTATTGTGTTAAACGAATTGCTTCAGACATAACATGCCATCCTTTTTAAAAATAAGTCACAAAATCAGTTAAGTCAGCAGGAGAAACCGTCATTGGCGCTTTCAGAGCTGGCGTGCCTAAATAAAGGAAACCAATAATCTGGTCGTGTTCACCACAGCCAAGCCCTTCTCTTACAACCGCATCATGAGTCCAAGAACCTGAACGCCAAATTCCCCCAAATCCTTGAGCAACAGCGGCCATTTGCATTGCTTGTACGCAACAACCGGCTGCAACAACTTGTTCCCATTCAGGAACTTTAGGATGATCTTTCACTTGCGCAATAACAGTGATGATCAATGGGGCGCGAAAAGGTGCATTTTTTGCTTTTTCTTCAACTTCTGGCCCTAAATTACCCACAACTGCCGCTTTATGAAGTAATTGGCTAAAACGTTCAATACCTTCATTTTGCATCACAACGAAATGCCACGGCTTAAGCGCACCATGATCAGGCGCACGCATACCGGCTTGTAAAATAGCATTGAGGGCTTCATTATCGGGGGCTGGAGTAGTCAGTCGAGAAGCTGAACGGCGGTTCAAAAGCAGTGTTAATGCATCCATTTTTATTCTCCTGTCAGCATTTTATTTTAGCAAGATCCCATTCTTATGGGGATGGACAGTTCTTATCAATTCGCAGTATAACAAACCGTTATATTACCACCATCCGCAAATTTAGGCGGGAATTTTTCTAAAAATCAGCTGTGTGGTTATTTAATCGTAATTTATTGTTCATAAAATGATTAATCTTAGCTTACTCAGTTAATTTACGCTGATTTTGATCCTATTTTTCTTTTTAACTCGACAATTTTCTATATTACTTTAATGCCTGTTTGTATGAATTTATTGAGCTATTTTTACAAAAGATAAATATTGGCTTAATAACACCTTAAGTAAAAAGTTATCATTCGTGGTTTCCTAAAAATCAATGACAGACATTCAATAAGAGCTATATTAGAATATTCTTTCATTGTTATTGTTATTCTCTCTATTGCTAACAACATTTTTTGTTTTAATAGTATGAGATTATGTGAATGTAGCCTGCTTACCAGTAATTCTAGCATGACTGTTTAGGATTAAATTTTAGCTTTACATGATGTGGAGATAATATGAATAAAATTATGGAGTTAATCGGCGCAATATTAAAATTCAGTTGGCAAGCCGTTAACTTTATCAGGAAATTAATCTTAAACGTTATTTTCTTTTTCCTTCTCTTTCTGGTCATTGGTATTTTCTTAATTAGCAAAGAAGCACAAAAACCGATGGATTATGAAGGCGCACTTCTTGTTGATCTTAAAGGTGTGATTGTTGACCAAACTGCAACCCAAAATCCTTTAGGAGAAGTTGGACGGGAGCTTTTAGGCGTTTCGAGTAGCCAGCTTCAAGAAAATTCATTATTTGAAGTCGTCGATACACTACGCCTCGCCGCTCAAGATCCGAAAATTAAAGGCATGGTGCTTAAACTTGATGAATTTGCAGGTGCAGATCAGCCTTCGCTAAATTATATTGGTAAAGCACTGAGTGAATTTAAAAAGACAGGTAAACCCATTTTTGCAGTGAGTGGCTATTACAGTCAGCCACAATATTATCTCGCTTCTTATGCAGATAAAATTTATCTCACACCTCAAGGTGCAGTGGGTATTTATGGTTTTGGCTTTCAAAATCTCTATTACAAAACACTGTTAGAAAATTTAAAAGTAAGTACTCATATTTTCCGCGTAGGAACGTATAAATCTGCGGTGGAGCCGTTAATGCGTAATGACATGTCTGCGGAATCTCGAGAAGCTTCATTACGTTTAGTTAATGCACTGTGGTCTACTTATTTAACCCAAGTAGCAGAAAACCGTAGCATTACCACAGAAGATGTTTTCCCAGGTGCAAAAGAGATGATTGCACAGCTACGTAATGCAGATGGGGATAACGCAACTTATGCGCTAAATCGTAAATTAGTGGATTCTGTAAGCTCATACGCTCAATTTGAAGCTGATATGACAGAAGCCTTTCAGTGGGATAATGAGAGCAACCAATTTAACAATATCAGTATTTATGATTATGCCGATACGTTAACTTCATCATTACCTGCAAACGATGAAGGTAATATTGCCGTAGTCGTTGTTCAAGGTGCCATTATTGACGGTGAAAGCATTCCAGGCTCTGCGGGCGGTGCCACTATTGCAAATCAAATTCGCCAAGCACGTTTAGATCCTAATATCCGAGCGCTTGTATTACGTGTAAATAGCCCCGGCGGAAGTGTTTCAGCATCAGAACAAATTCGTAGTGAAGTTGAAGCCTTTAAACAACAGAAAAAACATGTGGTTGTCTCAATGGGAGGATTAGCTGCATCGGGGGGATATTGGATCTCCACACCTGCAAATAAGATTATTGCTAGTCCTTCAACATTAACGGGTTCTATTGGTATTTTCGGTGTTATTAATACCTTTGAAAATAGCCTAGAGTCTATTGGTGTTTATACCGATGGTGTCACAACTTCACCTTTAGCAGGATTATCTGTCACCAATAAGTTACCTGAAGAATTTGCCGAGCTTTTACAATTAAATATTGAGAGTGGCTATAAAACATTTATTAATTTAGTTGCGGAATCTCGAAAGAAAACACCTGCACAAGTCGATCGTATTGCACAAGGTCGTGTATGGGTAGGAATAGATGCAAAAAATGTGGGCTTAGTCGATGAGTTTGGTGATTTTGATGACGCTATTGATGCTGTTGCTAAAATGGCAAAAATTAAAGAGCCAGTTATTGATTGGATGAAGCCAGAATTAAGTCTCTCTGAACAGATAATCATGAGCTTATCAAATAATGCAAAAGCCATTATCCCTGATCCATTACAAGCTTATTTACCAGCCCCTATTTTAAGAGAAGTAAAATCACAAACAGAGTTTTACCGCAATATGAATGATCCGCTAAACCGTTATACGTATTGCTTATCTTGTGGTGATATTCAATAACCGTTTCTGTCTCAACACCTGCTCTTTCAGGGCAGGTGTTTTTCTCTTTTTTTCCTAACTTTATTTGGCATAATATACTAACGATTATTTTTTACTCATTCTTATCAATCCTATTTTTAACACAATGATTTAAAGCAGATATTCATTGATCTCTATTTTCTTTTTTTAGCATCCTTTCCTTTTTTTATTCTGTAAACTCCCTATAATCAGGTATTTCTCACAGCCTAATAAGAGTGTTTTGTCTGATGCAAAAGAAATCAATCTACGTTGTATACACGGGTGGCACTATTGGTATGCAACATTCTGAACACGGCTATATTCCTGTATCAGGGCATTTGCAACGTCAATTAGCCAAAATGCCAGAGTTCCATCGCGAAGAAATGCCTGATTTCACAATCAAAGAGCATCTTCCACTGATCGACTCTTCAAATATTACCCCTGAAGATTGGCAATCCATCGCTGATGATATTAGTGAAAATTATCACAACTATGATGGATTCGTTATTCTTCATGGTACTGATACCATGGCATTTACCGCTTCTGCACTCTCTTTTATGTTTGAGAATCTTAGCAAGCCGATTATCGTTACTGGCTCTCAAATTCCCTTAGAAGCCTTACGGTCTGATGGGCAAACAAACCTATTAAATGCGCTTTATCTCGCCGCACATCATCCTATTAATGAAGTAGCGCTATTTTTCAATAACACACTGTATCGCGGAAACCGCACCGTAAAAGCACATGCTGATGGCTTTAATGCCTTTGCATCACCGAATAGCGCGCCACTGTTAGAAGCGGGAATTAATATTAAACAATTTAAAATTAATTCCTTTCCAAAAAGAAATGGTGAATTTACTGCACATAATATTACGCCTCAGCCTATCGGTGTTGTTACAATTTATCCGGGTCTTTCCGATGAAATCGTTAAAAATATTCTGATGCAACCTGTGAAAGCCTTAATATTGCGCTCTTATGGTGTCGGTAATGCACCCTCACACCCTGCACTACTTTCGACCCTACGTGAAGCAACAGAGCGTGGTATTGTTGTTATCAACCTGACACAATGTATTTCTGGCCGAGTCAATATGGAAGGTTATGCAACAGGTCAAGCATTAGCGGAAGTAGGTGTGATCAGTGGCTTTGATATGACATTTGAAGCAACATTAACTAAACTGCATTATCTCCTTAGCCAACAATATAATTACACTGAAATTTGCCGACTAATGCAACAAAACCTACGTGGTGAAATGACATTAAACGATAACGACTAAGTTTAATCTAAAGGTAAAAGTGGTGAAAAATTCTGCACTGTTATTGGTTGATATACAAAACGATTTTTGTACAGGTGGTGCATTAGCTGTTAATGAAAGCGACATAGTTATACAAACAGCCAACCAACTTATTTATAGTTTCAATCAATCTAAAAATCCGATTATTGCCAGCTTAGACTGGCATCCAGCCGATCATCTTAGCTTTGCTGAAAATTCAGGCACTGTTGTGGGAGAGATCGGCACACTAAATGGCTTACCACAAGTTTGGTGGCCAGTACATTGTGTACAAAATTCTTATGGCGCTGCATTTCATCCAGAATTAAATCAAGCACTCATTAATCATATTATTTACAAAGGGCAAAACCACCTTATTGATAGTTATAGTGCTTTTTTTGATAACGACCACGAATACCAAACAGGCTTGCATACACTTTTACAAACATTAAATATAAAACATCTTTATATTTTAGGAATTGCTACAGATTACTGTGTCAAATTTACAGTGCTAGATGCATTGTTATTAGGATATCAGGTTTCAGTTGTTACAGACGGTTGTCGCGGTGTCAATATTCAAGATGACGATAGCGAAAAAGCATTAGAAGAAATGAGAGCAAAAGGCGCAGCGTTAATTGATTCAGCACATTGGCTTAATCGTAACAATCAATAGGTTCGTTATTTTCTTTATCTTTATAAAATGGAAAAGGGACTATTTTTAACCTGCTCGGTTAATAAATAGCCCCTTTTTATATTTATTCTATCCATTCTACACAGGTTTTATTCATCATCGATTGGCGTTAACGTTGCTAGACGTTCAGATTGAAACTGAGCTTTTAATTCTTGTTTGCTCTTCATGGTAATTTGTCCATTAGTGCCTACTGTCATATGCTCAGGTGTGTGGTTATTTTTCGCCTGCCATAATAAAACAATCTGCATGCAATGTTCTTTTTGCTCATCAGTCAATGCAACGCCATCAGGCCATTTGCCTAGTTCAACTGCCGTTGATATACGCTGGTAAATTTCAGGGGTCACCATCGAAATAAGTTCATTAACTTCCATTGATTGCTCCATAAGCTAAATAATCATTTGAAATGGCTGAATCGTTTTTTCAGTTGTTATTATTTTGTTAATTTAACAAGATTAACCGGCTTGTTTTTCGCCTGTTTCACTATTCGTAAATGAAAGAGAGGCTGAATTAACACAATAACGCTCCCCTGTTGGAGCTGGGCCATCATTAAAAACATGCCCTAAATGTGCATCACATTGCTGACAACGGATTTCAGTTCTTTTCATATTATGAGAAAAATCATCAATATAGCGAATCGTATTATCACTAACAGGTTGATAAAAGCTTGGCCAACCACATCCTGCATCAAATTTTGTTTCTGAATAAAACAGAGGAGCAGAACAACACAAACAGTGATAAATCCCTGTTTGACGATTGTGTAATAATTTACCACTAAACGGAGGTTCTGTACCTTGCTGTTGCGTCACATAACGTTGCATTTCGTTGAGTGTTGATAAATCAAGGTGATTGTTATTACTTGAAATATTCACTTTCTTTTCATTATCTGCCATATCGACCTCTTGCCCAGAAAAATGCTTTTTAAAACAACAGTGAATGATAACAAAGATTTAACAACAAATCTGGAAAATATAGTCTAAAATCATCAAGAGTAATCTTTAGTTTTTGAAATGTGATGAATTTCACATAACGGAGCAAAGGTAACTTCATTTATCGGCGTTGATCCCGATAATACACAGCGTAACATTTAGCTAAAACGACCAATCTTTAAGCGAAAAGTGTTTTTTTAATTGATTTTTTGCAATTATTGACACGATTCCGCTTGACGATTGGCGCGGTTTTGGTAACTTTAGAAGCAACTTTTTAATTCACTAAATTAAAGCTGGTGGAATACATATGACTATCAAAGTAGGTATTAATGGTTTTGGTCGTATCGGCCGCATCGTTTTCCGTGCTGCTCAAGAACGTTCAGATATCGAAATCGTAGGTATTAACGATCTGTTAGACGCAGACTACATGGCATACATGCTGAAATACGATTCAACTCATGGCCGTTTCAACGGTACTGTTGAAGTAAAAGATGGCCACCTCGTTGTTAATGGTAAAACCATCCGCGTAACTTCAGAAAGAGATCCAGCAAATCTGAAATGGAACGAAGTCGGTGCTGACGTTGTTGCAGAAGCAACTGGTCTGTTCTTAACAGACGAAACTGCTCGTAAACACATCCAAGCTGGTGCGAAAAAAGTTGTTCTGACTGGTCCTTCAAAAGACAGCACCCCAATGTTCGTTATGGGCGTAAACCATAAATCATACGCAGGTCAAGATATCGTTTCTAACGCATCTTGTACTACTAACTGCTTAGCGCCTTTAGCTAAAGTTATCAACGACAACTTCGGTATCGTTGAAGGTCTGATGACTACTGTTCACGCAACAACTGCAACTCAACGTACTGTTGATGGTCCATCTGCAAAAGACTGGCGTGGTGGTCGTGGTGCTTCTCAAAACATCATCCCATCATCAACTGGTGCTGCTAAAGCTGTAGGTAAAGTTATCCCTGAACTGAACGGCAAACTGACTGGTATGTCTTTCCGTGTTCCTACTCCTAACGTTTCTGTTGTTGACCTGACTGCACGTCTGGAAAAACCAGCAACTTACGCTCAAATCTGTGACGCTATCAAAGCAGCAGCTGAAGGCGAACTGAAAGGCGTTCTGGGCTACACTGAAGATGCAGTTGTTTCAACTGACTTCAACGGCGAAGTTCTGACTTCAGTATTTGATGCTAAAGCAGGTATCGCACTGAACGACAACTTTGTTAAATTAGTTGCTTGGTACGATAACGAAGTTGGTTATTCAAACAAAGTTCTGGATCTGATTTCTCATATCTCTAAATAATTAGAGTTTAGAAAGTCACGATTTCTTTTAGAGCCACCTTTTCGGTGGCTCTTTTATTTTCTAGCCAGTCAGTTTATTGTATTGAAATAGTCAGTGACATAAGGTCATAAGATAATGAATGAGAAAATTTTTTCTTTGCCGATTATTGAACAAATATCACCTTACTTAAGTCGTCGGCAATTAGGTGAACTTCCTATCCTTGTTATTTCGCATCCTAAAGTACGCGCAGCTATCAGCCTTCAAGGCGCACATTTAATTGCTTGGCAACCCGCGCAAGAGCATCCTGTATTTTGGGTAAGCGAAGCCTCTCTCTTCACTCCTGGTGTTGCCATTCGTGGCGGTATTCCTATTTGCTGGCCTTGGTTTGCTTCAGCGGGTACACCAAGCCATGGATTTGCGCGAATTCTTCCTTGGGAATTTAGCGCCCATACAGAGCAAGAAGACGGCGTGCTCATTACCATGACACTAAAAGAGAGCCAACAGACACAAAAATATTGGCCTCATGAGTTTACTGTTATTGCACGCTTTAAATTAGGCGCAACCTGTGAGGTTGAATTAGAATCTTACGGTGATTATGAAGCGACGGCTGCCCTCCACTCTTATTTTAATGTGAGTGATATTGATAATGTCTCTGTAACCGGCTTAGGAGGCCACTACATTGACACAGTGGCAGATAAAGAGGTTTACACTGATGAAACCTCATTACGCTTCAATGGACGCACTGATAGGCTTTATACAGAGCCTGACGATTTTAATCTTATTCATGATGATGGCTGGGATCGCACCATTGAGGTTCATCATTACCATCATAGTGATGTGGTATGTTGGAACCCCGGCGCAGAGCTTGCAAGTTCAATGAAAGATATGAGCGCAGGTGGTTATCGTAAAATGGCTTGCGTAGAAACCGCTCGTATCCACCGACCACTAAAACCAGATAATGTTCATCCCGGTCGCTTATCTCTGGTCGTTCGTGTTCGTAAAAATATTGCCGAAAAATAAAGTATTACTGATATCTTGCGCAATAAAAAAAGCTTCGAGTTTTTGAATCGAAGCTTTTTTTATCATTACTGAACTTACTAAATTCTAGTTAGAACCGAGCTAATTAGAATGTGTAAGTCACACCTGTCCACACAATCGCAGTAACAGATTTATTTACCATTGGGCTGTCTTTCACTTCACTTGGCAAATGGTCAACTCGTCCCATCGCAAAGAAATTCCAGTTTTTAGCAAACTTATAGTTCGCTGATAGCTCTACATACGGTCTCCAGCTATCATTTGGCGTATATTCTGCTAAACCACTGCGTTGTGATTCTGCATGGCTAATTCCATAAGCATAACGGTTTTGTTTTTTGTTTTCCCAAACAATACCTGCACCTGGTTGTAAAGACCAATTACCAAATTCGAAAGGATATAAATAAGCGGCGTCAGCGATAATACCGTTACTTTTGCCTAGCATATCACCAGAAACGATCGCTCTTAAGCTACCCCATGATTCGTGGTGTTTATAAGTAAAGCCACCCATCATTGTGTCACGGCGACGATTCAGTTTTTTCATTTGTTCATCGTCACTATCGCTTGGTTTAAAGGCTTGTGGATAGTAGTGTAAATCAACTGAAAGTTTATCTTTCGGTGTATTCCACAGGTAATATCCCGCTGCTAACGTTGCGAAATAGAAATTTTCTGATTGATAGTTAACTTGTGGTACTGGTAATAAATAATCTTTTGATTTCGCTCCTTTATAAGGAGTGACTTGTGCTAAAACCGAACCACCAATTGACCATTCTCCAGCAAATGCTGCTGGCGTGCTTAATCCTGCAATAACGGCCAAAGAAATGATAATCTTCTTATTACTCACGATGATTTTCCATATTGTCATTAATAAAGTAGCAACCAAAAAACTATTTCAGTCACAATTAACTAAAACTGGCATTATTTTACCTACAATTATTCTATTTTTGCATTAAATGTGTAGCAATCAGTGCTTGTCCTAATGCAATACCGCCATCACCAGCAGGTAACATCATAGGTATTAATACTTTTTTATTGTTTAATTTTTTCTTAAACAGCTGTTTGAGTAGCGTGTTATTTAACACTCCCCCCGTAAGTACAATGGTATCAATCTGATGTTCATCCGCACATTGCAATGCAATTTCGCTTAAACTTTCAGCTAATAAATAATGAAATAACCACGCTTTTTCACTGACATTAAGATCAACACCTTCCCATTGCGTCCAAAAAACAGATAGATCAAGCAAGTTATTTTTTACAGGCATCAAATGCCCATATTGCTTAATGATTTCTGTTTTTTTATCTTGGTGACACTGTAATGCAGCTGTTTGTAAGTAACATGCAGCCTCACCTTCCCAACTTATTTCTTTAGGCGCTAATCCTAATGATGCTGAAACTGCATCAAAAAACCGCCCACAAGAAGAAGCTTTAGGCGAATTTAAACCACGTTCTACTGCCTTACTCAATATTTGCAGATCATGACGAGGTATAATTTGGGCAATAACACTACCTTGCCAATCTTTAGAAAAAGTAGCTAAATGTGCGAACCAGTTTCGCCAAGGTTGAATAGAGGCAAGATCACCTCCGGGCATAGCAACCGCAGGAAGCCCCCCAATCCGTTTTGATTTCTGATAATCCACCAGCAAACATTCCCCACCCCATAAATTCCCATCTTGCCCATAACCTAACCCATCAAGAGCAATACCAACAACCGCACCTTGTTGATGTGTATGACCATGTTCAGCAAGGCAAGAAACAATATGTGCATGGTGATGAGAGACTTCAATAACAGGAATATTTTGCTCTTGAGCAAACTGCTTACCCAATTGATGACTGATGTAGTTAGGATGCGCATCTATTGCTATGGCTTTAGGAGTGAAACGATAAATCTGCTGGAAAAGAGTCAACGATTTTACCAACTGTTGTCGTACGCTTAAATCATCAAGATCACCTAAATGTGGTCCCATAATGGCTTGATGCTGGCGTAATAAGCAAAATACATTTTTAAGATCGCCCCCCATAGCAAACACTGAGGGTTGCGCCTCAAAATCATCAGGTAATGAAATCGCATCTGGGACATAACCACGAGAGCGTCTGATCATAATGCTCTGTTTGCCCTCAATACGAACTAATGAGTCATCTGCCCTTTGTATGATTTCTCTATTATGCATTAAGAATAAATCTGCAATATCTCTCAGTTGCATTAAAGCATCTTCGTTACTTAATGCGGGTGTATGACCTGATGCATTTCCTGATGTCATAACAAGAGGAATATTCGTACCTCGTGCTAATAAATGTTGCAATGGATTGGCGGGTAACATAACACCAATCTCAGTTAATCCCGGCGCAATAAGCTCTGCAAGTTTAGGGGCAACGGTTTTAGGGACTAATACAATTGGGGCAGCAGTGCTTTGCAATGTTTGAATAGCTGTTGGAAGAAAATCTGGATCTTGCTCATCTGCTTTAATTTGATCGATTCCTGTGATCATCACAGCTAATGGCTTCGCGGGTCGGTACTTACGTTCGCGTAATAATGCAACGCTCTCATTATTACGTGCATCACACACTAAATGAAAACCACCAATACCTTTAACTGCAACAATTTTTCCAGCAAGTAATGCTTCACAAGCTTGAGTTAATGCAAGCTCTTTTGTTGCTAACGCTTTACCCTGATTATCGGCAAGCCAGATATGAGGTCCACATATAGGACAGGCATTAGGCTGAGCATGAAATCGTCTATCTGCGGGATCTTCATATTCATGTTTACATTCAGGGCAGAATGGAAATTCAGACATTGAAGTAAAAGGCCTGTCATAAGGCATTTTTTTTATGATAGTAAAACGAGGACCGCAATGGGTGCAGTTAATAAAAGGATAATGATAACGACGATTTTGTGGATCAAATAATTCATCAATACAGGCTTGGCAGGTTGTGGCATCAGGAACAACTTGTGTATCCATTTCGCCACCACCACTTTTTACAATAATAAAATCAGTAGGTAGCTGTTCCCATTGATAAGGTGATTCTTCTATACGTTCAATGCGTGCTAATGGTGGGCATTCTGCTTTTAATGCTTCGATAAAGAGTGCATTTTTAGGTGAAGGCATTAAATGTACTAATACCCCCAAACTATCATTGCTCACTTGCCCTAATAAACCAAAACGATGGGCTAATTGCCAAACAAATGGGCGAAAGCCAACGCCTTGAACCTTTCCTTTCACACGCAATGCAATGCCGTTACTCATAGGATCACCAAATCAAAATAAATTTAAGCTTATTCTAGTTTAGTGATTATCAACAACTTTCATTTAGATCAGAAAAAGTGGAATTAGGTAAATTTATCATCACTTCGACAGTAACTCTTGGTGCTATTGCACACAGTAATTCGTAACCAATAGTGCCACATGCGGTTGCAACATCATCAACCGGGAGTTCTTCTCCCCATAATTCAACCGGACTACCGTAATTAACATCAGGAAAATCGGTCACATCAATGGTTAGCATATCCATAGAAATACGCCCAACCAATTGTGTTTTATGCCCATTAACCATCACAGGTGTACCGTCTGGTGCATGTCTTGGATAGCCATCAGCATAACCACAGGCAACAACACCGATCCGCATATCTCGCTCAGCGGTATATCGGCTACCATAACCAATCTGCTCGCCTTTTTTGACTTGTTGAATGGCTAATATTTCACTATTAAATGTCATTACGGGTTGTAAATTGAAATCAGCAATATCTTGCCAAACACCCGAAGGCGAAACGCCATATAAAATAATGCCTGGGCGTACCCAATCTTGATAAGTTTCAGGATCAAATAACGTTGCGGCTGAATTTGCCAAACACCGAGGCAATTCACTTACCATTGTCTGATTAATGACAGCCTTTTGTGCATTCATGTTCAACCCAGTATCTGCATTAGCAAAATGCGACATTTGAATAATAAACCCAATGTTATTGATACTTTTCGCACGATTAATCGCTTGTTGATAAGCATCAGGACGATAACCTAAACGGTTCATTCCACTATTAAGCTTAAGATAAATATTGATAGGTCTTTCTAATTGGGCTTTTTCTATAGCATCAAATTGCCAATCTGAATGCACTGTGGTGGTCAGTGAATAACGTTCGAGTAAATAGACATCTTCTGGTTTAAAAAAACCTTCGAGTAAAAGGATGGGGCCAACCCATCCTTGCTCTCTTAACATGATGGCTTTATCTAACTCAATTAATGCAAAGCCATCAGTATGACTTAATGCCGGCCAAACACAGGATAATCCATGCCCATAAGCATCTGCTTTTACAACAGACCACACTTTGCTGCCTTTGACTCTCTCTTTAATAACAGACAGATTATGGCTTAATGCATCGAGGTTAATAGTTACTTTTGTGGGTCTGGACATGGTTTCTCCTCAATTAATAAGCTGCATCAAGTTTTTGCCCCGGTAAGAGCAATTTAGTATTAAAGCCATCGATATACCGAAATACAGATAAATCATCAGCGGCAATAGCAGGTTTATTCCCTGAAATTAAGTCAGCCAATAATTGTCCAGAGCCACATGCCATTGTCCAACCTAATGTGCCGTGCCCTGTATTTAATGATAAATTACGATAAGCCGTAGGCCCTACAATCGGTGTACCATCAGGCGTCATAGGTCTTAGACCTGTCCAAAAAGTGGCTTTCTCAATATCACCACCACCTTGATAGAGATCTTGTACAACCATTTTTAATGTTTCACAGCGTGATTTTAAAATATCCAGATTAAAACCAACGACTTCTGCCATTCCACCGACACGAATTCGCTCATCAAAACGCGTTACCGCGATTTTATAAGTTTCATCTAAAATAGTGGATGTGGGCGCTCTTGAAGCGTCAATAATCGGCATCGTAAGTGAATAACCTTTAAGAGGATAAACTGGAATGGCGACTTTATTTTTCAAAAACGCTGTTGAATAAGAACCCATGGCAACAACATAGTGATCGGCTGTTAATAATCCATCATGACATTGAACGCCCGCTACTTTATCACCATCAAATAACAAATGTTTGATTTCTTTGTTAAATAAGAACGTAACACCGGCATCTTCTGCCATTTTAGCGAGTTTTTTCGTGAAAGTTTGGCAATCACCCGTTTCATCATTTGGCAAACGTAAGCCACCTGTCAATTTGTGACTCACATGCTCAAGTGCAGGTTCTGCTAATTTTAGTTGATCCGCAGTTAACAATTCATAAGCGACGCCCTCTTGCTTTAATACAGCAATATCATTGGCCGCATTATCAAATTGCTTTTGATCACGAAAAAGTTGCAGAGTGCCGCCTTGGCGACCTTCGTATTCAATACCGGTGTCTTGGCGTAACTGACGAATGCAATCACGGCTATATTCGGCAATACGCACCATACGGCTTTTATTCATAGTGTAATGTGACGCATCACAATTACGTAACATTTGCCACATCCAACGTAATTGGAAAAGTGAGCCATCAGGTTTAATCGCTAATGGTGCGTGCTTTTGAAACATCCATTTAACTGCTTTTAATGGAATACCCGGCGCGCCCCAAGGCGTTGCATATCCCGGAGATATTTGACCAGCATTACCTGCGCTCGTCTCTTCGGCTGCACTATTTTGTCTATCAACAACAATGACTTCATGACCTTGTTGCACAAGATACCACGCACTCGTTACACCAATAACGCCGCCACCTAAGATGATCACTTTCATGGCAAGACTCCAATAGTTTACATTGATATAACATAAGAATAATATTCTATACACAAAAAGCCAATATAGAATAATCATCTAAGCTAATAAAAAGACAGATTTTAGAGTTAAGTCACATTTGATTGTTATTCGACAGATGATTTTCAAAAAAAATCATTAAATTAACTAGTTAAATCAATGATATATTATTATTACTGTAAATTATAAAACTATTGATCAGTAAATTATTTTAAATTGAAGAGAGTTTAAGGCTTAAGGAAGGAAATTTAGTGCTTTATTAAAATCTAAAAATTAAATAATTTAAAGATGATAACTCTTAAATTAACTCACTTTGGTTACTCTTTTTACTAAAAATAACCTATTTAAAGCATTGCCTAAAAAATGACACTTGGGGCTTTTTAAAAACATAAAAAACCAGTATCACAAATTATATGAATACTGGTTTTTTCTATTGTGATAAAGCAGCAAACGTAATTAGCGTTTTACTTCTTCTAGATCACTCGGTAATGGTGACTGTAAACTTTGCCAGATAATACCACTGTCTTTACCATATTGGCGGACACATTCCATAACATGCTCAACATCTTTTTGCTCACATAATGCAGCCAGTTTTTTATAGAATGCTAACGCGAGTTCTTTGGCTTGAATATTTGAGAAATAATAACGACCTACGCGCGTATAAAGCCCTTTTAAGCCGTTTAAGATAAGACCATAAATTGGGTTACCTGATGCAAACGCCAATCCACGGAAAATGTTGTAATCCAGTTCACTAAACTCATCAGCACTATTTTCAGTGGTAAGCTCATGATTTAAAACTTCAATACATTTTTCAGGGCCATTTCTAAATGCGGTACGAATAAAAATAGCTGAAATATTGGTTCTGACAGCCAATAAGTTATCGATTAATTGTGGTACTCGATCATGATCAAGGCGAGCGACTGTTTCAAGGATATTAAGACCTGATGTTTCCCAGAAATTGTTTACCTTCGTTGGCTTTCCGTGTTGAATAGTTAACCAACCATCACGAGCAAGGCGTTGTAACACTTCTCTTAATGTGGTTCTTGTAACACCAATTAATTCAGATAGCTCACGTTCCGCTGGAAGAATAGATCCAGGAGGAAAACGATTATTCCAGATACTTTCAACAATATACTCTTCCGCAAAACCTGCGGGGCTTTGAGCCTTAATAACCATATTTTTATTTCTTCCGAAGCGATTTTTCTGCTAATAATGGAAAAGATAATATCAGAATGCGTAATTTTGATATAGCTCAACCATCATTAAATAGTGAATGGCATCATAAAACGTGATGTAGTTTCATCAATTTATTATTACTAGCGCGCTTAATTTCACAGCAATTAGCGCGTACTATGGTTAGATTGCGCATTGTTGCGCTTAAAATCTCTATTTGGAGGATGAAAAACCTAATGGATATGAGTATAAGACAAGCACTACTAAAGAACTTTATGGGGAATTCCCCTGATTGGTATAAGCTTGCTATTCTTACTTTTTTAATTATCAACCCACTGCTTTTTTTCTTTGTTGACCCTTTTGTCGCCGGTTGGCTATTAGTTGTAGAATTTATTTTTACACTGGCTATGGCGCTAAAGTGTTACCCGCTACAACCCGGAGGATTACTTGCTATTGAGGCCGTCATCATTGGAATGACTAGCCCAAAACAGATTGGTCATGAAATTGCCAACAACCTTGAAGTGATTTTGCTTCTTGTCTTTATGGTTGCGGGTATCTATTTTATGAAGCAATTGTTACTGTTTGCTTTTACAAAATTATTGTTATCTATTCGTTCTAAACGGATGTTATCTATTGCTTTTTGCTTTTCAAGTGCATTTTTATCTGCCTTTTTAGATGCTTTAACCGTTATCGCGGTTGTGATCAGTGTTTCTCTCGGTTTCTACTCTATATATCATAATTTCGCATCTAACCAATCAGGTGCAGAATTAAGTAATGATGGGTTTATTGATACCGCAGAAAAAAAACAAACTTTAGAACAATTCCGTGCTTTTTTACGTAGCTTAATGATGCATGCTGGTGTTGGTACTGCATTAGGTGGCGTAATGACCATGGTGGGTGAACCACAAAACCTTATTATTGCAAAACATTTAGAGTGGGATTTTGTGACCTTCTTTATCAGAATGTCACCTGTCACTATTCCTGTTTTCTTTGCTGGTCTTGCAGTGTGCTACCTTGTAGAACGCTTTAAGCTCTTTGGTTATGGTGCTGAATTACCTGATTTAGTTCGTAAAGTTCTCACTGAATACGACAAGAAAAACAGTGAAAAACGCACTTCTCAAGAAAAAGCACAATTGATGATCCAAGCATTAATTGGTATTTGGTTGATTGTTGCTTTAGCGCTCCATTTAGCAGAAGTCGGTATTATCGGTTTATCTGTTATTATTCTTGCCACTGCATTTTGTGGAGTCACAGAAGAACATGCTCTTGGTAAAGCATTTGAAGAGGCCTTGCCTTTCACTGCGTTATTGACTGTTTTCTTCTCTATTGTTGCTGTTATTATCGATCAGCAATTATTTGCCCCTATTATTCAGTTTGTTCTTCAAGCTTCAGAATCCTCGCAACTGTCTCTTTTTTACCTCTTTAATGGTCTACTATCTGCTATTTCAGATAACGTGTTTGTGGGTACGGTTTATATCAGTGAAGCTTTAACAGCATTGCAAGATGGATTAATTAGCCAATCACAATATGAACATATTGGTGTTGCTATTAATACAGGTACAAACTTACCTTCTGTTGCGACACCAAATGGGCAAGCTGCATTCCTGTTCTTATTAACATCAGCATTATCACCACTCATCCGTTTATCATATGGCCGCATGGTGATAATGGCGCTGCCATATACAATTGTAATGACATTACTTGGTTTACTGGCTGTTGAATTTTGGCTTGTTCCTGCAACACACTGGTTTTATGAAATTGGTTTAGTTGCTATTCCATAACAATAGAACCACAGTTACACCACATAAATAGGGCTTTTATTTGATAAAAGCCCTATTTTTTTCATTAAAATAAGCTCGAATGTAAATATTTGTGAAATAACAGGTTTTAACTTTTTTTGCGCTTGATTTTTAGGCAGAATAAGCACTTATTTTATTTAATATTTAAATGGATATTATTATGCTGACTTCTCTTCGTCACTGGTCACAAAGCCGTTTTTCATGGCTGTTGCTTGCATTAACAGCAATAGGTCTTGAAGGTGCCGCATTGTATTTTCAGTACGGAATGGAATTAATGCCTTGTGTAATGTGCGTCTATCAACGTATTGCGGTATTAGGGATCTTAGTCGCTGCATTGATTGGGGCATCTGCACCTAAAATGGCTCTTATGCGTATGGCAGGCGGTTTTTTATGGATTTATTCCGCATACCGGGGAATTGAACTCTCTTGGGAACATACACAACTTATTCTGAATCCATCACCTTTTGCAACCTGTGACTTTTTTGTCACTTTACCTTCTTGGTTTGCTCTGCAAGATTGGTTCCCTGCTGTATTCCAAGCAACCGGTGATTGTTCTGTCAGCCAATGGCAATTCTTAACTTTAGAAATGCCACAATGGATGCTTATTATTTTCTCTGCTTATTTTGTTGTAGGTTTATTAGTATTAATGAGCCAAATAACAAGTTCTTTTAAAACAAAAGAATAAAAAAGAAAATAGCCTTTAGCGATAAACTAAAGGCTATTTTTATAATAAAGATATGGTCATTAAACACTCAACCAAAAATAAGCTTTAACCTGGAATACAAGCCCCTTCAATTAAAGCTTGTTCACTACAACGCTTGCCATTAGCAAATTGACACACTGGTGTCTGCCCCCCATGTAATTCATAGTTTAGCGAAGGCACACCACCTGAAAAAACACAGGTTGCCTTGGCTGATTCTTCTAAGGGAATATCAAGGCTTGTTGTCGGTATTGTTCGACTTTTGCTAACTATTTGTGTAGATGAATTTTGTGTAGGTGAATATTGTGTCTGCGCTGAATTACTGCATCCTGCAATAAAAGCAAAGCTAGTTAACATAAATAGATAATAAGCTGTTTTAAATTTCTTTTGCATCAAAGACACCCTAATTTCTTCCAGTTATTCCTATTAGTGTGAAGCACTTTTTGAAAGTAGATTTATAACCAAAACACCAGCAATAATTAAAGCCATACCAACAATGGCAGGTAAATCGAGTTTTTGTTGATAAAGAAACACCGCTGCAACAGAAACTAAAACTATCCCTAATCCACTCCATATTGCATAAGCAATACCTAATGGCATAACTCTTACCACTTGAGAAAGCGCCCAAAAAGAAAGACAGTAACCAATGACGACAACAATAGATGGATATAATCGGCTAAAACCATCAGAAGCTTTCAGCATTGTTGTCGCAATGACTTCAGATATAATTGCCAACATTAAGTAAGTTAATCCATTCATTTTTTCGCCTTAATCCTATACAAAGTCAATTTTGTGAATTCTATCACAAGAGAGATTAAGGATATTCATCTACAACAAATAAAAAAGGCACTCTTCCTATTGAATAAGTGCCTTTATATCGTGGAAATACTTATTTAGTGTTGATGGAGTTGATTCTTTTGGCGTGGCTTCCCACCCATCGCAACACGGTAACGATTAAAAATAAAACCACACCAAACCGCTGCAATAATACTTAATATTGTTCCCGCATAGCCAAGGTTTGTCATACCAGCATGTAAAATAACTTGATTACCAATCAATGCTCCAGCACCAATACCGATATTAAAAATGCCGGAATAAATAGACATCGCTATATCCGTTGCATCAGGTGCTAAATCAATCACTTTAACCTGCATTCCTAGCCCAATACACATAAATCCAATACCCCAAAATATAATCAGCACAATAAATGCAGTTAAATTCTGGCTACTGACCATTAATAAACTTAAACAAAACGTAAGTAATATTAAGGCTGAAAATAAGAATGAGGTTGGCATTTTGGCGCTATAACGACTAAATAACACGCTACCAATGATACCGGCTCCACCAAAAATCAATAAAACTAACGTAGCAAAATTCTGATCCAGACCCGCAATATCAACGACAAAAGGCTCGATATAACTATACGCTGTAAAATGTGCTGTCACGGCAATAACCGTTAATAGAAAGATCCCCATAAGCGGGCCACGCTTTAATAACATCGGCACACTTTTTAGTGATCCTGAATGCTCACTGGGTAATAAAGGCAAATAGCGCATTAACGCAAACAGGGTAATTAAGGCTAATATCCCAATGCCCATAAATGTTGCACGCCATCCTAACCACTGTCCAACAACACGACCAATAGGTAAACCTAATACTGTTGCAAGTGCTGTTCCTGTTGCTAATAAGCCTAATGCCTGAGCGCGTTTGCCAGCAGGTGCCACTCTAATAGCCAGAGATGCGGTAATAGACCAAAATACTGCATGAGAAAAAGCGACACCAATACGCCCTGCTATCAGTGAATTAAAATCCCATGCTACACCAGATAAAATATGACTTAAAATAAAGAGCATAAATAAAATAATAAGTAACTTACGTCGCTCAACTTTACTTGTCATTATCATTAAAGGCAGAGACATTAAAGCAACAACCCAAGCATATATTGTGATCATTAAACCTGTTTGAGCAGGGATCATACCGAAGCTTTCAGAAATATCACTTAACAGTGCAACAGGGACAAATTCTGTTGTATTAAAAACGAAAGCCGCGAACGATAATATTATTACCCTGATCCACGCTGTTTGTCGGCTTACTTCATTTACATTTGATGCTGCGATATTCATAATTAATTGATGTTTTCTTAAATTATACTGATATATATGCCATTGCTTTTTATAGAAGCTTTTGTCTGATTTGCTTTTCTTAGCTAGCGCTAAAATTGATTTATTAGATTGATAATAAAAAATAGCATAAAGATGAAAACGTGAGTCGTTAGAGACAAAAAACAAACCAAATTATCATCAAATCTCATTGCTAAAGCGAATCAGCCATCAATTTTAGCATATTCATATCGTGACTTTAAATCCCCTTGGCAACTTCTTTTTAACGTTAACATCACCTCTTAATAGCCAGACTGTAAATATAAATGTCCTACCGTTACTTTATGGTAAAGAATAAAAATATGCTCTTTTAAAGAAAAATATATCGCACATTCATTGAATTAAGTTAAGAGATATTAATTTAATAGCTAAAAATAATCTTACAATGGGATAAAAGATAAATAAAAATAGAGAGGATATTGAGATTACTGACTCAAGTCAGTAATAACTTGAAGCGCTTGCTCGCAAGCAATATTTTTCGTAGGTGATGTTGAACCATCAAAAGCATTTTTGATCATTGAAACTTGTTCTTTTGCTGACCGAGGTAGCATTAAATTTCCATTAGAAAGTGCTTTTTCAATATCATTTAGCTTTTCAGCTAGCTGCTGACAGCTGCCATTATTATCTTTAGATTGATAAATAGCCATAAGCGTATCGCGTTTTGCTTTTACGGTAGAAAGAGTTGCATTTACTGTTGAGGAGGAATTTTCAATCACTTCGTGGCTTTCACTCCAAAACTCAGCCGAATTCTCTTTAATGACCGATACAATTAGAATAGCAACAAGAATAGCTAGCATAATAGTCAGCGATAATATCCCTCCTAAAATAATAAGTATCTGTTTCATATTAAACTCCACATATAAATCCTATCTGTTTTAATATTTATTTTTAATGCTTATTTCTAATATAGATATATAGTTAAAATAAAACAGGTTCAATCTGGATTACGATTCTTTTTATTTTTTACATTTTATTACGGAGGTATACAGTTCTATTTATTCTTATTAATAGAAAAATAAGCACCTAGTTTTACTTAGGTGCCATTAAATGATATATAAGCTTTTCTTGATAAAATTATTTTTTAGAGCAACACGCAATATAATTTAAAACATGCCGATTTTCTCTAAAAAAACGAAACATGGATAAGAAACGTGGTCTATTTTGCTTATTTATCAATCCATTTTTAATTATTTTAGCAGTTCTAAATAAACCTTCATCCCGAATTAAACCAATAGGCGACATTAAACTCATGTTGCCAGATTTTATTTTTACGTCTGAAAAACCAATATTAATAAATAAGTCATGCCACTCTTGCTTAAACATTGGTGCTACATTTGATTTCACTACACCAATTAATTTATCTCTATTAACATCATTATTTTTCTTCATAATATCATGAGTTAATAATAAACCGCCGGGCTTTAAAACACGGTAATACTCTTTTACTAGCTTTGCTTTGGCTTTATCTGCATACATTGTCAACATTGCTTCATTTATAACAATATCAAACGTATTATCAGGGAAAGGCAAAGATAACGCATTGGCTTTTGTTAATTGAATCAAATGTGATAATTGTGCGTTATCAACATTATTTTGCGCATGAGCCAAAGCATCATCATCCATATCGACAGCAATAATATGGCAACCATATTTCTTAGCAATTTCAATTGAAGTTGTCGCCATATTACAAGCAATCTCAAGAACATGGCTTGACGATGTAAAATGTGCGTTATTAATTAACCAATCAGATGCCTCTACACCGCCAGGTCTTAAACGTGTTTTCCCTAAGCTTGCTAAAAAGGTATGCCCTGCTTTTGTGTGTTCTTGAGACATAGACTGCGTTGTAGTTTGATTATCCATATAGCCACCTTAAAGTTGCATTAATAATGCAACTTTACAGTAAAATACATTTAATGGGAATAGTTATCATTACTTTTCTATTTTTTATAAAGAAATTCCGAGTGTATAAAGAGACATTAAATTGAATTTAGGCATATAACCAATTGAAATAAAATGAGTTAAAAAGGCTATTTTGTAATTACGTCATTAAAGGTAAAGAAGATTAAACTTTGAATAACAACATTGACCTTCCCCTAAGGGGAATCTTTAGAGTGATAACAATTTCACGATAAATTAAAGGAAACTGTTATGAAAAAGATTTTACCTACTGCTGTTATTTTAATGAGTGCTATCTCTTTTGGTGCAATGGCAAACAATACACATATGAACATGAATATGGAGACATCTCATAACAGTTCGCCAATGCAAAAAGAACTCAATGATTCCATGAATAAAATGCATGCCGATATGGCAAAAGGAATGAACACCGATAATGCAGATGTCGCTTTTGCTGATGGCATGATTGCCCACCATTTAGGCGCTATTGATATGGCTAAGATTGAGTTGAAATACGGTACTGATCCTGAAATGCGTAAACTCGCTCAAGCTATTATTGATGCCCAAGGTCCAGAAATAGAACAGATGCAAAAATGGTTAGAAAAAAATAAAACCAATAAATAATAAATTTATAAGGCTGTGATTTATTAGGCACAGCCTATCTCATTTTTAATGTTTATTTCCCAAATTTCGAACTAAAGATAAGTCAAATAATTTTCTAATATTAATTTCATACATTATAATTTCGTGAGGAGAAGAAAACGTTAATACAGCATTTGATCTTATCCTCTTCTCATTCATCCCATCCAAAAAGTAGATTAATTCTCTGATAAAGATGCCTCTACATATCGAATCGTTTATAATCATAAATACACAATATGATTACTGCTGAAGCCATACTTATCAGCAATGAATTTCTCTCATTCGAATATACATAAATCTAATTATGCCTAAAATATTAATAATACAAAGAGATAACATTGGTGATTTAATACTTACAACACCATTAATTGACTCTCTTGCTCATGAATATAATACAAAAATAGATCTGCTAGTAAACTCTTACAATCAAGCTATTCTAGAAGGTAACCCTTCCGTCGGAAATGTTCATATTTACAGTAAGTTACATCATAAAAAATCAGGACAATCATCCTTAAAACTTATTCTGAATCGCTTAAAAATTATTTTGGATATGCGTCGTCAGCACTATGATATTGCAATTATTGCTCGTGATCATTGGGCTAAAAGAGCATTACAATGGGCAAAACTATCAGGTGCTAAACGTATCATCGCTATTGGCAATGATGCACCTTCAGCAGTGACAGATCCCATTCCAACACCATCCAATAGAGGTCATATCGCTGAGTTGTTCTGCCAACTATCCCATCCTCTTGGAATAGAGAGAAAAGCGGGTCCTTTAAAGTTGTATGTCAAAGATGAAGAGATCTCTGCAATTCGTCAACGTATTAAGATAACTGAAAATACTCCTGTTTACGGTTTACAAATCAGTTCACGTAAACCACAACAACGTTGGCAAGCAGAAAAATTTATCGCGTTAGCACACCAATTAACACAACGCGAAAAATGCCACATTCTTCTTTTTTGGTCGCCAGGAAGCAACGACAATAAACAGCACCCTGGTGATGATGAAAAAGCACAGTGTATCCTTGAACAGTGCAAAGATATCCCTATTACGCCAGTACCTACACAAAATCTTAGAGAATTAATGGCGGGTATGTCTTTATGTGATCAGATGCTAACCAGCGATGGTGGTGCATTACATATTTCAGTAGGTGTGGGTGTGCCAACGGTAGCGATGTTTGGTAATAGTGATGCTGATTTTTGGGGACCATGGCATATTGCCAGTGAAGTACTGAAGGCACCTGAAGATAATGTAGGGCTTCTTACAGTAAACGATGTATTTACCCGTTTTATTACACTAAGAGAGCGGGTTATAGCTTTAGATGCAAAGAATTAATTGCTGATCACTAATAATACAAAACAATATTAAATATAAATCACCCTATTGCTACAACGGATAAGGTGATTTTTTATTTTACATTCCAACGAGTTGATAAAATTATCTTTAAGTAGCAACAAGATAATACATTCAATTTGATTTTTACTTTTTTATGATCAAAAAAAACGGACCTTATTAAGGTCCGCTTTTTTATATGGTGCCCAGGGCGGGACTTGAACCCGCACAGCCTTACAGCCGAGGGATTTTAAATCCCTTGTGTCTACCGATTTCACCACCTGGGCTAAATTGTATTTACTTGTTACGCTTACTGTTTGTCTATCAAACAAGATAGATAACAAATAAATTTAAAGCATTTACTTCTAAAACTGCTAACTTTAATTTTTTACTTTTTTCTCGCTAACTTGTTGTTAGGGAAGAAAAAACGGACCTAAGTTAAGGTCCGGTCTTTATATGGTGCCCAGGGCGGGACTTGAACCCGCACAGCCTTACAGCCGAGGGATTTTAAATCCCTTGTGTCTACCGATTTCACCACCTGGGCTAAATTCTGTGGTGCGCCCGTAAATTCTTATTACTAAGAGAGATACTGGTATGGACGACTTATTAATTATCTATCTTACAATGCCACTTGTAACGCCATTTATAATGGGCTTTCTTTTTGCACCAAACTCTTTATCTCAAATAGAGATTATTTTAAAGAGATGGTGCCCAGGGCGGGACTTGAACCCGCACAGCCTTACAGCCGAGGGATTTTAAATCCCTTGTGTCTACCGATTTCACCACCTGGGCATTAATGGAGGCGCGTCCCGGAATCGAACCGAGGTACACGGATTTGCAATCCGCTGCATGACCACTCTGCCAACGCGCCTCAAATGCTCAATCTCATAAGAGATTGGAGCGGGAAACGAGACTCGAACTCGCGACCCCAACCTTGGCAAGGTTGTGCTCTACCAACTGAGCTATTCCCGCATTACCGAACTTGCTGATTTACTTATTTATTTCCGTAAACCGTTGTGCCTTTCGATGCGTTGCATTCTACTGATTTCCTGAATCTAGTCAACACTATATTTGCATCTTTTTGACTGTTCGGTGAATTTTCAGTCATTTCGATCAACCTTCACGCAAATCTGACCACGCAGCGCTCAAATATTGAAACATTGACCAGAAAGTCAGCACTGTTGCGATATATAATAAAGCGAATCCAAACCACTCTGCTTCAACAGTAGGACGCCATAATAACACAACAAGTGATCCCATTTGTGCGGTCGTCTTCACTTTTCCTATCCAAGAAACTGCAACACTGTTACGTTTCCCTAATTCAGCCATCCATTCTCTTAGTGAAGAGATAATAATTTCACGAGCAATCATTGTTGCTGCCGGTAAGGTTATCCACCACTCATGATAGTACTCAGTAATTAAAACAAGTGCTGTTGCAACCATTACTTTATCCGCTACTGGGTCCAGAAAAGCGCCGAAGCGGGTAGTTTGTTTCCATCTACGTGCTAAAAAGCCATCAAACCAGTCTGTTGCAGCTGCTACCATAAAAATAATAGCGCAAACTAATGGGGCATCTTTGAATGGTAAATAAAATACCAAAACAAAGAATGGGATTAGAGCGACACGAAATAGAGTTAGCCAAGTTGGGATATTTAGTTGCATAGCGTTCTACACGACCTAGAAAAGTGAGAGTTATTAATATGGTGCATCAATACACTTAGTGTTTCAACGCATTAAAAATTTTTTCTGCTAATGCCGTCGAAATTGTGGGGACTTTCGCAATTTCTTCAACACTTGCATCTCGCAAAGCTTGTAGCCCTCCCATATATTTCAACAACATTTGACGACGTTTAGGTCCTACACCTTCAATAGACTCCAGCGAACTGGTATTTTTTACTTTTGCTCTACGTTGGCGGTGCCCTGTTATTGCATGACGATGAGATTCATCACGAATATGTTGGATCAAATGTAACGCAGGTGAATCAGAAGGTAACGCCATTCCTTCACCTTCAGGTACAAAAAACAAGGTTTCAAGCCCTGCTTTACGATCACTCCCTTTTGCGACACCAATTAATTTCGGGTGTGATTTATCCCAATCAACATTAAGAGAATCAAATACTTCTATTGCTTGTGCTAATTGCCCTTTACCACCATCGATAAAGATAACATCTGGAACTTTACTGTCTTCTAATGATTTACCATAACGTCGGGTCAGCACTTGATTCATCGCCGCATAATCATCACCAGGAGTAATACCACTGATATTATAGCGCCTATATTCAGATTTTAATGGGCCATTCATGTCAAATACTACACATGAAGCCACAGTTTGCTCTCCCATAGTGTGACTAATATCAAAACATTCCATTCGTTTTATCTCTTTCATATCAAGAAGAGACATCAAAGAGGTATAACGTTGTGAAATTGTCGATTGTTCGACTTGTTTTGAAGCCAATGCCGTTGCTGCGTTTGTTCTGGCTAATTTCAAATAACGCGCCCTATCACCACGCGGTTTGGTTTGAATTTGAATTTTTCGCCCTGCAATTGAAGATATCGATTCAGAAAGAATCGCTTTATCTTCTAAATTAAAATCGAGCAAAATTTCACTTGGTAAAGTACGAATTGCACTACCTTGTAAATAAAATTGGCCAATAAAAGTCTGAACAACTTCATCGATTGAGGTATTTGCAGGAACTTTAGGAAAATAACTCCGACTTCCTAACACTTTACCCTGACGGAAAAAGAGAACATAAACACAAGCAATCGCACCATTAAAAGCAACACTGATCACATCAAGATCATCGCCAATATTGGCAACAAATTGTTTTTCAGTCACTTGCCTTACTGCTTGGATTTGATCACGAATGCGAGCGGCCTCTTCAAAATGTAATTCTTGACTAGCGGCTTCCATACGTTTAACCAATCCATCAATAACTTGCGTATCATCACCTGAAAGAAAAAGCCGCACATAATTAACTTGTTGGGCATATTCTTCATCAGAAACATAACCTTTTACGCAAGGTGCAAGACAACGTCCAATTTGATATTGCAAACAAGGTCTTGAACGATTGCGATAAACACTGTCTTCGCATTGACGAATAGGAAACAATTTTTGCATTAATGCTAATGTTTCTCTTACTGCAAAAGAGTTAGGAAAAGGTCCAAAATATTCCCCTTTGGCATGTTTTGCACCTCGATAGCTAGCAAGTCTAGGGTGTTTATCACCGCTTAAATAAATATAAGGATAGGATTTATCATCTCGCAACAACACATTATAGCGGGGTTGATAGCGCTGAATGTAGCTGTGTTCAAGCAATAAAGCTTCCGTTTCTGTATGGGTGATCGTGACATCAATATTTGCGATGCACTTCACTAAAGCTTCGGTCTTACGGCTATTTACCTGTGTACGAAAATAGCTTGAAAGCCTTTTTTTCAGATCTTTCGCTTTGCCGACATAGATTACGGTGTCTGTCGCATCATACATCCGATACACACCCGGTTTATCTGTGACTCGGCTTAAGAATGCTTTGGCGTCAAATTTGTCTTCCACTTTGTAAATGACTCTCTATCTCAATTAACCCATAACGTATTGCTATATGTGTTAATTCTACATCACCTGAGATTTTAAGTTTACTAAACATTCGATAACGATAGCTATTTACTGTTTTTGTATTAATATTCAACTCACTTGCGATTTGTGCAATTTTTTTCCCTCTAATAATCATCGACATAATCTGCAATTCTCGTTCAGACAGTTGATGTAACGGATTTAGTTCTTGCTGTAATTTTGTTAGTGCGATTTCCATCGCTAATTCTTGGCTTATATACCGTTGACCGATACAAACCTGTCGAATAGCTTGCAGAACATTTTCACAAGAAGTATCAGCAACAATAAAACCTTCAATACCCAATTGGAGAAGTGTTATTGATAATATTGAATCTGTTTTTGGTGAAATAACAATGATCTTAATTGATAAAGATGATCGCTTTATTCTTTTTATAGAATCAATTAATGAGATTGAAGGTGCTGAGTAAATAATAATAAGATTAACCGAAAATTGGCGACAATAACGGAATGCATCATTTTCATCATTCACCACCTTTCGGATATTAATTTTTTTAACCTGACTAAGAAGTGTTTTTATTCCCAAGCTAAATATTTCAACTCGACTTATTATCAATGTATTTATCAATAACTCTTTCCTTTTAAATTACACCATAGCAAAGAATATTAAATCAATTCTCCACAAACGTGAATACAAACTTCATACTATAATAAAAAAATAGTAATCCGCTTTTTCCTTCATATTACATTAATAGTTATTTAATAAAATTGAATCATAAAAAAGACTCATATAGAAAAGAGTCTTTAAAAAATATAAAAAACTAATAAATGAAATGTTATTGATTAAACATATTCATAATATCTTGCTCTGTTAGCATTGGTGTTTTTTCTACAAAATTATAATACTTAGGTTTGCTATCTATATAAATTTGCATTGTCAGTTTGCTTTCTTTCGCATCAGGGAATAATCCTGCTGATACATAGTAAGTATGGGCTTCTTTTAGATGATAAAAAAGATGAGAGCCACAATGCTTACAAAATGCTCGTTCTCCCCATGAAGATGAATCATAACGTGTTATATTTTCTTCACCTTCAATCTTCAAATCTGATTTACAATCAATTGAAAAACCCGGGCCGCCATTCCAACGCAAACACATACTGCAATGACAAACGCTAAGTGCAGAAATATCTTGTGCTGTCGATAACTTAACCTTGCCACATAAACATTGACCTTGATGCATTTATTCTCTCCTCTTTTTGTAAATCATGCATTAATCACTTAAGATTATATGCATGATTTAATCTCAAAAATCAACAAAGCACATGTATAAAAAACGTCTATACTTTTGTATTTTCGCTTTGCTTTTTAGGTGGCAATGGTGAGAAATACCCGATTAATAAAATCAGTATTGCAACACCAATAAAGGCCAATGCTCTAAGCAATCCACTGCTTAATGATGTATCAATTAGGAAGAGCTTAGCGATAACTACAGCCAACAGTACACCACCAATAAACCAGTGTGAACGTGACTTTTTGCGTGTCGCCATTACCATTGTCACTAACGCAGTAATTGCCCAAATAATGGCTAATACTGTTTGAATAACTTTGGAGTTAATTATTGCATAACTCGACCAATCAATATCTGTTGCAAAGACCAATCCTCTTAATAAAATACCATTTGCCCACCAGAAAATCATAGCAGGAATAATGTAATTAACTAAAGGTAAGTTATTTTTCAATAATAATTGATATTTAGGCGACTGTTTTATTACTGAAATAAATTTATAGCCAACCCATATTCCAACAATTCCCATTAGATCCATCAAATTAAATAATGGAATAAATTTAATACCACTTTCAGTACCATCATTAAAGTTTGCAAAGATTAAAGAAAGTGCCAGTAAACCTAAAATAGGTAAAGTAACTACCCAATAAGAATTTTGGTACTCTTTTATCCAATTAACTTTCATTGCTAGTATATAGCTTATTACAATGAATAAGCTTATAACAAAAATAACACTTGCAAAATGTAAGCTAATATAAAGGTACGTAACATCTATTAGCCAAATAATTTCAGTAAATAAGAAAAGACCAATAAAAATAAGATGCATACTGTGGATCAATGCTTTATTGATCCTTTGTTTTGGCAATAACGTATTGACTTTCAGCAAGTAGAAACCACTCGCAAAAATTGCAATCCAGATAATCGCACTTAACCAATTATCAATTAACGAGCCTGCAAGATAGATGTACACCAGCATAATAAGTGCTGACATCGGCCATAATAAAATAGAGCAACTCGCCAACTCAGAGAATTGGGTTTTCTTCCCAGCAAAGAACATACCCCAACAGCTAATAAGAATAAAAGCAAAGGTAATGGATTTTACTTCTGGAGAAAGCCAATGTTCGCCATATTCTTGTAAAAGTAACACGCTATATCCCCAACTTACAGCAGAGATAAATAGTGTTACATATCCAATAGTTCGATTATCAAGATGAGTGAATTGCGCTCGATACCACAGCACCCCGACGGCAAATACAACGATGACTTGTGTTACAAGCATTAGCCAATCACCTAATGAGATAATAGGCATGTTAAATAATAAAACACAGGAAACCGCAACTAAAATAGTTCCTGCAATAGCAGGTTTCTTTTGCTGTTGTAAAACAGAAAATGCAAGGATCATCACCCCTTCAATTGCCCATACAATCGATGTCCATTCAGCAGAGAATGCAAATGGTACGGCTAAAGTGGCAAAGGTGACAGAGAGCATAAAGAAAGCAATTGCCAGTAATTTGCCCTCTTCACGATAACGCTTCAGTGCAAACCAAGTGAGTGCAAAATAAGCTAATCCATAAAGAGATGAAGCAATAGCAACACCATATGTCCATTCAGAGGCTAATCGATGTTGGAAGATAAAACCAATTAATGGCGTACCAAACAGTAATGTGGCATCAAAAGGAATATTAAGTTTCAGTTTATTTTTTAGTGTTGAAAGCTCCGTTGCAACACCAAAAATTAACCAATTTGCAATTAAAAATAACTGGCAAGGTAAATAATCGGTATGAGTGTAATTTGGTATTGCCCACATAAAACCAATACCAAAAGTAAATGCAAAACCAATAAGATTTAATAAACGCCAAACTTGCCAATGGCTGATAATAAGAATGCCAATTGAAAGAATCAGATAATAACTAAACAAAGCAACATAATTGCCACTTCCTGTGGACAATAATACAGGCGCTAAATAACCACCAAGTGAAGCTAATATAGCTAAACTAATAGCTCGATGAATAACTGCCAAACTTACACTAACCAAGCAGATAAACACCATAATAGCGAGAGCAATACTAATAGGAATAAAATCATAAATTTTAGTCGCAGCAAAAATAGTAATGTAAAACCCACCAATGCCACCACCTTGTAAAATTAATGCATATATCAGGTTTTTCTTTCTAAGCCACCAGCCAATACCTAATAAAGCCAAGCATCCTGTTCCCGCCATCATTAAACGTGTTGATGCAGAGACAAGCTCATTCTCGATACTGTATTTAAGTAAATAAGATAGACCAAAAAAGAGTAATAACATCCCTATTTTGGCCAGCGGATTCCCTGTTACTATCCAATTCCAAAGAAGCCCCAAAATTGATTTCTGTTGACGTTTTGGGCGAGGGTTTAAATTAGGTCTATATTGCGATGCAGGTCTATTTACTTGAGGCGTAGTATTTCCTAAATCACCTTTTTCAGATCCAACAAGGTTTTCACTTGCCACACTAGCCCTATTTTCTACAAGCAGATCTGAAGTTGATTTAACAGATGTTTGTTTTGCCTCTTGTTGGTAATGATGAGCAAAACGGCTTGTTGCCACCTTAGGTTGATAAGGCTCCGAACCTTTAGATGTAGGGGGTGTTGATATTTCTGGCTGTTCAGGTTGTTTGTCTTCAAGGTTAATCTCATTAACCATAGAAGATTGAACAACTGGATTTTCTTCTTTAGGAGAAACTTTATTAAATGCCGTTTCTTGTGATGTTTGTGCATGTTGATATACAGGCGCGTTTTTATTCTCCGCCTTATTTTGCAAATGTTCTATTGTGTTAATCGGTTCAACTGTTTTAGATTGATCAGTTGAAGCTGTTGATTGAGGTTCTCTTTTTATATCACGAGATAAATCATTAAATTCGCTTTTCTGAGCATCATGCTCTGTGCGAATATTCACAGCGTTGTCTTTACTTAATAACTTAAATAATTTCTCTTGTTGTTCAGTAAGTTTTTCTTCAAGCTGTTTAATTCGATGCAACAATGAGTTGCTATTTGTATAAGCGTGGTATTGCCAATACAAAGACACTAAGACAAATATAGTAACGATGAGCACCAAAAAGTCATCCATAAACCTAATCCTTTTGTGTTAAACATCACATGCTTTTAATCTCTTAACCTTAGTTATACTTTAATTTTCACCGATTTATCTTAGTTTATTCCGAAATAACCTATTTCGTGAACTCTTGATTTAAACCTAGCACATAATTTCAAAAAAAAGGTATGATCGGTAACCTATCTTAATCTTCCATTTATATCGTAAAACACACTCATAATATGAAATTAAATGACGAATTAACTAATGCTATCGCTTCTGTAACAGAAGCTGCGGCTATTGCAGCAATGCCTTGGATTGGAAAACAAAACAAAAACGCAGCAGATGATGCGGCTGTCAGTGCCATGCGTGAGCGTTTGAATAACCTGAATATCAATGGTGAAATTGTCATTGGTGAAGGAGAAATAGATGAAGCACCTATGCTCTATATTGGTGAAAAAGTAGGTAATGGCAAAGGCGACAAAATAGAAATTGCAGTTGATCCCATTGACGGTACTCGCATGGTAGCAACGGGTGAAAATAACTCCCTCGCGATTTTAGCCGCAGGCTTTGAAGGCAGTTTTTTACAAGCTCCCGACATGTATATGGAAAAACTTATTGTTGGTAAGCAAGCGGCCGGTGTAATTGATCTTAACCATTGCCTTGAATATAACCTTGATGCTATTGCACAAACATTAAATAAATCTATTGAGCAGTTAACTCTCGCTATTTTAGATAAACCGCGTCACCACGATATTATTAACGATCTACGCGCGAAAGGTATTAATGTTATTACACTACCTGATGGTGATGTTTTAGCCTCTTTATATGCCACAATGCCTAATAACAGTATTGATGTTATGTATGGTATTGGCGGAGCGCCTGAAGGTGTAATTAGTGCGGCTATTGCTAAGGCATTAGGCGGTGATATGCAAGCACGTTTAATTACTCGCGATATTGCAAAAGGAAATAATGCAGAAAATAGAGAATATGCCGTTTCTGAAATTGCTCGTTGCCATAAAATGGGTACTGATGTAAATATTAAATTATCATTAGACACCTTAGTACGTAACCAAGATGTTATGTTTGCAGCAACAGCGATTACCAAAGGCGATTTCTTATCTGGCGTTAATCAGCAAGCGCAATATTTACAAACTCACTCTTTAGTAATTAATGGCTCAACGCATTCATTACGTTATATTGAGAATTACCATTTACGTTAATGCTTCAATTTGTCTTCTTTTCTTTGAGACATAAAAAAGCGGCACTTTATTAAAGCGCCGCTAAATTTACTTCAAGGGGTATATTTATTGTTATTTATTCACTTGAGATTTAAGCCAACAAATTGGCTGGATTCTCAACACATAATTTTTTGATAATAGATTTATCAATACCACGTTGAGCCAATAATGAAAGAAATACATTAGGAACAAACCCCCAACCATTTCCCCCATTTTTTGCCCACATCTGTTTTAAAAACACATCATGGCTTAATACGATTTGGCTACCATAACCTCTTTCAATTAAAGTTGCGACAGCTTCTACGGTATCCATAACACTTGGTGCCGCGCCCTCTTTAGGGAAAGAGATATCCAAACCAATCATATCAAATTCGAGCCAAACACCGCGATCTAACATTTTGCATTGATAATCAATATCTTTACCTGATGGATCAGAGTGTGCCAATGAAATCTTAGCGGGATTACATCCCATTTCTGTTAATAGAATATCTAAAACTTCATCACCACGACGTTGCCAGCCAGGCATATGAATATTCATCGACGCATAAGGGTTACTGTTTTGTGCAATAGCCGCTGCACGTAAGCTATTTTTCTCACCATCTGTAAAGAATGGAGAAACACCAATTTCACCAATCATGCCTGCACGAATATCAGTGCCATCAATGCCTACATTCAATTCATCATCAATGATTTTTGCCATTGCATCAATATCATCAGCCAGCCGTTTTCCTTCAAACTTTTCAATATAAAGCCCTGAAGAAGCGACAACGTTAATACCGGTTATTTCTGCAACTTGTCTTAGTTTTCGAATATCACGTCCAATTGATGAAGAGCCTGTTGCATCAACAATGGTTCTTCCACCTAACTCTTTGAAGTTATTTAATTCAAAAATAACATCTTCAATGGGTTTCTTATCCATATTATCGCAACAGCAATATGGATCGTATTTAAGTCCCCACTGAATATCTGCACTCACTTTTTTATCAACTAATACATGCGAGAATTCATAAAAAGGCTCATCAACAACACCTGATAGATCATTAAAGAGGTGTTCATGAGGCAATGTTAACCCCATATCTTCTTTTTTTACGGGACCAGTTACGGTTTGAATATAACCTTTCATTACGATACTCCTACGCTTGTGCTGACTTAGTGGCTTTGAATTCAGGAATTGTAGTTACAATCGCACCCACTAACGCAAATAATGTACCGATGATTGTCACTAAATAAACGGTATTGCCTAATGAAGGTAATAATAAGTCAATTAATACAGAACCTAACAATTGACCCGCTGTTGAAGCAACGCCTAACATCAGTAAGCCTAAACCACGTACTAAAATAGCCATTAATGCGATAGACATAAGCCCTAAAGGACCACCTAAATACATCCACCAAGTACCTGGTAATTCAAGAGTGATATGACCTAATGCCATACGAACAATAAGTGCAATCGTTAAAACAGTGAAGCCAACAATAAAGTTCCAAGTGATAGACACCATCATAGAACCTGTTGCTTCTGCAACTTTAGAGTTACCTGCTGGTTGCCAACCGGCTAATAAACCTGCAAGGAAAGGTAAGATTGCTAAATAAATAAATGAGGTTGAGTGCCATTGTGGAGAAACGACAAATAAAGTGGCGACAACTGCTAACACAGCACCTAATACACGATATGACGTGAAATATTTTTTCTCATCAACACCAACACCAAAACGGTCACACAGTAAACCGGATAATAAGAGTGCTGAAATTAATGCTGTTTGGAATGTTGCAATCCCTAATGCGCTCGCAGAAGCCCCTTCAGAGAAAACAACCATTGCACCACAAAGACCCGCAAACCAGTTCCATAATGGAATTTTGCGCGTTTTAATTAAACTTGGAATTGAAGCAAATTGTTGACGATATTGTTTTTTCGACATGATGATAAAAAACATCACTACCAGACCACTGGCAAAAGAGATAACCGCACTGGCGTTACCATCTTTTAAAACATGCCCTAATTGCCCATTCACCGCGGACTGCATTGGTGATAGCATACCTGCTAACACAGTTGCTAACATCAGCAAAGGTGTTGATAAATTTTTTGTACTCATAAGATGTTCCTTTTGGATTATTGGCTATGAGTGATTTCTTTTTTTATTTTTCAAGTAATCGGTTTTTTTATTAGCGCAGAGCGGCAACTCTGCGCTTTTTTACTTTTTATAACAGTTATTCTTAATTCAAATTAACGAGCGATTTGTTTAAGAATGTTGACCCACATATCGGCATAATGAGGCCATGCTAAAAACTCTTTACTTCCCCAATGAGGAGAACAGTCACTCATAAAGCAGCCTGTTTTTCCTTTTTCAAACTGACCAAATACCAGCAATGGATCTTCGCCAATATTTAATACCGTTTCTGTATTCTCTTTAGCTGAAACTTTGTTATAGCCAAGGAACATAGGCCATTCACCAAAGCCTTTTACTGATGCATGTTCAGCATTTACTGCACTTGCAAATACACCTTCAGGCGCTTCAACACGATCGTCACCATCCAGCATTTCAACAGGCAGAACTTCTGCAAGTAATGTATTTTTGTAGTTTGCTTTAGCTTCAATGCCCATAAATGACAAGTAGCCACCAATCATTAATAAGCCACCGCCATTAACTACAAACTCTTTAATTAACCCTAATGCGTTAGGGATAACTTTCATGTTATAGAAAGTATCGTTTTGCAGAAGGAACGTATTTGCACCAATATCACTAATAACAATGACATCGTATTTAGCCAACGCTTCAGCCGTTTGTGGGAATGCAACCTGAACGGTATGAGCAGGCATATAATCAACTTCAACACCCTTTTCTCTTAAGCAACTTAATAAGAACGTAGAGCCTTCTTCATATTTGCTGGAAGTGAAACTGTCGTAGCCTTTGGAGTGGATCATATGAATGTGCCATGACTCACCAATAAATAAGATTTTCATTTTTATTCCTCTTTCAAAAAAGATTATTTATTCAGGGGATTGGGTGACAATCTGTGAATATGTTGTTTGATTGATGCGATGCATGACATTAATATCTTCAGGCATTTCTGAAGCATTACTCGTCTCAACAGCTAATGATGAAAAAGCTGATGCATAGCGTAACGCATAAGAAAACTGCTTTCCTTTTGCCAATGAGGCAGCGAGCGCACCATTAAAAGCATCACCTGCCCCTGCTGTATTTTTTACAACTGCCGGATATGCCGGCGAGTAAATATACTTATATCCGTCATAAGCTAACGAACCTTTACTACCCAGCGTAATAACCACTTTATTTACGCCTTGCTGATAAATAGAAACTGCCGCATTTTTTGCAGATCCTAAATCGAGTACTTCTATTCCAGATAATAAACTTGCTTCCGTTTCATTAGGTGTTAAAACATCTATCATTGGAAGTAATTCATTAACTATTTTGTTATAAGGTGCTGGATTAAGAATAATAGGAATATTATTTTCGTTTCCAATAGCAATAATTTCTTTTAATGCTTCAATATTCGTTTCTAATTGAAGTAAAATGATATCTGCATCAATAATTTTATCTTTCTGTATTTTTATTTCATCCGCAGAAATATCCATATTAGAACCCGAGTAAATAGAAATAATATTTTCTCCGCTCTCCTCTGATACAAAAATAGACGCAGTTCCTGTTTGGTAATTTTCAGTTTGATATATCGTCGATGTTTTTATTCTTGATGACGATATAAAATTAACTGCATAATCACTAAATTGATCAGTACCTATCTTCGTAATAAAATGTACCTGTGCATCAGCATAACTCGCTGCCAATGCTTGGTTACAACCTTTACCTCCTGGTGAGAAGATAAATTTATTTGATAATAAGGATTCCCCGGCTTCTGGCAATCTAGGAAGATAACTAATCATATCAACATTAAAGGAGCCAAGTACGCACACCTTATTTATTGCTGTCTTGTTTTCTAAATCGTTTTTATCAATTTGATCATTACATTCTAGAAATTGTATAATTTCTTTCTTAGCGACTTTATCTAATGTTTCAAATTCAATAAAAGCGCCACCATGGCATCTTTTTATTATTCCCTTTTCTGCGAGTGTATTTAAATCAGATCGTATTGTTTCTTTGGTAACATCAAGTTCTTTAGCCAAAACAGAAACTTTTACTGCACCATTACCTTTGATCAGATTAATTATTTTTTTATGACGTTCTGCTTTCATTTAATGTTACCTCTATGGCAACAACTTTAGTTTATTAGTTGTTATGGGATTGTGATTACAATCATATGTTATTTATTAAAAGCAAAAAAAAGCAGAAATACAAAAATAAAAAACAAAAAGAAACAGAAATAAAAAATGACAATCGTAAATTTATTTAATAAATAAATTTAGAATTTATTTCTTTTTTAGAAAGAATCAATCAATGTATAACGTTGCAACAACTTATTTACCATAAATAAATTTAATATTATTTTTTATTTTTATACGGTAGACAATATTAGAAAATTAAATATAAAAATAAAATTCACTTTTATAAATAAGGGATTAGAGAAAAACAATTTTATATTTCTGTAAAACACCCGTAATAATGCTTAAATAAAACACAATCTAATTGAATCGAGCAATGCATTAATTATTTTTATCATCACTGGCTTTTAAAACGCATTTACCATAAAGAAAATCTAATCATTAAATACCAAAGAAAACGATACCCTTTTATCAAAGAACGTAAATTACTTAAGTAATGCAAAAATAATGCTTAAAACACACCCAATTTTCACATTTCATTTTTGTGATAGAGATAACATTTTCTAATCTAGAAATGCCTTTCTAATAAAGAAAATATCGATAATTTGTTTCTCTTTTCAATTTTATGCACTTCATTTACTACAAATTTGCTATCACCCTTTGTCTATTTAGTGCATCAATAGGTCAAACTTTGATTTTGTTTTGTAAATGAGAAAGCTTTCCTATGTTTTTTATTCATATTTTATAAATACTGTTTATATCATTAATCAACTTAGCAATAGACATTAAACCTGCAAAGGGGAAATAATCAGATTTTCACACCTACCCTGAGAATTAAACCGATATTTAACACCAATAATTTTTGTCAAATAACCTTTTTATTAGAAACATTCTGACATACTTATTTCCTCGCATTAATCCCATTTTATGCCTAACTTTATTCATAACGTCAGACACAACATAGACGACTGACAAAAAGCACAACATAAAATAAGGATATATTAATGAAAATAAAATCACTTATCGCAATCTCATTATTAAGCGCTAGCTTTTCTCTTTTTGCCGCAGAGAGTTCAACATCAACTGCCAATATTCAAACTCAAGGTGTTATTCAGGCTCAAAAAGAGCTAAATGACTATGAGAAAGTCATGATAGAAAAAGTTTGGATAACAACTGACGCTATCGATGAAAAAGGAAATAAAACTACAGCCGATAATCCACAAGTCAGTAACTATTTTGGGCTTGCTGAATATTATCCTAATGGCACTTTTATTATGTTTACACCGGAAGGTAAACAGAAAATGCAAGGTGATTGGTCAATGTCCGATGATGGCAAAATACGTACCTTAGTTGCCAAAGATACTGAAGGTAAAACACTATTTACCCGAGATGTAGAAAATATCACGGTTAAAAATGATGAGTATACCTATCGTATTTATCCAAATGCTGATGATCATAATACCTATTTCGATATTATCCATCACGTTAAAAAATAAATTTAGTACGTTGTTTTACCTGCAAATTAATCCCAATCAATAAACAAAAAAGGGTTACTTATTTTTATAAGTAACCCTCGCTTTATTTTATAATCTACTTATCATTTTGCCGAAATAATCGGGTTATTAAAGTATGCTTTGGGATTGCCCTTCAATCCAATAAATCACTTTATGCGCTTCTTCTGGTGTTGGTACTTCCAATTTACTCAACATGCGTTCCATTACTTTAGTTGGTACAGCTTCGTTTCTTGCATTATTTTGCCGCTGCCATTGCGCATAAGGAACTTCAATATAAACCAACTTAATTTTCGCATTATAACGATAAAACAAAGAGATAAGTTGATCTCGCATTTTTCTTGTAATATTAGTGGCATTCCAAACAAAAGGTTTATGCTCTCGTAAATAAATACGGGCTTGTTCTTTTGCTTGCTGTGCTATCCAACCATTAGCATCTCTATTATCAGGCTTAATATTATGCTGACGACGAAGATCATCTAAACTCACAATCGGAAGATCTGCACAATGTTGGCGAATAAAAGTATCTTTTCCCATACCCGGTAATCCACATAACACCGTAACTTCACTTCCTTTTTCAGGATAAGGCTCATAATTGTAATCCGTACTATTTTCTGTATAAAAATAGTGAAAGCGAGCCTCATCAGAAGGAAATATAGCCCTTCTACGCCAACAATTTAACTCTTCACAATAAAGTGTAAATAACGCAATTTTATCAAAAAGAGCTTGTTTATCTTCACAATCTCGCCCTAAAACATCAGCTTTAGCCAATAATGCCAACAAATAGCAATCTACTCTTAGTGATGCAGCAAGCAGTGCTTTTTTAGGATCAGGCTTATCCATCACCCACAACGGTAACCCATGAAAGCGAACTAAAGCCGCAATCTGCTCTCTATCAGCAAAGTTTAAAGGTACTTTTTCATACAGAAAAAGACGCGTTGTTAATTCCCCTTTACGAGCATGACCCGGTGAAACAATACGCCCCCCTTCTTCGCGTGTTGTAGAGCGTTTTTCTACATCATGAAGTAGTGCCGAGATCCATAAAATTTGCTGCTCTCGTTCAGTTAACGCCTGATATTCTGGCAATGATTTAACTGAATTAATTACTCTTTGTGTATGTATCGCCACATCACCTTCTGCATGATGAATAGGATCTTGCATAACACCCGCCATATCACTAATTTCATCAAACGACTCACAAAGATGTTCCCATGACATTTCAGTGTGTAATTTCTTATGAAGCATCATTGAGACTCCTGTGTTTTTTCCCAAATTAAAGATGCTCGTCGCCAATTTTTTTTCCAATGAACATCTGTTTTAACATGATCTTTTCTAACATATTTAAAAACACGATGTGAAAAATCATCTAAAGAAAATGACTGTACATCTCGCGTAACAATGCCTTCCATGGGGCTTGGTTTTTGCGTTAAAACATCATGTGATTGAAAGAAACTTGCCTGTTTAGCTTGAGAAACAATCATATTTTCAAAATCAGTTTTATCCTGACATTTAGGCAGTTTAATTTCTGGCACAGTTGGAAGATCAAACAAAGCAGCATAAAACTGCACTTCTTCCCAACTTAACCATTTATCTTTATAACGAACCGCAAACACATAAAAATATTCTTCTAGGTGTGTATATTCAATAGAGTGAATGGCATATAGATTTTCACCGAAAATATCTAATTCACCTAAATCATTTTTCATCAATTGCCAACGTTGACGTAATTGAGATGTCCACGCTGATTGTGTTGGGGTTGCATGCGAGCGTGCAAAAACACCTATTTTATTTAGGCAGTTATTTTCTCCATCCAGTTTTTCTGTATGGATAAGTTGTTTTATTTGGCAAATATCCTGCCACCATTGCGCATTGATACGATCGTCGTTTGTTGTGCCTGGTGAAAAGGGATAGTGATAGGTTCTATCATATTTTTGTGATTGATTATTCATTATTTAATACTCATTAAGTAACAGAAGTTCTACCAAATTTAAAAAGAAATTCAGTAAGTTAATTTTCTGTATTGCACTATTCCTTCAGTGCCTTAATGCGTATTACATAATAACAACCTACAATAAAAAGAAGTGAAAAATAAATAGGTGATTATATTAACGTCAAGTTTAGCAGAGTGCTAGATAAATAATCCTGTTTATCACCTATATTACTTTTGACCTATTTTAAATCAAAAATCGGAGGATGTATGTATAACGATCTTCAGGGACAAGTAGCTGCCGTTACAGGCTCATCTAGAGGAATAGGTGCCGCTGTTGTATCACGATTAATTGCTGAAGGAATGAATGTCGTAATTAACTATCATTCTGATGAAAAAGAAGCACAAAGCCTTGCTGATGATTTAAATAAACTAAATTTAGGAAAAGCGATTATTTTTGGAGGGGATATTAGTGACGAAGAGGTTGCGCATAATTTTATTTATTGTGCTATAAACCACTTTGGCAAGCTCGATCTTCTTATTAATAATGCGGGAATTGAAACACAAACACCTTCTCATGCTGTTAATTTAGCTGATTGGCGTAAAATTATTGATGTAAATTTAACTAGCTACTTTCTTACTGCTCGCTCTGCGCTAAAATATTTTGTAGAAAATAACATTCAAGGCAATATCATTAATATGTCTTCTGTACATGAGATTATCCCTTGGCCAACTTTTGCAAGTTATGCAGCAAGTAAAGGTGGCATAAGAATGTTAACTCAATCTCTTGCTCTTGAATATGCAAGCCTCGGGATTAGAATTAATTCCATAGGCCCTGGAGCAATAAATACGCCTATTAATAAAGAGAAAATGGAAGATGATACGCTACGGGAAGAACTAGAAGATATGATCCCCATGAAATATGCAGCTGAGCCAGAAGTCGTTGCCAATGTCGCGGCTTGGTTAGCCTCTGAACAATCAACCTATATTACAGGGCAGACTATTTTTATTGACGGTGGAATGACGCTTCACACCTCTTTTCAAGGTGGTAAAGGTTAACATTAATTAGCAATAAAATGCCCACTTTTTACAATAGCTAAAAAGTGGGCTATTGACTTTATTTGTTAATTTTAAATAAAAATATCAATTAAAAGTCATTGATAACAATATTACAACATTGAACCATGTTGAAAAACAATTCTATTTGTTTCCACTTTATAACTTATCGTATAATTGCTTATTTTTTAGTTCCTTTACTTATAACACATTACTAATAAATACAAATAAACACTAGATAAATTGTGATCACATACACTTTTTTGCATCATTAATGCTATTTAAGACAAATAGAAACTGCTTTTTTATCAACAAATAGGTAATCTAGCGGTCTGATTTTGATGACCAAACATGAATAGTTAAAAGGATATTTTATGTTTACTTCACAGCTCATGCTGGTCGGTTATGTGTTGTTGGTAAGTCCTTGTGGAAATGATTCTTGTGATGCAGTTCCTGTTACAGAAACAATTTATACTAAAGATGAATGCACAACACGACTTAACTACTTAAAACAAAAAAGACCTGACCTTATTATTTTCTGTGGAGAAGTCTTGAGAGATCCTGAAGTTACTGATGAAAACCCTTACCTCACCCCACCAGACAGTGCAGATGACGTTTTCAAAATTAAGTAATTAACCTATTCATACTTTTATAATTAAGATAAAATACAATTTAATTTGTTTTCTTTTTACGATATACTCTTTTTACTTGAATATGTAAGGACACGTATTAGGAGTCACTAATGTCTATTGCGAAACGCACCAAAGATAAACGCATTGCGTTAGGTTTAACACAATCAGAACTTGCGACTTTAGCAAGTACAACACAGCAATCCATAGAACAGCTAGAAAGTGGTAAAACTAAACGTCCCCGTTTTTTACCTGAATTAGCAAAAGCATTAAATTGTGATTTAGCTTGGCTACTTGAAGGTGAGGAACAACTCAATGCGACTTCTGAAATTCCACCAGAGAATGAATGGCAACCTGTAAGTGAATGGGATAGTAATACGCCTTTAGGTGCCGATGAAGTGGAAATTCCCTATTTTAAAAGTATCGAACTCGCAGCAGGTGACGGTTGTTGTACTAATGAAGATCATAATGGATATAAATTGAGATTTTCAAAAAGCACATTACGCCGTTATGGCGCATCTTCTCAAAACGTTATTTGCTTTTCTGTTTATGGCGACAGTATGTCACCAGTTATTCCTAATGGTTCAACCGTCACTGTCGATACAGGCAACACACGTATTGTTGATGGTGGCATTTATGCTATCGAACAAGATGCCTTGTTTAGAATAAAACTGCTCTATCGCCAACCGGGCGGTAAATTGATCATACGTAGCTATAATAAAGACGAATTTCCTGATGAATCAGCGGAAACTGATTCTGTAAAAATTATGGGGCGTATTATCCATTGGTCAGTCATGGCTTGGTAATCAATAAGCAAAGCAATAATTTCATAGTATAGAGTTTTCAGTAACAACTTGTCCTTTAGACAATAAAACCGTTTTATCGGCTAGCGCTCTGATTTCACGAGGCTCATGAGTAACCATGATCATCGTTATTTCCTTAGATTTTAAGGAATCAATTAAATCCCAAAGCTGATAACGTGTTTCCCAATCCAAACTCGAAAAAGGTTCATCCAGTAGTAAAAGTTTGGGTTGGCTAATAAGTGCTCTTGCCAATGCAACGCGTTGTTGTTCCCCTCCTGAAATTTGATGAGGATAACGTGTAGCGAGATGTGCAATTCCCATTTGCTCTAATATCGCCTTTTCTCTCTCCTTGCTTCGTTTCTGTTTTGCGCCATATTGTGCTAGCCATAAATTTTGTGTCACCGTCATAAACGGAAATAAATAAAGCCGTTGATTTAAATATCGACAAGAACGTAACCATACCGGCTGTTCATTTATATTTTTATCTGCAAGGTAGATATCACCAGAATATGAAGTATATCCAGCAATCGCATTTAAAAGCGTTGTTTTGCCACTGCCAGATGTACCACTTATTCCTAAACATGTTCCTTTTTCTACCTTCAACGAAATATCTTTTAATATACCCGTTGTTAATGAACGAATTTCTAGCATGATCTTTTCCTTTCTCGCTGTAAACGATGTAACGCAAATAATAAAGTAATCGCGATAGCGATAAGAACAAGCGCACAACCTATTGCCAGAGTGAAGTCTCCGCTGGCGATATTTAAATAAATTGCCATAGGCAACGTTTCTGTTTTTAACCTTGTTGCACCCGCTAACATTAACGTTGCGCCAAATTCACCTAAGGCTCTAGAAAATGCAATGATGCTTCCACTCATTAAAGCTGACCAACACAGTGGTATTTCAATCAAGAAAAATGTTTTTGTTGGCGTTAATCCTAAATTTTGTGCCGTTTGAATATAAGCGGGATCGACAGACTTAAAAGCAGAGAGGCTATTTCTCATAATAATCGCGCTTGCGACATAAGTTTGAGCAATAATAATACCCAACGGTGAAAAAAGAGAGCGAGATAATTCAGGAAAAACACCTGTTAAAGGACCCTGATTTCCTAACAATAATAATAATCCGATACCGATAACTAATGGAGGAGTGACTAAAGGTAAATCTAATAACGCATCAATAAAACGATGCCCTTTAAAAGGGATCCTTGCCATTGCCCATGCGGCAGGTACACCTAGGATAATTGCTAGACATAAAGAAGTTAACGCTGTACTCAATGACATACCAATAGCAAAATGAAATTCAGGATCGGTAATAACTTGCCTCAATTCAACATAAGAAAGTTGGCATATCAGTGCAATTAGCGATCCTAAGATCAGAAATAACAATAAAAAAAGTGGAATTAAAGCCCATCGATACACGTTATTTCCTTTTTTAGATAGATATTTATTTTGCTGTAATAATGAAAAAAGCCACCAGTGAGTTGGTGGCGAAAAAACACAATTTATGTGAGAAAAAATCTATGGTTTCGAAATTACAGGAAGAAAACCATAATCAGTAAAAGCTTTTATCCCTTCAGCACGAGTAAAATAATCAGCAAGCAATTGTGCTTCTTTCGGATTTGCTGACGTTTTTAAAACAGCAAGTGTTGCCACTTCTTCTGGGCTGCCTTCAGGAACTGGAAGTAAAACGAGTTTATCTTGATTTTTCATTGCATCTGCATATCCAATAATGGCGGCATCCACTTCCCCATTAAGTAAATACATAAGCAATTGTTTAATGGTTGCTGTACGTACAACAACTTTATCACGCAATTTATCGCCTTGGCCTGATGCATCAATAAGCTGCTCGCCACTTTTTCCTAATGCGATAGCTTTAGCATCACCCATACCTAGTTTTAATGAACTATTCGCAAGATCTTCTAGTGTTTTAATATCACCCACTTTATCTTTACGCACAGCAATAACTGGAATATGGCGAACAATAGAATATTGATTAACGACTTGCCCTTCTTTATCTAACTTTTCCACATAATCTTGCGAGCCAGGAAAAAATAAATCTCCCTGCTTAGTTAAATTAAAGCGTGTTAAAATTTGACCTGAACCGCCATATTCAATAGTAACTTTATTTCCTGTCTCTTTTTCAAAGACACTCACAACTTGCTCAACCGGTTGTTTTAATCCAGCACCTGCATAAAGATGCAGCTCGGCTGCAAATGTATTATGACAAATTAATCCTAATGCAAGCCCTAAGCCAGCAAGAAATTGGCGTTTCATAAAAATGGTGATCCTAACTATCGTTATATAATTTTTTATATAATGAATGATATAAGTGTTTAAGGCAAGAGGCTCATATAAAAAAAGATAAAAATGTTAACAACTTATCATTTTTATCTTTTTCTTTATATGTAAGCTTTACAAAATAGACTGATCAAAACAAATGCTTCAACTACTTTATTTTTATCAGAAATAAGGAAATCTTAAATAGTGGTTTGCCAACAAACCCTCGCTTTCACGAGGATATTATCACTCATTGTCTAGTTCTAATAATGCCAGCGCTGTCACTTCATCAATCACAATATCGGTGGCGTAACCTCCTTTTATCGCCCCTATTGTTGCCTGAATATTTTCCACACCACCAGCAATAAAAAGTCGCTGTGTTATTTGTCTTAATTGAGCAAGGCTGATTCCCATTACCCTAAGGTCAATATCAGAAACCAAAGGATTCCCTTGCGCATCATAAAAACGTCCACAAATTACACCAACAGCACCCAAATCACGATATTGGGCCATCTCACTGCTCGTTAAAACCCCTGTTGCTACCAAAGGATTGTCATCAAATGTATTACCCACAACAAAAAGGGCTTTATTACACTGATTTAGCGCCGAAAAATTACGCCTAATAATAGGCTCCGCTTGAAGTTCCATTGCTAAACGCGCACTAGAAACCACCGCAGGCACATGCAAATTAATACTACACCCAGACAACTTGTTTGCGATTAACGCGGCCGCTTCTGTTGTTTTAAAATCAGGCTGTGGCGCTACTGCACCTATCATTTGTAGTACTGTGATATTTTTTAATGACTTGGGTGGAAGATAATGACCTAATTTATAAATTGTTCGTCCCCAAGCAACACCTAAAATATCATCATCATTAATTATCTGAGAAAGATACATCGCTCCTGCTTTCGCTAATCTTTCTCTATTCATATTTAAAGTGTGTTGCGATTTATTCTTTTCTTCATCAGGTAAAATAAGCACATTATTAAGATCGAACTTTGCTTTTATTCTGATGGCATAATCAATCGTAGAAAATACTGATGAATCCAAGTTAATATTTACGAATCCTTTTTCTCTAGCTAGATGCAAATATTTCACGACTGTAACACGAGAAACACCCATAATATTTGCGACTTCACTTTGACTGAGTCCGTCTTGATAGTAAAGCCACGCAGCATAGAGAACGGGATCATTATCAAATAAACTCGCGTTTTTTAGCGAATTATTATCCATTTTAAACCCCACAAATTTTTATAAATCTTATGACTAATTAGTTTATTTTATATTAGAGATATTATTGAAGATAAAAATGCTCTTAGCAAAATTAAGTCTTATAACACAAACAGATACATTTCATTAATCTACTAATAATATCGGCACCCTGGATATTTTCTTTACTACAAGAACCTTATAATACGTAAAAAGCCCTTAATGATGCCGTAAACATTTCATATCGAGAAAGTTTTTTTTGAAAATACTGTTTTATTTCGCTAAAAATAAAAATATTAGCTTTAAGTTTTAAATAGTTTTATTTTGATAAAATTAAAATCACCCAAATCTTATTGTTGCTATGAAAGATCAAATTAATTTTAAAAGGAAAAACAATGATAATCGCATACTCAACAGCACCAAATGAAACAATCGCTAATGAAATTGCTCACTACCTTATCAATGCAAAGCTTGCTGCTTGTGTAAGTTTAATACCTCACGTAAAATCTATTTATCATTGGAATAATGAAATTATTGAAGATAATGAAATACTTATGATGATAAAATCCGAAAAAAGCAAACAACAAAACTTAATTGATACTCTTGTCGAAATACATCCTTATGATACTCCTGAAGTGATTATAATACCGATTGAAAATGGTTTTAAAGGTTATCTTAATTGGCTCCATACCTCTTTGAATTAAAATACCGTTAAATTTTCAGTGAGATCTCTTTTCTGATATTTTTTCAAAAAAATGATAATTAGTTGTGAATTAAAGCATCTTATATCATCTCAATTATGAGACAAATAACCTGCTGTTAATATCAAACTAAATTGCTTTTTTTTGAACATGATAAGCATTTAAAATACTCTTTATAAGTGTCTGTATTTTAATTTCAACTAACGATAATCTAGGTAGTTAATTATATTCTTAATATAAAAATATTTATTTTGTTAGTCTTAAGTGTTTTTTAAAAAAATAGGAAAAAATAGGCAGAATAGCCTTTAATGCTAAATTAATAAGGTTACTAGCATCTTATTCTTTTTATTTTCTGTTATAATCAATGGACTTTCTCTAAATTACATGCAAAAAGGAGTAAGTTGTGAAAACAAACAGAGTCGCAAGACGTATTTTAGGTTTACCTTATAATTTAAGTCGGTCTAAAAAGAAAGTTCGTTTTTCCATTATTGCCTCTACAAACGCTGAAAATGTACCTGCTGAGTTAAAAAACACAGCTAAAGTCTGTTTAAAACAGGATTTCAGAAAGAACGCAGAGCACAAACGTATATATATGAAGTTAACAGATGCTTATCCAGAGTATCTTGCAACTAATTAATATTTTTATACGCCAACGCTATTTAATAAATATTTTCGTATTTAGTTTGTATACTTAAAATATAAAAAATAGCATATCCCTTACATCATGTAAGGGATATTAGTTTTCTAGGTTAGTTTATTTTTACTATTTATAGAGTTCTTTTCTTATATTTATAAGCGTAACTTCTGCCATCGAAGGCTCCACTTTATCCGGCAATGGGCTTAATTGAAATGCACTCTTAATAGTCTTAATTAGAATTTCACTGCGCTCTAATAATTCATCATAACTAAACTGACCAGCCTTAATCGCTAATAATTCATCTCTATTATCACACCAAACCTTCACTTTACCTTCTTGTGCGATCCCTAATGCAATATAGAGTAATCTAAAGGTATGCATCATATTCTTACTATCGTAACTTCTGCCATGATCAATGTTTTGTTGGTAACGAACATCATTACGTTGTTCAACCCACTGCCAATATTCATGATATTGCTTGCGGTATGCACTATAGCCTTCTTTATTAAAGCTAAGATAACCTTCTAGTTTTGCTGTTTTAGAAATACTACTTAACAATACATCATTCGCATTTTCTTTTTTTATTATTCCTTGATAAGGCTCTTTATCATCATAATAAATTGCATAAATATCTTGAGCATGAGTAAGTTTTGTTAACCCAATATGCGCTTGCTTCCAATGTCGATTTTCTAACCAATTATTGATTAATATTGTTTTTCCATCTTCAATGACATAACAAAAATCAAGGATCGTTTTTAATTTTTTTTCGACTGGATTTACTATTTTTTTATTTAATCCCTGAGCTTTCTTAATCTGCCCTTGTGCATAGTGGACAAATGTTTGAACACAAGTTTTAGACAAAAACCATTCTGGTTTTATCAATGACATTAAAGGATGTCGATAAATAACCATCTGTTCGGGGGAATTAAGTAACTCTAAAATATTAGGATTAGATGCACACAATAGCTCTATAAATCTTCCAAGCTCATAATAGACAATATCATTGGTTTCATTACTTACTTGTGGTGTATATTCCAATCCATAAAAAAGATCTTTAGGAAGATAAAAGACACCTTTAATATCTGTATCTGATGTTTCCGTTGCAAGATTATGCGAACGACTTCCAGCGATACTTTCAAATAAAAGGTAAGGTTTTATATCTTCAATAGTCAGTTTCATCTAATTTTTTCCTAAACCAATTATTTAAAATATCATTATCTGGCACTGCTCTTTTGGGTAATTGAACATTTGTCTCTTGCCATAAAAAAATCATTAAATGTTGCATCGCATCTGTTGGAACCCAAGTAAAATGTTCATTTTTATCTGATTTAAATTCTACTAATTTTTTGATGTCTTTTTGTTCTTCAACAGTTAAAATTTTTATCAGCTTATCCAATTGCATAGGCGGAATATCTCCCGTTTTCACTGTCCAATAAGCGGATAAAAGAGAACGCAGCATATAGAACCATTTTTTTAATTTTATTGGCTCTGCACTAATCTCATTTTTAGCGTTATTATCAGAAGAACATCCACTCACAACTTTAGCAATTCCTCTATAATGATGAACAATTACTTTTGGCTGATAAAAGAGTTTTGCAAGCTCCAATAACTCTTTTTGAACATTAGGATATTGTTGATAAATTATTGGCGATTGGAGCCATTCTAATAATATACAATTCGATTTACGTAATAAGTGTAGTGCTTTGGTAAGATCCCAAGCGCCTACATCAAACCAACTATTTTCTATCCATTCGAAGGTTTCTTTAGGTTTATCAATAGAAAGATAAGCATTACGAGGCCGTATAAAAATACCCCGAACATCATAATCACTATCTGTTGAGGCAAATCCCCAAGCTCGACTACCACTTTCTGCAACATAAAGTAATTTAACTTGATGCTCTTGCTCTATTTGCGGTAATTTTTTTAATATCTCATTATGCATGATATCCTTATCTCCTATTTTATTAATTTACAACATCATGTAGATGCTGTTGTTTATAATCCGAGTATTAAACAATAATAACGAAGTTAAAAAAAAGTGATCAATTCAATGTAATTAATAATGGATTTTTCTATGAATAACAATAAATTTAAAAGCATTGCTGAAATTAGAAAAGATAACCTGATTTATATTATTGAACGCTACTACAACGGCAAACAAAAATTACTTGCTGATGCGTTAGGTGTAGCCCCAAGTATGATCTCCCGTTACCTATCACTAAAAAACCTAAAAAGTCATCGCGAACTTACTACTCACATGTCACGAAAAATTGAGTATGTGACTAGAATTAGTAAATATTGGATGGATATAGACCATTTAAAAGAAGGTCATGCAGAGCCAGAAAAAGAAGAATACATTCCGACCGAGATCGGAAAAATACTCTCAGATAACATAACAACATTTATGTTAAACGATGGAATAAAATCAAGAGTTAAGCTTTCTGTCGATTCAGGGCTTGCACAATCAACGGTTAACCGCATTATTAATTGTGAAGCTAGTGCCATCGCTGAAAGTATTGATGCTATTGCTAAGGCAATGGGGCGTCAGGCTTACGAATTATTAATCCCTAAGAATGATAAAGGTGCTATTTATTACGATAGAAAAGCCTATTCTAAATTACCTTTAAGTGAACAAATATCAATTCAAAACTTTATTGAATTTATTATTTATAAAAATAATCCTACAACTAGTGAATAGATATATATAAAAAAGCCACCAGTAACTTACTGATGGCTCTTGTTTTTTTAACCTTTATCAACGATTACTGATAAATGGTATTTTATTCCCACTCAATTGTTGCTGGTGGTTTACCGCTGATATCATAAACGACGCGGGAGATACCGCTAACTTCATTGATAATACGGTTAGAAACACGACCTAAGAAGTCATAAGGTAAATGCGCCCAATGCGCTGTCATAAAGTCCACTGTTTCAACAGCACGTAATGAAACAACCCAGTCATATTTACGACCGTCACCCATAACGCCCACTGAACGCACAGGTAAGAACACGGTAAATGCTTGGCTTACTTTGTTATATAAGTCAGCTTTATGTAATTCTTCAATAAAGATTGCATCCGCACGACGTAATAAATCACAGTACTCTTTCTTGATCTCACCTAATACACGAACCCCTAAACCAGGACCCGGGAATGGATGACGATAAAGCATATCGTAAGGTAAGCCTAACTCTAGACCGATTTTACGAACTTCATCTTTAAACAGTTCTTTTAATGGCTCTACTAAACCCAGTTTCATATCATCAGGTAAACCACCCACATTATGGTGTGATTTAATCACATGAGCTTTACCTGTTGCTGATGCTGCAGATTCGATCACATCTGGGTAAATAGTACCTTGTGCTAACCATTTAACTTGTGGCTGTTTAACAGCTTCTTCATCAAAGATTTCAATGAATGTATGACCAATGATTTTGCGTTTTTTCTCAGGATCGTTTTCGCCCTTCAACGCAGTTAAGAAACGTTCTTCTGCTTCAACATGGATAATATTTAGGTCAAATTTGCCTTTAAACATTTCCATGACTTGCTCTGCTTCATTCAGACGCAATAAGCCGTTATCAACAAATACACATGTTAAACGTTTACCAATCGCACGGTTTAACAATAATGCAGTCACTGAAGAATCAACACCGCCTGATAACGCTAAAATAACGTGATCATCACCAATTTGCTCTTTTAAACGAGCAACCGTGTCTTCAATAATTGCAGCAGAAGTCCACAGAGCATCACATCCACAAATATCTAAAACGAAACGTTTTAAAATCGCTAAACCTTGATGGGTGTGTGTCACTTCGGGATGGAATTGAACACCATAAAAACGTTTCTCTTCATTCGCCATAATAGCAAATGGGCAAGTTTCAGTGCTGGCTACTGTTACAAAGTCTGATGGAATAGCAGTAACTTTGTCACCGTGGCTCATCCATACATCTAATAATGGTTTGCCATCTTCGCTAACTGAATCTTGAATATCATTAAACAGTGCACAAGTTTCACGAATTTCAACTTGTGAATAACCAAATTCACGCTCACCAGAAACTTCGACATCGCCACCTAATTGCATCGACATCGTTTGCATACCATAACAAATTCCTAATACAGGAACGCCTGCATTAAATACGTATTCTGGCGCACGAGGGCTGTTGTCTTCAGTCGTACTTTCAGGGCCACCAGACAGAATAATACCATTAGGATTAAATTCACGAATTTGTTCTTCTGTAACATCCCATGCCCAGAGTTCACAATAAACGCCGATTTCACGGATACGACGAGCAATAAGCTGCGTATACTGTGAACCGAAATCAAGGATAAGAATGCGATGATTATGGATATTTGCTGTCATTTGTGGTGAATTCCAAAACAGATAAAGTCATAAAGTTGAAAGGCTTGCTAATTTACAATCAAAACAAGCCTTTCTCGGAATAAATTACATACCTAAGCGATAGTTAGGTGATTCTTTTGTGATGGTGACATCATGGACATGGCTTTCTTGAATACCCGCACCACTGATACGGACAAATTCAGCTTTGGTATTCAATTCTTTAATTGTTGCGCAGCCTGTTAAGCCCATGCATGAGCGTAAACCACCCATTTGTTGGTGAACGATAGTTTTTAATAAACCTTTATAAGCAACGCGACCTTCAATACCTTCTGGTACTAATTTGTCTGCTGCATTGTCGGTTTGGAAGTAACGATCTGATGAACCTTTAGACATTGCACCTAACGAGCCCATGCCACGATAGGATTTATAAGAACGGCCTTGGAATAGTTCGATTTCGCCCGGAGATTCTTCAGTACCTGCAAACATTGAACCCACCATAACGCAAGCTGCACCTGCTGCTAATGCTTTTGCGATATCGCCAGAGAAACGAATACCACCATCTGCAATAACAGGAATATTGCGATCTTTCAGTGCTTCAACTGCATCTGCAATAGCGGTAATTTGTGGTACACCAACACCAGTTACGATACGTGTTGTACAAATTGAACCAGGACCAATACCAACTTTAACCGCACTTACACCTGCATCTGCCAGCGCTAAAGCACCTTCTGCGGTCGCAACGTTGCCACCAATAATAGGTAGATTTGGATATAATGCACGAGTATCACGAATACGCTGTAATACACCTTCAGAGTGACCGTGAGATGAGTCAATAAGTAAAATGTCAACGCCAGCAGCAACTAATGCTGCTACACGTTCTTCGTTACCAGCACCTGCACCAACAGCAGCACCTACACGTAAACGACCGTGTTCATCTTTACATGCGTTTGGTTTACGCTCTGCCTTTTTGAAGTCTTTTACAGTGATCATGCCTTTCAGGTGAAAGTGGTTATCAACCACTAAGGCTTTCTCTACACGTTTTTCATGCATTTTTTGCATAACAACATCGCGTGCTTCACCTTCTTGTACAGTCACTAAGCGATCTTTTGGTGTCATTACCGCAGTAACTGGTTGGTCTAAATCAGTAACAAAACGAACATCACGACCCGTAATAATACCCACTAATTCGTTGTCATTAGTTACAACTGGGTAGCCCGCAAAGCCATTGCGTTCGGTCATTGCTTGAACTTCACGTAAAGAAGTTTCTGGTGTTACGGTGATAGGATCAGTGACTACACCACTTTCATGTTTTTTCACACGACGAACTTCTTCAGCTTGGCGTTCGATAGACATGTTTTTGTGGATAAAACCAATTCCACCTTCTTGAGCTAATGCGATAGCTAAAGGCGCTTCAGTCACAGTATCCATTGCAGCAGAAAGCATAGGAACATTTAGGCGGATTGTTTCAGTCAGTTGAGTAGACAAGTCGGCAGTATTAGGAAGAACAGTGGAGTGTGCAGGAACTAACAAAACATCATCAAATGTAAGTGCTTCTTTTTTAATTCGTAACATAGCAATATCTCACCAAGGCGGCTTTTAGGAAATAGAAAATATTGCCGCGGAATTATACACACCGTAATCGGTTGCTTCTAGCTTTTTTTCAAAATTTTTATTGATCCTGCCACTAACTTAGGTAGTATCAATCAATTAAGTCTTTGTTTTAAAATTTGATCTGGCTCACATGACACTACCGATAAACAATAATATTTTTACTGTTAGCCGTCTAAATAAGACCGTTCGCCAGTTATTAGAAATGGAAATGGGTCGCATTTGGATCAGCGCTGAAATTTCCAATTTTACTCAACCTTCTTCTGGTCACTGGTATTTTACGTTAAAGGATACGAATGCCCAAATTAGAGCGGCGATGTTTCGTGGGCAAAATACTAAAGTTACTTTTCGCCCTCAGCATGGTCAGCAAGTTTTAGTTCGCGCAACAATTACATTGTATGAGCCACGAGGCGATTACCAATTGATTGTTGAGAGTATGCAACCTGCTGGTGACGGGCTATTACAACAACAATTTGAGCTTTTAAAACAAAAACTCAGTGCGGAGGGGTTATTTGATGCTATTCATAAAAACCCCCTACCATCTCCCGCTAAACAGATTGGTGTTATTACTTCATCAACCGGAGCAGCACTACACGACATCTTAAATATTCTTCGTCGTCGTGATCCTTCTTTGCCTGTGCTTATCTACCCAACCGCTGTTCAAGGTGCTGAAGCGCCTATGCAGATTGTTCATGCCATCGAACTTGCTAACCGCCGTAAAGAGTGTGATGTTTTAATTGTTGGTCGTGGTGGCGGTTCGTTAGAAGATCTCTGGGCATTTAATGATGAACGCGTTGCTCGTGCTATTTTTGCCAGTGAAATTCCGATTGTAAGTGCAGTTGGTCATGAAACCGATGTGACCATTGCTGATTTTATTGCCGACCTTAGAGCGCCAACCCCTTCTGCTGCCGCAGAGCTTATTAGTCGTAACAAACTTGAGTTATTGCGCCAATTACAATCGCAGCAACAACGCCTTGAAATGGCGATGGATTACTATTTAGCAAAAAAATTACGCGCAATAACACAGCTTCATCATCGTTTGCAGCAACAACATCCTCATTTACGCCTTGCTCGTCAGCAAAATGTATTAGCTTCCACACAACAGCGTTTAGTAACTAGTTTTCAGCGACTATTGCAAACCAAGCAACATCAACAAACACAACTACAAAAACGCCTTAATTACCAAGAGCCTAGTTCACAAATTCAAGCATTACTTCGCCAACAACAGCAGTTGATTTACCGTATGAGAGAAAGTATTTCACTACAGTTATCTCGTCAACGTGAACAATTCGCTATTAGCTGCTCTCGTTTAGAAAGTGTGAGTCCTCTCGCAACACTTTCTCGCGGTTACAGTATTAGCGAAACAGAGTCTGGAGAAGTGCTGAAAAATACCAAACAAGTGAAAGTGGGCGATCCATTAAAAACCCGTGTTGAAGATGGTTGGATCACCAGTGAAGTGGTTAAGACACAAAAAATAAGAGCAAAGCGCAAAACAACCACTAAAAGTGACAATTAACCCCTGCTTCTTATTTAATTCGATACAAAAGAAAAACGGCATCAAAATCATATTTGGTGCCGTTTTTTATTCTTTATTCAGATAATTATCAGTGAATACTAAAAACGTACTTCTCCTGCAAATAAGTAGCTTCGACCTCGAGCTGTTTGAGTATTACTTCCCGGATCTTGCATTATTGGCGCTGAATTACTTCTATCAAGTGCATTAGAATAGTTTTTATTCATTAAATTATGCACGGCAAACTTCAACGAAATATTTTTATTAATTCTGTAATTACTATAAAGATCAATAACCGTTGGAATATTATCTTGTTGCACCATAGGTACTTTACCCGTGTCGTAATCTATGCCTTCAGGTGAGGATTTACGCGATTTTCCCGTTATTTGGATCACAGTGCCTAGTTCTAATGACTGGTCATCAAAGAAGCGAACACCGGTATCAATAGTGGCATAATATTTAGGTAATTCAGAAGCGGGTGTTTGCCCAAAGTCTGTACTGGCAATCGAAGTCGGTTGAGATGTTCGCTGATCGCTATAAGAAAGGTTTGTGTAAAATACACCAGCATCATAATTTGCTTGAAGCTCATAACCACGCAAGGTTACTGGCTCAAGGCTATTGGTATACAGGAAAATATTGCCATCATATTCTATTCCTGCATAATCATCATCCGTTAAAGAACCGTCATTTTTACAACGCACCCCACCTTTGCATACAAAATAAGACTCACTAGAAATGTAGTCTTTGACTTTTGTGTGATACCACAATCCTTTAAATCGTAAGCTGTCACCTTCAACAATTAAATTAGGGCGATAGCTATTAAAACCCAATTGAACGGTATCTGCCTTTTCGCTTTTTAAAAATGGGTTCATTGAAGCACCACCTTCATTGGCAAAGAAGATTTCTTGCGATGTAGGCGCTCTCATCGTTTGTGCATAGCTTACAAATGGCTGAAATTCAGGAATAATTTCAGCAGAAAGCAGCATTCCTGGGTCCCAATTTCTATCATGGCGATTGACATTCATTTCACCTTCAGGGAAACAGGCAGCTGTGGGATCGCAAGCTGGTTTACGCCCTTTAATATGATAATCGACATAATTTAAATTGAGATCTAGCGTATAAATATCGTATTCAAATTTCATTTGTGAGAAGAAGCTGGTTAAATCGTTTTTTCCTTGCGGTGCAAACGTATTATATTCAACCATATTTTGTGATTGCCACGGATCAGTAGAAGGCGCAGTAACACTGCGTTTGTATTCCGTTGACATTAATTTGGAGCCAAGCGTTAACGCCATATCCAGTTCACCGTAATTAAAGCGACTGGTATTTTTGGCCACTAATGAGTCAGAGATATTTTTTGCGTTTGCTTCACGTAAACTCACAAGAGAATCACCCGCAAACTTTTGCGATGCTTGGCTGTGGCTAAGCAGAATTTCGCTATCAAATAGATCATTTAATGGTGTATAGCGATATTTTGCATAATAATCTTTAGCATTAATTTTACGGCGATTAAAATCATTGTTATAAAAACGACCACTTAATTCTAATTCATGAGAATCATTTGGTTTTATATTTATTTTGGTGAGTTCTGAGTGTGGTCTTTGATTAAATTCTTTACTTGTCGAAAATTCTTCACTATTAAAGCCAGCGCCATTTTTATAAGATGATTCTATTTTATGTCCACTTAACGCAAGCATTGCGCCAACCGAACCATTATCATTAAATAATGAGCGCTGCCCTGCAAAAGCAACCATGCCGTTATAACCTAAGCCATTTGTACCACCAGCCGCTTTACTTCTTACTCCCCATGAATTCCCTTTAAATATAATATCTTCTACACCAATAGTTTTAAAGTTAGCACTTCCTGCCAGAGCATTAATACTATTTTCACCATCTTGTTGACCACGAGAAATGTCGATTTGAATAATAAAATTCGGATCGATCATGGTATTAAATTGGTTGTAGGGTTGCGCACCATGAGCATATTGGCTAGGTGATGTGCTATACATAGTTTGTGTGACACCATCCACCATCATATTCACACGCCCAAAACCGCTAAGCCCGCGAATATTAACACTAACACCCGGTTGACTCACATCCATTTGAGTATACGTTCCTGGTGTTGAACGTAATGCTTGTTCAACAGTTCCAAGATTATTAATTTCACCAATAGAACTATAAGCACCGGGTTTTGCCAATGCTTTTTGTTCTGGTGTTTCTTTTTGTGCTGATGAGACTTTTAAGCTACTAAATTGAACCGCTTTATCAGTTTCAGATGCGATGGCAAGATGATTAACACCCGAAAATAAAATAAGAGTGCTGAGTATTTTCCTTGTAAACTTCATAATAAACCTATTCTTTATTTTTATTTAAATAGGCCCACGTTGCTTTATATAAAGTAATTAAACTAGAAAATATTATTATTTTTATATTCGCTTTAAATACTAGCCTGTCTCCCTTAAAGAGAGACAGGCTAGTATTAAATTTATTTATTATTACTGATTATTCTATTTTATATTTTGAGCTTTAAAATAGACTTCAGGTTGTTCTAACATCAGAATAAAAGCATATTCTTTTGCTGTGTCGCGTAAGCGATTAAAACGTCCTGATTTACCACCATGCCCTGCACTCATATTCGTATCAAGTAATAGTAGGTTATTATCTGTTTTTAATTCACGCAATTTAGCAACCCATTTTGCAGGCTCCCAATATTGTACTTGTGAATCATGTAATCCTGTTGTGACTAATAAATGAGGATATGCCTTGGCAACTACATTATCGTATGGGCTATACGATTTTAGGCGGAAATAAACGTCTTTATCCGCAGGATTTCCCCACTCTTCATATTCCCCTGTTGTTAAAGGAATAGAAGCATCAAGCATTGTTGTCACAACATCCACAAATGGAACTTGAGATACAACACCGCGGTATAATTCTGGTGCCATATTCACAACAGCACCCATTAATAAACCACCTGCACTGCCACCCATAGCATAAACGTGTTTAGGCGCTCCGTAACCTTTGGCAATTAGATATTTAGTGGCATCAATAAAGTCGGTAAAAGTATTAACTTTATGTTCCATCTTACCTTGGTTATACCAACGCTTTCCTAATTCACCACCACCACGCACATGTACAATTGCATAAACGAAGCCTCTGTCTAACAAGCTTAAACGCGGTGAACTAAATGAAGGATCAATGCTACTACCGTATGAACCATAGCCATAAATTAAGATAGGATTTTCACCTTTCTTAAATAAGTCTTTGCGATAAACCAATGATACGGGAACTTCAACACCATCTTGAGCTTTTACCCAAATGCGTTCACTTTCATACAAATCACGTTCAAAGCCTTTTACTTCTTGCTGTTTAAGCAGTTGCTTTTGATGCGTTTGCATATTCCATTGATAAGTTGAAGAAGGCGTTGTCATGGAAGTATAACCAAAGCGTAGCTCTTCGCTATCTGCTTGAGGGTTAAATCCTAGCCATGCCATATAAACCGGATCGTCAAACGTAACATTCGTTGATTGACCTGTTTTCCAATCAATCTGACGTAATGACACTAAACCTTGTTTTCTTTCTTCAACAACCAACCAGCGATTAAAGAGATCAAAGCCTTCTAAATCGACGTCTTTTTGTGGTGCAATGACGGTTTCCCAAGGCTTATCAATTGATGAAGTTTTATAAAGACCAAACAACTCACTCTCATGATTCGAGCGAATATAGAATTCGCCATTAAAATGGTCGATATCATATTCACGCCCATCTTGACGGGCAGAGAAGATAACCATCGGTTTTTCTGGTGCATTCGCATCAATTAAACGAGATTCTGAGGTTGTAGAGCTTTCGATAGAGACAAGAATGTAATCTTTAGATTTGCTTTTACCCATCCATGTATAAAAGCGATCGTCGTTTTCTTCAAAGATTTTGACATCTTGTTTACGATCAGTGCCATATTGATGGCGATAGATTTGGTAAGGCAGTAGCGTTTGCGGATCTTTATCAACATAAAATAGTGTTTTGCTGTCATTTGCCCACACTAAGTTTGCAGAGATATTGGTTAACACATTCTCTTTCCATGTATTATCCGATAAATCTTTATAGGCAACATTATAGTTTCTGCGCCCTTCTTTATCTTCTGCAATAGCTATACGTTTGTTATCTGGGCTGATTGTCAGATCACCTAATTGATAGAATTCATGCCCTTTAGCACGCTCGTTTCCATCAACGAGAACTTCCCATTCACCTTTGCTATTTACGGGTTTGCGCTGATAAATAGGGAAATCTTTACCTTCTTGATAAATAGTACGATACGTATATCCATTATAAATATAAGGTACTGATTCATCGTTTTGAGCCATACGGCTCACCATTTCATTAAAGAGCGTTTCTTCAAGCGCCTTACCTTCTTTCATCACTGATTCGGTATAGGCATTTTCAGCATTCAGATAATCGAGTACGGTAGGATCTTTACGTGAATCATCTCGTAGCCAATAATAATTGTCGGTGCGTGTATCTCCGTGATCTGTCATCACATGAGGCACTTTATTCGCTTTTGGTGGCATCACTAGGGAGTCCTTCTGGTTTTGAGCCAATGCAGGTGTTGCTGAAATTAACAATGCCATGATCGCACTCGTTAATTTCAACGTCATCCGTTTTTTTGTTGCGATTAGCATAACGTTTTATTTCCTTTTAACCTGTCGTTAGAACGTTAGTTTAGAAAACTCAATTGGCATTTCAACCATTATTTTACCTTTCGACAATAACTCTATTGGCGGTATAGGCAAGGGTTCAGCACGTTTGAGTACTCTTTGTGCTTCTCTGTCTAAAGAACGCACGCCACTACTAAGGATCAACTCACTCGATATGACATAACCTTGTTCATCTACAATAAAGCGCACTTTAGAAACGCCGGTTTTACCTTTGCTTTCTGCTTCTTCAGGATAGGCTTTATAGCGATTAAGGTGCCCTTTTGTTTTAGCTTGCCATAATGCAAGCACACTTTCTGAACTATCTGAATCGCTATCATAATTTGCGCTAACATCATTAGATTGCTGTTTCGCTGCAGAGCGACTACTTGAAGGTGCTGATTGGCTAGACACATTTTCACTAATAGTGGGCGCAGGCTTTACCGGAGAGGTAATAGGTGTCACTTTGGCTGTTTGCTCTACATTGACTCTTCTTTTAGGTTTTTCGAGCAAAATCTCTGCATTTTCATTCACAATCAGATCAGGCTGTTTTTCAGCAATATCTTGCTCTACCTTTTTTTGGCTTGCTATCGCCAGTTGTTGATCGACGCCTACAACCTGTTTTTCATCGCTGATTGCTTGTACGTTTTCACTTAAGCTCATCATTACAGCTAATTCTGGCTCTTGTATAAATACCTTATTCTCTTTATTGAAATAAAAACAAGCCATGACAAAAATAGCATGTACACCGATAGCCAAAATAAATGCTTTGGAGCTACAAAGCTGAAATTTTGGCATTTGATCCATACAAGAGGAAATAAACATATTCGTGTTATCAATAAATTAAGGTAATACGACAGGTGTTATCCAAAGATAATCGGCATGAACTGAAGTAACATCACTTCCCTCTTCCGTCATTATCACGACTGTCACGTTTTCATTCGGTGCTAGATCAGCAACGTGTAAAGGTACACCCATTACTTTTGTGGCATGAAAAGAGCCAGCAATTAAAAGTGCGGGTGTCGGAGCATCTAATAAACTTTTAGCCATTGCACGATCGCGCAATTGCTGAATAACCGTCATTTTTTCTGCTTGTGTTTTATCAAGCTCGCCACCATGAGAAAGCTCGATGGTCTTTTGAATAAGTTCGCGAACAGATGGAGCAGTTGAATGCACACCATCAATAATAGGAGGGTTTTTATACGCACTAGATATTTCACTACGATCAATATTTGCCGCTAATAAAGGATAATCCGCGCTTAGTCCTGCTTTAACTATATTGCCATACCATTTCCAAGGCCAACCTGAATTCCATTTTAATGCAGCCATTAATCGCTCATCTCGTAGGTATTCAGAGCCTGAATAACGTTTTTTTGTATTATCAACTAATGATTGCTGGCTTGGTGTTAGCATCTCAAGTAAAACCGCTCCTTGAGGGCGCTTTTTAGGCAATTCTGTCATTAACCAATATTCAATATCATGATGATAAGCATTGTCATGTTTTTCACCAATAATCACATGCGATTGATTTGCTAATCGTGTTAACAGTGTATCTGCGGTGATGGATTGCCCAGTCTGAGTATCAATGATGTTTGCTGACTGAATAATTGCCAGATCTACGGTTGATACAGGTTGTTTTTCTATCGAATGACATGCTGAAAGGCTTACCAATGAAACTAGTAGTAAGATCCTTTTTGATATTGAGAAAAACATAATCATCCTATTAGTTATATATACCTACTTTAGTCGGAGCCATAGATTAATATTAATGTTAACGGTTATCAATATCATTCTGATATTAATTTGCATTTAATGTTTTTTGTGTCTATTCAAAGAGTATAAAAGTTGAAAAGCATAAAAAAAGCGCCTGATAAAAGGCGCTTTATAGATGGAATAATTTAATTAGTAATTATTAATTTTGAGATTGTGTCTGAGCTTCAACAACAGCTAATGCCACCATATTTACGATACGACGTACTGACGCAATTGGCGTCAAAATATGAGCTGGTTTAGCAACACCCATTAATACTGGTCCTACTGTCACACCATCAGAGCTAGTTACACGTAGTAAATTATAGCTAATACGTGCGGCTTCCATTGTTGGCATAACTAACAGGTTTGCAGAGCCTTTTAATGGGCTATCTGGCATTATATCTCGGCGAATAGATTCCACTAACGCTGCATCTGCATGCATTTCACCATCAATTTCTAATTCAGGCGCACGCTGTTTGATTATCTCTAATGCTTGTCTGAGTTTAATTGAAGATGGGCTATCAAAAGAGCCGAAACTTGAGCGAGAAACCAGCGCTGCTTTTGGCTCAATACCAAAGCGACGAATAGTATCAGCAGCCATAATTGTAATATCTGCTAATTGTTCTGCGGTTGGATCTTCATTGACGTAAGTGTCTGTAATAAAAGTGTTACCACTTGGCAATAGCAGTGCATTCATTGCCCCTGCGGTTTCCATTCCTTCACGTAAGCCAAACACATTTTTGTAGATTTCAAAATGTTCAGAATAGCTACCCACAGTACCGCAAATCAGACCATCAGCTTCACCTCGGCGAACCATAATGGCACCAATAAGTGTTGGATTGCCAATCATTGCTCGGCGAGCTTGCTCTTGTGATACACCGCGACGTTTCATGATTTGGTGATATTCTTGCCAATATTCTTTGAAACGTGGATCGTTTTCATTATTCACCACTTCAAAGTCTTTACCGGCTTTAATATGTAAACCCAATTTCTGAATACGCATTTCAATCACACTAGGACGACCAATTAAGATTGGTGTAGCTAATCCTAATGTTACTAATTCTTGTGTTGCATGCAGTACGCGGTTTTCTTCCCCTTCTGCTAACACAATGCGTTTTTTCTCTTTTTTTGCTTGAGAGAAAATAGGTTTCATAAATAAGTTCGTTTTATAAACAAACTCATTAAGGTGTTCGATATAAACAGAGAAATCTTTAATTGGGCGAGTTGCAACACCAGAATCCATCGCCGCTTTGGCAACCGCTGGCGCAATTTTCACAATCAAACGTGGATCAAACGGTTTCGGAATAATGTATTCAGGGCCAAAAGAAAGCTCCTGATCGCCATAGGCCGAAGCAACTTCTTCGTTTTGTTCAGCAAGTGCTAATTCTGCAATAGCATGAACACAAGCGAGTTTCATCTCTTCATTAATTGTTGTCGCACCAACGTCTAATGCGCCACGGAAGATAAATGGGAAACACAATACGTTATTAACCTGGTTTGGGTAGTCAGAACGCCCTGTACAGATAATCGCATCAGAACGTACCGCTTTTGCTAATGGGGGTAAAATTTCAGGCTCTGGGTTTGCAAGCGCAAGAATAAGCGGATCGCGTGCCATTTTTTTGACCATTTCTTGCGTTAATACGCCAGGCCCTGAACAACCTAAGAAAATATCAGCATTATTAATAACATCATCTAATGTACGAGTACCGTTATCTTCGATTGCATAAGCCGCTTTGGTTTCTGCCATATTAGCTTCACGTCCACGGTAGATAACCCCTTTAGAGTCACATACAGTAATGTTTTCGCGTGTTAGCCCTAAAGCAACTAATAAGTTCATACAAGCAATAGACGCAGCACCTGCTCCAGATACCACCAATTTTACTTTACTAATTTCTTTTTTAATAATACGTAAGCCATTAAGAATAGCGGCTGTAGAGATAATCGCTGTACCATGCTGATCATCATGGAATACAGGAATGTTCATTTTCTCACGCAGTTTTTTCTCAATATAGAAACACTCTGGTGCTTTAATATCTTCGAGGTTAATACCACCAAACGTTGGCTCTAATGATGCGATAATATCAACGAGTTTGTCAGGATCTGTCTCATTAACTTCAATGTCAAAAACATCAATGCCAGAAAACTTCTTAAACAAAACGCCTTTACCTTCCATCACAGGTTTACCTGCTAAGGCACCAATATTTCCAAGCCCTAGTACCGCAGTACCATTTGAAATCACCGCGACAAGGTTACCTTTGGCTGTGTAGCGATAAGCGGCAAGAGGGTTTGCTGCAATTTCTAAACAAGGAACTGCAACGCCCGGTGAATAAGCTAATGCTAAATCACGTTGGGTTGTGAGTGGTTTTGTCGGTGTTACTGTGATTTTGCCAGGTACGGGAAATTCATGAAAATCTAGAGCGCTTTGTTTTAATTTGTCTTCCATCTTCATATCCTTTGTATCAATAGGGTAAGGGCTTCGTTAGTATAATGGTAATGACGCGTTAAATCATGACGGCTCCGACACTTTTTTCAAATTAGTAAACTCGATTTATTAGAAACAACTAATACCTAGTTATAGGTATATTATTAACGCTATTTAATTTCATCAGTGTAATAAACTCGAACAGAAAAAAGACAATATCTGTTTATTATTTACCAGATATTAAATTAACATTTAAAATAATTAAAATTTTTATATAGCTTAAAAAAACAATAACTATTTTCACTTGTTGATTATTTTTAATATAGCCCAGTTTACGGTCAACTCATTGTAATTATAAAGATTTTATAGAATTAGATTTTTTGTTAGTCGTTTTGGTTATTTTCTTTTTTACCCGTAACAATAATTGGTGTAATATTGCCAACCGTCAATTTTATTTTCTTATTGTTTTAATAAGATGTCTGATTCTAATTTTTATTCCTCATTTGGAATTTACTTTTTTATTTTCTGCTATTGGAAAGATTACGCACATTATTATTTTTTTTTAGGGAGAGGGGTTATGCCTAGCTACTCAATTATGATAGTGGATGATCACCCTATCATGAGATATGGATTACGGCTATTGTTAGAAAAAGACAAGGATTTTGTCGTAGTAAGCGAAAGTGGCAATGCTCAAGAGGCTGTAACCGCTGCAAAACAGTTAAATCCAGACTTAATTATGATGGATTTAAATCTACAAGGGCGTTCAGGTATTGATATTATTCGGACACTTCGTCGCTCTGGTTTAACATCTTATGTTCTTGTTTTATCCGTTTCTGATTCACGTAATGATGTTTACGCTGCGTTGGATGCAGGCGCAAACGGTTATCTTTTAAAAGAGTGTGAGTTAGACATGCTATTACTTAGCCTACGTAAAGCGGCTGTTGGGCATCCAGTTTATAGTGAGCGAGTGTGGCAATATATTCAGCTTAGGCAAAACTATTCTGATCCACTTTCAGCATTGACTAAAAGAGAGTTGGATGTTCTTCATGAAGTGTCTGCAGGAATGAAAAATAAGCAAATTGCTGAGAATTTATTTATTTCTGAAGAAACAGTGAAAGTTCACATTCGTAATATTTTAAAGAAATTGCAGGTTACTTCTCGTTTAGCTGCCAGTCTTATTCTTATTAAGCATCAGTACTAAACGTTTTACCCCGACACAGGGTCGGGGTAATAAGATATATCGATTTAATATTCCATTTAAGTCTATATCACGTCATCTATTACTCAATAGGTACTGGATAACTCAATACTTTGAAATGATTATCCGGTAATTTTTCGATATTTAACTGATACAGTTCTCGGTTTATTCCATTAATCACAATATCAAGTTCACTAAAGGCAGATTGTATTTCTTCATTGGTTGCCCATGAAGGAATGCCTTTCACACCATAATAAAAATAAATTTTACTTTTACCTGAGCCTATTGGCTGAATTTCTTTTATCTGACTAATGAACAGGTGACCATAACAGAAGTCTTGATAAGGTTGCCACGCTCTGCGCCCCTTTTCACTGAGATTGAACACCCATTCTTCTCCATTTGCGGTTTGTTCAATCAATCCTGCCTCAACTAATGCATGCATTCTTTCTAATACCCATGGTGCATCATCTTCATTGCTGTACACAGGCCATTTCCCTTCGCCCAAACACAATAAATAATCACTGTTAAAAAAGGCCTCTAAGGCTATTTTATACTCATCAACTTTTTGGCTGTCATTTTCTTCATCTGCCCAGCTAAAAGAAGAGAGTAAAAGCAATATAAGACTCAGTGAAATACTTTTCATATTTTCTTTTACCAACGGAAATCTTTATTCGTATTTGTATTACTCTACGCTACACAATTCGTTACACTAACGTGACAGTTTAATATCCGATATATTTTATAATGTAAATAGGATTTTTCACTACAACAAAAGCTGTTATTTTGGAATTGTATAACACTCACTCTCATCAATACTAATATTACGTATTGTCATATAAGGAAAATATCATGTCCACGACGAACCTGACATATACCATGTACGGCATAAAAAATTGCGATACAATCAAAAAAGCACGTAAATGGCTAGATGATAATCATGTTCCCTACACATTTCATGATTACCGCAAAGAGGGTTTGACGGAAGCATTATTACGCACCTTTACAGAAAATTTAGATTGGCAGACACTTGTGAATAAAAGAGGAACAACTTGGCGTCAATTATCTGATGAAGAAAAAAACGCAATCACAGATGTTACCTCTGCAATTTCACTTATGTTAGATAAACCCGCCATCATTAAACGCCCTATTCTTGTGTCATCAGATAACCGCTTTATTGTTGGTTTTGATGTCAATGATTATTCGACCTTTACAGGAGCCTAATTTTTATGTCCTGCCCTGTTATTGAGCTTGCACAACAACTGATTTCGCGTCCCTCAATCAGCCCTGATGATCAAGGTTGTCAGCAACTGATTATCGATAGGCTTGCCCCTCTTGGTTTTACGATTGAAAGAATGCCTTTTGGTGAAACTGAAAATCTTTGGGCTTGCCGTGGTGGTGAAGGTGAAACACTGGCTTTTGCTGGTCATACTGATGTTGTACCAACAGGTGATCCTACTTTATGGGATAACCCGCCTTTTGAACCATCTATTCGTGATGGTCTGTTATATGGGCGCGGTGCGGCAGATATGAAAGGCTCGCTTGCTGCCATGATTGTAGCGGCTGAACGCTTTGTTCACGCCTATCCCGATCACCGTGGACGACTCGCTTTTTTAATTACATCCGATGAAGAAGCCAAAGCTATAGACGGTACAGTTAAAGTCGTACAATCTTTAATGTCGCGTGGCGAACGTCTCGACTATTGCCTTGTGGGTGAACCTTCAAGCCAACATCATTTAGGTGATATGGTAAAAAATGGTCGTCGAGGCTCAATAACAGCAAATTTAATTATTCAAGGTGTGCAAGGTCATGTCGCTTATCCTCACCTTGCAGAAAATCCCATTCATCTTGCCTCCCCTTTTATCCAAGAGCTAGTGAATACGGTTTGGGATGAAGGTAACGAATTTTTCCCAGCAACCACAATGCAAATTGCCAATATCCATGCAGGTACAGGCAGCAATAATGTCATTCCCGGAGAATTGTTTATTCAATTTAATTTCCGCTTTAGTACTGCCATTACAGATGCAGAAATTCGCCAACGCACAGAAGCATTATTACAAAAGCACCAACTTCGCTATCAGTTGGAATGGTCTTTATCTGGTCAGCCTTTTATTACTGGTCAAGGCAAATTGCTTGAAGCTATCCGTTACTCCGTTAAGCATTACACCAATTTAGAGCCAGAGCTTTCCACCAGTGGAGGCACTTCTGATGGTCGGTTTATTGCCCAAATGGGAGCGCAAGTTGTCGAATTAGGCCCTGTTAATGCAACAATTCATAAAGTTAATGAGTGTGTTAATGCGGCAGATTTACAACAGCTTAGCCGAATTTATCAGCGGGTTATGGAGCAACTTATTTTATGATAACGCCTTTAATGCTAACTGGACGTTCTACTGATCATTTAGTCACTTTATCCGGCCAGCATCGCTTACAATTTAATGCCACTAAGGCTTTTTTAGCATTACAACAACAAGCCGCAAAAGCAGGCTTTAAATTAATGCCAGCCAGCTCTTTTCGTGATTTTAATCGCCAATTGGCGATATGGAATGGAAAGTTTGAAGGTACCCGCCCCGTTTTAGATGCACAAAGCCAGCCAATAGATATTCATGCATTATCAGACGGTGAGCGCTGTATCGCTATTTTAAAATGGTCAGCATTGCCCGGTGCAAGCCGCCATCATTGGGGCACTGAGATTGATATTTACGATCCTTTCCGTTTACCTGAAGGTCAATCATTACAATTAGAACCTTGGGAATACGAGAATGGTGGCTATTTTGCAGAGCTGAATGAATGGTTAACGGAGAATATGTCAGCGTATGACTTTTATCGTCCTTTTACTCATAAAGAGAGCGATATTGCTTACGAGCCATGGCATATCAGTTATTGGCCTCTTTCTCATGAAGCTTCTCTTGCTTACACACCTGATATTCTAAAATCTGTGTTAGAAGAAGAGAATATTTATGGTAAGCAGTGGCTATTAGCTAATCTTGACGAAATATTTGCACGTTTCATTGTTTTGCCCGAGTAAATTTTGCTTGAATAACGTTATTTTTCATATGGGGCTTCTTGTTGATCGTTAACAGGAAGCCGCCACATAAATATCAACAAACACGCTAAGATTATCAGCAATAATATTCTGACCCAAAGCATAGACACTAGCCACAGTGAAATCGCAAACGTAATTAAGATAATTAAGATAGCTTTAGGTTTCGCCCCTTTGGGCATGGCGTGATAAGTTTGCCAATATCGTAAATAAGGACCGAACCAAGAACGATAAAGTAACCAATAATGGAAGCGCTTTGACGAACGAGAAAAACACCATGCAGCAAGTAATAAGAAAGGTGTCGTGGGTAACACAGGCAAAATAACACCTAAAGTGGCTAATCCAACACATAACCAACCTGCTATAATCAATAATATCCGTTTCATGCTGTGCTTTCCAATCTATGCTTTATTGCGTTATTTTATAGAGTAAATAAAAAAGATCCTCATTCTCAACAACAATTTTAAAATATAAGGCTTATTTATGCACTGGTTTGCTGACTATTGGTGGGTAATTTTAATTCTTTTAGTAGGAATTATTATTAACGCTATTAAAGATATGAACAAAATCGATCCCAAGCAATTTCTTAAAAATAAGCGAAAGCTGCCTCCACATCGTGATTTTAATGATAAATGGGATGATGAAGATGATTGGCCTAAACAAAATCAAAACAAGAAGGATGAGAATAAGTAGCTAACCACTGTTGATAACGCGATGTTAATTGAGGATCTTTTTCAGCCATTAATTGTGCGCATTGTTCTCTTAATTGCTTAGTTAAGGCTTTTTTTCCTGATAAAGAAAACTCAGTTACACACTGCTCAACAGCCTTATTGTCTACAAAAAAAGCCACTAATAACGGATAGTGTTGTTCATAACCCACCAAAAAGTGAGCAACACTCTTATAAACAGTAAGTGCTGGACGATGAGCAAATGCAAAACCCGCCATCATTAACCAACTGTCTTGTGGTCTATCAATATGATTTGGTATTAAATTATCCGCCAAGCAGAGCTTAGTTTGCTGTTTTATTTGCGGATATTGCAAAGCAAAAGCACGTAAAGACGAGCGCAATAACTGTTCGCCTTTTTCTGTTAGTGGATAAATTGCCATTGCCGCGTAACATCCACTGCTTGCCTCTTTATGAACCCCAAGCCGTACTATTTGAAAGCCACATTGCATCCAAAACTGTGCTAACACTTCGGTATAACCAAAGCTCACCGAAAGATAATCAATAGCCTGTTTTTGGCTCACTTTGACAATATCAGCAATTAAATTTGCAGCAATTTTTTGGCGTCGATATTGCGGTAAAACCGCAATACGGCTAATACGCAATGAGTTTAAACACATTGCATCGGGTGTTAAACCATAAGTGACTAATGATTGAGCAACCAGATTGCCTCTAGGTCTACGAGTACCTAACCAGACATCATGAGCAAGTTCGAAAGGTAATCCCCCTTCTTCGATACACCACACCGCACCCACGATATTTTTATTAATTGATGCAGACCAATAACGCTGTTTTTGACCATCAAGTAAACGTCGTAGATCAAGTGGGGTTGTTCGATAATGCGCACTAGTAAGTAACTGATAAAAATCATGTAGTTGTAAAATATTATTATGCCAACTTCCTTGAAGCTGGTGGATATCGATTTCACCTTGTTGCTGACAATCAAAATCGTACTCAGGTTCATCAAGCAATAACAACTGATTTAACCAATTTTCTAATGGGCAATCTTTAGCCCAACGAATGGGGGTTTTTAATTGATAGGTACGCAAATTAGGAATATTGTCTCCTAACTTCAGCATAAAACCTCGGCCTGTTCCTTCATAGCCTTGTACCGTGGTTGTCATTAATACATTAGGAAAATAGCCACATAGCGCTTCTAGCTGTGCAATAGGCAGAGAAGCTGCCTCATCAATAATCAGCCAATCACTGTGAATTTCGTTATTTATACACAGCGCTAATAAATTATCAGGAGAGCAAAATGAAATAGCTTTATTGGTGTGTGAAGATAAAACATCTGTAATATTTTTAGCCGGCGCGCATACCAGTACATTTCCTTGATATTGCTCGATAAACATTCCTGCTAACGCTGACTTTCCTCTGCCTCTTGGTGCAATAACGCTCCAAATACCCGATGTTGATAATAGCAAATTATCTAAAATAGCTTGCTGCTCTGCGGTTGGTTTACCTTGTGGAAGCGACCAAGATTTAGCTTTTTCAATCAATGGGGGGAAATGAAATGGCGTTGATTGTTGCCAGACAATGGCGTGATCATCATTTAAAGTGATGTTTTTTAGCCATGCCATAAAATTTGGTGTTGAAAGCACGCCTTGAGCATCATTCCAGCGCTGACTATCGTTATCGATATAACTGTCCCAACGTTCAATATCAGGCAAGCACAAAATCAATACACTGCCCGCTTTTAATGTGCCCGCTAACATGGCTAACGCATCAGTATTAAATCCCTCATTAGCATCAAAAACCGCATGTAGAAACTCACGCCCTAATAGGCGAATAGCATGTTCAGGCAAAATAGCATCAGGTTGATTGGACGAAATAGTGACCCAATCACCTTGGCATAATTGAGTTATTTGCTGGATCTGTGCCGTTTGCCATGCAGGTTCACCCGCTAATAGCAGTAATTGGCGTTGCCCTAATTGAGCTAATTTTTGCTGGTATTGATGTAAATGGGAAAATGGCACAGCTAGGATTTACCGATTAACAATGAAAGAATACCCGCTGCAATTAATGGCCCAACAGGTACACCACGGAAAAGTGCGACACCAATGACGGTTCCCACTAATAAACCAGCAACCGTTGAAGGCTGGTTATTCATTAGAGAAACACCCCGTGCGCCTAACCAAGAAACCGCGATACCTATTGCAATTGCCAGCAGTGATTTCCAGTTTAAAAATGAGTTAAGAACTTCTTGCCCTGAAATACGCCCAGTTGCTATGGGGGTCATTACCCCAATAGTCAAAATTAAGATCCCGATGGTCATGCCATATTTTTCAACAACAGGAAAATATTGATTTAGAGGCGTGATTTTAATCACTAACAAAGCAAGCATTGCCAACGTTACAGTCATATTATGACTAATAATGCCAAGCCCCGCGAGAACCAGCAAAATTAATAGTGAGGGATCAACGTTACTCATGTTTGTTCCTAAGCCTTTCTCTTTATAGCGTTAATTATCTTTTATTTACCGTCGAATGGTATTAGTTCAAAGACGAAGAAGCAAATGTATCGCAAGATTTAATGCTGCCACTGTTATAGCCTCTCATAAACCAAGTCTTGCGCTGTTCTGCGGTGCCGTGTGTAAAACTATCAGGCACGACATAACCCTGCTGTTGCTTCTGTAATTTATCATCACCTATCGCTTGTGCCGTTTTGATCGCAGTTAATAAATCGCTTTCATCAATACGACCTTCACCTGCAATAAAATGTCCCCACATTCCAGCAAAACAGTCTGCTTGTAGCTCTAATTTTACAGATAAACGATTTGCTTCTGCTTTTGATCGCGCCATTTGTTGTTTTTCACGCATTTGATCAGTGATACCTAATAAATGCTGAACATGGTGCCCTACTTCATGTGAAATCACATAACCTTGAGCAAATTCACCACCACCACCTAGGCTATGTTTCATTTCATTATAAAAAGAGAGATCGAGATAAATTTTTCTATCCGCGGGGCAATAAAAAGGTCCCATTATTTTCGTACCTGTACCACATTGCGTTGTGGTGCTGTTGGTATATAAAACGAGTTTAGGATAGCTGTATTGTTTGCCTGCTTGTGCAAAAATAGTTTGCCAAAAATCTTCTGTACTGGCTAAAACGACACTACTAAAATCTGCGGCTTCATTATAAAGGGCGCTTTGTTGTTCGTTACGTTGTGGCGATTGTCCGGTTTCACCCGTTAATGAGTTAAAATCAAACCCCATAAAACTGGCTATCACTAAAACAATAATAATCACAAACCCATATTTAGTGCGTAGCAAAAGTGCAATTAATCCTAATGGGAGATTACCACCGCCTGATACGGGAGAAGATTGCCCTCTTCTATCTTCAACATTGTCACTTCTTCGGCGATCATTCCAACGCATAACTTATCCCCATAGTTTAAATAGACGACTTTAGCTTTATTATGAACAAATTTATCACTTGATTTGAGATAATAACAAATAATTGCAATCTCTATTCCCTATTTTTTAAGAGCAAGATAATAGAGACTATCAGAGTAAGATGACACCCGTTGTCACAACGAAAAAATAAGCATCGTAAGGAATTAAATCTGCTTTTTTAACGATTTCATAATAGAATTCTTATTTCTTGCCTGTGTATTTTTCTTCACTAATAAATAGATAATTTAATGACTCGAACCCAACGTTTACTCACTTTATTGCAGATTTTAAAAGAAAATCGCTATCCGATCACGGCAGAAGTATTAGCTGATAAATTACAAATTAGTGTCAGATCTATTTATCGTGATATTGAATCTTTACGTAATCAAGGTGCTGAAATCACAGGTGAAGCAGGTATAGGTTATCAGCTAAAATCAGGCTTACTCCTACCACCATTAACCTTTGATATTAATGAACTCGAAGCGCTTATTTTAGGATTACGTTGGGTGGAAAGTAATACAGATAAAGAATTAAGTCACTCTGCATTACGAGCAATTAATAAAATCAATGCCGTGGTAACAACACAGCATCAAACTTTACTTGAACAAAATACATTGTTTGTTCCCACAAACCGAATTATTGAAGTTGATCATACCATTGCTAAAGATATGCGTTTTAGTTTACGCGAAGAAAAAAAAGCCAAAATAGATTATCAAGATGCTCAAAAACAATTAAGTACTCGAATTATTTGGCCAGTTGCTGTGGGTTACTTTCAAGATTCGCAAGTGATTGCTGCATGGTGTGAATTACGCCAAAGCTATCGCCATTTTAGGCTCGATAGAATTATCTCTTATGAAGTATTAAGTGAGAATTTGCCTTACCCTAAAAACTATTTACTCTCTCGATGGAAAAAAGAGATCCTCAAAGAGGCTCCTGACAAAAACTGACGCACCGTTTGCGTAATATCTTCCTTGCTGTCTCAGTTTAAACAACATCATATTAATCAACACAGTAAGGAAACATCATGAGTGAACTTATTTTTTATACTAATACAATGTCTCGCGGTAACACAGTAGAGCTTTTCTTAAAAATGCTAGATGTGCCTTATCAGCGTGTTGAATTAGAATATGGCGAACCAATGCGTACCCCTGAATATCTTGCGATTAATCCAATGGCAAAAGTGCCTGCTCTCGTTGATGGTGACAATATAGTCACTGAAACAGCAGCAATTTGTGCTTATTTAGCCGATAAGTTTATTGAAAAAGGATTTGCGCCTGCTTTAAATTCGCCAGAGCGTGCGGCTTATTATCGTTGGTTCTTTTTTACTGCAGGTCCTATTGAATCTGCATTTACGATAAAAGAGCTTGGTATGGAGCTTAATGAAGAACAGCAAAAATCATCTGGTTTTGGTTCTTTTGAACGTGCTTTTCATTGCTTAGAAACCGGCTTAGCCAGCGCAAAACCTTATCTTTGTGGCAAAAATCTAACGGCTGTTGATGTTTATGTCGGTTACTTCCTTATATTTTTATGTAAATACGCACTTATTGAGCCGACACCATTAATTAATCAGTATCTTGATAACCTTGCACTTAATAATGAAATAAAACAGCTATTAAAAAGTTTAGGATTACGATAGATTTTCTTATGATTAAAAATCATTCAATCAAGCTAACTGCATAGCTGCTTAATTATGTTCTTTAATACATTCCATTTAAAACGTGATATTTAAAACTCGATATTAAAAAAAAGGTCAGTTTTTAAGCTGACCTTTTCTAATTACATCAAGTTTGGCTTGACGTAATCGTTTGCGTATTTAGTCTAAAGAAACACCGATTCGACGTGCAACTTCTTCGTATGCTTCAATTAATCCGCCTAAGCTTTGACGGAAACGGTCTTTGTCCATTTTATCTAAGGTATTTTTATCCCATAGACGGCTTCCATCAGGAGAGAATTCATCACCTAATACAACTTTGCCATGAAATAGACCAAACTCAAGTTTAAAATCGACTAAAATAAGTCCTGCTTTATCAAAGAGTTCGCTAAGGACATCGTTTGCTTTATAGCTCAAACGTTTCATTTCTGCGAGGTTTGCTTTAGACACCCAACCAAAGGTTTCACAGTAAGATTCATTGACCATAGGATCATGACGTGCATCATCTTTTAAGAATAAATCAAAGATTGGTGGATTTAAAAGTGTACCTTCTTCAATACCTAAACGTTTGACTAATGATCCCGCTGCACGATTACGAATAACGCATTCAACAGGTACCATATCGAGTTTTTTTACTAGCACTTCATTATCAGAAAGCAAACGTTCCATCTGCGTTGGGATACCCGCTTCTTCCAGTTTATTCATAATGAAATGGTTAAATTTGTTATTTACCATTCCTTTACGATCAAACTGTTCAATACGTTGGCCATCTAACGCTGATGTATCATTTCTGAATTCAAGGATAAGAAAATCAGAAGATTCAGTGGCATAGACCGTTTTGGCTTTTCCACGATACAACTCAGCTTTTTTCTGCATCTGACACACTCCAAAGATGTGATAGGTTTAACAAGAAATTTGCTTCCCATACTCTACTCTAGATCAGATAAAAAAGCTTTTAAAACGTGAGTACTATCACTAAAAAATCTTAAAGACAACGCACGGCTCACAACGTTTTGTTGTTGAAAACCACCAATAAAAGAGTCGTTTGATAAAATCAGGATATATAAAATAGAAAAAGTCAGAATAAGAATAATTATAGATTATATCACCGCATTATTTTTATTTTTAGATGATATTATTAGTAAGCATTAGATCTGTTTCAGATTACATCTATTTTGAGTAATTAATAATAAAAAACCAGATTAATTTCTTTTTATTGAAAGTTAATCTGGTTATCAATGTTAGCATCAATAAATTTTAATGACTTATTTCTTATCTATTTTTATATTTAAAAAATGCATGTTATCTCTTAATAACATCATGCTTAATTAAATAATAAAACAATAGATCTCATAAGCAAACCAACCTAATAAAGCGCCAGCAGGTAAATCAATTAAGTAATGTTGTTTCGTAAACATGCAAGATAATGCAATAAATAATGGGAATAAGAAAACCCATGGACCTAAAGTTGCATAAGCAAGGCATGCTGTGAGTGTTGCAACGGAAACATGCATACTTGGGAAGCAGTTTGAAGAGTCATCAAAATACTGAACAAATTTAAGAAATTTCTCTGACGCTGTTTTTCCTGGGTTTAAGGTGCGCCAATGTGCTGGGGTTGCAACAGGGAACACAACAAAGAAAAACATTTGCATGACGAGTAAAACAATATAACTAAAAACAATCATAATAAATTGTCTTGAGTCTTGAATGATCCAATTAAGATATAAAATTGCAGGATAATATAAGAAGCTATAGATCCATGACCACCATGGCCAGAAAGGAATTTTCTCATCAATTGGTGAATTAATAACTTTCACTTCTCTCAATGTATATCGTTGAGTAAAAAAATAAAATTGATAAACACCTACGATAAGTATCCCACTTAATATCAAGTGAATAATCATATCACCTGCACTCATAAATACCTCTTTATATAGTCAGCAAATGCTTTGTTATTTTTATTTAAGAATAAGAATTGACGCAATATTGCATAAATTTAAGCGTATTGCATTAAGATTAATATTATTAATAATAATTAAATTAAACCCTATCATTAAAAGAGCATTCAATTAATGACGTTTAATTTAGATTAATACCATTATGTTCAGATCATAAAAAAGCCGCACAACATTTATTGTGCGGCTTCTCGTATTTTTAAAGAAAAATACTTATTTTACCGGTTTACTGAAAGCAGCTTTCAGCGCAGCAACCATTTGATCATTTTGTGATTGTGTTAATGGTTTACCTTTATCACTGATAAATTGTAAACTACTGCGGTTATTTAAATCGCCGACTTGTAATTTATAATCAGCTTCTTCAACCGTTGGTCTATCAACACCTAACGCGCTCCAGTTTGCACTGCTCATTCCTTTATAGGTTACTTCAATTGAACCTTTAGAACGTGTGCGATCGCCCATCTTCATACCAACACTTTCTAATGCGATAGGTAATCTATCCCAAACCACATCAAATGGTGCACGAACGATAATCACTGGAAGACCTGCATTATCACTGCCACTTTGGACATCGATAATACCTTGTAAATTGCTGCTTGCCGTATTTTCGCTTAAATTACGCATACGGTTTAAGCCATCAACCAATTCGTTAAGCATTAAAATATTGTAACGCTTCACTTCAGCCGGATCAGTCATTTCAGTTTCGCCTTGGCGTAAACCTTCGTTAGTCACTGTTAACGAAATAACATTACCTGACTGAGCAATCACTAAACGCTGACGTGTTTGGAAAGGTACGTTTTCATCAGCACGCAACCATGTGATCCAATCAGTATGAAGCTCTTTTTGTCCCGCATCACTTTTAACAATCGCAACACCTTTCTCTTTTAAGATAGCGTTAACTTGCTCATATAGTGTTGTATTTTCAGGTGAGTTTGGTAATAACAAACGGCTGTTATCTGCATTATTTTCACTGCGTGAACCACTTAACAGATTCAATGCTTGAGTTGGTGGACGAATATCAAGCGCTAAACCAACAGGTTCAGTTTTTTTAGGGGTTGGAATGTCATATTCCCCATTTTGCAAAGGCAACACCATACCCGCCGGAATCGCTAAATTCTTTAGCCCTGCCGTCTCTAAATAAGACTCATCACCACTGACCTGACGTTTATAGCGCTGATCACTTGAACAGGCTGCCAGTAAAACCACCAGCGACAGACCCGCGACTTTCATAATCTTTGATTTATGCAATAGTGTTGCCATTAAAATTCCCTAAGTTTTACAGTATTCCCGCTGTTAACAGCGCTTTCTCAACAATTTGCTGACCTGATGATGTCAACGGAGTCATAGGTAAGCGCAATGTGGCGTCTTCAATCAATCCAATACGTTGACACGCCCATTTAGCTGGGATTGGATTAGGTTCAACAAATAACTGATGATGTAGATCCATCAGACGTCGATTAAGTTCACGCGCTTTCGCAAACTCACCCGCATTTGCTAATCGACATAATTCTACCATCTCTGACGCAGCAACGTTAGCAGTAACCGAAATAACACCATGACCGCCAAGTTGCATAAAGTCTAATGATGATGCGTCATCGCCACTTAATAAGATAAAACTATCATCATTAACCAACTCTTGGATTTGACTAACACGACTTAAGTTCCCTGTCGCCTCTTTAATTGCCACAATATTATCCAACTTGGCTAAACGTGCAACTGTTACAGGCAATAAATCGCATCCAGTACGACCCGGTACATTATACAGGATTTGTGGTAATTCGGTGCTTTCAGAAATCGCTTTAAAGTGCTGATATAATCCTTCTTGTGAAGGTTTATTATAATATGGCGTCACACTTAAACAACCTGCAATACCTTTATTTTCAAACTGTTGTGTAAACCAAACTGCTTCAGATGTTGCATTAGCGCCTGTACCAGCAATGACAGGAATACGCCCATCTGCCATATCTAATGTCATTAAAACGACATCAACATGCTCATCGTGACTTAATGTTGCAGATTCTCCTGTTGTACCGACAGAAACAATGGCTGCACTGCCTGCCTTAACATGATAATCAACTAATTTACGTAAACTAACCCGGTCAACGTTGCCTTTTGCGTCCATTGGCGTAACCAATGCCACCATACTGCCTGTAAAATTAAATTCGTTATTCACCATAATCATTGCTCCGAGATAGACGTATACTCAATGGTACTCATTCATTGCTCTATTGAAAACTACTTAACTCTAGGTTTCTAATGAAATTTGCTAATATTCTTTGATGTGAATTAAAGAGATATAATAATTGAAGATAGTGAGCAAGGGATCTTGGCAGAAATCGAAATTTGTGTTTACCTGTTAAGAATAAACTGAAAGTCAAAAGGAACCTTATTTTGCCCATACCTGATAAACATTTTCTCGTCATTACTGCATTAGGTGCTGACCGTCCTGGTATTGTTGATACCATTACACAACTAGTCAGCCAATGCGGGTGTAATATCGAGGACAGCCGACTTGCGATGTTTGGTCAAGAGTTTACGTTTATCATGCTACTTTCAGGTGGCTGGAACGCTATTGCGCAATTAGAAGCGTTATTGCCCATTAAAAGTGCGGAACTGGATTTATTGACCGTAATGAAAAGAACCACCAATGGTGCGCCAATTACTTATCCTTCAACAATCGCAGCGAAAGTTGATATTGAAGATGCACCCGGTATTGTAGAACGTTTTACTAATCTATTTAGCCAACATAATTTTAATCTTGCTGAATTAATATCTAAAACACATCCATCAGAAGATGGCTCTCCTGCCCGTTTAGAAATACAAATTACGGCGCATAATCCATTAGATGATCATGGTATTGTTATTAATGAGAAATTTAATCAATTATGTACAGAGCTGAACGCTCAAGGCACAATTAGTATCGTAAATAGTCTGATGATGAAACAGTAAAAATGGAGAATGACCTAATGAACCCATTAAAAGCCGGTGAAAAGGCGCCTCAATTCAGTCTGCCCGACCAAGATGGAGAAACAATTAATTTATCTGATTTCGCTGGCCAACGTGTGCTCGTTTATTTTTACCCTAAAGCAATGACTCCGGGTTGTACAACCCAAGCATGTGGCTTACGTGATGAAATGGATGCGCTAAAAAAAGCCAAAGTTGAAGTATTAGGTATCAGCACAGATAAATCAGAAAAACTTTCCCGTTTCGCTGAAAAAGAGATGTTAAATTTCACGTTGCTTTCAGATGAAGATCATAAGATCGCAGAAGAGTTTGGTATCTGGGGAGAAAAGCAATTTATGGGAAAAACTTACGATGGCATTCATCGTACAACATTCTTAATTGATAAAAATGGTGTTATCGAACACGTATTTGATAACTTTAAAACCAGTAATCACCATCAAGTCGTTCTCGACTATCTCGCTCAGCATCCATAATAAATGCTTCGATTGATAAAATAACAGACAGCTTACACTGTCTGTTTTTTATTTATCTTTTATTACTGCATTCAATGCCGTACTTAGTTTTTCTTGATATGTTGCTCATTCGCAATTTCATCGGGTAAGGCATGCAATACAGCTTTTATCAGCGTTGCTAATGGAATAGCAAAGAAAACGCCCCAAAATCCCCACATTCCACCGAATATAATCACTGATAATATAATGACTAAAGGGTGCATATTTACGGCTTCAGAATACAAAATGGGTACTAATAAATTGCTATCTAATCCTTGAACAACAAGATAAGCGATAAATAACGCCCAGAAATCAGAGCCTAATCCCCACTGAGATAATGCAATCACAATAACTGGGATCGTTGCTAAAACAGCACCAACGTAAGGCACTAAAACAGAAACACCGACGATAACAGCAAGCAATACAGAGTAGCGTAAGTCAAAGAAAGCAAATACAAAATAAGTGAAAATACCCACAATTATCATTTCAGTGACTTTACCGCGAATATAATTGGTAATTTGCTGGTTAACTTCAATCCAAACTTGTGCTGCCAATATTCTGTTTTTGGGTAAAACACGACGAACCGCATTAAGCATCTGTTGCTTATCTTTAAGTAAGAAGAACGTCATTAAAGGGACAAGAATAAGATAAATCGACAGTGTAATAATGCCAATTAACGAAGCTAAAGACACTTTTAATACAGATTCAGCCACCGTTGAGAACTTGCTGCGTAAGTTTTCTGCCATCATATCAACGATGCCAGCATCCATTAATGCAGGGAAACGATCGGGTAATTCACGCGCAAATGCATTGAACTTATTGATCATATTTGGGATATCTGAAATCAGTGTCATCCCCTGTTGCCACACAGTTGGCGCTAAAATCAAAATAACAATGGCACTAATACCGATAAAGAGTGTCAGAATTATCGATACTGCCCATATACGAGCGCATCCTAATTTTTCAAGTAAATGAGTTGGCCACTCTAAAAGATAAGCAAGCACAATTGCCACCAATAAAGGAGCAAGTATGCCACTGAAAAAATACAGAATTGAAAAGCCGGCAATCAAAATAACCACAAGAGCGATAACTTGTGGATCAGCAAATCGGCGTTTGTACCATTGAACAAGCAAGTCCAGCATGAAAATAAAGATCCTTTATAATAATCAGAACAATAGAGCTATATGTATTCATTTACATAAGCAATAATCTTTTGACAGATTTTACGTTAGGTTTTGCTATCATACATCATTAATTATTAATTATTCGTTAAGATAGCCATCAGGATACAGTTGTATGAAACTCAGACTTAAAAAACCCTTAGTCGCGCTTCTTGTTTCTGCGTTGCTATCAACATCAGTAGTGCCAGCGCATGCTGCGATTGATATTGAAGACTCTTTACCTGATATGGGAACTACCGCAGGCTCGACATTAAGCATCAATCAAGAAATCGCTATGGGTGATTACTATACTCGCCAACTGAGAAATAGTGCACCATTAGTTTTTGACCCATTACTCTCTAACTATATTAATAATTTGGGGCAAAAACTTGTTTCTAACGCCAGCTCAGTCAAAACCCCTTTTCACTTCTATTTAGTTAACAACCCCAATATTAACGCCTTTGCATATTTTGGCGGAAACATTGTTTTGCATTCTGCTCTCTTTCGATATAGCCAGACAGAAAGTGAATTAGCCTCTGTAATGGCTCACGAAATCACACACGTTACTCAACGACATTTAGCGCGAATGCTTGAAGACCAAGCTAAAACAACACCGCTCGCACTTGCTGGCGTATTGGGTTCTATTCTGATATTTATGGCAAATCCCAATGCCGGTCTTGCTACCTTTACGGGAAGTATGGCGGGTATGCAACAAAATATGATCACATTCACGCAAATGAATGAGCAAGAAGCAGACCGTATCGGAATACAGACACTCTATCGTGCAGGATTTGATCCCAAAGGGATGCCTGATTTTATGCAAATTCTTGCTGACCAAGTACGATATAGCTCTAAACCGCCTGAAATGTTATTAACGCACCCCTTACCCGATAGCCGCTTATCCGATGCAAGAAGCCGAGCAAGTCAATTTCCTGCTCGACAGGTTCCACAGTCAGCTAACTTTCTGTTTGCTAAAATGCGTGTCTTAACCATGCTGACGAAAAACCCAACATCTGAGAATGCATTACAAACGGTACTTGATCAGTTTAAGCAAGGTACTGATCTTGAAAAGTCGGCCGCAAATTACGCGCTAATACTGATCTATTCTCGTGATCGTAAATTTGATGAAGCAAGAAAACTGCTCACCCCGATGTTAGAAAAAGAGCCTAATAATATTTGGCTTATTGATGCAATGACAGATATCGATTTAGAACAAAATAGAGCCGGTGATGCAGTTGCAAGATTACAACTCGCATTAAAACAAAACCGCAGCAACAACGTCATTATTGCCAATTTAGCGAATGCATATATGCATAATAAGCAATATAACGAAGCTAACCGCCTACTTTATCGTTATACCTTTGATAACCCAAATGATCCTATTGGCTGGCAATTAATGGCAGAAAATTCAGCCAAACAGGGTGATAGAGCACATGAATTAGCCGCTTATGCGGAAGATTTAGCACTTAGAGGTGACTTTGAAACAGCGATCCGTTACTTAGGTGATGCAAGTAGACAAGTTAAACTGGGTAGTAATGATCAAGCTCGCTTTGATGCTCGCATAGACCAATTAAGAAAAATTCAGCAAAGAGACAGTCAATTTAAATAAGGGACAACCATGACCAAGAAAGTGACGATTTATCATAATCCACGCTGTTCAAAAAGCCGTGAAACCTTACATTTACTGGAAGAAATGCAAATAACGCCTAATGTTATTCACTATCTAGATACAGCACCTTCCGTTGCGGAGCTTAAAACACTGCTCAAAGCATTAGGTTTTAATGATGCAAGAGAGTTAATGCGTACAAAAGAAGAAATTTATAAAACGCTAAAACTGGCTGATGAAACATCACAAGATGCATTAATTCAAGCAATGCATGAAAAACCTAAACTTATTGAACGCCCTATTGTGGTTGTCGGTAATAAAGCCCGTTTAGGTCGTCCACCAGAGCAAGTGAAAGAACTGTTTAATTAATCTTCAAAATTTAAAGCCCATTTATGTTCTTAGGCATGTGTTCTTAGACATGTGTTCTTAGATATATGGGCTTCTCTCTATTCACAATTCACATTATTATTGATCCCACAACCGTTTACTCTCTTTCTCAATTAAGAAACAAACTCTTAAATGTTATTAAATTGTAAATATCGCCATTAGCAAAGTGTTTCTTATTTCCACACGAGAAAAACAACAATGGCTTTGTGCTTTCAAAATTTTTCATTTCAATTTCATATTTTTTATGGGTAGGAAATCCCCATTTTTGAAAACTTTTACTGAGATCACACTACTCCGCACAAACTCACAATTATAAGAAAAAAATAATCATGCGTTTCATTTATATTGTGACTCAAGTCTCTTTACACAAATGCATTCCTACATATCATGAGCATCAGAAAATATGATAGCAGAATCAATAAACAATAAATTCTCGCTAAAATATTTTTTCATTATCATCCAAGAAAGAAATTAACAAGAAATATACATTTAAAACAATACTGCAACACAGCAATAAGCTTTCAATTTGTTATTTACTCTATCTCTTCTTTTATTGTTGTTTTTTAACTTGATAACAACTAATTAGTGTGAAACGAAGTTGTAGATGTATATGAAATAAACAACGTTATAGCCAACATTATGGGCAATTAAAACTAACCAATCGCCATTATTGGTGTCAGGTGATTGCTAGGCTAATAGGAAAACAGATGAATATCGTACTTAGATTAAAACTTGTCTCATTCCTCCAGTTCTTTATATGGGGATCTTGGCTTGTCACATTCGCCTCGTATCTCTTTGGAGAACTGCATTTTAAAGGTAGTGATGTTGGGCTTATTTTTAGTGCTCTTGGACTTGCCTCACTTATCGCACCCGTCATCATGGGATTTATTGCAGATAAAATAAATAACCGTAAATTAGTGTTTATTACCCTGCATATTTTTTCCGCATTAGCATTAGTGTTAATGTCGCAAATGACAACAGTCACCACACTATTTTTTGCGACTTTATTACATTTGTTGTTCTTTATGCCAAGTATCTCAATGGCAAACAGCATTATTTTCGAACTGTTAGAACAAAAACATTTAGAGCCTAATAACTACTTCCCTAAAATTCGTGTTTACGGCACTGTTGGTTTTATCGCCGCCATGTGGGTTATTAGCTTCTTAGGTTTAGGTAATAGCTATCACCAGCTCTTTGTTGCTGCGATCGCTTCTATTGCTTTAGCAGTATTTGCAATGTTCTTACCGGCAACTAAAGCCGTAGACAAAAACGAAACCAAAGCCGAAGAAGTGGCATTTAGTCTCACTAATATTCTGCAAGTATTTAAAAAGAAAAATGTTGTTGTTTTCTTATTCTTCGCAACACTGTTAGGATCTGTACTGCAAATTACCAATACCTTTGGTGTGCCATTCCTGCAAGATATTGCACAATCTCCAAATGCAGACGATTCATTCTTTGCACGTTATCCTTCTGTATTCTTATCTATTTCACAGATTTCAGAAGTCGTATTTATTCTGTTTCTACCACTGTTATTAAAACGCGTAAGAATCGAAACTATCGTTTTATTCAGTATGATTGCTTGGATCTTACGTTTCGGCTTCTTTGCTTACGGTGACTACACATCATTAGGTCAAATCGTCTTATTGTTATCAATGATTGTGTATGGTTGTGCATTCGACTTCTTTAATATCTCTGGTTCACTGTTCTTAGAAAAAGAGATCCCATTACAATATCGTTCAACAGCACAAGGTATGTTTATGACCTTAGTGAACGGTTTTGGTACTTATTTAGGTGCAATGTTAAGTGGCTGGGTCATTGATTTATATACCACCAATGGGGCGGTTGATTGGAAATCATTCTGGTTAATCTTCACTGGCTACACAGTGGCAATCACTGCACTTTATCTGATTTTCTTACTGGTTCCTCAGAAGAAAACCAAAGTAGTAGAAGCAAACTAATTATTTAACCCTCCCCTTTATTGTTTGTGTCTCTCACCGCTTGCCTTGTATAAAGACAAGCGGTTTTTTTATCTTGTCTTTTTTATTAAAAAAGATAAAAACAGCAAGTTCACCGTTAATAAATAACAAAAAAATAAATAACAAAAATTTGTTACTTTCGATGAGTGTTGAGTTTGAAGTAGAGGTAGGTTTTAGATTATTCGCCTCACCTAACGAAATGAGTGAGGCTATTTAAAGTTTGAGTATATCTTTCACAAATGGGATGGTCAGTTTACGTTGAGCAACAATCGATGCGTGATCAAGTTCATCAAGCATTTCAAATAAGGTGCGCATTTTTCTATCTAAACGTTTTAATACAAAACGACCAACATCTTCAGGTAATTCAAAACCACGAAGTTTTGCTCTTAATTGCAAGGCTTGAATTTTTTCTTCATCACTTAACGGTTGCAAACGGTAGATTTGCCCCCAATCAAGGCGAGAGGCTAAATCAGGAAGTTGTAGCTCTATTTGGCGAGGTGGTCTATCCCCTGTAATTAATAAACAGGTTCGTCCATGCTCTAAAACACGGTTATAAAGATTAAATAAGGCGAGTTCCCACTCTTCATCACCGGCAATACACTGAACATTATCAATACAAACTAAGGATAAATGTTCCATACCTTCAAGAACATCGGGAACAAAGTAGGCGCGTTTATCAAGGGGAACATACCCAACAGCATCACCTTTTAAGGAAAGTTCAGCACAAGCGGCATGTAATAGATGGCTCTTTCCACCTCCGTCACGGGACCAGAAATAGATATAACTGCCATGAGATTGATGAATGGCGGTTCGAATTGCCGCGACTAACGACGCGTTTTCCCCTGCATAAAAGCTATCGAATGTCTCATCATCGGGCAGAGATAGTGGTAATGATAGCTGTGACGGCGTATTCAGAAGCACCTCACCTGAATAGTTTAATAAACGTGGTGATTCTAACACAAATTCTCACAAGGTCAGAACCAATATTAAAAAAGCACATTGCACTGATTAAGATAACAGCAAGATCACCAAGATAAGCCTATTTTATATACTACTAGCGCCTCCTTAAATTGTTACTTAGCTGTACCTTGAGTTATTTAGAGCCAAATCAAAAAACATTCCGTGTTTAATGAGTTTCACTTTATTATCTGAGTTTTAATTTCGCAACATCATTACCAGAAGGTTGCTGATAAATGTCGAGCTTAAAATATTTGGCTGATGCGTTTATATACTCAAAAATTTCAGACTGAGTCTCTTCATATTCAACCCAAGTGGTTGCACGAGTAAAACAATATAACTCTACTGGTAATCCCATTGGTGTAGGTGGCATTGTTCTGATCACTAAATACATATCAGGTCGAACATCGCCACGCATTTTTATCCAATTTAGCATGTACTTACGAAATAGCTGTAAGTTAGTCACTCCTTTTGTTTCTAACCACGTATTAATATCCCCAATCTCTTCTTCTTTTCCTTCAAGCATTGCTTCGATGCTTTTACGAAGTGGCGCTGTATTTTTTAATTCTAATACTAGCTCTTGCGTGGCAAATGAAATTGAAGATTGGTCAATATAAAAACTACGTTTAATCCGACGCCCTCCTGATGAAAACATCGGCTGCCAGTTAGTATATTTTTCGGTCAAAAAGTCTTTGGTTGGAATACGGGAAATTGTATTATCCCAATTACGAACTGTGATCGTATGTAATGCGATATCAATCACTTCACCGCTGATATTACTGCTGGGTAATTCAATCCAATCATAAAGCTTTAATACTTTTCCGTTAGAGATAAGAATATTGGCAACAAAAGAGATAAGTGTATGCTGGAAAACAAACATTAACACCGCAGCAATAGCACCAAAGCTGGAGATAATAATAAGCGGTGATTGTTCAGTAAATAACGCAATGATCAGGATAAAAGAGATAATCCAGACCACAATTTTGGCAATTTCAATATAGCCTTTGATGGAGTTATTCCGATGCCACGCTCTTTTAGCATGCCGAATATTGAAGATATCAAGCGCGTTATTCAGTAATGAGGCAATATTGATAATAATAAAAGCGCGAGCAACCGTCTCAAAGATAATATTCATTTCAGCGGAAAAAGACGGCAGTAGCTGATTAATATAGAGAACGAGTGTAACGGCAACAATAGATGCACTCTTTTTAGCGATATCTTCTATAGTTTCTTCATCTGAAAGTTCAGTAAATAAAAAAAGTAGACGCTTTGCTATTCGGCGGAAAATCATTTTGGAGAGAAACCACACCACCAGCAACACAATAACTAAAAATATCGTGATAAAAATCTGCTTTGATGTAATGAAATCATAAATTTCAATCAGCTTTTCCATAAATTACGTTATACCTTTTTTGAGACACCCCAACCTTAAAACGAATATCACTTAATTAGCAGATAAAATGTCTATTTCGCATAAGAACAGATCTCCATTGTCTCATTTATTTTATTTAAATAAACATCATGGTTGAATTAATCATGCTTTTCTAAGTTTTAAACACTTAAAATATTAAAAATCTTAGTTTTTAATATGACATAAAAATAAAACACAATAAAAAAGGTGGAGATCATCCACCTTTTTTATTAATTTCAGCATATTGCTTTAGATTTTCTTAATCGCTTACTTTTTGTTTGCTGTACCACTCACCGATTCAATGGTGTTATCCACTAATTCTGTTTCTGGGCGAACAATACTCACTAATTTAAAGATTAAGCTTAAAACAATACCCACAATAGTTGCTAATGCCATGCCTTTTAATTCAGCAGCACCAATTTGAATTGAAGCACCACTCACGCCAACAATCAGAATAATGGCAGTTAATATCAAGTTTTGCGGTTTGTTGTAATCCACTTTTGAATCTAACAAGACACGAATACCTGATGCACCAATAACACCGTAAAGCAGTAATGAAACCCCACCCATAACTGGAACAGGCACAGCCGCAATAGCCGCAGCCAGTTTACCGACACAAGATAATAAGATGGCGAGAATTGCCGCACCACCAATAACCCATGAGCTGTAAACCTTGGTGATCGCCATAACACCAATGTTTTCACCATAAGTGGTATTTGGTGTTGAACCAAAGAAACCCGAAATAATGGTAGAGAAACCGTTTGCGAACATAGAACGATGCAAACCTGGGTTTTTCATTAAATCGCGTTGCACAATATTTGCTGTGACAACGAGGTGTCCAACGTGCTCAGCAATAACCACTAATGCGGCAGGTAGGATAATAAAGATAGCACTCCATTCAAAACGCGGTGAATAGAATGTCGGTAATGCAAACCAGTTTGCTTCTTTAATAGGAGTAATATCAACAACGCCCAAGAAGAAAGAGAGTGCATAACCAGCTAATACCCCAATAAGAATAGGAATAATAGCAAGGAATCCTCTAAACATCACAGAGCCTAAGATAGTCACGCCTAAAGTCACCATAGAAATAAGCAGTGTTTGACTATCGACCGGTGCATCTGCACTTGGTAATAATCCTGCCATTCCTGCAGCGGTTCCTGCTAATTCCAGCCCGATGACGGCAACGATTGCGCCCATTGCCGCAGGCGGAAACATCACATTAATCCAGCCTCGCCCTGCTATTTTGACAATACCTGCAACGATACAAAACAACACACCACAGACGATGAATCCCCCAAGTGCTAATTCATACCCTAAAGGTAACAATAAAAGCACAGGTGAGATAAACGCAAAACTTGAACCTAAATAAGCAGGAATGCGTCCTTTACAAATAAAGAGATAAAGCAGGGTTCCGATCCCGTTAAATAATAATATTGTTGCCGGATTAACTTTAAATAAAATAGGCACAAGTACGGTAGCGCCAAACATTGCAAACAGATGTTGAAGACTCAACGGGATTGTTTGTAATAATGGTGGGCGCTCTTCTACCCCGATTGCACGACGAGTCATGCTTACGACCTCTCTTTAATATGAATGTGAAATTGGTTTGTATATTTTTTACTATAAAACAAGATAATAGGTTCAAAAAAAAGCCGACTATCAAAGTCGGCTTAATTATTATTTTGTACCAAATATCTTATCACCAGCATCGCCAAGACCTGGAACGATGTACCCGTGCTCATTAAGATGGCTATCAATAGATGCAGTATATAATTCCACATCTGGATGAGCTTCTTCTAATGCCTTAATACCTTCTGGAGCAGCAACCAGTACTAATACTTTAATTGAAGTACAGCCCGCATTTTTTAATAAATCAATTGTGGCAATCATAGAGCCGCCTGTTGCTAACATAGGGTCAACAACAAGAGCCATACGCTCTTCAATATTGGATGCTAATTTCTGGAAGTAAGGGACAGGTTTTAATGTTTCTTCATCGCGGTAAACGCCAACTACACTGATTCGGGCGCTAGGAATATTTTCTAATACTCCGTCCATCATCCCGATACCTGCACGGAGGATAGGAACTACTGTGATTTTTTTTCCTTTAATCTGTTCTATCTCTACCGAACCACACCAACCTTCTATTGTTACCGTCTCTGTTTCTAAATCGGCGGTAGCTTCATACGTCAGTAGACTGGAAACTTCTGAAGCCAGTTCACGAAAGCGCTTAGTGCTTATATCATGATCTCGCATCAGCCCCAATTTATGTTGAATGAGTGGGTGTTTTACCTCAACGATCTTCATAATTTCTCCTAATGTACGACGCAGCCTGACAAAAAAATCGCGAGATTATACCGCTTTTTTGCCAACATTCCATCGTTTTTCTATTGATATTGATCAAACGCACAGCTTTTAACCACACCAACATGAATAATTGTGACCTATAAAGAAGATCCTCGCAAACGTTTGCTTTGCCTGTTAGAATAGCATCCGCACACATTTTTTCTTAACAGCAACTTGCCGTGAGGGCTCTACGTGACTAACAAATCCTCTCTCAGCTATAAAGATGCCGGTGTCGATATTGATGCAGGTAATGCTTTAGTCGATCGTATCAAAGGTGTAGTAAAAGAAACCCGCCGTCCTGAAGTTATGGGGGGTTTAGGTGGTTTTGGCGCACTTTGTGCAATCCCATCTAAATACCGCGAACCTATTTTAGTTTCAGGCACAGATGGCGTAGGAACTAAACTTCGCCTTGCGATGGATTTAAATCGCCATGATGACATCGGGATTGATTTAGTCGCAATGTGTGTCAACGATTTAATTGTTCAAGGTGCAGAACCCCTTTTCTTCCTTGACTACTATGCCACAGGAAAATTAGATGTCGATACCGCAGCACGCGTAGTAACAGGTATTGCAGAAGGTTGTAAGCAATCTGGTTGTGCGTTAGTCGGTGGTGAAACGGCTGAAATGCCAGGAATGTATCACGGTAATGATTATGATATCGCAGGCTTTTGTGTCGGTGTGGTTGAAAAATCAGAAATTATCGATGGTAGCAAAGTTAACGCTGGCGATGCGCTAATCGCTTTAGCATCAAGTGGCCCTCATTCTAATGGTTATTCATTAGTCAGAAAAATTCTTGAAGTCAGCAATACAGATGCAGAAAACACCTCATTAGGTGATAAATCACTAGCTGATCATCTGTTAGCGCCTACTCGTATTTACGTAAAATCACTCCTGTCATTAATTGAAAATATTAATATTCATGCTGTGGCACATATTACAGGTGGCGGATTCTGGGAAAATATTCCTCGTGTGTTACCTGAAAATACGCAAGCGCGTATTGACAGTAAAAGCTGGGAATGGCCACCCGTTTTTAAATGGTTACAAGATGCGGGACAAGTCAGCACACATGAAATGTATCGCACCTTTAACTGTGGCGTTGGCTTATTAATCGCCGTTAACCCAAATGACGTTGAAAAAACATTAGCACATCTTGCTGAGTGTGGTGAAAACGCATGGTTAATTGGTGAAATTGCGCCACAAGCTGCGGGTGAAGCACAAGTTATTATTAACTAATGAAAACATGTGAATGAAAAATATTGTCGTCCTCATCTCAGGAAACGGCAGCAACCTACAGGCGATTATTGACGCCTGTAGGGCAAATAAAATCACGGGTAATGTGGTTGCTGTCTTAAGTAATAAAGCTAATGCGTATGGTCTTGAACGGGCAAAACTTGCTGATATTCCAGCATACTTTGTTGATCCGACTCTCTATGATGATAGAGCCGATTACGATAAAGCATTAATTGAACAAATCGATGCTTATCAGCCCGATATCGTCGTTTTAGCCGGTTTTATGCGTATTTTATCGCCTGATTTTGTGACTCATTATCAGCATAAATTATTAAACATCCATCCTTCTTTGCTGCCTAAATATCCCGGATTACACACTCATCGCCAAGTTTTAGCGAATAAAGACGCTTTTCATGGCGTTACCGTCCATTTTGTTACCGAAGAACTTGATGGTGGCCCCATGATTATTCAAGCTCGCATTCCTGTTTTACCGGATGATACTGAACAATCATTACAAACAAGAATACAAGCAGAAGAGTATCGTATTTATCCATTAGCGATCGGTTGGTTAGCGGACGAACGGTTAAAAATGCAAAATAATCAAGCCTTTCTCGATGATATTGCGCTTTTCGACAACCTTGGTTAACTATTTCATTTAAGATAAAAAGTCACATTGTGCTACACTGTAGCCCGCGTGACTTTTTTTGTGTCACCCTTTTCTCTTTTTATTCAATGCATTCACCGAGGTGCTTATGTCCGGTGGTAAGAAAGTTCCACCTATAAAATTACGTCCTCTCGAACGAGAAGACCTCTCTTTTGTCCATCAACTTGATAATAACGCCAGCGTTATGCGCTATTGGTTTGAAGAGCCTTATGAGGCTTTTATTGAGTTAAGTGACCTTTATGAAAAACATATTCACGACCAAAGTGAACGCCGTTTTATTGCCGAAAGTGACGGCACTAAAGTTGGACTTGTCGAGTTAGTTGAAATTGATTATGTTCACCGTCGTGCTGAATTCCAAATTATTATCGCCCCAGCGCATCAAGGTCATGGATATGCTGCACGCGCGGCAAAACTTGCGATGGATTATGCTTTTTCTGTCCTTAATTTATACAAACTCTATTTAATCGTCGATAAAGAGAATGCTAAAGCGATTCATATTTATGAAAAGCTTGGCTTTAAAAAAGAAGGTGATTTAATAGATGAGTTTTTTGTTAACGGTGCCTACCGTTCTGCGATTAGAATGTGTACTTTCCAAGCGCCTTATTTTGAACAAAAAGCCAAAGCGGCAAAACCCGAAAATTTTGTAAAACCGGGTGCGACTATTAAGCAACACGTCTGATTTATTCAGATATTAAGTTTTAACTTTAACCCTTGTTGGAGTTCAGATGTCCCAGGAACGACTCTATATTGATAAAGAGATCAGTTGGCTTGCGTTTAACGAACGTGTTTTACAAGAGGCGGCTGATAAACGAAACCCGTTAATTGAAAGAGTCAGGTTTCTGGGGATCTATTCAAATAATCTTGATGAGTTTTATAAGGTTCGCTTTGCTGATGTAAAACGCCGTATTTTAATTAATGAAGAGCGAGGCTCCCGCTCTGCATCAAGCCATGCTCGCCATCTTATAAAGAAAATTCAATCAAAAGTGGCTAAAGCCGACCAAGAGTTTGATGCTTTATACAATGATTTGTTACTTGAAATGGCGCGAAACCAAATCTTTTTAATTAATGAACGCCAAATCTCACCGAATCAACAAATCTGGTTGCGCCAATATTTCCGCCAGAATTTAAGAAAACACATAACGCCTATTTTAATTAACCCTGAAACAGATCTAGTTGAGTTTCTTAAAGATGACTATACCTATTTAGCGGTTGAAATTGTGCAAGGGCAAATTATTCATTATGCCCTGTTAGAAATTCCATCAGATAAAGTACCTCGTTTTGTTATTCTGCCGACAGACCAAGGGCGTAGTAAGAAAAAATCCATGATTTTATTGGATAATATTTTACGCTACTGTCTTGATGAGGTGTTTAAAGGCTTTTTCGATTATGATTCATTAAATGCTTATTCCATGAAAATGACGCGAGATGCAGAGTACGATCTTGCGACAGAAATGGAATCAAGTTTACTTGAAATGATGTCATCAACATTAAAACAACGTCTTACCGCAGAGCCTGTCCGTTTTGTTTATCAACGTGATATGCCAGATGAAATGGTGGCGTTGCTGCGCAGTAAATTAGGTTTATCGAATAATGACTCCGTCATTGCTGGTGGTCGTTATCATAATTTTAAAGATTTTATTAACTTCCCAAATGAGGGGAGTAAATTTCTGTTAAATAAACCGATCCCACGTTTACGCCATATTTGGTTTGATAATTTCCGCAATGGTTTTGATGCGATACGTGAGCGTGATGTTTTACTCTATTATCCTTATCATACCTTTGAACATGTGCTGGAATTGTTGCGCCAAGCCTCTTTTGACCCAAGTGTTATCTCAATAAAAATCAATATTTACCGTGTAGCGAAAGACTCTCGAATCATTGATTCGATGATCCATGCCGCGCATAACGGCAAACGTGTCACGGTAGTTGTCGAGTTACAAGCGCGTTTTGATGAAGCGGCAAATATCCACTGGGCAAAACGCCTGACAGAAGCGGGTGTACACGTTATTTTCTCTGCACCGGGTCTAAAAATTCACGCAAAGTTATTTATCATTTCACGTTTAGAAAATGGTGAAATCATTCGCTATGCGCATATCGGGACCGGGAACTTTAACGAAAAAACCGCTCGTCTTTATACTGACTATTCACTATTAACGGCTAACACTGAAATTACCAATGAAGTACGCCGCGTTTTTAGCTTTATTGAAAATCCTTATCGCCCTGTTACCTTTGAGCATTTAATGGTTTCGCCACAAAATTCGCGTACCCTTTTAAATCAGTTAATCACCAATGAAATTCACAGTGCTCAAGCTGGGCATCCTGCTGGGATCACATTAAAAGTGAATAATTTAGTTGATGAAGAATTAGTTAATCGCCTTTATGACGCATCAGAAGCTGGTGTAAAAGTACGGCTGTTAGTCCGTGGTATGTGTTCTTTAGTGCCTAATCAGCCGGGATTTAGTGAAAATATTCAAGTAACCAGTATTGTTGACCGCTTTTTAGAGCATGATCGTGTTTATGTGTTCACTAACAAAGGGGATGAAAAAATCTTTCTCTCCTCTGCCGATTGGATGACGCGAAATCTTGACTATCGCATTGAAGTTGCCGTGGCGTTGCTTGATCCTCAACTAAAACAACGTGTTCTTGATATACTGGATATTCAATTTAATGACACCGTAAAAGCACGTTATATCGATAAAGATTTAACAAATAGCTATGTTCCTCGTGGAAATAAACGTAAGATCCGTTCCCAGCTTGCTGTCTATGAGTATATTAAATTGTTAGAACAACCAGGTTCACGAGCGTAACTTTATGCCTTTATCACAAAATGACTCATCACCACGTCCTTTAGAAATTGCAGCTATTGACCTCGGTTCTAATAGTTTTCATATGATAATTGCGCGTGTTGTTAATGGCGCATTACAAGTATTAAGCCGTTTAAAACAGCGAGTTTATCTTGCAGATGGGCTTGATGATGATAACGAATTAAGCGAAGAGGCTATGTTACGTGGGTTATCCGCCCTTTCTCTTTTTGCTGAAAGATTACAGGGTTTTCCTGCAGAAAATGTCACCGTCGTGGGAACGCACACTTTGCGTGTCGCCACTAATGCAAAAGTCTTTCTTCAACGAGCCAAAGAAGTTATTCCTTATCCTATTGAAATTATTTCAGGGCATGAAGAAGCTCGACTTATTTTTATGGGTGTTGAACACACTCAATCTGAAAAAGGTCGAAAACTCGTTATCGATATCGGTGGTGGTTCAACAGAATTAGTTATTGGTGAAAATTTTGAGCCAATTTTAATCGAAAGCCAACGTATGGGTTGTGTCAGTTTTAGCCGTCAATTTTTCCCAGAACAGAAAATCAGTGAATCTGCTTTTCGTAAAGCACGAGAAAAAGCTGCCCGTAAAATGGAAAAAATTGCATGGCAATATAAAATGACTGGTTGGGATGTGGCTTTAGGAGCATCAGGCACCATTAAAGCAGCTCATGAGATCTTAGTTGAGTTTGGTGAAAAAGACGGTGTTATCACCCCAGAACGCCTACTTATGCTCACGAAACAAGTTTTACGATTTAAGAAATTTAAAGATATCGCCCTGCCGGGTTTATCCGATGAACGTAAACATGTTTTTGTTCCAGGTTTGGCGATTTTATGCGGCATTTTTGATTCGTTAGGATTAAAAGCCCTACACCTATCTGACGGTGCATTACGTGAAGGCGTGCTTTATGAAATGGAAGGCAGATTTCGCCATCAAGATATTCGCCAGCGCACAGCTAAAAGCCTTGCAGAACACTATAATATCGATAGAGAACAAGCAAAGCGTGTTCTTGAAACAATGCAATCTCTTTATGCTCAGTGGGCGCAACAAAATCCTAAACTGGTTCGCCCTGATTTAGAGGCTATTTTAGTTTGGGCTGTCATGTTACATGAAGTGGGATTAAGTATTAATTTAAGTGGGTTACACCGACATTCTGCTTATATTCTTTCAAATACTGATTTGCCTGGTTTTAATCAAGAACAACAACTGTTATTAACAACTCTCGTTCGCTATCACCGAAAAGGGATCAAGTTAGATGAGTTGCCTAAATTCAATCTTTATAAAAAGAAACAGTATTTTCCGCTCGTACAAATACTAAGATTAGCAACTTTACTTAATAATCAGCGACAATCGACGACAAAACCTGCATCTTTGCGTTTAGTTACAGATGAAAATCATTGGACACTTTATTTTCCTGCAAACTATCTTTCCGATAACACATTGATGGAATTGGATTTAGAAAAAGAACAAGAACATTGGCAGGCAGTTCCGGGCTGGAAACTGGATATAAAAGAGGAATATGCTTAACAATATGATATTATACAGAAAAAGACGCTAGTCAACGCGTCTTTTGTTGCATCTATCATACAACAACTATCACATAACAACATAGGTTTGATTTGTGACGATAATATGAACATCACCAACGCAATATTGTTCAAGATTCATATTTTTTATACGGAGAAGACCGATAATCATCCTAAAATGGAATAATTAGTGTCAATGGTTATCTCCCTCGTAAGAATTAAAAAGGAATAACATGTCTCAACCAGCTATCAACAATGATACTGCGGCTGCCATCAATCCGTATTCACAAAAAGTGGCACACCTGCGTCAGCAAATTTTGAGTATCTTTCTCGAAGATGATCATTTTGTTGAAACCGTTTTAGGTGAAGCAAGTGAAAATGATAGGCTGAGCCACCACGAACTTCATGAAAAAATCACCACTGTTAGAGAATTACTACAAGATCTACACGCGGCAGATATTGCAGATATTCTTGAAGCCCTTCCCTATGATGAACGTCTAGCCTTGTGGCATTTGGTTGATAATAATGAACGTGGTGCTGTTTTAGTCGAAGCTTCTGTCGCCGTTTGGGACAGCTTAATTAAAGATATGACTGACCGTGAGTTATTACGATCGGTCGCCACATTACATGTGGATGAACAAGCGTACATCGCAGAGCACTTACCTCGCGATACGATGCGCCGACTTCTTACCTATTTAGAACCAAGTCTGCGTAATAGGATAAGAGAAGTACTTCAATATCCCAAAGACAGCGTTGGTCAGATGATGGATTTTGAGTTCGTCACTGTGCGAGGCAATGTTACGTTAAAAACGGTACAGCGCTATCTACGCCAACGAGGCTCTATTCCTGAAGCAACGGATAAAATTTTCGTTATTGATAATAAAAACCATCTATTGGGCGAACTTCCATTAACCACTGTTTTAACACAATCGCCTGATAAACTTGTCTCTGATGTAATGAAAACAGACACCGTGAGCTTTATGCCTGAAGAAAAAGGCGAAGACGCAGCGGGTGCGTTCGAACGTTATGACTTAATTTCAGCGGCTGTTGTTGATAGTAATGGTCTTCTAATGGGTCGATTAACCGTTGAAGATATCGTTGATAACATGCATGAAGAGAGCGATACCAATATTCGTCGTATGGGGGGGTTAAGCCCAGAAGAAGACGTTTTCGCACCTGTCGGACAAGCGGTTAAAACACGTTGGACTTGGCTTGCTATCAACTTATGTACTGCTTTCGTTGCCTCTCGTGTTATCGGTGTCTTTGAAGATACTATTTCCCAATTAGTTGCTCTCGCCACATTGATGCCGATTGTTGCGGGTATTGGGGGAAATACAGGTAATCAGACCATCACAATGATTGTCCGTGCATTAGCGCTACACCAAATTCAAACTGGCAGTTTTTCTTTCTTAATTTTAAGAGAACTTGGCGTTGCCTTTATTAATGGTGTTGTTTGGGGAGGAATAATGGGAATTGTCACCTTCCTTCTCTATGGCGACCTTGCTATGGGGGCGGTAATGACAATGGCGATGGTATTAAACCTCTTAATGGCTGCCATGATGGGTGTATTGATCCCAATGACAATGATTAAATTAGGTAAAGATCCCGCTATTGGTTCGAGCGTGATGATAACCGCTATTACAGATACAGGTGGTTTCTTTATCTTCTTAGGTTTAGCGACTATCTTCTTAGTTTAAAACACCCTTATTACACTAACGCCACTGATAATAAAATACAGTGGCGTTTTTTTATGTCCATCAAACAGATATTAGACCGTTGTTGATAGGTAATAATAGACAAGCAACAATGCAATAACGAGTGAAGTAATAAAAGTCTTTTTAACAGAGTTACTTAATAAATAACTGTCATTTTGATTGGCGTCATTAAGCATGGCTTTTAATACTAAACCACCGCCTAATGCGACGATAGAAAGTGATGCGAACAAAACAATTGCAGCTAAGAGAGCAGTACTGATTGAGATAGGGATCATAAATCCTCCTGTTCAATTGACTTCCCGATGTAATTATAACCAAGAATAATTTTTTTGATGCCTCTTTTTGTTTTTATTTTCAACTTAACTGAAAAGCGCACAAAAGCCACAATTTGCATAAAAACACAAAAATAAAATTATCATTATAAATTTCATTGGATTTTAATTTCAAAAAACAAACAAATATTGAAACTAAATTTCAATACATCAATATTTAACATACAGTAGAATATTCTAATATTTCATTTTCTATCAGGTCATATCTTTCATTATTAATACTATTAGCTTTCTTAATTATCTAATAATAAGTTAATTTATGGAATAATAATAAATTAACTTATACCTTAATTTATTATTCCCCTGTTTATTTAGACTTGAATAAATATATTTAACACAAAACCTTTTTTATTTAAAAACACTAAAATATTATTCATTTTAAATTTATATAATAATTTTATTATATATTGTTGAGATTTAATTAAATGAAGTTTAATACCAAACTTACCCTATCAAGTGAAACTAAAAACCTAAAATATATTGATTTATAGCTAATGATGTTGTTTTAATTTCATCTATTTACATCATTAAGAGCTTCCTGTTATAACTTAAACCATCATCACAACATTATTCTTTCTCGTATAAATAGCCTTTAAATAACCTTTCCCTGTTATTTATTTTCGCCCTATTTTATTCGCACATTTAAAAAGAATCTAATTGTGATTTTATTACTTATTATTTTTATCACGATGATTATTATAGGTTGTTATTATGACATCACAATCACACTCCACTCAGCCGTTGAGTCAACCTACGGCAAGACCATTAAATCGCAGCGACTATAAAACGTTGGGTTTATCCTCACTAGGGGGAACTTTGGAGTTCTATGATTTCGTGATCTTCGTGTTCTTTACGAAAACATTGAGCCACTTGTTTTTTCCTGGTGATAACGCCTTTATTGCACAAATGCAGACATTAGGTATCTTTGCAGCCGGTTATCTTGCTCGTCCTTTAGGTGGCATTATTATGGCACACTACGGAGATATTATCGGGCGTAAGCGCATGTTTACCTTAAGTATCTTCTTAATGGCTGTACCAACATTAGTTATTGGTTTATTACCAACTTATGCCAGTATTGGTATTGCAGCGCCATTATTGTTGTTATTAATGCGCATTATGCAAGGTGCAGCTATTGGTGGTGAAATGCCGGGAGCTTGGGTATTTATCGCAGAGCACACCCCAAAACAACGTTATGGCTTAGGTGTAGGCACATTAACCTCAGGCATTACTGGCGGTATTTTATTAGGTTCAATCGTGGCGATTGTAGTCCAACGTAGCTATAGCGCCCAAGAAGTTAGTGATTTTGCATGGCGTATACCGTTTATTTTAGGTGGCGTGTTCGGTTTGATTTCTGTTTATTTGCGTCGCTTCTTACAAGAAACGCCAATCTTTAAAGAGATGGCAGCGAAAAAAGCGTTAGCACAAGAAATGCCTGTGGTTTCAGTGATTAAAAATCACAAACAAGCCTGCTTAATTACTGCGGTATTAACATGGTCTTTATCAACGGCGATTGTTGTCACCATTTTGATGACCCCCGGTGTCATTGTTGAAGGGATCTATAAAATTGATAGAACGACATCATTAGAAGCAAACTGTGTTGCAACATTAACTTTAACCTTAGGTTGCATATTCTGGGGTTGGATTAGTGATAAGTTAGGAACACGCGCATCAATGACATTATCATGGGGTGGTTTGATTGTTACCGCATTCCATTTCTATGGCAGTTTAGATGCAGCAATGTCAGGTTTTCAGTTAGCATTTAACTATGGTTTGATGGGCTTTTTTGTTGGAGCGATTGCAACTACACCTATCGTTAGCACAAGAGCATTTCCACCATCAATTCGTTTTTCTGGTTTGTCTTTTGCTTACAATATGGCTTATGCCTTATTCGGTGGCTTAACGCCAATGTTAACAGGAATATGGTTAGAAAAAACGGCAATGGCAGGTGCATATTATGTTGCGGGCGTATCATTATTAGCGATTGCAGTCGCCTTCTTACCTTTAGCTTATAAAGGTTGGACAGCCGTTAAACCCACAACTCGCGAGAAAGATGTTGCATTACACGTTGATAAAGTGATCGGTTAGGTTTTTATCAATATCACAGGATATTCTACCAGTCCCCTTACGCAATACCGCCCTTATTAAGGGCGGTATTTTTTTGTGATTTGCAGTTTTTCTGAATTTTATTTCTTTAAAGATCAAAGTATTGATAAGGTGTTATTTGCTCTTTACCCTATTCAAAGCGCTGTTTTTTTAATAGGGAAGATTAAAAAAATCCATGAAATATCAAAATAGAAAAATGCTTTACACAAAGCTGAATGAGCTAGAATTCCAAGGTTATATCCCTTATAAAATACAAAGAAAAAAACAACAAAAACGATGGCAATGGAAGCCTTATTCATCAGGCATTCATTATGCGATACCAAATCATCCTCTAGAAATGGGACGCTATAATGATCCAACCGCAAGGACAGGGATTTGCTACACCGCTGATTATGCCGTTATTGCCATAGCTGAATCTTTAGGGCGTCTTTATCAAAATAACAAAACATTTATTCTTGGATTGAGCGACTTAAAAAAAGCACAAATATATACACTCAACACTACACGAAAAACAAAACTCATTGATATGTCAAAATTACAGGGCATACTGCATATCACTGCGGATAAAACTATGGGTAAACGTTATAATTTTACTCAATCCATTGTTGATTGGGCTGCCAATACACCTGAACTTGATTATGATGGTATAACCTATCCTTCAAGACACTATTTGGGAATGTGTACTGCGTTTTGGGCTAGAAAAGAGCGTATTAATCCTTTAGCAGAAATATCACACTGCTCTCTTGATATTTATCATGATGATAAAAAAGAAAATTTTCCTCAGAATTGGCAATATGATGATATTTCAGGTATTGAGATCATTACAGAAACATTAAGATTTGAGATTAATGCGGATGAGTAAACAGCTCGAATTGAGCTGTTTATCAAAAAGAAGTATGTTTGCCAAAAAGTTTAGTTTGATGAATTATTTCCTGCATTTGTTCACTCATACGACCATATTTTTTTAATATTTCGATAATATTCAGATCCTTATCATCATCATCAAAAAAATACATATTGGTTAAAAATGATACTTTTGTTGTTGAACTCAGATCACCCAATAACACCAAAATTTCTTCTAACCCATCAATTAATTTATTACCATCAAACTGAAATACTGGTAATCGGTATTCTCCTCCAACTTTAACCGCTAATAATTTATTGGCTTTCAGACGATTATTAATTGTTTGACGTTTAACATCCAAAATTTCAGCCGCTTGGCTTGTTCGGCAAACTCCACCTAATGCTGTTAGTTGTTCTGAAAATTTAATCGCACCTTCATTTAAGCGAGCAATTTTTTGTTGTTCTCTCGGAGATATTTCACAGGCTCGTTCAAGTTGAGTTTCAAAAATAAGCTTAGCTAACTCATTATCAGTCATCTCTAAAGCATGAGTTAAGCTTTTTTTCTCTGCTAAGGCTTCAACTAGCTCTTTTGTCAAATTAGCTATTCTTTTAAGAACAGCCGTTCTCTCTACTGAGAGTTGTTGTATTGATCTTTTTTGCATTGTGCTGTTCATTAACACCTCCTTTACACTTTATTTATTATATGATGAGTAAAGTGTAAAGAACAAGTATAAATAATAGTCATTTATTTGATTGAAATAGAAGGTATGCAATAAGAATTAAACTTGTTTTTATTCGGAGACAAAAAAGGATGCCTCATGGCATCCTTTATTTTTCTTAAGATTTTATTTTTTAATGGCACAAATTACTGTGTCATTTTGCTTAGCGTAGGTGCAGTGATCAGCATTAAAATTGCGATAACACCCGTTACAATACCGATTTGTAAGAATACGCTACTGTAAATTTCTAATGAAGCGTGAGCACTTTGTACGTCTTCTGGTACTGCCATCAGGCTTGCAACTTTACCTGCAATAATTGCAGCGGCTGCCGAAGTTAAGAACCAAGCACCCATAATAAAGCCCATTAAACGCTGTGGTACAAGTTGAGCAACCATTGCAAGACCCAGCCCTGAAATCATTAGCTCACCAATACTTTGGAAACCATAACTTGCAACTAACCACCATGAAGACACAATACCCGCCTCATTTGCCATGCTTGCACCCAATGGTAGCACTAAGAATGCCGTCGCACTTAAGAACATCCCTACGGTGAACTTATATGGCATAGGCAGTTTATCACCCATAAAGTTATATACCGCCGCTAATATCGGGCTTGCTAACATGATCCAGAATGGATTAAGTGACTGGAATTGCTCAGGTTGAACACTGAAACCTAAAATAGAATGCTCAACGTTATGGATTGCGAAGAAGTTTAAAGATGTTGGCATTTGATCGTAAAGAACGAAAAAGACCACGGCTTCAACCATCAGCAAGAATGCCACAATCATCTTACGACGTGCCGCACCTTTCATCATAAAGGTTTCACGCGCAAAAATCAGGATGATCCCTAATGAGATAACAGCTAAAGACCAACTTGCCACTTCATTATTATGTAACAACCAAGTCGATACCGCCGTTAAAGCTACAATACCCACCAGCGTTAATAACAATTTTGAATAATTAAGCGGTTCAAAATCAGGTCTAGAACCCTTATCTTTGATCCAACCACGGCAAACCATAAAGTTTGCTAAGGTGATCAGCATTCCCACAACGCTTAATGCAAACGCAACATCCCAACCATAATTAGCCGCTAACCATGGCGTTGCTAACATAGATAAGAATGAACCTACGTTGATAGACATATAGTACATCGTAAATGCACCGTCTAATTGCGGGTCGTCTTTCTCATAGCAAGTTGCTAATAATGAAGATGGGTTAGCTTTAAATAAACCGTTACCTACTGCAATTGTTGCAAGTCCCCAATAAATCACGTCTTTATCGTGATCAGAGAATGCCACCATCGCATAACCAATTGCCAGTACGATTGCCCCAAGAATAATAACCCTTTTAGTACCAAGGACTTTATCCCCAAGCCATCCACCGATAGCCACAAAACCATAAACTAATGCGGTAAATGCAGCAAAAACAGTGATAGCTTCTGCTTCACCCATGCCCAGCATTTTAACCAAGTAAACGGCCATGATCCCTTGCAGACCGTAATAGCCGAAACGTTCCCATAATTCGATTGAGAAGATGAGATAAAACGCACGAGGCTGTTTAAATGCATTCAGGCTCGGTTTTTGTCCATCGTCAGGTGTGTTTGCAGTTGACACTAAAAACCTCTAATTATTTTATTACGCCTTTATATTTAGGCTAATTTTTACAAAAATTTCGTTATTCAAGACAGAGTTAAAGCTCGGTGAATTTCATACTGGATTGTTATTCTTTGAAAAGAGTTCAACGCAGAGAAAAACAAGGTTGGCATTCTATCACTGGAAAGCATAATTATCTAAGAATTATAACTAACTATTGCGTTTTATCATAGTTACAGGCATTTGTACAAAATAGTTATGCGATTAAAAAAACATCAAACAAAATAACTCACTGATAATCAATAATTTATTTTCTACTTAATTATCGCTATATAAACAATTAAGCTATGCTACTGCTTATCTCTATTTTGCTAAATTAGCACTTATTGAATAACAGCGATAAAAAAATACCAGTAGCAATTTGTTTTAACTGATTAAAATAACGCCAACAAAACACATTCCTTGACTTAATTTCCATATTTCCTCCATTTTTAACCGTGAAGAAACAGGTAGAATGTCACCATTCCAGATTTTCATTTCAGTATTTCTGATTAGCTAGTTGCCAGTGGGATCACAAAAGTAATGAATAAAAACAAAAATGCTAAAAAAAGAGTTTCTCTTATTATTGCTTTAATTGTCGTAATCGCAGGAGGTTACGCTTATTGGCAATTTAATACAGCAAAAACAGTGTCGCCTGAAAATAAAGAAACTCAAGCAACAAGCTCACAAAGCCGAGGTACAGCTGGATCTCGTCGCCCTCCTTTACCTCCTGTTCAAGTTGCAACATCAACACAAGAAGATGTGCCTCAATTTTTATCTGCTTTAGGTACGGTAAAAGCCACTAACAGTGTAACCGTCACTAGCCGTGTTGAAGGTCAATTAATGGCATTACATTTCACCGAAGGGCAACATGTTCAAAAAGGTGATTTATTAGCTGAAATTGACTCTCGCCCATTTGAAGTTCAATTAGCTCAAGCCAAAGGACAACTTGCAAAAGATCAGGCTACATTAGCTAATGCACGTCTTGATTTAGCGCGTTATCAGAAATTAGCAAAAACCCATTTAGTCTCACAACAAGAGTTAGATAATCAGCAAGCTTTAGTTAAACAGTCTGAAGCCAGTATTCGTATTGATGAAGCCACTATCAGTAATGCACAACTGCAACTCACTTACAGCAAAATCACGGCACCTATTTCTGGGCAAGTAGGTTTAAAACAAGTTGATGTGGGTAATTATATTTCTGGTGGTTCATCTACGCCTATCGTCGTTATCAATCAAATGGATCCGGTTGATGTGCTTTTTACATTGCCAGAACAAGATCTCGCGAATGTTATTCAAGCACGTAAAAATAATGCTGATTTACCCGTCACCGCATTAGATAGAAATAATCAATTTGAATTAGCTAAAGGAAAATTATTTAGTGTTGATAACCAAATTGATGCAACAACGGGCACGATTAAATTAAAAGCACGCTTCCCTCAACAAGAGACGACACTGTTTCCTAATCAGTTTGTAAATGTCCGTCTTTATGTCACCACATTAGAAAAAGCCGTTGTTATTCCTAATGCAGCTTTACAAATGGGCAATGAAGGTCACTTCGTTTGGGTTGTAGACAGTGAAAATAAAGTGAATAAATTAGGTGTTGAAGTTGCCTTACAAAATGCGGAAAAAGTGGTAATAGCCTCTGGTTTATCAGCAGATCAGCGTGTTGTAACCGACGGTGTGGATAGATTAACGCAGGGTGCAAAAGTCGATATCGTGACACCTACGGCACCAAAGACGAAAGAAAATAACCGTGTTGTTGCGGAGAAAGCGTAATGACTGAAAAAACACACGGTACAGGTGGGGGACCTTCTCGCTTATTTATTCTACGCCCTGTTGCAACAACTTTATTTATGGTTGCCATACTCCTCGCAGGGATTGTCGGCTATCGCATGCTTCCCGTCTCTGCATTACCTGAAGTTGATTATCCCACTATTCAGGTCGTTACTCTCTATCCCGGAGCAAGCCCTGATGTAATGACATCAGCAGTTACTGCGCCATTAGAGCGCCAATTTGGACAGATGTCCGGATTAAAACAGATGTCGTCACAAAGCTCTGGCGGTGCATCGGTGATCACACTGATGTTCCAATTAACATTACCCTTAGATGTTGCAGAGCAAGAAGTACAAGCTGCAATAAATGCGGCTACTAATCTGCTCCCCTCTGATTTACCTTATCCACCGATTTACAGCAAAGTAAATCCGGCTGATCCGCCTATTTTAACCTTGGCGGTTACTAGCTCCACATTACCGATGACACAGTTGCAAGATATGGTTGAAACCCGTATCTCGCAAAAAATTTCACAAGTTAATGGCGTAGGTTTGGTGGCATTAGCAGGTGGTCAGCGCCCTGCTGTTAGAGTCAAACTCAATGCTCAAGCCGCAGCATCTTACGGTTTAGATAGTGAAAAAATTCGTGTAGCAATCAATAATGCGAACGTTAACTCCGCGAAAGGGAGCCTTGATGGGCCAACTCGCTCTGTGACGTTATCTGCAAATGATCAGATGAAATCATTAGAAGATTACCGTCAATTAATCGTTACTTATAAAAATGACGCGCCTATTCGTTTATCTGATATCGCAACTATTGAGCAAGCGCCTGAAAATAATCAATTAGGTGCATGGGCAAATAATGAGCAAGCAATTATTATCAATGTTCAACGACAACCCGGTGTTAATGTTATTGATACCACTGATAATATTCGTAATTTATTACCTGATTTAGTCTCTAATTTACCAAAATCCGTTAATGTTGAGATCTTAACCGACAGAACCACCACGATCCGCGCTTCAGTTAAAGATGTGCAGTTTGAACTTGGTTTGGCTATCGCCCTTGTGGTAATGGTCATTTATCTCTTTTTACGCAATGGTGTCGCAACCTTAATTCCAAGTATTGCCGTACCGCTTTCATTAGTGGGTACGTTTGCCGTGATGTATTTTTGTGGATTCTCTGTCAACAACCTCACGTTAATGGCATTAACCATTGCAACAGGCTTTGTTGTCGATGATGCCATTGTCGTGATTGAAAATATTTCCCGTTATCTTGAACGTGGTGATAAACCGTTAACAGCCGCTTTAAAAGGTGCCGGTGAGATTGGTTTTACCATTATTTCACTCACTTTCTCTCTGATTGCTGTGCTGATCCCGCTGTTATTTATGGGTGATATTGTGGGGCGCTTATTTAGAGAGTTTGCAATCACCCTTGCTGTTGCCATTCTTATCTCTGCGGTAGTTTCGCTCACATTAACGCCAATGATGTGCGCTCGATTGCTAAAACCTGAAAATGAAATCAAACACAACCGTTTTGAAATGGCGTGCGAGCGTTTCTTTGAAAGAATGATTGCCGTGTATGCAGTTTGGCTCAAACGTGTTTTAAACCATCAATGGATAACACTTGGCGTAGCCCTTAGCACATTAGTACTAACTGTATTGCTATATATGTTTATCCCTAAAGGCTTCTTTCCATTACAAGATAACGGGCTATTGCAAGGTACTATTGAATCCTCACAATCTATTTCTTATCAAGCAATGGTAGAAAAACAACAGCAAGTCGTTGATAAATTAATTGATGATCCGGCTATTGATAATATTGCTAGTTTTGTGGGTATTGATGGAAGCAACGCAACCTTAAATACAGGTCGTTTGCAAATTACGTTGAAGCCTCTTGATCAAAGGGATTCCCGTATTGATGTGATTATTCCTCGTTTACAAGAGCGTATTGCTTCTATTTCAGGAATGACGCTCTATCTGCAACCAACTCAAGATTTAACGATTGATACGCAAGTTTCTCGTACTCAATATCAATTTACGTTACAAGCAACATCATTAGATGAATTAGCTTATTGGGTACCTAAGCTCTCTCAAGCACTAAAAGATAGCCCAGAATTAACGGATATCAGCAGTGATTGGCAAGATGGCGGCATGATGGCGTATATCAAAGTGGATAGAGACTCGGCAAGCCGTTTAGGTATTTCAATGAGTGAAATAGATAACGCACTTTATAATGCTTTTGGTCAGCGTTTAATTTCAACTATCTACACTCAAGCCAATCAGTATCGCGTGGTATTAGAACAAGATATTCGTAATGGTGATGGATTACAGGCACTTTCAGCCGTGCATTTAACGGGTAAAGATGGGGCGATGGTACCTTTATTATCTATTGCATCCGTTGAGCAACGCTTAGCGCCACTTTCTATTAATCATCAAGAGCAATTTCCTTCAGCAACATTCTCATTTAATGTCGCTGAACAATCGTCTCTTGAAGAAGCGGTGAAAGCAGTGAAATTGGCTGAAGAGCAAATTTCTATGCCAAAAGATATTACCACCCAATTCCAAGGGGCGACGTTAGCATTTGAAAGTGCGCTTTCAAGTACTTTGTGGCTAATTATCGCGGCAATTGTCGCAATGTATATTGTATTAGGTGTGCTGTATGAGAGTTTTATTCACCCTATTACCATTTTATCTACACTACCAACAGCAGGTGTCGGTGCATTATTGGCTTTAATCGCCGCAGGCAACGAGCTTGATATTATTGCGATTATTGGGATCATCTTACTTATCGGGATCGTAAAGAAAAATGCGATTATGATGATAGACTTTGCTCTTGCCGCTGAGCGAGAACAAGGTTTAACACCTTATGAGGCTATTTATCAAGCATGCTTATTACGTTTCCGTCCCATCTTAATGACCACAATGGCAGCGCTTTTAGGTGCTTTACCTTTAATGTTAAGTACTGGTGTTGGGGCAGAATTACGTCAGCCATTAGGGGTTTGTATGGTTGGTGGCTTAATTATGAGCCAAATTTTAACCCTATTTACAACACCGGTAATTTATCTGTTATTTGATAAATTATCGCTCTATATCAACCGTAATAAACACGTTGAGAATAATAACGGGGCTGTATCATGAAGTTCTTCTCCCTCTTTATTCAACGACCAGTAGCAACCACATTGCTCAGTTTAGCGATTTCACTTTGCGGTGTATTAGGCTTTATGTTACTTCCTGTGGCACCTTTGCCACAGGTGGATTATCCCGTTATTAATATCTCTGCCTCTTTACCTGGGGCATCTCCTGAAACCATGGCATCCTCTGTGGCAACACCGCTTGAGCGCTCTTTAGGGCGTATTGCGGGCATTGATGAAATGACATCAAGCAGTTCGCTGGGGAGTACCAATATCACACTGGTGTTTGATTTAAACAAAAATATCAATACCGCAGCTCGTGATGTACAAGCGGCATTAAACGCTTCACAAAGCTTATTACCATCAGGTATGCCAAGCCGTCCGCGTTATTATAAATCGAATCCTTCTGATGCACCGATTATGATCTTAACGCTCACCTCTGATACCCAAAATACAGGGGAGCTTTACGATCTCGCCTCAACTCGCTTGGCACAAAAAATCTCGCAGATTGAGGGTGTCAGTGAAGTTTCTGTCGGTGGAGGATCATTACCCGCGATACGTGTTGCTCTCAATCCTGATGCGTTATTTAACCAAAATGTCAGCCTTGATGATGTCAGAAAAGCGATTAGCCAAGCGAATGTGCGCCGACCTCAAGGCTTCGTAAATAATGACGAGGGGCGCTGGCAAATCCAAACTAACGATGAGCTGAGTAAAGCCGCTGAATATCGCCCAATTATTGTGCATTACAATCAAGATGCTGTTGTGCGTCTAAGTGATGTGGCACAAGTCACAGATTCCGTACAAAACTCACGAGCCGCAGGAATGAGTGGCGGAGAGCCTGCTATCTTACTGGTTATTCGTCGTGAAGCGGGTGCCAATATCATTGAAACCGTCAATCGCATTCGTGAAGAGCTTCCAGAATTACGTGAGCTTATTCCTGCCAGTGTTGATTTAAAAGTTGCACAAGATAGAACCCCTACTATTCGCGCATCCCTAGCGGAAGTTGAACGTGCGTTAGCCATTGCGGTGGCGTTAGTCATTTTAGTCGTGTTCTTATTTTTACGCTCAGGTCGCGCCACGCTGATCCCAGCAATTGCTGTACCCGTTTCATTAATTGGTACTTTTTCAGCCATGTATCTCTGTGGCTTTAGTTTAAACAACCTTTCATTAATGGCATTAACTGTGGCTACGGGCTTTGTGGTTGATGATGCGATTGTGGTGCTTGAAAATATCTCTCGCCATATTGAGAATGGTTTAAAACCTAAAGATGCTGCGTTGAAAGGGGTTGGTGAGGTTGGTTTTACTGTTCTTTCGATGAGTCTTTCTCTTGTTGCTGTTTTTATTCCATTACTGTTAATGGATGGTCTCGTTGGGCGACTATTTAAAGAATTTGCGATCACCTTAACAACCGCTATCGCTATCTCACTATTTGTTTCTCTAACGCTAACCCCAATGATGTGCGCGCATTTATTAAAAGGGATAAAACCGAAAGCACAGTCGCATTTACGGGGGTTTGGTAAGTTACTTTTCCGCGCTCAGCAAGGTTACAGTGTCACATTACAAGCCGCCTTACGCCATAAACGCTGGGTTATGGCGATTTTTCTCGCCACATTGGGCTTAAATATTTATTTATATATCAGCGCACCAAAAACCTTTTTCCCCGATCAAGATACGGGTCGTTTAATGGGATTTGTGCGTGCTGACCAAAGTATTTCATTCCAATCGATGAAAGAAAAAATGACCCGCTTTATGCAAGAAATTAATGCCGATAAAGACGTTGATAGCGTAACGGGTTTTACTGGCGGAGGACGCATTAACAGTGGATTTATGTTTATTTCCCTTAATCCACTGTCAGAACGTACAGATAGCGCCAATAAAGTGATCGACCGTTTACGAGCCAAACTCGCTAATGAGCCGGGAGCGAATCTCTTTTTAATGCCAGTGCAAGATGTTAGAGCGGGTGGACGCCAAGCGAATGCCAGTTATCAATTTACATTATTAGCAGATGATTTAAGCGAATTGCGTAAATGGGAGCCTATTGTTCGTAAAGCGTTAGGCGAATTACCTCAGCTTGTAGACGTTAACTCTGATAAAGAAGATAAAGGCGCTGAAATGGCACTGACTTACGATCGCGATACGATGTCGCAATTAGGTATTAATGTCAGTGATGCCAATAATCTGCTGAACAATGCTTTTGGTCAACGACAGATCTCCACCATTTATGCGCCGCTAAATCAGTATAAAGTGGTGATGGAAGTCTCTGAACAATATACCCAAGATGTCTCTGCGTTAGATAAAATGTATGTGGTCAATTCACAAGGTGAACGTATTCCATTATCCGCATTTGCAAGTTGGTATCCTGCTAATGCACCATTAAGTGTGAATCACCAAGGATTATCTGCATCTTCAACAATTGCCTTTAATATTCCCGAAGGCTATACATTAGCTGATGCCATTGATTCTATTGAACGCACAATGACAGAGTTAGGTGTACCTAATACCGTCAGAGGCACCTTTGCAGGAACCGCGCAGATTTTCCAAGAAACCATAAAATCACAGCTTATTCTTATCTTAGCGGCGATTGTAACGGTCTATTTGGTATTAGGTGTGCTGTATGAAAGCTATATTCATCCTCTGACCATTTTATCTACCCTGCCGTCTGCGGGCGTAGGTGCGTTGTTAGCATTACAGCTTTTTAATACACCTTTTAGTCTGATTGCACTTATTGGCATTATGTTGCTTATTGGTATTGTGAAGAAAAACGCCATTATTATGGTGGATTTTGCAATTACCGCGCAGCGCGAAGGCAAGTTATCAGCTAAAGATGCCATTATTCAAGCCAGCTTATTGCGTTTTCGTCCTATTATTATGACAACGCTCGCGGCTTTATTTGGCGCGTTGCCATTAATGTTAGGTAGCGGAGATGGGGCCGAGTTAAGACAACCTTTAGGGATAACAATTGTAGGTGGTTTATTAATGAGCCAACTACTGACCCTTTATACAACCCCGGTTATTTATCTATTTTTTGATGGATTGCGTGAACGTTGGCAACAACGACGTATCAGCAAAAAAGAGGCAAATGCATGAAATTGAGAAGCAAGCTGTTCTTAGTCATATTCGCCACTTGTATGGCCGTTGTGCTTGCGATGCATATCGGTATTCGAGGTAGCTTTCAGCAGGGATTTATTGGCTATATCAAAAAAAACAGCGAACAGCGTGCAACTCTTTTAGCTGAAGCCTTAACAGATCAATATGCAATAACGGGTGATTGGCGTTTTCTCAATAGAGATGATCGTTCTCTTTATCAAATATTACGTAGTATTGACCAAATAAGCCAAAGTGGTGAAGGACCTGCGCCAAGGGGCTGGCGTACTCAGTTTTGGATCGTTGATAAAGAGATGAAACGTTTATTTGGTCATGATAATCAATTTCCTGAAGAGATATTCAAAAAGCCCATTACTTCTCATGATGAAATTGTCGGTTGGGTGATTGTCAGTGCCGCTGATAAAATCAGCAGTGAAGCGGATATTAGTTTTGATAAACAACAACTGCGTACCAGTTGGATAATTGCAGGTTTAGCAGTTCTTTTTGCTTTACTCATCACACTTATTCTTTCTCGCAATATGATACGCCCTGTTAAACGACTGGTTGAGGCAACACATAAATTAGCGGCTGGTGATTTTTCTGTTCGTGTGACGCCCACCAGTAAAGACGAGATCAGCCAACTCGCTACCGATTTTAATCAACTTGCCAGCACACTAGAAAAAAATGAGCAAATTCGTCGCGATTATATGGCTGATATCTCACATGAATTGCGAACTCCCCTTGCCATTTTAAAAGGGGAACTTGAAGCGTTGCAAGATGGTGTCAGAAAGCCCACAGCAGAAACACTAAACTCCCTTTTATTTGAAGTCACAAATTTGACTAAATTGGTGGGTGATCTCCACCAGCTTTCATTATCAGACAGAGGCTCGTTAACTTATCGTAAAGATTTTATCGATATTAATGAGGTGATTTTGTTGGCGGTGGCTTCTTATCGTCACACCTATCAAACTAAAGATATTACACTACTCACCGAATTAGATGATTTATCTCCACTGATTGTGCAAGCCGATCCTGATAGGTTGATCCAGCTTTTCCATAATCTGTTAGAGAATAGCGTACGCTATACTTATTCAGGTGGGCAATTGCATATCAGAACTAAAAAAGAACAAAATCATGTTGTTATTTCATTAGAAGATAGCGCTCCTGGGTTAGATAGCGCTCAATACAAAATTGTTTTCCAGCGCTTTTATCGCGCAGAAAACTCACGAAATCGTGCAAGTGGAGGTTCAGGTTTAGGTCTTGCAATTTGCGAAAATATTGTTGAAGCTCATAATGGTAAGATAAGTGCGATGCCTTCCTCTTTAGGTGGCATGAAAATCCTTATAGAATTACCTGCATATTCTGATGATCTTTAAGCCTAATAACTATTGAGCCAATAAATGACAGTATCTGAATCCCTCTATTCAATTCTGATTGTTGAAGATGAACCTAAACTTGCCCAATTGCTTATTGATTACCTTCAAGCATCAGGTTATCAGACTCATTGGTTAGCAGATGGTGCTGAAGTGAGCCATTGTGTAAAACAGCAACACTACGATTTAATACTATTAGATCTGATGTTGCCCGTTAAAGATGGCATTACGATCTGTAAAGAGTTACGTCAGTTTTCAGATATTCCAATCATTATGGTGACGGCTAAAACAGAAGAAGTTGATCGATTACTCGGACTTGAGATTGGCGCTGATGACTATATTTGCAAACCCTATAGCCCAAGAGAAGTCGTCGCCAGAGTCAAAACGTTATTGCGTCGTTTTTATCGACCACAAGATATTATCCAAAGTGATAAATTAGTGGTCATTGATGAGCAGGCTTATCAAATTCAATACAACAATAAAATTCTCGATTTAACCACTGCTGAATTTCGTTTACTAAAAGCCTTAGCGACTCAACCGGGCAAAATATTAACCCGTGATCAATTAATGGATCATCTTTATGATGACTACCGCATTGTGACGGATAGAACCATTGACAGTCATATTAAAAACTTACGACGTAAACTTGAGCAACTTAACGATCAAATTGAATTTATTCGCTCAATTTACGGTCAAGGCTATCGTTGGGAAACCCAAGCTTACCGTTTTCGATGATATTTTTTCAGGAATACATTGAACCTCGCTACACTTAAGCGCTAGAATCCACCCCTTTATGATATACCCCTACCCAATGTGTGGGGGACTGACTTGAAATCAGAACCAGGAAATTAACCATGTTTACACCCGAATTGCTCTCCCCTGCTGGCTCCTTAAAAAATATGCGCTATGCCTTTGCTTATGGCGCAGATGCCGTTTATGCAGGTCAGCCACGTTATAGCTTACGTGTGCGTAATAATGAGTTTAACCACGAAAACCTTGCTAAAGGTATTCAAGAAGCCCACGAATTAGGTAAACGCTTCTATGTTGTGGTTAATATCGCACCGCATAATGCTAAATTAAAAACCTTTATCCGTGACCTAAAACCCGTCATTGATATGGGACCTGATGCGCTGATTATGTCTGATCCGGGTTTGATCATGATGGTGCGTGAAGCCTTCCCTGAAATGGATATCCACCTTTCAGTCCAAGCCAATGCGGTTAACTGGGCAACCGTAAAATTCTGGCATCAAATGGGATTAACTCGCGTGATCCTTTCTCGTGAACTCTCTATTGATGAAATTGCTGAAATTCGTAAGCAAGTACCAGATATGGAATTAGAAGTGTTTGTTCACGGTGCTTTATGTATGGCTTACTCCGGCCGTTGCCTATTATCTGGCTATATCAATAAGCGTGACCCGAACCAAGGTACATGTACTAACGCTTGCCGTTGGGAATATAAAGTCGAAGAAGGCAAAGAAGACGATGTCGGTAATATCGTTGAAAAATACACGCCAATTCCAGTTAAAAACGTAGAGCCTACTTTAGGTGTTGGCGCGCCAACAGACAAAGTCTACTTAATTGAAGAAGCTAAACGCCCTGGCGAATATATGACTGCGTTCGAAGATGAACACGGTACTTATATCATGAACTCTAAAGACTTACGTGCGATTGAGCACGTTGAGCAATTAACACAAATGGGTGTGCATTCGCTGAAAATTGAAGGTCGTACTAAATCCTTCTATTACTGCGCCCGTACTGCACAAATGTATCGTCGTGCAATTGATGATGCAGTTGCTGGTAAACCTTTTGATCCAACATTACTAACAACATTAGAAGGCTTAGCACACCGCGGTTATACCGAAGGTTTCTTACGTCGTCATACCCATGATGCGTACCAAACTTATGAATATGGTTATTCTGTCTCTGACACGCAACAATTTGTCGGTGAATTCACAGGTAAACGCGTAAACGGCTTAGCTGAAGTTGATGTTAAAAATAAATTCGTTTTAGGCGATAGCCTAGAATTAATGACACCAACAGGAAATATTCAATTTACGTTAGAAACACTGTTTAACAAAAAACAGCAGCCAACAGATGTTGCACCAGGTAATGGTCACATGGTTTATTTATCTGTTCCTGAAGATGTTGATTTAGATTTTGCACTGCTGATCCGCAACCTACAAGGTACAACAACACGCCAACCGCATAAAATTGATGCGGTAGAAGTGAAGTAAAGCGTCATAATCTGATTTAATGTGGTCAATTTCAAATACAGATCACATCAATAATAATTTGTTTACCGTATCATCAGTTCCGAAAAATAAAGAACTAGAATGAATACAGTAAGACTAGGAACCACCTCCTTGGCAAATCCAATCTCCCTTGGATTTGCCTTTTCTTTTTGTCCCCTTCTTATCAACGTCCTTTTGTCTAAAACACACGCCCTTTTTCGTTATCATTTGTAAAAAAAATAGTAATTTTCTCGATATCCGTTACCTTTAAAAGAGTGATTTAATTAAAGGAACTCATCAATGAGTAAAATTAGTTTGCTAATCATTAATGGAAAAAGCGCGAATAATAACGCATTGAGAAAAGCCGTTTACCAATTACGTGATGAAGGTTTTGATCTCCAAGTCAGGGTTACTTGGGAGTCCTGTGATGTACGGCGTTTTGTACAAGAGGCTATTGATATAAATGCTGAAACGGTGATTGCTGCGGGAGGTGATGGCACAATTAATCGTGTTGCTTCTGAACTTATTCATTTATCACCTTCATCGCCGCCAACCCTTGGTATTATTCCATTAGGCACAGCAAATGATTTTGCCACCAGCGCACAAATCCCTCGTGATATGGAAAATGCACTTAATTTAGCCGTTAAAGGTCGCGCAAGACCTATTGATATTATTGCCGTTAATAAGACCCACTATTTTATCAATATGGCAACAGGCGGCTTTGGAACAAAGATCACAACAGAAACCCCTGAAGCCTTAAAATCAGCATTAGGTGGAGCTGCCTATTTTATTAATGGTCTTTTAAGTATTGACGCTTTAAAAGCGGATCATTGCACAATTGAAGCAGAAAATTTCCACTGGGAAGGTGAGTCTCTTATTTTAGCTATCGGCAATGGACGTCAAGCGGGTGGAGGACAAAAACTGTGTTCCGAAGCCTTAATTAATGACAATAAACTCAATCTTACCATCGTTGAAGCTCACGAACTTCTCCCCTCAATTTTAAGCAGCATGTTTGATAGCAAGAAAAATGACAAGATAATCGAGCGAGAAAGTCGCTGGGTAAACATTAGTGCTTCTCATGAAATGGTATTTAATTTAGATGGAGAACCCCTTTTAGGGAATAAATTTGAATTTATTGTGTTACCTGAAGCGATCCACTGCCGGTTACCGCCTCAATGTGACTTGTTATCTTAGTGTAGATAAATGACAATCACTCTCATCTCATCATGAACTGGAGTATGTAATGACTGATATAGTAAGTTTGTTAGGTACTGATGCAAAATCATTATTAGAACATCGTTGCCAAACCATCCCAAGCGAAAATCTCTACCTGCCAGGTTCTGACTTTGTTGATCGTGTTATGATTGATAACAATCGCCCTAATAGCGTGTTACGTTCAATGCAAACCCTGTTTAATCACGGGCGTTTAGCGGGAACGGGTTATCTGTCTATTTTACCTGTTGACCAAGGTGTAGAGCACTCTGCCGCAGCCTCTTTTGCAGCAAATCCACTCTATTTTGATCCAAAAAATATTGTTGAATTAGCTATTGAAGCGGGTTGTAACTGTGTTGCTTCTACTTATGGTGTTCTTGCTTCTGTTTCTCGTCGCTATGCACATAAAATCCCTTTTCTTGTGAAATTAAACCACAATGAAACTCTAAGCTACCCAGCGCAATATGACCAAACACTGTATGCCAGTGTAGAACAAGCCTTTGAAATGGGTGCTGTTGCCGTGGGTGCGACTATTTACTTTGGTTCACAAGAAAGCCGTCGCCAAATTGAAGAGATTTCAATGGCCTTTGAGCGCGCACATGAATTGGGTATGGTCACTGTATTATGGGCTTATTTGCGTAATCCAGCCTTTAAGAAAGATGGTGTAGATTACCATGCAAGTGCAGACTTAACTGGTCAAGCAAACCATTTAGCCGCGACAATTGGCGCGGATATCGTTAAACAAAAAATGGCTGAAAACAACGGTGGCTTTAAAGCAATTGGTTTTGGTCATACTGATGAGCGCGTTTACACAAAACTCACCACTGAAAACCCCATTGATTTAGTCCGTTACCAATTAGCCAACTGCTATATGGGTCGTGCAGGATTAATAAACTCTGGTGGCGCTTCAGGTAATAATGACCTTGAAGATGCTGTACGCACTGCGGTTATCAATAAACGTGCAGGTGGTATGGGTTTAATTTTAGGGCGTAAAGCGTTCAAGAAATCAATGAAAGACGGTGTTGCACTAATTAATGCAGTACAAGATGTTTATCTGAATAAATCTGTCACTATTGCTTAACCGATAGATTTAAATGTGAAAGCCACTCAAATGAGTGGCTTTTATGGTTTAGCGACTAAATGTTTTTGGTTTTTGCACTTGCGTTATTGCATGTTGAGGAGCCATATCTTCACGCTCTATCACTTTCATTGCATTTTGCCCTGCTGGCAATGCTCGCTCAATCAATAACTCTGCATGAGACTTCGCTAAAATCGATTGTAATTGCTGATGCTGATTGCACCAAATGGCATCAACATCTTTATCTCGCGTTGTATCACGTTGATGTGTTAACGCCACCGTTCTAGCTTGAAAACGCGCCTGTTTTCCGCCTAACTCTAAACCATAATCAGGAATTGTGGCATGAGACACAACAACTTGCCCTTTATCAAGCCATGCATTTACGGCATTTTCATGCACCACATAACCTAATTCACTTAAACCAGCCAATACCGCCTCACATTGTTTTTTCATTGAAAGTTGCTGTTCATGCATTTCAATGGACTGTTTTAACTTTATGATCATTACATCAAGTTGTTCATTGGTTGCTAATGAAGCAACCGCTTCTGTATCTCGACTAAGAGTCAGCATCTCTTTATCATCAAAGCTTTCAAGCTCTGCACATAAACGTGTTAATTCTTCCATTAATTCAATATGCTTCACGCTATTACGTAAGCTTTCAGCGATATTCATGATCATGGAATCTGCGAGTAAACGCAGTTTTTTGCGATTATCCTGTTCTTTATTACCACCCTGCTCTTTGCTATTAACAAGCTTTTGCATTTCAATAAGCTGGTTTGCATTATCATTGGCTTCTGCTTCATTCCCCACCAGCCGTAATTTTTCAATCATCAATTCAATTTGATGACATTGTTGTGCAAAGGGGCTTTGAGGCTCGCCACTTTGCCATAATTGTTGGGTATATACAGATTGCGCTTTTAATTGCGTCAATAGTTCAGTTTGAGCGGGGCTGAGTTGCGCTTTTTGCGCTTCAATTTCACCCGTTACACGAAATAGCAATAAGCTAATGTCCTCGGCACTGATATTTTCACTCTGTTCAATTTCAGTGATTAAAATACTGTCAGATGCTAATTGTGATTTTAATTGTTTTAACAGTGCCAATGATTTTTGTTTGCTTTGTTGGATATGACGTGCAAGCGCTTTTTCTTCAAGCACTTGTTCTCGTAGGTTTTTCATATCTTGTCGTAAGGGTGCAATAAACTGGCTTAATTTATCCGTTAATCCACTCACTGATTGAGCACTTAATGCATCCAATTGCTGATTATCTTTCACTAATGCATTAAAGGTAGATTCAATTTGGCTCACTCTTTCATCTTGATATGTGAGCTGTTCAACCAATGCCCGCCATTGCTTGAATTGTTTTTTGCTATTCGCTAATTGTCGATGATAACGGATAACATTGGTTTCTTTTACAGAGATATAATGTACTGATGAACTCATCATTCACTCACTTTTTCATTCAGTAAAGAGGCATGTTGTAAGGCTTCAAGAAGTTGTTGTTGGGCTTCTTGGCGATGATAAAACCATTGTGTCAACGAAACACGATAATGATAAGGCACCACTTTACGCAAAATATCTTTTCGCCATAGCTCACGCGCGCAAGCCTGAGATAACCACTCATGTTGTGGCATATCGCACTCAATTCCCATCAGTAATTTACCTTGGCCCTCATCTTCAATTAAACAGTCAAAAGAGAAAATTCCCGCTTGTTGTGAGGGGGCAATATGATATCCCTGAGATTGAATAAAACGAGTGACATCGATAACAAATTGATCGTTTATCTGCTCTTGAGTTACCACACTAGCTTGAGTACGACATAAGCGGGCTAATAAACGTTTATTTTCCTCTTGTTTATTAATCTGATGGCAATAACTCGCGTAAGTTAAATAGCCTTGTAAGTAATCACGCGGAATTTCAGGGTGTTTATTGGTGCTTAATAAATCAGAGATTTCATCAATCGGCATTGATGACATGATCACCACTTGCTTTTTCGCTCTGGTGATAGCGACATTTAAACGACGCTCTCCTCCCGTTTGCCCTAATACACCAAAATTACGCCTAAAGGTACCTTGTGCATTACGACCAAACGTTGTCGAAAACAAAATAACATCTCGCTCGTCACCCTGTACATTTTCAACGTTTTTCACAAAAAACGACATATCTTCATCGTTATCCAAGCGCGCGCTTTCTTCAGTGTAAGCCTTTAAAAAATCCACATCATAGTCATTGCGATCACGAATATGCTGATTAATTAATTGAGCTTGTTTTTGGTTAAACGTCACCACGCCGACAGACGGACGTTTATCAAAAGGCATCTGCCATAAGGTTGCTAAATGCTCAACGATCGCCAAAGCCTCTTTTTCATTGGTTTGATTGACATAAGTACCATTGATAGCCATGAAATGCAGCGGTTTTACTGTATCAATGGTTTTTGCTGAGTGTTGAGCAGGAATATTTAGCCGATTCTCGTAAAAGGCATAATTTGAGAAATTAATTAGCTCTCGAAATGCTGAGCGATAATGAATATCTAACGTATGAATAGGCAATACTGTTCGAGCGAGGTGAAGTAAATCAGGGCAATGGCAAATTTGACTGGAGTCCCATTGTTCACTGCTTTTCTCTTGTTGTTCATCTTCCTCGTTATCGTTATCTTCATCGTCTTCATTTTCATTAAATTTACCGCTGAAAAAAGAGGAAGGCGGCATCTGTTTCTCATCACCACTTACAATAGCTTGTTTACCGCGATATAACGTTGGTAATGTAAATTCAATCGGCATTTGTGAGGCTTCATCATAAATAACACTGTCAAAAAGCCCTGCTTGTAAAGGTAATATTTGGCTTGCCACATCCGGTGTCATCAGCCAAATAGGACGTAATCTTAACAATCCCAGTTGCGTTGCTTGATCAATAAATTCGCGTAACCGTAATGCTCTAGGCCCAGTTAAACGTGTTATTTTTTCCCAATGACGCGCATTTTCAATTCTCGATAATTCGATATTTTCCGTTAATAACGCACGATTAGTTTGCTGTAATTGCTGATAGCTCTCTGTCAGTTGCTCAATATATTTCTGCAATTGTTCAGACTGAGTCTTTAATACCGGATTTTTTATTTCAATGTCCGTTCTGACAACGCTATAAAACAGATAGCTCAATGTCGCTTTTAAAAGATCGATAGGATCAGAGGACGAGTTTTCATCAACCAACTGGCGTGATAATGCTAAAACTTGCCAATCATTGGGTGAAAAATGTGTCGTTCTTTGTCGGAATAACTGAAATTGACTTAAAGCAGGCAAGCTGAGTGCTAATTGCTGTAATTGGGTTGTCAGCAATTCACCTTTATTGATCGCACCATAAAATTGTTGATAGCAGAGATCGGTAAGTGTTTCTTGTAAACCCACTAGTTTATCAAGGCTAGTTTGCTGTGTTTTAGCACGAATAATGGCATTCTCAATTTCTAAACATTGCTGTTCAAAGCCCTGTTTTTTCGCTGATTGAATCGACTCAATAAAATGTTCAGGTTGAGGATATAACGCTAATAGCGCGATATCATCACCACAGGCTTTAAGCTGAGTCATCACCGTACTGATTGTGTTCTGCCACTGCGTATTTTGTTGTTCAAGGTGCTGTTCTAGCCCTAGTTGTTGATAAATAGGTTGCAACTCTTGATACAACAAACGCCATTGTTGTTCTGTGGTGATCGTTTTGTGTAGCGTTATATAATGTTCAACCTTATCTTCTTTACCACTTTGCGCAATAAAGTTTTTTAACTTACTGTTTCGACTATAATAATAAGGATTTAAGAAACGTAAAAACGAAGGCTTTAATTTATCAGCTACGGCTCTTGATAACGTTGCTAATGTGGCATTATCTAACGGAGCAAGTAAGCGGAAAATCAAAGGATCACTACTTTCACTATCAATTTGCTGTAAACGTGTTGCTAATTGCTCTAATTGAGCAATCAACTGCTCTCCTTTATTTTGCTTACCTTGTTCATTTAAAAACAGCGTTAGCCAACGCGATAAATTATTCCATTGTTGATCATTACGATTTTTTAATTGCTGTTTGCACTGCATGAGTGCTGTTTCGTGAGTGGTTAATTTATCGATTGTGATTTGTTGATAAGGTAAGCTATATGCCGTATCGCGCTGTTTTTCTGCTTCAATAAATCGCGTAATATTTTCATTAAATTGGCGATATAACGTGCTGTCAGGCAAAAATAAAGCAACGTTATTTAATGGCGTGTTTTCATAATTAATCGCATACCAATCTAAACCATATAACGTTAAATTATCGATAAGCTGAATAAACGTTGCTTTATTATATTGAGAAAGCAAGGTGTTTAATTCATCCGAACTTGTAGCCCACTTTTGTTGTGACTCTAATTCGAGTAATCCAGATAACACTTCTCGATATGAATAATCATATTGTTTATCAGTGAGATATAACGCTTTATAGTAAGAATCTAACGTTGTTTCATAAAATTGAATTAAGTTAAGTGTTCTATCACGATTAAACGGTGTGTCTTGCTTAACATCTGCGATCAGTTGTCGTTTATACTCTAATGCCAGTTGCTCTCTGATCGCTGAAATAATCTCTCGCCCTTTAGGGTTTTGATGAATAATCAATACCCTATCTTGCAAGCCATTAGCCACTAATCGTTTATAAACCACATCTAAAGCGGCAGGCTTTTGACACAGCACAAGCGCTGTTTTTTGTCGCCCTATTGCATCAGCAATTAGGTTAACAATAGTTTGGCTTTTCCCTGTTCCCGGAGGTCCTTCTATCAATAATCCTGTTTGCTTTCTTGCCGCTTGAATAATGGTATTTTGAGAAGGATCTGCCAGCGACAACAAATAGTTATCTGTTAGTGTCTCTTGTGTTTCTAAAGCTTGTGCTGTCGTATTCACTTTCAGCATAGTGGCAAGAGCAGTGCCGTTAATAGGTAAATGGGCAATTTGTTGTAGATCAGCACTTATCATTTGCCCAATAAAAGAGGTGTGAAATAACACCGCAGAACAATGAATATAAGCACTGTTTTCTGGTATTTCTTCAGTTAATGAAGGTAAGGGACTTAATGTATGATCTGACGTGGTTAATAAAGACGAGAGCGTGAGCATCATTTCACTGACACTCAAGCCCGTTTGTGACATTAAGCTATCGAGTACTTTTTGCCATTCATTAACCGCAGGAATACCGACAAAGTTTGCAAGGGCTGGATTTAAACGTACCGATGCACGCTCTGTATCAAACGCAATTTGCACCGCACCTTGAGCGCCACCCAAAATATTCATTGAAACAGGCCACAAGAAAAGCGGGGCAATACGTGGCTTTATTTTATTGGGTTGCGTATTTAGCACTAAAAAAGGAAAGCCTAAATACATGCCATTAATACCCGTATCTCGTTGGTAAGACTGAGTATTAAGTTGTAAGATCCACAAGCGGTTATTTAATTTTTCACGTTGACGTAAGACTTCGCCTTCTAATGAAAACAATCTTTTCTTACGGTTAATTAAATGCTCAAGTAAGTTTGTCGCTTTTTCATTATCAAAACAGCATTCGGTTAAATCAACGCGCCCTGCATTGGGTGTTAAACGCATTCTGACTAAATTACCGCGTTGACTTGTAGAAACTAATTTTTTAGCAAAAAAATGTAACACTTCTAAAATATATTTTTGCGATTCAGGTACTTGCCATTTCTCAACGGGAATACAAAGCATCACAATAATATGTTCAAGAGGCAATCTGCGCGTTAAGAGAAAATCATCAGCCCACCTATCAATAATATCGTGATTAACGCGCTTAAAATCCCCTATTCTTTCGCTAAGCTGTTCAATAAGTTGATATCGCGGTGTGGCTAATAATACTTTAGCTTGTTGTTTATCAAACGTCTTAATAGCCAGATCTCTGGCTAATTTAGCCGCATTATTCACCAGTGAATCTAACGTGATATATTGCCCAATCTCTGCACTTAATAACAAAATATAGTCATTTTCATGCATATTCTTACGATCGATTAAAGCACGTAGATTTTCATTATAAGTATCTGGAAATTCTGCACGAATAATTTCCCAACGCGCCACTAATTGACTTAAAGAAGTGATTAACAAATAAAGCTGTAAGCTTTCTTCATTTAATGGAATACGTTGTTGCTGTGCTCTTTCACGAACAGTGCATTGACGATAATAAAGCTGAACAAGCCAATGCGTTTCATCAATAGATTGCAGTTCAGTGGCAAGAGGCTGACAAATTAATTGATAACCTAATAAGGGGTGCTCTAAAAGCCATGCAGGAGTGATGATCTCGCCACGATAAATCAATGGCATATTAGGATTTAAAATTCGTAGCGCGAGTGTAAAACGTAAATCTGGCTCAATATCTTGTTTTTCAACTAATGACTGCAATTGGGCAACTTGTTTGCCACTATTATCAAATTGGCTTAACCAAGTCGTGATTTCACCATGAATAAGTAATTCCGTTGCTTGATCCCAGAATTGTGCTTGGGCAGCTACCATTGCAAATGCATCAGGTTGATTAAAAGGCTGATCTGCAAATTGAAATTGATAATATTGCTGATTTTCATTGTTGCGATTAATTTCTGGCGCTTGTACCGCTAAGCCTTGTAGCCACGCATTGACTTCATTCCATTGCCAGCGTTGAAAGCGATCACGACAGAGTAGGCCACGTAAAAGTAATTGAATATTAGGATCTAAATCATCTGGTAGCTCAACACCATTGGTCATTACTTGAATTAAAAACGCATTATCATGGATATGTTTAAAACAGGCTCCTTGCGTTAATTGCTCAAGTAAAATTATCCCTAAACTCCACCAATCTGATGCTGCCGAAACGCCACCCGCTAATATTTCTGGCGCACTATAACGTGAAATTTCAAGCGGAGAGACAATATCGAGATCAAATTCAGATAAACATGCCGAACCATATTCAATCACCACAATATCAAGGGGTTCGCGAGTGCGGATCATCAAATTGGAGGGCTTTAACGCACGATGACGCACACCATGTTCCGTTAATGCCGCAATAGCCGTACCTAATTCTGAGACTAAAGCATTAATTTCATTCGGTTGCCAAAAATCACCACGTTCAATAAATTGGCTTAGTGAACCACCATCTAATCGCTCGGTAACATGCCAAGCTCGGTTTTCCCATCGACCCGTTTCATAAAACACGGGTATATGGTCAGTAGAGATCAGATTTAAGACTTGATAAATAGTAGGATCAGGCTCTTCACCTTTAAGATAGAGTGTTAATACGCCCTCTTGTTCTGTTTTGAGATTGCTTACGTTGTAGCGTTCTCTTTCGCTATTAATAGAATTGATACGTTGTTCAAGACGCCAATCACCAATCAACCTAAACGTTTCATTATCAGTAACGTCGTTATTTTCAATCTCATCCGTTGGATCAGCACCACATTCAAAACAGATAAAATCGTCTTCTCCCATCAAATGTCCGTTGACACACTTGCGAGGCTGAAAATGATTAAGATCGGGGATTACCGTAGATGCCTCAATGGAAGGAGATGAAGATATAGGAGGAGATGGACGCCAACCTGATTCATGAATAGGTTCAATCGTTAGATCCCATCCACACGGTTTATCATTAATCTGTCCTGCACAGAAAATCTCAGTTAATTGGCGCTCCGTTTGGCAGTGAGGACAAAAACGTATCATGGTCATCCTTTATTCCATCTCTCTTATCTTTTTATCTGTTTTAATTGAGTATCTTGTTGTGCTAATACTTCACGCAAACGAGCCATATCGCCCTTTTGAGGAATACCGGTAAGATAAATACGCCCTTGGTTATCCAGTGAGAGATCAAGCACTTTGTCTTCTTCGGTTACACTTCTGTCAAAAGCACTAAAACGCGCACGCCCCTTGGCTGTTAAACAATGAAGTTGCTGATTATCACTGCCTCGTAACATCAAACTTTGCGTATTTTCAACTTGATATCGACCACTCATTAACGCATCAATTAAGCCTGACATTTTAGTGACTTGTGGCTCTATCTCATTCCAGTGATAACCACTGTAAATAAAAATATCTCCCGAAAATTGCTGACGCAAAGCCGTTAATAATGCATAAAGCGCTTCTGGTTGTTCAAAAGGTTCACCGCCAGAAATCGTAATACCATCAGCAAATGAAAACCAAGGGTGAATTTGTTGAATAATCGCATCAACCGTGATGCTTGCGGTTTTTCTTTCCCATGTATCTGGCGATAAGCAGCCTTTACAGCGCAAAGAGCATCCTTGAAACCAGATACCAATTCGTTTTCCTGGCCCTAATGTTGTCACTGGGAAATGAGTTCGCGATAAACTGATCAACATTCATTTACCTGTGGCACCAAAATAATATTGGTCATTTCACCTATCTGAATATCTGCAATTTGATAAGCTTTTTCTATTGCCAAATCACTATCAAAAATAGCTCTTGAGAGTGGATTAATTAAATAAATCTCTAATTGGTTGCGAATACCACGACCGCCATTTGATAAATCAGATAAACAGTAGAATTTTAACGTCGATTTAGCCGTTTCAGATATCGACAATCTGAGTGATTGTTTATCAAGGCTAGATAAGATATTTGCGACCATTTGTTCAAATATCTGCTCCGCAACATCTTCTCGAATAAAATCAAATACAATAATATTTTCACCAATACGGTTTAATAATTCAGGTCGATTTAAAACCAATTTAAAGTGGCGCTCTATTTCACTTTTTACTTTACGGCTGACATTTTCAAAAGGTTCATGAGGTAGAACATTCGCCACTCTTTCACCATTATTATCAACATGGTAGATCCCAAGATTTGAAGTAAATATAATTAATGCTTCAGAAAAATAAACGCGATCACCACGCCCTGACGTTAATACCCCATCATCAATAATCTGTAGGAATTTATCCATTAAATGAGGATGCGCTTTTTCTATCTCATCAAATAACACAACGCTAAAAGGCTTTTCGCGAATCGCATTGGTTAATTCACCACCAGAGTCATAACCCACATAACCTGGAGGCGCACCAATCAAACGTTGATCAGCGTGTTCGGCACTAAATTCAGACATATCAAAGCGAATATAAGCACTTTCATCACCGAAAAGCAGTTGAGTAACCGTTTTTGCTAACTCAGTTTTCCCCACACCAGTTGGTCCGGCTAAAAACAGCACGCCTCGAGGTCTTCCCCCTTTATTGCTGCCCACGCCCGTCATTGCGCGCTTAATAATATCTAATAAATGCGTCACAGCATGTTGTTGCCCTTTAACGCGACGTTGTATAACTTGTGGTGCATTACGAATTTTTTGTTTATCGATTTTTTGCCACGGATCTTCGGTGATCCCCACTTTGTAACGTCTTACTGCATCACTAATTCGCGTTATTCCGACTTCTTCAATTCGCGCTAATTGCACAATCGCCACTAAATCTAGCAGTAATAGCCCTTCTGTTTCATCGATAAAATCATTAAGGATCAGTTCTTTTTCACTTTCAATAAGCGATGAAAACCCAGCCAATGACACCAATAAATTTGGCGCTAGCGCTCTGCGGATCTGACTATCGGGTTTTGCAACAGGAATGGCTCGAATTCGAGGATTATTAACGGTAAACCAATCGGGTAAATCGGTTTCTTTTTCCACTACCCAAAAAACGCTATTAAAGAAAGGTTGATTATGTTCGCCAGCAGGTCTTGCTCTCGCTTGATGAGAAGTCACTAATGCTCGTGTAAATAAGCTATGTTCGGCAGGCATCAGATTATCACGATGAGAAAGCAAGCAAGAAGCGAAATCAATACATAACGCAATCGGCTGACCTGTTATTGTTTGCCATTTTTCTAATACACTATTTAAGCTATCAATATTACCTGATGCACGATCGCCCGTAACGGTTAATCCTAATTGTTGCATCAACATTGCGCCATCTTGCAAAGAGTGTGTAGGATTAGCGACCCATTGAAACCCCGTTAATGGCGTATAAGTGATGATATGAACGTAACCCACTTCATACAAACTGTTATAAAGTGTCTGGTTAAAAGGCAGTGGCGTTATAATATTAGGCGTAACTTCACTAGCTTGTAAGTCACGCACATTACCAAATAACACAAACTGGCTTTTCAATGGAATAAAACGAAGTAAATCGCGTAACCAGCGTGGTTTTTGAAAAGTAGTATTCATATCATCCCTTACTGAAAATAAGCTATATCTTACCCTAATTCCTCGATATACAGGCTGTTTATATTAAAAGCAGTGTTAATTATTTGAAGAGTCCGATCATAAATATGAGAATAGAGCCATAGCGGCTCTATTTAAGATAAGTGTTGTTGTAAGCAACATTACCACCAGCGATGAAAATGATGTACAGGGCCGAAACCTTGCCCAACTTCTAAGCTGTCGGCATATTCTAACGCTTGCTGTAAATAGGCTTTTGCTTGTTCAACACAAGTTTGCCAGTTAGAAACTTGAGGGCGAATAGCAGCTAAAGCCGCTGAAAGTGTGCATCCTGTACCGTGAGTATTTTTCGTATTAACGCGTTTGGAAGTAAATCGCCACTCGCCATCTTGCGTAAATAACCAATCAGGGCTTTCATTTTCCGTTAAATGTCCACCTTTCATCAACACCGCATTGCATCCTTGTTTTAGTAATGCATAACCTTGTTGTTTCATCGTTATTTCATCTTTAGCGACTTCACAACCTAGCAGTGCTGCCGCTTCGGGCAAATTAGGCGTGATCAAATCAACCAGAGGCAAAAGCTGAGTGACCATTTTATTAACCGCATCAGCCTGTAATAGAGGATCACCACTTTTTGCAATCATCACGGTATCAAGTACAACAAAGGGGATCGTATATTGCTGAAGCTTGTCGCAAACCACGTCAATAATCGAAGCATTAGAAAGCATGCCAATTTTGGCACTATCAATTCGAACATCAGATAAGACCGCATCTAATTGAGCGGCAACAAAATCAGGGGATAAATCATAGACACTACGGACACCACAGGTATTTTGAGCAACAAGTGCTGTCATTACTGTTGTGCCATATACACCCAGTGCGGAAAATGTTTTCAGATCGGCCTGAATACCTGCACCACCACTGGGATCGGTGCCTGCGATAGACAATGCATTGAATCTCACTGATTAACTCCTCCTTTCACCAGTTACAGAAAAGTCGGGCTCTGTTAATCAGCAGAGTTACCTTGACTTCCCTACGCTGGCATTATCCAGATCAGGTTATACGGGTTCATCTCAGCCATAAGGCGCCCCGAGCCAAAGCCTGTAAATTCAGGCGATAACGAGTATCGCATGCTCAAGATAAAGAAGCTAGTTTGATAGCTCATCTCGATCTATAGATCCTCTATTGTTGAGATTTGTGATTCAGTAAGATAAATCAGCTAAGGTTGTATATAATAAATACTAAGCCGATGGCTTCTATTGCATGACACATCAATTTAAGGAATATATTTTAGCTATATTTAAATAAGAAGAATAAAATAAATTATTTTGTTCGTTTTAACGACAATCGATATATTATCTGCTAGATGAGGTATTTATAATGCATTTCTGGACAATCACACAATGCGGAGGGGCTAAATGAAAAATGAACCATCGCAACAGAATAATGGACAATCAATGCCTTATCTTATTCCTGATGCAGATTTTAATGTAAAGTTGAAAATTCACTCTAGAAATATTGATCATACAAAAGAATTCCTTGAAAAAGGTGTGGAAGACTTTGTATTACCAGAATATAGCATCCCTAATGGGTATCGTTTTGTTAAATCTTTAAAACGCAATCAATATCGTTTAATTTCAACTACCAATGCACCTGAAACAGTTTATCTTGTAGAGCTTATTTTTCGCAAAGACATTATATTTAGTAAAACAACATGTACCCAAGTTAAAGTATGGCGAACTGTTTCTGAAGAACATGATATTGCGACAAGATATCTCCCTAGACACTTCTTTAGTTATTTACTTAAAACATACAACATTGTTGTTTCTGATGAAGAGCAAACCGGTGCAGGTAAGCGTTTTTGGGAAACAATGATTGATTGGGCTTTTACTGCTCACCTTAATGTTTATATTTCAGATGGAACAGAAGAAAACCGTCCTCTAACAGTAGTGAAAGATACTGATGATCTTTATGAAAATTGGGACGCTTTCTGCTGGGGTAAGGATCGTGATACTCATACTCACCGACTCCTTGTTATTAGCCAAGAAAAATTATCTCAATAAATGCTTTCTTCCCGTTGAGAGAGTGTAAGCAACAATTCTTTAATTTGCACTCTCTCACCATAGGATTATCTGTATAAAAAACAGACTGCACTCCTGTTGTTAACGGTTAAACCTAAACGTTTTATAAACCAACCTCTGTTTTTTTCTTTTTTTTATTTAACTCTTCTTATTCGTTACTCTATTATCCGCTGGAAATTAATCTCTTTTTATAACCTAATGTTATTGATATTAAATTTATCTCAATATTTTCATTAAGTCATAAAAATAGCTATTTTATGGAATTTTGCTGTTGAAAATGACCAACCTAAAATTATTTCTCTTTAACCTTATTTATCAGCTATTTATTAGCAATCTAATAAAAACTTAATTTTTCATTAAAAACAATACATTATCATAAAAAATAATAGTATTTAATATCAGAAAAAATTACGTTCATAAGTACAATAAATCTATTTGTTTTCTTCTTAACCGATTCTAATCCCTTAAGATTTTATTTAAGAAGTAAAGTTTCAGATACCTCTTATCTTAAATACTTGTCGATTAAATAACACTATTAGTAATGTTTATTTGTCATCACCAGAATCACTGTTTATGCCGTACTCGGAGTTATATTATGTCATCATCCTATTTTCACCCTAGCGTATTAGCCACAACGCTGTTGTCTCTTGCATTAACAACGTCTGCTTTCGCTTCTGAAAATAATTCCAATACCCATCAGATTATTACGACAGAAAACCAACAAATCACCAGTAATCCATCTCAATCTAATAATGAAGAGAGCTACTGGGGAAAATTCAAACGTAATGTCAATCAAACTTGGGACAATGACCAATATAACTACTATTTGCCTGTATGGACTTGGCATAATCGTTTTACTTACGATAAAGAAAAAACGGATCGCTATAACGAAACACCTTGGGGTTTTGGTATGGGTAAATATCGTTATGACAACGATGGTGATTGGCACTCTCTTTATGCGATGGCATTTATGGACTCTAATAACCGTGTACAGCCTATTATGGGTTATGGTTTTGAGAAAATGTGGTATCCCGGTGATAAAGATGGATTTCGTATGGGCGCAGGTTTTACACTAAGTATTACAGCACGCCATGAATACAACTATATTCCTATGCCACTCCCGTTACCGTTAGTTTCTGTCGGTTACGGACATCTTTCATTACAAGCCACTTATGTTCCTGGTACTTATAACAATGGTAATGTGTTATTTGCTTGGTTACGTTGGCAGTAATTTTTTATTTTTTCCGCTCAAAATAATTGCAGATAATAAAAATAGAACATAAAAAAACGCATCTTAATGATGCGTTTTTTTATTATCCCAATAAGTCAGTAATATTTAAATATCTTGGCTTGCTTGGGCGCTATTAGGTATTTTCTTCATACGGGAAATCTTAAATCCAACCCATAAGAACGCAATCCAGAATGGCATTAAAATTACCGAAATATTCACTTGTGGCATAAATAAGATAATCACTAAAATCATGCATAAGAAAGCCAGGCAGATATAGTTACCATATGGATACCAAAGTGCTTTAAAGAAAGGCTCTACACCCTCTTTGGTTTTTGCCGCTCTGAATTTTAAATTCGCTAAACAGATCATTATCCAGTTAAGTACTAGCGTGGTTACAACCAACGCCATTAATAGTTCTAGTGCCTGATCAGGTAATAAGTAGTTAACTAAAATACCTAATGAAGTCGCAATCGCAGACAATAGTAATGACACTACTGGTACACCACGTTTATTAATACGAGAAAGCACATGTGGTGCATTACCTTGTTTTGCCAAGCCATAAAGCATACGACTATTAGAATAAACACCACTGTTATAAACAGACAGTGCAGCAGTTAATACCACGGCATTTAAAATATTCGCGATTAAGAAATTATCCAAGTTATGGAAAATCAGAACAAATGGGCTTTCACCTTTTACAACTTGAGTCCAAGGATAAAGTGAAAGTAACACTAACAATGAACCGATATAGAAAATTAAAATACGATAAACAACTTGGTTAGTCGCTTTTGGAATGCTCACTTTTGGGTTTTCCGCTTCAGCTGCGGTGATCCCCACCAGTTCGAGTCCACCAAAAGAGAACATCACAATGGCTAATGCAGACATGAACCCCGTAAAGCCATGAGGAAAAAAGCCTAGCTCCCATAAATTGCTAACCGAAGCTTGAGGACCACCATTACCACTTGCCAGTAAGTAGCTCCCAAATAAAATCATACCAACAATCGCCAACACTTTAATAATGGCAAACCAGAATTCTGTTTCACCATACATTTTAACGTTAATCAAATTGATTAAGTTGATTGCCACAAAGAAGATAGCAACGGAAACCCAAACAGGAATATCAGGTAACCAATAGTTAATGTATTTCCCTGCTGCGGTTAATTCTGCCATACCGACAAGAATAAACATCACCCAATAATTCCAGCCAGATAAGAAGCCAGCAAATGGGCTCCAATATTTATTAGCAAAGTGACTAAACGAACCCGCAACTGGCTCTTCGGCAACCATTTCGCCCAATTGGCGCATGATCATAAACGCAATAAAACCACCAATAGCATATCCTAATATTACTGAGGGGCCTGTCATATTAATAGTTTGCGCTATACCAAGAAACAGACCAGCGCCGACAGCACCACCCAGCGCAATTAGCTGGATATGTCGATTTTTCAGACCGCGCTTAAGTTCTGTCTGTTGCGACTCTCTCGCCATACATCCTCTTCTCTTTATTATTTTATCAACTTAACGTGTAAACTAATATTTACGATTTTGTTTATTTCAAGCCCCCATTAAAACACTATTCTGACTTGAATAACAAATACATTTTATGCTAGGCGAAAAATAATAAGAAAAGCTATCTTTTAGTGATGTTTAGAGGGGAATAATGTGGTAAAGCGACAAAGACCTTGTTGGAAATCCTCTCCTCGATCGCAAAAATTATCTAAAGCCACAAGATAGAGGCCAAAGGTAATGGCTAATGCAATAATTAAGCTAATAATTATTTTCTTTGCGTTCAATTTAAAATCCTTTAAATACATTTTGTTAGTATGACTTATCACATTATAAGCATTCGCTTAAATACGATAACAAGACAGGGAGTTGTTGTTATAAAATTCGCAATCAATTATCTCTATGAGTAAATTTAGCATAACTTTCATTATGAAAGGTAAACGCTTCCTCGACAGATTTCAGATAATTTGCATTATTTCGCTCTAAACTGTATGTAAAATGACCTTATATTATTTTAAGTACACATTTTGCCAACGATTAGAGATAGCTATTCATTAATATGGATTTCTCTGTCTGTTATTTTTTGTATAAGATTAGGGAGTTAATTTTGATTTTTACCTTAACTTCATTGATAGAATGGAACTGTAATGCCACAAGATAATCATCTCGCATTGGTTTGCGCGCTTAGTAAATGGATTGAGGAGCATTTAGGTCGTGTTATCCATCTTGAAGAGTTGGCGGCTTATTCTGGGTATTCTCTTTGGCACATGCAGAAAATCTTTAAAGAAGTCACAGGCACCTCTTTAGGAAAGTATATCCGTCAGCGTAGATTAGCTGGCGCTATTCATTTATTACGTACCAGTGAGCGCTCTATCTTCGATATCGCCCTTGATTTCGGCTTTGGTTCACAATCTCACTTTACTTATATGTTCCGTAAAGAGTATGGCATCACGCCTTTCGACTTTCGGCAAAATCAAGAGATCGTTTTAGAAACCAAACAACCTTTACATTTACAATCACCTTGTTGTGATTAACCCTTCCATTTATGTGGCATTATACAGATAGCCTTTAATGTCACATAAATAATACTCAAGCTATGTGATGATAGACCGCTTCGCCCTTCCTTTATCATAATTGCTTTTATTTAATATGGGGATGCTAATGAGTATTAAGCTTATCGCGATTGATTTAGATGGAACCTTGCTTAACAAACAACACGAAATTACGCCAGAAGTAAAACAAGCAGTTCAGCGAGCAAAAGAGGCAGGAGTTAAGATTGTATTAGCTTCAGGACGCTCCTTTAATGGCATCTCTCCCTATTTAAAAACACTCGGTCTTGATACCTCTAATTGTTACTGTATCAGCAATAATGGTAGCCAAATCCATCAAGCAGATAATGGTGAAGTTATTATTCAAGATCTGCTCAATTTTGAAGATTACCTCTATTTTGAAAACCTAGCTCGTGAGATTGGCGTCCATTTTCACGTTATCAGTGATAATAAGATTTATACTACCAATAGCCATATTAGCCATTTCACCTGCCAAGAAGCCTTTCTATCTTGGACACCGCTTTATTATCGTCCACTGAATGAAATGCAAACTGATATGTATTTTAGTAAGTTTATGATTGTTGATGCGCCTACCGTTTTGGATAATGCCATTCAATATCTTCCTGCTAATATTTATGAACAATACAGCATATTACGTAGCGCTCCTTATTTTATTGAAGTGTTGAACACCAATGTCAATAAAGGGAGTGCGGTTCAAAAAGTCGCCGAACATCTAAAAATTACGCCAGAAAAAATTATGTGTATTGGTGATCAAGGTAATGATTTAGCAATGCTGAAATATGCGGGTTTAGGCGTTGCGATGGGAAATGCCCCTGAAGAAGTGAAGAAAGTCGCTAAATTCGTCACACTTTCTAATGAAGAGCATGGTGTTGCAGTGGCTATCAATAGATTTATTTAAACACGATCTTTTTTTTGTTTTATCGCGAATACCTACAAAATTATATAGCAATTGTGATCCTTAGCAGAGGATCACACTGCTTTTCAACCAAAAACATAGCCTTTTATTATTCTATAATTACTGTTAAATAAGCGTTAAATCCGCCTTTCTTCTTACATATCTCTCAGAATTTGCTACTATTAATTCACTTTTCGTTATTCAAACTGCATTTTTACAACATATTCAGCTAATAAATAGGCTAATGGTAGAATAACAAATATAAATCATTAATATATTTTCTTCACAGACAGGTAGTTTTAGTTATGCTTTCTACAAAAGACATGCTCGTTCTTGGAATGATGGTTTTCGCACTCTTCCTCGGTGCTGGCAATATTATTTTTCCCCCTATGGCGGGTTTCCAATCAGGAAACCTCTGGTTTAGTACATCTTTAGGTTTCCTTGTTACGGGTGTCTTACTTCCTTTTCTTACCTTAGTTATTGTTGCAATTCGTGGACGTGGAGAGCGACTTTCTGTTGATTTACCTTCATGGGTTGCCGTCATTTTCTGGGTAGCACTGTATTTGATCGTGGGTTCTACTTTTGCGATGCCTCGTGTTACCAATACTGCTTATGAAATGGGTTTCTTACCTTTAGGTCTTATTGAGAAAAATACCGCAACACATCTGACTTTCGCGCTTGTTTTCAATATTACAAGTATGTTCTTTATGCTTAAACAAGGTACGATGATCAGCGCCATTGGTAAGTTTATGACGCCAGCACTATTAGTCCTGCTGGTGGTTGTGGGCATTGCTGTTGTGGCTAAACCGATTTCGCCAATGGGTGAACCGACAGGTCTTTATGCGGTAAATGGCTTCTTCTCTGGCTTTATTGATGGTTACCAAACCATGGATGTCCTTTCTGCTATGGCATTTGGGGGGATCGTTGCTCGTGCTTTATATACCAAAGGCATTACTGAACCACGTCAAATCGGTTTTATTACCGTAAAAGCAGGCATGATTTCAGTTTTACTGTTAGCCGCACTTTATCTGTGCCTTTTCTACTTAGGTGCGACAAGCCACTCTGTTTCTGTTTTTGCTGATCCTGCACTCAATGCCACTAACGGTGGCCAAATATTCTCTCGTTATGTTGATGCATTATTTGGCTCTGTGGGTACTTGGCTGATGGGAGGAATTGTTTTATTAGCCAGTATGACCACACTTGTAGGTGTAACAAGTGCTGCTGCAGACTACTTTGCAACATTCCATCACCGTTTAGGCTATCGCTTTTGGGTTGTGGTATTTACGTTAATGACCACTGTCGTATCAACGTTTGGTCTTGATACACTATTACGAGTGACTATTCCTGCATTATTAATGATTTATCCAACATCAGTCACATTAGTATTACTGCAATTTATTCGTAATAAATTAAAATCACCTCGCTTTACCTATCGCTTTACAATTGCAGTCATTGTTTTGATGAGCCTTTTCGATACATTGAAACAATTGAAGTGGTTAAATGCTGATTTACTGCAATTATTTAGCTATATCCCACTGTCTGATTACGGCTTAGGTTGGGTATTACCAGGTGCGATTGCCTTTATCATCTCGCTGGTTGTTAGCTTAAATTTTAAAGAAGAAAATCTTTCAATAGAAAGTACAGCGAAATAACCAGCATATAACACCTAATTTGTAATACTGGTTATAAGTTGATAAAAAAAGCGTCTTCCAAATTTTATCTTGGAGACGCTTTTTGCTTTTCTATTATCTGCATTTAGCTGTATTTTTTACTATCTTATTTATCACAGGAAATTTTAAGTTCGGTATTTCTCAATCAATGCCCTTAAAATGGCTTCTGATTGAGCATCAGGAAGCCCATTTGCTTTCTCTGATCTAAAATGCATTTGGAAAGCCTTCACTACTTTTTGTGCATTATTATCTAACACACCATTTGTTGGTGTTTGATAACCGTATTGCTGCAATAACTTTTGGAAATTAGCGACATCAACAGGCTCTGAAGGATCTCTACCCGCTAAATAAGTTTGTACTAATTTCTTATCTGGCCAAGCACCAATTCCTTGGTGGGCTAATCTTTCCCAAGGGAATAAAGGACCAGGATCAACTTTTCTAAGAGGTGCAATATCACTGTGACCTAAAACGTTTTGAGGCTCGATATCATAACGTTCAATAATATCTTTCATTACCATTGAAATCGTCACGATTTGATCTGCGGTATAAGAATACCAATACCTAAATTTACCATTGTCACGGTAGCCCAGATTGACTATCTCAATCCCAATGGAGCAATTATTTAAGCTTGTTGCGTCTCCCCACTGACTAATGCCCGCATGCCATGCAATTTGCCGTTCATCCACTAATGAAGTAATCACTGGCTTTCCATCAATAGATGAAGGATGTGTAGGGATCAAATAGTGGCTACTGACTCTTCCCCCAGTAAGAACCTTAAGCGAGCGCTCATCATCTAACGCGGTATAGTGCATCACCAGATATTTTACACAGTCATTTGCTTCCTGCTTATTAGGAATAACTTTAACTATATATTCACCTCTATCAATAAATACTGGTTGTTTGGCACAACTAGTTAAGAGGCTTATTGCAATAAGTAATCCTATATAATACCGACTAGATCTCATTTCTGATCCTTGATTAATTATTCCCAAAGTTAAATTGTAATAAAAAAACCCATATTAAAGAATATGGGTTTTGAGTTTTGACGCTTTTTTATTATTTTTTTGGTTATTGCTTTAGTTATTGCTCACTTTTTCACATCGAACTAAAGGTTCATCAGGAACAATATTCTCATCCCAAATACCTTCTTCAATATCATCTTGTAATTCTGGATATTGGCGAATATCAAATGTAGGCAGTAAACCAGCTTGTCGTTGCTGGTTATAATCTTTAACTAATTTTAAGGCGACACCAGAAAGCAAGATGATTGCGATTAAATTAGTCATTGCCATTAATCCCATTGAAAGATCGGCCATTTTCCAAACTAAAGGCATATCGGCTAATGCGCCAAACATTACCATCACTAATACCGCTGAGCGTAAGAGAAATAATCCTGTTGTGTGATTACGCCCAAGGAAAATCATATTGCTCTCAGCATAAGCATAATTGGCAATAATGGATGTGAAAGCAAAGAAGAAAATAGCTATCGCAATAAAAGTACTTCCCCATCCACCAACTGTTGATGATAAGGCTAATTGTGTTAATTGAATGCCGTTAATACCTTCAGGATAACTGTCTAGCACACCTGATGATAAAATGATCACTGCAGTGGCACTACAAATCACCAAGGTATCCATAAATACCCCTAGCATTTGAACATAGCCTTGAGATGCAGGATGTGGTGGATAAGGTGTTGCGGAAGCAGCGGCATTAGGTGCAGACCCCATACCTGCTTCATTAGAAAAGAGACCGCGCTGAATACCTTGTGTCATCGCTTGGCTAATACCGTAGGCAACGGCACCAGCAGCCGCTTCTTGTAACCCAAAAGCACTTTTAAAAATTAAAATGAAAACTTCGGGTAAGCGTTCGATATGATCTGCGACAACCCAAAATGCTAATAATAAATATGCTGTTGCCATAACAGGAACAACTAATTCAGCAACACGAGCAATCCAGCGCAGACCACCAAAAATAATAAATCCGCTGGTGAGTACTAAAAAGATCCCCACATAAAGTGGATCAAAATTAAAGGCAGAAGCTGTAGCTTGAGCAATCGAATTCGCTTGAACAGCATTAAAAACTAAGCCAAAAGCGATAATTAAGAAAATGGCGAAGAGAACTCCCATCCAGCGCATTTTCAGTCCTTTTGTCATATAATAAGCAGGACCGCCACGGTAGTTACCATCATCATCTTTTGTTTTATAAAGTTGCGCGAGTGTACTTTCTATTAATGATGTCGCCATACCAATTAAAGCGACAACCCACATCCAAAAAATAGCGCCAGGGCCGCCCGCAGTTAAAGCAATCGCGACTCCCGTCAAGTTTCCTGTACCTACGCGCGCAGCTAGACTGGTGCATAATGCCTGAAAGGAAGAAATCCCTGATTTATCTGACTTATGGCTATTTTTTAAAATAGAGAACATATGACTAAAATGTCGGATTTGTATAAATCCGGTACGGATAGTAAAGTAAATACCTACTCCAAGAAGCAAATAGATAAGAACATATCCCCATAAAATGTTATTCGCAAAGTTTATTAGCCCTGTCAAATCAATCCCCTTATATAATAACGTATATAACCTATCCTTACATCGCTATTGAAATAAAAAAGTAAACAGATATCGTGTAATTGAGTCAATTACTGATCCGAATCTGTATTAAAGTAATATCAAAAATTACTGTGTGAAAAGCGAACTAAATGTAGCACAATATTGCATGATATGTATATTTTTTGTTTATTTTTTTACATATTATTATTTTAATTTAATTATCTCATTAACCAAAATGAACAATATTGAAAAATAAAAAAACCATACATATCATTAGGATAAATAATTATTTCTTTATTTTATTAACTCTAAAAAGTAAAGTAAATACTTTAGTCATTAAGTTAATCAGTCATTTTAGAAAAAAAGTAAACAGATTAAAAAAACATCAATTAATAATCTTTTCTATTTATCTAAAATAAGATTTAGATGAACTATTAAAGTGATTAATTAAGATTTTTTCAATTTCCAATTTAACGGTTCAGTAATTAACATTTAAGAAATAAATATTTTTACAACAATTAACAATAAATATTTTATATTGTCGTATCAATAAAACTCTTTAATATTAATAAGATATTAAAATAAGATAAAAAATCAATTTTACATCTTTATTTTATTACACATCCATAATGCATTAATTCAAGTCTAGTTTGTTATCTTTCATTTTTAATGAAAACTGTTGGTTGGTTTCTCTTCTTTTTTTATTCACTAACTATTCATTAATAACCCTATTCTTTTTTGAATATTAATTAAAGTTTAATAACACTTTATTTCATATTAATAAAAAAATGTAGAATCACGTAAGTTTACCTATTAACCATTTAGTTAATTTTATTTATAATATGTTTTTCCCTGGTGTTGTATTAATTTTCGCCCTGTTTCCCCAACAGGGCATTTTTTTATCTCAATATTTCAGCACCTTAACGTAACTCTTTGTCAAATAATATAAAATAAAAACAGATAGAATATCCAATTGATAAATTAACATTATTCAACTATTTTTAATGCAAAATCCCACTTTCTTTTCCTTGATCTAAATCAAATTAAACATTCATATTATTTACCCTTTTTAGAGGTAAACTGATTTTTTCTCTATTTAAAAATTTATTTAATAAGGATTAAAACGGCTTATTTTATCATTCACCTTATTTGAATTACTCATAAAGTGGTATAAAAATTAAAGAGGAATAAGATTTTATTGTTATATTTAATGGTCTAGATTAAATATCAACCCAAATAAAGCACATCATTTTTACTACACATTAATGACTAATATCTTTATTTGCTTGCATTAATAAGCATGCTCTTTTACCTTACTGATATTGTTATAGAGGGAAAGATAATGAGTTATAACCTTTCAGAATTAACACAAGAAGAAAAAGATAAGTTAAATATAAGCTTAGCCGCTTCAGGCGTCGCTTTTAAAGAGCGCTATAACATGCCCGTTGTAGCAGATGCTGTTTTAAGAGAACAGCCTCAAGCTTTTCAAGCCTTCTTTCAAGAAAGACTGGTATTTTATCGTGCAAGAAGCCAACACTATTCTCGTTTACCTTATGACCCACCGGTAAAAAAATAGTCAAACACGCTCCGTTATTTTGATAATGGTAAAAAAAGAGATAAACCTTGGTTTATCTCTTTTTCTTTCAAGCGATTAACTACAACTCACTAACACCTATCTATTATTTAGGAGAAACATAAGTAATAGTATTGTCATCACAATTGACTTGAACATTGTAACGAAGATCTGTTCTCGCTCCTCTTACATTTAATACCATCTGATAGTTATTATCCATCTTGATAACTTCATTAGCATTAATACTTGCAACAGGTTTTGGACCTAATGTATTTTTATCATCTTGCCAGCGAGGTAAACGATTTTGTAAAAAATCATTTTTTACTCTTGTAACAAGTTGATTGTTATCTAAATTAACACAACTCGCAAATGGCGCAGAACGCACAATATCTTTATTCACATTTTCGATACTTTCTGCAGATGCTCCAAAAGAAACGGCAAGTAAAAGACCCGCTCCAAATATTCCTGTTTGATTCATAAGCTTGCTTAATTTCATATAACCTCCCGAAAATATCCCTTAAAACAGGATGTGTTTTCATTAAGCATAGCATATGGTTAATAACACTATTGTGACATTTGTTAAAAAATTGTTTTATTCATTTTCATCATCAAATACAATAGAAACAGATTCACGGGTTGAGTGTTTCTCTCTTAACTCTTGAGCGACTAATTGAATAGCCTCTCCACTGCTCATTCCCTCAGCCATAAGAGATTGAATTTTTTCTACCGCTTTTTGTTGCTCTTCATGTGTTAATGTAGGCATTCCTAGAAACATAATGTTACTCTTATCTTTATTAACGTCTATTTTGTATTTACATGAGTGTAATCTTTTTGATTACAGTTTATTGTGCAAATAATACAACACACTTTGTTTACATGGTCATAAGATGGATATGCAATTACAACAACGCGAATTAACTTATACCCCTGATCTAGCTCTGCGGGTATTTTCTCCTATTGCGTCATTGCCTTGGTCTAGTTTACTTCATTCCGGCTTTGCCGAACATCCTCATAATCGTTTTGATATTGTTGTCTCCGATCCTGCTGTGACTTTAGAAACTCGCAAACAAACGACAACAATTAAAGAAAAAAACGGCACGGTAAAACGTTCCAAAAAAGATCCTTTCACTCTCATTCAATCTGCGTTAGAACAATTCGATTTTCACCCAGAACAAAGTGAGTCATTGCCTTTTTTGGGTGGCGCTTTAGGTATCTGGAGTTATGATTTAGGTCGTCGTTTTGAAAACTTACCTGAACTAGCGAAAAATGAACTTAATTTCGCAGATATGGCAATTGGTATTTATGATTGGGCGCTGATTGTCGATCACCACTTAAAAAAAGCCACTTTAATTAGCTATCAAAATATTGATGAACGCTTACAGTGGTTAGAAAGCCAGTCTTCCACAGCGCTTGATTTACAATTCACCTTAACAACAGAGTGGCAATCAAACATCAATAGTGATGAATATAACAAGAAAATTGCTAAAATTCATCAATACTTACTTTCGGGTGACTGCTATCAAGTTAATTTAGCTCAACGTTTTTGTGCAAGTTATACAGGTAGCGAATGGGGTGCATTCTTAACATTGAATCAAGCGAATAAAGCCCCTTTCTCTTCTTTTATGTGCTTGCCAAATAACTTTGTGATTAGTGTTTCACCTGAGCGCTTTATTCATTTAGCAGATAATAAAATAGAAACACGACCAATAAAGGGAACATTACCTCGTAAAGCAACACCAGAAGAAGATGATGAACAAGCTCAATTATTAGCAAATTCACGTAAAGATCGCGCTGAAAACTTAATGATTGTAGATTTGATGCGTAATGATATTGGCAAAGTTGCAGTAACAGGCTCCGTCAAAGTACCCGAGTTATTTGTTGTTGAGCGTTTCCCAGCAGTACATCATTTAGTCAGTACGATTACAGCGCAATTACCGTCTCATTTGACAGCTACTGATTTATTAAGAGCGGCTTTCCCGGGCGGTTCTATCACTGGCGCCCCAAAAATCAGAGCAATGGAGATCATCGAGGAACTTGAACCTCATCGTCGCCATGGATACTGTGGTGCAATTGGTTATATCAGTTTTTGTGGCACAATGGATACCAATATCAGCATTCGTACTTTATTAACTGAAAAAAATAAAATTTACTGTTGGGCGGGTGGTGGTATTGTTGCTGATAGCGTTGCTGAAAAAGAGTACCAAGAAACATTTGATAAACTTGGGCAAATATTAACTGTTTTAAGTGAGTCAACTATCGATGACACCCATTGATACTTTTATCAATCGTTTTCAACTCACATTACCTGATGACAAGGTAAGTCAGCCTCTTCATGCCCAAAAATCGGCAGCCGTCTTGCTGCCGATTATCAATAAACCTAACCCAACATTATTATTAACCGAGCGTGCATCAACGCTACGCTCTCATGCAGGGCAAGTCGCTTTACCCGGTGGTAAACGTGATCCAGAAGATAGCAACCTTATTGCAACTGCACTAAGGGAAGCACATGAAGAAGTGGCTATTCCCCCCAATGCCGTATCTGTAATTGGTCAATTAGCCCCTTTACAAAGTTCTAGCGGATATTTAGTTACCCCTATTGTTGGCGTTATTCCTGCGGGTTTACCTTTGCGCCATAATCCAGCGGAAGTTGCCTCTATCTTTGAAATGCCACTAAGTCATGTACTTAATGCCCAACATTATCAACCTTTAGATTTTCATCGTGCTGGTGAAAATCATCGTATCTACTTTTATCCCTATAATGGACATCTCGTCTGGGGATTAACCGCTGCTATTTTGCATAGACTCGCTTTACATATTACTTAGCACGCTATTTTATATTCAGCTTGTGCTTTTTATCGCCGCCTTCACAACTCTACTTAGCTATTTTAAAAAAATGTTGTAAACTACATCATTAACGGGACGATATAATCGTAAAAACGATCCCTTTACTATAAATAACTATATTTTATTCTTTTTAACCCTCTCTCTTATTATTAAGGAGTCTGACGTGATTAGCGTTTTCGACATGTTTAAAGTGGGCATCGGACCATCTAGCTCTCACACCGTAGGGCCAATGAAAGCGGGTAAAGAATTTGTCGATGATTTAGTCAGCCAGGAATTGATTGCGTCTGTCACTCGTGTAGCTGTTGATGTTTACGGCTCCTTGTCTTTGACAGGCAAAGGTCACCATACTGATATCGCAATTATTATGGGGTTAGCAGGTAATGCACCAGCTACTGTCGATATTGACAGCATTCCCGGTTTTATTCGTGAAGTTGAAGAAACTGGCAAGCTATCATTAGCAAACGGCTTAAAAGTGGTCGATTTCCCAGCAGAAAGTATGCATTTTAGCAACGACAACCTGTCATTACATGAAAATGGTATGACAATCCATGCTTTTGCTGGCGACCAAGAAGTCTATAGAAAAACGTATTATTCTATTGGTGGCGGTTTTATCGTTGATGAAGAAAACTTCGGTAAATCAACATTAAATAGCAAGCCTGTTTCATACCCTTATGCTAGCGCAGAAGAGTTATTAAAACACTGTAAAGAAACGGGTTTATCCATTTCTAGCTTAATGATGAAAAATGAGCTAGATCTGCATACTCAAGCAGAAATTAATACTTATTTCGCTGATGTTTATAAAACAATGCAAGAGTGCATTGAACACGGTTTAAATACAGAAGGCGTATTACCGGGACCATTACGTGTACCTCGTCGTGCTGCCGCATTAAATCGCTTATTAACATCAAGCAACAGCCTGTCAAACGATCCAATGAAAGTCGTTGATCTTATCAATATGTTTGCACTGGCGGTTAATGAAGAAAACGCCGCAGGTGGACGCGTTGTTACAGCACCAACAAATGGTGCATGTGGTATCGTTCCTGCTGTATTGGCTTACTACGATCGTTGCATAGAGCCTGTTACACAAGAAACCTACTTACGCTATTTCTTGGCATCCGGTGCAATTGGTATTCTTTACAAAATGAATGCTTCTATTTCAGGGGCTGAAGTCGGTTGCCAAGGCGAAGTTGGCGTAGCTTGCTCAATGGCAGCTGCGGGTCTTGCTGAATTATTAGGCGGAAGCCCAGAGCAAGTCTGTATTGCTGCTGAAATCGGTATGGAACACAACCTTGGTTTAACTTGTGACCCTGTTGCAGGTCAAGTTCAAGTTCCTTGTATTGAACGTAATGCCATTGCTTCTGTTAAAGCTGTTAATGCCGCGCGTATGGCAATTCGTCGTACCAGTGAACCTCGTGTTTCTCTCGATAAAGTCATTGAAACCATGTATGAAACAGGTAAAGACATGAATGCTAAATATCGCGAAACATCACGCGGTGGTCTGGCAATCAAAGTACAGTGTGACTAATTAACACTATTTAGACGAAAAGCCATTCACTTTGAATGGCTTTTTTATTTTAGCTACTTTATTTTTAATCATTGCTTAACTCTTAGATAACTAAAGAGAATAATTATAAAATACACAATTAAAATTAAGTAATATATCTTTTTATAATTTAAAAATTTCTTATTTTTCTATATTAAATAGATGTATTAAATATAGATATTAAATATACTCATTAAATATAGGCTTATTTAATATTCATTTAATTTCGTAGAAAATAGAGCTTATAATTTTTAAGTGTATTCATTTCTATAAGAATTTAATTTCTTATTATAAAAATAATTAAAACCCATTGTTTATTATATGGTTAATTATTCATCATATTGAAATTTATCATTTTTTTAACATATGGTAATTATTTATAATATATTTAAACTCACCGGACTTAATAATGATAATTATTATCAATATCATCTTTGAAATATAATAAATAATATGTTGCCTTTCAAAAATAATATGTTATCTTCTGCATCAAGTCATTGGGGAGTAGCCTGTCTTAAAATAAGGATCATTATTTTAAGAAATCTGTATCAACATACTCGCTTATTTTCATCTAGCGTGGTGCAGATGCCGTAATACGGTTGGCAAGACCATAGACACATAATTGTACTTCTTTGGTTGGGGGTCAATTGTGTGTATATGGAAATACCCCAACCGAGGCTTTATTATGAGTTTCTACGCCACTATCATTCTCGCCCTAGCCCTTTCTATGGACGCATTTGCTGTTGCTGTCTGTAAAGGTGCCACATTACACAAACCTCGTTTTCGCGAAGCACTCCGCACTGGATTTATATTCGGTATTATTGAAGCCAGCACACCCGTTATTGGTTGGGCGCTAGGTTTATATACAAGCCAATATATTATTCAATGGGATCACTGGGTTGCCTTTGGATTACTGTTTGTTCTTGGTAGCCGAATGATTTACCAAAGCTTAAAACGTGGAGATGATTGCCCTTGTGAAGAAGAAGCCCCACAGCGCCACGGCTCGCTGTCTTTAATCGCAACAGGTATTGCTACAAGCCTTGATGCAATGGCAATTGGTGTCGGTTTAGCCTTCCTTCAAGTCAATATTGTTCATACCGCAATGACGATTGGTATGATGACCATGATCATGGCAACGCTGGGTATGTTAATTGGTCGTTATGTTGGCCCAGTACTTGGAAAAAAAGCAGAAATTATCGGTGGGATCGTATTAATTGCTATCGGCTTTAATATTGTATTCGAGCACTTAGAATTATTTATGTACGCTAACTAATTGCTAATAAAACATATTAAAAAGCTTAGGTTTTAAATATCACAACCTAAGCTTTTTTATTAATTTAATAAAATATTTTTATTTCACATGATTAAGCATGACGTTGATAAACACGAATTAAAAAGTCTGTTTCACATTCAAAGTTTTTACTTGCCGCTAATGTCTGTTTTACTTCTTCACTTGCACGCCATGCAAACGGTGTCATTTGTAATAAATCAAAAGCCTGCTTACCGTTTAAATTCATCATATAAGCAACTTGATGTTCAGACACTTTATTAAATCCATCAAAATGTTCTTCTTTTAATGGATGAAGATGTACTTCTGAATAAATCAGTGCTTTTAACTGATAAAGATGACGAGGAGCCGGTGTAACCGTAATAATATAGCCATTGTGTACAATGACTCTTGCTAATTCATCACTATTACACGGAGCGTAAATACGCACAACCGCATTTAAAGAGGCATCACAAAAAGGTAAACGTTGACTTGAAGCTACACAAAAATGAATGGATGAATAACGTTTAGCGGCGTATTTAATCGCAACCTTAGAAACATCTAAGCCATAGACTTGTGGGTGATGTAATTTTAGATTTTGATAAATTTGATTGGTGTAATAACCTTCACCACAACCAATATCCAATACAACACTGTTATCTTCAGGCAATAATGTTTGTATTAACTCAGCCACTTTATCTCGCATTGGCTGGTAAAAACCGGCATCTAAAAACTCACGGCGTGCGTTAATCATTTCAGCGCTATCACCAGGCTCTTTTGAGCGTTTAAATTGCACTGGCAACAAATTGACATACCCTTCTTTAGCACAATCAAATTGATGATTATTTTCACAAACCCAACTGTGAGCTTGAAGAGAAAGTGCCTGATAACATAATGGACATTGATAAGACATAATAATATTTTTGTATAACCCAGAATAGAATTGGGAGAGATAATAACATACCTCTCCCAATCTTGCGGAAAACCTTACTCTTTATTTTTAATCTTAAGTCATGCTTTTTCTGCTAAGTAGCTTACTAAGCACAACTTATAGGCGGATCAAGTTCGTTTTAATTTTTCAGTATTAGCGATAAATAACGCAATAACTAACAATAATATTGCACCTGATTGAATTAGCGTATCAACAGAGTCTTTATGCTCAACAATAATTAAACGCACTATTGCCGTTATTCCAATATAAATAAAATATCTAAGAGGGAAATGCCCGCCAGATAAAAAATACTTAACAATAAGTGCAATAAACTCAAAATAAAGAAAGTAGATCAAAATACCTTCTAATAATTGATAAGACGACTCTTCTGCACCTAAATTAAATAATAATGAAGCGATTACATAGGTTTCTTTGATAAGAAAACTGACCAATACAATCGCTAAAATAAGTAACCCAATATTAAGCACCCACTGTAATATAGTGGCAATACATTTCAGTAAGTCTTCGCTTGATTTTTTCATATAAACTATAACCTAGTGGGATCATTCCGTGATGTGTAAAAATAATAAAAGGTTTATTAGACAATTTTAATGGATTTACGCATTCACCACACCATTTTTTTATCTTTTAGAGCCAAAAAACCAAGAATAATGATGCAATAATCGCAATATTTGCTTTTAAATTTCAACTTATAAGCTGATTTACTTATACTTAATTTAAGGGCTAATTTATTGAAAAGGCACGCTATGGCTAACAAATACCTCGTTGCAATTGATTTATTAGAAGATAGTAGAATTCAACGCATGATCGAAGATATTCACTTTCTAGCTAGGAAACCAGAAAATTATTTCCATTTCATTACAGTTATGCCTAATTTGCGCTCTTTAGAAGCTTACGGGCTTGATTGTAATAGCACATCTGTCATTGAAAAAAAGCAACAAGCTTTAGTTTTATTGACTGAAAAATTAGAGCAATGCGTAAAGCAACAATTTCACTTACCCAAAGAGCAATACCAATGCCATGCCGTTATTGGTACACCTAATTATAATATTCTAGAGCTAGCAGATAAAATTGATGCAGATACCATTATTATTGGTTCAAGTTCTCGCAATAAACGTAATATTTTACTGGGTTCGACAGCGGATTATATTGTAAACAATACGTCACGTTCAGTAATGGTTATTCGCAAGTAAAATCACCAATACACTTTCTTTTTGGCAATAAAGTTAGCTCATTTATTGCCAATAAGTATTCTACAATCCTCTTCGTTATAAATAGCACTAAATGTACTTTAATTTTTTTATTTCAATAGGTTAATTTGTTAGAATACAGAACAAAAAACAAAAATTTCACCGCTTTCAATAGACTTCGTTGCATTAAATACTACTCAAAAGATAAAGATTGCCCTGTATTGAAATCTTTCGCATTAAGATATTTTCGCCCTAATACACCAGTGCAATGACATCCATACACATCAATATTTTCATCTATGGCTTTTTTAGCGCGTTGTAATGCTGATGGTGTTGCACAACGTAAATGCAACCCGCCTATAATCGCTTGAATTTGGTTATTTCCGGTTATTTTTTTTGCATGCCCAATAATGGATTCAATTCCCGAATGGCTACAACCCGTGATAATCACTAGCCCTTTTCTCCCTTGCCAAACAAGAAAGCTATCATCAAGAACGTAATCATCTTCTTCGCCTGATCCATGAATAATAACACCATAGCGTTTATCCACTTGGCGTTGAGTCACTTGTCCCGAATAGATAAAATTTTCTTCGATTACTAACGGTGCTTGTGTTAATTCAAAAGAAAACTGCGCTTCGAGTTTTGCTCGATCAAATAAAGGAGCTAACCGTTTAAATTTAATATTTTTATTGCCTAAAAAAAGGGCTGAATAACGAATAGAAAATAAATGTGGATGAGCGATAACTCGTGGTTTATGGGTGAAAAAATCTGCAGGCAAATGTGTAAGCCCACCAAAATGATCATAATGCCCATGAGACACAACAATCGTTTTCAATGTGGTTAAATCAATACCCATTTTTTTTGCATTTGAAATAAAGGTAAGGTCTTTTCCAGTATCAAAAAGAATTTTAGCTTGGCACTCATCATCTTCTAACAATAATGATAAACCAGGATAATGGCTAAGTTCAGGATTAATCGATTTGTTTTCTAGTAATGCGGTGATCGTTAACATAGGGATTTTTTAATTATTATCAGGAGATAACTTAATAGTAATTAAAAAAAGAATTTGTTCCAAATATAAAAACTGCTGATTTGTGCGATTGCTTTGCCTTTTGGTCGCATAATCGCTGTTATGTGTGAACAAAACATAACAGCGATATCACTAAACCTTGCAGATATTCTTACTATTCGCTTATAAACACATTAGGCTTATCTAACTCCCTCTATTATCTCACTACCATAACAGAACGTTTTGCATAACGTGTAATATCTGCGGCGGTTGAACCGATATGATAAGAATCATCTTCAGGATTATGCGAACTAATCACAATTAAATCTGCATTCACTTCATCAGCAATCTGCAATATTGCATCTCGTGGTGTACCAATACAAATGTGAGTTTGCATTCGGTCATCAGGTAAATCAAAACGCTCGATTATTTTTTTAAGTTCTTTTTCTGCTGACGTTTTTAAGCATCCTTGATCTAATTGATCGCCATTCATAACAAGTCGATAATAAGAAGATTGTGGAAGTTTAGGCAGCACATACAAAAAGTGAACATAAGGATCTTCATTTTTTGCAATGTTTTCCACTAACGGAATTGCTTTGTTCATCAGGTTATCTTCATCAATATCAATGGGAACCAAAATATTCTTATACATACCGTCTCCTTTTATTTTAATTGTAGGATAGTGTATTTCTAGAAAAATGCCGGATGTAGTTAACATATTTTAAAAATAGTTTATTTCAAAAAAATAACGTCTATTTTTCACTCAAAATAAAGGTAAACACTAAGTAAAAAAACAAAAATAGAAATAAATAGAAATAAATAGAAATAAATAGAAATAAATATAAAGTTTATTTTTAATCATTTTTTATTAGCAATAACATATTATTCTTAAATAAAAAGCCTTATTAAAATAAGGCTTTTCACTTTTACTAGATCGCTATTGTATTACTTTTGAGAAAGATTTTTCTGCTTGTTCTTCTTAACGTATTGATAACCAATCGCTAAGGCAATAAACCATAATGGAGTCACACTTAATGCTTGGCGAGTATCATGTTCAAAAGCGAGTAGCACAGTCATAAATGCAAAAAACGCAAGACATAACCATGACATAATAATTCCCAAAGGCATTTTATAGATAGACTTCTCATGCAATTGTGGGCGTTTTTTACGATATGCCAAATAAGAGCATAAAATCATACTCCAAATAAACATAAATAATAATGCCGACACTGTTGTTACCAAGGTAAATACATGCATGACATCAGGAATAAAGTAAATTAATACAATTCCGCACGATAAACATAAGCTAGTAAATAACAGCCCATTGGCAGGTACGGCACGTTTAGATAATTGGCTAAACTGTTTTGGTGCTTCACCTTCTTTAGATAAACCAAATAACATTCGGCTTGTGGAGAATATCCCACTATTTGCAGAAGAGGCTGCTGCTGTTAATACTACAAAGTTTACTAAACTTGCAGCTGCAGGTATTCCTATCATAACGAATAACTCAACAAATGGGCTTTTATCCGCCAAAATAGAACGCCATGGGGTTACCGACATAATAATCGCTAATGCGAATACGTAAAAAGTAATAATACGGATAGGGATAGCATTGATAGCTTTCGGTAAGGATTTTTCTGGATTACGCGTTTCTGCAGCTGCAGTGCCGACTAATTCAATCCCAACAAACGCAAAAATAGCAATTTGGAACCCGGCAAAAAATCCACTTAACCCTTTAGGGAACATTCCTCCGTCATTCCAAATATTCTCTAGTGCTGCGGTATGCCCTGCTGGCGATTCAAACCCAATACTGATAAGAACAATACCCACAATAATTAAAGAGACAATTGCGGTTATTTTTATCATCGAGAACCAAAATTCCATTTCCCCAAAGAGTTTGACTGTCGCTAAATTTAAAATAAGCAATGTCAGCACACAAATAAAGGATGTGCCCCATTCAGGAAAATTAGGAACCCAATAACTAATATAGGACGTTATCGCGACAATATCGGCAATACCCGTAATGACCCAGCAAAACCAATAAGTCCAGCCGACAAAAAAACCAGCCCATGGACCTAATAAATCACCAGCAAAATCACTAAATGACTTATATTCTAAATTTGATAATAACAGCTCGCCCATGGCTCTCATCACAAAAAACAAGACAAAGCCAATTATCATATAAACAAAAATAATTGATGGTCCCGCTAACGAAATGGTTTTCCCTGATCCCATAAATAGACCAGTACCAATAGCACCACCAATGGCAATTAATTGAATATGACGATTTGTTAGTCCCCGCTGTAGAGTGGCATTTTTCACTCTAACGGGTGGAGAATTTTCTGTTTGATCTTCCATACAATACCTGAAGTGTTTTCATATTTTTGATGTTGTTTTTACCGCTATTTTATTTTTTGGCGCGGTAATATGTTTGCGAAATTATTGTGACACAAATCTCAGTATAAGTAATGAAAAGATCACTTTTAGTAAAATGAATGGTGCTTTGATAACCAGATAAGATCCTTTCTTTAATTTAATCGGCGATATTTTATCCATTTGAAAAAAAATCAAAATAAGCACTTGACCATCGCATTTCAGAGGAGAATAATTAGCGCATCGGGTTGTTAGCTCAGTCGGTAGAGCAGTTGACTCTTAATCAATTGGTCGGGAGTTCGAGCCTCCCACAACCCACCAAATTTACGCTGAGAAATCAGATAATTAAGCCACTTGCAATAAGTGGCTTTTTTGTTTTTATAGCTGAATGTCGCAAAAGTGTCGCATTTATCTTAAGCTAAAAACTCAAAATAATACGATAATTAAAAAAACAGTATCGACTTATCTTTCTTTCAGTTTTTATAATTAGTGAGTTCAACCAAAACAAACAATTAGTCTAATTTAATTAGATAATACAATATAAACCACAAGCAAACTTACTTTATCTCTTTCTTATTTTTAAATTCTCCGCCAAAATTACCAATCAAAATGTAGCTAATGGTATTTATTTTGCTACCCACTAAGTCGATTTTCTGTTTGTAAAATAGCATTTTAAATAATGGTATTTTTCCAATTGTTATTATACTTTTAAGTTACCATTTATATATTTCTTTAATCCAACCGTAAAACATTCTTAAACTTATTTAGTTTCACTTTACTGAAAATGATAGAAATAAAAAGCATGTTGCTTACCTTTTTTAATGAAACTTCATAATCTCCTACTGGGAGAAAAATAACTTCTCCTGCACGATATTGTGGATCATCTGGCTCTAAATCGCCGCCAGTTGTATCCTCTCCTGCACCAATGAAAATTTCACCTGATGGACAGTGTATGTTTATTTTTACATCTGGAGCGTCAATTTTATCGCATAGATTAATCGTGTAAAAACTATCATTACCTAAACCAATAAATGCGATATTACCTTTGTTCATTTCATCTAACTCATCATCAGGTATGCTCCACCAATCTGCTGTATCTGACTTTCTATGTTGGATTGCTTGTAAATCAAAAATAGCCAGAGTTGCCGTGTCAGTCATAAATGAAAATGTGTTTAACATATACATGCTCCAAAATATTTTTATTCTCTTTATGTATTGGTCAATTATATAGGATTTTATCTATACTATTTGGCAAGCCAATTACTTATACTGGACACATACCCTATACTTTATACTCTAAATAATTCTAGGTGTGGCTAGGCGACAAGCAAACGAGTTGCTAGGTGCATACAAAAAGTAGGTAACTAGCGTGAGTGCAGCCAACAACGCTACAACTTAAAATATGACGAGCATCATGGATGGCCTTATGAAATTACAACAGTTCCTTATCCCTCTTTCCCTTTATGCGGTTTCTTCATTGCCAGCAATCGCAGCTTCAACTCAATGCACAGAGACTGAAAAACAAACCAATATTGCCAATAGCAACATTATATTGCTCAGTGCGTATAACGGCCCGGTTAAATCAGTCACGATGACAAGCACTTTACCTCATGACGGACGTTTTAAAGCACTAAAAGGTGAAATTCACTTTGATGAGTGTGGAAAGTTATTGAAAGATAGCACATCAATGCAAGAGTACGTTGAAGGCAATATAGAAACTAATTTAATAAGAACATTGCCTGATAACCCTTCTGTTATCCGATATCAGTTTCAGATAAAAAATGCCTATGGCTCACACTCTATCTATATGCAAGAAACCTATCATAAAGATGGGCAGAACCGGTTCAACAAAAAAGTTATTCAATATTATTCAAATGATGGTACTTTGCTGGATACCATTACCAGCCAATTCGACTATAAAGATGGACGCATTATTAAAGAAACGAGTAAATCGTCTGATCCTACAACTGAGACTATCACAACAGAGTACATTTATAATCCTCAAGGAAAATTACAATCTGTAATTGAAGATGGCAAAATAAACCTAGAATATAAGTATGATCTAACAGGAAAAGTAGTTACTCAATCAAACTATATCAAAGGTATTAATGGAGAAGATAAAGCCTTTATCACTACTTGCCTTGAATGGGACAAATTTGCCAATTGTTCAAAAGAGGAACTTGAAAGTACGATTAAATTTGATGATGAAGTCATTAATTTTAGTAAGGCTATGCTTCATAACGAGTTTATTTACTACGAATAATATTTATATTATATTCTCATATCAAATTTAAGTTAATAATATAAAAATCAGACTATCAAAAATAGACTGGTTTTTATATTTATTACATATCATCTTATCTATGATTAAATACTCCCTCGTGATACTTTCATTAAAAAACAATTTGTGTAAAACTACTTAAATCAATTAATGATGAATATGCTTTATAGCGTGTTCTCTTTTAATAAAATTTAAGATGACTCATTATATGAAATTATCACTCCTTTCTATTTTTTCTCTATGCACACTTTTTATGTCACTCCCAGTATTTGCGACATCAACATCTTGTAAAGATCAACAAAAACAGGTGAATCAGTCTAATAATATGCCCACCCTGTTAGAGTTTTATTATGGCCCTATAAAATCCATCATTATCACTAGCACATTACCTGAAAAAGGTCGATTTAAAGCCTATAAAGGTGAAATTCAATTTGATGAATGTGGCTCTCTCACTAAATTTGATTCGTCTACGCAAGAATATATTCATGAGCGGATCGAAACAAATCTTGTAAGAATGTCAACACCTTATAATATCAAATATAAATACCAGCTAAAGAGTTTACACAAGATCTATACACTTTATCTTAATGAGATATATGGTAAAAATGATCAAAACCAGCTAATAAATAAAACCTCTCATTTTTATGATGGAGATGGAAAACTTATAGGTACTGATTTTTCAGAAATTTTTTATGATGGCAGTAAGATTGCATCAGAAACAATTATTGAATCTAACGCTGAAAATCAGGGAAGTACAATTTATTATTCTTATGATAATAAAGGTCGTCTCTTAAAAGCAATTGATAATAATGAAGTTATATTAGAATTTAATTATGGTAAAGATGATAAAATCTTACATCAAACGCAAATATTTACGAGTTTGTATGATGATATAAGAGAGTATGATAGTACTTGCCAAGAATGGGATAAATATAATAATTGCTTAACATGGAAAATGGTAAGTGAAGTTAGAAAAGATGGCACCATAATCGATACCAGCACAGCAATTGTATATAATAAATTTGAATATTATGAATAATTTATTAGTGTTAAAAGTTTAAAATCATACTCCCTTTTAAATTTATAATGAGTTTATATAACAAAGGTCACTTTATTTAATAAAGTGACCTTTTATTTATCTCATTTTCTCTATTTTATTATGTATTACGATATTGAGTTTCAGCTTCATCAAAGCGTTGTTGATTCTCTTTACTTGGCTCTTTACCCATTAAACTGATGACAACGATAGCAATAGAGGCAAAGATAAAACCAGGAATAATTTCATATAACCCAAACCATTTATATTGCATCCACACTAACACAGTTAAAGCACCAATCAACATTCCAGCAAATGCACCATTACGAGTCATACGTTTCCACATTACAGAAATGAGGATCACAGGACCAAAAGCAGCACCAAAACCAGCCCACGCGTTACTCACTAAATCAAGTACCTTATTGTTTGGATCACGCGCTAGGAAGATTGCAATAATCGCAACTAATAACACCATGCCACGCCCTACCCAAACTAACTCTTTTTGGCTCGCACTTTTACGAATAAATGGCTTATATAAATCTTCAGTTAATGCACTTGCACAGACTAATAATTGACAGCTTAATGTACTCATTACTGCAGCTAGAATTGCAGACAACAGAATACCAGCAATCCATGGATTAAAGAGCAGTGAAGCCAACTCCATAAAAATACGTTCATTTTTAGCTGTTACAGCACCCGCTTGTGCAGGATTCATTTCAAAGTAAGCAATACCAAAGAATCCAACTGCAACCGTACCGCCTAAACAGAGGATCATCCACGTCATACCAATACGGCGTGCTTTACGAATAGTTTGGTTAGAGTCAGCCGCCATAAAACGAGCAAGAATATGAGGTTGCCCAAAATAGCCCAATCCCCATGCTAATAACGAAATAATTGCGATGAAATCAAGCCCTTTGAACATATCCAAATAAGATGGATCTTTTGCTTTAATGATAGCAACAGAAGTATCAATGCCACCCACGGAGAAAATAACAATAATAGGCGTCAGGATCAGAGCAAAAATCATTAAAGTCGCTTGAACAGTATCTGTCCAACTTACAGCAAGAAAGCCACCTAAAAAGGTATATGCAATAGTTGCAAGCGCACCATAAATCATCGCTTCGTGATAAGGAATATGAAATGTAGATTCAAACAGCATTCCACCAGCAACCACACCTGATGCGCAATAAATAGTAAAGAAGATAAGAATAACTAACGCTGAAATGATACGTAGCATTTTGCTTTTATCATCAAAACGCGATGTCAAATAATCGGGTAATGTTAATGCATTATTGTTTTTTTCAGTTTGCAAACGTAAACGCCCTGCCACTAAACGCCAGTTTAGCCACGCCCCTAAACAGAGTCCAATAGCAATCCAGCTTTCTGAAATACCAGCGAAAAACACTACGCCAGGCAATCCCATTAATAACCAACCACTCATGTCTGAAGCACCCGCTGACAACGCAGTAACTACACTGCCAAGTCGCCGACCGCCAAGAATATAATCATCAAAGTTTTTTGTTGAACGATAAGCAAGGTAGCCAATAAAAAGCATACCCAAGATGTAGATCGTAAATGTAATTAGCATTGGCGAAGTTAAAGCCATAATTGCAGTTCTCCATAAATCTGTTTCCGATCATCGGTATGCTTTTGACTCGTACAGGAACGTTGCACTTCGTTGCGCATTAATGATCTTTTCAGTTTTTAATTAAAATAATTTCTTACAGCAACAGATAAAGCATTCACATCAATCCTAGAATAGGTTAACTGCATTTAACAAGAAATTAACGTTTAAATGTTTAAATTTTGTTTATGACTTCACACTATTTGTCTTAATTCGAGGATGCATTATAAATATAAACATCAATAAAATAAATATAATTAATTGATTTATATATAAATAAATAGAACAAATAAATTGTATTATTTTTAATCACTCGTAAAACCTGACTACTTTCACATTATTTATAAATAAATTGTTAACAATGTTGCACAAAGTTGCAACATGAATGATATTAATAAAATAACGGGTAACTGTACTTGTGAATGAGAAATAGAATATGAGGAGCACTGCATGAGTAGCACAACAATGGGTGTTAGACTTGATGAAGAAACCCGCAATAGATTAAAAGAAGCCGCACAGAAATTAGATAGAACATCACATTGGTTAATTAAACAGGCTATTTTCAATTATCTAGAACAAATTGAAAATGATCAGGTCAATCTTGGTCACTCAACATTTGCAGAGCAAGATATTGATGAAAGCACCGAAACACCAACTGCCCATTATCAGCCTTTCTTAGAATTTGCTGAGCATATTCACCCGCAGTCTGTTTTACGCTCAGCAATTACTTCTGCTTATCGCACACCTGAAACACAAGCTGTACCTATGCTATTGCAACAAGCAACCTTACCTGAAAACGAGGCGCAAGCAACGCATAAATTAGCCTATTCCATTGCCGAAAAATTACGTAAACAGAAAAATGGAATTGGGCGTTCAGGGCTGGTTCAAGGTCTATTACAAGAGTTCTCACTTTCTTCACAAGAAGGTGTTGCACTAATGTGTTTAGCAGAAGCTTTATTGCGTATACCTGATAAAGCCACGCGTGATGCACTTATTCGTGACAAAATCAGTCATGGAAACTGGCGTTCACATTTAGGACAAAGCCAATCGATGTTTGTGAATGCGGCGACATGGGGCTTGTTATTCACCGGTAAATTAGTTTCTACACATAATGAAGAAAAACTGTCTAACTCTTTAAATCGCATTCTCACCAAAAGTGGCGAGCCATTAGTCCGTAAAGGTGTTGATATGGCGATGCGTTTAATGGGTGAGCAATTTGTTACTGGTGAGACTATTTCTCAAGCTCTCGCGAATGCGCGCAAACTAGAAGAAAAAGGCTTTAGCTACTCTTATGACATGTTAGGGGAAGCGGCATTAACAGAAAAAGATGCACAAGATTATTTAGTCTCTTATCAACAAGCCATTCACGCTATTGGCAAAGCCTCTAATGGTCGAGGTATTTATGAAGGCCCGGGTATTTCTATCAAGCTTTCAGCGTTACATCCTCGTTATAGCCGTGCTCAATATGAACGCGTTATGTCAGAGCTTTACCCTCGCCTGCTCTCATTAACATTACAAGCAAAACAATACGATATTGGTATTAATATTGATGCAGAAGAAGCGGATAGACTTGAGATTTCACTCGATTTACTTGAAAAACTCTGTTTTGAACCTGAATTAGCTGGTTGGAATGGCATTGGCTTTGTTATTCAGGCTTACCAAAAGCGTTGCCCATTAGTTATTGATTATGTGATTGATTTAGCACGCCGTAGCCGTCGTCGCTTAATGATCCGTTTAGTAAAAGGTGCTTATTGGGATAGCGAAGTAAAACGCGCTCAAATTGATGGGCTTGAAGACTACCCTGTCTATACTCGCAAGGTGTATACCGATGTCTCTTATCTTGCCTGTGCGAAAAAACTACTCGCATCACCTAATTTTATTTATCCACAATTCGCTACGCATAATGCTCACACACTGTCAGCAATTTATCATTTAGCTGGTCAAAACTATTACCCTGGGCAATATGAATTCCAATGTTTACATGGCATGGGTGAACCTCTTTATGCTCAAGTTGTTGGTAAAATAGCAGACGGAAAATTAGGTCGCCCTTGTCGTATTTATGCGCCAGTAGGAACTCATGAAACACTACTTGCTTATTTAGTCCGTCGCTTACTTGAAAATGGGGCTAACACATCATTTGTGAACCGAATTGCAGATACCACCATTTCTCTTGATGAATTAGTGGCAGATCCGGTTAAAGAAGTGAATAAAATGGCTCAAGCCGAAGGTCAAGTGGGGCTTTCTCATCCTAAAATTCCACTGCCTAATAAACTGTATGGTGATGAGCGTAAAAACTCACCGGGCATTGATATGTCAAACGAACATCGCTTGGCTTCACTTTCTAGTGCCTTATTAACATCAGCAACTGAAAATATACATTGCGAACCTTTATTAGGTGATACGTTTAATTCTTCAGAAAAAACACCAGAACCTCAATCTGTATTAAACCCAGCCAATCATACGGATATTGTAGGTACAGTAAGAGAAGCCACAGAAGCCGAGGCAGATTTTGCCTTAACCATTGCTCAAGAAAATGGTGAGATCTGGTTTGCAACACCACCAGCGCAAAGAGCTTCATTCTTGATCCGTGCTGCGGAATTAATGGAGCAGCAAATGGGACCGCTTATGGGAATATTAGTGCGTGAAGCGGGTAAAACTTATAGCAATGCGATTGCTGAAGTTCGTGAAGCGATTGATTTTCTCTATTATTATGCGGCGCAAGTAGCGCAAGACTTTGATAACAATACGCACCGACCTTTAGGGCCAGTGGTTTGTATCAGCCCTTGGAACTTCCCATTAGCGATATTCAGCGGGCAAATTGCAGCAGCTTTGGCAGCTGGTAATACCGTTCTTGCAAAACCTGCAGAGCAGACACCTTTAATTGCATCAAAAGCGATTGAACTCTTCCATCAAGCGGGTATTCCTTCTTTTGCACTGCAACTGCTACCGGGGCAAGGAGAAACCATTGGCGCACGTTTAGTGGCTGATGAGCGCGTTCGTGGCGTGATGTTTACAGGTTCAACAGATGTGGCTCATATTTTACAAAAGACCTTAGCGGGTCGATTAGACAGTGAAGGTCACCCTGTACCTTTAATTGCAGAAACCGGTGGCTTAAATGCCATGATTGTTGATTCCTCAGCATTAACAGAACAAGTGGTGACTGATGTTATGGCGTCTGCTTATGATAGCGCGGGTCAGCGTTGCTCTGCTTTACGCCTATTATGTATTCAAGAAGAAGTGGCTGATCATACTATCGAGATGCTTAAAGGTGCAATGGCACAAGCCACAATAGGTGATCCAAGTTTGCTCTCCACCGATATTGGCCCTGTTATCGATAAAGAAGCAAAATCAGGCATAGAGAAACATATCCAATCGATGCGTACAACAGGCTTCGATATTTATCAAGCAGCACACAATAGCCTGTCAAAACACCTTGAGAATAACAGTACCTTTGTTCAACCGACTTTAATTGAGTTAGATAAAGTCAGTTCATTGAAAAAAGAAATCTTTGGCCCTGTGTTACATGTTGTACGTTATGCAAGCCAAGATTTACCTGCTTTACTCGAAGAGATTAATGCCACAGGATATGGATTAACAATGGGTGTTCATACACGTATTGATGAAACCATTGCTTATGTTGCCTCAAATGCCAAAGTGGGAAATTTATACGTAAACCGCAATATGGTTGGTGCCGTTGTGGGTGTTCAACCTTTTGGTGGTGAAGGGTTATCTGGTACAGGTCCAAAAGCAGGCGGCCCTGTTTATCTGTATCGCTTGTTATCTAAACGCCCTGAAAATGCCGCAACGCAAACACTCGCACGCCAAGATGAAACACTGCCTCTTGATACTTCTATGCGTAATACATTATTACAGACTTATCATAAGTATATGGAATGGCTATCAAACAAAGCAGATAAATCACACTATGAAGCGTTAGAAAACTATGCCCTTGCATCCCAAGCAGGAACATTACGCGTATTGCCGGGTCCTACGGGTGAGCGTAATACTTATCAATTAGTTCCTTGTGGTAACGTGCTATGTATTTCTGACAACGAGCAGGATGCATTCACTCAAATTGCCGCTGTTCTCGCTTCTGGTTGTCATGCTGTTGTCGTTAATAGCCTATTCTCACAAAAAACATATCGTGAATTACCTGATATTGTCAGAAAAGCCATTACACTGACTGAAAATTGGAATGATGAGTCACTGAAAATAAATGCGGTGATTTATCATGGTGATGGTGATCAATTACGTGAAACTTGCCAGAAAATTGCGCAGCGCAAAGGCGCAATAATTTCTGTTCAGGGATTTTCTCGCGGTGAGACAGCCCTATTGTTAGAGCGTTTATTACATGAAAGAGCATTAAGCATTAATACAGCAGCCGCTGGAGGCAATGCAAGCTTGATGACGATTAGTTAATTCCCCCCTCTCTTTCTCTCCTTGTCTTTGAGACCACCTTTAAAGTTTGTTTTCTTAAAGGTGGTTTTTTCTTTTGTTACTCTCTTATTTTTAAAGAGGTAGCCAAACGTATTATTTTTTTGAATGCTGTGACTATTCTCACTCTTTTTATATTAATTATTCGCGACGCGTTAGTTTAGTAAATATACTTAATCTCAAGTCAACCTAGAAGTTGATTTAATTATATCTTTATGATTACCTGAAATTTGCGCCCCACTGTGGGCGCTTTTTTTATCTATCACTATGTTATTAATGTAAATATTCTTATTAAAGGATAAATAAAAAACTTTTTTAAGATAAGAGGAAAAACAGAAAGGTAAATAAAAAAGGTAAATAAATAAGGTGCGATTATTCGCGACAAAAGAAAAAGGAGTAGGCTAGGCTACTCCTTTTAAGGTCTCTCTTGAGCGCAATTAGTGACTGCTACTCATCGATGATGGTTCTTGGCACCAATCGAGATATTGCTCATACTTACGTAGCGCAATGTTGTAGTTACTAAATGCAGAGGGAGTGAGCTTTTTACTCAAGTCTGACTGAATTTTCTCTGTCGTAAACTCTTGACGTGGAAAATTAGTTGAAGTCAGTAATTCATCGAGCCGACGTAAACGAACCACATACTCACGAACAGTACTGTGGCTCATCTCCGTTTGTTCAAACAAATACTGCTTAAAAGACATAATGTCAAAGTAGTCAGTTTCACTATTACAGTAAATCTCACTACAAAAACGGCATAGCGCAGAAAACTTCTCTTGTAACGTTTCCCACGTTTCATCATCAACTAAATCCGTCATTTCAGAAATGGCTTCTTTATTGATAACTTGGCGATTGAATACGAGAGAGATCCGATCAAGCGCCTTGTGGCAATGTAGACAATGAGTCTGGCTGTGTTTATAGTCTTTAATGTAACGGCTTAGCGGCCGTTTCTTTTGTGTTGAAACAGACATAAGAGATAAAGCCCTGTGTTGTAGTCTTAATAAACAAAAACAAAAATAAGCAAAACTTCTATTTCTCTGGGTTTAAGCGCGCTCGCAGCCTTTTTATAGCTTGGCTGTGTAGCTGACTTACGCGGGATTCCCCGACATTAAGCACTGCGCCTATTTCTTTCAAATTAAGTTCTTCCTGATAATACAGAGTAAGAACCATTTTTTCCCTTTCGGGAAGCAATTCTATCGCGTCTATGACTCTTTGGCGAATATCACTTTCTAATAACATCTGTAATGGATTGTCATCATGATCTTCGTCTTGAGACGGTTCACAGCTTTCACCGTAAATTTCATGCCATTCGTCATAAGAGAACAATTGGCTGTTATTCGTATCCAATAGGATCTGCCGGTATTCTGCTAACTCAATCTGCAAATGATCAGCAACTTCCTGTTCTAATGGGGGTCGTCCTAGATCCTGCTCTAATTGATGAATAGAATGGGTTACTTCTCTTGCATTGCGACGCACACTGCGTGGCGCCCAATCTCGACTGCGTAGCTCATCCAACATGGAGCCACGGATACGTTGAACAGCATAAGTGGTAAAGGCAGCGCCTTGCATTGAGTCATAACGCTCAACGGCGTTTAATAACCCAATTCCACCTGCTTGCAAAAGATCATCCAATTCAACACTCGCAGGTAACTTGACCTGTAATCGTAATGCTTCATGGCGAACCAACGGGACATATCGCTCCCAGAGGCTATTTTTGTCCATCACGCCTTCGGCGGTATACAAATCACTCACAACAAAAGACACCTTTGGATAAAAGACCGGAAACCATTATCTGGCTAAATAAATTTAGCAATCGACTGAACAGTGAAGCAAAAGCGCCTCTTTTTCACCTATGCCAAATTTTCAGTAAAAATTGGGTTTTCATTGATAATAATTTGTCATTGCATTACGAGAACTACTTTACCTTAAATGATCGCCGACTAATCCTTAGAAAAACCGTTAATTAAATTGATAATTTAGCTCATTAAAAGAAATCGACGTATTGAATATGCATTCTGTTCATAAAAAAATAACATATAAATCATAGTATTTTATTTTGTGAGATTTTAGCTTCTTGGGCGTAAGTTAAAATACTCATAAATGATTAATTAAAAAAACGATTGTTTTGATGATAAAACACCCACTGCAAAAATTGCAGTGGGTGTGATTTGAGGATTATTTAAGATTGAAATTAACGAAGTAGTGATAATACGTTTTGAGGAATTTGATTTGCTTGGGCAAGGACAGAAGTACCCGCTTGTTGCAGGATTTGACCTTTACTCATATTAGAGACTTCTGTTGCATAATCAGCGTCTTCAATACGGCTACGTGATGCAGTTAGATTGTTCACTGTATTACCTAAATTAGTAATAGTTGAATCTAAACGATTTTGTACTGCACCCATTGCACTGCGTAAGCTATCGACTTGAGATAACGCTTTATCTAATGTTTCTAATGGTTTTTCCGCAATCGGATCGACGGTCATCGCTGTACCTGTTGCGGCCACTTTGACTGTTGCACCTGCTGTAGCACCAGTGGTTGCAGGGAGACTAAAATAGTCATCCTTACCATTTTTATCAACGGAATGAACAACCAATATAGATTTATCGTCTTTACCATTAGCATCTACACCATAAGAAATATCGTAGCTTTTCCAATCTTTACTGGTAATTTTTGCATCCAAATCCGTTGTATCTAGTTTTTGCATCTCTTTTGTTGCAGGAGTACCCGTTAAAGTGACTTCAACTTCAGTAGCTTTAGAACCGAGTTTGCTTTTTGCTGATAAATCCAATTTATCAATACCTAATGTAGTCGCATCGGTTTTTTTCAGCTCAACACTGATTTGTTCTTTATCATGCGCACCGACTTGTAAATTTAATGTGCTGTCTTCGCTTAATACTTTTACGCCATTAAATTGAGTCTGTTCTGAAATACGGTTAATTTCCGCAGTACGTTGATTCACTTCTTCCTGAATAGATTTAATATCGGATGATGTGAAAGTATTGATTAACGCTATTTAGCCTACAAAGCCACTATCCATGCCAGCCAGCAAATTTTGGCTTTGCAGAATTTAATCATTTTTACCATCATTTCACATATATTGTGTCACAATCTCGACACAGTATGTCACACCTCCTCATTTTTAATTCCACACCCTGCTATACTCTCCAAAAACTAACCGGATCTGTTATGAACCTCGCAAACCTAACTCAAGAAGAAAAAGACAAGATCAACGTCGATTTAGCCGCAAGCGGCGTCGCATATAAAGAACGACTCAATATGCCAGTTGTTGCGTCAGAAGTTGAACGACAGCAACCAGCACATTTGCGCGAGTACTTTAATGAACGATTAGCGTTTTATCGTGAGAGAAGTAAGAAATTGCCTGATGGTAATTCAGTGCAGTATTTGAAAGTAGAGTAAGCAATAAAAAACCCACCGAAGTGGGTTTCTTGTTATAAAAACTTATTCAATACCATTCTGGCACCAACATCAGTTAGGTGTCCCCCACTACTATATATAGCACCATCTTTATTTATTATGAGGCATTTTTCATTTTTACAAAAAATGTCATCAGTATAAACTTTATGTAATCGTGGATTATCTTGCAAAAACTCGTCTAGTTTATTAGAAAGTTTGATTGTATCAGAGTATGCATTAACATTTGGCGTGTACTCGTCATGATATGAAGATGTAGGTCCATTTATCTGTTCAAATAAACTTTTTCTTACATCAGTTACTGGGGCTGGGAGCGGGTAAATTACATATACCTCATGCCCTTTTTCTATTAACAGGTTTATGTTTTCTGCATAACTTTTCCATGCGATATCATCACTTAAAACAACATCGTCTGGTAATTTATTTTGCGATAAACCTTTCACTGCAATCCTCTTCTTTGGCTGAGAGAATTGCCAGTAGTTAGCTGTGACTATGATGTTTTTCTTGTCTACCAAATTTGATAAAAACTTAATTCTTTCTTCGTTTATTAGTGAACATTCAGGAACTTTACCAAACCATATATCAGGTGAAACGAAAGGACATTGTTCATACGTCATGCTAATGAAACCATGACCTTTTTTTTCTAAAATTTTCTTCAACTCAGGATCTAGTTGACCAGAAAAACTATCCCCTAAGTTTATCCACTTTTGATCGCCAAATTTACAAGATGAGTCTACTGTTCTTTTATTGCATAGCTCCTGAGGCTCTTTTGAAAAATAACCAATACCTGGATTACTTTCGTCTTTTAACTTCCTAAATTCTAACACGCTAAATATTTCATTGGCATCCTTCTGCTTGCCTTCAAATTTACTAGAAAAGCCGTTGGTGTAAATTGTTATGCCATAGAAAACAATTAATGATAAAAACATAATTATCAGTATTGATATTTTATTTTTCCCTAATTTTTTAACTCTGAATTTATTCTCAATTAAATAATAAGATATCACTGACAATAAAAGAGATATTGATATTAACATCAATAGTTGAAGATTATTTATTTCATCATGCTTTAACAACCTGAAAAACACGAAAACAGGCTGATGCCATAAATAAAGTGAATAAGATATTAACCCAATAAAAACAACTGGTTTTGATGAAAAAATAGAGTTTGTAATATCACCCTTTGTTGTGAAAAGAATAAAAAGGCAGATACCAAAAACTGGAACAGCAGTTAAAAATGAAGGATGCGGATTGCTGTGGCCAAAGAAAATCATGCCATGAATAACTAAAAACAACCCTATTATTGGCATTGATTTCACAAGCATACTGCTTATTGTGCCATCCTTGATGTTTTCTAGGTTACGTCTATCAAAAAATGTCAGCAAACCGCCAGCAAATAGCTCCCATGCTCTTGATGGAAGAAGGTAAAATGCATCATCAGGTCTTGTTTCAACAACTATGTTGGCATATTGCATTGATGCAATTAGTAAGATTAAAATTATCCCAAATGTATATTTCTTTAGAAACTTATTAATTAACAAAATCAACAAAGGGAAGAACATGTAAAACTGCCACTCTACCGCAAGACTCCATGTATGAAGAAGAGGTTTCCTAATACTAGATTCAGCGACATAACTATCTTCAGATAAGAAATAATAATTAGAACCAAAATACAATGCTGACTTTAATGATTTAACATATGCAATGATAGAATCTGGTTTTAATATAAAATAAGCTAGTGCAGATGTAACAATTAATACAAATAGTAAAGCAGGAACGATTCGCTTAAATCTTCTCCAGTAAAAATCTAAAAGCGAGAACGACTCTTTTTGTAATTTATCTCTAATTATCCCTGTTATTAAATAACCAGAAAGAACAAAAAAAACATCAACTCCGAGATAACCACCTTTAAAGACAGTGTCCCCAAACATTTGAAAGTTAGCATGATATAAAATAACAGCAAAAACGGCTAACGCCCTAATGCCATCGAGTTCTTTTCTATAAGATAACATACAATAAATCCAAAAATTAACATTACGGTTGTTGTTACAACGATAAAAAATATTTGCGAATTATACATTAAGATATCTTATTTGCATTCATATTTAGCAGAGGAATAACTGCGAGCACAATGAGTTGCTCGCAGAAATTATTATACTTTTAGTATAGATATAGATGTTGATTGATTGACAGTAATTGGTGATGGCAAGGATGATGGCGCTCTAATACTAACAATATCACCTTTTTTGAGTTTCAGTATTTTTGAAAATAGGTATATGTTTTTTATTGGCAGTTGAGATACAACATCATCATTAATATACAGACCTAACACTAATTCCTGCTGGTGAGAGCAATCAACAAATATCTCTACCTTGTAGTCGCCATGATAAGGGATTGGCAGCCTATCAGATCCAGTTGATGTTATTAATTTTAATGTATCAAAATCTATTTTATCAAACCCTACCCTAGACCCGCCAACTGATAGTTGTGAGCTGGTTGTTTTTGATAACGATAATAATGATTTGAATTTACCCAATAAATTTACAGATGAGATCTCATCATAGGTAATAAAATCTGTTAGTTTTACAAATCCACCAACTGATACATTTGATTTATACGCTGATGAAATATTAACTGTCGCGCCATTTGAAACCTTCACCTTTAAATGACTACTTGCCCCCTGAGATATTAGCGTATTATTTAAATCCCAAATCGTCCCAATTCCATCAATGAATGATTGATATACCTCAGCTGTGCTTCTTCCACCAATGAACGCGCAATTATTTGTTGTTATGCATGACCCACCCGTAAATCGAAGCACCCCAAATGCCGCACTAGGAGCTGACTCGCAACCACATCCATTCATGTCTACCTGACAATTATCCAGATCATAAGCAAAGTGTTTTATTTCACTACCAACATAACCATCTGCCCATGCATCACATGCAACGTTGTTCCAAGAGGAGTATCCAAGACCGCCAAATGACCACCCAAACTCCGTTTTAAATGCATTACATCTATTTAGGTTAACAGAGGTTCCTCTTCTAATATCACCAAGCCCGTGCTTTACTGGAATGACACAGTTTTTAATATTTATACTATTTAAATTAACACTATAAATATCAGCGCATATTAACCATGAATATACTCCGCTGTTTGTTATGTTAGAAATTGAACTTAGACCGATCTCCGGCGCATAAAATGTGGACACTTTTTTAAATGCACCATCTTCACATTCAGTAGAAAAGTCGCTAAATTTTAGTCTCCAAGCAGCACCATTGTGACGCTCGAATCCAACATTTTGAGTTATACGCCTCGCAGTAATAACAAAAATAGCCTGAGCATTTAATGTGTCGTATTGATAACCTCTGTAAGTACCATTCAAGTCCATAATATGTTGAGGTTCTACGTTAGACAGTAAACCATCGACTACAAACACTGTTGCGCCGTCACCAGCACCAACGATATTCAGTCCGTCTTTTTCGTGAATGAAAACTCGTTTTGTTATTTTGAACCTGCCGGCTGGAAGTATAACCTTATTTCCATGCCCCACTCCGTCATCGGCATTTGCATTATCAATAGCTAGTTGAAGCGCGTCAGAGAATGATGATGAAAAATTCAGGTAATCTGAAACATATATATTATTTTCTCGCTCATTCAGCTTGTTAATAATTGGAGTTGCCCACACTGAGAATTGATCAGGTTCATACTTCAATATATTAGGATAGTAATGTTGCTGTGCGCCGTATGCGTCATATACAGCCATGCTATGACCTTCAACTGTTACAAACTTGGCAATCTGACCATTGTAAACAGGGAAGCCAGCCTGATTGATAATTAAGGGCTGTGGTGCTGGAATATGAGAGCCATCTTCATTTTCTAAATAAACCTGAATTTGGTTTTCTGGAATTGTTGGATCGGAGTCAATTTTACCAATAAAAATCTTACCATTACTCGCCGCTTGGAATTTCCTTGCTAGAGTGAATAATTGTGACGGCATTGACACGACGACATTAGGAATAATATCTGACATTGCTTTCTCCAAGCGTGAGTAGTCGCACCAGTGTTAATCTGGTGTATTTTGGACGTAAAAAAACCGCAACTAAGCGGTGTTGTTATTCGCAGGTTATCCATAACCTTATTGATTAGTTTCTGCTTTCGGCTTGACCAGTAGCAGTTAGAGTATTGATGATATTGGTTATCGCTCTATCTCTGGCAGTACTTCCTCGTGGTGTGTTGTGTAGGCGTAATAACATGTTTCTTATCGCTGGTGATTCATACATCCGAGCAATTAAACCGGTTCCAGCTTCAATCCCAAGAGAAGTGCCGCCAGTTAATAGCGTTGCCGCTGTTCGCGTTGGCGTTATCAGTGACATACCCGTTTGCGTAACTTGGTTTGCTGTGCTGGCCCTTCTGGTTGCCTCAAGAACATCGCGCATTCCCTCAATCATTCTTCGCTGTTGCTGGTTAAAGACTGTATTAAATACCTGACCATTTGATTGATTGATTAGTTGGTTTAATTGAGTAACCATACGTTGAGGAGAGCCGTTAGCTTTCTCATAGGCACGGGTCAAATAAGCAGATCGTAATTGGTTTCTGCCATTCTCATTGACCATATTGAATATTCTAGCGATGTCACTAGGACGCTTACTGTAAACAAGATTGTTGATTAGCTCTGGTGTGATGTCACCTTTCTCCAAAGCGTTCTTTAGCCCTGTTTTCTCTATCCCTCTCGCTATGTTTCGGTATTCGTTATTTGCATGACGAAGCTGATTTAATGCGCCAGCACCTAGATTCTGACCAACAGATCTATTCATGTCATTTGTCATGGCTGTGTTTATTCTGTTGTATGCAGACTCAAGAGCTGTAGGCATTGCTAAGTTATCGCCCTGCAAACTTTGACGAAGTTCTGTCCTCAAATTACGTAGCTCTTCAAAGCTAGCACCATTTGCAACCCTATTTCTGAGGTTCGTTAGTATTTGCGTAGCGGCGTTATTTGGAGCTAAACCATTTCCTATCCGTTGTAATGCCTCATCAATTGCTGGAATAGATCTGGTTGGTGTAACTGGAACACCTGTCATTTGCTGAGTAATGTTATTTATCACGCCACCATGCATGTCTTTAGCCCTGCGCAATCCTGCGTTAACTTCTCCCTGCATAACATGCGGAGCATAAATACCGAATTCTTGCTCAATCATCTGCGGAACAGACTCGACAAAGTTTTCTCTTTGCTCTGCTTGTATTGCCCTGCGGTTACCAGTGCCACCAATACTTTGCTCACCGGCTTGTTGAAGCTGCCTTCCTACTGACGTTCTTGGTGGTAAAACATCTGTTGTTAGTACATCTATTCCGTTTTGCTCCGCATTCCTTAATAGTTGTTGAGTTTCTGGTGCGATATTTCCACTTGCTGCACGAGATAGACCGCTAAGCCCACGCTCAATAGCTTTCCCTCCTCCACCAATACCAGCAGACAATGCAGTTTGCCACGGGTTAATATCACCACCACCTGCCATATTAACGGATGACTGCAATGCTAAGTCTGTACCTGCTGATCTGGCTGTTGCACCGACAATTGTTGGCGCTCTCGCCGCAGGGGTAAACGCAACTGCGTTTGCAATAAATGGCATTATGTCTTCAGATGATAGACCGGGCTTGTTTAATGCGTAGCGACCGGACGGGAAATCAACCAGCAAATTTCCCTTTTCATCTTGAGATACTTGCCCGCCCATATTGCTGATGACTTTTACAAAGTCGTTATCATTACCGAACATTTGTACCCAAGCCGCTTTCATTGCATCAGTATTAAATGCGTTCATTTCTGGCGAAGACATGATCCCTTCGAGTCCTTGAACTTCAGGAGTCATCTTGCTTTCACCTGTAAAGGCATCTATTACGCTTTCACGTAAGCCTTTAGCATCCTCAGACGATTGCTGCAACCCTTGTGAAAGGTTCTGATTGGTTTGTTTCATGCCAGAGATATAGCTGTTTTCTGGCTGTGGTGGTTGCTCTGGCATATCGAATTGATCAAAGAAATTACTTTCTTGTGGGAGGTATTCTTCCGCTTGCTGATTATGCAAACTTTCAGCATAAGCCGTTGCATCTTCAGGAGTTGAGAACATGCCAAGGTGCTTTCCTGTTCTTAGGTAGTTATCAATGGCTTCATCATCAGACATGATCCTACCATCATCACTAACGGTTGGAATTAGCACCTCTCTTCCATCAAAATTGGCAGACATGCTTCTAACTGTACTTATACTTCCGTCTTGGTTCTTAACTACAGGGCGATTATGAATATCAATATTACCCTGCTCAATCATGCCATTAGGTAATGATTGCTCATCAAACTGATCAAAGAAATTCGCCATGTAATTATTCCTATGGGAGATATCCGTATTTAGCTCTGAATTGAGGTGCTAATGAAGGATTTTGCTTTAGCGCCTGAATTGCTGATTGCGGCGCTTGTTGTATTGGTTGTGCTGACTGTTGACTTGATGGCGCGCCTAGATTTGCGTTATTCTTTGAATTAAATGCTTTTGTATATTGATTAACTATCTCAACAGATGATTTCAACGCTTCTGGGCTTGAATAATCCAACTGAGGCATAGATTGGAAATACATTTTTGCTTCAGCAACAGTATTGATACCGCTAGCCCCCATCTCTCTAGCAGCGCTGATGCCTTGGTTTTGCATATTACCTTGAATCCGTTGGGCTGCATTATAAAGAGCACGAGCGTCTTTATTTACGGTTCTTGTTCCAGCGTCAGCAGTGATTGGCGTCGTTCCGGTGCCACCAGTGACTCCTGTAATGGCATTTAATTGTGATGGCGACGCATTGGCTATTAATGATAGATCTGAATTCATCTGATTATTTGATGCTGTTCCTGATGTTGATGACACACTAGATAAAGCACTTACAGGAATAGTTACCACATTGCCATTCGCATCAAAACCTTTGTAATATTTGGAATCACCAGCGCCTTGTGCATTAGGATCTATCATCACAGTCTGACCATTAGCCAGTTGAGCTTGTTGCATCTCAGTTCCTGACTTACCTTTTAATGATAGGAACTGTTTACGTTGTTCAGGTGAAAGTGTCATCATGTACTCATACTCCTGAACTGCCGCTGGCTTACTTCCTGATGAGTTAGCGGATCGCATAGAGTTTTGAGCGGATATGTTCTGTCCACGAACCTGTATCTGATGACCATCTCTTGTTAGTGCTTCGCCAGCCTGATTGCTTCTGATTTGCTCATCTAAACGACCTTGGTCAATCTGTCTGCCAAGCTGTTTATCTTGCAGGTTAAAATAATCATCAATACCAAGTGATGACATGCCAATGTGGTCTGCTAATTGAACAGCCGCTTTAGGGTCTTTTTCTGCAATAGATACAGCCTCCATTGGATCAATGCCAAGGCGACGAAATGTATCTGCATTCTGTCTAACGTAATCAGTGGCATTACCATTCAGTACCGCATTGCGATAGCCAGATGATAAGTTACCCAAGGATTCGCGAACATCAGCGGAAACTCCCTGCATACCTCCAGTGATAGCTTGAGCATATTCAGGATAAGCAGCTAGAAGTTGTCGCATACCATCACGATCACTATTCGCGTACGCCTCACCCCATGCTTTTTGGAATTCACCTAGTCTTTCTTGTGCTTGATATTCTCCGATAGTGTCTTTAATTCCTTTTAGACCTTGCAAGCCTTGCAATAGAATATTGTTACCACCAGAGCGGGCTATCTCATTACTTCTATTGATAGAATCAACTACGAAGTTTGCGTCACTTGCTTGAGGCGCGTTTGAATTATTTAAGCCAATGGAGCCTAAAAAACCAGCTCCATTGCTAGGTTGCCAAGTTGCCATTAGAATAAACCTCCGAGCAAGCCAAGACCGCCCCCAATTGCAGCGCCCCATGGACCACCAATAGATGCCCCAGCCATTGCACCACCTAAACCACCCGTGATCCCTTGCTGAAATTGTGACGGTCTATTAGCCATAGCCGCTTGAGCATTTGCATTTTGTTGTAGCAATTGCCCCATATTGTTTGCGTAGTTTTGACCGGCACTAGCCTGCCCCTGCAAAGCACCAAGACCAACGTTGGCTAAGTTCTGGTAGTTATTCATTTGGTCAGCCAACCAACCTTGTCCAAGTGTAGGAGCGATAGATGAAAGCTGATTGCTTGTTGCTGTTGAACCCAATCCACCGGTAGCTTCTGCACTGGCTAATTGCTGATAACGAGCTTGGTTTGATAAATCGTTAAATGCTTGAGAGTTGTAGTATTGGTTTAATGCTTGACCTTGACCTTCTAAAGAAGATAGGTTTTGCAATTGACCAATATACTGCTGGGCGAGTGGTGTAAACGGCGCAAGGTTTTGCATGTTTGTTTGCCACATTTCACGCTGTAACGCCGTGGCTTCACGAGTCGCATCAGCTTGAGCGCCCGCACCACCATCACCACCACCTTTCATATACCCATTCATTGGTAGTAGTGAGTTTCTGAATTTCTCTGAAATAATCAGCATTTTAATAACTCCTCGTACTGTTCGCGTTTGAGTTGATAGATGGTGACACCTACTGGTTTACCGTTACTGATATACGCATCATCTAAATGACCGACACGTGTAGCACCAAGCATTTTCACAATAACGCGACCATATTTTGTAGTATCAGGAACCATAGTTACTGAGTTAGTGAATTGACTGTTTCCCAGCAACCATTTGCAGAATAATTTATGTGCATCAAAGGCGTATTTACCACGGAATCCAGCATCAAAGATGGCGTGACACTCAACAACTGTATGCCAAAAATTACGCACCTCGAAAACACCAACCAATAGAACTCCTTCATAAATACCTAAGTAAAGCGCATCGGGTTTAATGAAATACTGATCATTGCTATCAACGATATTTCCCGTGTTCGACTGATCATTTAAAAACTCAGATAGCCGAATAGGGTTATCAATAATTTTAATTTCCATTAGTCTATTAATCCGTGTGAGCGAAGTGCATCTTCTAGCGCCTTTATTCGTCTCCTAGCCTCAATTAACCCATTTGCTAGGTTTTGCATTTCTGAACGAGTGTAATCGGCACTGAATGAATAGGACTGGTTAGCATTAAACGATCCCTTAAGTGATGTACCTGTTGCCGATGTAAAGCCAGTAACGCGAGTGCCGACAACTTTAGTTCCGTTTACTGAGTAGGACGTTGAAACATCGATAGGAGATAAAAGCTTCTGTTTTTCTGTTTTACTGAGAGAAACGTAATCAACTTTGATTTCAGATATTTGACCATCGAGGTCTTGTATCTTTATTTTCAGCCCATCAACGTCCTGCTCAACGTTAAGGACTCTTACCTCTAACTTAGATAAATCCTCTTCTGTTTTTGTGATTCGCTCTTCATGATTAGCTAACTTAATACCATGCTCAACAATTGTTTGTTCGGCTTCACCAAGTCTTTCCTCATGATCTTCAAGAACAACATCTTGCTCATCATTCCTCTTTTGAGCATCGAAAGCTTCAGCGCCAGCCTCATTTGCACGACCAGCCACCTTCGCCATATCATCAGCACCGCTAAGCACTATTCGTCGATATGTTTCACTAAAGTTAGTCGGTAGGATATCTGGAACAATATAAGTGGCTTGAATTTCTATGGGTTTAGAAAGGTCTTCACTTGCCATCATTCAACCCTCATCGATAGATCACTCAGCGTTACAGGCGACTTAGTAATAACGCGAACTTTAAACCCTATGTTCTTTCTCACTCTTCCAACTCGTCGCCATAGAACACGGCGGTCATATTGGAAAGGTGAGTTTTGTTCAATCATTTGCTCACGACCAAAGTTAATGCCATCAGTCGTTGCAGAGAGAAATAACTTATCTGCAATCTGAGCAACGCCTGTTGATGCCTCAAGCTCTAAATCAAACACCCTTGCGTTATCGGCTTTAGCCATAGGAGTATATAAAATATGCTCTACTTGCTTGTCATACTGAGATGACTTATTGAAGGCAAGATTTCCAACAACACCATCGCTCTTATCTGCAACGGTGATCTGATTACCTTCATACATAAAATCAATTGCGCGATAGGTTTCGTCATACAGTCCAGACTTTAGAATGCACCACTGCGGATATTGCTGGCTTCCTGCTGCGTCAAAGCAAAGTGTATGTCGCTGTAAGTGAACAATGAGTAACTCATGACCATCGAAGCGAATAGTCTCAAGAGCCGCATGTGATAACTCGTCTGATGTATAACTACGAATGATCTTATCAATACTTGCGGTAGATATTTGACTAGCAGAACCAGAGCCTAGGATATAGACAGATGGCGCTCCGTTTGCTGGGTTGCTGATGAATGCAAATGATTCCCCGAACTTACACTTAGCATCACGACCAGCAATACCCATCTGAACCATATAAGATGGCTGTGGCGCATATATTACTTGTGACGCACTTGTTGAGCCGGTAATGGTGAAGTATTCGATGGTTGACGAACCAAAACAAAGCACCATGTCACGCCAAGAATCGATAGCAATGATGCCGTCAGGTTGAGATTCAGCGGTGTAAAATGGACGATAACGATCAGGCTTTGATTCATCTTCTAAGTCAGTGACGCCAAACCTTTCACCGCCTTTCTGCAACCAGATGTAGCGCCCTCGGTTACGAGCAACATCGACAACATCACCTAATTCGTATTGAGGGTATCTTTCAACTACCTCTAACACTTCTTGCGTCATTACAAATTCAGTAACGTCTTTGGCTGTTTGTTCGCTAGATTTAGCAAGGTTCATTTTATACGTGACTGTAATTTTACCGCCTGCACGCTTAATGCCTTCGACTAGAACGTCAGTAAGATAAGGTTTCTCGTCATCTTCCTGCTGAGATAATTTAACGCCCACCATTTGCTCAGTAATAAGCATCTCATTGCCGGTTTTACCATCAGAAGTTTTAGGCGTGATTTTTAACGTTAAGAACCCATCAAGATCATCCTTTGTGAGCGGCACAAAATCATCATTACCTTCTTTGTGCGTCCATTTTTTAACGTCACGTTTATAGCCTTCAGTAATTACCTCTTCCTCTGGCCAGTTAGATAACTCTTTAACCTCACCGTCATAGCGATAGAGTTTTAATTTACCGCCTGACGCTACTGCTTGACTGTAGCCAGAGTGCGCCATAGTCACCCTGTCTTTACCTTGAATGTCAGCAATGGCATTCTGTCCACGATAAAGCTTATTACCACACACACGATAGACCGTGTTGTTTTTCGTGTTGTATTGGACACCACGAGATACACCATCAACACTATGGCGCTTTTCTAATGCAGGGAACGAGCGCAAATAACCGGACGCATTCAACACCTCTTTCGGCGTGGCTAGCATGTTAACTGGCAGACCATCTATATAATCTGCTGTGTGCGTGTCTTTTCGCAAACCTCTAGCAAGAGGGATCTGAATCCTTGGCATGTGGTTTTCTCCTGTGGAAGTATCGTTGACCAGTCATCGTTAATAAGCGATTACCTGAGCCAATAGGGAAACCATCTGGATGATGAGATCTGGCATTTTTAGCTCTCTTTAAAGCGCAACTACGCATGAGTCTTTCTTTGCCATATCTAGCAGTTGTAATAACTTTATCGAGTGGAATAATTTGATAATCGGGAGCGATACGAGTGGCTAAGTTATAGATAACCGCATTGATGGCTTGCTTATGCAGACCGTGCTCATCACCTTGGTCAATGGGTGTATCTTCATCAGCGAACTTATAGCCAGTATGAATGCCTGCACCATCTTCAAACCACTCATACATCATTGACTCTAAATCAACCACACCATCTTCTAATGACTGTGGCTCGATATCGGTTAATGTAGCATCGGAAGCAACACCTAACTTACGTAATGCCGCTACGACTAACTCACCCTTCGTTGTGATCTGCATCTTTTACCGCCTTTTTCTTGGTAGCGGGTTTATCTTCAGTTTTCTTCTTGGTGTCGTTTGGATTTTTACACCAGCCATCTTTCAAATGACTTTCAATTTCATCATCGTTGACAGTGATAATTTGAAGACTCATGCCCCAAATTTTCACATCACCATTGGCTTTATAAAGCATCGTTTTCATTGTCATCTCCAATAAAAAAGGGAGCCGAAGCTCCCGAATAACAGCGATGGTTTATTTTTGACCTGTCAGACCAACACCAACTGCTTCAGGTCGTTTGGTACATGCAGAATACCAAACCGCAATACGACATTTACCTTCCAGTGTTGAGATATCACCCTGATATGCAACAACGCCATTTAGCCCGACAGATGGGATGCTGAATGACTCAGTTTTCATTCCACTGAACAGCGAATGATTGAGAGGGATCGGCTGTGACAGAAGAGTGATTGAATCATCAGCCCAGAAGATATTAGTCTTGGCAGTTTTCACGTTAATGACACTGATTGCAGCCCCTGCCGCCAGTGAGGTGTTAACGTTGGCATATGCACGCTCTTCCGGTTTCAGGGCTGTATCATCCAGAGCGATAGGTTTCGGCATGATAGTGATGTTATTACCATCAACACCAACAACTGCAAACGTTGCGTCCTGAGTGAGTAAATCTTTTGCCATCTGTGAGATAAACTTAACACCGGCAAAACTGATCTTGTCGCCGCGCTTAAATGCAGAACCATCGCTAACTTTAACTACTGCTGTGCGGTTATCAACGTTCTCGCGGTTACCATCAACATCTTCCTTCCATGCTTCAGGCTTAAACTTCTGAGCACCATCGACAGTAACACCAGTTGCTGTTCCAGCGGTTAGAGTTGGAAGCTTAGGCGAGCGAAGAACATTTTCAAAACCTGCAATTTGCTTTTGAATGGTTCCTGATTTGTATGCTTCCTCTTGAATGCGTCCATATAAATCTTTACCCACCAGGTTATAACCAGCTTTTAGGTAATCGCCAGGGTTAAAGAAGTAACTCAAACCTTCATTGCGGTTTAACTCACGAGAGAAGATAAGAGATTCGGCCAGAGATACAAAACCCCAAGAATCTGCGCCATTTGACAGATCGCCAGCATCAGCAATAACCAGAGATGCGGTATCAGCCGCCTGTTTAGCAATAGACGTTTCCACGTTGTTTGCTAATTTTAAACCTGAAGCTCGGATGCGGCGGCGTAAAGATGTTTCATCGCGAACATCATCAGCGCGTAGACCAAAGAAATCATTATCAGGAACGCCCATGTTACATTTAACAGAAAGCTCCAAGATACTTGTTTCTTTTTTGGTTAAATCCCAGCCAGGCTGTGTTGGAGCTTCTTGCTCTACTGGCATCCAGAATGTATTTTGAGAGCGTTGCATTTCACCAGCTGGAGGCGTGTATTTACCTACACGCTGAGCCATCGGGCAGTTATTTTCGATAGTGTTTACTACTTCATCCACCATATAGGTGATGATTTGACCTTCATTTAAAGCCATTATTTTATTCCTTGTAATTTAGCCTTGATAGCGCGGTACTTTTGTACATCACCTTTACTTGCTGCATCATCCATTTGCTTTTGTAATGCCGCGACATTTGCCGCTGTAACATCACCACTAATAGGTTCGTCAGCAGGAGGCGCAGATGAACGTTGCGATCCGCGAGGCTTGAGAGTTAAACGATCAGCTAATCTAGTTAGCTCAATAGTTGTTTGGACTGGGTTTTTGCTAAATAAATCTTTGGCTTTTTCTGGGTTTGCGCCCAAGTAATAAATGATTGCGGCTGATTTATCTGGGAAGTTTTGAGCAATTGCTTCATAGACACCTTGCGGTAATACTTGCAATGCAGAATCTTCTTTTTCCTGATAATCAGGCAGGTTTAGCTTCTCAGCCGCATCATAGTGCGCCTTGATTGCATTAGCTACTTGTTGACCTTGCTGTGTATATTCCTGAGTTCTACGACCCTGATCTGCTACCGCTTTACTTCTTGCATCCAAGGCTTTGTTTTGCCACTGCAATAAATCGGCTTGGAATGCTGCGTTTGCCTTGTGAGTGTCGTAGTCATACTTGCCTAATGCCTCATCAGACAAATAATCATCTAATTTTGGCATTGCAGGAAGTTCAGGATTCACGCGCAAGTGTTCTGGAAGCTCGCCGTTTTCAATAGCTTTAACCTGCTGTTCTATTTCTTTCTGGCGCTTGCGAGCGATACGCTTTGCCGCTTGAACAGCGTTGTTATTGGGCTTTCCCTCCTGTGTACTCTCATCGTCTTTCAGTACAATATCGAAGCCTTCTTCTTGTCCTGTGTTACCGTTGGCATTATCGATAACTGAGCCATCTGCGGATGCCGCCGCCTGATCGCCAGACAGGATTAATTCTTCAGATTTATTCTGAATTTCGGTGGTTGTGCTCATGATATTTAACTCTCTTACATGGTTTGAGGATTTTTCTCGACGTTATTGTCGGTAGGAATATTTTGTTGTTGCTGTTGTGCAACCTCGTTCAGAAGTTTAATTGCTTGCATCACTGCGCCTTGCTTCAAGTCCTCAGCCTTAGCTAAGGTCAAAGTAGTATTAGCCTGTGATTCAAGTGCATTATTCTGAGCGGTAAATGCTTTGATTTGTGTTTCAGCCATGCGATTTTGTGCGTTAACCAGTTCGGCTTCCGCTTTCTTCTGCTCGGCTTGTGCTGCCACCATCATTGGATCTTGATTGCTTTGTGCTGCTTGCTGAGCCTCCATCAACCATTGTTGCTCTTCCTCGGTCTCTGGTTTCTTCAAGCCATTAACAATCAATTCCTTGTTGGCGTAATCTCTGATGTATTCAACGCCTTTACCTTCCATCATGTTTGCATATGTCAGCATCATGACATTCCAGATAGGGTGCTCAGGTGGAACCTTGGTGATAAGCTCGCCTATCTCAGCTCTAGCAGCATCTTTTTGCGATTGGAAAGATGGTCCTACATCAGTAAATGTTTCGTACTTGCCTCGGATATCATTGCGAACAATCATTTCACCTTTGCGGAAATCTAATTCTTCCTGCATTAGCTCAATCTGATTCTCCCCACCATCCTCTGCAGTTGTTGTTACTGTTCTATTGGTGTCGTATATCTCAGCCGCGATTGATGCGTAAATTTCACCATCACGGCGCATTGCAATAGCTAAGTTATCCTGAAACACATACGTTTCTAGGTCGATGCGACTATTTAGTTGATTAACGGTATCGAACGCCACTTGCCCATTAGCCGCATCAGTATCAACACCGACACGAGCAGTTGACTTGGCAGCCTCCGTTGCCACTTCCAGAAGTAATGCGTCAGCTTGTGAAACCTCGGCATTCTCCATGTACGCAACAGGTGAAGGAGGAAGATCGACATTATTCTCATCAGTGCGGTTGAGTAGATAGTAGGGGTAGTCATCCTCACCACTAAACATGTGCTCATACCCTGCTATCTGCTCAGGATAAAAGAATGGTTTCTTCTTAGGTGACTTAGCTGCGGTGTCAGCAGACTTGGATAAGATAAAGTTACGTAGTCGTTGAGCATCCTTTGATAACCTAACCACACCTTCGTATAGCTCGTTATCATCAAAGAATGACCACTCACCATACACAGGAACAATTGGAATATGCTCGCCAGCTATCGGCATTCTATCTTTCAGAATACCTGTGCTGGTGATGATTAATTTATAGACTCTGCGCTTTTTAACTTTACGCTCGCCTACTTTTTCATAACCAGCATCAGCCAGCTCATCAATCTTTTCTTTCGCTTCCTTTGCTGAATACGTTTGAAGGTCATTAGTTAGCGGATCACGATAGACAAATACTAACTCTTTCTTTTCCTCTACCTCGTAATACTCAGCAATATGAATTGTCTTTCCATTTGACCAAGTGAAAAGTAAGTCGTTATTAGGTGACTGGAAAGATGGTTGAATGTCAGAATCTAACCCGTACTGCTCAGCGAAAGACTCCCACCCATTAACATTCATTGCGTGAATGATGGTGCAATTCTTAGCGTCCGACTTATCCATTGCCTTGGCGTTACAATCCCAGATAACGTGAGTGCAAGACTCATGCATTGGAACACGTCGGATAATCTGGTTATTACTGGTTGGGTTATCGTCCTCATATTCAGTAACGAGCCGCCAAGTACCGTAACCACATTCGATTTGCTCTCTTACCGCCACGTTAACGGCAATCTTTGAGCTGTTGTTTCTCATGTCAGTTCGATACATGCCCATGAGAATATCAGCGGCATCGGATGGTGCGTTATCCTTCGGTCGATACTGAACCTCAATAGGATTCTTACGCATCTCAGCAACGAGCTTGCGAACCATTGGACGAACTACATCAAACTGACCTCGGTATTGCAATGTGACGTAGCTTTCAAGCCAATCATCCCACTGACTAACGCGACTAAAGAATAAATCGTTTCTCGCCTCCGTTCTGGCATTTTCAGACGCAGAGTAGTCGAGGTCGATTTTGCGAAGTATTTTCTCAAGCCGCTCGTTTCTATCGACCATTGTTATCTCCTAATCGGCCTAATCGGTGCGGGAATTTTCTTTTCTTTTTTCTTGTTGATATCACGTAACTGCTTAGCAAAGCGGCGCATCATGTAGGCATAGCGAACAGCATCAAGCACGTCGTCGTTTGTTTTGACTATCTTCCCGTTTTCATCACGGTGATATAGCCTGAACTCTTCAAAGAATGGCTCGCAGGTGTTAAATACACGGAATCGGTTATCAAGCATCAGATCACGTAACTCATTAATGCCTGACTCAACTGAGTTGCCACCCTCTGCAAATGTTGCATGCTCCTTCAACATCAAGAAACCAGCATCTGCATACTGAGTTTTTAGCTGCTCACCGCCGCCCTTTTCATGCTGATGACCATCATGAGGCCACGCTACTGGGATTTTATTAGCCCATGATTTAACAGCGCCCCAAGCCTGAACCGCTGTGTTTTCAGACTTCTTCCACACTCTAGCAAGATAAAAAACATCCTCATCTTTATCCCACCATAACTGGATATGAGCCTGTGGGTGATTCCAGCCGAAATCCTGACCATCGATAATGTAAAAGTGCTCAGGACATTCGAAAGGCTGACACTTAATAGACTCTTCAGGTATTTGGTAAATCCTGCCACTACCCATTGTTGGGATACCACGAGCACGCGCTTCTCTTTCATGCTCTGGATATGAAGCGACAATTCGCTCTTTCTCTTCTTCGGTGTAGTGATCAGCGTCATAAATAGTCATGTTGACTACCTTCTGAGCCTTGGATGGATTCTTGAGAAACTTCTCTACTACCGTAGACATACCCATTAGCGGGGTGAATGTTAGAATGGAAAACTGACCGTATTTATTGGTACGAGTTAAGCCTTCAGAATAGATTGAATATGGCGGCTCTTCATCGAACCACACGCCATGTATTGTGTCACCCTGCCATCTAGCGCGCCCTTGAGAGTAAGGTTTGAAGTAGCAGATTGACATTCCATCTTCCACGCCTTCAGCATTGCGGTGTCGGATAAGTATGTGATCTACAAGATTTGGGTAAAACGGTGATTTTTTCCAACTAATAACATCTTCTTTTGGAATTGAGCCGTAACCTATCTCGCCTGCTTCCTCCACTCGACCGCACAATATACGCTGAGTTGTTTTGGTTACTGTTTCGTTAGTTTCACCACCAACCCACCATACATTAGGCTCAAGGAACCGCTTACCTTTCCATTCACCTTTCCATGCACCATCTTCGGGATAGCCTTTAGTGCCCGGATATCTTCCGGTTAAGTGGAATGCAACCTCGGCGCCACCTGTATATGACTTACCCAACTGGTTACCAGCCATGAAGCAGCGCTCGAAGTAATCACTACCAGCATCAATAAATTCTCTTTGTTTGCTATAGGGAGAGTATTCAAATAAACGATGCGTTTTTCTGTACTCTTCTTCCTCTTCCAATAACTCAAGCAACTCGAACTGCTCATCGTCATTCAAGTTATCAAGTATCTGATCCAGATTTTCCACGGTTGAATAACTCCTTAATTCGAGAGCGTCGCTTGTCACGGTCTCCCTTATCTGGAGTTACATCCTCGACCTCTTGTCTGTCTTTGAGACCTAAATCACGAGCAATAATATTTGCATTCAGTAAGTCAGCGGCTGCGCCTGAGAACTTCTGATCGTAGATAACTTTCTCAGCTCGCGTAGTGACCTCGATAAAATCTTCCTTAGCGCGATATAGTCGCCATGTGTCTTCGTGTATATCGATAAACAAGCAAAGCCCTGATAGCGTCATAGCTCGCATTTTAGGCAACTTCTCTTTAGTCACTAACCCTTGGAATGCAAACGCCTTAGTTTCATACAGTGGATTCTCTTCAACCCATTCAAAGTATTCACAGCAGGCACTCCATAAATCATCAGGCGATTCGAATATGGGCTTTCTTCCGTGACTACTTCTAGCCTCCCAGAATCTATTTCCTTTTGGTGCAGCCATATATCCCCCTTTAATCAATTATCCAGCCCACTCGTAAATGAGCTGTGTAATTAACTACTGCGCAAATAAATCTAATGCTTGTTGAGCATCACGCGCCGCTTTCTGTGCTCGCGCTACAAACTGAGCTTCTGTCTGGCATGTCTTGTATGCGTCTTTGAATAACTCAAACTTGAGAGCATCGTCTTTTACGAACTCGATAGCTGCTTGAGCCGCTGCAGTATCATTGCCAACTAACCGTAATAGCTCTAAGCGCATTTGATTCTGTGCTGTAATTTCTGTCATTTGATGTTCCTGTGTGAAGTTAATCGCAACCATTATCACGTATCACTACGTTACTTTGGTCACTTACGGCTTACCCGTCAGCAAGAAGGATCACCTCAATTTAACTGGATTATCTGAACCCTCTACTGCCATGATATTTCTCCATAAAAAAGCCCCGCTATTGCGAGGCTCGTTATTAATCTTTGATAAATTCATCTGTCGAAATTGAGTTATGAACCTCAACGAGTTCTGCGGTGGAGCTATCTACCACAACCTTAACGTGAGGATGATAGTTTTCTGCAAGATACTTCATTAGTGGTTTAACTACTGCGTCGAATTCAGATTCGTTTTTTTGATTCATTTTATCACCTGTCGTTGCTGTTCAATTTCCCGTATTGCTTTCTTGTCTGAATTACATTGCTCAATAACCGATAACAGGGAGATGTTTAACATTAACGACTCTCCCCATGTCATTTGTTCGGGTATGTATGGCAGTAGACAATCAGCGGTTAGGTGTGCTGGTATCGCTATATGCTCCACTGGCACGTATTCTTTCTGAATAGTCGTGCATCCTGATAAGAGCATCATTAGGAATAGCAGTATTGGCACAATCATTATTGATAAGAACAGTTTTGATAACCGTTTTAACTTTTTCAGAATCCACGGCTGACCTATTCCGCTCTTCGCTATTAAGTGATGAGACATTGTTGATAATCCTGAATGTACGGTTGGCGTTTTCTGTGATTGAGTTTTGCCGTGAGAGTTGCTCAGTGAGTGATTGGTTTTTTTTACTCAGGTCAACAACTTCTTTCATGGCTAGCACTGAAAAGAACAACATTGCGCCCCATAAAATCACAGGAACCCAAGGTGTTAATTTACTCATGCTGGATATGCCTTATGGGTTAATTGGAAATGAGGACCATCTTTAAATGTTTTCCAGTTACCGCCCCATTCAATATCGACACCTAGCTCTTTCGCCGCTAGCATCATGGCATCAGCGACTTTTTTAAAGTATGACCAATCGTTCCAAGGGATCTGATTATTTACCAATGGAGCACAATCAACAGCGTGGCCAGTTAAGTGACGACTGTTCATCGTTTGGCTTTTACCACTTGCAACTAACTGTCGTTGTCTGGCTTCATTGCGCTTACCTTCAATCACCATAAAATCAATATCGGTAATTTCTAATGCTCGATGTACTACCTTAACCAAATCAGGATGAACGCCACGGAGGTTTTCTTCGCTACGTCTACTTAATCTAAACTTACTCACTTTTCACCCCCGCTCTGCCTTTAATAATTTTACTCAACGCATCAACACCGACATAACCAATGAATACGCTAGCTAGATATGCCAACTCATGATTAATGCCAAGAAGAGTTAATAGGTCTTTTACAAACCAAGCGAAGAATGCGCACATTAATCCGTCAATAAGAGTCTTACCCCATCCACCGCCATTGTATCGACCTCGAAGAACTGCCATTGAGCCAGCTAGAATTGCACTAATACCTTGCTCTTTATTCATAACGATGAGGTTAAGCATTTGAGCCCATAAATCGGGGTTTTCTTTCATATGATTCATACTCACCCCCTATCTGGAGGAATTAGTTAATAGAACGCCGACTCACAGCTCTTGTATGAATGTGAGGTGTTGTGATTGATTCTGTGGTCGGCATATACGAAAAAAGACCGCCTAAGCGATCTTCAAAATGAGTTGTTCGGAATAACCGAACATGTGAACTTGTAAGAATTACTTACAGGTTCGTATCTATGAATAGGAAAAGGAAACTCATGGCGACCATTAGAATATTTACCTATTGGGATGGTGTTACTACGATATTTTGAACTAGTCGGTCAGACCGACAGGTTGAAATGTGAACTATCCGGTAATTCCGGATGGTTGAATTTTAACCCAGCCAATGACTGAGTTCAGATAACAAAAAACCCCGCCGTAGCGAGGTCTTGAATTCTTTTAACGTTAACGAAATGGCAATAACCCATCGTTAGAACGATATTTACACAGGAAAGTGCAAAAGTCAATTCATTTGTTAGAAGTATTCGTTTTTAATTTGTTACCTTTTTTAGTATGTAATCTGCGTTACTTTCTCCTTTTTCACACTCAACCGCTAATGACTCATAAAATTTACTAACTGAACGCTTCCATTGATCAATCGTAATTCCTAAATGAGATACGGATTGAAAAGCCTTTGATGCAGGTATTCGCTCATAGCCACGACCAGAGCAACGCTTACAAGGCATACTGACAGCCTCACCAGTTAACCTTAGTGTTTCCTTGTCTATTGCCATACCACGCCCTTTGCAGTCATTGCACGCACAAGAAACATAACCTTTACCGTTACACTTATCACAAGCGCATGACTCGGTGTCATCAATAATGCGAATTTCTTTACCAAAGACTTTTTTAACCTTAACCGCCTTTATCTTAAAGCCTGATCCATTGCACTTTACGCACTCAGTAACACTTGATGCCGATCTGCAATAATCTGCATAAGCGAATTTTGCGAGTATTTGCATTACCTTTCGCTTAACATTCATATCGAGCTTGCGTAAGGCTGGAACCTTATCGCAATGATTCAATGCATGCCGAGTTAAAAGTTGTATCGCTTTCACTTTGTCATTCTGGCTTATCTCCATCTTTCCCGAGAACGCAGAAAAGCCGAATGACTCTTTACTTTGACAATATCCAAAAGCACCCATGACATCAGTGCCGGTTAATCTATCTGGCGATGTTGAGCTAGGCGCATCTGATATTGATGTGGTTTTAGCGAAGTGATATTTAACAGCGCTTTCTAGATTCATCTCGCCTCCGGTAATACTGTGTGATAATCATCATTCGCGGTTGTATATAAAATCCTGACACCATCCATCAGCCCGCTGACTACTTCCATATAGTTCATAATATGCATTACACAGAAGTTAACTCGACCACCTGATTTGGATTTTAAATATCTTGCTTCTTCAATAGCTGCGATTAAGTCAGTGAACATCATCTATCTCCCATATCGTGATATCTAATGAGCCATGATCAACCTTTTCACCTCGACGGATCCGCATATCATCAATCTGGCTGTCATCTCCCCAAAATTCAGCGTGAGTTAACGAATCGAAAACCGCTTTAGGCAAGTTATCGAGGTCTCTTTGTCGTTTATCTGGAGGATTTGCTGTGATGACTATTTTGATGCGGGAAGTGGTTTTGACGTCTAGGTTATGTTGCTTGATGTAATCTGTTACTTGCTTTCGGTAGTTGGTGCCTTTAGTTGAGATGTAATGCCGTCCTCTACAGTGTCGCCAATACGTATTATTGCTAGGTGGCCACGGCAATTTTAGGTGATACTCGTTCATACCTTAATCTTACCCTCCTTGATGAGAATATCCTGAGTGCGAATAACACCTTCTAAATGACATTGCTTTGCGTATTCAGCATCAACATAGTGAGTGCGCCTATCCGATTCATCGTGACAAGCACTACACGCCCAAGCGCCAAAAATATCATTAGGCTTTATTCTGGTACCGCAAATACCAGACATTCGATAATGAGCTAAGACGACAGTTTCAGAGTTACCGTTACACACTCCCGGCATTCTAATTTGGCATTCACGACCTCGAGCTTCTTTGCGTAATTTCGCCATCTCCCTCTCCTTTAATTTTATCCATCACTTCCAAATGAGCGTATTCATCAGTACACTGAGCACACACATAAATTTCATCATCTGTTAGTGGTCTATTGCATGACACGCAGTTCATTGCGAACCCCTTTGAGTAACGAGTCTATTTTCATCAACATCGGATTACCCATGCCTGCCGTGTTTGCCTTATCGACAAATAACAATCCACACATAAAATCATCCAGCACTTTTCTAGGCTTCTTTGCTTCAACTTTCTTTGCTTTTGGGAAGAGTGGAAGGTTAGCCAGACGCTCTTTTTCAAACTGGCTTCTCAGTCTAGTAATTGCATCGTCTGTTACTGCGTAGTTATTGATTGGACGAGTGCGTTTACGACTCTTTTTTTCAACATGCTCTACACACTGGAATGCAAGTAACTTTCTCAGAATAGTTCCGACTCTTGCGGGTGTTAACCCTGTAACAGATGAAATAGTGTTGTGATTAAACGAGATAAATTCACGACCAACCACTATCACTCGCGCATAAGTCCTGTATTGTTCTTCAGTCATGATCACTTCCTGTTTAAGTTATGGCGGTTAATATGCTCACGGCGACTTTCTTCGATAAATCGAACCAACTTCTGAGCTTCTTCTAACTTCTCGTCATACTGCTTTAACTTTTCTTCTGGCGTCATTTTTCAGCCTCCATCTCACTAACCATCCGATCCATATACCAGCGTGCCTTTTTCAAATCTTGGACTGGATTAATTTTCTTTTCGTATCGCCAGACGTATTTTTGTATATTCCCTTTGAGATACCCCAAGAATGCTTCCTTGGTCATGCTGGCTTTTATAGCATCTATGCATTCAATATCACCAGATGCGTAGTGTGGTGGGTTATTTACGTTGTCTGTCATTTTCTCACCTTCTGTTTCAACTCACAGGCGAAAACATTCACTCGATTTTGCTCTCGACTATCAACAAGGTTTGACAACTTAATCATCGTTCTGAATGACGGCCTGAACTCATACGCCTCACCACCAGAAACATTGTGTTGATTGCCATATGCGTAGTATTTATTTTCTTTCCAAACCTCTACTTTTTCACCGCCATCATTAAATGTGATTACGCAATCACGCTCATCAGCAATACTGCATTCGTCGATCAGGTAATTTAGATAATCATCCCACCCTTCAAGGTATGGACGCTGATACATTCCAAATAACCAGCTAGCCCCGCACTGCATGGCATCTAAAATATTTTTAAGTTTCATTCTTCTTGTTTCCTTTTTAATTCCATATATTGAGAGTTATCAGGTATCGTCACGAAACAATTTATACCTACCGCCCAGCGTTCAACCTGCTCCATGAAGTGGAACATTTCACCTGTATCAAGTTTTGATGTTTTTCGAAGTGTCCTTACGCGCTCTGTAAGCTGTGTAGTAACATCAACCATATCGACCACCTCGTAACCTAGGAATGTATGCTTAAGCATCTCCTTAACGTTTTCTGGTGTATAATTGGCGTTGTTCTTACACAGATATTTGCTTATCTCTCCGCACCACATATGAAAGGTGGAATTCTGAGATAGTGAGCGTGTTGACTTCCAAGGCTTGATAATGATTCGGTGTGGTTGGTTTGTTGCTAGAACTTCTTTGAGGTGTTGCCATGCGGTATTTTTGGTTGATTCGTGGAAGAGAAAATCTACTTCCAAGTTAACCTCCTATTTTTTAATCTTCCTTTGGAGCTACCCACATATCAACAATATTTGCCATGTATTGTCCTATAATTTCCTGTTGCTCATCTTCGCTCATAGCCTCCCATTCTGACTCTGTTATGCCTAACTCAGTATCCCCTCGCGCATTAGAGCAATATAAATGGGCGTACAAATGCATTTGCTTATCACTCACTGTTAGCTCTCCTGTTCAATTTATTCAAAGTCGTGTAGCCACCTTGATAGGTTCGAATCGACAATTTCTGTGATTTCTTCTTTCCTACTACGCTTACAATTTATGTAAGTTGCTACGCTGTAAAGTGGATAAAGAAATGGAGTTGATAGCACAATAAACAACATAAAAGACAGCATCAAAATAGTTATTGGTAGCTCTCTAATTTCACTATCTAGCCAAAATAACCAATTACGAGTTTTCATGTATTCCGCGTATGCAGCAACTGTATACGCCATGCAATCAATGAAATTAAAGTCATAACCTGCCACTGTCGCCCAAACTGGCCTGTGAAGAAAGTGCTTAAGCGTTACTGGATATTGTTTGTAGTACCTCATCATTCACCCTCTGGCATTGGTGGGAGTGGCATCCTGACCACCTTTTAACCACAAAGTAACTGCCGATTCATCAGTAATTGCAACCGGACATCTTGCTCCGCATCTCCGGCAACGAACAAATGTATTATGAAATACCTGCATGATTTCCAATTTTTCTGATTCGCAGAAATGACATTTTCTATCTGTCCAATTAGTTCCCTGCATTAGATGCCTCCTCTTAACGTTTTCCATTTCATCTAAAAATCCTTCTTACGCATGTTTTCTCTTTTAGGCTCTGCTCTCATAGCACCTTGAATCTGATCAATATCGAACAGCGTTAAACCTCTTTGTTCGACATATACAGTGCCTGTCTTGCCATGACGATTAAGGCGTAAAATTAACTCAGTCAAAGTGGGATCAGCCTTTTCTTCAAATACAGACTCACGATGTACAGCCATCCAATAATCACAGTCCTGCTCAATTTGCCCTGTATCTCGCCCATCACTTGGCATAGGTCGCTTGTTGGCTCTATCTTCAAGCTTTCGGTTAAGCTGGATAAGTAGCACAACAACGGTATCCAGTTCTTTTGCCAATATCTTTAACCCTTTAGTGATCTCACCATAGGCGATATCATTACGGTCAGCCTTGCCAGCTTTCATCAGCGTTAAGTAATCGACACCAATAAATCCAATCTTTCCAACCTTGCGCTTTAATTTTCTAGCTTCTGACTGGATATGTGCCAATGTCATTGCTGGAGCATCGTTTAGCCAAATGTTTGGGTTGTCTTTCATCTCTGAGATTGCCTGACCAACTAAAGCCCATTCATACTCATCGCTATCCGAACCGTAAAAAATATCAGTGTTAACGTTTGATTTTTGACTAATCATTCGTTCAACGATTTGCTTGTTGGTCATCTCCATCGTGAACAATGCGACACGCTTTCCATCACGAGCTACGTTCTTAGCCATTTCACTCAAGACAGTCGTTTTACCCATTTTAGGACGAGCGCCAATAACAAATAGTGAACCACCGACGATGCCTTTTGGTGCCAGCATCTCATCAAATGACTGAATGCCTGTTTTAAGCCCTGCGTATCGTTCAGGGTTGTTTATTCTGCTTTCAGTTTCGTTAAACCAGTCATCAATAACATCACTGATATTAACTAACCCTGTACTTTTTCCTGACTTACTAGCTTCAGCAACTTGACCTAGCATCACTTGTGCAATTTCAATTTTTTCTTCCAGAGATTGCGTGCTTGGCTCCATGAACATGCGTTGAATTTCTGCCGTCCTCTCAATCATCTGGCGTTCTGCGCTTTTTTCTCGAATAGTTTTAGCGTATGCAAGAATATTTGCGGCTGATGGTGTGCCGTGATTAATTTCTGCAAGATAAGCAAATCCACCAAGCTCTTTCAGAGTTCCCATTTCTTCAAGGCGATTGGTTATTGTGATCAGGTCTATTGGCTGACCAGAATTATTCATTTCACGCATCACTTTGAATATCTCTCTGTGAGTACGTTGGTAGAATGCATCTGGTGATAAGTGACTTAGAACTGTTTGAGATTTATCGCTTTGAGGATCAATCAGGATGGAACCAATAACACTTTGCTCGGCTTCGGTGCTTTGTGGAACTTGATTAAAATTATTTACGATCATTAGCTCTGTCCTCCTTGACGGATGTGTAACATTCATCAGTAATTAAATAATCCAAATTTTTTGCTCTCCAGAATCCACCTCTACCATTCGGACGGCTTTCAGTCATCCAACGGCAATTTGCAGAAATGTAACTTAGATAACCTTTCCAGTTTTCCAGTGTGAACGGTTTATTGTGCTTACTCATGTACTCTGAATTACACTTTTGCCAGAAGGAGCGGATCTTGTTTTTTCTGTTTCCTCTCACGACTTGTATTCTTGCCATTTCAGGAAGTATTTCGTGATAAGCATCGATAATTGCTTGGTAGGGTACTGGTGGTGATTTTTTAGAGTTAATTTTTGATTGCTGGGTATCGTGACTTTCGTCAGAAAGTTCACCAACTACATCTTTAGATGTAGTATTAGTATTATTATTGTATAAGGACAACCCTCGGACATCTTCCGGACACATGCCACCTTCAGCCCTTGATGTATCTGCGTTTGCTCCGGACAATCTTCGGACATCTTCCGGACAATTTTTACCTTGATATTCGTCGTATTTCAGCACTGTAATGATGCTAATTTTATTACTTTTAGCCTCTACTGAAATCATTCCTTTGTTGGAAAAACTCCTTAAAAGCGATCTGATTTTATTGTCTTGTATACCGGTCTCTTTTGTAAGAACCGGTCTGCTCCTCATCATCTGCCCTCTACCAATGACTATCTGACCAACATCAGTATCAATCGTTTCAGCCTGATGGCTTGCGGTCATAATTAAGTGCAACCATAAATGCACGGCTTCTGAGTCTTTCTTGTAAAAATCACACTCCATAATTTTACGGTGCATGAATGCGAACCCCTTACCCGATATGACAGGCTGTTTTATTCGCTCTTGTAGTGCATAAGACACATTACTCATCACTCTTACCTCCTAGTACCTGTTGACGATGTTCAGTGCGTATTTTTGCATCCTCAAGTATTTCTCTTAGGCACTTAACACCATTCTGAGTAACTAGACGATATTCACGAACTCTAGCGTTGTTTTTATGCACAGCACTATGATTAAATCGTTGTTTCATGGTATAATTCCCTTATTCCTAAGCTGTATCAGACAAGAGAAACCTAAATTCCCCTTGTCGTAATTACTGGTTATTGATACAGTGTATTTATTAGTCTAAATGGTTAAGTCCATTTGTTGAGAAGCCTCACCATTCGCAGTGGTTGAGGTTTTTCTTTTTGGTGCTTTGACATGTTCAAGCATCTGAATTAATGCTCTAGCCTCATCACCTTGCAATATCACTGTGTCATCTGGTGTCTCATACCCAATAGCAACTAAAAGCCTTGCACAACGTTGTATGAAGCTTAATTGCGTTTTAGATTGTTGAGATTGCCAGCGAGATATTTGTGATTCGTGAATACCCGTTCTTTTCGCTACTTCTCTAGCGCCAGTAACAAGTATCCCTTTCATGATTTTTGATTCGATTTCTCGAAATTTGCGTTCGTTTGATAGTTCCATTTGTTAAATTCCTTCTTAGATTACTTCCCATATTGGGAACAGCAGTAATGATCCGTGGCTCATTCCATATGATCGGATTGTTTGCTCTGAGAATTTACTCTGAGCGGGTTAGTGATGTTAAAGAGCGAGTGAAGCTAATTTTTATCTTTTACTAAATGCTCAAATGGTATTCCGAATAGTTCGTTGATTTGAGCGTATCTTGCAGGAGGAATACGTCCTTTGTGCTCCCATTGTCTAATGGCTTGATCGCTAATCTTTAGCTTCTTAGCTAAAGCTGGAATTCCACCTGCTTTTTTAATTGTTGTTTCCAATGCATTCATAAAGATATTCCTTTAACTGATTAACAACAAGAAGAATACAAGAATTACTTTACTTAAGCAAGTATTGCTTGTTGGAAAAATAAAAGTGCAACTTGTATATTGAGCGAATGAAAACTATGCGCGAAAGAATCAAGCAAGCTAGACTTGCAAAAAACATGACCCAAGCTGAGTTAGCTGAGTTGGTAGGTGTCTCACCACAATCAGTACAGCAGTGGGAGACCAGTACTGAGCCAAGAAAAAACAGAGTTATTAAAATTGCTGAAATACTTGAAGTTGATACCAATTGGTTATTATTCGGAATAACTGACATTGATGAAAAAAACAAAGTCAGTAGTATTCAAATAAAGCAAGATGGTGAAATTTCAGATAAAAATAACTACAAGGTGGAGATGCTGGATATCCAAGCTAGTGCAGGGCCTGGTGTGATGGTTCTTGATGATTTCATTGAAACAATAACAGCTATTGAGTATTCAGCGGATGAAGCAAAAAGACTGTTTGGTGGTAGATCTGCATCCACAATCAAGATGATCACTGTTAAAGGCGACTCTATGGCTGGAACATTTGAGCCTAGAGATCAAATATTCGTAGATATCACCACTAACTTTTTTGATGGTGATGGAATTTATGTCTTTGTTTTAGATAATCAGCTATATATAAAAAGGCTTCAAAAGCAATATAAGAGGCTGGCTGTTATATCTGATAACGCAAGATATGAAACTTGGTATTTGGAAGAAGACAGCATCAATGGTCTCTACATTCACGCCAAAGTTTTAGTTAGCCAATCTATAAAATACAAATTTCATGGATAGAAATTTATTTAATTATCAGGTGGTAGCTAAATGAAAAATATAGCTTTATTGCTAATTACGGTTGCTTCAATATCTGCACACGCTACTAATAATATTGATCTCACCAATGAAGATGACTTCAAATTGCTAACTACAATCATGAAAACATCTGAGTGCAACACTTACTCTTCTTTATATAAATTTCAGCAAGAAAATAATGTGCCAAATGGGGATGAGTTTATAGATAAATTCATGAGCAATGAGGCAAGAAAGAAAAACAGCACCTTAATTGATATGTCCAGTGATTGTCAGAAAGCACTACTGGATTTCGCAGAGATAACATCAAGCAAAAACTAACAACCTCTCATTTATCCCATCATAGATCCCTCTTTAATGAGGGATTTTTTATGTCCGCAAATCACAAAACCTGCCAAAAGAATAAAAAATTTAAAATTTTTACAAAAAATAACACAAATAAAAACAAGCATTTATTGTTTAAATAAAGATTAACTCAAGTTTAAACACAAGTTATACTTGTTTTAATAAAGCAATGCTTGTATAGTTAATCACATCGAAGGCAAGGAGCCATAGATAAACAAACAGGATGTTCGCTCTTTTACAATTAGGAACGCTCAGAATAAATTTTTAGAGCAACCACTGAGTGGTTTTTGGGATTGGTTATCGCCCCGTTAATCGTGAATGGTAGATAAGTGCGCTACCACCAATCACCAAAGATCACTTAGGAGACAAATATGGCAACAATAACTTTTAAAGAGAACTCAAAAATTCGCAGACGCAGAAAGCAAGGTGAGTTTTTGGCTCGAAAGATAGCTATGAGAAGTCGCTCAGTGGAAGAAATTTGGGATTCAATATTTGGCGTTGAGAAACCAGAACGCCCTGTTCTCTCTCTCAAACCAACAAAGCATTATCCAAGTGGAGATAACTGTTGCTTACCTAATGTAGCGGTATTTTCAGGAGTCAAAACAAAACAGCCGAGCAGTGAGTTCGGGGTTACGGCGAGGGGGTAAAGATGAATAGAGATTATGTGGACCACGCCTGAGTGCAACGGCTGATTTAAATTACAAGCATAGCATCTTTAGCATTATTTAGTTTTAGCTCAAGTTAAGTCAGGACGGCGAATAAAGTGGATAGTTGACAAAGGAAATATAGGGAACCGCGCACGAAGCACGACTATGCGTATCTGGAAGGCTAGCAACAAAGGCAGATAGCTTCCACCCTATGTAGACATGGCGAGTTCCACCACGGGCAAATTAAATCATGCATCAGGTCCATTCTGTGGGCTGTGGTGAGATAACTTTTTTAGACCAATAAACCAAAGGCGATAAATCGGTCTCGCCATATTTACTAAGCACCGTTTGAATCGGAGGATTTATGTAAGTGTTCAAATCTAAACTGAGAGAAAAATAAATATTATGCCAGGATCCTATTCATGGCTTGAATAGCGTTAGCCCATGACGATATATGGGCAACTAACCAGAGCTTATTACCTAGTGGGCTGTGGTGAGTTGATTAATAGATAGGAGCTGCAATGAAATGTAGCAACAAATATTGCCAAGATGGCATTGAATTTATTACCTGTTGCTCCGGTCGTGAATGTGGCTGCATGGGTCAACCAGTAGCAGCAACCAATTGCAAGGAATGTAATAAAGAGAACAGAGAGCCAACAGGCGAACGAGTTATTCAGGAATTGCAACATCTTGAATGGCTTGGTGATTAATAGATAGGAGATAGGTATGAAAACTTTTAAAAATGTAACATTCCTTGGATGTTGCGATAAATGCGATGCAGAACAAGCAACGGTGGAAACTGAAAAAGGTAGCGATAATTGGTTTTATGATGGTGACAAAGTCACTTGCGAAAACTGCGGTCACACTGGCGTTATTGAAGCAGATGGAGAGTGCGCTTGGTGTGTATGGAATGAAGTTGAAGACTAGCATCGTATTTAGTTAATAACGGAGGGAGTATGGCATGCCAATGTTCAAAGTAACTTGCAAATGGAATGGTAAGCCTTGGGAAAAAGATATTGAAGCAGAGAATGAAGGCGATTGTGCAGAGCACATTTATCTATGGGCTGTAATTGGAGCTAAAGCCAATATCACAGAATTAGACATCAAAGAAATACCTCAGCAGTAACCCTCCGCACCAATACCAGATAACCACCCTATCGCTCACCTAGCGAGGTAAAAATGAAATCAGAATATTACATCACTATGCGTGATTGCATGGCGGTGCGTATCACTACGCCTCAAGCACGTAAGAATAAACGTACAAGCCCGTGGTTATTCAGTTTAGCTGTGGTCATTGTGACAACCGTTGGCGTAATACCGACATTTGTAAGCTGAGGTGATTATGCAAATTTCATACAGCTACTCGAACGGAACTTGGGTAGCAGACGGCAAAACAGTCATGGAATTTGACGAAAGTAGCAAGCTTAGTATTGAGACAGGAAGTTTCAGTGAGTTGGCTAAGTTAACGGAAATCGACCCAGTTGAGGCAATGGAATATGCACTCGATTTTGACGATGAATCGCTTGAACGGACTATCAATGCGGTAGGTAAGGAAGCCTTTATTAACAGGGTATTGCGAGTTTCTAAGCTAAGGAGGGTTGCGTGATTACCAACACCTACGGACTCAGAAACGACTGGTACGAACGCCAAATGGAAAAACAGGCGTTTATTGATTCTCAGGAAGAGAAAATATCAGTTGATGAGGTTATGGATAGCCTACCAGAAGAACTACTGTGCATGGATTTAGCAAGGAAGTTAAATCCGGTATTTGAAATTAGCCCTCAAGCACTGGATGCAGTTTTAGATGGAATTAAAACAGCAATACAGATTGGTATAGATAAAGAGGTTTTAGGATGAAACCCGGTATCCATTACGACATTTCAAATGAGGACTATCACCATGGATTAGGAATCAGTAAATCTCAGTTGGATTTAATAAGTGAAATGCCAGCCGAATATATTTGGAGCAAGGAAGCTCCTGTTGATGAAGAAAAAATAAAGGCATTGGATTTCGGGACTGCTATCCACTGTCTTTTGTTAGAGCCAGATGAATACAATAAGCGGTACAAGATAGGTCCCGATGTAAACCGAAGAACCAATGTAGGGAAGCAAGAGGAAAAGGAATTCCTTGATATGTGTGAGCGGGAAGGTATCACGCCAATTACTCATGACGATAACAGGAAGTTGATGCTCATGAGAGATAGTGCAATGGCTCACCCTATCGCAAGATGGTGTTTGGAAGCTAACGGAGTGGCTGAAAGCAGCATTTATTGGAATGATGAAGATACGGACATTCTTTGTCGTTGTAGACCAGATAAACTCATTCAAGAGCACCACTGGATTGTTGATGTAAAAAGTTCCGCTGACATTCAACGATTTGACCGCTCCATGTACGAATATCGGTACCACGTACAGGACTCTTTTTATTCTGATGGATATAAATCATTAACAGGCGAATTCCCTGTTTTTGTCTTTCTCGTTGTTAGCACGACTATCGACTGCGGTAGATACCCCGTTAGAGTTTTCAATTTAGACCAGCAAGCGAAAGATATTGGTCGAACAACCTACAAACAAAATTTAAGAACGTATGCAGAATGCCTGAAAACGGACGAATGGGCAGGCATACGCACATTATCACTGCCCTATTGGGCTAAGGAATTAAGGAATGAGTAACCCACCATTAGCTCAAGCTGACTTACAGAAAACAAAACAAACGCCAGCAGAGGTAACACCAGAGCAATCACTGGTTGCATTTATCAATAAGCCGGCAATGAAAAATCAATTGGCCGCCGCACTACCAAGACATATGACTGCTGACAGGATGATCCGCATCGTAACCACTGAAATACGAAAAAATCCAGAGTTAGCCGGATGTAGTCAACAAAGTTTTATTGGCGCAGTTGTTCAGTGTTCGCAATTAGGGTTAGAGCCAGGCAATGCGCTAGGTCATGCTTACCTACTTCCATTCAAAAAGAACAAAAAGAACCAACAGACTGGTAAATGGGAATTTGCTGGTATGGATGTTCAGCTAATTATTGGTTATCGAGGAATGATTGATTTAGCTCGTCGCTCAAATCAAATAATCAGTATTTCAGCGAGAACAGTAAGACAAGGTGACAACTTCCACTTTGAGTATGGTCTTAATGAAAGTCTGACTCATGTTCCTGGTGAAGATGAAGAATCCCCTATTACTCACGTTTACGCTGTGGCTAGATTAAAAGATGGTGGCGTTCAATTTGAAGTCATGACGCGCAGTCAGATTGAAAAAGTAAGAGCATCAAGCAAGGCGGGAGAAAATGGCCCATGGAAGGATTATTGGGAGGAAATGGCGAAGAAAACCGTTATCCGTCGTTTATTTAAATACCTACCCGTCTCTATTGAAATGCAGAAGGCGGTCATTTTAGATGAAAAGGCAGAGGCTAATGTCGATCAGGAAAACTCATCTGTATTTGAAGGTGAGTTTGAAGAAGTTAGCCAAAGCGCCTAACCACCCTACCCGTTTAACCAAAGGATATAACCATTACTCAGTGCAAGGATGCAAACAGGAGATAGATATGAGCATTAAGCAACTACAGCAACAAATCCATCAGCAAAATAAAGATGCTGGATGGTGGGATAACCCGCGCGAAAAAGGAACGCTGCTCTGCCTTATTCACTCAGAAATCAGTGAGGCAATGGAGGGCGAACGTAAGGATTTAATGGACGATCACTTACCACATCGAAAAATGGCAGAGGTTGAACTTGCTGATGCTGTTATTCGCATTTTGGATTATGCGCATGCTTTCGGCTACGACATTGAAAGTGCAATTACTGAAAAGCTCGAATACAACAAACATCGTGCAGATCATCAACGTGAAAACCGCGCAAAGGAAGGCGGAAAACAATTCTAATTTAACTCGCGGGGTGCGACAGGAGATAGATATGGCAGATAAGCTCAAAGAAGAAATAAGTAGCATTATGGATAGAGCGGCAATGGGTAATGCTACCGTCTGCATTTTAAATCGCTTTGCTAACACCGTTCAAATAGCTGCATTTTTAATTAGCAAAGGCAAAGCAAAAGAAGCTACCGATTGGCTATATGGTGCTTTGGAATGGGATTCTGAGGTTGATATTTTTGGCGACCTGAAAGATAGCGACGGCAATTCAGAAGATGTTCAAACTTGGTTTGATAAGCAGATGGAAGGCGAAATTAGCTTTGCAGAAGCAATAGAATTAATCCGCAAACATTACACCGAACTTGAAAAGCTACGGACAGCTTAATTTAACTCGCAGGGAAGCAATAAGAGGAATGAATATGAGTAAGCAGATGGTTTTAGTTGCAAGGACAAACAAGGTTGGCTCTGACTCTGAGTGTGGTCTGGGTATTACTGAGGATGAATGGGATAAATTAACCGAAGAAGAGCAATCAGAATATATCAATACTGCAATTGATAATCTTGTTGATTGGTATGTGAAGACAGAAGGCTAAAGGTAGAGTGATGAAAGTTGAACAATCTAAAGTGACTAAATTAGTGATAACGGGTGTAGAACGTCACGACCCCATTCATGTTTACCTTGAAGACTACGGCGATAATCAAAATGGTCGTGTCACAATTAGCGAAAGCGGTTGTTCTTGGTCTTGTTTTTGGGGTTCTATGGGTAGCTCACTAGTTGAATTCATTCAGCGTATCAATAATCACTACTGGATAGGTAAGTTAGATTCTAATTTAATCTATGAGATGGACGCTGATAACGATGCAAATGCTGAATACGCTAAAAAACAAGTTATCGAGCTGCGCAAAGATGGTGAAATAGACCAATACGAAGCAAGGGAGTATTGGGATTTAATCGAATCATCCGATGATGTTAAGAGTGATTGTTGCAATTGCTATATAGGAAGTGAGTTGCTTGGTTTGTTTGGTGATGATGCTTGGTATAACGATTGGCCTTCTATTCCTAACCCTGAATATCTAAGAATGGAATCACGATTAAACGCTGTTCGTGAGGCATTAAAGCAAATAAAGGTGGTGTGATGAAATTAACAGATAAGCAAGCTAAAACGCTAGATATTGTGAGAGATAAGTTTGGCGCTGGAATTGATGGTAGAACGCTTAAATCTTTTGAGAAAAAAGGGTTAATTAGACAAACAATCATTGGCTGGACATTAACAAAGTTAGGGTTTGATATATTGAATAAGGTGGAGTGATGGATAAATCAAGGCAGCAATTTGAAGAGTTTATTAAGTTTCACATGGATGATGAGGAAATAAATAATAAATTTGAAACAGCAAATAACGGATTAAATTACGCTGACCAATATGTAGATTTAATGTGGATTAGCTGGCAAGCATCGCGCGAGAGCTTGGAGATTGAATTGCCATATAAACATCAACCTAAATTTTACTCATATGAAGATGGTATAAATACAGGTCTTAATATGTGCAGAGATATATTAATCAGCAACGGGGTGAAAATAAAAAATGAATGACAAATACAAAGCCGAACTAATTAACGGCAAACCAGTTATTTTATTAAATGGGAATATGATTGAAAAAGGATTTATTTCATATTCAGATGCAGTAAAAATAGCCAATAATTTAAATTCTAAATTCAAAGTAGCCCACACATATAAGATTAAATAACCATGCAAATAATCGGATATGTATTACTCATGCTAATACAGGGTTCTGCTGTACCTGTAACGGAAGATATATATACGCAATCGGAATGCAATAAACGTGCTGAATATTTAATGTCAGTGAGGAATATTGAAGTTGTTTGTGGAGAGGTATTGAATGAAAGATAAGTATTATGCTGGACTAGAATATTATAGAGATTCAATTGAAATAGAACCAACAATGAAAGATTGGTTTGTTTTAAATACTCCATCTTTGAATGTGGAAGTTACAAAACAAGACTTAATTGACATCAGAAATACTATCAACGAAATACTAGAGGCTGATAATGAATAAATACACCGAACTATCTGACTTAGAAATTAACAAGCGCGTATTTGTTGCTGCGAAAATAGAACATGAAGACACAGACTTGCATAGCAATAAAGTTTTCTATGGAGATGGAGCTAAATGGATTGAGTTTAACCCATGCAATAACCCAGCCGATGCAATGCCTATTATTATTGAGAATAAAATAGGAATGAATTTTATTGGTAATATCGTTGGCTGGTCTGCGAGTCATATTTGTGAAAGCAAAGGTGAACTTGAGGTTTACGATAAAAACTATTATCGCGCAGCTATGATGTGCTTTTTGATTATGAAGGGTGAGGAGAATGAAGGCTGACTACGGAGGTAGCCACACACCAAAGGAATTGCGTGATAGATGGCAAACTCCCCTACCTTTATTCACAGCACTGGACGCTGAATTCGGTTTCTATTTAGATGCCGCTGCCGATAAAAATAACCACCTTTGCACTCATTACCTCACCGAAAAAGACGACTCGTTAAATTGCGACTGGAAAAGTTACGGAGCGATATTCTTAAATCCTCCTTACAGTGAAATTCAGCCTTGGATTAATAAAGCCGCCGAACAATGTAAAAAGCAATTACAGCCTATCGTGATGTTAATTCCTGTTGATACTTCTGTTGGTTGGTTTAATTCTGCATTAGAAACAGTTGATGAAGTGAGATTAATTATAGGAGGAAGAATATCTTTTATTAATGCAGGAACAAACAAACCCGTCAATGGAAACAATAAAGGCTCAATGCTTTTAATATGGCGACCATATATAAAACCAAGAAAGATAATTAATACTGTCGATAGAGATGAATTAATTAATATCGGAAATAAAATATTAAATGAATGGAAAATAGCATAGGTGAATTATGAGGTTAATAATTCGCGGTGAAGTCACGCCCATAGAAAGGATTGCTATTAATGAGGCATTGGAAGCCCATAAAAAGAAATATAATCGAACTGGAATAATCGTTAGCCACAAAATAAAGATAGGAAAGAATATCTACCCAGTCGAAATAGAAAACTGTCGTAAATCATATATGGTCACTTTGCGTAATAAAAGGCAAAGACTATGAACACACAAGCAATGGAAAACGCACGAAGGCAAATAGCAAAGGAATGCTTAATCGAACTCAGAAGCCACGGAATACCTAACGACAAACTAACCACTCAGATCCTCGATAAATGCACACCAAAGTTTAAGCCTCTAAATCACACAAAGTACAACGCCAAAGATGTTATGTGCCAATACATCAGAAATCTGCAAAAGGAAGAGAAGAATGGAAGATGACTGCATGACATTGAAAGAGTTTGCAGGGAAGCTAAAACTCTCACCATCGACTATCTATAAAAACCCACCAAAATATTACATGTTTAAGGTGGGTGGTTCATGGCGAGCTAACAAGGATAGCCTGAAAAAGTTTGAACAGGCGCAGTTTAATGACAATAATGTTTACCGGCTGGCTGTGGTCGGTGGCAGGAGAAATTTAAAATGCCGATCTACAAAAGAGGTAACACATACTGGATTGATGTCACATCTCCAAGTGGAGAAAGAATTAGGAGATCTACTGGCACCACGAACAAGGTAAAGGCTCAGGAGTATCACGATAAATTAAAATACGACCTGTGGCAGATAGATAAATTAGATAAATCGCCAGAACGAACATTCGATGAGATGATGATTTTGGCGCTAAGAAATGCTGAGAGCCATCGAAGTTTTGCAAATGCACAAACTAATGCAAGGTATTTCCTAGCTATTTTCAAGGGAAGAAAACTATCCACTATTACCAGTGATGAGATCACGAACTCACTGCCTGTGTATAGCACGAAAACAAAGAGAAAACTCTCTAACGCATCCAAAAACAGGTATCGTTCATTTATTATGAGGGCATTTTCATTAGCCCACAAAACTGGGTGGATAAAAGAGAAACCGCATGTCCCGTCGTTTAGGGAGCCAACCGTTAGGGTTAGATGGATCGAAAAGGAGGTAGCGATAGAGCTTATTGATAATTTAAAGCTCAAGTGGATGAAGGACTTGGTTAGCTTGGCATTATTAACTGGGGCAAGGCGAGGTGAGTTGCTATCCCTAACTTGGAGCAATGTTGACTTAGATAGAGGGGTTGCAATAGTAACACCTGAAAACTCAAAATCTAACCGAGGTCGCCCTCTTCCCTTAAATGAAGATGCTGTAAATATTTTAAGCAATATTCCAAAAGACTTTGAATATGTATTTACAAGAACCGGGAAAAGGAAACGAACTATTGGATTGGAAGATTTTGAACGGGCGGTGAAATTAACCAAGCTAACAGATTTTAGATTTCACGACCTACGACACACATGGGCTAGTTGGCACGTTCAAAGCGGTACACCATTAATGGTATTAAAAGAAATGGGAGGATGGGAAACATTAGAAATGGTTAAGAGGTACGCTCATTTAAGTGGCGAGCATTTAACCAAATACAGTGAGCGTGTCACAATTTCGACACACTCGAAGAATAAAGCCAGCAAAAAGCCACATCTAACACTTTTAACTGGCTGATTAATATAGATTAATATTACCCATTATCTAGTGTAAAACACAATCCTGAATAGATTTAATATCGGACTCTGAATTAGAACCGTTTTTAGCTTGAACAGTTAACTCACGAATACGTTGTAAGTTATTATTAATTTCATTTAATGCCCCTTCTGTAGTTTGGGCAATTGAAATACCGTCGTTCGCATTACGAGAAGCTTGAGTCAAACCATTAATATTTGAAGTAAAACGGTTAGCAATCGCTTGACCCGCTGCGTCATCCTTGGCGCTATTAATACGTAAGCCAGAAGATAAACGTTGGATAGCGTTACCTAATGCACTTTGTGAACGGTTTAAATTATTTTGAGTCACGAGTGACAGGTAATTGGTATTAATGACTTGTGCCATAAAATATTCCTTCAACTTGATTTTAAAATACTTTTTAATGAATAGGTTGGTTATTACGTCACTGTAATAACGTTGCCTAAACACTATCGTCATCAATTTTGAGAGTTTTACGATTTTTGACGTCAAGAAAATAGCAATAAAAGCCAGTTAGTTAATTTGTAAGGAATAATTGATTGCAAAAAAAAGAGGAAATGATCGAAAGAAAAAATAAAACTAAAAAAGAATGGGTTTAAATATAAAATACTGAGAGCCTATATTCTAAATAATTCAATATGTAGTTAGGCAATAAATAAGTGAGTTGCTAAGACAATGGAAATATGACGAGTATATATCCCCTGCTTAGTGTTAAAAGAAAAGTATGAATATTTCTTAGCGTAAAAAACAAAAAAAAGACCCTCAGATGAGGGTCTTTGATATAGAAAGGTATCTTTTGTGTCAGAGTACGAATTAACGTAACAGAGACAGAACTGATTGTGGTACTTGGTTTGCTTGAGCAAGTACAGAAGTACCAGCTTGTTGCAGGATTTGACCACGGCTCATGTTAGAAACTTCTGTTGCATAGTCAGCATCTAAGATACGGCTACGTGAAGCAGATAAGTTATTAACAGTGTTGTTCAGGTTGTTGATAGTAGATTCAAAACGGTTTTGAATCGCACCTAATTTAGAACGGCTTTCATCAATTTTGTTGATAGCTTCGTCTAAAGTAGCCAGAGCATCTTCTTTAACGTCTAAAGTTTTAACGTCTTTACCCGCAGCAGGAGTAAATTCGTTAGCAGTTACAGCTGCACTTGCTTTTAAGTTAACTTGTGCAGTATCTGTACCATCAGCTTCAAAGTCAGAAGAAGAAACTAAATAATCTGTACCGCCTTTAGTTGCAACAAATTTATCTGCAACAACTTTACCATCTTCTTCATAAGCTTTAACTGTTAAACCAGTTTCCAGTTTAGTACCAGTAGCAACACCTAATTTAGTAGGGTCTGCAGCAGCACCAGCTTTCTTCTCACCTTTGCTAACTGTAGCTTCTGTAAACAGTTTGTCACTTGAAACGCCTAAAGTACCGTTATCAATTTTATCTAAGTTAAATTTGATAACTTCTTTATCGTTAGTACCAACTTGGATAGTCATTTCTGACTTCTCACCGCTCAGTACTTTAACGCCGTTGAACTGAGTTTGTTCAGAGATACGGTTGATTTCACCAAGACGCTCTTTAACTTCTTCTTGGATTGAAGTGATGTCTGAGTTAGAGTTAGTACCGTTTTTAGCTTGAACTGTTAACTCACGGATACGTTGTAAGTTGTTGTTGATTTCGTTCAGAGCACCTTCAGTAGTTTGAGCGATAGAGATACCATCGTTCGCATTACGTGATGCTTGAGTTAAACCATTTACGTTTGAAGTGAAACGGTTAGCAATCGCTTGACCTGCTGCATCGTCTTTAGCGCTGTTGATACGCAGACCAGAAGACAGACGCTCGATTGCACTTCCTAAAGCTCCCTGAGATTTGTTCAGGTTGTTTTGAGTTACCAGAGATAGATAGTTGGTATTAATGACTTGTGCCATAGCTAGATTCCTTTAAAATCAAGTCGATAAAATAAAAGTTTGCCTATTCATTTACGGTGTCAATCACCGGCAACAAGTTTATCGGCACCCCACATACAACCTTTAACTTTTCCTACAAATATTTCTGCGTTTTTTTATAGAATTAATATCAAGTCAATGATAAACAAGGAAATTAAATTATTATTTTTTTATTAAAATTTTATCAATTTTCGTCTCAACCTATTTTTACCCTTCTAAATTCGACTTTAGTCATCAATGGCAACAAAAGGCTTCTATATGGCAGCCTGTTTACGTCATCAAAAATACCAAATAGACGTAAACTTTTCGCCGATTCTACCGATAACGGTTTTTGAGGATTATTTTACGAACACAGAAAGGAGACCGGTATGGCTGGTATTGCTTCACTAGGCGTGGGCTCAGGGATACCTCTTAGCCAATCATTGGCACAATTAGAGGCGGCAGAAAATAAACGTCTTGAACCCCTAGATAAACAGATGAAAAGCTACGAAGCGCAAATTACCGCTTACGGTAAGATCCGTAGCCAACTTGATAAGCTACAAAAGGCGTCAGAAAACTTAAAGAAATTTGACGAAATTGTTGCAACGAAAATAGACGATGAGTTTGATGCTTTTAAAGTGACTACGGATGGTAAAGCCAGTATTGGTAACTATACCGTATCTATTAAAGAACTTGCTCATGCGCAAACACTGAAATCAAAAGCAGTAAGCGATGTAAAAGTACCTATTGGAAAAACATTAGGTGATGGTAATAAGCGTACCTTAGTGATTACCCAGCCTGGTGAAAAAAAACCATTACGTATTGAGTTAACTGACGATCAAACCTCTATGATTGAATTGCGTGATGCAATCAATAAAAAAGAGGGTAACGTTTCTGCCACTATCGTTAAAGCAAAAGATGGCGTTAACCACTTAGTACTGACTTCTCGTAAAGAAGGTACTGATTCAAAAATGGAAATCACTGTTGAAGGTGATGATGAACTGAATGATTTTATTAGTTATTCATCTAAATCTAACAGTGGTGCAATGCAAGAGATCGTTCCTGCAAATAATGCAAAATTAACGATTAACGGTATTGATATTGAACGTCAAACTAACGAGATTAAAGATGCCCCTGAAGGGATCATCTTAAACCTTAAAAAAACGACCTTTGATAATAAAGATAAAGCAGATAAGCCAGAAATCGTGACTGTTGCTCGTGATATTGAGCCAATGAAAAAAGCGATTCAAGCTTGGACAGACGCTTATAACGAATTAAACAGCACCTACAAATCTCTCACTAAATATACCCAAGTGGAGAAAGGCGAGGCAGCATCGAAAGATAATGGCGTGCTACTCGGTGATACTACCAGCCGTATGATTATGTCTGAGCTAAAAAGTTTTGTAACTAGCTCACAAGGCACCTCAGATATGGATACCCTTAATAAAATGGGTATTAAATTTAAGGTCGATGGCTCTTTAGATATCGATAGCAAAAAGCTGGATGAAGCGTTAAAAGAAAAACCAGCTAACGTGAAAGAGTTTTTTATGGGTGACGGTAAAGAAACCGGCTTTGGTACACAAACCTATAATTACCTGAAAAAAACCCTGCAATCTAATGATGGTACTTTAGATATTGCCACTGATGGCGTGAAAAAACGTAAGAAAACATTAGATAGCCAAATTAAAAACACGGAACGTAATATTGCGACCACGATGGAACGTTATAAAAAACAATTCCAACAGTTAGATAAAATGGTGAACTCCATGACTAACTCCAGTGCCTCAATTGGCCGTTTATTAATGTAATTTTTTAAAAGTAGGACATTATGTATCAACAATCAGCCAGTAAAATGTATGCTCAAATCGACGTTGAAAGCGAGATTTTAAATGCCACGCCTTACCAGCTGATCCAGATCCTATTTAATGGGGCGCTTAGCGCCCTTCGCCGTGCATTAATATTAATGGAGCAAGGAAATATCGCAGGTAAAGGCGAAAATATTTCTAAAGCCATTAATATTATTGGTAACGGGTTAAAGCAAGGTTTGGATAAAGAAAAAGGCGGCGAGCTTGCAGAAAATCTGGAGCTCCTTTATGACTATATGGTTAATCAGCTACTCGATGCTAACTTAAAAAATAACCCAGAAAAAATTCATGAAGTCATCAAGCTCTTAACTGAAATTTCTGATGCTTGGCAACAAATCGGCACACAGATTAATTCTTATTAAATTAGAGTGGATAACAATATGGATATTATGGCAGCTTACGAGCATGTTTTAAAATCAAGTGAGCAAATGTTAACGCTTGCCAAAGATCAGCAATGGGATAAGCTGATAGAAATGGAAATGGATTATTTAAAAAGCGTAGAAAGTATCACTAAGATGATAAAACCGGCTGACGGTGAGCTGAGACTACAACAACGCCTCACAGATATGCTAAAGAAAATCTTAGAAAACGAAAATGAGACGCGAAATTTATTACGGGCTCGTCTAGATGAGCTTGGCATATTAATAAGACAGACTGAACAAGAGCAGAGGGTACAAAATAGCTATGGTCAGTTTACAGAACATAGTTATTATCCTGATCTCAATCTTAAATAACTCTCCTCTGCGCCAAAAGCGGTTTTATTAGCTAATGGCGTCTTTACTTAGAAAAAGTCAATCTTATTATTCAGCTTAACTTGTTATCGGTAACGTAAAAACAACGTTTACCATTTTATTTTTTTGTTTTTTACTTTTTTTGATTACTACATAGATTGTTCAGATTGCACTAACACCATATCAATATGTGGAATGTTATCTTCAAGATAAGTTTCTGAATCGATAACAAAACCATGTGATTGATAAAATGAGACTAAATAAGCCTGTGCCATTATTTTTATTGTATGGGTATTAAATTGACGACACGTAGTTGCAATCGCCTCTTTTATTAACTGATGCGCAATACCACTTCCTCGCTGATGTTGAGCAACAATCACTCGCCCTATTGAGGCTTCTTTAAATGCGATACCTTGCGGTAATAAGCGTGCATAAGCAATCAGTTGCTGACTCTCTTCCTCTTTAGCAAATAAGTGTAATGTATTTTGATCTACCCCATCCAGATCTTGATAAGCACATTGCTGCTCACAAATAAAAACCTGGTTCCTTAATGCCAAAATAGCGTAAAGCTCCTCTGTGGTGAGTTGTGAAAATGATTTTAAAATCCAATTCATATACTTATCTCGTGATTGTTGTGTATTAGCATGATTTCTATAATTTCTTATTATTTATCTGCAAAAGCAAATAAAAAATCGCCCACTTCACTGTGGGCGACGTATTAGCTCATAATAATCTGATAAATACTAATCTATTTAATCACATCATAGAGTTGCTGATTAGATAAGTAATCTGCGGTTAAACCTGCTGATGGATTATATTGCCCACCGTGGATCTCAGAGAATGCTTTACCCTCTTTACCTAATGAGACTTTGCGTTCATCTTTACCCGTGCTTTCATGGATAGAATAGGTTTTACGGCGCATTGCAATATATTTATCTGCATCATTAGCAATATCGGTGTGATAGCCTGTAATTTGTGTATCTGTTAAGGCTAATTTATTTGCTAAATCACAGCCCCAGCGAGTTAAACAGACCTCTGCAAAGTGGCGAACCACTAAACCCGGCGCATATAATGCATTTTCACCTTCACTACCATCAAGAGAAGCATTACCCACTAATGTGGCATGACGTCCAGAAATAGGGAAAATATGCATTTTAGTATCAGCAGCAACGGTTGGGATCACGCAAGTAAATCCTTTAGAGCGTTCATCTCTTGCATAAAATCCGACATATTCTTTGACGTTTTTACCAAGCGTGACTTTTTCAGGTTGAAAATTCAGTGGACCAGGAACAGGGTCAATAGCAAAAATATTCACTGGAATATCTTTTAATTGAGGATCAGCCAACATCGCATTCGCTAACATATGGCAAGTAATACCACCACGACTCCAACCCACTAAGTTAACTTGAGTTGGAATAATGCCATCTTTACGGAAAATTCGAATAATTTGCTGTTGAAGTTGTTGCTGAGTGACTTGGCGATCGCCATAGTCATATTTACGCCATAAAAAAGAGCCGGTTACTTTGACATCTTCAATAGGAATGCCCGCTTTCTTCAGTTGGTTATACTGCTCTTCTGTCAACTTTTCACGTTGCCAATCAAAGTTTCCTTTCATTAAGCAAAGTGCATGAGCCACGTTTTCTTCCCAGCCACTACCAAATAGCGAACCCTTGATATCAGAGTAATTAGGGCTTTCAACCCATAAATCATCTTCTTGCAAATTACCACTACCCGGTCCATCAACAATAAACCACTGTGCAAACTCTCTTCCTTGGTTGTTTTGCGCTAAAGTGGAGACTAATTCACCTTGCCAGAAGGTAGGATTATTATTATCAAATGAGCTAGACCCAGTACCACATAAATAAACGGTTAATACTGTCATAATTAAATATCCTTTTATTAATAACTAAAAAACCAAAATAATGATTTTTATTTCCTTGTATTGAGCTATTCCTTAGCCCACCAGCACATTAACCATAAGCCTTTTTTTGTTCAATGAGTAAAAGTAAATTAGTAGAGCTAAGATCACATAATTGAACTTAACTTAAGTAAAAAATAAAAAAGCGCTATCAGATCAATGTAATTAAATTATATTAATGAACGCCTTATTTTTTTATTATTTCTATTAGTAAATTGTTTTATAAATAAAGTATATTAAATAACCAATTCTTAAATTTGGATAAAAAAAATCCCACATTTAATAAATGTAGGATTTTCTATTAGGTATAATGTCTTATAAACGATTAAAAGCAACTACTCTCACCGCAGGAATATCAGCTTGTGCTCCTTCAGCAACTTCCTGACATGCTTTTTCTAACGCAATATGGGGTGTGATCCCACTTTCTGTTTCTACAATTTTATGTCCGGCGTAGGTATCACCATTTCTGGAACGCACTTTATACGCAATAAACCAATATTCCATATCATCACCGTTTACGTTATTAATCATGTAATTACCATAGCCGTTTATGACCTGCTTTAATGTGATAATAATCAATAATTTTTAGTTTAATAAAATCGTTTTATAAAAAGATGAACTTCATCGTAAGAAAATTAAGCGTGACCTGCCATTTCTGATTGCACTAATTTTTTTATTTTTACTGCTTTTTCAAAGTGATCAAATTTATGTATCATTATCCACCACGTTGCAGCTTCCATAAGTAATTCAGGATTGTCATTTTTATTAGCAAAAAAAGCATAAAATGATAATCCCACTCCCTCTCCTTTGGCTGAAATTTTGTCATTACATATTTGAATTATTTTTTGTTGTAGTGATTTTCTCATATTCTCTCTATCTTTATTTTTGGCGTGATAATAAATAGCTAAGACTAAAGACTCTATCCATGAAATTTATTCCATAACAAAATAAGCAACCACGCCGCGATAATCCAGCAAATAACCGCCGTAGCCAATGCTGTAAATAATTTTACATAGTTGATCATCACATAAAGTGAAATTAGGTAAATCATATAAGGAATAACAGCCCATAAACTAAAAATAATGGTAGTGCGTAGCGCTTCAATAGAACGTTCAGAGCCAACAATATAGTGTGCAATAAGCGCAAAAGTTGGGAATAATGGAACCAATCCCGCAATATAATAATGGCGAGATTTCGATAAAACGGCGATTAATACCACTACAAACGCACCTATCAGTGCTTTAATCAGTAATCCCATTCTTTTTCCATCAATTTATAAAAACCTTACTACTATCATACCTATTCATATTGATATGTGAGCTGGTTTTATTTTTAGTTATTTAAAATGCGATTAAATACTTATCATGAGAAAAAGCCCAATAAAATTATTGAGCTTTAATGCATATTAAATTTTTTTTAAGCAAACATTAGTCTTCTTGCCAAGAAATATCTTGTTCACTTTCATCTGTTCTCAGTAAAACCAACTCGCCTAACTCGGTTGTTTTATAGGTATTCGTTCTATAATGCTTCGTTTTTTTCCCTGTTTGAGGATCTTTTGTGATCCAATAAATACTACCTTCAAAATCAATTCCTTGGTAATAAGTCGAAAAACGTTTACGTTCACCGTCATGCCAACCGACGACAATGACTGATTGAGTACCCGCAGTCAGTTCTTCTAAAGGAAATTCAGAGAGTAGCAATCCATTATCACCAATATTAGCAGAACAGTTTTGCCCCCCAACAAAAGCGGAACAACTTGCATCCGTCCCACTAATTTCAGAATGATTACCAAAAATAGCCGCCGTTTTAAAGTTATCCTCCGAGACAACATTAGCGTTATTTCCTGTCGCAATACCTATACTTCCTTCAGTAAGATCTTGCACCCAAGTATTATCCCCTGTTGAGATACCAATTGAATTTTCTGCATAACTATAAATAACGGCTTCATTACCTGTCGTAATAGCAATGGTGTTTTTTACTAAAGGGCTTCCATTTTCATCTGAATCATAACCATGGGAGATAGTCGATTTTTGCCCTGACGAGAAAGTAACTGATTGACTTGATGCTTCGACAAAACTTTCTTCACCTGAGGTGATAAAAAGTGAATTTTTGCCATGCTTAGTAATACCGTTATCTTCATCATATTCTGTACCTTTATTATCATAAATTTTGACATTTTTACCGGTATGAATAATTTGTGCATCTTCACCAATGCAATTAACCATTTGCTCATCTAACACTAAGATTGCATTTTTACTTTCACCACTTAAAACAAGCGCTTTATTTGTTGTTACAGTTGACATAATAATATCCTTATTTATATTTCCATTATTTAACACACCTTAAACACTGATTAAATATACAGTAGTTATATTAAATAACAATCTCTCTATTAAATTTCAGAAAATAAAATAACGATAATATAATCAAATAGATAAGAGCAACCAACACATAATATATCTATAATTAATCAAATAAAGAAAAAATAAAATAGAAAAAATCGAGAAGAAAGATGATGACCGAGCTTTATATAAAACTAATCCAACATAGGTTAAGTAACTTATTTAACAATGACTTTTGATCTTTTTGAAATATAAGAAGAGATAAAAAAGTGGGTTGCTTTGATATAGATGTGCAAAATCGCACATCAATAAAATGATGTGTCTATCCCGCCTGCAAAAATCGGGGCGCTCATTATCATAAATAACAAACAATAGTATAAGTATTCGAAGGTTTAATCACATTCGAAAGCTTATATCATCTATTCAATGACATTGAGCAAGATGCCCCATCTCTATTTTGATTAGGTGTTTCTTATCTCGTTATATAAAAGAAAAGTCACCTTTATCAAATAATAAGGTACTACACCTGCATGCTCATAATTTCTTGATAAGCCGCGACGAGCTTATTACGCACTTGTACGCCCATTTGTAATGAAATACTGGATTTTTGCATATCCACCATCACATCGTTTAATTCAACACCTGGAGTACCTAAGGTAAACGCTTGAACTTTGTTGGTTGCATTCACTCGAGTTTCATTAATTTTACCCACGGCTTGAACAAGCTGAGTTGCAAATCCTGCTTGTACTGGCTGGGGTTTCGCAATATTGGATGCTTGCAAAGTCTGGATTTGCATTTTATCCAGAACACTTTCAATAGCTGGAATTGACATATAAACCTCTGCGTTAATCATCTAATTCAATTACTGAATCAATGTCATAGTAAGGAAGTGAACCAACACGCTTACCGAGTTATACCCTAACACAGGGGCTTCATTCCAAAGCGAGTAATTAACGCAAAAGTTAAGGGCTAATTACGCCATTAAATGAAACGCAAAAGGCCAATAATGAGACACCTGAGAGTAGGTTTATTTATTTGCGTAAGGGGAGTCTGTTTTGTTACGCCACGCTTTTAGTATTCATCCCGAACTACAAGGCAAGGATTGTCTATGAATGCCGAAAAAACCGACGTTGTGAACCAGAATAAAGGTTTTAACGCCATTATTAACCGGATAAAAGCCGATCCGAAAATTCCGCTCATTATTGCGGGCTCGGCGGCTATTGCCATTTTTGTTGCTGCTTTTTTATGGTTACAAAGCCCTGATTATAAAGTGCTTTATAGTAATCTTAGCGATAAAGACGGTGGCGAAATTGTCACACAGTTAACACAGATGAATGTACCTTATCGCTTGTCACAAAATGGCGCAGCGATTATGGTGCCTGACAATCAGGTTCATGAATTACGCCTGAAACTCGCGCAAGCGGGGCTTCCAAAAGGCGGTGCTGCCGGTTTTGAACTGTTAGATAAAGAAAAGTTCGGGATCAGCCAATTTAGTGAACAGATTAACTATCAACGTGCACTTGAAGGGGAGCTTGCTCGTACTATCGAGACTTTAGGTCCTGTACAGAATGCTCGAGTTCATTTAGCACTGCCAAAACCATCTCTTTTTGTTCGTGAACAGAAATCCCCTTCTGCATCCGTTACGGTGGGTCTTTTACAGGGTAGAGCGCTGGATGAAGGTCAAATTAATGCCATCGTGCATATCGTTGCAAGCAGTGTTGCAGGTATGCCTGATAGCAGCGTGACCATCGTCGATCAAAGCGGCAAATTATTGACACAGCCTGATGCATTAGGTCGTGATCTTAACTCTATCCAACTGAAATATGTTCAAGAGCTAGAAAACCGTTATCAGCAACGTATTGAAACGTTATTAGGTCCAATTGTGGGTCGTGGAAACGTTCATGCACAGGTGACTGCTCAAGTTGATTTCTCTCATACAGAAGAGACGGCTGAAGAGTACAAACCAAACCAACCACCAAATCAAGCCGCTGTGCGTTCAAAACAATTGAGCCAAAGTGAGCAAAATGGTGGCATGTTGGCTGGCGGTGTTCCTGGTGCATTATCTAATCAACCTGTTGCTCCACCACAAGCGCCTATTGAAGCACCAAAAGCGCAAGAAGGTGAGAAAACAGATGACACCAATGCAACGAGCACGAATCGCACATTAACGCGTAATCCAAACAGTAATAGCCGTTTAGATGAAACAACCAACTATGAAGTTGATCGCCGAATTCGCCATATCAAGCGTCCAGTAGGTAATGTTGAGCGTCTTTCTGTCGCTGTTATCGTGAACTACAAAACAGTTGAAGATAAGAAAGAAGCTGCTGAAGGTGAAGAGCCTGTTGTTGAAACTAAACTTGTTCCGCTAACTGATGAGCAAATTCAGCAAATTGAAGGGCTTGTTCGTGAAGCAATGGGCTATTCCCAAGAACGTGGTGACTCTTTAAGTGTCGTGAACTCTCAGTTCAACGATATTGAAGAGAAAGTGATCACCGTTCCTGTATGGGAAAATCCAGACATTCTTGCGAAAGCATTAGATTTAGGTCGCTGGTTATTACTTGTCATCATCGCATGGATCTTATGGCGCAAACTGGTGAAACCACAGCTTGAAAAACGCCGTGAAGCTGAAGTTGCTGCACAGAAAGCCGTGCTGAAAACCAAGCTTAAAGTTAAAGATGATGTTGATGAAACAGAATTAGATGACGAAGCAAGACGTAAACAAGCACGTCAACGTGTGAGTGCCGAATTGCAGAGCCAACGTATCCGTGAAATGGCAGAGAAAGATCCTCGTGTCGTTGCAATGGTTATTCGTCAATGGATGAGTAAAGAACAATGAGTAATAACTTAACTGGAACCGAAAAAAGCGCCGTTATGTTACTAACACTCGGTGAAGACCGAGCGGCGGAAGTATTTAAACATCTAAGTACTCGCGAAGTTCAACAGCTCAGTATTGCAATGTCTTCAATGCGTCAGATCTCAAATCAGCAATTGATTGATGTTATGGCAAGTTTTGAAGAAGACGCCGTCCAATACGCAGCATTGAACGTCAATGCGAACGATTATTTACGCTCTGTTCTTGTTAAAGCCTTGGGTGAAGAACGTGCGAATAATCTGTTAGATGAGATCTCTGAAACTCGTGAAACAACAACGGGTATCGAGACACTTAACTTTATGGAACCGCAAATGGCTGCCGATATTATCCGCGACGAACATCCGCAGATTATCGCAACTATCTTGGTTCACCTCAAACGGGGTCAAGCGGCAGATATTCTTGCCCTGTTTGATGAGAAATTACGTAATGACGTGATGTTACGTATCGCAACATTTGGTGGTGTTCAACCGTCAGCATTAGCAGAGTTAACTGAAGTACTGAATAACCTGCTTGATGGTCAAAACCTCAAACGCAGTAAAATGGGTGGTGTTCGTACTGCTGCTGAAATCATCAACTTGATGAAGAGCCAGCAAGAAGAGAATGTCATTACTGCGGTTCGCGATTACGACGGCGAATTGGCACAAAAAATTATCGACGAAATGTTCCTGTTCGAAAACCTTATCGATATCGACAACCGTTCTATCCAGCGCATTCTACAGGAAGTGGAATCCGACTCCTTGGTTGTGGCATTGAAAGGATGCGATCAAGAGCTGCGCGATCACTTCCTCAACAATATGTCGCAACGTGCTGCTGAAATCATGCGTGATGACTTGAGTTCTCGCGGCCCTGTCCGTATGTCTCAAGTGGAAGCAGAGCAGAAAGCAATTCTGCTTGTGGTACGCAAATTAGCAGAGACTGGAGAGGTTGTTCTTCATGGAGGAGACGATACCTATGTCTGATAAACATACTGATACTAACTGGAAGCCTTGGGTTCCCAAAGAACTCACTGATTGGGCATTAACTGTCGAGGAAACGACAGAAGACGAAAAGGAAGTCGAAAAACAGGAAAAAGAAGTTGTTCAGCAACAGAAAGTTCTTGAGCAAATTAATATGCTTGATGACATGAAAGACAAGGCTCAGAAATTGGGCCACGCTGAAGGCTTTGAGGCAGGGAAAAACCAGGGTTATCAGGAAGGCTATCAGGCTGGATTACAATCAGGTATTGAAGAAGGTATTCGCCAAGGCATTGCTCAACAATCACCATTAATTAATGAATGGCAAGGATTGTTAGCGGAGTTTAGGCACTCTTTAAATGGGTTAGACAGTGTTATTGCATCACGTTTAATGCAAATCGCCCTCACAGCAGCAAAAGAAGTTTTAGGTCAACCTGCTGTTTGTGATGGGTCTGCATTACTGGCGCAAATAACCTTAATGTTGCAACAAGAACAAATGTTCTCAAACAATCCACAGTTAAGAGTTAACCCAAAACATATTCCACAAATTGAAAAAGAGCTGGGTGATTCACTTTCTGCTCATGGTTGGAAAGTGGTTGCCGATAACAGTATTCATGTTGGTGGATGCCGTGTTGTGACAAATGATGGCGACCTTGATGCCACGATTGCAACTCGTTGGCATGAGCTTTGTCGTCTTGCTGCTCCGGAGGCGTTGTAATGACAGCAAGATTGGGGCGTTGGTTAGAAAAACTCAGTGATGCAGAAGCGCGTTTAAATAAAATTCCGCGTGTACGTCAATATGGTCGTTTAACCAGAGCAACAGGTTTAGTCATGGAAGCTAAGGGGCTTGTTATGCCCCTTGGCTCTACGTGTTTAATAGAACGTACCATTGGTAAAACTGTTGAAGAAGTTGAGAGTGAAGTCGTTGGGTTCAACGGTAGCCAAATGTTGTTAATGCCTTTACAGGAAGTCGAGGGATTAACACCGGGCGCGCGTGTTTATGCACAAGCCACACCGGGTGGTGAAAATGAAGGACGCCAATTACCTCTTGGAGATGCGCTGTTAGGGCGTGTTTTAGATGGTTCTGGTTATCCTTTAGATGGTTTACCACCACCAGATACCGGTTATCGTGCGCCACTGATCACGCCACCTATCAACCCACTACAACGTACTCCGATTACGGATGTACTGGATGTAGGCGTACGTGCAATCAACTCACTGTTAACCGTGGGTCGTGGTCAACGTATGGGGCTTTTTGCCGGCTCTGGTGTCGGTAAAAGTGTGTTATTAGGCATGATGGCGCGTTTTACCCAAGCTGATGTCATTGTTGTTGGATTAATTGGTGAACGTGGACGCGAAGTTAAAGACTTTATCGAAAATATTCTCGGTACTGATGGTTTAGCACGCTCTGTGGTTGTAGCCGCACCGGCTGACGTATCACCACTGCTTCGTATGCAAGGTGCTTCTTATGCAACGCGTATTGCAGAAGATTTTCGTGATCGCGGAAAACATGTCTTACTGATTATGGATTCGCTCACTCGTTACAGTATGGCGCAACGTGAAATCGCCCTTGCTGTAGGTGAACCGCCTGCAACCAAAGGCTATCCACCTTCTGTCTTCGCTAAATTGCCTGCACTTGTCGAACGTGCGGGAAATGGCGTTGATGGCGGCGGTTCTATTACGGCTTTCTATACTGTGTTAACAGAAGGTGATGATCAGCAAGATCCAATTGCAGACTCTGCGCGTGCAATTTTAGATGGTCATATTGTGCTTTCGCGTTCTCTGGCAGAATCTGGGCACTACCCTGCTATCGATATTGAAGCCTCTATTAGCCGTGCAATGACATCACTGATTGATAAAACACATTATCGTCGCGTACAAGTGTTTAAACAGCTTTTGTCTAGTTATCAACGTAACCGCGATTTAATTAACGTAGGTGCTTATGCTGCGGGTAGTGATCCTATGCTTGATAAAGCCATTGCGCTTTATCCATCCCTCGCGAAGTTCTTACAACAAGATATCCAAGAGCAATGCAGTTATCAAAGTGCATGTGAGCAACTTAATCAACTGATCACAGTAAACTAATTCTGAACATAATCAGAGAAAGTAAAGAGGGTTCCAATGCGGGAGCAGTCACCTTTAGTGACACTGAGAGAACTGGCACAGACAGCGGCTGAACAAGCCGCTATTCAACTGGCTCAGGTCCGGCAGAGTCATCAACAAATGGAACAGCAACTCAATATGTTGATTGGGTATCAGGATGAATACCGTGTACGTCTAAATGAAACGTTGAATTTAGGGGGGATGTCATCAGCATCGTGGCAAAACTACCAACAATTCCTCAAAACGCTCGAATTGACTATCGAACAACATAAACAACAACTTCAACATTGGCAGGCGCAGCTTGATCTTGCAACTGAACAATGGAGAGAAAAACAGCAACGACTCAATGCATTTGAGACTTTGGAGCAACGCGCTGAAGATAGCCGTAAGCGACATCTTGATCGTATTGAACAGAAACAAATGGACGAGTACGCACAGCGTAGTACTTTACGGAGAACAACTTGATGGAGATAACGCTTCTGACCATGGATGTCGCTGCAGCCTCTCCGGGAACGACATCCGCTTCAAATAGTCAGCCCGGTGATAATGCCCCGACATTTGCTCAGCTTTTGGGCTCTCAACCCCAAAATGCACAGAGTGATAAAAAGACAGCCAATATCACAAACCATTCAACGAAAGAAAACAAAGCACATTCACACTCTGATGAAGACAAAACAAAAGAAGACGGTAGTCATCTTGTGTCTGTCACCACAGAACCCAATGTGATAGAAGAGCCATCTCTTGAGAAATCTCAACTGACTCTTACTTTGCCGGATAATGAACAATTTGCGGCTATCGTTGAAAATAAGAACCCGTCTTTATTAATGTCAGCGGAAGAACTCGCGGCTGAACTTCCTGTTCAGTTAGCAGGGCTACCTGGATTAAAACGACTTACCCTTCCCTCAGAACAACTGACTCAAGCATTACAACAGCCTCAATCAGTTAAACGTGGTGAAGATTTAACCTCGTTAGCACGTACTATTTCAAAAGATAGCGATATGTCGGACTTCAACCTTACCGACAAGCTTAACCTATCAAAATCAGATGAAAAGTCCTTGTTAACCCAGCTACGTCCAGAGACGCCGACATTAGCAACAGAAAGTACACTTGTTAGTGCTAATCAAACAGAAAAACCTTCTGCGAAAAAAGTCGATAGCATCGCCACGCTTTTAACGCCAACGGCAGAAAAAGTGAATGCATTGCTAAACGGCGATAAGCAAGTTACGAATGCAAAATTAGTGGACAATGTTGCTCAGCAAATGGTGGCAAGTAATCGCGCTGTAGAAAGCGATCTTCACAACACCCTTTCGACCTCTTCTTCTTTGGCTTCGCAAAGCATTACAGGTCATGCTCACTCTTCAACACAACCACAAATGCAATTTTCACCGATGGCAACACAGGTATTAAATGCACAAGTGGGAACACAAGAGTGGCAACAGCAACTGAACCAACAAATTGTGATGTTTAGCCGTAATGGCTTACAAAAGGCAGAACTACGTTTACACCCTGAAGAGCTAGGTTCATTGCATATCCGCATGAAAATAGAAGATGGGCAAGCACAGTTGCACCTTGCTTCACAAAACGGACAAGTTCGTTCTGTATTAGAAAATGCCATGCATCAATTGCGTCAAGCCCTCTCTGAAAATGGGATCCAGCTCACGCAAAGTCAGGTGTCTAGCGACACTCATGACAGTTGGCAACAACAAAATATGTCAGATTCCTCTCAATTTAGTGGAGATGGTGCCGATAATCATCAAGGAAGCGAGGGTAATTCTCTGCAATTAGCCTCTGAAACGGCACTACAAAAGATAACCCTTACGCCTCAAGAATTAGCATCCGCTCGTGGTGGTGTTGATATTTTCGCCTAATACAAATGTATTGGGAGGAAACACTATGTCAATAAACGTAAGAGTTAATGGTTTTTTCCCTATCTGTTTCTGCAATTAAAAAACAGAAATAGCGGGATAATTAAGGTTGATTTAGATGGATATGGAAGTCCACAACAGTGAACACGTATCCACTACAAAACAGGAATTTAACTGTCCATGTCTAATTACAGCAATGAACGTAAAAGCTATAGCTTAATTCTGATCATCGTATTATTGGTGATCGCCATTATTGCAGCGGCATTCGGTGGATATAGTTGGTGGGCATTGAAGCATGCTAAATCAGGTTCAGCGGGCACAAGTCAGCAAAAAGTTATACCAGCACCCGTTTTTATGTCATTAGAACCCTTTACGGTAAATCTAATTGATGACGAAGAACACTTAGACAGAGTGCTCTATATAGGGATCACATTAAGATTGCATAATGAAGACACTCGTAAGCGTCTACATGATTATTTACCTGAGGTTCGTAGCCGCTTGTTATTACTGCTTTCTCGTCAACAGGCTAATAAGCTCGCGACAGACAATGGAAAACTCCAGCTAATGACGGATGTAAAAGAAACGCTGAGACCGACTCTCGTACCGGGAGAATCTGAACAGATCCTCTCCGATGTACTGTTTACCACGTTTATTCTGCGATAATCATTATGAGCGATAATATCCTTTCACAGGCAGAGATTGATGCTCTGCTGAATGATGACACATCAGGTGACGACGCCAAAAAAAGCGCGAACAGGGAACCTGCGATAGCGAAGGATCCGAATGAACCGGATATTCAGCCTTATGACCCCAACACGCAACGTCGTGTGGTTCGAGAACGTTTACAGTCGTTAGAAATTATTAACGAGCGCTTTGCACGTCAATTCCGTATGGGGCTGTTTAACATGCTCCGTCGTAGCCCTGACATTACTGTTGGTGGCGTTAAAATTCACCCTTATCACGACTTTGCTCGTAATTTACCTGTGCCAACAAACCTTAACTTGGTGCATTTAAAACCTTTACGAGGAACAGCATTATTTACCTTTGAGCCGAATCTGGTTTATATCGCGGTAGATAACCTGTTTGGTGGTGATGGCCGTTTTCCAATCCCTGTGGAAGGGCGTGAATTTACCAACACAGAGCAGCGGATCATCAACAAAATGTTGAAACTGGCACTTGATGCCTACCGTGATGCTTGGGATTCCATATTCAAAATTCAGGTGGAATATGTTCGTTCTGAAATGCAGGTGAAATTTACCAATATCACCTCATCACCGAATGACATTGTTGTTACGACACCTTTTCAGGTAGAAATTGGTTCAATGGTTGGGGAATTTAGTATTTGTATTCCATTTGCCATGATTGAGCCATTACGTGAACGACTGATCAATCCACCAATTGAAAATGTTCGTCAAGAAGATGGGGTTTGGTTAGATAGTTTAGTCAACCAAGTTCAGCATTCAGAGCTTGAACTGGTCGCAAACTTTACTGACATCCCACTGCGTTTATCAAAAGTGTTAACACTTAAAAAAGGGGATGTTATCCCGATTGATAAACCAGAAAGATTGATTGCACATGTTGATGGTGTGCCCGTATTAACAAGCCAATACGGTACAGTAAATGGGCAATATGCCCTTCGTGTTGAACACCTAATTAACCCTGTTTTAAACGCTCTGGATGAGGAACAAACCAATGAGTGATGCAAATCGCCCAACTGATAATTCACAATCGGCTGAGGATATGTGGGCTGATGCAATGGAACAGCAAACTGGGAAAAGCCAGGATAATAGTTCCGATCTATTTGAACATCTTTTGCCTGAAGACGATGCACTAAATCATCTATCTGACATCAATTTGATTATGGATATTCCAGTCAAATTAACAGTAGAGTTAGGTCGCACCAAAATGACTATTAAAAAATTACTTAGCCTGTCACAAGGTTCTGTGGTTTCACTCGATGGTTTAGCTGGAGAGCCTCTTGATATTCTTATCAATGGCTATTTAATCGCTCAAGGTGAAGTTGTGGTTGTTTCTGATAAATACGGTATTCGTATTACCGATATCATTACGCCATCAGAACGTATGCGTCGTCTGAGCCGTTAATCTATGGAACAGCTTCCTTCCTTTTCCAGCCAAGGTGCGGTAAATACTACCGCACCTGCTACAACACAAACTGTTCAAACACCTACACAACCGTTGCCTGTAGGTCAAAGCCTTGCTCAAGTTAGCACGGCACTTGCGGGCATTATCGTTCTTATTATTGTTGCTATGTGGTTATTTCGCCGTTTTGGTTTTACCCGTGGTTCATTTAAAGGAACGACAGCACAACTTAACGTCAAAGCAAGTTGTTCATTAGGTGCGAAAGAGCGTGTGGTGGTGGTTGAAATAGAACAGGAATGGCTCGTATTAGGGGTAACTGCGTCGCAGGTAAATCTGCTGCATAAATTACCCATCCCTGATAAAGCCTCGCAGGAAGCGACCTCATCACCAACATCGCCATTGTTTACTCAAATATTACAAAAAACGCTAAAGCGAGATAAAGGCAACTCATAATGCATCAGTGTGTCACTTTTTTTAACGCATTAAAGCGTTGGCGTCTCTTCGCTAGTGTGCTGGTTTTAATCTTATTACCTAGCAGTGCGTTTGCCCAATTTCCGGGTGTTATTACACAGTCTTTACCGGGTGGTGGTCAAAGTTGGTCATTACCAGTACAAACATTAATCTTCATTACAGCTTTAGGGTTTATTCCTGCTGTTTTGCTGATGATGACCAGTTTTACCCGCATTATTATTGTCCTTGGATTATTACGTAATGCTTTAGGTACACCTTCTGCTCCTCCAAACCAAGTTGTTCTTGGTTTGGCATTATTTATGACCTTTTTCATTATGGCACCAGTTTTTGATAAAATTTATCAAGATGCCTATATGCCATTTACTGAAGATCAAATTACCTTCGAGCAAGCCTTAGAAAATGGTTCTAAACCTTTACGCCAGTTTATGATGCAACAAACTCGTGAAACTGATTTAGCGCTGTTTGCTCGTCTTGCCGATGCGCCTGCGTTTGAAACTCGCGAAAGTGTACCAATGCGTATTTTGGTGCCGGCTTATATTACGAGTGAACTAAAAACCGCCTTCCAAATCGGTTTTATGATTTTTATTCCTTTTCTTATTATCGACTTAGTGGTTGCCAGTGTGTTAATGGCGTTAGGTATGATGATGGTGCCACCAGCCACAGTTTCATTGCCATTTAAACTGATGCTTTTTGTTTTAGTTGATGGTTGGCAATTAATACTAGGCTCGCTTGCACAAAGCTTTTTTAATTAGCGCTGAGGTAATCCCATGACACCAGAATCCGTCTTAGCACTAGGTACTGAAGCGATGAAAATCGCTTTATCACTAGCAGGCCCTCTTTTATTGTCCGCTCTGGTGACCGGTCTTGTGATCAGTATGCTTCAAGCTGCAACACAGATAAACGAAATGACATTATCGTTTATTCCCAAAATCCTGGCTGTATTAGCTGCTATTTTAGTTGCGGGTCCTTGGATGTTAAGTTTACTTATTGATTATATGCATAACTTATTTACAAGCATTCCTGGGATGATTGGTTAATAGCAATGATAACCCTGACCAGTGAAATGCTTAACGGCTACATTAGTGATTTTTTCTGGCCATTTGTGCGTATACTCGCCCTTTTTAGCACTGCGCCACTCTTTAGTGAAAAGCAGACGCCTAAAAAATTTCGCATTGCGCTCGCCTTTCTAATTACCGCATTAGTTGCACCAGGCTTACCGCAAAGTAATGTGCCTTTATTCTCGATTATTGCCTTTTGGGTACTGTTGCAACAAATTTTGATTGGCACAATTCTAGGGTTATCAATGCAGTTGGCGTTTGCTTCTGTTCGTCATGCTGGTGAAGTGATTGGTTTACAGATGGGGCTTTCATTTGCCACCTTCGTCGATCCATCAGGTGGCCCGAATATGCCTATTCTGGCACGTATTTTTAATATGTTAACAATATTGCTATTTTTAGTATTTGATGGGCATTTATGGTTAATATCAATATTAGTTGATACGTTCTATGTTGTTCCTATTGGAAATCAAACCTTTAACTCTTTAGCTATTCTCACTTTAGTTCAAAGTGGTGGCACAATCTTTATTAACGGTATGATGTTAGCCATGCCATTAATCACCCTACTTTTAGTACTCAACCTTTCATTAGGTATTCTAAACCGTATGACACCACAACTTTCTGTCTTTGTGGTGGGTTTCCCTCTTACGCTGACTATCGGTATGTTAGCATTATCCATGATCATGCCTGCATTACCTGTGTTTACAGAGCGTGTCTTTAGCGATACGTTTAATCGCATCACATTGATATTACAGCAGTTGGTTTCTTGAAATTTCAGCTTATTAACTTTTAATTATTTATTTTTCAGCTCACTCATTAAAATTAATCTGTTTTCACCCTAGCCATTAATGCTTATTTATTCTACAATTCTTGTATATCATTTGCTATACAAGGAGACGTGATATGAAATCAGATGTACAACTTAATATTCGCGCTAAAGAATCACAACGCGCTCTTATTGATACTGCTGCTGAAATTCTCCATAAATCTCGTACTGACTTTATTCTTGAAACAGCATGTCAAGCTGCTGAGGATGTCATTTTAGACCGTCGAACCTTTAATTTAAATGATGCTCAATATGCCGAATTTATAGAAATTATTGATGCACCGGTTGATATTGACCCTGCTCTTGAAAAGTTATTAATGAGAAAACCATTATGGGAAAAGTAACAGCGCCTGAGCCGTTATCAAGTTCGCATGAAGTCGCTGATTTTTATAGTAGTGAAATTGTATTAGATAACTGGATAAAGCAAAGAGGTTTCAAAAACCAATTATTGGGTGCATCTCGTACTTTTGTGGTCTGTAAAGAAAATAGCCACTATGTTGTTGGCTATTATTCTTTAGCAACAGGAAGTGTTAATCATACTGAAGCCATCAACGCGATTCGTCGTAATATGCCAGATCCAATACCTGTTATCATTTTAGCTAGACTTGCCGTCGATATCTCTTTCCATGGAAAAGGTCTTGGCGCTGATTTATTAAGAGATGCTGTTTTACGTTGTTATCATGTTGCTGAAAATATTGGCGTTAAAGCGATTATGGTTCATTCTCTCACAGAAAATGCAAAACAGTTTTATCTTCATAATGGTTTTAAAGCCTCTTCAACACAAGAAAACACTTTATTTCTAGCATTAAAGAAATGAACTTGCCTCTCGCATTCAATAAAAAAAATCCCCTGATAAATAAATACCAGGGGTGATATCAAAATGTCTTAAGACAAAACTAAAATAATTAGCGGTACATCTTAAACATCGACATATCTTTCATGTCGTTAAACACTTTATAAGAAGCCTGTAATACAGACTCTTCTTGGTAATAATCTGAAATCGCTTGTGTCCAATCTAATTCACGCAGTTCGCTTAAACGTTTTGCATTTCTTAAAGAAGTATCGGCACCTAAATCATCTAAGTTATCAAGTTCTTGAAGTTGTAGACCTAACTTCGCCTCAACACTAGAAATATTATTTAGCGTCGCACGGTTAACACGGTTTGCAGCATCAATTTTGTCTAATGCAGCATCACGATCAGCTTGTGGTTTACCCGCTAAAGGTTCACGCAATGCAGTAATAGCGCCATCTAATGCTTCAAAAATATCTGGAGCCGTTCCTTTACTACCTGAAGATTGTAATGTTTCGATCCCTGTAAAGTTAGTGACCATTTCAATATTACTATCTACTTTTTGGGTAATTTGCTTATCACCACCTTGATAGGTGATTTTGCCTGTTGCATCAGCAACAAAAGGTGGTTTATCTGATTGGAAGCCAGCAAAAATATAACGACCCACACCATCTTTTGTATTACCAATACCCACTAGCTGGTCTTTTAAACCCTCTAATTGATCAGCTAAAGATGCACGGTCTTCGTCGCTTAATGTGGCATCATTACCCGCTGCAACCAGTGTTTCTTGAATTTTAGTGGTAATATTCACCATTTGGCTTGCTAAGCTCATTTGCAAAGACATGCTGTTTTTGGCAAATCCACGCGCTGTCGCATACTGCTGATTGCGCGATTCAGATTGTTTCACCATCACCGCTTGAGAAGCCGCCATGGGATCATCTGATGGTTTTTCAACACGACGACCGCTAGAAATTTTATTCCCTTCAGTCATCCATTTACTTTGCGAACCAGTGATATTGTCCACTCGCTGGCTAAAAATTTGATTTGAACTTAAACGCACCGTGATATTCCTTATTCTGATGAGGGCTTAGAGAACTTGCATAATTGCATCAAACATACTGTTTGCTGTTTGAATAACTTTTGCATTTGCCATGTAATATTCTTGAATGCGATACATCTCGCCATACTCTTCATCCAAGTTCACGCCAGAAACAGACTGTTGTTGTTCTACAATACTTTTAGTAATAGAAACCTGAGCATCAAAGTCAACTTGAGCGGTATTCACTTTATTACCGACCATACTGATCAATGAGCCATAGCCACCAGCAATTGTTGTTTTACCATCAATAATTTTTTCATCAGGTAACTCAAACAGTTTTTTCATGTTTTCGTTATCGCTTGGACCGGTATCTTTAGAGCCTGCTGCTGCAATTTTGCTAGGATCATTCAAGGCAACTTTCATACCAGCAATCACGTTACCCACAGATTGAACGACAATAGAATCGTCTTTTTGTGGTGTACCATTGACTTTGATACTCATCCCTTCGAATTCTAATTCGCCCGTTGCACCGACTGTAGCTGCAACTTTACGACCACCCGGCTCTACCGTCACATTCCAATTGCTGCCGTCGTATTTAACCGTATAGTCAGCGGCTTTCACTTCTTTAGTGTCAGTGTATTTCACATCAAAGGTGGCATTACCTTTGTTTTTGCCGTTTGGCATAACATGAGCGCCACCAAGGTCAAAGAATTTTTCACCTTTGTCGCCATTTAAATCAAAACCTTGCTCATGCTGTTTATTAAATTGATCACCCAGCACTAACGCTAATTGGTTTAATTGGTTACGGCTTGGATCTAACACCTCTTCACGGCTACGATAAGCACCACCAAGTTCGCCACCCTTAATGCGTTTTGCATCCACTTCACGCATTTCATCAATGCCGTTGCTATAACCAATAACAAGGCGTTCGCTGTTTTGATTAGATGGAATAGCTGAAACTTCATAAGCGCGAGTACCAGAGACTAATGGCAAACCATTAGCAAATGTGACGTTAACAAAACCACCGTCTTGTTGAGTCACTTGTACATCAACCAATGTGTTTAATTCTTGAACTAAACGGTCGCGTTGGTCTAATAAATCGTTAGGATCAGCGCCATTAAAGCCTTTAGAGCGGCTAATTTCGTTATTTAATTTTGCGATTTGTTTTGTATATTCATTGATATTTTTAGAGGTGTTTGTCACCTGACTATTAATATCTTTTTCTAAATCACGCAATGATTGGTCTGCTTTAGCAAACATATTGACCATAGCTTCCGCTTTACCAATAACCGTTGTACGCGCTGGGTTATCTTCTGCATTATTAGTTACATTCGGTAAGCTGGTAAAAAATTCGTCAATCGCACTCGAAACGTCATTCCCTTTATCTGCTAACAAATCATTAATTTGTGAGATATTTTGGGTATAGCTATTCAGTGCGCTTTGTTTTGACATTGCACGGTTCATTTGACCGGCAAGGAATTCGTTATATTCACGATGAATACGACTAACATTAACGCCATTACCGATATAACCATTACCGGTCATCGTACCGCTGTTTTCATTAAACACAGTCATTTGACGGTTGTACCATTTTACATTTTGGTTAGCGATGTTATTACTCACAGTGCTCATCGCAGCTTGTGCCGCATTAAGTCCGCTCATCGCTGTATTAATTAAACTGTTGGACATTTGTCTATCCTTTTACGTTTAGTCATCACCCGTATGCACGGAGCATAGCTGGCAAGTTAAATGGATGCTCTGGTCTTTATTATCGGTTCTTCCCCTCTAAACTTGAGGGGAAAATAATTAAAATAGGTCGCTTAAATCGTGAGTATAAGTTTTAGCAACTTGCTCACCACTTCCTTTTAATTGGCCAATAATTGAAACCAGTTTTTTGGCATAACCCGGATCGGTAGCATAACCTGCTTCTTGGATGCGGTAAGCCGCTTGTTCAGGGGTATGGGCTTGAGGTACTTTAGCGTAACGAGGGCTTTCAGTGATCAATCTGAGGTAATCTTGAATAGCTTCAACATAAGAGCCATAAACACGGAAATTGTCACGCATTTTAACCGAGTTACCATCGATCACTTCAGTTGTCATGATATTCGTAACAGGTCCTTTCCAGCTATTTCCTGCTTTAATACCAAACAGGTTATAACTCGGTTTACCGTCACCGGTTAGGATCTCACGTTTACCCCAACCTGATTCAAGTGCGGCTTGAGCAACAACTAAAAGATGGTGTACACCAGTACCTTCTGTGGCTTGTTTTGCTGGCCCTAACAGTTTTGATGCAAAAGAAGCACTGCTTTCAGATAAGCCCTTAAGCTTGCCAATCGTACTTTCAACTGCATTTTGATAAGGCTGCATCGCACGATAAATTTGCCCCAATGCTTGCGTTGGCATGGATTGAAATATATCGCTACCATCTAATGGCATTGGCGTTTTACCCGCCATTTCACTAGGGTCCATCGTAACTTTGGCAGAAAGTTGTTTTTCTATCATGTCAGCAAAGCCCAAGCCTTTTTGTGATAAGTCTTGAGCGATTTGTTGATCATAAAGAGAGGTGTACATCTTGGTACTTTCTGAGTTGAACATGCTTTCTTGAGGAATAGCATCACGCATGCTCTTTAACATCATTTGAACGAAAACACCTTCAAGTTGCTGCGCCACTTGGCGCAGCCCTTGTTGATCAGTATTTTGTCCAACCTGATATTTAAGTTTATTCAATGCATTACTGTCATATGCTGGCGTTGACATCGTCGGCATTGAAGAAAGCAGAGATAAATCTTTCATCAGATAATCTCCAATCTCGCACGTAAGCAACCCGCGCTTTCCATTGCTTGCAAAATTGACATTAAATCTGTTGGTGTTGCACCCAGTGCATTTAATGTGCGGATCACTTCGTTTAAGCTTGCACTTGCATTCACTTGTTGTAATGAGCCACCTTGTTCACTCATATTTACGCTAGTATTACGTGTTACAACCGTACTACCACCCGCAAACGGAGTATTAGGTTGGCTGACATTAACTTGACTATCAACCGTAACGGAAAGATTCCCTTGAGCGATAGCACAGCTTCCTAATGTCACATCACGATTCATCACAACAGAACCAGTTCTTGCATTAATGATCACTTTCGCATCTGCAACTACACGTTTAATTTCAAGGTTTTGAACTTCAGCCAAGAAGCGGACTTGTTCACTTTTACCAATAGGAACACGTAGTTGAACTGTACGGGCATCTAAAGGGATCGCCGTGCCCACACCGCGCAATTTATTAACAGCATCAGAGATGTGTTGTGCCAAAGTGAAGTTTTCTTCATTCAGTTGTAGATTCAGCAGACCTGTTTGACCAAATTGCGAAGGCAGTTCACGTTCAATGATAGCGCCGCTGCTAATGCGTCCACCTGCTAACTGGTTAACTTTAACGCTATTCCCCCCCGCAGATGCACCCGCTCCCCCGACAATAATATTGCCTTGTGCTAAAGCATAAATCTGATTATCAACACCTTTTAATGGTGTCATCAGCAACGTACCACCACGTAAGCTTTTTGCATTACCTAAGGATGAAACAACAACATCGATTGATTGCCCTGTACGACCAAAAGGCGGTAATTTTGCAGTTACCATTACCGCTGCAACGTTTTTCAATTGCATATTGGTGCCAGGTGGTACGGTGATCCCCAATTGAGAGAGCATGTTATTCAGACTTTGCGTGGTAAACGGGGTTTGCATTGTTTGGTCACCCGTTCCATCTAATCCCACGACCAAACCATAACCAATCAGCGCATTTTCTCTTACCCCTTCAACAGAGGTGAGATCTCTGATCCGTTCGGCATGAGCGGAAAAACCGACACATGTCATCACGATAAAGAAAAGGCTCATCGCTATTTTTTTCATCTGGACCCTACTCATTAAAAAGGTGATACATTTAAGAAGAAGCGTTGTAGCCATCCCATAGACTGTGCTTCATTGATATAACCGTCTCCGATATATTCAATACGAGCATCAGCAACTTGGGTTGAATTTACGGTATTAGCACCACTGATTGTTCTTGGGTTCACAACACCTGAAAAACGGATAAATTCAGTACCTTGATTGATAGCAATTTGCTTTTCACCGATAACGTGCAGGTTTCCATTGGCAAGAAGCTGATCGACGGTAACAGTGATGGTGCCTTTAAAGGTATTGTTTGCGTTTGCGCCACCTTTACCGCCAAAGTCACTGTTTCCTTCCATTCCCATATCAGCACGGCTATTACCAAACAATCCTTCCAAAAATCTTGGTGTGATCGAAGCAAGGAATCCTGCTTTGCCATTACGGCTCGCATTTGCGGATGAGTTTTTGCTTGCACTCACGTTTTCTTGCAATGTAATTGTTAGCGTGTCACCAATATTTCGAGGACGTCTGTCTTCAAATAGCGGTTGATAGCCAAAATAAACAGGCTGAGCTGACTGAAAAATAGAGCCATTAGGCGCAGGCGCTGTTGGTGCCGTTGGAACCGCCGTTGTGTTACCTTCTACCAACGGTTTTTTGGGTATATGTGCGCATCCCGCCAGTGTCAGTACCAACAGGGCGGTACCTAAACGTTGATGACGACGCCATCTGACACTAAGCTTTCTTGCCCCAGAATTGTCAGTAATGACCTTTGTATCCATCTTCGATACTCTTTTAGTAATACGCCTGACAGGAAATCCTGTCAGGCTAATAAACAAACGAAATTAGAGTTGCGTTAGTTTCTGTAACATCTGATCAGATGTTGAAATCGCTTTACTGTTAATTTCATAAGCACGTTGAGTCTGGATCATATTGACCAGCTCTTCAGCTACGTTAACGTTAGAGGTTTCAACATATCCCTGATACAACAAGCCTGCGCCGTTGATACCAGGGGCATTCTCAGTAGGTGCGCCAGAACTTGCCGTTTCTAAGTACAAGTTTTCACCGACACTTTCTAATCCGCTGTCATTAATAAAGGTAGTAAGTGTTAATTGCCCAACTTGTTGTGGAGCCGGATCACCGTCTATCTCAACACTGACAGTACCATCACGACCAATCATCACTTTTTTGGCGGTATCAGGCAAAATGATGGCAGGAACAACTTGGAAGCCACTCGTTGTCACTAATTGCCCATTTTGATCCATTTGGAATGCACCATCACGGGTATAAGCGTCTGTACCATCTGGTAACTGAACATGGAAGAAACCTTGTCCTTTAATCGCCACATCACGAGTCCCGTTTGTTGGCGCTAAGTTACCTTGGCTATGTAAACGTTCAGTCGCAACAGGGCGAACACCGGTACCAATTTGTAAACCAGATGGTGCATTCGTCTGCTCTGATGTCATGGCACCTGGTTGACGAATTGTTTGGTACAGTAAATCTTCGAAAACCGCACGTTGGCGTTTAAAACCATTGGTGCTGACGTTTGCGAGGTTGTTGGAAATCACATCCATGTTTGTCTGTTGTGCATCCAACCCAGTTTTAGCAATCCATAAAGAACGGATCATGGTTTTCCCCTTACACTATTTAACTCATTGATAGCAATTGGTTAGCTCGTTGCGCATTATCATCGGCGCTATGAATAACCTTCATTTGCATTTCAAAACGTCTTGCGTTTGCTATCATATCGACCATGGCTTCTGCTGGATTAACATTACTGCCTTCTAACACACCAGCTAACACCTTCACGCTATCATCCGCAGGTAATTCCTCACCAGCACGCGCAGTTCCTTTTGGTGATAAATGGAATAAACCATCATCGCCACGAACTAAATCGTTTTGCTCTGGTTTTACCATTTTCAAGCGACCAATTTGACCCAACATTTTTGGTGGATCAGTCGGTACATGCGCCGTCACAATACCGTTATTGGCAATACTGACATTTGCTTGAGCAGGTACTTCAATCGCACCGTTATCGCCCATTAACAAACGACCTTGTACCATCAACATGCCATCAGCGTTACGCTGAATATTACCGTTTCGGGTATAGGCTTCAGTACCATCTTCAAGTTGAACCGCTAAATAGCCGTTATCACTTAACGCAACATCCATTGATCTGCCGGTATAGTTCATCGTTCCTTGACTTTGATCGCTACCAGGCGTGGAGGCTACCGTTAATGTACGAGTTGGTAAGGTATCGCCATTGACAGGTACGGCTCGCATTGCACTAAGCTGCGCTTTAAATCCCGGCGTTGATGCGTTTGCTAAGTTGTTCGCCACGACAGCTTGATTTTCCATCGAGTGTCTGGCGCCGCCCATCGCGGTATAAATCACATGATCCATAACAGATTATTTCCAGCGTTATTAGCGCAAGCTAACCAGAGTCTGCAGGATCTGATCCTGAGTCTTAATGGTTTGTGCGTTTGATTGATAGTTACGTTGAGCAACGATCATATTGACTAACTCTTGGCTCATATCCACGTTAGACGCTTCTAATGCGTTATTGGTTAATTTGCCGAATACACCAGAGCCAGCAACACCCACGATTGGTGAACCTGAACCGTTAGTTTCAGACCACATGTTGTCGCCTTGTGAGCTTAAACCACCAGCATTTGCAAAGCTAGCGAGTGCGATTTGGCCAACAACTTGGCTTTGTTGGTTTGAGTAAGTCGCCATGATGGAGCCATCTTGCTCAATACGGAAATTGGTAAATTCACCTGCTTGGTAACCATTTTGCGCTAATTTAGAAACACTTGATTCTGATACTTTTTGCTGAGTACTGCCGGCGAAATTCAGTTCAATAGTACTTGGAGCTGAGCCATTTAAAGAAGCAATAGCAAAGCCTGGTGTTGCTGGAGGTGTCACTGCCGCTGGTGTGAATTTATTTAGAACACCACCCGTTGTATAGTCTAATGTACCTAACTCTTGGTGAGGTGTTGGCGCACCACCCGCTGTTTTAGTTGACGTATCTTGACCGTAAACTTTCCATTCATTGTCTTTTGTTTTTACAAAGAATAAGTTCAGGTTATGTTCATTACCTAAGCTATCGTAAGTGGTAACGTTAGTACTAAAGTTGTATGTATCGCCATCTTTAGCATCAAATGGAGCTTTAGCGGGTTTATCTTCACCAGAGTTCAGGTTAACCGCCATATCAATTTTGTTGGTTGCGCTGGCATTCATCATATCGGTAGGAATAACGATAGGTGTTGGTGTTGCCCCTTTTTGAACAACGTTTTTACCATCAACAACTTGTACTGGATAACCTGTAATACGCATACCTTGCATATTAGTCAGGAAACCATTTTTGTCTTTACCGAATTCACCATTACGTGAATAGAAAACGCCACCGTTTTGGTCTTCAATGCGGAAAAAACCACCGCCAGAAATCGCTACGTCTGTTGGGCGGTTAGTGGTTGTGATACTACCGTCTTTAAAGTTTTGGCTAATGCCTGCCACTTTAACACCCAGACCTGCACCAGAGCCGGCGAAAACGTCAGCAAAAGAAACAGTTGCACCTTTAAAGCCATAGGTTGCGGAGTTAGAAATGTTATTACCGATAGAATCTAAGTTAGCGGCTGCTGCGTTTAAACCACTTACTGCTTGTGAAAAGGACATGCGCCCTCCAAGTTGAATATGTGTTAGTTAAAGAACCTGACGAATTTCATCCAATGAAACGGTATTACCTAAGCCAACATCAAGGCGGGCGCCACCATCCACCATGGACACACTATTCACCAGCGCATAATTCAGTGTCTTAACAGGGACCTGAGCATCATTAAGCGTGGCGTTAACGGTAAATTTATAACTTCCTGTAGGAACAGGATTGTCATCTTCATCGGTACAATCCCAAGAGAAGTTATAAACATCCGGTAGCATCTTTTTGTCCATTTTGATTGTACGAACGGTTACACCACTAGCATTAGTGATGTTTATCGTAAGAGAATCGGTTGGACTGAGTAATTCAAAACCAAAAGGTGTTGAAAAAAGGTGTTCACTGTCAGGTGTATTTGGGTCAGTATCATCTGCTTTATACGTTCCCATTTGCTGACGTGTTTTCTCATTTTGAGTATCAGGTGTTGGAATTGTGTCATCCCCATCACTGGGTTTTTCAGTCTCGCCTGTACCATCGGTTGGCTGAAAGACAACAATTTTATTACCAGCAACCATGACACCACGGCCAACGAGAGAAGAAGCTCGCAACGCCTGACTTTGATCAATCTGTCCAACAATGTTATTCACTGTTTTATTCAGTGTCTCAATGCCTTCAACCGTTGAAATTTGAGCTAACTGGGAAGTTAACTCATTATTTTGCATTGGGTTTGTTGGGTCTTGATTTTTCATCTGAGTGATGAGAAGCGTGAGGAAATTCCCTTTAATATCATCACTACCCTTTTTTTTCGTATGATATGAAGAAGGTGCATCCCCGATAATGGTATTATCATAAGGTTCATTCATTGAGGAGGAAATGCCCACAATTTATTCTCCCTATTGACCTATCATCAGTGTTTTTTGCATCAGCGATTTTGCCGTGTTCATCACTTCGACGTTAGCTTGGTAACTTCTTGATGCAGAGATGGTGTTAATCATTTCACCCACAACATCAACATTCGGCATACGTACATACCCTTTTTCATCGGCAAAAGGATGCCCCGGCTGATATTCCATACGAAATGGTGCAGGATCATCCACCACTTCAGTGACACGAACGCCGCCAACTTCTTGGCCAGCGGGTGCGTTTACCTGAAAAACAACCTGTTTTGCACGATAAGGATCGCCATCTGGACCCGCAACACTGTCAGCGTTTGCCATATTGCTGGCACTCACGTTTAAACGCTGTGATTGCGCTGAAAGTGCTGAACTTGAAATATCGAAAATACTAAATAAAGACATGCTCTTTACCCTACTGTTGCAATACAGCCATCATGCTTTTAACTTGCGAGTTAATAAATGTCACATCAGCCTGATACTTAAGGCTATTGTCAGCAAAATTACTACGTTCCATATCCATATCCACGGTATTACCATCCATCGCAGTTTGATGAGGCACGCGATAGAGTAAGTCCGCTTCTAAGCGATAACCGGGTTTGATCGGGATATGACGATCTGATGTCATTGCCAATTGCATGCCATGACTACCAGTACGTCCATTTTCAATGGTTTTCTTCAATTCAGAAGCAAAATCAATATCACGAGCCTGAAAGCCTGGGGTATCTGCATTAGCGATATTCGCAGCGAGAATTTCTTGGCGTTTATTGCGTATTGAGAGCGCTTCTTGTTGAAAATGAAACGTATTTTCTAATTTATCGAGCATCTTCTATCCTTGGTGGCTAAGCCACATACCTCAGCTGATAAAACAATTTCAGTTGACAGAATAAACGCTCAAAAAAAAGATGATTGGAGGAATAGGCGTAAATTGGATTGCTATTTATGCGTTTAAGGCGTGCAAAGTCGATGTACACTGTTGTTGCTAAATAATGGCAAACGCACAATTAGCATCAACTCTGTAAGGTGATACAAATTATGTTAGTTAGAACTCTTATCGGTCTATTTTCTTTTTTCTTTATGATGAATGTGAGTATTGCGAAATCACTCCCTGAAGAACTACAAGATTTCTTTGTCGCACTTCATCAACAAGGCGATAAAGTGACTGTGACAGTTTTAACACCAGAAGATAAATGGCCAGTCTGCCAAACACAAGAGATCCAAGGTCATGCTGGCTCCCGTAATTGGGGACGTCTTTCAATTCCAATTCAGTGTGATAAACAGCGTCGTTTTATTCAAATTGATGTTAGCGTTAATGGTAAATACTTAATCGCGAAAAAAGACATTAATCGTGATGACATCATTGAAACTTCTGCCGTTAGCATGGCAACGGGTGAATTAGAAAAATTACCTTATGATGTATTACGTGATCCTGCATTAATTAAAAATGCGATCGCAATGCGACAAATATCCGCAGGAAAGCCTTTAACCTCGACAATGGTTCGTCGCCCTTGGGCTATTTTGGCGGGACAAACCGTGACTGTATTTGCACAAGGTCCCCACTTTCAGATCCGCTATGAAGGTAAAGCCGTAAACAATGCTGTCGCCAATGAAACCATTCGCGTAAGAGTTAAATCAGGTCAAATCGTCACTGGCGAAGCACTTGAAGATGGCTCTGTTCGTATCCCTCTTTAATAGATTAAAAAGCTGATAAGCAGAATAAGCCTATATTAAATTGCTTGTTACCCGTTTCAGTTATGGCAAGCCAAGGTAAACTCTCTTACGTTACATTTTTACTCTAAATAATTGCGACAATTTAAAGCATCAATATAGATAAATGTTTATAGATAATGTAGATACTCTAAATAATTTAAGTTGTAGCTAGGCGGCAAATGAATGAGTCGCTAGGAGCATACATAAGTATGTGACTAGTGCGAGTGAATGTAGCCAACAACGCTACAGCTTAAAGTATGACGAGTAGTGTGACTAGCGCGAGTGAATGTAGCTAACAACGCTACAGCTTAAAGTATGACGAGTAGTGTGACTAGTGCGAGTGAATGTAGCTAACAACACTACAGCTTAAAGTATGACGAGTATCACGACTAAGATTAAAGTTTTTGATTCTACAGCCGATATAAAGAACCAAGATGATAGGCGAAAACACATAGGTTGTTTTACAATGGCTTCATCTGACTATTAATTGATGCCTAACAAAGGATTTTCCTATGAGTATTGAACGCACAAATCCACTGCTTCCGATTAACGCAATTGCACAACGAAATCCGAGTGAAATCACTCAAGGCTCTCGTAAATCGGGAACAACTGAACAAAAAACGGCAACAGGCGACACCTCTGTAAAACTGAGTGAAGCACAGAAAAAACTTGTTCAACCGGGAAATAAAGATATTAACGTTGAGAAAGTTGCTCGCTTAAAAGAAGCAATTGCCAACGGAACATTAACCATGGACAGCGGTAAAATTGCGGACGCTCTTTTCCGTGAAGCTGCTGAAAGCATAACTCAATAATATTTTAATGATTATGATGGAAGAACTCCGCCAGACTTTAGATCTTCAATTATCACAGCTTAATACCATTGCGGGTATTTTACGTACTGAACAGCAGTTATTATGCGCAGGTAATATTGATATCAATGCATTGCATGAAGTCACTGAACAGAAGAATTTTGTCTTGTCGGCTTTGGGTCATACAGACCAACAGCGTCATACGCTAAGCCTACAAGCCGGTGTAGAAAAACCTTATACAGGGTTACCGTTCTTATCTGATTTATGGGCGCAAATAATCGACATCACGGCGGAGTTAAGATATCTGAATCAACATAACGGATTACTACTTGATCAACACATCGCTCGTAATAGTGATGCTATCCGTTTTTTGCAGAAGAACCACAGCCCCACCCTTTATGGTTCTGATGGGCAAGCACAACGTTCAACACTGGCTGGACGCAAAATTCAAGTTTAGGTTCTTTCGATAATTATCAGAATTCACACAAAACGCCATCAATATTGATGGCGTTTTGCTTTGCTGATAAAACTTTGCTGACAAAGCACTACTCACTTTAAGCCACCAACAGCTCACGCTGCTCTATTATTTATCGTCTTTTTTGTGACACATCATTTCGCTTATCTGAACCTTGGTTTTATTGGCGTCTTTATTAATGCACCTTTTCATACACGGCTAAAAATAAACACCACGCGCTAACACATCGCCCCTTCCATTTTATCAATATATAAAAAAAGACCACTTAATAAAGTGGTCTTAGATTTGATTTAGATAATGGTATTATTAGCGAGAACGATTAATGAGGTTGCCCACCAATCATTGACGTCATACGAATGCGACGACCTTCACTGATTTCCATATTCGACAATACAGCTAACTGTGGCAAGCTACGACGTAAGAAACGTGACAATAATGAACGTAACGCATGATTGACTAACAATACAGGCGCACCACCAGACATCTCTTGATGACGTACCGCATCCGCGGCTTGTTGTTCAATATTTTCAGCCAGCCCCGGCTCTAAACCGCCACCACTTTGCATTGCTTGAACAAGAATACGCTCTAAACTTGCATCCAATCCAATGACTTGGATTTCATCTTGATCACCAAACCAGTGTTGTGTAATCGCACGACGAAGTGCAACACGCACAACTGCTGTTAATTCAGCTGGATCTTTCTGCTCTGGTGCGTGCTCTGCTAAGGCTTCTAAGATGGTTCTCATATCACGAATAGGCACTTGTTCAGACAGCAAATTTTGCAATACTTTGTGCAATACTGTGAGTGAAAGCATATCTGGGATCATATTTTCTGTCATTTTAGGCAGCTCTTTACTCACCCTATCAAACAACATTTGTGCTTCTTGACGACCAAATAATTCCGATGCGTATTTCGCTAATGCATGGTTAAAGTGCGTTGCAATAACGGTACTTGCAGCAACAACGGTATAACCCTGAACCTGAGCTTGTTCTCTTAAGCTGTCATCAATCCAAACAGCAGGTAAACCAAATGCAGGCTCTTGAGTAATATCGCCCTCTAAAGAGCCAACGGCATTACCCGGATTGATGGCTAACCAACGACCTGGATGCGCTTCACCGTGACCAATCTCAACCCCTTTCATTAGAATGCGATAAGAAGAAGGTCTTAATTCCATATTGTCTCGGATATGAACAACAGGAGGAAGATAACCTGTTTCCTGAGCAAACTTTTTACGGATACCACTAATTCGACCTAGCAACTCACCATTTTGGCGGCTATCTACCATTGGAATTAAGCGATACCCTACTTCCATCGCTAATGGATCTTCAAGTTGTACATCTTCCCATGAAGCTTCAACAACACGGTTTTGTTTTTCAACTTCTTCCATCTCTTTTTGTTGATGCACTTCAGGGTTCGCGTTGCGACGTAAGATATACCAACCTAATCCACCTAATGCTGCGGTGAAGAAAAGGAAAACAAAGTTAGGCATTCCTGGCACTAAGCCTAACAGACCTAGCACACCCGCGGTTAACATTAGAACGCGAGGATTATCAAACAGTTGGGTAACCATCTGTTGCCCAACATCTTCATCTGTGGCAACACGAGTAACGATAACACCCGCTGCTGTTGAGATAATCAATGCAGGGATTTGAGCAACCAGACCATCACCGATGGTTAAAAGGGTATAAGTCGTTGCCGCATCGTTTAATGCCATTCCGTGTTGAGCGACACCAACGATAAGCCCGCCCACCACGTTAATCACAAGGATCATTAAGCCTGCGATGGCGTCACCACGAACGAACTTACTCGCACCATCCATTGAACCGTAAAAGTCGGATTCCAATGAAACTTCTTTACGACGTTTTTTTGCTTCGTCTTCGTTGATAATGCCGGCATTCAGGTCAGCATCGATTGCCATCTGTTTACCCGGCATTCCATCTAACACAAAACGCGCACCAACTTCAGCAATACGTCCCGCACCCTTGGTGATAACCATAAAGTTAATCAAAATAAGGATGATAAAGACCACAATACCGATAGCAAAGTTACCGCCAACAAGGAAATGACCAAATGCCTCAACAACACGCCCTGCGGCTGCTGGCCCTGTATGCCCTTCCATTAAGATGATACGAGTTGAAGCCACGTTTAATGATAAACGTAACAACGTGGTAAACAGCAAAATGGTAGGGAAAGCAGCAAAGTCCAGCGTACGTCGAGTGAACATTGCGACCAACAGCACCATGATGGAGAGTGCGATGTTAAAGGTAAATAATAAATCCAATAGAAAAGGTGGCAATGGCAATACCATCATTGACAGTATCAACAAGATAAGCACTGGCCCTGCCAGTATCTGCCACTGAGAACTTTTCCAATTTCCCGGCAAGCGGAGTAATGAGGCCAAATTAGCCATGACGATTATCTTCTCCAGCAAAGTCCAGTGCGGGAGGCACTGGCAAGTTCATAGGTTGTTTAGGTTTTAAACCACCTTCGGTTTTCCATCGTTTCAGTTGATAAACCCATGCAAGTACCTCGGCAACCGCAGCATAAAGGGTTGAAGGAATTGCATGACCTATTTCACTGTGACGATATAACGCCCTAGCAAGCGGTGGCGCTTCTAGAAGCGGAATTCGATTTTCTGCACCAATCTCTTTAATTTTTAACGCAATCGCCCCTGCACCTTTCGCTAACACTTTAGGCGCGGTCATTTTGTCGTTATATTGCAGTGCAACAGCATAGTGTGTTGGGTTCGTAACAATAACGTCTGCTTTTGGTACATCCGCCATCATTCGACGGCGAGACATTGCATGTTGTTGCTGACGGATACGCGCTTTAAGTTGCGGATCACCCTCTTGCTGTTTAAATTCATCTTTAATTTCTTGGCGCGTCATACGTAGCTTTTTTAAATGGCTACGAATTTGGAAAATAATGTCGAATGCCACCATTGGTATCAGCATAAAAACGGTAATGTAGACGGCAAAAATCAGCAGTTGCATCGCATTGGCTAGCGCACTAAGCGGTGCAAGCGTGATCAGATGGAGAATATCGTTCCAGTTGTGCCATAAAAAAATGGTTGCGGCGATCCCCACAAACGTTGATTTCAGTATCGCTTTAAATAACTCTGCTAACGCATTCATAGAAAAAATACGTTTTAACCCAGAAATAGGATTCCATTTTTTGGGATCGAACTTAATGGATTTACTACTAAAGTTAATCCCGCCTAATAAGGCAGAGGCACCAATTGCCACGATCACTAACCCCAAAAACACGGGGGATAGCGCAAAAACAGCTTGTTTAATCAAGCTACCAAATCGAGGGATCAACAAATTCTCATTACCAATAAGGTGATGATTAAACGTAAACCCTTCTGTTAACATGGCATGTAGCCCACGAGTGATAAATCCACCACTCATCCACAGCAAACTTACGCCACCCAAGATCATTAATACGGACGATAGCTCTTTAGAACGGACAATTTGTCCATCCTTTTTGGCTTTTTCCCGTTTATGGGGTGTGGGTTCCTCTGTTTTTTCGAGATCGCTATCTTCAGCCACAGTCTGTCCGATTTAGATATTGAGATTAAAAGCATGAATGAAATGACTCTAAGCATGACAAATTCAGAGGAAATTGATGGGCTGAACAATCGCAAATTTACGGGGCTTTTTGGGCTATGACGGTATGCAGTGAAAAAACAACCCAATGATAAAAATGAAGATATAAGCAATATTGGCGCTAATTATAAGGAAATCAGCAAAATTCACAGTAAAATTGAGCAATTTTACTTTTGATGTTTATTTCAACAACTTCAAAAGCCGCTTAAAAAAAGCGGCTTACATTTTCTTCAATAGCGTGGGCTATTAAAGCATTATTACGTGATTTTTTATCCATAAAATACATCATCCTAAAAGAGCTGAGCATAGAGCGAATGCGTCCTGCATATCTCAACGTCCTTATCGCCCTAAAACTCATTAGAAGGTTAGAAACCTAAACTTTCCAGTAAATCATCAACTTGATCTTGATTTTTGATCACGCCAGCGTTGTTTTTATTAACCTGTGGACCATTTAATAAAGAGTCAGTCTCTTTCTTCACATTAGACTTTTCAAGTTGCTCTGGTGGCAGGTTTTCCATTAATACCATCACGAGTTGTTTTTCAATTTCTTGAACAACACTCATCATGCGTTTAATAACCTGGCCGGTCAGATCTTGGAAATCCTGTGCCATCATAATTTCCAATAACTGACTGTTAGTAAAAGCCGCACTCTCAGGGATATCCCGCAAATAATTGCGGGTATCGGTTACAAGAGAGCGTACATCTTTCAGCTCTTCTGGCTGTTCAAACCATTGGTCCCAACGTTCAGTAAGCTTAGTCGCATCGGCACTTAACGCATCCTGTTTAGGCTGCGCAGCTTCGACACAGTTCAATGTACGCTCAGCTGCCTGAGCGGTCATTTGAGCAACATAGTCCAGACGTTCCCTAGCGTCAGGGATGGCTTCTGCTGCTTCGGCTATTGCTTTATCCAATCCTAATTCTCGCAAACTGTCGCGTAACATCCGCGTCAATTGTCCGATCCGGCTGATAATATCAGATGTCATTTCAATATTATCTTTCGGCATAATTGGATTCCCACTCATTGCGACTCCTTAGATGCCCAGTTTTTCAAAAATTTTATTTAGTTTTTCTTCAAGAATTGCTGCTGTAAAAGGTTTAACTACATATCCACTTGCACCGGCTTGCGCTGCTGCAATGATATTTTCTTTTTTAGCTTCAGCGGTTACCATGAGTACTGGTGTTGCTGCAAGTCCCGCGTCACTACGAATATTTTTAAGAAGCTCTAGACCATCCATGTTTGGCATGTTCCAGTCTGTGATCACAAAATCGATTGCCGAATTGCGTAATTTAGCTAACGCGTCAGCACCATCTTCTGCTTCTTCTACATTCGTAAATCCTAATTCCTTTAGCAAATTACGAACTATGCGGCGCATTGTTGAAAAATCATCAACCACTAAAAATTTCAGATCCTTACTTGCCATTGAAAACTCCTTCAAAATATATCGGCAAATTACTGTGTTGCTTTTTAAACTGAACTTAATCAGATACGCAATGATTGTGTGCTACTGATTTTCATCAGCACAGCTTTACTCATTGCGCTTATGCTTTTCACCTCGTCTACTGCGCCTAATTCAACCGCAGCACGAGGCATGCCAAAGACGACACAACTCGCTTCATCTTGTGCAAAGGTATAACTACCTGCACGACGCATTTCTAATAAGCCAGCAGCACCATCACTGCCCATTCCGGTTAAAATCACACCGATGGCATTACGTCCCGCATATTTTGCGACAGACCTAAATAGCACATCGACAGAAGGACGATGACGGTTGACCGCAGGCTCTTTATTAATGTGGATCTGGTAGTTAGCACCATTACGACGAAGCTCCATGTGATAATCACCTGGCGCAATATAAGCATGCCCAGGTAATACACGTTCGCCATCTTCTGCTTCTTTTACACTTATTTGGCATAAACGATTTAATCGTTCTGCAAATGAGTGTGTAAACCCTGCGGGCATATGTTGCGTAATTAATATCGCAGGGCTGGTAATAGGTAATGGTTCTAGAAAATTACGAATAGCCTCTGTGCCACCAGTTGATGCGCCTACTGCAATCAACTTTTCACTCGAAATCATCGGTGTAAATGACAATGATTTAGAAGGCGGTGCTTGTACTTCTCGGCGATTAATCCGTGCCTGTGCAGCAGCACGAATTTTTTCGGCAATCAGTTCACTATAAGCCATCATACCTTCACGCAAACCAAGCTGTGGTTTAGTCACAAAATCAACTGCGCCCAGTTCTAACGCTTTTAACGTCACTTCTGAGCCTTTTGCTGTTAATGATGAGACCATAACGACAGGCATTGGTCTTAATCGCATCAGTTTTTCCAAGAAATCAATACCATCCATACGTGGCATTTCAACGTCTAACGTTAATACCTGTGGGTTGTACTTTTTTATTAAGTCACGAGCCACTATAGGATCTGGGGCACAATCAACAACTTCCATATCGCTATGACTGTTGATGATTTCTCGCATGATTTGACGCATTAGCGCCGAATCATCAACACAGAGTACCGTTATTTTATTCATAACCTCTCCTTGCTGGTGTCAGCCCGTAAACGGTATGCCCATGCAAGTAGAAATCCTTGCTAAGCTGGCTTACATTTTCAGAATGTCCAACAAACAGCATTCCGTCTGGCTTAAGTAATGAGGTAAAGCGGTTAAGTAAGGTTTGTTGTGTCGCTTTGTCAAAATAGATCATGACATTACGACAAAAAATCGCATCAAAACTGCCTTCTAAATCCCATTGCTTGTCGAGTAAATTCAAATACTGAAAAGAGACCATCTCGCTAATTTGCTGTCTAATTTTCACGTATCCTTCAAAATCGCCGACACCTTTGAGAAAATATTTTTTCAAATATTCATCATTTAATGTTTTAAGCTCTTCCTGTCGGTAAACACCTTTTCGTGCTTTATCCAACACATTAGTATCGATATCGCTGGCAATAATTTTGGTTTTATAAGGGTTATTCCCAAAAACATCGCGTAAAGTCATCGCAATTGAATAAGGTTCTTCTCCAGTAGATGCAGCTGCACACCATACTCGGTAGACGCCTCCTGCTCTTTTTCTGGCATGTTTTGCCAAAATAGGAAAATGATGCGCTTCCCTGAAAAATGCGGTGAGATTGGTTGTTAATGCATTTACAAACTCTTGCCATTCAGGGTTGCGAACATCACTTTTAAGAAACGCAAGATAGTCACCAAAGTTATTCATCCGTAATTCACGTAACCTCCTAGTGAGACGGTTATAAACCATCTCCCTTTTGTTGTTAGTCAGCACAATACCTGCCTTTTGATAAATCAATTGGCATATAGATTGGAACTGATCATCGGACAACATAAACCGTTGGGTAAAAATATCCAACGGTTGAGCAGCGATATCTGATAAGACTTCAGTAACATTACGTTTCATTGTTTTTTAATGGGTCTTTTTAAAAAATGATTTTTTATCTGCTTTTTTCAACCCATTACCTTCAAGGGATGAAGAATGATTACTCTCATCCGTGTCAGGCAACTCGAATGCCGATACAGCATTAACAAGGTTATTAGCCTGATCTTCTAATGCTGCGGCAGCAGATGCTGATTGCTCCACCAAAGCAGCGTTTTGCTGTGTCACCTGATCCATCTGACTGACTGCATCAGCGACTTGGTGAATACCTCGGCTTTGTTCATCAGAAGCTGAGGCGATTTCTGCCATTAATTCAGTGACTTTATTTACTGATGTGACGAGTTCCTCCATTGTTTGCCCTGCATTATTAACGAGTTGAGAACCTTGAGAGACACGTAAAACAGATTCATCAATCAACAATTTAATTTCTTTTGCAGCATCAGCACTACGTTGAGCAAGGTTACGAACTTCTCCAGCGACGACAGAGAATCCACGTCCTTGTTCACCGGCGCGAGCAGCTTCAACCGCCGCGTTAAGTGCTAATATATTGGTTTGGAACGCAATACCATCAATCACACTGATAATAGCCCCTATCTTTTGAGAACTTTGTGTAATCGCATCCATGGTTTCAACAACACTATTCGTGATTTGACCACCACGAATGGCTGTTTCAGAAGCAGACTCTGCGAGCTTGCTCGCTTGTAGGGCGTTATCAGCATTTTGTTTTACCGTTGCTGTTAACTCTTCCATGCTTGCCGCAGTTTCTTCTAACGAAGCAGCTTGTTGTTCAGTTCTTGAGGATAAATCCGTATTTCCTTTGGAAATTTCTTGAATACCGGAGTACATAGCATTGCTGTTGTCTCGAACGATACGAATAGAACGCGCTAGCTCTCCACGCATATCTCGTAGTCGTCTAAACACATCCCCTATTTCATCATCGGTGAAGACAAGAATTTCACGATTTAATTTACCGGTAGCCACATCATTAAAATAACGGCTTAAACTTGCGAAAGGTTTAATGATATTAAAACTTAGCCAGCGATGAGCGGCGAGTGATACCACAATAACCATCGCTATTGCACCGATAAACATCAAGATAGCAATAGTATAAGAGCGATGTCCTTGCTCTATAGATTCAGTAATTTCTGTCTGAACATAATTCATATAGGTATTAAATGAATTTTCCATCGCGGTTTGATAACGTTCCGTTGGTTGATCTAAAAAGCCTTGGAAGTTACCGTTTTTTAACATGCTATGTAATTCAGTTAATGCACCATATAAAACGTGGTAATCGTTTTTTACTGCTTCAACGATTTCTTTTTCTTCTGTTGGGATTGCCTCTTTATTTATATCAGCAAGGAAATTTTGAAAATGAGTATTCGCCGTTTCCAAACGTGAAAGTGCAATTGATTCAATAGATTGAATATAGTCTGTTGACTGTTCAGTTTTCACTGCAATAGCTACACGATTAATCGCATTACGTGTTTGTATTAAAGATGCCCAACTTAATCCTAATTCATCTCGCTTAGATGTATCTATATCTACTCTGGTGATCTGTTCGTTATTCAAATGAACGATCCCTAGCGAAATACCACTAGAAACCACCTGCATAACGCAAAACATCATCAGTAATAAATAGAGACTGGTGGATATCTTTAATTTGCGAAACCTAAACATGCCTTCACCTCGTTTAAAGCGGTGGTAAAAAGCCACCGCTTGTCAGCCACTTGTTGTTGTTAGAAAGTTTCCCAGTTAGCGGGATCTTCAACACTGCTGCTCTTTTTCTTTTCTGAGGTTCCTGGTTTTATAAGTGGAGCAGCGGCTTTAACTACAGGGGTTGCATCCGATTCCTTTCTTTCTAGCGTTTTTTCTTCCTGACCCGGTAATTTGAAGATTGAAACTAAGCGGGTTAATGCAACTGCTTGATCTTCAAGACCAGCAGCAGCGGCTGCAGATTGTTCTACTAAAGAGGCGTTTTGCTGAGTGACACGATCCATTTCAGAAACCGCAAGACCAACTTGTGAAATACCTCGGCTTTGCTCATCTGATGCAGAAGCGATTTCGCCCATGATGTCAGTAACACGCGTTACAGAATCCACAATACGCGTCATCGTTTCCCCCGCACTTTCAACGAGTACAGAACCCGTTTCAGTACGACTTACAGAATCTTCAATCAGTGTTTTTATTTCTTTAGCAGCTTCTGCACTTCTCTGTGCAAGGTTACGAACTTCACCGGCAACTACCGCAAATCCGCGACCATGCTCACCGGCTCTTGCCGCTTCAACAGCCGCATTCAGCGCCAAAATATTGGTCTGGAATGCAATGCCATCGATAACAGCAGTGATATCAGTGATTTTCTGAGAACTTCCGGCTATGTCGTGCATTGTTTGCACCACATTAGCAACAACTTTTCCGCCTTGGCGGGCAATATCTGAGGCGTCATTAGCAAGGTTACTTGCTTGGCGAGCATTGTCAGCATTCTGTTTCACGGTCGCCGTTAACTGTTCCATACTTGCGGCAGTTTCTTCTAACGAAGCCACTTGCTCTTCTGTACGGGCAGATAAATCATTATTTCCAGCAGCAATTTCACTTGTACTGTTATAAATGTTTTCCGTGCTTTGATAGACACCACGAACAGTTTGAATAAGCTCTTGTTGCATATGTTTTAAGCCATTTGCTAACAAGCTCATTTCATTGCGGCCATTCACTTCGATATTTGGACGTAAATCACCTTCAGAGAAGGTTTTAATACTTAATAGAAGTGAATTTAATGGTCTAATTAAGGCATTACGTAATGCAAACCAGCATAGAATTAATGCCGAGATAACGATAATGGCTAACACAACCATAGTAATGACAGTACGTTGGTGAGAGGCTTCTAGTGCCACATTTAACTCTTCGTTAAATTTCTCATTGCGCATGACATATGCAAGATATTCTTTATAAAAAGCGTCTTGATAACCCGTAGTTGGTTGCTCAAAAAAGTCTTTTAAATTTCTATCTTGAAGTAAAATTTCTAGTTGGTTTAATGCAGAGAAATATTCGATAAAACGCCCTTTTAGGCTACGAACATCATCTTCTGAGTGAACTTGATAAGCAGTAATATTCTTTTCAAATTCTTTAAATTTCTCGTCTGCACGAGACATATTTTTACGAGCAAGACCCGTTAAATAATCAACAGACAGAGAATCATCCACATTCATATTTTTGTCTTGTAATAAAAAACTAATCGCTGCACGATTAATATTATTACGAGCTTGCAGTAAGTTAGCCCAGCTTTCATCTAGGCGCTCACGTTGATCCTGTATTATCAGTGTTTTATTAAGGTCATTTCTTGTCTCAATTATATTTGAGTAAAAAACACCCCCTGAGACAAATTGCAAAACACCAAACAACAGAAGAATGGATAATAATCCAGTCACTATTTTCATTCGGCTAAACATAGTTTCCCTTTTTATAATAAATGGTAATGAGCAAGTTATCGGCAGACTTAAGAGAAACTTTATAGGATTCATTTCGCCTTAGTTGCATTTTTGCTCCATTAGAAAGCGGTGGTAATACTGTTTTTAATTAAAATTATAAGTATAAAAAACTTTAAAGTTATTTCCGTCAGTAGAAAAATATTACAGCTAGGTGATAGCTACTTATAAGTTAATAAATAATAAAATAGAACTTAACCAAAATTATTAGTTCTTTTTTATCTTTTAATTTTACTTAAAGTTAATTTAATGCTTTAGCACTCGCTAATAAAATAAAAAAAGGTAGAAATAGCTATTCCGGCAAAATTACCGGAACAGTATTTAGATTATTTTTTAAAAAAACAAAACTTATTTAGCTTGAATTGTTGCGCTATCGACTAATTCCATTTCTTCACTGTTGAGTAATTTTTCAATATCAACAAGAATAAGCATTCTTTCATCTAAAGTACCTAAACCGGTTAAATACTCAGTAGACATTGTGACTGCAAACTCTGGCGCAGGGCAGATCTGCTCTGGTTTTAGCGTAAGAACATCAGAAACACCGTCAACAACAATTCCCACAATTCGATTTAATAAGTTAACCACAATAACAACAGTATTGTCATTATAAGTTACACTTTCTTGTGAAAATTTAATACGCAGATCAACTATCGGAACAATAACGCCCCGTAAATTAGTTACACCTTTAATAAAACTAGGTGAATTAGCAATACGTGTAACTTGATCATATCCACGAATTTCTTGAACCTTTAAAATATCAATTCCATATTCTTCATCACCCAGCGTAAAAATTAGAAATCCTTGTCCAACAGTTTCACCGGATAATTTCTCGAAATGTTCCGAAGCCATAATCTTATTTTATCCTCACTATTAAATGACTGCGCTCGCAGTTGTATTCTTTTTCTTATTCGTCATTTGTGTATGACTTAAACGTTGCAATTCTGGTACATCAAGAATTAAAGCCACACTACCGTCGCCCATAATTGTTGCAGCAGATATACCAGGAACTTTTCGGTAATTGCTTTCTATATTTTTAACAACAACTTGATGCTGACCAACTAATTGATCGACCAATAAAGCATAACGACGTCCGGCACTTTGAACAATAACCGCAATTGCTTGGGTAATATCAGTTTGAGCGCCTTCAATATTAAAAGTACGATGTAGTTCAATCAGTGGTAAATATTCCCCTCTGACCTGTAATAATTTCTCATCACCAGCCAATGGATAAATATCATCTTCTTCCGGTTGTAAAGAACTGACTACCGTTCCTAATGGCAAAATAAAGACTTCATCATGAACTTTCACAGACATACCATCTAAAATTGCTAATGTCAGTGGAAGTAAAATACGAATACGCGTCCCTTTACCCACTTCAAAACTAATTTGAATTTGGCCACCCATCTCTTGGATATTTCGTTTTACAACATCCATACCCACACCACGACCAGAAACATCTGTGACGACTTCTGCGGTAGAAAAACCAGGTGCAAAAATCAGCATCGCAATTTCTTCATTGCTCATATTTTCAGAAACTGCAAGCCCTGATGAAATCGCTTTTTTCAAAATACGTTCGCGGTTTAATCCAGCACCATCATCAGTCACTTCAATACAAATATTACCGCCTTGATGTTCCGCAGACAGGGTTAATTGCCCCGCTTCCGGTTTACCTGCTGCAACACGATCGGCCGGCATTTCAATACCATGATCAAGACTGTTACGAACTAAGTGAGTTAAAGGATCGATAATTTTTTCAATTAAGCTTTTATCAAGTTCTGTTGAGCTACCAATCATGTTTAGCTCAACTTTCTTATTCATTTTACCTGCAACATCACGCACAACACGAGGGAAGCGACTGAAAACATATTCCATCGGCATCATACGAATTGACATAACAGATTCTTGTAAATCACGAGAATTGCGCTGTAACTGAGCAATACAACTTAGTAAATCACTATATATTGCCGGATCAAGACTATCACTGTGCTGTGCCAACATTGACTGAGTAATAACCAGCTCACCCACTAAGTTAATTAGTTGGTCAACCTTTTCAACTGCAACACGAATACTGCTTGATTCTGTTTTTGGTGTCGCGGCTGCAACAGGTCTTTTCGCTGGTGTTGCCGATGCCGCGGGTGCTTTAGCCAACTCTGCGGATGGCTTCACTTTTTCAGGCGCGGGTTGCTCAACGTGGTTTTCAACATGAGCATCATCAACAGATGTTGTACTTTCTTCTGTAACTGTGTTTTTTTCTGGTGCTTTTTCTGCAACAGCCACTTTTTTAAACGAGATTTGTTCAGGTTCAATCACAAAACAAAGTACAGCGCTGATATCTTCTTCTGTTGCAGTGGTTTTTAATATTGCTTCAAGACCATGATGCTGTTTTTCAACTTGGCTAACTTCACCAAGATGTTTTAATTCATCAAGCATTAAATCAATATCTGTCTCTTTAAGATCAGACAAAATAATGTGATGGTAATAATGTCCATCAGCCGCCATTGTCGATGCGACTTCAACCATGGTTTCTACGGCTTCACTTTGCACATTTTCAGCGTCAGATGACAAAACAGGCGTTTCAATCATTGTGGTCTGTAAGTCTGAAGTTTCAGATCCAGCAACAGCCTCAACGTGAGGAGCGGATTGTTCTTCTTTTACATCGAGAGCCAGCTGACGCAACTTCTCACAAATATAGTTAAATGTTTCCTCATCAGGTTCTTGTGAGTTTTTATGTGCATCCAATTGCTGTTGCATAATATCTTTCGCTTCCAGAAACAGGTTAATAATGTCGTCGGTGAGCGCCATCTCATGACGTCTTGCACTATCGAGCAAGTTTTCAAGCACATGAGTGGTCTGTTGAAGTTTAACGAAGCCAAATGTTGCAGCTCCTCCTTTTATGGAGTGTGCACTACGGAAAATCGCATTCATCTGTTCTTGATCTGGATTTGCAGGATCAAGTAACAGTAAATGCTGTTCCATATCAGCTAACAACTCATCTGCTTCATCAAAAAATGTTTGATAAAACTCAGTAATATCCATCGTTACTCATTCACCTTTACGCGATTACTAACAAATTAGGGGGCAGTTCCCTGCTTTGTCGTAATATTTGTCGATTGTGATGGCAAACTTTCCCCAGAAACTCCTGTTTCAACATTTTCCTTTTTTGATTCGGGAAGCTCAGATGCAGAAGACACAGACGAACCCGTCTGTGTGTTTCCTGCTTTTTCTTGTGGGGTTTCTTGCCCTGAAAGTAGAGGTTCAATTTCTGAAGCCCCTGTTACTGTCGGTGCAACCCGCTCATTTTCTTGTACAATTTTTTGTTCTGCTTGCTTCGTTAAGACCAAAATACTGATCCGTCGGTTAGCAGGTGCAAAACCATCCTCTTTAACTAAATGAACTGTTGATGCCATACCTACAACACGCAACACTTTCCATTCACTCAATCCCGCACCAATTAATTCTCGACGAGAGGCATTCGCGCGATCCGTTGATAGTTCCCAGTTACTATATTTAAAAGCGCCACTTGCATAAGGAATATCATCGGTATGACCCGATAAACTGATTTTGTATGGCGTGTCATTTAAAATAGGTGCTATTGCCGTCAAAATATCCTTCATATAAGGTTCAACGGTAGCACTACCGACCCTAAACATAGGTCTGCTTTCTTTATCTATAATCTGAATTCGTAATCCTTCATCCATCATGTCTATTAATAAATGAGGTTTCAGATCTTTTAACCGAGGATCGTTTAAAATAACTTGCTCTAAATTTTCTTTTAATCGGCGAAATTGTTGCTTTTCATTGAGCTGTTTATCTTCCTGGCCTTTTGGCAAAATATCACCTTCGTTATAGACAGGATCACGCCCTCCTCCAGGAATAGGATTGGTTGCATCCCCACTAAATCGCCCTTTTTCAATCGCGACTTTTAATGGCGTACGAAAATATTCGGCTACACGAGTTAATTCTTGTGGACTAGAGATTGAAAGTAACCACATGACAAGAAAGAAAGCCATCATTGCAGTCATAAAGTCAGCATAAGCTATCTTCCATGCACCACCGTGAGCGTTATGTTGCTTTCTCCCTCGCTTTTTAACTCGAATGATCTGTGAATTACTCTTCATAATTACTCTTCTTTCATTGCATCAGGATTTGCCTGCATTGGTGTCCGTACCTGACGTACATGTTCTTCCAATTCAATAAAAGAAGGTCTGTCTGCCAGAAAGAGGGTTTTACGTCCAAATTCAACCGCTATCTGTGGTGCATATCCGTTCATGCTAGATAACAATGTTGTTTTAATGCACTCCATCATTTTCATTTGCTGACTAGAGCGCTGTCTGAGTCTAGAAGCTAATGGTGAAATAAAGCCATAAGCTAATAAAATACCTAAGAAAGTACCAACCATTGCATGTCCAATTAATACGCCCATTTCACCGGCTGGTCTATCCGCAGCACCTAGCGCATTAACAACACCCATAACAGCGGCAACGATACCAAACGCAGGGAGTGAATCCCCCATCGCTGATAAACCTGTTGCAGGGACTTCGCTCTCTTCCTCAAAAGTTGCAATCTCTTCATCCATCAGAGATTCAATTTCATAAGGGTTCATATTCCCTGTCACCATTAAACGCATATAGTCAGTAATAAAACTGAGCATATAAGCATCTTTCATAATGCGAGGATATTGAGAAAAAATGTCACTTTGTTGTGGGTTTTCGATATCTCTCTCTAATGCCAACATCCCGTTCTGACGTGCTTTTGACAATAAACGAAACATCAGTGCCATTAAATCCATGTACATCGCTTTATTGTAATTTGTACTACGAAGCAACTTCGGTAGGATCTTCATTGTTGATACAATTGCTCTACCATTATTACCTACAATAAAAGCACCGACACCGGCACCAAAGATGATTATAAATTCGGCTGGCTGGTACAAGGCGCCTAAACTACCACCGACGAGAAGATATCCCCCGATGACGGCGCTCATAACCACGATATATCCTAAGAGTACTAACACGCGATATCCCTTTAGCTAATTTCGTTATAGAGAGAATGGCGAACATAGCAGCAAGAGATAGGAGGGGGAGAGGAAACGGCTCAGGTTATAGATAACTAAACTCTATAACCTGATATTTAACTTTCAATCTCGAATCACATTGCAAACTGTTCAAGACCATCCAACAGTTGTAAGTTAATATCGGCAGGATTGGCGGAAAGTTTACGTTTTTTTATTGCGCGAGAAGGTGGCTGGCAAAGACTACAAACATAATTGCTAGCTGGCTGGTGTGCGTGTGTAATAAATGAACCATTACATTTGGTACAAACGGAAAGTTGCAACATGCCACTTTCAACAAAGCGTACTAATGTCCATGCTCTTGTTAGTGCTAAAATAGGTTCTTGATCTTTAACAGGTGGACATTGTTCTAAATATAAACGATAAGCTTTAACAACAGCCTCAACACCAACACAACCGCCATTTTTTAATAAAAAGCGATAAGCGTTATAAAACATTGAAGAATGGATATTTTGTTCCCATGTCATAAACCAATCCGTTGAAAATGGCAGCATTCCTTTTGGAGGGGGGCTACCTCTTAATTCTTTGTATAATTTAATTAAACGCCCCCGACTTAATTGAGTTTCACTTTCAAGCATTTGTAAGCGGGCACCCAAGGTGATTAATTCCATTGCTAAGCGAATATCTTTCGCTTCTCGGACGATACTTTTCTCACTCATTGTTATGCCCGTTTCTTTGTCGCATTAGTGTCTTGTTCCGATAACTGACGAAACAAGTTAGAAGAAAGAAGAATGCCAGTATGAATTTGTTGTAAATCATCCACTCTAGATTCTTTAGTGAGTTGTTCTATTGTTTCGCTGTCTTCAAACCGGAAATTACAGATTAGTTGGTTTGTTTCAGCCAACTTAACCAATTGAGGCAATGTAAGCTCTGCTAGCGCATCCGCCATTGCGTCACTAATCCCAAGCCGAAACATTGCGGAAGCCTTTTCTTGGTTAATTAACCTTTGCGCTAAAAGCAAATACGATAAATTTATGTCATAAATATGCTTAAGCAATTCAACCGTACTCATCTCTTTACATCCCGTCCGATTATATTGAACAAAGAGGATCTCTCTAATGAAAGATCCCGAGGAAATTAATATAAATGTAATATTAAATTTCCAGGCCCCATTTTATGAACATGACTCGTAGTAACACTACCTTGTATTACTTAGTTACGGTCATTTTCAAAAGTAGCGAAAAAAACATTTAAATTAAAAGTAAACTTTAAATGCTCGCCAATATAGCTCGTTAAGAATAATCCTAACGCCACAACTTTACTCCCTAACGATTAAGTTATTCAACGGATAAAGTAGTCTAATTTAAATACTATGTGAGTCACATCACAAAAAGATAATCATTATTATGGAATTAGTTCATTAACTATTCAAGTGATAAAAGTAATAAAACTTGGTGTAAATTAATAAGCTAATCTACCCAAATTAAAATATTAATGATAATTTTTTATTTTATACGATCTATTAAACTTATAAACCTAAAAATACAGCATAAAAATTTGACAAATCCGCAATTGTAGATTTTTTTGATCACAGTAACATATATTGATATATCTCCTCCTCATCTTTATCTAAACAAGGCTCCCAAATTTAATAAATATTTCTATAGATATTATTTTTTTCGTCATTTACGTAAACCTTCAGAAATGATCACTTTTTATTTACAATTTGTTTGAAAAATAATCAATTCTAATTATTTATAGTTATCCTAAATTTTTTTATTATTTTGCAACAGAAATTATTCTTTAAAATCAACACCATAATTCAATACATTTATTAAGCAGGACGATAAGTCATATAAAATTAAATTCTTAGTTATGCATCTTCACCCTTAAATCATTGAATATTTATTTCCACATTATTAAAGTTTCAACCGTAATAATACAATTTAACTAATGATTATTAAGCGCTATTTAACACTTAAATTACAGAACTCTTAATAAGTGTTTTCTTGGTTGTAAATTAATCACATAGAAATAATACCCACACATAAGTAAGTTTTATTTATGAATTACAGTGTATTTTATGAACAAAATAAATTTTAAATTACCACAACTTTAATATAAAAATAGAAGAGTATTTTTTTATTTAATTAAATGAAAAAACCTGTTATTTAATTATCAATTCAAAATAGAATATAAAAATAATACATCATTTAACTTAAGTTAAATTTAAAAAAACAAGCATTTTTTTATAAAATAAAGTCATAATTTATTAGTGTAAAAAATTAAATTAAAATCCGATTATTTTTCTCCTTATATAGATATATATTAATAAAATAATCGACAATTAATTAACAATATAATACCCATTAAAAAAATATAAAGAAAAAAAGCAGATTTATAATTTATGTCTTATATAAACACACCTCTTTTTTTATAGAAAAAAGACATTTTATGAAATATAAATTTCAATTTCATAAAAAAAAATCCCAAGATCTCCAATATAAAGTGATTAATTCATAAAATAATAATGCAGAATATAAATTCTGTTTTTCCTGTTATCAACATTATCTCAACACAATAAACGGCGGTAATGGCAAATATGACAACCTGAAGTTAACACTTGTATACATCAACTTTTTCAATGTAAAGACAGAAAAACAAATATGATCAAAATAACATCTCATTGACTATTCTATTAGCATTAGTGCGAACTAAAAAATATCAAATGTTACCTTTTAGCCCCAAAACAACCCCTAACAGCAATTGGTTTTGCTCTTACCAATGATGAGCATTGTTTCACTTTCTCTCTTATCGTGTAGTTAACCTCTTTTTTTCAACCTAGCTAGCACAAGTATCAAGACATTACAGAGCCAAAAGTGCTGACTTCGTAACAGCGTCATTACTTAACAAAAGTTGATGTGGATGGGCTTAGCAGAGTATAAAGATTTATATATCGGTATATCTTTACTTAAAGCGCTAAAATATATCTCTAAATATTTCTCTATTCTAATCACTAATTTTACTCATTTTGTTACCCTTTTTATGAGTAATTTTGCGTTTAAAAAGACTTTTCCTCTCTATAAAAACCTAATAAAAATATTGGTGTATCTAAATAATCAAGGCTTATATCTCATTTATTAGATTAGTCTTAAAAACCAATAACAGAGCTTAGTATTCTATACACCCAAACTGTTCTAAATTTTTGGAAAAGAAAGGTTTTGAAAAATATTGTAACCGTATTTTTCAAAAGTAATAATTGAGATTATTCATGTCGTGAATGCAAATACTTTATGCATTGCTTTCAGTTCTATTGAAATGAGTTACATCGTTTTTAGTAAGCAAACATGAAATGATTGTTCACCCTTTTATACCAGCAATTTTTTAAATTAAAGTTCCTCTTATCGTTGTTTTTATCTTTTTTAGTAAATCGAAAAAGGTCAGTACCACAATTATCTTTTATATATATTTTTACAGCAAATACTAATGACACATCTATTTCACACTAAGATAATTCTCTTTCTGTAATAAGTAAGATTTACGTCCTTGACAAAGTTGTAAACAAGATAATTTTGAAATTATTATTTTATTGAATGGAAAGAGTGGTGTGATTTTTCTACTCTTATTATAAGATTACTTATTGGTATCATTTTCTCTACATGACCTTTACAAAAAATCCTACAATTTTTCAAAAGATTTTCATTCATAATTGATTAGTGATTACAAACAACATACCGCCGCAATTCATCAGCTTTACTGTAGAGGTCTAAACTCACCGTTTTCCTGAATTTTCCCCCATTTTTTGAATGGTCTAATTTGATTAAATTAAAAACATTACTCAAAAAATCATACTTAAATTAAATACGATAGAAAATATTGATAAAATTTTCACCAAATACATTGAAATAATTTGAGAGTATAATTTAGGTATTAAAAAAAAATTCAATATAATCAATGGAAAACATCTATTTTCACCCCAAATTCTATACTGCATTAAGCCCCTTAATAACGATTTTTTGTCCTACAATACTCCTAAGTACCTCATTTAATAAGTAAACCAAGGGTAGCAATCGCTTACTTGATTTTAGCTTTTTCTATTTATTAAAAACAAAATAAACAAAGATAAATCAAATCAGCCTAGAACGAGCAATCAATAAAGATGAGAGAGCGCATCAAATATACCTAAACTCTGTTCAACTTTTTTCATTCATAACTCATGATATACGGGTTAACCACAATACAAATAATTGGACATGAATCAATTTAGGTAAAAATGTTTGTTTTTATTAAAACGAAAATGAATATATTCCCCCCCCTACTGTGTATTTTAATTAGTTTTTTTAAGTTCATTTTTCTACTTTTTATTCCATTAAGTAATAGTTACAAAAATAATAATTACACAAACAAAATACTTTATTTCTATATATCAGTAATAATACGTAACTTATGGCTAAGATCTCATTATTCACATCAGAGAAATGAGTTTTAGAATTAAGCCTTATGCTAAAGCTCTTAATAACTTGAGGCTTGGATAGGCAAAAGTGAATGGTTTACGAAGAACAAACAAAAATATGTGACTGGGATGAATAAGCATAATCGACGACACAACAGCTTGAAATATGGCAGCTCTATTACTTACAAATTGCAAAGTTATATTCTTTATAACTTTTATCAATATTCATATTCCTTTTTGAAATAACTTTATAATTGGATATCTATCTCGGTCTTTATACGACAAAAAAACGCCCTACATTTAATATAGGGCGTCTTAAGTAGAAAGATAGTATCTTGAAAAGATCCATCAAGCGGGATGCTCTGCCGCTATCTTCCAATTAATTGCACTGACACTCTTTTCTAAACTTACTCTGCAAACAATCGCTTCTATCTCTTTTTGCTCGACAGGTGTTGCCAGTAATTCAGCACAAACTTCCAACTGGCTAGGCATCAATGTATCAGCACTGCTTAAAGACTGTAATCGAACGTGTAATCCATTGATGGCTTGCAAAATAAGTGTTCTCACTAAAACTTCATCTTCTTCATGACAAATAATTCGTATTGAGTAGCGTTGCTCTATATCTATTGCTTGATGTTGTGGTTGCGCGTTTATCCGCTGAGCAGCCTCTCGCAGTAAGATATTCGCACAAAGAATAAGAACTGTTGCTATGGTTGCCAATTGATATAAACCTAAGCCACATAACACGCCAATTCCTGCTGAACACCAAAGCGTGGCAGCTGTATTAAGCCCCCGTATATTCATTCCTTCACGCATGATCACACCTGCACCAAGAAACCCAATACCTGAAACAACTTGAGCCGCAATCCGACCAGGGCTATCTGGCGAAGTTTCTATTGAACTTAAAATAAAAACAGCCGCACCCGTTGCAACTAAAGCATTTGTTCTTAAACCGGCCATTCTTTGTCGCCATTGACGTTCGGCACCAATCAAAGCACCAAGACACATTGCAATCACGAGATTTAAAATATAAGGCGTCATCGTCATGTTTATTTCCTCTACATGATGATTAAAATTGATATGAAAATTTTGCTCTGATAATTCAGAGTGTTGAAATTAATTCATCGCCTTAGGTGGAGGAAATAGAGAGAAAAAAATGTAGCACATAAAATTACCCTTCTTATTTTAGAAGCATAAGGGAAATTATTTGGGTAAGTGCATAATAGGAATATATAAGAAAGGAATATTACAATGCACTGCCCACCAAAATGGTAAGCAGTTTTAGTGAAGAAAACAGCTTACCTGTTATTTTGAATAAAATTATTCTCGATTAATGGGGTTATCATTAACCTACAACTTTGTGTCTCCACAGTGTTTTCTCCTAACTGAAATTTGGCAAAAGTATAAGTAGCTGATTTGAAAATGTAAATGAACCGTACCTAAACGTCAGTCACTTTTGCTGTATTGGTCTAACAAATGTCCCTTCTCCGCCCTCTTTTTCATTAAAAAACCAAATTCCTTTTGGATATTCAGGGAGTGATACTAAATACATTATGCCTTCATTAAATTCTTCGACAAGTAGGATAGTTCCTTCACGATCGGCAATACCATCAGTTTTCACAACAACGTTATCATTAACCTGCATTTTCTCTCCTGATAAATATTATCATTCTCTTTTTCTTTATTTTACCCATAAAGAAAAAGCCTGCCACCATAAGGTGACAGGCTTGAAGAAAATTTTTAAAAGGCTTTAAATTACAGAGCTGTTACGTTAGCAGCTGCTGGACCTTTTGCACCGTTTTCAATTGTGAATTCTACGTTCTGACCTTCAGCCAGAGTTTTGAAACCGTTACCTTGAATGGCAGAAAAGTGAACGAATACGTCTTTGCTTCCGTCTGCTGGAGTAATAAAACCAAAGCCTTTAGACTCGTTGAACCACTTAACTTGACCTTTCATTTTGTCAGACATGTGACTTTCCTATATATCAATAAAACGTTGCCTTCTCGGCATCTACTGGCCTGAACTACCTATAACTTATGGGCACACATGAAGAAAACGGTCAAAAAGCGATGCTGTTTAAAACTCATTAACTTAGAATGTCAATCATAAATCAGGTCTGTATTGAGGCCTTACTCATTAACGCATGAGACAAGTTTAATAGCAATAGTTTTATGCGTCTAAAGATTAAAAAAATGCGAATTGCACATTAAAAATACAATTCTTCCTCTATTTTTATCACTGTGCATAAAATTTATTTGATATTTTATCTCTATTATTAACAATGACTAAGAATATTCTTAGTCACCTAACAATAACAGTTAATGCCAGAATTAAAAAAAACTGTTCTACCCGCTTATCTTGTCCCCGTGATAATCTAGTAATAAGAAACAAGTTTGCAACATTCATCTCTTAAGGTATTTACAATGAATGTATTAAAAGAAATCTTAGAGCGTGATTTAGACCGGATCAATAAAGCAGAAAAAAGAGACGGGAAACCACATTTTAATAGTCAGTTTTTAAAAAACCATATCTGGTTATGTATCAGTATGGTTCTTTCTTATATATTGCTTGCTGCGTTATTAATTTATTCACCTTATTTTGGTGTTATCTCGCTCGTGCTCTTTACTGTGATGTTCTTAGTGATGGCTGGTATCTTGTTATTTGATATAAAGCCTATTTATAAATTTGAAGATATTGGCGTTCTCGATTTGAGAGTTTGCTATAACGGTGAATGGTATACCTTTGAAAAACTTTCTGATGAAGCCATAAGTGAGATCCACCAGCACCCGGCAATATCCGAAAAAATAAAAGAAGACATTCGCGAGATTATTAGTAAAAAACAAGAAATTCATTTTTACGATGTGTACTTGATGGCATTTGATCCTGTTCAACAATCAATTTCAGCATCACAGTTATCCCCTCAAATTTAATTGATTCTCCGTGTGACATATAAAAACACGGAGAATAACTGCTATTATACAGAGAATAACTTCTATTATTTAGCCACTTTGTTGATAAACCAACCAAACAGATGTTTAATCCACTTTTAACGTTGACACTCTGATATATCATCGTTATTATGCGCCTCGTTCTCACGAGAACTCGCTTCCTCCATAGTTCAGTCGGTAGAACGGCGGACTGTTAATCCGTATGTCACTGGTTCAAGTCCAGTTGGAGGAGCCAAATTTAGAAAAGCCCGCGCTATTACAGTGCGGGCTTTCTGCGTTCTTATTATCTACATTAGCTATCACCTAAATCAGCGACCTAAATCCAATCTGGATCGTTATCTTGATTGATTAATAGATAGATAATTTATAGCTGGCACGATAAATACCTAATCTGCTATTCCAATAATTTCTCGTTTTAGGTGTTTTTTATACGCTTCAACGTCTTGTTCTATTTGCGGTTGTTTCACCACATCAAACATTCCGAAAGTTTTTAATCCTTCCATACCTAAAAATTGATTCGCTTTATGGAATGGAAAATAGACAGCATCAATTCCTTTTCCTTCAAAGAACTGTTCTTGTTCTTCAAAAGCGCCAAAAGGTGCATTCCAAGTTACAGAAAGAAGATACTTTTTGCCTTGTAATAATCCACCCGAACCATATTTTTTCGAAGGATCTTTTCGTGTACGACCATCATCAATATACATTTTGCCATACCCAGCACTAAATACATCATCAACGTATTTTTTTAAGATCCAAGGACCTTCCATCCACCATGCTGGCATTTGATAAATAATGACATCGGCCCATAAATATTTTTCAACTTCTTCGTTATTATCATAACCATCATCAATTCGTGTTGATTGCACATTTATCTGATGCGAAGACAACAATTCTGTGGCAACTTGCGTTAAATGGTCGTTGAGTTTTCCTTTAGATCCATCAAACTCTTTTGCAGCATTAATAATAAAAACATTAGTCACTTCTAAACTCCTTTGCATACTCATCGTTAATAAGATGACTGTAACGCAATTATCTATTACTGCCTTAACTCATTTCTCCATTATTCTTGCCTAATAATCCAAAGATACTCTTTCTGATCCCGATACTTTTAATCGTTGAATATCTTTTAAAGGTGATAAGCCAAATAATCGCTGATATTCACGGCTAAACTGTGAGGGGCTTTCATAGCCGACAATAAATGCGGCTTCAGAAACGTCACTCATTTCAATCAGCATGATCCTTCTTGCTTCATTCAGTCGTAGCCATTTTTGATATTGCAACGGTGTCATGCCAGTTCGGTTTTTAAAGTGAAAATGAAATGAAGAGGCGCTCATACCCACCAACGTTGTAAGATCTTCAATCCGAATTATTTCGCGATAATGTTGTTTAATCCAATCCAGGGCATGGCTAATTTGCCGACACTGAGGATGTTGTGATGCTAATAGTTGCTGACGCGCACCATCATTCGATCGTAATAAGTAATAAAGGATCTCTTTTTGGATCAAAGGAGCAATAAAAGGTGCATCTTCTGGTGTATCTATTAGTTTTATAAGCCTTGTTACGGCTTGTAAGATTGGCGCGGTTGCTTGAACAATTTGTTGAGCGCGGATCTCATTATTTTGTTGTAGTAATTCAAACTTATTTTCAGCTAGCAGTTCAGGTAATAGAGCGAGGTCTAACTTTAGTAATATTGCTAAAAAAGGCGTTTCTTTTGAAGCTTCACAAACTTTAGCAAAGGTTGGTATTTCTGATGAGGTTAGAAGCATATTCATAGGGCGATAGCAATTCGTCTCTAACCCTATCGTTATCCGCTTTGCACCTTGTGCAGCAATAGCCAAACTGGGTTCATACACCCAGCCTTCTGACTCTGTAATAGAGGTATATCGACATAACGCTAAACCAGAAACTGCAGTATCCCATCCCCCTTCTTTATCTTTTGTATATAGAAGAAGTGTTTTTTTAAATTGCTCAAACTCTAATATCATCGGGGATGATAAGTTCGTCGTATCCATCGTCTCGGGATCTTTAATTAGTCTTTGAATTTGTCAGATTGTATTACTAAACAGTATGAAAAACTTTCTTTTAAAAAAATGCTTTATCTTTTCTTTCTCATGTAAGACTCATTTCAGCGAGTAGAAATGTAATTTCGAATATTATTTCTACTGATAACCATTTATTTTTTATACACTTTTATCAAAAAAGAAACAATATGATGCACTCTTGAGCAAACAGTTATTTTTTTCATTTTTTTACTTTACAAGGTGAGCGAGGATCGCTATTATTCGCCTCGTTCTCACAAGAACTCGCTTCCTCCATAGTTCAGTCGGTAGAACGGCGGACTGTTAATCCGTATGTCACTGGTTCAAGTCCAGTTGGAGGAGCCAAATTTAGAAAAGCCCGCGCTATTACAGTGCGGGCTTTTTGCTTTCTACTCACCAGTTATTTTTATCCCTCTATTTTCTTGTTTATGCCCTTTGTATCCTCTACATATTCATCTTATATATCTGCTATTTCTATTCAGTTTCTATTTCGTGTTAACTCAAAATCATCAATAAAAGAATGCCTGTTTATAAGACTGTTTCAATCAGCATCACTCTACTGACTATTTTTTAAACTCAAAACGACCTTATTTGATTTAAAAACCATAAATTAGTTATTTTTTAACCACTTAAACTATTATTTCACTTTTTTTACTTTACAAAGTTCATCACCCTCGCTATTATCCGTCTCGTTCTCACGAGAACTCGCTTCCTCCATAGTTCAGTCGGTAGAACGGCGGACTGTTAATCCGTATGTCACTGGTTCGAGTCCAGTTGGAGGAGCCAAATTTAGAAAAGCCCGCGCTATTACAGTGCGGGCTTTTTGCTTTCTACCTTCTCTATTATCAAAGCTTTCTCCTTTTTCTATCCATTTTATTTTTCAAAGTCTGCATTGTCTAAAATACGTTATCTCTTTATTTTTTATCTTTATTTTCAATTTTCAGTGTGAAAAAAATAGCCATTTAAACGCGTTCATTATGTCATTATTAGATTATCTGTTTTAGAAACACACAATGTGTTGTTTATCTATGCATTTAAACAAATATTGTCGATTGTCCTTTGACATATCAAATCACCCACTATATGATACACGCCACTTAATGTTGTTCCTCCATAGTTCAGTCGGTAGAACGGCGGACTGTTAATCCGTATGTCACTGGTTCGAGTCCAGTTGGAGGAGCCATTTCTTTTTGTGTCACCCTCGTAACCTTTTGATTTTATTCTCTGTTTTACCTTACAAAATTCCAAACACATAATAAAAAAATGCGATTAAATGGTAGCTATTTAATCGTTTTCGTATTAGCATTCGTTTCCGGCTTGACTATCTAGTCCAATCCAATCCTTGATCTTTCGATTTTCCTAAGACACACGGAGCCGGTATATGACCACTGCACAACCTATCACCCTCACTATTCGCCGTCCTGATGATTGGCATGTTCACTTTCGTGATGATGACATGCTAAAAACTGTTGTTCCTTATACCAGTCGCTATTTTGGCAGAGCTATTGTCATGCCAAATCTTGTTCCACCGGTCACAACGATTGAAGCTGCTCGCACTTATCGTGATCGCATCAAAGCGGCTATTCCTGCCGGTGATAACTTCGAACCGTTAATGACTTGCTATTTAACCGATAGCACATTGCCTTCAGAAGTAGAACAAGGTTTCTTACAAGGTGTTTTTACCGCTTGTAAACTTTATCCTGCGAATGCAACAACTAACTCAAGCCATGGTGTATCAGATATCACAAAGATTTATCCTATCTTAAGTGTGATGGAAAAAATCGGCATGCCATTGCTGATCCACGGCGAAGTAACCGCTTCAAGCATCGATATTTTTGATAGAGAAGCACGTTTCATTGATAGCGTTATGTCTCCTGTACGCAAGCAATTTCCTGAGCTAAAAATTGTTTTTGAACATATTACAACTAAAGAAGCCGCTCAGTATGTATTAGAAGGAAATGAATTTCTTGGTGCCACCATTACTCCGCAACATTTGATGTTTAACCGCAATCATATGTTGGTTGGTGGCGTTAAACCTCACCTATATTGCTTACCTATTCTTAAACGCAACGTTCATCAAGAAGCACTAAGAGAAGCGGTTGCATCAGGAAACTCTCGCTTTTTCTTAGGTACGGATTCCGCACCTCACTTACAACATCGCAAAGAATCATCTTGTGGTTGTGCTGGAGTATTTAATGCGCCAACCGCACTAGCAGCCTACGCAACCGTATTTAAAGAACTCAATGCATTACAACACTTTGAAGCCTTCTGTTCTCTAAATGGTCCTCGTTTTTATGGTTTACCCGTTAATGAAGGAACAATCACATTAACGGAAAAAACGGTTGAGGCGCCAGCACAAATCCTGTGTGGTAATGAAGCGCTTATTCCTTTCTTAGCAAATGAAAATATTCATTGGGATATCACTGTCGATTAATCCTTCCCCTTGATATTTATCTAAAATGCACCATATAACATTTGTTCGACTGTTAATGGTGCATTACTCTGTTATCAGAGCCAGCACACATTTTTTTGTTATAACAAAAATTTATCTTTTTAATCACGATAAATCTCGTATACTGAAAAGTAACCACTTTGTGTGGGAGCTTCTCTCTTAGTCAAAACCGGTTGTATGATTAGGAGGTATTATGAGTAGAAAAAATGAAGTTATTCAGACACATCCTGTTGTAGGCTGGGACATCAGTACCGTTGACATCTACGATGCCATGATGTTGCGTTTACATTATCTTCCTGAAAACGAACATCATCCAGAAAACGCAGTTGTAGATAAGACACTTTGGCTGACAACAGACATAGCTAAACAGTTGATTCATATTCTTCAAGCAGGTATTGATAAAATTGAATCATCTGAAGATTCTGTTTCGGACAACACCAAGCATTAATAAAAAGATCTAGAAAAGATAGCGAACGCAAAGCAGGAGTACTTGGTACTCCTGTTCTTTTTTTATCCCTCTACAATCCACTATCACATATTTTTTATATCAATATATAAACCCGCTCTTACTGTATGCAAATAATTAGCCATATTAATAAATCAACTTTCATTTAATTAAAATGTAATCATAACCTTTTTATTCGATATATCTTCAAAAAAAGAACATATAAGCCGAATTGACATAAAATAAGGTTATCTTTATTTTAATAAATTAAAACAGCTACAAACAAGGAAGTTATTTGTGAAAGTATTAATTATTGATGAATGTTTTTTTACTCGTAATGGTATAAAGCATTATTTTTCGAAGAGAAATGTAAGGCATGAAATAATTGACATGTCATCTATACAAGAAGCCAATAATTATATTAATCACTCAATGCCAGATATTATATTTATTGACCTCACAAGATATTGTCGAGAAATAGCACATTGCCCACATTTACAACTTTTTTTTATTTCAACAAGAAGCTGTCGGCTTTATCTTTATCTTGATGCTAACTACCCAGACAAAGAAAGACCTATCGCATTGACAAATAACTGTTTTATCCTTCCAAAAAAAATACTTCCTTGGGTGCTTGAAAAGACATCTTTATTCACTTCTCGCTGCCAAGTTTACTTTCCAACCTATAAACATTCATTATGCTCTATTTTTAGCTCACAAGAACAAAAAATTATTAATTATTGGATGAATGAAATACCTAATCATCAAATTGCTAAAAAACTCTCTATTAGTAGTAGCACAGTCTATTCTCACAAAAGGCATATTACCGAAAAAATTAATGTGAAAAATCGAATTGAATTATTTTTCATATATAATATTTTAAAATATATATATGAGAAATAATCCCATTAAGTCCTAATAAAAAATAAATAGCAGAAAAAAAGGGAGCCAATTCACATTATTACTCCCTGTAAATGAGGTGGCTAATATGCGTGTTGGCCACCTTAAATTTATTGAAATATTATGTATGTAGGGTACATGTAATATTAAAATAATTAAACTGATCTAGTTCTATCTTACAAAAGATAAAGTAAAACTGATTTGTGGTGCAATCACTCCACTCTTCTTTTTAATAAAGAGTGGAGTGATTATTTAAAATACCAAATTGATAATTAAGCTATACGCTCAATCTTAGCTGGTAAGCCTTGACGCACAGATGCACCAGATACCCAATCTAACCATGTATTAGTGATTTGACGTGTTGGATCGGCAAACCCTAAATCATTAAGGTTGATACCGCTGCCAATACCTTTATCCATCGGTAATGGTTGTTCATCTAAGTAATGCTGACGTGAACCTAACTCTTGATGCCCATATCCATGTTCAATCGCTAAAACGCCCGGCATTACGCCATCGAGTAAGCTAATCTCCGCTTCCACTTGTCCACCCGGTGTGACAATGCGAACTTTATCACCATGATTAACACCCCATTTTTTACCATCTTGAGGGTTAATCGCGACTAAGTTACTTGGTTTTACCATTCTTAAACGCTGGATCATGCCTGTTGAACTACTCACCACATGAGACTTAAAGGACATTAATTTTAATGGCCACTGCTCTTCAGGATAGTGCTGATGAATATCACTACCATCCGATAAACGTGGTGGATAATAAGTCGGGCAACCACTATAACGTTCGCCTGTTATTGCATGATGGTTTTTTGCCACTTCTTCATTCCAGATTTGTAATGGCTTTTTCCACTGTGGCCCTGTTTCTTCACCATTCCACGCTTTGTCATAAGGAGCGAAACGACCGCCTCGTGTATAGATATACGCAACCTGAAGAACTTCTTCATTTTTTAATGTTGAGGTTATCGCAGGTAAAATACGGTCTACCCCACTTAATAAAATATCTTCATTGGTTGCAGGGGCAACAGGTTTTTCCCCCATAAACGCCATATTAGCGGCAACACGTAAATAGTAATCTTCTGCACTATTGATTGGATAGAAGTTACCATCCATATCTTCAATTGCTTTCTCACCAAAGCCTGGCAAATCTAAGGCTTTTGCCACAGCAATACAGAATGTTTCCATTGAAATTGGCTGACCATCTGCTGTTTTTGCAACGCGAGGTTCAATAATCGGCCAGCGTGCTGTACTTGCTTTAGTTTGAACACCAGACCAAGGCGCACTAAATCCCCAGCTCTCAAAGTTATGTGTATCAGGAACAATATAATCAGCCAGCGCTGTTGTTTCATTCATAAAAGCATCAATACCAATAATCAAAGGTAGGTGCTTCGGATCTTTCAAGCGCTCTTCCATCACTTGGCGAATACCCGCAATCCCATAAATAGGGTTGGTCATATTCGTTATCCATGCTTTTAATGGATAAGGATAACCCGCTAATGCAGAGCCGAGCTGTTCAGTTAATTGCCCAGCAGCAAACGGATACCAAGGCGCTTTTGCTGGATATGGAGATTCTCCTTTCTCTACACGCTCACGGTACTCATCAGATTTCTCATAGGCTGCTTTACTGCGTGATAACACCATGCCTTTGGGTTTAACTTTACCTTTAAAGCTATCCATTTTGTAACATGGGCCATCGGTTGCACCATTAAACTTACCGCCACCAACAGATACCCCACCTTTAAGGTTTAAGTTACCGATTAGCGCATTAAGCATAATCACGCTCCACGCGGTATAGAAACCATTGCCGCCCATCATACCGCCATGAGAGATAACCGCAGCTTTTCGACCATAAGCAGTAAATTCACGACCTAATGCAGCAATTGTTGTTTCTGGTACTTTACAACGTTCACTATATTCCGCCAGTGTCATACGTTTAGCTGCGTCATCAAGTAACTGGAAACTTGATTTAACCGTAACGGTAGCACCCGTTTTTAATGTCACAGTATGCGTAGCAAACAATTGAGCTTTATTGACTTGGGTTGATGGAACTAATTCACCTTCAAGTGATAAAACTAAGGCTTGCTCTTCCCCTTCAGCAACATCATTAAAATGCGCTGTTGTCAGCATTTGCCCTGACAGAGGATGTTTTTCATCACTGATCACAAGATGAGTCGCATTCGTCCAGCTCTTCTCACCCATATTTTTCATTGAAACTTCGCTTGGCACTGACAGATAATCTGCATTGTAGCGATTGTTTTCAATGATCCAGCGGATCATCCCCATGACTAAAGCTGCATCTGTTCCCGGTTGAACTGGAACCCAATGCCCATGATCGTTAGCTAATGTCGTTGTTAAAGGCAAAGCAGGTGCAACAACCACATAGTTGAACGAATCACGAATACGTGCGTTAGCTAACTGACGACCTTGACGCTTAAATGGGTTACCTGATTGTGCCGGTGATGTGCCTAAGAACAGAGCAAATTCAACATAATCCCAGTCAGGCTTAACGTGGGCATTTTTATCTAAATCGTTCATTAACGCGCCAGAGCCAGCACGGTACGCTAATCCACAATAAGAGCCATGAGCACCAAAGTTTTTACTACCAAATGAGTTTTGAGCAAAGCGACGAATAAACGTATCTCGTCCATCATCACCCGCATTTGTCATTAATAGTTGATTAGCTTTAGGGCCTAAAGCCGGTTGCTTTGGATCGATTAAAGTCTCTAAATCACGAATGGCACGTAAACCATCAACATGACCTTCACCAAAGAGATCACCACCTTCAACAATTTCTTGGATCAACTGCTCAAAACTGATACGTTTCCATTTACCTTCACCGCGTTTACCCACGCGTTTCATCGGTTCAAGAATACGTGTTGGACTATCAAGGCTTTCCATCATGGTTGCACCACGAGCACAAGCCGTAGAGCGGTTTTCTAAACCACTTTCTCCCCCCATTTTTTCAAATGCTTCTTTAATTGGCATGTTATAGCCAAAATGATGATCATGAGAAAGTGGATGATAAGGGTTACCCGCAATACGTAAAACTTTATTATTTGCTCTATCAACACGGGCGCGAACGCCACATTGTGTCCAGCAACCAAAGCATTGCGTCATACAAACAGATTGATCTGTATTTGCTTGCCATTTTGCGTCTTTTACAACTTTACCTTCAGGTAATAAAGAGTTTCCGTTGATCCTATCAAGTGTCACTTTGCCTGATGTGCCATCAACTAAACCATCTATGGCACGTTTAGCAACATCACGGTAGCTGGCAGCAAATGCGGCAATACCACCGATAACTAATCCACCTTTAAGCCATTGACGTCTTGTAAACTTAGCCATGCTGCACTCTCCTGACAACCCAACGAATACTTTCTCTAAATAAAATAGTTAACGCTATCCACAATCCAAATGTACCGACAATTGCCATCAATCCATCATTACCTAGCGTAAACTCATAAGGGTTTGTAATTATGTTATATTTTGGAATGTATTGAGCGCCCATCAACATCAACCAGCGTAATACCCACGCAAGCCCCATCGAGACAAATGCCATGATGGTAATAAACGCAACCGAACGTACTTGTTTTGCCATCAAAAGTCCCATTGCGACGGAGATACCCCATAGTGCGATAACGCCCATAGCACTCCACCAGCCAAGACTTCCCATTACTAATTGTTCTCTAATTGCCTGGCCTGAAATCGTATCGCCTGCAACCCAAAAGCCCGTACATACTGCTAATAACATTAGCGAACTCACAAACCACATCGCTAACTCACGTTGATGTACAGGTTCACGACGAGTTCCTAATGCGAGTAATGTCGGTAGTACTTGCATTGCACTAAAGAGCAACAGTATTGGTAACCAGTAGGTATACAGCACAGGTCTTGCTTTTAAGATAGAGGCTTCGCGACCTGTATATAACAGCAAACCAATCGCAGTTAATGAGCAAGCTAATGCTACCCAACGCGTTAATTTGTATTCACGCTTCCAGACTAAGCGAACGACCATTGCAGCAAAGTAAAGCATGCTAAATGCTGAGAACAACGGCAGTAAGAGTGATCCCCATGCCATCCAAGACCACGGTGTTGGATAAGCATAGAAATGCCAAACGCGTGCTGTTTGGTGTAAATCTGCTGTTAAAGCAAGAGGTGCCGTAATGCCAGCAGTTACGGCAATAAAAACAGCAACCGCTTCTAAACGTTGATTACCTGCACTGCCTTTCCAGCACTGCCAGCACGCATAAAGCGTTGCACTACAAGCAATACCGATAAAAAAGAAATATTGCACAGCCCAAGGTAACCAAAAATATTCTTGAGGGATGGCGATGACTTCTTGAATTTGAGAAACTTGCGGGATCATAAGTGAACCTCCTGATGCCATAACGCGGGTTGTCCTTGACCTGCTAACGGTTGTACAAATGCATCATCGAGACCGAGATAGAAAACTTGTGGTAATGTGCCGCTTTCTGGTTTTAATACTTTCAGCTCTTTTTCATGTGTACGCAGCATCTTGCTGATAGTGCTATTAGGATCTTTCATATCGCCGATAATACGCGCGCCGCCAACACAAGATTCAACGCACGCAGGCAATAATCCAACTTCGAGGCGATGAGCGCAGAAAGTGCATTTATCTGCTGTTTGTGTTGAGTGATTAATAAAACGTGCGTCATAAGGACAGGCTTGAACACAATAAGCACAGCCAACACAGCGTTCATTATCAACGACAACAATGCCGTCTTTACGTTGGAAAGTCGCTTGCACAGGGCAAACGGGTACACAAGGTGGTTCATCACAATGGTTACACAATCTAGGCAGTAAGACGTTGGTTATCCCCTCTTGCCCCTTGATAGCAACCTGATATTGGTTTACTGTCGTCCTAAATTGTCCTTGAGGCGTCTGATTTTCGATGTTACAGCTCACAGTACAGGACTGGCATCCTACACAGCGACGTAAATCAATCAGCATACCGTAGCGTTTATCTTCCGAGCCTTCACGACGCTCAGGTGATAATTTAATGCCGGCTTCAGCTAAAGGAACCAGTGAAGCACCCGCAGTAAGGACCCCTAATTGTTGTAAAAATTTTCGTTTTCCAAGATCCATATTTGTCTCCAGCATCACTCAATAACACAATCTCACTATGAGTGAAGGAAATAGAAATTAAAAAGTATGTGTTTTGTTATAAGTGCATTGTAAAAATTACTGAAGATGACACCTATTGTGGTTTACCACATACCAAGTGCGAACTTGATCCAAGACAATATTTAACATTAGATATTTATGACGATAAAACAGACAATTGGGATAAGAAACGCAGTAAGTATCGGGTTATTACTGCTCTTTTTTGTACTTCCTCTGCAAGCCACAGCAAAAGAGTGGACAATCGGTGTTTTAGCACTACGTGGTGATGCATCCACGCAAAGACACTGGCATCCACTTGTTGACACATTAAATGAACAATTTCCGTCAGAAAACTTTGTGTTAATGCCATTAAATCTGGAGGAGATGAAGTTAGCCGTTGCAAAGAAAAGTGTTGATTTCTTACTCACAAACCCTGCGCAATTTGTTCAATTAGATAATGCATTTCCATTACGCTGGTTGCTCTCTTTACGTTCTGGCTATGAGCCGGATAACATGACACGAAATGTTATTGGGAGCCTCATTCTTGTCCGTAACGATAGCCCGATTACTTCTGTACATGAATTAATCGGAAAACGCGTTGGAGCCATTGCCCCCGATGCCTTTGGTGGCTATCTTTTAGGTTACAAAGCGCTAAGAGAAGACGGTATTGATCCGGATAAAGATTTCACATTACGTTTCACTGGTTTTCCGGCTGACGCTTTACTTTATCTCTTACGAGATGAAGATATTAATGCGGCAATTATTCCCGTCTGTTTACTGGAAAATATGGATAGTGAAGGGCTTATTCGTAAAAGTGATTATCGCCCCTTGATTTCTTATCAAACCAATACGCCATGTTTAACCAGTACACCGCTCTACCCTAATTGGTCATTTGCGGCACTAGATACCGTTCCTGATGAACTTGTTGATAAAGTCACTCGCGTTTTACTCACTGATGATAGTAAACCGATGAAATGGGGAGCGCCGGCTTCCCATACACAAGTTGAAAATCTATTAAGGGAAGTCAACCAACATCCTCGACAAAGGCAGCTTTGGCAAGATGCGAAAAGTTGGGCTATTCAGCACCAATTTATTATTGGTCTTTCATTGGCTGCTATCCTTTTTCTCATCCTAAACCAAGTCTGGATCAGCTATTTAGTTAGGCGTCGTAGTCGCCAACTGGAACTGGCTCACAATCGATTAAGACAGCAAAAGGAAGAGTTAGAACACGCTCAACGCTTAAATATATTGGGAGAAATGGCATCGGGATTTGCTCATGAGCTTAATCAGCCCCTTTCTGCCATTAAAAGCTATGCGCAAGGGAGCGTTATTCGCCTTAAAAAAGAGAATGAATCGCACCCATTGCTACCTGCATTACAACAAATAGATAAGCAAGCGCAACGCGGTGCTGATATCATTAGAAATCTACGTTTATGGGTTGGAAAACAAACACCTAATACCGATAGTATTTTGCTTTCTCATCAAAATATTGCGGAGTGTATTCAACACATTTGGAAGCTTTTACGCGTAGAAGAAAAATACCCTCAGGTTTCACTGATCACCCATATTGATGAACATGATACCCTGTGTTTACCTGAAACATTATTAGAGCAAATTTTATCGAATTTAATCACCAACAGTCTCCAAGCTGGCGCTAAAGTACTAAAAATTAGCACCCATAAGGCACCTGATAGGTTACTTATCGTCATTGAAGATGATGCTGGTGGAATGAGCCACAGCCAACTTGAACAGCCCTTTTCCCCATTCCAAACAACAAAAACAGAAGGGCTTGGATTAGGTTTAGTCATTTGCCAACGTTTATTGCTTTCTCAAGGTGCTGATATTCATATTGAAAACCAAAAGAATGAACAAAATAAAGTTGGAATAAAAATCACACTTATTTTTCCTAACAAAAATAAATAACGGAGAAAAAATGCCAACAATTCATCTTGTTGATGATGATCTTGCTGTCACTGATGCTTGTCAGTTTTTATTAGAAAGCTTAGGTTATTCAGCCCATGTCTGGAATGATAGCGAATTCTTTATCAACAATGTCAATCTCTATCAGCAAGGTGTTGTATTGTTAGATATGAGAATGCCAAAACCCGATGGCAGGCAAGTCCACCAACATTTAATTGATAAGCACAGCACCCTTTCTGTCATTTTTTTAACTGGTCATGGCGATATTCCCATGGCAGTTGAAGAGATCAAAAAAGGGGCTATCGACTTTCTACAAAAACCCGTTGATAGCAATGCGTTGTTATCTGCTTTAGATGCAGCATTTATTGAAACCAATGCGCGTTTTACCGCACATGATATTCGTCGCCGTTATGCTTCATTAACCCCAAGAGAAAAAGACATTGCTTATTATGTTATTCAAGGATTAATGAACCGAGAAATTGCAGAAGTTGCTTGTGTGTCGATAAGAACGGTCGAAGTTCATCGTGCAAAAGTAATGGACAAAATGGCAGCTAAAAATATTGCCGAATTGGTGACGGCATTACAAGGCATCGAAATAATTTCACCTAATTTATGACAAAATTTCTGATCTGCACCAAAAAGTGTCACAATATAAGATATTCATTGGAAAAATAGTAAATAGATAGGCTTATGATAAAGTCACCTCAATTTAAAAAATCATTTTTGCAGCCTAAATATTGGCTGACTTGGTTTGGGATCGGATTACTCTATATTCTGGTTCTGCTTCCCTATCCTGTCATTTATTGGCTAGGCACACGCCTAGGTCGTTTCTCTAAAGTTTTTTTAAAAAAACGCGTCCAAATAGCGGAACGTAATCTTGAACTCTGTTTTCCACAGATGCCAAAAAGTGAACGAGAAGCCTTAGTTAATAAAAATTTTGAATCTGTTGGTATGGGATTATTCGAAACGGGTATGGCGTGGTTTTGGCCAGATTGGCGGATCAAACGTTGGTTTAAAGTCAGTGGGATTGAACATATCAAAAAGGTTAAAGACTCAGGACAAGGGATCTTACTTATTGGGATCCATTTTCTGACACTAGAGCTTGGTGCTAGAATTTTGGGTATTTGTAATCCTGGTGTTGGTGTTTATCGTCCTAACGATAATCCCGTTATGGACTGGCTACAAACATGGGGTCGATTACGTTCTAATAAATTTATGATTGACAGAAAAGATGTCAAAGGCATGATCCGTAGTTTAAAAGCAGGTGAAATTATTTGGTATGCACCTGACCATGATTATGGTCCACATAAAAGTGTTTTTGTGCCTTTGTTTGCAGTTGATAAAGCGGCAACAACAACGGGAACTTATATTCTGGCAAAAACGAGCAAGCCCGCATTAATTCCATTTACCCCAAAACGCTTACCTGAAGGCAAGGGTTATGAATTAATTATATCGCCACCTGTTGCTGATTTTCCTATTGATAATGAGGAAAATACCGCTAAAGCAATGAATAAAGTAGTTGAACAAGAGATTTTACGCGCGCCAGACCAATATATGTGGTTACATCGCCGCTTTAAAACTCGTCCAGAAGGTGACGCTTCTTTATATAACGAAATAAAGAAAGTACACTAAGTACACTAATGACAAAGTGGCTGTTTTGAAATAAAACAGCCACTTTGTTATATTATAATGCACTGAAATAACAATAATAAAATCAATAACAGTATAAGCTATAAACTCCTGCGAAACACATTATAAGAGCAAGACCTATCGCACTTATTCTGTATCATGGCTATATTCTTATTCATCATAAAATAAGAAAACCGACTCGTTGTTGCCACGCTCAACATCACTACGGTTATTGTCAGCCTATTTTCTTGGTTTACTCTCTCGTTCTCGGCTAAAGGAGTAACATGGATCTCAAACCCCGAAATAACTCTTGGAAACGTAATCTCTATATTGTCTGGTTTGGTTGTTTTCTAACTGGTGCCGGTTTTAGCCTGATCATGCCCTTTCTTCCTCTTTATGTAGAAGAACTTGGTATAACCGATCACGAAGAGCTTAACCTTTGGACAGGTGTTGCATTTAGTATTACTTTCCTTTTTTCTGCCATTGCAGCGCCTTTTTGGGGGAAATTATCAGATAGAAAAGGTCGAAAATTAATGCTGTTACGCTCCGCTCTTGGTATGGCGATTGTGATGGTATTAATTGGATTTGCTCAAAATATATGGCAGTTATTAATATTGCGAGCCTTACTTGGTGTATTAGGTGGCTTTGTTCCGAATGCCAATGCGTTAATTGCCACTCAAGTTCCTGTTAAAAAAAGCGGTTGGGCATTAGGGACACTTTCGACAGGTGCAGTGAGTGGTGCATTAATAGGTCCTTTAATTGGCGGTATGCTTGCCGATCTCTATGGTTTACGTCCTGTCTTCTTTATTACATCTGCCGTTTTATTTATTTGCTTTTTAGTCACCCTCTTTTTTGTCAGTGAAAACTTTACACCGGTTTCTAAAAAAGACGCATTGACCACAAAACAAGTATTCTCATCACTTAAAAATAAAAGACTCGTTGTATGCCTATTTTTCACTACGATGATCATTCAAGTCGCAACAGGCTCTGTTACGCCTATTTTGACACTTTATATTCGTGAATTAACAGGCTCTGTCAGCAATCTTGCCTTTATCAGTGGTGTTGTCGCCTCTGTACCCGGTATTGCCGCACTTATTAGCGCCCCTCGTTTTGGTAAATTAGGTGATCGAATTGGCCCAGATAAAGTCCTTCTTTTTACTCTCGGACTCTCTATTTTTATGTTAATTCCAATGGCATTGGTCAGTAATTATTGGGAACTTGGCGCACTACGTTTTTTACTTGGGGCGGTCAACGCAGCCATGTTACCTGCGGTACAAACGCTAATTCTTTATAACATTACGCCTGCTATTGCAGGGCGAATTTTCAGCTATAACCAAGCACTAAGAGATGTTGGAAATGTTACAGGACCGTTAATGGGCGCTTTTGTTGCGGCAAGCTATGGATTTAGAGCTGTTTTTTATTTCACCGCAGCCGTTGTCTTTTTTAATCTAATTTATTCTTGGTTAAGCTTTAGAACCCCACAAGAAAAGTAATCAAAAAATCTATAAATTAGATTAGTTAATAGTTTTTTTTCTTCAAAAAATTACACTTTTACATTTAAAGCCCTAATTGTTATTTTTTTTATTCTATTTTTTGTAATTTATTGTTTATTAAGAACATTCTTACCACCCTTTTGTTAACACCCATAAAATTTTCTTGTCCTCTTTTTTCAAAAAATTGCAAGGTTAACTATTGCAAAATGAGATTTTTATCGACTTTTGCACCAAAAAATGGTTTATAAAGTATTAAATATACTTTTAGTCACTAAATTCTGACAAAAGTATGTTAAAAATATATTAATTAAATGCAGTGGATATTGATAACAGAATGAAATAATTTTGTTTAGCCACTAGCTGATATTTTGTTCTTTTTACTTGCAAACGACCTGTAGAGGTTTTTTTTGGGAATTTAAGATGCAATCTACTCACTCAAAATCTAGCCGAACTTTCTTTGGCCACCCATATCCATTAAGCTCCCTTTTCTTCACCGAAATGTGGGAACGCTTTTCTTTCTATGGTATTCGCCCATTATTAATTCTATTTATGGCGGCAACCGTTTATGAGGGTGGCATGGAAATCCCCAGAGAGCAGGCATCTGCTATTGTGGGTATTTTCGCTGGCGGTGTTTATTTAACATCGTTGCCAGGAGGTTGGCTGGCTGATAACTGGTTAGGTCAGCGCCTAGCTGTATGGTATGGCTCTATCTTTATTGCGCTAGGGCACCTTTCCATCGCACTTTCAGCGTTTTGGTCACAAGATCTGTTCTTTATCGGTTTATTACTGATTGTATTGGGTACTGGGCTATTTAAAACCTGCGTAACTGTGATGGTAGGAACCTTATATAAAAGGGATGATACTCGCCGTGATGGTGGATTCTCCTTATTTTATATGGGTATCAATATGGGCTCATTTATTGCACCGCTCATCACGGGTTTCTTAGTGCGTGATTATGGCTGGCATTGGGGCTTTGGTATCGGTGGGATTGGTATGCTTGTTGCGTTACTGATTTTCCGCTTTTACGCAGTACCTACCATGCGTCGCTTTGATAGCGAAGTCGGTTTAGATTCAAGTTGGGATCGCCCAACCGTTGTTCGTCGTAATGTCGGTCAATGGATCTTAGCGTTATCTGTCGTTCTTATAGCAATTGTTGGTCTTATTATTTCTGGTGTTATTCCGTTTAACCCAGTTGTTGTGGCTAACTTTATGGTCTATGTGATTTCAGGTAGTGTTATCGCCTATTTTATCTATTTATTCCTATTTGCTGGATTAAGTAGTAGTGACCGTTCTCGCTTATTTGTTTGTTTCCTCTTATTGGTTTCAGCAGCCCTTTTCTGGTCTGCATTCGAACAAAAGCCAACATCATTTAACTTATTTGCCAACGACTATACTGACTTAAACTTTATGGGTTTTGAGATCCCAGCAGTTTGGTTCCAGTCTGTTAACGCACTGTTTATTATTATTCTTGCGCCTGTATTTAGCTGGTTATGGCCAATGATGGCACGTAAGAATATGAATTTAAGCAGTATGACTAAGTTTGTGATTGGTATTTTATTTGCAGCGGGTGGCTTTACCGTCATGATGTTTGCATCTGAAAGTGTTATTGCAACAGGACAAGGCGTTTCACCGCTTTGGTTAATTGGCAGTATCTTATTGCTGACATTAGGTGAATTATGCTTAAGCCCAATTGGTCTTGCCACTATGACTATTTTAGCGCCAGCTAAAATGCGTGGTCAGGTGATGGGATTATGGTTCTGTGCAAGCGCATTAGGTAATTTGGCCGCTGGTTTAATGGGGGGAAATATCCGCCCAGACAAACTGGATGTAATGCCTGACTTCTTCTCTCATGTTTCTATCGCTCTGGTTATTTGTGCTGTTGTTCTTGCTGCACTGATTATTCCAGTTCGTAAGCTTTTACAAAGCGCAGATAGCAAAGAGAAAGCACAAGCTTAATCTAATGCGTTAATTATTAAAGCCATGTCTAATTAATTAGGCATGGCTTTTTGCTTTTATATCCTACAATTTGAACGCTTTTTTAAGTATTGCACCCAATATTTAAAACACTTAATCTCATTACCTTCTATTTGTTGGTTGTTTATCACTAAGGTAATGCGATGACAGTTCTTCCTATTTATTATGTTAATGCTTTTTCCTCTCTGCCTTTTTCAGGAAATCCCGCTGCTGTCGTTTTATTAGAAGAGTGGCTGCCTGATGACACCTTAATTACACTTGCTAGTGAGATTAATTTACCTGAAACGGCTTTTTTAGTTGGCGATCATATTCGTTGGTTTACACCTAAAATTGAAGTTCCTCTTTGTGGGCATGCAACATTAGCCACAGCTTTTGTGCTAAAAACGATAAAACAGTTACCTAAGAAGCTCTTTAAATTCCAATCTCTTTCAGGTGAACTCACTATTTCTTGCCAAGGCGCTCTCTTTACACTTAATTTTCCGGCACTACCTGCGACATTAAATAACGATATAAAATCAGTGCTTGAACAAAAATTAGCATTACAAATAGATGAAGTTTGGCAAGCGCATGATCGTTATATTTGCTTTTTATCTGATCCAGAAACCGTCATTAACTACCAACCGGATTTCACTCAAATCGCACAGTTGCCTTTACCTGGCGTTATTATCACAGCGAAAGGTCATGCTCCTTTTGACTTTGTTTCTCGCTTCTTTGCGCCCGTAAAAGGCGTGAATGAAGATCCTGTTACAGGCACATCACATTGTGTATTAGCACCAATTTGGGGTAATAAGCTCAATAAAACACAGTTACAAGCAAGACAAGTTTCAAAACGAGGTGGAAATATCGACTGTGAGCTAAAAGATGGTCGCGTTTTACTAACAGGAGATGCTGCACTCTTTTTAACTGGCGAAATAACCTTTTAATTACAGACGGCATAATCAGCCATTCATCTACTTTGCTTTCAATTTACTCTATTTTATACTGTGGGGAATTTCTCCCCTACAGTATAAAAGAAGAAGGCTTTATTGTTATGTCCATCTCTGACTTATCTCCTGAGCTACAAGATAAAATTAAAAATTCAGTCACCCGTGTATCTAAAGTCATATTCCCCACTACAACTAATCACCACTCAACACTCTTTGGTGGCACGGCATTAGCTTGGATGGATGAAGTTTCATTTATTACCGCTACCCGTTTTAGCCGTAAACGCCTAGTAACGGTTTCAACCGAAAAAATAAATTTTAATCACCCTATTCCATCAGGTACGATTATTGAATTAGTGGGTGAAGTTATTCGTGTTGGGCGTACAAGTTTAACGGTAAATGTTTCTATTTTTCTTGAAGATATGTACGCAGAAGGTCGTGAAGAAGTGATCCATGGTCAGTTTAATTTCGTGGCGGTTGATCATGACGGAAAACCAACGCCATTATTCGATAAATAACAACTTATAGAGAGATTTGTCATACTTTTTATCTCTCTTAATTAAAAACTGCATTATTTTATTATGTTCTTTATTATTTTTAATAATAACAAAGCAGTAAGAGCATTAATTTAAATGGATATTTTTCAATCAACGTAAAATATCTAATAAAATCAATAAATAATAAGATTACTAACATGTAAGACAAGAGTTATCCACAGTTAATGTGGATAACTGAACAAGCCCCAAAATCAGAGAACACAGATTTTTGTTACTGCAAATTCAATCTGACAAATAGTCAGCTTCCTTCCTACTATTGCACTTTCAGCAATAACAATATCCGTTGATTGTGAATACTGTCGCCCTACTTCAAGTGCTAACTCAATAGTGGGTTCAATCAGTAATATCACTCCAGCCTGTTCAATATCAACAGGGAAGTCTGCAAGCGCTATCAGTTGTACCACTTGTTTTATCTTACTTTTAGCAATCTCTTGTGCTTTTTCCGTTGCGGCCTGATTAACTCTGGTTTGTTTTTCAAAAGCACCACCACCAGAATAAAGATAGATCATAATTTACTCATTATAGAAAAAAGGCTGTTACCTTTATTATTCAAATCCACCGCATAAAAGCCAGTTGAACATATAAAAAGGCAACAACCTTATCTCTGCTTTTTATCCTAATTAATACAATATAAAAAGCATTTACCAACCATAAGATATACCACCACCAACAACAGCACGATCTTCCGTATTCCACGAAGCAGAAACACGAATAACAGCACTCTCTGTTATTTGATATTGAGCGCCAGTTGCAAACGCATTGGCATCACGATAATTCCCAGCACCCACGCCAAGGCTAAAAGTATGAGCCGCAACGTAGGGAATATTAGCCATCGCTGCGACAGAAGCGATACCAGCACTTGCCCTTTTGTCTGCTTTGTCTATTTTATTATCCATATTATTGAGCGCGACATCATTATCAATAAAGATATTTTTAATCTTATTATTGGTATATTCATTCGCAATAGAGATAGAATCTTTTTTGGATGAATCAATGTACTCTCTTAAGGATTCATCTCTTTCATTGATAACCGTATTGGTAATATTGATATATTCATTTCCTTTTTGAGTAATATATTTTTCACGTTCTTTCGTGATCTTTTCGTTATTTCTGTTTATTGCACCATCAATACCTGTGGCAATTTTGCCAATCTCAATATCAGTATAGCTATTGGCATTTTTTTCAGATTTCCTTACTTGATTGTCTGTTAATGTAATAATTTCATCTCTCGTATTTGTGATATGTTCTACTGTTTTTTCGTGATGTTCGTTTACTTTAAAATCAGTATATTCTTTACCGCTATTCTCAACTTCTATAAATTTATTATTAGCATATTCTTTAATACTGCCTTCAGACTCAGCCACTTTATCGCTGATATTTTTTTCAATATCACCTTTCATTTCAGCATATTTATTTTCACTATAGATATGAAATTCATTTTTTGCTTCATTGATATAACTAATCGTATTTTCTTGATGTTTTTCTATTTTACTATCAGTATATTGGTTTGCTTTCTTCTCTGCATTATTGGCTAATTCATTGGCTTTTGTTTCACTTCTTTTTAGTACCTCCTCATTAGCTTTAGCTATATCGCCTTTTATTATTTTATTATTTTCATTTATTTGATTATTTGTCTCTTTAAGAATGTGATTTTTTTCTTGCTCAATTTTATTATAAATATTCTGATTATTGTCATTAATATGCTTATCTGTCTCAATAAGAATATTATCTTTTTCTTTTCTTAATTGTGAAACATTAACAGCATCGGTATCTTCCGTACCTGCTGCGACATTAATAATTTGTCGCTGATTTTTATCACTGCCGATTGATAATGTATTATTGCGATTATTGCTACTTTTATCGCCTAATATAATTGCATTACTTGCTGATCCTGAAGAATTACTACCAATAATAACTGAATTATCTGCACTATCAGAAAGGTGACTGCCACTCCCTAAAATAACACCATTTTCAGCATTATTTATAGCACCCTTACCAATACTTATTGCATCTTTACTTTCACTATAAGCTTGAGAACCAATAGAAAGGGAGCCTTCACCAATTGCCATTGCACCACTTCCCAATGACATCGCATTATCACCAATTGCTGTGCTTTTATGACCTATTGCTGTTGCATTTTGACCTTCCGCGCCCGCATTAGCACCAATCGCGGTTGATTGATCTGAATGCGCCCATGTATTATATCCAACCGCTGTCGATTCATTACCATCTGCTTTACTATTTCCACCTAATAAAGTGGTATTATCGGCATAGGCAGAAGTAGATGAAAATAATATAATAACTAATAGTTTTATCTTAAAATTTATATTACAATTCATATCTATATCACTCCAAATTAATAAACTCACATATAGAGTAATATGTATTTTATTTTTTACATGTTATATATTTTATAAAACAACTTAATAACGCTTGATGATTCTATTAAATACAAACAATAACATCATTAGATAATTTTAAATTTAATAAAAAAATAAATAACTAACTTTTATTTTTAAAATAAAATCAACCACTAAAGAAAAAACACAAATAATAAAGAAATAAAAACCATCCTGAACAATTTAAATAATAGTTATTTTAATAAATTTAAAATATTCTTAAATTTGAGATAGGGATCAAATAAAAAAACAACGTTCTTTTTTATCTTTCAGTGATATGATTAATTTATTAAGACAATATCTAAGTAAAAATCCCTAAACGTAGTTACGTTTAGGGATTTTGTTTTACTCAATAAATTTCGCTTCTGCAATTAATAATTTATCAATTGATGATTGACATAAATAAGGTCTCAGAGCATCAAATTTCTTTTCTGACCATTGGTAAATCTTTAACGATAAAAGTTGCTCAATAACCTTTGGCTCAAAACGATATTTAAGGTGTCGCGCGGGTGTTCCTCCAACAATGCTATAAGGTTCAACATTTTTGGAAACAACGCTATTAGCCGCAACAATAGCACCTTCGCCAACTGTCACACCAGGCATTATCATTGCACGCATTCCTATCCATGCACCATCATGAATATGAGTATCGCCTTTACCAATATATGCCTCTTCAATTTTATCCATAAAAGGATAAAGAGAGAACCAATCCATACGATGTGTATGGTTTCCTCCCATTAATATGACGGCTTGCGCACCAATACAAACATAATCGCCAATATATAATTTATCAATTTCCCACAATGGCTCCCATTGCAAGCTAATTTCGTCACCATAAAGATAACGTACTACGGAAGCTTCAAAACCTTCATCCCAACAATCACTGTAATAACTGTGTTGTCCTTTGATGATAATATTTTTATTTTTAACCGTTTCGTGTAGATATTCTACACGCGACCAATGTTTATTTTTCATAATATGACTCGCAATAAATTAATGAGTCATCAAAGAATGCTTAATTCTCTGATGATGTGTTCGCATTCAAAACACATCTTCTTAAGCAATCCTTGGTTGAAGCAATAAGGGATTTTTTTTCATCTTTTTTACGACCAATTATTACAACGCAATTCGTTTATGCGCATCATCATAAAGGTTATTAAAGAAAAAGCCACGGAGAATAACACTCAGCTTCCCGTGGCTTAGTATCACTATTTAAAAAAGTCTTTGCTACCATGAGGCGCACAACGTAAATATTGAGGCGCTACTTTTATGGTTTGTTTAAGTTTTTCTGCTGCATGCCAAGGCCAACGAGGATCATAAAGAATACCTCGCCCTAAAGCGATAAAATCAGCCTGCTCGGTAAGTAAAATGGCTTCGGCTTGTTCTGGCTCGGTAATGAGACCAACAGTAATAACAGGTAGTTGTGTTTCATTATAAATTGCCTGAGCAAATGGTACTTGGTAATTAGGACCCAGTTTAATTTCTTGTTTTTCTGATAATCCACCAGAAGAAACATGAATATAATGGCAACCTAATTCTTCAAGATGTTGTGTTAATGCAATTGCACTTTCTAAGTCCCAGCCACCTTCAACCCAATCTGTCGCAGAAATTCTGACACCAACACAGACATTATCAGAAACCGCATTTTTCACGGCAACAAAGACATCCGCCAATAACCGACTACGGTTATTAAAATCGCCACCGTATTGATCCGTTCTGTGATTTGATAATGGAGATAAGAATTCATGCAATAAATATCCATGAGCACCGTGGATCTCAATCACATCAAATCCTGCTGATTCAGCTCTTCTTGCCGCATCAACAAAAGCTTGTTTTATTTCTTCAATTTCATCAATAGTCAAAGCATGAGGCTGATGATTATTTCCAAAAGGAATTGCTGATGGTGCAACTTTTTGCCATCCATTAGGAGAATCTGGCGCTAATGATGCTCCGCCATTCCAAGGTAAATCGGTCGATGCTTTACGTCCTGCATGGGCAATCTGTATACCCATTTTTGCAGATGAATATTGCTTAACATTATCAACAAGTTTTTTTAATTCACTGCCATGTTGATCAGACCAAATACCTAAATCTTTATAGCTAATACGACCTCTAGGCTCAACCGCTGTTGCTTCAACAATCACTAGCGAAGCACCAGATAGTGCCAGTTGCCCGTAATGCATAGTGTGCCATGCTGTCGGGTAACCTTCTTGTGCTGAATACTGGCACATAGGTGCAACGATAATACGGTTATCTAACTGATGGGGGCCTAGTTTTTTAGGGGAGAACAACAAACTCATTTAAAGCCTCCTGCTATCAATAAGAATTTATGCAAAGAAAAATATCTTTGCTTTTCGATATACCATTTAAATATACAGGTTTAAGGCTATCGGATCTTATTCATTTAGGCGATGCTTTACTTCACATTGTGAAAAACAAAAAGATCAGCATCAATTGCTGATCTCTTTTTTAATTAATCATTAGATTTGGCAGGTTTCACCAATAACAGTGAAAAGCGTCTTGCGATCGGCAAAACGAATAAAACCGTAGGAAAAGCAATCATCCAAGAGATCCCCCAAGAAGTTAACCATGGAGAGATAACGTACATTCCCATTCCTAACGATTTGACGGTACTAATAAAAGCCACAATACCTGACATAATAAAAGAAAGGAAAAAGGGAACAAGAAAAATCATTGCTCGAGTAGGAAGTTTAGGAATACCTAAAAAGTAATTTTTGTCCTGAAAAGACATAGATAAAGACTCCAATAATACGATTGTACAACAGCACATAACTGCCAATACAACAGGCTAAAAAAAGTTATATGCGTTGATTAACGTAAACGCTTACGAGTCTTTTAGACCAAACTGAGAGCTAGTTTATTAATAAATATTTCTTTGTCAACTAAATTATTATCATTATCATTTAGGTGATAATGATAAAATTGAGATTAATGAAAAATGAGAAAACACGATAGGGTTTTCTCCTCTTCTTTCTACCAATCTCGTGTTGCAATTAACTCTTCTATATCAGCATCTTCAAAACCATATTCATCAGCAATAACGCCAAAATCCTCAGCAATGCACTCTCTGGCTATTGTTTCAATTTCGCTATTTTCTTCATAAAATTCTTCAGCTAATGCATTAAATTGATCTGTTGTTTGTTGCGTTAGAATATAAAGTTCTGCCAAATTTTTAGGTGAAGTCGCTTCTATTTTTACACAAAGCGCTTTTAATAAATCTTGCCCTTTCTTTACAAGGTGTGCTGGATAATAATTATCATTGTCCATTTCCTTTAAAAAATAATGTGCAGCGAGTACTTTATTTTTAATCATAAAAAATATCCTTATCTAAGTATTTATCTTAAGGTCATTAAAGCGCACTTATTATCTTAATGACAGAAAAGTATATTACGTTTTTTAATTAAATGTCTCGCTTTTATTTCTATGAATTTATAGAATTCTGACCAGCAAACGAAAAATAGGCAATTAATTAAAATGGCTAAAAAAATACGATTTATATTTCTTTTTTTGACTATTGCACTGCTCTCTTTTTTGACCATTAATAAATATTTAAAAAATGCACCTTTAGCGACATGGCACTTCTATGGCAATAATGGTGAATATATTACAGGTCATTACTACCCACCAGCAGAAGATGATGCAACAGATGCGGTGATCTCCATTCCAGAAAAACCAACTAAAGAAGGTTTAACAATAACGCATTGGGATACTTGCAGCATTGAACTGAATATTGATAATAAAACACTTTATATTTCTTATTTTACGAGTGGTCTTATTCAAGCTTCATTAGCAACAAAAACCACATCTTATGTTGCATTAACTGAGCTGTATTTTTATCAACCTGATGATATGCATTGGTCGATAAATCGATTAGAGGATGGAACATATAAAGGCTGGATTTGGGATAATGTTACAAATCAGCTTATTTCTGTTCGTTATCAGGAAGATAAAACAACAATTATTGACGGTACAAAATATACATTAATGCCAGAAAGTTATTGGCTATTTCAACGTTGGGCTAATGGCGTTTTAGTAGAAGAGTACACATTAGATGATTTACCGGCAAAAGATGGCTTTATTCCTGATATAGATAAACAAAGGTTGACCCAAGCAAAAGCAGACCTTCAAGCCACGGTAAATGAGTTGGTAATACCATTAAATTTACCATTTAACTTAGTGTTGTGGGATAACTCACTTTGTAAGCAATAACATCAGGTGAAATGCTCCCAGAGGGTTGGGAGCATTTCTGACACAGAATGATTTAATTTATACTAAATAACACCATCTAATTTCATGTAAATTCCTTTTATTGAAAAATCAATTCCTTTTAAGTCGTTAATTTTTACTGCAAGAGTATAGATGAATAGAGTAAATAATTTAAATCTAATAAACATGTTGCACAACAGGGATATATTAAAACAGTTATCTATTTTCAATAAAAGAATAAGACATCAATTTAATAGTTATATTATTCAATGAAATTGATATTTTATATTTATATCATTCTAAATATAAAACCTTATTTATAGACTGTTGATTTTTAATAAGCTTTATTTTTAAACTCAAGGTGACTTAAATAATGTATTTAAGTTACTTTAGCATAATAGAGTGAGATATTTATTATTCACATTAGATTAATTATGCTAATTCTATCTAAAATAGATCTCTAAATTTAACATTAAATGCCTTAACGTGATAAAAATAAAATAAATAGCATTTTTATCTTAATCTATTTCTAAAAATTCCAGTCATTTATTTTTAGTAAAAAGTATTAAATAAAAATTTACCTTACATTAAGAGTTCATTAATCAAACCTTGCTTTGCATTTTATTATATTGCTCAATTTTTATTTGGCTCTTATACTTTCTTAAGACGATTTTAGATAGGTATTATTATGAATATTTTATTAGTTGAAGACGATTTACAACTCGGTAAAGCACTTTGTCGCGGGCTTGAAATTGCTGGTTTTCAACCATGTTGGGTCAGATTGCTTGCGGATGCTCGTGTTCAATTAAGCCAACGCCCTTTTGATTTAATGCTATTAGATTTAGGTTTACCTGATGGTGATGGGCAAGATGAACTGATTGCGCTGAGAAAAAGTGGCGAGAAAATTCCGATTATTATTTTAACTGCCCGCACTCAAATTGATAATTTAGTACAAACATTAGACTCAGGCGCAGATGATTTTTTACCAAAGCCTTTTGCTATGCCTGAACTTATTTCTCGCGTAAAAGCAGTGAGTCGTAGAATGGCAGGTTTTTCTTCACAAATATGGTCTATTGGCGATTTGCAACTTAATCCAGCAAACCATCAAGTCACCTTAAATGACGAATTACTTTTATTATCAGGTAAAGAATACCAACTATTATATGAATTAATGCGTAATACTGACAATGTGGTGCGTAAGTCAGAGTTGGAACAGCGTTTATTTGGTTTAGACGATAAAATTGAGAGCAATTCCCTTGAAGTGCATATGCATAATTTACGAAGAAAAATAGGCAAAGAACGTATTATCACAGTTCGTGGCGTAGGTTATTTATTAAAAAAAGAAACTAATTAAATGAAGATCCGCTCCTTCTTTATTTACACCATTGTCCTTCAGATTATCTCCATCGTTATGCTTTGGGGCGTTTGGTTAGCTTGGATACAATTTGATTATCTTGCTGAGTTTGAAAAAGTTTATAACAAACAGCAAGAAATTATTGCTGAGGGTTTTGCTAATACCTTAGAGATTGTTGCTGACCAACCTGAAGTTCTCAAAGAAATCGCTCATAATTTACAAGGTATGTATATCGACGCCATGCTTAACGGTGAAGATGATGAGCTACAATATCTGCCGTGGTTTATTGCCTTAGATGAAAATAATACGCTGATTTATACTAATCGTCCTGAGTTGCCTATCCCTACAAGAGTACTTTCATTAGCATCAGAAAAAGTGTCTGTTGCAGGTGAAAAATGGATACTCTCTTTTAGTTGGGGAGAAAAACATAAAATAAAAGTGTTTATCGGTGAATCTGTTGAAGACAGAGGTCATGTTATTGGTAACCCTGTTGAAGGCACCTTTATTCCTTTCCTATTTATTCTTGCGACGGTTATTTTTGCCATCTTAATTACGGCCTATTTTAGTTTACGCCCTCTAAGACAAGCTGCAGAACTTATCTCTAACCGTAAACCACGTAATTTAACGCCGATTAATGTCGGTCAGCAATTTAAAGAAATTCGCCCTATCTTTAAAGAGCTAAACCAATTAATGGCAAGAATTGACGCTGCTAATATCCGTGAAAAACAATTTATGGCAGATGCCGCCCATGAATTAAGAACACCAATAGCTGCGGTTATCGCTCAATTACATCTGCTCTCTTTAGTCGATGATCAGCAAGAGCGTGAAGAAATTATTGATGATATGAAACAATCTCTTGATAGAGCCGCAGCTCTTTCTCATCAATTAATTGATTTGGCACGATTAGAATGTGACGATTTCCCATTAAAAATAGAATCTCTTGATATCTATAACGTTATTGGAAATGCAATAGCACAACACGTTCCTTATGCGATTACTAAAAATATTGAGTTATCACTTAATGAAGGTCAAACATTAACACTTAAGACTGATAAACAGGCTTTACTCTCTATATTTAATAATCTGCTTGATAATGCTATTAAATATTGCCCTAAAGGTAGCCAAGTTGAGGTAACTATCGAGAATCGATATGCCGAAGGGATACATGTTATTGTGCGTGATAATGGTCCTGGTGTTGCCAAAGAACATATCAATGTTCTATTTTCACGTTTTTATCGCGTTCCAGGCTCTAACGAAACAGGCAGCGGGTTAGGTCTATCTATTGCACAAAATCTTGCTAATAAAATTCAAGCATCGTTAATTGTTACTGAAGGGCTAAATAATAAAGGAATTGGCTTTATTATTGTTCTCCCTTTAGAAGTAAAATCATCAGAAAACGATTAATAAATAGATAGCGATATTGCAGAATAAAGGAGGTCTTTGTACCTCCTTTTTATTTTATCGTACTGAGATCCTAAAAGGTGTTATCCCCAAAGATTAATTAACCAACGTAGACCAGCTGTCAAAATTGCTGCACTAAGCACAATCATAATAAAAGGTTTTTTTTGCCAAGTAAGCACACCTGCGACACCAACACCAACAATTTTTGAAATATCAGCAAGTTGGTCGCCATCAAAAAATGTCGATGTCATCGCCACTGAAAACAGAATAACAATCGCAGATAATGAGAGAAGCTCTTTAACCCTCTCTGATACCCCTGCTTTATTATTGAGTAATATTCCGGAAAGACGCATGGCGTATGTACCAACAGCAAGAATAATAATTCCTGTAATAATAGAAGCCGTGGACATTATATTCTCCTAATCACAAACAGTACGCCTAATAGCGATAATAAAACGGGTATCCCAGCAGGAAGGAATAATGTGGTTAAGAGTGCAATAATGCTCCCTATTATTGCTGCATGACGTGTTAGTTTATTTTTTAATGCAGGTAAACTTAGTGCGAGAATAATAGCCGGAAACATCGCATCCAGCCCTAGCATCTTTATATCTACGATAAATGATCCCAAGTAAACACCAAGCATGGTACCCAAAGGCCAGACAAGTAAAATACCTAATCCACAAGCCCAAAATGCTAATTTATTTTGTTCTGCAGTACGCTGAGATAAACCAAATACAACACTCTCATCATTTAATATATGAAAACCTAATAATGATTTAAGCCCTTTTCCCGGTAGATCCTTTACCGCCATACTAAAAGGAATATGTCGTGCATTAACCATTAATCCCGCAAGAGCGGCATATATTGCACTTCCTCCCATCGCCACAACGCCAATAAAAAGGAATTCAGAAGCGCCCGCTAAAACAAAAATGGATAACACTAATGGCACCCAAAAATCAAAACCCTGTGTATGAGCTAAAGCGCCATAAGAGATACCGACAATACCGTCAGCTAATGAAACAAGCACAATATCTCTAAGTACGTTATTATCAAGACGACTGTTAATTTGCATAGAATGTAGTATTTTTTATCGAACCATTCGTTCATTATGTTGAACGATTTATTTTTTTGCAAGATGATTTTTGAAGGAAGCTATGATGTCATCGCCTTGTGCGCCTATTGAAATTATTTCTCAGGCTCTGGCTAGAGAAAGAAAAAAAGCGGGTCTTTCACTTGCTGAAATAGCAAGACGAGCGGGTGTTGCAAAATCAACACTCTCTCAATTAGAAGCGGGACAAGGAAATCCAAGTATTGAAACACTTTGGGCAATTTGTGTTGCGTTAAATATTCCTTTTTCTCAACTTATTTCAGCACCACAGCCTGAAATTAAGGTGATCCGTAAAGGTGATGGCTTTAAAATCAGCGCAGAAAAAGCGTACTACCATGCTTTTTTACTTTCATCCTGCCCTGTAGGCGCAAAACGCGATATATACACCGTGATTGCACAACCCGGAAAAGATAGAGTCTCTGATCCTCACAGTAAAAATGTGACTGAACATATTATTATTATCAGCGGAAGCGCAATGGTAGGTACTTTAGATAATCAACAAGAATTACAACCCGGTGATTATATTTGCTATCCCGGTGATGTCACTCATGTATTACGAGCTTTAGAGCCAGACACAACTGCCGTCATGATTATTGAACATCATAATTAACATAATAGTAGAGCGAATTATGATAAATTTACCGCACTGCTATATTACAATAATAATCTGAAAGCAGTGCGATAAATTTGATAAAGAATGTCAGTCTAGTCAGTTATTTTTTAAGTGCTTTATCAAGGTAGATCTCTCGTAACCGTTGAGATAAATGCCCAACTATTCCCTGATTGATATCTTCATTATCGATTGAAATAACTGGCCAAATTAATGTCGTCGCTGAGCTAATAAAAGCTTCTTTTGCTTTTTTGGCTTCATCAAGAGTAAATAGGCGTTCTGTTATTTTAAGCCCTTCTTCTTGTGCTAATTGAATAATCGCTTGGCGTGTAATACCGGGTAAAATATCCTGACTTAGCGGTCGAGTAATAATTTCATTATCATGATTAACAATAAAGAAGTTACTTGAACTGCCTTCTGTTATATAACCATCTTTAATTAAAATAGCATCATCGGCACCTTGTTGATGTGCATGGTGTTTTGCTAAACACGCCGCTAATAATGCCACTGTTTTAATATCGCAACGTTGCCAGCGAATATCTTCAACACTAATGACTGAAATCCCTTTTTTTGCATTAGGATGATCCACAACTGTTGAATGTTGTACAAAAGCTACGATTGTGGAAGGAACAGATGAAGATGGAAAATCAAAAAAACGAGAGGAATCAGTACCTCGTGTTATTTGTAAATAAATAAGCCCTTCATGAAGATTATTCTTTTTGATAAGTTGATGATGAACATCACTTAACAACTCTTTGGTAATGGGAAGCGATAGACCTAATTCTTTGCATGAACGCTGTAAGCGTTGAAAATGCCCATTAAAGTCAATAAGCTGACCATCAATAACAGCAGTAACTTCATAAACAGCATCTGCAAATAAAAAACCACGGTCAAAAACAGATATTTTAGCCTGCTCTTTAGGTACAAAGTGACTGTCTAAATACACGATATCAGACATTTTACCTCCGTTATAAATTTTATTAACAATCTATCTCAATCCACTACCTTACACCTTCAATTTTCTATTTAAAAGATGCCCCTCATTCCGACATTTTTTTAATTATAATTTTATGTAACGAGGTCATGTTATATAAGCAAACATTGCTATAATTTAACTTATGTACCAAATATAAGGATAAGAGGTGGCTATGTTAGATATTAATAAAAATAATTTATCTCAGCTAACGGAGAAACTGGTTAAAAAACAATGCACTTTAATGACTATTATTGCCATACTGGGCTTTATTGCAGGTTTTATCTGTATTATTAACCCTTTTTCTTCTGGCATTGTTATTAGTGTATTACTCGGTGTTGTATTTTTTGCCTGCGCGATATCCAGCATTATTGGTGGTTTTAATGCTCAAGTTTCTTCTAGTTGGTCAATGTTGATTACGTTATTAGCGGGTTTTATTTATCTTCTGCTTGGCTATATTTTTGTCACTGATCCACTAAAAGGTATGCTTAGTCTTGCCTTTTTTATCGGCTTTCTATTTATTTTTGCGGGTATACTGCGCCTAAATATAGGCTTTAAACAGATTAAGGATAATTTTTATGGCTGGTTCAATATATTAGTGGGATTTTTGGATTTAGTGATTGCCTATTTCTTAATTGCTTTTGGACCTGAAACGTCAGTCGCTCTCGTCATGGCATTAATTGGTATACAACTTATTTTAAGCTCTATCACCATTTTATCGATAATAAGTGCGATAAAACGAATGACTCACTAATTGATTATTTAGTGATAATAATTTTATTGATGAAATATAGACAAAGAGCCACACAAGGTGGCTCTTAAGTATGAAGCAAAATAGATTTGTATTAAGCACAAGGTAAGCGCATCGATACCGTATACATATTTTCTCCACAAAAGTAACAATTTCCTGTTTTTTCAAATACCATCACCTGAATACCGAGTTGCCCTACTTCAATATTAGGCAATGCATCAGCCAAAATACTCTTTAATACCGGCTCCAGGATTTCAACTATATTAATAGGATCGTTATTAGATGTTGTATCATGTAAGAAATTACCTAAACGAGGATCATCAGCGTAGACTTCTAATGTTGAGCGATATATCACCTTTCTTTCATTGCCAGCTACCTTCGAATAACCATTAAAGATGATAGCTATTTTTTGGATATTCATTTTCGCTACGCGATTTTTAATTTGTAAACATAAAGAGGGAACAAGCCTAATATTGACAGAATTAAAGTAGCGATCGCAAATCTGAGGAATAGTGACACTAATACAAGGCTTGGGCGCGATATTTGTAATTTGCTTATTACATTCCCCCGTTAAAGTGTTATCAATAATAATACGCTCACGTCGAGAAAAACAGATATTATCGAAGATATCAACAGTGAAGAAAGAAATGTAATGAATGCCATTTGTTAATAACTGATTTTCTAATCTCACAGAAATTGCAGACTTATCAGTACATGGCAACATCTTAAGTTGATCATTAAAATAAAATCCAACTTGTGTGCTTTCACTAATATCACGACCTAAAATGAGATTCGCGTTAACGCAATAATTATCACTATGATAGCTGAGAATACCATTTAAAGTTGCTGGTACTTTAGGAGAGGATAATTTCTCCGTTGTCATTTCAACATAATAATGTCTTGATTTTATTGGTTTATCTGGATTTTCGATATTTTCAGTTTCGGCATAAAATATAGCGACTTGTTGAGGTTCACTCTTTTTAAATTTGACTTTAAAACTGACAATACCGTATTTGTTAGTTTTGCCAATACTAATTTTCTCACCATCTGAATTATAAATTTCTGGCGCAACCGCTAAGGTACTATTTTCCTCATCGTAAATTAATTTGACCTCTTTATTTTGAACATCTTCACCATCTTTATCTTGAAGATGTACCACAAAACTTTTAGGAACACTTTCCCACAGACTTGGCCATTGCATAGATTCTGAACGTATTGTCAGCAAATCATCAAATTTTTCACAATTATTCGATGAACAGTCAGTGTTAGGATTGATTTTAGGTGGGGTAACTCGAATTTGTATCGGTGTTGCGTAATAAACAACATTATCATCATCTTCATCTTTTAAGATCAATTGTAATGATGCCACACCACTTCGATTACCCGTTAAAGAGATTTCTGTTTTGCTGTTATCCACTATAGTGGTGTACGCATCTTTGTTATTTGGCAAAATTAAAATGCCTTTTGGACTTGTACGCCATTCGGCTAAACGTAGATTAATCCCCGTTATAACCACCTCATATTTGATAACTCGATTCAGTTTTACTTCGTTATCAGAATCATCAGGAGATAATTTTATCTGATTGAATTTAATATCCACATCATCACCAATAACGGATTGAGTATTAGCACCATAAACAGGCGGTGTCAGTGCTATTACACTTTTATCACCTTGTAAAATTTTTTGTAAACGTTCTTCTTTTGTTTCGATATTCATTGAGTGATTTCCTTTCTTTTTCCGACTCCATTTTTAGCTTAAAGAAAAAAATTTAAGTGAAAATCACAATAGAAAAAAGTTAACTAAGCATTGTTGTCAGACAAAAATAAAAAATAGATTATAAACAATAAGATAAGGAAAGTTTTCAATAGAATACACTCTACAGGATCGATAAAAATCACCCTTGTAATAAAAAATAATTTAAATTTTAAAATATTTTTGTATAAAGCTATTGACTGTTATGGAAATGTGATTAAAATCAATCTCAGAAAATATTTGTGACGCGAATCACATTTTATTAATAGGATACTTAATATGAAATCAATGACTTCTTTTATTACTAACCTGCACCAAGTTGTTGTCAAATTATCATCAACTCGTTTACTGTAATTATTTGATTTAAAATAAAATACAGCATAAAGCCAGAAATAGCCCCTCATCGCACAAAAGACTATTTCTGGCTTTTATTCACTCCGCAACGCTTATTTATCATCTCGCTTACCCTCGCATTTTTCGTAACAAAAAATTCACCTTCTTGAACTAAGATCTCTTTTCTATACTCTTAATATACACCCCACATTAACTATGAGGATATTTTATGCAGCAGCAACTGCTTACATGGATACGTCAATTCAATGAGGAGTATGCACAAGTCGCCTCTCTCCTACTCGTTTTAGCCATTATTTTTCTTGTCGCAATCATTCTCCATTTTATTTTGCACAAATTGGTCTTACCCAAAATTTCCAAAGCAATAAGTCAGTACGATCAAAAATGGCAATTTTCTCTAGAAATAAATAAATTATTTAGTCGTTTTGCTTTTTTAATCCAAGGCGTTGTTGTTAATATCCAAGCGCTGGTGTGGATGGGAGCAGGTAAAACACAAGAAATTCTCACCACCAGCGCTCAAGCGTGGTGCTTAATTTTTGGCTTGTTGATGCTTTTCTCTATTATGGATCTTTGTATGCAGATCATGAGAAATTCATCCTCATTTGGCCGATTACCATTAAAAGGTATTTTTCAAAGCTTAAAACTTGCCGCCTCTGTGCTGATTGGGATAATGATTATTTCCCTACTTATTGGCAAATCACCTCTTATTTTACTCAGTGGTTTAGGCGCCATGACGGCTGTATTAATGTTGGTGTTTAAAGATCCTATTATGGGATTAGTCGCTGGTATTCAATTATCTGCAAACAACATGATAAGCCTTGGTGACTGGTTAGAAATGCCTAAATATGGTGCTGATGGCGCTGTTATTGATATTAGTTTAACAACCGTTAAAGTGCGTAATTGGGATAATACGGTTACGACTATTCCAACTTATTCTCTCATTTCAGATTCCTTTAAAAACTGGCAAGCAATGACAAAATCAGGAGGACGTCGTATTAAACGAAGTCTTGCTCTTGATATTAACAGCATCCATTTTTTAGATAAAAAACAACTTGATGATCTAGAAAAAGCTCACTTGTTGGCTCCTTATATACAAAATAAGGAAAGTGAAATTAATCAATTCAATGCAACCTTGGGTAATGAATGTCAAACACCATTAAACCAACGTGGCATGACCAATATTGGAACCTTCCGTGCGTATGTTGAAGCTTATTTAAAAAATCATCCTAATGTTCATAAGCAAATGACTATTATGGTAAGACAATTAGCACCAACTTCGGAGGGGCTTCCTATTGAAATTTACGCCTTTACGAACACGACTGTTTGGGTTCAATACGAAGCGATTCAATCAGATATATTTGATCACATCTTTGCTATTTTGCCTCAATTTGGCTTAAGAGTTCACCAATCCCCAACCGGAAATGATGTAAGAACACTCAGATTTCCTGTAGAAAATAATCCGCAATAAATCATTTTGGTATTTAGTAAAAAAGAAGAATTATTCTTCTTTTTTACTTTTCTTATTAACAAATATTTTTAATCTCTTATTTTGTTATCATGTTAACAATCTTGTTTTATTATCGTGTATTAAAAATCGATATGTTATTTTTTATATATCGATCGATTGTTAAATCCTATTTATTTGATGTTTCCGTTACCACTAAAGTGGTATTTATCAAAAAATGTAACCATTTGTTTAATAATTATTTTTTTAGATAACGTTATTAACATTTTTTATATTGATATAAATCATTATAGGTAGAAGGGTTATAACTTAACATATATATACAACTTTACTTGTTGTGAAAAATGTTAGGGTAATGTCAATGTCAAAAATTAAAAATAATACTTCTATTACTGAAATGAGTCGGCGTGGATTCATTCAGTCTGCAGCAGTTATTTCTGGTGCTGCCGCTATTGCAGGAACGGTTTCATTACCATTCGCTGCTAATGCTCAAACTCCCCAGGGTATTCGTCCTGATGAGACTTCTGAAACTATCAAATACAGTGCATGTTTAGTGAACTGTGGTAGCCGTTGTCCATTAAAAGTTCATGTGAAAGATGGTGTGATTCGCCGTATTTCTAATGAAACTATGTATGACGATTCAACATTTGGTCTTCACCAGATTCGTCCATGTCTGCGTGGTCGTTCTGTACGTTGGAAAACGTATAACCCTGATCGTTTAAAATACCCAATGAAGCGTGTAGGTAAGCGTGGTGAAGGTAAATTTGAGCGTATTTCTTGGGATGAAGCCACTTCAATCATCGCGGAAAAATTAAAATATACCATCGAAAAATACGGTAATGAGTCTATTTATTACCAATATGGTACAGGTTCCACAGGTGCAAACTTACACGGTAGAACAGCATGTAAACGCTTATTAAGTACTGTTGGTGGTTTTTTAAGTGACTATGGTACTTATTCATACTCTCAATTAACCGGTATTGTGCCTTATGTTTATGGCGATATGCTGGAATCACTGTTAACAGAAATTGAGAATTCAGATTTAGTTGTGATGTTTGGTCATAACCTTGCTGAAACACGTATGTCTGGTGGTGGTCAGTTTTATGAAACGTTAAATGCGTTAGATAAGAGCAAAAGTAAAGTTATCATTATTGACCCTCGTCGTACCGACAGTGTGACAACATTAGGTGCCGAATGGATCCCTATTTATCCGGGTACTGATGCTGCATTAGTCGCTGCATTAGGCTATGTGATGATCCAAGAAGGCATCACCGATGAAGATTTCTTACGTGAATATTGCGTCGGTTGGGATAAACAAACATTACCTGCATCAGCGCCTGAAAATGGCTCTTATAAAGATTACATTTTAGGTAATGGCCCTGATGGCATTGCAAAAACACCTGAGTGGGCAAGCAAATTAACCGGTATTTCTGTTGCACGTATTATCCAATTAGCGCGTGAAATTGGTGGTGCAAGAGCTGCATGGATCTCTCAAGGTTGGGGTATTCAGCGTACTTCAAATGGTGAGCAAGCCTGTCGTGCGATTATGATGCTACCATTAATGTCAGGTCATATTGGTCGCCCTGGTACAAATACAGGTTGTTGGGGTGGTAACGTTGCTTATCCCGTTGCAAGTTTTGCTCTGCCTAACCCAGTTAAGACCTTGATCCCAACATTTATGTGGTCTGAGGCAATTGCTCGCGGTGATCAATTGACCAGCAAAAATGCGGGTGTCAGAAATAAAGATAAACTCGATACGGGCATTAAATTTATGTGGTGTTATTCCAGTAACGTGATTGGTAACCAACACGCTGACTTGAATAAAACACATGATTTACTGCAAGATGAATCAAAATGTGAGTTTATTTTAGTGTGGGATAACCACATGACACCATCTGCAAAATACGCTGATATCTTACTGCCAGATGTGACAACCGTTGAGACAAACGATCTTATCAATAACTCTTACGCAAGTGGTGCTTACCATTATGTCGTACGTTTACAAAATGCGATTAAACCACTTTGGGAAAACCGCCCTTGCTATGATGTCTTAACCGATATTGCAGAAAAAATGGGTACCAAAGAGCAATTCACTGAAGGACGTACTTACGAAGAGTGGATTGAATATTGCTATAACCAAATGCGTGAGAAAAACCCAGCACTACCTACATTTGCAGAAACTAATGATGTAGGCATTATCGATCGTAAATTACCTAACCGTAATCAATACGTTGCACTTGAAGCATTCCGTCAAGATCCTATCGCTAATCCATTAAAAACAGCGTCAGGTAAGATTGAAATTTATTCTGAAAAACTGATGCAAGACACCGATGGCTGGGTTCTACCCGAAGGCGATCGTATTCCTGCAATTCCAGAATATTGTAAAAATGAAGAAGGTGTTGAAAACGTTAAGCTTAAAGAGAAATTCCCTCTGCAAATGACGGGTTTCCACGATAAAGGTCACGTTCACTCAAGTTACTATAACGTTGCTATGTTACGTGAAGCTATTCCTCATCAATTCTGGTTAAACCCAATTGATGCGGCTGAACGTGGATTAAAATCTGGCGATATTGCTGAGATTTATAATGCTCGTGGTCGTTTAAATATTCTCGTCAAAGTAACCGATCGTGTATTACCTGGTGTGATTGCAGTACCGCAAGGTGCATGGCGTTCACTTGATACAACAGGTGTAGATACAGGTGGATGCATTAATACATTAACAAGCTGGCACCCATCGCCGTTTGCTAAAGGAAATCCACAACATACAAACCTTGTTGAAGTGAAACGTGCATAAGGAGTTAACTCATGAAGCAATATGGTTTTTATTTTGACTCCACTAAATGCACTGGCTGTAAAACCTGTCAAGTCAGTTGCAAGGATGAAAAAGATTTAGATTTAGGCCCTAAATTCCGCCGTGTTTATGAATACGGTGGTGGTAGCTGGGCAAAACAAGACGGGATCTGGACACAAAATATCTATAGTTATTATTTATCCATTTCTTGTAACCATTGTTCAAACCCTACTTGCGTTGCTGGTTGCCCAACTGGCGCTATGCATAAACGTGAAGAAGATGGTTTAGTGGTTGTTAACCAAGATATTTGTGTTGGTTGCCGTTATTGCGAATTGCGTTGTCCTTATGGCGCACCACAATTCGATGAGAAGAAAAAACTCATGTCTAAGTGTGATGGTTGCTACGAACGTGTAGCACAAGGCATGAAACCGGTTTGTGTTGAGTCTTGTCCTCAACGTGCGCTTGATTTTGATGATATTGAAGTGATCAGAGCAAAACATGGTACTGAATGTGGTATCGCACCAATGCCTGATCCTAGCTTGACCAATCCAAATATCGTTATCAAAGCACACAAAGAAGCGAAACCTTCTGGTGATAAAACCGGCTCAGTTCAAAATGCGGCGGAGGTATAAACCATGCATGAACTTCCTCTAGTCTTTTTTACTGTTTTAGGTTCGTCAGCAGCGGGTCTGTTTCTTATTGCTTATATCAGTAAAAAATTAGGTCAAATTGATGAAAACCAACTGCGTAATGCTAATATTTTAGCCCTGATCTTAACATTAATTGGCTTAAGTATTGGTGGATTACACGTTGGACAGCCACTGCGTTTTTTCAATATGCTCTTCGGCGTTGGTCGTTCTCCAATGAGTAACGAAGCGTTTTTAAGTGGTGTGTTTACAGGTTTTGCTTTTGCAACTGTTGCACTCACTGTGATGAAAAAATGGAAGGGCTTACGTGAAATTTGTAACCTATTTACTGTTATTTTTGGTCTAGCATTCGTTTGGTCAATTCCACAAATTTATCATATTCCTACAATTGCTAACTGGAATACAAACTACACCACATTGCAATTTTGGATGACGCTATTAGTTGGCGGCGGTGTATTAGCAATGGCAACAGGTGCAAGACGTTTAGGTGCATTATCCTTTATTATCGGTGCCATTATCACTTTTGCTACTCGCTCTGGTTATGTGAGCTTCCTTGGCTTTACAGGTCCAGAACTCAGCGCTGAGCAATCTCTATTTTGGGGATTCCAATTAGCGGTATTAGCATTAGGTGTGGTTATCGTAGGATTTACTGCAGTAAAAGCGCAAGCATCAAAAATGACGCTGGCAACTTGTGCAGCCGCTGTGATTATTGCTGAATTATCAGGTCGTATCGCCTTCTATAATTTATGGCATATTACAATGTAATCTTGATGTTATAGTTGATTAATCAACCATAGAAAAGAAACAAAAATGCATACCCGAAAAGGTATGCATTTTTTTTAGAATGAAGATCCTGGTTGCTGTAAAAAATCTAATTCTTCTGGTGTAGATGTTCTGCCTAAGATCGCATTACGATGAGGATAACGACCATATTTATCAATAATTTCTTTATGTCTTAGTTCATATTGATAAGTATTTTCATCATTAAGCTGAGAAAACAAGATAACCGCATCTTGATGAATTTTAGGCGATTCTGAATGCATAAATGGCATGATCATAAACTTACGTTTAACGGGTGTTAATGTCAGGTATCCCGGTAACCGGATAGCTTCTTGCGCTAAGATTAATGCCATATTATCTTGGGCGAAGGCTTTTGGCGTATCACGCCAAATATTGCGTGAGAACTGATCAAGAATAATAATCTCAGCTAAGCGCCCTTCTATCGTTTCTCTCCATGATGCCAGTTCGCCACGACTCGCGCTTAAACATAATTCACCAAATCTGCGGCTAATTTCTTTATCAAACTGAATATCTTTTTTAAACCATTGCTCTGGTGTGCATTCTTCAAACCAAAACGTCAAAGTTGATTGATAAGGGATCATAAAAACTACCACGCTAGTTGTTTATTAATCAGAACAGCGTTTATTTTCACCAAAATAAACGTCATTGACGGGTTACTACTTTGATAAGTTACCATTTTAATAGAGTGACAGCTATTAACCCCTATCCGAAAAAGACATAAAAAATAAATCCCCTTTTTAATCTTAAAAGGGGATTTTAAATGCTTCCTAGCTAACGCTTAAATCCATTAAGTCGCGCCATCCATAAGCCAATTTATCTACAAGTATGTATAAAATGGCATTCATCCCATTTGTTACATTCTGTCGATATCATGATGTAATATAATTAACCTGTACATTTTACAAACATTACATTTACCTCTTCATCACTATCCTGCCTTAAAAATCAGCATTTAAAAATTTTAATTTTTATAATGAAACTACTAAAAAAGATCGATACCATTTTGTTCTATTTTTTCTATAAATCTTTTCTTAAAACAATAAAGGTTGTTATAAATAACAAATTAAATCAATGCACTAGCTTCTAAATTTTGATTTTTAGGCTTTAACCTTGTTATTATTTTGTGTGATTACAACCTAAAGAAATCAGAGATCAAAAATGAGATGAATGTTTAAAATTTGCACATTAGTAATGACATTTATTGAAAAGTTTGCCCTATTCCTCTGTTTCTTTAACAATTTTGGAGTACAATTGTTGCAGTCTATTTACTGAATGATCTGTTATGTCTGCTATCTCTATTATTGGAATAAGCTACCTTATTGGGGCTGTAATATCGTTTATTATTACTTTCTTTTTAACCAAAGATCCTAGCCTAGCCATGCGCCTTTTAAGTGCATTATTAATCGCCTTAACTTGGCCACTTAGCTTTCCTATGGCACTTATCTTCTCTATTTTTAGTTAATTTTTTAATTTAAACTTAATAACCGTAGTTATATTCTATTAAAAGAGTAATTTTATCTTATTGCTGATAAGCCACCTATTTTACAGGTGGCTTTTTATTAAAACGTTCATAAGAATGAAGATTAATCATTGTAATTTAATATTATGAAAAATATAATTAATCTGGTTTTTGGGGCCATTGAATATCAACACCATCATTAGTATCTAGCTTTGATAAGTCTATCAAATATTTCATTAATAATTTTCTTCTTTCTCTTTCATCTAATGATATAATTCCTAGCTCAATAGAATAATCCAATGGTTTTAATTCATTAATTACCCATTCTATATTTCTTTTTTTCTTATCATTAGCTATTAAAATAAAATCTTCGTTTTTTATTAAATTAACGAGTATTGGATAGCCATCTTTATCTGCCTGAATCTCTTTATCTTTTCCTTGATAAAAAAGGAGTTCAGAATAATATTTAGTAGAAATTAATTTAATATCATCTGGCATTTCATCATGAATATCTTTATGGAAAAAACCATTGCTTGATGCAGAATAGTACATATACATTCCTCTTTTTAGTATCCAATAGCGAACCAATAATAACTATTTTCATAAGATTGATGTATCATTTTAAAATTAGATTTAGTTAAATCTATAACTGATACTCCATTATTATATGGATCTTGATTTAATTTACTTGAAACTGAAATTACAGACGTACATTTATTTGGAAATGATAATGGAAAAGTTATAGTTTTACTTCCATCCCTAGGAATATTTCCTGAATACCCCCACTGATAAATAACACCTGTATCATTACATTTCCACCAACCATTATCTGCTTTGCTTGCTGTATTTTTAGAACCATAGTTCCCTTTTGGTTGATATTTATTATCAGACTCACCTTTTGAATAACTATATCCAGAAGCTAAATAATTTCCTTTTGGCTGATACTTACCATCAGACTCACCTTTTGAATAACTATACCCCGAAGCTAGATAATTCCCTTTCGGTTGATATTTACCATCTGATTCGCCTTTGGAATATGCGCCTACATCACCTGCAGTTGGTTTATTTTGACTATTAAACTCTTTTGCCCATGGTGTAAAACCTTCGTTACCATAATGGCTACGAGAATAAATACGGCTCGAGTTATAAACATAATAAAGTTGAGTAATACCCGCATTTTTTAAAACAATTAATGTACCCGCCATGGCTTCTGGGTAATTTAAATTTGTCGCTGCATTCGCATTTGCAGACTGGAAATAAATACCGGCGGTTTTATAGTTATTTAAATTTTGATTAGCGCCAATTGAAATCGCCTGATTAGAAAAAATATCTTGCGATGTTACCGTTACATCACCACTCAATGGCTTATCATTAACTTTACGTGTGGCAGCAACATAATTACCTTTCGCTTGATATCTATTATCCGCTTCAGATTTTGAGTAACTATAACCCGCGGCTTGGTAATTCCCTTTCCCCTGATATTTACTATCAGATTCGGCTTTAGTATAGCTTTCGCCTTTATTGGCATAATTTCCCGAAGGTTGATAACTTCCTTTTGGCTGATATTTACCATCAGATTCGGCTTTGGTATAGCTTTCGCCTTTATTGGCATAATTTCCCGCGGGGGCATAATTCCCTTTAGGTTGATATTTCGTATCAGATTCAGCTTTTGAATAGCCATGGCCTTCAACTTGATATTTACCTACAGGTTGGAAGCGTTTATCGGCATCATCTTTAGAATAAGCACCAACATCATTCGCATTAATATCTGCTTTTAATTCAATCCATGCATTACCTGCAACTGGCTCTACATTATTATTTTCAATTTTAGACTGCCAAGCTTTATTTTTATGATAAACCACACTACGAATAGGATAAGGTTTACCTGCTTCCGACCACTTAGCAAAACCCTGCAATTGCATTTCACCAATAGACTCAGTGATATCGTGAAATAAACTATTCATTTTTTCACGTTCAATATCTTTTGCTGCCGGATCAGTGACTTGGTCACGCTCATAATCGTAACCATAACCTTGTGTATAAGACACTGAACCATCAGATTGAATTTCAACAGGCACAACTGTTTTATCCCCTTGTGTTGCAAAGGGGGTTTTAAATATTTTAGTCATAGGAATTATTCTCCGAAATTACTCTTCAGAAAGTTTTTACGATATTGACCATAACCAAAGGCTTTCTTGGTTACGATACGATATTTGACACCCACGCCAGAAGGACGCGGCATTAAGTCGAAGTTTTCTAATAAAAGGCGTAAACGTTCATCTGGATTAAAATTAAAAACGTAATACATATACGTCATATCAAAAGGATCGAGCACAAAAACTTTGCTATCTTCACGCCAGAAAAAACGTTTAAGGAACTCATTAATATTGGTCACGGTAGGGCTTTGGGTGAGATTAAAATAACGCATTCTCACCAGCATTCTTTTTTGATCTAAAGTCAGCGATAGAGTGTAATCAGCATTTCGTCGAAAGTTTGCCTTAAAATTGGCTTTCTTTTTACCAAAACCAAAACCTATTTTATTTTTATCACTAGGAGGAATATCTATTCCTAAAGGCACATCTAAAATGCGTGACCATACTGATAAACCAAAATCGTTAGCTGTATCAATATTAAATACATCTCGGTACCAGTTTTGCCAAAATAATACCGTAGATTGATTAAAGTAAGCCGCTTTTAAATGTGCTAATGCTTTTAGCTTATCTGCATTTTCATATTGCCAGAGGATCGCTTTAAGTAGATCAGAATGAAAATCAAATTCTTGAATATTCATACGATCACCACTTGTACTGCCCCTTTTGGTAATCGGGCAATTTGATTAAGACCAATAGGAATTAATGCAACATTCCAATTCTTTCCATCTGTTGAAAGCTCCACTTTAGTGACAAATAAATGAGGCTCCACCGCATTAACCGCGGCTGAAATTTCAAAAGGAGAAACTTCTCGCCCGACCACCAGCCCATTGTCTCCATCTATTTCACCCTGTACCCATTTCTCTAACGCATTAGGAATAATGGTTTGCGCATCAATATTGGATTTTTTGACAGAAACACGGCAAAACACCGATACTTCTTTCGGTCGTGAAAACTTAATAGGATATTCTTGACCACTTGCTGGCTCTATTACCTTTATTTCAATATCACCATTAAATGCAGCACCTATTGTTTTTGTTCTTAATAATGATTTAGCAATTTCATGGCTATCTCCACCTTCTATACACACATAAATGCTATGCGGTAATAATGAAATGCCATCGACAATTAATGCCTTATCATTAAAATTTTCACGAAAAGAAAGGGAATTAACTCCCTCTAATTCATATAGCGAAGAAGTAATTGCTTCAGCGACGCTGACTGTATTTTTAGCGAGTGTTTGTTTACGCCGACGCCTTGCTTTTATATCTGACTCAGCATGACGACCAACAACTGCATGGGTTAAGTTATTCACTTTTTCCCATCCCAATACAGAACTGGCCACTTTATTTAATTGCCCAATACCACAAGTAATAGCCCCATATTCTTTGGCTCGCATATCGCCTTTAATTTTCCCATTATTAGCGATAATTAATGGCGATAACGTTTCAAAAACAGCGCCCATTGTTGTGAGAGCCTGAGAACCTTTAGGAATAATAGTACCGGGAATGCCAGTAAACTCGACATCACTTAAATAGGAATGTGTGGCATTAATACGCTCTCCGCCCATTAACGCCCATATTGCATCGAGAAAAACACCACCAGCAATATCTGGATTTATTTGATTTGCCAGTTCAGCATTATTACGAACAATCGCATCTCTATTTTCAATTTCCATGGTTGCCAATACCCCTTGTGGGGTTTCTGGCGATAAATTAATAGATTGGCCAAATACAGTACGAAATTCATCTTCGACATTATTTCGTAACGTCGATGTATCTGGCACAATCACCCCTTTATTATTAATATAACGATAGTCAGCCATTCAATGTAAATCCTCCATATATCGTGCGTATATCTGCCTGATATTTCAATGTTCCCTCTTCTAGAAAAGCATGGAAATAAGTGATAGAGACAACTTCCTCTATTTCAGCAATACGTTGTCGAAACGCCATTTCAAATAAAGGAAGATCAACTTGTCGGCTAAATGTTGCTGACCAATAAGGGATACCTTTATCTTTTTTATGTAGCATTTCACCACGGACAGCCTTAATAAAATGCTGACAAAGATTTCTTACTGCATCATCGTTGTCACAAATTTGAAGGTTACCATCAGCACCTATCGCAAAATCATTCTGCTGGTTTATTGAAAATGTCCTCATATTGGGCTTCCTGTATTGTCTTTCCCTGCTTGCACCCCACTATGGGTATGTGTGGAGCCGATATCTTTTCCGTTATGGCGCATCAACCCACCTTTTGAATCGCTATTACCATTTACAGCGTAATTACCATTAACAGTAACATTGCCAGTAAATATCGTTTCAGGGGCGTTGATTTCATATTTTGGGGTTTCTAAGACAACTTTATCGTTATGAAGAGAGAAACAGACAGAACCATCCATTGATTGAATAACCAAGGCATCAATATTTTTTCCATCAATTGCCCATCCTTTGATCGTGTCAGGAAAAAACATCGCATCGCTAAATGAATGTAGTCGCGTTGTATTGGGTTGATCTTCTAAACCACCACGCTGAAAAATAAGGCTAATATCGCGATCACTGGCTTTTAACCAGCCAAAATCACCTGGTTTAATGGGCGCTCTAATAAAAAAACCACCGCCACCAAAGCGAAATACGGGAATATTAGCAACCGGTGCGCGAGAGATTTTTTCATCATCCGTAGTCAACATCATGACCAAGGGCTTTATCATGGCTCGGTTAGTTTTTTCATCATAATTAATGACGGTTGCGGGCAACATATCATCTGTATTCATCATCAAATGGCGAAATGCAGACGAAAAAGCCCCAGCCAATGAACCAACATTGGCAATATCATTATTGGGTTTACTCATAATTAAGCTCGTTTGCACGTTGCGGTATAGGCGAAATCAGCATCGTGAGAGGCAACTTTAAATTCAAGCTGCTCGATAATGTAATCACCATTTAGTGAGGTATTTAGTTTGCTATCAAGGCGAAGCATTCCGCCTAATTCAGAGGTACTATCGATAAGATAACTCACCGTCAATCCACTCTCTGTGGCTTTAGGAATGCCAATCATGCCTGAATTCATATTCAAAATACGAAATCGGCTTTTTAATGCTTTATCGTCATCTTTTACAAATAACGTATCATCATCAATAAAAGCTTTAACATTTCCTGACTCTTGTAAACGCTCTATTTGATGTAATGCAGAGCCACAATAATACCAATTAGCAATATTCTTATCGGTCGCCTGGAAATCTAATTTCACACCACAGTCATTAGCAATGGCTAACGCTATTTCACTCAATTTTTGAATTGCGCCACCACTAGAAGAAATAATTTTTCCAGAACAATGATTACTGGTTTTTGCGGATAATGTTACGGTGACATTTGGAGGAGAGTCTATTTCTGCACTGGTGATATCACCAATAAAAAGCGAAAATAACCCAGTGTTAATTCGACCAACTTCTAAATAAAGCCGCCGAACTTGTTTGTTTTTATTATAAGGGCTGGTTTCCGTCAGTAAATAATCTCTTGTCTCGGCATTAAGCCCTGTAATAGCGATTTTACATTCGTTTTGTAATGGATTTGCATATTTCTTTCCTCCTGCTGATATGCGCAATCCTTCATACCATTGAAGCCTTTCGCCGACCTCAATACCTACCCTTATTCGCCGAAGATCCATCTTCATTACTCCAATACACTAATGATTGTGTTTTTGTAAATTCCTCATACCACGGCAAAGCATCATTTTCTGTTAGAAAAACTAAATTAATCCCTTGGTTTAAATAGCGATAAGGAATAATAGGTGTATTAGCAACTAAGCGAATACCTGTAATAAGTATTTCACCATCTCGCTCAATATCACAAAACATTGTTTGATTAGCGACTTTCAACGTAAAAACCCAATCAACACCGGCTATTTCGACAGAAAATCGCTGATTAGGAATAGCTTGTAATGGAATAACTTGCATTTTATCTACCTCCTAACTTTCTTTTTTTCCGGTTTGTGTTGATTTTTTGCTTTTGACATTTCCACGATTGACCGTAGAGGTTTGCTTTGGTTTTTTTGTTGATTTAGAGGATTTTTTATTATATTCAGGCTCTATTGTTTTCCATTCTATAAACTTAAGCTTTAATTCAATGGCATTCACTTTTTGAGGATCTTCATCATGAGTCAAACTTTCTAACAACATCGGTTGATAGGTTCTGACTCTGGTTTGAATTCCCACTAATGTATGCTCGTCATAAAGCTGCTTTATAATAGAATAACGATTTACAATATCACCCGTTAATAGCAACTCGACACTTATACTGATAGGATCAATAATGATGTGATCACTACGATTTTCACCATTTTCAACCGCAAATTTAATGACCTGATGACTATCAGTAATCGAAACTTTCATCGGATTAACGCTATCAAATAGTGTTGCGAATGACTCTAAATCAAAAATTCTAACTTCAGTTATCATAATTAAACCTTACCTCCGCTAGAGTGGTGCTCTGAGATTTCTTTAGCCGCTTCATTTATCAGTGTTTCATTAATCACTTTCGCAACACCTGGGCCATCAGTGGCTTGTGTTTCAATTCTGATTTCACCAATTTGAACATTACTTTCATTTTTAACGCTTGATTGGTTACTGATCATTTGACTGGTCATCGGGTTTAAACGATTTGTTGATGACAGTGTTAATCCATTATTTAACGCATTTACATCTTGTACTGGATTATAATAGGGTATTGCTGGATTCGGCTGTGGAATGGTGTAATTGAGATTACCTTCGTCAGATAATTGTCGCTCTACTTTTTGAACAACTTTTATTTCGTTTTCAGCATCTTCCATTCCCAAAAAACTTTTTGCTGATTGCCAAATTCCTTTTATGGAATCAATACCTTCATTAACCCAACCTAATATTTTCTCTATATATTCCCACATCCAACTAAATACACTAACCACAGCATCAGAGACAAAAACAAAAACATTAATAATGGATTGTCCCCACTCTATAATATTATTAATGCCGGCATTCAGCGCTATAACAAATTGATTAAATGCGTCAGATATATAATTCCAAGCAGCAATAACATGTTCAGCAATAGCCTTTGAAGCAATCTTTAATGATTGAACAAAAACTTGCCATGCTTCCCATACAACCATTATTGCGTCTTTAAGCGCGGGGTATTGATCCAAAATACTTCCTATCATTGAATCATTACCATTAATAAAATTCATAATATCGTCATAGACGAGTTTAAATGCCGTCGCTAAGATGCCAATAACAGCAGCAATAGCTAATATAGGGAGTGCAGTTGCAAGTGTAGCAACTGCCGCAGACACCATTGCAGGTAAATAAAAAATAGCAATAGCACTACCAATAGCTGAAAAGAAACCGATAACAAAATCTTTATTCTCAATACAAAAATTAACTAATTTATCAAACCACGTTATTCCTTTTGCAAGAACGGGAATAATGATATCTAAAAAGTTATTTTTTAATTGTGCCGCTAATTGATCAAACTTATTCATTACTGCATTAAGTTGAATAGAACTTTCGACACTTTCATCATTAATACCAGAAAATTGTTTTTGCACCCCCATTGTGCGCTCTAATTCTTCGCGACCCTTCATCATTAATTCAATGGTTTTTTCATCCACAACACCCAATTTTTCCAGCTCTTTTTGGGCGCCATCAAAGCTCATCCCTTTGACTTTATCTGCGGTCTTTAAAAGTTGTTCGATAGGATCTTCTGTATCATTAAATGCATTGGCCATTGCCGTTAAATCGGCTTGAGCAGCCTCTTTTGTGCCTCCAATTTCAGCCATCGCACCAGAAAATGCATCGATATCGATAGCTGCGATACCTATTTTTTTACTCAGTTTATCTAGCGACTCTATTTCTTTGGCGCGATCTAATGAAGCAGAAAAAACCTTTTGCAAAGTCCCCGTAATATCCTTAACGCCAATAGCATTAAGAATATAATCCTTCATTTTCTCTACGGTTTTCTGATAGCTTTTACCTGTTTCATCAACACTATCACCTAATCGACGTTGAGCCTTTGCTTCTTTAACTGCCGCCTCAATGCCTTGTGTTTGCATTGTGGTAATAAAAGTATCGTAATCGGCACCTAATTGCTTAATGAGTGCATCGATAGCAATTTTACTTTCTTTATTCTTCTTTTCTGCTTCAGTTAAAGATCCCAATTCATTATTCAGTGAGGAGAGTTGATCTTCCATTGTTTCATATTCAGCATTGAGGCCTGCTAAAATATGAGCTTCCGCTGCGCCATTGTTATTGACCAATCCTCTTTGGTAATCTAACACCGACATAGCGCTTTTCAGGTCATCAATACTTTGAGTTACTGAATTAATTTTATCTTGAGTTTCACTGATATTAAGATCAATATTTATTGGCTCATTAAGTGATAAGCCCAGCATGCCCACTAAGATTTCTTGCAAGAATTTATCAAACTCTTGCGCTCCCATTAGTGCGCTTTTAACAATGCTTTGAATTGAGTTTTCAATAGTTACAGAAGCACTTGTAATTTCATCACTATTAAATGAAATAATTATGTCATAATCTTCGGGTAATTCCCCAAGATTGAAGTGAATTTCTTGAACAAAGTTATAGAAACTAGTAATACCTCCTGAAACCCCTTGCTCAATATTTTTCATTTCAACCAGAATTTCATCTGCTGATTTTCTAATATTTGCTAATGCACTATCAGATACTTCAGCCTCCAACATCAGTACCTGAGAAAATACCTGTAATAGAGACATTATCTCTCCTTTGACGCCGCAAGCGCCTCGTTATAACGATTGGTAATCGCGATCTCCCACAGATCAAAGGCTTCCTCTAGATCTATAGTTGTTTTGAGTTCTGTGAAGGAGGCGAAACCCGCGGAGATGATGACTGCAAAGAAGCCATCAGCGTTTTTATAATCGACGGGAGAGAACCGCTGAACTTGCCTAGAAGGTATTGTAGGAAATTTTGGCTCCCGTCTTTGCCGAAAAAACTGGTGTTATACTTCAGCATTTCGAGTTCAAGACGAATCAAAGCTTCCCCATCAGGCACATGATTATCAATTAATGTGCTAGTTTTTAGATAAATTTCTTGTCCTTCTTTTTCAACTGCCACATAAGCCATCATTTTTAACATGGCTTCTTTGCTAACTTCATAATCGCCAATTTTAGGTGCATTTGATAAAGGATATTTAGCGAGAATTTCTCGCCCAATCGTTGCAGGTAATCGGCTAATAATAAAAGTATGTTCTTCACGATCACTATCAATAACAGTGATTTCTTTTGGTTTAATTAACATGATTAAATTCCATAAAAAAGGCGGCCGAAGCCGCCATTAGATGAATAAGAATAACGCTAAAAATTAACGCGCTCTGACACGATCAAAATCTTGGAAAATAAAGGTGTACTGCTTAGATTTGAGACGCCCTTCACTCGCAATTGAATTACCACGGCTACCATTAGTAATTCGACCATTACGAGCCGTGGTAATAGAGCCATCGCCATAAGAAGCCACTAACGTAATAATATCGCTTGTAGGACGACGTCCTCGTCTTGCTGTATTTGCATCAAGCAAAATAGCCAAGTTTTCGTCTTCTTCACTGCCTGCTAATACATTAATCGTCACCGTTTGAGGTGTAGGAGCCGACCAACTCACTAAATTACCATTAATATCCACTGCGGTTTGTGTGATATCTACTGCTGGTAGATCTAGCGGATCACCATTATCTGCAAATGTGCTAATAGGAATACCAGCAGGAAATGTGTTACTTGCCTGAATAATTAAACTTAAACCTGTTGCTGAAATATCGTTCATTGTTTGTTCCTTAAACTAAATTGTGTGAGCCTTCAACTTTACGAACCCAATCGCCTTTACCGTAAATTAATACATATTTCATGGTGTATTCTGGTAAATTAGAAGGACCTGTTTCTTCAACGATTTCAGCGTTGTACCAATAACCTTTATTTTGTACGTCGTGCCACGCTAAATCATCACCTGATGCATCTGTAATTGCGATTTTTTGTACTTCGGCCAGCGTTTTACCGGTAAGAATAGTGCCATTATTTAATGCTTTTGTAACAGCACCAGCAATAACCATCATCGCTTTTGCTTCACCATCTTTATTAGCTGGAATACCACGAGTGGAAAGCAATAAGCTTAACCATTGCTGTGCGATATAGGCTTTTAACCATTGCTCATTAGTATGAACACTCATATCTAATGGATTAGAAGCATTTCCACATAAAAAACCACGTTGATAGAAACTAATATCAGTGCCCGTAACAGCCGTTTCACCGTAATAGTTCACACGTAATTTATCTAATCGATCCGCAGCAAGATCTGTCTTAACTTGAGATGGGAAAGTGATACCAAATTGACGATACATATAGTTAGTGGTCGCATTTGTGCGATCAAAATCTGTTGCCGCCATAATTGCCATCGGTAGAGCTTGAACAAAAAAACCATCATCTGTTTTTAAATTTAATCCCGTTGATGCGGTGCCGATTAATGCTTTACTATAAATTTCGGCTTGTTTATCCGGAACTGACAAATAGAGCTGATATTTTACATTTTCACCCGCAATGTACTCTGCTAACTCAACACTTTGCTCGACTGAAAGCTCAGTTAAGAATGTTGCACTACCAAATGAATCAGAAATTGCTTCGGCAGCGATAAATGCTTGAAGTGCCGTTTGAGCCACATTGCCTTCAGATGCTTCTGCGTCACTTAACCCCAGAGCATCGGCTAAAGGTGAGTGATCCATCGTGATTTTCGCTTTTTCTTGTACGCCACCACTTAGCAAGAAAGCACCATCAAGAGCATTAAAAGTGACGTAGCAATTTGCAAATTGAGATTCGCTTTCAGCATTTAATTTAGCCTGGATCAGAGAAGCAACATCAGCGTAGGACTCAACATCTTTTAAAGAAATATCAGTCATATTTTTAGAGATATCACCGATAGTTAAAGTAAATGCCCCCTCTTCAATTAACTTTAATTTATCAAGCGTTGCTGCTGGCGTACCAAATAATGCCGGAGCGCGACCTACCGGTTCAAAAGAAGCAATTTGTAGCTCTTTAGGTTTACTAATAGGTGCGGGGCTAACATAACTGAAATATTGACGAGCAAATTTCGCTTCTGGTGATCCTGCACCAAGTAATTCATCCACTTGCCCGCTAGCAAATTCAAGTACTTTCCCTGCTGGAATTTTAGGATTTGTTGAGAAAATACGAGCTGTAAGTTTGCGCATAGGTGCGGCCGATGCACCAATAACCGCACTCGCGATATCAATATAGCGCGTTTGTTTAATAGACATATTTATCCTTAAATACGAAATAGATTAGAAATAAGTAAATTTGTTGCAGCAGTGTCTAAAGATAAGGTACTGGAAAAAGTGATATTAAAATCAAATGAAGGATTATGCTCATAGCTATTTCCAGCATTCATTATTGGCGCTCGCCTAATTTCGCTCGCACGTTGTATCCCTATTCCCACTTTTCTCATTGATTCGACAAAAGACAACGAATTAATAATCATTCGAGTCATTCGAATTAAATCACCTGCTGTTAAATTTGGATGTTGTTTAATAAAACCTTGAACCTGAAACGTTAATTCGATCAGTTGTTGTTCTTTATGGTTTGCATTATTACCTTGAATATTATAATTTCTTTTTTGCCAACCTTGGGCAACCTCCTTTATAGGGAAAAACATAACAATATTATTATCTTGTTTTTTATCTGGTTGATAACCAGCAATAACATCAACATTAATATTTGCTAATTTAAATTGTTTTAATAGTTGTTCACGAATGGCAATATTAATATCATTATCTTTCATTTCACCTCCTTAATATAGCTCTCCTTTTCTTTAAAAATTTAATCTATTTTATTTTATAAATAATTTTTATTGATTATAAATTAATTAAGTTAATTTTTAATTAATACACTCTTGTCGAATATAATCTTGTAAACCTAAAATGATCTGTTCTGACTGCGCAATTCGTTCTCTGAGTAGCCAATAATTTCGGATAGCGGTGTCAGTAGGTCTGGCGGTGTTTGCATCAACCAAGCCGGCGGTGGAAGTGGCTGAGAGTTTGTGACATTCTGCTTTGATATACACCCGCTCAGGAGCGCGCTCGCTAATATCACGCAACTGATCAATTTCTTTTTTTGCATGAACAAGTTCCTGTAAATGACGATTATCAAGTTGATTAAGCTGATTTATTCTTAATTGATAATCTTTATTCTCTGCAATCTGCTGAATAAGAGATTGATAAATATTATTGTATTCCTGTTTCAAGGATTTGTTTTTATCAATTAACCAAATCAATCCTATACCTAGACATAAGATCGCTATTACCATTATTTTTAATAAATAATTCATAATAACAACCAAGCATCTTCAAAAACTTTTTCTGAATAAGGTTGATAGCCAAGTTCAATATTAACAATCGCTACGGTTAAAGGAATGGTGACACTTTTTAATTGTGTATTAATTGAATCATCGGATTCAATGCCAATTTCTTTTGATGCCAGGCTAATATAGCCGGCTGTATTATTTTCGTTAGGTGGCGCATAACGATTGATAATTGTTTTAATGGTGTTTAAACCATATTTTTTTTGGTACGTTTGTAATAATTTGTAGATAGCTCGTATTCCATATTCAGGTGAAATAAATTGGCAAAAATCTTTATCGCTTTGCTCTATGGATAATCCTTGCCATTTCGAACCGTGCCGGATATTACCGGGGTTATTATTACGCTCACCTCGTGCTATTTTAGCCATTTTTAACTCCTGCTCTTCCTTTAAGGAGTTTACTCACGGAATCTACTCCGACATAGCCAATAAACACACTGGCTAAGTAAGCAAACTCATGATTTATATTAAATAAAATTAGAATATCTTTAATAAACCAGGCAAACATTGCACACATCAGCCCATCTATAGAGGTTTTTTTCCATCCTCCGCCGTTATATAAACCTCGAAGAATAGCCATTCCTCCAGCTAGAGAGGCTGATATTCCTTGTTCTTTCATTGAAGAAAGGACAATAAATATCTGTTCCCATAGATCTGGATTTTCTTTCATTGTTTCTCATGGCTTACCTCCAATAGGAGGAACTGTAATAAATAATATACTCATCCACAGCACTTAAATTTAAGTACTGTTTTAACATGAGTATGTTTATGTTTTATCTAATTAGATAAGTGGCAGATATAAAAAAAGACCACATGGTGGTCTTCTATTGAAGATAAAATTTAGCAGATATCGTTAATTTATATTAGTTAAGACAATAGAGATACAAAAAAGCCCCACTTCAAAAGCGGGGCTATTTATATTCTGTTGTAAGGTCTTTAGATACAAATCTCTCACTGTGGAGTTATAGTATGCTTATTTTTCCTGAAAGTCAATAACTAGTTTCTACAAAAATAAATAAATATAGAAAATTATTACTTAACAGTCACTTCTTGAAGAATTTTTTCTGATAAAGACTCTTCTTTAAAGCACTCTTCAACTAAATGTTCAAATAACGGTTTATAGTTACTGTACGCAACAGTTTTAGAAACACTCACTACTGTTTGTACTTGCTCTAATACTTCACTGAATTTTAAGCGAGGATACCCACGACCTGAACATTGATTACAAGGTTTGAAAACAGCCCCCCCCTGCTTTTCACTCTCTTTTTTATCTAAAACTTGACCACGTCCATGACAACGACATGCTAAACGAATTTCAGCTTTGCCCTTACATGTAGGGCAAACAACCCGAGTTGTTTCTCTTACTTCACGGTAAGAAGTGTTATTTTGGGGTTTAACTTTAAGCTCCCCGTTAAGATTTCGCGCAAGCTCTTTAACAGATTTTGAGGTGTAACTTTTGGTAGTAAAAACGTCAACTTCAATAAATCCATTACTGCAGTCAGGGCACGCTTTCTTACTTGCGGCACTTCTTGCGTAATCTTGGAAAGCATAATTAGCAATAATGTGTAAAACATTAGCTTTCACATCTTCATTAAGTTTATCAATGGCTTTGTATTGATAAGCTTGAGTTAATGCGTATTGATAAAGGCTTTCAATTGCTTCACTAGGATGATTAATACTATGTTTAGCTAAAAATAACTCTATACCCATTCGCCCTTTTCGAGCGGCTAAACTAATTGATGTCATTACATCAGTCACTGACAGTGAATCCACTGTTTTCACTGTTCTTACATCACTCAATACTATGCTTTTTGGTGAAAAATATTTAGGTAAGTCCGCTAGTCTCATTTAATGCTCCTTTTGATTTCCTATCACTACTTATTGGTCATCCATGTACCACGACAAGGCATGGCATTTATGCATCTAAATCACTCGCATTTTACGGCGTTATCTCAACGTGATTTTTACTTACCACTCTTGCATTGGTTTATTTAGTTACTTTTTTGTACTTTTCGCACTTTTATTAACCAATAGTTAATGTTATATTTTAACCAAAATGACGTCAAGTAGCAAAGGAAATTAACCAATGGTTAAAAATGATAATAAAACGGAGTTCACAAAAAGGCTTCAAGAAGCTTGCTTAGATTCAGGGATTGCAGGACGTGGGTTAGGTAAAAGAATTACAGATGCACTCGCGGAACAAGGCATAAAAGTCAGTGCTCCAGCAGTATGGAAATGGCTAAATAATGAATCAATTCCCGATCCAACAAATATCTTAGCATTAAGTCAATGGCTCGATGTTCGAGCAGAATGGCTAGAATATGGGCGAGGAGCAAAAAAAAATGATGGCGTTTCAGTAAATGAAATGACACCCGTTGATGATTGGGATAATAATACGCCGATAGAACGAGATGAAGTCGAGATCCCCTTCTATACTACTATTGAATTAGCTGCAGGTTTTGGAAGTTGTACCACTGATAATCAAAAGGTGGAATTATTGAGATTTTCTCGTTCTACATTTAATCGCTATGGCGTTCAACCTAGCGATGCCGTTGCTTTTAAAGTTCATGGTGACAGCATGTCCCCTGTTATTCCTGATGGTTCGATTGTCACTATCAGTACAGGGCATACAAAAATTGTTGATGGCGGTATTTATGCTATTCAACAAGGCGATCTTTTGAGGGTCAAAATTTTACATCGACTCCCCAATAACACCATTATCATCCGTAGCTATAATACTATTGATTACCCAGATGAGCGTTCTACATTAGAAGAAGTGAAAATTTTGGGGCGAGTATTTAATTGGTCTGTGATGGGTTGGTGATCACGATAATACACAAAAACACCACGATCTTTTTATGTGGTGTTTTTGAAAATCGCTAATTCAATATTAAAATTGATCCAAGAAAAAACCCGTTATCTCTTGCGAAATAACGGGTTCTTATATGGTGCCGGCTACCGGAGTCGAACTGGTGACCTACTGATTACAAGTCAGTTGCTCTACCAACTGAGCTAAGCCGGCTAATTCTGGCGGAAGGATAGAGATTCGAACTCTAGGATGGTTTCCCATCGGCGGTTTTCAAGACCGCTGCCTTCAGCCACTCGGCCATCCTTCCATAGCGCGGAATTATGCCTATCTCTGACCTCGCTGTCTAGTCCTGATCGTAAAAAAAATGACTTTTTTATCTGTTTGCTTAATCTTCAGTCTATTTTTGATTAAAAAGTGCTAACTTACTAATATGTTGGTTAAATTTTGATAACTAGAGATAAAAAATCATCGCTATATCGCGAGATAAACGGAGTAACCCAAAAGGAATTAAATAGAAATTAACTAAGAGGAAAAATACAAAGTAGAATTATAGATAAGAAAAAACCCGTTACCTCTTGCGAGATAACGGGTTCTTATATGGTGCCGGCTACCGGAGTCGAACTGGTGACCTACTGATTACAAGTCAGTTGCTCTACCAACTGAGCTAAGCCGGCTAATTCTGGCGGAAGGATAGAGATTCGAACTCTAGGATGGTTTCCCATCGGCGGTTTTCAAGACCGCTGCCTTCAGCCACTCGGCCATCCTTCCATAGCGCGGAATTATGCCTATCTCTGACCCCGCTGTCTAGCTCCGATTGTAAAAAAATTGGATTTTTTTGTTTGTTTGCTCAAAGTTCATCCGAATATCCCTTTTAATAGGATAACCTGTTAATATAATGGCTGAATAATGGTGATTGTTTATTCAATTTTCTATTTTTAACTACATTGTCTCTTAAAGGCTCGCAAACTGAATGCGTACATTGAACCAACTCAAGCCAAATACACTAACTCGTCTATATGCCCTGTTTCTTCTTTTTATGGTCATATCGCTTTTTCTCTACGCTTACAGTTATTTTGACACTTGGCTAGATAGCAAAAAAAACGCTATCAACAATACGACTCAAAAATTCGCCCGACAGGTTGAAGATTACCGTTACCACTCTAATCAACTTTTTCAGTTATCAAATAAAATAGCCGATACTTCGACGTTCCCTGTGTTACGACTTAATCCAATAAAATTACGTTCTGATGTATTTTGGCTTGAAGGGCGAGATCAAACTGTAGATTCCATTATATTTGGTAAACCCAATGAGCAAACCTTTCAGTTAGCGCAACGATTTGCAAATTCACTCGAAATTCTTTGGGGTGTACGTAATGATTACAGTTCACTTTATTATTTAAATGGTAAAGGGAATGATCTGATCTTAATTACAACCCATTCTGTTCTTAAGCCAGAGATCCGTTACAAAGAAAGTTATTTAACATTAACGGCTGAAAATAAACGGTCTGAGTTATTGATGCAATCAACGGCATTAGATGAAAAAGAAAGCCTTTCTCCTATTAGGAAGATGTCTACAGAAAACATCTATTACTACACTTATCGTATTATGTTTAATGTGCCGGGTCAGTTAACCAGCGTAGTGGCGTTTGATTTACCTATCAATAATTTCTTGCCTTCAGAGCTATCGCCACACTACCTAAGATTACTCCCGACAGGTCAACAATCCGTTTATGACAAGAATAGCATTGAAATATCAACCGATGGCTCTTCACTGATTTTTTCTCAACCGATTATTGGTATCCCATATTCACTCTCTTATGAATACCCGATGAAATCGATTATAAAAGAGATTGCCTACAAAAATATTTGGTTATTAATCAGCCTTCTGGTATTTATTTCTATCTCTGTTTTTGGTCATATCTATATCCGTAATAAGTACGTTTTCCCTTATATCTCTATGACTCGTAATCTACGGATCAAAGAAGAGATGACAAACGACATCATTTCAAATCTTCCGATAGGATTACTTGTCTATAATTTTTCCTCTAACCATAAGATTATTAGCAATAGTCATGCGGAAAAATTACTGCCTCATATCGATTTATCTAAGATCCGCCAAATGGCAGTGGAGCACAATGGCTTAATCCAAACGGCTATTAACAATGAAATTTATGAAATAAGAACAAGTAATAATAACAATATTGACAATACATCATTATTCATATTTCTGAATAAAGATAACGAAGCCCTAATCAATAAAAAATTACAACTTGCACAGCAAGAATATGAGAAAAATACCATCGCACGACGCAAGATCTTATCTAATATGTCATTAGAATTAATGCGTCCTATCAAAGATATAAATGAGATGGTTTATCAATTCAAAGAATTATTACCCGAAGACACTCACCAACAATTGCTTAGCTTATTATTAGAGAAAACAAATTACATTTCTGAGTGGATAGAAAACATTACATTAATTAATAAGTTAGAAAATCAAGAATGGAAAATTCATAAGGATGAATTTGAACTATCAACATTAGTTGAATCTATTCTGATAACAGCATCACCTTTTATGATAAGAAAAGGGCTAACACTTTATTTCCACAATAATATAAGACCTGGATTGCTTTTAATTAACGATGGCCCAGCTTTAAGTAAGATTATTTTATCATTGATTAATTATGCCATTAGCACGACTAATTATGGAAAGATAACCGTTAATCTGAATTTAGTTAAAAATAAAGATAAAGAAGAAATACTTATAGATATTATTGACAGTGGAAGCGGGCTTACACCTCAAGATATTGCTAATATAAAATACCCATTCTTAGGACAAGCAATGGGAGACAAATATTATTCTAATTCAGGTATCATTTTTTATTTATGCCATTTGCTATGCCATAAAATACAAGGAGAATTAACGATTAAGAGCCAAGAAAGCATTGGTTCTCATTTTCAAATCGCACTCCCATACCAGCATATAGATACTGAAGAGCGAACATTTAACGTATTATTAGAGGGAATAAACGCAAAACTCGCTATAAAAAATCCTGAAATAGAAAAAATCATCTGTCAACAGCTTGATAAATATGGCGCGACATACTTTGATAAAAATAGAGAGAATCTTTATCCTGAATACGATATCATACTTAAGGATACACCGAATGATAACCCTGAATCTCCAACAATATTATTAATCAGCTCTATTGTTGGATTTGAAAAAATATCAAAAGATTTAATAAAGTGTAACTATAACTTCGGTGATCCTTTAATTGAGGCTATTACTTATTTAATTGAAGAAAATGAGTCATTTTCCCTAGATACAACTAAAGAGAGTATTTGGGATGAAAATAATAACCTTGATAAATACGAAGTAATTCTTAATAATTATAGGAAGAAGTTGAATGGTAGTGATTATAAGGAACTATTTATCAGTACTGTTCCTATTGATGTTGAAAAACTACACTTAGAAGCAACAAATAAAGACTTTCATTCTCTAGCCCAGACAGCTCATCGTCTAAAAGGGGTTTTTGCCATGTTAGATTTAGAATATCTCAGAGAAAGCTGTGAATATTTAGAGCATGACATAAAAAATCATAATGAATTAGAGATCAAAGAACGTATCACTCAACTGGATAAATGGATTCAACAGTTGCTGCAGCAAGGTAACAATTAAACATGAATAACCTTAATATTATTATTGCCGATGATCACCCAATCGTTTTATTCGGTATTCGTAAATCTTTAGAACAAATTGAATGGGTCAATGTTGTAGGTGAATTTGAAGATTCAACTTCACTTATCAATAACTTACCTAAGTTAAATGTAGATGCTTTAATTACTGACTTATCTATGCCTGGCGATAAGTATGGTGATGGTATTACACTCATTAAGTACATTAAAAGACATTATCCTAATTTGTCGATTATTGTACTCACAATGAATAACAATCCAGCTATTTTGAGCGCTGTTCTTGATCTTGAAATTGAAGGTATTGTGCTTAAGCAAGGTGCTCCGACTGATCTACCAAAAGCATTAGCTGCGCTACAAAAAGGTAAGAAATTTATGCCTGAAAGCGTTGCGAAGCTACTTGAGAAAGTAAATGCAAATGGTTACGGCGATAAACGTTTATCACCAAAAGAAAGTGAAGTGCTGAGATTATTTGCGGAAGGCTTTCTTGTAACCGAAATCGCAAAAAAACTTAATCGTAGTATTAAAACGATTAGTAGTCAGAAAAAATCAGCCATGATGAAATTAGGTGTCGATAACGATATCGCATTACTTAATTACTTGTCATCAGTGACTATTGATAAGGAAATTAACGGACCGGATTAATTTCACCGTTGTTACCTTAGCTTAGCCGCACCGATAAAATCAGGAAGCTCATCCCTTTGTGGGAGCTTCTCTGCTTTTTAGCCTTTGCTCTTTATTCCCACTCTCTTTAGGCTTTCCTTTCTCTTTCTTCGCCAATATTTCTTGTTCACAAGCACCTTATAAGCTGCGTGGCTTTTAATTCATCCCTTTTATCCCTTTCCTCGTTTTTTCGCTTACAGGCTGTTACAAAGACTTTCTCCCCCCTTTTCATCTGTTTGTCTTATTTGTTTATCTTATTATGGCTGTGCTTTATTTCATTTTATCTATCAAAATGCTTTGTGATTACGTTATTTTTGCTTTATTGGGGCTTTAAACAAACAAAGACTAATAAATTAGTCTTTGTTTGTTTACTCGTGTTATCCGTTCTGGAATTATTCTTTTGGAATATACTTCACCAGCACTTCTCTTAAAATAGAGAGCGAAACAGGTTTAGATACACAATCATTCATTCCTGCATCAATGCAACGTTGTTTCTCTTCTGCAATTGCATTCGCCGTCACACCTATCACCGGCATATTACTGCCCATTTCTCTTATATGTGTTGCCAGCTGATAACCATTCATGTTTGGCATATTGACATCCGTCAGAACGATATCAACATGGTTTTTAGCTAAATACGTTAATGCGTCACAGCCATCTTCTGCTGTTGCTGTATTAAAGCCGATTTTTTTCAGTTGATCGGTCAACAATAAGCGGTTGATGGGGTGATCATCGACAATAAGAACCGTCAAGGTTTGTAAGTGGCAATCCGTATCTTGCGCCACCATTTCCACACAATTTGCTTCAACTTTAGTTTGAGGCAATTGTAGTATTATTTTTGTTAACTCGTTTAGTTTATAAGTACTGCAAACCCATACGTTTTCAGCGATTTTCTTCGACGGCTCCAAATAATGCTCATTGATCCTAATAAATTGGCAGTTATCTTTTCTGGGCACATCGTAATCTGTGATAATAAAATCGGTTGAAGATAACACCACTTCTTCAGTCAGTAATTCACAACTCAAACCAAAATAACGAAGGTATCGACCAATAAAACCTTCTAAATAAAGATTTTTAATATCAATAAAGCAGCGAACATTATTTTCTTTATAAATATTGCGTTTAAAAGAAGACTCTATTTCGTCTAGGGCGCCATAAAGAGGGATACGAACCGTAAAGCGGCTACCAATATTTTCTTGGGAAACAACGCTAATATCCCCATCCATTAAGTTAATCAGCTTTTCACAAATAGCTAAACCTAACCCGGTTCCTTCTGATGCACTTTCTGTATTTTGAGATACTTGGAAGAAAGGTTCAAAAAGCTCATGCAATGCTTTGTCGCTGATCCCTCGACCTGTATCGTGAATATCAAAATAGAGATAATAATCATCTTTATAAAGATGCAAGGTAATACATCCCGTCGTGGTGAACTTAATACTGTTATTCAATAGATTAGAGATAACTTGTTGCACACGAACAGGATCACTATTTACAATTTTAGGTACATCAGGTTCGATAAAACAGTAAATAGCTAAGTCTTTTTTCGCAATCAACGGTAAATAGTTAGAGATAACAAAAGAGAGCACTTGGCGACAATTAAATGGCTTAATATCAATTTTTAATTGTTTAGATTCAATTTTCGAGAAATCGAGGATATCGCTAATAATTTTTAGTAATAACGATGAGGAGTTATCCATCGTTTTTAATAATCGAGCAGTATCGTCGCTTTGTGTAAGAGATTGTAATAACTCTAAATTACCAATAATGCCATAAAGTGGTGTTCGTAATTCATGGCTAACCGTTGCCAAGAACATCGATTTAGCTTGGTTAGCTTGCTCTGCAGCTGTCGCCATATTTTGTAATGAACGCTCCATTTTAACCCGTGCGCTGATATCCACTAAAACACAGATAGCCACATCTTCATTTTGATAACGTGAATTAACAAAGCTTATTTGTAGATGATTACGATTGTTGGTCACAACATCGACCATATTGCTACTTTTTTCAGCAATAATAGAGAGGATATTTTGTTTATCGCTATGGCTAAGTAAACGAAAATAGTTATGTGCGAGTTCGTTACTTAGAATAATCATACCGTCACGTATTCTAAGAATACTGATCCCGACTGGCGCTGATGCCACAATCTTATGATTAAACTGCTCGTGCTCTTCTAGACGAGAAGCATTATTTTCAGCTGGGGAGAATATTTTTCTCTCAAATATCCATACAAAGATAAAAATCATAATGGCTGAAATAATATTTAAGATCAGCGCATTAAAAATCGTGAATTTAAATTCATTTAAAATTTGTTTGAGTGGTAATGAATACACCACACTAAAGGATGAAGGCAATAATTTACGCTTAGCAACTAAGTCACTAAAATCTTCATCAAAACCAAAATAAGGGGCGCTAACATCAGGGACTTGTTTAACTGTATGATAGTTATTTTCTGCAGGATAGCTTAAAACCGTGGTATTTCGACTATTAAGAAGATGAATTGAAATCACTCTGTCTTTAGCTGGAGAAAAATATTCAAGACGGATAGCCCTTTCAATACCAATCAGACCAATAAATTTACCTGATGCATAAACTGGCGACATAACATATAAAATGCCACTATCCCCTTTTGCATCTGGCACTATCCAATATTGGTTTACTTCTTTGCCTTGCGCGCGTTGATTAATATAATTACGTGTGTTCTCGTAAACCATTTTCTTCAGCATTTCAGTATCAACAGGCGACGCTCGTAAAGGAAAGTTAATCATACACATGCTATGAGAACCGACCATAAAGACTTGGTTTATCCCTTGCAGCGCAGGAGTGTTATCTTTCCAATAATATAAGATGCTGTTAAATGAGCGAAAATAGTTGTTCGTTTGTCCTTTAAATAATTCACAATCCGCAGTGTCATTCAGTTTATGAAGTGAAAAAGGACCTTCATAAAATAATGAATTTTTCATCCCCGGATTTAAATTGATCTGTTCTTGATGTCGTTCTGCGAGGTATTGTAAATCACGGATGGTGCCAGAGGTTTGCCTAAAGAAGCCAAGGAGATTGGTGTAGTTATTACTATACTCTTGCCGAATATCTGACTTAGTATCATTGAAAATATTGATGAGGTAAAACATGGTTAGCAATGCCCCCATCGCCCACAACATAATACCTAATATGCGAAAAAGGTAGCGGGAAATTTTTAACGATGTTTTAAAGGACGAGAGATATCTCAAACAACCACCCTAATCAATATTCCTACCGCACTAGAAACTTATTCTATTCTAGCAGAAGTTACCGTATGTCTGAATGATATGATCTTTATCATCAGGATAATTATTTCTGATGATGCACTGATCCTACCTCATAAAAAAAGCAGGCAATTATGCCTGCTTTCATTTATTTATACATCACAATAATGATAAATACTATTCTTCGTCCGCATCATCTGCTAAATCTGGATCTGGCGCTTCCGATGACTCTTCGTTAATAACCTCATTAACTTCGTCATCATCTAATGCATCGTCTTCATCTTCAACACGTTGCAAGCCAACAACCAATTCACCTTCTGTTGTACGAATTAAGGTAACACCTTGTGTATTACGTCCAACAATGCTGACTTCTGAAACTCGTGTACGAACTAACGTACCCGCATTCGTGATCATCATAATCTGGTCAGTTTCTTCAACTTGAATTGCGCCAACAACTTTACCGTTACGCTCACTAACTTTAATGGAGATAACGCCTTGTGTTGCACGATTCTTCGTTGGATATTCGCCTTGAGCAGTACGTTTACCATAACCATTTTCAGTAACAGTTAAGATATCACCATCACCGCGAGGAATAATAAGTGAAACCACTTTATCGTCATCGCTGAGTTTCATACCACGAACACCTGTCGCAGTACGACCCATTGGGCGAACACAATCTTCTGCAAAGCGAACCACTTTACCATCCGCAGAGAACAACATAACTTCGTTAGTGCTATCGGTTAAATCAACACCGATTAACTCATCGCCTTCATTTAAATTAACGGCAATGATACCTGCACTACGAGGACGGCTGAAATCTTGCAGAGGTGTTTTCTTCACAGTTCCGCTTGCGGTTGCCATAAAGACAAACTTACCTTCTTCATACTCTCTTACTGGCAAAATAGCGGTAATACGTTCATTTTGCTCAAGAGGTAATAAGTTGATAATTGGACGACCACGAGCGCCGCGACTTGCTTCTGGTAACTGGTAAACTTTCATCCAGTAGAGACGACCACGGCTTGAGAAGCATAAAATCGTGTCATGGGTGTTAGCCACCAATAGACGATCGATAAAGTCTTCTTCTTTAATTCTTGCTGCTGATTTACCTTTACCGCCACGACGCTGTGCTTCGTAATCAGTAAGTGGCTGATATTTAACGTAACCTTGATGAGAAAGTGTCACAACAACATTTTCTTCATTGATCAAGTCTTCGATATTAATATCTGCTGTATTTTCAGTGATCTCAGTACGACGAGGATCGTTATATTGATCTTTAATCGCATTTAGCTCTTCACGAATGACTTCCATCAGACGCTCAGGGCTTCTTAAGATATGCAATAGCTCAGCAATTTGGAGTAATAACTCACGATATTCATCTAACAGTTTTTCATGTTCAAGACCTGTCAGTTTCTGCAAGCGCAGATCCAAAATAGCTTGAGCTTGTTGCTCTGTTAGATAGTACTTACCGTCATGCACGCCATATTGTGGCTCTAACCATTCAGGACGAGCAACATTGCTGTCGCCAGCACGCTCTAACATGGTAGAAACGCTACCTAAATCCCAAGGTTGTGCAATTAACGCCGCTTTTGCTTCTGCTGGATTTGGTGCTTGACGGATCATTTCAATAACTGGGTCAATGTTCGCCAAAGCAACAGCCAGTGCTTCTAAGATATGCGCGCGGTCGCGTGCTTTGCGTAATTCGTAAATCGTACGACGAGTAACAACTTCACGACGATGACGAATAAAGGCAGAGATAATTTCTTTTAAATTTAATAATTTTGGCTGCCCTTGGTGAAGCGCAACCATATTAATACCAAAAGAAACCTGCATTTGTGTTTGTGAGAATAAGTGATTTAATACCACTTCACCCACAGCATCACGTTTGATTTCAACGACAATACGCATACCGTCTTTATCAGACTCGTCACGTAAGCCGCTAATACCTTCTATACGCTTATCTTTAACAAGCTCTGCAATTTTTTCAATTAAGCGAGCTTTATTCACCTGATAAGGAATTTCTGTCACGATAATCGTTTCGCGACCTGTTTTCTCATCAGTTTCGATATCAGCCTGAGCACGGATATAGATTTTTCCGCGACCAGTACGGTAAGCATCTAAAATTCCTCTGCGACCATTAATAATAGCGGCAGTCGGGAAATCAGGCCCCGTAATATGTTCCATCAGCTCTTCAATCGTGATGTCTTCGTTATCAACGTAAGCAAGGCAGCCGTCGATAACTTCGCCTAGGTTATGTGGAGGAATATTTGTTGCCATCCCTACCGCAATCCCTGAAGAACCATTGACTAGCAAGTTTGGAATACGGGTTGGCATTACTGCCGGAATATGTTCTGTTCCATCATAGTTAGGAACAAAATCAACCGTTTCTTTTTCCAAATCCGCCAGCAGTTCATGGGCGATTTTCGCCATACGAACTTCGGTATAACGCATTGCAGCCGCCGAGTCACCATCAACTGACCCGAAGTTACCCTGCCCGTCAACCAACATGTAACGCATAGAAAAAGGCTGTGCTAAACGAACAATCGTTTCATAAACAGCACTGTCCCCGTGCGGGTGATATTTACCGATAACATCCCCAACAACACGGGCTGATTTTTTATAAGGTTTATTCCAATCGTTTCCTAGTACATTCATCGCGAAAAGCACTCGGCGGTGTACTGGCTTCAGTCCGTCTCGAACATCGGGTAATGCGCGTCCTACAATAACAGACATCGCATAATCCAAATATGAGCTTTTTAGCTCTTCTTCGATATTAACTGGTGTGATTTCTCTGGCAATGTCGCTCATGGAGCCACTGTCCCTCATACTACGGATTCAAAGGTTTAGAACTATACCACAAATCGCCAATTTTTGGAAAAAGGAAACAACTAAATTAATGATCCTTTCGCTATTCTCTTCGATTTCACCGTCTAACGTTGGTAGAATCATGGCAATATGAAAATAGGAGTAATACTTTCTGATGAATGATAAAACAACCTCTTTACATGCTAACGTGGATCAGCATGAAATCGACAAGTTTGAAAGCGTCGCATCACGGTGGTGGGATCTTGAAGGTGAATTTAAGCCATTACACCGCATCAACCCACTAAGACTCAACTATATTCAAGAACGCGCAGACGGCCTATTTGGAAAAAAAGTCCTAGATGTCGGTTGTGGTGGCGGTATTTTGTCTGAAAGTATGGCATGTACGGGAGCTGAAGTGACGGGTCTTGATATGGGAACAGAACCATTACAAGTCGCACGTTTGCACTCGCTGGAATCAGGTATTCCTGTCACTTACATTCAAGATACTGTTGAAAACCATGCAAATGAAAACCCACAAGCTTACGACGTCGTTACCTGTATGGAGATGTTAGAGCACGTTCCTGACCCATCTTCTGTTGTAAGAGCCTGTGCAAAATTGGTAAAACCGGGTGGGCATGTTTTCTTCTCAACCATCAATCGCAATAAAAAAGCGTGGCTAATGCTGGTCGTAGGTGCGGAGTATATTCTGAATATGGTACCTAAAGGCACACATGATGCTAATAAGTTTATTCGCCCATCAGAATTACTGAGTTGGGTCGATGAAACCGATTTACGCAGCAAAAATATGATTGGTTTACATTATAACCCAATCACCGACAAATTCCGATTAGCGCCAAATGTTGATGTGAATTATATGGTGCACACACAATCGACACATAACTCGAATTCATGAAACTGAAAGTTTGATTTGGTTTAATAAAACATCAAACGATCACATTTTTTAAAATTGACTTTACATCATTGTCACTTGAATTTGTGTTTCTTACTGCCTGTATTTATGCAGGGTACAGGCAGTTGTTAAAAAATTTATCCCCTATTTATCCACAGAAACAATCAGATTTGTACACTTGATCAATCTCTCAATTACCTTTATCTTGTTATCACCATTTGAACCAACCCCTATATATTGTGTTTCCTTAAATTTCACACCACAAGACTCCTTGACACTAATTGTCATCGGGAGCGTTTTTTTGCGGTATAAAATTTCAGGTAACACTAATGCAAGAAAGGTGCATCGCTCATGAATCACAGCCTGCTCGTCACAAAACGTGATGGTCATAAAGAACGCATTGACTTAGACAAAATTCACCGTGTTATCGCCTGGGCCGCTGAAGGTCTAGAAAATGTCTCTGTATCTCAAGTTGAATTACGTTCTCAGATTCAGTTTTATGATGGTATCAAAACTGCTGATATCCATGAAACGCTGGTAAAAGCTGCTGCAGACTTAATCTCTGGTGAAACGCCTGATTATCAGTATCTCGCTGCCCGTCTTGCCGTATTTAATTTACGTAAAAAAGCGTATGGCCAATTTGAGCCACCAGCACTGTATGATCACGTTAAAAAATTAGTCGATTTAGGCAAATACGATCGCCATCTTCTTGAAGATTACACACAAGAAGAGTTCGAACAGATGAATAACTTTATTGTTCATCAACGTGATATGAATTTCTCCTACGCTGCGGTTAAACAATTAGAAGGCAAATACTTCGTTCAAAACCGTATTACTGGTGAAATTTACGAAAGCGCACAGTTCTTATATGTTTTAGTTGCAGCTTGCTTGTTCTCTCGTTATCCACAAGCAACGCGTATGGACTATATCGAACGTTTCTATAATGCGATTTCAACTTTTAAAATCTCATTACCAACGCCAATCATGGCGGGTGTAAGAACACCAACTCGTCAATTTAGTTCTTGTGTTTTAATTGAGTGCGACGACAGCCTTGATTCTATCAATGCAACATCAAGTGCCATTGTGAAATATGTTTCTCAACGTGCAGGTATTGGTATTAATGCCGGTCGTATTCGTGCATTAGGTAGTGCTATTCGTAATGGTGAAGCATTCCACACAGGTTGTATCCCATTCTATAAACACTTCCAGACTGCGGTAAAATCATGCTCGCAAGGTGGTGTTCGTGGTGGTGCAGCAACCTTATTCTACCCATTATGGCATTTAGAAGTTGAAAGCCTGCTGGTACTGAAAAATAACCGTGGTGTTGATGATAACCGTGTTCGTCATTTGGATTACGGCGTTCAGTTAAACAAATTAATGTATGAACGTTTAATCAAAGGTCAGGATATTACTTTATTCAGCCCTTCTGATGTTCCAGGTTTATATGATGCATTCTTTGCTGATCAAGATGAATTTGAACGTTTATATGTGCAATATGAGAAAGATAAGAGCATCCGCCAAAAACAAGTTAAAGCGGTTGAGTTATTCTCATTAATGATGCAAGAACGTGCCTCAACTGGCCGTATTTACATTCAGAACGTTGACCATTGTAATACTCATAGCCCATTTGATCCGGCTATTGCACCAATTCGCCAATCAAACTTATGCTTAGAAATTGCACTACCAACTAAACCATTAAATGATATTAAAGATCCTAATGGTGAAATTGCACTGTGTACGTTATCTGCATTTAACTTAGGCGCAATTGAAAATCTTGATGATTTAGAAGAACTTGCTCGTTTAGCCGTTCGTTCATTGGATGCATTGTTAGATTACCAAGATTATCCAATCTTAGCGGCAAAACAAGGTGCAATGGGTCGCCGTACCTTAGGTATTGGTGTTATTAACTTTGCTTATTATTTAGCAAAACACGGTGTTCGCTACTCTGATGGTAGTGCAAATAACTTAACCCATCGTGCATTTGAAGCAATTCAATACTATTTATTAAAAGCCTCTAATGAGTTAGCGAAAGAACAAGGCGCATGCCCATGGTTTAATGAAACCACTTACGCTGAAGGTATTTTACCTATTGATACCTATAAAAAATCATTGGATGTGCTGACAAAAGAGCCACTGCATTACGATTGGGAAGGTTTACGTAAAGACATTAAAGAGCACGGTTTACGTAACTCAACACTGTCGGCACTGATGCCATCAGAAACCTCTTCACAGATTTCGAATGCAACAAATGGTATCGAGCCACCGCGTGGTTATATCAGTATTAAAGCCTCTAAAGACGGTATTTTACGTCAAGTGGTTCCTGAGTATGAGCGTTTGAAAGGCGCTTATGAATTACTGTGGCAAATGCCAAGTATTGAAGGTTACTTGCAGTTAGTGGGCATTATGCAAAAATTCGTTGACCAAGCAATTTCAGCAAACACTAACTACGATCCTACTCGTTTCCCTAGCGGTAAGGTTCCAATGAACCAACTGCTGAAAGATTTGCTGCTCGCTTACAAATATGGCGTGAAAACACTTTATTATCACAATACCCGTGACGGTGCAGACGATGTACAGGGTGATCTGGAAGAAGTCGTTGAGACGGAAGATTCAGATTGTGAAGGCGGCGCGTGTAAAATTTAATTGAGGAAGCTATGTCTTATACTACTTTTTCACAAGTTAAAAATGATCAACTTCAGGAGCCAATGTTTTTTGGGCAGCCTGTTAACGTAGCGCGTTATGATCAGCAAAAATATCCTATTTTTGAAAAGCTAATTGAAAAACAACTCTCCTTCTTCTGGCGCCCAGAAGAAGTGGACGTTTCTCGTGATCGTATTGACTATAATGCGTTACCTGATCATGAAAAACATATTTTTATTAGTAACTTAAAATATCAAACACTGTTGGATTCGATTCAAGGAAGAAGCCCTAACGTGGCATTCTTACCTTTGATTTCAATCCCAGAGTTAGAGACATGGGTTGAAACATGGTCATTCTCTGAAACCATTCACTCACGCTCTTATACTCATATTATTCGTAATATTGTTAACGATCCGTCTATTGTGTTTGATGATATCGTTGAAAATGAAGAAATTTTAAAACGTGCGCGTGATATTTCTTCTTATTATGATGAGTTAATCAAGCTGACAAACCTTTATCACATGTATGGAGAAGGCAACCATCAGGTTAAAGGTAAAACGGTTCATGTCACGTTACGTAAATTAAAGAAGCAGCTTTATCTGTGTTTAATGAGCGTCAACGCACTAGAAGCGATTCGTTTCTACGTTAGCTTTGCCTGTTCATTTGCCTTTGCTGAGCGTGAATTAATGGAAGGTAATGCTAAAATCATTCGATTAATTGCTCGTGATGAAGCGTTACATTTAACCGGAACACAGCACATGCTGAATTTACTGCGTTCAGGTCAAGATGATCCTGAAATGGCTGAAATTGCGGCTGAATGTGAACAAGAGTGTTATGACCTGTTTGTTGAAGCGGCAGAGCAAGAAAAAGAGTGGGCGGAATACCTATTCTCTGAAGGCTCTATGATTGGTTTAAATAAAGATATCCTTTGCCAATATGTTGAATATATTACCAATATTCGCATGCAAGCTGTGGGTCTTAAATTACCATTTAAAGCACGCTCTAACCCTATTCCATGGATCAATGCATGGTTAGTGTCTGACAACGTTCAAGTTGCACCTCAAGAAGTTGAAGTCAGTTCTTACCTCGTGGGTCAAATCGATTCACAAGTTGATACTGATGACTTAAGTAACTTTGAACTGTAATACTGAGAAATAACACCGATACGTTATGGCATCTCATAAAGTGACCCTGCATCAGCAGGGTCTTTCAACACCTTTAGAATTTCATACTGACACTCACCCTTCTTTGCTTGATGCATTAGAACATGGGAAAGTCCAAGTCGAATACCAATGTCGTGAAGGCTATTGCGGCTCTTGTCGTCTACGTTTAGTGAAAGGCAAAGTGTGTTATCGCAATGAACCTTTAGCGTTTATCCAAGCCGATGAAATACTCCCCTGTAGCTGTCATCCCATTAGTGATATAGAAATAGAAATTTGCTCTAAATAATTTGAATTATCTTAATTTTTGCTTTTTTCTAACACTCTTGTTCAATTTTGACTAAGGTTAAATTAACACGATAAAAAAAGGAAAAGCATTATGAAATTAAAGTCTATTTTCTCAGCCGTTGCTATTTCTACATCAATTCTGCTCGTCGCAGGCTGTTCAAGCCCACAAAAAATAGAAACAGTAAATGGGGAAACAATTTTAACGACAGATAAACCCCAAGAAGATGAAGCAACTGGATTAATTACCTACAAAGATTCAGAAACAGGGCAAATTAAACAAATTAATCGTGATCAAATAAGACGAATGGTAGAGCTTGACGATTAACGCGCCTATAAACATTTCTCTTAAAGCGCCAACTCATATTTATGATTGGCGTTTTTTTATTCACAAAATCCTTTTTGTAAACTAATCATTACACTATACGTAATTAAAATTTGACAGAAATTTACCATTCTTATACTCTGCTTTCCAAGTAAATAAAATAGTCTAGTGAACAGAGGATCTTGTGAAGAATCGCACTATAGGCAGTGTTTTTATTGTTGCAGGAACAACAATCGGGGCTGGTATGCTGGCAATGCCGCTGGCTGCTGTGGGTATTGGTTTTAGCACTATGTTGCTATTGCTCGTTGGCTTATGGCTATTAATGAGTTATACCGCATTACTGCTGGTGGAAGTTTATCAATACAATGATCCTCATACTGGTCTTGGCTCTATTGCAAAACGCTATCTTGGTATCGGTGGTCAAGTGATCACTGGACTCGCATTATTGCTATTAATGTATGCACTAACAACAGCTTATATTAGTGGTGCCGGTGAACTACTCTCATCCACACTCTCGTCTTGGATTGGTCATGAGCTTTCTGTCACACAAGGTATCATTATCTTTACAGTGATTGGTGGTGCTGTGGTAGGAATTGGTACAACATCGGTTGATATGATTAACCGTCTATTGTTTACCGCAAAAGTTTTCTTCCTCATATTTATGCTGATTGTAATGTTACCTCACGTTGAATCAGTAAACTTAACCTCAATGCCTGTGGCGTATGGGCTTATTCTTTCTGCTATTCCTGTTATCTTTACCTCATTTGGTTTCCACGGTAGTGTGCCAAGTATTGTAAGTTACATGAACGGTGATATTAAAAAGCTACGTATTATCTTTATTATTGGTAGTGCCATTCCGCTTGTTGCTTATATTTTATGGCAAATTGCCACATTAGGCGCCATCCCAACAAACACATTTATGGGGATTATGGCGCAACAATCTGGATTAAATGGCTTACTGACTGCTATTCGTGATGTTGTTGCTACACCTCGCGTGAATATTGCGGTAAACCTATTTGCTGCGCTAGCATTAGCCACCTCATTTCTTGGTGTTGCATTAGGTCTATTTGATTACCTTGCTGACCTATTTAAACGCAGTAATCGTGCAACTGGTCGTATGCAATCAAGCCTATTAACCTTTGTGCCACCTTTACTATGTGCGCTTTATTTTCCTAACTTTGTGCAAGCCTTAGCCTATGCTGCTATTGCATTGTCAATTTTAGCGCTACTGTTACCGGCTTTATTAGTATGGAAAGTCAGACAAGAACAAAACGGTGCCGATAAATACAAAGTTAAAGGTGGAAAAAGCACATTGGCCGTTGTGTTTATTTGTGGCTTAGTGGTTATTGGTATTCAAATCGCTATCACCTTTGGTTTATTACCACAGGTCGGCTAAATACTCACTTATATCAACAACAAAAAAGCAGGTGCTGATTTTTCAACACCTGCTTTTTATTTGATCTTATCTGCTTTTTCTAGATTAGAAGCTTAAACCCGCTCCAACATAGAAACCATCAGCAATTTTATTATTACTTCTATTATGTGAGTTTTCGATTTCAATCACACGGTAACCCGCATTAACATGCAGTGGTTTAAAGACCGTTAATTGAGCGCCCACATCGGCTTCATAATAAGACTTGCTGCCAGAGGTTAATCCTTCAGGAGAAGCATAAGCTTCACCATAAACATTCAATGAAGGGAGTACATTCCAGTTTAAACCAACACCACCAGCTAGTGCAGCACCATCATCACCATTTTTTGGTGATAAGTAGAGTGCTTTACCTCCAACGCTCGCTGAAAAAGGTCCTAATGGTAATGCAAATTTTGTCCCTAGGCTGCCCATCTGACCATCATGATCACTACGCGCCCAGTTACCATTAAAAGATAGCCCTGCGTTAGGATTGCCTAAACCCGCACGAACATCAGTGTAATGTTTACCCGCTTGAATATTCATTGATACTGCATTTGCATTACCAGCCATAAATAACGCACTTACAGCGCCGACCAATAAATATTTTTTCATTGTTATTACTCCAGCAAATAATTGTCCTAACTTATAATTATACAACAAATTTATTAAACCACTTTAGCTAAAATTGAAAGCTAATCTGTAGAATTTTCAATCTATGTAAATAAGTTACATCTATCAATGTTATTGGTCTAATTGGTTTTATTAATGGGTTTATTATTGCTAAAGTGGAATTACAGTCAATATTAACCATAATAAGTATAAGGCTGTTCGCTTCGTTTTATTCACACATGCTATTTTTTAGAACGTTCATTATTTCATAAACTGGAGATATGTGATGGAAAAGAAAAAGCTAACAACAGCGTCTGGTGCGCCGGTTGTAGACAATAATAACTCTATGACAGCAGGTCCTCGTGGCCCTATGTTGCTTCAAGATGTCTGGTTTCTAGAAAAACTTGCTCACTTTGATCGTGAAGTTATTCCTGAAAGACGTATGCACGCAAAAGGCTCTGGTGCTTTTGGTACATTCAAAGTGACTCACGATATTACAAAATATACTCGTGCTAAAATATTCTCTAAAGTGGGTAAAAAAACAGACATGTTTGCTCGCTTTTCTACTGTTGCGGGTGAACGAGGTGCAGCAGACGCCGAACGTGATATTCGTGGCTTTGCGTTAAAATTTTATACCGAAGAAGGTAACTGGGATATGGTGGGTAACAACACCCCTGTTTTCTATCTTCGTGATGCCCTGAAATTCCCTGACTTAAACCACGTTGTAAAACGTGATCCTAAAACTAACCTACGCAATATGGCATACAAATGGGATTTTTTCTCTCATTTACCAGAAGCTTTACACCAGTTAACCATTGATATGAGTGACCGTGGTTTACCGCAAAGCTATCGCTTTGTTCATGGTTTTGGTAGTCACACTTATAGTTTTATTAATAAAGATAACGAGCGTTTTTGGGTTAAGTTTCATTTCCGTTGCCAACAAGGCATTAAAAATCTGATGGATGATGAAGCGCAATTACTAGTAGGTCAAGACAGAGAAAGCTCACAACGTGACTTATTTGATGCTATTGAGCGCGGTGACTTCCCACGTTGGAATTTACAAATTCAAGTGATGCCAGAAAAAGAAGCCTCTAAAGTTCCTTATAATCCTTTTGATTTAACGAAAGTTTGGCCTCATGCGGATTATCCATTAATTGATGTAGGTTATTTTGAATTAAATCGTAACCCTGAGAACTATTTCTCTGATGTAGAGCAAGCAGCATTTAGCCCTGCGAACATTGTTCCGGGTATTGGTTTCTCTCCTGATAAAATGTTACAAGGTCGCCTATTCTCTTATGGTGATGCACATCGTTATCGTTTAGGTGTTAACCATCATCAGATCCCCGTTAATGCGCCACAATGCCCATTCCATAATTATCATCGTGATGGTGCAATGCGTGTTGATGGCAATAGTGGCAGCGGTATTACCTATGAGCCAAATAATGGCGGTATGTTCCAAGAACAACCTAATTTCAAAGAGCCACCATTATCTATCGAAGGCGCGGCTGATCACTGGAACCATCGTGAAGATGAAGATTACTTCAGTCAGCCTCGTGCTCTGTATGAATTACTGAGTGATGAAGAGCACCAACGTATGTTTGCTCGTATTGCAGGTGAGTTAATTCAAGCAAGTAAAGACACTCAAAAACGTCAGATTGCCCTATTTAAGAAAGTCCATCCTGAATATGGTGCGGGTGTTGAAAAAGCAATGAAAGCATTAGCAAAAAAAGACGCTAAATAACCGTATAATAAGAAGCCCTGTGAGCAACTCGGCACTCATGCCCCTAGTTAAAAGCTAGGGGCATATTTTTATATTAAAGGATATTTAACTATATAAATTAAAGACTTCGCCTTTAGTATTAATAAATAACAATTATATCTTCTTAAGAGCCATTTGCCCTTTCACCCACTCTTGCACTTGTTTACGGGAAATTTTAATTCCGCCATTTTTAAGGCTTTCAGGGAGTTGCAGGCAAGCAACGGGTCGTTGAAATCCCGCTAATCGAGAGTGATACCATTGTGGTAATTGATTGATTATTTCAATTTCTGCATCGACAACTGCGACTGGACGTTGCCCAAATTCAGTATCATCAATAGGAACAATAAAAGACTGGCTTACACTTGGATGTGTATTAAGGATTTTCTCAATATCTTCGGGTTGAATACCTTCGCCAGCACTGAAAAAGAGATTGTCTAAGCGTCCTAAAACACACCATTCATCCGCGATAAAACCGCCTTTATCTCGTGTTGAATACCAGCCATCCGCAGTGAGTGATAACGGTTTTAATTTACCATCAAACCAATAACCTAAAGCAATACTGTCTGATTTAATCTGGATTTCATCATCGAGTGTTCTTACACTTTTGCCTTTTAATGGTAACCCTACTCCCGCTTTACCGTCTGCGCGTTTGGCGCAAACTGTGGATGCCATTTCGGTCATACCATAACCACACCAGCATTGAACGCCCCAATGTTCTGCTTCTTGCGTTAATTCAATGGGGATCATCGCGCCACCTAATAGAACAGATTTTAAGCTGAACGAGTGTTGCTTATCTTGTTGCGCTTTATTTTGTAAGAAACGCCAAAGCTGAGTCGGTACTAAAGAGGCATGAGTACAACCTTGTAATGCATCGACAAAAGGATGCATTTCACGCACCACCAGCGTTGCACCACGTAACAACCAACGCCAAAAAACACCTTGCCCTGAGACATGAAACAAAGGTAAAGAGAGTAACCAGCTATCGCCTTTTTCAAAGGGCATTAATGATAAAACACCTTCCGCACTGCAAAGATGTGCATCAAAAGTATGAACAGCCGCTTTAGGTAAACCCGATGAACCCGATGTCAAAATAAGCGTTGCCATGCGAGATGGCTCCCACTGTACAGCTTCTGTTTCATTTTTATGTTGACGTGGTGCGTTATCAAACTCAACGCCATTAAGATCAAGCAAAGTCGCATCCAGATCGAGCGTTGATTCACTCAGATCAGCATAAAAATCAATATTTAAATGAGGTAATAAATCATCAAGTAAAGACTTTGGAAGTTGTGGATTTAAAGGTAAAACCTTAGCTCCACATTGAAAAGCAGCGAGTAATGTAAAAACAAGATTGAGGTTATTTTTTCCACGCAATAGCACAGTGCTTTGCGTATCAACACCTTGTTTAGCAAAATTGTTAGCTAAGTGATTAATATGACAACTGAGTTGCTGCCATGTAATAGGTGAAATACCTGAAATGATGGCCGTTTCATTTGGGTAGAATTGCGCCCAGTGATGCCACGGCCATTGTTTAAATGGAACTACTGTTGCCATACTGTCTCTAGTTGTTCAAGAGAGATAAGTGGAATATCCACGTTTGGCCAAGGACGAATAAGTTGTTGTTTAATTAAATCAACGGTATCCAATCCCGGAATAGTATTCGGTGTTAGCCACTGTGCAATTCTTGCCAATTGAGTCAGCCCAAAGCTACTTTCAATACTTGAACTGATAATGGCGTCTAGCCCTAAAGCATGAGCTTGTTCAACAAAAGATTGACAGCGTTCAAGACTTCCCACCAATGTGGGTTTGATAACAATTGTTGTTACACCAGCTTGGGGTTTGATTTCAAAACCTTCATCGCGCACCGTTTCATCCCAAGCAATATTAATTCCTGTTGCTTGTGAAAAAGCGAGTGATTCTTCAGGTGTTTTACATGGTTCTTCTAAGAATGCAATGCGATCTCGCCATGCAGGGTTTACGTATTTCGCAAATCCTTCGGCTTTTGCTGGCGTCCAACTTCTGTTCGCATCCAATCTTAATTTTAAGTCTGGGATCGCTTCTAATAACAGATTAACCACTATTCCGTCACGCACAGCTTCATATAAACCCACTTTGATTTTAGCGACTTTTTCACCTTCCATATCATTAAGGCTTAAAATCAAATCATCAGGATCGCCATTACATAAAGGTGCGGCACGATAATTCGCGTCTTGTGGCAATGTGCCTTCAAGCTCTGCTAATGCACAGCTAATACCAAAAGCAACACTGGGTAGTTCACTATAAACCGGGTTTTCACCCGCACACCAAGCGGTTAACCAAGATTGTGCAGCTTCTTGGGCTTGTTCTAAAGTTTCACGGCTAAACTCAGGAAGAGGTGAAATTTCACCCCATCCTTGTTTGCCATTTTGCTCTAAACAGACCAGAAAACCATCACGCGTTTTTAGCCTTTGATAGCGCAGAACAACGCCTGCATCTACAGGTAGGCTGAATGAATAGAGTTTGGCGTTTCGCATTATGGGTTACGTTTAAATCGAGAGAAATCAGGTTGACGTTTTTCGTTAAAGGCGTTGCGGCCTTCTTGACCTTCATCAGTCATATAGAACAGCATAGTTGCATTACCCGCTAATTCTTGAAGACCGGCTTGACCATCGCAATCTGCATTTAATGCAGCTTTTAAGCAACGTAATGCCATTGGGCTGTTTTCCAGCATTTCACGACACCAACGTACCGTTTCTTTTTCAAGAGAGGCATAAGGAACAACGGTATTAACCAAGCCCATTTCTAAGGCTTCTTTTGCATCATATTGACGGCATAAGAACCAGATTTCGCGCGCTTTCTTTTGACCAACAATACGTGCCATATAAGAAGCACCCCAGCCACCATCGAAAGAGCCAACTTTAGGGCCTGTTTGACCAAAAATCGCGTTTTCAGCAGCAATGGTTAAGTCACACATCATATGAAGCACATGACCACCACCGATAGAATAACCAGCAACCATTGCGACAACAGGTTTTGGACACGTACGGATTTGGCGTTGGAAATCCAGCACATTTAGGTGATGTGTACCGCTATCATCGCGATATCCGCCGTAGTCACCACGAATTTTTTGGTCACCACCTGCACAGAATGCTTTTTCACCGGCACCTGTTAAAATGATTGTGCCAATTGCATCATCATAACGAGCATCCGCTAACGCTTGGATCATCTCTTTCACTGTCAAAGGACGGAAAGCATTACGTACTTGCGGGCGGTTAATCGTAATTTTTGCAATGCCATCGACTGATTTATGATAGAGGATATCTTCAAAACCTTCCGAACAATCCTGCCATTCAATCGGTGCATATAATTTTTCTTCGCTCGGGTAAAGCATAATTAGGTTCCTTTAACCAAAGAGGGATAAAACATGATTTATCACCGCCGCATAAGCAACAGGCTGTGCCTGATGGGCATTATGTCCAGCGTGCGGGATAGTCGTTAATGGCAGCGAATATTGCTGCGCAATAGATTGAAATTTATTATCTTTCTCACCACAAAGCCAAATAAACGGCAATGTGAGTTGCTGTAACTCTGTGACAAGCCAAGGCTGATTACCTAAAGAAAGCGTTTCTAAACTTTCTGCAATACAAAAACCAGCATTACGACAACGTTTTTCAACGAGGAATTGGCGTTTCTCATCACTTAAATCGGCAAATACGGGTTGCTGATACCATTGTGTCAATACGTCACGGATAGGCTCATTACGAAAACGCTCAGCCCAGTGTTTATCATGTGCAATGCGACTTTGTCTTTCTGTTGCATCATATAAACCCGGATTTCCACCTTCTACAATCAACCCCATTAATCCCGTAGTATCACCAAAACACGCATGATACATCGAAATTCTGCCACCTAACGAATAACCAATTAACCAATAGTGGTCAATACCTTGCTCTTTAAGTGTCTCTGTCAGCAAGGTACTCACTTCAACAAAATTTTTCGCGCTGATAGAAGCAGAACCACCATGACGAGGCAAATCAATCACCAGTGATGGGTATTCATGGCAAGCCTGAATAACAGGCTCCCATTCACAACCCTCACCTAATAGCCCATGCAACCAAACTAACCAAGGCCCTTCATTATGGGTATTATATCGTTGACATGCTAAAGTCATGAGATGTTACCTGTTTTACCAGCTGATTTAATGTTTTTGCACCATCAGTATCATCAACAATTAATTCAATTAATGTCGTTGTTGGCGCCCCTGCCCAGCATTTCTGAACAGTCGTTAACAGTGCATCCCAACTTGTTGGTGATACATAATGCAAACCAAACATTGCGGCTGCATGTTTGAAATTTAGTGAATGAGGCATACAGTAAAAGCGTTCTCGCTCTGCCTCTGGCGTTGGTAGCATTGAAAATATTTGCCCACCGTTATTATTCACTACGATAATAACATTAGGCGCATAAACTTGTTGATGTAACGCTAAACTATTTAAATCATACAGTGCAGATAAATCACCCAATATTGTTAATGTGGGCTTTTCTGTTGCACGATGAACACCCGCAGATGTTGAAATTAAGCCATCAATACCACTTGCGCCTCGATTACTCATCACAGGATAACCTTGTGGTAACTGAGCAAATGCATCGATTAATCGTACTATCAGACTATTACCAACAAATAATTGTCCATCATTAGGAAGTAATTTATCTAATTGGTGCGCAACCTGTGCTTCACCAAAATAATCGGTTATTTCACTGACTGTCTGATAGGTCTGTTTAGCGATATGAGTTAATGCATTAGCCCACGGTAAATTATCGACCGCAGAATGTGCTGTTAACCACTGCATTGGTGATAACGTAAATTTCTCACCTTGATGATGACCCGGATCTAAGCGCCCCGGAATTGGATCAATAATCCAATACGTTTTGGGAGAGCATCCTACTTGCCATTGTAATAAGCGTTTTCCTGTTAAACTAGAGCCAAATTGAACAACGATTTCAGCTTTATTTAATTCTGATTTTATCTGTGGATTATTCAACCATAAATCGGCACAAGGTAGTGGCTGCCCTGTTTGAGATAATACATCACCCAATAAAGGCCAACCTAATTGCGCAGCCCATTTTGCAACTTCAATCCCCTCTTCTGGGCTAATACGCCCTGCAATAACGACCCCTTTTTTCTGGCGTATAACATCCCATTGAGGATGCGTTGATACAGCGGTAAAAAGAGATCCTTGTAACCACGGCTTATCACTTTGCCACCAATGACCTAACACCTCAGTCCACGGAGTGGATGTTTCAATATCATCACCATATAACGGCTCAGCAAAAGGACAATTGACGTGTAATGCGCCATGAACCAATGTGTTCATCGCATTATCAAGTGTAGAAACTAACCAATTTGCGGGAATATCAGTTGTCGGTCGTGGTAAAGAGAGTGTTTGTGAAGGATGAGTTGCAAAAATACCTTGCTGACGAATTGCTTGATTCGCACCACAATCAATTAATTCAGGCGGTCTATCTGCGGTTAAAAAGATCACTCGTTCACCCGTTAATCCTGCTTCAATTAAAGCGGGATATAGGTTAGCGACCGCAGTACCCGATGTCACAATAACAGCAACCGGTTCTTTCGATGCTTTTGCAAGCCCTAATGCTAAATGCCCCAATCCACGCTCATCAAAATGCGTATGACAGGTTAATTTATGATTTGCGGCTGCGGCAAGTGTTAAAGGTGTCGAACGAGATCCGGGTGCAATACAGATATGGCGTAAACCATGACGAGTCAAAGTTTCGAGTATAACTTTAGCCCATTGGCGATTAAACGAACTATTAGACATTGATCATCCCAACAACGAAAACCTGCAATTGCTATTATAATATCTGTTCCTAAATACTTTTCTTTAGCCTAGTTCAATGAACAGTCGTTTTCGTTAAATAAATCGTTAAAGAAACACTCAAAGAGTGCATTATTTAGGCTAATCATCCACTCTATTTTCAATGAATTCTTTTTATCGTTAAGAATAAGAATAAATAGCACAAGTGGCTTAAAGAATAGCATCAATTAGTTAACAAATCGTAATAGTTAATTGAAAAGTAGCACTAAAAATGCACTTAAAATAAAACCATCAAATTATGATGGTTTTAATAATGCTATTTAATAAATTTGAGACTATCTGTAAATAATTAACTCTCTTTTTCCAACAATGTGCGTAGGCCTGCGGCTTTATTCTCAATTTCGGTCCATTCTTGTAGAGGATCTGAACCTGCAACAACACCGGCACCTGCATAAAGTGTCAGAGTATTATCATGCAGTTCGCCACACCGTAGACTGACTGCAAACTCTGTGTGTGGTAATCCTAAATACCCTGCTGAACCCGCATACCAACGGCGTTCAAAAGGTTCATGTTGACGAATAAAAGCACGAGCAATGCTACGAGGTAAACCACATACGGCAGCAGTAGGTTGAAGTCGTTTTAAGCAGTCAATATCATTAGAATGAATTAATTTGCCATGTATATAGCGACGAAGATGCTGCACTTTACGCAACCGAATAACATCTGCGGGTGAAACATCGATACCTTCTACACCACCCTGTAATCGTTGACAAATATCATCGACGACCACCAGATTTTCATGCTGATTTTTTTTGTCATTCATCAACCAATCTGCAAATTCTGTCGCTTGTTGTTCATTGTCAGAGCTGGCTGCCGTTCCTGCTAACGCTTCGGTATACAGCATCAACTCATCACGCTTATATAATCGTTCTGGGGTTGATCCCATAAATGCATCAGAAGGCGAAAAAGCCAGCATATAATGATAGCAGTGATGATTAACATCACGACTTGCTTTCATAAATTGAATCGCTTTTAGCGGATTATCCATCGTCAAGCAAGTTGCCCTTGCGGGGACAACTTTTTCAAATAAGCCTTGGCTAATCTCATCTAAAGCAATATTGAGATAGTGAGTCCACTGCTCTTGCGTTAAAGAGTGATTAACATGCGTCACAGAAACAGACAGTGGTTCAATTTCTACGGCTTGATTTAATGTTTGCAGAAAATCTAATGTATTTTGCTTATCACCTTCATCCAACATATTGAGATGAACAGAAAGCTGTTGCTGGTGGCGTCTAATTTCAATGCGAGGCAAAAAAAGGTAGGCATCATCACCTTTTACTTCATCAATACGACCCGGAATAATGGTATCCCACGCATTCAAGCCCCAAATACGGACATCATCAATACAGAGATCCGATTGATGCACAGCTAAAAATTGGTGTGCATCTTCAATATGATTGAAACAGCGTAATTGTCCACAGGCAGCCACTTCTTCATGCTCATCGCGATGCTGCCAATAAAATTGAGGATAATACGACTGCGCAGCAAGCCATGAGAGCAATGAAAATGAAACCTCTGCCGGCAAGGTGACTTTCAAATGTAAAAGATTACCTTGTGCTGTCAGATTTATATTTTTAACTTTTTCGTACAGTGTCGAAAACACAGGATTAACCTTTTCCACTCCAAATACCCACAACTAATTAAAAGGGAGATTATACGTCTCTATACGAATTATCAAAGGGCTGATTAATTATAACCTTTGTCATTTATCAAAGTTTTGTATTTTTCATGTTACAAAGTAGAAGCATTAACTCGCACTTCTGAAATAACCAACAAATCTTCATTAGATAAAGTGGTAAAGATAAAAATTTTCATACATAAGTGAGGTTATATGGATACAACCACCTTTGAACACGTCGATAAAATTATTGAGACGTCTGATATTCCTAAGGTTGCTTTGGGATTAATATTAGGTATAGATATTGAAGATGGACGACTGCCTGGTATTGTGACATCTCATGATTTAATAAAAATAAAGTCTTATGTTAATAAAGCACTTTCTCTTCCTTACAAAATAGATGATGTCATCAAATTTATTCATTACAGTAAAACAAATGAATCACAACTCTCTCCTGATAATATTTTGTCTCTGTTCATTCAAATACGGGAGCATGCATTTGAATGGAATCAAATTGAATATGCAATAAAGCAACAAGCAATTGATTTAGAAATAATGGGTAGAGAAATCACTTCTACAGGTGAAAGTATCATTTTATTTATTAGTCAAATGCCTTTATTAGCAAAAATATCTACTATTATTAATGACATTTCTGAACAAGAGTTAAAAAATATTCGATACACATCTCAAGATAAAGAAGTTTCAACACAATTAATTCATATATTAGAAAGTATGAAAGAGGATATTGAAAATGAACGTGACAAGACCATAAAAATAAAAGACAGCTTATCTACCTTTAGAAGTAAAATAATGGGAGGCAAAGATAGCCAGAATGTTAATCATCATTCTATTTATCACGATATTCTTAACAAGAAAAGATTTATTAATGAGTTTTATACAGATAATAGTCGTTCACTTATTGAAGAACGAGATTTACTCGTTGAAGAAATAGAAATGCTCAAAGATGAATATAAACACTATGTTGGTCTTGCATTTACAGGGCTAGCAATAGGTGTTATTGGTGTTATTATCACTGGGGGAATATTTGGCTCCAAAGCCGAATCTATACGTAAAAAGAAAAATGAACTGGTTGAAAAAGTAAAAAGAATCAATATTGATATTGATATTTATGCCAATTTATCCTTACATCTAAATACACTTTATATTGAATTATCTGAAATAGAACTATTTATCGAAGATGCAAATATGGCGTTAGAACATATTGAATATGTCTGGCAAGCTATATTAACAGAAATAGAAACATCAATAATCCATTTTAATAAAATTAACAGTGCATTAGAGCTGATTAAATTTAGTATTTACCTAGAAAAAATTATCGCGCCTTGGTATATGGTCATTGGTTACTCAAAGGAGATCTTACTCTCTTTTGATGATGCTCTTTCTACATTTTATTCATCTAAAGATTAACAAAAGGATATTGTTATGAGTCATAATGAAAAACCCGTCAATTTAGAAGAATGTTTTAAACATAATCAATTATTTCATGCGCACAGAAATATTCTCTCTTTAAGTAATAGTAAATGTTATCTAGATAGTACACTTGAGGGAGAAGTCAATAATCTATTAGAAACAAACAATAAAAATATTGAACGCATTATTTATTTTTCACTTAGTTTAAAAAGCAGATTAAGGCAAAGTTTATTTAATGATATTTTTAAAACAATAAATGAAATTGACAATGAGATAAAAACAGGAAATCTTGATAATGAAATAAAAAACAAATTAGAAAAAAAAAGAAAAGAAATAATCAATATATTTTCAAATGAAATAGATGAAGTAGAGAAAATGATAAATGAACATGGTCATTCACTTTCAATTGAAATCAACAAATTAAAAAATAAATTCCTCACAAATAAAGTAATACCTTTTATCTATGATAAAGAAAATGATGTTAAAATATGTTCAGAAGAGATTATTATCTTAGAAAGCACATCAGAAAAAACAAAAAATGAGTTAGATATTATACGTGATAGTGAAGATATCTTACATAAAAGAAATTTTTTCGATCTTTTCAAAAACAAACTTCCTCAGCAACAACAAATTGAAGATCTTAATATTGAAACACAAGAAAAAAACGTTTTATCTTCATTGGTAAAAATACTGAGTAATTTATTTTCCACGTTAGATGCTGGCTTTTCTTATAGTAAAGTTGTTGAAACTCGGCATCAACTTACTTCGCTTTATTTATCACAAATAAAAAGCCTTCATCAATTAAAAGCTAAGCAGCAAAAAATATTATTAAATATGAAACATCATTATAATATTATGGATATTGATTACTTTCTTCATATATTGATTAAACAGTTAACATTTCTATCTGAAAGTTGGCGAGAAATAGCCTTAAAAATATCAATTTTAGAAAACAATATCTTATTAAACGAAGAGATTATTATTCCTATCTTCTCATTTTTAGATGATTTCTCTTTATATTATGAGAGCGCAGACAAAATAAATATTTATCAATAATAATTAAAAAACGGCTCTATAAAAGAGCCGTTTTATTATTTAACTATACGTTATTACAACACGTTATTACGATTAGTTGATTGCAGGTGCAATAATCGCAAAATTCGTTAATTCAATAAGTGGTTGTGGCCATACACCTAAGGCAATCACAACAACTGCACAGATTAACGCAACAAATGTTGCCATATTTTGTGATGTTGTAGAAATCGCAGGAGTGTTGTCGTTGTCTGGTTTGCGTAAAAAGACAATAGCCGCAGCACGTAGGTAGTAGAATAAGCCAATCGCACTACCTAACACAACCATACCTGTTAACCACCATAAGCTTGAGCTAATGCCCGCAATGATGACATACAGTTTACCAATGAAACCTAATGTAATTGGTACACCTGCCAGCGATAACATCATCAGTGACATCACCACAGCCACAACAGGACGACGCCAGAATAAACCGCGGTAATCTTCCAGTGAGTCCATTTCGCTTTCACGATAAGGGCTTGAAGCTACTGCAATAGCACCAAACGCCCCGAGACTTGCAAACAAGTAGCCAGCTAAATAAATTTCAGCGGTTTCTTGTGCTAATACAGGGCTGTATTGCAGCACAATTAATGCCACAAGTAGATAACCGAGGTGCGACACTGAAGAGTAACCCAATAAGCGTTTTACGCTCTTTTGCGTTAACGCCATGATGTTACCAAACAAGATAGAGGCAATTGCCATGAAACCTAAGATCATTCGTAAGGTTTCACTATCCGCAGCTGGCGCTTCAAGGAATAAACGCATAACAACAGCAAAAATACCAATCTTACTTGCCGTCGCTAAGAACGCACCCGTTGGTGCTGGCGCACCTTGGTAAACATCGGGAGTCCATAATTGGAATGGGAATAAAGATAATTTAAACCCAATTCCCACTAGAATCATACCTAAACCTGCGAGCACTAATGGTTTATGGATATTGCTATCACTCAAACTTTGTCCCATTGCAGTGAAGGAGAGGTTCCCTGCTTCTGCATAGAGAAGTGCCATACCAAAGAGTAAGAAAGAAGAAGCTGCCGCAGAAAGCAGCATATATTTGATGCCGGCTTCCAGTGATGGACGTTGTTGGAATGCGTAACCGATAAGACCAAACAGCGGTAATGTCAGTAATTCAATACCAATAAACATCGATGCGAAGTGGTGAGCTGAAGAGAGTAAAATCCCTCCCATCACTGCAATCGCAATCAGCAAGTAAAACTCTTCTTTGTTATCTTGATAGCCTTCTAACCAAGGATAAGCAAAAGCAATAGTGCCAATACCAGAAAGGATCACTAGTGCAGTAAAGAAGCTTGAGTATCCATCAACGTGGTAAAGCGTGGTTACGTCTACTACACCTAATGCATTAACGTAATAGAGCGAACCTAGCGCAATGATGAAACCTGTTGCTGTCAAAGTGGCAATAGTAAAATGATCGCGTCGCCACGCAATGGACAGCATCACAACCACCACCGTCAATCCGACGATCAATAGCGGTAGCATTGCAATCAATTGTTCAGAAGTTATTGTCATGGCGAATTACGGCCTTACTGTTGAAATAGAAGCGGAATACCAAGTCTGGAGATTTTCCATCGCTGATATTGATGTGTCTAATACAGGTTGTGGGAAGAAGCCCAAAATAACCAGTAAAACAACCAATGTGATCAGGATAAAGAATTCTCTCAGATCTAACCCTTTATAGGTTCTTTCAGCTGTTTTCGGTGAACCATAGTAAGCCTGTTGCATCATCCACAGTGCATAGACAGAAGCAAAGACTAAACCAAAGACCGAAATAATAGTGATCAGCTTAAAGTGACCATAAGTACCAAACAGGATCATAAACTCACCAACGAAGTTACCTGTTCCTGGCATACCTAAAGAGGCAACCGCAAAGAACAGTGAAAACGCTGGTAAGAAACGGATGCTTTTCCACAATCCACCCATTTGGTTCATATCACGCGTACCTAAACGCTCATACAGCATGCCACACATGATAAACAGACCTGCTGCTGACAAACCATTGGTGATCATTTGAATAATCGCACCTTGGTAAGCCAATACAGAGCCGGCATAAATCGCAATCACGATAAAGCCCATGTGAGAAATACTACTGTAAGCCGCGAGACGTTTGATATCTGTCTGACGGAAGGCTAACAGCGCTGCATAGAATACGGTAATTAAACCTAACCACATCGCCACAGGTGCCAGCAACGCTGACGCTTCAGGAAAGAGTGGTAAGTTAAAACGTAATAGACCGTAAGCCGCTGTTTTTAGCAAAATACCTGATAAGTCAACAGAGCCTGCTGTTGGTGCTTCTGCGTGAGCATCCGCTAACCAGCCATGAACAGGTACGATAGGCATTTTCACCGCAAATGCCGCGAAGAAACCTAACATCAGAATAAATTGCAGTTCAGAGCCTAATACCGTATGTGCTTGTAGTAAGGTATCGTAATTAAACGTCCAAATACCCGTTTCACGGTAGAAAGCAACCGCAAGACCGATAATGGCCAGCAACATTAACAGACCACTTGCCTGTGTATAGATAAAGAATTTTGTTGCTGCACTAACGTGTTTTTTATCGCTACTTCCTTTGTGTCCCCATAAAGAAATCAGGAAATACATTGGGATCAACATCATTTCCCAGAAGAAGAAGAATAAAAACAGGTCAGTCGCTAAAAATACCCCCATCACACCGGCTAAGATCCACAGCAGGTTAAAATGGAAAGCACCTTGTGATGGCTGATTTTCATTCCACGATGAAAGTACCGCTAAGATACCTAAAATCGCAGTTAGTACAGTCATCAGCAATGACATACCATCAAGTGCAAATTGGATATTAATCCCTAAAGCAGGGATCCACGGCACAAAGTAATACTCTGTCCAACGTGGTGCTCCATCAGCACTAAGTAGTTGATAATCGCCTTGCAACCAAAGTTGCACAGAAATAACGAGTGTTAATCCCATCGTCAGCAACGCAACCCAGCGAGGGACTTGCGAGCCGATTCGTTCAGCCTGCCAACTTAGCAGGCCACCGATGAAGGGAATAAGTATTAGCCAGGGTAATAACATGGCGCAATGTGTCCCTTAATTAAACCAGAAGCAGCAGAGCGATGACCAGCACTGCACCTAAACCGAGAGAAGCCGCATACCAACGTGCTAATCCATTCTCACTGAAACTTAATCCTTTATTGGTTCCTTTAAGCAGGCTACCGAATAGATTAAAGAATTGGTTAACAGGATCATTTTGGATAAGCCACGCCGCCCCTTTATAAGGTTTGACAAACAGCACTTCATACAGTGCATCGAATCCCCAAGCATGGAACCACCATGTTGAGAAGAAACGACCTGTACGAGTATTAGCAACCTTAGAAACACATTGACGCTGTTTCAGGTATAACCATGCTGCAATGGCAACGCCTACTATCGCTACCACACCAGAAAGCGCTTCTAATACATATTTACCCTCATGCGATGCGTTTCCTTCAGGGAAAACAGCACCTAACGGCTGAGTAATTAATGCACCGATAAATGTTGATAACAGTGCTAATACCGCTAATGGGAAAGTATGAGTAAACCCTTTAACTTGGTGTGCTTCGGTTTTGGTTTCACCATGGAATACGATGAAAATCAAACGGAAGGTATAAAGTGACGTAAATAACGCGCCAACTAAACCTGCAAGCATTAAATTGAAATGCCCGTTTGAATACGCACCCCATAAGATTTCATCTTTACTGAAGAACCCTGCTGTTAACAGTGGTAATGCCGCTAATGCGCCACCACCAATGAGGAAACAAGCATAAACAAATGGGATCTTCTTACGTAACCCGCCCATCTTAAAGATATTCTGTTCGTGGTGGCAGGCAATAATCACAGAGCCTGCAGATAAGAACAGTAATGCTTTAAAGAAAGCGTGGGTCATTAAGTGGAAAATTGCCGCATCCCATGCTTGAGCGCCTAAAGCCAAGAACATATAACCAATTTGGCTCATGGTTGAATAAGCAAGAATACGTTTGATATCGGTTTGTACTAAAGCCGCAAAGCCCGCTAACACTAATGTGACTGCACCAATAATACCGACTAACTCAAGTACTTCAGGTGCCATTAAGAATAGCGCGTTACTACGTGCAACCAAGTATACACCTGCCGTAACCATCGTTGCGGCGTGGATTAATGCAGATACTGGTGTAGGACCTGCCATCGCATCCGCTAACCAAGTTTGTAATGGAAGCTGTGCTGATTTACCTACTGCACCGCCTAATACCATCAACATTGCCCAGTTAATGACACTTGAACCTACTGCTAATTGCTCAGGCGCAAGTACGGCCATTTCACGGAAACTCAATGTGCCTAATTGGTCAAACAGGATAAACATACCGATAGCTAAGAACACATCACCGATACGCGTTACGATAAACGCTTTCATCGCAGCTGCGCCATTAGCAGGATTGCTATAATAGAAACCAATTAACAGGTAACTACATAGACCAACCCCTTCCCATCCCATGTACATCAGCATCATATTATCAGCCAGTACTAAGACAACCATACTTGCGATAAATAAGTTGGTATAAGCAAAGAAGCGAGAATACCCTTCTTCTCCACGCATATACCAAGATGCATACATATGAATAAGGAAGCCAACACCGGTAATCACACCCAGCATTGTTAATGAAAGACCATCAAGAACCAGTGTAAACGGAATATTAAAATTCCCTGCTGACATCCAGTTCCATAAAGTCAGAACTTGAGTTTCTTGCCCGTTAGCAAAGAAATCCATACCAGCCCAAAGTGCAACGAGGGCAGATAAACCAACAGAACCTGTACCAATCCATGCTGATACGTTTTCAGACCAACGACCATGCGAGAAAGCGAGCAGTAAGAATCCCAGGAGTGGTAGCAGAATGGTTAAATAGAGTATATTCATCCGCGCATCTCACTGACTGTATCAATATTGATGTTTTGGCGATGTCTATGAAGCTGTAACAACAATGCCAGACCAATACTTGCCTCTGCCGCCGCCAAACTGATTGCCATGATATACATTATCTGACCATCTGTTTGACCCCAAAAGCTACCACCGACAACAAATGCCAGTGCAGCTGCATTAATCATAATTTCTAGTCCGATCAACATAAACAACAGGTTGCGGCGAAGTACTAAGCAGGTAAAACCTAACACAAACAGTACCGCAGCCAAGATCAAACCATGTTGAAGAGGTATCATTTTTGCTCCCCTGCGTTTTCGTTTTCGACGAGATCGTCATGGCTCTTATCACGACCAATGTGGTAAGCAACAATCAATCCAGACAATAAGAGAACAGATGCTAACTCAACAGCCAGAATATAAGGCCCAAATAAGCTAATACCGACCTCTTTCGCGCCAATCACTTCTCCAGCAATTTCACCGTGAGTGACACTACTAATAGCGTAAATTAACACGACTAATAGCATCAGAGATAAAAGCGCAGGCCCTATCCAAAACTTCGGTTGTAGCCACTTTTTCTCTTGATCAACGACGGATTTACCTAAGTTGAGCATCATCACCACGAAAACGAATAACACCATAATAGCGCCAGCGTAAACGATGATTTCTAATGCACCCGCAAAATAGGCACCTAACGAGAAGAAAACCACAGAGAGCGCAATCAATGAAATCACTAAGTACAACAAGGCGTGTACAGGATTGGTATGAGTGATCACTCTCAATGTTGCAAGGATGGCAATCAGCCCCGCGATGTAAAATGCAAATTCCATGAATATCGCTCCTTACGGTAACAGGCTTTTGACATCGATAGGTTTAGCTTCATCATCCGCATCACCTTTATCTTTGCCGTTAATCGCCATACCTGTTTTACGGTAAAAGTTATATTCAGGATATTTGCCTGGCCCTGAAATCAACAGATCGTCTTTTTCATAAACCAAATCCTGACGCTTAAACTCACCCATTTCAAAATCAGGCGTTAATTGCAACGCCGTTGTTGGGCAAGCTTCTTCACATAAACCGCAGAAGATACAACGAGAAAAGTTGATACGGAAAAACTCCGGATACCAACGACCATCTTCATGTTCTGCTTTCTGTAATGAAATACAGCCAACTGGACAGACTGCTGCACACAAGTTACAAGCAACACAGCGTTCTTCACCATCAGGATCACGCGTCAACACAATTCGTCCACGATAGCGTGGTGCAACATTGACAGGTTCTTCCGGGTACATCTGTGTTTCGCGTTTGGCGAAGGCATGTAAGCCAATCATCCAAATGCTTCGTACCTGGGTGCCGAAACCAGTCAATAACTCTTTTAAAGTCATGGTTCAATCACCCCTTATTGAGCGTTGTAAAGTATCACTGCAGCAGTAACCAGCAGATTAATAAGCGTTAACGGTAAGCAAATTTTCCAACCAAAAGACATCACTTGGTCGTAGCGCGGACGCGGCAACGATGCACGGATAAGGATAAACATCATCATGAAGAATCCTGTTTTCAGTGCGAACCAAATAAATGACGGTAAGAAAGGTCCTTGCCAACCACCGAAGAATAACGTCACGATAAGACCTGATACCGCAACAATACCGATATATTCACCCACAAAGAACAAACCGAATTTCATACCGGAATATTCAATATGATAACCATCAGCCAATTCTTGCTCTGCTTCTGGTTGGTCAAATGGATGACGGTGACAAACAGCAACCCCAGCAATCGCAAACGTAATAAAGCCAAAGAATTGTGGGATGACATTCCACATATTTGCTTGTGAGTTTACGATGTCAGTCAGGTTAAAAGAGCCAGCTTGTGCAACAACACCTAAGATTGAAAGCCCTAAGAACACTTCATAACTTACGGTTTGTGCTGATGCACGCATTGCACCTAACAGGGAATATTTGTTATTACTTGACCATCCTGCAAATAACACGGCATACACCGCAATACCTGCAACCATCAAGAAGAACAAAATACCGATGTTTAAGTCAGCAACAACCCATGTTGAGCTAACAGGTACAATCGCAAATGACAGCAGTAAAGATGAAAACGCAATCACTGGTGCAATGGTGAAGATAAAGCGGTCAGCAAATTTCGGGATCCAGTCCTCTTTAAAGAACATTTTGATCATATCCGCAATTAGCTGTGCTGAACCTGCATAACCTACACGGTTAGGCCCATAACGGTTTTGGAATAAACCCAGTAAACGACGTTCCCCCATACTCATAAAAGCACCACAAGTGACCACGACAAGCAAGATCACGACGGCTTTTAATACGGTGAGTAAAATCTCTGTAACTTCAGGAGATAACCAGCTCATTATGCAATACCCCGCAGTTGACGAACCGATACACCCACCAGCGATGGAGAAATACCTGCCATACCTAACGGCAAGCCAATTTGACCTTGAGTCAGGTGAGCACTGATTTTCACAGGTAAGGTGAATTCACGGCCTTCGTAAATAAACATCGCTTGCTGACCTTGAGTTAACGCTAATGCTTGGGCATCAGATTCACTCAATGTTAAATAAGCGGTTTCCATACGAGATTGAATAACTTCAGCGCGTTGTGATAACTCTTCACTACCAAATAAACGGTAGCAAGGCGCGACAGTCCATTGATTTTTCTGTGCATTAAATGGCGCAGGAATATCAGTGAAGTAGCCAAGTGTATTATCACCACATTCGATTAAACGCACACCCGGATCGCCAAAGCGTAAGCTGCCACCCACTTCTGCTTGGAATTTATTCCATGCTTGAGGGGAGTTCCAACCCGGCGCCCATGCAAATGGAATTTGCTGACGAGGTGCTGTTGGGCTGTTATTACCTTCCATTGAGAACGCAAATGGGGTGTCGATATCTTTCGGTTGACGCTGTTCATGAACAGACACATTCGCCAACATAGAAGTACGACCACTATAACGATGAGGTTCACGGGCCAGTTTCTGTCCACGAATACGGAATGAGGCATTCGGTGCCGCATCAACAATGCCAGCAAACTGAGGAAGACGAGTTGCACAATGCTCAATAACATTGTCTAACTGTGTCCAATCCAGCGTTCTTTCATGCCATTGTGAATCAACAGCACTCAACCAACGCCAGCTTTCATGCATCACTACGTCTTTGTTATAGAAAGAAGGTTCGAAAACTTGGAAGTAACGTTGCGCTCTGCCTTCTTGGCTCACCATTGTTCCATCACTTTCAGCGAATGAAGACGCTGGGAGAACAAGATGTGCTTTCGCCATAATGTCTGTTTGCTGGTGGTCGATAACAATTAAGTTATCTACTTTCGCAATCGCATCATCAATCACATCGGCATCATAATGACGATATAAATCGTTTTCCATGACAACAACGGTGTTAGCTTGACCACTGCGCATCATTTTTAATGCATCATCAAGTGGCTGAGCATTCATCATGGCAAGACCCATGCTGTTTGCATCATCAGCAACAAAAGAAAGCCCTACGTCATTACCTTTTGCTTTTAATGCAAAAGCAATGTTTGCGGCGGCTTTGATAACGTCTTCGCTACCCGCATGGCTACCACTGATAATTAATGGTTTTTTCGCTTGAGAAAGTGCTTGAACAACCATTTCAATATGTTTATTCAGCGCTTCATCAATACCATCAACAGCGGGTGCATCACCGTTAATGTTATTTGCAATCGCAAAGCCTAAACGAGCTTGATCAACAACCGGTGCGCGATAGCTCCATGCAGCAACATCATCAAGGCGAGTTTCATCAACATGAGTAACAAACAGCGGATATTTTGCACGTTGCCCGATATTCATAATCGCAGCAATTTGCCAGTCAGCTACTTTTTGAGCGGCTGCCATTTCACGCGCTTTACCTTTCACAGCCTGACGTACAGACAATGCCATACGAGCGCCTGTTTGTGTTAAATCTTCACCTAACACTAAAACCGCATCGTAATTTTCAATTTCACGCAGAGATGGAGTATGAACGCCACCTTTTTGTAAAATATCTAACATTAACGTCAGTCGTTTTTGCTCTGATGCAGAGATACCGCTATAGAAGTTTTCAGCGCCAACAACTTCACGTAATGCGAAGTTACTTTCAATGCTTGCACGCGGGGAACCAATACCCACGATACGCTGGCTTTTCTTCAGCATATCCGCAGCAGCTTGAGTCGCTTGAACAGCGTTAATTTCTAACCAGTTACTGCCTAAACGTTTTTTAGGCTGACGAGGTCTGCTTGCTAAATTCACATAGCCATAGCCAAAACGACCACGGTCACAAAGGAAATAGCGGTTTACAGTTCCGTTATAACGGTTTTCAATACGACGTAATTCGCCATAGCGCTCACCCGGGCTTGTGTTACAACCCATGCTACAACCTTGGCAAATACTTGGTGCAAACTGCATATCCCACTTACGGTTATAACGTGATGAGTGAGTTTTATCAGTAAATACACCGGTCGGACAAATTTCGACCAAGTTACCCGAGAATTCGCTCTCTAATGTGCCATCTTCAACACGTCCAAAGAACACGTTGTTATGCGCACCAAAGACGCCGAGATCAGTACCATCAGCATAATCTTTGTAGTAACGAACACAGCGGTAACAAGCAATACAACGGTTCATTTCGTGAGAAATAAACGGTCCCAGATCTTGGTTTCTATGTGTACGCTTAGTAAAGCGATAGCGACGCATAGTGTGACCTGTCATTACCGTCATATCTTGAAGGTGGCAGTTCCCCCCTTCTTCACAAACTGGACAGTCATGAGGATGGTTTGTCATATACCATTCAACAACGCTTTCACGGAATTTCTTCGCTTCTTCGTCATCGATAGAGATAAACGTGCCATCAGTCGCTGGTGTCATACAAGACATCACTAAACGACCGCGGGTATCCTCAGCATTTTGATATTGCTTAACCGCACACTGGCGGCAAGCGCCAACGCTTCCTAGCGCTGGATGCCAGCAAAAATAAGGAATATCTAAGCCTAAATTAAGACAGGCTTCTAACAGGTTATCAGCCCCGTTAACTTCATATTCTTTGCCGTCTACATGAATCGTAGCCATAGTCAGCATGCTTCCCAAAGGCCTGCACAGCAGGCGTTAAACCTAGAATGTGTCGTGAAAAATTACCAGCGGCTTTTCAGCAAGTTAGGCTGAATACCTCTGATCAAGTTGGCATTGGTATAATCTTCTTGAATAATGCCAGCCTCAAATTCTTCACGGAAATATTTAATGGCGCTTTGTAAAGGTTCTACTGCACCCGGTGCATGCGCACAGAATGTGTGTCCCGGACTTAAAGAACGACATAAATGTTCAAGGGTTTCGATATCACCAGGACGACCTTTACCGTTTTCTATCGCACGTAAGATTTCGACACTCCATGGCAAGCCATCACGACAAGGTGTACACCAGCCACAAGATTCACGAGCAAAGAACTCTTCTAAGTTGCGGGTTAATGAAACCATATTAATTTCATTATCTACCGCCATCGCAAGTGCGGTACCTAAACGGCTACCTGCTTTTGCAATCGTGCCAAAATCCATTGGGAGATCGAGGTGATCTTCTGTTAAGAAGTCAGTACCTGCACCACCCGGTTGCCATGCTTTCAGCTTAAGACCATCACGCATACCACCTGCGTAATCTTCAAGGATCTCGCGCGCTGTTGTACCAAATGGTAATTCCCATAAGCCCGGATATTTCACGCGACCTGAGAATCCCATTAATTTAGTACCCGCATCTGGGCTTTTGCCTTCACTTAAGCCGATATACCAATCTTTACCGTGTTCAATAATCGCTGGCACGTTACACAGTGTTTCAACGTTATTGACACAAGTTGGTTTACCCCATGCACCTGATGTTGCAGGGAATGGAGGTTTAGAGCGCGGGTTAGCACGACGACCTTCTAAGGAGTTGATTAATGCTGTCTCTTCACCACAGATGTAACGACCTGCACCTGTGTGAACAAACAGTTCAAAATCAATGCCTGAACCGAAGATATTTTTACCCAGAAAGCCTGCTGCCTTTGCTTCTTCAATAGCATGGCGCAGATTCTTAGCCGCTTCGATATATTCGCCACGAAGGAAAATATAGCCACGGTAAGCTTTCAGTGCGTGAGCGCCGATAATCATCCCTTCAATTAACAGATGTGGAAGCTCTTCCATTAAGAGACGGTCTTTATAAGTACCCGGCTCCATTTCATCTGCGTTACAAAGGATGTAACGGATATTCATGCTTTCATCTTTTGGCATCAGGCTCCATTTCAAGCCTGTTGAGAATCCAGCACCACCACGACCTTTTAGGCCAGCATCTTTAACTTGGGTTGTTACCTCTTCTGGTGCCATCCCTTTCAATGCTTTTTCTGCCGCTTTATAACCGTTTTTAGCACGGTATTCATCCAGCCATACAGGCTGACGATCATCACGTAAGCGCCACGTTAGCGGGTGCGTTTCTGCGCTACGAATAATCGGTTTTGCTCCTGAAATTGCTGTCATGGATACTGCTCCAGTAACGTTTCAATCTCTTCAGGTTTAACAAAGCTGTGAGTATCGTCATCTACCATCATAGTAGGACCTTTATCACAATTACCTAAACAGCAGGTTGGCAGTAACGTAAAGCGACCATCTGGTGTTGTTTGACCAGGAATGATATTAAGGTGCTTTTCAATCGCTGCCTGAATGCCTTGATAACCTGTAATATGACAAACCACGCTGTCACAAAAACGAATGATGTGACGGCCAACGGGTTGACGGAAAATTTGGCTATAGAACGTAGCAACGCCTTCAACATCGCTTGCTGGGATCCCAAGAACATCCGCAATCGCATAGATTGCGCCATCTTCAACCCAACCACGGTTCTTTTGCACAATTTTCAGTGCTTCAATAGAGGCTGCACGAGGATCTTCGTAATGATGTTTTTCTTGTTCAATTTCAGCACGTTCTTCTTCAGTTAAAACAAACGTTGCTTTCTTTGAATGTGTTACATCGACGATTTCGATCTGCACAGCATCATCTTTTTGGTTTAATTCATTTTGCATGATTAACGATCCACATCCGACATTACAAAATCAATACTTCCCAGATACACAATCAAGTCAGAAACCAGACTACCGCGGATAACCGCTGGGATTTGTTGCAAGTGAGCAAAGCTTGGCGTACGAATACGCGTACGGTAGCTCATTGTGCTGCCATCACTGGTTAAGTAATAGCTGTTGATCCCTTTCGTGGCTTCAACCATCTGGAATGATTCATTAGCAGGCATAACAGGACCCCATGAAACCTGTAAGAAGTGGTTAATCATGGTTTCGATATGCTGTAATGTGCGCTCTTTTGGTGGCGGTGTTGTCAGTGGATGGTCTGCTTTAAATGGCCCTTCTGGCATATTTTTATAGCATTGTTCCAGAATACGTAAGCTTTGGCGTAGTTCTTCTACTTTCAGCATTACGCGGTCATAACAGTCACCATTACTTGCAACCGGGATTTCAAATTCAAAGTTTTCATAACCTGAATATGGACGCCATTTACGGACGTCAAACTCAACACCTGTTGCACGAAGACCAGCACCTGTTACACCCCACTCTAATGCTTCTTTTGAGTTATAAGAGGCAACACCAATAGTACGACCTTTCAAGATACTGTTTTGCAGAGCCGCTTTTACGTAAGAATCAAGACGTTTTGGCATCCAATCTAAGAATTCACGTAATAAGCGCTCCCAACCGCGTGGTAAGTCATGAGCAACACCACCGATACGGAACCATGCCGGGTGCATACGGAATCCAGTAATCGCTTCAACGATGTTGTAAACTTTCTGACGGTCAGTAAAGGCAAAGAACACCGGTGTCATTGCACCAACGTCTTGGATAAAGGTACTGATATACAGTAAGTGGCTATTAATACGGAATAGCTCTGACAGCATGACACGAATGACTTTAACGCGTTCAGGCACTTCAATACCGGCAAGTTTTTCCACTGCAAGTACATAAGGCATTTCGTTAACGCATCCGCCGAGGTATTCGATTCGGTCTGTGTATGGGATATAGCTGTGCCAAGATTGGCGCTCACCCATTTTTTCAGCACCACGGTGGTGATAACCCACGTCAGGCACACAGTCAACGATTTCCTCGCCATCAAGCTGAAGAATAATACGGAATGCACCGTGAGATGATGGATGGTTAGGACCAAGGTTTAAGAACATAAAGTCCTCATTCTCAGTACCGCGTTTCATCCCCCACTCTTCAGGTTTGAATGTCAGCGATTCCATTTCCAGATCCTGTTTCTGCTTGGTCAGCACATAAGGATCGAACTCTGTCGCACGAGCAGGATAGTCTTTACGCAGTGGATGACCTTCCCAATCAGGAAGCATCATAATACGGCGTAAATTTGGATGCCCATTAAAGACAATCCCAAACATATCCCAGACTTCACGCTCATACCAATTCGAGTTAGGAAAGAGAGATGTGATAGTCGGAACATTAAGATCATTTTCACTTAATGCGACTTTCAACATAATATCTTTATTACGATCGATTGATATCAGATGATAGAAAACGGAAAAGTCTGCTGCTGGCAAGCCTTGACGATGCGTACGAAGACGCTCATCAAAACCATGCATATCAAACAGCATGACATAAGGTTTTGGTAAAGATTTGAGGTATAGCATTACCTCAATGAGTTGTTCCCGTTTAACCCAAACAACTGGCATGCCAGTACGAGTAGGCTGGAACGTAAACGCATCGGGTCCAAATTTCTGACGTAGTTCATTAACCACCTGATCATCAATATGATCGGTCGTTTCCCACGCTGGCCGAGCGCCTTTTTGCGCTATCTGATCGGTCATTTCTATTCACCACAACTTTGATCAGGGTTACTATGATCGCAACACATTGCTCTGGTTACGTCTTAGGCAAAAGCCTTTAAATTTCGTCAGGAGTACGCAGGTTTTTCACTGCGATACGTTCACCGTGTTTTCTTTCTCGTTCTGATTGCATATTAGCACGGTAAACGCCTTGGTCGCCGACAACCCATGATAATGGGCGACGTTCTTTACCAATGGACTCTTGTAATAACATGAGTGCTTGCATATAAGCTTCAGGGCGTGGCGGACATCCAGGAATATACACATCAACTGGAATGAACTTATCCACACCTTGCACTACTGAATAAATATCGTACATACCACCAGAGTTTGCACATGCCCCCATAGAGATAACCCATTTAGGCTCTAACATCTGATCATATAAACGTTGAATAACAGGTGCCATCTTAGTAAAGCAAGTACCCGCAACCACCATAAAGTCAGCTTGACGAGGTGATGCACGTAATACTTCTGAACCAAAACGAGCCACGTCATGCACAGCCGTAAATGACGTCACCATTTCAACGTAACAACAGGAAAGACCAAAGTTATATGGCCATAAAGAGTTTTTCCGTCCCCAGTTCACAACATCATGCAATGCATGTTCCAGTTTTCCCATATACACGCTGCGATGAACGTGAGCATCTAATGGGTCGCTGACAATTTCCTGTGATTGAAGGGGATAACGGTCATTCTCACCATTCGGATCTATGCGGGTGAGTGTATAATCCATTTCTAATGCCTCGCTTATTACTGCTGCGGATGTTTGCCGCTGGTTAATCGAACATGGCTTTTACTCGCGGTTTCACGACGAGAACGAACAGGCGTCCAATCTAATGCGCCTATACGAACCAAATAGAATAATCCAGCTAATAAAATAGCGATGAAGACTGATGCTTCAATAAAGCCTAACCAGCCAACTTCACGAACGGAAACAGCCCAGGCATAAAGAAACAGTGCTTCAACATCGAAAATAACGAAAAACATGGCAACTAAATAGAATTTAGCTGACATGCGCAGACGAGCGCTGCCAACAGAATCAAGACCAGATTCATAAGGAACATGCTTTGCCCTTGCCTGTGCGCGTCCGCCTAAATAGCGGGCGCCCAACAACATGAGCGAACATAACCCCAATGCGCCTATGAGGAAGACAGCAAATGCCCAATGATGGGCGATAACTTCGGTGGTTGTAGACATACTCATTGCTTACTCATCAAAGGTGGTGTCAATTAACCAACTCTTATCCGGCGGTTTACACCACATTTCTAATTACGAAAAAAAAGGCGAATTAAAAAGACTTGCTAATTAAATAAATAATAACAGTCTATTTATACCTTTCTTATTTTTTGGAAAACTTTGCGACAAATCACTCAGTTTTCCATCGCGATTTAACAAATTTAACACTCATTTTTAACACTCAATTACTGGCTAATGCTAAAACGTGTCAGTTAACCGACAAACTTTATGCTAACACGCTTAGTCTAACCGATAATTCGATTTTACTACACCAGTATCTCAGGAAAAACCTGATTCAACACAGGCAAATGTGCCTTATTTTCTTGATCAAACTCACAAAATAGTCGAAAAAATACTTAATCAGTTTAAAATTTATCCAAATTTTAACAAATTAACTTTCTAATATTGTGGAGGAGGTCAAATATCCGCTTAGATTTACTTTTTTATTCTCTTAAAACCTAGACAATCTTTTTATTTGTTAACAAATCCTACAAGTGATTAACCAAGGGGGAAGGTAAACATTTTTTTAACAAGCAGTTAAGAGAGTGATGGAATGAAATGTCACAATGATAAATACATAAAACAGCATAATTATTAACATAGTGTTACTATTTCAAAAGATGGTAATAAAAAAACGGGAACAAATGCGCTTCATTGCATCTATTCCCGTTTATCATTATTCATCACTATCTAGCTTTATTTGACGTTTTTTTAATCTTTAATTTTTGTGTTTTAACGCTAAAAAATCCACACAATAATTAATGTGATTATTCAAGTTCAGTAGAGCTAATATCTTCAGATGCAGTGACGGTATAAGGTGTTTTCTTGTTTTCAATCGCATTGAATACCGTTAACACCGCTTCATTTTGTTCATCAGTATTACGATACAGCCAGTATTGTGTTTCAGGTAAACGAGGTAACCCTTCGCTTTCGCCTAAAATACGTAAATCGGCATTTTGCATTTCAAGTGGGCGCGCAGTAATACCCACTTCTGCATTAACTGCGGCACGAACAGCAGATAAAGAAGCGGCTTCATAAGCAATACGCCATTGAATTCCAGCGTCATCTAACGTGTTTGTCGCTAATTGACGGAAGGGGTTCGTTTCATCCATTACAACTAAAGGAATAGGTTCATTCATTTGTAATTGGAAATCTGGCGCACAATGCCATAGCACTGGTGCAGTACGTAATGCTGTACGTGGGTGATGACCAATACGTGCTGTTGTTAATGCTAAATCAATTTCATGATTATCTAGCATTGTTTCAATATATTGAGAACGCTTAATGCGAACATCAACAGCTAAACGTGGATACACTGATGCGATACGATTTAATAAAAACGGTAATAAAGTATCAACAGAGTCATCAGAAGCACCAATACGTAGCTCCCCTTCTGCATCGCTATACGTTAATGATGCCGTTGCATCATCATTAGCACGCAGAATTTGACGAGCATAACCTAACAGTTGTAGACCATGCTCTGTTAAAAGTTTATTACGACCATGGCGGGCAAAAAGCTCTCTACCAACCAATTGCTCTAAACGTTGCATCTGCTGACTCACAGCAGATTGGGTTCGACATACAGCAGCAGCGGCTGCTGCAAAAGTGTTCAAATCTGCTACAGCTACAAACGTTCTAAGCAGATCGAGGTCGAGATTCATTATCGGACGATTTGCATTAATCATTGTTTATTCTTCACTTATTTTTGATTTTTAAATTACATATACCTGGTGTTTTTTATCAAAAGTCTAAAAAAGACTTCCGATTCAGACAGTACTCTACTCTGAAAAGGAGAGCAAAGACATACCGAATACTTTACATTTGTTTCTTATCGTTTACACCTCCTAGATAGAAAGGAATTGCATCTTTTTGTAACAAATTAAATTTTATTATCATTTCAAGCATTCACAAGAAAGAACTGTATACTGTCATCACAAGTTAGACTTAGATCATACTATATTGCTTTCTCATTCATAAATTTTAACATTTTGAAAATAATTCAAATTATCTTAACTATGCATTCAAGTTTAAGTATCTTCCCCTATAAATTAAATTTAAGATTTAAATTTAATTTATACTTAAACTAGTTGATTGCTATAGAATAAAGTAGATTTAACCATATTATTTGAAAATTTAATATATTAAGTCAGATAATACAAATCCGATAAAATTATTCAATAATTGATTATGCAACATTTCATCTACCTCTCTATCACACCAACTTATTTCTAATCACCACACTAAAAAGCACCTTTTCAATAGAACAATAGTCCAGATTATTTATTGAAACTGAAACATAATACCACCATAAGTAATATAATCAGTCATCAAAATAACATTCTAAGAATAAACTGACCTTTTACACCAAAAATTACCTAGCATCTTCAAAAGTTTGTAACGTAAGAGTAGAGTGATAGAACAGTTATTTGCTGGGACAGCCTTTTCATTTGTATCTTTCTATATGAATAGCAATCGGTGATAAATATCGCTAAGTCGCCATAATCACAATAAAGATACGAGTCAGACCCTATTAGGTAAACGCGCTATGAATCAGATTAAAAAATCAAACAAACTCGAACATGTCTGTTACGACATTAGAGGTCCGGTTTTGCAAGAAGCAAAACGTCTGGAAGAAGAAGGTAACAAAGTTTTAAAACTCAATATTGGTAACCCGGCACCTTTTGGCTTTGAAGCACCTGATGAAATTTTAGTGGATGTGATCCGCAATCTACCAAGCTCTCAGGGTTATAGTGACTCCAAAGGTCTGTTTTCTGCGCGTAAAGCTATCATGCAGCATTATCAAGCCCGTGATATGCGAGATATCACGGTTGAAGACATTTATATTGGTAACGGTGTTTCCGAGTTAATCGTACAAGCAATGCAAGCCTTATTGAATAATGGCGATGAAATGCTAGTACCTGCGCCTGATTATCCTTTATGGACTGCCGCAGTTTCTCTTTCGGGAGGAAATGCCGTTCACTATATGTGTGATGAGCAACAAGGTTGGTTCCCTGATTTAGATGATATCCGCAGTAAAATTACAAAAAACACCCGCGGCATTGTTATTATCAACCCAAACAATCCAACGGGCGCGGTATATAGCAAAGATATTCTGATGGAAATCGTTGAAATAGCTCGTCAGCATGACCTGATTATCTTTGCAGATGAGATCTACGATAAAATTCTCTATGATGATGCAGAGCATCACTCTATTGCTGCAATGGCACCGGATTTATTAACCGTCACTTTTAATGGTTTATCAAAAACCTATCGTGTTGCTGGTTTTCGTCAAGGTTGGATGGTACTAAACGGCCCTAAAAAACATGCTAAAAGCTATATTGAAGGCTTGAATATGTTAGCGTCAATGCGTTTATGCGCTAACGTTCCGATGCAACATGCCATTCAAACAGCATTAGGTGGCTATCAAAGTATTAGTGAATTTATCCTACCGGGTGGTCGTTTATACGAGCAACGTAATCGAGCTTGGGAACTGATCAATCAAATTCCAGGTGTTTCTTGCGTTAAGCCAATGGGCGCACTTTATATGTTCCCTAAAATTGACTTAAATCGCTACAGTATTAAAGACGATCAGAAAATGATCCTTGATTTATTACTGCAAGAAAAAGTGCTATTAGTACAAGGTACTGCCTTTAACTGGCCATACCCAGACCATTTCCGTATCGTTACCCTTCCTCGTGAAGATGATTTAGATATGGCAATTCAAAAATTTGGTCGTTTTATCGTGGGTTATCACCAATAAGACTTATCAAATCAAAATAAAACGCAGTATAACAATCAGTTATATTGCGTTTTTTATTTTCTTTTTTATTGACGTTTACATCTGTTAATTATCCACTCACAATAATCACTTCAATCACGCAATTGGGAGATATTATGAGTTACTTTTTTGCCCACCTTTCTCGCTTAAAACTCATTACTCGTTGGCCTTTAATGCGTAACATTCGCCAAGAAAATGTGTCTGAACACAGTTTACAAGTGGCTTTTGTTGCCCATGCCTTAGCGGTGATTAAAAATCGTAAATTTGATGGCAATGTCAATGCCGAACGAATTGCATTACAAGCGATGTATCATGATGCCAGCGAAGTGATCACCGGTGATATGCCAACCCCCATTAAATATCACAATCCGCAGATTGCCCATGAATATAAAAAAATAGAAAAATATGCACAGCAAAAATTAATTGAAATGCTACCTGAAGAGTTACAAGATGATTTTCGTCCGCTGATCGATGAACAATTACATAGTGAAGAAGAAACCTTTATTGTTAAGCAAGCAGATAGTCTGTGCGCTTATTTAAAATGTCTTGAAGAGTTAGCCGCAGGCAATAGCGAATTTAATCTGGCTAAAAATCGGTTAGAAAAGACACTAGCAGAAAGACATAGCCCAGAAATGGACTATTTTATAAAGGTGTTTGTACCAGGATTTAGTTTATCGCTTGATGAGATTAGTGAATAAAAAATAAGTGGGTTATTTAAATAACCCACTCTGTTATTTATTATAAAAGTTTAATATGAATTATTAATGCTTGCGATTTTTTGAAAAGAGGCAAAGGTTATTGAATTACTATTTCTTTCACCTGTATCCATATTACTCTTCAATTTCAGTAATTCATCAATATTATAAATAGGTTCATCTTTCAAAAAATAACTGGTATCTTCTCGAATGCTACTATTATTATTTACGTCTGATTTTTGATTAATAATTTCTTGGCTATCTTTAATAGTTTTAGTTAATACCTTACGTCTTTTTCTATTACTTAAATTTCTTAACTCTTCTCTCTCTTTTAATCTTTCATCAATATCTTTTTTTTCATTTTTTATCATTTCTAGATCGACATTATAAATGTCTTCACTTTTAGTTTCTTTAGTTTTAAAAAGATTAGTAATACTATTTTTAATACTACTAATACTAGATGCTAATTTTGAAAAAATTGATTTACTTTTTTCATTAGAACCTATACCAACAACGTTTCCACTATTGTTAACGACTTGAAATGTAATAGCCATAATTATCTCTTTATCTATAAATAAATGTATAGATAAAGAATACACTTTTAATTGAAAGTAATTTTCAAAAAACACACACCCATAGATATGTCGCATACATCAAATAAAAAACATCGCCCAATAAATAAAAAACGCTGTTTATTAATTAACAAACAGCGTTTCAGCAAAACAAAAGTATTAATATTTAGAATGGGAATAATAGCGGGATCAGGAAGACACTAATCAACATCACAATAACCGTAAATGGCACACCAATCTTCATAAAGTCGGCAAACTTATAGCCACCCGGCTCCAGGATCAGCGTATTAACAGGCGATGAAACTGGCGTCATAAATGCTGCGGATGCTGCAACACCTATCACCATTGCAAATGGTAGTGGAGAAACATTCATTTGGTTAGCCGCAGCTATAGCAATTGGTGCCATTAATACCGCCGTTGCCGTATTGGAAATAAATAACCCAATTGATGCACAAAGTATAAATAAACACACCAACATCACTTGAGGACCAGCACTACCCGCAACATCCATTAAACCATTAACAATAAGCTCTATACCGCCTGTTTTTTGTAATGCGGCTGCAAAAGGCATCATACCGACAATTAAAATAATACTTGGCCAATGAATAGAGCGATAAGCACTTTCCATATCAATACAACGGAATTTACCCATTAATAAACAGGCAATAAGTGCCGCAATAAAGTTAGGTACTTCATTTGTCACCATTAACGCCACCATTAATGCTAACGAAAACAATGCATGAGGAGCTTGGGATGAAGCAGGGGCAACAGTTTCAATTTCTGCGGCTAAATTTAGCACAATAAAATTACGTGGTTTCGTCGAAAGAATACGGATTAATTTCCAATCACCAATCACCAATAACACATCACCAAGACGTAATGGCTCATCGACAATTTTACCCGGCAAGGCGCTTCCTTCACGACGAATAGCAACCACGTTTAGTCCATAACGGGTACGAAATTTAATTTCTCTTAATGATTTGCCTAATAATTCGGAATCAGGATTCATGGATACTTCAGCAAGCCCTACATCACGAGATTGTTCAGAAAAATATTCACCTCGCAATACCATTGGCTCTAATAGCTGTTCACGGCAAAACTCACGTAAATCGACATCACTGGCTGACATATCAACTAATAAAACATCACGCTCTCTTAATTCAGTGCCACCGGTTGCACTAACCATAACACGCCGAAACCGCCTCCAGCGTTCAATACCGACAACGTTTGCACCATAACGAGAACGTAAGTGTAATTCATCAAGTGAATGACCAACTAGCGGAGAACCTTTACGAATGGCTAAACGACGAGCGCGCCCCGCTAACTGATAATCACGAATAAGATCACGGAAAGTACGACGATAAGCTTCTTTTTGTTTACCATTATCGTTATTTCCTAGCCACCGACGTACCACCAGCATATAAAGGATACCTGCAAATAATACAGCAATACCTATAGGCGTAATGGAGAAAAACTGAAAACTCGGTAAGCCTTCTCTGACTAATTCACTATTAACAACCATATTAGGTGGTGTTGCCACTAAGGTCATTAATCCACTAATCAGCCCCGCAAAACCTAACGGCATCATTAAACGACCCGGCGATGTTTTCATTCGAGCAGCAACACTCAATACAACAGGAATAAAGATAGCGACAACGCCTGTCGAACTCATGAAAGCACCTAAACTTGCAACGCATATCATTAATAGCACAAGCATTTTAACTTCACTGCTACCCGCGACACGAACTAGCCAGTCACCCATTTGATAAGCCACACCGGTTCTCACTAACCCTTCGCCAATAACAAAAAGGGCAGCAATCAGTAATACGTTAGGATCGCTAAACCCTACCGTGGCTTCATTTAATGAGAGAGTACCGCTAAGAACGAATGCGATGATGACAAGTAAAGCGACCACATCCATGCGGATTTTGTTGGTCGTAAAAAGGACAATAGCTATCAATAGCAGGCTTAAAACCCATAATAATTCGCTATTCAAAATGGCCTCGATCAGCAATAAGTGAAAACAGTTTAAGACATCAATTCACTACATTGATAAGTAGACCATTTTTACAACAATAAGTCTTCTAATATGATCAAAGAAAAGACTATCTTTTGTGCGTAATTATCACTTTTTCAGCTTGCTTCTCGATTTGAATATCATTTAAAGAATCAATAATTAAATGAATCTCATTACGACGAGGAAGGGAAAGAGGAGCATGAACGGCAACGACTTGGCATCCCGCATCTAAACCAGAGTAAATACCCGCTGCTGCATCTTCAAAAACCACACAATCTTGTGGTAATAAACCCAATTTTTTGGCACCTAAAAGATAAGGCTCTGGATCCGGTTTACCTTTGCTAATACATTCCGCGGTAACCCAATGCTTAGGTTCAGGAATGCCCGTAACAGATTGACGCGTCGAGGCAATAGGAACCGTACCTGATGTGACAATCGCCCAAGGAATATTTAAGTCATTAAGGTGATTAATCAACTCAATAGCACCCGGAAGCGGCGCTAAACCTTCTGTTTGTGTTGACTCTAATTTTTCTAACCAACGAAACGTTTCTGTTATCTCTTGTTCGGTTGCATTAGGCATAAAATGGCGAATCGACTCAATGGCAGGCTTTCCGTGGATGTAGTCGTTAATCTCTTGTGTTGATACACCGACACGCTCACCAAATAGCGCCCAACAATGTTCAACAACGGGTAATGAATCAACTAATGTTCCATCTAAATCAAACAGAAAACCTTTACATGTGATTGCCATATTTTATGCCTACCTTTACCTTACAGTGATGCGTTAACTATTATGTACTGCGATTACGCATTAAGTATTTGTTGGATTTCAACGGTGCTAAGGTGATACTGGCGAGGGCATGCTAACCAAACAGCAAGCATTCTTTGGTATTTTTCCCACATTGGTGTTTGAGAGTTAAAACCATGACTGCCACTATCAAAATGTGTATAACGCCCTTCTGTATTCACCATAAAACGCACATAGCTAAGATAGCGAGATTCTGTCGCTGCATCAAAGCCTATAAATGCGACACGGCGAGCATCTGGCATTTCTTGTTCTTTTAAGTTATCACGAGAAACTTGCAGTGCATGGTACATTTCCATGACGTTAATAATGGTACGGCAAGTCTCTTCTGACATTTCATCGAAATCACGGTCAAGTTCACGTAATTGTAATCCATAACCGCGTTCAATAATTGTCTGATAGCGACGATAACGTTCAGCGTTATCAGGATCCATCATAGTCATCATTTTATACTGATTAGAGAGGATCAAGCGTTGTGCGTGTGTCATTTCCATCATTAATTCTCCAAAGAAATTATTGGAAGGATCATGTCATTAATCAAAAGTATTGAGTAGTGCTAACTACGCGTTTTTTGATCTCAACGGGGTAATTCAGATGACAATCATGACAAACGAAGAAGGTAGAACAAATGTTCTACACATCATCAAGAAAAGAACGATCCAGTTGCTTAAAAGCACGTTTTAATAAATGGGCTAAAGAAAGGTAAGTCGGTGTTTGTTCAACAGGCGCTAAAGCGATACCTGCTTCTTCAAATTTCTCCCGAATTTCATAAAACCAGCGTAATAATGTTGCAGGAAGTGGCGTTGCTGCACGCTTACCTAACCACCATAATCCTTGCATTGGCAAGCTACAAGCAAAGAGCGCGGTTGTAATTGCTGGCCCCAAATTACCACCCAATGCGATTTGCCATGTCATTGTAAAAATGGCGATAGGTGGCATATAACGAATACCAAAGCGAGTTGCTTTGACAATACGATTTTCAGGGAAAACAGGCGCTAACTGCTTTTCAACCGGCCAGGTTTTTAAATACTCGTTACCCAAACGAAGCTTCTTAAAAAAGCCGGGGGGAGTCACTGTCGGTTCGCTCATAATGACCTCAATCAATTTCTTCTGTAACTTTTAAAAAATATCTATAAAGAATAAAAATCTTTTAGTAGAATTAAGTATATTTTGTCTTTGTTGCCTTTACTCTGTATCCTGTGCCCATTCTAAAGGTTTGTGGCAATAAAGCGCTATATTTTGTTTGCCGGCGTGATTTTCAACCCTTTTCGACGATTTTAACGCGAAAAGTTAATGGGTGAATAAAAATCGTCCAATTAATGATTGGCAACTATAATTAGCATCAAGTTTTTTACTTTAAGCATGATGCGCGTCATTAATGTCATCATAGGAATGCGATAGGCTTTTATGATTGACGTTTTATTAACCACCGTCTTTATAATATAAAAGACACTACGACAACAAGATAAATAGGTAATTCCATGTCAAGTAAGCTGGTGCTGGTACTGAACTGCGGTAGTTCTTCTCTTAAATTTGCAATTATCAACCCAGAAAATGGTGAAGAATTCCTGTCAGGTTTGGCTGAATGCTTCAACCTTCCTGAAGCCCGCCTGAAGTGGAAAATGGATGGCCAGAAACACGAAGCTGCGTTAGGCGCAGGTGCTGCTCATAGCGAAGCATTAAACTTTATCGTAAATACTATTCTGGCTCAAAAACCAGAACTTTCTGCACAAATCGCGTCTATTGGTCACCGTATTGTTCATGGTGGCGAGAAATTCACTAAATCTGTCGTGATCACTGACGAAGTTATCAAAGGTATTGAAGCAGCTATCCCATTTGCACCATTGCATAACCCAGCTCACCTTATTGGTATTGAAGAAGCGCGTAAAGCATTCCCTCACTTAATTGAAAAAATGGTTGCTGTTTTTGACACGGCTTTCCATCAAACAATGCCAGAAGAAGCTTATTTGTATGCTCTGCCATACAGCTTATATAAAGATCACAGCATCCGTCGTTATGGTGCTCACGGAACTAGCCATTTCTACGTTTCTCGTGAAGCCGCTAAAATGTTAAACAAACCTGTTGATGAACTGAACGTAATCACTTGCCACTTAGGTAATGGTGGTTCTGTTTCTGCTGTCGTTAACGGTAAATGTGTTGATACTTCTATGGGTCTGACTCCATTAGAAGGTTTAGTAATGGGTACTCGTAGTGGTGATATCGATCCTGCTATCGTGTTCCATTTACACGACACTTTAGGTATGAGCGTTGAAGACATCAACAAACTGCTGACTAAAGAATCAGGTCTGTTAGGTTTAACCGAAGTCACTAGTGACTGCCGTTATGTTGAAGATAACTACGACACTAAAGCAGACGCTAAACGTGCAATGGACGTTTACTGCCATCGCTTAGCGAAATACATCGGTTCTTACTGCGCACTGATGGAAGGTCGTTTAGACGCTATTATCTTCACTGGTGGTATCGGTGAAAATGCAGCAATGGTACGTGAATTATCTCTGAAAAAACTGGCTCTGTTAGGTTTTGAAGTTGATCATCAACGTAACTTAGATGCACGTTTCGGTAAATCAGGCACTATCACTACCGATAACAGCCGTCTTGCTGTTGTTATCCCAACTAACGAAGAGTTAGTTATCGCTCAGGACGCAAGTCGCCTGACCGCTTAAGTTCTTTGATGTACTGCCAGTGTAATGCTGGCAGTACTGTTTTACATAACGAGCAACCGATATTTAAAGAGGTTTCCGTGTCCCGTACAATTATGTTAGTCCCAACTGATACACGCGTAGGTTTAACCAGCGTCAGCTTGGGTGTTATCCGTTCTATGGAACAAAAAGGCGTTAGCCTTAGCGTGTTCAAACCAATTGCACAACCTCGTGTAAAAGGTGCTTTAGACCAGACAACTGCGATTATCCGCTCTCACTCCACTATTCAATCATCAGAACCTTTAAACATGGATTATGTTGAGTCTCTACTCAGCTCAAACCAAAAAGATGTTTTGATGGAAGAAATTGTTGCTAGATACCATGAAAATACCGCTGATGCAGAAGTTATTCTCATCGAAGGTCTGGTACCTATGCGTAAGCACCCTTTTGCACAATCATTAAACTATGAAATTGCAAAAACATTAGGCGCTGAAATTGTTTTCGTTACTGCATTAGGTAACAACACTGTTGAACAGCTAAAAGAGCGTATCGAATTTGCGCGTGCTGAATTCGGCGGTGTAAAAAACCAAAATATCACAGGCGTTATTGTTAACAAACTAAATGCGCCAGTTGATGATCAAGGCCGTACTCGCCCTGACTTATCTGAAATCTTTGATGATTCAAGTAAAGCGATTATCTCTAATGTCGATTTAAAAACCATCGAAAAAAATAGCCCACTGCCTTTACTGGGTTGTATTCCATGGAACTTCGATTTAATCGCTACTCGTGCAACAGATATGGCAAAACACTTAAATGCGACTATCGTCAATAAAGGCGATATTGAAACCCGTCGTATTAAATCTGTCACTTTCTGCGCCCGTAGTATTCCACACATGTTAGAGCATTTCCGTCCTGGTTCACTTTTAGTGACATCAGCGGATCGCCCTGATGTATTAGTTTCAGCATGCCTTGCAGCAATGAATGGTGTTGAAATTGGTGCGATCTTACTGACAGGTGGTTACCAAATCGATGCACCAATCAAACAACTTTGTGAACGTGCATTCGAAACTGGCTTACCAATCTTTATGGTTAATGCGAACACTTGGCAGACTTCTTTAAATCTGCAAAGCTTTAGCTTAGAAGTTCCTGCTGATGACCATGAACGTATTGAAAAAATTCAGAACTATGTTGCTCAACATATCAATACACAATGGATTGATTCACTGACAGCTAACTCTGAACGCCCTAACCGTTTATCACCACCAGCATTCCGTTATCAATTAACAGAATTAGCGCGTAAAGCGAAAAAACGTATCGTTTTACCAGAAGGTGATGAGCCACGTACTGTTAAAGCAGCAGCAATTTGTGCTGAACGTGGTATCGCAACTTGCGTGCTGTTAGGTGACCCAGAAGAAATTCGTCGCGTAGCAACTGCTCAAGGTGTTGAATTAGGTACAGGTATTGAGTTAGTCAATCCTAAAGAAGTCCGTGAAATCTATGTGCCTCGCCTAGTTGAACTGCGTAAAAACAAAGGTATGACAGAGGTTGTTGCTCGCGAACAGTTAGAAGATAACGTTGTTCTCGGCACATTAATGCTGGAAAAAAGCGAAGTAGATGGCCTAGTTTCTGGTGCTGTTCATACAACCGCAAACACTATTCGCCCACCACTACAGTTAATCAAAACTGCTCCAGGTAGCTCATTAGTGTCTTCTGTGTTCTTTATGCTGTTACCTGAGCAAGTTTATGTTTATGGTGACTGTGCAATTAACCCAGATCCAACAGCAGAACAACTGGCTGAAATCGCAATTCAATCTGCAGATTCTGCAATTGCATTCGGTATCGACCCTCGCGTTGCGATGATCTCTTACTCTACGGGTAACTCTGGTGCAGGTAGTGACGTAGAAAAAGTCCGTGAAGCGACTCGTTTAGCACAAGAAAAACGCCCTGATCTGATGATTGATGGTCCTTTACAATACGACGCGGCTGTTATGGCTGACGTTGCTAAATCTAAAGCACCAAATTCACCAGTTGCAGGTAAAGCGACTGTGTTTATCTTCCCTGATCTGAACACAGGTAACACCACTTATAAAGCGGTACAACGTTCAGCTGACTTGGTTTCAATCGGACCAATGTTACAAGGTATGCGTAAACCAGTAAATGACCTTTCTCGTGGTGCATTAGTGGACGATATCGTCTACACCGTTGCGTTGACTGCAATCCAAGCAAGCCAACAAGAAAACGCATAATTACTGAAGTTTACTTCAAGTAAAGCAACGCCAGATGATTGATTTCATCTGGCGTTTTTTATTCTACAGATTTCTTATTTGACTAAAATTCGAGGCAGTCTCAAAGCAGACAACTTGATTCTGTCTCCTTTATAAAGGAGTGTCAAGAGACATTCCGCATATAAACACCAGATACAAAAACAATTAACATATTGATTTTACTTGTTTATTTATATTATTTTTATGCGAAAAAAGATAGGAATGAGGTGAATTTCTGTTAGTATGCAGGTGGGTGCTTGGATCATTTTGGTTCAAGCATTTGCGAGCGCCAAAAAGACGAAAGCCCCGAATTTTACTTTACTAAAATCCGAGGCAGTCTCAAACCACACAACTTGATTCTGTCTCCTTTATAAAGGAGTGTCAAGAGAAATGGCTAAATTTGCCCTGATGGGGCTGATTGCTGTCTGTATGACAGCACTGTGTTTATCATTACTTAAACATGAAAGATTATGCTCTTTCAATATTCGTAGTGGTCATACAGTAGTTCAAGCGACTTTATCTTGCGATAAATAGCTTTGTGGGGGAACTCTCCCCCACAATTTCTCAAACAGGTTGTTGTGTTTTGTGGTTACCAAGCACCCTACTTTAATCCACTAATATCCGTTGATTGGTTGCACCCCATAAAATCGACATTTCTGTAAACAGTGCACCACTAATATCTTCAACTTCTTCTGCCGTAATTTCGCTATTGCCTTGCTTACCAAAGAATACGACTTCATCCCCTGATTTGATATTTTTAAGATCTGTAATATCAACAATCACCGTATTCATTGACGTTTTACCTAAAACAGGCACACGTTGACCACCGATTAAGGCATGTCCAGCATTACTAAAAACTCGACGATAGCCATCTGCATAACCAACAGGAATATTAGCTAATACCGAGTCACGTTTTAGTGTGTAAGTTCGATCATAACCAACAGTATTACCTTTAGGATAATAATTAATTGAAGCAATGGTCGATTTAAACGTCATAACACGTTTGTAATCTGTACTTGCGATGGTATCGCCATAGAAAATTCCGCCTACACGCACCATATCTAACCATGATCCAGGCACGGTAATTGTGGCAAACGTATTTGCCATATGCAGAGTAATGTCTTTACGATTTAACCCTGTAACATCCAATACTTTTTGTGATTGCTGTTTAAAACGAGCAAGATCTTCTTTTACTTTATCAGCATCTTCTTCAGGATAATGAGACATAATGCCAACCACTTTAAGGTTAGTTAATTGAGCAATTTGCTTCGCCTCTTCAAGCCCTACTGCGTTACTAACTTCTAATCCATTACGAGACATTCCACCTGAATTTAAGGCAAGATGAATAGGGATCACTTTATTTTGTTGTTTAGCAATGGCATCTAATTTTTTAGCCATATCTAAGTTACCAATCAATTCTTCCACGTTATAGCTTGTTGCCTGAGCCATTTCTTGCTCGGTGGCATTACGTACACGCATTAAACGGCCTTGGAATCCTAGATCACGAACTTCTTTTAGCTCTTGGTTATTCGTTACACCAATACATTGCACATTATTTTCAATCATAATAGGTGCAACTAATGATAAATCATGACCATACGCATCACCTTTTAAAATGGCGCAAAGAGAGGATTTATCACCTAAAAGTGATTGTACTTTCTTCACATTAAAGTCAAGCGCACTACGTGAAATTTCAATCCATGAGTTATTCACAATGGCAGGTTGAACCTGAGCTGTTTGAACCGCAGATGGATTGTGATTAACCGGTTGTTGGCAAGCAGTGATAACAAAAAGTGGTAACAACGCAAGATATCGAATACCAAAAGACATCTTCTTTTTTCCTTAGTGATTGTGATGTAAACCTATTTTTATAATTAATTAGGTACGAAAATATACACACAGTGAATATTCAATCAGGATAATAGCATTATTATTCACAAAATAAACATATAAATTCATATAAAAATTTTTGTAAAAAAACGCCCCAATGAATTAGTTTCAATGGGGCGTTTATGTATCTTAATTTTTAAAACAATCAGCGAACAATAATACCTAACAATATACCGATAACACCAAAGTCTGCATCACTAAATGTGGTATTAGCAATACCGATATCGCCCAGTACTGGTAATAGGAATACAGGTAAGAAGGTAATTAATAAACCTTGAACGAATGCGCCTAAAATCGCACCACGGCGTCCACCCGTTGCATTACCAAACACCCCTGCGGTTGCCCCCACAAAGAAGTGAGGAACAACACCCGGAATGATCACAGTCCAATCTAAGGCATACAGAATAAACATGCCAATAACACCTGCGGCAAAGCTACTTAAAAAGCCCACTAATACCGCATTGGGTGCATAAGGGAATACAACTGGGCAATCTAAAGCGGGTTTGGCATTAGGCACTAATTTATCTGAAATACCTTTAAATGCAGGAACGATTTCAGCAATAACCATACGCACACCTTGCAGAATAATATAAACACCAGCTGCAAAGGTTATAGATTGCATCAATGAGAACATAAACCAGTTTTTACCACCACTGACTTCACGAACAAAAGCATCGCCCGCGAATAAACAGGTAATGATAAAAATAATTCCCATCGTAAAGGCGATGGCAACAGGCGTATCACGTAAAAATAGTAAACTTTTAGGTACATTCATCTCTTCTGTTGAATGTTCTTTATTACCAAATTTACTGCCAATAAAGCCAGCAACGACATAAGAAATCGTGGAGAAGTGCCCTAATGCAACATCATCAGAACCAGTAATTTTTTTCATATAAGGATGGGCAATGGCAGGGAAAAACACCATTGAAATCCCAACAACTAACGAACCTACCGCAACTAATACTGTGCCTTCTAAGCCTGCTGTTGCCAAAATAACCGCCACCATCATCGACATAAATAATGTATGGTGACCAGTTAAGAAAATAAATTTCCATGGCGTTAAGCGTGCAATTAAGATATTGATCAACATGGCAAAAAACATAATTAATGCCATCTCTTTACCAAAGCTTTTTTGTGCAATAGAGACAATCGCCTCATTATTAGGCACAACGCCTTGAATACCGAATGCATGTTGGAAAATCGTTGAGAAATCACCCAGTGAGTTAATAACAAGACCTGCACCAGCACCTAAAATCACAAAACCCATAATGGTTTTTACGGTGCCTTTAATACATTCTGTAACTGGTTTTTTTTGGGCAATTAAACCAATCAATGCGATCAAACCGACTAAAATAGCAGGCTCTGAAAGCACATCACTCATTAGAAAGCGGAAAAAGTCCATGATAGGCTCCTTATAACGCGCCTAATTCACGTAATGCGACCGAAAGCTTCTCTTTCATCGCCACTTTATCAATCATGTTATCCAGTGAAACAACCTTTCCATTTACCGCTTGTGAATTGAGTTGCTCTGCAATATCACGAGTACCAACATAGATATCACTTGGAGTACCTTTTGCTGATCCCAGATCAACATGATCGACTTCTGCATTCACAGAAAGATCTTTTAGGATACTTTTGATGCTCATTTCCATCATTAAGCTACTACCTAAACCATTTCCACACACAACAGTAATTTTCATGATATTCCCCTTGGTAATTTAAATTGTCTTTAATAGTTGTTGATAACGGCTAATACATCCGCTTTGCTTTTTGCATTAAATAGCTTTTGAATATCTGTATCGTTATCAAAAAGTTCAGCTAATTTTACAATGGCATTAATATGGCTATCGTTATCTGTTGCAGCCAAAACAATCAATAATTTCACCGGATCGTTTTCATCTGCACCAAACTCAACACCTTGCTCAACAATAGTTAAAGCAAGTGAAAGTTGATTAACACCATCTTCGGGACGCGCATGAGGCATCGCAATTCCAGGACCTAATACATAATATGGCCCTATTTTCTCGTGTGATTTGTAAATAGCGTCGATATAACGAGGTTCAATACAACCTTTATCAATTAATGGCTGACACGCCACTTTAACGGCTTCTCGCCAATCGCTAACGTTTGGAACCACTTGTACCACATCTGGTGTTAATAACGTTTTAAGCATACTTGTAACCTCAATAAGACTCTCTTTGAGCTTCGTTATTAAGGATAGTAATCATTAATGGTAGCGCTATCTAGATAGATCATTCGTAATTGTGATAGCGCTATCATTTTAATGAAATGTTAATTGCAGAAAATGCCAACAATTGACACTGTATTGTTTCAGCATAATAAGAAGATTTCAGGTAGGATCTGCGGTTAATAAAATAGGCTAAGCAAGCATAATCACACATGATCAAAACACGTAAGCGCCGAAATACAGGTCGCGTCACATTACAAGATGTCGCTAAACATGCAGGAGTCGGATCAATGACCGTTTCTCGTGCATTGCGAACCCCTGAATTAGTTTCTGATAAATTACGAGAAAAAGTTAATCAAGCCGTAGAGGAACTTGGCTATATTCCTAATGCCTCGGCAGGTGCTTTAGCTTCAGCACAAAGCCATATTATTGCGGTACTGTTGCCCTCTTTTACAGATAGAGCCAGTGCAGATTTTATGCAGTCTTTACAACAAATCCTCAATCGCCATCAGTATCAAATTTTGGTGGGTTGCTATGAGCATCAACCTCATAAAGCCAGTGATGTGATTAATATGCTATTACAAAGTAATCCTGCTGCATTAGTCATCTTTGGTTCACAACTTAGCCCAACGCATTTTTTACATATCAGTAATGCCAATGTGCCTGTTGTCAGTGTTGCCAGTCAATCCGATGAACAAGCAGCTATTAGTATTGATTGTTCTTATGAGCAAGCTGCATATGATTTAACAAACCATTTAGTCACCCAAGGAAAGCGTTGTATTGGCTATATTGGTGCGTTACAAGGGCAACGCCTACACCACCAGCAAATAACAGGTTGGTCTCGTGCATTACTCAAAAATTATTTAAATGCTGAGCAAAGTGTCACTACGCCTGATCCCGCATCTATGGCATACGGTCGGCAGGCATTAACAGAGATTTTATTACGCCAACCCGAACTAGATGCGGTTATTTGTAGCCATGAGAGTATTGCACTAGGTATGATTTTTGAGTGTCAACGTCGATTAATTAAGATCCCACAAGATCTGGCTATCGCTTGTTTAGAAGGCTCTGAAAATAGTGATCAGATATCCCCTTCTCTTACATCAATTCGTTTTGATTATCATAAAATGGGAAAAGAGGCAGGAAAACATCTGATTGCACTTTTACAGCGTTTAAGAGACGAAGATGATAACGCTATATTCGAAGATACCGTTATCAACTATGCTTATCAATTTGAGTTGGGGCAAAGCACCCCTTAATCTACGGTTTCTCTACTTTCTAGGCGTGTACTGTTGTTACGCGTTAACCAAAGAGAGAGGGCTTTTAATGAATCAGGCGTGAATTCATCACAACGCTCAGTAATTTCAGAGGGAGTTAGCCAACACACTTCCTCAATTTCTTCTGCTTGCAGTGCGAAAGGTCCATGAGAAACACAGCTAAACAAGCTTCCCCATACACGACAACTGTCATCATCATAATAAAATTGACCATGCTCCGCAAAAGGGACGCCCGCAATACCTAACTCTTCTTCTGCTTCACGACGCGCACTTTCAAGTAAATTTTCACCTTGTTGAACCACCCCGCCCGCAGTAGCATCTAACCAACCGGGATAAAAATCTTTTATTTCAGTGCGACGCTGCGCCAAGATTTTCCCCATTCCATCATGAACAACGATATAAGTTGCTCTATGTCTTAGATTTTCAGCTCGCATTTGTTGACGTGTTGCTTGTGCAACGACTTCATTTTTATCATCAACAATATCAACCCATTCAACCAATGCCGTCTTTTCTTGTTCCATCCTCAACAAACCTTTTTTAACCGATACTAAACGATCGTAATTTTTATCCTGAATATACCAAAATCACTATTTTTCACCACTACAATAATCATACGTAACTTGTTTTATCCATCTTGCGCTTTTTTGCTTTTTATGATGTTAGAAGGCAGACTGTGATTATATTGTGTATTTAGTGCCTACTTTATTTTGGAGCCTTTAATGATTGACTTATATTATGCAGATACCCCAAACGGCCAAAAAATAACGCTTTTTCTCGAAGAAACTGGCATACCTTATCAGTTACATCACATAGATATTAGTAAAGGTGATCAATTTAAACCTGAATTTTTAGCCATTTCACCCAATAATAAAATTCCTGCAATTGTAGATAACTCACCTATTGATGGCGGTGAACCTATCACTATTTTTGAATCAGGTGCTATTCTTATCTATCTAGCTGAAAAAAGTGGCAAATTGCTCAGTCAAAATTTACGGGAAAAAACAACACAACTACAATGGCTGTTTTGGCAAGTCGGTGGATTTGGTCCAATGTTGGGACAAAATCATCACTTCACCCGTTATGCCACAGAAAAAGTTCCTTATGCGATTAAACGTTATACTGAAGAAACACTGCGTTTATATAGCGTATTAGAGAAAAGGTTAGCGCACTCACCTTACCTTGGAGGCAAAGAGTACAGCATTGCGGATATCGCCACATATACATGGGCTAGATTACACGCTCACCACAATATTGATTTGGCAAATTATCCCGCAATTGATAAATGGCTAAACAACATAAGCCTGCGCCCAGCAACGAAAAAACTCTTTGGCTAATATAGGTAATTCATATATCTGGATGATATTTATTCTTTATCAAGCAAGCAGATCAGGAGGATTGTGATGAAAATACTTATCACAGGTGGTACAGGATTAATTGGCAAAGCATTAGTTTGTGAGCTTGCACTCGCCAATAATGATATTACGGTGCTTTCTCGTTCGCCTCAAAAAGTTTATTCGCATTTTTGTAATGAAATCACCTGCTGGACTCAACTCAACGATAAACAAAATCTTAATGAGTTTGATGCCGTTATTAATCTTGCTGGAGAACCTATTGCAGATAATCGTTGGACACCTTCTCAAAAGCAAAAACTGATTAATAGCCGTTGTCATTTAACCCAGAAATTGGTTGATTTGATTAAAGCTAGCGATTCTCCCCCTGCTGTTTTTATTTCTGGCTCCGCAGTAGGCTTCTATGGTGATCAACGTGATACACGAGTTACAGAAGAGACGCCAGCAAATCCTGAATTTACACATGAGCTTTGTGCAAAATGGGAGCGTATCGCGCTTGAAGCACAAACACCATTAACTCGAGTTTGCTTGTTACGTACAGGGATTGTACTTTCAACTCTCGGTGGCGCACTGCCTAAAATGAGCAAACCTTTTAAGTTAGGTTTAGGCGGCAAATTGGGAAGCGGAAAACAGTATATGCCGTGGATACATATTGATGATATGGTCAGTGCGATTGTTTTCTTGCTTAAGACCCAAAACGCTAAAGGTGCTTTTAACTTAACAGCCCCTAACCCTGTACAAAATAAAGAGTTCACTCGCCTTTTAGGAAAGACCTTTAATCGCCCAGCCTTAATGACTGTTCCCGAAAGCCTATTACGTTTGATAATGGGTGAAAGCGCGGCATTAGTATTGGGTGGGCAACAAGCCATTCCTGAAAAATTACTCAATGCCGGCTTTGAGTTCCGTTATCCACAACTAGAAGAGGCATTAAAAGATATTATTACCACAGGAAAATGATCTCTTTTAATTCGAAATAGGCATTCTACCAATAGGATACTCTAAATAATTCAAGATGTAGCTAGGCGACAAGTGAATGAGTCGCTAGTCACATACAATAGTATGTGACTAGCGCGAGTAAACGCGGTCAACAACGCTACAACTTGAAGTATGACGAGTAACGCTGCAACTTGAAGAATGAGGAATATACTTAGCGACTTGGCTTATCGCCCTCCCACCTTTGAAATAAATCATCAGGTAAATCAATCTCAAACTGATCAAGTACACGATTTACTGTTTGATTAACAATATCATCAATTGTTTTAGGCTGAAAATAGAATGCAGGTACTGGTGGCATAATCACTGCGCCTAACTCTGAAGCTTGTGTCATTAATCGCAAATGACCTAAATGCAGTGGCGTTTCACGCACACATAACACTAACTTACGCCCTTCTTTTAATACCACATCTGCAGCACGAGTGACTAAAGTATCTGTATAGCTATGAACAATACCTGACAGGCTTTTGATTGAGCATGGTAATATGACCATTCCATTAACACGAAACGATCCTGAAGAGATAGATGCGCCAATATCGCGATCGTCATAAATCACATCTGCTAAAGCATGAATATCTTTTAGCGAATAATCAGTTTCTAATGAAATCGTACGGCGTGCAGCTTGGCTAATCACTAAATGTGTTTCAACTGACGGCACAGATTTTAGTATTTCTAATAAACGTATACCGTAAATTGCACCACTGGCACCTGTTAGCCCAACTATCAGCTTTTTCATTATAATCCTCAGAATATATACCTTTGTTAATCATTATGATGATTAACCCTCAAAAAACAAGCGTCGATGCAGAACACACTGGCATCGACGCTTTATAAGGATGGTATCTTACCGAAAAATCAGCCTTCGTTATAGATTTCTAAATTTTCTATTTCATTCTGATCACGAATTTTATGTTCATCATCACGACGTAGATTTTCTAAATAATCCAAGTAATCTTGGTCGATATCTTTCGTAATATAAACACCGTCAAATACAGAACATTCAAACTGATTAATATCTGGATTCTCTTCTTGTACTGCAGCGATTAAATCAGTGAGATCTTGGAAAATAAGCCCATCAGCACCAATTAATTTACGAATTTCATCCACTTCACGTCCATGAGCAATAAGCTCATTGGCATTTGGCATATCAATACCATACACATTAGGAAAGCGAACTTCTGGTGCTGCTGAGGCAAAATAAACTTTTTTTGCACCCGCTTCTCTTGCAAGTTCGACAATTTGCTCTGACGTTGTGCCACGTACAATAGAGTCATCAATCAACAGAACATTTTTATCACGAAACTCTGCGCGATTTGCATTCAGTTTACGTCTTACTGATTTACGGCGCTCTTGCTGACCCGGCATAATAAAGGTACGACCAACATAGCGGTTTTTGACAAAGCCTTGGCGATAAGGTTTATTGAGAATATGCGCAATTTCTAAGGCAATATCACAAGATGTTTCAGGGATTGGGATCACGACATCAATATGTAAATCATCCCACTCTTTGGCAATTTTAGCGCCTAATTTCTGCCCCATGCGTAAACGCGCATTATAAACCGAAATTTTATCGATAAAAGAATCAGGGCGAGCAAAGTAAACATACTCAAACAAACAAGGCATCAACTGCGGATTTTCAGCACATTGGCGAGTAAAGAGTTGTCCTTGCTCTGTGATATAAACCGCTTCACCCGGTGCAACATCACGTAAAAATTCAAAACCTAACGTATCAAGTGCAACACTTTCAGATGCAACCATATATTCATGGCGACCATCTTCTAAGGTACGTTTACCCAATACTAAAGGACGAATACCAAAGGGATCACGAAAAGCCAGTAAACCATGACCGATTATCAAAGCAACACAAGCATAAGCCCCACGGAGTTTTTTATGCATTGCTGCAACGGCTGCAAAAATATTATCAGGCTCCAGCGGAAAATGGTCAAAACGGTCTAATTCATATGCCAATACATTGAGTAATATTTCAGAATCAGAGGTGGTATTGATATGGCGACGCGCTGTTTCAAATAATTGGCGACGTAATAAATGCGCATTGGTTAAATTACCATTGTGCGCCAACGTAATACCAAAAGGTGAATTCACATAAAAAGGCTGCGCTTCTGATGCACTAGAACTACCCGCTGTTGGATAACGGACATGCCCTATCCCGATAGTACCTTTTAAACGCAACATATGACGAGTTTCGAACACATCTTTAACCAGTCCGTTCGCTTTGCGAAGACGGAAACCGTTGTTACCGTCTATTGTTGCAATGCCTGCTGCATCTTGACCTCGGTGTTGTAACACCGTTAACGCATCATAAATTGATTGGTTTACTGGATTAGCTCCAGCGATACCGACAATACCGCACATGAATAGATCCTCATCAGCCAGACGGAGAGGTTATATTCTCTCCGACACGAAACTTGACGCATTTTGCAGGTAGTCAAAGAACCACCTAATAATATGGTTGAATTGAGGAATAAGCTCCGAACGTTGCCAATCAGCGCTATCTGCCATAGGCGTAAATGCGCCTAAAACAAAAAGTAATGCTGAGACTATCAGCACGCCTCTTAAAGCCCCGAAACAGACCCCCAATACACGATCTGTACCTGATAACCCTGTGCGTTGAACAAGAGAGCTAATCACATAATTCACAACAGCACCAACAATCAGTGTTGCAATAAATAACGTGACTATTGCAATCCCGTTACGAACCAGCTCATCTTCAAACCGGGTAAAATAGACGGCAAGATAAGGATAAAACTGACTAGCAACAAAGAAACCACAACCCCAGGTGATGAGTGACAATGCTTCACGAACAAAGCCACGGATCAGGCTGACTAATGCGGAAAAACCAATAATGGCAATGATGGCGTAATCTATCCAGACCATAAATTCTTTATCCAATAATGATGCTCCGCATTAATACGGAAGCATTCTAACAGAAAACGAAAACGTTTGCGTAATGCTAATTTTCGCTAATTTCAAAATAATTTACGGCGATATGAAAAATCATAATCGCCGCAATAAGTTAACGCTTTGTTACATCACTCATCTGATGACTCGTTTAGAAAAATTAAGGCTTATATGCCCTTACCTCACCTTGTAAACCCGTAAGTTCTTTTAAATGAGGCAAAATAGCCTGTAATTCTGACTTAGATGCACTAGGACCAATGTAAATTCGAGTCACTTGCCCAGCAACAGGGCGTGCGGGTACGGTATATACCGGATAACCTGAGAAATGCATTTTTGCAATAATTTCTTCTACCTTCGCCGCATTTTTCAACGCACCTAATTGAACAACCCAAGCCTCGCCTTTTGGTGGCTTAGTTTCTTGCACTGGTGGTGCTGGTGGTTGCACGGGTGGCGTAACTACAGCAGGAGGCGCTGGCTGTGGTTGTGGTTGCTGTGGTGGTTGTTGTGGTTGTACCGGTGGTGTAACAGGTACCACCGCAGGCGGTTCAGGCGTTGTAACAGCAGGTTGTTCAACGCCTGTCACTGCTTCAGAAAGCATACCTTCAGATGCGCCTTCTGATGGAGTAGAAGGCACTGCGGTTTGCTCTATCGGGGCGATAGATTCTATTTCTTGCTCATCACCGGGTTTGGGTACTAAAGGAATAGAGGCGAACTGGTCTTCGTTATATTTCTTATCGCCGTCGAGCAGTGCAGGTAAAAAAATGACCCCTACTGCCACCAATACAACGGCACCGACTAAGCGATTTTGAAATTTACTTGCCACCCACACTCTCCTTTTCCAAAAGTTCCATCACATGCGCGACAGTATGAAATGAGCCACAAACCACAACGATATCGTTAGGAGCAGCATCAGACATTGCTTGTTGCCATGCCTTTTCAACACTATCGAATACCATTGGTTTCTCAAGATGCTGAGCTAACACATCCGCAGAAGCACCACGAAACTCATTAAGTGGAGCGACATACCAATGATCAGTCAATGGCGTTAAGCACGCTAATGTTCCTGCTATATCTTTATCACCCAGCATACCAACAACAATACGCACTTGAGTATCAGATTTTTGTGGTAATTGTGATAATTTTTCCGCTAAATATCCTGCTGCATGAGGATTATGTGCCACATCAAAGATAACCAAAGGATGTTGAGAAATTACCTGAAAACGACCCGGTAATTGAGCACGAGACATACCTTCAACAATGCTTTGCTGTGTGATTGCTTGACTGACTTTATCATCAGATTTAAGCAAGCAACGAATAACACCCATCGCTGTCGCCGCATTGGCTAGCGGAATATTAGGGATTGGCAACGCATCAAATTCACAGTCAGCACAACGCCACTGCCAGTGATCGCCTTCAATAACAAAAGACCAATCTGTTCCACGACGAAAAAGCTTGGCGTGTTTTTCATTGGCTACTTGTGCAATGGAATGAGGCATATCCGGCTCGCCCACAACAGCATAGTGATTGGCTCGGAAAATACCGGCTTTCTCGTGACCAATATGCTCTCTATCTGCACCTAACCAATCAGTATGATCGAGGGCAATACTTGTGATAGCAGCAATATCTGCATCAACGATATTCGTCGCATCTAACCGACCGCCTAATCCTACTTCAAGAATAACAACATCAAGTTGTGCTTGTTGAAATAACTTCAGCGCAGCCAAAGTGCCGTATTCAAAAAAGGTTAGCGAGATATCGCCTCTAGCTTGTTCAATTTCAGCAAAAACGTCACAAAAAGCATCTTCAGCGAGTTCTTTGCCTTGGATACGAACGCGTTCTGTATAACGAACAAGATGAGGAGAGCTATAAACGCCGACTTTCAATCCTGATGCCATCAAGATTGACTCTAGCATATGACAGGTTGTGCCTTTTCCATTCGTGCCTGAGACAGTGATTACCTTCGGCGCAGGACGTAACACGTTTAATATTTTTCCTACCTTGCCGACTCGCTCTAACCCCATATCAATGGCACTAGAGTGTAAATGTTCAAGATAAGAAAGCCACACCGACAAAGGCGATGTGGCTTTAGGAGCAGTTATGATATTAGACATCTTCTTTTTTATTCGTTTCGATGTTAATTTCTGGCTCGTTGTCTGTAGATTCAATTTCATCAGCAATCATTTCTTCACCGATGATTTCATTTTCATCTTCGACTAAATCATACTGAGTCAGCTTAGCCAGTAATTCAGCCAGCTCATCACGCATTTCAGGGCGGCGAATAATCATATCAATCGCCCCTTTTTCTAGCAGGAACTCACTGCGTTGGAAACCTGCAGGTAGTTTTTCACGTACTGTTTGCTCAATAACGCGAGGACCTGCAAAACCAATCAATGCTTTAGGTTCAGCAACGTTGATATCCCCTAACATCGCTAAACTGGCAGAAACACCACCCATTGTAGGGTCAGTCATAACTGAAATATAAGGTAAACCACGCTCTTGCATTTTTGCTAATGCTGCACTGGTTTTTGCCATTTGCATTAATGACATCAGCGCTTCTTGCATACGAGCGCCACCACTTGCAGAGAAACAAACTAATGGGCAGTTATCTTCTAATGCTTGTTCAACAGCACGAACAAAACGAGCGCCAACAACAGAAGCCATTGAACCGCCCATAAACGCAAATTCAAAGGATGCAGCAACAACTGGCATCTTTTTCAGCGTTCCTTTCATCACGATTAATGCGTCTTTTTCTTGCGTTTGTTTTTGAGCAGCGCTGATTCTGTCTTTGTATTTTTTAGAGTCGCGGAATTTCAGAATATCTTTAGGCTCTAATTCGCTACCTAATTCTGTTGTACTTCCTGAATCAAGGAAAGTCTCAAGGCGACGGCGCGCTGAAATGCGCATATGGTGATCACATTTAGGACAAACCTCTAAATTACGCTCTAATTCTGCGCGATAGAGTACCTGCCCACAGCTGTCACATTTAGTCCAAACCCCTTCTGGGATATTGGCTTTACGTGAACTTGTGATAGTGCTTTTGTTTAGAATTTTTTCAATCCAGCTCATTAATGGACCTTTTCGTCTGAATCTGACCTTCGCCAGTAAAATTATTGTTAGCGTATCAACCACAATGCACTGGCTGTGTGGTTAGCAAAGTTTATGATGATACCGCTTACTGAATTTCAGCGCATCTCTTTATTATGGCTATTCTACGGCAAAAACTGATGATAACTGCTCAAACCTCTTTGTTATCACTTTCTTTCTTTGCTTTTGCACTCGCTCTGCGATGGCGTAAGATCTCAATAACGCCCGGTAAAATAGAAATAACAATAATGGCAACAATTAGCAATTTTAAGTTCTTTTGAACTATATCTAAGTCACCAAAAAAGTATCCTGCATAAGTAAATAGTAGTACCCATGCAATTGCCCCAGTAACATTATAAAAGGCAAAGTGACGATATGACATTTTCCCCATTCCTGCAACGAATGGTGCAAAAGTTCGGATAATCGGCACGAATCTTGCCAAAATTATTGCTTTACCACCATGCTTTTCATAAAAAGCATGGGTTTTATCTAGATATTCACGACGGAAAATCTTTGAATTAGGCTTACTAAATAGTTTTTCACCAAAAAGCCGCCCAATAGAATAGTTAACCGCATCACCTAAAATGGCTGCACAAAGTAGCAGTAAAACAATAATATGGACATTCACATCATTAGTTTCTAATGAGGCTAAAGCACCAGCAACGAATAATAAGGAGTCTCCGGGTAAGAAAGGCGTTACCACCAACCCTGTTTCACAAAAAACAATAAGAAACAAAATGGCATAGACCCATGTACCATATTGTGCGACAAGCTCTGCTAAATGTGCATCAATATGTAAAATAAAATCAATTAGAAATTTAATTAAATCAATAAATTGCGTTAATATTTCCATAAATCCTCAGAAAACTGGGTGTCTTTATGATTGAGATATCTCAATAGGGTTATCCGCTAAAAATAGTGGACCCATTGCAGGTTTTGGTAATTCAAAATGATCAGGATAATCCACCGAAACTAAATACAATCCATTCGCTTTCGCTGTTGCTGCAGCTTTAGTTCTGTCTTTTAAGGCTAATAATTCAGCCATCCAAGTAATATCCTGATTGCCACACCCTATTTCTAGAAGGCTGCCAACAATATTTCTCACCATATGGTGAACAAACGCGTTCGCTTTGATATCCACCACAACATAGTCACCATATCGGGAAACATTGACATGCATAACGTTACGCCATGGCGTTCGCGATTGGCATTGGACAGCTCTAAAAGAAGTAAAATCGTTTTCACCAAGTAAACATTGCGCTGCTTGATGCATACGTTCAGCATCTAAAGGATAATGAAAATGCGTCACTCCAGATGACAAGATAGCAGGACGATAACGGTGATTAAAAATTACATAGCGATAACGTCTTGCTGTTGCACTAAAACGAGCATGAAAATCATCAGAAACTGTTTTTACCCAACGTATTGCAATATCCGCAGGTAAATGGGTATTCACCCCCATAGTCCAAGCGGGATCTTTACGATGTGCCGTTGTTTCAAAATGAACAACTTGCCCTGTTGCATGTACGCCAGCATCAGTTCTCCCCGCACAAAACACAGATATAGGCTCATTAGCCACTTGTGAAAGTGCTTTTTCTAACCGTTCTTGTACACTGCGCACTTCATTTTGGCGTTGCCAGCCATAATAGCGACTACCATCATATTCAACGCCTAAAGCAATTTTGATTGTTGTGCTTTCAGAAGTAACCGCTGACTCAGTCAAAGGTTGTTCTGCCACTTCAGCACTCACTTGCACATTCATTAGTAAAACTGCTCCTGCATTAATTGCTCTGCAACTTCAACTGCCATTAATGCCCCACCAAAGCGCACGTTATCTGCTACTGACCAAAATTGTAATGCTTCTGGCATACCATAATCATTACGGAAGCAACCTAAATTCAAGCTCACATTGCCTGAAGCATCAGTGACTTGAGTTGGAAAATCATTTTCATCACTAATATTAAGATCTTCATTTTCTTGTAATGTTTCACGCGCTTCATCACTTCCCATTGGGCGTGAGGTTTCTAATTGCACTGACTGTGCATTACCATAGAAAACAGGCGCTTGCAGCGTAGTAACGGAGATTGGTAAGCCTTCGTCTTGCAAAATTTTACGAATTTGGTCAACCATACGACGCTCTTCTTGTATAGAGCCTTCGTCATCAACCATTAAAGGTAAGATGTTAAATGCTAGTTGCTTATTAAAGCGACCTAATTCAGGAGGGATACCGTTAAGTAAACGGGCGCTTTGCCCTGCCAGTTCATCTACAGCTTGTTTTCCAAAACGAGAAACCGACATTAAGTTTGTCACGCTAAGACGCGTTAAACCCGCAGATTCTGTTAATGGATTAATGGCACGTAATAATTGGCTCACCATGCTATCAGCAATTGAAACAATATTACGAGTACGATATTCCGCTAGCATTGCACTGTTCACGCCTGGAACCACCAGCGGTACATCCCAATCCATTGCAAAAATGCCACTGCAATCAATAACAATACAGCCAGCATCAGCCGCTTGTTGTGCATATTGCGCACTGATTTCTGTTGGTGCGGCAAAAAAAGCTAATTGAATATCAGCCCACTCGATATTGTGAATACCTTGAACCGCAACACTTTTGCTATTTACACGCACTGATTTCCCAATGCTATCTTCACTTGCGATTGCAGTTAATTCACCAATGGGAAATTCACGCTCTTGTAGCAGTTCTAAAATCGCTTCACCAACAGCGCCTGTTGCACCAACAACTGCAATATTCCAACCTTCTCCCATAAGATATCCTCCAATACCAGAAATTTTTAAAAATAATATTTTGCTTTATTTGTGTGTGGCACTTTTATATGTAGCACTAAAGCCAATTGTATTTAATGTATCAACCGTAGCTTGATTGTCACAAATGACATGGAGTGAAGACCACTCACGACGTACAGGATAAAATTTGCGTAATTTATCAAACTCCCCTTTTATTCCTGCCACTTTCCGTAATGGGGCATCATCACGACGCACATCATAAACAAGATGAATAAGTTGTTTTAAAAGTGTTTGTGTTAACTCACCTTGTACTGAAATGGTGGAAATAGTCGGTGCAGGCAACAGAGTTGATAATTCAACTTGTTGAGGCTGCCCAATAAAATCACAATAAGCTTCAAAAACTTGAGTTGTACCACGCGCCTTACCTTCTAAGGTATAACCCGCAATATGTGGTGTTGCGATATCAACTTTATTTAATAGCTCAATAGAGAGATCTGGCTCTGGCTCCCAAACATCCAATACAACACGTAAGGATTTACCTTTCTCAAGTACAGACAATAATGCTTGATTATCAACAACCTCGCCACGGCTCGCATTAATTAAAATGCGTCCTTCAGGTAATTTTTCGAGGTTGCTCTCATTAATTAAATGATAACTTTTGTATGGGCCTGATTTATTGAGAGGTGTATGGAAACTTAGAATATCTGCTTTTTCTAACAATGTTTCCAATGGATGAAACTCTTCATCATCACCATTATCTGCTCTTGGTGGATCGCAAAGTAAAACATTGACACCCAATGCGCGAAGGCGTGTTGCTAATCGCCCCCCCACATTTCCCACACCAACAATACCAACGACTTTATCGGTTAATTGAAAGCTATCTTGCTCAGCTAATATCATCAAAGCAGAAAATACATATTCAACAACCGCGATAGCATTACAACCTGGGGCTGATGAAAAACCAATTTGTTGCTGTTTTAACCATGCAATATCGACATGATCGAAACCCGCAGTCGCAGTTCCAACAAATTTTACTGGCTTGCCTGATAATAAGGATTCATTGACTTTAGTAATTGATCTCACCATTAAGGCATCAGAATCATTCAGCTCATCAGTAGGTAATGGGCGACCAGAAACAGCTTTTACCTCACCTAATTGGCGGAAAAGTTGTTCCGCATAAGGCATATTTTCATCAACCAGAATTTTCACGGTGTTATCTCACTGATTTGGTATTTATGTGTGTCAACAATCAATCGAAAAATAAAATTAAGCGGTCTATTTTGCCACTTATTCACAGCAAAGCCTATTATTGACAGTAAAATCCGCCTAGATTTTAAGTAAATATATGAAAAGAAGGCTTAACAATTGGGTAATCGACGAAAACGTTCCGGTGTTGTACCAGCATATTGTTGAAACATCGCAATAAATGAAGATGAAGAGCTATATCCCACATCAAATGCGATTTCATTCACGCTTTTCCCTTGCTCTAATAAAGAAATTGCATGTAAAAAGCGTAGGCGCTTACGCCATTCACTAAATGACATACCTAATTCTTGTTGGCAACGACGAGAAAGTGTTCTTTCTGAGGTATAACGCTTTTTAGCCCATTCTTCTAACGAGGTATTATCTGCCGGGTCCTGCTCTAATACAGAAAGTATGGGAGCCAGTAATTTATCTTTAGAAGATGGTAAATATGTATGATGTATTGGCGAAGCTTTAAGTTGATCAATTAGTACTTGAGCTAAGCGAAAATCTTCTTCTGTTTGTGGTTTACACACACCACGATGAAAAAAATCGGAAAATATAGTTGAAAAAATAGCACTTAATTGAATCAAACAAGGTTTGTCTAATAATCCTTCACACCAACTTGGTGCGATATCTAGTACCTTAAAAGAGAGTGTTTTTTTATTGTAGCTGGCATGCCCTACGTTTTTGGGTATCCATACACTAAATTCTGGTGGCGCTAAAAACCGCTGTCCTCCGGCTTCTAAATCCATCACACCAGAAATCACATAAAGTAACTGACCAAAATCATGTTGATGATAAACAAACTCTGTTTCAGCTAATAGTTGCTCATCACGAAATCGAACCGTATCGGGATCAGACAATAACCATTGCATTTTTTGTTGTTCAATTGTCATCTTTATGTTGTTCTCTTGTCATGTTGTCTTTATTGGTCTACATGTTGTCTGGTTTTCATTATATATATCTAATCAGACAGACTTACAATAGCGACCTGGTTTAAAAATAGATGTGAGAACAATGAAAAACGCAATTTTTCCGCTTTTAGCGGTGCTAATCTGGTCCATTAATGCAGTCGTCAATAAAGCAGCCGCGTCTGTTATCGATCCTGCTGCAATCTCTTTTTATCGTTGGTTCCTCGCCTTTTTAATTATGACACCTTTTTTGATTATGCCAGTTTGGCATCATCGTAAAACCGTCAAACAATATTGGTGGAAATTATTTATTCTTGGTGCATTAGGGATGGTGATGTACCAAAGTTTAGCTTATTATGCAGCACATTATGTTAGTGCAACATTTATGGGGATCTTGAACTCTCTCATCCCATTATTAACCGTTATTATTAGTATTTTTGTTTTACGTGTTGTACCTACGGTCGGTATTGTTTTAGGCACAGTACTTTCAATTAGTGGCTTAGTTTGGCTAATTAGCCGTGGCGAACCCTCTCAGCTACTTTCCCAAGGTTTGGGTTATGGTGAGCTGATGATGTTTATTGCTTCGGCGTCATACGCCCTTTATGGTGTATTAACAAAACGATGGTCAATTGCACTACCTAACTGGCAATCACTTTATGTGCAAATTGGATTTGGTGTTCTGTTATTATTGCCAAACTTCTTTCTTGCCGAAAGTGTTGCGTTAACAAAAGATAATATTGGATTAGTTATCTTTGCAGGTATCGGAGCTTCTATTCTTGCACCTTATCTGTGGATTTTAGGTGTGATGAAATTAGGTGCAAATACGACCTCTATATTTATGAACCTAATGCCATTATTTACTGCAATGATTGCTATCGCACTTCTCGGTGAAGAAATGCATAGTTATCACTTAGTGGGCGGTGGTATTGTGTTACTAGGTGTGCTCTTAGTGCAACAACTTAGAACACCACTGAATTTCCGACGTCAGTCTGCTCAGAAAAAAGCAGATTGTCATCAGGAGATGTGAGTCAATGTCAAAAAGACAACAATAAAAAAATGCCGGCTAAATTCTTAGCCGGTCACATTCATATGTTAGGTTTAATAAATAAAACTGACACAAGAAATCAAAGTATAAAATATAAAGTAATACAAGTATCCGTGGCAAACATTACCAACTTTTATATTAAATAGCTTCTACTTATTTGTAATAAAATAACCCAGATCAATTTTTTTGCGCTCTTTTTGTCTTATTCAACCTTTCCATTCTCCTAACCCCATATAAAACAAAATATTTAATAATTTCGGGTCAAATTAAATTAAACGATTGAAATAAAATGAAGCTAATTTATTTTTCTCAACATAAACAATATATTAACAAAATTTGTCTATTTTATTAGAGTAATAAAATGAGCAACTATTAGGAAAGGTATTTTTAAGCGTTGTTTATATAATCTTTTTTTAATGATTTTTATTCGAAAGATATCTTTATTAGAATAATAAATTATTATGTATAATGAATTTCAAATAAAAAAGCAGACCTCATTAAAATGAAGCCTGCTTTTTTTATAAGTAAATATAAGTATATCTAACTATTTTTTATATTTGCTCATGACTAATGAAGCATTCGTACCACCAAAACCAAAGCTATTTGACATTACAGTCTCCAGCTTCTGTTCGGTTGGTTGAGTAATGATATTCATTCCCTTTGCTTTATCGTCTAATTCTTCGATATTGATGCTTGGTGCAATAAATCCATGCTCTAACATCAGTAAGCTATAAATTGCTTCATGCACACCAGCAGCACCTAATGAGTGACCTGTCATGGCTTTTGTTGCTGAGATAGCTGGAGTATGCGAACCAAACACTTCAGTGATAGCTTCAAGCTCTTTTAGATCACCAACTGGCGTTGAAGTACCGTGTGTATTGATATAGTCAACTTTATCAATACCTTGCATTGCCATTTGCATACAACGTACAGCACCTTCACCTGAAGGAGCAACCATATCTGCACCATCAGATGTTGCACCATAACCTACGACTTCACCATAGATATGAGCACCACGCGCTAATGCGTGTTCTAACTCTTCAACCACCACAATACCGCCACCGCCTGCGATAACAAAACCATCACGGTTTTTATCGTAAGTACGAGAAGCTTTGGTTGGTGTTTCGTTATATTTAGTTGAAAGTGCGCCCATTGCGTCAAATTCGCAGGTCATTTCCCAACTTAACTCTTCACCACCACCAGCAAAGACAACATCTTGTTTGCCTAACTGGATAAGTTCAACGGCGTGACCAATACAGTGTGCTGATGTTGAACAAGCAGAGCTGATTGAATAGTTAACGCCTTTAATTTTGAAAGGTGTTGCTAAACAAGCTGAAACACCTGATGCCATTGCACGAGTTACCATATAAGGACCTACGCCACGTAGACCTTTCGCTCTCATGCCATCAGAACCTTGCACTTGGTTACGTGGAGAACCACCACCAGAGCCAACGACTAAGCCAGAACGGATATTTGAGACTTGGTCTTCTGTTAGACCTGAATCGGCAATTGCCTCTTGCATAGATAAATAGGCATAAACCGATGCGTCGCTCATAAAACGGCGGATTTTACGGTCAATAAGACCTTCAGTATCAAGCTTAACATTGCCCCAAATGTGGCTACGAAGCCCCATCTCTTTAAATTCTTCTGAGAAAGTTATCCCGGAACGACCTTCTTTTAAAGAATCCAGCACTTCTTTCTGGTTATTACCAATGCTCGAAACAATACCCAGACCCGTGATCACTGCGCGCTTCATTCATACCTCTTTACAATAATAGTTGTAGCTGCGGGATTTCTGACTAGCACTTTAGCGTACAGTTGTACGCTGAACAAGTCCGATCAGGATCTTTTTTACAAAAATAAAGATAAGCTGATAAAACACTTTCCCCTTTAAGGCTGGCACAAGCCATCTAACAGCGCTAAGATATTGGATAAATTTTTCGAGAAATACAGGCAGTTCCGTGAATAATAGCCCGATAAATACTGCGTCTTTAAGTTGGAATGAACTTGGTACACCTATCTCTGAACAATTTGGCGATATTTACTTTTCAAACCAAGACGGTCTAGAAGAAACTCGACATGTGTTCTTGCATGGAAATCATTTTCCATCACGTTTTGGTACACATGTACGCTCTGAATGTGTTATCGCAGAAACAGGATTTGGTACTGGGCTTAATTTTCTAACACTATGGCAAGCTTTCGAGCAATTTAGGCAAACATCTCCTGACTCTCGTGTAAAACGCCTTCATTATGTAAGTTTCGAAAAATTCCCTCTAACTAAAAGTGATTTACGAGCCGCACATCGCCATTGGCCTGAACTCGAAAAATATTCACAAGCGCTTTGTTCTCAATGGCCATTAGCCATTGCGGGTTGCCACCGCATTATTCTTGCTGATGGAACAATTACATTGGATTTATGGTTTGGTGATATCAACACATTGTTACCCCAAACTCGCCAAGCGCTACATAACAAAGTGGATGCATGGTTTTTAGATGGTTTTGCGCCTTCTAAAAATCCACAAATGTGGAGTGAAACTCTCTTCCAATCGATGGCTGATTCAATGAGAGAAAACGGCACATTTGCAACATTTACTGCCGCAGGGATCGTCAAACGAGGTTTGCAGAGTGTCGGTTTTGAGATAAATAAAATCAAAGGATTTGGCCAAAAAAGAGAGATGCTGACAGGTGTTTTTCCACATACTCCATCTCCTGAGTTTCTCCCTTACTATGCAAGACCAAGTGCAACCAAAGCACAGAATATTGCAATTATAGGTGGCGGTATCGCCAGCACATTTATGGCACTTTCCTGCCTAAGACGGGGTGCCAATGTCACTTTATATTGTGAAGATAAACAGCCTGCAACTAATGCCTCAGGCAATCGACAAGGTGTGTTATATCCTTTGCTCCATGGCAAATCCGATGAACTAGAACAATTTTTTACAACCGCATTTCTATTTGCTCACCGCACTTATGACAATCTGAGTAAAATAGGTATTCCTTTTTCACATCAATGGTCTGGCGTTGCACAGGTTATTTATAACGATAAAGTGCGTAAAAAAGTACAGAGGATCATCGATAATTCCATACCTTTTGCTCAAATTGCGTGTTATCTCGATAAAAATGAAATCAATAAACTCAGCGGAATAGACATTAATTATGATGCTTTGTTTTATCCACAAGCGGGCTGGCTTTCACCGACTGAGCTAACAATCAATACATTAAAGTACGCAGAACAATTAGGATTAGTGTTGCGATTTAATCATCAAGTAACTCAAATAAGTACACAAGAAACATCTTGGTGCTTAAATATTGTTCATCATGATGGAGAGCGTACGACACAATATCAATCACAACATGATTGCGTCATTTTGGCAAATGGGCATCGAATTGTAGACTTTACTCAAAGTGAAAAATTACCCATTAGCGCAGTCAGAGGTCAAGTTAGCCATATTCAAACAACAAAGACATTATCAAAACTAAAAACAGTACTTTGTTATGATGGCTATTTTACCCCTGTCGATAATCAAGATAATTTGCATTGTGTAGGTGCAAGTTTTAGCCGTGATCGATTAGATTTAGCGGTCTCGACTCAAGAGCAAGAAAACAACCAAGCACATCTTATGCAGTGTTTAGCCAAAGCCCCTTGGATTAAAGAAGTTGATTTTAGCCAAAATGAAGCGCGAGTTGGTATTCGTTGCACTATTCGCGATCACTTACCGTTATTAGGCGAAGTACCTGATTTTGATAAATTGCGAGTGGAATACACGCATTTAGATAGATTTAAGCGTAGAAGACAAATTCCCGCTTTAGCACCCGCTTATCATCAGCTTTATATTATCAGTGCGCTTGGCTCTCGTGGATTATGTTCAGCACCGTTATCGGCTGAAATTCTGGCAAGCCAAATTTTTGATGAACCCTTTCCCGTTGAAGATAGCGTGTTAAATGCCTTACACCCAAATCGTTTTTGGGTAAGACCATTACTACGTGGAAAACCGATTGAAGTGAAATAGCCAAGGTGACAAGTAGCATTGAAGCACTTAATTGAATTGATTATTAATAATAAAAGAAAATATTTTAGCCAAATAATTCGCTATGAGACCCAATATCAACAAAAGTGATCAAATTTTCATTATCTGAGATGCGGTAAACCAAAAGAAAATCACCACCAATGTGTAATTCTCTTGCACCTGCCCATTCATTACCTTCAAGTTCATGATCTAGATATTCAGGAGGGATCATTTTCTGGGTAAATAATATCTCCATAATGCTAATCGCCTCATTCATATCCCGACGACCCGCTCTGTTATATCTTTCCCATGATTTTTTAAAAGTAGATGTATAAGCAACCGACCTTGGTTGCTTAGCTCGCTTATTTTTTGCTTTTTGATTCACTCGTTGTTAACTCCGACATCATCTCATCCAAAGAAGAGAATTTTTGTTCAATGAGCATCGCTTCTTTGAGTGCCTGAGCTGTCTTTAGCGAAGGTGTTTTATGCTTAATTTCAAAAGGAATTTTTTGCTCTTGCACAACTTGTTCTAAAAATAAACGAATAGCACTACTAATTGTTAATCCACAACCTTGTAAAACATTCGTCGCTTCAATCTTTAAATGCTCATCTATGCGACTACGAACATCTGTCGTTTTTAATAAAGCACTCATATCATACCTCCAAACACCAAAAATGTAGCTACAATGTAGCTACTTTTAATGATAAATATATCACCTTTCTATCTTATATACCATTAGCTAAAAAACGTTTCTTTGTATAAAAAAACTAAACCTCAAATTTCATTGCACAGCGCGTTTCTTTTACAAATCCCCCACTTTCAACTTCATCATCTAAGATTTCTTGCAAAGAATGAGGAATTTCGCTTTCTGGTAAAATAGAAAAGCCTAAGCGTTGATAGTACGGTGCATTCCAAGGAACATGGCGAAACGTCGTTAACGTAACGGCACTAAATTGATGTGCCTTTGCTTCGTCTTTTACTTTTTGAATAAGCAATTTACCAATACCTCTATTTTGCCAAGCTTCACTTACTGACAGTTCATGAATAAATAAACTTTCAGGTAATGGCGTCGTCATAATAAAACCGACGGGTTCATTTTCACTATTAACAGCCACCCAATGCCCTTTATGATTAATAAAAGCTAAATGTTTTTCAACGCTTTGTACGCCACTTTCACTTATCCAGCTTAAATCTTCTAAGGTGCTAAATAATTGCCCCGCTGATTGCTCGATAGCAGGTAATTTAATTGCATCATCAATTTGTGTGAGGCGAAGAGTAATATCGTTATTTTTTATTTTAGTTTGTGTTGTTGACATAGAGATCTCCAGTTATGTTCTTCTCTTTTTGTGACTTAAATACGTTAAAAAAGCCACCCGATTGGATGGCTTATAATTGAATTAAATAGCTTTTTACTCTTTGAATACCTACTCTTTAGGTAATATACCGTAAGATTGGAATTGACCACTCTCTTCCATAAAATGGTTGTAATACTTGTTGTCTTCTACCGTGTCTTTCACGGCTCTATTAGCATACGCGCTAGAGACAGCAAGTGTCGCCTTATAAAGTTTATCTTTTAATGTGTTATGGATCTTCGGATCTTCACTTGCTTGAATTTGATTTAATAATGAAACTAGCTCTTCAGCTTCAGCTTGAATATCAGGATCGGTAAATTCTGCTGTTGGTAACATATAGTCTAAATCAAGATTAACAGAGTCGTTATATTCATCTTCTTGAGTAAACGGCTCTAAATCTTTACTGTATTCCGCTGAAATATATTTAATAAATTCAGGTTTATCAAAGCATTTATTTTTTATGCTGCCGTCATTATTTTTATTGCGAGTGCGAATTTCATTAGGAAATGGCTCGCCTAAGGCATAAGTACACTGAAAAACATTACCATCAATTAATGTGGCATTAGTACTACGCACAGGAAGCTCAAATTCATAGCCATTAATAATAACGGGGTAATCGACAGGCTTAAATTGATCTGTTTTTCCCTTTACAGCATAAACTTCAGAAAGGGTGTAATACATAAAATTATCCGGATTTAATATGCCACCATTATTATTATCATAAACCATAAATCGAGCATCATTACCGGCACTATCTTTTAAATTATGCTCACCAGGTGATAGTGTTATGTAGCCATTTTTACCTGGCTCTACCTGATATTCTTTACCATCGACGCTAAAACTAATGACTTTTTCACTTGGATTACTGTAATAAAACTTATTTTTTTTATTATCTAAATCAAGTTGATCACAAGCAGATAAAAATAAAACAGCGCTAGTCAGTAGTCCTATTTTAAAGAAATTTTTCATCGTATCGTTATCCTTATCATAAATATTCTATGCAAATCATTTGCATCCCGAGAAACATTCCTAAAAAACATTTAAAAGTAATTTTACAGAAATGGCAAGGAGTTACAAAAGATAGCACTATTATGCTTAATCAATGAGAGATACATCGACTTTGAAAAATCAAATAAAAACAATTGATAAATAGTAAGGATCAATTTTTGTATAAAAACCAATCTAATTCAACAGTAAATATCTTAAATATAACTTAGAGGCAGTGATCTTAATAAAATTTTAAGAAAGAAAAAACAACCGATTTCTGCCGGTTGTTCTCTTAGTAGACATAACAAATTAATTAATTGAGTTAACTAAATCATGCCATGTAGATAAAACCAACACTTGATCTGGAGGTGAAAGCTCGCCTGCTTTTATCGCCTTTTGAATGCTCTCTTCTACACGCGTTCTTAACGCTTCTAACTGTGTGTTATTTTCTTGCTCAAGTTCAGCAATAGCCAGTGTAATATGGCCTTGTAAATACCCGCCTGCAAATAACTCATCGTCAGAGGCATGTTCAACACGGCTATCAATTTTATCTAATAAGTACGCTTCATACTCAGAAAGCATTATTTATCCTCAATATATAATGTTGCTACCTTCTATATTTACCCTGTATTAGCGCAGCATAAATACGTGAGTTCTAGCAACCTTACTACTTCAGACTCCACCCTATTGGGTAAAACCTTCACAGTGGATAGGCGATAGTTATTCTCGCAATCCTTAATTAACTAAAGGATTTTCCTGATAAGGAAACATCTCTTCCGTTAGCTCAGGGGTATTGTAAAACAAATGTAACGCATTAATAAATAGCTGTGCACGAGGTGGCGTGTTTTTGTCTCGTAAATAAGCTAGCACTTGTTCTCTAACTTTATTTCTAAATTCATAACGGTCAGGTTCAAAGTTACCTTCTAAATTGTCACAACTAACATTGAAAGGATAGCCAGCAGCTTGGCAGAATAACCAATCTAACGCTTGAGGTTTTATTTCTACAACTTCGAACTGTCCTTGAGTGGTTTCATCTCTTCCATCTGGACAATACCAGTAACCATAATCAACTTGTTGGCGACGAGCCTCTCCGGCGATACACCAATGCGATATTTCATGTAATGCACTGGCATAAAAACCATGAGCAAAAATGATTTGGTGATAAGGTGTCTCTTCATTTGCAGGCAAATAAATCGGCTCATCATCCCCTTTCACTAAACGGGTTTGGAAACTTTCGCTAAAACATTGATTAAAGATATCAATTAACTGTTGATAATGATGTGCTGACATTTAAAAACCATCTATTCCTAATTAAAAAGTGCAGAAAACCAAAGTGCAATAGTATCGCCATGATTGTCATGTATGAGTTTGATGCTCATCAAAAAGGAGATAATGACCAGCATGGGTCTTATTAATTTTTGTCCTTTTGTTAAGACTAAACCTGCACCTAAGCGAGCGCCAATAAACTGCCCACAAAGCATAACTAAACCAATAGTCCAAATAACCTGCCCACCAATAATAAAAAACAGTAAAGAGCCAAAATTAGAGGTGAAGTTAAGTAACTTAGCATGAGCTGTTGCTTTTGAAAGATTATATCCAAGTAACATGACATAACCTAAAGCGAAAAAAGAACCTGTTCCGGGTCCAAAAATACCATCATAAAAACCGACCCCACCCCCTAATACGGCACCAAAAGTATAGTAGCCAATACGTTGTTTACTGTCTTGAGCGCCTATTGATGGAGTAAGAAGAAAATAGAGACCGATAGCTATGGTAAGAATAGGTAGTGCTTGTTTAAGGATTTCTGGATTAATAAATTGCACCAGCATGGCACCAGAAACTGCACCAATAAACGTCATTAAAATTGCAAATCGCTGCGCTTTTAAATCAATAACTTTTCGACGTATAAAATAGAGCGTAGCCGAAAAAGAACCACCAACTGATTGCAGTTTATTCGTTGCAAGAGCTTGAACAGGCGGAACCCCTGCTGATAACAACGCTGGAATAGTGATTAAGCCACCACCACCAGCAATTGAATCAATAAAACCTGCAATTAAAGCAACAAAGAAGAGAAGAAGGTAGATGCCATCTGAAAAGAGCCAATCCATTTATCTATCCGAATTATTAGGAATGAAGGACGTGTTGCTGTGTTTATCTCATTTATTTAAAAAAGCGACAGCAACACGATCTGAGCATAATAAAATTAGGCGCTCACACCTTTAAAGCTAACATCAAACTTACAACAGTTTATCGACTACGTTATTGACGTAGAATGATTACCATTGCATTAACGGAGGTACAACATCACCACATTGACCACGTTGGCGCAATGCATGATCGAGCAACACAATTGCCATCATTGCCTCTGCAATCGGAATAGCGCGTATTCCCACACAAGGATCATGACGACCTTTAGTTATCATATCGACTTCTTCACCATCACGATTTATCGTTTTACCAGCAATAGTAATGCTAGATGTTGGTTTTAAAGCGATATGAGCAACAATTGGCTGACCACTGCTAATTCCACCCAAAATGCCACCTGCATGGTTGCTAGTGAAACCATTTTTAGTGATTTCATCTCTATTTTCAGTGCCTTTTAATGTCACAACACCGAAACCATCACCAATTTCAATTCCTTTAACAGCATTGATACTCATTAATGCGTGTGCTAAGTCTGCATCTAGCCTGTCAAAAACTGGCTCCCCAAATCCTGCTGGCACACCCTCTGCAACCACAGTCACTTTTGCACCAATCGAGTTACCTTCTTTTTTAAGCGCACGCATATATTCATCAAGTGCTTCTAAACGAGAAGGATCTGGACAGAAAAACGGGTTAGTTTCAACGATAGACCAATCAACAAGATCACAAGTAATGGGACCTAGTTGAGAAAGATAGCCTTTGACTTCAATACCCATTTTCTCTTTTAGGTATTTTTTGGCGATTGCACCGGCAGCAACACGCATTGCAGTTTCTCGTGCAGAAGAGCGTCCACCACCACGATAATCACGCAAACCATATTTTTGCTCGTAGGTGTAATCAGCATGACCAGGACGAAAAACATCCTTGATTTCACTGTAATCTTGAGAACGTTGATCTGTGTTTTCAATCAGTAAACCAATGCTTGTTCCTGTTGTAACACCATTAAATACACCTGATAAAATGCGAACTTGATCTGGTTCACGGCGTTGAGTGGTATAACGTGATGTTCCGGGTCTACGTCTATCTAAATCAACTTGCAAGTCGGCTTCTGTTAAAGGTAATCCAGGAGGTACACCATCAACAATGCAACCTAATGCAATACCATGAGACTCACCAAAAGTCGTGACTCTGAATAATTGTCCGATACTGTTTCCTGCCATCCCTTTATTCCTATCTTTTACTGTGTGATGTTATCAATATGTTATTTGCAATAAATGACAATTTACCGTCTCATTGCAGTTACATCAACGTTTATCATTGGATAAAACAGTGTGAGTGTTCAACAAGTTGTTCGCGGGTCAACATGAAAACACCAAGTCCACCATTTTCAAACTCAAGCCATGTAAATGGAACTTCTGGGAATTGCTCAATAAGATGAACCATACTATTACCCACTTCACAGACTAAAATACCTTTTTCACTCAGATATTCAGGGGCTTTTAGTAAAATTTGTCTCGTTATATCTAGTCCATCAATACCCGAAGCTAATGCTAATTCAGGTTCAACTTGGTATTCATCAGGTAAATCACCCATATCTTCGACATCAACATACGGAGGATTTGTCACAATAATATCGTAAGGCGTTGGAACAATGGCGTTAAATAAATCTGATTGCATTGGATAAACACGATGCACTAAACCATGATTTTCAATATTAAATTCAGCCACTTCCAGCGCATCTTCGGAGATATCAACCGCATCGACTTCAGCATCTTCAAACTCATGAGCACAAGCAATCGCAATACAGCCGCTTCCCGTACATAAGTCGAGAATACGTGTTGGCTCTTGCTGAATTAAACCATCAAAGTGGTTATTGATTAATTCACCAATAGGAGAGCGAGGAATAAGCACACGTTCATCAACATAAAATTCGTGACCACAGAACCAAGCGCGATGAGTTAAATAAGGAACTGGAATTTTTTGCTCAATGCGGCTTTCGATAAGTGTAATGATTTCCATCTTTTCAGAAGTTGTTAACTTGGTTGATAACAGTGCATCTGGAATATCTAAAGGAAGTGCGATGGTCGGTAATACAAGCTGTAATGCTTCATCCCATGCGTTATCTGTGCCATGACCATAATAAATATCAGATGAATTAAACTGACTCATAGCCCAACGTAACATATCTAGGATAGTGCTTAGATCAGCAACCGCTTCCTCTTTTAGTGTTATATCCAAAACTGTTGTCCTCTGAAGAAATAGAAAGTCTGTAGTTTGCCATGAAGATGGCGATAAATCAGCGGGAAACCATAAAAAAACATCACTACATTATTATTCTCTTTACCATAACCATACAATCACTATGGTTTTAAACTTCAATCAGCTAATTAAAAGCGAAATTTACGATCTGCTCACAAATAAAAATTGGTGTTTTATACTTTTAATTTAACTTTTATTAGCAAGTTAATGAAATTGAACCATACTTAAAGCATGACGGAATTAACTGTGTACTAAATGCGCCTATAGATTTTTTTTCATTCGATATGCAGTCATTTTAAGGCAACTGGCTACTTTTAAAGACGATTTTGATATCTTTTTTTATCGCAATCTGAAGATATAACAACGTGTTATGTTCCACAGATATCATGAGTAGAGCCATTTGTTAACCAGCCTATATTTGCTAACTATGTGACTATTTCGGCAGGGTAAATCCCCTGCCTTTTTTTATGCTAAATTTATGGTCTATATTTTTTATCTCCAACACTATTTCATGTACTATTGCCTAATAAAGACAGTAACACTATGAAGAATCGTAAAAAATGAATAAAAAATTTTCATTACCGCCTTCTGAAATTGAGTTATTTCAGGAGATGATAAAAGGCACTAAGAAATTACCTCAAGATAAAATACTTCATTCACCAAAACGTAAAAAAGTGACGCACTACGCTGTTGAACGTTTACAACAAGAGCAAGTTGATGCCTCTTATTATTTTTCAGATGAATTTCAGCCTAACTTAGCCACAGAAGGTCCAATGCGCTATTTAAGAGAAGGCGCTAATGCTTATGAATTAAAAAAGCTACGTCGTGGTGATTATGTACCTGAGTTTTTTCTAGATTTACATGGATTAACACAACTAATTGCAAAACAAGAGATTGGCGCATTAATTGCGGCATGTAGACGAGAACATGTTTATTGTGCCTGTATTATGCACGGTCATGGCAAACATATTTTAAAACAGCAAACACCACTTTGGTTAGCACAACACCCTGATGTCATTGCTTTTCATCAAGCCCCAAAAGAATGGGGAGGCGATGCTGCATTATTAGTGTTAGTGGAAAACGACGATATCGCACGTCGCTAAACCCAAAAAATTCTATTGCATTAACCCTTAAATCACCTATTAGGTGAAATAAGGTGTTAATTACTTACTTAGTTAATTGATTTAAATTTCATTTTAATATTGAGGGTGACACTTGCCATAGTAACTCCCCTGCGCCTTTTGATAAGTCAAAATCAACACAAGCAATGGTTGATGTTGAAAACATAGGAGCGCATACCGCAGGACAAAGTTCAGCGACAACATAGCCAACTAAAGGTAAGTGAGAAATAACCAGAATATTTTTATATCCTGTATCCCCCAAAGCACGTAAGTAATGTGCAATATGTGAAGGATTACCGCCTGGGATAAGCCCATCCTCTGTTTCTATTTTACTAGGTAGCGCTAAATCTGTTTTTACTGCATCCAAAGTCTGTTGAGCGCGTAAATAAGGGCTGACTAAAACATAATCGATTGTATGTCCCTGCTTTGTCATCCATTCAGCCATTTTTATTGATTCACTTTTTCCACGTTCAGTTAGTGGTCTTAGTGCATCGCTAGCAGCATCAAGAGCCGCTTCTCCGTGGCGCATAATAAAAATTTGCATAGTAAATTATTAAACCTATTTTATTTTTGTAATTACTGGTATTTACACTTGTAAGATACTTAATTTAATTCAGTTTAAATTAATATATTCCCATATCAAATCTTCAATACCTTAATTGCAATAGCATTATTAATCTTTTTAAGAAAATGCTGTTGGTTTACAAATTAACATCATTTTCAGAATTTTATTTTAAAAAGCTTGGTTTTTAAATTTATTTTCAAATAACTATTTTGCCATATCTGACCATAATTAACACTTTCGACCTCTTTTTCCATTAAAAATTCACCAATTATTAATCTGACGCAAAAAGTACAAGAAAAAAGGCGCATAAGCGCCTCAATCAAAACAAATGTCACAAAAGGAAAAAGCAATGGTAAAGCGATGATATTAATCGTAAAACCGTTCATTTCGTTTAGCCATTTCAACTAAACGCTCACAAGGGCGATATTTTTCTCCATATTTATCGGCAAGTTGGTTAAGTTTTTCTGCCACCTTTGTTGTTCCCATACTGTCCATATAACGGAATGGGCCACCAAAAAAAGGCGGAAAACCGATACCAAATACAGCACCAATATCACCATCTCGTGGTTGCTTTATAATATTTTCATCTAAACAACGAACGGCTTCATTTAACATTAATAATAAACAACGTTCCGTAATTTCAGAGGAAGATAGTTGGCTTTTAGGCTTAATTTGTAATAGTCGATATATAACCGGATCAGGTTGTTTTTTATTTTTACCGAATGAGAAAGGTAATGCATGTTTTGCATAAAGATAAAAACCTCGTCCATTCTTACGACCTTTTCTATCATCAGCAATAATGGCATCCACAGCAGGAGGAGAGGCAAATCTGTCACCAAATGCATTCACTAATATTGGCGTTATTTTTGTGCCAATATCAATACCCACTTCATCCAATAACTGAATAGGTCCTACAGGGAAGCCAAACTGAACAAGTGCTTTATCAATGTTCTCAATAGGCTCTCCTTGTACTAAACACGTCAATGCTTCACTGATATAAGGAGCAAGAATACGGTTAACATAGAATCCTGGTTTATCACCAACAACTATTGCAACTTTGCCCTGTTTTTTAGCAAAAGCTACCGTTGTAGCAATCGTTTTTTCATCCGTATTTTCATGTGGAATAACTTCAACCAAAGGCATTTTTTCTACGGGACTAAAATAGTGAAGCCCGATCACTTTTTCTGGGTATTTTGCTGTTTCTGCAATTTTATGAATGGGAAGTGAAGAGGTATTTGAAGCAAAAATAATTTTACCTTTTCCGACACCCTCAATATCTGCGACCATCTTCTGTTTTAAAGCAAGATCTTCAAAAACCGCTTCAACAATAATATTTGATTGATGAAAACCGCTGTAATCCAAAGAGCCAGAGAGTAGCCCCATTTGACGCTGACGTTCGCGTGCAGATAATCTTTTTTTACTTACTTTGGCTGAAAGCGCTTTCCAACTATAATTAAGTGCCTGAGCAATGCCTTTATCACTGATATCTTTAATTCTTACTGGTAAATTACCTTTTGTCGCCGTGACAAAGGCAATACCACCGCCCATTAATCCACCACCTAAAATACCAATATGGTGCAAATCATCTGGTTTTTCGGATGATCCTGTTTCATTTTTAAGTGCCGTAGAAGCAAAAAAGAGATGCCTTAATGCAGATGAAACTGGTGTCATAGCAAGTTCACCAAATGCATTTGCCTCTTCTTTAAACCCTGTTTGAATATCCTTTTCAAGACCACGTTCTATTACGTGTAGAATACGTTCAACTGCGGGGTAATGCCCTTTTGTCTTGGCTAATGTGCGTTTTTTCGCCTGCCCAAAAAGAATATTTCTACCTAGCGTTGTATTCGCCCAAAAACGATCCATCACTGAATGTTTTTTCTGTTCTTTTTTACCCGATAAAATCCATTTAGCAGCAACTTCTAATAGAATATCTTGTGAGACAACATCATTCACAAGACCTAATTTTAAGGCTCTTTTCGCATTAACTTGTCTCCCCGTTAAGATCATATCTAACGCAGAGGTCACACCAATAAGACGAGGTAAACGTTGAGTACCACCAGAGCCTGGCAGCAATCCAAGTTGCACTTCAGGAAGCCCTAAACGCGTTTTACTATTATCAGAACAAATTCGCCCATGACAGGCTAAGGCTAATTCAAGCCCGCCACCAAGGCATGCGCCATTAATAGCCGCCACAACGGGTAATGGGTAGTTTTCAAGTTGAGTAAAAAGATCTTGCCCTGCTTTTGCTAATGCACTCGCTTCTTCTTTAGTTTTACAACCCGCAATCATGGAGATATCCGCACCAGCAATAAAACTATCTGTTTTACCTGAGGTGATAATTAATCCTTTCACTCCAGAATGTTGCTGAGCTTGCTTTAAAACATCTTGAAATTGCTGCACAAATTCTGCTTTTAACGTGTTTACTTTTTCACCAACAATATCAATGGTGATAACACCCACTTTGTCATTACGAACTGAGAACTGAAAAACAGATGATTTTTCTAGTGTTGTTTGTTGTTCCATTATTCCACCTCCAAAATCATCGCTGCACCCAATCCACCCGCTGCACAAGCTGTAGTTAGCCCAAAACCACCACCTCGACGTTTAAGTTCTTGTAGTGTTTGTGTGACCATTCTTGCGCCAGTCGCAGCAAAGGGATGCCCATAAGCAATAGAACCACCTAGCACATTAAATTTATCCATATCCACTTCTCCAATCGCCTTGGATAACCCTAGTTGCTCTTTAGCAAACCGTTCACTAGCAAACAACGTCAAATTACTGAGTGTTTGTGCGGCAAAAGCTTCATGCATATCAATTAACGTGAGATCACTCAAAGAAAGACCTGCGCGAGAAAGCGCAAGTGGTGTGGCATATGATGGTCCCAATAGCATATCTTTCCAGACATCTGTCGCGGTAAAAGCATAACTGCGTAAATAACCTAAAGGTTGATAACCAAGACTTTTTGCAACTGATTCTTTCATCATTAATACTGCGGCTGCGCCGTCCGTTAATGGCGTACTGTTTGCGGCGGTAACACTGCCATGTTTACGATCAAAAGCTGGTTTTAGTTTGGCGTAAGAATCAAGAACAGAGTTTTTACGAATATTATTATCTTGATGGAAGCCTTCTTTGTAAGGTGGAAAAAAAGCCGTCATCACTTCATCATTTAGTTTTCCCATCTCCCATGCTTTGGTTGCTAATTGATGGGAACGATGTGCTAATTCATCTTGAGCGGCTCTAGAAATATGATAAGTCTTTGCCATTTGCTCTGCGGTGTCTCCCATGCGTAATCCTGTTGAATATTCAGCAACAGCCGGCGCTACAGGGAGCAAATCTCGAAACCGTAATTGACTTAAATAACTTAATCGTTGACCTAATGATTTTGCTTTATTCAGGCTTAATAAAACATCAGCTAATTTTTTACTAACACCGATAGGCAAAACTGAAGACGAATCTGCGCCACCCGCAATACCGACAGAGACATGTCCTGCCATCATACTTTCAGCAACATTAGCAATCGCCTGAAAGCTTGTTGCACATGCTCTTGTGACACTATAAGCATCAGTTTTTACACTTAATCCGGCACCGAGTACAATTTCTCTGGCGATATTAGGGGCTTCTGGCATTTGAACCACTTGTCCGAAAACAAGTTGGTCAATAATTTCGGGTGGAATTTCATTGCGAGTCACTAATTCTTGAACCACTGAACGCCCTAATTCAACCGCAGGTATTCCTCGATACGCAGTCGCTTGTTTGGCAAAAGGTAAGCGTAGTCCGCTGACAATGGCAATGCGATCTTTCATAGCACTGTTCGTTGATGACTTCATAACGGCTCCTGACAAAATGATTTTCCTAACACCAAAGAGGTCTGACCTGACAATAGTGTTAACAAAAATTTCACTTTTCAGAAACGTCATTTTACGAGAAGTGGGAGTTAGCGCTCAATATTTCGATGAAATGTCTGAAACTTAACAATAATGATAGAAAAGATAATGAAGTGATCGAGAGAGATAAAAAAGGCTGTTGAATTTCAACAGCCTTAAATCTATTAATTTCAGAGGATTAACGTAATCCCAACTGGAAAATTAGGTTTTCTGCTTCACAAGAGAATGTAAAATCAGCGGTGAGTTGAACACCACCATCAACATCAGCAAATTGTTGATTAATTTTGCAAGGCTCTGAAGCGATAGATTGTGCTTTTGCACTGAGCTGATCTAACATTGCTTGCGCTTGTACTTTATCAGCGAAGACATGCTGATATGACGCTGTGCAATTCTTATTGTCAATAATAGTACCCACATCTACACAACAGCAAGCAGCGGTTTCTTCTGCACTACAACGATTAATTGCGTCTGCCATTTTAGTCTCCCAACGAAAGAAATGTTAATTATCTATCATAATCGCAAAAAAATAAAATAAACTGCTTTAGCTCAAATTTTATTACAACTTTACAAAAATAATTGATTATTCTGTTTATTTAACAATCAAAAATATCTTTATTGGGATGTTTTGTGAAAAATATGTTAAGCAAATCCCAATTATTGAATCAAAACAGAAATATTTGTAAAACATACTTGCAACATTTAGGGTAATCAACTTTATACTTAATCAACTGGTCTGATTTGTCATAACGACAACCGCACCTAAAATCCAGCGCTTCTAATCAGAAGTTACTAACTTAAAAAAATTATGAGGGTTTAGGTCATGAACCGTAAAAACCTGTTTACTCGCACAGCACTAGCTGCCATTGTAGGAGCAATCTCCTCTCAAGCAGGCGCTGCCGGTTTTCAGTTAAATGAATATTCTACATCAGCACTAGGGCGTGCATTTTCAGGGGAAGGCGTTATCGCCGATGACGCAAGCGTAGGTAGCCGAAACCCAGCTGCACTGACTATGTTTGATCGCCCCGAATTTTCTGTCGGTGCTATTCTCATTAACCCAGGGGTTGATGTTAAAGGTAAATCACCTCTTACAGGTACTGATACCACTGCAAAAGATATCGCACCAAGTGCATTAGTACCTAATATCCACTTTGTCGCACCTATCAATGATAAATGGGCCATTGGCGCATCAGGTACAACAAACTTTGGTTTAGCGACAGATTTCCCCGACGATTATCCTGCAGGGCTTATCGGTGGGAAAACTGATTTGAAAACCATGAACCTAAACTTAAGTGCAGGTTACCGTGTAAATAACCAATTTAGCGTAGGTTTAGGGTTAAATGCTCTTTACGCTGATGCCGAAATTACTCGTCATGTGGGCGAAGCTGGTAAAGTCTTAGGTGGCGCATTATCTCAAAAACCGGGCATGGAACAATTAGGTGGTTATTTATCAAGCCTATCTCCTAGCGATCGCTTTGCTCAGTTAAAAGGTGATGCATGGGGCTTTGGCTGGAACGCAGGTCTATTATACGAATTTGATGAAGGTAACCGTATTAGCTTCACTTATCGCTCTAAAGTAAAAGTGAAATTTAAAGATGGTGAGTATCAAAGCGATTTACGCCCTATTCCGCAACTCGAAGGAATGGGAATTGTCGGCACTAACGGCGAAACCATTAAAGGTAAACTTGATCTTAACCTACCTGAAATTTGGGAATTTGCAGCTTACCACCGCGTCGCACCAAAATGGGCTGTTCACTATAACTTCGCTTACACCAGTTGGAGTGCGTTCGAAGAGTTAAAAGCAACACGTAAGAGCGACGGTCAACAGCTGTTTAATAAAGAAGAAGGTTTCCGTGATGCATGGCGTGTGGCTTTAGGAACAACTTATTATCACGATGATAACTGGACATTCCGTACCGGTATTGCCTTTGATGATAGCCCAGTTCCCGCTGATAAACGTTCTATTTCCATTCCAGACCAAGATCGCTTCTGGTTAAGTGCAGGTACAACTTACGCATTTAATAAAGATATGTCTGTTGATGTGGGCTTAGCCTATATGCACGGTAAAAAAGTCACAATCAAAGAGAAATTATCTGAAGATTTACCATTACCTGCTTATGAATTTGAATCATCAGGTAAAGCATGGTTATACGGTATGAACTTTAACTACCGTTTTTAATCTATACGCTTAATAATATTGATACAAAAATGCTCTTTTATTTAAGAGCATTTAAACTAATAAAAAACGCTCTGTTAAAAACAGAGCGTTTTTTATTAGTTCGATTATAGTTAAAATAATTCTCGATACTTAAAAAAGAATAAACCAACGTTCATTATGATCGCCAACGAAAAATAGTTCTTCATTTCTAGAAATATTCTTTTTTTGATTAGCAATATGTACCGTTGAATTATATCCAGCATTACTGGTTATATAAATTACCGCATTATCAACAGGTGCGGTTTCTGGAATATAAATATTAGGAGACCAATGTCCATCATATAATTCAATATGGATATGTTTATTTTTTTCTAACGCCTTGTTGAGTTTAGATGATGTTATATCTCTTGAATTGTGAAAATCTAATTTTGCAAAGTCATTATTTTTAATTATCTCTCTTTTCATTTTCATTGAAAGATAGCCGGGATCTGCTACATCCTCTATTTTATAAAGATAATCAATTCCCCAATCTTCTGCATGTTCTTTCCCTGAAAATGGTTGTTTAAATTCTATGGACTGATCCATAGTTCTATTCCACAGATTACCTGCAAACCATGTACAATTCGTCACAGGGGTATATACACCTTTTTCGCCATTGCCTGGGCGCATATTAAAGTTTTTTGCTATCTCCGTGCTTTCTTCATTTAATTGAGGAATAACAACATGTTCTAAGCGATTAAATTGCTCTTGAGAGATTTTTAAACAAAGTTGATAAGCAAAACCTCGAGTTGGACGATCATTACTTCTATTTTTAGTATATCCAACACCTTCATGATAGCCATATCGATGGCAATTTGAATCAGTCACATCTTTACTTTCAAAAACAATGACCCAAGCGTGTCCTAAGCTTCCTCCGCCACAAATTTGATTTAATGCAGTTACCACGGCTTTAGCTCTAGCATTTTTATCATCGGGATAATCAGATGCTGCTTTATCGGCAATCTCACAAATAGCATCTAAATCTGTCGGCTCAGGTTTTCTATTCGATCGCAGACAAATTTGTGGATATCCTACTGTCGGATCTCCCTGTGGCATAATATATGATTCATTCTTCAAACCTGACAGTGACTTATTTAAAAAGAAACTATTAATACTACTCATAATTAAATACTCCATTTCATTTGGTTAAAAATTAATTAATACCAGTGATTTTACTTATTAAAATAATAACAACTAAAGTAATCAATTTATTTAACGGAAGAGTAAAGTGTTGAGGATATTAAATTACTTCAATATTTTTTTGAAGAAAACATCATGTAATAATTATCAAGATAAATCACTTACAAATAGTTAATCTATATAATTATTATAAAAATAACTTATATCATGCTAAAAATTAAAATCAAGCATGACACTATAATTTAAATATAAAACCTTTTTAAAAAAGGCTTTAATTAACAAGCAATATTATTAATAAGATTTATCATCCGAACAATATCAATGGATAAGAATGAGTTAATAAAAATAATAATTATTTTTGAGACAATTTATTAATAATATTATCTTTATTAAAGATAATACTTATTGTAATAATCAACAAAACTCTGTTGAAAAAATAGGATAAAAATATGTTTTTTCACTCGGTATTATTCAATTTGAAATCAGTAAATTAGTTTTTCATATCTATGAAAAATAATGTAATGACTGTAACCAAACACAATTTGTTCGGTTACAGTCTAAATGGTCTGTTTTCAGACCATTTTTCATTTATACATAAAACGAGTAGCAACGATTAGTCAATGGAATCTAAATCATCTTCAATTGCTTTTGCGTTAGGGTTCTCTTTTACCGTGCCAGCTTTGAAGTCATTACTCTGGAAGTAAGCTTCACGCATCATTAAGTAAGGATCAGAAGAATTTTGTAAAATCGCATCTGAATCTAGCAATTGCGCTCGTGTTTCAATGCCTTCTAATGCCCACTTACCTGCTGACATCCAAAATGTTAAATAGCTCAGCATAGGATAGGTTAAGTCAGCCCAATCACCACCTTCTTCACGAACAGTAAAGCTACCATAGCCTGGTACAACAACATAAGGACCGTAATCCATACCATAATGCCCTAATGTGCTACCAAATCGCATTGGGACTTCTTTTTCCATCGTCTCTTTAGACATGCCAGCAACATCTATTAAGCCGCCCATACCAAAAACGGTATTGATCCAGAAACGACCAAAATGTTTTGCACCCTTTTCAAAATCACCACGTAATATGCTGTTTACCATACTTGCAGGCTCTTCTAAATTACCCAAAAAGTTAGATAAGCCATTTCTTGCTGGTGGCGGCACATAATCACGCCAAACAACGGCAACTGGGCGTAAGATATAGGGGTCTAAAACATAGTAGTTAAAATCAAACATCTGGCGGTTAAACCCTTCTAATGGGTCAGAGCGCCCCTCCCCATTATTAGAGGTACTTGCACATCCTGAAAGTAAGGCGACTGAAAGAGCAACACCGCACAGGCGATACTTCATAACGTTCTCCGCTAATTATCTTATGATGAGCAGCATCATAGTTCGCATATTCATAAACTCTACACATAATACTGTCAATGCGTAACAAGTGGTACTTTTATTAGGCGTTGATCTTATAAGATAATTCAGTTTTTAGGCTTATCCCATTGAGCTAATTTACAATATTAGCCCAATATTTACCCAATAAAGATAACGGTTATCAACGAATCAATACGAACGGTAACGGAAAAGAACTTGCTGTAAATATTGAGTTTTGTGGGATTTTGAGAACTGAGGCGAACTAATGCGGACTTGTAACTGGCGTTCCCTACAGGAATCGAACCTGTAACTAGCCCTTAGGAGGGGCTTGTTATATCCATTTAACTAAGGGAACATACATGAAAAAATTAAGTATAACTTATGGACGGGCTACATTTTACCTCCCTCACTCTCTATTAATCAAGTTTTAACGCACTGATATTGGAAGGAATTTTTTTGTTTCTTTTTTGAACATATCATTTGGCTTAAAAACCATCTGATAAATATCAGTATCAGTGATTATGTTTCTCCTTATACATGCTTTCTCTATTAAAACTCTTTCAGTTGTTTTAAAAACAATTTCGGTGAATATCCCATCTCTTTATTAAACATCGCGCTAAAGGCACTCGGATTTTCATAACCCAGTTCTAAAGCAACTTCAGTAACTGAATCACCTTTCTTTAAAGCCGTTAACGCATACATTAAACACGCTTTTTGACGCCAATCTCGAAAAGAAAGACCTGTTTCTTTATGAAAAAGACGGGTAAAAGTACGTAAGCTCTTATTCAATTTTTCAGCCCACATTTCTGGTGTTGTGCGAATATTTGGTTGTGACATAAATTCAGTACACAATTCATCTAATAAAGCATGTTGCGGTAATGGCGTAAAATAAGGCAATGGCTTAGCATGAGCTAATTCATGACAAAGCAAAGTCAGTAATGCGCTATCTCGTCCACCTAAATCATAAAGTAAAGGAAGCTCATTGGCCGAAAGTAATAGCTGATGAAGCAAAGGAGAAACTTGTAAAACCTCACAATATTCTGAATAGCGAGGAATTTTATTAGGTTCAATATAGAGACTATAAGTACTACTCCCCAACATTAGTACTTGATGTACTTTTTCTGCGGGGATCCACACGCCACTATAAGGTAATACTATCCATTGTCCATCTTCTGTTTTCACTTTCATTACCCCATTAGGAGCATATAAAAATTGAGCGCGTCGATGATGGTGAGCTTCAAGTAATGTGTCATAAGGATAATCAGAGCCTAATGCCAAAATATCACGAGGAAGATTATCCACACTGTTGATATCGATATTACGCATAATATTTAAATTGTCCTAAATTCGTATAAACTTGTCATTATCGCGTGGGTAAGCCATCACTTTATTCTATATTGTTAATCTCCTGACTCAACAGGAGATTTAAAATGACACTCTGGCTGATTTCTTTTGGTTTAATTTCAGGCATCACAACATGGTTATTTGGCTTTGGTGGTGGCTTTGTCACTGTTCCCTTACTCTATACACTTATTCTTACACTTTGGGGAATAGACAGTTTACCTGCTGAACATGCAATGCAAATCGCGGTTGCTACCTCTGCATTAATTATGTTGTTTTCTGCGACAGTCACAACTATTAAACACCATAAAGCAAAAAGGCTTGATTGGAATATCATGTCCATTCTATTTATTGGTATCGCTTTTGGTGGGATTTTAGGTGCGCTTCTCGCCTTAATGGTTGAAGGTGTGTGGATCAAGTGGATCTTTATTGGTTATCTTTTTGTCACTATTTTAGATTGCTATTTTCGCCCCGGTTTTATGGCTCCTACTCACAACGCAAAAAAAGTAACCAAAGTAAAAGAAAGCATTAATGGAACAGTGATTGGTATTATTGCTGCTTTCCTAGGGGTTGGTGGAAGTGTGATGACAGTCCCTTTATTGCGCCGTAGAGGAACACCAATGGCACAGTCAGCAGCAATGGCGAACGCACTAACCTTACCTTTAGCGCTCACTGCAACATTCACTTATATCACTCTTTCTTTTACGTCACCTTTAAATAGTGAATCTGGGTTTATTGGTTATATTTGGCTAAAAGCTGCACTTATTCTGATTTGTAGCACTTGGGTTGGTTTGAAGATCTCTGAACGCTTTTTATCTCGTATTCCCGACAAATGGCATGCAAGAGTTTATCCTCTGTTACTGAGTCTTGTTTTAGTTGTCATGCTATTTTAAATCGTATCTTTTATGTAGAAGATACCAAGACAATAAACAACGAAAAAACAATAATGGCTACACATAAAATATGTGGCAAATGGTGGTTTTGAGTGTTCAAAAAACTGCCATTTTTTTAACATTTCCCCCATATTTTTCCTACGTATCTTCATTTAGCCTTAATGCTATTAAGACACATAAAACAAAAAATATCTCTTTTTGACAATCACGATACAGTTCCATAACTATTAATATCATTAATTAATATTAAAACATAATGAATAATAATTTATAAATTGTCTCGTATTTAGTATCAGTCTGTTTACGTTTAATTGAGCATTTTTCGTACCATTAATCACCGATTTATTTTTCTTTTTTATTTGTATTTATTATCAAAATAATAAGTTAGCTATTTTTATAAGAAGATAATTCAAGAAAAAACTGGATTTAAATAGCATCAAAAATATTATTTATTCTGATTTTTAAATAACAAATTAATTACAATAAAATCAACCTTCGATATATAAATAATTATATATCGGTTGGATTTTTTGTCAAATTTTAATTATTATTAATCATATATTTTAAATACACTTTAATAAAATGGATTAATGAGATAAGTTAGTGAATTTAAAAGAACAAACAGTAACTTCGGCATCCCTTAAAATCCCCTACTCCTTCTCCAAACTTTTATAATAGTATTTAATAGAAGAAAATAATTATCATTTAATTTTGTCTATTTTAGTTAATTTATTTAGTGACATTTATTAACTTCTTATTCTCTATTATTTATTATTTACAACTAACTCATCACTTATGGATTAATAAAATGGAGACACCTTCAAATATTTATTTAATCGTCCGTATATAATATTTAGCTATAAGAAGAAACTGGAGGTTATATGAGTATTAGTCGTCGTTCTTTTATTAAGGGGATGGGGATAGGATGTGTAGGTTGTACCGTGAGTAGTTTACCACCGGGTGCGCTTGCATTTAATCCTGTAGATTCTCTTAAGGGTCAGTCCAAATTAACACCTAGTCTGTGTGAAATGTGTTCTTATCGTTGCCCGATAGAAGCTCAGGTTGTTAACAACAAGACTGTTTTTATCCAAGGAAATAGAAATGCAGAGCACCAGAGTAGCCGAGTTTGTGCAAGAGGGGGAAGTGGCGTTAGCCTAGTTAATGATCCAAACCGGATTGTCAAACCTATGAAACACAAAGGTCCTAGAGGGGCTGGTGAATGGGAAGTGATAAGCTGGGAACAAGCTTATCAAGAAATTGCAGAAAAAATGAACGCCATAAAACAAAATTATGGTGCAGAAAGTATCTCTTTTTCATCTAAATCAGGTTCACTCTCTTCTCACCTTTTCCATTTAGCTACTGCCTTTGGTTCACCGAACACGTTTACACATGCATCGACTTGCCCTGCGGGTAAAGCCATTGCAGCATCAGTGATGATGGGCGGTGATCTTGCAATGGATTTAGCAAATTCTAAATATATTCTCTCTTTCGGTCATAACCTTTATGAAGGTATTGAAGTCGCTGAAACACACGAACTAATGACCGCTCAAGAGCGCGGTGCAAAACTAGTCAGTTTTGACCCTCGTTTATCTGTCGTTTCAAGTAAAGCTGATGAGTGGTTTGCAATCCGCCCAGGTGGAGATTTACCTGTTCTAATGGCAATGTGCCATATTTTAATTAAAGAAGATCTCTACAATAAAGATTTCGTTGAGAAATTTACGGTTGGCTTCCCACAATTAAAAGACGTTCTACAAGATACAACACCTGAATGGGCCGAAGCTCATTCTGATGTTCCCGCTAAAGATATTGTTCGTATCGCACGCGAAATAGCAGCAAAAGCACCTCATGCACTGATTATGCCTGGTCACCGCGCAACCTTTAATAAAGAAGAGATCAATATGCGCAGAATGATCTTCACCTTCAATGCCTTACTTGGCAACATTGAACGTGAAGGCGGTATGTATCAGAAAAAAGCAGCGTCAAAATACAATAAATTAGCGGGCATTAATGTTGCTCCTGAATTAGCGAAACCAAGCGTTAAAGGTATGCCTGAAATTACGGCAAAACGCATTGATGCAACAGCACCTCAATTTAAATACATCAATAAAGGTGGTGGTGTTGTTCAATCGATTATTGATTCAACTTTAGAGGGTGTACCGTATCAAACAAAAGCATGGATTATGTCCCGTCACAATCCATTCCAAACAGTCAGTTGTCGCCCAGAGTTAGAAAAAGCAGCACAGAAATTAGATTTAATTGTTAGCTGCGATGTTTATTTAAGTGAAAGTGCTGCTTATGCAGATTATCTGTTACCTGAAACCACTTATTTAGAGCGTGATGAAGAGATTTCTGATGTTTCAGGTTTAAACCCAGCTTATGCATTACGCCAGCAAGTTGTCGAACCTATTGGTGATACTAAACCAAGTTGGTTAATTTGGATGGAATTAGGTAAAGCATTAGGATTAGAAGCCTATTTCCCTTGGGAAAACATGGGAGTAAGACAGCTATATCAAGTTAATGGTAGCGAAGAACTTTATAAAGAGATGCATAAAAAAGGTTATATCTCTTATGGTGTTCCACTATTATTACGTGAGCCTTCTTATGTAAAAGCCTTTGTTGAGCAATATCCAGATGCAATTAAGCATGTTGATAGCAACAATACAATGGAAAAAGCCCTCTCCTTTAAATCACCAAGTGGCTTAATTGAAATCTACTCTGAAGAATTAGAAAGCCGTTTAGAAAACTATGGTATTCCGCGCTTCCACAACTTCCCATTAAAAGAAAAAGACGAGCTTTATTTTATCCAAGGTAAAGTCGCCGTTCATACTAATGGTGCAACACAATACGTACCATTATTAGCTGAATTAATGTGGAAAAACCCTGTTTGGCTTCACCCTGAAACAGCGAAAAACCATGGAATTAAACATGGTGATGAAATCATTCTGGAAAACAGTATAGGCAAAGAAAAAGCACATGCTTTGATCACTGAAGGCATTCGCCCTGACACGGTATTTGTTTATATGGGATCAGGTGCAAAAGCAGGTGCGAGAACAGCCGCAACTACAACAGGCGTTCACTGTGGCAACTTATTGCCTCATGAAATTAGCCCTGTATCAGGTACTGATGTGCATACATCAGGTGTCAGAATTAGTCGGGCTTAAGGAAAAAAATAACGATGAACAATAATGATAAACAATTTGTCATGTTACATGATGAAAAACGTTGTATTGGCTGCCAAGCTTGCACTGTTGCGTGTAAAGTCATCAATGACATTCCAGAAGGATTTAGCCGACTTCAAGTCCAAATTCAAGGTCCTCATGACGACGAAGCGGGTTATCCACATTACCAATTTTTCCGAGTTTCTTGCCAGCATTGTGAAGATGCACCTTGTGTTTCTGTTTGCCCTACAGGTGCCTCTTTTATCGATGAAAATGGTATCGTTCAGGTGAAAAAAGAGCTATGTATCGGCTGTGATTACTGTGTTGGTGCTTGCCCTTACCATGTTCGATATATCAATCCAATGACACATATCGCAGATAAATGTAACTTCTGTTCTGATACTCGATTAGCTGAAGGTGAATTACCTGCATGTGTATCGGTATGCCCAACAGATGCACTTGCTTTTGGCCGCATCGACTCACCTGAAATTCAGGCTTGGATCAAACAAAAATCCGTTTATCAATACCAATTAGATAATGTCGGAAAGCCAAGTTTATTCCGTCGTAAAGAAATCCATCAGGGAGATAAAGCATGACTAGTATCTGGGGAGCAGAACTCCATTATACGCCAGATTATTGGCCTGTATGGTTAATGGCAGCCGGTTTATTAATCGTTGCTATGATAGCTGTATTAGTTATTCATGGCTTACTACGCTATGCCCTTGCACCAAAACACTCTGGTCATTATGAAGAAGAACGAGTTTATTTATATTCTAAAGCAATTCGTTTTTGGCACTGGGGTAATGCTTTACTGTTTATCCTATTACTATTGAGCGGATTTTTAGGGCATTTCTCTATCGGAAATGTCGCTTCAATGGTGCTATTACATAAGATCTGTGGCTTTGTACTTATCGCGTTCTGGATTGGTTTTATTCTTATCAATTTAACAACCAGTAACGGCGTACATTACAAAGTAAGATTTAGTGGATTAATTGGTCGTTGTATCAAACAAGCTCGCTTTTATCTTTACGGCATAATGAAAGGCGAACCCCATCCTTTCGCCGCAACTGAAACTGATAAATTTAATCCGCTTCAGCAACTCGCTTACTTAGGTGTGATGTTTGGTTTAGTGCCGCTGTTACTGGTTACCGGATTATTATGTTTATACCCTGAAGTACTTGGTGAAGGCTATTGGATGCTAAAAGCACACTTAGTTTTAGGGATCGTGGCACTAATGTTTATTTGTGCGCACTTCTATTTATGTACACTGGGCGATACGTTTACTCAAACATTCCGCAGCATGATCGATGGTCATCACCGCCACCAGAAACATGATGATCATGGTTCCATAGCAGAAAAAACAGAACATTAATTTTTCAATATCCCTTCTGTTATGTTTCATTTCCTAAAATGCCCGTTTAAATGGGCATTTTTTTGATCTTAATTCAGAAACAATTTCATAATCTTATTATTAGCAAATATATCATTTTATTTACATGTTATTAGGTGTATAGTCGGCGCCCATCCTCGTTATATATAAATTTATACAATGATATACATTGCATTACATTTGCGATGAGCATCGTTGTATAAATTTTTTAATATCGATGGATTTAAATAACTAAAAAATACATTTTGGGAGTCTATCGTGAAGAAATTTATCATTTCGACAATAGCTTGTGCTATAGCACAAACATTAGCTGTATCAGCAAGTGTAGCCGCTGAAAATGCTGAAAAAATCGTCGTTACTGCACAACCAGTGAATAATAGTGAAGCCGGTGCTGGATTTGTTACTCGAGAAGTTGATATGGGACCATTAGGTGAAAAAAAATGGCTAGATACTCCTTACACAACAAATACTTTCACTCAATCTATGATTGAAAATCAACAAGTTACCAGTGTCTCAGATATCTTAAAATATAATGCCTCTTCCCAAATGCAAGCGCGTGGAGGAATGGATGTTGGGCGTCCTCAAAACCGTGGAATGCAAGGCAATGTTGTTGCTAACTCTCGCTTAGATGGTGTTAATATTATTTCAACTACAGCCTTTCCAATCGAAATGCTTGAGCGTGTAGATATTATAAATGGTCTAACAGGCTCACTTTATGGACCAGCAAGCCCTAGTGGACAATTCAATTTCACCCAAAAACGTCCAACCTTAAAACGTTTAACCTCGCTTAATGCAACTTATGTCAATGATAACCAATTTAAAGGTCATCTTGATTTAGGTGGTTTTATTGATGACAACAACACTTTTGGTTATCGCATTAATCTAGTGCATGATGAAGGTAAAGGTTATGTCGCAGGAAGCAAAACACGTCGCCAGCTAATCAGCACTGCTTTTGATTGGAATATCTCTTCTGATACCGTGTTAGAAGTGAATTTTAGTGATTATTGGTTTAAAAAAATGGGCTTCCCTGGTGCGTTTTCGTATTCTAAAGATGTCACCAAATTACCTGATGCGCCAGATCCAACTAAAGCAGGCTATGGTCAAGCTTTTGCGGGTGTTGATCTTCACACCAGAACAGTCAGTAGCCGACTAAAACATGATTTTAACGAAGATTGGCAAATAAGTGCAGCAATTGGTTATCAAACAGCTGATCGTGGATTCCGTTCTGTTTCTAACCAATTAAGTAATGATGGAAAACAATTCCAACAAGCATTATCCGTACCTTCTACTTATGGTCGTTTTACTGTTCTAAGTAACTCTATAAATGTAAATGGTCGTATCATGACAGGTGCTATCTCTCATGATTTAGTGATGGCAACCAGTGGTTATCGTTGGGATATTTATGGTGCTAACGGAAAAGATAAAATTTGTGGCACTAAATCTTTTCCAGAATGTAAATCACAACCATGGTTAGATATCAATCACCCTCACCGTTATGACGATCCTTCTAATGAAGGCTTTTATACAGGTGCGGCTCGTACCAAAAATAGTCGCTCTCAAGTTCAATCCGTTACTTTAGGTGATACTGTTACCTTTAATCCTCAATGGTCAGTGATGGGATCACTAAGCCAAAACTGGATCAAAGAAACGTCTTATCGTTCTGGTGGTGGAAATCACACTGAAAATGGTTTAAGCCCTGCTGTCGCATTAATGTTTAAACCAATTCCTGAAGTGATGACTTATATTTCTTATGCCGATTCATTAGAAGAAGGTGATGTTGCGCCTGATAACGCTAAAAACAAAAATGAAGTGCTAAAACCTTACCGTAGTGAGCAGTGGGAAATGGGGATAAAATCGCAAATTGGTGACCTTAATTTAAATGCGGCTATTTTCCAATTAGAACGCCCTTTTGCTTACGCTGGGGATGATAAAATATTTAAAGAACAAGGCAAACAACGTAACCGTGGGTTAGAGCTTATTGCTAACGGAAAAGTCACTGATGAACTTTTCGTTTTTAGTAGCATGACTTGGTTAGATCCAACATTAACTAATACAGGTAATGCGAAAACTCAAAATAAAGACGTTGTGGGTGTACCAAAATACCAAGCTAATTTATTAGCTGAATACCATTACCCTACTTTGCCAAATGTTATCTATAGCGCCAATATTCACTACACAGGTAAACGTGCAGCAAATACCACTAATACTATGTGGGCAAAAGCGTACACCACCCTCGATCTAGGTGCTCGTTATCAAACACAATATTGGGATAAGAAAACAACCTTCCGCCTCAATTTAGATAACGTTACTAATGAGCATTATTGGGCATCTATCTTCTCAGGTAACCAAAATGGGGCTGAAGGTGGGGCTAATGCCTTCTTAGGTACACCTCGTCAAATATCTGCATCTGTTAGTATTGAACTCTAAGAGGATCACAAAATGTATCAAGGGTTTTTCAAAACCCTGTGCATTACGTTACTGGGAGCTTTGGCTCTCAGTATCTCCTTTAATGTACAGGCACAAAGAGTTGTTCAATATTATCAAAACCAATCCATTACGGTTCCTGATTCCCCTGAAAGAGTTGCCACCAGTTGGAATGCGCAAAATGCCATATTAGCGATGCTGGGCGCAGGAGATAAAATTGTTTCGACAACGGATTTAGTTAAAACGATCCCTTTTTTTACGGAAATAGTGCCCGCGATAAAAACGGCCTCTATTTCGAGTAAAGGTAATAACGATACTCTAAATATCGAAACATTAATTGTTAGCCAACCTCAGATCTTTTTTGCAACAGGAAAGCTATCTGATGCACAAATGTCCGCACTAAAAAATGCAGGGATCAGTGTTGCATTATTAAAGTCAGGCTCTATGGATGCATTATTAGAAAGAACATTGATCACGGGTGAGATTTTAGGTTCAAGTAGTCACCAATTAGCAAAAGATTACTTAGTCTACTTTCAGCGTAATAAAGCGCTTGTAAAAAATGCGGTAGGTGAAGTCAGCGCCAATAAACCAATGAAGGTCTATCATGCTTTTGGCTCACCATTAAGAACATCTGGCGCACCTTCATTAAATCATGATTGGATAGCGCTTGCAGGCGGTGTTAACGTTGCAGAGCATTGGTTTGATAATGTGCCAAGCAGAGCTGGCGATGTTTCTTTAGAGCAAGTTATTCATGCCAATCCTGATGTCATTGTCACTATGTATGCAAGAGACACCGAAATCATTAAAAATGCACCTGAATGGCAATCTATTACTGCAGTACGTGAAGGTCGAGTTTATACAAATCCTAAAGGCTTATTTTGGTGGTGCCGTGAAACCACAGAAGAAGCCTTACAATTTTTATGGTTAGCGACTGTTTTATATCCAGAACAAACAGCACATATTGATATCCGTAAAGAAACACAACAGTTCTATAAAACATTTTTTAATATCGCCCTCACCGATCAGCAACTCGAATACATTCTAAAACCTCTCAAAGACTAATTGTTGTTGCCTCTTCATATTCACAATGAAGAGGCAACAATAATCCATTCTAATGTGATATTAACTACTATTATCCATAAATAGTCATTTAATGATAAATATCTAAATTTTGATCTGATCACCTATTTTCACCAACGCACACATTTTGCCTTTATCATATTAAAATTCATTCTTTTTAAATTTATTGGTGTGAAGCGCATAAGTTATACGTTTAATAGCTTCAGAAATGTTATCAGGAGGTGGAATCGTGGTGGGTAATATATGTGGCAATTTTATGGGAAGCTTATTCTAAACAAATATTAATTAGCTGCCTTTTTCTTATACAAATAAATACGAGAATATATTTCTCCAAGCATGAAAGTCTCGGTTCATTTACAATAAAATTATTCTTTTTTTCTTAAAAATTAAAAATTATCATTCTCTATAAACGTAAAATGCCCTAATAAGGGCATTGGTTTCATATAGAGGCTTTATTTTATTCATTAAGAAAATTCTTATTATTAACTGACAAAAGGGGAATATCTGAATATAAGAATTATCTTACTCAATTTAGTTATTCTAAAATGAGTTACTTTCTAATTTAAGAATATTATTAGAAAATAGAGAGAGCCTTGCTATCGAAATGAGCTGGAATATGTTGTTCATTACGCTCAGTTTCTTGAGTCATTCCACCTGTTACTTCTTCAAAGAAGCTACCAATATTAACGCCCAGTACTTCAAGTACTCTAACTAAGCAATCAATATCAATACGGTTTACACCACGCTCATAACGAAATAACTGTTGTTCACTAATATCAATCTCTTTTGCTAACTGAAATACAGTATAACCTTGAGATTTTCTTAATGACTTAATTTTTTGTCCAACTGCATAAGCGACTGGATACTTGCTACTCATAATATTGTTCTCGCTTTTCACTTTGATTGATATCTAATTTTATAATGGTGTGTTCCTGCGCAATAATATGTAAAACTATATATTGTCGAGGACACCTTTTTGTTTTAATAAAATATTATTTTAGTAGATAAGAAATATTACAATTCATAACACGACTTATCATATGTAAATAATATACTACGCATTTAAACACTTTCAACTAGTCAAAAAAAGACAGTGCAAGCACAGTGATTTACTCATACTAGTTAATAATACCTAGGATAGTGGTATATATTCTTTATTTTCATAAAGTTAGAATATTTTCGTTATAAAATTACGCTTTTTTTTCCTTAAACTTTACTCATTAATTAGAATTATTATCTATTACAAGCTTAATTTAAAGTGTGATTGTTTGAATTGTGCAAAAATAAATCAACTTATATCAGTCTAATTTATTTAAAATAATAAATTAACCTCGCAAAGGTAACGATTTTCTTATTTTTATTAAATAGCTTAAGCAATATCAATGAAATCTGATGAGTTTATAAATAAGCAAACATTATACTTTAATTTCAATACATTACAGATATTGCATTAAGATTTAGATATAAATCACACTTTAAACATTTGTTAATTAATTTATATAAGCATAAACACTTACTCTTTCAACTAAATATATTTCAAAATCTACAATTCTTTATTACTCTAGAATAAACAAATTATAGATTTAATTACTCATTTTTTTTGAATTTTTATTAATGAATAACTTATTTTAAGTTTCAATTAGATTGAAAATCTTCTTTATAAAATAGAAAAAAGGTGGATATTAATATAAATATTTTTGTTTTATCAGTAAGTTATTCAAAGGCTACACTTATTACCATAAAAAATGTTCTTTTTATGAGCACACAATACTATTCTTTCTTTTTCACTCAAATACGCGTATTTCGTACATGACAGAAACCGAGTGATCATCGCATATTAAGCTAAATTAATGAGAGAATGAACTATTAAATATCGATTTTAGTATGATCTAATTTTGTTAAAAAATACAAAAATTAATCTTTTTACGTCCTAAGTAATTTCACCTATTCCATATAAGAGTTATTCTTAGTGCAAAATAAACATTAATATTTTTATATAATTTATGTTCCTGTCAAATGCACAATTTTCTCCATTTTTCGCAAAAAATGAAATTAACCACTCCAGGACAAATCAATTACTGATAAAACAAGTGCATTTTGCTTTATATCATTTACTATTCAGTTCATTATGATAAAGATATTGATAAATATCAAACTTAAAAATTAATTTATTTTAATTCATAAAGTTAAGCAAATTATCTTGCTCGATCATATCTTTAAAAAAGAAGAATAAATAAGATAAAACATCATTATATTTTATCTTTCCTCTTGTTAGCACCATCCTATGTTTTATAAAAAGTACGAAAGATTAACTATAAAGCCCTATTTGGGTCTTTTAATCTTCTAAATTTTTTCTTAAAAAATGGGATCTACATATTTTTCAATGCTAACTAAAAATGTTTTAACTTGCTCATTTTATGAGAGATATTGCTCATAAGAAGTGCTCAAATGATTTATAACCGTGTATCTAAGGTTATTTAATTCTATTAATAAACTGGAAATGCCTATATTTACACCTAAAGAGAGTAGAACTTTCTTTTTCAGTTGAAGTAATTTTTTTAATATTTTTAGCTCCAAATAGATACATATTTTCTACCGAACGCCCCTCTTCTAAAATGATTAACTCAACAACAGAAGAGAGATTTCCTTTTTTATAAGCCCTCCATTTTAAATGATAAAAACATGACAAAATGTAAAAAAGCGTAATAAAGAAACCGACTTACGCTCTCTTTTCACAAAAAGTACAATGTAATAACAGGTTAAAACAGTCTTAGAGACTAATAACGCCAAAGGAACAAGATGAGTAGCTAAGGGTATTGCCTTGGGTATATAAAAGGACTAGGAATGCATGTAGGTAAGGATATACGGGTATAAATAAGGCATGCATGAGCTAGGTGATAAAACAGCAGATGTAGATAAACCGATTGAGACTTAAAAGAATACAACTAGACCGCAATAATACAGGTATTAAAAAGACCAAATGGCTATTGTTGCTTGTTTTAAAGAAATACTAGGGAAATAAAGAAGAAGGAATGAAGAAAAGATAAAGAAGTGGTGGGCGGTATTGGGCTCGAACCAACGACCTCCTCCTTGTAAGGGAGATGCTCTACCAACTGAGCTAACCGCCCGCTTGATTATTAAATGGTGGGTCGTGGGCGATTCGAACGCCCGACCAATTGATTAAAAGTCAACTGCTCTACCGACTGAGCTAACGACCCATTTAATAATTTTGCGTAAATCTATAAGTAGCTTTGTGAATGGTGGGTCGTGGGCGATTCGAACGCCCGACCAATTGATTAAAAGTCAACTGCTCTACCGACTGAGCTAACGACCCGTCACAATGTTCACTACTTTATGTTGTATTTTTAGGAATGGTGGGTCGTGGGCGATTCGAACGCCCGACCAATTGATTAAAAGTCAACTGCTCTACCGACTGAGCTAACGACCCATACCTAAATTTGTGATATTGCGCGAAATAACCGGATGAAGTGGTGGGCGGTATTGGGCTCGAACCAACGACCTCCTCCTTGTAAGGGAGATGCTCTACCAACTGAGCTAACCGCCCACTTCATGATGACTAAATTCTCACTACCACGCTTTAATGTAATTGGTGGGCGGTATTGGGCTCGAACCAACGACCTCCTCCTTGTAAGGGAGATGCTCTACCAACTGAGCTAACCGCCCAATTACACTAAATCATACAACTATCACAACGAAAATAATGGTGGGCGGTATTGGGCTCGAACCAACGACCTCCTCCTTGTAAGGGAGATGCTCTACCAACTGAGCTAACCGCCCGTCGTGATGGGGTGCATTATAGGGATACTGCGCTATGAGTCAACGATTTTTATCAGTTTTTTATCGTGAAAATGATCGTTCGTTTTATTTTTAGTCAAGATGCTTTTTTTAGCACCATAAGTGACACAGCAATTAACCAAAGTAATCCTACGGATACTCTTCGTCAAACAAAAAATCATCAATTTGAAAAATTTATCTCTGTTAAAAGCTTAATGCCATTGAGGAATTAGCATCCAGTGATAAAATAAGGCAACCATTTCGTTTTTTTGATAATCACGATTACTTATCTATATATAAGTAAGACGTACAAAGGCAATCCCAATGAGTAAAATAAAAACCCGTTTTGCACCAAGTCCTACTGGCTATCTACATGTTGGTGGTGCGCGTACCGCACTTTATTCCTGGTTATATAGCCGTCATAATAAGGGCGAATTTGTACTGCGTATAGAAGACACCGACTTAGAGCGTTCTACACAGCCAGCCATCGATGCAATCATGGACGGTATGAATTGGTTAAATCTGAATTGGGATGAAGGTCCTTATTATCAGACTAAACGCTTCGATCGCTATAACCAAGTGATTGATCAAATGTTATCTGCGGGTACGGCATACCGTTGCTATTGTTCTAAAGAGCGTTTAGAACAACTACGCGAAGATCAAATGGCGAAAGGTGAAAAACCTCGTTACGATGGTTGTTGCCGTGGCGGTAACCATAATCATAGCGCTGATGAACCTCATGTTGTGCGTTTTTTAAACCCACAAGAAGGTTCTGTTATTTTTGATGACAAAATTCGTGGCCCTATTGAATTTAGCAACCAAGAACTTGACGATCTGATTATTCGTCGTACTGATGGTTCTCCAACTTATAACTTCTGTGTTGTTATTGATGACTGGGATATGGAAATCACTCATGTTATTCGTGGTGAAGATCATATCAATAACACACCTCGCCAAATCAATATTCTCAAAGCATTAGGTGCTCCTGTACCTGAATATGCTCACGTATCAATGATTTTAGGTGATGATGGTAAAAAACTATCTAAACGTTACAACGCAGTCAGCGTAATGCAATATCGTGATGACGGCTATTTACCTGAAGCACTATTAAACTACTTAGTACGTTTAGGCTGGTCTCATGGTGACCAAGAGATCTTTACGATTGATGAAATGATTGAACACTTCACTTTAGAAGCTATCAGTAAATCAGCAAGCGCATTTAATACTGATAAACTACTTTGGTTAAACCATCACTACATCAATACATTGCCAGCAGAGAAAGTTGCGGTTCATTTAGATTGGCATATCAAACAGCAAAATATTGATACCAGCAATGGTCCATCATTAGTGGAGCTGATCAAATTATTAGGCGAACGTTGCAAAACATTAAAAGAGATGGCTGAAAGTTGCCATTACTTCTATGTTGATTTCGAAACCTTTGAAGAAGCTGCTGCGAAAAAACATTTACGCCCAGTTGCTCGTCAACCATTAGAAGTTGTTCGCGATAAGTTATCAGCAATTACAGAATGGACGGCTGAAAATGTTCACCAAGCCATTCAAGATACCGCTGATGAATTAGAAGTGGGTATGGGTAAAGTAGGTATGCCGTTACGTGTTGCTGTAACAGGTGCCGGTCAATCTCCTGGCTTAGATGTTACCGTTCATGCTATTGGTAAAACACGTAGCATTGCACGTATTAATAAAGCATTAGACTTTATTACTGAAAGAGAAAACCAAGCTTAACTTACTCGTTAATCTTACTTATTAAGAAAGATACATTCCTCAAATAGCGAATGTATCTTTTTTTTGTACTCTTTTTCAGCAATCAATAAATAATGTGAGATTAACTGATTGACAGTATTGTGCTTGTTGCCTATTATCAAGCCCGTTCCAGTATGTTGGGGCTATAGCTCAGTTGGGAGAGCGCTTGCATGGCATGCAAGAGGTCAGCGGTTCGATCCCGCTTAGCTCCACCAATATACTTCTAGAACAATCCAATATGTGGGGTTATAGCTCAGTTGGGAGAGCGCTTGCATGGCATGCAAGAGGTCAACGGTTCGATCCCGTTTAGCTCCACCAGAATTTTAAGATCCTGAAGAGAAATCTTCGGGATTTTTTGTTTTCTACTCCCCTTTATTTATTTCTATTGTGCAGTATAACCTCCATCAATGGCATAAAATGCTCCAGTGGAAAAACTGCTCTCATCTGAAAGTAAAAAAGCGACTGTTTTAGCAACTTCTTCTCTAGTTGCCATTCGTTTCATTGGGTGTGTGTTTGCCATCCATTCACGTACTTCATCGGGTAACATTTGCATTCTTGGCGTATCGACATAACCAGGTCCAACCGCATTGATCCTTATTCCTTTATCTGCAAACTCAAGCGCAGCTGAACGAGTGATCCCTAATACAGCGTGTTTAGCCGCTGTATATGCTGAAATCCCCGCAATCCCCACAATGCCATTAGATGAAGAAAGATTCACAACACTTCCTCCCCCGCTTTTTAATATTGCAGGGATGCCATATTTCAAGCCATAAAATACGCCATTGATATCTGTATCAATTACAGCTTTCCAATCTTCAATCTCATAATCCACAATAGATGTATTATGAGGTCCCGTGATCCCAGCATTATTAACCAAGCCATGTAATGCTCCTGCTTGAGCGATGATAATTTCAATCATTTCTTTTACTTGAGAAAATGAGGTCATATCAGCCTGTAACGCAATGACTTTCTTACCAGCTATATCAATAGAACGTGCTGTTTTTGTTACTTCCTCTAAATGCCGACCTGTAATAAAAACCGTAGCACCACGTTGAAATAGTAATTGTGCAATGCCTTCACCTACACCTGTACTTGCGCCAGTGACTAAAATCACTTTATCTTTAAAATAATCCATCATTTCGACTTTACCTCTTATCAATTACATCAAGTTTTATCAGGCAACCGCAAAATAATTAACCAAAGTTAACTATATGCCATATTATTTGATTAACTTTAGTTAATCAATATAAAGTTTATTCACAATGAATGACCTGATAATATTAACTTTAGTTAACATAATTCATAAGATGGCGTATTTATGGAAAAGAGTGATTTAGAAAATGCATTGTCATTATTACAATGCACATTAGTCGCACAACGAACCCGTTATACCCCAGAGCAAGTTACTTGGGGTCAATATGATATTTTAGAATTATTGCGCTTACGTGGTGACTTAACCCCTTCTCAATTAAGTGACTCGTTGGCAATTTCAAGACAAAATTTATCGAAATTTATGCGGGGATTAAAATCTTTAGGATTTATTGCTCAAAATCGTTCAGAAAAAGACAAGCGTGAGTTTATTACCCATTTAACGAATGAAGGTCACGCTTTTTTAGCAAGAGCAGCATTAGGTCGAAAACAAAATGCAGAGAAAATAAGTAAATGTTTAACGCTCGGAGAACAAACATTATTTATTGAATTAAGTCAGAAAATTATTAATGCATTAACACCTGAAAAATCAGGTATGGATAATAATTAACTTCACCGCTTTAATGGCTTTAATAGCCCTTCTAAACCTTCAATTTTAATTGCTAAGGTCATCTCCATGAGTTGGCCAAGCTTACCTTCAGGAAACTCGCCTTTCTTTGCAAACCACAATAAATACTCTTCAGGTAAATCAACTAGCATACGCCCTTTGTACTTACCAAATGGCATTTGTGTGTTTGCTATATCGATAAGGTGCTGTTTCTCTAGCATGTTCTCTACCACGTTGTCATTGAAGGAATAGAACCGATTATAGGGCAATTTAAAGATAAAAAAAGCAGTACCCGAAGGTACTGCTTGATTTTCTATCACTTGATTAGTGACTCAGTTTACATTGTTATTTTGTTCACATGCTATTTGTTTTATCTTCAGAGATTAAACAAACAGACCTGCAATAGCTGCTGATAAGAAGCTTACCAATGTAGAGCCAAACAGTAATTTCAGACCGAAACGAGACACAACGTTACCTTGTACTTCGTTTAGACCTTTAATCGCACCTGCAACAATCCCGATTGAAGAGAAGTTAGCAAATGAAACTAAGAATACAGATAAGATACCAACAGAGCGTGGTGAAATTTCAGCAGCGATATCTTGTAAGCTACCCATTGCAACGAATTCGTTAGACACTAATTTAGTTGCCATAACACTACCAACACGTAATGCATCTTGCTCTGGCACGCCAATAACCCATGCTAATGGATAGAAAACGTAACCTAAACAATCTTGGAAGCTAATACCGAAAATCATGCTGAAAATCGCATTCACTGCTGCGATTAATGCAATGAAACCAATCAGCATTGCAGCAACGATTAATGCCACTTTGAAACCTGCTAAGATGTATTCGCCTAACATTTCAAAGAAGCTTTGACCTTCATGCAGATTACCCATTTGAATATCTTCTTCATTCTCAACAGAGTATGGGTTAATCACAGAAAGGACGATAAAGGTACTGAACATATTCAGTACTAGAGCAGCAACGACATACTTTGGATCTAGCATTGTCATGTATGCACCAACAATTGACATTGATACGGTTGACATTGCTGTTGCAGCCATAGTGTACATACGACGCTGAGACATTTTGCCTAATACATCTTTATAGGCAATAAAGTTCTCTGATTGACCAAGAACCAGTGAGCTAACTGCGTTGAATGATTCCAATTTCCCCATACCGTTCACTTTAGAAAGTACAGTACCGATAATGCGGATCACGAAAGGTAATACTTTGATATGCTGAAGAATACCAATTAATGCAGAAATAAAGATAATTGGACATAAAACATTCAGGAAGAAGAATGCTAAACCACCTTTCATCATGCCACCGAATACGAATTCAGTACCTTGTGCGGCATAACCTAATAAGTGATCAAATAATCCAGCGAAGCCACGAACAAAGCCTTCACCAACATCAGAGTTGAGGAAGAACCATGCTAATGCGATTTCAATAACTAATAACTGCACGATATAACGCAGACGGATCCCTTTGCGGTTGTTACTCGCAACGAATGCTAATGCGCCAATAACGGCGAGTGCTAAAACGAAGTGAATGATAGAGGACATGCATGCTCCAAAAATAAAAATAAATCTTGTAGAGCATTTTATGTAACGCGTAACATTAGGATGTGACTATTGTCACAATCTCATGAAACCGCATACACACTATTTATTAAATAAGATAGGTTGATCACACTTTGAAAGTTACTTAAGAAACATAAAATGTAAATTTGACTTAAGTAAAAATGCCACTGAGAAGGTTTCCCAGTAGCATTTATTAAATATTAGAATGATTATTTTGATTGATCAAGTAATCGTATCATTTCATCTTCATCGATAACAGTTATCCCTAACTCATTAGCTTTCACTAACTTAGAGCCTGCGGCTTCACCCGCAATCACCATATCGGTTTTTTTAGAAACGCTTCCGCTCACTTTTGCGCCTAACGCGACTAATCTGTCTTTTGCTTCATCACGCGTTAACTGTGAAAGTGACCCCGTTAACACAACAGTTTTACCCGCAAAAGGATTATCGCCCGCTTCATGAGCCACAATAATAGGCGCTTGCCATGTAATACCGGCATCATTGATCAATTGTTCAATAACCGTTCTATTGTGTTCCTCTTGGAAAAAATTAACGACATGTTTAGCCACAACATCGCCTACATCAGGGACTGATTTTAGCGCTTCTACATCTGCATTTCGTAATGCATCAAGCGTTGAGAAATGTGTTGTCAGTCCACTTGCGGTTGCTTCGCCAACTTCTCGGATACCAAGTGCATAAATAAAACGCGCAAATGTCGTTGATTTAGCCTTATCTAAAGCAGTGATCAGTTTTTTAGCTGATTTTTCGCCCATTCGTTCTAAACCAGATAAGATTTTTTCATCTAAGCGGAAGAGATCTGCTGGCGTTTTGACATATTCTTTCTCAACCAGTTGGTCGATAATTTTATCGCCCATTCCATCCACATCCATAGCTCGACGTGAAACAAAATGTTTAAGTGCTTCTTTGCGTTGCGCTCCACAAATTAAGCCACCAGTACAACGTGCAACAGCTTCACCTTCAATGCGCTCAACATCAGAATCACAAATAGGACAATGTGTCGGAAAAATAATTTCTTGAGCATCATCAGGGCGCTTCTCTTCAATCACACTGACAACCTGAGGAATAACATCACCTGCTCGACGAATAACTACTGTATCGCCAATACGTATCCCTAAACGTTCAATTTCATCAGCATTGTGTAACGTTGCATTACTCACAACAACACCTGCAACCTGAACAGGTTCTAAACGTGCAACAGGCGTAATAGCGCCAGTACGCCCTACTTGAAATTCGACATCTTTGATAATCGTCATTTGCTCTTGAGCTTGGAATTTATAAGCAATAGCCCAACGCGGCGCTCTTGAGACAAAACCTAGCTCTTCTTGCAGTGCAATATCATCAACTTTGATAACAACACCATCAATATCAAAACCTAAATTAGGGCGAACTTCTTCTACATGGCGATAAAAATCAAGCACTGCCTTGCTGCCTGTACAAAGTTTTACCGCATCGCTAACGGGTAATCCCCATTTTTTAAATTGTTGTAGGCGCTCATAGTGGCTTGTAGGTAATTCGCCCCCCTCAAGGACACCGACACCATAACAGAAAAAGGTTAATGGACGTTTTGCTGTAATACGAGGATCAAGCTGTCTTAATGAGCCGGCTGCGGCATTACGAGGGTTAGCAAAAACTTTTCCGCCTGTGCGACGCGCTTCCTCGTTTAAATATTCAAAGCCTTTTTCATTCATAAAGACTTCACCACGAATTTCAATACGAGCAGGAATGTCTTCACCATATAAACGTAGTGGAATGGCTTTGATTGTTCTCACATTCTCCGTGATATTTTCCCCTGTTGTACCATCACCACGCGTTGCAGCTTGTACTAATACTCCATTTTCATAAAGTAAACTGACTGCCAATCCATCTAATTTTAATTCACAACAGAAAGTGATCTCTTCATTATTTTTTAAACGATCACGTAAACGCTTATCAAAAGCCAGATAGCTTGTTTCATCAAAAGCATTATCTAAGGAGAGCATCGGAATTTCATGTCTCACTTGCTCAAATGCCGTTAGAGGTAAAGCACCAACTCGCTGTGTAGGCGAATCAGAGGTAATTAATTCGGGGTATTCAGCTTCTAATGCTTTTAGCTCATTCATTAAGCGATCGTATTCAGCATCAGGTATTTCAGGTGCGTCCATGACATGATAGAGATATTCATGGTGACGTAGAGTAACGCGAAGTTTATCAATTTTTTGTTGAGTGTTTTTATTCATGATTATCACCAAAGAAGAAAAACCCCCGCAAGCGGGGGCTTTTTTTACAGATATAAAGCTATTGATTTAAATCTAGCGTCCTGCGAATTCTAGATTTATAAAGCTCGATTTTTTGTGGCGTTAAGAGCTTGCGTTCATCATCCAGCACAACACCACCTACGTCAGATGCTATACGTTGAGCCGTAAGTAACATCAATTTAAAGTTTTGGTTAGCATCACCATAAGATGGCACCATCATAAACATCGATACACCAGGTGTTGTTAATTCAGCCATTGTATCAATGTTAAATGTTCCTGGTTTCACCATATTCGCTAAACTAAACAACACAGGTCCATTAGCAGTTGGATTGAGATGGCGATGGAAAATATTCATTTCGCCAAACTGGAAGCCAGCTTGAATGATACTCTGCATCAACGCTTCACCATCCAGCATTTGACCATGATGTGCGCTTACGTTTAGAACAATAACCAGCTCTTTCTCTGCTTCTGTTGCTTGCGAAGCAGATTCAACTTTTGGCTCTTCAGCCGGAGCATGATGCGAAGCCTCAGTTTCAACAGGAGTCATATGAGCCGTTGTTTCTGAAATTGAAGGCTCTAAACTCGCAGAAGGGCTTACTGTATTAACGTGTGATTTTACTTCACTCGCAACATTCGCCACAGGTTCTTGTTTTGGCTCATCCCTAACAATCGGTACAGGCTCTTTTTCAATAACATCAAAAACACCAAGACTTGGCTCTTGCTGTAATGAAGTATCGTGAGAACTCCCTTTTGTTTGGCTTTCAGACATTAATGGATCTCTATCTGCCACTGAAATTTCAGGTTCATGTAGAGGCTCCGATTTTATCGGTGGCTCACTCTCCCGCTTTTCAGTAGAGGATAAAGTTGATGTCTGATGACTAACCTCAGCATATTGTGGTTCGTCATCGTTCTCATCTGACTGATAATTCTGTTTCTGACGTTTTACTGGGCGATTACGGAAAAGCTTAGAACGCTCTTTTCGACCAATCCATAAGCCGTGTAATAACAAAGCTATGATTAAAATCGCACCAACAACGATTAATATCAGACGCAAATTTTGCTGCATCATTTCTATCTCTGTTGTCTTGAGGTTTAATAGCCACGTTGGCAAATATTACTTTTTACTAAGAGTATTTGCCAATGCTCATAAGTGCAAGCCAATACTTAATTTTCTTGTCACAAAGATACACACATCAATCTCTTATGCGCGTTTTTTAGACAATTCATGACTAGTAAGGCTGATTATCTCCCTATATGATACTAGCTTGCCCTCACTGGAGAGAATAGGAAGTATGACAAATTTGACAGAAACGAATAAAAATTTAAATGGATTTCATTATTTTGCTCTTGGTTGGCGTTTAATTACACGCAAAGGGCTGAAGCGTTTTGTTATCTTACCCTTACTTGCCAATATTATTATTCTCGGAAGCGCCTTTTGGTGGTTATATGGTCAAATTGGTAGCATGGTCAATTGGATGATGGAAAAAGTTCCTGATTGGTTACAATGGTTGAGTTATTTGATCTGGCCACTATCCGTTATTTTTATCTTACTCGTATTCACTTATTTCTTTAGTACCTTAGCCAATATTATCGCTTCTCCGTTTAATGGATTATTAGCTGAAAAATTAGAAGGTCAAATAACTGGCGTTACCCCACCCGATACGGGTGTTACAGGTATATTGAAAGATATTCCACGTATTTTAAAACGTGAGTTAACTAAAATAGCTTATTATTTACCTCGCGCTATTGTCTTGTTATTGCTCTATTTTATTCCTGCTATCGGACAAACCGTTGCGCCTGTTTTATGGTTTGCTTTTGGTGCTTGGATGATGGCAATTCAATATAATGACTTCCCATTTGATAACCACAAAATTTCATTTGCAGCGATGAAATCTTCGCTTAAACAGGATAAATGGAATAATCTTCAATTTGGTATGGTTATTAATATTTTTACCATGATCCCTATTTTAAATTTAGTCATCATGCCAGTTGCTATCTGTGGTGCAACCGCAATGTGGTGCGATCGTTATCGTAAACAGCATGTGCAAGATGGGCAGTGGTAAACCTCATTTAGTCATATCTCGATAAATATGAAAAACCCCGTTTTATTTAAGACGGGGTTTTATTTTATGCTTTTTTCTAAAACGTGATGTGGCTTATTTGTTGTTAATCATACTACTCAATTAATGAACGAATATAATCTTTCGTTTCTTCTCTATCCATCGGCTCACGCTCATTAATACCTATTTCAAAGATATTTAATGCGCCATCTAGTTTTTCAATTAACTCTTCATCATCTCGAATACAGAAAATATAAGCATTTTCAAACGGAGTGAGATCGACCAATCGTAACCCTTTTTCTGTCAAAAAGTGGTTAATATATTCCAAATAAGGTAGTTCATAAGGCAACATATAAGGGTCTACACTCGCCTCATCCCAATCAATATTTTCAACTTGAGATAAAATCAACGCACTCGGTGATTCAGACAAAGAGACGTGCTCTAACGATTTTAGATCAGGAATATCGCCAAAATATTCTGTCCACTCCACATAATCCATTAATCCTTGAGCTGAGAGTGATTCATATAGCCAATTAAGGACATCTTCTTGAGCATCTGACTCAGGTAAATTTTCACGCAAAGCTTGCGCATCTAATTCAGGCACAGCAAGTTCAAGCGCACTAATCAACTCTTCAATGGTTTCCATTATGACCCCTGTATTTGCAGTAAATGTGGTTAAAAATAGATTATCAGTCATCAATATACTGTACATCTCTTGATTTATTAATTTGTGAATCGTCTCACTGACTCTTGATTAGAACCTTTTGGAATAAAAATATAAAAAAGTTATAAGTATATTCATAAAGCTTATTTCCATCTTTAGTTTGATGGCGTATGGTAATTTCATCTGACCTTATAAAAATCATGTACCGAGGATAAAAATGAGTAAGATTTTCGAAGACAACTCGCAAACTATTGGACACACTCCCTTAATTCGCTTAAAGCATTTCGGAAATGGCAACATTCTGGCTAAAGTGGAATCTCGTAACCCAAGCTTCAGTGTAAAATGCCGTATCGGTGCCAACATGATTTGGGATGCAGAAAAGAAAGGCATTCTTAAAGAAGGCGTGGAGCTTGTAGAACCGACTAGTGGTAATACTGGGATTGCGCTGGCTTATGTTGCAGCAGCTCGTGGTTACAAATTAACTCTGACGATGCCAGATACCATGAGTATCGAACGCCGTAAATTGCTCAAAGCATTAGGTGCTAATTTAGTGCTGACTGAAGGCGCAAAAGGCATGAAAGGTGCCATTGATAAAGCCAATGAAATTCGCGATAGCGATCCTAAACGTTACCTGTTACTACAACAATTTAGTAATCCAGCTAACCCTGAAATTCATGAAAAAACCACAGGCCCAGAAATCTGGAATGATACTGATGGTGAAGTCGGTGCTGTTATTGCTGGTGTTGGCACTGGTGGTACGATTACAGGTATTGGTCGCTATTTGAAAAAGACACAAGGTAAAGCAGTAACTATGGTTGCTGTTGAACCAGCAGGCTCTCCTGTTATCACGCAAGCTTTAGCTGGAGAAGAAATTAAACCGGGTCCACATAAAATCCAAGGTATCGGAGCTGGCTTTATTCCTGAAAACCTAGATTTATCGTTACTGGATCGTGTTATTCAAATCACTAATGAAGAAGCCTTTGATACTGCTCGTGAACTTATGACTAAAGAAGGTATTCTTGCTGGTATTTCTTCAGGTGCAGCTATTGCAGCAGCAGTAAAACTGGCAAAAGAGCCAGAATTTGCAAATAAAGAAATTGTGGTTATTTTACCTTCTTCAGGTGAGCGTTATTTAAGCACCCCACTTTTCGCTGACATTTCTGATAGCTAAATCGCGTCATCTCAATTGTAAAATATTTATTAAAAAAGCACCTCAACGGTGCTTTTTTTGTGGTAGAGATCAAAGTTTGTCACCCAAACAGGTGATTTATTTCTTCGAGTTTAGTATTTAATCAATTAATTATTTCGAAGGTCGAAATTAATCAGAAAATAACCGAGACGACAAAACTAGCTCTTTTATCTTTCTGAACACTATTTTTATCAGATGACGCTTTACGACTTAATATTATCTGATATTGCTACGCAAAGCAGGACAAATTCATCTACACTTACTAAGTCCTGACTTAATGTGAACAATTGAGTTATAAAAGGAAAAAATCCTATGTACCAGCAAGAAGTTACTATTACAGCACCAAACGGCTTACATACTCGTCCTGCAGCACAATTTGTAAAAGAAGCCAAAACATTCTCTTCTGATATCACGCTTATCTCTAGTGGTAAATCTGCCAGTGCTAAGAGCCTTTTCAAATTACAAACTTTAGGCTTAACCCAAGGTACTGTTGTAACTATCTCTGCTGAAGGCGAAGATGAAAAACAAGCTGTTGAAGCATTGGTAAAATTAATGGCGGAATTAGAGTAATTCGCGATTAAGTATTAACGCAGTATTTATTCCCCTGAAACCATTCAGGGGAGTTAATTTCAATGATGATTTTAAAACAACAGTATTTTGCAATCCTATTCTTTTAAGATTATCACCAGCAAGTCGTAGGATAAATTATGATTTCAGGAATTTTAGCGTCACCCGGTATCGCATTTGGTCAAACCCTTCTTCTCAAAGAAGAACCAATCATCATTAGCCAACGTAAGATCCAAAGTGATGAAATTGAGAATCAAATCGAACGCTTTAAAGACGGTCGTAACAAATCTGCACAACAACTAGAAATTATTAAAGAGCGTGCTGAGAAGAATCTTGGTGCGGATAAAGCCGAAATCTTTGAAGGCCATATCATGTTGCTAGAAGATGAAGAGTTGGAACAAGAAATTGTTACTCTTATCAAAAGTGACAAAAAAACGGCTGAAGCTGCTGTTCAATCTGTTATTGAAGATCAAGCAACCGCATTAGAAGCATTAGATGACGAATATCTAAAAGAGCGTGCGGCTGACGTTCGTGATATTGGTAAACGCTTAATGCGCAATATCTTAGAGATGCCAATTATCGATTTAAGCGCTATCTCAGAAAAAGTTATTTTAGTTGCAACTGACCTTACCCCTTCTGAAACTGCGCAATTAAGCTTAGACAACGTATTAGGTTTTATCACTGACTTAGGTGGTAGAACATCTCACACTTCTATCATGGCTCGTTCATTAGAAATTCCAGCTATCGTGGGAACATCTAATGCGACACAAACCATTAAAAAAGACGATTATCTTGTTCTTGATGCGATTAATAACAAAATCATTATTAATCCATCAGATGAGGAACTCGAAACATTAAAAGCTATCAAAGAAGAGTACCTGCACGAAAAAGAAGAATTAGCAAAACTCAAAGACTTACCTGCTATTACGCTTGATGGGCATCAAGTTGAAGTTTGCGCTAATATTGGTACAGTTCGAGATGTTGCTGGTGCAGAACGTAACGGTGCTGAAGGTGTTGGTCTGTATCGTACTGAATTCTTATTTATGGATAGAGACTCTTTACCAACAGAAGATGAGCAATTCCAAGCCTATAAAGCGGTAGCTGAAGCAGTAGGAAGCCCAGCGGTCATTATTCGTACTATGGATATTGGTGGCGATAAAGACTTACCTTACATGAACCTACCAAAAGAAGAGAACCCATTCTTAGGCTGGCGTGCAATTCGTATTTGTCTTGACCGTAAAGAGATCCTTCATCCGCAATTACGTGCTATCTTAAGAGCATCTGCTTTTGGTAAACTACGTATTATGTTTCCAATGATTATCTCTGTTGAAGAGATCCGTGCATTGAAAGCAGAACTTGAAATACTGAAAAGCCAGCTTCGTGAAGAAAAGAAAGCTTTTGATGAATCTATTGAAGTCGGTGTGATGGTAGAAACCCCAGCCGCAGCAGTGATGGCTCGTCATATGGCAAAAGAAGTTGACTTTTTTAGTATTGGGACTAACGATCTAACACAATATACTCTGGCTGTAGACCGTGGAAATGAGCTGATATCTCATCTATATAATCCAATGTCACCTGCAGTACTCAACCTGATAAAACAGGTGATTGATGCATCACATGCTGAAGGTAAATGGACTGGAATGTGTGGTGAACTTGCTGGAGATGAACGAGCAACATTGCTCCTTCTCGGCATGGGATTAGATGAGTTTAGTATGAGTGCTATTTCAATTCCTCGCATCAAAAAAGTAATTCGTAATGCAAATTACGATGATGCAAGAGCACTAGCAGAGCAAGCACTTGCTCAGCCAACTGCAAAAGAATTGATGGACTTAGTAGAAACTTTTACTAAAGAAAAGACACTGTGCTAATCGCATTAGCCAGAGCCCGGTCCCAACTACAATAATTAGGAGAAGATTCATGGGTCTGTTTGATAAATTAAAATCACTGGTTTCAGAGGAAAAGAAAGGCAGTGGCACGATTGATATTGTTGCACCACTTTCTGGTGAAATCGTCAATATCGAAGATGTTCCTGATGTTGTTTTCGCTGAAAAAATCGTAGGTGACGGTATTGCTATCAAACCTGCTGGTAATAAAATTGTTGCGCCAGTCGATGGTACTATCGGTAAAATTTTCGAGACTAACCATGCTTTCTCTATTGAGTCTGACAACGGTATCGAGTTATTTGTCCACTTCGGTATCGACACTGTTGAACTGAAAGGTGAAGGGTTTAAGCGTATCGCTGAAGAAGGTCAGCAAGTAAAAGTTGGTGATACTATTTTAGAATTTGACTTGGCTGTATTAGAAGAAAAGGCAAAATCAGTTCTAACACCGGTTGTTATCTCTAATATGGATGAAATTCAGGGTTTAACCAAAATGACAGGCCCAGTTACTGTTGGTGAAACCGTTATTATTCAGATTAAAAAATAATCTTCTGTGATATTCTCTATTTAAACCGCCACCAATAAAGTGGCGGTTTTTTTATATTTAAAAAACACGAACTAAAAACTACTCTAACTCATTCGACAATGTTCTTACTCTAAATAATTCAAGATGCAGCGAATGAGAGTAGTCAACAACGCTATAACTTGAAGAATGACGAGTGAAATGCTCTAAATAATTCAAGGTGTAGCTAGGCGACAAGTGAATAAATCCCTAGGAGCATACATTAGTATGTGACTAGGGTGAGTGAACGCAGTCAACAACGCTACAACTTGAAGTATAACGAGTAAGAATTATGACGAGAAAACGCCCGTAGATAGATAACGATCACCCCTATCACACACAATCGCAACAATCACCGCACCAGGATTCTCTTTTGCAACGCGCAGAGCGCCAGCAACAGCCCCTCCAGAACTTACGCCACAGAAGATACCCTCTTGACTTGCTAAAAGGCGCATCGTTGATTCTGCTTCTTTTTGTGACATATCTATCACACTATCCACCAGCTCTTTTTTAAAGATACCCGGCAAGTAAGCAGGTGACCAACGACGAATACCTGGAATTTGACTTTTCTCTTCAGGCTGAAGTCCGATGACTTGCACACTATCAGATTGTGTTTTTAAGTAACTTCCTACACCTGTGATTGTACCCGTTGTTCCCATACTCGAAACAAAATGCGTAATGCGACCTTGTGTTTGTTGCCAAATTTCAGGGCCAGTAGAAATAAAATGAGCTCTGGGATTATCTGGATTATTAAATTGGTCTAATACCTTACCTTTGCCCTGCTGTTCCATCTGCTGTGCGAGATCTCGCGCACCTTCCATACCGACTTCACGACTCACTAAAATCAATTCTGCACCATAGGCTTGCATTGATGCTTGACGCTCTTTACTCATATTCTCAGGCATTAACAGCTTTAAACGATAACCTTTTACCGCTGCAATCATTGCTAAGGCAATTCCTGTATTACCACTAGTTGCTTCTATCAGCGTATCACCCGGCTTTATTTCACCGCGTAGTTCCGCTTGTTCAATCATCGATAATGCAGCTCTGTCTTTTACTGAACCTGCGGGATTATTGCCTTCAAGCTTAACCCAGATTTCAGCGTCCACCTCTTGTGTAAGTCGTTGTAGTTTTACTAATGGTGTATTACCAATAAATTGTTCTAACCCTGCCACAATAAGTTCCTGCTCATTTGTTTGTCTGTATTAATGAAGAAATCACATTTAACTTATTAACGCAATAATATTAACGTAATTCAATAAATCTCTTCATTTTCTTAAAAACCAAAACACCCATGCCTGAAATAAGCATGGGTGAAAAATAGTGAAATTAAGTGATAGATTAAATAATTAAATTAGGCGGTATAGGCTAACGATACCGTATTTAAGGGAGTATCCCCCGTATATAAACGGGCTTGAGCACCTCCCATATAATAGGTATTTCCTTTTGTTGGCGCTGAAGAAATAGCATTCCAAACTGCGGTAATCGGTGTTTCACTCCATCCTAATGGCTGTAAAATTAACTGCCAATAATGTCCTTTAGGTGATACCTCAATAACCTTGACGGGCAATCGGCAAACACTATTAGCATGTCCACTTAATGCAATTTCCCAAGGACGCAAGAACACATCTACCGAACCTTGATAAAGCGGTGTTACAGATAAGGGCAAGTGATATCCCCCAATCTGTAATTGAGCACCATTAATTTCACCTTGTAGATGATTCACATCACCTAAAAATTCTAAAACGAAGCGACTTTTTGGTGATTGCCACACTTCTTGCGGTGTTCCGACTTGCTCTATTTTGCCATTCCCCATAATCACAATACGATCAGCAACTTCCATCGCTTCTTGTTGATCATGAGTGACAAAAACACTGGTAAATTTAAGCTCTTCATGCAATTCGCGTAACCAACGACGCAATTCTGTTCTTACTTTGGCATCTAAAGCACCAAAAGGCTCATCTAATAACAAAATTTGCGGCTCTACAGCCAATGCTCTTGCTAAGGCTACACGCTGTTTCTGCCCACCTGACAATTGTGCAGGATAACGTTGAGCTAAATGAGGCAATTGGATCATCTCTAATAACTGCTCAACTTTTTTATTAATTACGTCTTTGCTAGGGCGCTCACGACGGGGCAATACAGTTAAACCAAAAGCGATATTCTCAAATACAGTCATATGGCGAAACAGCGCATAATGCTGAAAAACAAAACCGACTTTGCGATCTCTCGCGTGTAACCGACTAACATCCTGCCCTTCGAAACGAATGCTTCCTTGGGTTTGATGTTCAAGACCAGCAATAATACGCAAGAGCGTTGTTTTGCCTGATCCAGAAGGCCCTAACAATGCCACCATTTCACCTGAAGCCACATCAAGTGTGACATCATGCAACACTTCAGTGCGATCAAAATATTTTGTGACACTATTAATTTCAATACTCATATTTTGCCTCTACTTTGTGTAAATAATGATGTTCATTGCTGACGGGCTAAATGCCATTGCAAAGCACTTTTAAACATTAAGGTGAAAATTGCCATCATCGCGAGTAATGCAGCCGCAGTAAATGCACCGACGGTATTGTAATCTTGATGCAGTAATTCAACTTGTAACGGTAGTGAATAGGTTTCGCCACGAATAGCACCAGATACCACAGAAACCGCACCAAATTCACCGATAGCTCTGGCATTGGTTAATACCACGCCATATAACAATGCCCAGCGAATATTCGGTAATGTCACTCGCCAAAACATCTTCCAACCACTCGCGCCTAATAACACGGCAGCTTCATCCTCTTGGCTACCTTGGCTCATCATCACTGGCACCAGTTCTCTTACTACAAAAGGGCAAGTAACAAACACCGTCACTAATACCATTCCCGGCCATGAGAACATAAGTTGAATATCAAACTGTGATAACCACTGCCCAGCCCAGCCATTGCTACCGTAAAACAGTAGATAGAGTAATCCAGCAACTACTGGAGACACAGCAAATGGAATATCAATCAAAGTCATTAATAACTGACGCCCCGGAAAACGAAAGCGCGTGACAAGCCATGCCATACTGACACCGAACAACATATTGACAGGTACAGTGATTAACGCGATGAGCACAGTTAACCAGACTGCATGTAACATATCGCTGTCTAATAAGTTCTCAGTAAATATTTCAACGCCTTTTGAAAACGCGGTCATAAAGATCCACGCAATAGGCACAACTAAAAATAAAATGGATAACACAACGCCTGTAAAGATTAACCCCCACTTTACCCAATCAATTTGGCGACGATATGCCGAGCGTTGTTGCATAATATCTGACATCAATGCCCCCTCAACCGTTGACCAAATCGGCTTTGTAATCCATTAATTGAAAACAGTAAGACTAATGAAACAAGTAAAATGACAGAAGCAACGGCACTTGCCGCAGGATAATCAAATTCTTGCAATCGAATAAAAATCATCAAAGAAACAACTTCTGTTTGCCATGCAATATTGCCAGCAATAAAAATAACAGCGCCAAACTCACCTAAACTACGCGTAAAAGAGAGCGCGGTTCCGGCTATTAGTGCCGGTGATAACTCAGGTAATACAACCTTACAAAAAGTCTGCCAACGACTCGCACCTAGCGTCTCAGCCGCTTCTTCATACTCAGGGCCTAACTCTTCAAGAACGGGCTGAACCGTTCTTACAACAAAAGGTAAGCTGGTAAATGCCATCGCAACGGCAATGCCAATCCATGTATTAATAACTTTGATATCAAATTTATTCAATACAAAACCGTACCAGCCTTGTGTTGAAAAAAGAGTTGCGAGTGTCAAGCCAGCAACAGCCGTAGGTAAAGCGAAAGGTAAATCCATTAAACCATCAAGTAGTTGTCTGCCCGGAAAACGATAACGAGTAATGATCCACGCGAGCAACATACCGAAAATAGCATTAAAAATACTGGCAACTGCCGCCGCTAATAGCGTGACTTTATAAGCGGCCACTATTTGTGGATGCGTGATCACTGCCCAATATTGAGCAAAACTCATATCAGAAAGTTGCACAACCAGCGCACTCATTGGTAACAGTAAGATCAAGCAGGTATAAAACAGTGTTCCACCTAAACTTAATCCAAATCCCGGTAAAACTCGTTTGCTGGTTGCGGTAAACATTATTGACGTCCTTGCGCTAATAACTTATCAAGCATGCCATCTGTCGTGAAATGTGTTTTCATCACGTTATTCCAGTCACCGAATACCTCTTCAATCGTAAATAGTGACGTTGCTGGAAACTGTGCTGCTTTTGCAGCCATGACTGCTTTATCATTTACGCGATAATTAAATTGCGTAATGATTTCTTGTGCTTTAGGGCTGTATAAATAATTTAGATAGGCTTTTGCCAGTGCTTCGGTGTCGTTACGTTGAACATTTTTATCAATCCAAGCGACAGGAAACTCAGCTAATATATCAACAGGTGGCACAATGACTTGATATTCATCTTCACCATATTGTTGACGAATATTATTAACTTCAGATTCAAAGCTGATTAATACATCTCCGAGTCCACGTTCAATAAAAGAAGTCGTTGCACCACGACCGCCTGTATCAAATACCTCAACATTCTTGAGGAATTTCTTCATTGCTTCTTGTGTTTTCTCATCGCTGCCATAAGCTTTTTCAAAAGCGCCCCACGCTGCTAAATAGGTATAGCGACCATTACCCGATGTTTTAGGATTAGGGAAAACCACTTTGACATCTTCACGCGTTAAGTCTTCCCATGAAGTAATATTCTTTGGATTTCCTTTACGTACTAAATACGCCATGGTGGAATAATAAGGCGAGCTATTATTAGGAAGACGTTGTTGCCAATCAGCAGGAATTAAATTGCCTTTATCATGCAAAATTTGCACATCAGTGACTTGGTTATAGGTCACGACATCCGCAGGTAAACCTTGCAATATTGCAAGTGCTTGCTTAGAAGAGCCAGCATGTGATTGTTTGATGGTGATCTTATCGTCAGGATGTTGAGCATCCCACTGCGTTTTAAAATCACTATTTAGCTGTGTGAATAGCTCTCTTGCGATATCGTAAGAGCTATTAAGTAATTGAGCGGCCCCTGCATAACTACTAACAACCAAAGACAATGCTGCGGTTGCTTGTAATGCAAAGGTTCTGATTGTGTTTTTCTTCATCAAAAGTACCCATCATTGTAAGTTTTATTCTAATGGCTACTCTATCGGCTTTATTTATAACAGTGTAGTTAGCTTTTGTTATTTGATATAACTACAAGCTATTAAAAATGACTAAAACTCAGGCTAATTAATTAAAATTACATCAATTACTATTAATGTGAAAAAATGTCAGACAAAAATGCCCGCTTATAAAGCAGGCATTTCACTAATAAAACGTCTTTAACACTAGATAATGATTACAGTGCTTTTAATACTTCATAAGAAGGGGCGAAGTAATAACTTCCTGTTACAGGTTTACTCATACGTAATAGGTCATCATATTTGCCATCTAATTCACCAAACATGCTCAATAGTTGTTGCTCGATGTTATATAAACGACCACAGTAAGCTAAGAAATATAAACCATGTTTACCGCTTACAGTACCGTAAGGCAGACTGTGACGTAAAATCGCTAACTCTTCACCGTCTTCTTCAATTACAACACGAGAAACGTGAGATGTTACATTGCGTTCAGATTCATCAAGTTCAACACTGTCTTTTTTAGTACGACCGATCATTTTTTCTTGGTCTGATTCACTAAAACGCGTCCACTTCTTCAGGTTATGCTCATAACGTTGAACTAAAACATAACTACCACCAGCATCAACACCGTCATTAATTAGTGCTACACCATAACGCTCATCATCTTGTGGATTTTCTGTGCCATCAATGAAACCGCTAAAATCGCGCTCTTCAATCCAACGGAAACCATGAATTTCTTCTTCAACTTTGATTGCATCACCAAAAGCAGCAATTGCGGCTTGTGCCAGTGAGAAATTCACATCATGACGCATAGATTGGATATGAATAAGTAGATCGCGCTGTGTTGCAGGCGCTAGTCCTTTACCTAAAGGGCGAAAAGGTTTTAGCTCTGGTGCGCTATTTTCATCGGAAAGCTTTTTCCAAAGATCAGAGCCAAATGCAACAACTGCGCCTAGTGATGCATCCGGAAATTGCTTTTGTAAATCAGATAATGATTGCATGAATTTCTGACATCCTTCACGCAGAGCCTCTAATTCACCCACGACCATTGCTTCAATAAAAAGACCAAATTTACTATGTGCGACTAAAATGCCACTTTGCGCATGAGACATATTGCTTTCCTAATCAATAATCAAAACACCCAAAATAATGTTGATTATATCGAATACTTTTTCCTGAAGATTTGCCTTTCAACAAAAATCAGACAATCTGATCATAAAATCTTCCCTGTTTTATAAGGAATAGTATAAGGAATAGCGCAAATTATTTGTTCTGCCAAATAATTTGCGTTAATACCCAGTTAGATAAAACTTCATCAGGTGGCATCAATCCATCAGGACCATCCCATTGACCACTAAAGACATAACTCACCGATTTAGCTTCTGCGGATTGGCATAAAATGGTTCTCTGTTTTTCATCTTTAGGACCTTTGCTACATGCACCAAATGCTTTTTTATAGATATCTTTAAATGGTGTACCTATCGTTGTTCCCCAATCCGTTGTTGCCTTAGCATCAAAGACTTCTATTTTCTCAACGGTGCCTTTTTCTTTGCCATAGAAAGCCACTTGGATTTTATTATCTTCAAGTGCTTGGACTACAACAGTAATATCGCTACCTTGCATCTCCATACCTTCACGATAATTGAAGCTACCGCCTAGCGCATTTTTTATTTCACTTTCTGTTATTTTGGTTGAGCTGGTGATATTACCTAATCCATTGGCAGAAACTGTTAACGTATCATTTGAAAACCAATTCATCGGATTTAGTGCAGAAAAAGACATTCCTCCCATGGATGAACAGCCACTTAATAGCAAAACACTTGTGCTTAAACACAAGGGTAACCAAAACTTAGGCATCATTTATTTCTCCGTTAAACTTTTTCGTCACACATTAAAATAGATATTGAGGTGATTAAGAACACCTTATCTTACTCTTTGTATCGCCTCAATCATCAGGTTAAAACCATCGCGATAAATCAGCATAACAAAATATTTACTGATTTGATCTTAGATAACCACATGAAAAGAAAGCCTAGTTACGACCATCTACAGAACATTTTGTTCCACAGAAAAGGTAATATCAGATTTTACGCATAAAATAAGAAATACAAACGTAAGAATAGAAACCGGGGAAAAGAGATAAATATAAAAGAAAGAGTAATAACCCCTAAAGATATCAGGGGTTTTGAATACAATTAAAGATCGAAATCCTGATCAACAATTAATCGCTTAGTATAAGTTGTGCTTTCTTGATTTTGATCTTCATACAATAACTTCTCAAACATACAAATGGTTGCATCATTTTCTTCTGGTACAACTAATGTAATTTGAGGGCATCCTTTCGCAATCAGCTTTTTCTCTAATCGAGAGATCAATGCATTCGCAATGCCTCTTCCTCGAAAATCTGGGTGAACGCCTAAATAGTATAAAGAGCCACGATGACCATCGTATCCCCCCATTACACTACCTACAATCTCTCCTGCCACTTCTGCTATCAGAAATAAATCAGGTGAGTGGTTTAATTTTCTTTCAATATCAATTTCAGGATCGTTATCAGGCGATATCAGATCGCAACGCTCCCAAAGTGTAATAATTGCCTCAAAATCATCTTGGCGAAATACACGTATTTCCATGGTTTTGCCCATTATCTGTCACATAAATCTGAATTTATTATCGCTTGTTTGGTTTATGAATCAACTTGAAAATGAGAACATAGACAATATGGAGTTCTATTTTTAATAAATATGATAAAAATTGTAGGTTATTATGAATTTACCTGATATTCATCGTGTTAAAGAATTTTTCTTATCACTACAAGATACGATTTGTCGCTCTCTTGAAAACATAGACCAAAAAGCCACTTTTCAACAAGATAACTGGGAAAGAAAAGAAGGGGGCGGTGGTCGTACTCGTGTTTTAACTCATGGCGCTCTTTTTGAACAAGCTGGCGTCAATTTCTCACATGTTTATGGCGATACATTACCGAAATCTGCTACAGCACATCGCCCGGAATTAGCAGGACGCCGTTTTCAAGCAATGGGGGTGTCATTAGTTATTCACCCTCTTAATCCTTATATTCCGACTTCTCATGCCAATGTCCGTTTTTTTATTGCTGAAAAAGAAGGTGAAGCTCCTGTTTGGTGGTTTGGTGGTGGCTTTGACTTAACACCTTATTATGGCTTTGAAGAAGACGTTATTCATTGGCATAAAGTCGCTAAATCTGTTTGCGCTCCTTTTGGTGAAGATTATTACTCGCGTTATAAAAAATGGTGTGATGATTACTTTTATATTAAACACCGCAATGAACCTCGTGGTGTCGGTGGTCTTTTCTTTGATGATTTAAACACCCCAGATTTTGACCACTGTTTCGAGTTTGTCCAACACGTAGGGCTTGGTTATCTTGATGCCTATTTACCTATTGTTGAAAAACGCAAATCGATACCTTGGGGAGAGCGCGAACGCCAGTTCCAACTCTATCGTCGTGGTCGCTATGTTGAATTCAATTTAGTGTGGGATAGAGGCACATTATTTGGCTTACAAAGTGGCGGCAGAACAGAGTCCATTTTAATGTCTATGCCACCTTTAGTCCGTTTTGAATATGATTACTCTCCTGAACCGAACACTCCAGAAGCAAAGTTATACAGTGATTTTTTGATCCAAAAAGAGTGGGTATAGCATATTTAATTTATTAAGAATAAAGCCACATTAAAATGTGGCTTTACTGGAATAAAACGAGAATTTTAATAACAAATATTTTCTAGAATCAATTAAATAAGAAAGCCAGTAAGCCTGTCACTTTATTTTTATTCTCCCACCCTTCCGCTCTCATACAGGTATTAAAATAATCTTTACGCTCCCATTCATTAGCATCAGAAGGAAAAGAGGTTCCTGCTCCTGAACTAGGAATATCTTTACCATTGACCCTCATAGGAGCAAAAGAAGGCTGAGTTGAAGTCACATATCTCGCAGGATATCGCTCTTTGGCTTGTTGCATACACATATTTTTAGCGATATCTAAAGGTGACGGATTTGTGGTTTTTGCTTCCCATTTTTCAGGGGTCGCACAAGCTGAAAGCATAAAAATGGATGCAATGATGATCGTTTTTTTCAAAGTAATAACTCATTAAGACGAATAGGAATCAATTGCATTTTAGCTGTTTTCTGAAAGAAATAATTAATTTTTTATGAAGTCCAATATCATTGAATAATTATTGAGCAGAAAAACGACAAATTAAATGTTAGATAAGCTGTGGAACCTCATTTAAGACAGTGATATCTATTTTTCATAATTTATCTCATTAAAATGTATCAAAGCTCCCATCATTTAAGTATGTTGAAAAAATATAAAAATGAGAAATTTATCATTTTTCTTGTCTTAAACTAATCATGCGATCTAAGAAATAAGGAAGGTAAATAATGAGAAAATTACGTATTGGTATGGTCGGTTTAGGATCAATTGCACAAAAAGTTTATCTCCCTATTTTAAGCAAAGCTTCTAACTGGGAATTTATAGGCGCATTTTCACCCAATCAGGAAAAAGGAAATATAATTTGTACCGCTTATCGTATCCCTTTATTCACTAGCTTAAGTGCTTTAGCCCAACAGTGTGATGCGATATTTGTACATAGCGCAACATCAAGTCATTTTGAAGTTATAGACTATTTATTAAATGCAGATGTACATGTTTACGTTGATAAACCCTTAACAGAACATATTCACCAATCTGAAGCACTTATTGAACTTGCCGCTAAGAAAAATAAAAAGCTAATGGTGGGTTTTAACCGTCGCTTTGCACCTTTTTATCATCAGTTGAAACAAAATATTACACATCTTTCTTCTTTAAGAATTGATAAACATCGCTGTGATAGCGTCGGCCCTAAAGAGGCACGCTTTACCTTATTTGATGACTATTTACATGTTGTTGATACCGCGCTTTGGTTAGCGGGTTCAAACGCTGAATTATTAAGTGGTAGTATTATCCAAACAAAAGAAAATGCACTGTTTTATGCTGAACACCATTTAAAAATCGATGATTGCTGGATAACAACATCAATGCATAGAAAAGCAGGAAGCCAGCAAGAACAAGTTATTGCCGTTGATGAAGATGCAATCCATCAAATTACAAATATGAATTTATGGCGCAGCGAAAGCAGAAATAAACTCACTGAAAAACACCCAGAAAACTGGGACCCTATTTTATTACAACGGGGTTTTATTGGGGCGGTGGAACACTTTATTGAATGTGTGACGAATGATACAGATCCATCGACAAGTGGAGAGCAAGCCATTGTTGCTCAACTTATGATAGAAAAAATGTTATCTAATCAATAAATTCTAGGTATAAAAAAACTGAGTCCATTATAAATTGAACTCAGTTTTTATTTTTAGACGCTAAATTAACTTATTTAGATTTCTTCAAGTGTGACATTAAACGCTTACGTTTACGCAACTGAGATTGTGTTAATTTATTTTTCTTATCCGCATAAGGGTTTTCACCCTCTTTAAATTGAATACGGATTGGCGTACCCATCACTTGCAGAGTACGGCGGAAATAGTTCATCAAATAGCGCTTATAGCTATCGGGTAAATCAGTGACCTGATTACCATGAATAACTACAACAGGTGGATTATAACCACCAGCATGTGCATATTTCATTTTTACACGGCGTCCACGAACAATCGGTGGCTGATGATCATCTTCTGCCATCTTCATGATACGAGTGAGCATTGATGTGCCTACGCGACGCGTTGCACAGACATAAGCTTCTTGAATTGATTCAAAAAGATTACCCACGCCACTTCCATGTAATGCAGAAATAAAATGAACACGCGCAAAGTCAACAAAGCCCAGTTTAAGATCAAGCATGGCTTTTACTTGCTCGCGATCGTCTTGTGTCATGCCATCCCATTTATTGACAGCAATGACTAATGAACGACCCGCATTCAGGATATAACCTAATAATGAAAGATCTTGGTCAGAAATACCTTCACGAGCATCAATAACCAACAATGCAACGTTAGAGTCTTCAATAGCTTGTAATGTTTTGATAACAGAGAATTTTTCTACTGTTTCTTTTACTTTACCGCGTTTACGAACACCCGCTGTATCGATGATGATATATTCTTTCTCATCACGTTCCATTGGGATATAGATACTGTCACGGGTTGTACCTGGCATATCGTAAACAACCACACGATCTTCACCAAGCATACGGTTTGTCAGTGTTGATTTACCAACATTAGGACGACCAACAATCGCTAATTTTACTGGTAATGTAGAAGGGTCAAAGTCGTCTTCTTCCTCTTCTAACGCTTGTGCTTCTTGTTCTGCTTCTAATGCAGCCCAATAAGCCGCATTTTCTTCTTCTTCAGTCAGCTCTAACTCTTCTTCCACCACTTTACCAGTAATTGGTAAGAGTGTTTGTTCAATCAATTGAGCAACACCACGACCATGAGATGCAGCGATTGGGAAGATTTCACCTAATCCTAAAGAGTAAAAATCAGCTAATGCAGTATCAATATCGATACCATCAGTTTTATTCGCAACTAAATACGTTTTTTTCTCAACACCACGAAGGTGTTTTGCAATACCTTGGTCTGCTGGCATCAAGCCCGCACGAGCATCAACTAAAAACAGTACGATATCGGCTTCTTGAATAGCCTGTAGCGATTGTGATGCCATATGGGTTTCAACACCCTCTTCAGCACCATCAATACCACCGGTATCAATAATAATAAATTCTTCGCCTTCTAACTCTGCTCGACCATATTTACGGTCACGGGTGAGTCCTGGAAAATCGGCAACTAATGCGTCTCTTGTGCGTGTTAGTCGATTAAATAACGTGGATTTACCCACGTTAGGGCGCCCTACTAAGGCAATAACGGGTATCATTTTTTGATGCCTCATAAAAATACAATCACAAACCTAATTGTATTTTACATGTAATTACTAAAAAGACGAAACGGCTCCTTTAAAGGAGCCGTAAAATAAATAGATTTGTCAGCAACTAATTACCGACTATAAAGATAAACCTTACCATCGCGAGCTTGGATCATCAGCTTATCTTGTACCGCTTGAGGGCGGCTTAATAAGCCTGAACTGTTCACTTGGTTTTGTGCAATAAATTTACCTGTGCTGGTATCAATCCAATGGAGATAACCTTCTGCGTCACCAACCACTAAATAGCCATCAAAAATAGCCGGAGCAGTTAAATTGCGATGCAATAAATCTTCTTGTGTCCATAATGTCACACCATCAGATTTACGAACAGATAAAACTCTGTCATTTTGGTCAACAAGGTAAAGATTGTCACCCAACAGTACCATATCATTAACTGAGCCTAAATCACGTTTCCAAAGGATTTGTCCAGAACGCATATCAAGGCTAACTAAATTACCGTTATACGCCATTGCATAAACAGTATTTTCATCAATAATCGGTGTGATATCCACATCATTTAATCGGCTAATTTCAGTAGAGCCTTTAATTTGTGAAATATTTTGTTGCCAAATCAACTGTCCTTGAGAAAGAACAACTGCACTGACACGACCATTATCTGCACCAATAATTGCTGCGCCATAAGCAACGGCAGGTGCAGACTCACCACGAAGAGATAATGATGGAGTGTCTAAGTTAATAGTCCAAGAAATCTCACCCGTTAATAAGTCGAGTCCTTGCAACATACCATTACTGGTATGAATAAGGACTAAACCATCACTAACAACAGGTTTTGAAATGGCTTCACCAGCAACATCTGTTTCCCAATCAATGGAGCCATCTTCAGTGTTCAGTGCATATACTTTCGCTTTTTCAGTTCCCACAAAAATGCGAGTACCTGAAACTGTTAACCCACCAGAAAGTAATGCCGATTCATTAGATGAAAGAAAACCGGTTTTAATAGAAAGATCTTGCGACCAAATCTCTTTTCCTGTTTCTACATCTAATGCTTTAACTAAACCATGGCGATCAGCGACATAAACAACCGCGCTATCCCATGTTGGTGACAAGTGAGAATAGTATTTACCAATACCATTTCCAACTGATTTGTCCCAAACAGCTCTAGGTGTAAATTGGCTTTGCACCTCAGGCAATGGAGACATTGTCACATTATCCTGTTCACTAGAACATCCTGCCAACAAAGCAGATGCTAGTAGACCAACCAGGAGAGTTTTACGCAGTTGCATGTCTGAAGATCCCTTTAATTGGATAAATTATTGAGTTTAAGTTCAACCAGTGAGCGAATAGCACCCGCATTTTCATCAGTTAATGCGCTACGATAGGCGGTTGTTGCACCTGCGTTATCGCCTTTTTTCGCTAAGACATCACCACGGATATAATTTTTCATTCCATTCCATGCTTTGCCTTTCACTTGCTCTAACGAAACTAAAGCAGCATCTGTTTTATCTAATGCTAATTGTACGCGAGCTAAACGAAGATTAAGCATATCTGCAAATGCATCATTTTTTACTTTTGCCACAGCATTCGTTAGATGACGTTCACCACTGACCAAATCATTAGCATCGATAGCGATTTGCGCTAGCTCTAATGAAGCTAAAGCGCCATAAATATCATTCGTTTCAGTAACAAATTTTTCAGCTAATGCAATATTTTCAGGCGTAGGCTTAGCAAGTGCCTCACTAACTGTTGCAAAAGCACCTGCACTTTCTTGCAGACGATTTGTTTGATGTGATTGCCAATATTTCCAACCAAACACACCACCAAAACCAATAACAGCGGCTAAAACGATAGTTAAACCGTAGTTTTTAAAGAACTGTTTAATTGCATCAACTTGTTCGTTTTCGGTGCTATAAACTTCCACAAGTCTCTCCTTAACCTAATAACAGAGTCAATTGCTGAGCGAGTTCATTGCGAGCAACAATGGTTTGTTCCCCTGAACGCAAATCTTTCACTGCAACAGTGCCGGCATTAATTTCATCTTCGCCTAAAATCAGAGCAATTTTAGCGCCTTGTTTATCAGCACGTCCTAACTGCTTTTTAAAGTTACCATTACCATGATTCGTCATTAAACGTAATGTTGGTAATTGATCACGAATTTCTTCAGCCAGCATTAATGCTGCACTTTGGCTCTTCTCACCAAATGAAGCGAGGTAAACATCAGCGACATTAGTATCTGCAACAAATTCAGGGTTAACCGCTTGAACTAATAAAATCATGCGCTCCATTCCCATCGCAAAACCAACTGCTGGGGTTGGATGTCCACCTAGTTGCTTCACAAGACCATCATAACGGCCACCAGCACACACTGTTCCTTGTGAACCTAATGCGCTAGTCACCCACTCAAAAACAGTACGGTTATAATAGTCTAAACCACGAACTAAACGCTGATTAACGCGATATGTAATACCAACAGCATCTAATAAGGCACAAAGACCATCAAAGTGCGCTCTTGATTCGTCATCAAGATAATCGAAAAGTTCAGGCGCATCATTCAATAAAGTCTGAATTTCTGGATTTTTTGAGTCTAAAACGCGTAATGGGTTAGAATACATACGACGTTTGCAGTCGTCATCCAACTTATCTACATGCTGCTCTAAGAAAGCAACTAACGCTTCACGATATTTAGCACGCGCTTCTAATGAACCAATAGAGTTAAGCTCTAATGTTACGTGTTCTGCAATACCTAACGCTTTCCACCAGCGCGCAGTTAGCATAATTAATTCCGCGTCAATATCTGGGCCTTGTAGACCAAAGACTTCTGCACCTAACTGGTGGAATTGACGATAACGACCTTTTTGAGGGCGCTCATAACGGAACATTGGTCCTAAATACCATAAACGTTGTTCTTGATTATAAAGCAAACCGTGCTCGATACCCGCACGAACACAACCCGCTGTATTTTCTGGGCGTAATGTCAGGCTTTGAGCATCTTCACCACGATCGGTAAAAGTATACATTTCTTTTTCAACAACATCGGTCACTTCACCAATTGCTCGCTGAAATAGAGGGGTATGCTCTACGATAGGTGTTCTGATTTCACTAAAGCCGTAACCCGCTAAAATTTGTTTTAGCGTATTTTCAATTTTCTGCCATACACGAGTGTCAGCAGGTAGATAGTCGTTCATACCACGAATGGCTTGGATTTTTTGTGCCACTTTTCTTCTCTAATAGTTATTAATTGATTGTTAGGCTGATTATAGAAGCGAAATCAATCAGTATTCAATGTGAAATCTATAGTAAAACTGGCTCATTGATTAATGAGCCAGTTTTTTGAGTGTTATTTGTCCAATTGATTTATGTTTATGCGCATACTGTCATCAAGCATTGATGCTTTAGCACGAATTTTTGCTTCTAATAAATCAATCATATTAACGTTATCAAGACGCTCTTTTTGTCTTACGCCATCTTCATAAAAACCGCTGCGTGTTTTAGCGCCAGTTACACCTAACGTTGAAACTTCAGCTTCGCCCGGTCCATTAACAACACAACCAATGATAGAAACATCCATAGGTGTGATGATATCTTCCAAACGTTGCTCTAATTCGTTGACTGTTCCGATAACATCAAATTCTTGACGGGAACAAGTTGGGCAAGCGATAAAGTTAATTCCACGAGAACGAATACGTAAGGATTTAAGAATATCAAAACCGACTTTAACTTCTTCAACGGGATCTGCAGCTAATGAGATCCTTAACGTATCACCGATACCTTCTGATAATAAGATCCCAAGACCAATCGCTGATTTAACCGATCCCGCTCTCGCGCCACCGGCTTCGGTGATCCCTAAGTGTAAAGGTTGATCAATTTTTTTCGCTAATAAACGGTAAGAATCAACTGCAAGGAAAACATCTGAGGCTTTTACGCTGACTTTAAATTGTTCGAAATTCAGCTTATCAAGAATATCGACATGACGCATTGCTGATTCAACTAACGCTTCTGGTGTCGGCTCGCCGTATTTCTCTTGAATATCTTTTTCAAGTGAACCACCGTTTACACCAATACGAATAGGAATATTGTTGTGACGAGCGCAATCAACAACTTGGCGAATACGTTCTTCACTACCAATATTACCCGGATTGATACGTAAACAATCAACACCATATTCAGCGACTTTTAATGCGATACGGTAGTCAAAATGAATGTCAGCGACTAAAGGCACATTAACTTGTTGCTTAATTAATTTGAATGCTTCCGCAGCATCCATTGTGGGTACAGAAACACGAACAATATCCACCCCAACACGTTCCAGAGATTTTATCTGGCGAACAGTCGCTTCTACGTCTGTCGTTCGTGTATTCGTCATCGACTGTACCGCGATAGGAGCGCCATCGCCAACAGGTACATTGCCCACATAAATTCGTGTCGATTTGCGACGAATAATAGGTGATTCTTTATGCATTGATTAATTCTCCCATGCTTCCATGCTTGCTCAAATGTGTAGTCAGATTAAGCGCTCGGTACTGTTATTTTTGCTATTTTTCCAGTAAAACGGCTTAAATCAACAGATTCACCATTAAACTGTAAGCGAGTAACAGAAGGTGCGCCTATTTTTAGTTTATAAGGTTGCTCACCATCAAATTCCAAACGATCACCCGCTTTCTTAATACCATTAAATAAGACTTTATTTTGAGCATTACGAACTTCTAACCAACATTCACCATCAAACATAAGAACCAATTGATTCGCAATAGCAGACGCTTCCGATGAAGTGGATTCTTGTGCTGAATTTGCTCGAGAAGTTGTTGAAGTTGTTAGAGGTGATACTGGTAATGGAACCGTTCTCACTTCTGTTGGTGCTGGTGACGTCGTTTCAGTCGTTGGCAATGTAGCGACATTATTCGCCTGATTATCAACTAATGGAGACGCAGGTACTTGTAAATTATCACCTTCAGATGTTGACGTATTATCTAAGGTTGCTAAAGGAGAATCTATCGTATTGGTGTTTTCTTGTGTACTATTTTGCCCTATGTCTTGAGATGCCATAGAGACTAATTCTTGTTGATCAGCCTGATGACCTTGCCACCACCAAACACCAACTAATGCAATCATCACAATCAAAATCACCCAAGTGATTTTCATCAGCCAGCCTTCACGTTTTTTATGACGCTTACCTAATGAGTAATTTTGTGTGGTTGTCATTCTAATTTGTTTGACAGGAGCTTGTTGGTCGATAAAACCAAGGATGTCTTTTTCAGGAACGCCGACTAACTTAGCGTAAGAACGCATGTATCCGCGTAAAAATGTGGGTGCAATATTAGAAGAAACAGAATCTGTTTCAATGTCGCGCACTGTTGATAACTTCAAACAAAGTCGATCAGCAACAGTTTGTTGTGTTAGCCCTACTTTTTCTCGTGCCTGACGTAAAAGTTGACCTGCTGTTAATTTCACTTCTTCGGTTTTGTTTTCAGTATTCATTAGCAATCTAGGCACTGTGGCTATTGGATGTTTAACATTGATGAACTCGCAAAAGCACAAAGTACCTTAACGTATCACCGCGAATTTTCTGATATTTTATTATCACTTTGCTGACAGACCAAATAATCTGGCGGTATATCCTCAATTAACACGCTATTATTGTTTAATAGTTTTTGTTCACAAAGGAAATTACCATAAAGCCTTAATACATTAACATTTACTGGCTTCGAGTTCATCGCTAATTTGTAATAATCTAACGCTTGAATAGAATTTCCCAATAACTGCGATGTTAATGCCATTCCTAAATTCGCATCTGGGTGATTTGGCATCACTGATAACACTTTTTGGAAATGATATTGCGCTATTTGATATTGTCTTTCAGCTAAATAAGCATCACCTAATTGTAAACGTGTAGACACTGCAACACGTTCTTGATTGGCTGATGATTGACAACCGAGTGTCAATAGCATCAAGCCAATAGTGATAACTACTGATGATATCCTTATCATCGTTTTATTCCTCAAATATATTCGTCCTTGTTCTCTCTACATTGTAATTATGTAATACACTTCACAAAGAAAGAGATATCCACCTGTATCAGACTGCTTTTACTGAAATTAGTTCACCTTGTTGACGTTTTTTCAGTGTACGCTTTGTACGGTCAATAACATCACCAGCTAATTGTCCACAAGCCGCATCAATATCATCACCACGGGTTTTACGTACAATCGTCGTGAAGCCATATTCCATTAATACTTTAGAGAAACGGTCAATACGGCTATTAGAACTACGTCCATATGGCGCACCCGGGAACGGATTCCATGGAATTAAGTTAATTTTACACGGCGTGTCTTTTAAAAGCTCTGCTAATTGGTGAGCTTGATCTGTGCTGTCATTAATATGATCAAGCATGACATATTCAATCGTCACTCGCCCTTGGTTCGCGTTTGATTTAGCAATATAACGGCGAACACCTTCAAGAAACATTTCAATGTTGTATTTCTTGTTAATTGGAACGATTTCATCACGAATTTCATCAGTTGGAGCATGTAATGAAATAGCTAAAGCCACGTCAACAGCATCGCTTAATTTATCTAATGCAGGCACAACACCTGATGTAGAAACAGTGACACGACGTTTAGATAAACCAAAACCAAAATCATCCATCATGATTTCAAGTGCTGGAATAACATTATTTAAATTCAGTAATGGCTCGCCCATTCCCATCATTACAACGTTAGTAATAGGACGACGACCCGTCTCTTTTAATGAGCCAATAATTTTAGCTGCACGCCAAACTTGCCCAATAATTTCAGACACTTTCAAGTTACGGTTAAAACCTTGCTGTGCAGTTGAACAGAACTTGCACTCTAAAGCACAACCCACTTGCGAAGAAACACATAATGTTGCGCGATCATCTTCTGGAATGTACACAGTTTCTACTTGTTGATCGCCAACTTTAATTGCCCACTTAATCGTGCCATCTGTTGAACGTTGTTCTTCAGAAACTTCAGGTGCTTTGATTTCAGCAATTTCTTTTAATTTATTGCGCAACACCTTGTTGATATCTGTCATTTGATCAAAATCGTCATAACAGTAGTGGTACATCCACTTCATAATTTGGTCAGCACGGAAAGGTTTTTCGCCCATAGAGACAAAAAGCTCACGCATCTGTTTACGATTTAAATCTAACAGATTAATTTTAGTTTTTTGATTCACAGTATTTTCTTTAGAAACAGCGACAGAAGCGCTTGGCGCTGGAGTGGTAGATTGGGTCATGACATTGCCTCGTTGTTACACTATGCGGCCTGCATTAGCATTGATGCTAATGGGATACTTATATATTTGTATAATTAAACAATAATAAAAAACGCCCTGTTAATTATCAAACAGGGCGTCGCATTGTACTGTTTTTCGCGTAGAGATGCTAATAAATTAGCGCGCGCAAACTTCGTTTTCAGTGAAGAAATATGCGATTTCACGAGCAGCAGAAGCTTCTGAATCTGAACCGTGTACCGCATTTTCAGTAAAGCTATCAGCGTAATCAGCACGTAATGTACCCGCTAATGCGTTGTCTGGGTTAGTTGCGCCCATCAGATCACGGTGACGTTGAATCGCATTTTCACCTTCTAACACTTGAACCATGATAGGGCCAGAAGTCATAAATTCAACTAAACCGTCAAAGAAAGGACGGCCTTTGTGTTCTTCATAAAAGCCTTCAGCTTGTTCGCGCGTTAAATGCAACATTTTAGCGCCAATGATGCTAAAACCTGCACTTTCAAAACGGTGATAGATAGCACCGATAACATTTTTTTTCACTGCGTTTGGTTTGATAATAGAAAATGTGCGCTGAATAGCCATGTCTTACCTCTAAATTATTTTATTAATGATAACTTTTGTTATCTCTTTTATCGCAGATCATGGAAAAACGAATCAAAAACCGCATTCCCTGCAAAAAATAGTGCTCGATTATAGGAGGATAAAAATGAATTGCACAGATTGAATATCCTTTTTTTTAAAAAAACTGTGGCAAAAAAGTTATAAATTATCGATCTAATCACATTTTTGACCTATTCCATGTTCAAACTTAAAAATTAAGAACAAAAAAGAACCAAAATGATACTCAATAAATAGTCTATTTATCTTTATTAAAAAGCCTATTTTAGTTAAAAATCACTCAGTTCTCGTTTATCTCATCTTTTTAGTTTAACGAAATATAAAATTAACCATATCCGTTTGACCACTTAGATCAAGCACTGAAAGTTGATATTTACCTCGTTTCTCTAATAAATAAGAGAATGTTTCCCCGTTTTCTGTTTTGCCTATTTGTTCACCATTTAAAAACCACCATTGCATACCACTTCCTCCTTGTGTAGAAACTGTTATTTCGAGATTAGTTTCACCGGGTAATGGTCTTAATAAATCACCCGCTCGGATACCTGAGATAAACAAGGGAATAATATCTTCTTTAATTGGTGGGCAAGTTTCAGAAATCGGCGGCAATCGTTTTGCTCTGCGCTCTTTTTCAGGCAACCATGCTTCTAATGCTATCGGCCATAAAGCAATATCTTTTAACTCTGCGTTAGGACAATTAGGTCCCGTACGTTTACCTTCATCATCTAACCAAATTTTTTCGTTGATCCCCAAAATACCTTCTTGGCTATCATTCAATAAAGTGGGTGGAATAGTGTTATCTAAGATCCAGCTTCGACGACTGACTCTACAGTTACTATCTTCTTTAGGTAATGCCTTACCTGTCGGCCAACAAATTGTTGCTGCGGTTACACTATCAGGACGCAAATCAGTTGGTGGTCTTTGTTTATTTTGATAGAAATAGCCGGTTAATAAGTTATTGACCTGATTCATAATAGGGACAGCCGTTGCAAAGCCAAATTGCCCTGCAACAGGTGTTCCATCAGGTCTGCCCACCCAAACACCAATGGTATAGCGAGCATTCACACCGATAGACCACGCATCTCGATAGCCATAACTTGTTCCTGTTTTCCAAGCTAAAGGAACAACGGGGGAAATTGCACTATCTGGTCGAGGTCTAGCTTCTCCAGCTAATATGCGCCTAATAATCCATGCCGAACCTTGTGACATCAACACTCGGTTTTCTATTATTTGCTCTGGCTTAAAACGTAACGGTGCTGTTTTTCCTTGCCTTGCTAATGCACTAAAGGCAGAAACAAGCTCATCCATTCGTGTTGCTGTTCCTCCTAAGATCAGCGCTAAATTTGGCTCTGAACCATAAGGAAAGCGCATTTCAAGATGGTTATGACGCAATTTTGCCGCAAATTTCTTTGCTCCATACACTTCGATAAGTTGTACCGCGGGTAAATTTAAAGAACGGCTTAGTGCTTCACTGGCACTGACCGCACCATTAAAATCAGAGTCAAAATTACCAGGACGATAATTATCAAATCGACGGGGAACATCTTGTAAGAGTGATTCTGCATGAATAAGCCCTTCATCTAATGCAAGTGCATAAATAAATGGCTTTAATGTTGAACCGGGCGAACGCCATGCACTAATCATATCGACATGACCAAAGCGCGAATTGTCATTAAAATCGGCAGAACCAACATACCCTTTTACACTCATATCCGTATGATCAACAACTAAGATGGCTAAGGATGTTTTATCCGCTAATTGATACTTCCATTGATTCGCAATATCTTCGAGTTGTCGTTGAATATTAATATCAATCGTAGTGGTAATAACAGGCTCTCGCTTTTCGTTATACATACGACGAGCCAGCAATGGTGCCAATTGCGGTGTTTGCCTTGGCGCTAATAAAACCTGTTCTTCTTTGATTTCATCAACTTTTTCTTGTGACCATATTTGATATTCTGCCAGCCTATCTAATACTTTATCTCTAGCAGCTTGAGCGCGTTCAGGATATCTATCTGGTCGTAAACGACTTGGCGCTTGTGGCAATACCGCCATTAATGCCGCCTCGCCCGCAGATAAATCAGCGGGTGATTTGCCTAAATAAGCCCAACTTGCTGCACCAATGCCTTCTAATGTACCGCCAAAAGGAGCTATATTGAGGTAAATCTCCAGAATTTCATCTTTTGAGTAATACCACTCTAATTGCAAGGTACGCCAAAGCTGTTTGATTTTCCCCCCTAAAGTACGCGAGTGAGGATCAATAAGGCGAGCCACTTGCATTGATAACGTACTTCCGCCTGACACTATTCTTCCTGAACTTAGATCTTGCCACGCCGCACGGAATATCGCCATCGGGTTAACACCAGGATGTTGATAAAACCAGCGATCTTCATAAGTAATTAAGGCTTCTAAATATTCAGGAGAGACATCAGCGAGTTTGACATGATAACGCCATACCCCTTCTTTATCGGCAAAACGCCAAAGAGGTGTACCATCTTGCGCTGTAACAATCGTCGCAATTTGAGGTTCAGGATCAGGAAGAGGCCAAATTTTATCTGCGATCCAGACTAAAATTGGCGTTGTTAGCAAAAAAATAATGATAACAGCAATAAGCCGTTTATATCCTAGTTTCATTCAATCACTCAAAGGAAAAAGCCCTTTCCGAAGAAAGGGCTACAAGATTTAAGGAACAACATCAATCTTGGTTTCTGTTGATCCTATTGCACGCCAATAAGGCACATACATAGATTCAACTTGTGGTGGTGGTACTTGATAGCTGCCCGGTGTTACGGCTCTTGCTAAATAGAGCAATGTCGTTGGGCGATATTTATCAACAGAAATAGCAGCAACAAAGCGATCATCACGATATTCTAGATGTTTGATATTTGCTTGTCCCATATCGTCGATAAATTCCTGCAAGTCAGCAGCACTATCACTTAAGCTTGCACTACTTGATGCTAAGTTTTGGTTTTCGATTTCAAGACCAGCTGGTAATAAATCAACCACTAATGCATCAGGTACGTCTCTGTCAGCAGAAACTTCCAGTTTTACCACCAGCATTTCACCACTTTGTAAGCGATTAGGGTGAACGCGGTTTCCTTTCAAATCATAGTAACTACGATGGACATTTAATACATTACTATAAGGAGCAGGAGCGACTTTCGGATAGCCCACGATATTCATACGAGAATAAATCGCTGCGCCACCACGATTATTTAGCTCTAAACCTTCTTGTAATTGTGCTGATGTTAATGTCTCATTGACTGCGCGATCGCTACTGATTGCAGGGACTTGACGATTAACAGCAACTTCCCAAGGCTGTTCTGCCATATTAATAAAGAAGCGCCCAGCAAGATATAGCGAGTTACTTTCTTGAGTTGAGAACCATTCACGGCTTGTTAAGTTATCCGATAACGTCATCACGCTTGCATCACGAGATTGTGTTTCAAGATTATTTTCACTTAACAAAGCAATAATTAATGCTTGGTCACGAATGGTGCTACCGTAGTCGCCCAATCCATAATTATATTTACGCGATGTTGTCACACCTTCAGCAATTAAGCTTTCAGCGCGGCTGCTATCCCCCATCAGTTTTAATGCGATACCTAACTGAACTAAGGCTAAGCCACTTCCAGCTTGATTACGCTCAAGATAGAGACGACGTAATTCACCTAAAGGTGCTTTTTGCTGATTAGCTAATACTAACGCAGCATAAGCCCTTGCTGAGAAACGAGCTGCATCTTGATTAACTGCATATTCATAGTTAACTAAGTTTTTATCTTGTAAATAACGTAATAAACGATCATTCGCGCGTTTTAATGAATCAGCGGGAACTGAATAACCTTGTTGTGACGCACGGAATAAGAAGTCAGTCGCATAAGCGGTTAACCAATATTCTTCACGTCCACCCTGATCCCATAAAGCGAATCCGCCTTCTGATTTTTGCATCGTCAGCAGATGAGCAATACCTTTATCAATAGCCGCTTTTCTATCAGCATCAGTTTGCGTTTTAATTCCCAACTGTTTCAACTCTTTTTCTGTTGAATACAGTGAAGGATAAAGCCCACTGACGGTTTGTTCTAAGCAACCATAAGGATAAGCAAATAGCTCTCTAACATAACGCGCTACTTGTAACGGAGGGCGACTTGTCAGCAATAATTCACCTTCAAGCGTTGAGCTATTAAAGCGATTTAAAATTTCTGATGGTAAACGCCAAGTATCACCATCTTGCAATGTACTTGCATAATGAATGGTTTCTGCTGGGAATGCAGGGCGAACACCAATATTCCATGTATTATGGTAAGGTTTAATCTCTTCACCCGGTACTTTAATACCATAAATAGACAGTGAGAATTCGCCCTGACCAAAACCATGTTTCGCTTTTACTGGGATTTGAATTTGAGTACGTTCACCTTTCGTTAGCGAGACAGTTTTGCTTTCAGCGCCACCTAATCCCACCAAACCTGAAGCGGTATAATTTAAGGTAATAGATTGTGCATCATCTGTCAGATTGGTTAAATCTAACGATAAGAGTGCATTATCACCGCCAGCCATAAAGCGAGGTAATGAAAGCTGAGTCACTAAAGGTGCGGCAATAACAACTTTACCTTCTTGGCTACCAAATTTATCCGCAGTCCAAGCTTGCGCCATTAAACGAACTTCACCATTAAACTCAGGAATAGGTAAAGAAACTTCGCCCTCACCTTGCGCATTTAATTTTACAGGAGCCGTTTGTTGAGCGATGATTTGCACATCCGTTAATGGCTTTTTACCACCACGAGATAATGCGGCGGCTTCACCACCATCACCACCAAAACGCAAGTTAGCTAAACGACCTTGCCCTTCAATTAATTGCCCATAAACATCATATTGGTCGATGCTGTAACGTTTACGACCAAAGAAAGCATCGTAAGGATCTGGGGTTTTATACTCTGTGATATTCAATACACCAGTATCAACCGCAGAAACCAATACATTAATATTTTCAGGTAATGGCTGATCGGCAACTGGATTCGCTTTAATGCGGATTTTTAAATCTTGGTTAGGGCGAATTTTTTCAGGTGCATCAAGTGAAATATCAATACGACGGTTTTTATCCTGTAATGGTAAATGCAAAATACCCACAGCACGTTTTACTGTCGCTTGTTTTGAAGTATCTCCTGGTCTTACAACAACAGAAGTCAGATAGAGATCGTGTCTTGCCCACTCTTTATTAATAGGCACTTCAACATCAAGCCCTTTTTCGGGTACATCAATTTCCTGCCACCATAAAGGACCATTACTTGATTCGAGTAACACATAACCTTTACCCGGATGAGGCGCAACAATGTTTAATTTGACTTTTTCGCCCGGTAAATACCCCTCTTTATCCAGTTTCAATTTAACTTGGTCTGGTCTTACCGCGCCTGTTCCACCTGTGTTATCCATCCAAGAATAACCCGCCCAGAAACGTAGGCTACTGACTAATTCTGTTTTAGGATCGACAACTTCAATGCGATAAGAACCCCACTCAACAGGGAATGCCACTTTTGCAGTACCATCTTTCGCAATCTTGATTGTCTGTTCATCCATTTGCAGATCTTTTTCGTTATAGCCAGATTCCCAGCCATTCGAACTAGACCAACGCCAGTAATAATCATGACGTTCATAGATAAACTTCACTTTTAGATCATTAGCAGGTAGTTTTTTACCGTCTTGATCTGTATAGACAATTTCAAATTCAGCCATTGAGTTTTCATCAACGCTATAACCTGATTTATATTTGTCTGTGCGGTAATCGTAAACTTCTTTTTTAGGGAAGACAGGACGAATACCAGCAAGATGAGTGGCAGGCCAAACTGCTTGTTGATAACGACGAGTAACAGGACGTCCACCCGCTTCAAGTAGGCTTGCTTGTAGAATGATATTGATAGGTGATTTCAACTCAGCATAACGTTCACTATCAACACTTAACTCACCTTCACCATCAGAGTCTAAATTAAGTTCAAACTCATCCAATAGGCGGCTGAAGTTCTCATCTTTTACAGCACCAAATTCATAGCCGGGTAATTTACTGACAGCTTCACGCGAGGCTTTTAAGAAAACTTGCCCTTGTAAGCGATTATCCGCAGCTGGTGCGCCATAAAGATAGCGACCCTTAATGTCAAAATAAGCGTCATTACCACTCAATAAAATGCCTTTCTTACCGGTGATTTCTAATGCCATACGTTCTGGCATAAAGTCTTCGACCTGAAATTCATAGAAACGAGGAGTACCATCGCCTACATCAAAACGTAAGGTACGTGTACCCGTATTTTCATCCGCAGGAATAACTAATTTTAATTGGTAAAGCCCCTTTTCAGGTTGCCAAACAAAACTACGAGACACTTGCCCGTCTGTTTTAAGCAGATCGACTTTAACAGGTTGTTCTTTAATAGGATTACCATCACCGTCACGTAGCAATGCGTTAACGATTAATGTTTCACCCGGACGATAGAGATCGCGAGGACCGAAAGCAAAAAATTGTTTGCTATAACCTTGCGGACCACCAATATCAAATTCAGAAAGATCAAGCGCGGGTTTACGCAAGTCAATCATACTGGTTTGTCCATCACGAATGGCCATTAATAAACGTGCTTTATCACTTTTCTCAAGTGTGGCATGTCCTTGGCTATCTGTCTGTGCTTTAGAAATCAATCCACCTTTTTCATCTAATAGGCGAATTTCTACTTTATCTAATGCAGAACCATTTTTAAGTGATTGAGTAAAAACATCTAACGTATCAAGATAACTGTGCATCGACAGCCCGATATCACTAAATGTAAATACCGTGGCAGGCACTGTATAAGAGTATTTACCCGCTTGTTGCATAACCGCAATGTAGGCACCCTCTTTTTTCAGGGCATCTATTGATTTTAGCGGTAACAATACGTTTTCACGGGTATTTGTTTCTGTGTTTAACTCAAAACGACCGGTATATACCAAATCAGCTTGAGATAAAAACTCATCTGATTCCCAATAGTTAATATTGGAACGGCTTTCCCATTGCGTTAAAAATTGAGCTAATTGTTCATCTTTAACGCGGAAAAAGTTTACGTCAACTTGCCCCACATTTAACGCAGTAATGGGTAGACCTTCAGCTGCTTCAAGTGGCAGTAACGAACCTTTGCTGGTAAAGCCAACAGATGGGAAAATTTCTTCTGTCGTTAATTTCTGGCTAAAAGGCGTTGTTAATGTGCGTTCATTAATACCTTTTATTTTTTCATCGATGGTTAAATTTAATTCTGTTGATGGTGGTAAATGACGAAAACGCAGTTCCATTAAGTTATCAGATAACTCCCACGCACCTTCTAATTTCCCTTTTTTGGTATCAACAAGGTGAATTACATCATCAAACTTTTGGTCAGGATCAAGTGGTACAGAGAAAGTCACCACCATTGTGCTCGCACCATCACGCTGTAATTCTGATGCATCTAATACAGTGACGTCTTTTCCGGCAAAACGCATTGCCAACTCATCACGGACTTCTTTGCTTTTTAATGCAGTTTGGTTATTCGTTTTTGTTGTAACTGCTGGTTTTTCGCTTGTTTGAGTTTCAGTGCCTGATGTGTTTTGAGCGGTATTTTTTTGCTCTGTCACTTGTGTATTTTGCGTCTTATTAGCAGATGATGTGTTTTCATCCGCTTTATCATCACAGCCGATAAGAGCCAATGCTGATGCCAATACAACAGCAAGGGAGCTATAACGATAGCCTCTCTTTTCTGTATATTGTCTAAATTGGTTTTGGTTCATATTCATTTCCTTTAATTCAACCCCTGAATAATGCGATGTTTTATGCAGGCAGAGATAATATATGTATTTCTTTATACTAATAAGATAAAAAAATAACTTAATAAGCTATCTTTTACCGCGTAAGACGAAACAAATGACAACACAAAGTCGCCTTATTTTTACTTTAAAAACAAAGCCTAGCTAAAACAAAGCGTTATATAAAAATGCAAACGATTTGCTAATTTAGTCAATTTTCTATTATAAGATAAAAAAAAGCGATATCTGATGAGATATCGCCTAAATTTAGAGGGCTGTATTAACTATCCAAATTAACTATCGGGATACCTTTTCTTAAGAATCCTCCTAGTTTGCGTTGATAAAAAGGTGATACATGGTGGATCATAAAATGACTCACGCCTTTTTCATCTTTATTCACAAAGCAAAAATCTAGAGATTGCCCTTCTTCTAAATATTCAAAAGCTGATTCAGCCGCTTGTGGGAGTATCTGCGTAATTACATCTTCTTCACCCGTTATTTCTAAACCAATAAGATAAAATGACTCTTCATTATCTTGCTCCTGAGCATTAACAATAAAGGCACGGCGGATCGGTTTATGTTCACCAAAAAACTCGCTAAGTGCGGTTGTTAATTTTTCAGGTTGTGGCTCTAGAACACTTAACTTCAAAGAAGAACCTTCAACAGAAACAATTTCTTGTGTCTCAAATTGTTCAGATACACCCATTACAAACTCCAAATCAAATAACGTTTATTATTTTGCTTTTGCTAATAACAGATTCGCGATAGAACGCACACCATAACCCGTAGCACCCGCTGCCCATTGTTCTACAGAAGATTTTCTGTATGTTGCTGAACAGTCGATATGTACCCAACCTTTTTTATAGTCGGTAACAAAGTGTGATAAGAATGCAGCCGCAGTACTTGCACCCGCAGTATGGGAAGGTGCTGCGATATTATTTAAATCAGCGAAGCTAGACGGTAATTGACTACGATGGAAATCTGCTAATGGCAGACGCCAGAACAATTCATTTTCTTGTTCAGCGCTAGCCAGTAACTCTGCGGCTAATTTATCATCAAAACTCAATACAGAGTGGTAGTCATTACCTACTGCAACTTTAGCTGCACCAGTTAATGTTGCTGCATCGATAATCAGCTCTGGTGCAATATTACTTGCATCAATTAAACCATCAGCTAAAACTAAACGCCCTTCAGCATCTGTATTCATGATTTCAACTGATTTACCATTACGGTAACGAATAATATCACCTAATTTAAAGGCATTACCGCTGACCATATTATCTGCGATACAAAGCAGTAGTTTTACGCGTTTATTTAAACCTCGAGTAACCGCTAATGCTAAAGCACCCGCTAACGTTGCTGCACCACCCATATCGGCTTTCATTGAGTTCATGGATGATGAAGGTTTGATGCTATAACCACCTGAGTCAAAAGTAATACCTTTGCCGACTAAACACGCAAATACAGGGGCATTGCTATCTTTTGTTGGGTTGAAATCTAATGCTAAATAGACAGGATCACGAGAAGAACCTCGTCCTACTGTATAGATACCAGCATAATTTTGATCGCGCAGATCAGAACCTTTGGTGATCTTATAGCTAATATCTTCTTTATTAAGACCGCAGAACAGATCAACCGTGCGTTGTGCCAATTGCTCAGGTCCTAATTCTTCAGCCGGTGTATTGATGGTATCTCTAACCCAATCAACGATGCGAATACGTGATTCTAGTTCGTGTTTATCTGCATCCTTTAATTGTGGCCATTCGATTGAACGAGCGCCTTTAGGCGCTCTAAAACCTAACCAGAAAGCCCAACTACGTTCTAAATCCCAGCCTTCGCCAACAAGTGCAACGTTACGAATACCTTGGCTATCAACTTTACGTCCACCACGCTGAATAGCGCCTAAGCGGTTTTCTTCCGTTAAGTGGATTGTCATGCCGGTTTCGCTAGTGCTAATTAGTGCTCTTTCACCCCAACATGCAGCAGCAGGTTCATTTGACAGCATGATAGGCATAATTTGTTTATTCATTTATTGTCTCACTTATTATTACTGGTGGCAGTTAACCCATTCAGACTACCAGATATTTACCGTTTAGCGTGATCAATTTACTGCAAAAACAAAGAGGTCACCATTATCATCCAGTGATCTTACGTATTTACATGATATTCCTCGAAGAAGATCGCACAATAGAATATCCATACTTCCCTCTTTATGGTTATTTTTTAGTCACTAATAAAACAAAAGGTGAAAGGTCATAATGCAAAAAGACCAGCAATAAGCCAGTCTTTTTAAATTTACGATATTATCAATTATTCAAATTCATCAAGCCAAACAAGTAAAATAGCTTCAAGAATTTTTTCATTTGATTTCTGTGGATCATCGTCAAAATCTTCTAAATCACAAATCCACTGATGCATATCAGTAAAGCGTACCGTTTTAGGATCAGTATCAGGGTAAAGATCAAATAATGCTTCCCCTATTTCTCGCGTGTCACTCCATTTCATGCTCGGCTCCTAAAATTAATGCTCTCTTGCGTGATTAATCGAATATTTAGGGATCTCAACAACTAAATCTTCGTCAGTCACTTTTGCTTGACAGCTTAAGCGGCTTTCTGGCTCTAAACCCCATGCTTTATCTAACATATCATCTTCAAGTTCAGAGCTTTCTTCTAGTGAGTCAAAACCTTCACGCACTACACAGTGACAAGTTGTACATGCACAAGACATTTCACAAGCATGTTCAATTTCGATGCCGTTGCGTAATGCAACATCTAGAATAGACTCACCTTCTGTTGCGTCAACAACAGCGCCTTCAGGGCACAGAGTGCTATGGGGTAAAAATACAATTTTAGGCATAGTTATATCTCATCCACAGAATGACCTGCCAACGCTTGTCGAATAGATGAATCCATACGACGCGCTGCAAAATCCTGAGTTTGCTTATCCAGTAGTTTAATCGCGTTTTCAATAGCAACAGGATCTGTTCCTTCAACGCTCTCTATTAAGGTATCTACAACTTTGTCGATAGCCATTTTCTCATCTTCATTTAACAGATGAGCATCTTCTTCTAATGCTGCAGTTAAACTTTCTAACACGCGAGCTGCTTCGACTTTTTGCTCGGCTAAACGACGAGCTTGTAAATCTTCTTGGGCATTTTCCATCGAAGATTGGATCATCTTAGCGATTTCAGTATCGCTAAGACCATAAGAAGGCTTGACCTGTACGGAGGCTTCAACACCCGTTGATTTTTCCATCGCACTAACGCTGAGTAAGCCATCAGCATCAACTTGGAATGTGACACGAATATGTGCGCCACCCGCAGCCATCGGAGGAATTCCACGTAATGTGAAACGCGCTAAAGAACGACAATCACTCACCATTTCACGTTCACCTTGAACAACATGAACGCTCATTGCCGTTTGACCATCTTTGAATGTCGTAAATTCTTGCGCTCTGGCAACAGGAATAGTGGTATTGCGTGGGATCACTTTTTCAACTAATCCGCCCATTGTTTCAAGACCAAGAGAAAGTGGAATAACATCCAGCAATAACATTTCGCTATCCGGTTTATTACCCACCAAAATATCAGCTTGGATTGAAGCACCAATGGCAACCACTTTATCTGGATCGATAGAAGTTAAAGGTTCACGTTTAAAATAATCACCCACCATTTGACGAACTAATGGCACTCGTGTTGAACCGCCAACCATAACCACTTCTAGAACTTCATCTATTTCAACATCCGCGTCTTTTAATGCGCGGCGAACCGATAATAGAGTACGTTTTACTAATGATTGAATTAATGATTCAAACTCAGCACGAGTTATCTCACCTTTCCATCCATTAATGTTGATATCTGCAACATCGTTATCACTCAATGCAATTTTGGTTTCTGATGCAACATCCAGTAATTGACGTTGTAATACAGCATCTTTTTGATGCCCAAAACCAGCACGTTCTCTTATCCAGTCTGCCAGCATCATATCAAAATCATCGCCACCTAACGCGGTATCACCGCCAGTTGCTAAGACTTCAAAAACGCCTTTAGTTAAACGAAGTACAGAGATATCAAAAGTACCACCACCTAAGTCATAGACAACAATGGTGCCTTCTTTTCCTGAATCTAGGCCATAAGCAATAGCTGCCGCTGTTGGTTCGTTTAATAAACGTAAAACATGTAAACCAGCACGACGAGCCGCTTCTTTTGTGCCTTGACGTTGAGCATCATCAAAATAAGCCGGTACGGTAACAACAACACCATCAAGTTCGCCACCTAATGATTGTATCGCGCGCTCTGCTAATGTTTTTAAGATGTCAGAAGAGACTTGGATAGGATCGACAATACCTGCCGCAGTTTTAATTAATGGTAGACCGTTGTCATTTTCATGAAAATGATAAGGAAGGTTTGGATAACGGCTTGTCACATCACTCAGTGAGCGACCCACCATTCTTTTTATTGAGCTTATCGTGTTGGCAGGATCTTTTTCTGCTTCTTTTTTAGCATTCCAACCAACGTTGATATTATCAACTTGATACTGCACGACAGATGGCAATAAATAGCGACCTTCGCTGTCAGAAAGCGCTTCGGCTTGCCCACTACGTACAGTGGCAACTAATGAGTGTGTCGTACCTAAATCAATACCCGCTGCAAGCCGGCGCTGGTGCGGTGCAGGCGTTTGACCCGGTTCACTAATTTGTAATAATGACATAACAGTTTCCCTTAAAAACCATCAAACAGACGTTCTTCGAGTTGCTCTACTTGCTCTTTTAACTTTGCGAGAAAACGTAATTTTCTCACATTATCTGCAGCAATATCCCAAGTTTGATTATCCAGCGTTTTAACCATTTCATTATGGCGTACAGTGTACATTTTTTCTAAACGTGCAGAAAAATCGGCTAACAAACTTTCGGCTTCAGCACTGTGTTCGATGTTATCCAGCTCTTCACGTAATGTGAGTTGCTCCATTAAAAAAGCAGTATCGTGCATCGTTTGTTGCTCATTAGCAATATCGATACCGTGCAATGAGAGCATGTATTCAGCTCTTGAGAGTGGATTTTTTAAGGTCTGATAAGCCTGATTGATGGTTGAAGCAAGCGAGATTGCTTGAGCCTGTTCTTTGTCAGACTGACCTGCAAAACGATCTGGGTGATATTGACGCTGCATATCTTGATAATGTGTAGCAAGTTGCTGTTTATCAATATCAAAACGATTAGGCATGCCTAATAGTGTGAAATAGTCCATACATCTACTCTTGGATTAATTAACGTTAATACTGTGTTTTAACACAAATTACACAGTGAAGCTCTCACCACAACCACACTCATTTGATACATTTGGGTTGTTAAATTTGAAGCCTTCGTTTAATCCTTCTTTGACGAAATCAAGCTCTGTTCCATCTAAATAGACCATGCTTTTACCATCAACGATAACTTTCACACCTTTGTCTTCAAAAACAGTATCTTCGTCATTGATGACATCAGCAAATTCAAGAACATAAGCCATTCCAGAACAACCAGATGTTCTTACGCCTAAACGCAAACCTTCACCTTTTCCACGATTAGATAGGAAAGAGCGAACTCGATTAGCGGCGGATTCTGTAAGGGAAATTGACATGACACACCTCACTCATAAAGAACGAAAGCGGATACTGAAAAAAAGTTTCAGCATCCGCCAATATTTTATTTTTTTATTATAAAAGACAATTACTTGCCTTGGCGTTTGCTTTTATAGTCTGCAATCGCTGCTTTTATTGCATCTTCTGCAAGAATTGAACAGTGAATTTTCACTGGTGGTAATTCTAATTCTTCTGCAATTGCTGTGTTCTTAATAGATTCGGCTTCATCTAATGTTTTGCCTTTCATCCATTCTGTTACCAGTGAACTTGATGCAATTGCTGAACCACAACCATAAGTTTTAAAACGCGCATCTTCAATTACGCCATTATCGTCAACTTTGATTTGCAGTTTCATAACGTCACCACAAGCTGGTGCGCCAACCATACCACTCCCAACAGTAGGGTCATTATTATCAAATGATCCGACATTACGAGGGTTTTCATAATGATCAATTACTTTTTCGCTATAAGCCATGATTTAACTCCTGAAAACGTCTGATTAATGGTGAGACCATTCGATACTGTTGATATCAACACCTTGTTTATGCATATCCCAAAGTGGAGAAAGATCACGTAAGCGACCAATTGCACTGTGGATTTGTTCAATTGCATAATCTATTTCTTCTTCTGTGGTGAAACGACCCAGAGAGAAGCGAATAGAACTGTGTGCAAGTTCATCAGTTAAACCTAAAGCACGCAGTACATAAGAAGGTTCTAAACTTGCTGAAGTACAGGCAGAGCCTGAAGATACAGCAAGATCTTTCAGTGCCATCATTAATGATTCGCCTTCAACATAGTTGAAGCTCACATTGAGAATGTTTGGCGCAGTGTGTTCTAAAGAACCATTGATATAAACTTCTTCGATATCTTTAATGCCATTCCATAAACGTAAACGTAATTCGTTTAAGCGTTTAGTTTCATCAGCCATTTCTTCTTTCAAAATACGGTAAGCTTCGCCCATACCTACAATTTGGTGAACGGCTAATGTACCTGAACGCATGCCACGCTCATGTCCGCCACCATGCATTTGTGCTTCTAAACGAATGCGAGGTTTACGACGAACATAAAGCGCACCGATACCCATAGGACCGTAAACTTTATGCGCAGAAAGAGAAAGTAAATCAACTTTTAACTTAGAGAGATCAATCGGTAATTTACCCACGCTTTGTGTTGCATCTACGTGGTAAATAATACCTTTGCTACGGCATAATTCACCGATAGCAGCAATATCTTGAACAACACCAATTTCGTTATTTACATGCATGATAGAAACTAAAATAGTGTCTTCACGCATCGCTTCTTCAAGCTCTTTCAGGTCAATCAGACCATCACTTTTTGGTGCTAAATAAGTAACTTCAAAACCTTCACGCTCAAGTTGACGACAAGTGTCTAAAATGGCTTTATGTTCGGTTTTTGAAGTGATGATGTGCTTACCTTTTTTCTGGTAAAAGTTAGCAACACCTTTTAGTGCGAGGTTATCAGCTTCAGTTGCGCCTGATGTGAATACGATTTCACGAGGATCTGCACCGATTAAATCAGCAATCTGATTACGTGCAATATCAATAGCTTCTTCTGCTTGCCAACCAAAACGGTGTGAACGAGAGGCTGGGTTACCAAAAATGCCATCAATAGTCAGGCATTGCATCATTTTTTCAGCAACTCGTGGATCAACAGGAGTGGTTGCTGAATAATCTAGATAAATGGGTAATTTCATTGCTCACTAACTCCAAAGACGACGGATCTTCTTTAATAATTTTGTTTTTGCCTACCTAGAGATCGCCGTTAAACTCGCATATTAACAATGGTTTCTTGTAAACGACCATTGATAGCATGGCGTTTTTCATTGTCTTGACGATCGGCGACATCCATAACCTCTTCGTTATTTACTAACTCTTCAAGGCTGATACTGCTTAAGAAACTGGTTATACGATCACTTAAATCACGCCACAAAGTATGAGTCAGGCAACGATCGCCACCTTGACAACCTTCTTTGTTACCCTGACAACGGGTAGCATCGACAGATTCATCAACCGCAGAAATAACTTGAGCAATAAAAATTTGCCCTGCATCACGACCTAATAAATAGCCGCCACCAGGACCACGAACACTTGCAACTAATTCATTTTTACGCAAACGTGAGAAAAGCTGCTCAAGATAAGAAAGGGAAATCCCTTGACGCTCTGAAATATCAGCGAGGGGGACAGGGCCTTGCTGCGAATGCAATGCAACATCAAGCATTGCAGTAACTGCGTAACGCCCTTTTGATGTCAGTCTCATAACAAATACTCCGTGGTGAACAATAATCAAATTGTGTCATTCCCGAGTAATTTAGTCAACTATTTATCCGAGTGTTTTAGTCAAGTATTATACTCAGCCAAAAGTTGATTTAAGTTAATCAACTTTGCCCTCTATTTCTTAGCCCATTTCTCAATTGATGTCAGAATGCCACGTAAGATATGAAGCTCTTGTGTTTCTGGGCGTGCACGCGTAAATAGACGGCGTAAACGGCTCATCACTTGTCCCGGATGTTTAGGGCGAATAAAGCCAGATTCATTAAGCACCTGTTCTAAGTGAACGTAAAAACGTTCTATATCATCAGCAGGTGGATAATCAATCTCTGATGGGTTATTTTCCTCTTGTTTTTCTTCTTGGGCAAGTGCTGCCATACGAATTTCATAACTAACAAGCTGAACAGCCATCGCTAAATTTAAAGAACCATATTCTGGATTAGTCGGAACATACAGATGAAAATCACATTTTTGTAATTCTTCATTGGTTAAACCTGTGCGTTCACGACCAAAAATAATAGCAACTGGCTTATTTTTAGCTTCCATAACACAACGTTCACCACATTCACGAGGTGCAAGCATTGGCCAAGAAAGTGTACGGCTACGGGCGCTTGTTCCTATAACTAAACCACAGCCTTCAATCGCTTCATCGATACTATTAACAATATGTGCATTGCCAATAACATCACTTGCACCCGCGGATAGGGCAATAGAATGCGAATCTGGTTTTTCTTTTGGATTAACAAAATAAAGATTGGTTAATCCCATGGTTTTCATAGCTCGAGCTGTAGAGCCCATATTGCCTGTATGCGAGGTTTCTACAAGGATGATGCGAATATTTTCTAACATTGATTTCTTGTTAATTGCTTTGTGATCTATCTATTTTATCACAAATGTAGCCAGAAACACGAATGCCTGTTATACTCTGGCACGTTTTTTATCCCCGTTCTTTAACATCTTGTGGAAGATAACCATGCATCCGATGCTGAATATTGCCATACGTGCCGCACGTAAGGCTGGTAATTTAATCGCCAAAAATTACGAAAATCCTGAATCTGTAGAAACCAATCAGAAAGGTACCAATGATTTTGTCACTAACGTTGACCGTGACGCAGAACAAGCAATCATTGAAATCATCCGTAAATCTTATCCAAAACACACCATTATTACGGAAGAAAGTGGCGAGTTACTCGGTGAAGATCACGACATACAATGGGTTATTGATCCACTTGATGGCACTACTAACTTCATTAAACGTCTTCCACACTTCTCTGTTTCTATTGCTGTACGCATTAAAGGCCGTACTGAAGTGGCTGTTGTTTACGATCCTATGCGTAACGAATTATTCTCAGCCGTTCGTGGTCAAGGCGCACAATTAAATGGCTATCGTCTGCGTGGCTCTAACGCTCGCGATTTAGACGGTGCTGTTCTTGCGACTGGTTTCCCATTCAAAAGCAAACAACATTCCGCTGCTTACATGAACATGTTAGGTAAACTGTTTGTTCCTTGTGCAGATTTCCGTCGCACTGGTTCAGCAGCATTAGATTTAGCTTATGTTGCCGCAGGTCGTGTTGATGGTTTCTTTGAGATTGGCTTAAAACCTTGGGATTTCTTAGGTGGCGAACTAATCGCTCGTGAAGCAGGTGCTATCGTTTCTGACTTTACAGGTAACCACGGTTACCTACAAACCGGTAATATTGTTGCTGGTAATCCTCGTGTTGTTAGAGCATTACTCGCTGAAATTCGTAGCGAATTAACAGATGCGTTAAAACGTTAATTTTCATTAAAATACGAAGTTCCACTAAAGAATAAAGCAAAAGACCATAACAGATAATGTTATGGTCTTTTTTATTGCACTTTTTAGTACAGAGCAAATTAACTATTTTGAGGTTTAACTTGAGGTCTTATAAACATCGCAGGAATAGTTAATGCCGCCATTAACCAGAAAATTAATGATTCTTGATTTGGCAGTTTCTCATATAGCCAACCTGAAACTATCGTCATAATCGCAATACTTCCTCCCATTGCTAAAGCAGAATAAACGGCTTGCAAGCGAATAATTTCATGCTCTTGACGCGCACTAATAAAGCGCATAGCGGCTAAATGGCATACCGTAAACGTACCACTATGTAAGATTTGAACAATAATAAGCGCGGGTAATGCGGTAAAACTCCCCATTAATCCCCAACGTAAAAAGCCAGCAAAAGCAGAAAGCAAAAGTAAATTTCTTGCGCTCCAACGACGGAATAAACGATGGCTAAGCATAAAAACAACCACCTCTGAAACCACACCTAATGACCAAAGGTAGCCGATTGTTGCGGTGTCATACCCTGCTTTTTCCCAATAAAGTGCGCTAAAACCATAATAAGCTGCGTGCGCACCTTGCAGTAAAGAGACGCATAACAGAAAGCGCCAAACGGGTCCCTCTGAAATCAGTTTCATAAAAGACACATTACTGTGTTCTACTTTTTTCACTTTACCCTGTGGCATAACTTTAGGGCGGAGCATAGATGTCAGAAATAGCGCCAAAGTACTGGCAATCAATCCATAAAGAATAATAGGATGCCCAAAAGCATCAATTAAAACACCTAGCAATGATGAGCTAATAATAAAAGCGATAGAACCCCAAACGCGAATCTTTCCATAATCAAAAGGAAACTGTTTTTGCCACGTTCCCGCTAGAGAATCCCCTAAAGGCACCATAGGTGAAAAGAAAACGTTAAATCCTGTCATCACGAAGAATAACCATGCCCAATGGCTACCCATCATAAATGCAACCGTAAAAAGTAAGGAGAGAAAAGCAAATAATCTCAATGCAGTGATAAGTTTTGACGGATCTTTTACCGCAGGCGTTAAAATTAGGCTACCAACAAAACGTGCAGTTAAACCTACACCTAATAACAGACCTATCATTGCCGGATCGACACCCTCTCCTTTTAGCCATATGGACCAAAAAGGTAAAAAGATGCCGTATGAAAAGAAATAAGTAAAATAATCTAAGGCAAGCCACAATGTTGATGGAATAACCATCCAATCCCCCATTTTTAAGATGCAAAAAAACCCGCCAAGAACAAGTTCTCGAAGCGGGCTTGTACAACGGGTTTTATTATATCGTTACAAACTTATGCGTAAACTGGAAATTTAGCGCAGATATCCAAGACTTTTTGTTTCACTTTCTCAATGTTCGCTTCATCATTGATATTATCAAGGACATCACACATCCAACCGGCTAATTCACGAGCTTCCGCTTCTTTAAAACCACGACGTGTAATCGCTGGAGAACCGATACGAACACCAGAAGTAACAAATGGGCTACGTGGATCATTTGGTACGCTGTTTTTGTTAACAGTGATATTTGCACGACCCAGTGCAGCATCTGCATCTTTACCTGTAATATTTTTATCAACTAAATCTAATAAAAACAGGTGGTTTTCAGTTCCGCCAGACACTACTTTATAACCGCGATCTAAGAAAACTTCTACCATTGCTTTCGAGTTTTTCGCAACTTGTTGCTGATAAACTTTAAATTCTGGCTCCATAGCTTCTTTTAATGCAACCGCTTTACCTGCAATAACATGCATTAAAGGGCCACCTTGAGAGCCAGGGAATACAGCAGAGTTCAGTTTTTTATAAAACTCTTCATCGCCACCTTTAGCAAGGATAAGACCACCGCGTGGACCCGCTAAAGTTTTGTGGGTTGTTGTTGTAACAACATGTGCATGAGGAACTGGGTTAGGATAAACACCCGCTGCAACCATACCTGCTACGTGTGCCATATCAACGAATAAGAATGCACCAATGCTGTCTGCAATTTCGCGCATTTTAGCCCAATCAACCAGACCAGAATAAGCAGAGAAACCACCGATGATCATTTTTGGTTGATGTTTTTTAGCCTGAATAGCGATATCTTCGTAATCAATTTTACCTGATTCATCAATACCATAAGGTACGATGTTATACAGTTTACCCGAAAAGTTAACTGGTGAACCATGAGTTAAGTGACCGCCTTGCGCTAGGTTCATACCTAAAACAGTATCACCGGGTTTTAATAATGCCATATAGACAGCGGCATTCGCTTGAGAGCCTGAGTGAGGCTGTACGTTAGCGTAATCTGCACCAAATAATGCTTTTGCACGATCGATAGCCAGTTGCTCTACAACATCCACATACTCACAACCACCGTAGTAACGTTTACCCGGATAGCCTTCAGCATATTTATTTGTCAGCTGAGATCCCTGCGCCTGCATAACACGAGGGCTGGTATAGTTTTCAGAAGCAATAAGTTCGATGTGCTCTTCTTGACGAGTCACTTCACCTTCCATTGCATTCCATAATTCTGGATCGTAATCAGCAATATTCATTTCACGTTTTAACATTCACATCTCCTGACTCAGCTAACTTCACTAAAGACAAACTCCCATGCGGGAGAAAGAATGGCATACAGTGTAAACTCTTTTTCTTCATTGAGATAGCCCCTAATGAAAAAATACGCAATCGTTTGCCATTCAACTATAACAGCAAATTATTACTTTTTAACAACCTCATTTTATCCTGTGCTTATTCCTCTTTTTGAGGCGCATCTCGCCTTATTTTGCAAACACCCCGCATCATTCTCTAAGAATTGAGATTTTTTGTTAAAAAATAAAAACAGAGATTTACAAAATAATCAAAAAGAGATAAGTTGCATATAAAATGCAATTTATAAAAATTCACAATAAACTGAAAATTTTTCAGGAGCAATTATGTTAGATGCACAAACTATCGCGACAATTAAATCAACCATTCCCCTTATTGCTAAAACAGGTCCTGCATTAACCGCCCATTTTTATGATCGAATGTTTTCTCGCCATCCAGAGTTAAAAGATATTTTCACCATGAGCCATCAAAGCAGTGGTGCACAACGTGAAGCCTTATTTAATGCAATATGCGCTTATGCAACGAATATTGAAAACTTAGCTACTATTTTGCCTGCCGTTGAAAAAATTGCACAAAAGCACGTCAGTTTAAATATTCTTCCTGAACACTATCCCATCGTCGGTGAAAACTTATTAGCAACAATTGATGAAATGTTTAATCCTGGGCAAGAAGTGTTAGATGCTTGGGGAGAGGCTTATCAAATATTGTCTGATGTCTTTATTAATCGTGAAGAACAAATTTATCAACAAAAAGAACAAACAAATGGAGGTTGGAGAGGATTACGGAACTTTAAAGTTAAACATAAAATAAAACAAAGTGATGTAATTACTAGTTTTGAATTAGAGCCTGAAGATGGGCTTGCTGTTACTCCTTATCAAGCAGGGCAATATGTAAGTCTTTATATCCGTGATGAACATCTTGAAAACCAAGAAATACGTCAATATTCATTAACTCAATCTTCAAATAATAAAACCTATCGCATCGCAGTAAAACGCGAAGATAAAGGCATTTTATCGAATTTTCTTCATGACCATGTTCAAGAAGGTGATACTTTACAAGTCGCCGCACCAGGGGGCGATTTCTATTTAGATGTGTCACCAACAACACCAGTAACCTTAATTTCAGCAGGTGTGGGCTTAACACCAATGCTATCCATGTTACACACGCTTTCAGCTCATCAAGCTAATATTAATTGGTTACATGCGGCCGAACATGGTGGAGTCCATGCTTTTAAAGATGAAGTTAATCAAGTCGGCACTCAACTTTCACACTATCAACAAGCGATATGGTATCGCACACCACGTTCTGAAGACGTGCAAAATAAAGATTATCAATTCGAAGGCTTAATGACATTAAAACAAGTTGAAGATTGGTTAGCTATTCCTGATATGCATTTCTATTTTTGTGGTCCTTTACCTTTTATGCAATCTGTTGCTAAGCAACTTATTGAATTAGGTATTAATAGTGACAAACTTCATTATGAGTGCTTTGGTCCTCATGCTGTTATTACACAAGATTTACAGTAAAAATACGTTCATGAAAGTCCAATTTTAAATTGAATAAAAAAAGCGCTGATAACGTTATATTTATCAGCGCTTTTATTGGTTATTTCACTACTTTTTATGATCGATATTTTTTTTCAATCGCAGCAGGAATAACATGATCTTTAGCAGAAAAACCGTACCAAATAACACTAATTAAACAGAGCGTATAACCAAATAATTCACAGCCCTCTTCCACCATGTTTTTAACAGTTCGGTTATAATCCTCGCCCAATAATTTATGCCACAGTATTCCCATACCAAATAAACGTGAGAACAGTAAAACGCATAATAGACCAGCAACTAACATTCCATGGCTTGGGTGAGTAATAAAGTGAATTAAGCCTTTTAACGTTTTCTTGCCTTCTCTAATCGCAATAGCAATACAAATAAACGTTACTGTGAGCGCAAACCAAACCCACGATCCGTGTGCAATCTGATCAAATACACCATCTAACTCACGGATTAAAATACACAAGAAAAAGCCCATAATAAGCGTGAATGCTCCCTGTTGTTCACTTCCTTGGCACGCTTTAACAAAAAAGAATAAGCAAATCATGGCAACGATAATTTCTTGGCCTAATTCAGTTACCGACGTTTCAGAAATACCATTATCAAAAACCAAAATATCAAGAAAAATAAATCCTGTCGTGATAGCGATTAACACTGCTGCACATAAAAATAAAGCGAGACGCTTTAATAAATAAGTAAACACTATTTTGCCCATACCTTAATGATTTTTTAATGTTGATGATAATAACTTTCCTTAAAAGTTATTGAATAACATTTTGTGCCTTAAAGTTTATGAAAAATAGTAAAATAAATTGCTTAGAATCATCAATAGACTTGTATAAGATATAAATAGCATTATAGGTGAAACATTAAAAAATTAATTATGCGCAAAAAAAAGAAAAAGCCCGATATTTTGATTAAAAAATATCGGGCTTTAATAAAACTGAGAAATATAATTATTTGGCTTAAGTTAATTAATAACTAAATAGCCTCTTCATCTTGTTCGCCAGTACGAATACGAATAACGCGACTCACATCAAAGACAAAAATCTTACCATCACCAATTTTACCTGTTTGTGCCGTTGTCATAATTGTATCTACGCAGGTTTCAACAATTTCATCAGAGACAATAATTTCAATCTTCACTTTAGGTAAAAAATCGACCATGTATTCAGCACCGCGGTAAAGCTCCGTATGCCCTTTTTGGCGACCAAAGCCTTTCACTTCTGTTACCGTCATTCCCGTGATACCCACTTCTCCGAGCGCTTCTCTTACATCATCTAATTTAAACGGCTTAATTATCGCTTCAATTTTTTTCATCGTATTATCCTGCTATTACCAGTTGTGGCGACCAAAACCGCTTGTAATTGGGTATCTGCGATCTTTACCAAAATTACGACTTGTAATACGTGGCCCTACAGGGGCTTGACGTCGCTTATATTCATTAATATCGACTAATTTTATCACTTTACGGACTGTCGCTTCATCAAATCCTGCTGCAACTAAATCAGATACAGATTTATCTTGCTCAACATAACCTTCAAGAATAGCATCCAGAATGTCATAAGGAGGTAAATTATCTTGGTCTGTTTGCCCCGGTGCTAGTTCTGCTGATGGTGGTCTATCAATAACGCGCTGAGGAATAGCCGGTGAAAGTGTATTACGATATTTAGAAAGCTCGAAAACCAACGTTTTAGGTACATCTTTTAAGACATCAAAACCACCCGCCATATCACCATACAATGTAGAATATCCCACTGCTGATTCACTTTTATTGCTTGTGGTTAACACTAAACGACGGCGTTTATTCGACATTGCCATCAAAATAACCGCACGACAACGAGCTTGTAGATTTTCTTCTGTGGTATCTGCAACAGTATCTTTAAACATAGGCGCAAGTTGAGCCATAAAAGCATCAAACATGGGTTCAATAGAAACCGTATCAAACTCAACACCTAATAAATCCGCTTGTTCTTTTGCATCATGAATACTCATTTCTGATGTATAACGAAATGGCATCATAACAGCTTGAACACTCTCTTTGCCTAAGGCATCAGCTGCGATAGCAACCGTTAATCCAGAGTCAATACCACCAGATAATCCTAGAATTGCCCCTTTAAAGCCGTTTTTAATCACATAATCACGCGTTGCAAGCACTAACGCTTGATAAACTTGCGCTAAAGGTGAAAGTTCCGGGGCAGGATCTGCCATCGGAACAATATTCAATTCGTCAAATTCAACGATAGTAGTTTGTTCATCAAATGCAGCTAAACGATGCGTAATAGTACCGCGTTCATCAAATACTTTTGAACAACCATCAAATACCAACTCATCTTGACCACCAATTTGGTTAAGATAAATCACGGGAAGGTGTGTTCTTTGGCAATGTTCTTTAATGAGCTGTGTACGAACATGCGGTTTTTCACGGTTATAAGGTGATGCATTAATCGATAGAACGAGATCAGCGCCCGCTTGTTTTAATGCATCGATAGGCTCATTGATCCAGATATCTTCACAAATTAACAAACCTAGGTGATAACCTTTAAATGGCACCACACAGCGTTCATTTCCTTGTTGGAAATAACGCTTTTCATCAAACACACCATAATTAGGTAATTGTTGTTTGAAATAACGCGCTTGTAATTCACCTTTATAGAAAAATGAAAGTGCGTTGTAAATTTTGCCGTTTTGCCACCAAGGATGTCCAACAACAATCGCCGTTTTTTTACTTGCTTGTTCTAAACGCGTAAGTTGTGTTTCACAACGCTGTTGGAAATCAGGACGAAATAGCAGATCTTCAGGAGAGTAACCGCATAAAGCCAACTCAGAGAACATAACCAAATCGGTCTCTTCTTGTGCTTTAACGGTAGATAACATGCGTTCACAGTTACCTTCAATATCGCCAACAACCCAATTAAGTTGAGCCATGGTGAGTTTTAGTTTACGACTCATAAAAATTAGTCTCTCCGCTATCTTCCGCATAAAAGGAAAGTTAGTTTAAAAATATATTCGTTATCTGAAAAGGTTATTCTTTAAAATCATTCGCATCTAGCTCATGACGAGATAACAATTTATAAAACTCAGTTCGATTGCGCCCAGCCATACGTGCGGCTTGGGTCACATTGCCTTTTGTCATTTGCAAAAGTTTTCTCAAATAGGTCATTTCAAAATGTCCTCTCGCTTCTGCAAAGGTGGGCAGTGCCGTATTTTCACCTTGTAATGCCTGTGTTACAAGCGCTTCACTGATCACGGGTGCAGTTGTTAACGCTACACATTGCTCAATAACGTTAACCAATTGACGCACATTACCCGGCCAGCTTGCTGTCATTAAGCATTTCATGGCATCGGTTGAAAAGCTTCGAACAAAAGGTTTATGGCGTTTAGCAGACTCTCTCAATAAGTGATTAGCAAGAATAGGAATATCTTCAGCTCGTTCACTTAATGTCGGAATACGTAAGTTAACCACATTTAAACGATAGAACAGATCTTCTCGAAATTCATTACGCTCCATCGCTTTAGGTAAATCACGATGCGTTGCAGAAAGAATTCGTACATCAATATCAATATCGCGATTACTGCCTAATGGGCGAACTTTTCGCTCTTGTAAAACACGTAATAACTTAACTTGCAATGCCATTGGCATATCGCCAATTTCATCTAAAAATAATGTGCCACCTTCAGCAGCTTGAAATAGACCTTCACGGCTACTCACCGCGCCTGTAAAAGCACCTTTCGCATGACCAAATAATTCAGACTCTAGAAGTTGCTCAGGCAACGCACCACAGTTAATGGCAATAAACGGTTTTTTCGCTCTAGGGCTTGCGCGATGGATAGCTTGAGCAAGGACTTCTTTACCCGTACCACTTTGACCATTGATAAGTACACTGACATCAGATTGGGCGACTAACTTTGCTTGTTCTAATAAACGTAGCATTTGTGGGCTACGAGTCACGATATCTTTTGACCATTCTTCATCTGAAACAATAGTCACAAGCTCCAGTGCTTCATCAATCGCTTTATAAAGTGCGTCTCTATCAACGGGTTTGGTTAAAAAGCTAAATACACCTTGCTGTGTTGCGGCCACTGCGTCAGGAATAGAGCCATGAGCCGTAAGAATGATAACAGGCATGCCCGGCTGCTGGCGTTGTATTTCAGCAAACAGCGCCATACCATCCATTTCATCCATTCGGAGATCGCTAATAACAAGGTCTATTTTTTCTTTTAAGAGAAGTTTTAGTGCTTCTTGTCCACTTTCAGCGGTGAAGATATGAAAACCTTCACTTGTTAATCGCATACCAAGTAACTTTAATAACCCAGGATCGTCATCGACAAGTAAAAGATTTGCTGATTTATGGCCAGCCATGCACATTCTCCTTATTTAGAACCTGCTTCAGTCAGTTTTGAGCTTTGCGTGTCAGTATCAGTTTTGACAGGTTCTGGTTTTACCGTCTCGGGCTTCGTAGATTCTGGTTTTGAAGGCTCTGGTTTAACCACTGTTGCAGGAGGTTGTTTTTCCTCGCCCTTTGGCTTTTCTGTTATCGATTGCGGCGAAACGGGTTTTTCAGTTGTTTTTTCAACCGTTGGCTTTTCAGCAACAGTTTTTTCAGTAATAGTTTTTTCAGTAACAGGTTTCTCTGTATTCGCTGTTTCTGTAGATGTTGCTGTTGCGCTCTCGGTTAAATCTTCATTTTGCGATAACGAATCAACAGAACCACTCTGTTTTCTATTCGATAACTGCCGCTCAATTTGAGTCAGGCTTTCAAGCTTTTTCAGGGTGATATTCAGCTCATGCTGTAGCGTATTATTCTCTTTTCTTAGCATATCAATTCTATTATCTGTATCTGTAGTTAGACGACGATAACGATTCTTTTCTTCTGCTAAAGAGAGCATAAGCGTTTGGTTCTCAATCCATGTCGATAGTAGAACTCGCATGGAACTCGGAAATTGTAATTTATAGCTTTCTAATAATACTAATTGTGTTCGACGATCGGCAATCGTCATTCCTGCACGTTCTAATAAAATACTTTTATAAAATGCATCATCCCAACCAGTAACAACAACACTACTAGCTTGGCGTTGTGCTTCTGTTGTCATTATGCGGTTTGTACATTCAATGACACGTAACCAATAAAGCGCGTTATTGATGCCTTCATCATAAAAGGAGCTTAATGTTTTACATTCAGCCCAACGATAATCAATCGTTTTTTGTTTAACAACGGGGATTTCTGGCTCTGGCTCTTGTGCCTCAGTGAGCGACTTTGGTGTACACCCTGAAAGAACCAGTGGAAGCATAATAAACAAGAAACACTGCTTCCAATTTAATGCGATTTTTCTAGTTGATGCAGGGGCCATAGATAACACTTCAATACCAAGCATCTTCTTATTTGTTTTTTTATATTCATGATGAGGAGATGCTTGTTTTTGTGACCTGATTTGCATTATTTAATCTCAGAAAGTAGCGGTAATTCAATACGAAAACAGACATCTGCATAGTCAGAAGGAACAACTCTTAACTCACCTTCCATTCTTTTGATACAGTCATGAGCAATACTTAAACCTAAACCACTTCCTTTTACAGCCCCTTTGCGTAGCAAAGATCCTTGGAAAAAGGGTTCAAAAATCATTTTTTGTTCAGATTCAGGTATAGGTGTTCCTTTATTGGCTATATCAATAACTATTTTCTGTTCAACTTGATAACTAGAGATCCAGATATTACCTGATTCAGCACCATAGTGCACCGCATTCGAGTAGAGATTGTCGATAACCCGTGATAATAATGTCGCTTCTGCTCGACACGTAGTTAGATTAAGTGAAATTATCGTTTTAATATCTTTTGCTCTCGCGGGTAAACTGTGGGCTAATACCACATCATTTACTAAATCAGTCAAGTTAATTTCTTCGATTTGTTGAGGAACTTCAGAAAGTTTACGATTGTAATCAAGCAGTTGTTCAATTAATAGCTGTAACTGCTTACTGCTATTATCGAGAATTGAAACGACTTCTTTTTGATCAAGCGTTAAAGGGCCTGCAACTTCATCAGCTAATAATTCCGTACCTTCTCGCATACTGGCTAACGGTGTTTTTAACTCATGAGAGATATGACGCAAAAATTCATGGCGTTGTGATTCAAGCCATGCTAAACGCTCACTTAACCAAATAATACGTTGTGCTAATGAACGTAGTTCTCGTGGTCCTTGAAAAGTATCTAAATTATTACTGAGTGTTCGACCTTCACCTAATCGATTGATCATCTTCTCAATGCCTTTAACAGGACCAATAATCATTCGAGTAAATAACGCAATGAGGATCAAGCTGAAAACAAAAACGATAAGACTTTGCCAACCGAAATAGCGCCCCTTCTCAGCGATTGCCATTTGAAGTTGTTCACCACGGCTAAAAATAATCTCTTTGGTTAATACCACAATACGATTATTGGCATAAGAGAACTGCTCTAAAGCTTGTTGCATCTCTTTTGTAGGTTCGCTGCTTTCGCATTGGATCAATTTTAGTTTTTCAAGTGAAGTATTAAGTACATCGGCTTCTTTCGATGCCGAAAGAGGAATAATGGTTTGCTGTAATGTTGAGAAGAGTTTGGTGTATTGCTGGTAGCGTTGCTGATACATATCATCATCGGTTTTATCTCTTAAAACACAATATCGACGATAATTCCCTTCCATTTCAATGGCTAGATTTCGCATCACTTCACTGCGTTCAGTATCTGCAAGTGCATTTTTATTAGTAATAGCCGCCTGATTACTTAGTTGATCAAGGCTTTGATAAGCCTGATAAGCAAGTACAAGTAAAGGTAATAGCACCATCCAAAATGCCATTATCACGAGCTGTCTTAAAGAACGAGGGAAAATACGCCACTTTTTCAATGAAATCATCTCAACACCTATTAGAGTAATGCGATGCTACATGACTTGATAACAAGAAAAAAGTCCGACATTGGGAAAATCAGGTAAGAGAACAAACACAAACGAGGAAATGCGACAGGCTCTAGAAGTGGGAGAGCGGAATATCTTATTGAGATATTCCGCTCGTCAATATTTCATCTCTTTTTTCTCTAAAAGAGAATGAAGGTGGTGCCTCACTCAACGTGTCGCCCTGTGTTTGATAAGGTCCGAAGACGAGTATCGTGATGTTGGACGGTAGGCACCTTACTCTGGCGTCATTCCTGGCTTATGTGGTATGTTCCCACCCATATTGTGGACCGACATAAAAAGTTGAATGAGCAACTGATTTATATAATGCACAAGGCGTGCCAACTTTTAAATTTTTTATTTAACACACTGAAAATAAACAAAAAATAAAAACACCCCTCTAATATTTTATTTATCACTCTTTTTTATCTAGTTATAAAACAACCAAGCTGTCTCCATATCCAGACAGAGTTACCCTAAATTTAATAATTATTTATATTTCAATGAATTAAGTGTCGCTAAAAAGAGACAAACAAAATGATAAGTGTCGCTGTTTTTACACAACAAGAAATAATTCCTTTATTATCAATATAATAAAGCCTCTAACAATGTAGAGGCTTTATGTATTTATCTCTAAGACAATATTACATTTGATTAATCAAATTGTTTTCTTGCATTGCGGAATAAACGCATCCAAGGGCTGTCTTCACCCCAATTATCTGGATGCCAAGAATTACTGACTGTTCTAAACACGCGTTCTGGATGAGGCATCATAATGGTTGAGCGCCCATCTTTTGTGGTAACAGCCGTGATCCCTTTTACAGAGCCATTAGGATTTAATGGATATTGTTCTGTAGGGTTGCCGTAGTGATCCACAAAACGTAATCCCACTAAATTTTGAGCTTCTAGTTGTGCTAGTTGCTCAGCATTACGGAATTCAGCAAAACCTTCACCATGAGAAACGGCAATAGGCATTTGTGAACCCACCATACCCTGTAGCAATAATGAGGGGCTTTCAGTCACTTTCACTAAACTAAAGCGCGCTTCAAAACGCTCAGAACGGTTGCGAACAAAACGAGGCCATAAATCTGCACCCGGAATAAGTTCTGATAATGTAGACATCATTTGGCAACCATTACAGACCCCGAGAGATAAGGTATCTTGGCGTTCAAAGAATTGAGCAAATTCATCGCGTAAGCGAGAATTAAATAAAATAGATTTCGCCCAACCTTCCCCCGCACCTAATACGTCACCGTAAGAGAATCCACCGCAAGCCACCAGCACATCAAAATCACTGAGTGAACGTCGTGATGAATGTAAGTCGCTCATATGAACATCGATAGCGTCAAAACCCGCTCTGTCAAAAGCTGCCGCCATTTCAACATGAGAGTTAACACCCTGCTCTCTTAATACCGCAATACGAGGGCGGCTCCCTGTTGCAATATAAGGTGCAGCAATATCTTCATTTGGATCAAAGGTTAACTTCACATTTAACCCTGGATCGTTGAGATCTTGTTTGGCTTGATGTTCTTCATCCGCACACTCTGGATTATCACGCAAGCGTTGCATTTGCCATGTTGTTTCAGCCCACCAAAGACGCAGTGTACTGCGTTTTTCATTGTAAACCTCAGTTTCACGACTTTGGATAATAATGGCGTCATTTTCTGTTGCTTGACCTAAATAGTGTAAACAATCCGATAAACCATATTCGGCAAACAGTGCTTCGACAGCCTCTTGATGTTCCGCACGAATTTGGATCACACCACCAAGTTCTTCATTAAATAGCCCGGCTAAAATATCTTCATCATAAGCACTGATATCAACATGTAATCCACAATGACCCGTAAATGCCATTTCTGCAAGAGTGACAAATAATCCACCATCGGAGCGATCGTGATAAGCCAACAATTTGCCATCATTGACCAATTGTTGCATCACATTAAAGAACTGTTTTAATTGCTCAACATCACGAAGATCTGCCGCTTTTTGACCTAATTGACGATAAACTTGTGCTAGTGCCGTCGCGCCTAGTGCATTATGACCATTTCCTAAATCAATCAAATACAAGCGATTTCCTGCTTGTGTTGATAATTCAGGTGTCACTGTTTTACGCACATCTTCAACACGAGAGAATGCCGTAATAACTAAAGAGAGTGGTGACGTCACCTCTTTGGTTTTCCCATCTTTATCTTGCCAACGCGTTTTCATTGACATCGAATCTTTGCCCACAGGAATAGTAATACCTAGCTCTGGGCATAACTCTTCACCAATAGCTTTCACTGCGTCATATAAGCCGGCATCTTCACCAGGATGACCTGCTGCTGACATCCAGTTAGCTGAAAGCTTAATACGATTAAGCGCTTCTACATCGCAACCTGCCATATTTGTTAGCGCTTCGCCGACAGCCATACGTGCAGATGCAGCAAAATCTAACAGTGCGATAGGTGCTCGTTCACCAATAGACATCGCTTCGCCATAATAACTATCTAATGTTGCTGTGGTAACGGCGCAATTGGCAACTGGAATTTGCCAAGGTCCAACCATTTGATCACGCGCAACCATACCTGTTACCGTACGGTCACCAATGGTAATTAAGAAGGTTTTTTCAGCAACAGCAGGTAAATGAAGAACACGATAAACCGCATCTTTTAAATCGATATCTTTACGAGAGAGATACTCACCTTCTGTTTTAAGTGATTTTACATCACGCAACATTTTAGGTGCTTTACCTAATAATATGTCTAATGGCATATCAATCGGTTTATTATCAAAATGTGTATCATTAAGGACTAATTCACGCTCTTGCGTTGCTTCACCGATCACAGCATAAGGTGCTCTTTCACGCTGGCATAACGCATCAAAGAGAGGCATTTTTTCAGGTGATACCGCCAATACATAACGCTCTTGAGATTCATTACACCAGATCTCAAGTGGGCTCATACCCGGTTCATCATTAAGAACATCACGTAATTCAAAACGACCACCACGACCGCCATCATTGACTAACTCAGGCATTGCATTAGAAAGACCACCAGCACCAACATCATGAATAAATAAGATTGGGTTATCGTCACCTAATTGCCAACAACGATCGATAACTTCTTGGCAACGACGTTCCATTTCTGGGTTATCACGCTGAACAGAAGCGAAATCTAAATCGGCATCTGATTGACCTGATGTCATAGAAGAAGCAGCGCCACCACCAAGACCGATGTTCATAGAGGGTCCACCAAGTACAATTAACTTAGCGCCAACCGTGATTTCACCTTTTTGTACGTGATCTTCACGAATATTACCGATCCCCCCAGCTAACATAATTGGTTTATGGTAACCGCGAATTTCAACACCATTGTGGCTATTGACTTGTTCTTCATAGGTTCTGAAATAACCTAATAATGCCGGACGACCGAATTCATTATTAAATGCCGCACCACCTAATGGACCTTCCGTCATGATGTCTAATGCATTAACAATACGCTCTGGTTTACCAAAATCTTCTTCCCAAGGCTGTTCAAATCCGGGAATACGTAAGTTAGAAACCGAAAATCCAACTAGACCCGCTTTAGGTTTTGCACCACGCCCAGTAGCACCTTCATCTCGAATTTCACCGCCTGAACCTGTTGCTGCGCCCGGCCAAGGTGAAATAGCTGTTGGGTGGTTATGTGTTTCTACTTTCATCAAGATATGTACAGGCTCTTGATGGTAGTGATAATGCCCTTTGTCTGTATCAGGATAAAAACGTCCCGCCACAGAGCCTTCCATTACTGCCGCATTATCTTTATAAGCTGACATGACATAATCAGGAGTTTGCTCAAACGTATTTTTAATCATTTTAAATAATGATTTATCTTGAGCTTTACCATCAATTATCCAATCCGCATTAAATATTTTGTGGCGACAGTGTTCAGAGTTAGCTTGTGCAAACATATAAAGCTCTACATCTGTCGGATTACGCTGTAAGCGGTTAAAAGCATCGACTAAGTAATCAACTTCATCGTCTGCCAGCGCTAATCCCATTTCGATATTCGCTTTTACTAGTGCATCTTTACCTTTTGCAAGGACATCAATCGTTTTTAATGGTGCTGGAGTTTGTTCGGCAAAAAGTGCATTTACATCTTGATAATTTAAGAAGATGGTTTCCATCATTCGGTCATGAATAAAACCATAAAGTTGTTGCCACTGATTGTCTGTCATCGTACCGCATTCAATAAAGTAGGCGATACCACGTTCAATTCGGACAACCTTGGCTAAACCACAGTTATGTGCAATATCTGTCGCTTTAGAAGACCAAGGTGAAATTGTTCCTGGACGAGGTGTAACAACTCGCATTTCCCCAACAGGCTCATGTTCTGTTAATGAAGGTCCATAATGCAGTAGTTGGCGTAATTTAATTTGATCATCTTCAGATAACTGCCCTTCCACTTTCGCGAAATGAACAAATTCCGCGTATATACCTTGTACAGGAAGATCATTTTCCTGACATAGAGTGAGTAATTTATTAATACGAAACGCGGATAAAGCGGGGGAGCCACGCAGGATTTCCATAGTATTGAGTTCTCTCTTTTAGCAGCTAACCTGACCAATCATTCAGGGGAAACGCGCCTAGTATAATAGAATAACCGCTCAGACGAAACCGTTTGCGTGAACAAAATAACGGCATTTAACTTAGCGTGTTTTAATGATTAATTGGTGTAATCAAGTTGCGTCTTGCCAATATGTTAAGCAAAATGCTCGATTACTGGAAATTTATCCATGTTAAAATGACGATTTTACACACAACAATAAACAACGTTAACGAGAACCAACCTATTGAATAATATAAGGATAAACTATTTCGTTATCGTTATCATAGCGCTCTTTTCAGCGGCTATTATCGCGTTGAATATTACATGGCCAGATAGGCAAAAAGCGCAGATAAATAAGATTTTATCTCGTGGTGAGTTAAGAATTAGTACGATACCTTCACCATTGATAACGATGAACGATAAAAAGGACCCCGTAGGTTTCGATTATGAATTAGTGAAACGCTTTGCTGATTACCTAGGCGTGAAACTTGTCGTTAATATGCGGACAAATATCAACCAAATGTTTGATGATCTGGAGAATAATAGAGCTGATTTTATCGCCGCCGGATTACTTTATAATAAAGAGAGATTAGATACGACACGCAGTGGCCCTGCTTACTTTTCAGTTTCTCAACAGCTTATTTACCGTAAAGGGACATTAAGACCACGTAGCTTTGATACGTTAGATGGGCGTCTTGTTGTTACTGCTGGCTCTGCTCATGCAAGTTTATTGCGAACATTAAAAGAGACGCAATATCCTGAGCTTGAATGGGAAGAATCAGATAATCAGACAACCTCACAGCTGCTAGAAGCATTATCTGAAGGCAAAATAACCTATGTGTTAGCAGATTCTATCAGTGTTGCAGTACAACAACGCATTCATCCTAATGTTGCCGTAGGGTTTGAAGTCACAGAAAGCCGTCCACTAACGTGGTATCTGCCAGATGGTGAAGATAATAGCTTATATGCCGCGATGCTCGATTACTTTAATCAATTATCTCAAGAAGATGTGTTAGCAAGACTTGAAGAAAAGTATTTTGGTCATGTCGGTACATTTGATTACTTCGATACTATCTCTTTTATTACGGCAATAGATTCTATTTTGCCAAACTATCAGCCTCTTTTTGAAAAGTATGCAGATACTTTCGATTGGCGGTTATTGGCTGCTATGGCATGGCAAGAATCACACTGGGACCCTCATGCGACATCACCAACTGGAGTTAGAGGATTGATGATGTTAACTCGCCCTACTGCATCGAGTATGGGCGTTACTGACAGGCTTGATCCCGAAGAGAGTGTTCGAGGGGGAGCACAATATCTTAAGCATCTCCTTTCGCGCTTGCCGGATTCTATTCCAGAAGACGAAAGAATTTGGTTTGCATTAGCCGCATATAATATGGGATTTGGTCATATGCTTGATGCCAGAAGGCTTACTGAGCAACAAAATGCCGATCCTGATAGTTGGCTAGATGTAAAATCAAGATTACCTCTACTTAGCCAAAAGAAATATTATGCAGACCTGCCTTATGGCTATGCTAGAGGGCATGAGGCTTATCGCTATGTTGAAAATATTCGACGATATCAACTTAGCCTTGTCGGTTACCTTCAAGCCAAAGAGAGCAAAAATAAAATATTATCTAAAGATAAAGAGACTGATAACGATGAAGAGCAAGAAAGTTCATCATTATCATTGACTCAAGATATGGCTTATCAATAATTTTTGCAATTAAAACAGCATATTAAACAACATAGCCTCTTTTATAGAGGCTTATTTATTTCATTTCTGCCATTCAAAAATCACTCCAACCATTAAAGCAACCCCCAACTTAATGTTTTCTTAATATTAAAAATTGTTACATTTGATCATGCCATTTTTTACCTAAAATAGGGAAAATTCATGTGTTAAAAAATGTAACACTTATTAGCCAAAAAACTCAGCTAGTGAGTAAACTGTACTTAAAGTAATCTAATTAGTCATTTTAGGACTATCAGAATAGGTAAAATATAAGAAAATATTAACTTAAGTACGTAGGAATTATCTCATTGGTTATTATTCGTTTTATGATTGTTATTTTTTGAGAAACTTATTTTGTGATATAAATTAACCTAACTACGTCATTGTTAACATCTAACTTATTGAATTACATATATTATGATAATCTATAATTGATTTTATTAATTTTTCTAACCTAATGTTAATAACATTACTTTTTGTAAAGTTAAAACAATGTTAATTATATTGTCTATTAAATTTATCTGCCTGATAAACTTTTTCACCCATAAATTGAGTAATAAAAAGAATAAATCTATATAAAACTCTATTAATATGGAATAGGCAAGATTAAATGTGAAAATTGAGGAAATCAACAAAACGTTATATCAAATAGAACGCCTTTATTGATATCATATAAACCAGACATTATTCGAAACAACTCGAAATATAATGCAAATCAATTTTTATATTCCGACATCAATATTATTTTTCTATAAATAATAATACGCACGATCTTCAAGGGATTATCTATAATGAAACTGAGTAAAATTGCTTTAGCTGCTGCTTTAGTATTTGGTATTAATTCTGTTGCAACTGCTGAAACTTCTGCTCCAAAAATTGGTGCAACTAAAGGCGAAATTCAATTAAAAGGTGAAATTGTTAATTCAGCTTGTGGATTAGCAGCTTCTTCAAGTCCTGTTATTGTTGATTTCAGTGAAATTCCAACTTCTGCATTAGCAAATATGCAGAAAGCAGGTAACGTTAAAAAAGATATCGAATTACAAGACTGTGATACTACCGTAGCAAAAACAGCAACTGTTAGCTATACACCAAGCGTTGTTAATGCAACAAATAAAGACTTAGCATCTTTCGTATCTGGCTCCGCTTCTGGCGCGGGTATCGGCTTAATGGATGCTGGCAGCAAATCAGTAAAATGGAATACAGCAACAACACCAGTACAATTAGTTAATGGTGTTTCTAAGATCCCATTTGTTGCTTACGTTCAAGCTGAATCAGCAGATGCAACTGTAACTCCAGGTGAATTCCAAGCCGTTATCAACTTCCAAGTTGATTATCAGTAATCGTTTTATTTATTTAAATTAATTAAATAATAAATTAATTACTGCATTAACGCAGGGGACTTCCTCTGCGTTAAATTCTATAAAACACTTCAATTTAATAAAATAGAATAAAAAGTAATGAAATAAATATTCATTATTTAATTACTTTTTATTTTATTAATAATTAGGCGTTTATTCATGTTAATTTCTTTTTTTCACAGCACAATATGGAAAAACATTTGTGCCATTTTGCTATTGTGCTTAGCGTTTTTCGCTCAAGCCGAGCTTGATGATTCTGTGGAATTTAACATTCATATGCTAGATGCCGAAGACAGAGATAATGTCGATTTATCTCGTTTTGCAACCTCTAATTACATTATTCCGGGTATGTACTACTTAGATATCCGTATAAATGGTCGTGACTTCCCTCGCCAAAACATTAATTATGTTGAAGTGAAGCCCAATTACTCCATCGCTTGTATTGACCCTACTCTTCTAAAAAAGTTAACAGTTAACGAAGAAAATCAAAAATTTATCGAAGAAATCTCGCCTGATTGTTTCGATATTAGTCAATTACCAGGTATCTCTATCAAAAATGATGGTGGTATTCTCGATATTGTTATGCCTCGTTCATTAATGAAATATGAAGATACCGATTGGACACCACCTGAATTGTGGGACCCAGGTGTATCTGGGTTATTAGTTGACTATACCTTAACGGGTATATCGACTCGTCCGAATAAAGGCAGTAATAACAACTCATTGACAGGATATGGGCAAGCTGGAATTAATCTTGGTGAATGGCGACTACGTGCTGAATATCAAGGAAACTATTCATCTGAATATTCATCAAATAATAGCTTTGATTGGAATCAGATTTACGCATATAAACCCTTACCTAACCAAGCAGCAAAATTAACACTTGGTGAAACTTATTTAAACTCTCAAGTTTTTGATAGTTTTCGTTTTACAGGTGCCAATATACAAAGTGATGAAAGAATGTTGCCTCCTTCTTTGCAAGGTTATGCACCTGAAATTCATGGCATCGCAAACACTAATGCTAAAGTGACTGTAACGCAAAACGGTCGCTTAATTTATGAAACCACGGTACCGGCTGGTCCTTTTGTTATTAAACATTTACAAGACACAGTACAAGGTCAATTAAATGTCAGAGTCGAAGAGCAAAACGGTAAAGTAAACGAATTTCAAGTACAAACAGCCAATCTACCTTATATGACTCGCCCAGGCTCCGTGCGTTATAACACATCAATGGGTCAGCCATCACTCAACAACCATAAAATGCAAGGCCCTGTTTTTTATCAAGGCGATTTTTCATGGGGTATGAATAACACATGGTCGCTATATGGTGGGGCTTTGTTGACTGCTAAAGATTACAATGCGTGGTCATTAGGTTTAGGTCATGATATGGGACGTTTAGGTACGCTTTCAGGTGATATTACTCAGTCTTATAGCAAAACCTATGATAATGAAAATATCAACGGTATGTCGTTCAAACTAAACTATGCAAAAACATTTGATGAATACCATAGTACGATTACTTTTGCGGGTTACCGTTTTTCAGAGAAAACTTTCCGATCTTTCTCTCAATATATAGATGAGCGTTACAACGACATTAATAACAATGGTTATGAAAAAGAGATGTATACCATTACAGGTAACAAAACTTTTTGGGCCGATGATATTGAAAAATCGACAACACTTTATCTCTCTTATCGACACCAAAACTATTGGGATAAAAATACACAAGAACAATATGGTGTTACGGTAAGCCGTAATTTCTCTATTATGGGTATAGAGCAAATTAATACTAACTTATCTGCATTCCGTACTCAGCATAAAGGAAATACCGATGACAGTATTTCTTTCAATATTTCAATTCCATTAGGAAGTGGCAAAAGCATTGGTTATAGCTTGCAAGACAGTAACGGAAAAGTGAACCAAATGGCCTCTTATTCTGATAATAGCAATTATAATAATCTATGGCGTGTCCGTGCAGGTTTAAGCTCTGACAATAAAGCTAATACTGATGGTTATTATCAACACCGTTCGCAATATGCAGAAATTAACGCCAATGCAAGCTATCAACAAGATAATTATGTGGCACTAGGTGCAACAGTTAAAGGTGGATTTACGGCAACACGTCATGGTGCGGCATTACATAGCAGTAGCATGACATCAAGTACTGCTCGCATGATGGTTGATACTGATGGAGTGGCAGGCGTGCCCTTTAATAATCAAAGCACAACAACAAACCTATTTGGTATTGGGGTATTAACTGACTTAACTAGTTATAACAATGTTGATGCTCGCATTGATGTTGATAAAATGAATTCAGATATTGAAACACATAAAGCCATTACTTCTGCCACATTAACTGAAGGTGCGATTGGCTACTATAAATTCCCTGTTCGCCAAGGTGAGCGCCTGATGGCTATCTTACAAACCGTCGATCAAAAACACCCGCCATTTGGTGCCGAAATCACCAATAAAAATGGTGAAAATATGGGAATGGTGATGGAAGATGGTTTAGTTTATATCGCCGGTGTTAACCTTAATGAATCATTAAACGTGATCTGGGGTGGTAAAACCCAATGTACGATTACAATTCCTGCGGCAATTAACGATCCACTAAAACATGAATTGTTATTATGTCAGGGATTTTAATGAATAAAATGAATTACTAGAGATAATTGTATGAACTCATTCAACACACTCAAAACGCTTTTTTGTGGCTCCTTAATTGCACTCAGCATAGTGAGTACAACTCAAGCTGGCGTGTCATTAGATAGAACTCGTATTGTATTAATGGGCAACGAAAACTCAGCTAGCGTAAACCTAAAAAATACTAGCCCTGATATTCCTTTCTTAGCTCAATCGTGGGTTGAAAATGAACACGGGCAAAAAATCACTTCTCCTTTAGTCGCGTTGCCACCTTTACAACGTCTTGATGGTGACCAAAAAGGCGTTGTCAGAATTACCAAAACAGCAGAAATTGGTCTTTTACCACAAGATAGAGAATCACTATTTTATTTAAATGTGCGTGAAATTCCACCAGCACCCAAACAAGCTAACGTGTTGCAAATGGCAATGCAGTCTCGCATTAAATTATTCTATCGCCCAACTGCTATTATTCCTGAAAAACCGGGCATGATTTGGCAAGACCAATTAGTGTTTAAAAAACAAGGTAATCAATTTATTGCCGAAAACCCAACACCTTACTACATCACCATTATTGGGCTTTCTAATAAATTGAATGGTGAAGATAGTGATAAGTTAACCACCTTCCCTGGTTTAATGGTTGCGCCTAAATCATCACTGGAAATCCCAGTTAAAACCAGTAACGTCAATCAATTTTACATGATGTATGTAAATGATTACGGTGGGCATCCAGAATTAAAATTTGTTTGCCAACAAAATAGCTGTAAAGCAGCACCAAAAGAACAACAACCGAAATATTAATTCACTTAACGCCGGTAGGAATAAAATGAAATTAACAACAGCAAATTTTTATTTCAATACGCTAAAATTACTTTTTACTGGCGCAATGTTATGTACTCCAATTGTTGCTTCTGCTTATATTCATGGTGAAGTTCGTACTGTCGGCGGTCCTAATATCTTTAGGGTTGCATTAGATAACGCGACATTTCCTAATAACCGACCGGGCGAAACGGCCACAGTAAACTTTTCTTTGCCCGATAGATACTTAGCAACCGTTTATTGCCCTAAAGATCCCTTGGTTTCAAATTCACGCACTTATTATATGGCAAATTCTGACCTACGCTATTTAGGTAATAATTACTATGAACTTAATGAGTACGTCGATGTTCAGATCAAGTTTTCTATTTGGGGTCCTGAATCACTTCCTACTGTTCCTTTTATTGAAAAACCGAACAATCGAAATGGACAACAAGGTTGCCGTATCCCTGAATCACCAAAACCCAATATGTCGTCAGGAAGTAGTGGTGTATTAGTCTTTCGCTTGAAAAAACCGATTATTAATGGGGTTTCATTAACAGGGCAAGCTGTCGCTCAAATGTATGCTCGCGTAGGTAATGGCTTATATCAAGAATATGGTCCAGAGCCAATTTCAAAATTAGTGATTAGTTCAGGAATATTAACCACTGAAGATAGATGTACATTTAATAACGGCTCTCCTATTACCTTTGATTTTGGCAATGTCGGTAATACTTCTGACTATTTAAATGGTCAAAACTACAAGATCACACGTAATATCCCAATCAAGTGTGAAGGCGGTAGTTTTACTAATCCTAACAGTAAAATTATGTTTAAAATTCAAACGGGTAGCTCAGGTGTCGCTAGTTTTAACCCTAATTACCTTGGTACAACAGGACCTGTAGATAGAACAAATTTAGGTATTGTTTTAAGAGACAAATCAGGAACGATTGTGCCACCTAATCAATATTTTTCTGTCGGGAAACTGAATAATTTTAAAGGTAGCTGGGAAGTCACAGCAGCCCCCATTGCAAAAACAGGTAGCAAAATTACAGAAGGTGAATTCTCAGCACATGCCACATTAGTTGCGGAGTTTATGTAATGAAAAACCCAATAACAAAATCTGCTATTTCTCTTTTATTATTACTTTCACCTTCAGCCTTTGCTGTGACAGAGCTTATTGGGGGTGATATGGAGTTTAAAGGTGTGGTGGTTGCACATGGTTGCACCATTGTTGCTGGTGATGAAAATAAAGTAATTGATTTCAAGCAGATATCAGCAAAAGATCTCTATACTTTTCAAAAAAGTGAATCTGTTGCTTTTAGTATTAGTTTAGAAAATTGCAGTCAGGATATTTATAAAAGCGTCACAATTACGTTAGATGGGAAAGAGCACCCTACAATGCCTAACCACCTTGCTGTTGTCGGCACAGGATCTGAAGATCCTAAAAGCATCGGGATTGTATTTACAGATGCTCAACGCAATGTTATTCAATTAAAAAATCCTAGCTCTACTCGACTTCTTAATGATAAGCGTATTCAGTTTAATTTTGTGACGTATGTTGAGGCATCACCTTCTGCGCTGAAAAATCAAACATTGCTAACGGGTCCTTTCCAAGCACAAGCAACGTATACCCTTAATTATCAGTAAACAGATATTATTCTTTTATTGCTGGTTCAGTATTGATTATAACTGAACTGTTTTTTTGCTTTTTAAGCTGTTTCTTTTCAGCTCTTCTCATTTTAAAGAATTGGCTTAAAAGCTGTGAACACTCTTCACCTAATACACCCGATGTTATCTCAACTTTATGGTTCATTCCTGGATGCTGTAAGATATCAATAAATGAACCAGCCGCACCTGTTTTTAAATCTGAAGCACCATAAACCACGCGTTTTACCCGACTATGCACAATTGCTCCAGCACACATCACACAAGGTTCGAGGGTAATATAAAGCGTTGCATCGAGTAGGCGATAATTTTGTAAATGCTTTCCCCCTTTGCGTAATGCCATAATCTCTGCATGTGCAGTGGGGTCGTTATCAATAATTGAATGATTCCATCCTTTAGCAATGATTTTATTATCAACGACTAATACTGCACCCACCGGTATTTCACCGATTTCTTGTGCTTTTTGCGCTTGCTCAATCGCTTTATGCATCCAATAAATATCATCTTTAACTTTATTCACAAGGATATCTCTTCATTATCATATAGCGGGCTATTGTACCCTGTTTTCTATTGATAACTAAAGAGATTGCCTTGAATTGTTTATGACAAAGATAGCAAGATGCAACTTTAGTTTACGCGCGCTTCTGTGGCTAATTTAATGGCTAAAGCCCCTAAAATAGTCGCCATAAACCAACGTTGAATTAATGCCCAACGAGGTCTTTGCATAAAGAATCCCGCAATAGAACCTGCTGCAATAACAATCAATGCATTTACTGCGATGCTAATAACGATTTGAATACTGCCTAACACTAATGATTGGTTTAAAACACTACCATTTTGAATACTGATAAATTGAGGTAACAGTGATAAATACATCAATGCAATCTTAGGATTCAATAGATTGGTAACAAACCCCATCACAAAGAGTTTTGTTGTATTACCTGAAAGTAATTTTTTGGGATGAAAGATAGAACGCCCACCGGGCTTAATAGATTGCCAAGCTATATAAAGAAGATAAATCGCACCACAAATCTTCAGCGTATCATAAGCATAAGGTACAGCCATAAAAATGGCCGTAATACCAAATGCAGCTAATAACATATAAAAAATATAGCCAACAGCCACACCGATTAGCGAGATAAACCCTGCTTTTTTCCCTTGTGAGATTGAGCGTGAAATTAAGTAAATCATATTAGGACCGGGTGTTAGCACTAAACCCAAAGATAAAAGTGCAAATGTCCACATATTAAACAGCGTTGGCATAGAATACCCCTTATGTTATTGCGTTATTTAACATCAATAACAGGGTATTAGGTGTGCGGAATACCACAAAACATACTCTTTATCATTAATATTTACTCGCTTCTACCTAAGATTTTTGCTTTTTATATATATTGCTGATAAGTTATAGTAGCTTATAAGCTACAAAAATAGTTGTTGATACGTAGCTTTTAAGCTACATTTTGCTAATGAAAACGATCAAACATTACTTAACAATAGATGGCAAAGACTTATATGCTGACTATTTCAAAAAAATACGCGATCCTGTTGCTAAAGCAAAAATTGCATCAAGAGTAAATAGAATGGCAAGTGCGCATTTTGGTGATCATAAACCTTGCCGTGATAGTGTTTGGGAATTACGAATTGATCAAGGTGCTGGATATCGGGTTTACTATAGTTTAATCGATGGCGAAATTATATTGCTACTTCTAGCTGGAGATAAGCGAACTCAGGATACTGATATTAATAAAGCTATCCTATGTCTAAAAGATTATTTAAAGAGGTAGATTATGCCCAATTCTCGTTTGCATGATGATGCAATGGTTGAAATTTTACGTGAAGACCCTGATTTTGCTAAAGCTTATTTACATCAAGCCTTCCTTGATATAGATGAAGATGGTGGGCAAGAAGCTTTTCTTATGGCATTACGCCATGTCGTAGAAGCCCGTGGAGGTATGGCAACTATTGCAAAAAAAGCCGGTGTTTCACGTGAAACACTTTACCGAACCCTATCACCAACAGGTAACCCTACATTAAAGACACTACGCCATGTCATTAATGCTACTGGTTTTCATTTCTCCTCATTGGCTCGTGCTTAATATTTTATTTATATAATCTGATAAGTCATTTGAGTGATGTTACTTTAGGAAATGTCATATAAATGGTAATCTTACCCTCCCTTGCTTATCTCTCATCAAGCAAGAAGATTTGGGCGATATCCCCATTTGAATGATAAAACGCTATTTTATCGGATATAGCTACATAAAACTGATAGATGGTAACATATAAGTGCAAGATATAAGTTACTGAAATTTAATAATTTATATATTAAGTGACTGATATGGCTTTACTAATTACGAAGAAATGCATCAATTGTGATATGTGTGAACCAGAGTGCCCAAATGATGCGATTTCAATGGGGGATGATATTTATGAAATTAATCCTGATCTTTGCACTGAATGCGTAGGACATTACGATAAACCTACTTGCCAATCGGTGTGTCCGATTACCAACACGATCATCATTGATCCCACTCATACTGAATCTCAAGATGAATTATGGGAAAAATTTGTGTTGATCTACCACGCAGATAAGATCTAAACCTTAATCAATGATTTTGTGGGTGATAAATCTAAGAGAGCTATTTTTCTAAAATAACTGTCGCACAAGCATAACGCTGTTCATCAGCAAGTGTTACGTGAATAGAGTTTATCCCCGCTTTCTCTGCCATCTCTTTTGCAACCGCTAAAAAATGCAGTGTAGGTTTACCTAACTCATCATTACGTACTTCAAAATGATTAAAAGCCAATCCTAAACGGATACCTGTTCCTAATGCTTTTGCCGCAGCCTCTTTTACTGCAAACCGCTTAGCTAAAAAGCGTATTGGCTGTTTATGGGATTGATAGATTTCCCATTCTGTATCAGTAAGAATGCGACGAGCAAGGCGTTCACCAGAACGCCCTATAATATCTTCGATACGTGATATCTCGACGATATCCATACCTAAGCCAACAATAGCCATTAGCGACGCGCTTCTCGCATTAAGCGTTTCATTTCTTCAACCGCAGGTGCTAATCCACTAAATACAGCTCTACCAATAATTGCATGGCCAATATTCAGTTCATAAAGTTCAGGTAATGCGGCAATACGTTGCACGTTGTGATAATGCAAACCATGCCCTGCATTCACTTTTAAGCCTTTAGATGCGGCATAAGTCACTGCATCACGAATACGGACAAACTCTTTTTCTTGAGCCATTTCATCTTCTGCATCAGCATAAGCGCCAGTGTGGATCTCAATAAAAGGCGCACCAACACGGTCGGCTGCGTTAATTTGTTCATGGTCAGGATCAATAAACAGAGAAACTTTGATACCCGCTAAAGATAAGCGTTTAATTGCATCAGCAACTTTTGCTTCATTGCCAACAACGTCTAAACCACCTTCTGTTGTCACTTCTTGGCGTTTTTCAGGTACTAAACAGCAAAAATCAGGCTGTGTTTGACAAGCAATTTCGATCATCTCTTCGGTGACCGCCATTTCCAGATTTAATCTTGTCTGAACCGTTTGGCTTATCAGCATTAAATCGCGATCAGTGATGTGGCGTCTATCTTCACGTAAATGGATAGTAATACCATCAGCGCCGGCTTGTTCTGCAATAAAAGCCGCTTGAACAGGATCGGGATACGTTGTGCCTCTGGCATTACGAAGGGTGGCGATATGGTCAATATTAACGCCAAGTAGAATATCAGACATGCTCTTCTCCTGAAAAATAACGTTGCATTACCTTAGTTTACACATTCCATAGAGAAGAAAAAGACAATATTACTGTTGTGCCATCAATGCTCTTTTCTTTGGGGGTTTTTTAATGGCAAATTGTCTAAAAAGTTCTCTACTTTTTAATGGTTTTCCGCCTAAATAGGGCTTCAATGCCATTCGAGTAAATCTTTTCGCCGCTTTTAATGTTTCAACAGTAGGAAATTCGCGACTGGCTAAAGATTTTAATTCAAATCCGGTAAAACTATTATGATCAACTACTAAACTCGCAATAAAACCTTTTTCTTCCCGATAACGATAAGTCATCGAATCTGAAACTGGCTCTCCACTTCCAGCACAATGCAGAAAATCTAAGCCATAGCCAAGTTGTGTTAATAACGCGAGTTCAAAGCGTCTTAGTGCCGCTTCAGGTGTGGTATCGCTCGCTGCAAGAATTTGCAAACAGGAGAGGTATTCAAAAAAAAGTACACTATAAGAGGTACCATTTTCCAAAACGCGAGACAATAATTCATTAAGATACAAGCCACTGTATAGTACAGAGCCTGTCAGTGGTAATGCTAAAGAGATAGGTTCAGCATCACGAAGTGTTTTAACTTCTCCTCGCCCACTCCAACGAATGAGCAAAGGAGTAAAAGGTTGAAGCGCCCCTTTTAAGGGTGAACGACGGCCTCGCGCACCTTTTGACAATATGCGTACTCGCCCTTCATTTTCAGTGAAAAAATCGAGTAATAGACTCGTTTCACTGTAAGGTCGAGCATGGATAACGAATGCACGTTGCCAGCCGTCCACTTCAGTTACCTACTTTAAATCGTCCACATAGCCAAGGCTACGTAAAGCACGTTCATCATCAGCCCAGCCCGCTTTGACTTTCACCCAAAGTTCTAAGTGAACTTTGTTTTCAAATAAGTCTTCCATATCCATGCGGGCTTCAGTACCAATTTTCTTGATTTTCGCACCTTTATTACCAATAACCATTTTCTTCTGGCCTTCACGCTCAACCAGAATTAATCCGTGGATATCATAACCACCACGCTCATTGGTAACGAATTGCTCAATTTCAACAGTGACAGAATAAGGTAATTCTTCACCTAAAAAGCGCATCAATTTCTCACGAATAATTTCTGATGCCATAAAACGCTGAGAGCGATCAGTAATATAATCTTCAGGGAAATGATGAATAGCTTCTGGTAAACATTTACGTACGATTTTCGCTATCGTATCAATATTCATGTCTTTTTCAGCACTGATTGGTACAACATCAAGAAAATCCATTTGTTGGCTTAAAAAGCCAATGTGTGGAAGTAACTTGGTTTTATCTGTCACGTTATCTACTTTATTAATTGCTAATAAAACAGGGCAACGTAATGATTTTAATTTATTTAATACCATTTCGTCATCAGGCGTCCAGTTGGTGCCTTCAACAACGAAAATAACCAATTCAACATCACCAATTGAACTGCTTGCTGCACGGTTCATCAATCTGTTGATGGCTCGCTTTTCTTCGATATGCAAGCCCGGTGTATCCACATAAATCGCTTGGTAAGCACCATCTGTATCAATACCCATGATACGGTGACGCGTTGTTTGCGGTTTACGTGATGTAATAGAAACTTTCTGCCCCAATAATTGGTTCAGTAGTGTTGATTTTCCCACATTTGGGCGACCGACTATCGCAATAAATCCGCAATAGGTTTGTTCTTCGCTCATTCAAGCTCCAGTTGTATTAATGCCTGTTCAGCAGCGGCCTGTTCAGCTTTACGACGGCTTGTACCCATCCCTTTGACAGGTTGTTCGATACCGCTTATCTGACAATGGATCGTAAACTCTTGATCATGGGCTTCGCCACGAACCTGTACCACAATATAAGAAGGTAATGGTAAATGACGGCCTTGCAAATACTCTTGCAAACGAGTTTTAGGATCTTTTTGCTTATCGCCCGGACTGATTTCAGCCAAACGATTCTCATACCAGTTTAAAATAATTTTTTCGATATTTTGAATATCACTATCAAGGAAAATTGCACCAATTAAAGCTTCCACCGTATCAGCTAAAATTGATTCGCGACGGAAACCGCCACTTTTTAATTCCCCTGGACCTAAACGTAGACATTCGCCTAGTTCAAATTCACGCGCTAATTCAGCGAGTGTATTTCCACGAACAAGCGTTGCTCTCATTCGGCTCATATCACCTTCATCAACACGAGGAAAGCGATGATAAAGTGCGTTAGCAATCACATAGCTTAGAATTGAATCACCTAAAAATTCTAAACGTTCATTATGCTTACTGCTAGCACTACGATGCGTTAAAGCCTGTAGTAATAATTCATTTTGCGTAAAAGTATAGCCCAGTTTCTTTTGTAACTGGTTTACTAATAAAGTATTCATGTGCGATCAATTTCCATAACTTAATTTGAAGCACACGCAACAAATCTGTTTAAGACAACGAGAAATTATCGGGTTGGATAACAGAACTGTTGCGTTTGCACTGGCTCCTGACAATACAGGAGCCAATCATATTTAAAGAAGCGACATATTCTACACTTAGATAAGAAGGAATGCTGTCGCTATTTTGTTAATAATTACTTAATGCCACCGATACGGCTAAAACGAACGCCTGTTGGCCATTCATTCTCTACTTTTTCAAAGCTCATCCAAATTGTTGTCGCTTTACCTACTAAGTTTTTCTCTGGAACAAAGCCCCAGAAGCGACTATCTGAACTACCGTCTCGATTATCACCCATCATAAAGTAATGACCTTCAGGAACAATCCACGTACCGACAGGTAATCCAGGTTGGATAAACTCAGGCATCGTCATATCACCGGGTATTGTCATAATACGGTGAGAGACTTTATCAATAGTTTCTACTCTTTCTTCTTCACGTAATTGAGTTGCTGTTGAAATAGGCTCCTCAATTGGAATAGATTTCATACCATTAATACGCTGACCACCCGGTACATTCTGTAATAACAACGTCCATTCACTTGGGTAAGCAGTACCATAAGTTACTGATATTTCTTCATTACAAATGGCTTTATCACAATTTGGATAGATATGAAGTTTTTTCGACATCATATCATAAACAATTTTATCGCCCGGTAATCCAATAACACGTTTAATAAAGTCAGTAGAAGGATCACGAGGATATTTAAATACAGCGATATCGCCTCGTTTAGGTTTCCCTGTATTAATTAACGTGGTTTGTGTAATTGGATCTTTTAATCCATAAGCAAACTTTTCAACCAAGATAAAATCGCCAACCAACAAGGTTGGCATCATGGAGCGAGAAGGTATTTGAAACGGCTCATACACAAATGAACGCAGAACCAAAACAATAATCAAAACTGGGAATAAAGAGCCTAATGTCTCTGCCCAGCTTGGTTTATTAATTGATTTTGCTAACTCTTGCTGATCCTCGGTCCCTTGCGTCATCTCTTGAAGACGCTTTAGTTTTGCTTTTCGGGCTGGCTTGAGCTTAAAGCGCTCAATTCCCCAAAAAACTCCCGTTATTAGCGTTGCCAGCGTTAGGATCAAGGCAAACGTGTTAGCCATGTTTTCTCCTTAAATTATTTATCTTTACCAACATGAAGAATGGCTAAAAACGCTTCTTGTGGTAGCTCTACGTTACCAATTTGCTTCATACGTTTTTTACCATCTTTCTGTTTCTGTAACAGTTTCTTCTTACGGCTAACGTCACCGCCATAACATTTGGCTAATACGTTTTTACGTAACTGTTTAACAGTTGAACGAGCAATAATATGGTTACCAATTGCCGCTTGGATGGCGATATCAAACTGTTGGCGTGGAATAAATTCTTTCATTTTTTCCACCAGCTCACGACCACGATAAGGTGCATTATCATTATGTGTAATCAATGCTAAAGCATCAACACGATCACCATTAATCAAGACATCTACACGCACCATGTTAGAGCCTTGGAAGCGGATAAAGTTATAGTCTAAAGACGCATAACCGCGTGATGTTGATTTTAAACGGTCAAAGAAATCTAATACCACTTCAGCCATCGGAATTTCATAAGTTAATGAAACCTGATTACCATGATAGACCATATTGGTTTGAACACCGCGTTTTTCGATACATAAAGTAATTACGTTACCTAAGTATTCTTGCGGTAATAACATATGACATTCAGCAATAGGTTCTCTGATTTCTTCAATGTTATTCAGTGGTGGTAATTTAGACGGGCTATCCACTAATACAATATCACCGTTAGTCATTTCAACTTCATAAACTACGGTTGGCGCTGTTGTAATCAGGTCTAGGTCATATTCACGCTCTAAACGTTCTTGAATAATCTCCATATGAAGAAGACCCAAGAACCCACAACGGAAACCGAAACCTAACGCGGAGGAGCTTTCTGGCTCATAGAATAATGAAGCATCGTTCAGGCTTAATTTACCTAATGCATCACGGAATGATTCATAGTCGTCAGAGCTAATTGGGAATAAACCCGCATAAACTTGTGGCTTAACTTTTTTAAAGCCTGGCAATGGTTTATCTGCTGGTTTTTGTGCTGCTGTTAAGGTATCCCCTACTGGCGCACCTAAAATATCTTTAATCCCACAAACAACCCAACCTACTTCACCACAATTTAATGATGTTGTGTCAATTTGTTTTGGCGTAAAAATACCAATACGGTCAATGTTATAAACCTGCCCCGTACTCATTACCTTGATTTTATCGTTTTTGCTGACTTTACCGTTTTTCACACGGATCAATGAAACAACACCAAGGTAATTATCAAACCAAGAGTCAATAATCAGTGCTTGTAATGGAGCGTCTGCATCACCTTCAGGTGCTGGAATTTCTTTAACAAGACGTTCGATAACTTCTTTAACACCAATACCTGTTTTTGCAGAGCAACGCACTGCATCTGTGGCATCGATGCCCACAATGTCTTCAATCTCTTCAGCAACACGCTCAGGCTCTGCTGCTGGTAAGTCTATTTTATTTAAAACAGGAACGACGGTGAGATCCATATCCATCGCGGTATAGCAGTTTGCTAATGTTTGCGCTTCAACCCCTTGCCCAGCATCTACGACTAATAACGCGCCTTCACACGCAGCGAGTGAACGAGATACTTCATAAGAGAAGTCAACGTGTCCTGGGGTATCGATAAAGTTAAGCTGATAAACTTCACCGTCATCAGCGGTGTAATTCAAGGTTACGCTTTGCGCTTTGATTGTAATACCACGTTCACGCTCAAGATCCATAGAATCAAGAACCTGCGCAGCCATTTCACGATCTGATAAGCCACCACAAATTTGAATAATTCGATCTGATAACGTCGATTTACCGTGGTCAATATGTGCGATAATGGAAAAGTTACGTATGTTTTTCATTCTGAAATTATTTTTCTCTATTGCTTTGCTCTATAAATCTGGCTTTGGAGTCATTCATGGACACAAAGCGAAAACTCTATATTGCAGGAGTTATTATTGATGACGCATTCTACACACTAGAGACATTATACTCAAAGAAACGTTCATCAAACACAAACATTTATGCTAAGACTTGCATTTATTTGTAATTTTTTGCGGGTAATTTCCAGATATAGAAACGTGTTAATTTAAGATAGATATTATTACAAAAGCAGCATGACAAAAATAATGGGGCAAAGGCCCCATTATTTTAATCAACTCATTATTCTTGAATTTGAACTTTAAGTTCATGAGGTGGAAGCCCTATTTGCAATACAATAGGTTCAAAACCTTCATCTTTGCTCCACCAAGTCGCCACTTTTTTGGCCAATAAAAAACCAAGGGCGCCCCCCACAAGTCCACTACAAAAAATAGCAAATTCACTCGAAAACCAAAGGCTCGCAATGCCTGCGACAATAAATAAGCCAATAAGTGGCGTTAAATACACGAGCATTGCGGAAAGAAGTAGATTATTTTCAGGAATACCCACTTCCACTTTTTGCCCTTCAACTAAAGGTTGTGCAACGGGAAGTTCGAGTTGATGAACTGTCTCAGGTCCTATTTTATTTAATAAATAAGAGCCACACGCAGCGCGAGCTTGGCAACTACCACAGCCAGAAGAAGATCCGTAGCGTAATAACGCCCGTCCTTCATGCCAATGTATAACTGTTGCCCACTCTTTAACCATAACTTATACCCTTTTACTTTTTCGTAAATACAACACTATTAACTATCGCTTGTGCCGTAGAAAATGGTAACTGACCAATAAAGGTAATTTCATTACCTTCTTTGTCATAGGTATAAATTGTATTACGACCATACCTCAACATTTTATCGCGTTCGGGCGAATTAGCGTGTTGACCACTTTTATTAACATAAATAGAGAAATCAAATAAGCCATCGCTAAATAAAATAGACTGACTAAACTCAGTTTCAGAAATTTGATGATTACTGCGTTTTACCTCTTTAAAACCCTCAGGTAATTGGCCAACCGACCAGTTATAAACCAAAGGTTTAGCTTTTGGTACAAGTAATAAAGGAGGCATATTGACGGTACGTAACGAATTAAGTTCAGTTTCGACTTCACTCCCTTCATTAACGGTGATCACTCGAAATTGTTCAATGATGTCATTATTCTTATCTAACAGATCGACTCTTAAAGGTAGATATCTTTCTTCATCTATAAACAAGACATAATCATAACGGTCATTATTTTTTGATAGCACACGAACAACTCGGCTTGGAATATCACCAATATGTGTTCTACCTGCATCAATAAAATTATAATAACCAGATAATTCATTGAAATCTTGGTAAATGATAGAAGGGATATAATCAACGATATGATCATTCCTTAAGCTAAAAGCATCTAAGCCCGGCTCAAAATAGCTAATTTCATCACCACGTTGAACTATTTCACGGCGAGTACTATCCATTTGCATTAATTGTGCAAGTGGTTTGCCATCAATAAGAGTGTGACGGTAGCGAATAGGAACAATACCTTGAGAATTGATATTGATAAAAGATAATTCATAGGTAGAGCTTTGACTTGTCTGACCCATCTTTTGCAACAAAGCCTCGACACTACCTGTTTGAGGTTGTGCCAAGGCTTGTATCGGCATTGACAGGCTGCCCACCAGCAATAAGGTGGATAACCATGATTTTTTCATTACGACTGTTTTATTCCCACACGTTATTTATACATTAACATTTATTATTACTGTGCTACTGCAGGTTGAGTTTCACCTTTAGCGTTAACTGGCGCTTCATTTTGTGGTGCATTATAGATGCGACGATCTAACTCATACTGTTGCAACATTAATCCAAGGCGCTGATTACGCTCTTGTAAACGTGTTTGCTGGTCTTTACCTAAAGTATCATTTTGAAGATTTAAGCTTACTGGTGAACCTGAACCCATAATAGGTTGAGTATTAAATACAGGTGTATCTATTTGAAAATCTTCAGAACCACTTTTTCCATTATATTGCTGAACACCAACAATAACAGCTAATGAAACACAAGCCGCGACACCGATTTGAGTTAACTGACTTGCCCAAGGACGTAACGTTTGTAAGAAAGAGTGCTGACGCCATTGCGATGGCGCAGGTTGCTGCTCTTGCTGTTGTTCAGGACTTATGCGAACAGGTTCATTCTCTAAAGCGAGCGCAACGCGACTTGCGATATCGAAGTGGACTACTTCACCTACATCACCACGCATTGTGTCACGAATTAAATGGTAGCGTTGCCATGTCTCTTTCATGGAGTCATCACGAGCAATTGCACCCATTAATTCTTTATCAAGAACTTCGCCATCCATAAATGCAGAAAGTTTTTCTTTTTGCATGTAAAAGTACCCTTCAGTCAATGATGGTTCACCCACAATTAAAACTCTTGTATTAATGGTTGAACCTTATTATCAATAGCTTCTCGCGCCCTAAAAATACGTGAACGTACTGTTCCGACAGGGCAATCCATAATGACCGCTATCTCTTCATAGCTTAGCCCGTCAAGTTCCCGAAGTGTAATAGCAACCCTTAAATCTTCAGGTAATGACTCTATGGTGTGAAAAACCACTCTCCGTAACTCTTCAGACAACATTAAATTCTCAGGGTTCGAAATTTCTTTTAGTGCATTGGGTGATTCGAAATTTTCAACATCACTCGCATCTAAATCATTCGAAGGCGGACGTCGCCCCTGTGCGACCAGATAATTTTTTGCTGTATTCACAGCAATACGATAAAGCCATGTATAAAAAGCACTATCTCCACGGAAAGAACCGATGGCGCGATAAGCTTTAATAAAGGCTTCTTGCGAAACATCTGGTACATCGCCCTGTGGTACATAACGGGAAATCAGGCTTGCTACCTTGTGTTGATAGCGGATAACCAGCAAATTAAACGCTTTCTGGTCACCATTTTGTACCTTTTCAACCAACATTTGGTCCGTTAACTGCTCGCTCATTAGAGATGGACTCTCCCGAAGTCAAGCTTCGCACTATTTTTAAATGACTCCGTCATATTTACTCTCGTTATTCCTTCTCGTTTTTATGAGCTACAAGACTTAGAGCGCAAAAATAGTATGAAGTTCAATTCAATCATTATTTTAAGAGATGAATCACAAAAAAATCATCATGGTGATCACCCAACCAAAATGCAATTTGCCAATAAAAAAACGATAACACAATGATATTATTTAAATATATACGATTACTTACAACAATATATATTATCTTAACAAGATATTATTAAATATAGATTTAATAATATAAATAAAAGTCAGTTACCCAAGATTGGAACTTATCGGTATAGCGCCCTTCATTATTACGAATAATAAGTTCATCTATACTGCATTCAACACTGCTTTGATTTTGCCTTTGAAATGCCAACAAAATTCGATGATAAGGTTTATCTTCGCTGTCTTTAATATTAACGCGTTTTGCAACGTTCCACTCTTTCTTTTCTGCAATTTCAATAAATTGCTCACCAATAGAATAAGGTAACACAACACAAAACAAACCCTCTTCGGCGATAAGTGATTGCGCACTATCTAGCAATCCCTCGTGCGTTAAAGTTTTGGTATAACGTGCTTGCTCACGAACATCATTACGACAAGCAATTGCTGGCTCAAAATAAGGAGGATTACTAACAATCAAATCATACTTGTGTTGCGCTTGCTCTACATAATAATGAATATCACTATGATAAATATGAATAAGTGAATGCCATTGTGACTCTTGGGCATTTTCTGTAGCTTGTAATGCTGCCTTCTCATCAAGCTCAATGCCATCTATACACTCAATTTTATTCGCTCGTTGAGCCAGCATTAATGCAATTAATCCACTCCCAGTACCAATATCAAGTGCTCTTTTTACATTATCGATAGGCGCCCAAGCTCCTAATAAAACACCATCTGTACCCACTTTCATTTCACACTTATCATGAGCAACAAAAAATTGTTTAAATGTAAAACCACCTTTGCGTAATCCTGCTTTTTTCACTTTCTTTTGATTCATCTATTGGCTCTATTGATTTGTACAGCAATCTCTTTTTTATTGCTTATCAATCATGTCACGGAAAAAGAGATATATGGTAAGATAACGTTTCTACAACCCCTATCTTAACATTAAACTATTTGTATACGATGCACGCTTATTTAGATTAAGCCTAAAAACAACGAATACCTTCGTCTATCGGTAATATATAATGTGATAGCGGTAAATCCTCTGGCTTTTAGCGGGGGATAATGTCAAAATCCGCGCCCTAAACAGAGGTATACAATGACAGCCACGACATTTTCCAGTCTTGAACTTGATGAAAGTTTATTGACCGCATTAGAAGAAAAAGGATATCAACGTCCTACTGCTATTCAAGCAGATGCCATTCCTGCTGCAATGGATGGACGCGATATTTTAGGCTCTGCGCCAACAGGCACAGGGAAAACTGCGGCCTTTTTGCTTCCGGCAATTCAACACTTGCTTGATTATCCACGTAAAAAATCAGGCCCACCACGTATTCTTATCCTGACTCCAACACGCGAACTTGCCATGCAAGTTGCCGAACAAGCTAAAGAGTTATGTGCGCACACACATTTAGATATCGCCACAATCACGGGCGGTGTTGCTTATATGAATCACGCTGAAGTCTTCAGCGAAAACCAAGACATCGTTGTCGCAACAACAGGTCGTTTATTACAGTACATCAAAGAAGAAAACTTTGACTGTCGTGCAGTAGAAATGCTGATTTTAGATGAAGCAGATCGCATGTTAGATATGGGTTTCGCTAACGATATCGAAACTATTGCAGGCGAAACTCGCTGGCGCAAACAGACATTACTGTTTTCTGCAACACTGGAAGGTAATGCGGTTATTGATTTTGCACAGCGCATCCTCAACGAACCTGTTGAGCTTAATGCCGATCCTTCTCGCCGTGAACGTAAAAAAATTCAGCAGTTCTATTATCATGCTGATAATCTTGAACATAAAACAGCGTTACTGGCTGCATTACTGAAACAAGACGATGTTAAAAAATCGATTGTCTTTGTTCGTAAAAGAGAGCGTGTAAGAGAGCTTGTCACCGCGTTAGAAAAAGAAGGTATTAAATGTAGCTACCTTGAAGGTGAAATGGCGCAAACACAGCGTAACGATGCGATCAAGCGTTTAGAATCCGGCAAAATGAATGTGCTTGTTGCCACAGATGTTGCTTCTCGTGGTCTTGATCTTGATGACATCACACACGTTTTCAACTTTGACTTGCCTCGTACTGCGGATGTTTACTTGCATCGTATTGGTCGTACAGGACGCGCGGGCCGTAAAGGTATCGCCATTTCATTAGTTGAAGCTCACGATCACCCATTATTAGGGAAAATTGGCCGTTACGTTCAAGAGCCAATTAAATATCGTGTTGTTGCAGAACTACGTCCCGAAACCAAAGCACCTAGCCTGAAAGCAACATTCAAACCTTCTAAAAAAGTGCTTGCTAAACGTAAAGCAAAAAAAGAAGAAGAGAAAAAAGCAGTTAAAGAAAAAGTGCGGACTCGCGATCGTAAAAATATTGGTAAACGTCGCAAAGCAGTTGCTGAGCATACAGAAAAAAAGATTGCACCTACTGCACCAGCTAAAGAAGCGAATACTGATAACGAATAATCTGTACTCTTGCTGAACTTATAAAAAAACCGTAGCGATATAATATAGCTACGGTTTTTTATTTTATCTTTTTTCTGCTTTTATATAGATATATAGATATATAGATATATAAAAAAAAGCCCGATATTTTCATATCGAGCTTATTATTAACTGATTACTTTAGTGAGAATTACAGGCTTTCTGTGAAAGTACGAGTAATAACATCACGTTGTTGTTCTGGAGTCAGTGAGTTAAAACGCACAGCATAACCAGAAACACGAATAGTTAATTGAGGATATTTCTCAGGATTGTTAACAGCATCTTCCAGTGTTTCACGGCTTAATACGTTAACGTTAAGGTGTTGACCACCTTCTACACGAACAACCGGTTTAGATTCTACAGGCACTTCACGGTATTCGATATTGCCTAACTCTTTACGGTTAATCACTTGGCCTTCTTCAAAACCTTTTTTAGCACAGATGCAACGAGCTTCGCCGTTTTCATCATCTAATAACCAGAAAGAGTGTAATAAATCGTCGTTATCAGCTTTAGTAATTTGGATACCAGTAATCATTTCGACCTCCAATTTGGGCGCAAAATCAAATTCCAATCTCATATCAGAACTTGGGTATTTGGTCTAACCAATGTTTCTGTCTACTTATATACCAGTATAAATGGCATCATTCTTTGATAAATATCAATAAAATTCATAAGCTCTTTGCCCCGTAAGGTGCAAAGTGTTGTTTTAAATCAACAATCATTTATCGTTGATTTGCAATTTTTTTTGTAAATTTTCAAATAAAAATTGAAGGAACAATTAATTTTTATTTTTGGACCGTAATATTTTCATTCCCCTGATGAAATCGGTAAGCTTAGACACTATAAGATATCAACAAGGATTTTAGGTTATGACTACACCATTAACTTGGCATGATGTGATAGGCGCTGAAAAAGAAAAGCCTTATTTTCATCAAATTATGTCTCAAGTCGCACAACAAAGAGCCGCAGGTAAAATTGTTTATCCTCCTCAAGAAGATATTTTTAATGCTTTTCGTTTTACGCCTTTTGATAATGTGAACGTAGTTATTTTAGGGCAAGATCCTTATCACGGCCCTAATCAAGCACATGGACTCTCTTTTTCAGTACGACCAGGCGTGCCAGCACCACCTTCATTAGTCAATATGTATAAAGAACTTGAAAAAGAATACCCTGATTTTAAACGCCCTAACCACGGCTATTTAGAAAGCTGGGCAAAACAAGGTGTTTTATTACTTAATACCGTATTGACGGTAGAGAAAGGTCAAGCTCATTCTCACGCTAACTATGGTTGGGAAATCTTTACTGACGCAGTAATCGAACAAATCAATCAGCGTAGAGAGGGGGTTATTTTCCTACTTTGGGGCGCTCATGCTCAGAAAAAAGGACGTTTTATTGATACAAATAAACACGTTATTTTAAAAGCACCTCATCCATCCCCGCTTTCTGCTCATAGAGGCTTTTTAGGTTGTGGTCATTTTAAACAAGCCAACGATATTTTACAGCAACAAGGTCGCAAACCGATTAATTGGCATCTTGACCCCATTGAATAAAATCATCCTATAAAACATAAAACCGCACAATAACAAGAATATTAAATAATCTTCGTATTGTGCGGTTTACTTTATCTACATGCAATAACTCATGTGATAACGAATGTTTTATCGATATTATTTAGAAACAATAACCATAGCTGGGCGCAATAAACGACCGTTTAAGGTGTATCCTTTTTGCATAACATCAACAACATGATTAGCGTCATGTGCAGGGCTATCAATTAAAGTCATCGCTTGGTGAACTTCAGGGTTAAATACCACATTTTTTTCTTCAACCACTTCAATTCCAAATTTATGAACAGCATCTAAAAATGATTTCAGCGTTAATTCTAACCCTTCAATCATTGGCTTTAATGATTCATTTTCATGATCAGCCGCAGATAAAGCACGCTCTAAATTATCGAGTACAGGTAACAACTCATTAGAAAACTTCTCAAGCGCAAATTTATGTGCTTTCTCAACATCTTGTTGAGTACGGCGACGAATGTTCTCAACTTCAGCTTGAGCGCGGATCATTGCTTCACGCTCTGTCTTTTGAGATTGCTCAAGTTGTTTTTCGAGAGAATCAACACGCGCTAATGCTTCCACTAATTCAGCTTGAGCATTAAAGTCCGCTTGTGCTTCTTCGGTCATTGTTGGCTCTTGAGACTCATTCATTGCAGATCCCATTCCTTCTTTTTCTTTTGAGGCTTGCTCTTCATGTACATTTTGTTCTTTACTACTCATGAACATCTCCGCGTAGTTTTGGTATTCATCTTCATATTTAGTTTATTATGGGGATCAATAAACGGGTTTCAAGGAATTGGCGCAAAACGAGGGTAAAAAAATGCCAGATAATACCGTAACAGACGAAAAACACTTTAAATGCATTGGCATTGTCGGCCATCCCCGCCATCCTGAAGCAATTTCAACGCATGAAATGCTCTATCATTGGCTATTGGCTCAAGGTTATGACGTTATTATTGATACACAAGTTGCTCAAGAACTAAAACTAGAAAATGCACAAACCGGTAATTTAACACAAGTTGGCAAAGTTGCTGATCTTGTCATTGTTGTTGGTGGTGATGGCAATATGCTTGGCGCTGCGCGTGTTTTATCTCGTTATAATATCAAAGTGATTGGTGTTAACCGGGGTAATTTAGGCTTTCTTACTGACCTTGACCCTGATAATGCCTTACAGCAATTAACCAATGTGTTAGCTGGGCACTATCATGAAGAAAAGCGTTTTTTACTTGAGGCAAGAGTCTGTGCTGAAGGTCAAAGAAATCGCATTGGTACAGCAATCAATGAAGTTGTGCTTCATCCTGGTAAAGTTGCTCATATGATTGAGTTTGAAGTTTACATTGATGATCGTTTTGCTTTCTCTCAACGTTCTGATGGCTTAATTATCGCAACACCAACGGGATCAACGGCCTATTCACTTTCTGCGGGAGGCCCTATTTTAACCCCAAATCTTGATGCAATTGCTCTTGTGCCTATGTTTCCACATACTTTATCGGCACGTCCTTTAGTTATCAGCAGTGATAGCCAAATTCGCTTAAAATTCTCACAAACAAATATCGATTATGAAGTGAGTTGCGATAGCCAATTAGTGTTACCCATTAAAGAAGGCGATGAAGTTATTATTAAGAGAAGCCGTCAAAAGCTCAATTTAGTTCATCCGACTGATTACAATTATTTTAATACACTCAGCTCAAAATTAGGTTGGTCGAAAAAAATGTTCTAATTTTTTTGCCTCACTACTTTACTGTATAAAAAACCAGTTTATACTGTATGTAATTACAGATATGTTTTTATACACAGGAGAGGCACTATGCTGACTCAATTAACCATTAGTCATTTTGCCATAGTCCGTGAACTTGAAATCGATTTCTCTGGTGGCATGACCACCATTACAGGCGAAACTGGCGCAGGTAAGTCTATTGCAATTGATGCACTAGGTTTATGCTTAGGTAACCGTGGTGATGCCAATATGGTGCGCCCTGGTGCAACTAGAGCCGATTTATGTGCACGATTCTCACTCTCTGATACGCCCTCTGCACAACGTTGGCTTGAAGAACATCATCTTGATGATCATAACGAATGCCTATTAAGAAGAACTATCTCTGCTGATGGGCGTTCTCGTGGTTTTATCAATGGCACTTCCGTACCTCTTTCACAATTAAGAGAGCTTGGTTCTTTACTTATCCAAATTCACGGGCAACATGCTCATCAACAACTTCTAGAGCCTCGCTATCAAAAACAACTGCTTGATATTTATGCCCATGAACCGGCTTTATTAAAAAGCATGAAGTCGGCTTATCAAACATGGCATCAAAGTTGCCAAACTTTAGCCGCTTTTCAACAACTCTCTTTAGAACGAGAAGCAAGGCAGCAACTGGTTGATTACCATTTAAAAGAACTCAATGAATTTCAGCCAGTACAAGGCGAATACCCAGAATTAGATCAAGAATATAAACGTCTTTCTAACTGTGGTCAGTTTTTAACGCTAAGCCAAAATAGTTTACAAATTTTAAGCGACAACGAAGAGCAAAATATTTTAAGTATGCTCAATGTAGCTAAACATGAAATTACTGAACTGACCTCTATGGAAAGTCAGTTCAATTCACTACTAGAAATGTTAGAAGAAGCAACGATTCAAATTAGTGAAGTGAGTGATGAACTTCGTCATTATAGCGATCGTTTAGAGATGGACCCTAATCGCTTATTTGAAGTAGAAAAACGCATGTCTAAGTACATTAGTTTGTCACGTAAACATCGCGTTGCACCTGAAGAACTCTATGATCTTCATCAGCAATTAATTGAAGAGAAGAATGCCCTACTTCGTCAAAATGATGATTGTGACGCTTTAATAGAACAAGTCAAAGCTGACCATTTAATTGCATTAGATATTGCAAAGCAATTGCATCAAGTTCGCCAACAATATGCAAATGAATTAAGCCAACTTATCACTAACAGTATGCATCAGTTATCCATGCCACATGGTTATTTTACTGTTGATACCTATTTTGATGACAGCTCACTGCAAATCGATGGTGCCACAAAAGTTGAATTTAATGTCACCACAAACCCAGGGCAACCTCATCAAGCGCTTTCTAAAGTGGCTTCAGGAGGTGAGTTATCACGTATTGCACTCGCAATCCAAGTGATCACCGCAAAAAAAATGGATACTCCTGCACTTATTTTTGATGAAGTCGATGTAGGTATCAGTGGCCCAACAGCAGCTATTGTGGGTAAATTATTACGTGAGTTAGGCGAGTCTACTCAAGTTATGTGTGTAACTCACTTACCTCAAGTTGCAGGTTGTGGTCATCAACACTATTTCGTTAATAAAGAGACAAATGGTGAAGAAACTGAAACAACCATGAAACTGTTATCGAAAAAAGAGCGTCTACAAGAGCTAGCCCGTTTGTTAGCAGGCAGTGAAGTCACCAAAAATACCTTAGCAAATGCGAAAGATTTGTTGGCTGCATAACGATTAACAAACTTTTATTGATATTTAGGGTCATAGGCAGAGTGTGAAAGGTTTTCAATTGCTGCGTTGTCGATTATCATCGTCACTATGACCCTAAAAGGAATGTAATAACCATGCGTTTTAAACTGTTAAAAGTTGCCGCCTTATCTTTAGTCGTAATGACTTCAGGTTGCTCTATGTTCGAGAGACTGGTTTATCACCCAGATATCAATCAGGGAAATTATTTAACGCCAGCCGAAGTCGCAAAAGTTCAGCAAGGAATGACACAGCAGCAAGTTCAATTTGCCCTTGGTACGCCAATGCTTAAAGATCCTTTCGGAAGTCAGACTTGGTATTATGTTTTCCGTGAAGAGCCTGGTCATCAGAAAGTACGTCAAGAGACGCTGACCCTGACTTTTGATAGTAATGGCATACTGACTAAGATTGATAAACAAGGCAATATGCCTAACTTCTCAGCGCCTGAAACAAAATCGTAATACGATAACAGCGCTAAGAAAGCTTAGTTTTGTATAAGATTGGCAAAAACGAATTGCACCCCATACGTTAAGGTTGACGTTGGGGTGTGTTTTTATAAAGAGAAATTGCTTTTATAACAGTGTTGTCTTGTATTGTGTCTGTCTGTAATCAAACGGCCTATCAATGCAGTATATGATGCTCTCCCTATTGGGCAAAAAAGCATAATATTAATCCGCTTTTTGTCGTGCTTTCTCAGCACGTTTACGACGCATTTCTTTAGGATCAGCAATTAAAGGTCGATAAATTTCAACTCTATCACCGTCTCGCACATTATCGCTTAACTTTGCAGGTCGGCTATAAATGCCCACTTTGTTCTTAGTTAAATCAATATCATTACAAATCGTTAAGATATTTGAAGCAATTATGGCTTGTTCAACAGTGTCCCCTAATGTTAATTCAACAGGGATAAGGTACTGTTTGTCGGGCAACGCATAGGTTACCTCTACCGATATTTTAGTCACGATAGATCTCTTTCGCTCTGAGAGTAAATGCTTGAACCATATTATTCGTTAAATCCTTAAAAATACGTCCAAAAGCCAACTCAATTAATTTATTAGTGAACTCAAAGTCTAGCTGAAATTCTATTTTACACGCATTATCATCAAGTGCGGTAAACACCCATCCTCCAGTTAATTTACGAAAGGGACCATCAACAAGACGCATATCAACACGTTCATTAGTCTTTAAAAAGTTATGGGTAGTAAATGTTTTACTAATTCCCGCTTTAGAGACATTTATTGATGCAATCATTTCCTCTGGAGTGCTTTTGATCAGTTTACTTCCAACGCATCCTGGTAGAAAATCAGGGTAAGTAAGAACATCATTAACCAGTTTAAACATTTGCTCTGTGCTAAAAGGGACAAGAGCAGATCGACTAATCTGAGGCATAGTTATTCCTGTACGACAACACTGTGTGTGATCATATCATTGAACAGTGACTAATTAAAAATCTAATGGAATATAGCTTAAGTTTTATGCAATTGAAAAGAAAACAGTCGGTTAAATGATTTCTTTCTATTGCTCATACAGTATAATGTGGACATTATGACAAAGAAAAAATCACACAAACCAGGTTCTGCGACCATTGCGTTAAACAAACGCGCTCGCCATGAATATTTCATCGAAGATGAGATAGAAGCGGGCTTGGCGCTCCAAGGCTGGGAAGTTAAATCACTGCGAGCCGGTAAAGCAAACATCAGTGATAGCTATGTTATCATGCGTGATGGCGAAGCTTATCTTTTTGGTGCAACGATTACGCCTTTAAATGTTGCATCAAGCCATGTCGTTTGTGATCCGACACGTACCCGTAAACTATTATTAAAACAGCGTGAACTTGATAACCTTTATGGTCAAATCAACCGTGATGGTTATACCGTTGTTGCACTTTCTCTTTATTGGAAAAACGCTTGGTGCAAAATCAAAATTGGCGTTGCAAAAGGTAAAAAAGATCACGATAAACGTGAAACCATTAAAGATCGTGAGTGGAAATTAGACAAAGCACGTATTATGAAAAATGCTAACCGCTAAATTACGTTAAGTACTAGCAATGACAAGTATTTTTCTGATATACTCGCTGTCAACAACTTGGGGCTGATTCTGGATTCGACGGGATTTGCGAAACCCAAGGTGCATGCCGAGGGGCGGTTGGCCTCGTAAAAAGCCGCAAAAAAGATAGTCGCAAACGACAATCAATATAAAGCACTAGCAGCTTAATAACCTGCTTTGAGCCCTCTCTCCCTAGCTTCCGCTCTTAAGACGGGGATAAAGAGAGGTCAAACCCAAAAGAGATCGCGTGGATGCCTAGCTTGGGGTTGAAGCGTTAAACTTAATCAAGCTAGCTTATTCATGGCGCGTCTGTCCGCAGTGGGTAAGTGAAATTAAAGATAGACTAAGCATGTAGTACCGAGGATGTAGAAATTTCGGACGCGGGTTCAACTCCCGCCAGCTCCACCAAATTATCTTCTAAGGACGTCCAAAGAAGACTGAAAAGCCCGCTAACTCAATGAGTTGCGGGCTTTTTTATGTCTATAGTGGTCTTGTGTTATCTTGTAATATCTCAATGTTTATGGCACCCTTATTGGCACTCAAGGTAAGTTAGCTTGATAGCTGGGTGCCAATAAATTGATATGCACAATATGTTTATTCAACATTCCTTCTAGTACAAGCATAATCAATACAACCACCATTCCACTATCATTCATTAGCTTCTATTGATGAAACTGTCACAGCTGTCACTCTTGTCATAATCATATTAACCGATTGAAAAACAATGATATTCTGAGTGACACACCTTATGACTTTTGTGACAAAAATACTTCTATCTTTCGTGTGAGGGATAAATGCCAAAGTTAATCAAACCACTAACGGATACTGAAATTAAAGCAGCAAAGCCACATGATAAAGATTACTCTCTTTATGATGGTGATGGTTTAAACCTGTTAGTAAAAGCTACAGGCCGCAAAGTTTGGCAGTTTCGATATTCTCGCCCACTTGATAGTAAACGAGCTAAACTGACATTTGGCGCTTATCCTTCCCTCTCATTAAAAAATGCCAGAGATTTACGCGATAATGCTAGAGCTTTAATTGCTAACAAAATCGACCCTCAAGATCACGCAAGAGAATTACAACAAAAAAACCAAGAAGCTAAAATAAATACATTTAAGGCTGTAGCTCAAATGTGGTTCGATGTAAAAAAGACCACTGTAACGGCTGACTACGCTAATGATATTTGGCGCTCACTAGAAAAAGATATTTTTCCAACAATTGGTTCTATTGCAGTAACTGAGATAAAAGCGCGAACTTTAGTACAAGCTATTGAGCCAATCCAAGCTCGTGGAGCACTTGAAACTGTCAGGCGCATTTGTCAAAGGATCAATGAAATTATGATCTATGCAATGAATGTTGGTTTTATTGATGCCGCTCCAAGTGTCAACATCAGTAAGGCATTTGAAAAACCACAGAAAAAACATATGCCAAGTATACGCCCAGAAAAATTACCTGAGTTAATGCTCACAATAAGACAAGCGAATATTGAATTATCAACTCGTTATCTTTTTTTATGGCAGTTACTGACACTAACACGCCCAGCCGAAGCTTCTGGCACTCGGTGGGATGAAATAAGCATCGAACAACGATTATGGCATATCCCCGCAAGTAGAATGAAAATGAATAGAGAACATACGATTCCTTTGTCTGAACAAGCCATTAATATCTTAGAGCTTATGAAGCCAGTAAGTGGCCATAGAGAATTTGTTTTTCCAAGTAGAATAAAACCAACTCAGCCAATGAATAGTCAAACCGTTAATGCAGCCTTAAAAAGAGCTGGCTTTGGCGGTGTATTAGTTTCTCATGGTTTAAGAGCTATTGGCAGTACCGCACTTAATGAACAAGGATTTCAAGCTGATGTGATCGAAGCTGCTTTAGCCCATGTTGATAAAAATGAAGTTAGGCGAGCATATAATCGAAGTGATTACATAGAACAGCGTAAACCTATGATGCAATGGTGGGCTGATTTTATTACTGCAGCTGATAGTGGCAGCGTAATGAGTAATGGCATTCGTGGATTGAGAGCTGTGGTATGAAAACTGAAAAAATTAGCCAAGTAACAATAGATACATTAAATGACCAAATATCTGAAATATTAGGTCCTCCTTTAAAAGACCAAAATATTCACCTTCAGGATTTACTTAAGCATTTAGATAAAATTAATATTAATGCCTTAACCAAGATTGGATTTTCTAAAATAGATTATGTTACGTGGCTGGATGACTTTATAAATAGTATAGCCAAAGTAGGTTTAGAGACTCCTTATCTTATAGATGATATTGAAGATAATTTTCATATAACTACTAATGATTATTCCAGCTTTAAAGATACTAATGAATTTCATATATTATGCAGGTTAATATTGTTATTAAATTCTGAGGAGTTGCGCCTTAGAACACTATGCATATACATTTTGCTAAATAAAGCTTCAAATGCAATTGAAATCCCAAATGATATAGCTACTAATATAACTAATTCATGGCTCAAATACACACTTGAAGGCTCTGGGTGCTTTAGAGAGATAGAGCTAGTCACAGCTTTGATTATGAGTAAAAAAATCCCTATAGCCTTAATAGAAAAAAAACGAGGTTCTCCAATAAGTGCACAAAAAATAATAGTACAAATAGTTTTAGCCACTATATACGAAGGTGTAAGAAAAGTTACAAAGAGCAAAAAAGATGCACTACTGTTTGTTGCAGATGAGATAACTGAAATAATAGATTACTGTAATTCACACAAATCCCATAATGAAGAGCTTAAATGCAACCCTGCTTGGGTGGAAAAATTAAAAGAGAAAAGTAATATAAAAATATCTTCAGCATGGAATATTTATCCATACTCGATACTTTCAGAAATAAATGATTACATTCAATCTAAAAATATGGCTATTTATACTGAAAATAAAATTCTTAATAATGTAATAAAATCAATTATGGAGACAGAACATAGAGCTATCATCGATAATCAGAGCACTCATATTGCAAATACATATTTAAACAAAGAAGTCAAGGTAGCTAAATAAGTTAAAATACGTTAATTATCCCTCCTGTTTGACACATTACTTAATAATAGTATTTCTCCCATAGCTTCCTAGGTTGACTAAGGAAGCATTAGGAGAATCAACAATGACTTCACAAAATAACCATCAGTTTTCAGAAAAGCTTCTACGGCTCAACGAAGTTTTAAAGATCATTCCCATGGGAAAATCAACTTTCTATGCTTGGATTCAAGCAGGTAAAGCCCCACAACCTATCCGTTTTGGTACTCGATGCTCAATGTGGCGTGAATCTGACATCGCTAATTTTATCGAAAAATATGCAAACAAGTAGGATTAAACAAAATGAATAATGACTATGCTGATACCTATGGACTCACAACCGTATTATCACCTGATTCATGGGTTATTGTACCTAACAACAAAGGTGATACTATTGATGCAATGAAGTATCCAAACTCACTTAAACTTTCTAAAAAGATTGGCTTTAACCCTTTTGATACGCCACTTTCGCTTATTGATATGGTAAATCATCAATTTGTTTATTATTCTTTATTCAGACTCTATCTAAATAAAGCAATTGAAAGTGAGAAATATTTATTAGGTAATATTGAATCTGTACTTAAAGGTAATGATCCTAAGAGAAATCAGATTTGGATTAAATATTTGTTTGAGGTTAAATCATTATTAAGCAATCTTGAAAAGCTTAATTCTAATAAATTTGATTGGCTCATCATAACTAATGCTGGCCTACATTTTTTTGAAAGCATGAATTATATCTTAGAAAATCCAGATATTTCATCTGTATTAGTAAATACAAGTTTGGAGAAATGAAAATGATGGATCATTCACTTCAAAATTTAACTACGGCAATGATCAGCAATCATATTCCTATTCATCCACTAATCGCCGGAACTAAGCGCCCTGTAGATAAAGGTTGGTCTAATGCCCCCAGCTTAACATTTGATGATATAGAAAAACAAATCCCACTATGGATAACGAAAGGTTATGGCCTAGGGGCTAGGACGGGCTACCCCCTATCAAATGGGTCTCTATTTTATGTCATTGACGTTGATATACACGGAAAAGCATTAACGAACACAATAACTCAAGAATTACATGCGCAGTTATACAAATTAGGCCTAGATCCCTTTTCCCCTAATGTTATTACAGGGAGAGGAAATGGTTCTTGCCATTATTATATTTCGATTACAGATTTAAATTTAGCTAATTTTCTTGGAGCGGCTAAAACTATTTGTACATCACAATATAAACAAGAAGGCAAACCATACTGGCTCATTGAGATCTTAGGCAAAGGGAAGCAGGTTGTAGTGCCCCCAACTAAGCATCCAGAAACAAATCAACCATACATATTAAACTCATTATGTATTAATGATGCACCAAAAGAATTACTAGATGTGTTAAACAATATAATGGACACACAACAACGAAATTTCCAACCGAAGTATTTAAATCATTTACCAGATGAAATACTTCGCCAATGTGGTGAAGTTTTTGATAAAGCAATGGCGTCATTTGATATCGAAACAGATATTACAAAATTAAAAAGTGCTCTTGAGGCTATTAATGCTGACTGTAGTTATGATATCTGGAGAAATGTTATTTGGGCAATATGCGATCATAACATTATGGATGGCATATCTATAGCCAAAAACTGGAGTAAAACATCAAATAAATATGAAGAACATACTTTTAATGCGGTATGGGATTCCTATGACCCAAGCGGTGGAATTAATGCAGGAACACTTTATTATATAGCCACTGAACAAGGGTGGAATAATAGTGAAATAAAAAGCCTTCAACAATCTATACCCACCGTCAACAATTGTCCTTGCTTCCGTGTGTTTAATGAAACTGTAACACATAGCACTGGAAACTATCATTCCGGAGTATGGTTTTTCAATGCTAATGACGCTAACGTAAAGGGAGAATTAGTTTGTACACCCGTTACTATTGAGGCTATAACCTGTGATGCATCTGAAAGCAACTTTGGATTATTATTAGAGATTAAGAATCCATTAGGAAAACTTCGTAAATGGGCTATGCCAATGGAATTGCTTAGTGGAAGTGGGGAGCCAGCTAGAGCTGTACTTTTATCATTAGGTGTAAGAATTTACAACTACAAGTTATTAAATGCCTACTTAACAAAATCAATACCTACTAAAAAAATCCTTTGTACTTCACAATTAGGTTGGTTTGATAATTTATTCGTGCTACCAGACTGTACATACGGTTCATATGGTCAACATGAAGTTGTTTTTCAAACTGCTAGTGAGCCTATTAGTATTTATTCCCCAAAAGGTGCATTAGCTGACTGGAGAAATGAAATTTCATCATTCGCTATTGGTAATCCTCTTTTAACTACCGCAATATGTTGTGCTTTTTCTGGGGCTTTAATTGAACCATGTCATGCTGAAAGTGGAGGATTCCATTTTTATGGTGACTCATCAACAGGTAAGACAACACTAATACAAGTAGCTTGCTCTGTATGGGGTGGTAGTAACTATATGCGAAGCTGGCGCGCAACTGCAAATGGTATCGAAGGCGCTGCATCTATGTTTAATAGTACGTTATTGGCATTAGATGAAATCAGCGAATGCAAATCAATAGAAGTAGGACAAATTATTTATGCGTTAGGGAATGGACAAGGCAAACTAAGGGCTTCAAAAACAGGAGCAGCGAAATCAGTAGCAAGATGGAAAACAGCTGTCATTTCTAGTGGTGAGTTAACGACATCTGCTACAGTCGAATTATCTGGTGAAAATGCAAAAGCAGGACAATCAGTACGGTTAATTGATATATCAGCTCAACGTTCTTATGGTGCTTGGGATAGCTTAAATGGCTTCATTTCTGGAAGCGCTCTTTCTGAACATCTGAAAGCTCAATCAACAATGAATTATGGTATTGCTGGACGGGAGTTTCTTGTTCAACTTGTAAATGATAAACAAACATTATCATCAAAATTGGAACAAATCCTTTGTAAGTCAGAATTCAACTCAGAAAAAGCCACAGGGCAAGCAAAACGGGTCGCTAAACGTTTTGCGCTACTCGCTCTTTCTGGCGAGTTAGCCACTAGCTATGGCATAACTGGATGGGAATCAGGCTATGCAACAAAAGTTATGTCTGAAATGTTTAAGCAATGGCAAGCAAAAACAAGTGATGCCCCTTTAGAAAAGCAACAAATCATTCAACAAGTCCGTAGCTATATTGAACGTTACGGAGACAGCCGTTTCAGCTATAAAGACTCATCTCCTTTAGATCGATTCATCCATGAACGTTCAGGGTGGTGGACAAACTCATCTTCTGGTGACCGCATTTTTCTATTCAACTCCGCTGGTCTTAGAGATGCAACCAAAGGGTACGACTTTAAGAGAGTATTAAAAGCATTAACTGAGGAAGGTATTTTAATTTTACGTGAAAAGAATCAAAGTGGCGGAGACCGAGTCAGAATCAATGGACAACAATCCAGAGTTTATCCCATTAGCTTTTCTGAATCAGATAGTCTGGAGAAATAATACATCATGAATGCTTACCTATCATTGCTCTATAAAAAAACGGCTAAATTTGAAACAGAGCAAGCAATCAATGAAATAGAGTTAGCAAAAAAATATCACCCTCATACCAAGGATTTATCAAATAAAATTCGTTCATGGTTGATGATGCTAAACATTGAGTCTAAAAATAGTGATTTTTATGAAAGTGATTTATGCTTAATATTTAAATGTAAAAAGGAAGATCTCGCCATCGCTTCTATTGATGTACCTTTATATAGTAAAATAAAAAATATTAATGGAATTCGAGTTAGACTCTATTCAATCCCCCCTCCTATCATTAAATCTCCTGAATTAGATAGCGTTCAATCATTTCTATTTATTTGTTTACAAAGAGGTTATGTTTTTGACTCTCAAAAAATTTGGAAATCAGTTATTCCGTCAAGTAATTTTTTTGAGTTATTCTTGAGTTGTAAAAAGTATGATGGTACTAGCAGAACAGTTTTTGGGCGAACAATTTCAAAAATAGGGATAGGTAAATCTATACTATTTGGTAATCCACCAAATAGATTTAGAGCATTTACATTAAAACCACTAGATGAAGCAAGATTAATATTCGCAACTAATGTACTAAATAATGTTGATTATAATTGGGATTAAAAAATCACTATATGGGATTTATTATTACCGTGTCATATATTATAAATCCCATTGAAACAACACATTAAACATCATAATCCATTGCTAAATATGCACCAACAAGTGATGGTAAACAGTATAAAGCAGCCATTCTTTCTCCTTGTTGCCAATTAAAAATAAACAATCCAGCAAACACTATTATACTAATATAAAACAATATTTTTCCTACTTTTTCTTTGTTACTTGGTGCCATTAATTTTCCCACAGAAACAAACGTAGCCCCCATAACAACAGAAATAGCTAACTCTATATAGAAAGGTAATGGCTCCCCTCCTCTATAATTTAAAAAACCTATATTTGTTAGAACTCTTAAAAGTACAGGCAAAACTATAGCTGATACAAAAGCTACAGGTAGGATCGCTACCCATCTGAAAAAATTAATCATTTAATTCTATCTCCATATAAATACGATAATTATGAATCCTCTGATTTGTTTTCAACAGAAACACCTAACAAAACCGCCTAACACCGCAACTTAAATTGGATTAACACAACATCCACAATACAGCTTTGCCCTTTATCATTTGTATAATTAATGCATCGACTAACATCATGGCGACAATCATTAGCAGTAACTGTTTCATGTAAAACTCCTTCTAAGTTAACTCATCATACAATACTACGTTATTCGTAGTATTCAAGACAAGCTAAAACTACGATTCTCGTAACTCTATATCACTGAGAGTTATTATGAATCCTATTGAAAATCACAAAGAGATCTTTTGCAGGCGATTAAAAGAGGCAAGATTAGCTGCTGGATTATCACAAAAGAACTTAGGTATCGCAGCGGGAATCGACGAGTTTGTAGCTAGTACACGTATCAATCGTTATGAAAAGGGTGTTCACGAAGTAGATATTGGTACCGCTCAAAAATTAGCTGATGTGCTAGATGTACCATTAGCATACTTTTATACTCAAGATGACCAATTAGCTTATGTGGTAAAATATTTTAATAAACTGTCAATACTATTACAGGATGAGATAATAAATATGGTTAAAACTACTGAGTGACAATATGAAATTACTCTCTAATGATTTTCAAAGAATAAAAATATGATTTCCATCACATAATATTAATGCGTCATCAAGAAAATAACATCCAATATAGGACTAATTAAGAACTAAATTGTACTACTAATCCTTTTGTGTGTAACATTATAAAATAGTTTTTGTAACTGTATTTTAAGGGATAATGAATGAACGTGGATTTTTTTAAAGGTGCTCTAAAATATAACGCATCTCTAACAATTATCGCTGTTGTTATTTTGCTTTTATTAAGACCTCTGTTTAGTAATATAGATTTTATATCTAATAACCCGATTGTCATACTAACTATTTTTTTAGTTTCCATGAATGTGTTAGTTATAGCATTATTTTATACAATAAAAAGTAAATCTAAAAATAGACCAACTAATTCTTCAAGCTTTAAAAACAATCAAATAAGTGGAAATAAGGCTAAAAATATAAAAATCAAGTCTGACGGTCACATTCAAGGTAATGTGATACACAATAATGAAGCTGATGGAGATATCATTATTGGGCAGGGGTTAAAAAATGAAAAAAAATGACTCTGTGGTTATCCGTGATAATGAAATTACAGGCAACAGTGCCCTGAGAGACTTAAATATTGGTACTACTATTAGTTTCAATGAAACCAAAACAAGAAGCAATGCCCTTATCAATTTACTAAATAGGTCGAAGCAACTTTGTGATAATGATGATGAATATCGCTATATGATTGAAGAACTGCAAGAATATCTTAACCCCAGACCTGGCAGAAAAATCATTGGATTAGAAAAAAAACTTGAAGAGGGTAAACGATTAGATCTACTTGATGATGCTACCTACTTAGAGAATAGATTTGCAAGACGCGTAACCAAATTCCAATTTTCCTCATCAGAAGAAGTAATATATTATCACTGCCTAAGTAAAATAAATTCATCTTTTACTCATTATATTAAACCACTGTTTAAAAACACAGTGGGTAATGATATAGTAGATAGAGTTATTTATGACCGGATAGTTGAACCTCTATATGAAGAGGTCTCTGAAGTTAATGCCGCAATTTCAACAGAATTAATTCGCGGTATGATCTTCTTTTTAACAGGTAAATGTCACATACGATGGGTTAGCTAATGATTATTTATCATCCGCTTAAAGATGCGAATCATTGTTCATATCGCATCATTAGTTTACTTTATAAAAATAATAATAAAATCAATGAAGACAATATTAAATTCATGGATTTTTATTATCTATTTCCTGATCAGTTAAAACACATATCAAGGTGGCCGCGCTCAAATTCTAAATTAGCCCAAAAAATACAATCTATTGAAAACTCATATGAACATATAGAAAACCCTCGTCGTATATTTTTTGAGCTAAATATAATCAGAAATAACACAATAGCACATCTATTTTCTAAGGGAATAATAGCATTAGTAGAAGAACAATTAATTTTACATGAAAATAAGATCCCTATTTCCCTTATCACTGCTATAGAAAAAGACACGTTTAGAGATAGTTTTATATTTAAAATAATTACAGATAGCATACCAAAATTAACAATAAAAGGTAAAAATGGTCTTAAAGCAAAAACTAACTTAATGGAATATCGTTATGACTAAAAATCCTTCATATCTTAAAATTAACAGGTTAATCATCATCAAAAATGGACTGCGAGTTTATGACGAATTATTTCATGATGGAATAAATATTATCCGAGGGGAACATTCTGTTGGCAAATCAACTATTCTCGATATGATTTTTTATATTTTAGGAGGAGAATTAGCAAAAGATGATTGGAAATATCCTGTAGATGAGTGCTCAAATGTAAATGCTGAGATCACTATAAATGGACATATTTTGACTTTATCTAGAGCTATAGACTCAACTGGTAAAGTTCCCCATATAAAAATTTATGAAGGTAAATATGAAAAAGCCATAAAGGATGTTGAAGGATGGAATGAGTATGGATCTCGACGTAATGATAATAGACTAAGTTTCTCAGAAATAATGTTTGAGTTCTTTAATTGGGGGCAATATAAATCCAGCGACTATAACAATTTAACTATGCACCAAATAATGAGGCTCATATATCTTAGCCAATCATCTGAATCTAATAGAATTTTCAGAAAAGAACAAAGTAACAATGATAATGAAAATACAAGAATAGCAATTGCTGAATTTCTTTTGGGACTGGATGATTTAGAAACTTACTCGTACCGTCAAAAACTACTAAAATATGAACGAGATTATGAGCGCAGCGGTACAGAGCTAAGAACTTACTTTGGACTCATTGGAGATGATGCAGACCTTACTGTCGATAAAATAAATGAACAAATTAAAATTAAAAATAAAGAATTAAATATCATTGAAGAAAAAAGGAATTCTTTATTAGAGTCAGTAGACAATTTAGAGGATAATACCAATCTAAATTTAACTATCGAAAGAAATAATACTATAGATAGAATCCAATCTCTTACTAAAAAAATCAATATAAAAAATCATGAACTTCAACTATCTAAAGTTGAAGTTCAAGATTGTATTTTATTTGATAGAAATTTAACCAAGAGAATAAAGGCTCTGAATGAATCAAAAAACACATATAATGACCTTGGAAAAGTGTCTTTTGAATATTGCCCTTGCTGCCTAACACCTATTATCGAAACAAATGTTGAAAATGAGTGTGCTTTATGTAAATCAGCCGGAGAAAAGCATTCTCTTGAAGAAAGATATATTGAAACATTGAACGAACTTCAATATCAAAAAAGACAGAATGACAAAATAATAGTAAAATTATTAGAAAGAGTTGAGTATTTAGAAAATTATTTATTAGAAAAAAATCAAGAGTTACAATTTGCTCAGAATCGCTTATTTGAAATAAGCTTAGTTTCCAACAAAAGGGAACTAGCATTAACATCTATTATAGAAGAAAGAACTGAGACATTAATAGAGATTAACTCTCTAAGAGAAAAATTAGATACTGCATCAAAAGTAGATGACCTAAAGGAAACTCGTGAACATTTAGCAAACCAGATAGAGAATTGTAAGACAAACATTACAGCCTTAGAGGCTAAAAATATAAAAAGAAAAGAGTATGTCTATTCTGAACTATCTAAGTTATCAACTGAAATATTAGAAAAAGACTCAGGAAATGAGAGTAAATTTATTACTGCAACAACGCTTACATCAGAGATAGATTTTGCTAAAAATAGATGGTTGTTAAATGAAAGGGTGAATTATTCAGATAGTTCTAATGTAGTTAAAAAAGCGGCTTTGCATTTAGCATTTCTTTTATTTTCAATTAAAGATGTAAATTGTAGATATCCTCGTTTTTCTATAATGGATTTTGAATGCGGCGATATAAATGAAGGACGTAGCCATAATCTACAAAAGCTGATAGTTTCTAGCCTTGAGGGATTAACTGGCTATCAACTTATAATGACCACCTCAAAAATAGAACCTACCCTTAATAATGACAATTATGGTGTTGGTCGATACTATGATAAAAATGATTATATAATTCAATTATAAGTATTCGCTAAGCTATCATACTAAGATAATATGTATTAACTTTGACCCTATATAATACTATCCGGACTTTTGGTTACTCAATAGTCCGTTTTATCTCAGACAATAAACCTTACAGGGATAGTATTAGTAAACATAAAGCCAAAGCAGTCATCTACTCTGTGCCACCAAATAGACATTAAGCACATTTTTAGTCATATAACTTTGAGAAGTAAATATTTTTATGTTTGAAAATAAAATTGGAATCGAGGATAAAATAGAACTTATAGAGTCAAGTTCTACAAAACATTACTTTAAAGAAGTTTATAGTAGCTATATAAATGGTAACTATCGAGCAGCTGTAGTTTCTTTATGGTCTGTGTTGGTTTGTGATGCCGTGTACAAGACACGTCGTTTAGTTGATCTAACTAATGATAACTGGGCTATAAAGCAAATAAATTTAATCGAAACTTCTCAACGTCAAAATAGTACTAAATCTGACTGGGAGTTAAAGTTATTTGAAGGGTTCTACGAGCAAAAAAAATTTATTGGTATTGGTGAAATATCTAATATTAGAGATATACAGCAAAAAAGGCATTTATGTGCTCATCCTATTCTTTCTGAAGATGATGTGCTTTACACGCCAAATAAAGACTTAGTAAAAAGTATGATCATAAATGCACTTGATGATTTTTTATTACGTAAAAATTATTATGGAAAAGACTTATTTCCAATAATACGAGATACTCTAGTAGAAAATAGTGAATATTACGCAACCGTAAAAAACATAAAACCACTAATTTCCAAATACTGTCAAAGGGTAACTCCATTGGCAACTTACCAAATATTTAAAGAGTTTTGGAAGTTTAGTTTTAGATTAGATGCCGAAGAATCCTCAAAACATAGAAGAATTCTCCACTTTGCCTGTATGTATTTATATGATGAAGTAAAAAAGAGGACTGAATTATTAGAAAAAATTAAAGATGATTTAGACTTCTTTGAAAAGATATCATTTAAATATGATGCACTCACCTACTTATTTTCATTTTTTTGTAACCATCCTGATTTTTATAAAAGATTATCATCTGAACTTCAAGATCGTCTAAAAGAGTATCCTACACGTGATGACAAAGAGGATAATGATAATGCTTATAAAATCGCAACCATGTTTTTATTCGATAATGCAAGTGATTATTTTGATTACATTAGTAAGAGTATTGAGGAATATAAAATAACGCGTATTACTCTTTCACATATAAAATTTATAATTAATATATATCGAGACTATCAATGTGAAAAAGAAATTTATGACATTGTAATATTGTATGCTTCAAAATCTACGGGCTATGATGATGCTGACAACAGATTTGACCTTATTTTCAACAGCGAAATATTTGAAAAACTGTCGATCAACCAACTAGAGCAATTGATTTCGTCTTTCGAAGCTAACGGACAAATAAAAGGAAGAAGACGAAGCAATGTTGATATGAGAAAGCTAGAAACCAAGCTTAATGAAATAAAAGCCTAACATTAATTTCTACCAAGCTCGTTAATACGCAAACTTTTCTATGTATTTTTGCTTATTATTTGTCAGAATTTAACGAGCTTTTTGCTAGTATTATCACTTAAAAAAGAGGTTTATATTGACGTCTATCATTGATGAATAGTTCAAGTTGTATGACCGGTTTATCTAGGGTTAAGATCCATTTTTAGATCGAAGGCACACATCAGATTTACTCATGTAAAAAATTAAGATATCACATTTAAAAAATTTTAATCTCTTTCCTAAAAATCGATATTAAAATAATACCTTATATTAGTAATCAAATTGTATACTATTTTAAAAAAATTTTTACCCACTTCCTTCCTATTTACCCAAGATATTAGCTAGGTACTCAAAAGTCACTAGTCCAGACCCTACCCCCTATGTGAAATTTTATTTCAACATTAAATGTGATACTAAAATTACTCTTGTCATAAAATGTGGCTCAAGAAAGTAATCTAACATATTGATATTAAATAGCATGACGTGAGTGACACTTGTGACGCATATTTTTATTTAATACATTATTTTTATTTGCATGCTTCTTGGGTTGCTAAATACTTAGATATAACCACATCTATTACTCCTGTTTAATGGCACTCATTATGGCACTCATGTATTATTCAGATTAATAAATACTCATTAAATACAATAAAATATAAAACGAATTCAGACTCCGCCAGCCCACCAAATAAAACAAGGGGTTACGTGAAAACGTAGCCCCTTAATTTTTGGAATGTCCACATTACGTCCACACAGAAAAAGATTAGCTATCTAATCAATACTATTCATATTTTTGCTTCAATACATACTGTTTAATCTTTCTTATAATATTTTAAGAAGGTAATATTCAGTGAATACAAATAAAAATCCACCTAAAATATTGCTCTTTTCTAGGCTACCTAAACAGTAGTAAATAATAGCATTATTACGAAAAAAATTACGGCGAGGCAGTTAGTAACGTTTAGCTATTTTTCCTTATTAAAAACACTGCATATCACTTTTTATTTTTATTTTTATTTTTATTTTTATTTTTATTTTTAAAGAATGAAAATAAAGGGATTAACCATTGAATATACTTAGGTAAACCCCAAAGTTCGGCGTTCCAATTGCTTTTACAATACCACCTACTCAATTATTTTTTCGTTGCAAAAAATAGGTACTGCAAAGGCAATGTAACGACATCTAAAGCTAATGTCACAGGAAGTAATGCTCGGGCAGTTTTTGACCCAAAAGAGTTTGATTTATATTGGTAAAACTCAACCTCGAATGAATGATAGAATTGCATTAAATAGGTTATATCTTGCTCTTTATTTTTTTCATGTATAGTACCGACTAAATTTTGTATCAATACTGAACACATCTTTGTATTATCATTACATGAAAAACCGTATTTTGTGATTGCCATTTTATCCTTTTCTTCAGTCCAACGATAATTAAGTTCCACTCTTCCTGAAAACTCTTTTCTTTTTGGATCAATAATAAATTGAGCTGGTTGTTCAACGATAATTTTATCTCGGAATATAACCGGATCTTTCAATATACTTACAATATTATCGCCTCCACGGCTCAGTAAGTAGTCAAAATTTTCTCCAACAAATACCCACCCAGTATTTCCATTTGTATCATTCGCTAATGAAAGCGCAGTAATAGTATCTGATCCCCAATTAGATTTTTGGTAACCGGCTTCATGATCAGTAGCGACCATCAAATTAAATGAGAGACAACCTGATAATATGGAACAAACAAATGGAATAAATATTAATCTAACCATAATTAATTTAATATTATATCTTTTAAACATAGTGAACATCCTTTTATTTAATACTAAAAATATTAATTATTATTCTTATAGATAAGGCAAAATAAATGTTACATCACCTTTCCTTTATACAGTAATAGTACTTATAACAATCATTTAACGCATTTCTCTTTATCTATTCTTGAATGTAAACAGCTCAATGTACTTAACCTTTCTTGTAATCAACTTACCCATATTCCTATTGAAATAGAAAAGCTAACTCAATAATTATATATTCATTTTCGACTATAAAATAATTTTCCAGTGAACCCTCCAATTTTAGGATAGATACACTGGATTTATTTTATGGCGAGGATCAAATTGAATTTCAAATTTAAATTATGATAAAGGATCACTATCACTTATCACCTTGAAACTAAATCGTCCTTTTAAATAATGTTTAGAAATCAAAAATTTTTTATTTTCTCTAAAGAGTAATAATCTTCACACCAATCATTGTCGCTTTGCCACCTACTCTCACTCTACTAATTGTATTTTGGGTTGAATCAATAATAACGTTAATAAGCGAGGAACATTGCATTGCACGTCCCTGCTCTAATAGAAAATGTGTTTTATGAGGGAAAACATGCTTAACAAGATAGCAGCCTAAAGCACCACTTGAACTTCCTGTTGCAGACTCTTCATTGATGCCATATAAAGGCGCAAAGTTACGACAATGTGTAGTGATTTCTTTATCTTGGCTAAGCTCAAAAACATGAAAACCGATAGTATTAAATTCACGACTTAAGTTTGCAATTGCTTCAAAATTAGGTTTTAGCGTATCTAATTGCCCAAATTGTACCGGGATCAGAATATCGGGTAATCCCGTTGAAAATATCTCAATAGGTAAGCCTGTTGTTGAAATAATTTCACTATTTATTCCCAGTGCAGCAGCTACAGCATCGATATTTGGAGCTTGTCGTGAAACTGGCAGTGTTTGCTCCATAACGACATTTTCATCATCAATTGCGACGCTTAAAATACCTGCTTTCGTTTTTTGTGTGTAATGACCAGAAGCCAATAAATTGAGTGAAGATAAAGTAAAAAATACCGCTAATGTTGCATGACCACAAAAATCGACCTCTCCTTCAGGGGTAAAAAAATCAACTTTAAAATCAGTCTCCTCACCTTGATAAACAAAAGCGGTTTCAGAAAACCCGACTTCTTTCGCGATAGCAATTTTCTGCTCATCACTTAATTGAGGGGGGTTAAGTACCACACCAGCAGGATTACCACCTTTATTATTTCGAGTAAATGAGTTTACAAGGTGTACTTTGATCTCGTGTTCTACTGAGTGTATCGCTTCATTTTGCATATATTTCCCGCATTGCTTCGAATAGCATTAAGTCTGTGTGTAAAAATAGAGTGTTATAAAATACTTACTAATCAGGGCAAATTTCTGACACGCCATCTAACCCTTGTTGTCTTTGTTCAAATACGATACTTTTCTTATCACCCTCTCGGATAATCCTTAAGATATAGATACTATCAAAATCACTGCTTTTCCATTTAGGAATTAATTTAGGATCTCCACCTTCTTGTTTCATAATATCTCGCGCAACTTTGGTTAAATTATCATGCTCCCATACAATAAAAATAACTGAGTTTACATACTGTTGACTTAACAGTTCCTCACGTAATGCTTTTATCTCTTTAGCATGATATTGAAGATGAATAGGCAATGAGGTTTTAATCGCGATAGGTGAGATCGTTTGGAGTGAACGTAATGAATTGCCTAACTTGCTCTGTTTAGGTGCTGCTGCGAATAATGCATCAGGTTTGCCAAATTGATTTATAAGCGCATCAGGCAGAGCTAATGCTCTATTTAATCCTTTACAGGTCAGTTGCCCACTATCATTATCAGGTTTTTCACCATGTCTTATAAAAACAAGTGTTTGATCAGAATACGCCATATGACTAAATCCTAAAATAAATACGCTCAAAAATATCAATACACTGCGCATACAGCGTTACCTTTAAGTCAACTGAGTATAAGAAAGAGGGAAAGTTAAAATACATCTTGCATTAACTATAAACTCACTGGTTTTAAGTCTCTCAGTCTAGCATAGCCAAAAAGGTTGCAGAGGTATGCAAGTCTTAGATAGCGTTTATTTAGCCAGTTTTACACTCTATCGATCTTTATTCTACCTTCTAAACATCTCAAAATTAATTAACAAAATTAATTAACAAAATTAAAATAGACCAAACAATTGTTAACAGAAAATAAAGAGTTTTTTTAATTTTTTATTACTTTACATCCAAATTTATAAAGCTGAATGAAACTTAAATACTCAGCACATTTAGATAAAAAAATAGAGGGGTTCTTTTTTTTACAATAAAAATAATATGTTAAAAATCAATGCAAGCCTTTTTATCTCCCTTTATTTAGTTTAATGACTAAAGTTCTGCCACCGCTTACCGATACTGTTTGTTCTTAAATAAGTTACAAATACTTATTAATTATTATTTATCCAGGGTTAAGCATGTTCTTTAAAAACTTTAAAATTCGTACAAAGTTAACCATCGCATTTGCAACTTTTGTGATGTTAATTATGTTGGGTTCCGGTTTCGCATTAATGGGTTTAAATAGTGCAAATCAAGATATTCATGATGTTGTTGATGATATCTATCCAGCCACAGTCAGAGCCAACTTACTGATTAATAATTTCAATGAGTTTATTATATTTCAGCAACTCACTATGCTTGATGAGCAAGGAAGTTTAGCCGCTGAGCAAGAGAGTAAAAAATCAGAGATCACCGCTAAAGTTGCACAGCTATTGAAAGAATTAGACGAAACCACACACGATGCTGAGTCAAAAAAAATCTTAGCTGAGGTTTATGATATTCGTCAGCAATATATAAACTCTCAAAACTTTGTGGTGAAGGCATTTAATGAAAATAACAGACACGCCGCAGTCAATGAACTGATCACAAAAACTTCCGTTATTCAGTTAAAATATCGCGATAAAATATTAGAGTTTATCGAATTACAAAATCAAAAAATGGAAGAGGCAGGTGACGCTGTTGAACGTGATTTCATTGAGAAAAGAATATTTTTAGTATTATTAACCCTAGTCAGTATTATTGTGGGCAGTATTTTAGGATGGTTTATTACTAAAGGCATTACACTTCCATTAGAGAAGGCAATAAACTTTGCTAAAGCCATTGCTAATGGTGATTTAACACAAGAAGTGAATACTGATTATCAGGATGAAGCAGGAATATTATTACAAGCCCTCGCTGAAATGAAAACACACCTATTAGAGGTTGTGCAAAATGTACAAAACGGCGCTGAAAATATTTCGTCAGCAGCAGAGCAAATTACGGCAGGTAGCCAAAATTTAGCTGCAAGAACAGAAGAGCAAGCAACATCAGTAGAAGAAACGGCAAGCTCCATGGAGCAGATGACATCAACCGTTAAAAATACCGCAGATCATACTCATGATGCGATTAATGTTGCTGAAAAAACTGAAATCGCCGTACATCATAATGGCGAAATGATGCTTCAGCTAACTGAAAAAATGAGAGCCATTAATAGCTCATCATCTCAAATGACAGACATTATTAATTTAATCGATGCCATTGCATTCCAAACTAATATTCTTGCACTAAATGCCGCTGTTGAAGCCGCAAGAGCGGGTGAACATGGTAAAGGTTTTGCGGTTGTTGCGGGTGAAGTCAGACTACTGGCACAAAAAAGTGCGGACTCCGCTAATGATATACGCGCGCTTATCGATAATTCATCAACTCAAACACAAGAAGGACTGGAATTAGTTGAACAAGCCGACTCTCAGATCCAAAAAATGATCACCGATGTCGAAGAGATCAGCGCACTCTTGCGTGAAATTGGGCAGGCAAGTAATGAACAAAGTGATGGTATATCGCAAATCAATAATGCTATAAGTCAGCTTGATTCAACAACTCAACAGAATGCGGGATTAGTCGAGGAATCGGTAGCCGCTGCGAATTCACTCAATGAACAAGCACTTAATCTGAATAAATTAGTGAATTACTTTCAGATTAAGTGCATCTAATTCATTATTGTAGTAGAGCAATTGTAGTAGAGCGCGTTGTTCTTTACTGATTATCTTTTCAGCAAAAAAGCTGATAACACAACCTGCTCAACTATTTTGGTCATTGCTTCATATTAACAATAACCACTTAAAAAATAAGCAGATAGACCTTTATGGTATATCTGCTTAACTTACTTACTGAAGAAAAAGAGTATTAAGCTAATTTCTCAATAAATTTAATCTCTAGTGAATCAATTTTATCTTTTAAATTTTCGATAAATGCTTTCATATGTGTCGTTTCATTGTGTTTATCGATAGCACTCTGGTTTTCCCATATTTCAAAGAAAATAAAGGTTCTTGGTTGAGTGGTATCCTTATGAAGTTCGTACTGGATACATCCTTCATCTTGATGACTTGGTTTTATCATCGCTTTGCAAGCAGATAACACTTCATTTTCATGATTCTCTTTCGCCACAATCGTGGCTATTAACCTGATATTATTCATATAAAATCCTGTATTCCAACATAAGTACAAATGAAAAATAAATAACAACCTGAAATTACTCTAGCATAATTCTTTATTTCATTATTCACATTTAGGCAAAAGCACTTTTCATTAGAGAAGCTCAATTTACATCAAGGAAATTGCGACGACATGTTGCCTCTAAGTGAGATTTCTCAATCAAAATAGTGAACCGTTAATCTTAGTTCTGACACTGGTGTGATTGTAATGACGTCTAGAATGGCATTCGATTTGCTCATTAATGCGCGTTTATCTCAACGAAAAAAAGGAACCTAGTTCACACTTTGGTTCTTTTTTTTCATGTGTAACAACGTCAATAATAAAATGTAAACAATTTTACCAATATCAGACAAACTGTTTGTATTTGCCAACTTATTTCAGTCGTTCTGGAAAGCGTCAAATGTTAAATCCTAAAACATCGCTAACATAATCGCTGATTTCCATTATCAAAAAAGCGCTATTTAATGATGAAAATAATCTTTTCACTATTAATACTCCCATAATAATCTCAGGGTTATATCACTTATTGTGAGATAACTTTATAGCGCTAAAAACAGACAACAACAGATTTACACACTAAAGAAAATATTCCGTTAGAGATTATTACGTAGTTAAACCGAAGATAATTATCTGCCAACTCACTTTTCAATCACCTTTTTTATCTTGAATATTTGTATGACAATTGCTTGGGGAAAATGAATATCTCATCTAAAAATGAGACTATGACTTCAAAAATATTTGATCTCTTATCTTTGTTCTATAACAGTCAACTTAAACACGTTAAAAAAGGTAAGAAATACCCTTAAATAAATATTTTTCTATTATTAAATAGTATTTATTTCGCGATTTCTCAGTCACAAAGAATAAGAAAAATAGACTTTTTACTTTTATCAATGTGATCAGAGGCTCGTCAATCATATCTTTAAATGAGGATCGTTAGAAAGAACCATTCTCATTTATTATTTATTTTGCTTATCATAGACTCATTATCCCACTGATTTGTATTACAATTAAATCTAGTTCGAAAGCGAGTAATTGTGCGCCTCTGGATACAAAAAGAAGTCAATCATTGATGAGAAAATCACATTAATATCCATTTAAACAGTTAATATAAAAATATTAGTTTTGTATAATTAAAATTATTAAATTAAAAACAAATAAAAATAAATTTATGATGATAATTTATTTTTTCATACTAAACAAAATAGATACCAATAAAAAAACAAAGAATTAGCATGTTTCAATATATAAAAAAAGTAAAAGCAAGTAAAAAACCAGCAAGAAATAAACAATAAAAAAATTTAAATAATAGATATTTTAAACAAGATGAAAAAATAAAATGAAATATAAAAAAGTTAAAAAATAAAACAATATTTATAATAAGGTGAAACATTATAAAAATAAAATAAAAAAATAATTTAAATAATTAATTCAGCAAAATTTATAATAATAGAATATTAAAATAAAAAACATTTATTTTATTTGTTAATAAAATAGGCAAAAAAATAATTCATTAACTTAATTTATGTTTAATCTAGGCATCGATGGTCCTTTTTATCCTAAAAAATGGCATTTTAGGCTGAAGTTTATCTTTTTATTACATAGCTAAAACCCTCAATATCGTTCTTTTTTTCATCAAAAATCAATTCGGCAACAACATTAGCAATTTAATTACATTGACAAACATCAAAAAACGCGACAATTAACAAGCAAATAAAGAGAAAAAAGGAATTTTTTTATATTTGTCACACAATTGATTTTATTCTATTACATCTCAATAAATATTCCCTACAATAGCCAACTAATCTAACCTGACAATTTCCTAAGTGATGATATTTTTCATTGTTTAGGTTAGTAACTATCTTTTTTTATTTATGATTTATCGTTTCAGCAAAGTAGAGCATTAATAAAACCTAGTACCCTACACAATTATATAATGACCAACTTATAGGTTTGCCAACGCAGTTATAAACGATAAAAATTGCAAACTTAAGGATAAAAATAATCATGTCAGACTATCTATCATTCTTATTAGGCATTGTGCCGTTAGCGGTTTTGATTTTTATGATCTTAAAAATGAAATCAGCCGTTCACCATGCTGTGCTTGTCTCTTTAGTAATAACTGTTGCACTTGCTATTTTCCATTGGAACAACACCATTCAATTTGCTTCAGTCTCTGTCCTTTATGGTGCAGTTAAAGGATTGTGGCCAATCATCATCGTTATTCTTGCTGCTATTTATAGCTATAACTTAATGCTAAAAACAGGTGGCATGGATGTCCTTAAAGATGTGCTGGCAGGCATAAGTGATGATAAGCGAGTGCAAGTTCTGCTTATCTCATGGTGTTTTGGTGGCTTTCTTGAAGCGGTTGCGGGTTATGGTACTGCGGTTGCCATTCCTATCGGCATTTTAATTGCACTTGGATTTGATCCTTTTAAAGCAGCCGTTGCCTCTTTAGTTGCCAATACGGTTCCTACTGCTTTTGGTGCGGTTGGTATTCCCGTTTCAATTTTGGCGCAAAATACAGGGCTTGATGTATTAGTGCTGAGCAAAACGATTATTATTCAGTTGGGATTATTTAATATCGTATTGCCTTTTGTCATCGTTGCCATTGCGGGTGGCGGAATTAAAGCAATTAAAGGTGTCGGATTTATTACCTTAATGTGTGGTATCAGTACATTGATCCCTCAATATATCGTTGCTGCCAATTTAGGTGCTGAATTACCCGCATTTGCAGGTAGCTTAGTCAGCTTAATTGTGGTTATTTTCCTTGCTAAACGCATGAAAAATAGTGGTGATAAACAAAAAAATGTCAAAAAGCACACTGGCAAAGAGTTGTTAGTTGCTAGTTCTATTTATCTGTTTACCTTTATCTTTATTTTAGCGTGCTCACCTTTGTTTCCGACAATCCAAAGTATGGCGGGAGCAATTTCTACAAAGATCCCATTTGTATTAAGTGAAACACAAACGGAATATCAAACCATTGCTTGGTTAAGTACACCGGGTGTATTAATTATTCTCGCCAGCTTTGTGGGGGGAACTATTCAAGGCGCAAGTGTTTCAACGCTTATCTCTGTTCTGGTTAAAACAACTATCCAATTGAAAAACTCTATCATTGCCATTACGGCAATCGTAGCGATGGCAACCGTTATGGATTTCAGTGGCATGATTGGCAGTATCGCTGAAACCTTAGTCGATTTCACCGGCGCAGGATTTATCTTTATTGCACCAGTGATCGGTGCGTTAGGAACGTTCGTAACAGGTAGTGACACCAACTCTAACGTGCTGTTTGGTAAGTTACAAACTAGTGCAGCCGCTAAACTTAATATTGATCCATTCATTCTGGCCGCTGCCAATACCTCTGGTGCAACGGGCGGTAAAATGATTTCACCTCAAAGTATCGCCATTGCTGTTTCAGCAACAAAAATGGATGGTCAAAGCAGTGCCATTATGCGTGAAACCTTAAAATACTGTATCGCTTACATCGTTATTCTTGGGGCGAAGATCGGCATTATTTATCATCTAATGAACTAATTAATAAGGAGAAGTGAGCGTGTTTATTCCATTCACTTCTCCCCTTATAACGAAGCAATAAAAGAATTTTATCTTTAGTAAAAATAATAACATCTGAGCGATGTTTTGGAGTTCGATTAATGAAAGTTAATTTTTATGCGACCTGTCTTGGTGATGTGCTGAAAGCAGATTCAGCCCGAGACACCGTCTTGTTACTTGAAAAATTAGGCTGCGAAGTCTTATTTCAGGAACGCCAAGGTTGCTGTGGTCAGCCTGCGCTTAATAGCGGTTATGTTAATAACGCAAAACCAGCCATGAAATCGTTAATTGAAACATTGGAAGTGAACGACTATCCCATTATTTCACCCGCTGGCTCCTGTACTTATGCCATTAAAGGTTATCCCACTTATCTTGCGGATGAGCCTCAATGGGCATTACGCGCACAAAGTGTTGCCGATCGCCTTATTGATTTAACCAGCTTTATTGTTAACACCCTTGGAATTGTTGATGTTGGCGCTCGTCTGCCAGGTAAAGCGGTTTATCACCCATCTTGCAGTTTAACCAGAAAGTTAGGTGTCGTAAGTGAGCCTTTAACGCTGTTAAAACATGTTGATGGTCTTGAAATGTTGCCTTTTGCAAACTCAGAAACCTGCTGTGGCTTTGGGGGAACGTTCTCCGTGAAGATGTCTGAAATTTCAGGCGAAATGGTGACTGAGAAAGTCAAACATATTATGGATGTCAGCCCTGATTATGTCATTGGTGCCGATACAAGCTGCTTAATCAACATTCAAGGTCGTTTAAGTCGTGAAAAACGACCTGTAAAAGTGTTGCATATTGCACAAGTTTTAATGAGCCAATAAGGGAGCCTGCTTATGTCTATCAAAACCAGTGATATAGATTTCAGACCTCGTCTAGAACATGAAATGAAAGACACAATCATGCGTAATGCGGTTGTTATGGCGCAAGAGCGTATTGGGGCTAACCGTCAAATCATGGTAAAGGAGCTAGGTAATTGGGAAGAGTGGCGTGATCGTGCTGAACAAATCCGTAACCATGTTCTTGAAAACTTAGATGCTTATCTCTATCAATTATCCGAAAAAGTGACTGAAAACGGAGGCCACGTTTATTTTGCTAAAACAGCAGAAGATGCCTCTCGTTATATTTGTGAAGTTGCCAAAAAGAAAAATGCGAAGAAGATTGTAAAATCTAAATCAATGGTCACCGAAGAAATTGGGATGAATAAAGCCTTACAAAATGAAGGCATTGAGATCATCGAAACTGACCTTGGTGAATATATTCTTCAATTAGATAATGATCCACCGTCTCATATCGTGGTTCCGGCGATCCACAAAGATCGTTATCAAATTCGCAAAGTCTTAAATGAAAAGCTCAATTATGAAGGCAGCGAAACGCCCGAAGACATGACGCTTTTCATTAGACAACGTATAAGACAAGATTTCCTTTCTGCTGATATTGGTGTCACTGGCTGTAACTTTGCCGTGGCTGAAACAGGTACTGTCTGTTTAGTCACCAATGAAGGTAACGCAAGAATGACCACAACATTACCTAAAACCCATATCGCGGTGATGGGTATGGAACGTGTGGCTCCTACCTTTGAAGAAGTTGATCCGTTGATAACTATGCTATGTCGTAGCGCCGTTGGCTCCCGTTTAACCAGTTATAACACTTGGGTGACAGGTCCACGTGAAGCAGGCAATGTTGATGGCCCTGAAGAGTTCCATTTAGTGATTGTGGACAATGGTCGTTCTGAAATTTTAGGCTCTCAATTTAAAGATATTTTACGTTGTATTCGTTGTGGTGCTTGCTTAAATACATGCCCTGCTTATCGTAATATTGGTGGTCATGCTTATGGCTCCATTTATCCTGGTCCAATTGGTGCGGTAATTTCACCACTATTAGGCGGTTATAAAGATTTCCACGATCTCCCTTATGCATGTTCACTATGTAACGCTTGTAATGTGGTTTGCCCAGTCAAAATTCCTTTAGCACAACTGATTTTAAAACATCGCCGTGTAATGGCAGAAACGGGCCTTACACCAAAAGCAGAACGTCGAGTTACCGGTATGTTTAACTACCTTAATTCACACCCTGCCCTTTGGAAAGTAGGTATGAATGTCGGTGCGAAAATGGCGGGATTAATGATCAAAAATGGTTCTACACCAATCAAAATCAGTGTTCTTAATGATTGGATGGAATCGCGTGATCTCCCTAAACCAGATGGTTATAGCTTCCGTAGTTGGTTTAAACGCCATAAAGCAGAAGGAAAAAAATAATATGTTAAACGAACAAAATCGTAATGAATTTCTGCAAACTATTGCTGAAAAATTAGGACGTCCTATTGCGCACAAGCCACAACCGCAGCCTACACCGGTAAATAATTTAGCGAAAACACGCTTAACTAATTTGACTCAAGATGAACTGTGCAAAGAGTTTACAGACTTTGCACAGACTCAAATGGTGAAATGTGTTGTTAGCAAACCTGATGAAGTTATTAATAGCCTAATTGAGCTATGTGAAAGTTATGATTGTAAAGGCTCGGTGGTAATAAGTGGTGATGAACGTTTAGATGCACTTGGCGTCACAAAAGCAATTAGCGAAAAATATGAAACTTATATTTGGGACCCTGCACTTGGGCGTGAAAATATTGTTCATGCTGAACGCTCTCAAATCGGGATTGTTTTTGCTGAAGCGGGATTAACGGAATCTGGCGGGATTGTTTTATTTTCGTCTCCAGAGAAAGGCCGTGCCGTGAGTTTATTACCTGAAACCTCAATTGTGATCCTACGTAAAAGCGATATTTTGCCTCGTGTGGCTCAAATTGCTGAGCGTTTACATAAGATGGCTCAAGAAGGTGTGAGAATGCCGTCTTGTATCAATTTAATTGGCGGTGCTAGTTCTACTGCTGATATTGAATTGATTAAAGTGTGGGGGGTTCATGGCCCAGTTCATGCGGCTTATCTTATTATTGAAGATTGCTAATTGAAGATAAAATAACGTTAAAACGATAACAAAATAGCTAACAGTCAAAGTCGTTCATCGACGCCTAAATCAAACCCAAAAGATAAGTTAATCGCTTTTGGGTTTTTCTCTATTATTTGCCAATTAATTATTTAATAAAATTTTTGCTCTCCATTGATTTAATTTTATTTCGCATGCCAGTAAAACATCTCCTGCCCCTGAGCCGCCCATTAATAATGCGGATTGTCGTTGACATTCAGCGCTTCTAAATTGAATAAAATGCTGTTGAGAACTGGCTAATGCATCAATGGCACTTTTCGCTGCAACAGAATCCGTATCTTCAAGATCACTCTTACTTTTGTCATAAATGACATTCATTTGCTGTTCTGTCAGTTTTAACTCATCTAATAAACAAGTTTGCACTGCTGTTCTCGGCTCGTTTGCGGTCACTTCATAACATTTTGCTAAAGGATCGTATTTACCTTGTGCCGAAGAAAAAAAGCTCACTGTAAGTAAACTGCAAGAGATCAGAAATAAACTTATTTTCACGCAAACTCCTTATAGAAATTTATAATAAATTTATGTTCAACATAATGTATAAAATAACGAATATCACATCTATTAGTGCGAACAGCATCATTTTAGGATATATCGCATCTTACTCGATAAATTTAAATTTCAATCGAGCAATAATAAGAAAACATTATTAATATCTTTTTAATTCAAACGTATTTTGCTTATTTTTTATCAAATAAAGATTATTTAATCCAATATAAATAGATTGAAATTCAGCCAATAATTTTAAAAATAGTCATTTACTACTTTAATTTTGCGTTTAATTGATAAAATAACAAATTTTCTTATACTGAAAAAATCCTGCTATTTTCATTTTCACTCTTTTTTTCTTTGCATAACAATAGAAAACCCTCTTTTTTTGCAGTAATTTCATATCATTCTTATTGGCAACTTTTGCCTAAAAACGACCCGTGGTATCACCAATATGTTCTACAAATTTACCCCCATTATTCTTCTTATCATTTCCAACATTTTTATGACATTTGCTTGGTATGGGCATCTAAAATATGGCAATAAACCCCTTATTGTTGTCATTATTTTAAGCTGGTTGATTGCATTTGTTGAATACTGTTTTGCTGTACCCGCAAATCGCATTGGTCATAATTACTACAGTGCCGCTGAATTAAAAACCATACAAGAAGTGATTACATTAACTATTTTCGCTATTTTTTCTGTCACTTACTTAGGCGAAAATTTTACATTAAACCATTTTATTGGTTTTCTTTTAATTGGTGCTGGTGCTTTATTTATTTTTAAAGGTCCTTTTTAGAAAAACCGATTAGTTGATATCGTTAGCTTGTTTTTTCGGCATGTTATCTACGCTTATTTTGTTATCGCCTTATCAAAACTGATAAGGCTTTTTTTTATTCAAAATCTTACTTTCTGATGATTTTTAATACTATGTATAGTGTGGTTTTTACGGAGGGTTAAATAACACTATCACTTACCATTAAGTTATATAGTCTACTTAGAATGCTTTTACAAAATAATAGTCTGTTTTGTAATAAAAAATTTTCATATACAGAAATATTTCTCTTGAAAAATAATTTTCATTCAGCGCATAATGATTGCTCTAAGAGAAGCATCGTTTCTCTGCCTTTTTTTGCCTCTCTTAAACTACCGCACCCTTAAAACGTGCGTTTTGTCACTTTAACGTCAGATAAAATGGTATCTGGTATGAGCAAACATTCTAACGATTTTATTTATATGCAGGATAATCCCTGTATGCATTGTGGTGCTTGTTGCGCCTATTTTAGAGTTTCGTTCTATTGGGCTGAAATGATAAGTGGTGGAGGCGTGGTTCCGGATGAATTAACAGAACCATTAACGCCTTTTCTCTCTTGCATGAAAGGAACGAATTCTAAAAAACCCCGCTGTGACAAACTGGTTGGTGAAGTGGGAGAGTGTGTAAGCTGTTCTATCTATGAACAACGCCCTTCTCCTTGTCGTGAATTTCAACAATCTTGGGTAAATGGCATTCCTAATGAAGCTTGTGATCGTGCAAGAGCGGCTTATGGTTTGCCTCCATTAACTCACATCACCTTACCTCATAGCGCGTAAGACATCAGAGGGGTAAAGCCCCTCCTGATCATTTAGTACCATCCAACCTATTTTTTATAAAAAATAAAATAACAGCACAAAAAAATCATTATTAAATAATACGTTAGTTTGACTTTATTTTTAAATAACCTAGTATATAAGGTAATGAATTAATAACGTGTGTTTAGTGAGGTTTTTTATTTAAAAATAGTAAAAAAGTTGGAGGGCATTATGATCAGTAGCTCTTTTTTTATCCTTTTCCTTTCTTTTATCTGTTCGACGGCTGTCGTTAGTATGTTACTCGGTGGCTTAGAGGAATGATTATGAATATTTCTGATGAAAATATTCTTTCCCAGAAATAATGCCCATACTTTGCATAACATCAGTATGGGCATTATTTTATTTATCGCTTAAATGTTAGATTTATTTTTATTGTTATTATTTTTATTCTATTTTTTATAAAAAATTAAATACCTCAAATTTTTCTCATTTACCTCTTTAGTAGGTAAAGTGCCCTGTTATTTTCCACGAAAATAAAACATCCTCAGCAACTTGCCCAAACCCAATATTATGCATAACGAGATAGCGTTGGTTATCCCCGCTTTTCTTATTTACTACAATGCCAATATGAGGCCGTCCATTATCTAAACGCCAGCTGACGATATCGCCCGGTACATAATCTTCGGCATTTTTTGTAATCGGTTTTACTTTTCCTTTTCTTGTAAAAAAGACCTCTAAATTGGGAACTCTACGGTGATCAATATTCGTATCAGGTTTATTCAATCCCCACATTCGTTTACTTGGGTAAGCGGAAAAATTGGCTTTAATATCTTCATGCAGTAATTTTTGTAAATCGATATCAATCCCACGATAACTACGAATAATCACATCACTACAAACACCTTTATAAGCAGGCACGTCTCCCATTGGGTAGTCTATTTTTCGATAATCAGAGTCGTAAATTACGGCTCTTGGTAAGTCGGTTGCATATTCCACCAGCTTTTTATTTTGTTCTGAGGTTATCGCTTGTACACTTGAAAAGGGAATAATGAGTAAGAGTAAAACACTGATTTTCATTATTTTCACTGTATGTTCTCCATGAAAAAGTTAAATCCATTATTTAAGAAAGAAATGACGTTATCTGTTTATACTGATAAAGCACAGTATAAAAATATCAGGGAAGTCTTAATTCGTTTTTAGAGTAACTATAAAAAAACCGAGCCACCTTTACGGTAAGCTCGGCTGATAAATAAGAGAAAAGAAGAAGCAAGAGAACAAGTAAGAGAAAAACGTTTAGTTCAACACAATATGGCTTTTACGACGTAAACTTGCAAACAGCATATAAATTGCTGTCACTAATAACACCACAAAGAAGAAATTCATAATGCCGTTATTAGCTTGTGCCATAAACATTCCTGCCCCTAAAGGTCCAATAGCAGAGCCAATGCTATAACTTAATAGCATCACTTGTGTAATAGCGACAATGTAACTCGCATTCACATGATCACACGCTAATGTAATAGCGATAGGATAAAGTGCAAAAGAAGACATTCCTAATAGCGCTAATGCAATAATAAGCACCATATAATCGCTAGAAAGATAAGTCAGTCCCATGGCAAAAACGCCCACTAAACACATCATCGCTAATAACAGTGTTTTGCTTATCATCACAGACAATTTACTAATAATAGGCTGAACCACCATTCCACCTAAAATAATTGCTGCCATCAACACACCTATTTGGTCTGTTGTAAATTGCCCTTGATTTAAAGCCAATGGCATCATGCCATAAATACTGCCCATCACAACGCCAGACACCATACAGCCCACTAAAGCAGCTTTATTTAATCGACTCATCTGCTTGAGTGACAAACTTTTATGGTCATGCCCTTGTGGTTGCCCCTGTTTAAAAAGCAGAGGCGGTAATACGGCAATTAATAGCAAAACTAATATCGCCATAAATGGGATAGCGCCTTGCGTACCAATTGCACCAATCGCCAATTGTCCTAATGTCGTGCCGCCATAAAGCGAGGTCATATAAAAACCTAAGCGTTTAGCTCGCTCTTTAGGATTATCGCCAATTAATAGCCATGACTCGACAACAACAAATATACCTGCAACCGCCATACCACCAATAAAACGGAAAACCATCCATGCTGATAAATAAGGCATTAAAGGCAACACACCGACAGTCACTGCCAGCAATAATAAAAATACAACGAAAGAAAGACGATGCCCTATTCTTGCAATAATAGGTTCTATCATGACCGAACCTATTAATAATCCAATAAAATAAATACTTGCTAACCAACTGGCATAAAGTGTATCCATTCCAAAACTGCTCATAGACAGTGGAATTAAACTCATTAAATAGCCTGACGCGATAGCAAATACCGTTAACCCAGCCACAGGTACTAATGTACTGTCGCCTTTGCGTACCAAAGTAGTGTTCTGTTTCACTACCCTCGTCTCCACAATCAAAACGGTTGATAATGTGCTGTTTTCTCGATGCCTGATAGAGGCAATTCTTTTATCTAGGAAAGATAAAAGAAACTAAGGTGAAAACAGTGGATGGCGTCCCTAAATTCAGGAGACGCGAATATAGCGCTTAAATTGCCATAAATAAAATTATAAAATCTAATGCCAGCAAACAATTTTATTTATATCAATCATGATTATCGTCTTTTTCTACAGAAAATAAATAGCTTAGTTAAGATATTTATTTTATAAAAAGATAAATATTATTTTATCAAGATTATTACGCAAAAATACGTATTTAATGGATAGTAAATGAAGAATTTTCATTGCTATCCTATCGTTATCCAATAGGATAGCTGAAAATAAATAAAGGGTTTCGCTTATTTGCTGCCTTTCTCTAAAGCAATTTTAATGGCATCAGGAATAGATCCACCGTGACCTTTGCCCTCAAACAGATAAAACTCACACTGTTTTCCTGCTTCCGATAAATATTGGCATAACTGGCGTTGTGTTAACCAGCTACTACGCTCTTGATAATTTTTTTGTTGTTCTTCACTCAATCGACTTAAATCAGGTGTTTCTTCTTTTTCGCCCAAGGTTATTGCAATAGAAATATCGTTAGGAATAGCTTGCCATTGCTCTTTTTTCACCCATTCGCCTTTTCCCCACCATAATGAGGGGCTTGCTGCGATATAACGTTGAAATGTTTCTGGATGATTAAATAAAACATAGAGAGTAAATACACCGCCAAAAGAGTGACCAAACAGCGATTGTTGAGTAATGGTGATGCGCTCTTTAGCGAGTTGCTCTAACGCGTAAGGTCTAACTTGCGTGAGAAAAAACTGATAAAAATTTTCGGCATTGCCACCTTGACTAAACGCCTCACCGAGTACGTTTGGCGTGTAATCATGCATTCTCTCTGTAATAAAATAGGCTTTATCCCCCACATATCCCACACTGATAATTGCAGGTAGCGGTTTATTTTTCTGCTTTATGGCTTCGTTTATTATCAACGGAAACTGCGCATTTCCATCAACACTATAAATAAGTGTTGTCTTAGTTGTGTTTTTAGGAATAGCAAGAAAGAGGCGATATTGTTTCCCCTCATACGCCACTTCTTTTTGTGTAATTTGATAATAAGAGTGAGCCTGAGACTCAATTTCAGGCACTTCTTGATTAGGTCTAGCTTGAGCAACCGCAGATAACATAATCATTCCACATAACATTAGTATTCGCATAAATCAGATACTCTGTCGGTAATTTAAAAATTGAACCATTAAGATGAAAATAATAGAGAGACATAAAAAAATAAACCCCATATTTAATACGGGGTTTATTTAAATTTAAGCTTGATTAGAAGCTATATTTAATATTCGCCCAATAACGACGACCTTCATCAACAACCCAGTTACCACCCTTATCATTTACAGCAGGGCCGGTTTCATCTGTAATATTTAATACCGCAAAATTAAACATGGTGTTTTTATTAAAGTTGTAGGTCATTCCTAAATCAAAGGTTGTGTACCCACTACGATAACGCGCCCCAGTGTAACCATTACGTTGTGCTGCCCAAACTTGCTTACCAGTATAAGCGGTATTGGCATAAAAACTGGTTGCTTCATCAAACTGCCAATCAACTCGTGCATTGGCGCTGTGTTTTGGCGTTAAATCTAATGGGTAGCCTTTTAAGGATTCACCTGATGATAATTTTTCATCGTCACTTTTACGTTCTGAATCGATATAGGTGTAGTTTGCATTGACATGCCAACTTTCCGTAATTGGGAAACCAACAGCTGTTTCAATCCCTTTAATATTCGCTTTACCCACATTATCGTATTGATACAGTTTTAAACCTGTAATTGGATCTATTTCACCTGTGTCGTAATTCGTGAGCTTATCTTTAAAATCAGTATTAAAGAACGTCACACTTGCAGTAACACCATCACCATTGTCATAACCAATACCAATTTCTTGGCTAACTGATGTTTCAGGTTTTAAATCACGATTACCGTACATAATCGCACGGCCTTTTTCCGTTGAAGTACCGTACTCAGGGCTGATTTCACGTAAACTTGGTGCTTTAAAGGCTTTCGCTACACCACCTTTTAAAGTGAACTCATCAGTTAAATGATAAACGGCATACGCTCTTGGGCTCCAGTGATTACCGTAATATTCATGATCGTCCAGACGCACACCACCAGTTAACGCAAGGTTATCTGTTACGCTATATTCATCTTCAAGGAATAATGCTTTTTGATCAGCGGTAATAGTCGATTGTTTAATGCCAGAGCCAGTAGATGATTCATCTTTTAAACGTGAATATTGATATTGACCACCAAAGGTCATCACGTTATCAGGTAAAAATGCAGTAAATTTCGCATCAAAAACGGTATTGGTAATTTCAGGGCGGCGATCTTCATAATACTTCTCGCGCTCTTTTGTCACCTTATCAATCATTTCTGTTTTAGTGATGCGTTTAGTCTGTTCTTGATAGACACTTAATTCTGAATGCAGAATATCAAACTGATTTTTATAGGTTAATGCCCAGTGATTACGGTCATTATTGGTTTCCAGCATTTTATTTTCATCCGCTTTTCCGCCACGGATGGTAAATTCACTCATGGATTTACCCGGTGTCGTTGTACGTTGTAACGTATTGCGACCCGCTTCTAATAAAATGGTTTGGTTATCAGTCGGAGTGAAAGCCAATTTTGCCGTAATATTTTTATTATCATTACGACCTTGACCATAAGTGATTTTATCTTCAGCGCGTAAATAGCTACTGCCATAAAGCTGTAAGCCTAATTTATCTTCAATTAAAGGTCCTGAAAGATAAAAATCGCCATTAATGGAATCGCCTGCATCACGGTTATGTTGCAAAGTACCGCCAAGTGCAACAGAGCCATGCCACTCTTTTGTTACTGGTTTCGTGATGATATTGATAACACCACCCATTGCATCGGAACCATACAGAGATGACATTGGTCCACGAATAACTTCTATACGTTCAATCGCATCTGCTGGTGGAATAAAACCACCTTCATAACCACCACTCCCGTTAGGGCGCGACTCACGGCTATTTTGGCGACGACCATCAACAAGAATAAGTGTGTATTCACCGGGCAAACCACGCATCGTAATTTCTTGCTTATTAGCATTACCATTAATGCTAACACCTTCAACGCCTTTTACGGCATCGGCTAAATCATGAACGGGTTTCTTTGCGAGTTGTTCTTTGCTGATCACGGTGATACTTGCTGGTGCATCTGTAATTTGTTGAGCAAAACCCGATGCTGATACAACAAGTTTTTCTTCTTTGTTTTCTTGTGCATACAGCGGGTAAGAGGCAGATAAAATACAGGCTGTTAAAACGCCCATTTTAAAGTTCATAAAAATCCCCTGAAATTAATAACGTTTATAATAATGAGAACGATTAATATTATCTTAATCAAATAATCATGAGAATAATTTTCTTTTCACTTTAGTGCTTTTTTTTTAATCTGTATCAAAGCAAATTGACGCCATGCTTATCATATTTTGAAATAATGGTTTTAGATCACAAAAAAGCAGATGGCATAACCATCTGCTTTGTATTGTTTTGTAGCGTATTTTTAGATTTAGAAAACTAACCGATTACAATCTTGTGATTACCAGAATACGGCATAAAGTACACACAAGATGATCATAATGGCGTAGGAAGCAATATTGAATCCGCTTTGTGTTTTAAAGGTTTTATCTGTTAATACAATCGCCCCTACGCTGTCATCAGTTTTAGTCGAGGTTAAACTCACTAAAGCAATCACAACCGTAGTAAACATAAAGGTATACATCATTTGATCAAGGAACGGCATACCTAATGGCATTAACTTGAGGAACAACGCAAACGGTATAGATAAAACCACACCAATGATTGCACCTTTTGCATTCGTTTTTTTCCAGAATAAACCTAACAAGAATACCGCTAAAATTCCTGGGCTAACTAAGCCGGTATATTCCTGAATATATTGGAATGCCTGATCGATACCACCTAATAATGGCGCAATAAAGCAAGCAATAATTAAAGCAACAACGGCACTAATACGACCCACGTTGACTAAACGTGTTTCAGAAGCTTTTGGCCCAATATACTCTTTATAAATATCCATCGTGAAAATAGTCGCGATAGAGTTAAGCATAGATGCCAAAGATGAAACTATTGCAGCAGCAAGCGCAGCAAAAACGACACCTTTTGCACCTACTGGTAAGAACTGCGTTAACCAAGGGTAGGCTTTATCTGCTTGTGATAACGTTGGAATATGCTCTTGTGCCATTGAACCTAAACCCGCCATTAATTCAGGGTTCGTCGTAATAACAAATGCAGCAATACCCGGCACAACGACAAGAACAGGCACGATGAGTTTTAAGAATGCAGCAAACACTAGCCCTTTTTGAGCTTCATTGATAGATTTAGCCGCTAAAGCACGCTGAATAATGTATTGGTTAAAGCCCCAATAATAAAGGTTAGCGACCCATAAACCCCCAATCAGTACCGCGATCCCCGGTAAGTTCATAAATTGCGGATTATCTTTTTCTAAGATCATTTTAAAGTGATCAGGTGCGGCTTGTGTCATTTTGCTCAAACCTTCCATGATCCCACCATCCCCACCGATATAGCTGACGGCTAATACAGTGGTAAATAAACCACCAAGGATCAGGAAAAACACTTGTACCACGTCTGTCCACGCAACAGCAGAAAGCCCACCATAGAGTGAATAGATAACAGCAAATAATGCTAAACCAATAATGGCATACATCATTGGGATACCAAGGATGGTTTCTAATGCCAAGGAGCCTAAATAAAGCACTGATGTTAAGTTAACAAAGATAAATAATGCCAGCCAGAACACCGCAAGAATGGTTTTTAAATTACGGCTTTTAAAACGGTTCTCAACAAATTCTGGAATGGTATAAATGCCTTTTTCGATAAAGACCGGTAAAAAGTATTTAGCCACAATAATTAATGTCAGCGCTGCCATCCACTCATAAGAGGCGATAGCTAGACCGATGGAAAAACCAGAACCTGACATACCAATGAATTGTTCTGCCGAAATATTAGCTGCAATAAGCGAAGAACCTATTGCCCACCAAGGAAGGGTTTTACCTGCTAAGAAATAGTCCTTTGTTCCTTTTTTCTCACCATCCTTTGAACGAGAAACCCATAATCCTAGACTAATAATAATGACGACGTAGAGGGCAAAAATTGCATAGTCTATTGTGCTTAACCCAACACTTTCTGTATGCATAATATTTTCCTTTCAGACCCATAGAGAGAATAGGATTTTAATGTAAACGTTTTCACAGACTTTTTCCGTTACTCTGTTCACAAATTTATCGCTTATGTTACGTAAATAGATCATAAAATAGAAAAACAAACGATTACTATGACGAGTAAAGCAAAATCCACGCTTTAAATACGATGATGGTTTTCTTTTATAAATTTAGGACATTAAAATAATCGTTGAAAAAAGCCCTATAAATGATAACGATTACACAGATTAATTAAGTATGACCTCTTAATGTAAAGACCATTAAGAGGATCGGCTAAATTAAAAAGCAAATGAGATAATTAAGATGGATAACTAAGAGAGATGACTAAGATTAAAAACGGAATTACGTTGAACTAATGTTGGCGAAAAAATACGTTGTTTTTGTTCAAGTACTTCACCTTTAGAAAGCCTAATAGCAAGTGTTGCCGCTTGTTCTGCCATCATTTGTACAGGATAACGCACCGTGGTTAAACGAGGGTGAATATAGCGTGCAATTAATACATCATCAAAGCCAATAACTGAGATTTTTTCAGGTACAGGGATTTCATTTTCATCAAGAACAGATAAAGCCCCTGCTGCCATAAAGTCGTTGTAAGTCACTACTGCTGTAAAATCGATAGATTTCGTTAGCAGATGCATCATTGCTTTTTCACCGCCTTCACCTTCAGGCTCTCCATACTCAATATAGCTTTCTGGCAATGAGATATTATTGGCTTCTAATGCCGCTTTATAACCTGCAAGGCGCTGAGTTGTATCTTCAATCTGATGAGTAGATGAAATATACGCGATTTTAGTATGACCTTGGCGAATAAGATGCTCTGTTGCCATCCATGACCCTTTGTAATTATCTAAAGCAACACAACGTTCGGCAATGTCAGGAATAAAGCGGTTAATTAATACCATGCTTTTAACTTCTTGAGCATAAGCCAGTAATTCTTCATCAGAAAGTGCTTTTGAATGGATCACAAGACCATCACAGCGACTATTAATCAATAATTCGATAGATTGTCGCTCATCTTGAGCATCATGATAACCATTACAGACCAAGATGTGTTTCCCTGATTGTCTTGCAACGTTATCAACCGCTTTAACGAGTGTGCCAAAAAAGGGATCTGAAACGTCATGCACTAAAACACCTAAAGTTTGCGTACTTTGGCTAACCAAAGCCCTTGCTGCTGCATTAGGTCGATAGCCTAGCTTTTGCATCGCAGCATTAACGGTTTCGATAGATGTTTGACTTGCTTTTGGCGAGTTATTAATGACTCTAGATACAGTAGCGACAGAAACACCCGCTTCTTTCGCGACATCTTTGATAGTCGCCATATCCACCCCTTATGGATCACCTTTATTCATGGTTAAGAAATAACGAACCGTTAATCTACAAACAAAGAAAAAAGAGAGTAATAGAATTTAAGTGGCTTGATTATCAGCGAAGAAGGGAAAATTAAAAAGTAAAAAGATCAAATAAATAGTGAAAAGGAAAGCGTTTACACTTTCCTTTTGTTGTTACGAGTAAAACTTATAGATTGTTTGGCTATTCCATGCTGTATTTGCAGGTAAAACACCTTGGTTTTCATGCCATTCTGGATGATTAGGGCCATCTGGGAAATATTGTGTTTCTAATGCCAACCCTGAGTAATTACCGTAATGACGGCTCTTTCCTCTTGTTCCAGCCAGAAAATTACCGGTATAGAATTGGATAGAAGGCATAGTTGTAAAAACATCCATTTTAAGTTCGCCTTCAGGAGCAATCACGGTCGCAACAGGGGTTTTATCCTCAATCGCTTTTTTATCTAAAATAAACGCATGATCGTAACCATTTGCCGCTTTTTGGCACTCATCTGCCATAAAATCACGGCCAACACGTTTTAATTTACGAAAATCAAACCCTGTTCCTATTACGCTTGCAAACTCCCCCGTAGGAATATTACCGTTGCCATTTTTTAAATAGTGAGTCGCACAAATTTTTAAATCATGCTCAAGTGCAGTGCGCTCAGTATGTTCACCCGCAAGATTGAAATAAGCATGATTAGTTAAACTTAATGGCGTAGTTTTATCACTCATCGCCTGATAATCAATGCACACTTCATTATTATCTGTCAGCGTATAGGTCACACTTACTTTCACAGTACCGGGAAAACCTTGGTCACCATCATTTGAAATTAATGAAAAAGTGACGGATTGAGATGATTGCGCAGTGATCCCCCAGCGAAGATGGCTAAAGTTTTGCTTACCACCATGTAAGGTATTTTTACCTTCATTCGCACTTATTTTATATTCTTGCCCTTCTAATACAAACTTGGCTCCTGCAATACGATTAGCAAAACGCCCAACCGTTGCGCCTAAATACGCTGTTTGTTGTTTATGGGCATTCATATCCGCAGAGCCTAATAACACATCTCGGCGATATCCATTAACCGGTACAATACAGGTTAACCAAGTCGCACCAATATCCATTAAAGAGATAGACATCCCAAAACGATTTTTAAGCACTACGATTTGCGCAGGTTTTCCATCTAATGCGGGTTGTGCTGTCATTTGTTCAGGTTCAAGAAAACGAAGTTCCTGAGTTGCCATTATTTTGCCTCCGAATAGCCCGCTCCTTGGCTGGCAGAGCAGACATAGATAGTTTCTTTTAATCCCGTTTTAGCTTCATATTGCGCCTTAACAGAGTCAATAACTTTATCAACTAAATCTGGTGTTACTAATGCTACGACACAACCGCCAAATCCACCACCTGTCATTCTTACCCCACCACGATCACCAATCACTGATTTTACGATTTCAACCAATGAATCAACCTCTTTGACTGTAATTTCAAAATCATCACGCATTGAGTGATGTGATTGCATCATTAACTGACTCAATGTGGTTAAATCACCATGACGTAAGGCTTCTGCGGCATCTAATGTTCGGTTATTTTCAGTGATAACATGGCGCGCCCGACGATAAACCACATCACTCATTAATGCTTTTTTAGCAAGTAAATCCTCTAATGTGGCATCTCTTAATGCAGTCACATTTAAAATATGAGCGGCTTCTTCACACTGTTGGCGACGGGTATTGTACTCACTATCAACTAAACCACGCTTTTTATTGGTATTGATAATCATCACAACCATATTTTCGGGCATTGTTACTGCCGACGTTTCTAATGAACGGCAATCAATTAATAGTGCATGATTTTCTTCACCACAAGCCGAAATAAGCTGATCCATAATGCCACAGTTACAACCCACAAATTGGTTTTCTGCTTTTTGGCCATTTAATGCAATCTCTTTTTGGCTAATAGGTAATTGATAAAGTGTTTTAAGCGTTTGACCAATGGCAACTTCTAACGCGGCAGAAGAACTTAACCCGGCACCTTGAGGAACATTTCCGGATATCGCGATATCCATCCCATGAAAAGAATAGTTCTCTTTTTGTAGAAAATGAATAACACCACGAATATAGTTCGCCCACATTTTATGAGGTAAAAACTCAATGGTGTTATCGAGGCTAAATTCATCAACTTCATTTTGGTAATCAACCGCAATAACGCGAATAGTATTGTCTTCTCGTTTCGCTGCGGCAACGACCATTTGATAATCAATTGCACAAGGTAAAACGAATCCATCATTATAATCAGTGTGTTCACCAATAAGATTTACCCTACCTGGCGCTTGAATAAAATGTGTAGGTGCGTAACCAAAAATAGATGAAAATGAACGAGTCACATTATTAATAAGTGCCTGCATAATAAATCCTTAGCTTAAAATTTAGTAATGTACTCTAAATCATTTGAGTTGCAGGTAGGCGGCAAGCAAAGATATCCCGATGAGCATACTCATGTATGTGATTCGGGTAGCTGAGCGTAGCCAACACCCCTGCAACTTGCAGGATGAAGAGTATAAAAATCCCACCACATCATTATGTAAATAATGAGATGCCTGATTTAATTTATTTCGTGCGCAAAAAGCAGATTAATTAAAATGCCTTGCTATATTGCATGATTATTAAATTGCATGGTTATTAAATTACATAGTTATTAACGTTGCTCTTTATAATGAATGTCACTTAATTGACGTAAATTATTCGCGGCTTGTTCTGGCGTTAGATCTCTTTGCGATTCTGCCAACATTTCATATCCCACCATAAATTTACGCACTGTGGCTGAACGTAATAATGGCGGATAATAAAGCGCATGTAATTGCCAGTGATCGATATTTCTATCATCTTTAAAAGCAGGCGCAAAATGCCATCCCATTGAATAAGGGAAAGAACAGTGGAATAAATTATCATAGCGGCTAGTTAATTTTTTCATTGCAATAGCCAGATCATCTCGCTGAGCGCTATTTAATTCACTCATTCTTCGAATATGCACTTTAGGTAATAACATCGTTTCATAAGGCCAAGAAGCCCAATAAGGTACTACCGCCAGCCAATGCTCTGTTTCAACTACAGTGCGACTTGCATCTTTACATTCAGCATCAACATAATCGATTAATAGATTGCGCCCGTATTTTTCAAAATACGCTTTTAATTGCACATCTTTTCGCGCTAATTCATTAGGCAAAAAATCACTCGCCCAAATTTGCCCGTGAGGATGAGGTTGAGAGCATCCCATCGTTTCGCCTTTATTCTCGAATACTTGAACCCAAAGATATTCTTTGCTGAGTTCTTCTATTTGATTATCCCAAGTATCAACGATTTTACGTAAGCTACTGACAGGTAATTCAGGGATTGTTTTCCCATGATCAGGTGAGAAACAGACAACTCGGCTAATTCCTCTCACTGCTTGAGTTTGAAATAAAGGATTTGATGAAGGATCAATATGATATTCGTCTTGCAACAACGCAGAGTGGTCATTATTAAAGACATATGTTCCTGTGTAATCCGGATTTTTATCGCCAGAAACACGGGTGTTATTTGGACACAAATAACAGTGAGGATCATAAGAGGGAAGTGTCGCAATCTGAGGCTTTTCATCTTTGCCATTCCAAGGTCGTTTCGCTCTATGTGGTGAAACTAAAATCCACTGACCAGTTAGCGGATTATAACGACGATGAGGATGTTCAACAGGATCAAAAATCAGTTTCGACATAACCTTCTCTCTTATTTATTCAAGATTATCTGAATACTTTAAATCTTATTTCAGATAACCATTTGGGTTTTGTAACTGCCAACGCCAAGCATCCGCAGCCATATCATCAATTGAACGAATGGCTTTCCAGTGTAAATCTTTCTCTGCTTTTGCAGGGCTTGACCAACATTCTGCAATATCACCAGGACGACGAGCTTGTAATTGATAAGGAATAGGTTTGCCGCTAGCTTTACGAAATGCTTCAATCATTTCAATCACACTAGTGCCGTTACCTGTTCCCAAATTATAAATATGTAAGCCCGCTTTTTTGCCTAATGCATTTAATGCTGCGATATGACCATCAGCCAGATCCATAACGTGGATATAATCACGAACACCTGTACCGTCTTTTGTTGGATAATCATCACCAAAAACAGCGACTTGTTCACGACGACCAATTGCCACTTGTGCAATATAAGGGGTTAAATTATTTGGAATACCTTTAGGATCTTCCCCCATCGTACCTGATGGATGCGCCCCTACTGGGTTAAAATAACGCAGCAAACTAATAGACCAACTTTCATCAGCAACAAATAAGTCAGATAAAATGCGCTCGACCATATATTTGCTGGTGCCATAAGGGTTAGTCGTGCCCCCTACAGGCGAATCTTCAGTGATAGGAACCGCTTGAGGATCACCATAAACGGTTGCAGAGGAGCTAAAAATAAGACTTTTTACGCCCGCATCACGCATACAACGCACGAGCACCAATGTGCCATTAACATTGTTGTCATAATATTCAATGGGCTTCTGAACAGATTCACCAACTGCTTTCAATCCCGCGAAATGAATAACAGATTGAATAGAATGCTTAGCAAAAATGGATGCTAATAGTTGGTCATCACGAATATCACCGTTATAAAATAGAGGGCGTTTCCCTGTTAAGGCTTCAACACGATTAAGCACTTCGTCATTCGCATTGCTAAGGTTATCTAAAATAATCGGTGTCATGCCTGCTTCAATCATTTGTACGCAAGTATGACTACCGATATATCCCATACCACCTGTCACTAATATTTCCACATTCACCTCTTTTGATCTAAAGGAAAAGCGCAAGACGGTTTCTGTTCACTGACACAGAGTTTAGCAAGATCAACAAAATCATTTCGTGATCAAACCGACATTTAGTGTAAACGTTTACACCCTTTTAATACGCTTTAAATTTTTATCCAATATCCTAATTTAGACTTGCATTACAGTAAGTTAGTAGGATAAGCAACACAATCTCTCACTTTAACACTAAAAACAATACACATTAAAAGTAAACGATTACATCTCATTTAATGCGCTAATTATATGATAAAACTGACATTCAATAAGTTTTATCATACCTTATTAACTTCCTCGCTAATATGTTTAAGCGGAGTAAGAATACCTTCCTCTAAATAATTCGAGGAAAAAATAATCAACAACTACATACAATAAGCACCATTAATAAACGCCATTAAATAGATACTCTAAATAATTCAAATTACAGCTAGGCGACAAGTGAATGAGTCGCTAGGAGCATACAAATGAAACCGATTGTCGTGCTATATCAAGATCTTCCTGAAAAACTGTACAAAAAACTATCCGATTTTGCTGATATCAAACAATTTAAAACGCTCTCTTTAGACTCTGATGATTTTCGTTCAGCACTTGCCAATGCCTCTGGATTACTTGGTGCTGGTGGCAAAATCGATGAGAATTTTATTAGCCAAGCACCTCATTTAAAAGCCGTTTCAACGGTTTCTGTTGGTTATGACAATGTTGATGTTAATGCACTGACCAAACGTAATATTAAGCTAATGCATACTCCAACCGTATTAACAGATACCGTCGCAGATACCATGATGGGATTAGTACTTTCTGTAGCAAGGCGTATTCCTGAACTTGCTGATAATATTAAACAAGGTTTATGGATTAAAGGTATCACACCAGATTGGTACGGTACTGATGTTCATCATAAAACTATGGGTATTATTGGCATGGGGCGAATAGGTAAAGCTTTAGCTCAGCGCGCACACTTTGGTTTTAATATGAATATTCTTTATCACTCACGTACAGAACATACCGAAGTGAACGATAAATTTGCTGCAACATATTGCACTTTAGAGGCATTATTACAGCAATCTGATTTCGTCTGTATCACATTGCCATTAACACCAGAAACACACCATTTAATCGGTCAAAAACAATTTTCGATGATGAAACCGGATGCTTATTTAATTAATGCAGGGCGTGGCGCTGTAGTGGATGAATTGGCATTAATCCATGCATTAGAACAAAAAGAGATCGCCGGTGCTGGTTTAGATGTGTTTGAAAAAGAGCCTCTATCTTCATCTTCACTTTTATTAACGATGAAAAATGTCGTTGCTGTGCCGCATATTGGCTCTGCAACAAAAGAGACTCGCTATGCGATGGCTGAATGTGCGGTAGACAATCTGATTGCAGCGCTGAGTGATCACGTAAAAGAAAACTGCGTCAATTTCTAAAATCGTAAATAGCGTTTTTTAAGAAACAAAAAAAGGTAATGAAAAATCGCTCATTACCTTTTTTACTTAATGCTCAAATAAGTTTAAGCGGGATCAACATGAGCCATCACACTCAAAATCTGTTTATTTTGCAAAACCTTATTACGAGCATTAACAACAATTGAGTGGCTTTCACTGACGGTGAGATCACCTTTGATTTCAAGATGTACATCTACGAGTAAATAATCACCAGAACGACGTGTCTTTAAATCATGAACGCCTTGCACGCCCGGTGTTGAAACCAACATCTGTTTAATCTCTTTCAGCGTCTCTTCATCTGCCCCTCTGTCCATTAAATCTTGTAGCGCTTGATAAGTAAAACGCCACCCCATACGGCCGACAAATAGCCCGACAATGAATGCTGCTAATGGGTCAAAAAATTTAAATCCAGCCAAACTTCCGATAATACCAATCGCAACAACTAATGAAGAAGCGGCGTCAGAACGCGCATGCCAAGCATTTGCGACTAACATATTGGAATCCACTTTTTTTGCAACAGTAAGCATATAGCGGAATAACCCTTCTTTAGCCGCTAAGGCAAGCAAAGCCACATATAAAGCAACACTATGAACTTCAGGAATAGTCGATGGATCTAAAATTTTATGAATGGCAGAAAACAACATTCCTAAACCGACAATTAATAAAATCGTTCCAAGAATAAGTGATGCTGCATTTTCATAACGAAAATGCCCATAAGGGTGATCTGCATCAGGTCGTTTCTGACTACCTTTATTGGCAATTAAAACAACAAAGTCTGCAATAAGATCAGAAAGCGAGTGAATGCCATCGGCAATTAAACCTTGAGAGTGTGAAAAAAAGCCCACTGTAATTTGCCAAATGGATAAAATAATATTGACAAAAACACTCACTAACGTGCTTTTCTTAGCTGCCTTAAATTTTTCAGACTGCTTATTATCAGTCCGATCCAACTCAATATCATCAATGTGATTATGTGTCATAATAATAATCTTATTTGGTTTTAAATAGCCTACTCTATTGCCATAGATAAATAGAGTTCCATAGGTTATTTCAGGTTCCATAACTCATTGGTGAGGATAAAGGACGACTCTGAATAACAATCCAGTTTAGGGACTAAGATTGCTGTCCAGACATCATATTGAGATGTCATTGCCTATTAATATGCCATATTTAACTCTTTCTGTCTCTTATTTTTATCAATAAAATCTTATAGATACAGAACAATAATATAATTGATAATCATTCTTTTATGCATTTTCTATTTTTAATGAGAAACAGAGAAATTAATTTTTTATAAAAATTTATTAATCGCTTTTCTGTCAACAAGTTAAGGTGTATAACTTATTTTCATTATATTGTTAATATTATTTCAAACTGTTTTTAATTTTTAATGCTTAATAATGTAAAGTAGTAAATAATCATTCTCACTCTTATTTAAAACACAGATCACAGCTATTTTTTACTATTAGGCGATAATGGTAAATATTTTAAACTAACGCTAAGTGAGGTTTGTAATGTATAAGAAAATCCTAGTTCCCATTGATATTTTAGAAGATGAACTTTCTCAGGAACTAATCGCTCACATTGAACAAATAGCAAAGGTGGGTAAACCGGAGATCCACTTCCTCACCGTTATTCCTAATGCTGAACTTTTCTTTGGTATCGAGTTTGCCGCTATTCCTGAAAAATTCAAAGACTCGTCAGAACGTACTCGTCTTGCTTTTGTTGCACTACAAGACATGATTAAAGATGCAAAAATTCCTGATGAGCAAATTATATGCAATGTGGGTGTTGGTAACGCAAAAGATGAAATTTTAGAATATGCCCGCCACATTGATGCTGATTTAATTGCAATTGCATCACATAGACCTAATGTTTCCTCTTATTTATTAGGCTCTACGGCATCATCGATTGTACGTCATGCCAAAATGTCAGTTTTAGTTATACGTTAATATTTAGTTTAAATAACAACAAAGCCCTTTGTCTCAACAACAAAGGGCTTTTTCACAAACTGTGGTCTATTTTAAATAAGGTTAACTGTTATTTTTTAACTGAATCTTGGGTAGTCTCAGCCGCAGACCAAATACGATATTTCACATCAACATCTTTTGGTGCATAAACAACGATAGGTAATTTGCTGTTATAACGGATGAAGGCATCTGATCCCATATTTGCCTGAACGAAGGCATCTTTTTTCGTATTATCAGCACATCCCATCATTGTTGACATTGGGCCATTTAAATCGCCAACAACATAATAGCTATAGCCCCAACCTTCTAAATTCTTTTCATCTAAATCCGCACCAAACCACTGATGGTTGCAATCTACTTTAAGTTCTTTACCAATAATTAATTCAACTTGGTAATTGTTTTCATTATCTTTTTTCTCTAATTCGATAACATGACGAACTTGATTTTCTTGAGCCTTAGGATAAGGTGCAACTTTATCTAAACTGTCGGTAGCTTGTGCGCACGCAGATAAAGACATTGCTGCTACTAAAGATAATATTACTTTGTTCATCACTCTCTCCATTTTTACAGCGAACACTTCGCCGTTAACAAGATTAGTCAGATGTTTTTATTGCTGATTATCTGAATACTAATATTTTTAGTGCTTGAATGCTAACATCTTAGTAAATAGTACTATGAGTGGATAATTCTGAATGTTTTAAAAAGAAAAATCACGTTTTTTCATGAAATGTAAATTTGTGATACATCACCGTGCAGATAAGCTATCTATGATTATACTGAAATAGAGACCCAATTTCTTTTCATAGGAGGTTATATGTTCTCAGATCAACAAGCCCTTGTTTCTCAATTAAGAAATAGTGATCCCCGCTTTGAAGCCCTCTACGATAAACATCATCGACTCGATCAAGAAATTGCTAAATTAGAAGGACCTAACGGAGCTGGCTATAACGATGAAGTTGCCAAACTAAAAAAAGAAAAGCTTCATCTTAAAGATGAAATGCAAAAAATACTTCAACGAAGTGAAAAATAAGGCTCTTTTTAAGCGATGATATTATGTCATCGCTTTTTATGATTAAAAACAAAGATACCGCCCTATAAAGATGCATAATTAATGTATCTTTTATTTTCTAGGGGCTACCTATGTCATCAATACATGGTCATGAAGTTTTGCAAATGATCCTTTCTTCAGAAACAGCATTTACTAAAACATCGCTAATTGATGCTATCCATAAACAATTCGGCAATGACTCACGTTTTCATACTTGCTCAGCTGAAAATATGACAGCGACTGAATTAGTTGATTTCTTAGAAAGGAAAGGTAAATTTATTCCGGCAGAAGGTGGGTTTACAACGAGTGAAAATAAGATTTGCCATCATTGATGGATATAGCGTTTTAAAGCTCGATTGCCAGTGATTTCCTTTTCTATGTCATTGGCTTTTTATATAAACAATAAAAAGCCAATTCGTTCTGACAATCGTAATGATTTTATTGACTACATTTTTTACTATATTTTATTCATCGTCTGTTTGTAACCAGCCATCATCTTCCCAAACGCTTTGAATAAGTTCCATAATGTGTTCATGCTTAGTTTCATCTTTTATGCCCGTAACTTGAATCGAGTTCATGCTACTAAAGGCAATACGAAACTGCATATCTGGATATTCTGGAATGATCTTTTTTCTCAGTTCGTGTTCTAAGAGCGGAAATAATGAGTCGGTTATCTTAGATTGTTTATTAAATAAAATTTCCACACGCATTGGTTTCACCATTTAAAGGCAAATAAACTGTATATAAATACAGTATTATATTCTAAGAAAAAAGAAAAGTCTTTTTGATAAAATTTTTTATCATTACGCATTAAATAATATTTTAGCGTCTCTATCGGCTTAATGATAAGATGTATAATAAATGCAACATATTACTAAGAGAGAAAGGTATGTCAGGAAAAAGAATAAATCGTGAAAAAAAAACCATTCAAAAAATGGTTCACCTTTATGCTCATTCGCATCCTGAAGCTGACTCAGATTATTATCAACAATTAATCAACTATGCATATAACCGATTAGATAAATGTCGCTATGGTGAAGATAAACCAGCCTGTAAACAATGCCCTATTCATTGTTATCAACCAGCAAAACGAGAAACAATGAAACAAATTATGCGTTGGGCGGGTCCACGAATGCTAATTTATCATCCGATCTTAGCAATACGTCATCTTATTGATGATAAAAAGCCGGTTCCTCCACTTCCTGAAAAAAAACGCACTATTCGTTCGACTGAAAAGTAAAATCGGATTTCTTCAAGCGGTATAAAACATGCTCAGCAAGAGGATGTGTTTTATCTAATGTTGGATGAAAGAAATTATCAGATTGATGCATACCTAGTTTTTGCATTACACCTTGAGATGGCAGGTTTGAAACTGCAGTAAAAGCGACAACTTCCTCCAACCTCAATGTCTCAAAAGCAAATTTAAATATAGTTAAAGCCGCTTCATAGGTATAACCTTTTCGCCAAAACTTTTTTGCAATCCGCCAACCAATTTCTACGCAGGGATTAAATGGCAAAGGCGCTGCTGGAATATTTAACCCAACAAAGCCAATAAACTCTTTAGTCTCTTTCAATTCAACTGCCCACATTCCCCATCCATTTTGTTGAATAAATTTTTCACGGATAGTCTCAACCATATTATCGCTTTCTAATTGAGATAAAGTGCAAGGAAAATAGCGCATTACTTCAGGTGAAGAATTGATCTCAGAAAAAAATGGCGCTTTATCACTTTCACGCCATTCTCTTAGGTGCAGTCTGGGAGTATCTAAATTCATCGTTATTCTCTTTTTATATAAAATTAAGACAATAGCGATAAAATAGGATAAGCAACGAACAATGAAAAGAAAAATAGTGTTTTATTTTTTGTTTTCTTTTAGTTGGTTTTCTACTGGTGCAACAACTTTATCTTTATTTGCATTAGAGCTTTCTTTTATTGAAACAACGCGTTGTTGAGCAACTGATTTTGCTTGATGTTCAACTTGCTCTGATTGCCCAGTAAATATACCGCCACGCTTAATAGACATACTGCCACAACGGCTCGTACCTCGTAATTCACCATGTTCTAAGATATCGAGGTTATTAGCAGCACAAATTCCTTTTACAAAACCGTCAATAATAATATCTGGTGCTGTTAATTCGCCTTCAACTTGCCCCGCATGCATAACACGAATAACGCCATCTTTGACATTAATATTACCAGCGACTTTACCCCAAATTTGGATATCGCCTTCAACATTAATATCGCCTTGGAATACCGTTCCTTTTGCAATAATCGTGTATAGTTTTTGCTCTGGCATCGGTTTTTTCTCTTCTGTTATTACTGGTGCAACAGGCTCTGCTGCTTTTGGTGTTTCAGTTTTACGACTAAACATAGCGGCTTTTTTTAACCTCAAAGTCATATAATAAATAGTAATGCTAAAAATTAGGATTAGAATAATCAAAAACTCGCCTGCCATTTGATAACGCCAAAAAGCAATTAAGGCAAGAGTCCAAATTATCCATATCCCGCTGAATATAATATTTCGCAGTGTTCGCTTATTCTCCATAATTAGCTATATCCTTACCTCCCTGACAATAAATACACTTATGCATTCACCATTTTAATAAACGAATGACAAGCATAATGCCAGCAATAAGCCTATTATTACCTTTTAGTTTTTTGATTTGTTCCTTAGGCTAAATAATATTTAGTTAAACACAAAGATTATCTATTTTAATCACCAAACTTTAATGTAAATAAATTATGAGTAGCAAACACTTATTTAGATAAATATTTCGTATTAAAAATTAACATTTTATACTTATATTCTTTTTTTATAAAAAAAATTGTTCAAAAATATTTATCATAAAGCCACAGGACAATCCAATTTTTCAAAATAAAAATATGAGATACCTGTCACAGTAAAAAATAGAAGGGAAAAACCACTAAGAAGAAATCAGATTTAAGTGTGAGATCTGTGTTTATATTTTGTTAAATTTTATCTTTAGTTATCCACTTTTATAACTTACGTTAATATAACATATAAAAACCAGTTTTCTTTTTCAATTTTAATTCTCATTTTATGACTTTATTTTTCAAACAAAACACAACAATTAAATAACAAGATAAGCACAATAAGAAAACAATGATTATACCTACCTTTTAAATATATCTATTATTTATTTACACTGTAAAGAAAATGAAGTAAGAATAACTCCATGTTATATATGGATTTTAATACTAAAAAAAATAAGTGTAAATTATTGATTACACAAATATACTTACCATTCTTTATTGTCTCAAATAAAAAATTTTTCTTATTTAATTTTCTTTTGCAATTTATACCAAATCCCACTAAATTAACAAAACGACTTATCTTAAATTAGCAAAATAAAATGCAGTGTCTAATATCTAAAAAAAAACATCATCAAATTAAAGAAAATAATCTCCTTTTTATTTTAAATAGCACTCAATAATAAAGAAGTGTTTTTATAAATGTTCTTATATTTATCATTATAAAAATACAGTGATACTCATATAATAATTTTTGGGCGAATTATGAATACAATGCAATGTGACAAAAACAATCAAAACGATTGTACGATTGAAAAAAAATCTTTTTTCTATTCACAATATCAAATACTAGAAAATGAGCAAAAAGCCCTCTTCCTTATTCGGAAAAATGCACTTATTTTGCAAAACTGCACAGATACAATCACAGCAAACCAAGATCAAGTTCTTTTTTTACAACAGGGCAACTATACAATAAAAACACAAGGCACCGATCCTGTAGAGATTATTGCAATACCTCTTTCAGATGATTTCTTAAGAGATTTCATGTCAAAGTACAACGATATTTTGTGTAATATAGAAAGAGATGAAGAATTTTCTAGTGCTTTTATTTGTTTTCAAGACTCCCCTCTTATTCACTTTTGTAGCAATGGTTTTGAATATCTCACCGCCCAATCCTGCCCTGAAGCGTTCACACGGTTACGAATTGAAGAGCTTTTAATCCTTTTGCTGTCAACAGAACAAGGCTCAGATTTAATGGCATTATTGCGTCAACTCAGTCATCGCCAGGTTGATCGCTTGAAAATATTTATGGAAAAAAATCATTTAAAAAGTTGGAAACTAAAACAATTTGCCCGTGAATTTGGTATGGGATTAACAACATTTAAAGAGCTTTTTAACCACGTCTATGGTACATCTCCAAGAACATGGATCTGCGAAAGAAGAATTATTTATGCACATCAACTATTACTGACTACTGAAATGAGTATTGTTGATATTTCAATGGAGTCAGGCTTTTCAAGCCAATCTTACTTTACACAAAGCTATCATCGTCGTTTTAATATGACACCAAGTAAAGCGAGAAACATCAGATTAAAATTATAAAAAATCCGACCGAATATCATAATATCTAAAAGTCATTCATAGTTAGAATACTTTAAATTTATTCTTATGAGTGAGTTCTATATCGTGATCAAAGAAAACAAACATACCCCACAAGCCCATTATTATGATTATTTAACTTTACTAAAAAAAATGATGGCAACCGGTGATAAAAAAACTGTAGATGATTTATTTGATCTACAGTTTTCTTTGCAGTCTAATAAAAATAGTGACACTGAATGCGATGTTAATGCACAGCAGATAAAAATATTATCTCGAGTATTATGTCGTGAAAGCGTAGACAGTTTATTACAATCCACTTGGTTTTTACGAAAAAAATACTGTTTTGTTGATATCACTAAGGAAGAAATCCTTGATGTCGTTAACTTGGTACGTTCATTTCATGCGCAACAAGCAAATGCTACGTTAACACCAATGGATTGGGATAAATCATTGAAGGCTACTGTCAATATCAATGAGCATATGCGCTTAATTCAAGCTGTTATAAAGCCTCTGTTTATTTATTGGGTTCAGCATATTACCCCTCAGCTATTCACTCTTTATGAAACCAAAAGAGAGTTAGAGTCTCAAATTAAGCAGTGTGAAAATATTAAGTCATTCGAAAGAAAACAACTATCAAATATAAGTGATTCTTTTTTATCTTTAGATGACATCAATATCAAACTAAATTCAGATAAAGTCCGACTTATAGTGATTAATGATCTACTACAAAAAGATATCACGTTACTTTTAGAGAGTTGGAAAAATGAGCCGGTCTTTAATATTGAAATTAATAACACACTAGATTACATCCAAGGTGTAACACCACGCTCAGAATTGATAAAACCACTATGGACGATTTTAAACAGTATTCCAGAAAATCCTGAAAATTGTCAAAAATTAAAAGATTGGCTATTAGAAAGGGAACTTTGTTTAAATAACGATGAATTTTTATGGCGATAATAAAATTTCAGCTCTTCTCTAAATAAAAAGAGAAGAGCTGAAATTAGCGTTTAATCATTCTATTTAATATCTAAGATCTCAATTGTTACGATAGACATGGATTCTGGAGGCACTTGCCCTGGAACACCATTTTTCCCATAGCCACCACCTGGTTTTATATAAATTTTAGCTTTACCATTGATGCCTGCTTTGGCAATAAAGGTATTCAATGGTAGTGGTAATTGGCGATAAGGTAAGATAAGAGGCTTAGCTTTATCATAATTAAGCGTCACAGTGCCATCTGTTAGCTCTTCATGCATAGTGAAGACAACTGTTTTACCCGCTATTGATTCAACAGGTTTACCCTGTTTTAAAATTTTAAAATAGGTATTGTCATCATATTGCACGTAATTTTGTTTTTGGATCTCAGATAAAATGGATTTATTACGCTGAGCATTATCTTTTCCAATAATCGAATAAGCATAAGCAAGTTGCCCAGCAATCATTTGCCCTTCGCCCGCCATTTTCTCAAGCTGCTCTTTTAGCGTTTTATTTTCTTTTAAAATATTACTCGTGTCTGTATTCACTTTCGCTAATTCAGCATCTTTTGCTTTAATTTGCTCATTTAATTTAGCAATAGATTCTGTTTGCTGTTGCTTTAATGTACTAATTTGCTGTGTACTTTCTGTATTTTGTTTTTCTAATTGTGCTTTTGCTTCAGCTAATTGAGCGCTCAATTTATCCGTCGTATTTTGCTTTTCAGAGAGTTGTTTTTCTAGCAATGCTAACGTTTTCTCACTTTCTTTTTTGCTCGTAGTGACTTGAGCTAATGCGATATTATTCTCTTTAAATTGTGTATCTAATGTTTGGTATTTATTCGATAACTCACTTTGCGTTTTTTCTAACTTAGCTATTAGATTATTTTTATCAGCAATTAAATTATCAACGGCTTTTTCACCCGCAGATAAGCTCTTTTTCAAATCAGCTAATTCAGTTATTTTATTATCTAACTGTAATTTTAATTCTGGAATTGCTTTTAGTTTTTCGTCTGCCTGATCTTTTTGTTGCTGGACAGCTAAAAGCGATTTATTAATCTGAATTTGTTCCTGATTACTTTTTTCAACTTGTGCTTGTAGTTGTGCTATTTCTTTACGTTGTTCTTCAACAAGTTTGCTATTAGCATCTTGTTGCTTTTCTGCTTCTGCTACTTTTAACGCAAGTTCTTTAGATAAATCTTCACGTTCTGATGTGATCTTCAATAATGTGCTTTGTAATTTATCTATCTCTTTTTTCGCAGAGTCATCTTTTAGCAAAAGTTGAGCCTGTGCAAATAGAGCCTGCACATCTTCTTTCTCTTTCGTTATTGTTGCTAATTGATTTTGTACATCTGTGAGTTGTTTAGTTAATTTATCTTGCTCAGTCGTTATTGTTGATAACGAATTTTCTAATGTTGCTATCTCTTTATTTTTTGCGCTTTCTAAATTAGCTAATTCTTGTTCTTTTTGCTTATTGTTGTCATTTAGCAATTTCTGAGATTCAACATACTGAGCTTGTATAGCTTCTTTTTCTTGTTCAATTTTAGCGAGTAGTGCCTGCTTTTCAGTTAATTGGTTAATTAACTTCTCTTGCTCTACTTTTATGCTTTCAAGTGAACTTTGTAAGTTATCAATCTCTTTTTTGGCGCTGTCATCTTTTAACAGAACCTGAGCCTGTTGATACTGAGATTGTAATTGCTCTTTTTCTTGCTCAAGCTGAGTATATTTCGCCTCTAAGGTTTTAAGTACCTCTGCTTGTTTTTCAAAATCTTGTTGCTGTTTTGCTAATTCGGTATTTTTTACTGTTGTTGCCTGTAATACGTTCTCTTTTTCGGCTAATTGCTTAACTAATAAGTCACGTTCTTTTTTTATTGTTTCTAAGTCACTTTGTAGCTTGGCAACAGCCTGTTTTAACGAGTCATCATTAAGTAAGTTGTTCGCCGTCGCTAATTTTTCTTCTGTTTCAGCCAGCGTTAATTCAAGTTGTTTAATTTGGTTATTTGCATTTTGAAGTTTTTCTAAATGCGCTTTGGTGATAGCTGCCTGCTCAGTATATTTCTGATAAAGCGCTTGGTATTTATTTCTCGTCTCTGCTAAACGATTTAATAACGTTTTATTAAAAAGAGGTTGTTTATGATCGAGTACAGAGCGATTGAACTGATAGGCAAAGTGAAAAGGGATGGCCGTAACAGAATAAAATGTTCCTGGAATAATATCTAACAAGAAGTTGTCATTACGTTGAGGTCTTGTATAACTCTCTTTTGAATAAAGTGCTAACGGATTATAAACCGTTGCATTATTTCGGTAGCTATAACGATTAAGATCCTCGGGTGCAAATTGAGGCTTAATCGGAACAAATGAAAGCAACGGCGTTAAATAACGAGTGTAATCACTCTTTAATTTTGAATAATCCGCGGGTAACACAGGGCAATTTTCTGCCAGTGTGATATCAGGAGTCTTAATAGGTTCGACTGCCTGATTATCTGTTTTAACTGGCGTAGAAGGTTTAACTCGTTGCTCTGGTTTTATTTGTTGAGTCGCTGTTGTGGTGCGATTTACTCCACGATTAGCCTGACCGGTTCTTGTTGACGATGAAATTGTAGCAGATGTTTTAGGCTCAATTTTAATTGGCTCTTGCGTTTCAAAATAACGGTCAAAATCTTCAATAACAGAATTAAACTCATTATTGGCAAACGATAGTGTTGGAAACAGCATAAAAGCGAGACAAACACTCTGCTTTAATTTCATAGTAATTATTCACCTAATTTTTTTAATGTCGAATTAACTGACATAATCGACAAATAGCGAACTTTTGCACATAAAACTTCTGTTTTTGATTCAATACTCATTTTTAATAAATCTAAGCTATCTTTACTTGCTGTACCTTGAACACTACGGTACATCGCATTGATTTCACTAATTTCTTTAAATGAACTCATCATGGATTGATAGTCAGATGGAGAAAAAGTTTTCAAAGAATCAAGTTGTTTGATGCAAGCACTTTGTGGTGCTAGCCCTAATTTTCTTGCATCTACGCCACTATCAGCAGGCTCTGCTGCGGGTGCCATAGAAATCGGTTGTGCAACAGCTACTGGTTGAGTAGTTGCTACAGGCTGTGTGGTTTGTGTTGGCGCTGGCGCTTCAATTGGACGAGTTTGATCAGTCCACGCACACCCAGATAGGGCGAGGACGCTGGTTGCCATAAAAACAGCGAGAACATTCTTTTTATTTTGTAATAAGGACATCATTTTTCCTTAATTCCGATCAGACTTAAACAAGAGCATATGAGTTGTCGCATTTTAAGCCATTTTATTATAATTTTCTATTACCTACTGCATACTAAATAAATAGGCTAACACTCTTGGTTACAATGAGTGTTCCTATCATTTCATTTGTTTTTTCTTAAAATACTACTTACATCACACTAAATGCATCAAATCTTGAATATCGGATTTATTTAGTAAAAATGTTGTCATATAAACTGATCGTTTTTTATATTGATGGGATAATACCAGATTATTATAAAAATAATAATCCTAATTTTATCATTTATTTACGCAATATATGCGTAAAACATACGCTTATATTTTGTTGCTGTTTTTTAATACCGAGATAAAATCAAAAAATGAATATCTAATTAAGTATTGATATTCATTTTATCCTTCAAAATAGGAGAACTAAAATGAGTCGTTTTAAAATTGGTATCGTTGTCGGTAGTTTAAGAAAAGATTCGTTTAATAAGCAAACAGCACATGCCTTAATTAAGTTATTTCCTCAAGAATTTACCTGCCAGTTTATCGATATTAGTGCTCTTCCTCTCTATAACCAAGATGATGACAGTCATACCCCTTCTTCTGTTGTCGATTTCAAACAACAAATAAAAGCGTGCCAAGGTATTGTTTTTGTTACTCCAGAATATAATCGCTCGATCCCTGGCGTGCTGAAAAATGCATTAGATCAAGCCTCTCGCCCTTATGGAACGAGTGCTTGGAATGAAATCCCAGCCGGTATTATTGGTGTTTCAATAGGTAATATTAGTACGGCAATAGCTCAACAGCATTTACGTAATTCATTAGCCTTCTTAAATATGCCAACGCTAAATCAACCAGAGTGTTATCTAAAATGGTATGACGGAATGGTTGATAATGGGCAGTTTTCAGAGAAAACCGCAGCTTTTATGCAAAACTGGGTTGATGCCTACGTTGCTTTTGTGAAGCAAAATAATCAATAATCAAATAAACTAAAAAGAGCTTTATGTGAAAAACATAAGCTCTTTTTCTTTTTAAACATCAAAGTTAATGTAATTTATTTGGTTATAATATCTCTACTGACAAATAAAAGTTTTAATATTTTATAGATTAAAAGTGACTATAAATTTGTCTACTTCAACATTTAATAACATAAGACAAAAATGGATTATCCTTAAAAGATATATTTTCTTATTACAATTAATAATTGTTTGTTATATAACCAAAAGTAAAGAGATTTAAATAGAATCGGACTTGAGATCAAATTTAATCATTTATCTTATTCGTTCTAAAGTCATAAAATATCAATAGACTTCAATCTATTACCACATATAAAAATTACAATTTGATAATTATTTTTAATAATTTATATTAGATTAGAACCTTAGCCATAATGTGCGATACATCTCTAAATAATATGCTTTTATAATTGTGACAAACAAAAAAATTACCTATATTATTAATCCATTAAATACTGGCAGGTAAATCATGGATAAAAATTTAAAAGAAATTGAATGCGAAATTGCTGCTCTAAAAATTGTTATCAAGTCTTTACTTTCCACGCTAAATGATAAACAACGAAGAGATATGTTGGGCAATATATCTATAGTGCTTGAGGACACATCGAACAAATACCCTCAGCTTAATGAAGTTATTAACTTAACTGAGCAATATGTGAAGAAACTGACTCAAGCCTAATGAAAACGATATTTGCTATTAAATTTATACCCTAATTTTTATAGGGTGCTAATAGCATCCTATTGATTATTTTGTATAAGACATACTGTGATTTTCCTTTTATTTACATAGCACTAAGTTAAATTTACTGAGTGTCTATTTTCCTCATCTCAAATATCCTCACATTTATTGTCTAATGAAAAATGCGACAACATTGTATATTTTCTTGTCTATTTAATTTTTTCTTGGATTTAATTAAACAATTAATTAATATAAAAAATAATTTATCACACAGCAATAAATTGTCTTTCTTTTGAGGATCTTATGGAAAAAAAAGTTGTCAATATAGAGTATGAAATTGCAGCAGTAAAAGTTGTTCTAAAAGCCTTGTTATTGACTTTGACAGATAAACAAAAAGAAATAGTGATCCATGATATAAATAAGACCGTCAATGATGCTTACATCGAACATCCTCAATACCAAGATATTATAAGTAAGACCGAACAATATATAAAAAAAATACTCTAAGCATTAAATTCTCATTCTTCAACACCCTCTCTTTATTATTTATATTAGAGAGGATTTATATCTACATCTTTAAAAAATCAAATAGCTTCAAACTTTAACATAATCACTGATTGATTAAGTATAAACAAAATAATGTGATTATTTATGGTTCGCTAATTCGAATAATAATGAAAACTTTAGATTTATGATGTTTATGCGTCTAACGAGTAAAAACTTACCACCTTAGACACATACTTTATAAATTTTTTCTCTATTAACGATGAGCAAGATTAAACTTTTGTACCGATAACTGTAATTCTTCGGTTTGTCTTTCTAATGAAATGGCTGCTGCTGAAACTTGTTCAACTAAAGAGGCATTCTGTTGTGTTACACCATCCATTTGAGTAATCGCCACACTCACTTGACCAATACCTTTACTTTGCTCTTCAGATGCAATTGTAATTTCTTTCATTATTGACGTTACCTGTTTAACGCCCGTCAAAATGTCTTCCATCGTATTTTCCATATCACTGACTAATTTTGCCCCCTTTTTTACACGGGCGGTGGAATCAGCAATAAGAACTTCAATCTCTTTAGCCGCTTTGGCACTATCTCCGGCTAAATTACGCACTTCATTGGCGACAACCATAAATCCTCGGCCATGTGCCCCTGCTCTTGCCGCTTCTACTGATGCATTTAAAGCGAGTATATTGGTTTGAAACGCAATGTTATTAATGACATTGATGATATCTGCAATTTTGCTTGAACTATTAGAGATCCCATCCATTGTTGTCACAACAGATTCAGCTAATTCATTGCCTTTTTCAACAGTCACTGATGCAACTTCAGCCAATTCTCTTGCTTGATAAGCATGTTCCATGTTCTGGTTCACAGCCGCTGTTATCTCTTCCATACTTGCTGCTGTTTGTTCTAATGCTGTTGCTTGCTCTTCTGTACGAGAAGCTAAATCATTATTCCCTTTGGCTATTTCAGAAGCACCACGATAAATACTGTCACTTCCCATTCGGATCGTACTTACCGCTTCATGCAAACTATTTTGCATATCATTTAATAAGGGTATTAATCGCCCTGCACAGTTATTACCAAAAGGTTCTAGTGGCTGACTTAGATCACCTTCTGTAATTTTCACAAAATGTTGGCGAATATTTTCGAGTGGTTTTTGTAACATAACGGCTAAATAGCGATCTGTGAGGAACAGAATAATTGCCCCTAAAATGGCACTAATAACAATAACAATTTGTGTCACTTCAATAAGCTTATCCACTTCTTCAATCGTATTATCAATTTTTATATTTGCGACATGATTAAAGTTTTCGCTTACATTGCCTAATTCGCGACTCAATGCAGGTGTTACATTTTTTGCATGATGTGTATATTGCTCGATAGTGCCATTGAGCGCTAATTCCATCTGCTTTTTTACGCCTTGTTCAAAAAGCGCTTGCCATACGTCCATAAGTTCTTTTGATACTTTTGCATCCATAGGTCCTGGAGAAACAGATTTCATATACTCAATCTGTTTTTCCATATTTTCCATCGCCAATTGTACTTGGGTAAAATCGACGTCTTTGCCTTCTGCTTTTTCATCAATGAGACGATTTAGTCGAGACGTGAATCGAAAATACTGATCATTTCCCTGACTGAGTGCAGCCATTTGTTTTATTATTTGATTATCAGATTGATTGCCTTGAGATATTTGTGATAGTGACCATGCGCTATAAAGACTAACACCGCCAAATAACACACATAAAGTCCCCAATATGATTATCAGCATCAGACGAATAGTAATGTTACGAAGTTTCTGCATCGAATTTCTCAACTAACAAGATAAAGTAAGCCCAATAGGGCGTAATGTACTCTTATCGACAGTTTTTCAATTTATTTTAATTTTTTACTAAAGTTTTTTATAAATTGGTTTTTTATTTTCTATACATAAAAAGAGTTAGACAAAAGAAGCAAAAACGTTACTTATCTATCATTTTTTATAATTTGATATAAAAAAAATAAAATTCTATAAAATCAATGCGCCATAAAAATAGTGAATTGAAAAATAAATAAGAAGCATTAAAAAAATAAAAGGATAGTTGAAGGGAAAATGAGGTTTAGAATATTCTTAAATAATTAACTCAATAAAAATCACCTCAAATTATAACAAATCTGAGGTGATCATATTTTATCGTTAGAAGGTTGTTTCTATCCCTAATCTAACAGTACGTCCAGGAATTGGCATATAAATAACCGTACCAGGATCAAATGTATAACGATTCGTTAAGTTATCAATATTAAATGTGAAGTTGATATTTTTTCTTAATGCGTACTTACCAAAAAGATCGACAGTTGTTGATGAATATAGTTTCTGAACAGGAGCCGCAGCCGTACCGACTAACCATTTTTGAGGGTAATCTTTTCCTGAATTATAACGAACCCTAACGCCTGTCTGTAATTTTTGATCAAACATTTTAATACCCGCAATCCCTGAGAAAATTTTCTCTGGTGGTATTCTTGAAGGTGATAATCCCCATGCAAAACCAACAGAATTACAGGCTGATTCAAGGTGACCTAATTCCATTTCAGCTTTTGAACATAGATCGGCTTTATTATAGAAAGTCGCATCAACTGAACCAAATAGATAATTTGAATCATATTTTAATTCAACTTCATAACCTGATAATTTAAATTTATCGTAATTCTTAGTGACAACGTAAGACTCAGGATAATATCCACCATTTGGATTTACCCCTTGAGAAAGATAATTTTTAATATCATTATTGAAATAAGCAATACGTAATGACGTATTATCTTCATCAAAAATAAGATTATCTTTATCTAAATGGATACCTACTTCGAAAGATCGCGCATTTTCAGGTTTAATCGGATACTTAGGGTTATAAGAATAGGTTTGATCTGATACAGAGCTTTCAAATAAACTCGGCTCTCTATAAGTATCTGAATATTTGCTATAAAGATCTAAATCTGGTGTCACATGGAAACGTATCTCACCAAAGAAATCATTTTTAGGTCCATAGGTTGTTGTTTTTCCGGCAATATGATCTTCAACTTTAAAGGAATGAATACGCCAACCGCCCAATGTATCAATCCATTTACCTTTATAAGCAATATTGGTAAATAGTGAGCTGGATATTCCTTTTGCATTGCGATTTGCCGTAAATAGTTCTCTGCCTTGCGTTATCCCCTCTGGGCTCCAATTAGATTCATACCTTTTAGTTAATGGTTTTGTTGTTTGAGCCATATACTCAATACCATAAGTAATATCTATTGGCTTATTGGCAAGCTGTGACGTATTTTCGATATTAAAACCAATTCGTTCGTCACTGTATTTATGTTTGTATTGATCACCATAATGAGCAGAAACATCATCTGTTAAACCATTTCTTTGATTAAATTTTCCTTTGGTCCACCATACGCCGATATTCATATCCACTAAAATCGACTCTGGTTTATAAGAGTAATTTACAGACGTTGTATCTATTCTGGCGCTACCTAATGTCCATTGTGACATTTGTCCATCAGATTGATACCAATAAGCAGCAAGAACTTCACCCGCTCTTTGTTCATGATGGCGGTAGTTAATTTCTAAACTGGAGTAAGGATTAAAATAGATATTGGACTTCAGTAAAGTTGACTGACTGTCATAACTGGTATTAACAACTTCCTGTCCAGGTTTAATCGGTGAATCTGCTAGCCTATATTTGTCATAACCATGCTTACCCGCAACAAAGTTACCCTGTGTACGATCACTATAAGCCATTAAGAAATCGAATTTTTCATTTCGATAAGCAACACCCGCGGTATAAGCACCATTATTAAAATGGGTACTTTTTAAATCTGTTGATGGTCGATAGTTGCCTTCTTCTTTCTCATTTGAGCCAATAGTAGGTCTAACATTATTATTATAAAGGCTGCCTTTAAATAGAAAGCCAACTTGATCACCTTGAGGAATAATACTATTTGCTGAAATGGTTTTTAACTTAACTGTTCCACCAATCGCGCCCCCCGAGAATTTACTCATGGAAGCACCTTTTTCTATTTCGATAGTATCAATCAAATCAGAATCAATATATGTTCTATCTGAACTTCCTTGATAACCCCGCCATGTATTCGTTGATTGTAGACTTCCATCAATAATAATAGGAACACGACCATTTCCTTGTAACCCACGAATACCAATATCAAGCGCTCCCGCTTCATTTCTAGAATTATTACTTTGAAGCGATGTTTCATTAGCAAAGATATCTGAGTTAGTAGTTCCTCTTATCGTACTAATGTCTTTTGTATTAATCTGTTTAATATCTGTTTTAGTTTTATTTGCGGTAACAACAAGTTTGTCTTCTTGATTTGCTGGCGTATTTTGGCTGGCTAAAGATGACGTTGATGTGCATAAAATAACTAAGGTTATTATGTTTTTTTTTGCTTGAAATATCATTTAACTAATGCCTTTCACTTATCAACTATCAATCGTTTTATATCATCAAGTAACCTGATGAATGTTAAAAATTAATCTGTCATTTATCTAATAAATTTGAATAACTATTAGCTTTTTGAACAATAGAAAAATAAAATAGCTATATTATTTATAGGGTTATATTCCTTTAATGGTTTATTTAAGGAATAGGAATATACTCCAATGATAATAATTATCAATATAATAATAACTATTATTATCATCTGATTAACATTTGGGTTTTTATACTAATTATTTGACTTATTGGTTTGATAAAATAAGTGAAATAGGATTTAAACAGTGAGTATTGAGATGATATTGAGGAAAAGATTATTTGGAGCGGGCGAAGGGAATCGAACCCTCGTATAGAGCTTGGGAAGCTCTCGTTCTACCATTGAACTACGCCCGCATTGGATTTTTCTGATTATACGCCTCCTTGATTGAACGACAATCCCCTTCTTATTTAAATGATTATTTAATCATCGAAAAAAAGATAACAATTTGTTTTTTAAAACAATAAAGCCACCTTCCGGTGGCTTTATAACTATATCGATATTCGTTAATGTTATTCGCTAATTAACCATTTATTTAAAATAGCAGTTATTCAAAATAACAATTATTTATTAGGGCGCATTGCCGGGAATAAAATAACATCACGAATAGTATGGCTGTCAGTAAATAACATCACCATACGGTCAATACCAATACCTAAACCTGCTGTTGGCGGTAAACCATGTTCTAATGCCGTGATATAGTCATGGTCGAAGAACATAGCTTCTGCATCACCCGCTTCTTTTTGGCGAACTTGATCTTCAAAACGCTCTGCTTGGTCTTGTGCATCATTGAGTTCTGAGAAACCATTACCAATTTCACGACCACCAATAAAGAATTCGAAGCGGTCAGTGATAAATGGATTATCATCGTTACGACGAGCCAGTGGAGAAACTTCTGCTGGGTATTCAATAATGAACGTTGGTTGAATTAAGTGGCTTTCTGCAACTTCTTCAAAAATTTCACACTGAACACGACCTAAGCCCCAGCTTTTCTCAATCTTAATACCAATAGATTGAGCAATAGCAACCGCTTTATCCATATCATCAAGATCAGCCATTACGGTTTCTGGACGATATTTGCAGATAGCTTCTTTCATGGTTAATTTAGCAAAAGGTTTACCAAAATCAAACTCTTGATCACCATATTTCACTAATGAAGAGCCAAGTACATTTTCAGTTAATGTACGGAATAATTCTTCAGTTAATTCAATCAAGTCGCGGTAATCTGCATACGCCATATAGAGTTCCATCATTGTAAACTCTGGGTTATGACGTGGTGATACACCCTCGTTACGGAAGTTACGGTTGATTTCAAATACGCGATCAAAACCACCCACAACTAAACGTTTTAAATATAATTCAGGTGCAATACGCAGATACATATCGATATCTAACGCATTATGGTGCGTAATAAACGGACGCGCACTTGCTCCACCAGGAATGGTTTGCATCATTGGCGTTTCAACTTCCATAAAGCCTTTGTTCACCATAAATTGACGGATACCCGCCATAACTTGTGAACGAATTTGGAACGTTTTACGCGATTCTTCATTAGAGATCAGATCTAAATAGCGCTGACGATAACGCATTTCTTGGTCAGCTAAACCGTGGAATTTATCCGGTAATGGGCGTAATGCTTTAGTTAATAAACGCACTTCGTGACAATGAATACTTAGTTCACCCGTTTTCGTTTTAAAAACACGACCACTAGCCCCTAAGATATCGCCCAAATCCCATTTTTTAAATTGCTCGTTATAGATACCTTCTGGTAAATCATCACGAGAAACATAAAGCTGAATACGACCACCCATGTCTTGCAATGTAGCGAAAGATGCCTTGCCCATAATACGGCGAGTCATCATACGACCTGCAATAGAAACTTCCACATTTGCGGCTTCTAACTCTTCTGCACTCATTGCATCATACTTTTGATGTAATTCGTCAGACAGCGCATTTCTGCGAAAATCATTTGGGAATGCGTTACCATTATCACGTAAAGCGGATAATTTTTCGCGGCGTGTTTGCAGTTCGTTATTTAAATCAGGTGCCTGCTCCGCACCTTGTTGCTGTTGCGACATGTTTTTCCTCACAGGCCCGCTTTTAAGCTAGCTTCAATAAATTTATCAAGATCACCGTCTAATACTGCTTGTGTATTACGCGTTTCCACACCAGTACGTAAATCTTTAATACGTGAATCATCAAGAACATAAGAACGAATTTGACTACCCCAGCCAATATCGGACTTGTTATCTTCCATTACTTGCTTGTCTGCATTTTTCTTCTGCATTTCCAGCTCGTATAACTTCGCTTTCATCTGCTTCATTGCCTGATCTTTGTTCTTATGCTGAGAGCGATCGTTTTGGCATTGAGTAACAAGACCTGTTGGAACGTGGGTAATACGAACCGCAGATTCTGTTTTGTTAACGTGCTGTCCACCCGCACCCGAAGCACGATAAACGTCAATACGTAAATCAGCAGGGTTGATTTCAATATCAATATTGTCATCAACTTCAGGGTAAATAAAGGCAGAACTAAATGAGGTATGACGACGGCCACCTGAGTCAAAGGGGCTTTTACGAACTAGGCGATGAACACCCGTTTCTGTACGTAACCAACCATAGGCGTACTCACCAATAATTTTGATAGTCGCTGATTTTAACCCTGCAACATCACCGTCAGATTCTTCAATAATTTCTGTTTTAAAGCCTCTTGATTCCGCCCAACGCAAGTACATGCGCATCAGCATACTTGCCCAATCTTGCGCTTCTGTACCACCAGAGCCGGCTTGTAAATCAAGGTAGCAATCCGCACTGTCATATTCACCAGAGAACATACGACGGAATTCTAATTGCTCAAGCTTTTTATTTAAACCATCTAATTCAGCAATAGCTTCGTTAAATGTTTCTTCGTCATCAGCTTCAACAGCTAATTCAAGTAAACCAGAAACGTCTTCTAGTCCTTGCTCTAACTGATCGATTGTTTCTACGATAGCCTCAAGAGATGAACGCTCTTTGCCTAATGCTTGCGCCCTTTCTGGCTCATTCCATACATCAGGTTGTTCTAATTCAGCGTTAACTTCTTCTAAACGCTCTTTCTTGGCATCATAGTCAAAGATACCCCCTGAGAACATTCGTTCTTTCAGAGACTTCTTCAACTTGGTGTTTTACGGGGTTGATTTCAAACATATTTTTTCGTCTTTATGTTATTTTTAAAAACAATTGGAATAAATTTTGAACCGCATATTGTAACGGATATATCAGCGGGTTTATAGCATTTATATACAACTGTCTACCAGATAGTTATTAGCATAACAACGTGACTCTTTATATCACGGTAAATTGCTTAATTATTCGTGTTAACAAGGCCAAATATGCTCAACAAGCAGTTGCGCATTACGTTGCCCTCTAAACTCATTTACATCTAATCGATAAGCTAACTCGACTGTTTTAATACTGTTATCAGGCCATATATTGATATCAACATTAAATGCAATTGCATCAATCATAAGATGACTATTTACTGGCTGAAGCATCATTTTTAAATGCTTACTACCCACAATACGTTGTTGTAACAGCGTAAACTTACCGTCAAATAAAGGTTCAGGAAAAGCCTGTCCCCACGGACCTGCTTCTCTTAGCATTTCTGCGATAGGCAATGAAAGTTGATTTTCAGTTAGTTCACCATCCGATAAAATAACACCTTGCAACTGTTCGTCAGAAACCAGCTCTGCCATTAAAGACGAAAAATGGCGCTGAAATAATGGGAATTTATCCTCTTCAAGTGAAAGCCCCGCCGCCATTGCGTGCCCACCAAATTTCACCATCAAACCCGGATTTAATGTATTTAATCGCTCTAAAGCATCTCGAAGATGAACACCACTAATTGAACGACCAGAGCCTTTTAATAAACCATCACCACTAGGTGCAAACGCAATAACTGGACGATGCAATTTTTCTTTAATACGAGACGCTAAAATACCCACAACACCTTGGTGCCATTGAGGATGATAAATCGCTAAACCATTGGGTAAATCGTGTTGCGTTCCCATAAATTGGCGAAAAATAGTTGAGGCTTCTTCTTGCATGCCCGCTTCAATTTCACGCCGAGTTTGATTTAATCCGTCAAGTTCATTAGCAATTTCACGCGCTGAACCAATATTGTCAGTTAAAAGTAACGCGACACCGACAGACATATCATCAAGACGCCCTGCTGCGTTTAAGCGAGGCCCTAAAGAGAAACCTAAGTCACTACTAACCAATTGAGATAGCTCTTTACGAGAAACTTCCGTAAGTGCTTTGATCCCTACACAACAACGACCAGCCCTTATTCGGCGTAATCCTTCGTAAACAAAAATACGGTTATTTTCATCAAGAGGAACAACGTCTGCCACTGTACCTAGTGCAACTAAATCAAGAAAATCCGCCATATTAGGGCGAGCTAAGTTTTGTTGCTCAAACCAACCTTGTTTTTCTAATTCAGCTCTTAATGCCGTCATTAAATAAAAGGTAACGCCAACACCGGCTAATGATTTAGATAAAAAAGAGCAATCTGTCAGATTAGGGTTAATAATCGCATCAGCTGCGGGTAAGGTTTGTCCCGGTAAATGGTGATCGGTAACAAGAACACGAATACCATATTCATGAGCCGTATCCACACCTTCAAAAGAGGAAATGCCATTATCAACTGTGATAATGAGATCAACCCCTTTTTTAGCAACATCATGAACAACTTGAGGGCTTAAACCATAACCATCATCAAAGCGATTAGGAATATGATAACTAACTTGCTTAAATCCCATTTGGCGTAATGCTTTAATCGCAAGTGCGGTACTCGTTGCACCATCGGCATCAAAATCACCGACAATAACAATACGAGATTGTTGCTGTAACGCCTCAATCAGTAATGAAATTGCCGTTTCTATTCCGGTTAATGCTTGATAATGAAGTAAGCCTCTTAACGATCGTTCTAGTTGAACTTCAGATGTTATTCCACGATTAGCATAAATTTGTCGTAATAAGGGATCTAAGTTATCCGGTAATTGAGTTACCTGTGCAATTCGACGACGCAGTGTCGGTTCAATAGTGACCATAAAACGTAATTACTTCTCTTTTTTATCTAATAATTCAACAAGGTTTTGCGCAGAAATATATCCACCATAAATACTGGCATTAGGTAACACAATAGCAGGTGTACCCTGAATACCCATCATGGTGCCTAATTTAAAGTGTTCATTGATATTGATTTTTTTGCAGTCATCAATCGCAATAATTTTGTCACCTTTAAATGCGCTGTCTAATGATTTATTAGGGAATCCACTACACCACACAGCATTCATTTCTTTGCTCACAATATTGTTACTAATGCCATTACGAGGAAACGCTAAATAGCGTACTGTGACACCTTGTTTATTCAATTCGGGCACTTCTTGATGAAGTTTTTGGCAATAAGGGCAACTAATATCAGTAAAAATAGTGATCACATGGCGTTCATTTCGCGCTTTATAAACGATCATTTCATTCTTAAGTGAGTCTACTTTTTTCATGATAACTTGATTAGCAATGCTAACTGGCTCCCCACTGCTAATGTTATAAATAGGTCCCGCGGTCAGATATTTACCATCATCTGTAATATAAAAAATGCCTTTATCTGATAACACCGCATTTAATCCAACAATCGGTGTAGGTTGGATACTTTCAGCTTTAATTTGCATTTTAGCCAGTTGCGCTTCAATTGAGGCATTGTCAGCAAGCACGGGCATTGACACCATGCTTAATAATATTGGCAACCAGAGTAATTTCTTTTTCATTTGAATTCCTATTTAACGCCAGCTCTTTAGCGGCTATCCCCTTGGATGATGTTGCTGATGAAGCGCTTTCAAACGTTCTGTTGCAACATGGGTATAAATCTGTGTTGTAGAGAGGTCACTGTGCCCCAATAACATCTGTACAACACGCAAGTCTGCTCCATGATTTAAGAGATGTGTCGCAAATGCATGACGCAACACATGGGGTGATAGTTTTTCAGTATCGATCCCTGCTATCACGGCATAATGTTTTATCCGATGCCAAAATGTTTGGCGTGTCATTTTTTGCCCTCTTAAGCTAGGAAAAACAATATCATCTGTTTTACCTTGCATTAAAGTGGGTCTTCCATATTGCAGATATTGCTCCAGCCAGTAAATAGCTTCTTCACCTAAAGGAACTAATCGTTCTTTATCGCCCTTACCAATAACACGTAGCACGCCTTGTCGTAAGCTGATATCAGAGAGGGATAATCCCACTAATTCAGAAACACGAAGCCCACATGCATAAAGAACTTCAAGCATTGCTTTATCGCGCAATTCAAGTGGCTCATCAATACAAGGAGCATTGAGTAAATCATCAACTTGTCGTTCACTTAAATCTTTAGGTAAACGCTTAGGAAGCTTAGGTGTTGACAGTAAGGAGCTTGGATCGTCTAAACGTAACTTTTCGCGATACAGATACTGAAATAATCGGCGCATTGTGCTAAGTAGGCGTGCAGCACTACTGGCTTTATAGCCTTCATCTAAACGCGTCGCGAGAAAGGATTGCAAATCCAAAGTAGTGACTGATAACCAGTCTAATTGGTGATGTGCAAGCCATTGCCCTAATGCTTGTAAGTCTAAGCGATAAGAGCTGAGCGTATTTGCGGATAAGCCTTGCTCCAACCAAATATTGTCGAGAAATTGTTCAATGATAATATCAGTATCTTCATTGATATGAGTTGTCTTTTTTGTCGATAATTTGGTTTGTGACACAGTCTTGCTCTCCCTCTCTTTAGCTTATCGCCTTTACATTATGCCTTATAAAAAAATTTTTCTGGTACAATAGTGACCTTTATTGGCAAAAATATCCTAAAAACCTTTATGAAAATTGGTCTATTTTACGGTTCCAGCACCTGTTACACCGAAATGGCAGCAGAAAAAATTCGTGATATTCTCGGTGAAGAGTTCGTTGATCTTCATAATGTTCAAGAGTGTGACATCACGCTTATGGAACAATATGACATCCTTATTTTAGGTATTCCAACTTGGGATTTTGGTGAGATCCAAGAAGATTGGCTCAATATTTGGGATACATTGCCAACATTAAATTTAAAAAATAAGCTTATTGCAATGTATGGAATGGGTGATCAGGTTGATTACAGCGAATGGTTTCTTGATGCGCTGGGTATGCTCTACCATCATTTATTACCAAGTGGTGTTAAGTTTATTGGTTTTTGGCCTGTTGATGGGTATGAGTTTGTCAGCCCAAAACCTTTATCAGATGATGGTAAACATTTTGTTGGTCTTGCATTAGATGACGTAAACCAATTTGAAGAAACTGATGAACGTTTATCACAATGGTGTATGCAAATTCTACGTGAAGTAGAAGAAAAGTTATAAATTTAATGTCCAGATATTAAATATCTGGATATTGCATTAATAACTGAGAAAAGTTACGCCACTCATTTTCAGCCATACTATCAAAAGCAACCCATAACGTAATTTGCTTTTTATTTAGAATAGAAGTCAACGTTATTCGAGTACCAAAACGACTGATCCAAGGGCGTTTTGTTATTTGCCATTCATGCAGTTTCCATTGAATTCGGTTGCCATTTAGTAAAATAAAATCCCCTTTGATACGACTAATATTCTTTTGTGTAAAATACCAACTAACTATCAAGAAAAGTAACAATGGAACCCAAACATAAATAAAATTAGGAGGCCATGGATACAACAGTAAACCGATCACAAAGACAACATAAGCAACCGTTGAGAAGAGTTGAGTGAACCATGATACTGTGAGGTGCGATTTCAATAAAATCACGAGTTATATTAACTCCTGCTGTAATTCTATACGAATATAAATAAGTTCAAGGTAATAAAAACCAACCTATTTATAATGAAACTTCTGCCTTAATATTACAAATAATTAATCTTATATTTTAGAGTGATTATTTATTGTTACTTTTTTGATTTAATATGTGTTAAAAAAATATAATTTAATAATAAATACGTAATTCTATTCTTTCTTAATCGCGGTTTTAATAAAATTAGCATAGCTGATTTATTAAGTATAAAACGAAAAATATCGAAAAAAGGCGATTTAAACGATCATTTTTAGAGATAGTGCGCAAATTTAACGCAACTACATTTTTTATTTCAGTAAATTTTAGAGTGTTCTTAATATTATTACATTTTTATATAAAAAATAAAAACACCTTTATTAGATGATAAAATAAAGGTGTCATTTTTAATCAATCTTAATTATTGCTTAATCTATCGCTGATTTGATAATCTATTTTATTAATATTTATCAACGATCTCCGCCATTCTAGCTTTATTGCGATCTTGGATTAATTTCACCATATAATAGAGCGCATCATCATCTGGGCGTCCATGATTCATTAACCAGTTAAATAAATCAGGATCTGCACACTCTAGTAAACGAACAAAAAGCGCTTTATCGTTATCAGATAGCGTATCGTACTCATTCTCGAAAAAAGGCATGATAGAAATATCCAGTTCACGCATTCCACGACGACATGCCCAGTTAATTCGTGCTTTATTCTCTATATCGATAGTCATACTCAGCTCTTTACATTGTTCAAATCAAGAAATACCACTATTTCTTCCTAGCACTGATAATAGTCTTATCGCAAAATTTTTAACATCAAAATGATCACAGTTTGCTGGTTTAGTCTCATAGACAACTTATTGAACACGCTTTCATTTGTTATTTATCAAGTTCATTTTCTGTGCGCTAAAAATAATAATGACTTGCATTGTCTTGCCACTCTTTTACCATAACTGATGTATCTGATTAATTTAATATCTGGTGACATCATGACTCAAAATTCTACTCAGGCTAAACGCCCTCATGCAGCAATCAATTTGCCATTAACACTGGTTTCTTTAGATGAATGGTCACTGATAACAGCAACAGGTGCTGACAGTGAAAAATATCTACAAGGTCAACTAACAACGGATATTGCAGCACTTCCAACAACAACACATACATTGGCTGCGCACTGTGAAGCAAAAGGTAAAATGTGGAGTACACTTCGCTTATTCCACCAGCAAGAAGGCTTTGCTTATATTTTGCGTAAAAATGTCGCACAAAAACAACTTGCTGAATTAAAAAAATATGCTGTATTTTCAAAAGTAACCTTAGCGGAAAATACAGATAGAGTTTTATTAGGATTAGCAGGGCAAGGTGCTGCTCTTGCATTAGCAGATTACTTTCCAAATATTCCTCGTAAAGCAAACGAAGTGGTTAATCACGATAATACTTACATTCTGCAACTGCCTTTACCTACTGAACGCTTTTTAATCGTAACAGACGAAGCAACAGCAAAAAATCTTGCAACAACATTAAAAGCAGAAACCGGTGATAGTGAGCAATGGTTAGCCTTAGATATTGAGGCTGGATATCCTATTATTGATACTCCCAATATTGAGCAATTCTTACCTCAAGCAACAAATCTGCAAGCATTACCTCTGAGCATCTGCTTTAAAAAAGGCTGTTATACCGGGCAAGAAATGGTATCCCGTGCGAAATTCAGAGGTGCAAATAAACGTGCAATGTATCTGTTATCAGGTGGTGGTACTGAATTACCTGAGATCGGTGGTAGCGTTGAATGGCAATTAGGCGAAGATAAATGGCGTAAAACAGGAACAGTATTAAGTGCTGTACGTATGGCTGATAATACTATTTTGGCTGAAGTTGTTATGAATAACGATATGGAACCCGATAGTGTATTTCGCGTTCAAAACGATGACATCAGTCGTTTATCCATTAAACCACTGCCTTATTCTTTAGAAGAAGAGTAATTCTTATTTATCATAACCAATACGGAATTTTATGACACAATTACCTAAAGGGGCATTTGGCCCCTTCTCTGATACTATTAACTTTATTATGGAGTTAGATAAACTAAAGCGTGTTTATCGTAAAAATAATGTATTAGATAATAGTCGTTCCGAAAATACCGCAGAACACAGCTGGCACTTTGCCGTTGCAGCAATGAGTTTTCAGCCTTATGCAGGTGATATTGATATGGGACGTGCTATTCAATTAGCCCTTGTTCACGATATTGTTGAAATAGATGCTGGCGATGTAATGGTTTATGACGTTGCAGCTCGTGAAGCGATTAAAGAGCATGAGCAAAAAGCCGCAAAACGTATTTTCTCTTTATTACCTTCCCCACAAAATGAATATTTCCTCAATTTATGGCTGGAATATGATGCAGCGGAAACACCAGAATCTCAGTTTGCCAATATTCTTGATCGCACTATGCCGATGCTGATGAACTTGCATAATGAAGGTCAAAGCTGGGTTGAAAATAATATTCGCCTTGAGCAAGTCTTGGCTAGAAATTTGTTTATTGAAAAACAGTGGCCTGAATTTTGGCAATATCTCTACCCTCAATTATTAGAGGCACAGAAAAAAGGCTGGCTGAAGTAATATATTCAATGCTGAATTTGTGAAATAAAAAATACCGATGGCTAACTTCTTCACCATCGGTATTTTAATTTAAGAATATGGTTAGATTAAAGCTTATTCATAGTCACTAATTGGCGCACATGAACAATGTAAATGACGGTCGCCATACACATCATCCAGACGTTTAACCGCTGGCCAGTATTTGCTTTGTTTTGTTGCTTCACTTGGGAATACTGCACATTCACGACTATAACTATGTGACCACTCTTGCACTAATTCATATTGTGTATGAGGTGCATTAACTAGTGGATTGTCATCAATTGGCCATACGCCTTTATCTACCTGTGCAATTTCAGCACGGATAGAAAGCAACGCTTCAATAAAGCGATCAATTTCAACTTTACTTTCAGACTCTGTTGGCTCAATCATTAAGGTGCCCGCAACAGGGAATGACATGGTTGGAGCGTGGAATCCATAGTCAATTAAACGCTTAGCCACATCCATTTCACTAATACCGTAATTCGCTTTTAATGGACGAATATCGATAATACATTCATGTGCGACATAACCATCAGCGCCAGCATAAAGAATGTCATAGTCATCTTTCAGACGTTGTGCGATATAGTTCGCATTTAAGATTGCCACTTGGCTTGCTTTTTTAAGCCCTTGTGCGCCCATCATACGAATATACATCCAACTAATCGGTAGTATTGAAGCACTACCAAATGGAGCCGCAGAAACCGCGCCTTGTGTTGTGACATTTTCCATTTCAACAACCGAATGCCCCGGTACAAATGGTGCTAAGTGTGATTTCACACCAATAGGTCCCATTCCTGGACCACCACCGCCATGAGGAATACAGAAGGTTTTATGTAAGTTTAAGTGAGAGACATCAGAACCAATAAAGCCCGGTGTTGTGATCCCCACTTGCGCATTCATATTGGCACCATCAAGATAAACTTGTCCGCCATATTGATGAATGATTTCACAAACTTCGCGAATACCTTCTTCATAAACACCATGCGTTGATGGGTATGTCACCATCACACAAGAGAGTTCCGCTTGATGTTTTTCTGCTTTGGCTTTTAAGTCTGCAATGTCGATATTACCATTATCATCACAACCGACAACCACCACTGTCATACCTGCCATATGAGCAGAAGCGGGGTTAGTACCGTGTGCTGAGCTTGGGATCAAGCAGATATGTCGCGCACCTTCGCCACGGCTTTGATGATAACGACGAATCGCTAATAAACCGGCATATTCACCTTGAGCGCCTGAGTTTGGTTGCATACACATCGCATCATAACCCGTAAGTGCCGCAAGCCAATTAGAGAGTTGTCCAATCATCACTTGATAGCCTTTCGCTTGATAGGCTGGGCAGAATGGATGTAGCTCTGTAAATTCAGGCCATGTGATCGGGATCATTTCGGCGGCAGCATTAAGTTTCATCGTACATGATCCTAATGGGATCATCGCTTGATTCAATGCTAAGTCTTTATTTTCTAATCGATGCATATAACGCATCATTTCCGTTTCACTGTGATACTGATGGAAGTTTTCATGTGTCAGCACAGTGTCTTTACGTTGCATAGAAGCAGGAATTGATACTGATGAGGCAGCAACTTGTTTATCAAGTGCATCAATATCACCCGCTAATGCCTTACCACTGATTATTTCAACAAGCTTTAATACATCTTCACGCGTTGTAATTTCGCTTAGTGTGACACCCACAGCACCCACGATATCGGTACGTAAGTTAATTTCGGCATCTTTAGCGCGTTGTAATACAGCAGCTTTATCTGCGGTATCAATCGTTAATGTGTCAAACCAAGTTTTATGGCGTAATACCATACCGTTTTGTTGTAAACCCGCGGCTAAAATATCCGTTAAACGATGAATACGTTGAGCGATGGTTTTTAATCCTTCTGGCCCATGATAAACCGCATACATAGCCGCGATATTGGCAAGTAACACTTGGGATGTACAAATATTTGAGTTCGCTTTTTCACGACGAATATGTTGTTCACGCGTTTGCATCGCCATACGTAATGCGCGATTACCCGCAGCATCGCGAGAAACACCAATAATACGTCCCGGCATTGCACGTTTATATTCATCACGACAAGCAAAGAATGCCGCATGTGGGCCACCGTAACCCATAGGGACACCAAAACGTTGTGCTGAGCCTAATACGATATCAGCACCTTGATGGCCCGGTGCAGTGAGTACCACCAGCGCCATTAAATCAGCGGCAACACTGGTAATGATTTTGCGCTCTTTTAGTGCTGCTAATAACTTACTGTGATCATGAACTTCGCCTGTTGTGCCAACTTGTTGTAATAGCACACCAAACACACCTTCAAGCTCTAATACTTTTTCCGCTTTATCAACAACAACTTCAAAACCAAAGGTATCTGCACGCGTTCTGACAACATCTAAGGTTTGAGGGTGAATATCATCAGCGACAAAAAAACGATCAGCATTTTTCAATTTGCTTACACGTTTTGCCATTGCCATTGCTTCGGCTGCGGCCGTTGCCTCATCTAGCAACGATGCAGAAGCAAGATCCATTCCTGTGTAATCAATTGTAACCTGTTGGAAATTCAATAGTGATTCTAGACGACCTTGAGAAACTTCTGGCTGATAAGGTGTATAAGCAGTATACCAACCCGGATTTTCTAATAAATTACGCAAAATTACAGGAGGTAATACAGAAGGTGCGTAACCCATTCCAATGTAAGAAGTAAAACGTTTATTTTGGCTGGCGATCGCTTTTAATTCAGCCAAGGCTTCTTGCTCTGTTGCCCCTGCTCCCACATTTGGTGGTGTTTCTAATTGAATATTATTTGGAACAATTTTTTGAGTTAATTCATTTAATGAGGAGACGCCAACAGCACTGAGCATCTCTTTAATCTGTTCTGGTGATGAACCAATATGGCGACGAATAAATTCATCGCGATACTCTAACTGATTTAAAGTCTGTGTCATTGCAAGTAATTTCCTGAATTCACTATGAATGGATTGGTAAATAGCACACGGCTTAAAGCGCGTTGAGATAGCATTACGATAACAAGCTAACAAATAAAAACGCCCCGACATTAATCTGACGGGGCGCTGCTTTTTACTCTTCGCTATCTACCAGTTCTTGATAACCGGCGGCATCAAGTAAGTCATCTAATTCGCTTTCATTATTTGCTTTAATGCGAAATAGCCAACCTTCTCCATAAGGTGCGCTGTTCACAAGTTCTGGAGAACCGTCTAACTCTTCATTTACTGCGATAATTTCACCCGATAATGGTGCGTAAATATCTGATGCAGCTTTTACTGATTCCGCTACCGCACAATCATCACCGATTGCAACTTCTCTACCCACTTCTGGTAGATCAACAAACACCATGTCACCTAATAATTCCTGTGCATGTTCAGTAATACCGATAGTGTATTCACCATTGCCTTCTGAACGGATCCACTCATGAGATTGTGCGTATTTTAATTCACTAGGTATTTGACTCATCGACCTTACTCTCCATTTAAAATAATTGTACCGTGTTATACCAATGCTTTACCTGAACGAACAAAACCAGGTTTTACCACTTCTACTGGCATCTCACGATTACGCATTAATACAATTGCGCTATCTTTTATACCTGCTGGAACTCTTGCTAATGCAATACTAAAGCCTAATGTAGGCGAAAAAGTACCACTTGTAATAATACCTTCTCTTAATTCACCTAAATCATCAGTAAAGTGTACGGCAGTACCTGCACGCAACACACCTTTCTCTCGCATTACAAGACCAACAAGTTTATCTGTGCCTGTTGCGCGTAATTTTTCTAATGCTTCTCGACCAATAAATTGACGATCTTCTGGCGCCCATGCAATCGTCCATCCCATATTGGCTTCAAGTGGATTAATAGTTTCATCCATCTCTTGGCTATAGAGGTTCATTCCAGCTTCTAGGCGTAATGTGTCTCTTGCACCTAATCCTGCAGGTTTAACTCCCACAGCTAATAATTTTTTCCAAAAATCGACGGCTTGCTCTTTTGGCATGGCGATTTCATAGCCAGCTTCACCGGTATAGCCGGTTGTGGCAATAAATAAGTCTCCAAGCTCTACACCATAGAAAGGCTTCATGGCAGAAACAACTTGGCGTTGCGCTTCGCTTAATAAGCTTTGTACTTTCTCTTGTGCATGAGGACCTTGAACAGCGATTAAAGCCAGATCGTCGCGAACAGTGATATCAACGACATAATCTGAAGCATGTTGTTCAATCCATGCCAAATCTTTCTCACGAGTAGCGGAGTTCACAACGAGGCGATAGAAAGAGTCATCAAAATAGTAGACGATAAGATCATCAATTACACCGCCTGATGCATTGAGCATACCAGTATAAAGCGCCTTACCTTTTTCGGTGAGTTTAGCGACATCATTCGCTAATAAATAACGCAGAAAATCTTTAACTTGTGAGCCATGTAAGTCAACAATGGTCATATGAGAAACATCAAACATACCTGCATCACGACGCACAATATGATGTTCATCTATTTGAGAGCCATAATGCAAAGGCATCATCCAACCATGAAAATCAACCATACGAGCACCGCAGGCTACATGCTCATCATACAACGGAGTCTGTTTTGCCATTTTTCCCTCTTTCTACTTTTACTTTAGATTATTCAGAGAACGCAATTTGTTAAATATAAAATTAAACTTGATTTGAAATCATAGTGTTAATCTCAAGCTTAAGTTTATTTTTAAACATGGATTTAACAAATAAGAGCAATTAACGTACAACGCAAACGATACCATCCCTTTGAACTTAGCATTGTGAGAAAAAATAAACCATAAGTTAAAATAGGGTATTGTGTCTCTTAATCATAATGTAGACATATGGGTATGCAGAACTAATGATTGCAATTATGCGTATCAGCGCTCATTTTTAGTGAGGAATTACTGAAAAAAAGGAATTAGTGCAAAGAATAGACTGAAAAAATAGATTTTTTTAGTTCTATTTCTTCAGTCAGGTATAAATAAAAGTAATGTGAAATAAGAGAGGAATTAGATTTTTTCAACTGAAGTGAGATTTTTATTACTTAACCATTCAGGTAAATCAGAAAGTCCCATTGCTTGCTCAAGTAACTTAGGTTTTACCCCCGGTAAACTATCTGCTAACGAAAGACCGATATCTCGCACCAGTTTTTTCACGGGGTTGTTGCCAGCAAAAAGTTCACGGAATCCTTGCATACTTGCCAACATCACAGCAGCGGCATGTTTTCGACGACGCTCAAACCGTCTCAAATAGAGATATTCACCAAAATCTTTACCTTCTGCTTTTAAGCGACGGATCTCACCAATTAACTCAGCAACATCCATAAAACCAAGGTTAACACCTTGCCCTGCTAAAGGGTGAATAGTATGCGCCGCATCGCCTAATAACGCTAAACGAGGAGCCGCAAACTGGCGAGCATAACGACCTGTTAATGGTATGGTCATACGATCACTTATTAATTCACATTGACCTAAACGCATATCAAAGGTCACACCGAGTGTGCGCTCAAATAGGTTTTTTTCTACGTTTTTATAACGTTCAGCGAGGTTGTTTGGTAAAGACCAAACAATAGAACAAGTATGAGGATCAGAAAGAGGCAGAAACGCCAAAATACCTTCGCCATGAAAGACTTGGCGCGCAACATTTTCATGAGGTTGTTCGGTACGAATAGTCGCAACGAAGGCATGATGTTCATAATCCCAAAAAGTCAGGGGAATATCTGCATGTTTGCGTAACCATGAATTAGCGCCGTCAGCTCCGACAACTAATCTGGCTGTCAACATTTCACCATCATCAAGGGTAATAAATGCATCATTTTCCCCCCACACCACGCGCTCAATTTGTGTGGATGAATAGAAGGTAATATCACTATGGCTTTCACATTTTTGCCAAAGTACTTCACGAATAAGGTTATTTTCGATAATAGAGCCTAAGTGACTAAATCCTTCTTTTTGTGCTGAAAACTCAATACGACCAAAGCTATCTTGATCCCAAACTTCCATACCTTGATAAGGTGCAGTTCGTAATGCTTGTAAATTTTCCCAAACACCTAATTTTTTCAGCAACATTTCACTGGCTGTATTAATAGCAGATACCCGTAATGAAAAATCATCTTGTGGGTGAAAAAGCTTCGTTACCGGGTGATTTTCTATTATCGCTATACGTAATCCACACCCGTGTAAACCGCTGGCTAATGCAAGCCCTACCATTCCACCACCAGCAATAACAACATCAAATGATTTCATAATAAAAGTATCCTAAAAAGCGACTATATTTAATTCGAATGAAAATTGACCATCAAAGATCAACACGCTCTAGTCTGTCCAGCCAAGTGTTTGATGTGCCAATTTATCTCTCATCATTGGGAGCAATTCCATCGTCATTAACCCTAAGTTGCGAGAAACAATCAGTGGCACACAACGATTTGCAAACACTTTCACCAACCCATCAGTAATAGAGATTGTTTTTTCTCTATCTTGTTGGCGAAGTTGTTGATATTGAGAGAGCACTCGATAACTACCAATATCAATATTGGCATTAATCGCTTGGGTGATCGTATTGGCGAGAGCCATAACATCACGTAAACCAAGGTTAAAACCTTGTCCTGCAATAGGATGAAGTGTTTGCGAAGCATTTCCAACTAACGCTAAACGATGACCAATAATTTGATTGGCTTTTTGTAGCGCTAAAGGGTAGCAATTTCGCTTGCCAATATGCTCTATCTTCCCTAAACGCCAGCCAAAATCACGTTGTAAATGTGCGATAGTTGTTTCATCATCCCACTGTGAAACTTCATCTAATTTTTCAATGGGATGACACCACACCAATGAACTCCGCCCTTCACTCATTGGTAACATGGCTAAGGGGCCAAACTCCGTAAAACGTTCAAAAGCTTTGCCTTGGGGATCGATTTGCGTTTTGACATTAGCGATCACAGCCACTTGATGATAAGGCTCTCGGTGCCATTGGATCTGGCACTGGTGACCAATAGGTGAGTGTGTACCATCAGCAGCAATCAGTAAATTACCCGATAATTGCGTACCATCATCAAGTGTTACCTCAACAGAATCGATATTACGTTGAACATGTTCAACTTTGGCGGGGCAATAAAGCGTGATATTAGATTGTTTTTTTAACTTAGCAAAAAGCTGACGCCCTGCATCATGCAATTCAATAACATAACCCAGTGCTGAGATATCATAGTCTTGCGCATAAATATTAACAAAACCACAATGACCTTTATCAGAAACATGAACATGATTAATGGGAGTGACAAAAGGTTTTAATGTTGACCAAAGCCCGATTTGCTCTAACCGTTTTGCTGTTCCATGTGCTAATGCGATCGCTCTTGCATCAAACCCAGGGTGCCCATTGTCAGGCTCTCTTGCTTCAATTAACGAAATTGAAATCTTACCTTTATTTAATGCAGAGAGTGCAAGTGCTAATGTCGCACCTGCCATTCCACCACCCACAATAATCACATTCATGCTGATTTTAGCCTTAAATTTTTCCTGCCATCAGAGCTTCAATTTCATCAGGATCTTTAACGACAGATGCCGTTAAATTCTCATTGCCTGTTTCCGTGATAACAATGTCATCTTCAATACGAATACCAATACCACGATACTCTTGTGGCACATCGGCATCTGGCGCAATGTAAAGTCCCGGCTCAATGGTTAGTACCATACCCGGTTCTAAAATGCGGTCACGATCTGTGCCATAATGTCCAACATCATGAACATCAAGACCCAGCCAGTGGCTTAAGCTATGCATAAAGAAACGCTGATAGGCTTTTGTCTCAATAAGATGCTCGATTTCACCGTGCATAATGCCCAGTTTAACCAGTCCTTCGACCATGATATACACGACATGCTCAGTGACTTCTTTGATACTTGTACCAGGTTTGTACAATTCCAAAGAAACATTGATAGATTTTAAAACTATGTCATAAATTTCACGTTGTTGACGGCTAAATTTACCATTAACAGGGAAAGTACGGGTGATATCACCGGCATAACCTTCATATTCACAGCCTGCATCAATAAGAACTAAATCCCCATCACGCATTTTGGTTTCATTTTCGGTGTAGTGCAGAATACAACCATTTTCACCACTACCGACAATACTGTTATAAGAAGGGTAACGCGCACCATGAGAGACAAACTCATGTTCAATCTCACCTTGAAGTTGATATTCATACATACCCGGCTGGCATTTTTGCATCGCACGCGTATGTGCTAATGCGGTAATTTTTCCAGCTTTACGCAGTAATTCAAGTTCAAAATCAGATTTAAATAGGCGTTGTTCATGAACAATTGGACGCCAATCGATGATAGTTTGTGGCGCTTTTAAGTTACGACGAGAGCCTTTTCTTAAGGTTTCTAATGCAGCAAAAACTATCTCATCAGCAAACGCATATTCACCTTGAGCATGATAAACAACATCTAACCCGTTTAATAATTGATAAAGTTGCTCACCAACATCTTCATAAGGTAGCGCCTTATCAACACCTAATTTTTCAGGTGCAGCTTCTTGTCCGAGGCGGCGACCAAACCAAATTTCAGCGGTTAGATCTCTAACACGATTAAAAAGCACACTATGATTATGTGTTTCATCACTTTTAATCAGCACAAGAATAGCTTCAGGCTCGCTGAAACCGGTTAGATAAAGGAAATCACTATGTTGGCGATAAGGATACTCACTATCGGCATTACGTTGCGCTGGTGGTGCGGCGAAAAAGATAGCTGCACTCGCAGGCTTCATTTGAGCTAATAATGCCTGACGACGGGATAAAAATTCTTGCTTATTCATACCCACTCCTGTCTTTCATTTATCTTTATGGTTATCTAATTAATGATGCTATTAATAATGAAATTAATGTAGTACACGTTGCTCATTTTGTTCGTCATTTCCTTTGTCTTTTGGTGCGACAAAAGTGATATAACAAAGTTGAACGGATACTTTTACATATTCACTGACTTCTTCAAGAGCATCTTCAAGTTCTTCTTGATTTTCGTCTTCTTCATAACCTAGCGCACCAATATTACGCAAATCAGTAATCACTTCGGTCAATTCTTTATGATCAGACAACTTAGGTTGAGCGACACCCAGACCTAAAAGAAAATGATTAACCCAACCTGCAAGGGCATCGGCTCTTAGAAAAACAGATTCAGATTCGTCAGGCACTAACATAGAGAAGTTGAACACACTGTCATCGAGCTGTTCATGGGTGATGTGATAAAGCTCTTCAAGTGGCTCTGATAGCGTTTTAGGAAAAGCTAAACCTTCATTAGTCAGATCGTGTAATAAGGTTTTCCAACTGCTGTCACGCACTGCACCGCAAATAAATCCTGTAATCAAACCATGCATTTCAGCCGCGGTTAAAGGTACTGTATGTTGCTGTAATAATGCATCAATAGTTTGATAATTTGGTAATGTGTTCTGTTTTGACATAAGAATAAACGTCGCATTTAGGGGAATAGTTCAAGATATGCTACCATCAATAGAAGTCGCTGTACCAGTTAAGCCATGTTAATCATTGGAATTTTTGCAGTAATAGCGTTTAATACAGCGTTATAACCGTATACACTACTAAACACGTAGCACAGATTTTATGTCAGGAAGGAATCATGTCCGCACAACCCGTTGATCTTCAAATTTTTGGGCGCTCATTACGTGTCAATTGCCCACCAGAACAAAGAGATGCTTTACTGGCTTCTGCTGCTGAACTGGAACAACGATTACAAGATCTCAAAGAACGCAGTGGTGTTTCCAATACAGAGCACTTAATTTTTATCGTGGCATTAAATATGAGTCATGAGTTGGCAGAAGAAAAGTTAAAAACCAGAGACTATGCCTACAACATGGAAGAGAAAATAAAAATGCTACAACAATCTATTGAACAAGCTTTACACGATCAAGGCAAGCACCATGATCGCACTTTTTCAACTGCGAAGTAGATTTGTTCAGAAAGCACGCGTACACCACGAAATTCACAGATAATAGGTTGCTTTCTACAATTAAAATAATACAATAGTTCACAGATAAGGTGCTTAACGCACCCACCAAATTTCTCTGAGATGTTTGCCAGCGGGCCAGTCCCCTGAGCCGATATTCGAAACACATAGAACGTGGTGATCTGTTGCTTGTGAGCATACCCGATTCGTTCAGGCAGCCTAATGGCAACAACACTATGTTCACCTTGGACCATGGGTTCAAGGGTTACAGCTTGCGGCGGCATCTTGGAGATCCCTACTAAAGTTCTAAATATTAAGTATTTTATAGTTACTTAATATTTAGAACTTTTTTTATGCCTCTATTCTCATATCTTCAACCTCTTCGCGTTCTTACCTCTAAAGTGTGATAAATTGATTGAAATGATGGTTTCTACTTAATGCCAACCACTTATTGATGGATTTATGAATGACGCATACTTCACTTTTTCAGCAAAGAGATGAAATCCGCAAAGCTATTCGCCAAAAACGACGTTTACTTACATTAGCCGAGCAACAACAGGCAGCTGATAAATTATGTAAGCAAGTTCTTACTCACCCAAAAATCGAACAAGCACAGACGATTGCACTGTTTCTTTCTTTTGATGGTGAAATAGATACATCACCGTTGATCTCCCAACTATGGACATTAAATAAACAGGTTTGCTTACCTGTATTGCATCCCTTTCATCGCCATCACCTCCTTTTTTTACGCTATACACCTTCTACGGTGTTAGTAAAAAATCGCTTTAATATTTCGGAACCTCCTTTAAATGTGAACATGGTTATTCCTATCTCTAATATTGATATTATTTTTACACCGTTAGTGGCTTTTGATGAACAAGGTCAACGATTAGGTATGGGGGGTGGTTTTTACGATAGAACGCTAGAAAACTGGCAACAAAAATCATTTTATCCAATGGGATTAGCACATACTTGCCAACAAGTTGCTCACCTTCCTATTGCAAATTGGGATGTGCCATTACCTGAAATTATTACACCAGAAAAGATCTGGCATTTTTAGTTTTATATTAGTACTAGATTAAGATTAGTGATTATCATCTGTGTTTTTTTATATTTTTGATAAAAAAAATAATATTAAATACCTTTTTATATTTTTCAGCTATACAAAAGGTATTTTATTGTCATGGATAATAAAACAGAAAGTCACCTAATAAAAAGCATTAGTATTATTATCAATCTAACTAAAAAGAGAGAAATAGAAATAAAAAAAGACTCTACTATAAACTCATTAGAAAATGAATATCAATTTAAACTAAAAAAAACAAAGAAATCACTTATTTTAAAAAAAACAGAACATCAAATTATTTTTTTAGATAATAAAAACAACACATTTATATTATTAAAAAAAAATGAAAACACATATCTGATTTATAATCTGCAAAAAGATAAAACAGAAAACCTAAGTCAAAACCAATTCAATTCATTAAACATTGCACAATGTTATTACCTTTGCTTTAAAGAAAATCCATTTTTTAGTCTCTCATGGTTTTTTACAGTAATAAAGAAATACAAACTTATCTTTATAAACATTCTTTTTTACTCACTCATTCTTCAACTATTAATGCTTACATCGCCTTTTATAATACAAATTATTATGGATAAAGTAATTATCCATCAGGCTCTATCAACACTAGATGTTTTAATTATTGGTTTAATTTTTATTGCTGTTCTAGAAGGGACACTAAAAGGAATTCGAGAATATATTTATCAACACACAGCAAATAAAATTGATATAACGTTAAGTCTAAAACTCGCTCAACACTTGTTTAGACTTCCTATCGGCTATTTTAAATCACGTCAAACCGGTGCCATTGTGGCTCGAATAAAAGAATTAGATATTATACGAGAATTTATAACAAAAACGCTCTTACTGTTATTTGTTGATTCTTTTTTTATTTTTTTATTTATATTCGCAATGGCATTATTATCGTTAAAGCTAACATTAATATTTATTTCGACAATTCCTCTTTATCTTATTTTAGCTAAATTACTTGCCCCAAAAATAGAATTTGCAGTTCAACATCTTTATCAAAAAGTCGCAGTCAATACAGCCTTTCTTACTGAAAGCTTAGGTGGCATTGAGACTATTAAAAGCCTTTCTCTGGAGCCAAGATTTACACAACAATGGTATACACAAATCCATAAACTAACCGGTGAAAACGAAAAGCTTCAAAATATTGATAATTTATCTCGCTTTATTGTGTCATTTATAAATAAAACAACAGTTGCACTACTTCTATGGATAGGAGCTTGTGAAGTTATTTCGCTGTCAATGACAATAGGTCAGCTTATTGCTTTTACGATGCTACTTGGCTATTGCTTACAACCTTTAGCCACAGCTATTGATGTTTGGGGAAAATATATCAAAACAAAAACAGCAATCTATAACTTACAAGATATACTTAACCTTCCTAAAGAACAGAATAATTCAATATTAGAAACAAATATTAAAGGGGAAATTACTTTTAATAATGTCAGTTTTTATTACCAAAATAATATACCCGCTATTTTAAATAATATTTCATTACATATAAAAAGACATGAAATTATTGGTGTTGTTGGCACATCAGGATCAGGAAAAAGCACGTTAGCACGCATGATTTCAGGTCTTTATATTCCACAATCAGGTCATGTTGCACTTGATAATATTCCGCTTTCACAACTTAACTTAAATAGAGTACGCCAACAAATAGGCATCATTCTACAACAAAATTTTTTATTTCATCTAAGTGTATTTGATAATATCCGACTCACTCAACAAAACGCCTCTTTAGAAGACGTTATTTACGTTGCAAAACTAACGGGCGCTCATGAATTTATTTTAAAACTGCCATTAGGTTACGACACTATTATTGCAGAAGGAGGACAATCTTTATCAGGAGGACAACGCCAACGTATTGCGATTGCAAGAGCCTTATTATCTTCGCCTAAAATTTTAATCTTTGATGAAGCCACCAGCGCATTAGATGATGAATCTCAGGCCATTATCCAAGAACACCTTCCTCTTATTGCAAAAGAGAAAACCATTATCATTATTGCTCATCGTCTTTCAACGGTGAGAACTTGTCATCGTATTATTGTGTTGGAAAAAGGCAACCTTATTGAAGAAGGATCACATAAGGAATTAATTGCAAAAAATAGCCACTACAAAAAACTTTGGCAACGCCAACAAGGATGTTGAGTATGAACCTAAATATAAAATCTGCACTCTCTAACGTATTTCAACGTAAAAAAAAGAATATTAATTATGATTTCTACCCTAATCATATTGCACTTATTGAAAAACCTTTAACTCCTTATAGTCGTTATATTGCGTCAATTATTTCCTTCAGCGTTATCGCTTTTATTATGTGGGCTTCTTTAGGTAAATTAAATGTGCAATCATCTGCAACAGGTAAACTTATTGTTGCAGGGCATTCTCAAGTTATTCAAATTTATGAGCATAGTCGCCTTGCTGTCCTTCATGTAAAAGAGGGACAAAAAGTCAATCAAGGTGATGCATTGTTAACACTCGATATATTGGGCGTTGATGAAGAAGTTAAAGGGTTACAGAAAAAAATAGATAGCCTGCTGTTACTTAAACTTCGTTACCAAGCATTAAGCCAAGAAGCATCGCCACAAAAACTTTATCATTTTAATAAATTAGATGAAAAAACAAAAAAATCTATTCTTATTAGTTACCAAAAAGAAAAAGATGAATTTGAAAGTAACATAAATTTAATTGATACCGAAATCGAGATTAATAATAAAAACCAAACCCTGATCCATAATGAGTTACTATCATTAAATACGTTGAAAGAAAATATTAACCAACGTTTTCTTCTTAAGAAAAAGCTTTTTATAAAAAAAATAATTAGCCAAATGGAATATTTAGAAAATGAAAAAGAGTTATTAGAAATAAATCGAGTCATTACAATTAAAAATGCCGAATATCAACTTATTAAGAGTCAAGAGAAAAAATTAAATGAAAATTTAGATACATTAGAAAAACAGAAAAAATTAGAATGGCATGATAAATATAAACAGTATGAAAGTGAGCTATTAATTTATAGCCAAAATCTTAATCATGCTCAAAAACGACAACAGTTAAAAATTGTCCGCGCCCCCGTTACAGGTACTGTACAACAAATTACAAATTACACACTTGGTAGTAGCTTACAACCATCACAACAGATGATGACGATAATCCCTGATAATCAGCACAATATAGCAGAAGTTAATATTCTTAATAAAGATATTGGTTTTATACATGTAGGGCAAAAAGCAATGATAAAAATAGATGCTTTTCCTTACACTCGTTATGGCACCTTAGAAGGAAATATAACCAATATCGCCAAAGATTCCATTCAACATGAGCAGCTAGGTTTAGTTTATCCCGCAACAATTGAACTAAATACGCAGATGATAGAAAGCAATAATCAACAATATAGCCTTGCTCCTGGGATGTCTTTAGTCGCTGAAATTATTATCGATAAACGTCGTGTTATTGACTATTTCTTAAGCCCAATAGAAGTTTACCGTCACAACGCACTAACAGAAAAATAATAAGGTGCTTAATATCATGAATAATATTAATTTAGAAAAAGAATATCACTCATCAATTATTGATGGATTAATTTGTTGCTCAAAAACACAAAATGGAAAGATAAAAAGAGAGCAAGTTATTCATTTTCTGGGTAAAGAAAAGCATCTTAACAAGTGGGACATTCTTGAAGCTATTCAACTTTTGGAATTAAAAGGTGATTTTTGCTTACTCGATTATAATGAGGATCTTATTATCGATACGCTTATCGAAATAAATAATCATTGGTATATTTTAAAAAAAATACAGGAAACAAAATTAATTATTATAAATCCTATAAATGATATAGAAATTGAACATATTATTGATAAAGATAAAAAATTAAATATATTAAAACTTATTGCTAAAGAGCCATCTTCATCATCGTCAAAATTTAATCTAAACTGGTTTATTCCTTCTATCCTAAAACAGAAAAAATCATTACTCCTATTTTTTATTTTATCTTGTTGTATTCAACTCTTTGCTCTAGTGAATCCCATTATTTTTGAAAAATTTATCGATACTGTTTTAACGGGGAGAAATTTATCTAATTTACATCTATTTGGTTGTCTATTCGTTTTAATTGCCATCACGGAACCTATATATCTTTTTTTGCGTGATAAGTTATATGTTTTTGTCTCTTGTCAATTAAGTGCTGAGTTTTCAGGAAAGGCATATCAACATCTCATCCGCTTGCCGAGTCATTTTTTTACTCAACGCCCATCTGGGCAGATTATTGCTCGTATACAAGAGCTTTCACATATCAGGCAATTTATTACTGGTTCAGCATTGATGATGGTGCTTGATCTTATTTTTATTGCTGTGTTTATCTTTGTGATGTTTATTTATTCATCAACCTTAACGTGGATAACATTAAGCTCTTTAGTTCTTTATTTTATATTTTGGCTTATCCTTGGACCTATTATTCGTTATTGGGTAAAGCAAGAATATCAAACCAACGCAGATAATATTAGTTTACTGACAGAAGCGATAAATGGCATAGAAACGATTAAAGTGACGGCAACAGAAAATCATTTTGTAGAAAAGTGGCAATACAAACTGACCGATCATATTAATAAGCGTTTTTCTGGTGCTAAAAAAGCGTTATTCGCTCAGCAATTTATTTTTATTATTCATAAGATCACTACCGCAATTATTTTATGGCAAGGCGTTAATTTCATTATTAATGTACAAATGACCGTAGGTGAACTTATCGCGTTTAATTTATTTGCCGCCCATATTACACAGCCTATTTTACGTTTAGCGCAATGTTGGCAAGATTTTCAACAAACATCCATTTCTTTGCGTCGTATTGGTGATATTTTAAATAATCCCACAGAACATCAATACCAAGGGTTAGCTACCGTTCCTAAAATAACAGGGAGCATTACTTTTTCAAATGTCTACTTTCGTTATACAGACAAGACACCTGATGTTATTGAGTCTCTTTCTTTATCTATTCCAGCAGGGAAATTTATTGGTATTACAGGGCGTTCTGGCTCTGGGAAAAGTACACTCACTCGCTTAATTCAACGCTTTTATACGCCCCAGCAAGGAAAAATTTATATTGATGGCATGGATTTAGCTATCGCTGATCCTTTATCTCTACGCCAAAGCATGAGTATCGTTTTACAAGAGAGCTTTTTATTTAGTGGTTCAATTCTTGAAAACATTCGTTTATCAAAACCGAATGCCAGTGAAGAAGAAATAACAGAAGCTGCTCAACTTGCAGGAGCTTTAGACTTTATTGAGCAACTTCCTTTAGGCTTTAATACTCAAGTTGGAGAAAGAGGTCACAATTTATCAGGAGGGCAACGTCAACGTATCGCACTTGCTAGAGCTTTATTAACAGATCCTCGTATTCTTATTTTAGATGAAGCAACATCAGCATTAGATTATGGATCAGAGGCACAAATTTTAGCTAACTTGCCTCAGATTTGTAAAAACAGAACCGTCATCAGTATTGCACATCGTCTAAATACATTAGCGCATTCAGATTATATCTATGTAATAGATAAAGGACGAGTACTAGAAGAAGGTACACACGCTCATTTAATAGAAAATCAAGCGCTCTATTACCAATTATGGCAGCAACAAATTCAATAAATAAAAATTAAAAGATACAAAAAAGGCTCGATATTTCGAGCCTTCAATAGATCACAGATAACTTATCAATAATTAGTAAAGCATACGAGCACGGATAGTTCCCGGTAATGCTTTGATTTTTTGTAACACTAATTCAGCTTGAGCTTTTGTTTGTGTTGTAATATCAATTACAACATAACCTACGTTACCTGATGTACGTAAATACTGTGCGGCTACGTTGATATTTTCTTCAGTAAACACTTTATTGATGCTATTCATCATACCTGGGCGGTTTTCATGAATATGCAGTAAACGGTTTACATCATCACCATGGCTTGGCAGTGATACTTCTGGAAAGTTAACAGCAGATAATGTAGAGCCGTTATCTGAATATTTCGCTAATTTACCCGCAACTTCATAACCAATGTTTTCTTGTGCTTCTTGGGTAGAGCCACCGATATGTGGTGTTAATATCACATTATCAAATTTGATAAGTTCAGATACAAACGGATCGTTAGGATCGTTATTTGCGCCCGGCTCTGATGGGAATACGTCAACCGCAGCACCAGATAAATGTTTTGATTCTAATGCTTGAGATAACGCAGGAATATCAACCACAGTGCCACGAGAAGCATTGATAAGAATGGAGCCGGGTTTCATGCGCTGAATTTCTTCATGCCCAATCATATTCTTGGTTGATGGTGTTTCTGGCACATGTAAGCTGACAATGTCACACATATTCAATAGCTCAGAGAGATGACGAATTTGTGTTGCATTACCTAATGGTAGTTTATTTTCAATATCATAAAAATAAACATCTAAACCAACGCTTTCTGCCAAAATACCTAACTGAGTACCAATGTGACCATAACCAATAATACCCAGTTTTTTACCTCGTGCTTCAAAACAGCCTTTGGCTTGTTTATCCCAAATTCCACGATGCGCCTTCGCATTTGCTTCAGGGATACGACGTAGTAATAACAGTAATTCGCCAAGTACCATCTCAGCCACGGAACGAGTGTTTGAGAACGGGGCGTTAAAAACGGGAATACCGCGGCGAGCAGCAGCATCTAAATCAACCTGATTAGTACCGATACAGAAACATCCCACAGCAACCAGTTTTTCAGCCGCTGCAAAAATGTCTTCTGTTAAGTGAGTGCGGGAACGAAGACCAACAAAACGTGCATCGCGGATAGCTTCTTTTAATTCTTCTTCCGATAATGCGCCTTTGTGATATTCAATATTGGTATAACCCGCAGCTCTTAAATTTTCTACTGCACTTTGGTGCACACCTTCAAGGAGTAGAAACTTTATTTTTTCTTTTTCCAAAGATACTTTGACCATTTACCCTGCCCTATCGTTATTACATTTAATGAAAAACAAAATCCTGTCTCATCAACATAACAAAAATAGATTTTGTGGCAATACAACCGATTGCAGTGATGACAGAATAAGCGGTAAATAAAGTGATTTTCTACCGAGTAAAATGATTTTGACTTTGAAAATGGCAGGATTTTAAAGAGAGATATAACTGTCGTGTGATATATATCACTGAATTTACAGTTTCTAAAATAATTTAAAAAATAGGTAGCCATCGCTACCTATCTTAAAAAGAATTATTTAATGGTTTTCACACCTTCAGCGGTGCCCATTAAAACAACATTTGCGCCACGATTAGCAAATAATCCTACGGTTACAACCCCCGGAATACTGTTAATTTTGTTTTCCAGTTCAATAGGATTAAGGATAGTTAAGTTATGAACGTCTAAAATAACGTTACCGTTATCTGTTACCACGTTTTCACGATATTCAGGTAAACCACCTAACTTAACGAGTTCACGCGCAACATAAGAGCGCGCCATTGGGATCACTTCTACGGGGAGTGGGAATTTACCTAACACATCGACTTGTTTAGATTCATCAACGATGCAGATAAATGTTTTCGCTACACCTGCAATGATTTTTTCACGCGTCAATGCAGCACCACCACCTTTGATCATCTGCATTTGATGGTTAATTTCATCTGCACCATCAACATAGATATCTAAAGAATCGACTTCATTACAGTCGAAAACAGGGATGCCATAACTTTTTAATTTTGCAGTTGATGCTTCTGAACTTGAAACTGTGCCTTCGATTTGACCTTTCATTGTTGCTAATGCATCAATAAAGTGAGAAGCCGTAGAACCAGTACCGACACCCACAATCATGCCTGGTTTTACATATTCAAGCGCTGCCCAACCTACTGCTTTTTTCAATTCATCCTGAGTCATTTGAAAAACCTTATTTATCACGTTAATGGACTAAGAATAGCATATTGCATTCAAAACTAGCACGAGACACATCAAAAACTGAGAAGCAACATTTTAACTCATTACAACGAAAAATATGGCATAGTAAGCAATAGAATATAAAATCGAAGAGAGTCTGTTAATGAAACGCCCTGATTATCGAGCATTACAAGCCCTTGATGCCGTCATTCGAGAACGTGGTTTTGAAAGAGCTGCGCAAAAGTTATGTATTACACAATCTGCCGTTTCTCAGCGTATCAAACAGTTAGAAAATTTATTTGGACAACCGCTATTAGTCAGAACTGTTCCACCTCAACCTACTGAGCAAGGACAAAAATTATTAGCGCTATTGCATCAAGTAGAATTACTTGAAGAACAATGGTTAGGTGATGAAAATAGCGGTTCTACGCCTCTTTTACTCTCTTTGGCGGTGAATGCTGACAGTTTAGCAACATGGTTATTGCCCGCTTTACATCCCGTCTTAACGCAACTGCCTATTCGTCTCAATATTCAAGTGGAAGATGAAACTCGCACTCAAGAACGATTAAGACGAGGCGAAGTTGTTGGTGCAATTAGTATTCAGCCACAAGCACTGCCAAGTTGCCTTGTCGATCAATTAGGCGCTCTCGATTATCTCTTCGTTGCTTCTCCTGACTTTGCTCAACGCTACTTTGCTAATGGCGTAACAAAATCTTCATTATTAAAAGCGCCAGCAGTTGCCTTTGACCATCTTGATGATATGCATCAGGCATTTTTACAACAAAATTTCGGTTTATCGCCCGGTAGTGTACCCTGTCATATTGTGAACTCCTCTGAAGCCTTCGTGCAATTAGCTAAACAAGGCTCAACCTGTTGTATGATCCCTCATCTGCAAATTGCTAATGAACTCAAAAGTGGAGAGTTGGTTGATTTAACTCCGGGGCTTTGCCAGCGACGGATGCTTTATTGGCACCGATTTGCACCAGAAAGTAGAACCATGAGAAAAGTGACAGACGCACTCATTGATTTTGGTCGTAAAGTTTTAAAACAGGATGAAGAGTAATACGCTATTTCATCTTATCAACACAAAAAAATAGGCTTCATATTGAAGCCTATTTTGTTTTTATTACAGCAGGATTATTTAGTGCGTTTTAATTCAAAAACCACATCAACATAATCTTTAAACTCGATGCTTTGCTGTTCATAGGTTTCTTGCACTGCAGCAGGTGCTTGTGCTTTTAATGCCATTGCATCCATACGCACTTGTGCGATTGGATAAGGTGTAGCTTCTGGCGCACGATAGCTCACGCTATAAACAGCACCTAAATCCGCACCGAAACCTTTTGCTACTGACGTTGCTTGATCAATGGCATTTTTAATCGCAACTTCTCGTGCTTTTGTTTTGTATTGTTCCGGATTATTTACGCCAAATTCAACGTTATTAATCTCATTTAAACCAGCTGCTAATGCGCCATCAAGCAACGTATTAAGCTGTTCTAATTTCTTAATTTTAACATTAACAGTACGTGTTGCCGTATAACCATTAATCACTGAACGCTCTGCTTTTTTATCATACTCATAGTTTGGTTGAGTACGGATATTAGCTGCGTCGATATCTTCTTTAACAACACCATTTTCTTTTAAGAAGGCAAAATATTTTGCAACACGCTCATCAACTTGTTTCTTAGCCTGAGCTGCATCTTTTGCTCTTTCGTTAACCTGAATATTTAATGTTGCCATATCAGGAGCGGCTTTAATTGTCGCATTACCCGATGTTGTAATATGTGGTCCTTCTGGCTCTGATGCGGCTAATGCAAAAGAAGGTAATCCCAGTGTAAACACGGATGCTAATACAATTGCTTTTAATTTCACAAAAACCCCCGACATAATAAAATTTAAGACCATTTTTTATGGCTAAGAAGAACCTTAGCATATCTGATGTAAAGTTCTTTAAGATTAAAAGAGAGTTTTCCATCCTTGTGCCGCTAATTGAACAGCAATAAACCACATTACACATCCCACAAACAGATTAATAATACGTTGAGCGCGCGCTTTGCTTAATATTGGAGAAAACCAAGCTGCCAGTAGTGATAACGCAAAAAACCAGCTTATAGAGGCAAATACCGCACCAAATGTAAACCAAGGACGCAATTCTGACGTTAATTGCCCACCAATACTGCCTATCACAACAAAAGTATCTAAATAAACATGAGGATTCAGCCATGTTACGGCGACTAATGTTACTATCACACGCCAGCGGCTTTTTACCTGATTTTCACTTTGTGATAATTCAATATCTTTTGAAAAAGCAGTTTTAAATGCATTCCAGCCATACCACAATAAGAACGCAACGCCTCCCCAAGTGATCAGTAATAAAAGTATTTCTGATTGGCTAAGCAGAGCGCTGCCACCAAAGACACCTGCGGTGATCAAAACCACATCACTTAAAGCGCATAAAAATGCACTCATTAAATGAAACTGTTTTTTACTTCCTTGTTGTAAAACAAAGGCATTCTGAGCGCCTATTGGCAAAATCATTGCTGCGCTTAATAAGAACCCCTGAAAAAAAGTTGTGAACATGCAAAATATCCTAATAATTATTCGTTTAATATTGGATGAATAATAAAAGGGTTTTGATATTAGAGGAAATGAATCATTCTTATTGATAATAAGAAAAACTAATGGCGATAAATACAAAAAAGCCACGTTATTAACGTGGCTCTATGTCATCTATTCTTGTGAGACTATTCTGCTTTCGCTGTCGCACTTTGTGTTTGATGCATATAAACATCCATTTGTGGGAATGGAATGCCGATATTATTCGCGTCTAATGCGCGTTTAAAATCTTCCATTAAATCCCAATAAACTGGCCATGCATCACCATTGGTTGTCCAAACACGTACCACAAAGTTTAATGAAGACGGTGCCATTTCATGTAAACGAATAGTCACGCCTTGCTCATGTTGAATACGTTTATCTTTTGCAACAACATCGCCAAGCACTTGTTTTACTTTATCAATATCGGCATCGTAAGCGACACCAACTATAATTTGTGTACGGCGATTAGGTTCACGCGTTAAGTTGATAACTTCACTACTGATAATTTTGCTATTTGGGATAACGATAATTCTGTCATCGGCTGAACGTAATGTGGTTGAAAAAATCTGCACATCTTTTACGGTACCTTCCACAGACCCGATCATCACATATTCATTCGTACGGATCGGACGGAAAATAACAATCAGTACACCAGCAGCAAAGTTAGACAGCGAACCTTGTAATGCTAAACCGACGGCTAAACCAGCGGCACCCAGTACAGCGATAACAGAAGCAGTTTGAACGCCTAATCGTCCTAATACCGCAATTAAGGTAAAAGCAACAACAGTATAACGAACTAGGACAGACAGAAATGTAACAACAGTTGCATCGATATGGCGCAACGTAAGTACTCTTGCGACACCTTTACCAATCACTTTTGCTACAAAAAGCCCAATAAATAGGATCAAAAATGCAGCCACAATATTCACAGCATATTGAATAAAGAGATCTTGATTGGCGACAAACCAACCCGTTGCTTCATCTAAACTAGCAGGTAATTCATTCATTAGACCACCTTTTAAACTTAAAAACGTAATAAAAAGAAGAGTAATTCAATAGTATATTGTGGCAGATTTATTCAAAAAATATATGGGATTTGTTAATTTTTTCTATTTTCCAGAATAAATAACCGATATTTTTGTAGCATAGCAGCAAAATCATCTAGCCCACAAAAAGCAATACTCTCGTTATCGTAATAACTCATGCCCTCTTCCATTTCATCTGTTTCAAAATGTAATGTATTCGCTCTTACCATTACTTCTTCGTCATCAATAGAAAGGCTATATTCTTTACCGATTAATTCCCACTGTCTTTCACTACCTTTAATACCTTCCATTTCTTCAAGAATTTGATCTATCAGACTAATATCGCCCTGAATTTCATCATTCAGCCAATAACCTATTGCTTCATGATCCATCGAAAAACGGGCTAATATACCGCCAGTGAGATCTCGCTGAAATTCATAATCCATGGTGTACGCCCCTTATTAAGCTGCTACTTTTTTGATAAAAAATATCTTATTCTTATTATGACAAAAATAACAAAAAACGGGAGGCATTTGCCTCCCGTTTGTTCATATAAAATACTTTAAAGCAATAAATTAACCGTTATACCGCTGTTTGGAAAATAACTTGGTCTGCTTTATCTGTATATTGCTCTAGTTGGTCAAAATTTAGATAACGATAAGTATCTTCTGCGGTTTCATCCACTTTATTCATAAAGTCCAGATACTCTTGTGGCTCCGGCAAACGACCTAATAATGACGCAACAGCGGCAAGCTCTGCTGAAGCAAGATACACATTTGCACCTGTACCTAAACGGTTAGGGAAGTTACGTGTCGATGTTGAAACCACTGTCGCCCCATCAGCAACGCGTGCTTGGTTACCCATACATAATGAACAACCCGGCACTTCGATGCGCGCACCACTCTTACCGAAGACACTGTAATAGCCTTCTTCCGTTAATTGTGCTGCATCCATTTTTGTTGGTGGAGCAACCCATAAACGTGTTGGTAATTGACCTTTATGCTGATCAAGCAGTTTACCCGCAGCACGGAAGTGACCAATATTGGTCATACAAGAACCAATAAACACTTCATCAATTTTGCTGTTTGCCACTTCTGAGAGCAGACGTGCGTCATCAGGATCGTTCGGCGCACATAAAATTGGCTCTTTGATCTCATTTAAATCAATTTCGATCACTGCCGCATATTCTGCATCTGCATCTGCTTCAAGTAATTGCGGATCTTTCAGCCAGTTTTCCATTGACGTAATACGACGTTCAATAGTACGGCGATCGCCATAACCTTCAGCAATCATCCATTTCAGTAAGATGATGTTAGATTGCAGATATTCAATGATAGGCGCTTTATCCAGTTTAATAGTACAACCCGCTGCTGAACGTTCAGCTGAGGCATCAGCCAGTTCAAATGCTTGTTCTACTTTCAGTTCAGGTAAGCCTTCAATTTCAAGAATACGGCCAGAGAAAATGTTTTTCTTACCTTTTTTCTCAACTGTCAGTAAACCGTCTTGGATCGCGTAATAAGGAATAGCATGAACTAAATCACGCAATGTCACACCTGGTTGCATTTCACCTTTAAAACGCACCAGAACAGATTCTGGCATATCTAATGGCATTACACCTGTTGCTGCAGCAAAAGCCACTAAGCCTGAACCAGCAGGGAATGAGATACCAATAGGGAAACGGGTATGTGAGTCACCGCCTGTACCTACAGTGTCAGGCAGTAACATGCGGTTTAACCATGAGTGGATAATACCGTCACCGGGACGCAGTGAAACACCACCACGGTTCATAATAAAATCAGGTAAGGTATGATGCGTTGTGACGTCAACAGGTTTTGGATACGCTGCAGTATGACAGAATGATTGCATCACTAAATCAGCAGAGAAACCAAGACACGCCAAGTCTTTTAGCTCATCACGAGTCATTGGACCGGTGGTATCTTGTGAACCCACAGAGGTCATTTTTGGCTCACAGTATTCGCCAGGGCGAATACCTGTACGACCACAAGCACGACCAACCATTTTCTGTGCTAAAGAGAAACCACGGTTACTTGCTTCAACAGGTTTAGCATGACGGAACAACGTGCTAACCGGTAAACCGAGTGATTCGCGCGCTTTTGACGTTAATCCACGACCAATGATCAATGGAATACGACCACCAGCACGCACTTCATCAATTAATACTTCCGTTTTCAGCTCAAAGGTTTCCAGTAACTCATTTGTTTCATGGTTACGAATTTCACCTTTGTATGGGTAAATATCAATAACATCACCCATATTTAATTTAGAAACATCAACCTCGATCGGGAGCGCTCCCGCATCTTCCATAGTATTAAAGAAGATAGGTGCGATTTTACCGCCAAGGACAACCCCACCACCTCGTTTATTAGGAACAAACGGAATGTCGTCGCCCATAAACCAAAGTACAGAGTTAGTTGCTGATTTACGTGAGGAGCCAGTCCCTACAACATCACCAACATAAGCCAGTGGGAAGCCTTTCTTATTTAATGCTTCGATTTGTTTTATTGGACCTACGCTACCCGGTTGATCAGGTTCAATGCCTTCGCGCGCATTTTTCAGCATGGCTAAAGCATGTAATGGGATATCAGGACGGGACCAAGCATCAGGTGCTGGAGATAAGTCATCGGTATTCGTTTCACCAGTGACTTTAAAGACGGTAACAGTAATTTTTTCTGCTAATTCAGGGCGCTCAGTAAACCACTGTGCATCAGCCCAAGATTGCATAATTTGCTTAGCATAAACGTTGCCAGCTTTCGCTTTTTCCTCAACATCATAGAAGTTATCAAACATCAATAAGGTGTGAGAAAGCGCTTTGGCGGCGATTGGGGCTAACTTATCATTATCCAGAGATTCAATTAAAGCATGGATATTATAGCCACCTTGCATGGTACCTAATAATTCAACTGCTTTTTCTGGTGTGATAAGAGGTGATGTGGTTTCGCCTTTCGCGAGGGCAGTTAAAAAACCCGCCTTAACATAGGCAGCTTCATCAACTCCGGGTGGAACGCGGTTAACAATTAAATCAAGAAGAAATTGTTCTTCATCTTTAGGGGGATTTTTTAATAGCTCAACAAGTGCGGCTGTTTGTGTGGCATCGAGAGGTTTTGGAACGACACCTTCAGCTGCACGCTCTGCTACGTGCTTACGGTATTCTTCTAGCACGACTGTCTCCTCGCTTCTTTGTCATTTTGTATAACCCGGCTGTCTGCACCCTGTCTGTTGAAGGATGCCAGGTCAGAGGATCTTTTGCTCGCATAAAACATAAGAGGTTATAAAATTATGCCCAGCTAAGGGCTATCAGCATAGCAAATCTTCAACACGATGTTAATTCGTTCACATAAAAGTAACATTAATCAGATTCAAATATCCACTTATTCAGATTAAAACACTTAAACAAAATATATAACAGAGACTTTTAACCAAGATTTGGGTTAATAACCACACTTTTTATAGTTTTTTTAATCCCCCAATTAGCACTAAAGTGAAATTAACGGTTAAATAAACAACTAACGCACATAATAATCGATAGGCATCCTCACGAAACAGTCATATTCCAAATAGAAACCATAAAAAAAGAGCCAAGTTCTATAAAGAACTTAGCCCTTATCATTTAAACTGTTTTCAGTAAACGAACAGCTTATTTTTTCTTTTTCGCTTTTGGATTTGGCAGGTCAGTGATGCTACCTTCAAATACTTCCGCAGCCATACCAATTGATTCGTATAACGTTGGGTGAGCGTGGATAGTTAATGCGATATCTTCAGCATCACAACCCATTTCAATTGCCAGACCGATTTCACCTAACAGTTCACCACCGTTAGAACCAACAATTGCACCACCGATAACACGGTTAGTTTCTTTGTCGAAAATCAGTTTAGTCATACCATCAGCACAATCTGACGCGATTGCACGACCTGATGCCGCCCAAGGGAAAGAAGCGACTTCATAGCTAACACCTTTCTCTTTCGCTTCTTTTTCAGTCATACCAACCCATGCAACTTCTGGTTCAGTATAAGCGATTGATGGAATAACTTTAGGATCGAAGTAATGTTTCTTACCAGAGATAACTTCTGCAGCAACGTGACCTTCATGAACACCTTTGTGAGCCAGCATTGGTTGGCCAACGATGTCACCGATAGCAAAGATGTGAGGTACGTTAGTACGCATTTGTTTATCAACATGGATAAAGCCACGATCATCAACTTCGATACCAGCTTTACCTGCGTCTAACAGTTTACCGTTAGGTACACGACCGATAGCAACTAATACTGCATCGTAACGTTGTGGTTCTGCTGGGGCTTTTTTGCCTTCCATCGTTACGTAGATGCCATCTTCTTTTGCTTCAACTGCAGTTACTTTGGTTTCTAGCATCAGGTTAAATTTCTTGCTGATACGTTTGGTAAATACTTTAACCACGTCTTTATCAGCAGCAGGAATAACCTGATCAAACATTTCAACTACGTCAATCTGAGAACCCAGAGAATGATAAACCGTTCCCATTTCCAGACCGATGATACCGCCACCCATCACCAGTAAACGCTCTGGTACGGTTTTCAGTTGCAGTGCATCTGTAGAGTCCCATACACGAGGGTCTTCATGTGGAATGAATGGTAATTCGATTGGACGAGAGCCGGCAGCAACGATTGCGTTGTCAAAAGTGATGGTAGTTGTACCTTCAGCACCTTCAACAGACAATGTGTGAGAACCAGTGAATCGTGCTTCGCCATTAACGACAGTAACTTTACGGCCTTTAGCCATGCCCGCTAAGCCACCCGTTAACTGAGAGATAACTTTATCTTTCCAGATACGAATTTTGTCGATATCTGTTTTTGGTGCGTCAAATACAACACCGTGCTCAGATAATGCTTTCGCTTCTTCGATAACTTTAGCAACGTGGAGTAACGCTTTAGAAGGGATACAACCCACGTTCAGACAAACACCACCTAAAGTAGAGTGACGTTCAACTAAAACTGTTTCTAAACCTAAGTCAGCGCAACGGAACGCCGCGGAATAACCCGCAGGGCCTGCACCGAGAACCACTACCTGTGCTTTAATTTCAGTACTCATCGTGACCTCATTATTTATTTGTCCGGCGAGTCAGACGATAATCCATATTTAACACCGAGACTTACATACCGCATGCAGTTTACAGAAATGTTAATAAACTGAAAAGCGCTCTAACATGACGGATCTCACAACCTAAGATGTATGACTGTAAAATCCATCACTGTAATCAGAGAAACCGGCGCTAAGCACCGGTTTTAAAATTACATTACCAAACGACGTAAATCGCTCATGTACTGATTAATCAGAGTGATGAATCGAGCACCGTCAGCACCATCGATCACACGGTGATCGAAAGATAATGACATTGGTAAAATCAAGCGTGGTACGAATTCTTTACCATTCCATACAGGTTTCATAGAAGAACGGGAAAGTCCCATAATCGCAACTTCTGGTGCGTTAACGATTGGTGCAAAACCGGTAGTACCGATACCACCAAGGCTAGAAATAGTGAAACATCCGCCTTGCATATCTGCTGCTGTCAGTTTACCTGCACGCGCTTTCTTAGAAACTTCAGCTAACTCATAAGACAGTTCTATAATGCCTTTTTTGTTAACATCTTTGAAAACAGGAACAACAAGACCGTTAGGTGTATCTACTGCAATACCGATATTGATGTATTTTTTCAGGATCAGTTTCTGTCCATCTTCAGAGATAGAGCTGTTAAAGCGTGGCATATCTGCCAGAGCTTTCGCTGCTGCTTTCATTACGAAGACTAACGGCGTGATCTTAACATCCAGTTTTTTCTTCTCTGCTTCTTTATTTTGCTGCTTACGGAATTCTTCAACCTCAGTAATATCTGCTTCATCAAACAGATTTACGTGAGGGATCATCACCCAGTTACGGCTTAAGTTAGCACCAGAGATTTTCTGGATACGGCTTAATTCAACTTCTTCAATTTCACCAAACTTGCTGAAGTCAATTTTCGGCCAAGGTAACATGCCTGGTAATCCGCCACCTGCATTAGCTGGCGCTGATTCAGCACGTTTAATTAATTCTTTCACGTAAGACTGAACGTCTTCACGTAAGATACGACCTTTACGACCAGTACCTTTTACTTTCGCTAAATTCACACCGAATTCGCGCGCTAAGCGACGAATAACAGGTGTTGCATGAACGTAAGCATCATTTTCAACAAACTCTTCTTTCGCAGCTGGCGCTGTCGCTTGTGCTTTAGCAGGTGCTGCTGGTGCAGAACTTGCTGGTGCAGGAGCAGCGGCGGCTGGTGCTTGAGCAACAGGAGCTGCACCGGCAACTTCGAAAGTCATGATCAGTGAGCCAGTTTTCACTTTGTCGCCCACTGCAATTTTGATCTCTTTAACCACACCTGCAAATGGTGCTGGAACTTCCATTGAAGCTTTGTCACCTTCAACAGTGATCAGTGATTGTTCTTCAGAGATGGAATCACCTACTTTCACCATCACTTCAGTAACTTCAACTTCATCACCACCGATATCTGGCACATTCACTTCTTTCACAGCGGATGCTGCTGGTGCAGATGCCGCTGGAGCTGGTGCAGCCGCTTGAGCAACAGGTGCGCTACCTGCAACTTCAAATACCATGATAAGAGAGCCTGTGCTCACTTTATCACCTGTTGCAATTTTAATTTCTTTCACTACACCCGCAAATGGTGCTGGAACTTCCATTGAAGCTTTGTCGCCTTCAACAGTGATCAGTGATTGTTCTTCAGCAACACTATCGCCCACTTTTACCATTACTTCAGTAACTTCAACTTCGTCACCGCCGATATCTGGAACATGAACTTCTTTCAGTGCTGCTGTTGCTGGCGCTGCAGCTGGTGCAGGCGCAGCCGCTTGAGCTGGTGCTGCTTGCGCGGCACCCTCTGCTTCAAAAATCATGATAAGAGAACCCGTTTGGACTTTATCGCCCACGGCAATTTTAATCTCTTTAACTACACCCGCTTGTGGTGATGGGACTTCCATAGATGCTTTATCGCCTTCTACGGTGATTAAGGATTGTTCTTCCTCAATACGGTCGCCCACTTTCACCATCACTTCGGTGACTTCAACTTCATCAGCACCGATATCTGGGACTTTAATTTCAATAGACATTCACTTTACCTCTTACGCCAGACGTGGGTTTACTTTTTCAGGGTTGATGTTGTATTTTTTGATTGCGTCTTCAACAACCTTCACATCAATCTCACCACGTTTAGCTAATTCACCTAATGCAGCAACAATCACATAAGAAGTATCAACTTCGAAGTGGTGACGCAAGTTTTCACGGCTATCAGAACGACCGAAACCATCAGTACCTAATACGCGGTAATCGTCTGCTGGTACATAAGTACGAACTTGTTCAGCGAACAGTTTCATGTAGTCAGTAGACGCAACAGCTGGTGCATCATTCATAATTTGAGCGATGTAAGGTACGCGAGGTGCTTCAGATGGGTGCAGCATGTTCCAACGTTCACAATCTTGACCATCACGAGCCAATTCAGTGAATGAAGTTACGCTATAAACATCAGAACCAATACCGTATTCAGCAGACAGAATTTCTGCGGCTTCACGAACGTGACGCAGAATAGAACCTGAACCCAGTAACTGAACTTTACCTTTCGCGCCTTCGTGTGATTTCAGCTTGTAGATACCTTTACGGATACCTTCTTCAACACCGGCTGGCATTGCTGGCATATGGTAGTTTTCGTTCAGTGTAGTGATGTAGTAATAAACGTTTTCTTGTTTATCACCATACATACGCTCTAAACCGTCTTGCATGATAACAGCAACTTCATAAGCGAATGCTGGATCATAAGAGATACAGTTAGGGATAGTCAGCGATTGAATATGGCTATGACCATCTTCGTGCTGTAAACCTTCACCGTTAAGTGTTGTACGACCTGAAGTACCACCAACTAAGAAACCACGCGCTTGTTGGTCGCCCGCAGCCCAACATAAGTCGCCAATACGTTGGAAACCAAACATTGAGTAGTAGATATAGAATGGGATCATTGGCAGATTGTTAGTGCTGTAAGATGTTGCAGCGGCTAACCAAGATGCGCCAGCACCCAGTTCGTTGATACCTTCTTGCAGAATTTGACCTTTAACGTCTTCTTTATAGTAAGCAACTTGCTCACGGTCTTGAGGCGTATATTGTTGGCCATTCGGGCTATAAATACCGATTTGACGGAACAAGCCTTCCATACCAAAAGTACGAGCTTCGTCTGCAATAATTGGTACTAAACGATCTTTGATAGATTTATTTTTCAACATCACGTTCAGAGCGCGAACGAATGCGATAGTTGTTGAAATCTCTTTAGATTGTTCTTCCAGTAATTGGCTGAAATCTTCCAGTGTTGGAATATCCAGTTTTTCTTCAAAACGTGGACGACGAGCAGGTAAATAACCGCCTAAATCCTGACGACGTGCATGCAGGTATTTGTACTCTTCTGACTCTTTGTCAAAAGTAATATAAGGCAGATCTTTGATTTGCTCATCAGCAACAGGAATGTTGAAACGATCACGGAAATGGTGAACGCCATCCATGTTCATTTTCTTAACTTGGTGAGCGATGTTTTTACCTTCCGCCGTTTCACCCATACCATAACCTTTGATGGTTTGAGCTAAAATAACAGTTGGTTTACCTTGAGTTTCTTTTGCTTTTTGGAATGCAGCAAAGACTTTCTTCGGATCGTGACCACCACGGTTTAATGCCCAAATCTCATCATCAGTCATGTCTTTAACTAATGCAGCAGTTTCTGGGTAGCGATTGAAGAAGTGTTCACGAACGTAAGCACCGTCACGTGATTTAAACGTTTGGTAGTCACCATCCAGCGTTTCGTTCATTAATTGAACGAGTTTGCCTGAAGTGTCTTTACGCAGCAGTTCGTCCCAACGGTCGCCCCACATGACTTTGATAACGTTCCAGCCAGCACCCGCGAAGATACCTTCTAATTCGTTAACAATTTTGCCGTTACCTGTCACTGGGCCATCAAGGCGCTGTAAGTTACAGTTAACTACGAAGCACAGATTATCTAATTTTTCGCGAACAGCGATAGTGATAGCACCTTTAGATTCTGGTTCGTCCATTTCACCATCACCTAAGAACGCATACACAGTTTGTGCAGTGGTGTTCTTCAGGCCACGATGATTTAAATATTTCAGGAATTTAGCTTGATAAATTGCAGATAGTGGTCCCAGACCCATAGAAACAGTTGGGAACTGCCAGAACTCAGGCATTAATTTAGGGTGCGGATAAGAAGATAAACCTTTACCACCAATTTCTTGACGGAAGTTGTTTAATTGTTCTTCTGTTAAACGACCTTCTAAGAATGCACGCGCATAGATACCTGGGGAGATATGACCTTGGAAGTAAACCAAGTCGCCGCCATCAGTTTCATTTTGCGCACGGAAGAAATGGTTAAAGCACACTTCATATAAAGTTGCAGAAGATTGGAATGACGCCATGTGTCCGCCGAGTTCCAAATCTTTTTTGGATGCACGCAGAACCATCATTACTGCGTTCCAGCGAATAGCAGAACGAATTCGACGCTCTAATTCCAGATTGCCAGGGTAAGCGGGTTCATCTTCAGCAGGAATGGTATTGATATAATCACTGTGTACAGAGCCGCCCAAAGCGATATTAAGACCACCATTACGGGCTTGTTTTAATACCTGATCAATCAGGAACTGTGCACGCTCAACACCTTCTTCACGGATGACCGAGTCGATCGCTTGTAACCAGTCGCGAGTTTCGATCGGATCCACGTCATTTTTCAGCATATCTGACATGGTGTATTCCTTATCTGTTATCTGTTTTTAATGGTTATGGGAGCCTATCTTCCCGTTCTACCTATTTGATATGACGGGAAGATAGGCCCTGCTGTTATTACCGCTTCCCCTGAAAATCACAGGGCGATAGGTAGTACAGACTCAGCGGTCAGGATCTGTGCTACTAAAATAAATCAGGGTGTTGTTGTAGCCGGCGCAAAGAGCGCTCACGGCGAGTATGTTCACGACTCATATCCAACAAAACGTCTTCAATAAAAGCCAAATGGCGATGTGATGCTTCACGAGCAGCTTCTGGCTCTCTATGAATAATGGCCTGATAAATCTGACTACGATGCTCACTTACTGCAGTTAACATCTCTTTACGAGTGTAAAGAAACTCAAAATTCTGACGGATATTTTGCTCAAGCATTGGCACCATGCATCGTAATAAATGCAATAAAACGACATTATGAGCAGCTTCCGTGACAATTAATTGATATTGCAATACAGCCTCAGACTCAGCGGCTAAATCACCCTCTTCATGGGCTTTCAAAATGCAATCATGGCTAGCTTTAATGCGGTCAAGATCTTCATCAGTGCCACGTAATGCAGCGTAATATGCGGCAATACCTTCAAGTGCATGACGAGTTTCTAAAAGGTCAAATTGAGATTCGGGATGCCCGCTAAGCAGTTGAGCTAAAGGATCACTAAAACTTTGCCAGAGATTATGCTGAACAAAGGTACCACCGCCTTGGCGACGGAGTAAAAAACCTTTAGCTTCTAATTTTTGGATAGCTTCACGCAATGAAGGGCGAGATACATCAAATTGCTTCGCCAGTTCACGTTCAGGTAAGAGTTTCTCTCCTGGACGCAGAGTACCTTCTAAAATCAGATGTTCAAGTTGTTGCTCAATAACATCAGAAAGCTTAGGTTGGCGGATTTTTGTGTAAGCCATATTGCTGGAAGCCATTATTGGATAACTATTACCTTAGTGATTGAGTTGTCAATTGGTAATACCAATTTAATATAACGGATAATAAAGTAACAAAGTATTCACTAACTGTCTATACAGTTGTTGAGCGAAATCATAAAAACCTGTAAATTTTAACAAATTATTTTAAAAAATCATCAAAAGTGATAACTAGATCGCATTATACAGAAACGTTAAAAATAAATTTTTTAACGTTTTTTAAACACATAAACAGTCAAACTGAAGCGTGACAGCAATGTTATTCTGCATTTAAATTCAAACTCTATGATTTTAAATTCAACTCAGCCGGTTATTTTGTTAACAAACTGCGATAATAAGCCCAATCAAAATGAGGTCCCGGATCGGTTTTTCTATTTGGTGCAACATCACTATGCCCAGTAATGTTTTCTTCAATGGCGGGATAAAGAGCAATAAGCGATTGAGTTATCTTCGCTAATTGTTGATATTGCTGCTGGGTAAAATCGCACTCATCAGTACCTTCAAGCTCTATACCAATAGAGAAATCATTACATTTTTCTCTGCCTTTATATAAAGAAACGCCAGCATGCCACGCTCTCTCAGTAAAAGGCACATATTGCACAATTTCTCCATCACGACGAATAAGACAATGAGCCGATACTCTTAAGTTAACAATCTCACTAAAAAAAGGATGATCTTGCTCTGACAGTGTATTGGTAAAAAGCTGGTCAATATAAGGTCCACCAAATTGCCCTGGCGGCAAACTGATATTATGAACAATTAATAAAGAAGGAAGCTCACCTTCAGGTCTCTTATCATGATTAGGTGAAGGAACCTGTCTCGCATCGATTAACCAACCTTGTTTAATTTCCACATCAACCCTCTTTTATTCTGTTTTAGCCATTATCAATAACTTTATTAATTCATACTCATCAATAAATGCGAACTTTCCCTCAATAATAAAGATTAACTCTGTATCTCTCCTTTTTCTTTTCGATATTTTACTCAAATTTTATTTTATCTATTCGCCAATAAAGTCCTTTTTTTTCATACTACTAGTGTTTATTACTCAAGGAGGACGCTAAATGAATGTACTTAATTATCACTCTAATGAAAATGGTTTTACCCTTATGGAGCTTATGATTGTGATTGCTATTATCTCGATTTTAAGCTCTGTTGCTATTCCTGCCTATCAAGGTTATATCCAAAAAGCAGCATTAACCGATGTATTGCAAACACTTTCGCCCTATCGTTCTGCGATAGAATTATGTCGCTATGAAAACGATCCTCAACACTGTAATTCTGATTCAACTTTTATGCCGCAACAATTTCGTAGCCGATATTTGTCCGATATTAATGTGCTAAACGGTGTGATTAATGCAACTGGAAAATCACAGCTTGATGGTCTGACGATCACAATGTCGCCAGAGAAAGGAGTTAACGACCTTCTTCCAGTATGGAAAACACAATGTTTAGCAGCAAATCTCTCGTTGCAAAAACAGTGCAGTAAGATTTTAAAATCATATTAGTGCGTTAGATATAAAGGAGCACTTATATTAAGTGTTCCTATTACACACTTGAAACATTGAAGACAACACAGATAAATCAAAAAGTATAAAGAGGTGAAGAATGGATATCACACACTCTGCAACAGAATTTATTGAGTATTTATTACGTGAAAGTATTTTAAAACGCGCCTCTGATTTACATATAGAACCTCAACAAACCAGTGTAAGAATTCGCGCCAGAATAGATAATCATTTATATCTATTCTCGCCTCCTCCAGATGAATTTTCTGAAGAAATAGTCACTCGATTAAAGGTACTTGCTAACTTAAATATTGCAGAAAAGCGATTACCTCAAGATGGGCAACTTAGTTGGTCTTATAATGAAAAAAGCTATTCAATACGAATAGCGACACTCCCCACGCTGTATGGTGAAAAAGTTGTTTTACGGCTTATAAATAATTTACAACAGCCAGAATTAAATCACTTAGGCTTTCAACCCTCGCATTTAACACTATTAAAGAAATATTTAAATTTACCGCAAGGAATGATTTTGGTCACAGGACCAACGGGAAGCGGAAAAACGCTCACTTTATATAGTTGTTTGCACTATTTAAATAAAGAAAACCTAAATATAAATAGTGTTGAAGATCCGATTGAATTACCTCTAAAGGGGATTAATCAAATTCAAATTTCTGAAAAATCCGGGATCTCATTCGCGACAATATTACGAGCATTATTACGCCAAGATCCTGATATTATTATGGTGGGTGAAATACGTGACCAAGCAACTGCTGAAATGGCAATAAAATCAGCGCAAACAGGGCACCTTGTATTATCAACCTTACATACTAATTCGGCCTCATCTACATTAATGCGTCTACATAACTTAGGGATTGAAAAAGATCTTATTCATTCCTGTGTTAGTTTAATTATTTCACAACGATTAGTTCGATGTTTATGCCCACACTGTAAAATATGCTTATCCAATAAACAGCATATTAGTATAAATAAAGAAATGATCGAATTACCAAATTGGCGAGCTGTGGGTTGCCAGCAATGCTGTTCAGGCTATAACGGAAGAACCGCTATCTATGACTGCTTTGAGCCATCAAAACAAACACACTCATCCTTTTGTCATTTACTCTATTCTGGCTTTTCATTAGTTAAACAAGGCATAACAACGCTTGAGGAGGTTTATCAAACACTAGGAGATATTGAATGAAACTACAGCTAATATATCGTTATGATGCATTAACTTATCAAGGAGAATGGTGCTCTGGGAAAATACTTGCATCCTCTAATAACGAAGCATTTATTAACTTAACTCAACAGCAAAAATATCCCATAAAGATCCGTTTACATAAAATCGTTTTATTTCAAGATGCTGATAAACAATATCGAATTCAATTATTCGAGCAATTAGCTTTATTACTTCATTCTGGTTTAGCGCTTCTTCCTGCATTAACACTATTAAAAAATGAATGTCGTTACTCACATTGGCAATGTGTATTAGAAGATATTATTTTTAACTTAATGCAAGGAGGTTCACTTTCTAAACAATTAAATCGCTATCCACTTTATTTTCCAACCTCACTGAGTCGTTTTGTCTTTATTGGCGAAGAAAGTGGAAAATTAGATGAAGTGATTACTCTACAAATAATACAGTTAAAGAAACACCGAGAGGTTGTAAAAAAAATCAAAAAAGCGTTTAAATATCCTATTTTTTTACTGACTGTATTAGTTTTTATTACCAGTATAATGTTGCTTTATGTTTTACCTGAATATCAATCCTTATACAGTGCATTTAATACCGAACTTCCTTTTTTAACACTAGCCCTTATTACTTTCTCACAATGGCTTACTGATTATATCAGCATAATAACGTTTATCTTTATTGGATTAATATTGGGTTATCGTGTAATTCGTTACTCTTTATCACCCTTTTATTTTGCTGAACAAGCCCTGTTTCTGCATATTCCCTATTTAGGTAAACTTTTAAAATATCAGCAACTACATCTTATTTTTCAGATAATCAGTATTACACAACAAGCAGGATTACCTTTATTACAAGGCTTAAAAATAGGCACAGAACAACTTACACACCCTATTTATAAGCGAGTCCTTGCTCAAATGAGTGAACACATTATGCAAGGTAAATCGTGGAGCTTATTTATGAAAAATGAGCCACTTTTTACACCTATTTGTTATCAGTTTATTATTTGTGCAGAAAACTCAGGACAGTTGCTCTATTTTTGTCAGCAATTGAGTGATTGGTTTTATCATCAACTCGATGAGCAATTAAATACAATGAGTGCTTGGTTAGAGCCAATGCTGATGACGATCATTGCATTAATTATTGGCACATTAATCATTGCTATGTATCTTCCTATATTACAGTTAGGTGATACTATACAATGAATCACAAATTTTATGAGTAACATGCTGCTACTCTGTATTGTACTAACTTATTGATTGATGGTAATTCTATCACATATTATAAGGTAGAATGTAAGGGTAGCAGAAAATCATCTATCATAATAACCGAATAAAACCCAAATATTGCAGTTATTATCTTGTGATAAAAACAAAATTAGGCTTTAGAATACCCGGACTAATAGTAAATTTTAATTCATTAAAAACAGACAAACACAAATGGCTTATACGGTTGCTCTTACAGGTGGAATAGGCAGTGGTAAAACTACCGTTGCTAATGCTTTTGCCTCACTAGGTGTACCTCTTGTTGATGCTGACATTATTGCTCGATTAGTGGTAGAGCCTAACTCCTCAGGGCTAAATGCATTGCATCAGCATTTTGGTGACTGCATTTTGCTACCCAATGGTTCATTAAACCGAGCACAGTTGCGCCAGATTATTTTTGAAAATAATGAAGAAAAAACTTGGGTTAACAATCTTCTTCATCCATTGATACAGCAAGAGACTCAAAAGCAAATACAGCAAATTAAAGCACCCTACTTTATTTGGGTTGTTCCATTATTAATTGAAAATAAATTAACGCATCTCGCCTCTCGAGTTCTTGTTGTTGATGTTACACAGGAAGAACAAATAGAAAGAACCATGAAACGAGATGGCGTAAGTCGAGAGCAAGTTCTCAATATTTTAAAAGCTCAAGCTCAAAGACAGGAACGATTAGCCGTCGCTGATGATATTATTGAAAATCACGATAATAGCCAAAATATGATTGGAAAAGTTAAGCAACTCCATCAGCATTACTTAGAATTAGCTCAACAAGCGTTACAGGACAATTGCCATGAGTGATGACATCACAACAATCATCTTCGAACATCCCCTCAATGAAAAAATGCGTTCATGGCTTAGAATTGAAAACTCATTGATTCAGATTAACAGTTTTAGTGCAATTGATTCATTACCCACGGCACTTTCGTTTTTCCGTGCGATATCGGAATTTATTGAAGTACTTGATCGTGGCGAAATCCGTGCTGAATTACTTAAAGAATTAGAAAAAAGACAAAAAAAATTACAGCAATGGCTTTCATTTCCTAATGTTGATAAAGCGATTGTCACTCAAATTATTGATGAATTAGCTGAAAATGCAGCTGTGTTAAGTAAAGCACCTCGCATTGGTCAGCATTTAAAACAAGATAAAGTGATCAGTTTAGTTAAACAGCGCCTAAGTATTCCTGGTGGATGCTGTAACTTTGATGTGCCAGCATTACATTTATGGTTAAGCTTACCTCAATCAACCCGTGATGAAAGATTGCAAAGCTGGCTGGCGGGTTTATTGCCATTACAAAATGCATTAAATAGTTTACTCATGCTTATTCGCCAATCAGATACATTCAAGCCTGCTCTCAGTCACCGTGGTTTTTATCAAGACAGCGCTGAAGAAGGCGAATTGCTACGCCTTAAGATAGCTATTGATCATCAAATCTATCCTCAAGTCTCTGGGCATAAAAATCGCTATGCGATCCGCTTTTTACCACTTGATAGTGAAAATGGAACAGTGCCTCTAGAGCTACCTTTTGAGATTGCTTGTTGCTAACATTATGTTTATTGATATGAGCATAAATCGCACCAACGAAATCTAGGAGAGATAATGAGCGAAGAATTAGTTGTAAAATGCCCAACCTGTCAAACAGAAGTTGTTTGGAATGAAAGTAGCCCTTATCGTCCTTTTTGTAGCAAACGTTGCCAACTTATTGATTTAGGCGAATGGGCGGATGAATCAAAACGCATTCCAAGCCAAAGTGATATTAATGACAGCGATGATTGGAGTGAAACGCCGCAACAAGAGCCTAAAGACTTTTAATTTTCCAGTCCTGAACATAAAAATTAGCCACTCAATCGAGTGGCTAATTGATTTATAAACGCTTACTTAGTAAGACGCTACTTGTGCTTATTTTTGCAATAACGCCACAATGGTGCGGTTAGCAGGCGGAAAATCATCAGCATTTAACGCGCCAATAGATATCCACTTGAATTCTTGTCCCTCTTTACCATAAGGATCATTATCCCATTGAGTAACTAAGAAAAAGGATAAAGTAATGTGTCTATCTGGAAAATCATGCTCTACCGTTTCAAAAAGGGAGCATTGCGTTACATCAATACCAATTTCTTCTTGTAGCTCACGGATTAACGCCTGCTCTGGGGTCTCTTTATCTTCTAACTTTCCTCCCGGAAATTCCCAAAATCCCCCCATATGCGATTTTAAAGGGCGTTGGGTGATAAAGACATTATTGTGTTGATCACAAATAATACCCGCTGCAATATGTAGCTTTTTTTTATCCATTATAGACAACCTATTGAATAGTCCAGTTATTATAACAACTTAACGTTATTATAACGTATATCCAATAGCGCTACTCTGGTTTTCTTTCCTTTGATTATCTCATTAATTAACGATAACTCGATTAGTTAACGATAAATAGGTAAGAAACCGAACTGTGCTAATGTTTGGCAAATGATCCCGACTGCACCAAAAGCGATAACTGCATAAATTAAGCCTTTTCCGCCCCATACTTTAAAGCCTGAGTTTGGAAATTTCTCGCGTGCTTTCAGCGCCATAACCGCAGGACAAATAATTGCCCACACACATGCCGCGGTTCCTGCATAAGCAATTGCAATTAAGAAACCATTAGGGAAAAGTAAACATAATAGTAAAGGCGGAGTGAAGCATAAAACGCCAGATTTTAAGCGCCCTGTTTTGTTATCTTCAAATTTTAGTGATGCCAAAATATAGTCGAATAGACCAATCGCGACCCCTAAAAATGAGCAGAATACGGCACTAATAGAGAACCATAGTAAAAAGCCTTCAATATATTTACTATTTAATACAGTGTATAACGAATCAATAAAGGCATCTAAGTTACCGCCCTTTTGGATAATAGTAATAAATTGCTCACGAGGTAAATTCCCCATAGTGCCAATCATCCAAAGCAAATAAATCACTAGCGCTAACACACAACCAATAATACAGCTTTTCACAACCTTTCTTTCATTTTCATGATAAAGCTTATAAAGGCTACAAACATTACCATGATAACCAAAAGAGGTTATAGCATAAGGAATGATGATAAAAATAAAGGGATAAAGATATAATTGGCTTTTGCCTTCAAAGGTAGCCGTAAATAATAAATCGCCTCTCGCTTTGAAGAATAAGCCTGAGAATGCTAATACGAATAAAACAATCTTAATAAATAAAAATATTGAGGTTAAGCGGCTAGCACAAGCGCCTCCCCACCATATTGTTGCCCCTAGTACTATAGTAAATACAAAGAATATCACTCTAAGATTTAGGTTAATGCCATATAATGATGACGCTTCATAAATAATAGAACCCGCGGCAGAGATATAAGCATAAATTAATATATACAATACAAATATCAAGGAGGCATTCGCGAGATAACACGCCCATTTAGGTAATAGCTCTTTCGATATATGAAAGTAGTTTGTTCCTGCGCCATATTTCGATATACATTCAAGAATATAAATTCCAGAATGAAACATAAAGAAACAGACAATAAATAATATAAAGAGTGAATTAATAAACCAAGCGCCAGACATGATTGTTGGTAGGCTAAACATTCCCGCACCAATCATTGCGCCGCCCAACACAAATCCCCCTACAATAATTGAGGGTTCTTTATTTACCGACTTATTTTCCATTTTTTAGTCCTTACTGAAATAAGGATATAGCTCTCGCATTGCACGAGAGCCATTATTATTGTGGAGTATTATTTATTTGATAGGTTTTAATCTCGCAGTAAAGTGTCTTAATACAGGAGGTTCATATTCGAACTCAAGACCTTTAAGCGTTTTAAACTTCTCTTTTAAGCCGATAAGTGCGTCAGCAATATAATCCATATGGTCATTGGTATAGACACGACGCGCAATGGTTAAACGCATAAATTCCATATCTGCGTGTTTTTGTTCTCCCGTTGCAGGATCACGACCCAATAAGAACGAACCAATTTCAACAGCACGCACACCTGACTCTAAGTAAAGTGCGTTAATTACAGCTTGAGCCGGGAATTGATCACCAGGGATATGCGGTACTAGTTTTTTACAGTCAACGAAAACAGCATGTCCACCAGTAGGATATTGAATTGGAATGCCCGCTTCACGTAGACGGTCACCTAAATATTGAACCTGACCAATACGATAGTGTAGATACTCTTCTTCAGTACCTTCCTCTAAACCTTGTACCATTGCTGCCATATCACGACCCGCTAAGCCACCATAGGTAACAAAGCCTTCCATTGGGACACAGCGCTGTCTTGCTAATGTAAACACTTCTTCATTATCACGAATTGAGACTAAACCACCGATATTTAACAATGGATCTTTCTTCGCTGACATTGTTAATGCGTCAGCATATTTATACATATCTAAAATAACTTCTTTGATAGTCGCATTTTTATATTTAGGATCACGCTGTTTAATGAAATACGCATTTTCACAATAACGCGCAGAGTCCATAACAACAAAAATACCGTGTTGTTTTGCGATTTCGTAAACTTCTCTTAAATTATCCATTGAAACAGGCTGGCCACCAGCACTATTACAAGTCACTGTCGAAACAATAGCAACAACGTTATCAGCACCATGTTTGGCAATATTTTCTTTTAATTTAGCAATATCAAAATTGCCTTTCCAATCATCATAGGTTTCTGAATCAAACGCTTTTTCAGTAACAATATTAATTGCTTTACAGCCATTTAATTCAACGTGTGCTGCTGTTGTGTCAAAATGGAAGTTAGAAATAAATACAGGATTTTTCGCTTTTCCATCTTTTTGTTTATATTTTAATAATACTGGGAAAAGAATATTTTCAGCACCACGACCTTGGTGAGCAGGAATAATATAATCGTAATTAAATAACTCTTTGGCTTTATCTTTTAAATCATAATAGTTTCTTGAGCCTGCATAAGCTTCATCACCTGTTATCATTGCTGCCCATTGGCGATCACTCATTGCGTTAGTACCAGAGTCTGTTAATAAATCAATATAAACAGCATGACTTGGTAATAAGAATGGGTTATATCCTGCTTCTTTTAATGCAGCTTCACGTTCTTCTCTTGAAGGAACACGGATTTTTTCCACCATTTTAATACGGAATGGTTCTACGATTCTTTTAGCCATGATAATACCTTTAATATAAATTAAATAATAAAATTAGAATAAATAAAACAATCTCTCCATTTAAATTAAATGGAAAAGAGTATTAAATTATTTTGGATGGATATAAAAAAGGATTATTTTTCAGGGAAGAAGAAGGCGAGTTCGGAATCAATATTAAACCATTTCTTCAATCTGAAGAAACCTCTTAATATTATCAAAACATTAAATGATGAGAACATACTTTAACCCTTATAGTCAGGAAATAGTACAATTTACACGCTAATTTATATAACAGTTAAACACAATTAGTAATATAACAATAGTATATTTTGGACAATAATCACACTATTTATAATAAATGATATATTAACGTGATCACTATCACTTACTTCAATCTTTAATAAACTATTTTTTATAACTTAAATTTTTATTGATACTACTAAGTGGTAATACATGTATTTATATTGAATTATTACAGCATCAAAGTTGCCTCTAAATAACCACACTTTTTATCATGATTAATAATTTAACAATAAACCTCCCATATTTTTACTTTTCTAGTGCCTATTTTATTCATTAAAATGAAATAACAATTCATGAAATATTCATTCCAGAATAAAACATTAATAAACTTATAAACAACAAATGAAAAGCTAATTAGCACTCTGTTTTTATATCTTCGAATCCCCTCTCATTATTTATCTTCTCTTTATAAAAAATGAAAAAACCTTAATTAACATTGCTAAATCGGTGTTAATTTAAGCAAGCAGAAAAAGTAACATATAATATTATAACTATGAAAATCAATACACTAGACGCCATCCAAATGAATCATTTGTTTAAGTAATACCATTTGAGATATAAATCATTTCAGTTATGTCGATATTTAATATCGAAACAGATAAAAATTTATCTTTATTTCATCGATTTTTAATTTCTTTTCATATTGAGAGTAACCGGTATTTATTATTCTAAAATTAACGATAATATAAAAACATTAATTATTACCTTTCTATATTTAAGCAATATTATTTATATTTGAATTAATACCTTTCTATTGAGGTAAAATGAGAAAAAAAGTTATTTTATTAACACTATTAAGTGGGTTTTCGACCAGTGGATTAACAGCAAATGACGCCGGTTATTTAGGTTCGATGGGAGAATCGCGGCGCGCATTACAAGATAGCCAACGTGAAATAAATCAACTTATTGAACAAAATCGCTATCAACAACTTCAAGAAAATGCATTAGAGGTTTCACCTACTCCTACACTTATTACTGAATCAGAACATTGTTTACCTATTAATGGAGTTTATGTTCAAGGAATTACTTTACTTAATGAAAAAGATCTTGATTCCTTAACACCATTACCAGAGCAATGTATAAAAAGTGCTGACGTTAACCGTTTAATTAAAGAGTTAACTCAACGCTATCTTCAACATGGTTATATTACTGCCAGAGTCCAGTTTTTACGTCCGAATCAAGAGCAACAACTTGGGTTGTATGTTATTGAAGGTTTTATTGAAAAAATAGAAGGTGGCGATCGAGGCGTTAACACTGCATTACTTTTCCCTCATGTTGAAGGCGAGCCTCTTAAACTTTCCAAATTGGACCAAGGGCTAGATCAAGCAAACCGCTTACAATCGAATAAAGTTAAACTAGATATATTGCCTGGCACGCAATTAGGTGGCTCTATTATTCAGCTCACCAATCAGCGACAAGCACCGTGGCACTTAAACATTTCAAGTGATAATTACGGGCAAAAAAACTCAGGGCGCTGGTTAGTTCGAACAAATGCAAGCTTAGACAGCCCATTAGGGTTATCTGATTTTGTTAGCTTAAATGCCAGCATTACCACTGATAATCCCAATACTCGTTTTAATCGTGCTTACACCCTACTCTATTCTTTACCTTATGGTGCATTGACGTTCAGTACTTTTGGTAGCTATTCCGAGTATGAATTTCATCAAGCATTACAAACACGTACCGTACGCTTATCCGGTGATACCACACAAGTTGGTTTAAGGGGTGATTACGCTTTTTATCGTAGTCAAAAACAAATTGATACCTTAAATATGCAGATAACGCATAAACGGATACGTAACTACTTCAGCCAAATTCGCCTTGATCTAAGTAGCCCTACACTGACAACAGTGGAGCTAGGCATCAACCATTTACACATTGTTCCAAGTGGTGTCATCAGCGTCAATTTAAGTGCTGAGAAAGCCATTGGTTGGTTTGGTGCAGATGAATCACCTCGTGTTGCTAATGGCAATGGTAATGACTATCGCTTTACAAAAGTTAAGCTTTTCGCCAATTGGCAACGTCGTTTTGCTATATCGAATTCGACATTTTTATTCAATAGCGCCTTCTTTGGTCAATATAGCCCCGACACCTTACCGGGTGTGGAATGGCTTAGTTTAACGGATAAAAACGCGATCCGTGGCTTTGATCGAAGCACTCTTTCTGGTGATAACGGCGGCTATTGGCGTAATACGCTTTCTTATCCTTATCGGATAAACACATTTTCAATCACCCCTCGAATTGGTCTTGATGCTGGCCGTGTTCAACAACACGGTAACTATGAAGGATGGCGTAGTGGCTATGGGCTAAGTTCAGGCTTAAACCTCCAATATCAAAAAGCACAGTTTGATATTGAAGTCGCCAAGGGGCATTTGCTTTACAACTCAACGAATTCCAATAAAACCAAAGACCCTACTCAAGTGTTAGTTAGATTTTCATATTTATTTTGATTCACACTCATAGCAATAAACGGAGAAAACTCTATGAAATCAAAAAACTTCAAGCTCTCTCCTTCGGGTAGGCTTGCTGCATCTTTAGCGATTATTTTCGTATCACTAAATGCATATGCTAGCGGTATTGTTCCTGATGCGGGCAATCAAGGACCGGATGTTTCATCAGTTAATGGTATTAATGGTAGCACTCCAATCATTAATATCGTTACACCCAATAACGAAGGTATCTCTCATAACCAATATCAAGATTTTAATGTAGGCAAACCAGGGGCTGTTTTTAACAACTCTTTAGAGTCAGGGCAATCACAGCTTGCTGGGCCGCTAAACGCCAACAGTAACTTAAATGGACAAGCAGCTTCTTTAATTTTAAATGAAGTTGTTAGTCGTAACCCTTCATTCTTATTAGGTCAGCAAGAAGTTTTTGGTATAGCTGCGGAATATGTACTTTCTAACCCAAATGGTATTACCTGTGATGGATGTGGTTTTATCAATACTAGCCGCTCTTCTTTGGTTGTAGGTAATCCACTGTTTGAGAATGGTGAGTTAAAAGGTTATAGCACGCTTAATAATACGAATTTACTTTCTATTGGTAAAAACGGATTACATGCGCCCGGTCTTTTAGATTTAATTGCACCTCGTATTGATAGCAGAGGTAAAATAACAGCAGCAGAGATTTCTGCATTAACGGGGCAAAATACGTTCTCTCAACGTTTTGATATTCTTTCATCACAAAAACCAGCTTCAGCCTTAGATAGTTATTTCTTTGGGAGTATGCAATCGGGTCGTATCCGCATCATTAATACGGCCGAAGGAAGCGGTGTTAAATTAACAGGTAAATTTGTTGCTGATAACGAATTAAGTGTCAGAGCGGACAATATTCAAACAGATAGCCAAGTTCGTTATGACAGTTACGATAAAGATGGTAGTGAAAACTATCAAAACTACCGTGGTGGCATTGCTGTTAATAACAGTGGTTCAAGCCAAACGCTGACAAAAACAGAGTTAAAAGGTAAAAACATCACTTTAATCGCTGATAATAAAAACCAAATCAAAGCCTCTGATTTAATGGGTGATGATATTTTATTACAAGGCGCTCATTTAACTGTTGATGGCAAACAGTTACAGCAAAAAGATACAGATACCGACAATCGTTGGTTCTATTCTTGGCAATATGATGTCACCAAAGAAAAAGAGCTAGTGCAGCAAGTTGGTAGCCATATTGATGCCAAAAATAGTGCAACATTAACGGCAACTAAAGGTAATGTCACACTTGAAGGTGCCAAAGTTAATGCGGGTAACACACTGGCAATTAATGCCAATAAAGATATCAATATCAACGGATTAGTTGAGAAAGAAAATCGCAGTGAAAACGGCTATAAACGTAACCATACTTCTCGTTTAGAAACAGGTAGCTGGAGCAATAGTCATCAGACAGAAACCTTAAAAGCGAGTGAGCTGACCTCAGGTAAAACGCTGGGCTTAAATGCTGAAGGCTCTGTTACCGCTCAAGGTGCAAAATTACATTCTAATGAAAATATTGTTGTTAACGCTAAAGAGAACATCAATCTTAATGTTCAAAATACCAACAATGATAAAACAGTCACCAACAATCATGTTGTTTGGGGCGGTATCGGCGGTGGTAACAATAAGAATAATAACAACAAACAAGAAGTTAGCCATTCAACACAATTAACGGCTGACGGACAACTGTTACTTTCAGCAGATAACAGTGTCAAAGTCACAGGTAGTCAAGTAAAAGGCAATCAAGGTGCCTTTGTTAAAACAACTCAAGGTGATGTTGTTATTGATAATGCGATTAGCGAAACCATCACTAAAACAGATGAACGTACAGGCACCGCCTTTAACATCACTAAAAATTCCCACAAGAATGAAACTAACCAGCAGCACTCAACTGGTAGTGAATTAGTTTCTGATGCAGAGTTAACCGTAGTCAGTGGCAAAGATATCAATGTTATTGGTAGCTTAATTAAAAGTGCCGATGAGTTAGGTATTGAATCTTTAGGTGATATCAACGTTAAATCTGCACAGCAAACCACAAAAATCAATGATGAAAAAACATCATTAGAGATAACCGGTCATGCTAAAGAAGTTGAAGACAAGCAATATAGTGCGGGTTTTCATATCACTCATACATCCAACAAGAACAATAGCACTGAAACTGAACAAGTAGGATCTACTATTAGTGGTGGCAATGTTAAAGTTCAAGCGGAAAAAGATGTCACTTTTGCAGGTTCTGATTTAAAAACAACCGCAGGTAATGCCGCTGTTTCTGGTGACAATATTGCTTTTGTTGCAACAGAAAACAAAAAAGAAACAGACAGTACAGATAGAACCATTTCAGGTGGTTTTAGCTATACCGGTGGAGTTGATAAAATCGGTAGTAAGGCTGATTTCCAATATGACAAACAGCATACAACAACTGAGATCACCAAAAATAAAGGTAGCGAAACTCAAATTGCAGGTGATTTAACAATTACAGCAAACAAAGATGTCACTCACCAAGGTGCATCACACCAAGTTGACGGTGCATATAAAGAGTCTGGTGAAAACATCAATCACCTTGCGGCTAATGACAGTGCAACATCAAAAACAGATACCTTAAATGTAGGTGTCGATGTGGGTGTTAATCTTGATTATAGCGGTGTGACTAAACCAATTAAGAAAGCAGTAGAAGACGGAATTGATACCACAAAACCGGGTAACAATGCCGATATGGATAAAAAAGTTACTTTTAAAGATGCTATTAGTAATCTTGCTAACTTAAGTAACTTAGAAGCACCAAATGTTGGTGTTGAAGTGGGTATTAAAGGTGGTGGTAGCCAGAAATCACAAAGCGATAGCCAAGTGGTTTCAACATCAATTACTGCGGGTAAAATCAATTCTGATAGTAATAACAACTTGCGTGACCAAAGTACTCATTACCAATCCACACAAGGTGATGTATCACTAACCGCAAATACTCACACCAGTGAAGCGGCTCAAAATAAACACCAAGAGTCTTTCCATGAAACAACAGGTGGTGGTCAAGTTGGTGTTAGCACGAAAACAGGAAGTGATATTACCGTTGCCATTAAAGGCGAAGGTAAAACCACAGATACAAGCCTAACCACAACGAAAGCTAATAGTAGCCAGTTTAATTCAGCCGGCAATATCAATATTAATGTACGTGAAGATGCACATTATGAAGGTGCTAAGTTTGACGCTCAAAATGGTAAAACGGTGATCAATGCTGGCGGTGATTTAACACTGGCACAAGCAACAGATACTCACACTGAAAGCCAACATAACGTGAATGGCAGTGCAAACCTGAAAGTAGGTACAACACCAGACAGCAAAGATTACGCTGGCGGCTTTAACGCAGGTGGTGTGACTCATCAAAAAGATCAGACAACAGCGAAAGCAGGTTCAGTGAATGGCGCTCAAGGTATTGAGTTAAATTCAGGTCATAATCTGACTTTACAAGGTACTCATTTAACCAGCGAAAATGATGTTGCTCTGACAGCAACTAACAAAGTTGATTTCCAAGCAACAGAATCTCAACGTACTGAAACAGGTAAGAACTTATCTGGTGGATTACAAGTGGGCTTCGGTCAAAAAACAGGAGAGAAATCATCTTCTGTCAATGGGTTAGGTGGCGCTGAATTTGCTATTGGTAAGCAAGATGAAAAAACTGTCTCTCGTGAAGGTGGAGTAATTGCTAACCAAGGTAATTTAACCGTTAACGGTAGTTCCGTTAATCTTCAAGGTACTAAAGTTAATAGCAAAGATACGCAATTAACCTCTCATTCTGGTGATACTACCCTGACTTCAGCACAATCCACTGATTACAAAAATAATTGGGGTACTGATATCTCTTTAAATGGCAAACAAACTAATACGACGCCAAAAGAAGTGACTGAAGAAAACCCAGTAACCTCTATCCATAATATTGGTGGCAAAGTTTTAGTAAACGTTGAAGATCAACAAAAATCTACACACCAAAATGCTTCAGTAGAAACAGGTACATTAACGGTAAATAGCGACAAAAACCTCGCTCTTTCTGGTGCCAATGTTTCTGCGGATAATGTGACGGGTAATGTGGGCGGTGACTTTACAGTGACTAGCCAAAAAGACAGCGATCGTCACGTTACTGTTGGTGTAAATGTTGGTTACAACCACAATAATGATCCTAAATCTAGCCAAGTTGATAAAACAGCTAAAGCAGGGGGATCACTATTAGAAAACACAATCAAAGAAACTATTGATTCAGGTATTAAATCTGCAACTGATGTTATCTCTGATAAATACAACTCACTCTCTTCAACTATCGCAGATAAAACGGGTATCAGTGGCGAAACAAAAGCCAAAATTGATAAAGGCGTTGGTACCGTGGGCAATGGCATCAAAAATATCGTAACCGGTGCTGAAGGTCATACGGCGAATGCAGATATCAAAGTTTCTCATATCGATAATGATGCAGTTACTCAATCCACAACCTTAACAAGCAAAAATGATATTTCATTAAATGTAAGTGGTACAACTAAACTTACAGGCGCTGAAATTAAAAGTGAGCACGCTCAGGTTGATTTAGGCGGTAGCAACGTTCAATTAAATAATATTGAAGGTCATCAATATGAAGCAGGTGCAGATCTTGATCTGAAATCATCTGCTGTTGATTTAGTGAAACAACTTGCAGGTGGTGACTTATCATTAAAATCACCCGTTAAAGTGAATGAAACTGTAAACACAAAATCGTCTATTTCTGAAAAATAATAGACACACCATAAAAGAGTAATGCCTATTCTTTTGTAAACCAAACCCCACTTATTAGGATAATAAGTGGGGTTTTTTATGTGTTCGTTTCAAAATAGAACGTAAAGTACGATCAGTAATCGATAAAAAAGACCCACTTATGACTAAGTGGATCTTTTTTTAATCAGTACATTACACAGCTATTATATGAAAAATAAATTAACCTAATTGGCCATGACAATGCTTATATTTCTTACCTGATCCACAAGGGCATGGTTCATTACGACCGACTTTTTTACCTGCAGCAACTTGACCATCTATTGCTGACATTTGAGATTCTTTTGTCACTTCATGGCTTAATTGTTGTTGTTTAGCTAAACGCTCAGCTTCTTCACGACGACGACGTTCTAACTCTTCAACTTCTTCAGGTAAACGAACTTGTACTTTGCTTAGTGTGCTGATCACTTCATATTTCAGTGATTCCAACATGTTAGCAAACATAGCGAACGATTCACGTTTGTACTCTTGTTTTGGATCTTTTTGTGCATAACCACGTAAGTGGATACCTTGACGTAAATAATCCATTGCCGCTAAGTGCTCTTTCCACAGTGAATCCAGCGTTTGTAACATTACGCCTTTTTCAAAGTTACGCATCATTTCAGCACTAACAATCTCTTCTTTTGCTTTATAAACTTCGATAGATTTTTCTAAAATACGCTCACGTAATGTTTCTTCGTGTAATTCTGGCTCTTTATCTAACCACTCTTTGATTGGTAAATTTAAATCAAAGTCTTTTTGTAAACATGCCGTTAAGCCTTCAATATCCCACATTTCTTCTAGTGATTGAGGTGGAATATAGTTATCAATCATTGAAGTGAATACGTCTTGGCGAATACTATCGATAGTTTCACTTACGTCTGCCACATCCAGTAATTCATTACGCTGAGTATAAATTGCACGACGCTGATCATTTGCCACATCATCATATTCAAGCAGTTGCTTACGAATATCAAAGTTGCGGTTTTCTACTTTACGTTGTGCGTTTGCAATTGCTTTGGTTACCCAAGGGTGCTCAATCGCTTCAGTTTCATTCATACCTAATTTACGCATCATGCCAGACACTTTGTCTGAAGCGAAAATACGCATTAAGGAGTCTTCCATAGACAAATAGAAACGAGAAGAACCTTCATCCCCTTGACGACCTGCACGACCACGTAACTGGTTATCAATACGGCGAGATTCGTGACGCTCAGTACCAATGATATGTAAACCACCTGATGCTAATACTGCATCATGGCGCTCTTTCCATTTGGCTTTGATTTCTTCGATTTGTTCTTCAGTTGGCTCTTCAAGTTTAGCCACTTCAGTTTGCCAGCTACCCCCTAACACGATATCAGTACCACGACCCGCCATGTTAGTTGCGATAGTAACCGCTGAAGGTAAACCTGCGTTAGCAATAATATCCGCTTCCATTGCGTGGAATTTCGCATTCAACACGTTATGGTGAACATTCGCTTTAGTCAGCGCTTTAGAAATCTCTTCTGATTTTTCAATTGAAATAGTACCGACAAGAACAGGCTGACCATTTTTGGTACGTTCACGAATATCTTCAATAATGGCTGCAAATTTACCTTGCTCATTCATATAGACTAAGTCAGGCAGATCTTTACGTACCATTGGACGGTTAGTTGGGATAACAATCGTTTCTAAGCGATAGATAGAGTTAAATTCAAACGCTTCTGTATCCGCAGTACCCGTCATCCCTGCTAATTTTTCGTATAAACGGAAATAGTTTTGGAATGTGATTGACGCTAATGTCTGGTTCTCATTTTGGATCTTCACACCTTCTTTTGCTTCAACCGCTTGGTGTAAACCATCAGACCAACGACGACCTTGCATTGTACGACCAGTGTGTTCGTCAACAATGATAACTTCGCCATCTTTAACGATGTAGTCAACGTCTTTGGTAAATAGCGCGTGAGCGCGCAATGCCGCTGTTACATGGTGCATTAACATAATATTAGCTGGTGAGTATAAAGACTCCCCTTCTTTCATCATGCCAGCATCTGCTAATAACCCTTCGATTTTAACCAGACCACGTTCTGTGATATTCACTTGACGTGTTTTTTCATCAACAGAGTAATCACCTTCACCTTGGAAAGTATCTGAGTCTTCTTTTTCTTGAGAGACCAAATGAGGGATCACTTTATTCATTTGGATATAAAGCTCAGAGCTATCTTCTGCGGGACCTGAAATGATCAGTGGTGTACGTGCTTCATCGATCAAGATTGAGTCAACTTCATCCACTAATGCATAGTGTAATTTACGTTGAACACGCTCTTGAGGGCTAAATGCCATGTTGTCACGTAGGTAGTCGAAACCAAATTCATTGTTCGTACCATAAGTGATATCTGCATTATAAGCTTCACGTTTTACTGGTGGTGCCATATTTGGCAAGTTGATACCAACGCTTAAACCTAAGAATTCAAACAGAGGACGGTTATTTTCGGCGTCACGTTGTGCAAGGTAGTCATTGACAGTAACAACGTGAACCCCTTTGCCTGATAGCGCATTTAAGTATGCCGGTAATGTTGCAGTTAATGTTTTACCTTCACCTGTACGCATTTCCGCAATACAACGCTCATTTAAAACCATACCACCGATTAACTGTACATCGAAGTGGCGCATACCAAAGACACGCTTACTTGCTTCACGAACAGTGGCAAATGCTTCAGGTAAAATATCTTCTTCTTTTTCACCGTTTTTTAAACGCTCACGAAATTCATTTGTTTTCGCTTTTAGCTCATCATCTGTCAGCTTTTCAAATTCTGGTTCTAATTTGTTAATTTCAACAACAATTTTGCGCATACGACGGATTGAACGATCATTACGACTACCAAAAATTTTGGTTACAATTTTACCTAACATAAATCTTTATTCTCATTTATGGCGTGAAACGCCGAAAACAGCCTCTGTATCTATCAATAAACAGAGATAATCATAATCTTATTAGATTAAGTGACTCAACTAGGCTGTTAGGTAAGGTCCTGCGCGGATACCGCGGATTTGTGCAAGCCATAATCCGGTATGATAGGAAATTGTATTCTGTACTAAAACATAGCCAGAAAGAGGAAAATGGCTTAGTGCCGAGGATGGCGTCTCTGTTAATAAGGCATACAGAGTATCAAGCATAACCTCTGCAACATTAGAAGCAGGTAACGGTTCATCTTTGGCTTTAATCATCAATTCAGGCGAATTAATGGTGAATGCAAAAGAGAGCTGTTTGATCACATTTTTTACTGCATGTTGTTGCCAGTAATTAAAGGTGAAGGATGAGGCAGGATTCTGTACACTTTGACGTAAGAATAAGTTATCAAACGCAATAAGTGCCTGACTTTGACGGTTTTGAGAGGAAGGAGGTTCAGTTTGCTGTGGATTTTCGGCATGGGAAGACAACAGCGAAGGCATTCCAATACCTGCTGCAACCATCCCTAAAAGCAGATGCGACCAAAAATATCGCCTGCCAAACTGTCGCCAAAAACTTATAATGCTCATTAACCTTCGTTGCTCATTAATTTTTATTTTGTGGAGTCAAAATCTATGCGGGATAGTTACCCACAATCATTGGAAAAAATCTTCATTGAACTTGAAGGTTCCAACAAGAGTACACTACAGCTTATACAACAGCGCGCAACGATTTTACTAAAATTAAATCGTGCCGTCATGGCTCTTTTACCCGTTCCTTTACGAGATAAGTGCCGTGTCGCAAATTATCGCAATGCTATTTTAATTATTGAAGTTGCAAACGCAAGTTGGTTAACTCGTTTACGTTATGAAACCCCGTCATTACTTTCCGCATTGAGGCAAGAAATTTTACCATCCTTATCCTCAATAGACATCAAAATAAATCCGTCTTTAGGAATAAAACAGGAAAAAAGATCTTTAATATCATCATTAAAAGAGCAAGAGCCTACAAAGAGACGTCACTTAAGTTTAGAAAGTGCGCAGTCATTGAAGTATTTGGCAAAGAAAAGCCCGAAGAAATTAAGAGAAAGATTAGAACGGTTGGCTGCACTTGCCGGAGAGAGTACAAGTACAGCCAAAGATGAACGTTAATTAGAGATAATTAACGTGCTTTCCTTCGCAGGAATTAAGCAAAGACCATTGAGGGAGCTTTGAATGCCACTGGCATTTGCGCTTCGTCTTCAAATGTGACAAATTCCCACGCAGATTCTTTTGCTAATACAGCTTGGAGCAATTTATTGTTCAGTGCATGACCTGATTTAAACGCGGTGAATTCACCGATAATGTTATAGCCACACATAAATAAATCACCGATTGCATCCAACATTTTGTGACGAACGAATTCATCTTCAAAACGTAGGCCATCATCGTTAAGAACACGATAGTCATCAACTACGATTGCACAATCGAAGCTTCCGCCTAAACACAATCCTTTAGATTGCAGATATTCGATATCACGCATAAATCCAAATGTACGAGCACGGCTAATTTGGCTCATAAAAGATTCTGCGGAGAAATCTAATTTATAACGCTGTGTACTTGCATCAATGGCTGGGTGATTAAAGTCGATAGTAAAATCTAATTTAAACCCGTTGTATGGACGCATTTCTGCCCATTTGTCGCCATCTTCTACACGTACTGTTTCTTTGATGCGAATGAATTTCTTCGCAGTACGAAGCTCTTCGATACCTGCATCAAGTAACAAGAAAACAAAAGGTGCCGCACTTCCATCCATAATTGGAATTTCAGGTGCATTCACTTCAATTACGATATTATCAATGCCTAAACCAGCCAGTGCTGCGTTTAAATGCTCAACGGTTGATATACGCACATCGTCTTCGTTGACTAAGCAAGTACATAGCATAGTGTCACGAACTGATTTTGCGTCTGCTGGAAAATCCACCGGTGGATTTAAGTCAGTACGACGGTAGATGACCCCAGTATTTGCTGGCGCCGGACGCATTGTAAGCGTAACTTTTTTACCCGTGTGAAGTCCCACACCAGTTGCTTGTACAATTCGTTTTAATGTCCGTTGTTTGATCATCATTTTATCTCGCAATGTTATCCGTCCTACCAATCATTATACTTATAATTGGCAGGACAGTTTAGCACAAAAAGCGGAGATGCCAATCTTTTTGGCGATTAATCAGCCTGTTTTCTCAGGAACGCAGGGATATCTAAATAATCCGGTTCTTTGTTCGCCTGAGTAGATTGTTCGTTAACAGCTTTTGCCGCAGGCTTGCTTTCTTCTACGGTAGAGAAAGAAGACATGCTATTTTGCATTTGCTGGTAACGATTCTCCATTGCGCTTTGCTGATTCTGTTTATTAGTTACCAGCGTAATTTCTGGACGTTTGTCCATACCAATACCTGTTGCAACCACAGTCACACGCAATTCATCATTCATTTCTGGGTCAAGGGATGTACCGATAACCACAGTCGCATTATCTGATGCAAATGCACGAATGGTATTACCCACTGTTTCAAATTCATCAAGACGTAAGTCAAAACCTGCAGTGATGTTGACTAACACACCACGCGCGCCAGATAGGTCAATATCTTCCAATAATGGACTTGAAATCGCCATTTCTGCGGCTTCTTCAGCACGATCTTCGCCTTTCGCAGCACCAGAGCCCATCATGGCATAACCCATTTCAGACATTACAGTTCTTACGTCAGCAAAGTCTACGTTCATTAAACCTGGGCGAGTGATTAGCTCAGCGATACCTTGAACTGCGCCTTTTAATACATCATTGGCTGCGCCGAACGCATCTAATAATGAAATTCCACGACCAAGTACTTTTAATAACTTGTCATTTGGAATAGTGATTAATGAGTCAACATGTTTTGATAACTCAGTAATACCTTGTTCCGCAAATGCCATACGTTTTTTGCCTTCAAAATTAAAAGGCTTAGTCACTACAGCAACGGTCAAAATACCTAATTCTTTAGCCACTTCTGCAACAACAGGCGCAGCACCAGTACCCGTACCACCGCCCATACCTGCGGCGATAAAGACCATATCAGCACCTTCAAGTGCTGCGCGTAATCCTTCGCGGTCTTCCTCTGCTGCATTACGGCCTACTTCAGGATTTGCACCTGCACCTAAGCCTTTCGTAATGGCATTACCAATTTGGATAGTCTGTCCGACCGCTGTTTTACGTAGCGCTTGAGCATCCGTATTGACTGCAAAGAAATCTACGCCTTCAATACGTTCACGAACCATGTGCTCAACCGCATTACCGCCGCCGCCACCAACGCCGATGACTTTGATCACCGCATCGTTGGTTAATTCCATAGGTTCAAACATAATTTCTCTCCGTTTTGTGCCTTCTCAGGGCCGCTTGCTCAAACGACCTCTTTTTAAATTTGTCTGATTATTAAAACTCTCTTTTTAGCCAGCCAGTGAGTTTCTTAAATAAACCACCGACAGCAGAGCGTTTCTCGGTTTCAGTTTCCTCACCAAAGTGAGATTCTTTACCGTAATGCAAGAGCCCAACCGCTGTTGAGTAGTAAGGATCCTGCGCATAATCTGTTAGCCCGGTAATATTTAACGGTTTACCGATCCGTACTTGCGTGTGGAAAACACGTTGAGCACATTCAACAAGTCCATCAATCTGTGCAGCACCACCTGTTAGCACGATACCTGCGGCTAAATGATGCTTAATCCCTTGCTGGCGTAACTGTTCTTGAACTTTTAAAATCTCTTCATTAACAAGATTGAGCAATTCGGTATAACGAGGCTCAATCACCTCAGCAAGAGTTTGTCGTTGCAGACTTCTTGGTGGTCTACCTCCGACGCTTGGAACTTCGACATTTTCATCTTTACCAACTAAAGATCCTAATGCACAACCATGGCGAACTTTGATAGCTTCAGCATCATTTGGCGGAGTGCCAAACGCGTAGGCGATATCACTGGTTACAACATTGCCTGCATAAGGAATAACGCGGGTATGTCTTAATGCTCCACCGGTATAAATAGCGATATCCATTGTACCGCCACCAATATCAACAACACACACACCTAGTTCACGTTCATCTTCTGTTAATACAGCGAAACTTGAAGCCAGTCCCGCAAAAATCAGTTGATCCACTTTTAACCCACAGCGTTCAACTGCTTTTACAATATTCTTTGCCATGTCGTTATGGCAGGTAATCAAATGAACTTTAGCCTGCATACGCACGCCCGATAATCCAACTGGGTTTTTGATCCCTTCTTGATAATCAATGGCATACTCTTGCGGTATAACGTGTAAAACACGGTGTTCATCTTTTACTTTGACGGATTTCGCGGTATGAACCACGCTATCAACATCATCTTGAGTCACTTCTTCTTCTGAAATTGGCACCATACCAATCTCATTTTGGCAACTGATATGCTTGCCTGATAACGCCAAATATACTGAAGATATTTGACAGTCAGCCATCAACTCAGCCTGATCTACCGCCCGTTGCACGCATTTTACGACGGATTCGAGATCATTAACGCCACCTTTATCCATGCCCCGAGATGGACAACTCCCCACCCCGATAATATTTACTACACCATCAGGCAGGATCTCACCGACAAGGGTGGCTACTTTGGCCGTACCAATCTCAAGACCAACTACTAATTTTCTGTCCGTCGCTTTGATCATTATTGTTCTGCCTTCGCCTTCATCGTGTCATCTGCCACGTCTTGTTTATTCATTCTCAAGTAATAAAGGAGCCCACCCGACTGCACCACCACTGTCATAACGCAGATCCACGTAATCAACCCGTTTATCTGTTTGTTGTTGCAGTATCGGATACAACTCAATAAAGCGAGCGATCCGTTTTTCGTTATCCTTACGACCTAACTCCAATCGGACATCATTGTCTAAAACTAATTGCCATCCTTGACGGGCAGACATTGACGCTGCTTTTAAATTCAGGTTACTCGCAAGAAGCTGATCTCTCATTGCCACATAACCTGACAACACCATTTTTTCGCTTCCTTGAGGACCATATAACAAAGGATAACTTCCTTTGGTTTCCAACTGCGTTGGCAGACTGAAAATACGCCCTTCTTTATCAAGAAAGTAAGTATCATTCCAACGGGTAAAGGGAACATACTCTACCAGATGGATTTTAAGTTCATCAGGCCACTGTTTACGCACAGTGACTTGCCTAATCCATGGCATGCGTTCAATTTGTTGCTGAATGATATTCACATCCTGTGTCATAAATGTGCCCGGCTGTCCTAAAGATAAAATGGCCTGACGCACGTCATCATTCGTTGTGTAATGTCGCTCACCTGTTAATACAAGTTTTGAGATTGGCAGACGATTTGCGTCTTTCATCCAGTTAACCACTTGTATTCCACCCCAAATGATGGTGGCAATCACACATAAGAAAAAGATCAATCCTGATAAATAAGTACCATTACTCGGTCTGTCAGAATGTTGCTTCTCTTTGTGTTCTTTTATATTTAGCGCTGCTTGTGACATATTAACCCACTAACTCCTCAGCAACGTTTAAATAAGAGAATCGCCCATCCTTTTGTCCGATATTCCAGCGATTAATATTTTTCCTACATATATATACTTTATGAACACTTTTAGGTTTGATAATTAAATCACTAAATTGTTCAATCTGTTGAGAATTATTTACTTTAAAAGAAGAAATTGCGAATTTTTCTGCGTTTTTCTTACTTTTTAACTGAAATTTTTTCTCAATACAGATTTGAGCAAGCGAATTCTCGATCATTTTTTTCGCTAATACAGTGTTATTTTCCTCATAACACGCCATCATTACAGTTATTTTATTGACCATTTCACCATAAATGATGTTCACTTGCTCAAACATCCGTCTTAATCCTCGCTGAAAGATGGCTGTAATTTCGTATCTGCTAAGCGACGCGCTATTTTACCAATATTTCCAGCACCTTGAACTAAAACAAGATCATTATCTGTTAATACACCTGCCAATATTGATGAAATATTAGTCACATCAGAAACCCAGATAGGATCTAGCTTCCCACGTTGGCGAATTGTTCGACAAAGTGAGCGACTATCGGCACCTGCAATAGGCGCTTCCCCAGCAGAATAAACATCTGTTAATAATAAAATATCAACCTGATTGAGAACAGTGGCAAAGTCTTCATATAAATCACGAGTACGTGTATAGCGATGAGGTTGGAAAATCATCACTAGACGTTTATCTGGCCATCCTGCTCTCGCTGCTTTAATCGTTGCATCAACTTCTGTTGGATGATGACCATAATCATCCACTAGCATTACCTCACCTTCTTGGCCATTAACATGCTCAAGACCGTAGTTACCTAAGAAATCAAAACGACGTCCGGTACCTTGGAAGTTAAGTAATGCCGCTAAAATATGTTCGTCAGCAATGCCTTCTTCTGTAGCGACAGCAACCGCAGCTGTTGCATTCAATGCGTTATGGCGACCGGGCGCATTTAATACCACTTGTAAATCTGGCATGCCTTCACGAGAAATAGTGAAAAAGCCTTGAGCGCCTTTTTGTTCATAATGCGTAATACGAACATCAGCATCTTCACTAAAGCCATAAGTCGTAATATAACGACCCACTTTAGGAATAATCGAACGAATGACATCGTCATCCAGACACATCACTGCACGACCATAGAATGGTAAATTGTGCAAAAAGGTAATAAACGTCTCTTTTAGATTGTCAAAATTACCGTGATATGTGTCCATATGGTCTGCTTCGATATTCGTAACGACCGCAACCATAGGTTGTAAATGTAAAAACGACGCATCGCTCTCATCAGCTTCAGCAATTAAATAACGACTGCAACCTAAGCGAGCATGAGTGCCAGCCGATTTAACAAGCCCCCCATTAACAAAAGTAGGATCTAAACCCGCTTGCGCATAAATATTTGAAATCATCGCTGTGGTTGTCGTTTTGCCATGAGTACCCGCAATCGCGACACCATGACGATAACGCATCAATTCAGCCAACATTTCAGCACGACGAATAACTGGGATACGCGCTTCTCTTGCTGCAATAATCTCTGGATTTTCAGCACTGATTGCTGTCGAAACCACAACAACACTTGCGCCACGAATATTTTCAGGGCGATGATTAAAATAGACTGTTGCGCCTAAGGCAACGAGCTGTTGTGTGACTACGTTTGGTGCTAAATCAGAACCGCTGATTTCATAACCCTCGTTAGCCAGCACTTCGGCAATTCCCCCCATACCCGCACCACCGATGCCGATAAAGTGAATATGCTTAACTTTTCTCATTTCAGGCACAAACGATCTTAATTTTGCCAGTTGTTGTGTATTCACTATTTACTTCTTCACTCTAAGTTAATGGTTACAAGTTACGTTTATTTTTTTGCTACTTCGATTATCACATTCGCTACGCGCTCTGTAGCATCCGTAATCGCAACACTTTTTGCTTTCTCTGCCATCGCTAACAAGGTTTCTCTATCCCAATTTTTCAGGGTTTGTGCAATGACTTCTGGAGTTAAATCTTTTTGCTCAATAATCCGCGCTGCGCCCGCTTTTTCTAACGGCAGTGCATTCCAATATTGCTGTCTATCTTTGTGCTGGAAAGGAACAAAAATAGCGGGTAATCCCGCTGCGGCAATTTCGCTGACCGTTAATGCACCAGAACGACACACAACAACATCAGCCCATTGGTAAGCTTGCGCTATATCATCAATAAATTCAGTAACTTTATATTCAGATTTAACTGAATTTTTTGCTAATTCGTTCTGATAGCGTGTTTTTGTATCACTTTCGCCACCTTTTCCTGCTTGATGCCAGATTGTAACATGCTCACCGAGTAAACCGGCAACTACGGGTAAGGTGTGATTTAAAATTCTAGCACCTTGGCTACCACCAATAATCAGTACTCGAACAGGTCCTGTTCTCTCTTTTAATCGTACTGAAGGTGCTTCAAGTGCCAAAACATCTTCACGAACAGGATTCCCCACAACAGGTGCTTTTGGGAATGCCCCCGGAAAAGCCTGTAATACACGTTTCGCAATTTTCGATAACCAGCGATTGGTTAATCCTGCGATACCATTTTGCTCATGCAAAATAACGGGTATTCCACACATCCAAGCAGCGACACCACCGGGACCTGAAACATACCCACCCATACCAAGTACAGCATCTGGCTGATAGCGCTTCATAATGGCGCGAGCTTGGAAAATCGCTTTAATAATACGAATAGGTGCTGCAATTAACGCTTTAATACCTTTACCACGTAAACCTGAGATACGAATAAATTCAATTTCGATACCGTGCTTAGGAACTAAATCGGCTTCCATTCTATCTGCCGTTCCTAACCATCGGATTTCCCAACCTTGAGATTGTAGATAATGAGCAACAGCTAATCCTGGGAATACATGCCCCCCAGTACCACCAGCCATAACCATTAAACGGCGTCTACGCTCGCTCATTTCGGGCTCCTTACAAACGCCTGAGCTTGTGCTAGACGTGTTTCATAATCAATTCGTAATAACATCACGATGGCAGTTGACATAATAATCAAACTCGAACCACCGTAACTAATAAGAGGAAGGGTTAATCCCTTTGTTGGCAACATGCCTGCTGCAGCGCCTACATTCACCAATGATTGGAATGTAAACCAAATCCCGATAGAGCAAGCTAAAAAGCCTGAAAAACGTTGTTCGAGGATCAGCGCACGTCGTCCAATTTGCATCGCGCGAAAAGCGATGAAGAATACCATTAAAAGCACCAAAACCACACCGATATAACCAAGTTCTTCAGCTAAAATGGAGAAAATAAAGTCGGTATGTGCCTCTGGCAAATATTCTAGTTTTTGTACTGAGTTTCCTAAACCTTGTCCAAGTAAATCACCACGACCAAATGCCATTAGAGATTGTGTAAGCTGATAACCGCTACCAAATGGATCTTCCCAAGGTTCTAAGAAAGAAGTAATACGTCGAACACGGTAAGGTTCAACGATAATCAACATAACAACAGCGGCAATTCCTGAACCGATAATGGCTAAGAACTGCCAAATTTTAGCACCCGCTAAAAATAACAGTGCTAATGTTGTTACGAATAAAACCACAACAGTTCCTAAGTCTGGTTGTAATAACAATAAAACAGCCAGTACTAACATCACGCCCATCGGCTTACAGAAACCCCAAAAGTTATTGCGCACTTCTTCAACTTTTCGGACTAAATAGCTCGATAAATAACAAAACAGCGCAAGTTTTGATAATTCAGCAGGCTGGAAATTTAATGGCCCCACAGCAATCCAGCGTGAAGCACCATTAACTGAACTCCCTACCCCTAATACCACCAATAAAAGGAGTATCGAGCCGAACAGCATTAAGCTGCTATAACGTTGCCAAACTGCCATTGGGATACGCATGGTGACTAACGCAATACAAAATGCGACAAGGATATAGATGCCATCACGTTTAGCAAATAAGAACGGATCTTCTGCCAGACGTTGACCAACAGGCATTGACGCTGATGTCACCATAACAAAGCCGACAACCGCTAATCCGAAAGTAAACCAGAGCAAGGTGCGATCATACGGCACAAATGCCGTATTCTCAGTTTGATAACTGCCCACTAGCCACTGTTTTAATCTTCGCATTGCGAATACGCTCATCAGCCAAGCTCCCTTGCTAAACGTGCAAATTCATCACCACGCTGCTCAAAACATTTAAACTGATCTAAGCTTGCACATGCAGGAGAAAGCAACACCATATCCCCTGATTTTACAGTAGGAGCTAAGGCTCGCATGGCTTCTTCCATTGTCACTGTTAATAAAGAGACATCTGGTCGTAGATTTGCCAATGCTTGTCCATCTTGCCCAAAACAGTACAGACGGATATTGTCACCGCTGATATAAGGCAATAAAGAAGTGAAGTCAGCAGACTTCCCATCACCGCCTAATAAAAGATGTAGTGTGCCTTCAACTTCGAGTCCTCGTAATGCCGCTTCAGTGCTTCCCACATTGGTGGCCTTCGAGTCATTGATCCAACGTACATTTTGATGCGAATAAACTAATTGAAAGCGGTGAGCAAGACCGTGATACGTTTTCAGTACCTCGGTTGCAGCTTTACGAGAAATACCCACTGCATCAGCAAGTGCTAACGCCGCTAATGCATTGGTATAGTTATGCTGCCCTGAAAGGTACATTTCAGCCGTTGAAAGAACTTTTTCACCTTTCACTTTTAAAATGCGATTTGTGTTATCAAGCTGATAATCACCTTGTCCGACACCAAAACTCACACAACGATTATCTTTACCCAGTAAAGGTAACGTTAATGCATCATCCTCGTTATACACGCAGGTTTTAGCATTATCGTAAATACGCAGTTTTGCTTCACGATATTGCTCTAATCCTAACGGATAGCGATTCATATGATCTTCGCTAATATTTAATACCGTTGCAGCGGCAGCTTGTAAGCTATAAGTCGTTTCTAGTTGAAAGCTCGATAGCTCTAATACGTATAAATCATGAGGCTCGGTTAATAAGGTCAGCGCTGGAACACCGATATTGCCACCGACGCCAACGCGAATATCATCCGCGCGAGCCATTTCACCGACCAGCGTTGTCACTGTGCTTTTACCGTTAGAGCCAGTAATCGCTACAATAGGCGCTTTGGCTTCACGGCAAAACAGTTCGATATCACCAACAATTTCAACACCATGATTGATAGCTTCAACAAGCTCTGGCGTCGAAAGGGCAATCCCCGGGCTTGAGACAATTAAATCAGCATCGTTAAGCCATGCTTGATGGAAACTACCTGTATGATATTCAACGTTAGTAGGAAGCTTATCTAAGCCTCCTGGTTTTTGGCGTGTATCAATAACCTTAGGTGTAACACCTTGGCGGATAAAAAAGTCAACGCAAGAAAGGCCTGTTATTCCAAGCCCTACAACAACCACTTTTTTTCCCTGATAATTTGCCATCTTAACGTACCTTTAATGTCGCCAGACCAATAAGCACTAACATCAGTGAGATGATCCAGAAACGGACAATAACACGAGGTTCAGGCCAGCCTTTTAATTCATAATGGTGATGAATTGGAGCCATACGGAAAATACGTTGACCACGCAACTTAAATGAGCCGACTTGTAAAATTACGGAAAGTGTTTCAACAACAAAAACACCACCCATAATAACTAATAAGAATTCTTGGCGTAATAACACCGCAATCGTCCCTAATGCGCCACCTAATGCAAGAGAGCCTACATCGCCCATAAAAACTTGAGCCGGATAAGTATTAAACCAAAGGAAACCTAAGCCCGCACCAACGATAGCGGTACAGACAATCACTAATTCACCCGCATGCATCAAGTAAGGAATTTTTAAGTAACTGGCAAAATTAACGTTACCTGTCGCCCATGCAACTAATGCAAAACCTGCGGCAACAAAAACGGTTGGCATAATCGCTAAACCATCTAAGCCATCGGTTAAGTTAACTGCGTTACTTGTTCCAACAATGACGAAATAAGCCAGTAAGATATACAGCATACCCAATTGAGGCATGACATCTTTAAAGAATGGCACAACTAACTGTGTTGCAGGCGTATCTTTACCAATGGCGTACATACTAAACGCTACAACAAGGGCGAGTACGGACTGCCAAAAATATTTCCAGCGAGCAATTAATCCTTTGGTATCTTTACGAACAACTTTGCGATAATCATCAACAAAACCAATCACGCCATAACCAATTAAAACCAGCAATACACACCAAACATAAGGATTATCTAATCTTGCCCATAACAGTGTAGAGATGGAGATAGAGAACAGGATCATAATCCCGCCCATTGTTGGTGTACCACGTTTACTAAAGTGCGATTCAGGGCCTTCATTACGAACCACTTGCCCAATTTGCATTTTTTGCAACCATGCGATGAGATGAGGCCCCATCCACAAAGCAATAATTAATGCCGTCAATAAACCAACAATCGCCCTGAATGTCAGATAAGAAAACACATTAAAAAATGTATGGTATTTAACCAAATATTCGGCTAGCCAAACTAACATTCAAAGCACTCCTTTAATGCGTTCACGATATCTTCCATCGCGGAGCTTCGTGAACCTTTTACTAAAACTGAAACAACATCATGCTGCTGTAATAATGGAATTAATTGGGCAAGTAAGTCGGCTTTAAAGGCAAAATGCTGACCACCTTGATTTTCATCACTAATAAAATGGCTGTGATGCCCAACAGTAAAGACACTATCAATACCTGCACTGTGAGCAAAACGACCAACATCGCGGTGACATTTTTCTGAATCTTTACCTAATTCAGCCATATCCCCTGCAACAAAAATTTTGTATCCCGGTAATTGAGAGAGCACTTGCAAACCCGCAATCATGGAGCCATCGTTCGCATTGTAAGTGTCATCTAACACCATTTTCCCGGAAGTTAATTCAATAGGATACAATCTTCCCGGTACTGCTTTTAATGTCGATAAACCAAGGCGAATATCTTCAAGCGTCGCCCCAGCAGATAACGCAAGAGCACTTGCCGCTAAAGCATTCGCAATATTATGACGACCCGGTAATGGTAGAGTGACTTCAACACAACCTTCTGGTGTATGTAAGGTGAAATTTGTGATGAATTGCTTAACAGCTATCTCGGTAGGATAAAAATCTGCGTTACGTTGTGCTGATAAAGAGAACGACCATTGTGTTTGGCGCGCATTTAGATGATGTTGCCACAGAGGTAAGTCATTACTATCAAGATTAATAATAGCTGTACCTTGCTCTTTTAAATGAGTAAAGATTTCACCTTTTGCCTGAGCAATACCTTCCAGCGAGCCGAAGCCTTCAATGTGTGCAGAAAAGAGGTTATTTACCAATGCACTATCTGGTTTTACCATATTGACGGTATAGGCGATTTCACCGATATGGTTTGCACCTAATTCAATAACTGCAAAACGGTGTTCAGGCGTTAAACGAAACAGCGTTAAAGGCACGCCAATATCGTTATTTAAATTGCCATGGGTATAGAGGGTTTCACCACAGTGACGCAAAATAGAAGCCGTCATCTCTTTAACGGAAGTTTTTCCGGAAGAGCCTGTCAGCGCAACAATCTTGGCGTGGCTTAGCGAACGAATATGTGCTGCAATTTCACCCATTGCTAGATGGGTATCTTTCACAATAATTTGTGGACAATCAACTTCGATTTCACGACTAACTAAAACTGCAACAGCGCCTTTTTCTTTTACATCAGCAATAAAATCATGTGCATCAAAACGTTCACCCGCTAATGCAATAAACAGGCAATGTTCATCAATTTTACGGCTATCTGTCGAAATGGCTTTAATCGTTAACTGATTAGCTTGACTTTGCGCAATGTGGCTCAACGTACCATGAGTGACTTGTGCAATAGTTTCTAAGGATAGAGGGATCATGCTATCACCCCCAATAACCGAGCAACGGTTAATCTGTCTGAATAATCAAGACGACGCGAACCAACCAATTGATAATCTTCATGCCCTTTACCTGCGACCAAAATCATATCATTGCTATCTGCTTGCATTATCACGTTAGTAACCGCTTCAGCACGACCTTCAATAGCAATCGCACGGCCAGGATCCATTAAACCCGAAAGAATATCTTGGATAATCGCTTGAGGCTCTTCACTACGAGGATTGTCATCAGTGATAACAACTTTATCAGCCAGCTCTTCTGCAACTGCTCCCATTAGTGGGCGCTTACCTTTGTCTCTATCTCCACCACAACCAAATACACACCACAGTTTACCTGTGCAGTGTAAACGAGCAGCTTGTAGTGCTTTCTCTAATGCATCTGGAGTATGAGCATAATCGACAATAACCGTAGGACGATTATCCGCACTAAACACTTCCATTCGACCACAAACTGGTGTGAGTGAAGATGACGCTTTAATAACTGCATCTAATGGATATTCAAGTGCTAATAATGTCGCTAAAGCGCATAAAAGATTGCTGACATTAAATGCGCCCATTAATGGGCTTTCAATTTCACCTTCACCCCAGCTAGAACTAAAGTGAATGGTTGCTCCCGCATCATGATAATTAATCTGGGTTGTTTTAACAAAACGACCTTGCCAATTTTGTGGCAATTTATTTTCCATTGTTACGGCAACAGCGTCAGGCAAACGAGATAACCATTTTTGACCAACAGCATCATCTGCATTGATGATTTTTTCACCACTACAATGAGTGGAAAACAGTAACCATTTTGCTTCTTCGTAATGAGCCATATCACCATGGTAATCAAGATGATCACGGCTTAAATTGGTAAAGACACTCGCGACAAAAGGCAATGCACTCACTCGACCTTGAACTAAACCATGGGAAGAAACTTCCATAGCCGTTAATGTCGCGCCTTGATTTAATAACTGCTGTAACTCTAATTGAATATCAACCGCAGATCCTGTGGTGTTCATCGCAGGAACAACATGACCTAAAAGCCCGTTACCTACTGTTCCCATCACAGCACTTGTTTCACCTAAACCTTGCGCCCACTGTGCTAACAATTGTGTTGTTGTCGTTTTTCCATTAGTTCCAGTAACGCCAATCAGTTTCAGTTTTTCTGCAGGTTGATGATAAAAATGCCCTGCTAACTTTGATAACTCTGCATTAAGATTATCAATATAAATAACTGGAATACCGTGGCTTTCACGGATTTCACCATGCGTTGCAACATCTTGTGCTTCCGCTAATACCGCCGAAACACCTTGAGCAATCGCTTGAGGAATATAGCGTCTACCATCAGTTTCATGACCTTTAATAGCGATAAAAAGATCACCACTCGCTGCTTTTCGGCTGTCAAGTGTCATGTCTTTGAGCATCAATGACGGTGCTTGTATCCCGAGCGCCCCTAATAGGTCACTTAAGTTAGGATCGGCCACTTGTATCCTCTTCTTTTTTAATTACAAATTCATTTTTATCGTCTGGCGTCAATGCATCAGGTTCTACGTTCATTGTGCGTAAAACTGCGCCCATAATGGCGCCAAACACCGGTGCGGATACTGCGCCCCCATAGTACTTACCCGCTTTAGGTTCATTGATTATCACAACCAATGCAAAGCGAGGACGGCTTGCAGGTGCAACACCCGCCGCATAAGAGATATATTGACTGATATATTTTCCGTCTGGCCCTACTTTCTTCGCTGTCCCTGTTTTAATCGCAACACGATAACCTTTAATCGCCGCGCTCACACCACCACCACCGGGTAATGCAACGCTTTCCATCATATGAACGACGGTTTTCATCACAGGTTCAGGGAATACACGAGTTCCCGGTACAGGAGGATCAACTTTGGTAATAGAAAGAGGACGGTAAATACCAAAACTACCAATCGTTGCGTAGACACGCGCTAACTGTAACGGCGTTACCATTAGCCCATATCCGAAAGAGAAGGTGGCCCTTTCAAGATCGGACCACCGTTGTTTTTTTATTGGAAATATGCCACTACTTTCACCAACTAGCCCCAAGTTAGTTGGCTTCCCGAATCCAAATCGTGAATAAACATCCACAAGTTCAGATGCAGGCATCGCTAACGCCAGTCTTGAAACACCAACGTTACTCGATTTCTGTAATATTCCTGTTATCGAAAGCTCATGATATAACGCCACATCTTTTATCTGATGCCCGCTAATACGATAAGGAACAGTATTAATAACACTATTTTCTTGAATAATATGATTGTGAAGCGCACTCATCACAACCATCGGTTTTACGGTAGAACCCGGTTCAAAAATATCGGTAATAGCACGATTACGCATCGCATCTTTAGGTGTACCCGTTAAATTATTTGGGTTGTACGATGGGCTATTAGCCATCGCCAGCACTTCACCGGTATTAACATCAACTAAAACAGCGGTTCCTGACTCTGCTTTATTCTTAATAACCGCATTGGTTAATTCGCGATAAACTACAGATTGCAAACGTTCATCGATACTTAACATCAGGTTATGAGCGGCTTGGCTGTCTGTTTGAGCGATATTCTCGATAACACGGTTAAAACCATCTTTACGAACAACGCGCTCACCGGGCGCACCTGTCAGCCACTGGTTAAAGCTTTTTTCAACACCTTCAATACCATCACCATCAATATTGGTTACACCAATGATGTGAGCAGTCACTTCTCCTGATGGATAATAGCGTTTTGATTCCTGACGCATGTTAATCCCAGTGATTTTTAATTTATTAATATAATCACTAATTTCAGGATTCACTTGGCGAGCCAAATAGATAAAACGAGCAGAAGGCGTTGCAACAATTTTTTGCTCAATTTGATTCACTGGCATTTTCAGTGCATCAGCAAGTGCTAACCAACGAGAGTCCGTCATATCGGGCTTAGCATCTAATACAACTTTAGGATCAGCCCAAATGGCGAAAACTGGCACGCTAACGGCAAGAGGTCTGCCCATTCTATCGCTGATCATGCCTCTTGCTGTTGGTACTTTTTGCACACGTAGAGAACGCATATCCCCCTCACGAATAAGGGGATCAGGATTAATAATCTGTAAATAGGCAACACGGATTAATAGCGCGGCTAAAGCGATACCAATACCACCGCAAAGCAACGCAAAACGCCAACTCACAAATCCTGTTTTTTCTTCAGGCTTGCGTAGTTTGGCATTTGACTTTGTCTTTGCTTTCGCTTTTGCCGAACGTGAAAATTTCATACTTGCCTTAATTATTTAGTTACCACGATGTTCTCTTTTGTTGGGTCAACATGGATCATTCCCAAACCATCACTTGAAAAACGCTCTACTCGGCTATGGTCAGCCAGCGCGTTTTCTTCAAGAATGAGATTGCGCCATTCGATCTCCAATACGTTTTTCTCCAGCACTAAACGCTCTTTCTCTGCTGTTAATAAACGTGTCTTATGTGCTGTAGTGACGACATACACCGCAGAAATAATCACAGCAATCAATAAACACACAGGTAATTTGCCATGACGCAGTAAATCCTGCCCTATAACTCCCGGTAGTGAGTGTCGTTCAGTAGACATTTATTCCTCAATACGTTGTGCTACACGTAATACAGAGCTTCGCGCCCGTGGATTTTCTTCAACTTCTACGCCTGTCGGTTTCATCTTGTGAATACTCGATAAGCGAGCGCTTCCTAACTCTTTTATTTGCGTTTCTGTGAGAGGAATTCCCGCAGGGACAACAGGTCCTTTGCTTTCATCTCGAATAAAACGCTTCACTAATCTGTCTTCCAATGAATGGAAACTAATCACTGATAAACGTCCTTCAGGGGCTAAAACAGAAACCGCACCTTTTAATGCTTTTTCAATTTCATCTAATTCGCTATTAATATAGATGCGAATTGCCTGAAAACTGCGTGTTGCTGGATGTTTATGTCGCTCTTTTACTGGGCTTGCATCGCTAATTAAATCAGCCAATTGTTTAGTGCGAGTCAAAGGCTCTTCTGTTTTGTTACGTGCAACAATGGCGCGAGCAATACGTTTAGCAAAACGTTCTTCACCAAAGGTTTTCAATACCCATGTGATGTCGTCTTCTGCTGCTGTCATCAGCCATTGTGCGGCTGATTGCCCTGATGTAGGGTCCATACGCATATCAAGCGGTCCATCACGCATAAATGAGAAACCACGTTCAGGATCATCAAGTTGAGGAGAAGAAACACCTAAATCCAGTAATACACCGTCAATCTTCCCAGCTAAGTCAAGCTCCTGCACATACTGTTCAATATTTGAAAAAGGTCCATGGACAATAGAAAATCGAGCATCATCAATTTCATTAGCAACGGCTATGGCTTGTGGATCTCTGTCTATCGCAATCAAGCGACCTTGTTCACCCAATTGCGATAAAATTAGACGGGAGTGCCCCCCACGACCAAATGTTCCGTCGATATAGATACCTGAAGGTTTAATATTCAGGCCATTCACTGCTTCATCCAGTAATACACTGGTATGACTAAAATTATTCGTTGTCATTATTTAAAGTGATAAATCCAATAGTCGTGTCGATAACGGTTCCTGTGAGGTTTGCTCGGCTACAATGTCTTTTTCGATCTGTTTGTACCAGACCTGTTCATCCCACAATTCAAATTTATTGAATTGACCGACTAACATGACCTCTTTTGTTAGCCCCGCATGCTGTCTTAGCGTGCTAGCTAACAAAAGACGTCCTGCGCTATCCATTTGGCATTCGCTGGCGTGACCTAATAACAGACGTTGAACTCGACGTTCCGCAGGGTTCATGGAGGACAAAGCCGCTAATTTTAACTCAATTTTTTCCCATTCTGGAAGGGTATAAAGCAATAAACATGGCTGATTGAGATCAATGGTACAAACCATTTGACCTTCAGAAATCTCATTCAGCGTTGTTCGATAACGGGAAGGAATTGTTATTCGCCCTTTGCTGTCAAGATTAACGAGAGTTGCTCCACGAAACATCCTCATTACCCCCAGCTCTGTAATTTACACCACATTATCCCACAAATCCCCACAAATAGAGTTTACGGATGGTATGAAAACGTTGTCAAGCCAGATATAGGAAGCTTTATTTATATTTACAGTAATTTGATAAGAACACCGGAATGTTTAAATTATCGACAAAAAGAAAAAAGGGAATATTAACACCATGATTAATAGAGGTTATTTTTCAAATTCTATTTTTAATCACGAAAAGTAATTATTTATAGCGATTACAAGGGAGAAAACCAGATAAAGAAATCATAATAAGTAAATCATGATTTTTATTATAAAAAACTAATTTATTGCAGTTCATTTGCCTTTGGCCAACATAATAATTTGAGGTTGTTTTTATATAAACAAAAACAGTAAGACGAAAAAAAATAATTCAATATCATGAAGATAGTTATTTATTTTTTTCTTAACTTTCCCAAAATAAAATTAATAACTCATTAAATTTAAGCAATATCACTTATGGATATGCCAAAATTTAATCTACGAACTTAGTAAAATGAGAAAAATAGTAAAAAAAGGCTTAAGATTAATCTCAAATTTAATATTCTCTAAGCAATTCGACATTCTTAAATCAAATAAAACATCCCCGTTTTAATTTAATAAAACAGGGATAGGTATAAATGCAGATAATTACTAACAGAGCGGCATCAATTAACGCGCACGTCCTAAACTGCCTCGACGACATAAATCACGACGAATACGTGTAATTCCTGCTTGTGGTTTTTGTTCTTCTTCAAGACTTGCAAGAACAAGTTCTAACACACGTTCGGCAATATCACGATGTCGTTGAGCGACAGATAAAACAGGGCATTCAAGGAAATCCAATAACTCATGATCACCAAAAGTTGCAATGACCAATTGTGTTGGCAAACGCCCACTGCGTTGTAATGTCACATCCATAACCCCTTGTAATAAAGCAAAAGAGGTTGTGAATAACGCATCAGGCATTGGATTGTTATTTAACCATTCAGAAAAAGCAGCCGCAGCAGCTTCTCGTTCATAGCTATTTGCATATAGGTAGGTGACTTCTCTAGGATCATCTTTCCATACATTACGGAAACCTTGTTCACGTAAAAAACTCACAGAGAGTTCAGGAAGTGCGCCTAAATAGAGTACAGATTGCGAAGGGAATGCTTTTAATTCTGTTGCCAGCATTTTGGCATCTTCTAAGTCATCGCCAACAACACTGATAAAATGTTCGCTTTCTAATGCTCGGTCTAACGCAATAATCGGTAATGAGCGATTCGCCCAACGCTGATAGAAAGGATGCTCTGGTGGCAATGCTGTTGAAACAATAATGGCATCAACTTGACGTTGCAGTAAGTGCTCCACACAACGAATTTCGTTGTCTGGTTGGTCTTCTGAACAGGCAATCAGTAATTGATAACCGCGTTGACGCGCTTGTCGCTCAAGGTAATTTGCGATCCTGGTGTAACTGGTATTTTCCAAATCAGGAATAACCAAACCAATAGAACGTGTACGACCAGCACGTAATCCCGCGGCAACAGCGTTCGGGTGGTAATTATGCTCTCTGACCACCGCCATCACTTTTTCAACAGTCTTGTCACTTACACGGTACTGTTTCGCTTTACCATTAATGACATAACTTGCTGTTGTTCGTGAAACACCAGCCAAGCGGGCGATTTCATCCAGTTTCACATTAGCCTCTTTTAATTATTAAATGTGTTATTTATTACATATTGCTATGAATTTCAGTCATCATGCTGATCTGAGTTTGCATTTTAACACAATTTACTGATAAAACCGTATGCGTCAACGTTTCCGTTTATGTCTTTTATCAATTATTTCAATCATTATTATCTATCAATAAGTAATTTCAAAAGAAAAAAGCACCATTTAGGTGCTTTTTCATCAATTAAAATTAATCTTGATACATTAATTCGATTTCATTTCGATAGCGTTCAAAAATAATTTTACGGCGAAGTTTCAATGTTGGTGTTAATTCACCCGATTCCATTGAAAAGCCTTCAGCAAGAAGAGTAAAGCGCTTAACTCGATGAAAACTTGCAAAGTTTTTTTGCATTTCGTGTAAACGTTCATCAAATAGCTCTTTAATTTTAGTGTGGCGTAATAATTCTATACGATCTTGATATTTTAGATTTAATGCACGGGCATGTTCTTCTAATGCATCAAAGCAAGGTACGATAAGTGCCGAAACAAATTTACGGGTATCTGCGATCACCGCAATATGCTCAATAAAACGGTCTTGCCCTAATGTTCCTTCAATCATTTGTGGTGCAATGTATTTACCATTTGACGTTTTCATTAAATCTTTTAAACGTTCCGTGATAAATAACATGCCATCACTATCAAGAGCACCTGCATCTCCAGTGCGTAACCATCCATCTTCTGTAAAGGCAGCGGCTGTATCTTCAGGCTTATTAAAATATCCTTTCATAACAATGCTGCCACGTACTTGGATTTCGTTTTCTGCACCAATACGCACTTCGATGCCCGGCAATGGAGTACCAATAGAGCCTAATTTATATTTGTTCTCTTCCCAGCACGAAACAGTGGCACAGGTTTCTGTCATACCATAGCCATATTTAATATTAATACCGGCTGCCAAGAAGAAGCGGATCACAGCATCATCTAAACGAGCGCCTGCCGCGGGTAAAAAGCGAACTCGCCCACCTAAAATTTGACGCACTGGACTTAACACTTTTTTATCTGCAAAACGATAGCATAAGCGGGAAATAAAGCCCTGTTGGCGCTGATTCAGTTGTGCTTCACGCTGTTTTTCACCCTGCTTTATCGCCCATTTAAAGATAAATTTACGAAACACGGAAGCTTGAGATACTTTATCTTGAATGGCGCTATACACTTTTTCATAAAAGCGAGGAACGGCACACATCACCGTAGGTTTAACCGCACTCATTGCCTCTCTGACAGCATGAGTGTCTGTTAAATACACGTTAACCGCGCCAGTGTGCATCACATAGAAGCTCCACGCGCGTTCAAAAACGTGAGAAAGAGGTAAGAAACAGAGCGAAACATCTTTATCAGATAATGAGAGACGCTCATCATGTAGATAAAGTTGTGATGCCAAACTGGTATAGTCAAGCATAACGCCTTTAGGCTCGCCTGTAGTTCCTGATGTATAAATCAGAGTAAACAGATCATCTAAATTGCATTCATTAATACGCTGTTTTAACTCATCATCATGCTGAAATGTTGACTGGTTAATTAAATTTTCCAGATAGCATGAAGGTAGATTTTCGTTTAACACAACATCGGAGTTAAACACAATAATATGTTCAAGCTGAGGACATAACGCTAATAATTCAGAAACAATATCGTATTGCTTTTGGTCACCAATAAAAAGAATGCGAATATTCGCATCATTTAAAATGTAAGCGGCTTGTTCAACACTACTTGTTGCATAAAGAGGAACAGTTACTGCACGTAGCTGCAAAGAAGCAATATCAGCTAAAGACCAATCAATGGTATTTTGAGAAAAGATCCCAATGTTTTCTTGAACATCCACACCCATTTCTAACAATGCATTTGAGAGTGCGCGTGTTTTCTTTTCAACCACCTCCCAAGACATTTCGATATTGCACTTAGCATCCCACTGGCGATAAGCAATTTTATTTCCGCAATGCAAAAACTGCATCTGCAATCTTCTAATTATATGATAATCATTAAGATTATTATTAGCTATCATAATTTTCCTGCTATTTATGGAAAAGCGACCGTGTTATGAAATCGAAATGAAGAAAATGTCTCTCTTACAATTTCAGCTTACACTTGTTCGCTGACTTAAATAAAAGTCTAAGTGATCCGCCAAAATAAAGGAATCCAATTTTACATAAATTTGTAAAATTGTGAGTTATGAGAAGTTTTGCCAAAAAAGACTATCTCATTACAGTGAGAAAACTAAATATTACGATCTTATTTTCTATGGAAAGCCGAAAGAAAAAGATGATAAATAACAATAGGTAAGCATTATAACTCAATCAGTGACAATATAAACAGAGGGGTATTATTGAAAAAAAATAGGTTCAACACGGTATAATATGAATAAGAGCTATTATTACAAAGAAAGGGCAAAAATAGTGACAGCAATCCAATTGAGTTTACCTAACCGCATAAACGCCATTTTGGTCATTAGCCGAATAGCTAACGTTATCTGCCACTATTTCTGCATAATTAGCAATAAATACTAATTATGAGCAAAAACACTCTATTTTTGACAAACTTCACTTAATAAATTTTTCATCCATAAATGACCTTTATCTCGCGCTGTTGACTCATGCCAAATCAAGTAACATGGGCGCTCTGTTTTTTCCCAAGGTAACGACACTGCTTTAATACCTAATTGCTCAGAATAACTTTCAACTAACCATTTTGGTGCAATAGCGACCAAATAAGTTCTGGAGACAATATTTAATACACTATTTAAATCGGTTCCTTGATAAGTGATTAAATCTTCCAACTGAGTATCTTTATAATAAGGCGCACTAAATGAACCAATATCATCTAAAGAAACAATAGAATGTTGCTCATTTAATAACATTTCTTGGGTCACACTCTCTTTAATACGAGGATGTTTATTAGAAACGACCAAAACAACTTCGTCATTAAATAGTGGTTGTGAATGAAATTCAGCCTTTTCAAATTCCTTATAACTAATAAAGAACTCAACTTCTTGATATTTTAATTGGTGTTCTATATTGCTATTTAAATAAGACTTAATATTAACGTTAATATTAGGTGTTTCATTTTTAATTTGTTCAACTATTTTTGGTGCTAGTCTTATATCTAGAGGGCTACAAATAGATAAATTAAATATACGCTCACTTTGCTCTGGTTCAAATCCGGCTCCTGGAAGCTCGTTATGAACTAATTGTAAGGCTTGTCTTACTGGACCAAAAAGTTGTTTAGCTCTTAATGTCGGTTGAATACCGCGTCCATAGCGAACAAATAATTCGTCATTAAACATAACTTTAAGGCGAGATACAGCATTACTTACTGCGGGTTGTGACATGCCCAGTACTTGTGCAGCACGGGTAACATTTTGCATTTGCATAACAGCATCAAATACCGTTAATAAATTAAGATCAACATTACGTAAATGCATATCTGCTGATTCTCTGCTGGTAACTGTTGCTGATGTGTAATCCGTCATTTCTTACTCCACTATGTTATCATAATAGCCAAATAAATATTATTAACTAAGATATTATTAATAATAAATAAGCTTCAACTATCACTTAAACTATTTATTAAAATTTATTATTCATCATCCATGTATATAACTAAACACATAAGTTTCATATCAATAAAAAAACATATTTCATATAAGGAATGAATTTTTATATTAAAATTACATGTATAGAAAATGATTATATCAATATATATTACAACCTGTTTTACCTTCTGCCTTGCAAATAATAAAACAAAGTATGATAAAAATCATAATAAAATAATGTACTTTCATTCCTAAAATAGGTATCCGATATCTATTATCTTTTATAATACAATGATTTTTATTCTTACATTCAAAACGTTGCTCACTTTTATCAATTATTCCTCCCCTAACTCCCTCTTTTTTCCCTATCAACTGGCTGATTAAAAAAAAAGCAAACAATTGTTTAATTTTTCATTTCACTCTTTTTCAAACAACGTATGGAACATTAACCTAATCAATGAATGCTTGATAGTTATAATCATTAGTAAAAATTTAGATATTAGTCAGAATCACTATGAAAAATTTATAAATAACACTGGGAAATGAATTAATAAATTCCAACACTTGACATCTTTATTGGTATTAGGTATCAATAAATACAGATTATTGAGAACTTATCTAAGGATGTTTCATGTTGAACGCAATTTTACTATCAAGCCTACTACTACTCGCAACTTTGATGCGCGGTCGGCTTATGGGTAAAAAGTGAAACACACCTGCCCTTAGAGAGAAAACCCGCGCTAGTCGCGGGTTTTTTTATACCTGGGAGAGCGCAAACAGCAAATAAAAAGAGAAAGGAACAGATTATGAGCAATGACGTGATTATTTTTGATACCACATTGAGAGATGGTGAACAAGCATTGCAGGCGAGCTTAAGCGTAAAAGAGAAGTTACAAATTGCTTACGCTTTAGAGCGTTTAGGTGTGGATATCATTGAAGCGGGCTTTCCTGTTTCTTCCCCTGGTGATTTTGAATCTGTGCAAACCATTGCACGAGAAATCAAAAATAGCCGTATTTGTGCATTAGCGCGCTGCGTTGATAACGATATTGATGTTGCGGCGGAATCGTTAAAAGTCGCAGAAGCTTTTCGTATCCACGTATTCTTGGCAACCTCAGCATTGCATGCTGAACATAAATTAAAAAAATCGTTCGAAGATATTATTGAAATGGGCGTGAACTCAATAAAACGCGCTCGTCGCTATACCGATGATGTGGAATTTTCTTGTGAAGATGCAGGGCGTACTCATATCGATAATTTATGTCGAATTGTTGAAAGTGCAATTAATGCGGGTGCAACCACCATTAATATTCCAGATACCGTAGGTTATACAACACCTTATCAATTTGGTGGAATTATCACCAACTTATTTGAGCGTGTTCCCAATATTGATAAAGCCATTATTTCTGTTCACTGTCATGACGATTTGGGCATGGCTGTTGCTAACTCAATTACCGCAGTACAAGCAGGTGCAAGACAAGTAGAAGGAACAATTAATGGCTTAGGCGAACGTGCTGGTAACTGCGCATTAGAAGAAGTCATTATGGCGATAAAAGTCCGTGAGCAAATGATGAATGTTCAGACACGGATTAATCACAAAGAAATTTATCGTACCAGTCAATTAGTCAGCCAATTATGTAATACGCCAATTCATGCTAATAAATCTGTTGTTGGCTCCAATGCATTCGCGCATTCATCGGGTATTCACCAAGATGGCGTTTTGAAGAACCGCGAAACCTACGAAATCATGACGCCAGAATCTATCGGATTAAAAGAAGTACAACTGAATTTAACTTCTCGCTCTGGTCGTGCCGCAGTTAAACATCGCATGGAAGAGATGGGATATCGTGAAACAGATTACAACTTGGATAATTTATATTCTGCCTTCTTACGTTTGGCAGATAAAAAAGGCCAAGTCTTTGATTATGATTTAGAAGCTTTAGCATTTATGGGGCAACAGCAACAAGAGCCTGATGAGTTTGTAATGAATTATTTTAATACTCAATCTGGTTCATCAACCGTTGCTACCGCGAGTGTCAGCATCACTCATGGTAATAAAGAAATTACTGAAGCAGCAACTGGTAATGGTCCTGTCGATGCGGTTTATCAAGCCATCTCTCGCGCAACAGGTTATCCATTGAAATTAGTCACTTACCAATTAACTGCTAAAGGTGAAGGTCGAGACGCCTTAGGGCAAGTTGATATTGTTGTTGAATATCAAGGACGTAAATTTCATGGAATGGGTTTAGAAACTGACATCGTAGGTTCATCAGCAAATGCCATGATCCACGTTATTAATAGCATTTGGCGCTCAGAGCAAGTCGAAATAGAAAAACGCAAACAACATACAACACAAGAAGCGGTTTAATTATGTCAAAAAATTATCATATTGCAGTATTACCCGGAGATGGTATTGGCCCTGAAGTCATGGCTCAAGCACAGAAAGTGATGAAGGCAGTTAGTGAACGTTTCTCACTCAATATCACAACAAAAGAATACGATATCGGTGGCATTGCCATTGATAATCATGGAACTCCGTTACCCGCAGATACTTTAGCTGGTTGTGAACAAGCTGATGCGATTTTATTTGGTTCTGTCGGCGGCCCTAAATGGGAACATTTACCCGCAAATGAACAACCAGAACGTGGGGCTTTATTGCCATTACGTAAGCATTTTAAATTGTTCTGCAATTTACGCCCTGCTCGCTTATATGAAGGTTTAGAAGCCTACTGTCCATTACGCGCGGATATCGCACAACGTGGTTTTGATATTTTATGTGTGCGCGAATTAACCGGTGGTATCTATTTCGGTCAACCTAAAGGTCGTGAAGGTGAAGGCGCGCAAGAGCGTGCTTTTGATACTGAAATTTATCATCGTTATGAAATTGAACGTATTGCACGTTTTGCGTTTGGATCAGCACGTAAACGCCGTCATAAAGTAACCTCAATTGATAAAGCTAACGTATTACAAAGCTCTATTTTATGGCGTGAAGTTGTAACTGAGATCGCAAAAGAATACCCGGATGTTGAAATTCAACATATGTATATTGATAACGCAACAATGCAGTTAATTAAAGATCCTTCTCAGTTTGATGTGTTGCTGTGCTCCAATATTTTTGGCGATATTTTATCTGATGAATGCGCAATGATCACTGGCTCTATGGGAATGTTACCCTCTGCGAGTGTTAACGAAGAACACTTTGGTTTATATGAACCTGCTGGAGGCTCCGCTCCTGATATAGCGGGTAAAAACATCGCTAACCCTATTGCACAAATTCTGTCAGCAGCACTGTTATTACGTTATAGCTTTAATGAAGATAATGCAGCTCAAACCATTGAAGATGCTATCACACAAGTATTAGCAAAAGGCTATCGCACTGCAGATCTCGCGGGTGATGGTAACGCAATCACAACCGCTGAAATGGGTGATCGTATCGCTCAGTATATTCGTGAAGGGGCATAACATGGGTAAAACATTATATCAAAAAATTTATGATGCACATGTTGTCAGAGAAGTGAGTGATGAAACACCCATTCTGTATATCGATAGACATTTAGTGCATGAAGTGACATCACCTCAAGCCTTTGATGGATTAAGGACAAAAGGTCGCCCTGTTCGTCAACCGAATAAAACCTTTGCAACGATGGATCATAACGTATCAACACAAACTAAAGATATTAATGCTTGTGGTGATATGGCAAGAATTCAAATGCAAGAGTTAATGAAAAACTGCCAAGAGTTTGGTGTCACACTGTATGACTTAAACCATCCTTATCAAGGGATTGTTCATGTAATGGGGCCAGAACAAGGCTTAACCTTACCGGGAATGACTATTGTTTGCGGTGATTCACATACAGCAACTCATGGTGCTTTTGGTTCATTAGCTTTTGGGATTGGGACTTCTGAAGTTGAACATGTTTTAGCAACGCAGACCTTAAAGCAGTCTCGTGCTAAAACATTAAAGATAGAAGTTCAGGGAAAAACCGCCATTGGGATCACAGCAAAAGACATCGTATTAGCCATTATCGGCAGATTAGGCAGTGCAGGTGGAACAGGTTATATCGTTGAATTTGCAGGTGAAGCCATTGAAGCCTTAAGCATGGAAGGTCGAATGACCTTATGCAACATGGCGATTGAGATGGGTGCTAAAGCGGGTTTAGTCGCACCCGATGACACCACTTTTGATTACTTAAAAGGGCGTCAATTTGCGCCTAAAGATCAAGCATGGGATGAAGCCGTCGCTTATTGGAGAACCTTAAAATCTGATGATGATGCAACTTTTGATGCCACGGTGACTATTAATGCTGCCGATATCGCACCACAAGTTACATGGGGCACCAATCCAGGGCAAGTTATTGCTATTGACCAAATAGTTCCGTTATTAGATAGCTTTAGTGATCCGGTTGAACGCGCATCTGCTGAAAAAGCCTTAGCTTATATGGGATTAAGTGAAGGTGTTAACTTAACCGATGTCGCTATCGACAAAGTCTTTATAGGTTCTTGTACAAACTCGCGCATTGAAGATTTACGAGCGGCTGCTGAAATTGCAAAAGGTCATAAAGTTGCATCTCATGTTCAAGCGATTGTTGTTCCGGGCTCAGGACCTGTTAAAGCTCAAGCAGAAGCAGAAGGTTTAGATAAAATCTTTATTGAAGCTGGTTTTGAATGGCGCTTACCGGGTTGTTCAATGTGTTTGGCAATGAATAACGACCGATTAAATCCGGGTGAACGTTGTGCATCCACCAGCAACCGTAACTTTGAAGGTCGCCAAGGTCGTGGAGGTCGAACACACTTAGTCAGTCCTGCAATGGCAGCGGCAGCGGCTATTAACGGTCATTTTGCAGATGTTCGTACATTTGCAGTGGCATCTTAAAGGAGAACATGATGAATAAATTTACTCAACACACGGGTATTGCGGTTCCTTTAGATGCGGCAAATGTGGATACCGATGCCATTATTCCTAAGCAATTTTTACAGAAAGTAACGCGTACTGGTTTTGGTAAGCACTTGTTTCATGATTGGCGTTTTCTGGATGATGAAGGCACACAGCCTAATCCTACATTTATTTTAAATCAGCCAATTTATCAAGGTGCTTCTATTTTATTAGCACGAGAAAACTTTGGTTGTGGATCATCTCGTGAACACGCACCTTGGGCATTAACTGATTATGGTTTTCATGCTGTTATCGCCCCCAGTTTTGCTGATATTTTTTACGGAAATTCATTTAATAATCAATTATTACCAATCAAATTAAGTGATGATGAAGTCTCACAATTATTTGACTGGGTAAAAGAACATGCGGGTACACCGATTACTGTCGATTTAGTGGCACAAGAGGTCAGAGCGGGTGAATTACATTTCTCTTTTGAAATCGACTCATTTCGCCGCCACTGCATGATTGAAGGATTAGACAGTATTGGATTAACGCTACAACACCAAGATGATATTAGTGCGTATGAAGCAAAACAGCCCGCCTTTATGCGCTAACTAAAGTCATTTTTCACCTTCTTCTACTTTCTGTGATGTTTACTTTGTCATTCTTGCCGTAAATTCATTTACGGCTTTTTTTTTGCCTAATAAAAAAGCCAGTGATTAAACATCACTGGCCGGTAATCACCGAATGCTCAAATGGGGGAGTCTGTCAGTATTCGTAATTTGTGATAACTAACATGAGAGCTAACTTTAAACACAGACATTATCGGTCTAATATAAGGAAATTAAAATTGATCACTTTATCAAGGGATTTCCTCTTTTATGACCTCACCCCGCTTAGAGTTACAATTTATTCGCTTATGGCAAGCCTTTCAGGGAAAAGCAACTGAAACAACATTACAAGAATTAGCACAAACCCTGCATTGCACACGTCGTCATGTCCGCTCTTTATTAAATAAGATGCAAGAAACGGGTTGGATAAATTGGCAAGCAGAAGTCGGTCGAGGTAAAAAATCGACGCTTATTTTTCACTCTAATGCGCTAGAGATCCAACAAAATCGCGCTGAAAGATTAATAGAAGAGAATGATATTGAAAAGCTTGTCGCACTAATGGGTGATAAAGATTCTGTACGCCAAATGGTGCTTTCACAAATTGAAAAAAGCTTTCATCCCGGTCAACAACTACTGCGCATTATTTACTATCGTCCCTTTAGAAATTTATTACCGGGCACACCATTAAGACGTTCTGAACTACATTTAATGAGTCAGATATTCAACTCATTAATACACTTAAAAGAGGAAAATGGGGAAATTGAAGCTGAATTAGCGCATCATTGGCAAATGATCACAGAGCAACATTGGCGATTTTATTTGCGCCCTGCTGTCTATTTCCATCATGGTCGTGAACTCACTCTTGCAGATATCAGCACTTCTTTAATGAGAATGAAACACTGCAACCCTCTTTATGCACATATAGAACAAATTTCCTCGCCTCAACCTTATGTACTCGATATTTATTTAAGCGAAGCAGATAAGCAATTTGCAACGTTATTAGGTAGTCCACAAGCTGTTATTTTACCGCAAGAATGGGCATCACTTCCCTCTTTTGCACAGCACCCTATTGGCACTGGCGCTTATCAAGTTATCGCTAATGATAAAAATAAGCTGCAAATCAAAGCCTTTAATCGCTATTTTGGCTTACGGGCGCTATTGGATGAAATTGATATTTGGGTCGTTCCTGAACTAAATAACAAAATGGTTTGTTCAACTATTCATTTAACGGACGATGATACCAATAAAAATCCACTAGAAAGTCGTAAAGAAGAAGGATGTTATTTTCTTCTCTATGATAGTCGCTCGAAGCAGTGCCAACAGACTGAAATAAGAGAATGGTTAAGCAGTGTATTAACCCCTGTTAATATGCTCACACATTGCGATCCTTTCTATCAACGTCATTGGTTTCCAGCTTATGGGTTATTACTTCATTGGCATCACAGTAAATTAATACGCCAGCATCCTAAACCGACTTCATTAACAAAGCTCACTGTTACTCTTTATAAAGAGCATCATGAATACAGCACTATTGCAGACTTAATAAAAAGTATTTTATCTCAATATGATATTGAACTGACCATTCAAGTGCTGGATTATGAACAATGGTATTACGGTGAAGCTGAGAGTGATATTTGGTTGGCGACAGTAAACTTTTATAAGCCTTTAGAGTTCTCAATTTTTGCTGCACTTTATGAGTTACCACTCTTTCACCAATGTTTGGGCGCATCGTTCTCACAAGAGCTAACATTATGGCACCAAAAATCTTTGCCTCTTGAAGAGTGGTGTCGCCAGCTAACACAAGATATTTGGCTTTATCCTTTATTTCACCATTTATTAGAGCTACAAGGGCAGAGAACCATACGAGGTGTCAAAATGAATACTTTTGGTTGGTTTGATTTTAAATCAGCGTGGTTTACACCTGATATTGATATACCAAGATTAAAATAGGTTATCGTCTCTTTTCCGTGTGCAAATTAGCCATTATTTACGTTAATTCACAGAAACCTTGAAAGTTATAAACACCCACATAAATGCTTAGGGGATTTATTCACTTTTTCTGTGGATATCTATGTGAAAAAGAGTGAGATAATCAGGGTATAGTTTTTATATTGTTAGAAAGGCTGTTGATACAATTTTTAAAATATCACTTATAATTCAAATTAGTAGCTAGATTTCAATGCCTATTTCAGCGATTGGATAAAACAATTAAAATACACACCTGCTTAAATCGCGCAAAAAATAGCCACAGGGTGTTTTATCCACAGGTTATGCCGATTAGTTAGACAAAATAGGATAATTTTGGCAAATATCTGCAAAAGTCAAGGCTGTAAATCAGAACAGTGATCTCACTTTCTGTGAGTTATCCCATAAAGCTGTGGATAACCTAGTGTAAAAGCCTGTTTATGATTTCAGGATAACCGTGCACAACTTGGAATTATAAATTTCAATTGGCGAGTTAACTCAAAAAAATGATGATATATCATGCTATTATGATTTAAATAAAATAAAGCTAAATACGTTATCAATAACCTGTTTTTTCTGTCTATTATTTATACAAGAAGATAATAACTATGTTTACGCCACCAGTAGCGCCCGAAAATGAGCAAGTTTTATTTGAACGAGCAAAAGCGCTTGCAGGTTATACTTTTGGTGAACTTGCCGCTTTTGCACAACTTCCTATCCCAATGGATCTTAAAAGGGATAAAGGCTGGGTAGGTATGTTGTTGGAATATTATTTAGGAGCAAGTGCAGGTAGCAAACCGGAGCAAGACTTCAGTGAATTGGGCATTGAACTTAAAACAATTCCGATTGATAGATTAGGAATGCCTTTAGAAACGACTTTTGTTTGTGTCGCAGCATTAACCGGAAACAGCGGTATTACATGGGAAAACAGCCATGTAAAACGTAAACTCTCAAAAGTATTATGGGTGCCTGTTGAAGGAGAAAGGGAAATACCATTAGCACAACGCCGCGTTGCTTCACCATTACTTTGGCGCCCTAATAGTACAGAAGAAGAACTGTTACGTCATGATTGGGAAGAACTAATGGATATGATTGTGTTGGGTAAAGTAGAAAGCATTACCGCACGTCACGGACAAGTCTTACAAATCCGCCCGAAAGCAGCTAATAGCAAGGCATTAACCGAAGCCATTGGTGAAGATGGACAACGTATTATGACATTGCCAAGAGGCTTTTATTTAAAAAAGAATTTTACCGCGCCACTGCTTGCTCGTTATTTTCAGCTTTAACGTTAACGAATTTAAGCTATTTGTTATCAATAAAACAGCCCCAAATTTATTGGAGCTGTTTTTTAAGTGATGGGATCTCAATGATTAAAAAATCACAACTGCTTTTCCACTAATGCCAAAGGTGACCATGTCGATAACGAAATAGTTTCGTGATTGTTCACAACAGTAAATTGTTGCTGATTGAATGTTGCCATATCTTGGATAATATTTGCCAACCCTTGTAATGATAACTCTGAGGATGTTTCAGTAACTGAAATAACCGGTTTCTGTTCTTTTTCATTAACCTCATTTACTGCCACTTTTACATTTAGTGTAAATTGCTTATCTTGAGTTTGATATTGTGTATTATTTCCCACTTGAGATGAAATCAATGTTTCATGTTCCGCCAATCCAGTCACTAAAATATGACTGTTTTTTCCTTCATCATAAACCGTCACATGACCTTGTCGTTTTTGCACCACATATACATTGCTACCTTCACCGCCACTCAGATAATCATGACCAAATTGAGAAATTAACAAATCGTTGCCTTCACCTCCACTTAAGCGATCATTACCTTCCCCTGCAATTAAAATATGATGCCCTTTATTAACAAGAATATTATCATCACCTTTTCCACCATCAATAACTGAGCTAGTATTATTATGATTAATAACAATATCATTCCCATCATTCAGTTCAAGAATAGGCAATAAATCAATGAGTTCTTTTGGTTTGTCTGCAAGTGTTGCTGATAATAGTGTTGAATTAAGCACTACCGAACTAACGCCATAGGCAGATAATGCCGCTTTATTTAAACTAAGTGATTCAGGGATCACCAATACATCATCACTTTTGCTTATATTTAAATTCAAATTAACAACAGGCATAAGAAAATTTGAATGACTATCTTTAGTTGGTAATGTAAAAACAACATTATCTTTATCTATTAATCGAATAGTCGCGTTGGTATCAACAATTTTATTTAATAGCTCTGCTTCAAAACATAGCGTTAAATAATCATCAGGAAGATAACGATGAGATAAAAGACCATCTTTAAATGTTAAATCAAAACCACTTATATCAGTTAAAAAGAAATGGCTTACATCATTATCAGTTAATTTATCAATATGATCAGATAGTGAGATATTCACCCTTTCATTGTTACTTTTTGTTAAAAATGTTTTTATTTGATAAGTATCATTTCCCTGACTTAATTTAATGTATGAGTTAGCCTCAATACCAATATAATGATTATTTTGGTTATTGCCGTGAATACCAAGTCGTAAATTTGTTCCAGATGAGAAACCACTGTATTCAAATTCTGGCAATAATTTTATATTTCTACTCTGACTTTTAAAAGCAGTCACAACTAAATTATCATACTCATTAATATAAAAATCTTTAATTGCTAATTTTGATTCATTATATTTCTCTAAATAACTAAATTTGTATAATATTTTATCTTTCGTATTTTCATCCAAAGTGAGTGTAAAACCATCTTGAGTTATTAATGTATAGCGATGTGAATATATGTTATTTACTGAATCATCATAAACATTTTTCAATGTCACAGAATGATAAATATATTTCCCCTCATGATTTTCATTATTAATTTTAAAATCAAAAATAATATCTTTTTTATTACGTTTTATTGATATTATTTCATCAAAACAATAATTAAACCTTACAACACTAGTTCCTAACTTATTAGTTTCATTAATAATGGTTTCAAATAATTTATTATAACTCTGCTCTAAAGAAGATCGTAAAATAACATAGCTATCATTGCCCTCACCGCCTTCAGCATAACCTTCATTTAAGACAAGTGTATCATTTCCCCCTTTACCATATAAATGATCAACACTACCAGCACCATTTAAATAATTAGCCTCTTCATTACCCAAAATATAATCATCACCCATTTCACTGCCAATAACATTTTCAATACTGTCTAAATAGGCAATAACTTGCTGATCTTGTAGCTCTATATTCGGCATTGTATCAATAAGTTTTTTCGAATAAAAATGCCCTTCATTTTGATAAAGATAAAGTTTTGAATGAAAACTTTGGCTATTAGTTTTATCTTCTGAGTTTTGAAATTTAACGTAATTATGTTGCAAATCGACTTTATACCCCGTGTATTTACCCGCAGTTTTTATCAGACGAAGTGTGTCATTTCCTTCTCTACCATAAAAACGGCTCGCATAATGAGGTGACTCAGATGCAAAGACATTAAATACATCATCTTTTAACCCCCCACTTAATCGCTTAGTGCCATTATAAATATCAAATGTATTTTGAGTTATTGAGGGTGCAGCAATAATATCGTTACCATTGTGTGTATTAAAATAAAGCACTGCATTTTCATGCCAATCCGAAGTATAGTATTTTTCAATATTATTAGTTTTTATTAATCCATTCTCTAATTTACTTTCTCCTAATTTATTAATCACATATTCTTTATTCGTTTTACTATTCTTAAAAAATTCCTCGTCCACTATTTCGCCAAAAATAACGCTTTCATCGTCAGAAACAATTTTTATTGTATATCGGTTTAGCTCATTAACATAAAAATCCATATCAAAAATAAGCTTTTCATCTGTGGCAATTGCTTCTTTAGGTAAATAATATTTATATGCTGTTTTTTTAGCACGCAGATAAGGAGTAATAGATGAAATCTCTTCAGCCTCTTTTTGGCTTATATTTTGAAATATTCGTTTGGAGATAAAATCTTTTGAAGGCATTAAAATAGAATCAACGGTTTCTTCTATTAATGTAGGAATAACTTTATAATAATAATGCTCTTGATAAATCTGTTTTTCATTTGTATAAAAATAGCTACTATTAGCGCTTTGTTTTTTTATTTCTTCAAAATGAGTTAGTGCTTTTTTATCAATCATCTCTTCAAGTTGATTTTCGGTGTCTAAATATATTATCTCATTTTTCTTATCTGCCGTAATATCCCCCATAAGAAAGGCATGAAAACCATTATTGAACTCTTCTATTGGCGTAAATTTGACTTGTTTTTTTGCCTCTTCAATTAATCTTACGGCATTATAAATTGAAGTTGCCAATGCAATCAAAGCACCTGCGGCAATACCGACAGGTCCTGCAATTGCTGAACCTGCAAGCATAGCTATAGAAATTCCTACAGTAACAAGCCCTGAAACAATAGCGAATGAACCATCAACGATATAATCAATTTTTCGCTTTTCATCAGTTTCACCAGAAATACGGCTGAAATTATCATAAGCATGATAAATATCAAATCCAACTGAAAGAATATTAAGCGCAACCCCTACTCGCGTGCTTATCTTGCTCGCATATTCCAAAGGATTGTGTCGATATCGTAATAATCCTTTTGCTATTGCAATTTCAATAATTTCAGAAACCCCATTAAATGTCATCTCAGACCACATTAATGACAAGTTAGTGATGATTTCTTTTCGTTGTTGTAAAGATAGATTGGGATTATTGAGTTGTTCGGCTAAAGAAAACGTATTATTAACAGACTGCCACATAGAATAACTAATATTAGCATAACCTACCTTACTCAATATTTTCATATGCCTAGATATTTTTAATGAAGGTTTTCTAATGCTATCCCAATAATGTTCATCAAATGCACGTTTTTCTAATTCTAGAATTTTAACCAATCGCTCATAACTTACAAGGTAATCAATACGTTCAGCATCAATTGAAATTAACTTTTTTATATTTTCTTCTTTATTATTTAATAAACTTTTAATAATAGAAATAGCTTGTTTATCATCATCTGTTCCTGAAGCACTTAAGAAATAATCATTTATCTTATCCGCATCGAATGTAAGATTTGAATAATCATGATTTATTTCAAAAATATCATCATGCTCTATTTTTTTATTATTAACTTTCGCACCTAAACTAATAAGTAACCTTTTATCCACTTCGATATCATGGATTTTTATTCTATTCTCTACCATTTCATTATTATTAAGACCTAAACTTAATTCAAATAAATTATCAGTTGATTTATTCTCATGTGTTCCTTTTTGACTTAATGCTCTTACCTCTGTTATTCCAGTTGATGATAAAATATCTTTATTGCTATTTAATGAAATTAAATAATCAATATCATTAATAGCAATATTATACTCCTGCTCATTTAAAGCTATTTTTAATAAATCAATCATCAATTTACTTTTATTAGGTTCATTAAAGTAATGAGAAAGTAAATCAATTGATGCATCACTTAAATAATTAATAGATTTAGGCGCATCATAAATATGATTTATTAATAATTTAATTCTATCTATATTATCAATTACAGTATCGTTTAAATAGTTAACATTATAGCTATTTCTCCACTCTTCTAAGGTTATATTTTCATTCACATATTGATTAAAAGCCTTACTTATTAATGGATCATAAATAGCAATATATAATTTATTCGATAATAAGGTGCTATTATCACTAGAGAAAACCGTTGAAATTTCTTTAAAATATTTATGTACTGCATATTCAACTGAAATTTTTCCTTCGATAATTTTATCTACTACATTTTTAATAGTCGCTGATCCTAATGATTCACCACGCAAAGATCCAAAAATATCATTCAGTCTGGAAGAATTTATCTTTCTTTCCGTTTTTTCATTAAATGTCGTTCTATGCTTATCAATACCAATACCTTTTAACTCGCCATCATATAAATCAAAAACTGGCTCTTGATAATTTATTTCATTAGCAATTTCTAATACAACATAATTTTTATTATTAATAATTTTATTTTTTATTACACGAAAATGTGTTCCCGGTGCAATAATTGCTCTTTCTGAACTACCAGAATAAAGACTGGTTAGTGGTTTTGCACTGTGTTTTCCAACAATAGAAATATACACATTATCAGACGATGCTTTCTTTACATTTTCAATATTACTAAAACCATGAAAAATACCATCAAAAGCGAGTAAACTCCCTTTTTCATAATTATTTTTTAAAATATCACTGCTTTTAACAGTAAATGATTTGTATATTGGTGTATTAATATCAGAATATTTAGACAACAAAGAAAAAAAACCAATTAATTTATTTTCATTCGTTTTATTTAAAAAAAGCCCATCTGTCTTAATTAATGATTCAAGTAATTTATAACCTATTTTTTTAAACCATTTTATATCGCTTACTTTTGAATAAAATTCAATTTTATCTTTTGTAGATAAAAGATGATTTTTATTATCCATTTTATTTAAAAGATCATTTTTATGATTATATTCTGATGATAATAAATTTATTTCATTCTTAGCATTATTATTGAGTTCTATTTCTGGTAAAAGTGTATTATTTTTAACATAAGAACCTTCATTAAATTTATTAAGTGAAGCTTCGTATTCTAACGTATATTTATTTTTCTTATCTATGCTTAATTTTCGTTTTATTTCATTTTTTGTATCAATAAATGTGGCAGAAATCTTTCGTTGGCTTGTAAAATAATTATTATTGACTCCATCGTTCCATTTTTCATTTAAAGGAGCAATATAGCCTAGATCAATCATAGATTGTTGAAATTTTGAAAATTCATCTGGTGATTGTAATACAATAGTACCATTATTATTAATATAAAATAAATCATGTAATGTTTGATTTTTTGAATTAATCGGCTTATCAAACAATGATTTAGGAACAAAAAAAGTGGCAGGAAAATTGTCATGAATTACCGCAAAGGGATTAGCATCATCGGCACCATGATGGACTATTTCCATCCCACTTGATCTCCCCAATGCTGTGTTTAATTCGTTTTTTAGTTCTTTTATTTGCTGACTAATAAATCCTAACTGATGCCCTTCATTTTTTTCATATAGTAATTGATCATTGTACAATATTTTTTGCTTATCAGTGAGTTCATCATAATTTACACTTTGTTTCCATTCCTCCCAAGATACAGGCATATTAACGCGTGTATTTTTCCCTAAATGGCTATAAGGATAAATCACCGTAAATAAATCATAATCCGCAATCATCGGTTTATTGGATATAGGATCAGCTATCACCAATACAGGTTCTGTTCCAAATCTATTATGGTGTTGAACTAAATAATACTGTTTTTTCTCTATGGTTTTTGGCTCTAAAAAGAACTCATGTGTTTTATTATTGTGTATGACTTCAAAAATTAAAGGTGAATTTTTATCATAAAGATAATTGAGCACTTTGCTCTCTACCAATTCGTTCACTCTTTCGGCTGAAAGATAAAGCTCACTCACAGATGCAACCCCCGTGTTTATTGCATCTGCTACTGCTTTATTGTATTTCAAGAGATCTTTTTGCGCTGATGCTTTAGCTAATGATTGATCGACAGGAATAAAACCAGCCATAGGTCCCCAATCAGAACTTTTCGCCTTGATAGCTAAACTCTTACTACTATATTCTCCTGATGAAATTAATGAAGTTGAGTTAGTATCGATGGGTCTTACACCAATAATAAGCCCTTTTTCTTCTGCTATCTGAGAAAATATCGTTTGATCTTTAATTGGCATACCGACTTTTACTTCGTTTATCTCCTTTTTATTATTATTACTTAACGAATTTAATATTTTATTATTTTCTTTTTTATTTAATTCTGAAAAGCTATTATATTCTTCTCTATTCGTGAAGCTGATCTTCTTTACTCTTTTATTTTTACTTAATAATTCATTGTAGATGATATTATTGTTATAATCCTCGGCAGGATTTTCATAGGAGAAATAAATATTTGTATTTATTTCTAAATCAGCTGGAAAAATAAATTCATTTTTAGGAAGATAACTACTTAATATAATACCTTTTATTTCATTATTCTTGGCAATATTATTTTTATATAATAACAGTGCATTTTCTCTTTGATCGTTGTTTCCATGAATTAGTATATTTTGAGGTAATTGCCCTCTATGCTGTAGCCAAAGATGTTCTAATAAATCAGAACCTGCATTTTTGTTTGTTGATACATCAACAATAAATAAATCATATCCAGCCGCATGATATTCATCTACATATCTAAGGTAGTTCTTTTCTATTTCATCCGTTTCACTCAGAAGAATAATGACATTTTCGTTAATGTCCTTTCCTTTATCATTTAATGAATAATATGCATTTATTTTATCATTATTGATTTTCTTTAAAAGATCTCCCTCTGCTTTTATGAGTGTAAAACAAAATGAACCATCATTATTTATTAATAATTTATTTTCTTCCATTTTATATTTTCCATTTAAATAATTTATTTAACTGAAAAATAATTGCATTATTCTACTAATGTAAATATAAAAAATAACACACATTAAAGTAATGATATTTAATTATAAGAAAACGAATTAAAATAACTATTTTATTAAAAAAGTAGCTTCATATTATGAAGCTACTTTGTATTTAGTTGAAGCTAATTTATTAACATCAAGCAACGTTATTTTTTAGTCGCCTGCAAATAAAGCATATCAAGAGCAATAGTCGCCCCTGCGAGAGCGGTTATATCTGATTGATCATAAGCTGGAGAAACTTCGACTAAATCCATACCAACAATATTTAACGGTTGTAATGCACGTAAGATCTTCAGTGCTTTATCGGTTGTTAAACCGCCGACAACCGGTGTGCCTGTTCCTGGTGCAAACGCAGGATCAAGACAATCAATATCAAAAGTCAGGTAAACAGGTAAATCGCCAACAATGCCTTTGATCTGATCAACAAGATCAGTCACACCACGATCGTTAACTTGCGCAGCATCCAATACAGTGAAACCATTATCACTGTCATGATCAGTACGAATACCAATTTGAACAGAGTGGTTAGGATCGATTAATCCTTCATTTGGTGCATGGAAGAACATTGTACCGTGGTCAAATTTACTGCCATTGCCATAAGTATCAGTATGCGCATCAAAATGAACTAATGCCATTTTACCAAAGTGTTTTGCATGGGCGCGTAATAAAGGTAATGTGACAAAATGGTCACCACCAAACGTTAAACATTTTTTGCCTGCTGCTAATAACTTCTCTGTATGAGCTTGTAATTTATCGCTCATATCTTGTGCATCACCGAAGTTAAAAACTAAGTCACCACAATCGACAACGTTTAAACGTTCACGCATATCGAAATCCCACGGCCAGCGGTTACCTTCCCACGCTAAATTCGTTGAGATTTGACGAATAGCGCCCGGTCCATGACGAGTACCTGCGCGACCTGATGTTGCCATATCAAAAGGCACACCGGTAATAACCCAATCTGCATCACTGCTGTAAGGCTGAAAATTCAGTGGAAAACGTAAAAAACCAAATGCATTAGAGATCAATGAATTATCAGTCTCATTACCTAACGTACTATTTTTCATGCTATTACCTCTGTTACTTATTTAAAATAAGTAACATACAATCAATATGATAGATAAAGAGTGATGTTTAATAACATCACTCTTGCATTGGAAAGTGAAGAATTACTCTTCTTCTTCCAGATACGTATAACCGTATAAACCACTTTCAAATTCAGTCAGGAATTGCTCTTGTAACGCTTTATCTAACTGTGCATTTTTTACTTGAGTACGGAAACGATCTAACAGCACAGTAGGATTTAGCTTAACGTACTGAAGCATATCGGCAACCGTATCGCCCTCTTCACTTTGCACGTAAGTCAGATTACCTTTCTCATCAAGGTAAACATCAACAGCTGCCGTATCACCAAATAAGTTATGCATATTGCCTAAAATTTCCTGATAAGCCCCGACCATAAAGAAACCAATCATCGGTGGATATTCAGGATCATAAGCTGGCATTGGCATTGTTGTTTCAACGCCATCACCATCAACATAATGGTCAATAATACCATCTGAGTCACAAGTAATATCGAGTAACACTGCGCGACGATCAAGAGGTTTATCTAGCCCTTCAATAGGTAATACAGGGAATAACTGGTCGATACCCCATGCATCAGGTAAAGATTGGAACAGTGAGAAGTTAACATAGAACTTATCTGACATACGTTCTTGTAACTCATCAATAATAGGGCGATGAGCGCGATTACTTGGATCTAAATCGTACTGAATACGACGACAGATATTCAAATACAGCTCTTCTGCCCATGCACGCTCTGTCAGGCTTAACATGCCATGAACATATTGAGTATGCACATCGTGTAAGTCTAATTGGCTATCGTGTAACCATTCACGTAATGAACGGCTATGCCCCTTAGTTTGCATCTCTTCCCATGTTTCCCAAAGGCTTGCTATTGGTCTTGCAGCATCATCTTCAGGTGGTGTAATTGCCGTAAATTCATTACGTTCAACACCAATGACATTAGAAATTAACACGGTATGGTGTGCCGTTAATGCACGACCTGATTCAGTAATAACGGTTGGATGTGGTAAATCATTTTCATCACATGCGTCACCAATCGCCCAAATAACGTTATTCGCGTATTCATTAAGGCCATAGTTAACAGAGCAATCAGATTGTGAGCGTGTACCTTCATAGTCCACACCTAAACCACCACCCACATCGAAATACTGAATATCTACGCCTAATTTATGCAACTCAACATAGAAACGTGCAGATTCACGAACACCGGTTGCGATATCACGGATATTCGCCATTTGTGATCCCAAATGGAAATGCAGTAATTGCAGGCTATCTAAGCGGTCAGCTTGGCGTAACATATCAATTAATTGCAGAACTTGTGTCGCAGCTAAACCAAATTTTGATTTTTCACCACCACTTGCCTGCCATTTGCCTGAGCCTTGAGAAGCAAGGCGAGCGCGAACACCTAAACGTGGAATAACTTCTAAACGTTCAGCTTCTTCAAGAACCATTTTAATCTCAGACATTTTCTCAATGACTAAGAAAACTTTATGCCCAAGTTTTTCACCGGTGAGTGCTAAGCGAATATACTCACGGTCTTTATAACCATTACAAACAATCACAGAACTTGTCATATTGGCATGAGCAAGCACTGCCATTAATTCCGCTTTAGAGCCAGCCTCTAAACCTAAAGGCTCTCCTGCATTCACTAATGACTCAATAACACGACGTTGCTGGTTAACTTTAATCGGATAAACTAAAAAATAGTCACCTTTATAACCATAGGATTCACGCGCACGATGAAACGCAGCATTAATCGAACGTAAACGATGTTGTAATATTTGAGGAAAGCAAAACAGCGCGGGTAAACGCAAGTTCGATTGCTCTTCTTGAACTCGTTTCACTAATTCGGTTAAATCAAAAGTAGCATCAGGAATATCAGGATTAGGACAAACGCTAATATTTCCTCGATTATTCGCTAAATAGTAACCGCCCCCCCAATATGCAATGTTATAGGTCTGCTGCATCTTACGAGCGATGTTATCATTCATGACATTCTCCTTAGGGAGTATGAGTTTATACCTTGCCTGTCACCATAGTAGTCAATTATCTGACAAAAATCTGAAACGACTGATAAATAACAGTTGGAAGTAATGACTCACTATATATTTTTATATGATTATCCAGCTATACGCAGGACATAATAGTAGAAAGTTCTTGAGTTAACCTATAACGAGTTAACACAATCACCTATTGGCAAGTAACAGACAACTTCGCTCTAAAGAGAAAGAGCTAAAAGAGGAAATTACTCTAGATATACTATGTGTATAGTATTGATGAGTACTGTTTTGGTTTTTGAAAAGACTAACCTGTAGACAATGGATCATTACCCATTCACTCCACACATGGCTTAAACCCATAAGCCATTTCCCTAACAGAGAAACAGGATCAGAAATCCTGCGGTTTACACTGTGTTCAGATTTCACAGTAATCGCGAGGTTATACCTTTAGTTAGTTAAAAATGCAAAGCAAAAAGTACAAAAAGCTTTTTTTTCTCTACTCACTATTTTCTCAACGCAAAAATAGTGGGTAACAAAAAATAAGATTAACTGTTTGATTCTGCTTTATCCCTATATTTGATTAAAAAAAACTGGAATTAAAGAGAGAAGAGTCATAAAATGGACGTCTAGATGTTAAAACATCCATCCTTAAACCGTTTGTATTAAGGTAACGAAATATAATGACTACACACCTTTTTACTTCTGAATCAGTCTCAGAAGGTCATCCAGATAAAATTGCAGATCAAATTTCTGATGCTGTTTTGGATGCAATTTTAGAACAAGATCCTAAAGCACGCGTTGCCTGCGAAACTTACGTTAAGACGGGCATGGTTATGGTAGGCGGAGAAATTACCACCAAAGCTTGGGTCGATATCGAAGAAATTACACGTAATACTGTTCGCGAAATCGGCTATACCAGTTCCGAGATGGGCTTTGATGCTAATTCCTGCGCAGTTATCAGTGCGATTGGTAAACAATCTCCTGATATCAACCAAGGTGTTGACCGTTCAAATCCATTAGAACAAGGTGCTGGCGACCAAGGTTTAATGTTTGGTTATGCAACCAACGAAACTGACGTATTAATGCCTGCTCCAATTACTTATGCTCATCGCTTAGTTCAACGCCAAGCACAAGTTCGTAAAAGTGGCACTTTATCTTGGCTACGCCCTGATGCAAAAAGCCAGATTACCTTCCAATATGACAACAATAAAGTTGTTGGTATTGATGCAGTTGTATTATCAACTCAGCATTCTGAAGATATTTCACAAAAAGATCTGCATGAAGCAGTGATGGAAGAGATCATTAAACCTGTTTTGCCAGCAGAATGGTTAAATGAGCAAACTAAATATTTCATCAACCCAACAGGTCGTTTTGTTATCGGTGGACCAATGGGTGACTGTGGTTTAACTGGTCGTAAAATCATTGTCGATACTTACGGCGGTATGGCTCGTCACGGCGGTGGCGCTTTCTCTGGTAAAGATCCATCGAAAGTTGACCGTTCAGCAGCTTATGCTGCACGTTACGTTGCTAAAAACATCGTGGCAGCAGGTTTAGCAGATCGTTGTGAAATCCAAGTTTCTTACGCAATCGGTGTGGCAGAGCCAACATCCATTATGGTAGAAACATTTGGTACTGAAAAAGTCCCAACAGCACAACTGGTCCTGTTAGTGCGTGAATTCTTTGACTTACGTCCTTATGGATTAATTCAAATGTTAGATTTACTGCACCCAATCTACCAAAAAACGGCTGCTTACGGTCACTTTGGTCGTCCCGAATTCCCTTGGGAAGCAACGGATAAAGCTGAAATCTTACGTGAAGCAGCAGGCTTAAAATAAGCCTCTTGCCAATAACGTCACGTTATTGATTTTAATAAAACCACATCTTTATGGATGTGGTTTTTTTTATGACTGCTATTTATAAACCCCATAAAAAAACCCCGCAATCATACGGGGATCTCAATAAGAGAAAACGAGAACATAGATTTATGATGAAATAATTTGTCTCATAAAAAGCGATAAAAAGTTAGTTAGGATAATTAATCCACTCACCTCCATTTAACTTGATATAAGACTGCCCTTGATAATCAACCACAACCGTCGCTTGGTTTTCCGCAACATTGGCTGTTTTAGGAAGTTCATGGGCTAATGCATCCCAATCAATAACGGATTGGTTAAAAACATCCCCATTCACATTACGAGAAATAAACTCAGAGATAGCTAAATAGCTACTTGGTTCATCAACAATTACCGGTGGTTCAAATGATGCTTGGTCTTTTATTCCAGTGAAACGAATACCAACAGGTACAGTAGTAATACTTTGGCTTGGAATATCTCTTAACCCTGACATTTGCGTCTTATCACCTTGTAAAGCGGCACCATGCTCAGGCACAATCACCACCATCACTTTTCTTCCTTTTTTATCTAGCTCATTCATAAAGTTATCTAAATTATCAAGTAATGTAGAGGCACGTTTGCCGTAATCTGCAGTACTATTTTCGCCTACATAACGGTTACCATCATGTAGTGACACCAAGTTGACAAAGGTCACAGTGCGATCTTCATTAGATTGTTCACGCGCTTTCAACCAACGTTGTAATGTTTCTTTATCGTTGTAAATTTTGGTGCCATCAAATGCGGTAATTTGATGAGAAAGATTTTCTTGATCTTGTAAGGCGATATTAAGATTACCGAGTTGTCGGAGTTCTTTGAGGTAATTACCAAACTTCCCGTTATGGTCGAGTACCAATTTCTTAGCAAATCCTAATGATGATAAATTATCCATCAGCAAGCATTGTGTATCTGCGGGATCGTATAAATCAGAATGGTGAGTCTGACCACAACTGGCGCGCAATAGTCTTAACGACGCAGGGCCACTATAAGAAGATACGGTATTAAAGTGGCTAAATAACACATTAAAGTTACCCCAAATAGGGTGTTCTTGTAGCCCTACAGCCGCCGCATCAGCGGTAGAAAGTGAACAAATATTAATAATCAAGATATCAAAAGGTTGGGCATTGGCGGCTAACTGCGCAGGAAATGGTGTCGTACGTTTTTTCTCGTAACCATAAAATTGAGTGAGCCAATCATCCAATACCTTATTATTAACCTTCTGTTTTTGTGGTGGATAAACAGCATTAATTGATGCAGTTTCTACCTCTTTAGTCGGTACAACTTCAGGAGGTACTTGTGGTTCAACTGATGCGGGCAACACCTCAGGCACTTTGGCAACGACAGTGTTTTTTTCTGTATTAATGTTACTTTCTTGCGTAAAAGTATTCGCTGAAACAGAAGGCACCACACCTTGAGAAATATGAGTAAACCCACCAATATTTAGCCACAATACACCAGCAATAATAAAAACAGATACCCTTACCCACTGCTCAATAAAAAGATAACCAACTAACAAAACAAAAGCGACACCTATCATTTTGATATTGATAAAGTTAACAGTTAACTCAACAAGGTAATCGAAGGAAAAATGTTTAAGTTGCCCGCCTTGGGCAAGTACCGTTGAAAAGCTGGGTAACCAAGTATCATGATAAAATAGAATTATCCCTATTGGGATAGCGACCCAATTACGCATTTTATGCCAAATATTTTTTGGTAATGGGAACAATAAAAAGGCAAGAAAAAGTAAATTGCTAAAAGCATCAAAATTTAAATAACCATACCAAAGTAAAAAAAACTTTAGTAAAAAATAGAAATTCCATGCTCCCAACCCATGCCAGTAATGTAAAAAATTGAACTGGGTTGTATTAGATTTGTTCATTTTAATTTCCTACTCTTTAGTATAAATAAATCCAATTCGACAGTTATATGATTACTCATATCTGTCTTTTTATTACTTCTGATATTTAATTAACTACTAAATAAACATATAAGAGAATATTTATTTAAAACCAAGTAAAAACCCTTAAATAAAAAAACGAAAAAAAGTAACTCGCCAGAAAACACTGACCTCTTATATAAAAGAGAAATTATTCTAGAAAACTTATTTAAGATGAGTTTGAAAAATAAAACACTCAACGTTCTATTTATATAATAGCGTCTATTTTTAAAAATGGTGCTTTATTTACATTAAATAATGAAACACAGAGTTATCTTATTTTTATATTTCGAAACAAAAACAAAACAAAGCACACATTAATAACACCGAACAACAATTAATAAACATATTTATCAATAAACAAACAAGAACCTCAATATAAAAACAAAACCAATCAATAAAAGACTACAATATAATGATTTTTCTATAAAAAATGATAACGATCAAGATACGATAATGATCATCGGATTTAAATAATTTAATATATTGTTATAAACAGCTATTTTACATTTCTTTTTTATTGCTTTATTTTGCAGCTGAATTCTTTCCACTTATATTTAATGATAAAAATTAAAAATATAAAAAGCATAAAAGAAAACCAATAGTCATCATTTGTGAAAATAAGATAATAAATATCTATTTTATGTGTTTTTACGTAATTGAAATAATGTATTTTAAAGCCTATTCTAAAATAAGAACCTTAATTAAATAGAACAATTAATAATCAAATACTATTTTTATTAAGATTTTAATTCTGATGGAAATCTATTTTTATTTTATCTGGAGGTTATTAAAATGAAAAATGAAAGTTTTATTAATTCAAATATGAAAATAGAAAAAAATAATCTAAACAAGGACATTGATAAACTAAAAAAATTATTTTCATTAAATAACTATCACTATCAGGATATTAATAAAGAAGAAGTGAATAATATGCTTATTTATCGCTGGCCATTACTTAATGCATTTCATTACATGACTAAATGAGGCTAACTATGCCACTTATTGTATTAAAAGGGCTACGAGGTGGAGTGGGTACAACGTCCACGACCATTGCACTTGCTCGGCAATTTAATCAACAAAATAAAGAAGTGCTTATTATTGATAACTGCACTGAAAATATTTTGTCTTTCTATTTTCCAGCACAGCAAAAAAGTACCACATTAAGTCAGGCATTATTAGCAGAAACACCAATAGAGGAGAGTATTTTTTACTATCGACCACACTATCAAGTGTTACCTTTTGGGTTGGTTAATATGAAGGATAACTTGCTCTTACAGTTATCATTCTCAGCAAAACAACACCTTACCCATTTTTTAACGACATTTATTCAGCTACACCCTGATGTCATTATTTTAATGGATTTACAGCATACACAAGACACTCTTTTCACGCCTTGGATAGAAAAAGCAGATGTTTTTTTCACCGTAACAATGGCAGAAAGCAACTGCCATATTCGGCTTAATCAGCACGCATTTATCGAAAATGAATATGTCCTGATTAACCAATTTCGTGCCACCAGCCAAATTCACCAAGATTTCTATCAATTTTGGCAAACAACACCATTTCCATTATGCCCTGTTGTTCTTCATCGAGATGAAGCCTCACTAGAGTCCTGTGCCTCACGTTTACCTTTATATGATTACCGAGCTAATTGCATGTTAGTAGAAGAAATATCGCAACTTGCTCAATGGTGTTTTTCGTTATTTGAGAGGAAAGAAGGACAGCCATAATGCCATCATCTTACGATGCCACGAATAAAGTCGAAAAGAATATGACACAACATATTCTTATTCGTTACTACAAGTTTTATCGCCATAACGGTGCATCTCGTAGCGCAGCTATTGTTAGCGAGCTATTTATGGGCATTATGTGGTTTTTTTTACGGATGGAATCCCCTTTTTGGCAGAAAATTGCCAGAAAACAACGAGAGCTATATCCCCATATAGATCCCCGTTGCCCTAAAATTTTCGATCCCTTACGCTATTTGTTACAAAGCATTTGGCTAGCTTGCCATTATGTAACGCATTTACTGATCCAAAAACCCACACAATTTATTTTCCATATTCGAAAAACATACAAAAAACTGTTTGTTCATGTCTCTCCTATCGCGATTGAACTCATTGAACATAAGAAAAAAACCACACCTTTGTGGCAATATGCTCTCTACTCCATCGTCGCTATTTTTGCCATTTTCTTTATTTTGCTCAGTATCACTCAACCATTTGATCTTACATTCCAGTTCGTTTTTGTGATTGTTCTTTGGTTAGTTGCCTTAGCTATCCGCGATATTCCTGGGCGTTTCTCTTCAATCGCAATGGTGATGTTGGCGCTGACAATTGCATGTCGATACATATGGTGGCGTTATCATTCAACCCTTTATTGGATTGATAATTTCAGCCTATTTTGTGGTTTACTGCTTTTACTGGCTGAAACTTACGCATGGTGTGTGCTATTCCTTAGTTTTATGCAATGTATTTGGCCACTGCATCGAAAACCTGTTTCCATGCCTGAAGACATTACACAATGGCCAAGCGTTGATATTTTCATTCCCACCTATAACGAAGATCTACAAGTTGTTAAACCCACAATCTATGCCAGCTTAAATTTAGATTGGCCTAAAGATAAGCTCACTATTTATCTGCTTGATGATGGCTCCCGTCCTGAATTTAAAGCATTTGCTCAAGAAGTCGGCATTCGTTATATCGCACGAGAAAAACATGATTTTGCTAAGGCAGGTAATATCAATCATGCCTTAACACTCGCTTCTGGTGAATTTGTCGCCATCTTTGACTGCGACCATATTCCAACACGTTCATTTCTACAATTTACAATGGGATGGTTTTTAAAAGATGAAAAAATGGCTTTGGTACAAACACCTCACCATTTTTTCTCCCCCGATCCTTTTGAACGTAATTTGGGTAACTTTCGTGAAACTCCCAATGAAGGCACACTCTTTTATGGGTTGGTTCAAGATGGTAATGACACTTGGAATGCAGCATTTTTCTGTGGCTCGTGTGCAGTTTTACGTCGTATTGCATTGGATGAGATTGGTGGCATTGCTGTTGAAACTGTTACAGAAGATGCGCATACCTCATTACGCTTACACCGCCATGGCTGGAGATCGGCTTATATCCGCATTCCACAAGCGGCGGGTTTAGCGACAGAAACATTATCCGCACATATAGGTCAACGTATTCGGTGGGCGAGAGGAATGGTGCAAATATTCCGCCTTGATAATCCCTTGTTTGGTAAAGGATTAAGCGTGCCGCAACGTCTTTGTTATTTAAATGCCATGTTGCACTTTTTCTCTGGCATTCCACGAATGATTTTCTTACTCGCACCACTGACGTTTCTTATTTTCCATGCCTATATCATTTATGCACCTGCGATTGCGATCGCGCTCTATGTTGTGCCGTATTTAATCCATATTTCACTCACCAGTGCGAAGTTACAAGGCGCTTACCGCCACTCATTTTGGGGGGAGGTGTATGAAACGATTTTGGCGTGGTACACCACTCGCCCCGTATTAAGTACCCTTTTCTCTCCTCATAAAGGGACTTTCAACGTGACAGGCAAAGGTGGCGTCATGGAAGAAGGTTTTGTCGATTGGCGAATTAACCGCCCTTACTTATTCTTTCTCAATCTAAACTTGCTAGGCATTTTGTTTGCATTTTGGCGCATTGCAACGGGTGATCCTGATGAAGCATGGGCGGTTGTCATGTGCTTATTATGGGTTTGTTATAACCTTATCTTACTGGGTGTAGCAATTGCCGTTTCTGTCGAAACCAAGCAACAACGTCGTTTTCCTCGTGTTCGCGTTAAAGTTCCTGCCATGTTGTTGTTAAATAATGGCGCTCTCTATCGCTGCTATCTTTATGATTTTTCTGATAATAGCTGCGCTATTTTATTGCCTGACAATATCAATCTTTCACTTTCTCCAAATGAAAGCATCACACTATTACTCAGTCAGAATCAGCGTGAGCATGCCTTTAAAGCCAATATTTCACGTATTGATGGACAAATTATTGGCTTACAACTCCTTGAAATGACAACGCAAAAAGCCATCGAATTTACTGCTTGTACTTTTGAGCGAGCCGATACTTGGGCAGATTGGCAAAATGAACTTCCAACCGACAGACCTTTAAGCAGTCTCAAAAATATTATTTTTATCAGCATGCAAGGTTATAACACCTTGTTAAAGCGCGCTCCTTACTTTATTTACGCCACATTTCGCTTACTCGGTCTCTTTTTACTGTGGCTTTCATCGTTACTTCCTCAACACGTTAATGTTTCAAAAATATTTCATCAGTCTTGAAGGAAAAACTCAGTTTTCTGGGAATTTATTATTAAACAATAAGATCATGGGTAACAATAATGAAAAAACGTTTTCTCATATTTGCCTTATTTATGCTCACTTCTTCAGTTCATGGAGATGAAACGCAAGAAGCGCAAATCAATATTTCAGAGCCACCCGTTACAATAACTGAAACGACTTCTGAAGTTATTTCTCAAGCAGAGCCTAGAAATTCACAATTACCTTCTGCCGATGTCACGCCTTCTGCTCGCCAGAAGATATTAAAATTTGCAGAGACAGCGCCTAGTTATGGCGCGATCCATTTAACGGGTGTTAGCCCCGATGGCTATTTAGAATTTGGTGTACGTAGTGATGAATATGTTTCTAAAGCCACTCTTGATTTAGAATTTACACCGTCTCCGTCACTCCTTCCTGTGGAGTCTCATCTTAATGTCTATTTAAATGATGAATTAATGGGCGTTATTACCTTAAAACAGGACGATTTAGGTAAGAAAAATCAAATTACGATCCCCATTGATCCTTTATTTATTCAAGATTTTAACCATATAAAACTCTCTTTTATTGGTCATTATCGTGAAATTTGTGAGAACCAAGCAAATACAACACTCTGGCTTGATGTAAGTAAAAGCAGTCAACTAAATCTGACCTTTCAATCACTGCGTTTAGGTAATGAGTTAGCGCACTTCCCAGAACCCTTTTTTGATAGCCGTGATTTTGGAGAATTAACACTGCCAATGGTTTTCAGCCAGTCGCCTAATTTAGTTCAACAAAAAGCGGCAGCGATCCTCTCTTCTTGGTTTGGTACTCAAGTTGATTGGCGTAAACAAAATTACCCTGTCTATTATGATGCATTGCCAAATCAACACAGCATTGTTTTTGCAACCAATACACAAAAACCTGCCTTTTTAAAACAGCATTCCGATGTGAAAGAGCCAACCATTGAAATGCTGACGCATCCAACCAACCCTTATATTAAATTACTTCTTATTATGGGGCGTGATGATAACGATTTGATCACTGCCGTAAACGGAATAGCCCGTGGACAAGTTATCTTCAGAGGGAATATCGTCACAATTAATGAAGTAGAAAAATTGATCCCGCGTGAACCTTATGATGCGCCAAAATGGGCACAGTTAAATAAACCTATCTACTTTAATACGCTACAAGACTATGAAGGTCAGTTGCAATCTCGCGGATTAAAACCGAATCCTATTACATTAAATATGACGTTACCGCCTGATCTCTTTATGTTTAATAATACGGGATTACAAATGCAATTGCGTTATCGCTATACCGCTCCTGCATTTCAAGATGATTCTCGTATGTCTATCTCAGTAAACGACCATTTCATTAAAGCTTACCCTCTTGAGAAAGATAAAAAAGATAATCTTGTCATCGCTTATTTACCGCTTATTCAAGGCTGGATTGAGCATAAGAATTTATTGAATATTCCCGCAGTAAAACTTGGTGAGCGTAACCAAATTACGTTTGCCTTTGATTATACCAACCCCATTCCCGGAGGCTCCGTAGATCAATGTATTACTTATCAACCTGTACCAAATGCGGTCGCCATTGATGATTTATCTAGTTTTAATTTTACAGGTGATTATCGACACTATATTGCACTGCCGGATTTACGAGTTTACAGTCATGCCGGTTTCCCATTTAGCCGTTATGCGGATCTGTCTGAAACCTTGATTTTTGTTAATCAACAACCGTCTCCAACACAATTATCTACCCTATTAATTTCAATGGGGAATATAGGTGCTCAAACAGGTTATCCGGCACTCAATGTTGCATTAACCAGTTCATTGGATGAAATGCAAAAAAGAGATGCTGATCTACTACTTATCGGAACCATTCCACCTGCATTAAATAATGATAAACAGATGAATGTACTGATTGATAAAGCACGTAGTGAAATCACGCTACCTTCTCGTGAAATCAGTATTTTTAGCCACACAAGTTATCAATCGTCTGATAAACGCCCTGATAGTCGGATCTCTCTGACCTCCAAAGGATCGATGGGCGCGATTATTGGTTTCCAATCTCCCTTCTTTTCACAGCGTAGCGTTGTCGCATTATTAGCTGATAGTACGCAAGGTTACAAACTGTTAAATGAGGCGATTAGTGACAGTGGTAAGCGTGATGCTATGCATGGCTCCGTGGTATTGATCAGAGAGTCTGGCGTAAATAGCTTGCGTGTGGGGGATACTTATTTCGTCGGTTATTTACCTTGGTGGGAAGAAGTTTGGTATGTGTTTGCTTCTCACCCTATATGGCTTGGTTTAGCGGCAATTGTCGGCATTATTCTTGTCTCTCTTCTTATTTGGCGAGCAATGAAAATAAGAAGCCAACGTCGTTTAGCGGCTAAGGACTAAGCTATGTGGCAATTTGGTCACACACATCGCCACTCTGTTATTGCTCTCTTTTTGCTGACAGGCTTTTTGCCTGTCACGCAAGCCAGTGAAGAGACAACGGAAGCCTTTTTACAAGAGCAAATGAGATTAGGAACATCCACAGAAAATGAAGCTTTAGTGGCTCAGTCATTGCATCGTTTAGCGTTAATTAAACCCAATGATCCTAATATCTTGTTAATGCAAATTCAGTTTGCTGTAAAACAGAAGAACAATGCAAAAGCACAACAGTTATTTACCCAATTAGGTACTCAATTTCCACAATCAGAGCAATATCAACGGGCAATAAAAACCTTATCACTGACAACAGATGTTAATCGGCAAAAATTACAGCTAGCCCAGCTTTACCGTACTGCTGGGCGCTATGATGATGCATTAAATTTATACGATGAAATTTATCGCGGAATGCCTCCAGATGAGACGTTAGCGCTAGAATATCTCCAAGTGCTTATGCACTCTTCTCATGATGATAAGATAGATAGACTTAATTATATTTATCACCAATATCCTCAGAATACGAAAATAGCAAGCCTCTATCAGCAACAATCCACAATAAAATCAGCCGTTACAACAAGCACAACCCATGCCGCTTCCACGGCAAAACCTAAAACAGACGTGGCCTCATTGCCTATTGCGACATTAAAACAAAAAGTACAGCAACAACCTGATAATGCTGATGTTGTAGGTGCTTTGGGTGTCCGTTATTCTCGTGCCAATCAACGTGGTGCAGCTATTTTTTATCTGTCACAAGCGTTAAAATTATCACCCAATCATGATAATAGTGGTCAGTGGCGAGCGATGTTGCAGGCCAACCAATATTGGCATCTCCTTTCAAAAGGTGATGAAGCACTATTAAAGCAAGATTATGAATTAGCTGAACGTTATTTTAACCAACTCAATAAGTTAAGCCCTTATGAAAGCGAGCCTTATATTGGTCTAGGTAACATTGCGGTTGCACAACGCCAATTAGATCTTGCTGAAAGCTATTATTTGCAAGCCTTAAAATATCAACCCAATCATGCTGCGGCTTTACATAGCCTCGCAAAACTTTATCGCCAACAGTCACATGATAAAGCGCAACAATTTATTAATGGTTTAACGCCAAGACAATATAAAAATTTGGCAGAAGATTATAGCTATATTATCTCAGGTATAAGACAAGATTTAGCCGCGGATGATGAGCATAAAGAGCAATACCTTAGTGCGATTGAAAAACGTAAGGCAATTGCTAAAAATTATCCTAATGATGTTTGGAATATTTATCGCCTTACTGATGATTTATTAATTACCCAGCAAGACTCTGTCGCTGAAGCGTATTTTAATCAGCTTAATCGTCGTCTTCCTAATGATCCGTCTCGCCTTTATGCTTATGCGTTATATCTCAATAAAACAGGGCGAGAAACTCAAGCACTTGATACGCTAAAAACGATCCCCTTATCTCAACGCAGTGAGAGCATGAAAGCGTTATATAGCCGATTGCGTTTTGGTGAAATAGTCGCACATGCAGAGTCTCTACGCGCAAAAGGACAAGAACAACAGGCTGTTGATTATCTTTTTGCTCATATTCCGCCAGAGCAAAAAATTCAAACTTATTTGCTATTAGCTAACTGGGCTACAGAACGAAATAATCTCGATCAAGCCTTAAGTTATTACCATACTGCATTGAATTTAGAACCCAATAATGAAACTGCATTATTAGGTGCGATGGATATCGCCTTAGAACAAGGGGAAAAGATACAGGCAAAATACTACCTTGCCAAAATAGAAACGCTTTCTCCCAACCAATTTAATAGCAACGCGATTAGGCGCGTCGCCAATGCAGAAAAAGAGGTAGGTAATACAGAGAAAGCACAACACTATTTTGCTTATTTAGCACAACAAATTGAAGCAGAGCCAGACAGTGCTGATCCTTTAGTATTACGTGATATTGCTCGTTTTCAGCGCGATGAGCAACATAGTCAGCAAGCTCACTATTATTATCAACAAGCGATGATCAAGGACGGAATAACAGATAAGCTACCAAAAGATAATATTGAATACACCACATTAATGCGTAATGACGAAAAAGATAATTGGCTATCTCGCAGTTTACGCGCTGATGCTGACGCGCTTTATCGTCAACAAGAGTGGCGATTTACGCTTGAGCATGATTATTGGGGGTCAAGTGGTAGCGAAGGTTACTCAAAACTACGCGCTCATACCACCATGTTACAGCTTGATCACCCTGTTTATGATGGGCGTTTTTTCTGGCGTGCAGACTTAGTTAATCTTAATAGTGGCAAACTGGGTACATCACCTTATGATTCGAAATTTGGGACTTGTTACCGCACGGGGTGTTTCCCCCTAGAGCAAAAATCCTTTGGTGTTAGCCCTGCAATTGGCTGGGAAAATGGTCAATGGCAATGGGATCTTGGTACTACACCGTTAGGTTTTGAAGTGACTGATTGGGTCGGTAAAATCGCCTATAGTTATGATCTTTTTAATGTGGGCTGGACACTTGATATTCACCGTCGCCCTGTTAATAGTTCTATGCTTGCTTTTGGTGGTCAACGAGATATTTGGACTAACCATACATGGGGCGGTGTAAGAAGAAGCGGTATTCGTTTAAGCGCAAGCTATGACTTAGGCGGAAAGGAGGGTTATTGGGGCGAGGTTTCTGTCGATAAACTCACGGGTAAAAACGTCGAAGATAATAGCAGTGTCCGAGGTATGGGAGGCTATTATTATAAACTTATCAATGAGAACAACCGCCGTGTTTCTGTCGGCTTAAGTACGATGCTTTGGCATTATGATAAAGACTTAAGCGGATATACTTTAGGTCAAGGTGGTTATTATAGCCCTCAAAAATATGTCTCTTTAGGGCTACCGATTAATTATCGCGAACGTACTGAAAATTGGTCTTGGGAATTGTCAGGCTCTGTATCTTGGTCTTACTCCCAAACGGATGACAGAAAGCGTTATCCTTTACAAAATCTCGTTTCTCTCGATAAATTTAATCGCTATATGAATGAACTTAGCCCTGAAGATCGAGAAGAAATGATGAGACTTTATTATCAAGAGCGTGATGCTGTTGATGAAGGAGACTCCAGTAATGGTTTTGGCTATACCGCAAGAGCATTAGTTGAGCATCGTATTACCCCCCATTGGTTTATTGGTGCGGCTATCGATATTCAACAAGCAAAAAACTATACCCCAAGCCATGCGTTAATGTATCTACGTTATTCCTTTGATGGTTGGAATGGTGATTTAGATTTACCACCAAACCCTCTAATTCCTTATGCAGACTTTAAATAACGTTCAATGCATTAAAAACACAAACGGGAAGCACTGGCTTCCCGTTTAACGTTTTCGCTAAAATGTAGAGTGTAAATTGCCATTATTGCGTTTTACGAAAAAGCCCTACAAGTAACCAACCTACAATCATGGCAAGGACAAATAAAATACCTTGATAGAACCCTGCACCGACTAATACCAAACCAGGACCGGGGCAAATTCCCGCTAATCCCCAGCCAAGACCAAATAACGCACTGCCTAACACTAAGGGTTTATCAATCACTTTATTGGTCGGGATATTTAAAGGGCATGCTAATACACTTAGTTGTCTACGGCGTGTTAATTGGTAACCTATCACACTGACAACCAGCCCTGCTCCCATGATTATCAATAAAGAAGGGTCCCAATTTCCGGTGATATCCAGAAAAGCTAGAATTTTTTGCGGATTGCTCATTCCACCAACAATCAATCCTGCACTGAATAGAAGACCACAAAGAAAAGCAACAAACTTAGTCATTTTCTTAGCCTCCTATCACATGGCGCTGAATATAAACGGTAATAAATGCCGTTGCCATAAATACCAACACAGCAACAATAGAACGACGCGATAATCGTGCTAATCCGCAAATACCATGACCACTTGTGCAACCACTGCCTAAACGTGTGCCTGCTCCCACCAGCACTCCGGCAATAATTAACATCCAAGGTGATGTTTCAATCACTGGCGATAAGGGTTTATCAAAAAAATAAAACAGTGTAGGTGCGATTAGCATGCCAAGTAAAAATGCCCAACGCCAACCATTTCCCTGCTGTTTTGTTGATAAAACGCTCCCCAAAATACCACTTATTCCTGCAATACGACCATTAAATAACAATAAAATGGCGGCCGCAGCGCCTATCATAAGCCCACCAATTGCCGCACTTAAAGGCGTAAAGTGAACCCAATCTATATTCATAAATTAACCTGCTATAGGGCAATAAAGCTGATAAAGCGTATTGAGCAGTACAAGAACTTTTTCATCAGCAATAGAATAAAAGATACGTTTTCCATCACGACGAGTATTCACTAACCCTTCATTGCGTAAAACGGTTAGCTGTTGAGAAAGTGTCGGCTGACGAATACCTAAACTCTCCTCTAATTCACTCACACTTTTTTCGCCCTGACTTAGCTGACACAATAATAAGAGGCGATCGCCATTTCCTAGCGTCTTAAGCATGCTAGAGGCTTCATTAGCCGCCAATTTCATTGCATCTAATAAATCAGGTTGAACTCGTTGTGTCATGGTAAACTCCATAATCAATATACTTTTTAATAATATGTTAATTTATATATTGTGCAAGTTTTCTTTTTATTGCGTGTTTGTATAAGGCGCTATATGCTCTGTAACATGAAAACGGTAAGAGTCCCCATCGCCTTAGTGCAAAGCGTTATGCGAACACTGCGTGAAAAATTGCAGCAGGCTAATCTTTATCTTAATACAAATTACCCAGAACCTACTCTACATTATAATCAGAGAGGAACTATTGCAGGCAGTGCCTATTATGCAAATTGGGAAATCCGTATTAATCCTACATTATTGATTGAAAATAAACAGAATTTTATTGAAGAAGTTATTCCTCATGAATTAGCGCATTTATTAGTTAATCGCCATTTTGGGCGTGTAGCACCTCATGGAAAAGAGTGGAAATGGATGATGGAAACCGTATTACAAGTTTCAGCTAAACGAACTCATCATTTTGATGTCAGCGCAGTTAAAGCTAAAACCTTTCCTTATGCTTGCCATTGTAAAGAAGAACATCACCTAACAATTCGCCGTCATAACAAAGTATTACGCGGAGAGACACAATACCGTTGCCGCCATTGTCAGGCTATTTTGCAATTTATCAAAAATAAATAAACACAGGAAAAATAAAGCCGATATGTTGATTAATTCGTATCGGCTTTATCTTGAGAATGAATATGTAGGATTGTCTTAAGCAAACTCGCTCATCACATGAGATGCGATTTCAAAGTAAATAATAAGACCTGTACCATCAATTAACGTTGCAATAAATGGTGCTGAAACAACCGCAGGATCAATACTTAAACGCTTTAATACCATTGGAATAACAGATGAGACAATTGCACTCCAAACTGTGATTGAAATAAGCGTTAAGCCAACCACAATCATCACTTCCATACCCACACCTAAGAACCAAGCACGCACAAAACCGGCAATACCCATAGTCAGTGCAACCATTATGGATGTGGTTATCTCTTTTCTTAATACAGACCAAACATTACGTAAGCTCACTTCCCCTAATGCCATCGCACGTACTAATGTTGAGGTGATCTGTGTACCACTATTTCCGCCAGTACCAATCAGCAATGGAATAAAGAAGGCTAATGAAATTGCTGCTTCTAGTCTGTCTTCAAAAGCATGTAATACAGTGCTGGTATACGCTTCTGCCACAAACAGCATCAACAACCACACAACACGTTTACGCCATAAGGTTACTGGGCTGGTTTCTAAATAAGGCTGCTCTAAAGGTGACGTTGCCCCCTGCATTTGTGCATCGAGTGTATTTTCATCTTCAATTAATTCAGCAATATCTTGAGGACGTAAAACACCGACTAATTTTCCAAAATGCATCACTGGTACACTGTCTAAACCGCTATGGCTAATCAGTTGATACACATCATGTCGATTCTGTTCTGGTGAGACAGAGAAAAAAGTTTGACGCATAACATCAGACACAAACAGATCATTAGCCGCGGTTAATAATGATTTAACGGGCAAAATGCCATTGAGATAATTATCTTTATCCACCACATATAAATAGGTTGGAATTAATTCATCTTTTAAATCATTAACCAATTGAGCTTTCACATTTTCAACAGAATCAGCGACAGAAACTGCAATATAAGACTGGCTCATATAAGCACTAACGGTTGCATCATCTTTTAAACGATTATATTGGTCTTGAGTTGAGTTATTTTGCGGTGTGTTTAAGGATGCATCTGCAACTAATACAGCATCCATTTTGTTTTGAGTATTGAATTTCATTTTGTGGTTCCCTATTACTGTTTGTGTTTAGCAAATCAGTTCTCCATAGGGGCGAAACCAGAAGCGAGAATGCAAAAGCTATCTACACGTCTCGGTTTTAGCACTATACAACGTATCCGATGAATACTGGAAGTTACATGGGGATATACCTTCGGTCGATATATCCTGTCCTAATCTTGGGCGTCTCTCGACGTCGTCAGATCAGTAACCTGTGTTTGTATAGGAGCCTCGCCTAACGAGATACTGCACTTTTCTTGCGAATGCGGCGCGCATTATAACCACTCACAATATAATGAAAAGCATGATAACGATTTTGTTTAAGTTCTATTGAAAAATAACTCCAAGCATTCATCACACAATTAAAATTTGTAATTACATTCAAAACCAATATATAAAAAGAAATGAAATTCCCTACGAAAGCTAAAATCGTATAGTAAAAGATAATCTGTTTATTAATTGTTTATTTGAATGCTAATTTTTGTACTCTTATTTCTTCTGCTTGTAAAAATATATCTTTTACTGTTTTACCATCTAATGATTGGCACATTTTACGAGTGATAATATCCGCATTTTTATGACGACCAGCGATAACTAAATCATTAAAATTAATATCATTAAGGATCGCTAATTCTATTGCTTCATCAAAACGTGATTGTTCATCAAGGGGAAGTGAGTTGCGCATTTCAACAATAGAGATACGTAGCGACTCTACATTAGAGCCATCAAGGGTTTGTTGAGGTTTTTCACAGCCAGATAACATGACACTAAATAAACAAATAACTAACAATTTTTTCATATATCCCCCCTTACCCAGTCGATAGTTTAAATAATAGCAGAATGTTTATAAGGAAACTCCCCACTAACTAAAATATATTTTTAGTTAATCATCATTTCCAATATTTTTATTATTCTGAATAAATAAAACCCTTCTTTAATTTAAAATAAAGGGAAGCATTTTCCAGATTATTCAGTTTTTTAATGGGAAGAATAGACATAAAAAACCCTGCTAATAAATTAACAGGGTAAAAAAGACAGGAAAATAGAAGGAAATACTGACTAAAAAGAGGTTAAGCTAACTCAACATCTCCTTTTAAACGACAGCTACATGCTAAAACATAACCTTGAGCTATCTCTTCAGGCGTTAATGTACTGGTGCTACTGACATCATAATCACCACTCACAATGCGAGTTTTACAGCTACCACAAACTCCCGCTCGGCAAGCCGCAAAGACAGGAACTTTATTTTCTTCCATAGCTGATAATAAAGTCACGCCAACAGGGACTTTAATTTGTGATAATGGGTGACGAATAGTCATGGTTAATTGTTCGTTTTCATCAACACAAACAGGCTCATCCCCAAAACGTTCCATAAAGATATTCTCAGCAGGCACACCAAGATTTCTTGCAAAACGTCCAGTGTCTTCCATATAACTATTCGGGCCACAGCACATAACTGTACGACTCGCAATATCAGGTACTAATGCAGCTAATTTTTCTTGAGAAATGCGACCGCTAAATAACCCTTTATTATCAGGTAGTTTAGACATCATGATAAAATTAAGATTGTATGGATATGCATTTGCTAATTCGATCCATTCTTTCTCAAAAATAAACTGGCTTTGCTCACGAATATTAAAAATAACCGTGATGTCTGCTCTAGGTTGATTATTTAACAACCAACGAGTCATCGACATAACAGGTGTCACACCACAACCTGCTGCCAACATTAAATAGCGCGCACCTTCTTTACCAGCACAAGTAAATTCACCCTGAGCATCAGATAACCAAAGATAATCACCCGGTTTTACTTGTGATGTTAACCAACCAGAACCCACACCTTTTTCTAAACGGCGAACGGTTAAAGTGATAAATGGACTTAATCCCGGAGAAGATGAAATGGTGTAAGCACGCAGTGTTTCATCACTATTATTGATACTCACCAGTGCAAACTGACCCGGTTTATAAGAATAAAAGTCATGATTAATTAAATTTAGCGTCCACACTTCAGGTGTTTCCTGATTAATAGAGTGAACTTGCATACGATTAGGACAAAGAGAAGTAGGCATCGTCATGGATATTGATCCTTCACCGAAGCCCGCAGGCTTCGGTAATGATAATGAATTTAAAACATTAAGCAGAAAGAATATCTTTAAGATCTTGTTCTGGTGTAGTAATAGAGCGCATACCAAATTTCTCATTTAGTACCGCCAGCAGATTGTCAGTTAAGAACGCAGGTGCTGTAGGACCGGTATAAATGTTTTTCACGCCTAATGAAAGCAGAGTCAATAAGATAACAATCGCTTTTTGCTCAAACCAAGAGAGAATTAAAGACAGTGGTAAGTCATTCACACCACAACCTAATTTTTCAGCAAGGTTAACGGCTAGCATAATCGCTGAGTAAGCATCGTTACACTGACCCACATCAAGTAAGCGTGGTAAGCCTTCTAAAGTACCGAAATCCAGTTTATTGAAACGGTATTTACCACACGCCAAGGTCATAATTAAACAGTCTTGTGGAATTTCTCTTGCAAGATCGGTGTAGTAACTGCGTTCACCACGGCTACCATCACAACCACCCACTAAGAAAACATGACGTAATTTTTTCTGTGAAACTAAATCAATCACAGTATCAGCGGCATTTAATAGTGTTTCTCGACCGAAACCAACTGTAATTAAATGCTCAATTTCATTGTATGGGAAACCTTCTAATGATTGTGCTTGTTCAATCATTTCAGAGAAGTCATCACCAGTAATATGTTTTACACCCGGCCAGCCGACAATACTGCGAGTCCAAATACGGTCACCGTAATTACCAACATTAGGATCGATAATACAGTTTGACGTCATTAATACAGGTCCTGGGAATTTTGCAAACTCAATTTGCTGATTCTGCCAACCGCTTCCGTAGTTACCCACTAAATGTTTATATTTTTTAAGTTCTGGATAACCATGAGCAGGTAACATTTCACCATGAGTATAAATGTTAATTCCTTTGCCTTCAGTTTGTTCAAGTAGCATTTGCAGATCTTTTAGGTCATGACCTGAAATTAAAATCGCTTTACCTGCAACAGGACGCACATTAACAGTAACCGGTGTGGGGTTGCCGTAAGCTTGAGTTTCGCCTTTATCAAGAATAGCCATAATGCGGAAGTTCATTTGACCAATGCCCATCGCATTTTCTAACAACTCATTCATATCAGAAGGATCAGTACCTAACCATGCCATATAATGGTGATATTCTGCATAAATTTCATTGTCATACTGACCTAAAACATGCGCGTGCTCCATATAAGCCGCCGCCCCTTTTAAGCCATACAGGCACAGCATACGTAATCCATGAAGATCATCACCGATTTGCGCTTTATCTGCATTTAAAGCAAAAAGCTGAGCTTGTTTTTGTAAGCTGTCTAAATCGTTACCCGCTAATTGAATTTCAGCTCTTGGATTAGTGACTTGAATTGCTGCATTTTTCGCTAAAGTACGAGATTTCAAACTTTCGCGGAAATAGATAGCTTCTTTCGCATAACCAACAATGCGATCAGAATCAAAGTTGACATTAGTTAACGTAGAGAAAAAAGCACGAGGAGCAAAGCTATCTACATCATGATCAATAATACCAACGCTACGCGCGGCTAAAGCCCACGCGGAAAGCCCTTCTAATACCGCAACGAGTAAATCTTGAAGATCAGAAGTTTCTGCTGTTTTACCACACATACCTTGCGCATAGGCACAACCATTACCTACAGGCGTTTTCATTGTTTGTTCACATTGCACACAATACATATCGTATTCCTTCTAATAAAAGATAACGCTTTATTTTTATAAGTTGCATTCCATATGCAACATAAGAATACGCCATTTTTATAAGAGCGAAAGTGCAACATTGAACAATTTAAATGTTGTTTGATCTAACGCAATTTCTAGCAAATCTTTTAATATCCCTTTTTTTATCCTTTGATTTCGCTTAAGCCGCAAAAATTTTTTCTAAAAAAGAGAGTTTTATTGCATTACATCGATGATGACTAAATAAGAAGGAATATTTAAGGATTATTGATGGTTGTTTTTTGTTTAATCATATAAAGACTGAGAGATGAAACGATTAAATTCATCAATTTTTGTTAAGTCAGTAATATTCATTACTATTTTTTATAGTTAATATCACCTATTGCATCAATAGCTAATCAAATTATTTCAATTGATATATGTTATTAGCACGAGTATTACGAAATGAAACTATACATTTGAAAGGTGCTCCCCCCTACATTGGAGATTAAAAATGATTAAACTAAATAATGTTCCATCAGAATTTCGCCCTCTAGAAAGCTACAAAATGTTAATTGGAGGAGAATGGGTATCTAGCACATCACAAAAAACGACCAAAACCTATAGCCCAGCTACTGGTGAATTATTAAGTGAGTACCAATCGGGTAGTGCGGAAGATGTTGAACGCGCAGTGAGCGCTGCACGTAATGCATTCAAAACATGGAGTAAAACGTCACCAGCTGAGCGTCAAGCCCTCTTATTAAAAATCGCAGATCGCTTAGAGCAAGAACAAGAACGCTTTGCTTGGATTGAATCACTCGATAACGGTAAACCACTCAATGAGTCGAAAAACATAGATTTACCTGCCTCTATTGACCATTTTCGATATTTTGCAGGCGTGATACGCTCTCATACCGATGAAAGTGCCGTCCTAGACGAAAATACCATTAGCCTTGTTATTCGCGAACCTATTGGTGTTGTGGGTCAAATTATTCCATGGAACTTCCCATTATTAATGGCAGCATGGAAATTAGCACCCGCGATTGCGGCTGGTGATACAGTAGTTATTAATCCAGCAACACTGACTTCCCTTTCATTATTAGAGCTAGGTCGTATTTTAAATGAAATATTACCAGCGGGTGTGATTAATATTGTTACGGGACGCGGATCTGTTGTAGGACAAGCTATTTTAGAGCACGAAGATATTGATAAACTTGCTTTTACAGGTTCAACCAATGTGGGTTATACCGTAGCAGAAGCAGCCGCGAAAAAAATGGTTCCAGCAACATTGGAATTAGGCGGTAAATCAGCCAATATCGTGTTCCCTGATGCAAATATGAAAAAAGCAGTCAAATATTCAGCATTAGCAATTTTGATGAACCAAGGACAAGCTTGTGAATCAGGTTCACGTTTGTTCTTACATAAAGATATTCATGATGAATTTTTGAAAGCATTAAAAACTGAATTTGAGAGTATTCGTGTCGGTGACCCACTTGATCCGAATACGCAAATGGGTACACAAGTTAGTCAAGATCAAATGGATACCATCTTAGGCTATGTTGAACTCGCTAAAAAAGAAGGTGCAACAGTATTAACAGGTGGTGAACGTATCACTGGTGAAGGTTATGATGATGGTTTCTTTGTTCGCCCTACTATCATTATCAATGCCACAAACCAAATGCGTGTTGCCCGTGAAGAAATTTTTGGACCTGTATTGTGTGTTATTCCATTCGATAATGAAGATGAAGTGATCGAAATGGCGAATGACTCTGAATATGGTCTTGGTGGTGGTGTTTGGACTCAAGATATTAACCGTGCTTTACGTGTTGCAAAAGCAGTAAGAACCGGTCGTATGTGGGTTAACACTTATCACGAACTCCCAGCTCACGCTCCATTTGGGGGTTACAAGAAATCAGGTTTAGGACGTGAAACACATAAAATGATGTTAGATGCTTATAGCCAAGTAAAAAATATCTTCATCAGTATGAAAGAATAAGATTTTCTCTCTTTTCTAAATTCTTATAAATATAATATCTATACTCATCTCTTCGCCTTCTCCCCAGAAGGCTTTTTATTATCTATCATTTCTCACACCTCAAGTTATTACCATAAAAAAACCGCATCCTTATCACGATAAAGCATGCGGTTTTATGTTGTGTTATTAGCCAATAAGTAAGAACGAGTTACTCTGCTTCGGCTTCTTTTTTGCTCACTGAGTGAGTTTCTTTATCTAATTCAATATTATCAGCGTTAACATCTTTTATATGATCTCGTGTTAAGCGATAAACAACAGGGCTTAATAAAGCTAGTGCAATTAAGTTAGGGATCGCCATCATTGCATTGAGTGTATCGGCCAATAACCACACAAATTCTAATGATTGTGTTGCCCCAACCGGTAACGCAATCAGCCAAGCAATACGAAATGGCATAATAGCTTTAGGTCCAAACAGGTATTGCACACATTTTTCACCGTAAAAACTCCAGCCTAAAATCGTGGTAAATGCAAAAATAGCTAATGCAATTGCCACAATATAGTTACCCCCGGGAATAGCGACAGAGAATGATGCAGCGGTTAATGTTGCGCCACTTTGCCCTGTTAACCATTGCCCTGTGATAACAATAGTTAATCCTGTAACAGAGCAGACAATGATGGTATCAATAAAAGTTCCCAACATCGCAATTAAACCTTGGCGAACAGGATTTTGTGTTTTTGCCGTCGCATGGGCTATAGGCGCACTACCCAATCCCGCTTCATTGGAGAAAACACCACGCGCAACACCAAAACGGATCGCAGCCCAAACAGCAGCACCAGCAAAACCACCTTGCGCAGCAACGGGTGTAAATGCAGATTTAACAATAAGGATAATCGCATCAGGGATAGCCGTTACATTCAGCGCTAAAACAACAACACCTGCACCAAAATAGCCAACGGTCATAATAGGAACTAATTTACCGGCAACATCAGCAATACGCTTAATGCCGCCAATGAGTACAGCACCGACTAAAACAACCAACACAATAGCGGTGATTGTCGTCGAAACACCAAAGTTACTTTCTAGTACATCAGCTACAGAGTTTGCTTGTACTGTATTACCAATACCAAAACCCGCGAAACTACCAAAAATAGCAAAAACAGTACCTAACCAAACCCAATTTTTACCTAAGCCATTTTTGATGTAATACATGGGTCCACCGACATAGTTTCCATATTTATCAACTTCACGGAAACGTACAGCAAGCACCGCTTCTGAATATTTGGTTGCCATTCCCACTAATGCGGTCATCCACATCCAGAACAATGCACCGGGTCCTCCTAAGACGACAGCCGTTGCAACACCCGCAATATTACCGGTTCCGATAGTGGCAGATAGTGCAGTCATTAACGCATTGAAGGGTGATATCTGACCTTCGCCTCTTTGATCATTTTTTTCAAATAAAAGCTTAAACCCTGTACCTAATTTCCTAATAGGTAAAAAACCAAGTCGAAACTGCATAAAAAGACCGATACCGAGAATACCGACAAGCATCGGAACTCCCCATACCACGCCATTTATAGCGCTTAATATATTTGTGATGAAATCCATAATTTACCCTTTCTTGTCTCAATGTTATTCAAATGTGTATTTTTTGTTATCAATTACACTAAAGATGAAAAAGGGAAAATATGCTAGAAAAAAAACGACGAATTTTAAAATTGACTGAGTTATGTGAGAAATATCACTTCATTATTAAATTAAGCTATCATTAGGTTCATCGTTACAATACTTCAATCAAAGTTATGCATAATCATAAATCAGCACAAAACATCCAAAATGAACGACGTTTTAATCTGTTCAGAAAAGCGCAAGAAACCAACCTTGCACCACTAAAAATCCTACTACTATCCGCTATAGTCGGCTCTCTAGCTGGATTAGTGGGTGTTTTATTTGAAAAAAGTGTTAGTTGGGTGATTCATTTTCGACAAGAAGAACTTATTAAAATCTTTACTAACCCTTATATTCTAGCGATCACCACATTACTTTTTTCCTCTATTCTGGCAATGCTGGGATATTATTTAGTCAAAAAATTCTCACCCGAGTCGGGGGGATCTGGAATACCTGAAATTGAAGGTGCCATGATAGATATTCGCCCTGTTCGTTGGTGGCGAGTATTACCCGTAAAATTTATTGCCAGTATTGGCACTTTAGGCTCTGGTATGGTGTTAGGGCGAGAAGGCCCCACGGTTCAATTGGGCGCCAATATAGGTCAGCTCGTAAATGATATTTCTCGAGTAAAAGATAAAGAGTCACGCCATACTCTATTAGCTACAGGAGCCGCAGCAGGCTTAACCGCTGCTTTTAATGCACCTCTGGCGGGTATTTTATTTATTATTGAGGAGATGCGACCTCAATTTAAATACAGTCTTATTTCAATTAAAGCCGTCTTTATTGGCGTTATTATGTCTTGCATTGTTTTTCGCCTATTTAATGGTGAAGGCGGTATTATTCATATTGGTAAATTTTCATCCGCACCGCTCAATACGCTCTGGCTATATTTAGTGTTGGGTATGTTATTTGGTATTATTGGCGTTATATTCAGTAAATTACTGTTCTATGTCCAAACTCAATTTCAGCATTTCTATCAAGATAAAACATCACGCTTTGTTTTAGCTGGTGGCATCATCGGTGGGCTTTGTGGCTTATTAGCATTAATTATTCCTGAAATAACTGGCGGTGGATTTAGTATTATTCCTGCGCTTAGCACAGGACAATATTCTCTGATTGCGCTACTACTTTTCTTTGTTTTACGAACCATCACATCCATTATCAGTTTTGCCTCTGGTGCTCCTGGCGGTATATTTGCCCCCACTCTAGCACTAGGTACTCTATTTGGTAGTGCATTCGGATTAACTGCAACCTTACTTTTCCCTGATTATCAAATTCAAATTGGTACATTTGCTATTGCGGGAATGGGCGCTTTATTTGCGGCAACGGTAAGAGCGCCTCTAACAGGGATCGTCCTCGTATTAGAAATGACCGATAATTATCAACTTATCCTGCCGATGATTATTACCTGTTTAGGTGCAACGATGTTGGCACAGCTATTAGGTGGTCGCCCAATTTATACAGTTTTATTAGAACGCATATTACAAAAGTCTGAAGAAAAGGAACCAACAGACCAAGCCCTCGATATTAAGGGTGATAAATCACCACAACAATAAAACTCACTTAAACAGATAAAAAAATACCCCAATTATTTGGGGTATTTAAAAAAGGGAGGATAGTTCTTAACTATTTTTTGCGTGCGATTAAAGTAGCAAAATTTAAGGCGATACGATTGCCATTTGCATCTGTTTTATGTAGATGCCCTGGGTTCTCATTATATTTAATAATTTCCCAGTCTTTATAATAATCAGCTAATTCGTTTGGATGTAAAAAGGTTTTAAATGGAATTTCAGCAGGATCACTATTTGGCGTTTCAACAGGGCAAACAATCACATTAATACCGTTAGGGTTGGTACATTCCTGCATATTTTTAATAATACTTTCAATACGTTCCCGTTGGCAGAACATCAATACAACGGTTGAAATAATGATATCGTATTTTTCAGTCAGTGAAGCTTTATTAATATCATATAAACCACTTTTTACCGCTAATCCTGTTTTGGCTTTAACTGTTTCAATGGCATCAATATGTGAAGCGTTAATATCTAACGCTGTCACATCATAACCTTGAGACGCTAAATAGAAACTATTTCGACCACGACCAGCACCTAAATCTAACACCTTACAAGACTGAGTAAACGTTGCCATATAGCGTACTTCAGAATGCGGTAATGATAAGTCGTTTTCTTTAAATAACTTATCTTCTGGGGCGCATAAAAAAGAGAGCTGACAACGTACATCATCACTTGCTTTATCTATTTTATGCCACTGTTGAGGTTGAATTAAAGGTGGCTGCTCCTCTGTATTACACTCAACTGAAATTTGTGAACCATCATCATTAAAAACAACAAATGTCATATTACCTTGTAGTATCCGCATTTGGGCATAAGTGCCTTCCTTTGTATTGTGGCGTTCTAAGAACGCCAAAGGAATGGATGTACGAGTCCACTCTGGCATTTTTTTATAACTTACAAGTTCCATAATTCAACCTCGCTTAAGATGTATTTTAAATACATCTTATGGCAATCATTATCATTCGTAAAGAAGGTTTTATCAAAACTATGATTTTAAATATTTGTTTAAAAGCAAATCAGTCACATCTGAAGAGGAAATAGATTCACCACATAAAACTTTCATCATAATTTCTTTGCCTAACGATGCTAAAGAAAGCAACATATCTGGACGTAACCGACTTATTTTATCTCTGTTTTCATCTTGATTAATGATAGTGATCAGCTTGGCATCAACATCAGAGCATTCTTGGATAGTCAGCAAAATAAAGGTATTTTCTGCATCACTTTCAGATAAAGTCACAACCCAACTCGCTTTCGCAATATTGGCAGATAGCAATGTTTTAAGATTAGTTGGATCACCTTCAATAATATTGGCTTGCGTATCATAAGAGGCTTTGCTTTTATCGGCACAAATCGCAATAACGGCTTTACCTTGTTCTCTTAACCCTTTTTCTAATTGAGAAGCTAATGCCGATGAACCAATAATAATAAAATGATTATGCATTTTAGCGATCCTTTTCTTAACAATATCGCGAGTACCGCGCGCAAGAAATCCCATGACATACACAATGGAAGTAGTAAAAACGGTTATTCCCAAGATAACAACAGTGAGAGTAAAAATACGTGCATTCGTGCTAATTGGTACAATATCGCCAAATCCTAGTGTCGTCATGCAGACAATAGAAAAATAGAATGCATCCATCAACGTCGTAATATGTGGCTTAAATTCATCACCAATATAAAGACTTCCCAGCATTGAGAATAACAGCAAAGAAAGGATACAGATAAAAGCCACAAAGCCAGCACTAGTTAAACTATGATGCGGAAATGCACGCCAACTGATCAACAACCCAATAGCTAAAATAAAAGAAAAATAGGATTGAAAGTCCATTTGCTGATAAACAGCGATATCAAGAAAAACAATGGTGGCTAATAAAATCAAAGAGACACACCACGCAATTCTAGCGCCAAGATACATAAATATTGAAAGCAAAATTAATGCACAAGCTAACATCACTTTAGGTATATCGAGGAGCTTTAATACACCCAATGATTTAAGCCATGCAGAAAAGCCATGAATTTCCCAATCCAGATAAACACCGCGGGACAACAAAATGGAGTAAATGATAAAAATACCATTTAAGATAAGTAATAAAGACATCATTTTTCTTGTCACTTTAGATGTCTCTATCACATTTAGTATTGCGGATAATTTCATATTAGATATTGTAAATACTCAGTTAGTTATTTAAAGGAATATTATCTAATCCTTGAAATTTAAAAGGTTCTGCAGGTTTAAAATGACTAGTAGCATTAGCTGAATAGATTATCGACTGCTCTTCACCTAATGATAATGTCATCACTTTTCCACTCTCTTTTGAAAAATCAATTTCCTTTAAATTAACCCAAAAAGTATTCGGCGATAATGCTGATTCGAAAAAATATAATTGGTTTTTATGATCAGCTACGGTTCTCCAGCGTGTGGATGAAATTTCGGGTGATTCCACCGTACTTAACCCATAAGGTACAGATACATTTCTGATCACGCCAAATACGCTAGCGAGAGATTTTTGACTTGATTGAGTTTTAGGAATGGCATTCACATAAAAAGAAGCTCGGGCAAAACGATCTGAAGCACGATTCGTCCCCGGTAACATCACGGTTCCGCCGATTTGTTGCCAATAACTATTCAGCGCTAATTGTTCTGAAAAAATAGGCGAATTCGTCATCACTTGATACTCTTTGCTGTGATGAATCACTTGCTTACCATTTATATATTCAATAATGGCGCTATCTCCCGTTGCATCTGAAAGTGAAAGATGCAATGTTGCCATTCTATCTTGTCCGGGCACTTTATCCGTCAATACAATAAAAGGCTCACTGTCTAATGCATTCACAGCTTCTTCGACTGAAGCAAAATTATCTAACACATACTGCGCCCATGCAGAAATTGAAATCGCCGGTTTTTCCTTGGTATATGCGGGATAATCAGATTCTGCCAGCCACAATAAATTAGCCACTAAACCTTTTTCATTCATACCGTCTGTCGTAGAAATATCATAACCAGATGCAATCACACTTCCATATTTAGATGTCCATTTTATCGAGTTATCACCAGCTTCTCCTGAACGTTGCATCCCTTGTGGAAATATCCATAAATTTGTTCCTATGTCATATTTCCAGTCCATTGAACGAGCCGTAATAATTTGGTTATTGTCGCCTAAATAAACAAGCCGAGTACATGCATCAACACTTGTAATACCTACTGTAAAAAAGCCAGCTATAAGTAGAGTACCCAAAAAAGTATGACGTAGTTTTTTCATTATTAACTCTTTCCTGTTAAATAAATGGATGGCTTCTTTATTATGAGCTTGCTTTTCTCTTACTTAAAATCGATAAAGCCTCAAATAAACATTAGCCCTATTAAAAATAGAATTAGTGTTTAAGTATAGGATCATTCAGCATAATTGTGCATAAAAAAACCGATACGCTAAGGTATCGGTTTATAAATCATCTAGGTAATAAGAGGCTTTATTGCCTTATAAAAAGCATTTAATTACGCTTTTTTTACGCCTTCAACAGAGATAATTAACTCTGCTTCTTGTGATTTTGGCCCTAAGTCTGATTTAAAATTAAACTCTTTCAGATTCACTTTACCTGTTGCTTCAAAACCAGCACGGTAACCTTTCCAAGGATCAGTACCTTCACCAATTAATTTTGCATTTAATGAAACAGGTTTAGTCACACCATTTAATGTTAAATCACCTGTAACTACATAGTTTTCGCCATCACGAGTCACTTGGGTTGAGACAAATCGAGCTTCAGGATATTTACTTGCATTAAAGAAATCAGCGCTACGTAAATGCTTATCACGTTCTGCGTGATTAGTGTCTAAGCTACCTGTTTTAATCACGACATCGACTTTATCTTTTGATGGTTCTTCTTTATCGTAACTAAATGTACCATCAAAATCTTTAAAAGTGCCGTATAACCAGCTATAGCCTAAATGTTGGATACGAAACTGTACAAATGCGTGCTGACCTTGTTTATCAATAGCATAATCTGCTGCTAAAGCAGTACTTGCATTAAATAACAACGCACCTGCTGTTAAACCTAATAAAGCTTTCTTAAACATTGTTATCTCCATAATTTCATTTTATAAGTTTAATTATTTAGTCCGCATTCCTAGCATGCGTTTTAACGTGACATCTTTATCAATAAAGTGATGTTTTAAAGCACCAGCAGCATGTAATAGCGATAACAAAACTACTGTCCAAGCTAAATAAAGATGAATATCACCAGCTAAATCCGCTTGTTCGGCTTCCCCTGTAAAAATGGCAGGCACAGAAAACCAATCAAATACAGATATAGCTTGTCCATCAGCGGTCGAAATTAAATAACCACTAATCAGAATAGAAAATAAGATTAAATATAAAAGCATATGTGCAATATGAGCACTAATACGTGTCAGTTTACTGTAGCTTGATAAAGCTTTAGGTGGTGGAGAAATCCAACGCCATATCACACGCACTATCAAAATAATAAATAAAAGAATACCAATACTCTTATGTATTTCAGGTGCAGAATGATACCAGCTATCATAATACCCTAACGTCACCATCCACAGCCCTAAAGCAAACATACCATAGACAGTAAGCGCCACCCCCCAGTGTAAAAGGAGTGACAAGTGCCCATAGCGAGACGCATTATTTCGCCATTGCATAATAAAAACCCAATAGTTTCTAATTCATTAAAATAATGTTATCTAGTTTAGTGTATTGAGAATAAATTGTTAGCCCATAGTTCAACAAATAATTTGCTTATCATTATCAATAATAATCAATAAGTCATAAGCTCTTATTAGTCACTCTGTTGATTGTCTAATCAATGACATTGTTGGATCAGTTTTTTTTCAAAATAAGGTCAAAATAAGATAGGTATATTGGCAGGTGTTTATATACATAATAAAAAGTATAAAAAGGAAATAATAAGCAAAATAAGATCAATACAACAATTGTCTAACTATAAAAACAATTGTATCCTTTACTTATCCTAAATTAGAACTAATTAAGCAAAATACAATAATAATTAGAGGAACCGTAAAAAAAACGGATAACCAGCGCATTTCGCGAACAACACCAAAAATAATCCCAATAATACAAACAAAAAATATAATAGGCATCATTTCTGAGTAATGATCATGACAATAGTGCATTAATAAATTAATCCACGAGTGATCGTTTTGCATATAAAAATTTCAACCAATAAAAATAAATTTTAATTAAGATAGTGATAAATTACTATCATTAACAAATAAAACAAGCATCGTATTATAAATATCAAGCATCGCGCACAAAGATATTAAAATACTTAACATTTCAAATAGAGACAATATTGATAATTAAAAATAACAATCTAAGTTAAATTTTCAATAATATAATTCAGTCAAGGTCAAATAAAATAAAAGAATTAAAATGAATTTAGTATTATTATTAATATCACCTTAGCCAAATGAAATAATAATTTCATTTAACTTCAAATAAAGAAAATTAATTTCGCAAGGTTATAATAAAATTAATAAAGAATAAATAAAATAGAGTTTTAAACATCGAATAATTACCTTTAGGTCATTCATTTACTTGGAATTAACTCTATATTTCATTTTAATTACTATTAGCTAAAAACATTCAAATGCCACGCAAAAAACACTACAATTACAATAGTATTTTTATTGAGGGCACTATGTCTACTGCAACAAATCTGAATGAACTACAGGAACAAGTTCGCTCCCGCTATAATGGATTAAGTAAAAGGCTACAGCAGGTTGCACATTATCTACTTGATAATAAAAACAGTGTGGCATTTGATACAATTGCGATCCTTGCAGATAAAGCAAATGTTCCTCCATCGACATTAATTCGTTTTGCCAACGCATTTCATTTCAATGGTTTCAATGAAATGAAACAATTATTTCAAAATCACTTGATGAATGAAATGGTAAATGAAAATGAAAATTTAACTTATAAACAAAAATATAAAGAGGAGCCTCCTAATCTGAATGAGCCGGCCTATATTTTGCAAGAATTTGCACAAGCAAATAGCCATTCATTGCAACAATTGGCAAATCAGACTCACAGAGAAATGTTAAATAAAACATTACAATTACTCGAACACGCTGACACAATTTATATTTGTGGCTTTCATCACTCATTCAGTGCTGCAAGTTACTTTTTTCATGCTCTCTCGCATATCCCTTGTGAGACTGTTTTTGTCAACAGCCTAGGAGGAATGTACAAAGAGCAATTAAGAAATATCACACATCGTGATGTGCTTTTTGGTATTCATTTCCATCCATATTCAGATGAAATGCAAAAAATGTGTGAAATGGCAACTTACAAAGAAGCAAAACAGATTATTGTTACTGATAGTCCAATTAGCCCATTAGCGAGTTTAAGCGATGTTTGTTTAACTGTTAAAGAAGCTCAAATAAAAACCTTTCGTTCTCAAACTTCAACAATGTGTTTGCTACAAGCAATCTCAGTCGCTTTTGCTTTTAGAAAAAAACATTAATCACTTTTTTATCCTAAACTGCATCTTAAGTAAGATGCAGTTTTTTATAAAATAATTATTTAGATACTATTTAATAATTTATAACCGGTGACAAAATATTAAATAGCTTAGTATTTTATTTAAAACTATTTTTAAGAGTAAATACAGAATATTTTATTTGTGATAAAAAAAGTAATCATTTAGCATTAATTTACACCACTAAAGATCATTAAGGGATTAAATTAAATGTTATTTAAAAAATTATTTTTAATTGTTTTCTTATTTCCAAGCTTCTCCTATTCAAATACAGATTTAATAAAAGAAAATAAAGAAGATCCAATAATCGTAAATATTCCTAGTATTTCATTAGGTGATCAAAGTAATGCATCAGGTAACGGTTCAATTGCAATAGGAACAAATAGCCAAGCTAAAAATACACACTCAGTTGCTATTGGTACTAATTCATTAGCAACGGAAGAAAATACAGTATCATTTGGTAATATTGAAAATAAACACACTTCTAGATTAGTTAATGTTAGTGAAGGAAAAAATAATACTGATGCCGTTAACTTTGCTCAAGCTAAAAAGCTGGTTGATAAAAGTAAAATAGTCACAAATAATACCATCAATCAGCTAAAGAGAAGCCTTAGTACAGATATCAATAATCTAAAAACCAATATGAATGATTTTGATAATTATTATAAAAAAAGACAGTCCGAAATCACTGACTCAATTGCAAATTTAGATAAAGAAATTATCGCGTTAGAAAAAAAAGTATTTGCTGGCATAGCTTCATCAGTTGCAATGACAAGCATTCCTTACCTTTCTCATCACACTTTAAGTGGCGGAATTGGCATCAGTAATTATCGAACAGGCACAGCATTTGCTGGAGGTGTTCAATATAAACCCAATAACGATATTGCATTTCGATTAAACTCATCCATTAATAGTGAAAAAGAAATCATTATTGGTGGTGGATTAGCTTATGGTTGGTAAACAATTCTCTTTTCTAGAATCAAATTATTAATAAATAACTTTATAATTAAAGCAGTAATAATTTGATTAATATTACTGCTTCTTTATAAGAAATAATTTTAATTGGCAATAAATAGAAATAAATTACCTAACTAAAATTGATAAATTTAACTTTAGTATTTTTAATATTTTTTTGTAAAACACATTCTTTTTTATATACTAAGATTATAAACTAGAGCAAAAAGGAATAAGAAAATGAATTATATATTTCAAAAAATGACCGCTAAAGATATAAGTGCAGTAGCACTATTATTACAGGCAAATTCTGAATCTCAACAAGGTGGATTACATGGTGAATATCCTCTAAATAAAGTTGAGGCAATGTATCAAAATAGTACTAACGCCATTGTTGCACTTTACCAAGAAAATATTATCGCGGTTGTTTTTAGCTTTCCTGTTACCTCTTTTTCGATCCCTCCAATTGCTCAAGCTATTCATCAACGCTTTCCTGAAATAACACAAGATAATTGGCTTTACGGTCCTGTTTGTATTGATAAATCGCACCGAGGAAAGTCACTATTAAAAGATCTCTACCAAAAGATCTGTTCTTTACATGGTGGACACCCTATCGCATTTATTAATTGCAAAAATATTCGATCATTAAAAGCACATCAAAAATTAGGCATGGAGGTCGTTAAAAACTTTGAGTTTGATGGCACATCTTGGTGGATAGTTAAAGGGTAATGAAAACAAACGAAAGAAAAATACTTACACTTTCTGTTATCCGACTTTCTAGCTAAAAATAGAGGCTTTTAGATATTTTTGCCACCGCCATCACAAAACAAACAATAGCTATATAAATCAACACCATATATAAAATAATGAAAAGTTAATCTATTCTTAACAATATTCCAACTCCTATTTTAGCTGTCAAATTGCTTACAATTTGACACCATTCTGTGATCTCCCTTTCAATTCTTGATCTTTCGTTAACTTACTTTTTGATCTTATACAAAAGTATAAATAAGATAAAAGACACCAATTCGAAAGTAAACGTAAAATAGGAGGAAGCAATGACTGTTTCCCGCAGAACTTTTATCAAAGGACTCGCAGCCAGCGGTGCAGCAATGACTGTTTCTACCCCTGTTATTGCTAATTCAGGGAGTTCAACTTCTAACACGCGATCGCGTCCAGAGGATGCCCCTAACCTATTAATTATTTTCCCAGATGAAATGCGCGCTCATGCATTACAGTTTATGGGGGAAGATCCTTCAATTACACCTAATTTGAATAAATTTGCGAAGCAAGCCAAAGTAATGACGCAGATGGCTTCCAACTATCCTCTTTGTTCTCCATTTCGTGGCATGTTTATGACAGGTCAATACCCAGTTCGTAATGGGATCACGGGAAATGCACATGACTATGGCGGCAAAGTCGGTATTGACTTATCGCCTTATGCAAAATGTTGGTCAGACGTTTTAAAATCTCTCGATTACAGCACAGGCTATATTGGTAAATGGCACCTTGACGCCCCTTACGAACCGTTTATTGAAAGTTACAACAATCCAATGGAAGGTCGCTATTGGAATGAATGGGCGGCACCAGATAGACGCCATGGTTTTGATTTTTGGTATTCTTATGGCACTTATGATTTACATTTAAAACCAATGTATTGGGCAAACGATACCCCTCGAGATAAGCCTATTTACATTGATCAATGGGGACCTGAGCACGAAGCTGATATGGCAATCAAGTTCCTCAAAAATGAAAACAATCAATTTAGAGATAATTCAAAACCATTTGCATTAGTGGTTTCAATGAACCCTCCTCATTCACCTTATGATCAAGTACCGAAAAAGTACCTCGATGCTTATCAAGGTAAAACGTCAAAAGAGCTAAATACACGCCCTAATGTACAATGGGATACTGAATATCAAGAAGGTTATGGACCTCAATATTTCAAAGAATATATGGCAATGGTCAACGGTGTTGATGAACAATTTGGTCGCATCGTAGATGAATTAGAAAAACAAGGTCTTGCAGATAATACTCTTGTCGTTTTCTTCTCTGATCATGGCAGTTGCTTAGGGGCAAATGGGCAAGCAACAAAAAATAATCCTTATGAAGAATCTATGCGAGTTCCTATGATGTTTCGTTTACCGGGTAAAATTAAACCAGGCTCTGACGATGCATTAATGTCAGCACCTGATATTTACCCAACTATCTTAGGGCTACTTGGTTTATCAGAATGGATCCCAGATTCTGTAGAAGGTACTGATCTTGCAGATAGGGTAATCACTGGCAAAGGTGACACAGCAAACTCTCAGCTTTACCTCTTTATTCCTTATGGTGAACCTTCATTCGGTAAACGAGGTGTCAGAACCAAAACTCATACTTTGGTGATAGATAGACAAGATGGACAACCATTAAAATATACTTTATATGACAATGTGAACGATCCATATCAAATGAAAAATATTGCCAAAGATAATATGCCTTTAATTGAGAAATTAATTAAAGAAGAATTAACCCCTTGGTTGGAAAAAACAGGAGATTCTTGGCGCGCCACTGAATTTATTACGGCTACAACCAACAAATTAAATAAAACAATATCGACATGTAAAGAAAAATAATAAAAATATCTGCGCCATAATATTATGGCGCTATATATAAACCCAATTCGCTGATATAAAAAATCCTTTTAATAAAATAAAGGGAAAGATGCCCTACACCTAAAAATTGGCACAAATAAAAGCGAATAAAGAATTGGATATATACCATGAACAAACTTCGTATTGCTCTTTTTTTACCTCTTCTTGGCTTAGGTTTAACTTCTTTTCATTCTCAGGCAGCTAATGTCAATGCTATGTTTTCTTGGGAAACGGCCGATTACGACACCCCAAACAACTATGCTGGTTATCGTGTAGATTTTAATATTAATCCAGATAAGTCTAACTGGTATTTCGATGTTGGTTTTCGTCAACGTGAGCATGACAATAAAAACCGTTATCAGCGTTATGATTTACAGGGTAGCTATCGTTTTAAATTAAATAATGGTTGGATCCAACCTGGTTTAAAAGTACGTCAAGATCTCACTAACTATGATAATGGAAGTCGATTAACTATTGATTTTTATGAATCAAAAACCAATTACCAATTTCCAATTAACAAAGATTGGGTTTTAACGGGTAGTGTTTTATTTGGCTTACAAAAGAAAGAAGACAAACGTAGTAATGGCGTCACAAATACAGATTACTTAGGCTGGGAAATTGAACCAGGCCTACGTTATTTTATCACTCCTAATATTAATACAACCGTTGCTTATTTTGATGGTGGTAAGCAAGCAATACGACATGAAGAATACGACACAAAAGAAACAAACCATAATCAACAATTGCGTATGTATGTAAACTGGACAACCCCAATAGGATTAATTGTTTCTCCATCAATGCGTAAATCTATTTTTGGAAAAATAGAAGATAGAACAAATAAAGGGGATTATATCGAAAAAGATATGACCCGTTATACCCTACAAATGGCTTATCAAATATCACCTCAATGGCGAGTCATGACGGAATATTATAATGAGCGAGTTGAAAATAAAAATGATGGTAGTAAATCAACTCAAGATTATTTCAAAGTTTCATTCCGAGCAACATTCTAATAATTAAAATCATATAATTGTTCATGGAGTTATATTGTGAAAAATAAAAAATTGTTATTTTTGAGCGCTGCTATTTTATCAGCTATTTATGGTTCAGCATGGGCGACAGAATGTGATCCCACTTTAAATATCTGTGAAACCGTTAATGTTAATGATGGTAATAACGCTCAAATAAGTAAAGATGTCACAGTTGCCCAAGGTGATGGTGTTGTATTTAATGGTTCATCAACAGAATATAAAGCCCAAGCAATTACAAAAAATATTACTGTTACTGGTGATGGTGCCAGTGCAATTAAAATAAATCAGGGTGCCTCTTTTAGCAGTAATATCAACTTAAATGGTGCTAACGTGACCAGTGAAAATGGTACAGCCATCTTAGTTGAAGGTGACTTTCCTAAACGAGGTACTGGCGTTTATGTAAGAGACGGTGCCATTATTCGAGGAAAAACAGCGGCTATTGATTTTAGAACGCTCCAAACTGGATTTAGAAGTGATGTAAATGGCGAGATCCACGGTGATATTTTAGGAAATGGTCACGCTGACACTAAAATAAACTTTGCTTATCAAGGTGGCGCTCAAAATGCTTTATTTGATGGATACCAAATCACAGGTGTTCCATTAATTGAAAATCATGGCAATTTAACCATCCAAGGAAAAGATAAAACAATTCATTGGGAAGGTAATTTCCTGAATAAGGAAAATAGTCAGCTTATTTTCCGCCTCGATGATAATACCAATACTGATGACGCTATTCTCCATGTTGATGGTGATGTCACCTTTAAAAAAGGTAGCCAAGCCAAATTAGATTTTAAAGGAACCAGTGTCGATAATATCATTAACAAGGATATCGTATTAATTTCTTCAAATTCAGACATTAAAGACGAAGCGGGTATTACCGTTACTGATGCCAATGCCATTGCACCAGATGTTTCTCCTTTATTAGAAAAAACAGATTCATGGTTAGAAACCACACCGCCAAATATTAGTGGTGGCGTTAGTGGTAATCAATTGGTTGCACGTTATGGCATTAGCTACGAAGGGGGAAATAATTTTATTAGCGCTGCTGAACGCGGCAATGTAAGTGAAAATGGATTAGCAGCAGCAAACTTTGTTATTCCAACCGTATTAAATGAATTTAATAATACGCGTAGTCAAGTTTCAGATGAAGCACTGAGTCTATTAGTTGCGGCTGGAAATGACGATAATAATATTGCCGCATTATCGAATGATTTAGCCCCTATCGCTGACGGTAGTGATATTCAAGCGGGATTAATTATGGTTGAAGATATGCGCAATAATATTTCTCATCGCTATTTACGTTATGACAACCAATTACCAATTGAGGAAAGAGAAGCTGGCTGGAATAGCTGGGCTAATCTACTGTACGGTTACGGTACACAAAGCAATCAAGGTGGCATTAACGGTTACAACACTTACCGTACAGGTATTCAAATAGGTACTGATTACGAAATTAATCAAGATGCTCTTATCGGTGTTTCTTTTGCTTATAACTACGCCAAAGCAGATGCCAAGCAGCGTAATGCAAGTAAAGAAATTAACCATTTTGAATTTATGCCTTATACCGGTTGGTATAGTGACACATTATTCCTAAACGGTAATTTAAATATTGGTTATTACACGGTTGATAGCGAGCGAGATATCGGTGGTAATACCGGATGGCAAGGAAATACCAAAGCAAAAGGTGATTATTCTGGCGTGCAATTAGGCTACCAGATTAATGCTGGAAGCTATTTTGATTTTGATTTCATCCATATAAAACCGATGCTGACTTACCAATATCAATGGCTCAATATTGATTCATGGGAAGAAACGGGTTCAGCGTTATCAATGCGTACTTATGGTCAACGCTATGCTGTCAATCAACTCGGTGGTTCAGTGGCGTTTTGGAATACCTATCAGACCGCTTATGGCAAATTAACACCTACTCTTAATCTGCGTTATATCAAAGATATAGCCGGCGATAATCATGTTGATCAACGTCATAGCCTCACTTATTTTAATACTGGAGGAAGTACCTTTGATATTAAAGGAAACACCGTTGGTGGTGACATTATTAGTGCAGAATTAGGTGCCAATCTCGATATTACTCAATCATTAAATTTAGGCACAACGATGGGATATCAGCGTTATGACAAGTTCAATGAAGGACGCATTGGTTTTACTGTTAGCCAGCGTTTCTAAGGAGAATAAATAATGCCGATATTTCGCTTTACTGCACTTGCCATGACATTGGGGCTACTATCAGCCCCTTATAATGCAATGGCTGCAACAAACAATCCTGCATTTGATCCTAATAATCTGATGCAATCTGAAATATATCATTTTGCCCAAAATAATCCGTTAGCTGATTTCACAACAGATAAAAACTCAACACTGACGTTATCTGACAAACGTAGCATTATGGGAAGCCAATCCCTTTTGTGGAAATGGAAAGGTGGAAGTAGCTTTACTTTGCATAAAAAGCTGATTGTTCCGACAGACAAAGAAGCCTCTAAAGCATGGGGACGTGCATCTACACCTGTTTTATCATTTTGGCTTTATAATGAAAAACCTATTGATGGCTATCTCACTGTTGATTTTGGTGAAAAACTCAACGCCACCAGCGAAGCGCAAGCAGGCTTTAAAGTAAAACTGAATTTTACGGGTTGGCGTGCTGTAGGGCTTTCTCTAAATAACGATCTTGAAAATAGAGAAATGACCTTAAATGCAATGAATACTTCCTCTGATGGCGCTCAAGACAGTATTGGTCGAGCGTTAGGCGCGAATGTTGATAGCATTCGATTTAAAGCCCCGTCTGATGTAGGTCAAGGTGAAATATATATCGATCGTATTATGTTTTCTATCGATGATGCTCGCTATCAATGGTCTGATTATCAAGTGAAAACACGTTTATCAGAGCCTGAGATTGAGTTTCATAACGTGCAACCTCAATTGCCGGTAACGCCCGAAAACTTAGCTGCGATTGATCTTATTCGCCAACGTCTGATTAATGAATTTGTTGGTGGTGAAAAAGAAACAAATCTCGCACTAGAAGAAAACATTAGTAAATTAAAAAGTGATTTTGATGCACTCAATATTCGCATTTTAGCGGATGGTGGAATACAAGGGCGACATCTGATCACAGATAAACAAACTATTATTTATCAGCCAGAGAACCTTAATTCTCAAGATAAGTCGCTTTTTGATAATTACGTTATTTTAGGTAATTACACGACATTAATGTTTAATATCAGCCGTGCCTATGTTCTTGAAAAAGATCCGACACAAAAAGCCCAGTTAAAACAGATGTACTTATTAATGACAAAGCATTTATTAGACCAAGGCTTTGTTAAAGGGAGTGCATTAGTCACAACTCATCACTGGGGATATAGTTCTCGTTGGTGGTATATATCTACATTATTAATGTCTGATGCCTTAAAAGAAGCCAATCTACAAACTCAAGTTTATGATTCATTGCTGTGGTATTCACGAGAGTTTAAAAGTAGTTTTGATATGAAGGTAGGAGCAGATAGTTCAGATTTAGACTATTTCAACACCTTATCCCGTCAGCACTTAGCTTTATTACTGCTAGAGCCAGATGATCAAAAGCGCATCAACTTAATTAATACGTTCAGTCATTACATTACGGGTGCATTAACTCAAGTACCACCAGGCGGTAAAGATGGTTTACGTCCTGATGGTACCGCGTGGCGACATGAAGGTAACTATCCAGGTTACTCTTTCCCAGCCTTTAAAAATGCCTCTCAGCTTATTTATTTACTGCGTGGTACACCTTTTGCTGTCGGTGAAAATGGTTGGAATAACCTGAAAAAAGCCATGGTTTCAGCATGGATCTACAGTAATCCAGAAGTAGGATTACCTTTAGCTGGGCGACATCCGTTTAATTCACCGTCATTAAAATCAGTTGCTCAAGGCTACTACTGGCTTGCGATGTCTGCAAAACCATCACCGGATAAAAAGCTCGCTTCTATTTATCTTGCAATTAGCGATAAAACTCAAAATGAGTCGAGTGCTATTTTTGGAGAAACTATTGCACCCGCGACCTTACCTCAAGGCTTCTATGCCTTTAATGGCGGTGCTTTTGGTATTCATCGCTGGCAAGATAAAATGGTGACACTAAAAGCGTATAACACCAATGTTTGGTCATCTGAAATTTATAACAAAGATAACCGCTATGGTCGTTATCAAAGCCATGGTGTTGCTCAGATAGTCAGCCATGGCTCTCAGCTTTCACAAGGCTATCAACAAGAAGGTTGGGATTGGAATAGAATGCCGGGAGCAACCACTATTCATCTTCCTCTTAAAGAGTTAGACAGCCCTAAACCTCATACATTAATGCAACGTGGAGAGCGTGGATTTAGTGGAACATCTGTCCTTGATGGTAAATATGGCATGATGGCATTTGATCTTATTTACCCTGCTAATCTTGAGCGTTTTGATCCTAACTTTACGGCGAAAAAAACCGTATTAGCGGCAGATAATCATTTAATTTTTGTCGGTAGCAATATTAATAGCAGCGATAAAAATAAAAATGTTGAAACCACCCTATTCCAACATGCGATTACAGCTGAATTAAACGCCATTTGGATTAATGGGCAAAAGATAGAAAGTTTTCCTTATCAAACTACGCTAAAACAAGGGGATTGGATAATTGATAGCAATGGTAATGGTTATCTCATTACTCAAGCAGAAAAAGTCAATATTAGCCGCCAACACCAGATCTCGGCTGAAAATAAAAATCGCCAACCAACGGAAGGAAACTTCAGTTCAGCGTGGATTGATCACAGCCTTCAACCTAAAGACTCCAGCTATGAGTATATGGTCTTTTTAGATGCGACGCCTGAAAAAATGGGAGAGATGGCAGAGAAGTTCCGTGAAAATAATGGGTTATATCAGGTTCTTCGTAAAGATAAAGATGTTCATATTATTTACGATAAACTCAGCAATGTGACGGGATATGCCTTTTATCAATCGGCATCAATTAAAGATAAATGGATCAACAAAGTTGATAAACCCGCAATTGTGATGACTCATCATCAAGGAAATACACTTACTGTCAGTGCCGTTACACCAGATTTAAATATGACACGCCAGAAAGCCGCAACACCTGTCACAATTAATGTCACCGTTAATGGAAAATGGCAGTCTGTGGATAAAAGCGGTGAGGTAAAACATCGCATTTCTGGTGAGAATACCGAACTCACTTTCACCAGTTATTTTGGTATTCCACAAGAAATTAAACTCTCACCTCTCCCTTGATTTAACCTTTAAAGGAACGCGCTTGCGTTCCTTTTTTATTTGCAGGAAATCTGATTATGCTAATAAAAAACCCTTTAGCACATGCCATGGCATTAAGCTTATGTTTATCATTACCCTCACAGGCATTCCCTTCTCTTTCTCATGAAACTTTCGGTGATATTTATCTCTTTGAAAGTGAAATGCCAAATACATTAGTCACTTCAAATAACAATCAATTATCGTTAAGTAAAGAACATGCCAAAGATGGCGTTCAGTCACTCAAGTGGCAATATCAACCACAAGCAACATTAACGCTTAATAATCACGTAAATTATCAGGATGATAAAGATACCGCGACACCACTCACTTTTATGATGTGGATTTATAATGAAAAACCACAATCATCGCCCCTCACATTACAATTCAAACAAAATGATCAAGTGGCATTAAGTTTTGATACTCAACTTAATTTTACTGGATGGCGAGGTATTGCGGTTCCTTTTCATGATATGCAAGGCACTGCAACAGGGAAATTGGATCAATTAGTCATTACAGCACCAAATCAGGCAGGAACGCTCTTTTTCGACCAAATTATTATGAGTGTACCTTTGGACAATCGCTGGGCAGTTCCTGACTATCAAGTACCGTATGTAAATAATGCAGTAAACACCATGGTCAGTAAAAACTGGAGTGCATTACTGATGTACGATCAGAAGTTTAAAGCTCATTATCCTACTCTAAATTTCGATACTGATTTTCATGATGATCAAGTTGAAATGGCATCAATTTATCAGCGTTTTGAGTATTATCAGGGAATTAACAGCGATAAAAAAATCACCTCAGACATGCTAGATAAAAATCTAGCGCTCTGGGAAAAGTTAAAACTAACACAACACCCTGATGGCTCAATAACAGGAAAAGCACTGGATCACCCTAATCGGCAAAACTTTATGAAAGTTGATGGCGTGTTTAGTGAAGAAACGAAAAAAGCATTACTTGATGCCAATATGCTAAGAGATGTAGGTAAAACACTTCTTCAAACTGCCATTTACTTGCGTAGTAATTCCTTGTCAGAGACCGATAGAAAAAAATTAGAAGATCTCTATTTATTAGGAACGCGTTACGTCCTTGAACAAGGTTTTACACGAGGTAGTGGTTATCAAATTATTACTCATGTTGGATATCAAACCAGAGAACTTTTTGATGCATGGTTTATTGGTCGTCATATTCTTGCAAAAAATAAACTTTTAGCACCGACTCAACAAGCGATGATGTGGTACAACGCCACCGGACGAATTTTTGAAAAAGACAATGAGATAGTTGATGCAAACGTTGATATTCTCAACACACAATTACAGTGGATGATAAAAAGCTTACTGATGTTGCCAGATTATCAACAACGCCAACAAGCCTTAGTACAACTGCAAAACTGGCTAAATAAAACCATATTAAGTTCAAAAGGTGTTGCAGGTGGTTTCAAACCTGATGGTTCTATTTTCCACCATTCACAGCATTATCCAGCGTATGCGAAAGATGCTTTTGGTGGTTTAGCCCCTAGTGTTTATGCGCTAAGTGATTCCCCTTTCCGTCTTTCACCTTCAGCTCATGAGCGTTTAAAAGATGTGTTATTAAAAATGCGCATCTACACTAAAGAGACGCAAATTCCCGTGGTATTAAGTGGTCGCCACCCTACTGGATTACATAAAATAGGGGTCGCACCATTTAAATGGATGGCATTAGCCGGTACACCTGATGGCAACCAAAAATTGGATACCACGCTGGCTGCGGCCTATGCAAAATTAGATAACAAAGACAGTTTTGAAGGAATTAAAGCTGAAAATGAACCCACTGGTGCATGGGCGATGAACTATGCTTCGATGGCGATACAGCGTAGAGCCTCTATTCAAGCACCACAACAAAGCTGGCTTGCTATCGCTCGCGGCTTTAGTCGTTATCTTGTTGGTAATGAAAGTTATGAAAATAACAATCGTTATGGGCGCTATTTACAGTATGGTCAGTTGGAAATCGTACCTGCAAACTTAGCACAATCTGGATTTAGCCATGCAGGATGGGATTGGAACCGATATCCAGGTACCACAACAATTCATCTTCCTTATGATGAACTTGAAGCAAAATTAAACCAATTACCGAGTGCAGGTATTGAAGAGATGTTGCTTTCGACGGAAAGTTACTCTGGTGCAAATACATTAAATAATAACAGTATGTTTGCCATGAAATTACATGGTCACAGTAAATATCAACAACAAAGCTTAAGAGCTAATAAATCCTATTTCTTATTTGATAATAGAGTAATTGCGTTAGGATCTGGTATTGAAAATGATGATAAACAACATAGGACAGAAACAACACTATTCCAGTTTGCTGTTCCTAAATTAAAATCAGTGATAATTAATGGCAAAGAGGTTAATCAATTAGGTACTCAATTAACTTTAAATAATGCAGATACTTTAATTGATCCTGCTGGTAATTTATATAAGCTCACTAAAGGACAAACCGTAGAATTTAGTTATCAAAAACAGCATTCTCTTGATGATAGAAATTCAAAACCAACAGAACAACTATTTGCAACAGCAGTGATCTCTCATGGTAACGCACCTAGTAATGCAACTTATGAGTATGCAATAGCGATTGAATCACAAGATAATAAAGCCCCCGAATACACTGTATTGCAACATAATAATCAATTGCATGCGGTAAAAGATAAAATCACCCAAGAAGAAGGATATGCTTTTTTTGAATCGACACAATTAAAATCACCTCAAGCAATATTATTATCAAGTGACTCTCCTGTTATGGTCATGGCTAAAGCTCAAAAACAACAATTAACATTAAGTATTGTTAATCCTGATTTAAATTTATATCAGGGGGTTGAAGCAGATCAAGTTGATAACAAAGGAAATCAGACTGAGGTGAGCGTGTATTCTCGTCAATGGCTTAATTCCGACTCTCAACCAATAAGTAGCACAATTACTGTAAAAGGAATATGGAAATTAGTAACACCGCAGTCTGGTGTTATTATTAAACATCAAGATAATAATACATTGATTACTACAACAACAATACAGGCAACGCCTGTTACTATTAATCTAGTCAAGTAGAATCCATAGTATTTAAATTAAAGAGTCTCGATATAAATTACCGAGGCTCTTTTTTATTATTCACACCCGTTAACGAATCAATTATTTATTTAAAATAACAAAAACAAATCGAATAATTTATTATTGACAATAAATGTGTTGTCTCAACTAAATATTTTGCTATTCTCTGTGTGGGTGCTTGGATCAATCTGGTTCAAGCATTTTGCAAAAGCCAGAAAGAGAAAAGCCCCGATTATGTTATTTAACATTAACCGAGGCCGACTCAAAAACCTACAATTTGATTCTGCCTCCATTTTTATCGGAGTGCAAGAGGAAATGAAGAAATATTCTTTAATCGGGCTAATGATCGTCACTATGATAATCCCCAGTAACGTATTATTGGAGAGTACATTTTTTGTTTATTCATACCCAATAATGGATATTTAATGATTCAGGTTAATATATCTTTTAATTTATATTAATCTTGTGGGGGATAATTTCCCCCACAGTTTCCTTTTTCAATGATTGTGTGTTTATCTAAGCACCCTAATTTACAATAAGAGGTAACAGATCACTGTTACCTCTTATTTTATTGAGAACTCAAATTAACGAATCAATTATTTATTTAAAATAACAAAAACAAATCGAATAATTTATTATTGATAATAAATGTGTTGTCTCAACTAAATATTTTGTTATTCTCTGTGCGGGTGCTTGGATCAATCTGGTTCAAGCATTTTGCAAAAGCCAGAAAGAGAAAAGCCCCGATTATGTTATTTAACATTAACCGAGGCCGACTCAAATACACACAATTTGATTCTGCCTCCATTTTTATCGGAGTGCAAGAGGAAATGAAGAAATATTCTTTAATCGGGCTAATGATCGTCACTATGATAATCCCCAGTAACGTATTATTGGAGAGTACATTTTTTGTTTATTCATACCCAATAATGGATATTTAATGATTCAGGTTAATATATCTTTTAATTTATATTAATCTTGTGGGGGATAATTTCCCCCACAGTTTCCTTTTTCAATGATTGTGTGTTTATCTAAGCACCCTAATTTACAATAAGAGGTAACAGATCACTGTTACCTCTTATTTTATTGAGAACTCAAATTAACGAATCAATTATTTATTTAAAATAACAAAAACAAATCGAATAATTTATTATTGATAATAAATGTGTTGTCTCAACTAAATATTTTGTTATTCTCTGTGCGGGTGCTTGGATCAATCTGGTTCAAGCATTTTGCAAAAGCCAGAAAGAGAAAAGCCCCGATTATGTTATTTAACATTAACCGAGGCCGACTCAAATACACACAATTTGATTCTGCCTCCATTTTTATCGGAGTGCAAGAGGAAATGAAGAAATATTCTTTAATCGGGCTAATGATCGTCACTATGATAATCCCCAGTAACGTATTATTGGAGAGTACATTTTTTGTTTATTCATACCCAATAATGGATATTTAATGATTCAGGTTAATATATCTTTTAATTTATATTAATCTTGTGGGGGATAATTTCCCCCACAGTTTCCTTTTTCAATGATTGTGTGTTTATCTAAGCACCCTAATTTACAATAAGAGGTAACAGATCACTGTTACCTCTTATTTTATTGAGAACTCAAATTAACGAATCAATTATTTATTTAAAATAACAAAAACAAATCGAATAATTTATTATTGATAATAAATGTGTTGTCTCAACTAAATATTTTGTTATTCTCTGTGCGGGTGCTTGGATCAATCTGGTTCAAGCATTTTGCAAAAGCCAGAAAGAGAAAAGCCCCGATTATGTTATTTAACATTAACCGAGGCCGACTCAAACAAAGACAATTTGATTCTGCCTCCATTTTTATCGGAGTGCAAGAGGAAATGAAGAAATATTCTTTAATCGGGCTAATAATCGTCACTATGATAATCCCCAGTAACGTATTATTGGAGAGTACATTTTTTGTTTATTCATACCCAATAATGGATATTTAATGATTCAGGTTAATATATCTTTTAGTTTATATTAATCTTGTGGGGGATAATTCCCCCACAGTTTCCTTTTTCAATGATTGTATGTTTATCTAAGCACCCTAATTTACAATAAGAGGTAACAGATTGCTGTTACCTCTTATTATTATATTAAATATAAAAAAGCCGACCCCTATTTTAGTCGGCATCCTAGATAGGAAAATATTGCGTGAAAGGCATATAAAGCGCAAGAAAAATAACAAAGCGTCAATATCAAAGTTCTAGCAATTTTATAAAAGATTTAAAACTTCACTTCCTGCTAATAAATAAGCACCCGCACCATAATCCATATTATGTTCGAACTTCACTTCACGAGGGTTAAATGCTGGAAGTTGAACCCAACCTATCATGCCATTATCATGAATACAGGTTTGTAATGCTGACCATGCTCTGTTTAATGCAGGGAAATACACCTCTTTCTCTAATATTCCCTGATTAATTCCCCATGCAAGCCCATAACAGAATAGCGCTGTTGCTGAACTTTCTGGTGCAGGAAAATTATTAGGATCGAGTAAACTGGTTCGCCAAAAACCATCTTTATGTTGATAATCTAATATGGATGTCGCTAATTCTTTAAACAGTGCAATATAACGTTCACGTCCATGATAATCATCAGGCATATATTGAAGAATACGAGGAACAGAAGCTAAAACCCAACCAATACCACGGCTCCAGAATACTTTTTCACCGTTAGCTTCACGCATTTCATTTCCTTGACCATCAGGAATATAGCGATGATCGCGGTAAATTAACTTAGTTTCAGGATCACGCAAATGGTCAATCGCATCCCAATAAGCCGTGTGCATGTAATCCAAATAACGCCGTTCATTGGTAATTTCAGCCAAAGCAGCAAAACCAGGCGGTGCCATAAAGAGAGCATCACACCACCACCAGTCCTCACGACCCTGCTTAGGATCATCAAGCATGATGTCAAATGCTTTAATGGTTGGCTCAAGAATTTCAGATTGTTCAAAAAGCGGGCTTACTGCAAGGTAAGCTTGTACACAAACATGATCGTCCGCAAAACGAGCATTAGGCCCAGTTCTAAACCCTGTATGCAACGTATAATTCAACACACCATTAAGATACTCTTCGTCTTGCGTTGCCTGCCATGCAGCACTTACGCAACTCCATAAAACACCGCGCTCCCAATCCGTATCCTTTATAAAACGGGTTTTACCACTACGGCGGAGAACACTGCGAACTTGGTTAGCCGATTGGTAACGATACACTCGCTTCATATTTTGCAATACGATATCTTTTTGCAAAGCCTCTGCATTAGCATGTTCCATCCTATTTCTCCATGAAATTAACGAGCTAACCAACCACCATCAACTGCAATTGTGTATCCATTAACATAATCACTGGCTTTAGAGGCTAAGAAAATCGCAGGACCTGCAACATCTTCAGGGGTTCCCCAACGTCCAGCAGGAATACGTTCTAAAATAGCGGCATTACGTGCATCATCAGCACGTAAAGCAGCCGTGTTATCTGTTGCCATATAGCCTGGAGCAATCGCATTTACATTAATATTATATTGAGATAATTCAGTCGCTAACGCACGAGTTAACCCCATCACCGCAGATTTACTTGCTGTGTAAGAAGGCACACGAATACCACCTTGATAAGAGAGCATAGAGGCAATATTAATGATTTTGCCGCCCTCTCCTTGTTTCACAAATTGGCGAGCAACTTTTTGTGATAAGAAAAACAGTGTTTTCTGGTTAATATCGATAACATCATCCCAATCTTTTTCACTAAATTCCAAAAGATCTTCTCGACGAATAATACCTGCATTATTCACTAAAATATCAATACGCCCCATAACAGAAACGGCTTCATCCACCAGCGCTTGTAATCCATCTTGTTTCATTAAATTTTGCGTAATGTAATGAAAACGACGCCCCAAGGCTTCGACTTGCTGACGTGTTTCGGGTGCATCTTGAATACCGACGCCTACAATATCAGCCCCAGCTTGCGCTAAACCAACGGCCATCCCTTGACCTAGCCCTGTATTACAACCCGTCACAATGGCAACTTTGCCACTTAAATCAAATAAATTCATATCAGTAACCTCTCAGATGTGACCTTATGGCCACATCTTTTTTATCTGTAGGGTAAGAAAAATGTGACTATTCGTAGTTATTTCAGTAATAGTTACTTCAGTAGTAGCTATTTCAGATCTTTCATTGCGACATGATCCATATCGTGGAATACCTGATTTTCACCGACCATTCCCCAAATAAAGGTATAAGATGCAGACCCCACACCCGAATGGATTGACCAACTAGGGCTAATCACCGCTTGTTCATTACGGACCACTAAATGACGGGTTTCTGTTGGCTCTCCCATATAATGGAAAACGACATTGTCATCTTTCATATCAAAATAGAGATAAACTTCCATACGGCGTTCATGGGTATGGCATGGCATGGTATTCCATAAACTACCTGGCTCCAGAACGGTCATACCCATTGATAATTGACATGTTGGTAGAACTGAAGGGTGTAAGAATTTATAGATAGTACGAACGTTGCAGTTTTCTACATTACCAATTTTTTCTGGCGAAGCTTGTTGTTGCGTAATTTTACGCGTTGGATAAGTATGATGAGCAGGCGCACAATTCATATAAAAACGCGCTGGCGTTTCTACAGAATCACTGGTGAACTCAACAGATTTAGCGCCCATTCCGATATAAATGGCTTCACGAGGAGCAATCTCAAACACTTCTCCATCAACGATTACTTTACCTGCACCACCAATATTAATGGCACCTAATTCACGTCTTTCCAAAAAGAAATCAACGCCTAATGCTTTACCCGCCATTAATGCTAAAGGTTGTGTTGTAGGAACAATACCGCCAACAATAATACGATCTATATGGCTATAAGTGAGATTCATTTCCCCTTCACAGAATAGGTTCTCAATCAGGAACTCCTTACGAAGCCCTTCTGTATCAAGCCTTTTAGCGTGTTCACTATGAATTGGCTGACGAATTTCCATTATAAATACCTCATTTTTACTGATGGGAGCATAAGCCCAAAGGCTATGCATTTTCCCTGGATACAGAGTAAATATGATTTCCTCTGATGAATGTATCGGTGAGATGAAAACGCTCATCCACCACAGCAAAGCTGGCTTGTCGCCCCGCTTTGATATAACCCAATTGATCGCCGATACCGAGATATTCGGCAGGAATTGCACTCGCCATTTGTACCGCTTCCCATTCAGGTACATGCGCTAGTTGCACCATATTTCGCAATGCGCTATCTAGGCTACAAGTGCTTCCCGCCAAAGAGCCGTCTGCGGTTTTTGCCTGCCCCTGAATCACACTGACTGTTTGTGCGCCCAGTGTGTAATCACCATCAGGCAAACCGCCTGCACGCATACAATCAGTAATTAAGGCGAGCTGTTGATATCCTTTCATGCGATACGCCAATTGCATCATGACTGGATGTACATGAATGCCATCAGCAATAAGTTCAGCCAATACATTGTGATACAGCACTGCACCACAACATCCTGGCTCTCGATGGTGAAGCCCTGTCATTCCGTTATATAAATGCACGCCACAATCAGCACCATGCAAAAATGCATCTGAAGTTTGCTCATAAGTCGCCGCGGTATGCGCCACACTTGGCTTAATACCTCGCTTGACCAACCAATCAATCGCCTCCATAGAGCCTTCTGCTTCAGGAGCAACAGCAACACGCAATAGGGTATCTCCCGCACTTTCGAGTAATGTTTCTAGCTCTGAAATTGTTGGTGCTTTGAGATATTTCACGGGGTGAGAGCCTCTATGGCGCTCTGTAAAATAAGGTCCCTCTAAAAAACTGCCAAGTAATGATGCCCCTGATGTTTGTGGCGTTGATAAGAACGCCCGTACTTGTGATAATGCTTGGCGAATATCATTCATAGGCGCTGTTACTGTTGTACCAACCCATGCAACTACGCCTGTTTTCACAAGTGCATCCGCAATGGTTTGTAACCCTTGTTGAGTGGCATCCATTACATCAGCGCCTTCACGTCCATGAATATGAATATCCACAAAACCGGGTAATAATGATTTCCCTTTTAGACGAATGATGGGGCAATCTGTTGGCGCTTGCGTGGTGATAGACTCAATATTTTCGCCCTCAACACAGACATAGTTGAGATAGCGAATACCTTCTGGCGTAAAAGTTCTATCTGCCAAAATAGCGTATCGTTGATTCATAAGCCGTCTTCTTCTTCAGCATCATTGCTGTCTATTTGGGCCAATTGCTCGCGAATATCTTGAATACTGTCTTGACCAATTTCACGCAGCGTTTGCACGAGTTCCGAGGTTGAACATCCTTCTCGTTCAAAAGCCGCATTCACAATCATTGGTAGATTTACACCCGCTAACACTTCAACAGCCGGATTTTGCATCATAATTGCCATTGCACGATTACAAGGGGTTCCACCGGGTAAATCCGTTAAAAAGAGATATTGCTGACATGACATTGAATCGATCGCTTCACGCATTTTTTCTTCAAGCTCATCAGGAGAGATTGACTCAACAAAATCGATAAACGCGATATCGTCTTGTTCGCCTGCAATAGCCTTTACAGCAGAAGCCATGCCTGAGGCAAAATTAAGATGTCCAGAAACAATAAGACCTATCATGAGTGACTCCTTGCGGGCAGCAGAAGGCTCTCCTGCCCGTTTATAGCAAGTTAATAATGTATTTCGACTGACAATAACGACGGTGAAAAAGGCTCTCTGTTATAAGAATCCTAATACGTGACCGATAACGCCAAAGGCTAAGGTTGAGAAAATCAATACCGGAGGCTTACCCCAAAAACCGGTGCTTTTAACCATTTTGTACATCAGGAAAACTAAGCACAGAGGCAGTAAATTCGGCATAATTTTGTCAAAGAGCGCGGTTTGCAATTCAACCACCTTACCTCCCAGCTCTAGCGAGGCGGTGGTTTGCACCTTGATAAAGGTCGCGGAGAGCGCACCGATGACAAAGATCCCCATAATGTTGGCGGCTTTAGCCAGTTTTTCAGTGGCATCGCTCATATTGACCATTGCCGCCGTACCTGCGCGATAGCCCATAAACATCAGCCCGAAATACACTAAAAAGTGCACAATTTGGTATAAAAAGAAGAAAACAAAAGGCCCTGCAATTGATCCTTCCATTGCAATAGAAGCACCTAATGCTAATGTCAGAGGCATTAAAGTCATATGGTCGATAGCATCACCAATGCCCCCAGTCGGCCCCATGCCTGCTACTTTCATTACGTTAACTGTGGAAGGCTTCTCTTTGTTTTCTTCCATTGCAACAGCTGTTCCTAATAGGAAGGTAAACAGCTTTGGACTTGCATTAAAAAACTGCAGATGATTTTTTAATGATGTTGCATAGTCACGCTTATTATTTCCGTGGATTTTTTTCAATGCTGGAATAATTGAGAACGCAAATCCACCACCTTGCATACGTTCAAAGTTGAAGTTACCTTCCATAAACAAGCCGCGGAACGCACACTTCCAGAGATCGCCCTTAGTGATAACTTTTCTGACAGTGGTATCTTGGTATTCATCAATGCCATCAATCAAAGAACCCGTTTCTGGTTTATCCTGCGTTTTCAATGCGGTGCTGTTATCAGATACCATCTTCGAAATCCTCATTCTGCTGACTTGAATTTTTGTTATTACCACTAAAGAAGAAGTAAAGTGCTGCGGCTGATGCGCCTAAAATAGCAACCGCCATAATTGGAAGTTTTAGATAAGTCGTCATCACGAAGCCAATAAAGAACACACCCGCCACTTCTTTTGACCACATGATTTTTAGCAACATGGCGAAACCAATTGCAGGAACCATTTTCGCGCCAATTCCTAAGCCTTCGAGTAAGACTTTTGGTGTATTTTCATCAATCCATTGAGCGGCATGTTCACCGAAATAAACCGTCACAAAAGCAACCAAAGCATAGAGTAATGAACGCACCGTAATCGTGATGATCAGTAGCCGCGAAACACCTGCTGCATCGGCTCTTTCTGCGTATCTATCTGCTTTTCCCATGGTGAAAGCGGTCACAGCAAAGAAACCAATCACGAGCATTTGCATTAACACAGCAATAGGCATCCCAATTCCCATTGCAACTTCTGGTGATTGGTTTGTCATTACAGCAAAAGCAACCGCGGCGATCGTCCCTAATGTCACATCAGGTGGTTGCGCGCCAGCATTAGGAACAAGCCCTAACCATGCAAGTTCTAAGGTTGCACCTGCAATCAATCCAACCTGCATATCCCCCATAATCAGACCCACAACAGGTCCTGTGATTAATGGTCGGTGAATATTTAATGCAACGTCATACTTGTCTATACCGCAAAAGAAGGCCCATAAAGCCACTAAAGAAGCTTCAAAAATCATAAATAATCCTCAAACCTGCTAATGCAGGTTTTTTGTTCAGGAAATTATCAGGCTGATGCGAGTGCTAACACATCAACAGGTGTCTGATCGGGGGTATTTTGAATTGTGCAAGTCACACCATTTGCAACGAGCCGTTTAAATGCATCAATGTCTATTTCATTGACTGACACGGTTTTCGCGATTTGGCGTTTCCCTTCATGAAAATGCATATTGCCAACATTACAATGCGTAATAGGCACGCCCCCTTCGACTAAACGGGCAACATCTGTCGGGTTATTACACAAAACAAAAATTTTCTGACGAGGAGATGCTTTACTAATAACATCAATGGTTTTTTGAATAGAGAAGAAGCGAACAGCATATTCACCACCAGCGGATGCCTTCATTCCAGCTTGCATAAATGCGGCATTGGGGCCTTCTGCTGCGTCATCATTAGCCACTAAAATCAGGTTTGCTTCAGTATGTTTACCCCATGTAATGCGGATTTGACCATGGAGTAAACGTTCATCAATGCGGGTCCAGACAATATTCGGTGTGTTCATGATTAGCTCTCTTATTATATTTTATTAATTTAAAGCAGACTGTGTGTCTTCTGTTTTAAGTGAGAACGGATAAATTGTGACGCCTTGTACAACACGGTTGATTTCTCCTGTCGGAGACGGGTTATCAGGCGTATTCCCTAGTGCAATGGAACTGTGAAATGCGAATGATTGCGCCAACATCAAGTAAGGGAACAATAGCGCCACATCAGAACAGTTCTCTAGCGCAGGAATATAAACAAAACTCTCTTTTGAGAAAGCGTTATCATTTCGTGCGGTGATCGCGATCACCTTGCCTGATGCATTATCGTGAATAACCTCTCGTAATAAGTCAGTCTCATATTGACGCGTATAAGGATCATTAGAGAAAAACATCACCACTAAAGTTTCTTTATTTACGATAGACTTAGGGCCATGTCGAAAACCTAATGGCGTATCAAAATTAGCAACAACCTTACCCGCAGTTAGCTCTAACATTTTTAAAGCTGCTTCTTGCGCTAATCCTTGTAGTCCACCACTTCCTAAGTAAATAACCCGTTTAAATTTACCGGCATATTTTTCGCGGATAATTTGATTTGCTTTATCAAACTGCGCTTTATAATTACTAAAGAATGGCGCGATGGAGTCACTAAAAACGTTATCACCTAAAAAAATGGTCACAGCGGCCATCATCATGGATGAAAAGCTAGAGGTCATCGCTAAAGAGCGGTCGTTTGATTCTTCTGGCATCAATAATGCCAATGCACTATGGTTGTTTTGGCAATATTCATAAAGCTTGCCATTCGGATTACACGTCAGTACTAAGTGGTAACACTGTGATAGGCATTCAGTCGCAACATCTAACGCCGCCACACTTTCTGGGCTGTTACCTGAACGTGCAAAAGAGATTAATAACGTAGGAATGTCTTCCGCTAAATATTCTTGTGGATCAGCCACCAAATCAGTTGTTGCAATCGCATCTACTCGACGTTTTGTATGCCCACTTAAAATAGGGGCCAATGCTTTTCCAGCAAATGCAGAGGTGCCCGCGCCAGTTAAAATAATTCGCGCATGAGGTACTGCGAGTGCTTTATTTAAAAAAGCGCTAATATCAGCACGTTTCTCTTTCACTGACTGCCATGTTTTTTTCCAACATTCTGGTTGTTGCTCAATTTCTTTCGCAGTCCAAAATGCATTCAGTTGCTCTAATTGAGCGGTCTGATAACTTAAATATTCCATGTTTTCCCTCAATTAATAGACATAGCAAGCATCGGCATAAACCGATAACACATCACGAATTTTCGCAATAACAAAAGATTCAGGTGATCCGTCAATCATGCCTTCTCTAAATTGGGTAAATTGATAAGGCAGATATTGGCTTAATAAAGGTAATGGAATAGGTTTAACGGATAAGTTATCCATTAGTGTGTCGATGGCGGCATTAATTTCAGCATTAGGCCAATAATAACGAATGCGATCACTAAAACTATAGACTCGAGCAAAGGCCTGTTGGCGTTCATCACCGTGATAGTATTTTTGCCAAAATCCTGGCTCTCGGCACATCAATTGTTCCATTTTTTCACGCAATTTAGAGCACTGCTCTTGAGGGAATAATGTTTCTTCAATCGAGCAGAGAGCGTATAAACCTTCACGCATAGCAAAAGTTAAGGCAGGTCCGACTTTTAAAATGGCAAAATGGTCATGAACTAATTGTTTATAAGCCTCTTTGGTTTGGTAGTCCGTAGAGTGCGCTTCAAAAACAACATGAGAATAATCGTTCACCACTTGGCTTAATGCCTGTGCTTTTTCAGGTTGGTAATCAATGATACCTGTGTGATCAAACTCAACACCGGGTTGAACCACTAAACCAATCACGCGCTCCCAACAGTCAGAAACACCCGCCTTTTGAAAAGCTTGGCGGTGGCACTCTAATGTTTTACGCGCTGCGTCTGGTGAAGTGACTTCAACAGTATCAAGTTCTTCGGCAGCACCGCCCGGAACGGGCACTTCTGTACCAACAACATAAACAATATCGCTAGAACCAAATGTTTCTTTTGCTGTGTTTTCGGCAATCACCGCAAGACGTGCTGCGCGAGAGGCCACAATTTCATCCGTTAAAGGAATAGGATCATCAGCACAAGACATACTGCAATCAAGATGGATTTTCTTAAAGCCTGCGGCAACATAATGTGCAATCAACACATCTGCATTTGCCATCGCTTCTTCAGCGTTAAGATGCTGCCAACGATTAGGCCCTAAATGGTCGCCACCAAGAATAAGTTTCTCGATTGGAAAACCTACATTTTCAGCCTGTTCAATAACATATTGGTAGAAGTCAGCGGGGGTCATTCCCGTATAACCACCAAACTGATCAACCTGATTAGAGGTGGCTTCAATTAGCAGAAAGGAATCATTATCCAGCGCTTGTAATAGAGCTGCTTCTATTACTAAAGGATGGGCAGAACAAACAGAATAAATACCATTCTGTTTGCCTGATTTGTGTTGCTGAACAATCTTTTCTAAAGGATGCATTAAATACTAACTCCATAATCAACACCGGCGGTGTTGCTAATGGAGTTAGCAAATTACGATGCCTTATCGTCAACGATAATCACTTCGATTTTGTGCTCTTTCAGTTCCTGAATATACTCCTCAGGAATACCTGAATCGGTCACTAGTATATCAATATCACCAAATTCTCTGATCATATGACAGCTGCGTTTACTGAATTTCGTAGAATCTGCAACCGCAATAATCGTTTCTGAGATATCACACATTAAACGGTTAAGACTGGCTTCCTGTTCATTGTGTGTGGTGATGCCAACACGTAAATCGAATCCGTCAACACCTAGAAACACCTTATCAAACCGATAATTTCTAAGGCTATTTTCAGCTTGTGAGCCTGAAAAAGACAACGCACTTTTTCGCAATACACCACCGGTCATTAATACTTCCACACCTGAGGTATTTGCTAACTCCATTGCGACATCCAGACCGTTAGTCATGACCACTACATTTTCGCGCGACTTTAAATGTGTCGCTATTTCGCGAGTAGTTGTCCCCGAGTCAAGAATGACGGTGTCTCCATCCTTTATCAGCGTTGCGGCAGCTTTCCCGATTAATGTTTTAATGCCCGCGTTTTGCCCACGTTTTTCGTGGATACTCAATTCGGCAATAAATCCCGTATTAGGAATTGCTGCACCATGAGAGCGAACGATATAACCATTTTTCTCAAGAAAGCTTAGATCGCTGCGGATAGTGACACTTGAGACTTTAAATAATTCAGCGAGATCTTCGACTCTGGCTTTACCTTGTTGGTTTACCATATCGAGGATTTCCATACGCCTCTCAACTGCCGCTTTCACTTTCGTCTCCTTACGAAACCAAAAGACTTTCTTTCGATTGGTTTCGAATGTAGTTTACTACGCCAATTTTTACCGACAATGCAAAAAAACAAAACTTTTGATCTCTTTCACAAAGTTTCGAATCACTATCGATTGCTTACGATTATTTTCGTGTAGCTTCAATCATAGCCTTGAGGCCACCAGTTTCCAATAAATAAAATGATATAACGCAACGTTATACTTATGATTACACCATATATAACTAGATAAAACACAATAATATTGATTTAATCTTATATAACCCCACAAAAAACAGCTTAAAACTCCACATCATGCATTTCTTTTCGAAAAACAAATCAAAATAAATAGCTCAAATAGTCAATAAAATATGAAATAGTATCGAATCGAAAGTATTTTAATCGAGAATTTAGGTTCTCATCTTTCGAAAATAACTTTCATTTACTTTCGATATTTCGTATTTGTGATTTTAATCTCTTTTGTTTTGATAAATTTTACGTAATGTTACAGGATAAAAAAGAAACTCAGGAAATGACGAATGGCATTAAATCAACCTGCTTATTTTCATATGATGGCAAAACCCACAAGCTACCACTGTAATATTAAGTGTGAATACTGCTTTTATCTGGAAAAAGAAAATATTTTTCCAGATGAAGAAAAAAAGACAGGTCATACCGTCATGCCTGATGGTGTCCTTCGTCGTTATATTAAAGACTATATTCAATCACACAGTGGCGATCAGGTTGATTTTTCTTGGCAAGGTGGCGAGCCAACACTTGCAGGATTAGCCTTCTTTGAGCAAGTCGTCAAATATCAAAAGCAATTTTCTAACGGCAAAACAATTACAAATAGCGTACAAACCAATGCAATCGCTATTAATCGCCAATGGGCGCAATTTTTTGCTGATAACCACTTTCTATTAGGCGTTTCAATTGATGGTATTGAAGCGGTTCACGATAAATATCGTATTTCGGTCAATGGCAGCCCTACTTTTGAACGAGTAAAGCGCGCGATTAAGCTACTCAATGAATATGGTGTTGAATTTAATACACTCACTGTCGTTAATGACCAAAACTGGAATAAAGGAAAAGAAACCTACCAAGCCTTAAAAGAATTAGGTTCAACCTTCTTTCAATTTATTCCCATTGTCGAAGTCGATAGACGCTTTCCTCATACTCATGGGGGACATTATGCTCCGGGTCCCAATGCACAATTAGCGCCATTTTCTGTTCCGGCTGAAGGCTACGGACAATTTATGACCGAAATATTTAATGAATGGATACGCCAAGGTGATATTGGAAAGGTATATATCCGTTTATTTGATAGCTTATTAGGTACATGGATGGGATATCCCGCATCAACATGTATTCAATCAAAAACCTGTGGTCAGGCGTTAATTATCGAAGCAAATGGTGACGTTTATTCTTGTGATCACTATGTTTATCCCGCCAATAATTTAGGCAATATCCATCAAAATAGCCTTGCTCACTTAGTAACATCAAAACAGCAACAGCGATTTGGTCAAAATAAATACGATAAACAAACAAGTCTTTGTAAACAGTGTGAAGTACAAAGCTTATGTTATGGCGGTTGCCCTAAACATCGCATTATTGCTATTGAAGGTGAAAAACATCGTCATAACTACTTGTGTCGCTCTTATAAACAAATATTTCATCATACAGCGATAGGTATGCAGTTGATGCAGCAAGCTATTTCACGAGGAGGTCTCGCCAGCGATGCACTTCCTGCAATGAAAAAAAATTACATAAAGTAGCCCTATTTTTTATTTTATCTTGTTTATTCTGGAGACAATTCGTGACCTTACTTTCTGTTAAAAAAAGCTTACTCGCTGGGCTAATTGCCACATCATGTTTAAGCGCTCCAATATCTGTCAATGCCGGTGGAACACCTGAAAAACCGAATATTTTACTGATAGTGATGGATGATTTAGGCACAGGACAACTCGATTTTGTGCTTGATACCTTAGATGTTGATGCATTAGCACAAAGACCGACACCTCCTCGTTATGAAGGTGATATCAATAAAATGGTCGAAGCGGCTCGCATTGCCATGCCTAATGTCAGCAATATGGCGGCAAATGGCGCAAAAATGACTAATGCATTTGTTGCGCACCCTGTTTGTGGTCCTTCTCGAGCGGGTATCTTTACTGGGCGCTCTCCCGCAAGCTTTGGTACTTACAGTAATGACGATGCTATTTTAGGTATTCCACAAGATATCAAACTATTACCCTCACTTTTCCAAGAAAATGGCTATGCCACCGCCAGTATCGGTAAATGGCATAATGCAAAAGTGATCCGCAAACCGAAAATTAATGAAAGTAAGCAAACCCGCGATTATCACGATAATATGATCTCAACGCCGGAAGCGGGTTATGCCCCTCATGAACGAGGTTTCGACTATGACTTTAGCTATTACGCATCGGGTGTGGCTTTATGGAACTCACCTGCATTTTGGCGTAATGGTGTCAATGTTCCTGCACCAGGCTATACCACACATCTTTTAACCGATGAGACATTAAAATTTATTGATGAGCATAAAGATAAACCATTCTTTATTAATCTTTCTTACAGCGTTCCTCATATCCCGCTAGAACAAGCTTCGCCCGCTAAATATATGGAGAAATTCGATACCGGTAATGTTGAAGCAAATAAATATTTTGCGGCATTAAATGCTGCCGATGAAGGCATAGGTCAAATTATTGCGAAATTAAAAGAAAACGGCGAGTTAGAAAATACACTGATCTTTTTCTTATCGGATAATGGCGCTGTTAATGAGTCACCAATGCCAATGAATGCGATGGATAGAGGCTTTAAAGGGCAAATGTTTAATGGTGGCGTTAGAGTACCTTTTATTGCTTATCAACCCGGCACTATTCCAGCCGGAACAAAAAGTGATGAGATGATCTCCGCACTTGATATTTTACCGACTGCACTACAAACAGCAGGTATTGCGATCCCTGACAATCTAAATGTTGAAGGGAAAAACATCATGCCTTTACTTAAAGGTGAAACAACAAAATCCCCTCACAACTATCTTTATTGGGCAGGACCCGGCACTAAACATTACAGTGAAGAAAATCAAGAGTTTTGGCATGGATATCACCAATGGATAACCTATCAACGTAAAACACCGCCTACAAATCCTAATTTAGAAAAACTCTCTAAAGGTGCTTGGGCTGTACGTGACGGAGAATGGGCGCTCTATTTTTATGATGATGGAAAAAATCAGCCTCAACTTTTTAACGATAAAAAAGATCCGGCTGAATCAATCGATCTTGCTAAACAAAATCCACAAAAAGTGACAGAGCTAAAAAATGCGTATTACCAGTGGATCAAAGATAAGCCAAAGCCCGTTATTTGGGGACAAGATCACTATCAAATACTCGTAGATTCTGCAAAACCTTAATATTCAACTTCCGTTTTGTTTCGCAAGGATGCGTCTTTTTTTCTGAGATACGAAAATGGCTATTGAAATTGCATCTTCAGCACGTCCAAAACTCCCTTATGAGCACCCAAACGTAGAAATCTACCAACGCTTATTTAAGGAAAATATCATTCGACGATTAGTCAGAAAATCCGCTTATCGTCGCTATGATAAAACGATCACTGACTTTTTTAATGATGAAAGTCAGTCGCTTTTCTCTTTATGTGAAATGCTGACACAGTATGTCACACAGGCTTTTCATCATTACCAAGTCTGGGGTTACTCTCATGCTTATTATCCCGGAAGCCCGGGGCAACAAACGGCAAGAACGGATGCTCTTGAAGGTGTTAGCAGGGTACTTCCTCTACTTGCAACATGGATAGTGAGTAGCAAAAAAAGTACGTTGATGGGATTAAATCATCAAACTTTCAACTTACCTTTAATCATCAAGCAAAGCTTTATTCATGGTACTGATCCACTGCATAAAGGATATTGGGGGAAACTTGAAGATTACGATCAACGAATTTGTGAAGCATCTGATTTAGCGCTCACGCTTTGGATAAGCCGTGAATGGGTGTGGGATACATTAACACCCGCAATACAACAACAAATTATGACTTGGTTCGAACAAGTTAATCACTGTGAAATTGTTGATAATAACTGGCACTTTTTCCCGCTTACCGTCCAATTTGTCATTAAAGCACTCACAGGGAAAGATACGATTGCCCATTGGCGCTATGAACGATTAAAAGAGTTTTATGTGGGTGATGGATGGTTTCGAGATGGAGCAAAAGGTAATTATGATTACTACAATGCGTGGGGTTTTTACTATTCATTGTATTGGTTAACGCAAATTGATCCTCAATTTGATACAACATTTATTACTCAATCACTTAATACCTTTAATCAACATTACCTTTATTTTATGACGCCAAAAGGTATTCCTTTCTTTGGTCGAAGTGCCTGTTATCGCCTTGCGGTTTCTGCTCCATTATTAGCAGGTGTCGATTTACATTGTCCTTCAGTAAAAATAGGCGAGGCAAAACGCGCTTTTGAAAGCAGTTTACGTTATTTTATTTCTCAAGGTGCATTAAAAAATGGCGCTCCCACTCAAGGTTTATTTACTCACGATCCTCGTTTGGTTGATAACTACAGTGGACCTGCCAGTAGCTTTTGGTCATTACGTGCCGTGATTATCGCGCTGTATTGTGCTGATCGTATCAATTTATGGCAAACCCCTTCACTTCCATTACCAATCGAAAAAGATAACTTTCGTTTCGAAATTCCTGCTATTCAAGCCTTAGTGACTGGAGTGAAAGCAACACAAGAGGTAAACGTTATTTTTTGCGAAGATTATACCACTCAGCAAACACCATTAACCCGCCGTTTAGAAAAACAGACCTTAGCACAAAAAATCGCTGAAACCGTGATAGGACAGTCTAGGCGACCGAAAAATAATTTATTACGCAAAGGGATCACCAGTTATAGCTCTAAAATGTCACATTTTTTCTAATCACCTTTCATTTGCTTTCAGTGCGAAGGCAATAAAAATGTGATTTAGATCTTTTACCTTTCTATTTCTTTCGTTTATTATGATTCGTAATTAAACGAAAGATGAGAGGCAAACATGTATCTGGTTTCTACTCGTAATATGCTCAATAAAGCACAGCGTGAAAATTATGCTGTGCCTGCTTTTAATATTCATAACTTGGAAACCATTCAAGTTGTGATGGAAACAGCCGCTGAGATGGCATCTCCTGTGATCTTAGCGGGTACACCAAGCACGTTTGCTTATGCAGGTAGTGATTATTTGATCTCTATTTGTCAGCAGGCCGCAGAACAATATCGTATCCCTGTAGCCCTACATTTAGATCACCATGAAGATATTCCTGATATTTGTCATAAAGTCATTTCTGGTGTGCGATCTGCCATGATTGATGCCTCTCATTTTCATTTTGAAGAAAACATTCGCATCGTCAAAGAAGTTGTTAATTTCTGCCATCATTGGGATTGCACTGTTGAAGCTGAATTAGGTCGTTTAGGTGGGCAAGAAGATGACTTAGTCGTAGATGCTAAAGATGCGCTTTTCACCGATCCTGATTCAGCGGTACAATTTATCAAAGCAACGGGTATTGATTCATTAGCGGTTGCAATTGGTACCGCGCATGGCATGTACAAACATGAACCACATCTTGATTTTGATCGTTTAGCTATTATTCGTCAAAAGACTGACATTCCTTTAGTTCTTCATGGCGCATCGGGTATTCCTGATGCCGATGTACGCCGTTGTATTGATTTAGGTATTTGCAAAGTTAACGTTGCAACCGAACTGAAAATTGCTTTCTCTAACGCTATCAAACAATACTTTTTAGATAACCCTGATGCAAGTGATCCTCGTCATTACCTTGTACCAGGCAAAGCCGCAATGAAAGCTGTGGTTGCAGATAAAATTCGTGTCTGTAAAAGTGATGGAAAACTGTGAAAACCAATAAAACTGTCGCCATTATTGGCGAATGTATGATAGAGCTGAGTGGTCAACCTTTCTTACCACAACAACAACGTTTTGGTGGCGATACACTAAATACCGCACTCTATTTATCGCGACTCTCGCCTTCATTACATCCGCTTTATATGACAGGATTAGGCACTGATACTTACAGTGCCTTAATGCAGAAAGCATGGGAAAATGAGGGGATCGACTGCCAATCTGTTATTACTATTCCCGAAAAACTTCCCGGTTTATATGCTATTGAAATTGATGCTCATGGTGAGCGCAGTTTCCATTATTGGCGAAGTGATGCTGCCGCTCGTTATATTGCGACCGATAAGCGTTTTTTAGACAGTTTCGATGCGCTTCCTGATGATAGCGTCATTTATCTAAGCGGTATTTCTCTTGCTATTTTAACCCATGAAGGAAAAATCGCTTTACTCACCTTATTAGCGCAGCTTAAACAGCGTGGAATGACGCTCATTGTCGATTCTAATTATCGACCACGTTTATGGGATTCAATACCTCATGCACAAGAGTGGTTCGAGAAACTGTATCACATTAGCGATATTGCTTTAGTCACAGGTGATGATGAGAAAATACTTTGGCAACAACCCGCGTTGACAGAACAAAGTATTGTACAACGCCTTCATCAATGGGGTAATCAGAACGTCATTGTCAAATTGGGAGCTAAAGGCGCTTACTGGTCTGACGGCAACAATACAGGCTATGTTTCTCCCAAACCTATTGATTCTGTTATTGATACTACCGCCGCAGGTGACTCTTTTAATGCAGCTTTTATTGCAGCTTGGCTGCAAAATCAAAGCCTATCGACTTGCTGTTTATGGGGAAATACCTTAGCTGGGCTTGTCATTCAACACCATGGCGCCATCATTCCTCATGAAATTACAGATTCATTCTACACACTAATCAAGGATAACCATGACACAGTCAATTGTTGATACTCTTTCATCACTGAAAGTGATCCCCGTGATCCAAATTAATCGCGCTGAAGATGCAATCTGGCTGGGTGAAATTCTAACCCAAAATCAACTACCTGTTGCTGAAATTACCTTTCGTACACCAGCAGCAGCCAAAGCCATAAAACTAATGCATGAACACTTTCCTGAACTTATTTTATGTGCAGGAACAGTATTAACTGCGCAACAAGCAGATATGGCAAAAGAAGCTGGAGCAAGATTTGTTATTTCTCCGGGTTATAACCCAAGTACCGTTGATTACTGCCTTAATAACGGCATTGATATTGTGCCGGGCATTAACAATCCAAGCCAAATCGAGGTCGCACTTGAAAAAGGCTTAACCTTACTTAAATTCTTTCCTGCAGAAGCCTCTGGCGGTGTAAAAATGCTAAAAGCATTAGCGTCACCTTACGCCCAAGTGCAATTTATGCCTACAGGTGGCATTAGTTTAAATAACGTGAGTGATTATCTTGCTATTCCACAAGTTGTTGCTTGTGGAGGAAGCTGGATTGCTACAGCAGATACCATCGATAAACAAGATAAAGAAACCATTGTTAATCATATTCAAAGTATCCACTCATTATTAAAAACATATAAGGGATAAATAAAATGAAACAAGTTGCCGTTTTATTAGCTGATGGATTTGAAGAAGGTGAAGCCGTTATTTTTATTGATATCATGCGCCGTCTTGATATTCATGTTGATGTACTTTCTTGCATGGATAGCTTGGTCTTAAATACTTATTTTGAAACTAAAATCAGCGCTGATTTTCTATTAACTGAAAAGCTAACACATAGCTATGACGCAATCATGATGCCGGGTGGTCCTAAAGGCACAGATCGTTTATGCGCTAACGAGCAAGTTATTCAATTTATTAAACGCCATATTACTGAAGATAAATATATTTGTGCGCTATGCTCTTCTGGAGCAAAAGTATTAGCAGCACATCATCTTCTTGAAGGTCGTAATTACAGTACTGGCGATAAATTAGCAGATAAATACGATGATGGTCATTATCTTGATCAAGATGTTGTTGTTGATGGAAAGTTTATCAGTGCAAAAGGATTAGGTGTGAGTTTTGAATTTGCCTTTACGGTAGCTCGCCATTTATTAAGCAACAATACAGAAAAAGTAGACTGGCAAGCTAATCATATTTATTTCAAACACTGGCCGTTAGATTACCTAAAATAGCTAAATTAATTATTATTAACGATATAAAGGGGATAAACTCCCCTTTATATTTTCACTTTGAATAACGATAAATTAATATACAGAAATTATTTTTGTTTAAATGCATGAGGCTTGGAGTAGTGCCACAATTTATCCCAATATTCTTTAATAAAGGTGCTAACGGCTTCTTCACCTTCAACAAGATAGTTAAATTCTGACAAATATCCTGGGTACATATTATCTGAACCAACAATATACAATTCATCATCAATAATAGTCACTTTTGCATGGTTCCCCGGTGCAGGAGCAACTTTAGGATAAATACCACTCGCATTAACCAATGACCAGAATGGGTGCCCAATATCGCCTTGTTTTGGTGGATCTTCGCTCAGTGGTGCTTCTTTTAATGTAGCGGTATAAGATGATTCATCTGCATCTGGCCATTTATATGTTTTACCTTCCGTTTGCAGTGCTTTTGGTACTTTATCGGTAAAAAAGAATGGCGCAATTTTAATACGACGCAACGCTGATTCACGAATTTTATCAGGATCAGGAATAACGGCATCTGTATCAACATCATGAGTCAGATAATATTTAAATAATTCAAAGGTTCTTTGCGCACCTGAGCCAAATGAATATTGGTCGCCATTGGCACCAGCAGCAGCATCTAATGGTGAAACTACAATTTCAACTTCTAGCTCTGGATTTTTTAATAACGCATCAATAATCCAATGACAGACGGGGTGATCTTTCCATTTTTTCTTCCATGCACTCACAACATCTTGTTGAGACATACGAATTTTTTTCTTAGCATTTTTTATAAGATATTCCTTCATTTTCTCGGAACCTTTCTTATAATCAACTCGCATATCAGCCCCTTGCCAATATTTTCCTACTGATAAAATACGGTCTGTTTTAAAAAAGCCTTCATCAGGTGATTTAGCTAAGTTTTCTTCGTTTATTTTTTTAATTTCTTTTAGAATACTTTTCTTCGTTAACGGGTCGGCAATACGATAACTTGCTTTTTTAGCAACCCACTCATTTTTTTTACTATCAAAGTATTCTTTTGAAATTAAGTCATCACCTACATCCCACATATTATTTAAAAATAATTGTGAATGAAGTGCTGACTCACCAATAACTTTAACTGAAACATCATGAACTGGCGGATAGCTTTTAAATAGATCCATATTTAAATTATGACCACCAACAAAAGCCTCACTGCCATCAACAGCAATAATTTTTGTATGGTTCCATGTCATTCGAGTATCTAATTCAGAAATAAAATCTTCTGGTAGTACTTTTTTTTCTAAAGAGACTTTTAAGCCATCAATAATACGGTAAAAGCGACCAATCCAAATATCTGGAATACATTCCCAATATTTCCCGCGCTCTTTAATCAATTCAATAAGATCTTTTTTCAATGCCAGATATTCAGGCGTTCCACTAAAATAGTATTTAATACCGTTTAATAAAACGGTTGGTGTTTGTGCAAATAAAAATCGAATTTGCGTACGTTCTTTACGCCCTTTCTTTTCAGAAAAAGATTTATCAATTGCAGCAAGAATAATTTTACGCCACTCTTCATCAGGGGCATTAAGAGATGAAATATCACAGCGATACAGCATGTTATCTAAGATAGATGTAATGGCTTGTTCAAATTCAGCCTCACGCTCTATCGCTTTCGGCATAATTTCTTTACCAAATGGCATTCCCCATACATGGGGTGTATCAAAAATCTTCACATAGTTATTTTCAGAGGTTTCATTGAAGAAACCTTTTAATTCTGTTTTTAATCCATCAATAAGTTTCATAATATTCCTTTATTTTACAGACAGGGCGTCCATATTATTTAAATAAACATTTAAATAATTAGCGCTTCAATTAATATAGATAGAATATTTTCATTCCTATAAAAACATTACTTACCAGACATATGATAATTTGATATAAATCTAATGATTTCCATATAACATTCAACACCTCCTTGCGCTTAAAAAGATCAAACCAGAATTTTATATTTTAGGTATCATTAATAATAAAACTATTCTTATTTAAAATAGACCACTAACAATAAAAAATAGTTATTATTAATCTACAAAACTAGTCACATCGATATTTATTAGCCTATAAATGACCCCTTATAAATTATCATTTATTGATTTGATCTTTTTTATATAAATTATTTAACAGGTATAGCTGTATTAAATAACAGGTTTATCTGTATTATTTTTAATAGGAGGAAACATGAATCTTGCACATAGAGTTAAAACCAGAAGAGATGCCTTGGGGCTTACTCAGACTGAAGCAGCTGAAAAGCGGGTATCAGACAACAATCTTGGGCTTCAATAGAAGATGGCTCCACAAATTATTAGCATTGCAAGAGCTTTAGATTTTGAACTTGTGACATTAAATAGTGATTATCCAACACTTAGCAGTGAAAACACGCCATTAATGATCATTGGTACGATGATTGAGCATCGTAAACGATAACGATTATTCCCCCAAAATAACCCCAATAATAAAGCTATATTATTGGGGTTTATCTCAAAACAGTTTTATCTGTTTTTCTTCTGATTTAATCAAAATATTTATAAAATCACACCATTTATTAACCCAAAAAAGAATGAAAGAAAGTTAAATAGCTCTTAATTCACTTAATAATTAATACTTAGAAATGAAGATATTAAAACCTAAGGTTTAAAGAGAGTTATTACTTTGTTTCTATTCTCTCATCATCCGATACGCCAATTAATAACACGCACTGATTGTAACTCAAAATATCAATAAGAATAATTACTATGTATATATACTGAACAAATAAATAAAAACAACTAAAAATAGAAAAACACCATTCGCAAACAATATAATATGTAAAATAAACATCAAATTATGGTATTTATTTGGAATATACCTCTAATTACCCCTGAAATTTTTTCTTTCCATTTTCTTTTAATTTTAGAGATATCTCTTAAAAATATTAAGATAAATTGATTTATTTAATTTTATTCAATATAAGGAGGTGTGACTTAAGGTAAATTTCTTGGTGGTGAAATTCATTATTATTTCCACTTTCAAGAGATCCTTTATTCGTTTTAATACAAGGATTTTATTATGTCAGATAGTTTTCAAAATGAAGTGCCTAAAGCTCGGGTAAATATAAAGCTCGACTTACATACAGGTGGCGCACAGAAAAAAGTAGAATTGCCTTTAAAACTATTGGCTATTGGTGACTACAGCAACGGAAAAGATAAACGTATTCTTTCAGAAAGAGAAAAGGTCAATATCAATAAAAATAACTTCAATAGTGTTCTCACTGAATTTTCTCCGTCAGTCAATCTTACCGTAAAAAATACATTAGCAAACGATGGTAGCGAAGAGAGTATTAATCTGACATTTAAAGAAATGGCTGATTTTGAACCAGAGCAAGTTGCTCGCCAAATACCACAACTTCGCGCCATGTTAGCAATGCGTAATCTCTTACGTGACTTGAAATCTAACCTTCTTGATAACATCACTTTTCGCCGTGAACTCGAAAATATCCTTAAAGATCCTGCATTAAGTGATGAACTACGCGAAGAGCTATCTCAACTCGCACCGAAAAAAGACTAATTGGATTTTATCATTACAGGATTATGCTTATGTCAGTGAATAGCGAAAATATTTCAAAAAGTACAACAACTGTACTTGATGAACCAGCCAATAGTGGTGTTTACGCCTCATTATTTGAAAAAATTAACCTCACTCCTGTTTCTCAGATAAGTGATATTAATATCTTCCAAGACAATAGCGCTCTTGCAGATACAACAGCAAATGAACGCGTTACTGTTGCTGTTCAAGTTTTTCTCGATCGCTTGAAATTTTCGGGTCAAAAAGTTGAACGTTTAGATAGAAATCTGCTTGACCATCATATTGCTGATTTAGATAAACAAATTAGTGAACAGCTTGATGAAGTCATGCATCACGCAGAGTTCCAAAAAATTGAATCAGCATGGCGTGGATTAAAATTCTTAGTTGATCGCACAGATTTTCGCCAAAACGTAAAAATTGAACTTCTGGATATTGCAAAAAACGATTTACGACAAGATTTCGAAGATTGCCCAGAAACTATTCAAAGTGGTCTTTATCACCACACTTATATTGAAGAATATGACACCCCAGGTGGCGAACCTATTGCAGCTATTATCTCTAACTATGAGTTTGATCGTAGTCCTCAAGATATCGCACTTTTACGAAATATCGCAAAAATATCAGCATCAGCCCACATGCCATTTGTTGGCTCGGTTGGTCCTGCATTTTTTGGTAAAGACTCGATGGAAGAAGTGGCGGCTATTAAGGACATCAGCAACTACTTTGACCGCGCTGAATATATCAAATGGAAATCTTTCCGCGATTCTGACGATGCCCGTTATATTGGTTTAACGATGCCTCGCGTTTTAGGCCGCCTTCCTTATGGTCCAGACACCATTCCTGTGCGTAGTTTTAATTATATTGAAGAAGTCAAAGGTCCAGACCATGAGAAATATTTGTGGACAAATGCAACCTTTGCTTTTGCTGCCAATATGGTTAAAAGCTTTATTAACAATGGCTGGTGTGTACAAATTCGAGGTCCTCAAGCTGGCGGTGCTGTAAAAGATTTGCCGATTCACCTTTATGATTTAGGCATAGGAAGTCAGGTCAAAATTCCATCTGAAGTGATGATCCCTGAAACACGAGAATTTGAATTTGCCAATCTCGGTTTTATTCCGTTGTCTTACTATAAAAACCGCGATTACTCTTGTTTCTTCTCTGCAAATTCGGCACAAAAACCAGCTATTTATGAAACGGCAGATGCAACAGCTAATAGCCGTATCAATGCGCGTTTACCTTATATTTTCCTCCTTTCGCGAATTGCTCATTATCTGAAATTAATTCAGCGTGAAAATATTGGTACCACAAAAGATCGTCGCTTATTAGAGCTTGAGTTAAATAATTGGGTTCGTAGTTTAGTGACCGAAATGACCGATCCAAGTGATGATTTACAAGCTTCTCATCCACTTCGTGATGCAAAAGTGGTAGTGGAAGATATTGAAGATAATCCGGGCTTTTTCAGAGTAAAACTGTATGCCGTTCCACACTTCCAAGTGGAAGGAATGGATGTGGATCTCTCATTAGTATCTCAAATGCCAAAAGCGAAAGCATAAGGTGAATCACGGATGAAAATATACCGCCCCCTCTGGAGTGATGGGGCCTTTTTGGCTCCTCAGCAATTCCAACAACAAGCAAGATGGGACAGCTATCTCATTAGTACCATCGCCAATATGACGATTGCATCAACATGGGGCGTAATTTGTGCTGAATTTGATGAAAGTGCCTTAACGATTTCACGTCTTAGCGCACAAAAATTAATTGTGCGTTTTCCTGATGGAACCCTGATCGATACAACACTGGCTGATAATCTACCGCCTGTTAATGAACTCAGCCATTATTCCCAACATCAAACACTTGATATCGTATTAGCTCTACCTTTATTGCAAGCCAATGGTGGCAATCTAATGCAAGAAGGTCGTTCTGATAGACCACAACAGTTCTATCAAGAGTGGATGAAAGTACAAGATTTAATTGGTCAAGAACAAACGGATATCGCTGTGTTAAGACACAGTATTACTTTGCGTTATGCCCATGAAGAAAACAGCGCCTATATGACTTGCCCTGTTGCTAGATTAATTCGTAACACTCAAGGCGCATGGGAGCTAGATAAACACTTTATTCCACCATTACTCAGCTGTAATGCAAGCGCTGAATTAACGACATTATTCTCAGAATTCATGCATCGCTTAGTCGCAAAACGTCGCCGCTTAATGACGATGCGCCGCGAAAATAATGAGCAAATGGCTGATTTTGCTGTTGCTGATGTCTCGCTCTTTTGGCTACTAAATGCAATTAACAGTGCGGAACCTGTATTAAGTGAATTACTATCATCAATGGGGCGTCACCCGGAGCTTCTTTATCGTGAATTAGTGCGTTTAGCGGGGGCGCTACTAACATTTTCACTTGATCATGAAAATGGCGATATTCCACTTTATCAACATTCATCCCCTGAACAGGTTTTTCCACCTTTATTTGGCTTACTTAATACCCTGTTAGAAGCGAGTTTACCTTCACGCGTAATTAGCATTGCTCTCGATAAAGAAGGGCCGTTCTGGCGTGGTGAGTTGCATGATCCTCGCCTACGCGAAGATGCTGATTTCTATCTTTCAGTGCGTTCTGCATTACCAGCACATTTGTTGATCACTCAATTTCCATTACTTTGTAAAGCAGGTAGTAATGACGATGTTGCGAGTGTCGTTAATGTCGCACTTAACGGTATTCCATTACAACCTTTAACACATGTTCCTGCCGCTATCCCTCTGCGTTTAGAAAATCACTATTTTGCTCTTGAACTCAATAATCCTGCTGCTCAAGCCATGCTCTCTTCAGGTCACTGTGCTTTTTATGTGCCCGGAACATTAGGTGAAATTCAACTCGAACTTTTTGCGGTACTTCGCTCATGATAACGAATACAAGAACAGCTAAAAATAACATGATTGATATGCTTTTTGCTGATACTTGGTTAATGGTATGTCAGCTACGCCAAGGTGCTGAAATTACTGATGGAAAAGCCTTCTATAAGCGTGTCTGTGAACATATTGATAAGACACACCAACACCTCACAGAAAAAGGTTATTCCCAATCAGCCATCGAAAACATGCTTTATGCACAATGCGCTTTAATTGATGAGAGCGTGATGAATCGTACTGAGCGTGATGATGGTTACTTACAGTGGATACAATCCCCGTTACAAGCCAAGTATTTCAATACATTAGAAGCCGGCGACAAACTATGGGATAGGTTGCGAAATCTATTAAATGAACCAGCACCCAACCACGATGTACTTATTTGTTTTCATCGTGTGATCACACTAGGCTTTGTTGGTAAATATCGCCACATCAATGCGCCTGAACGTGAACAAATTATTGAGTTACTCAATACTCAACTTCCCGCCTATGCACTATCAAGTGATTTACCTTTAGTGATGAAACCCAAGCATCGAATGAATCGCCGTCATATTTATTGGCTAGGCTGGTTTGGGGGAATTGTGGTGATTGCAATGCTGTGGTGGGGCTTTTCTGTGTCATTAGAAAATTTACTTCAACAATGGGTAATTCAAGGAAAGTGATGCAAAAAAACAGGATAAAACAGTGTATTACATTGTTTTCAGCATGCTTATTATTGTGGTTGCTTTGGGGGTTTTGGTCTTTTGGTAAAGAGATCTCCATTTTTCTGACGGCCTTTATTTGTCTGGTCACTCTCACTTTATGTGTCTGGTTTTTCCGTCAACAAAAAACTGCGCCCTACCTTCAGAATGCACTTACAAACCAGCTCCCTCCTAATAACTATCAAGGCGCTGTTATTATTGTTTGTGGTCAATCAAAAGTGCTTTTTCATGAAAATCAGACCTATCGAGAAACAGCTAAAGGTTGGTATATTTACGCCTCTTCTCCTATTGATTTGATCAACATCACTCAACATATCGTTGATATCGCCCCCTTGCAATTACGCCGATTATCACTGTTATACGCCTTATTGCCTGAACAACTATTACAACAAGAAGAAGCTGCTCAAGAAACACTTAATTGGCGTCGCGCTATTCATGAAAGCAATAAAAAAACAGGTAAAACATTACCTTTTTGGGTGACGCTTTATCTTAATTCCCCAGTTAATTATCTCAATTCACATTTTGATGACACAACACCGTGGATAACCTATTTAAATGGTCAGCAAGAGTTACTTGTTGTCTCTGATAATTTGGCAACTCATCCTATTTCAACATGGTTATCACAAAATAGAGAGCAAACCGAAAACCAACTCACCATAGCACTCTGGCTTGATCAATTACTTGCTTGGTTAAAAAGTGAATTTATTCCCCTGCTTACTGTTGCTCAATCCGGTGCTCCAAGTCTTATTCCGGCGGCTTGGGCAATTCAACTTACCACTGTTCCTACTATTTCCGATAACAGTTGGGCTAAATTTATTCACCATAAAACCACGTTATCTCCGTCTATTATCAAAACATCAAATAATAACGATGAATTACCATTGCCAGATATTGTGATTGATAAACTCACTCACGATGTCAATTTACTAAAAATAGAAACTACCTTTGGTATTGTTGGCATGATTTGTGGATTGTTTCTTATTGGTGCGCTCTCAGGTAGCTATCACCATAACAAGCAATTAATCTACGATAATAGTAATGATATCAATCACTTTAAAAGCATTAACGACGAAAATTTAGAACCTAAAAAAGTGGCTTATCAACAGTTACTTTCAGATGCAACGTTTCTCTCTCATTGGCAACGAGAAGGTACTCCTGCTCGCTATTCTTTAGCGTTATATCAAGGAAATAACATCTTACCTTATTTGCATGCCTTGCTTAGTTCATGGGCGCCCCCATTACCACCAGCGCCTATCATCGTACAAGAAGTTCCTGAAATGGTGACGTTAGATAGCCTTGCCCTCTTCGCTTCTGGTCAATACGAATTAAAAAATGAGGCCACCAAAGTGCTTGTTGATGCACTTATCAATATAAAAGCCAAACCGGGTTGGTTAATTGTTATTTCAGGGTACACCGACAACACAGGTAATCCTGATTTAAACCAAAAACTTTCTCTTAAACGAGCTGAAGCGGTACGTGATTGGATGATCAAAACCAGTGATATCGCACCCTCTTGCTTTGCCGTGCAAGGATATGGTCAGCATCAGCCTATTGCAGATAACTCAACACTCGATGGTCGAGCGAGTAATCGTCGAGTCGAAATTCGCCTAATACCTCAAGCCGATGCTTGTCAGGTATTAGCTGATGACCTTACGCCACTGAAGGATGGTGGCAACTAAACCTTAGAAAGGAGATGTAATTATGGCTATTCCTGTATACCTCTGGTTAAAAGATGACGGTAATGCAGACATCAAAGGTTCTGTAAATGTTCAAGATCGTGAAGGCAGTATCGAAGTCGTCGCTCAAGATCACAACTTATACATTCCAACAGATAACAATACTGGCAAATTAACCGGTACACGTATCCATACTCCATTTATTTTCGTAAAAGAAATTGATGCTTCTAGCCCGTATTTATACAAGGCAGTGACTACTGGGCAAACGTTGAAAAAAGCAGAATTTAAGTGGTATCGCATCGATGATGCAGGTCAAGAAGTTGAATATTTCAACACTACGCTTGAAAACGTCAAGGTAGTCAAAGTGGCTCCTAAGATGCACAACATCAAAGATCCGACGAAAGAAAAACACAATCACCTTGAAGAAGTTGAATTGCGTTATGAAAAAATAACTTGGACTTACAAAGACGGAAATATCATTCATTCAGATTCATGGAATGAACGAGCCACTGCGTAAAACCGAAATAAACAGGCGGATAACCGCCTGTTTTTAAAGTTTTTAAATTAAAACCCTATTACCTATTTACACCCTAAATAATCAAGATATAGCCAAGCTACAAATAAACGAATCACTAGGAGCATATATCAGCATGTGACTAGTGCGAGTGAGTGCAGTCAACAACGCTACAACTTAAAACTCGACGAGTAAATACTCTAAATAGTTCAAGGTGTAGCTAGGCGACAAGTGAATGAGTCACTAGGAGCATACATCAGTATATGACTAGTGCGAGTGAGTGCAGTCAACAACGCTACAACTTAAAACTCGACGAGTAAATACTCTAAATAGTTCAAGGTGTAGCTAGGCGACAAGTGAATGAGTCACTAGGAGCATACATCAGTATGTGACTAGTGCGAGTGAGTGCAGTCAACAACGCTACAACTTAAAACTCGACGAGTAAATACTCTAAATAGTTCAAGGTGTAGCTAGGCGACAAGTGAATGAGTCACTAGGAGCATACATCAGTATGTGACTAGTGCGAGTGAGTACAGTCAACAACGCTACAACTTAAAACTCAACGAGTAAATACTCTAAATAGTTCAAGGTGTAGCTAGGCGACAAGTGAATGAGTCACTAGGAGCATACATCAGTATGTGACTAGTGCGAGTGAGTACAGTCAACAACGCTACAACTTAAAACTCGACGAGTAAATACTCTAAATAGTTCAAGGTGTAGCTAGGCGACAAGTGAATGAGTCGCTAGGAGCATACATCAGTATGTGACTAGTGCGAGTGAGTGCAGTCAACAACGCTACAACTTGAAATATGACGAGTATGACCTTATGAGCCTCGGTCTATGGCTAAGGGCGGTAGCGTACCTAAATCCCCTCAATAGGGACTTCATTACTGGGAGAAAACATGGAAAATCAATCTGTCATGCTATTGCGTCGGTTAAATCCTTATTGTGCAAAAGCACTAGAAGCTGCTGCCTCATTATGCCAAACCCGTGCCCATGCAGAAGTGACTATTGAACACTGGTTATTAAAAATTTTAGAGCTTGGTGAAAGTGATATCACTGTATTGGCACGCCGCTATGAATGGGATTTAACTGCACTTTGGCAAGGCTTACTTGACGCAATTGATAAATTACCTCGCTCTATACGTAGCAGACCTCAATTATCCAAACCCTTATTAGAACTAATTAAAAATGCATGGGTAATTGCTTCTCTTGATGAAGATATAGAACAAATCCGCAGTGTACATCTCTTACACACCATGACAAAACAACCAGCATTAGTCCAACTTGATGCACTCTGGCCTTTAATGACATTGGGTGAAGCACAACTCCAACGATTAAGACCTCTACTTGATGCGCAATCCGATGAAAGACCTGAAATTCAGCAACTTGCTTCTTATAACCATTTACCTGAAAAAACAGCGCTTGCTCAAAACCATGAAGCTAACACTGCATCTTCAGCGACAGACAACGCCATTATTGGTAATACGCTAAGTGATGCCCTTCTTGCTGTATTAAATAAATTCACGCTTGATGTAACAGAAAAAGCGCGCCTTGGCGAAATTGATCCTGTATTTGGTCGAGATGACGAAATTCGCCAAATGGTCGATATACTCTCTCGTCGTCGTAAAAACAATCCTATTCTTGTTGGGGAGCCTGGTGTAGGTAAAACCGCACTTGTTGAAGGGCTTGCACTGCGTATTGCTGAAAAAAATGTTCCTCTTAGTTTACAAACTACATCATTACGCACCCTCGATTTAGGTCTATTACAAGCAGGTGCGGGTGTAAAAGGTGAATTTGAGCAACGACTAAAAAATGTTATTGATGCTGTTCAACAATCACCTACACCAATTCTACTTTTTATCGATGAAGCACATACAATTATAGGTGCAGGCAATCAAACTGGTGGGGCTGATGCTGCTAACTTATTAAAACCCGCTTTGGCTCGCGGTGAATTACGCACCATTGCAGCAACGACTTGGTCGGAATACAAACAATATTTTGAACGTGATGCTGCATTAGAGCGCCGTTTTCAAATTGTGAAAGTTGACGAGCCTGATGATGAAAAAGCCTTTCTAATGTTACGAGGATTAAAATCTCGTTATGCAAAATATCATGGCGTACACATCACTGATGATGCTGTAAAAGCTGCAGTAACTTTATCTCGTCGTTATTTAACAGGTCGCCAACTCCCTGATAAAGCAGTTGATTTACTCGATACCGCCAGTGCAAGAATTCGAATGAGTTTAGACACATTGCCTGAAGAACTCACTCACATTAAAGCCAAACGCTATGCACTTGAACTAGAACAAAAAGCAATACTTGATGACATCACTATTGGTAATTTAACTAATCAAACAAAATTATCTGATTTATCTTCTCAAGATGCGCAATTAGCCCTTCAACTTGAAACACTAGAACAGCGCTTTGAACAAGAAAAAAAGATTATCTGTCAGCTACTTGAAAGCAGACAAGATCCGCAAAATACCGCGACGTCAGCACAACTACAGCAACAACTCTCACAGTTACAACAAGAAACGCCACTTTTAAATCCAGATGTAGATATTCGTACGGTGGCAACGGTTATTGCAGATTGGACAGGCGTTCCACTTTCAAGCCTCCTTAAAGACGAACAAATTGGTCTGTTAGAACTAGAAAGTCAGTTATCAAAATATGTTGTTGGACAAGACAGTGCGCTACTCGCATTAGCACAACGTTTGCGAGCATCAAGAACAGGATTGGTTTCTGAAAATGGTCCTCAGGGCGTATTTTTATTAGTTGGTCCAAGTGGTGTAGGTAAAACAGAAACCGCTCTTGCACTGGCAGAATGTCTGTTTGGCGGTCAAAAATCGTTAATCACGATTAATATGTCTGAATATCAAGAAGCCCATACCGTCAGTCAATTAAAAGGTTCTCCTCCAGGTTATGTCGGATACGGTCAAGGTGGTGTATTAACGGAAGCAGTACGCAAACGCCCATATAGTATTGTGCTACTGGATGAAGTAGAAAAGGCACATCGAGATGTTTTAAACCTGTTTTATCAAGTGTTTGATAGAGGTTTTATGCGTGATGGTGAAGGCCGTGAAATTGATTTTCGTAACACGGTTATTTTAATGACTGCGAATTTAGGCAGTGATTACTTAATGCAACAACTGGAAGAGTCACCGCTAAGCACAGATAGCGACTTACAAGAAACGCTTCGTCCTATTTTACGTGATCATTTTCAACCGGCATTACTAGCTCGTTTCCAAACATTAATTTACCGTCCTCTTGATGCAGTGGCACTACGCATTATTGTTGAGATGAAATTAAAAAATGTCATTAAGCGACTTTATACCCATTATCGATTAACGGCTATTGTCGAAGAAACTCTCTATGACACCATTGTAGATGCCTGTTTATTACCTGACTCCGGAGCGCGAAATATCGATAGCCTACTTAATCAACAAATCCTGCCTATATTGAGTCAACAGTTACTATTACGCCAAGCCAGTGCAGAGAAATCACAGTATGTTATTTTAGGTTTTAATGAAGAAGAAGAAGGTATTACGTTGAGTTTTAGTGATGTGTTGCCAACAAAAAAGCAGGTATTAGATAAACAACAGGAGATTAAAGAATGAGCATCATTGATCTCGTAAAAAACACACTGATTGGACAAAATCGCTATCACCTTAATGTACAAGGTTGTGATAATTTATTTGATGTCGAACATTTCACGGGCCGTGAAGCAATTAGCGATACCTATCATTATCAAATTACCTTTACCTGCCAAGCGCCAGATTTACAACCACAACAACTGCTGCGTCGTAGTGCAACATTATCCTTTACACCGCCCATCAATAGCATGATGGATTTAATCGACCAAGAGCCTATCACCAAGCAAGTTCATGGTGTTGTCACACAATTTCGTCGTCTATCTGGATCTGTCGATGAAGCCCGTTATCAATTAGTCATTGAACCCGTATTTGCCTTATTACATCATCAAATTCGCTCTCATCGCTTTTTCCTTAATCAGTCAGTCCCTGATGTAGTCAGCCAGATTTTACGTGAGCATAATTTTAAAGATTGGGAGTTTGAATTTACACTGAAAAATGAATATCCCAAACGGGAACAAATCAACCAATATAATGAAAGTGACCGCCAATTTATTGAACGACTATTAAGCGAAGTCGGTATTTTTTATTCGTTCTATTTGCAAGATCAAACACAAACCGAAGTTATTCGTTTTGCCGATCGCCAAAGTGCTTATACCTTTGATAAAACACTGCCTTTAAATAGCCCATCAGGCATGAATGATAATCACCAAGAAAGTGTGTGGGGATTATCATTGCATCATCAAGTGGTTGAACAAAATGTCTTAACCAAGGACTACAATCATCGACAAGCACAAGATACCTTGATTTCAGCAGTAACGGATATGACGCGTGGTGAAGGGGATGAAATCCATTATGGTGAAGTTTATCATTACCAAGCAAGACATCTTACTCGTGGTGATAAACTCACACCTGAAGCAGAAACCGCCAATTTTTGGGCGCGCCTTGATCATGAGCGTTTTTTAACTCGTCAAACGCGCTTAAAAGGTGAGAGTAATGCAGATTTTCTCTCTCCATTACAAGTACTGACCATTACTGATAATGCCATTACTTCATCACTTCCTTCTGTATTTCAATCACCGATTTTAATCACTCGCTTACGCTTTAGTGGTGGTCGAGAAAAAGCGCTACAAGTGCGTTTTAATGCCGTACCTTACAGTGAAACCCTTTGCTGGCGACCTGCTGTTAAGCCTCGTCCTATTATCACAGGCACACTCACCGCACGTATTACCAGTGCTAAAGATAACGATATTTATGCGCATCAAAATGAAGACGGTTTTTATTGGGTAAAATTTGATGCCGACCGTGACGAAAAACTGATGGGTTATGAGAGCATGCCAGTGCGCTTGGCAAAACCTTATGCGGGTGACACTTATGGAATACACTTTCCATTCATTCAAGGTACTGAGGTCGCCATTGCTTTTCATGAAGGCGATCCGGACAGACCTTATATCGCCCATGCACTTCATGATTCGCGTCATCCCGATCATATCACTGACAGAAATAACACACGTAACGTTATTCGTACTCCGGCAAATAATAAACTGCGAATGGAAGATAAGCGTGGGGAAGAACATATCAAAATCAGCACAGAATACGGGGGAAAATCTCAATTAAATTTAGGTCATATTGTCGATGCTAACCGTGAGAAACGTGGTGAAGGTTTTGAGTTGCGTACTGATAGTTGGGGGGCGATAAGAGCAGGTAAAGGATTATTTATTAGTGCAGATAATCAAGCAAGAGCAGATGGTGAAGTGCTGGCGATGGAGGAGGCTCAGTCACAACTCACTGCTGCATTAATAGAAATGCAAACCTTAACTCAAAGTGCAGAACACGCCAGCGCTCTCGCTTCTAATATTCAACAACAGCAAGAAAGCTTAGAAAAAAAACTAATCCAATTAAAAAAATCGGTGCTATTAGCCAGCGCACCTGACGGAATTGCACTCACTAGTGGTAATAATTTACAACTTTCTGCTGAACAGAACCTAACACTAACCGCAAGCCAACAAGTCGATATTGGTGCATTTAAAAAATTCACTTTAGCAGCCGGTGAAATGATGAGTTTTTTTTCCAGAATGGGGGCTAAAATTTTCGCTAAAACAGGCGATATAGAAATTCAAGCACAAGATGGTCGTCTATCAACATGGTCTACACAAGATTCAATCATAAGTAGTGGTAAAAAGATGGTGTTATCAGCTCAAGAAGAATTACTTTTATCTTGTGGTGGCGGATATATACGAATTAAAGATGGCGATGTAGAAATTGGAGGACCAGGAAAGCTATTAATTAAAAACAATGGCATTCAAAAATTAGGCCCACAAAGTGTAGAAAGTGCCATGAAATCTTTTTCACCAGAAGAATTTAGTGAATGGTTCATTATTAAAAATCCGCTTTCAGGAGAGCCTATTGCTAATCAGCGTTATCAAATTACATTACCTAGTGGTGAAATTATAAAAGGCATTTCTGACTCCGAAGGTAAAACAACTCGAGTCAATTCTAATGCAATAAACGATATTCTAATTAAATTATTGCCTTACGAAGAAAATAAATAATGAGATACAAATTATCGTATTTTTTTATTTTACTTTTATCTATATCGACACTTTCGGGCTGTTTATCATTAAAAGAAAAAGCCGCAATTAAAGCAGAACAAGATAAAATTGAACAGCAACGTCAATTAGCCGAATTGCGGAAAACCTTTAAACCGCCGGTGGTTATTTACCGCATTGACGACCATCGCTTTTTTACCCTTGAAGAATTTAATGAAAAACGCGAAGGCTATACATTTTATAACAACACACAAACTCAGGCTCACTTTAAAGTGTATAACAGTTCAGCATGTAATTTTCACGGCCGTTTAATTTGGGCTGCCACACAGGATGACTATATTGCTTTTCCAGCGACCTCCAGCAATTGGTATGGCTGCGCAGGACGGCGCGATAGCTGCCAAAGCTCGATTTTGCTCTACTTTAAAGGAGAATTAGTTCCACTTATTGCACCAATGGGTAGTAAAACACTTAATCCCGTTAATGAAGCAAGAAAATTTACCCTTGTAGTCACTGATACCCATTATTATATAGGTAGAAGTCATAGTAGTTCTCCACAAGAAGATCCTTTAACCAATTTATATTGGAAAAAAGAGCCTTATCCCACCCTTGAAGAAGTGAAACATCGAACATGGAAACCTCATACATTAGAAGCCCCTTCCTATGAAATAAAAACCCCATCAGGACAAACTCAATTTGATTGCAGTGATCCCTCTATTTCCCCGATGTCAAAGTTAGGGGATTACGGGCAAGATTATAAAATTAATAAATAATATTTATCACCATGGCAAAATAAAATACCACCATGCAAATAAGGATAATTATGTTATTACTTCGAATAAAATGGCCCACGCTTTTAATATTTAGCATCACCCTATTAACCGGTTGTTTATCATTAAAAGAAAAAGCCGCAATTAAAGCAGAACAAGATAAAATTGAACAACAACGTCAATTAGCGGAATTACGAAAAACCTTTAAACCGCCCGTGGTTATTTACCGCATTGACGACCATCGCTTTTTTACCCTTGAAGAATTTAATGAAAAACGTGAGGGCTATACGTTTTATAACAACACGCAAACGCAAGCCCATTTCAAGGTGTATAACAGTTCAGCATGTAATTTTCACGGCCGTTTAATTTGGGCAGCCACACAAGATGACTATATTGCTTTTCCTGCTACATCCAGTAATTGGCATGGCTGTGCCGGTCGGCGTGATGCCTGCCAAAGCTCAATTCTACAGTACTTTAAAGGGAAATTCATGCCTGTAGTTATGCCTTTGGGCAATAAAACACTCAACCCAGTGAAAGAGACTGAATATTTCACTCTTGTGGTAACAGATAATCACTTTTATATAGGAAAAGGCTATACTCCTCCTCCTAAAAAAGAACCATTAAGCGACTTATATTGGGAAAAATACTCTTATGATACAAATGAAGATATAAAAAATAGAATATCAAAGCCTTATACGTTAGAAGCCCCTTCCTATGAAATAAAAACCCCATCAGGACAAACTCAATTTGATTGCAGTGATCCCTCTATTTCTCCGATGTCAAAGTTAGGGGATTACGGGCAAGATTATAAAATTAATAAATAATATTTATCACCATGGCGAAATAAAATGTCACCATGCAAATAAGGATAATTATGTTATTACTTCGAATAAAATGGCCCACGCTTTTAATATTTAGCATCACCCTATTAACCGGTTGTTTATCATTAAAAGAAAAAGCCGCAATTAAAGCAGAACAAGATAAAATTGAACAGCAACGCCAATTAGCCGAATTGCGGAAAACCTTTAAACCGCCCGTGGTTATTTACCGCATTGACGACCATCGCTTTTTTACTCTTGAAGAATTTAATGAAAAACGTGAGGGCTATACGTTTTATAACAACACGCAAACTCAAGCCCATTTTAAGGTGTATAACGGTTCAGCATGTAATTTTCATGGCCGTTTAATTTGGGCAGCACAATCTGATGAGTATATTGCTTTTCCCGCTGTTGATAGTAATTGGGAAGGCTGTGCAGGACGTCGAGATGCCTGCCAAAGCTCGATTTTGCTCTACTTTAAAGGAGAATTAGTTCCACTTGTTGCGCCACTTGGAAATAAAACACTTAATCCTGTGCATGAAACCACTTATTTTACTATTGCGGTAACAGATACCCATTATTACATAGGGGAAAGTTTTAATCCCTCTCCCCGAGAAGTACCATTAAATATTTCATATTGGAAAAAAGAGCCTTATCCCACCCTTGAAGAAGTGAAACATCGAACATGGAAACCTCATACATTAGAAGCTCCTAATCCAGAAATAAAAACCCAATCAGGACAAACTCAATTTGATTGCAGTGATCCCTCTATTTCCCCGATGTCAAAGTTAGGTGACTATGGCGTGGATTATAGAATTAAAAAATAGCGTTATTTAAACACTCCCTTCCCTATTCTATTTAAAAGATAAACGTGATGAACCAAGATAAGACAAAAACAACCCGGTGGTTAAAACCCAAAGAGCACCTTGATGGTACTCAAGAGTGGAAATCAAGTACTCATGCTTCTGATATCGGTGGCGAAATTCATGTTAAACCTCATTTACCCGGTATTATTATTTTTGTTCATGGAGTTAATTCTGAAGGGGAATGGTATGAAGATGCTGAAAAATTTTTATGTGAAGGGCTAAATAAACGTTTAAATCTCCCTAAAAAATTTAAATTAAAAGCTAATGAATATTATATAAATAGATTTTACCCTGATAAAATAGATATTGAAAATAGTCGCTATAATATTGAGCACAATTCACACGAAATAAAAAATTTACATAATTCCCCCATTATTCGTTTTTATTGGGGATACCGCGCTAAGGATAATGAAATAGGGAAATATAATATCCCATTAAAAAATAAAAAAGGGGATAGCTACCTTCGATTAAAAAAAAATATTATAACAAAACCAGATGATGATAAAAATTCAGAAGAAGATAATTTTATAAAAAAAAGTTATCAAGAATATTCCGCTTTATCTGTACCCAAATCAGATCATTATGACCCATACTTCCCACTAACTAGCGCTAAAGAAAAAAGTTTATTTATTTCTCAAAAATTGTCTCAAAGATATGGTCCTTTCTATTGGAATGGTGGTCCTTTTCAAAATGGGACTAATCAGTTATTCAGTTTATGGAGCGAATACGGTTTCTCTGGGAGTGTAGCTGCTTTTATTGATTTGCAATGGTTTAATCCTGAATCAGATCGATTATTAACAGACAGTCCTCCACGCAATTACTATGCTCATGCCGTAGAAAGACTGTCGAAATTGATCGCGATGATCCGAGAGTATAATTCTCACGATACTATCAGTGTGATTTCCCATAGCCAAGGCACTATGATTGCCTTAGCTGCAGCTGCAATTAATCCACCTGATGCATTGTTTGTTTTAAACTCGCCTTATGCTTTGCATAACTACACTTTAAATGCCGTCTCTTATCCTCTTAGTGAACAAATTAGTGCAGAACAACGAGAAGCGACTCTTCAGGCCATTATTAATAAAGTGGCTGAAAATAAGGATAAGCTTAAAAATCATCCCTGTGGGTATAAAGGCCTTGTTGTGGGGCTAAATGAGGAGGGAAAAAGTTGGTCACCTAAAGATAAAATTCGAAAAGTAAATGATAACAATGCGCCCTCACAAGGCTGCTCACTTAAATTAACCGAAAATGATTTTATTCAAGAAAGAGATAACCATGGAAGAACCTATATTTATTGTAATCCGCATGATCGTGTAATGGGCGCAGATCCCCTTCGTAGTATTGGCTGGAACGGTATTCCTAATGTATTTGATTGCAAAACAAAACAATATTCTTTCTCACCATTTTTTACTAGCCAAGAAGAATGTACGTTATATGTCCGTATATTAGGAAGAAACATGCCTTGTGGAGGCCCTCCAGATTCACCAACTGATGCCAATAAAAGTACTATTTTTTGTGATGACAAAAGCCAATATTGTGATGGTACCTCTTTTTGGGAAAATAATACTAAACCCACGCATTATATGACATGGCCTAAACCTGATAAAAATACCAAAATTTATATTAATGGCCCCGAAGTACCTAATCCCATCCAAAGCAATGAAATGCTAGAGTTTGATGAAACTTACACAAATGGTATTACGGATTTTAAAGCCGCAAGAAACAATAAAGGCCTCTATGGATATGGATTTGGTCAAGTTGACCCTATTGAAAATAAACCCATTGATGCTGACTATTATTATTTAATTGATTTTTATGATTATGATCGGATCCAAGTACCTTTAACTGATGAAGAGAAAAAAGCACGTCGCAATGATCCTAATCTTCATGCAAGTGAAAAAAATGAGACTCATCGATTTGAAACACTAAAAGAGAGTCGTGACCGGTTTCGTACTTATATACAACGTGGCACTGACCATAGTTCATTACCTAAAGATAAAAATTTCTTAAAACGTGTTGTCGCTTATGATTTACCGATTGGTTATTGTGAAATAGGTAAATCTCCAGAAAAAATGAATGAATTAAGAAAGTTTGCTGATTGGCAGAGTGGTTTAGATGATTATATGGAAAGTGGAAAATTAATTCCTTTCGATATGCCTGATATTATAAAAAACCCTTTAAATAAAAAATAATTCCCACTTAAATTAAAGACCTGAAATAAGCTAATAATTAATAAGGATAAGCCATGTTAATTAATTTATTTAAATTACCTTTTATTTTTATTATTAGCGCCACCTTACTTTCTGGCTGTTTATCATTAAAAGAAAAAGCCACTATAAAAATGCTAGAAGATGATTTAGTTCATCTACATTCAATTCTAGAAGAAGCTAAAAATCTAGCACCACCTAGTATTATTTATCGTATTGATGAACATCGTTTTTTTACACTAGAACAATATAACCAAAAACGAGGAGGAATGACTTACTACAACAATACACAAAAAGGTATTCATCAAAAAATTCTGGACTCGTCAGCTTGCCGCTATAAAGGCCGATTAATTTGGTCAACTGATAGAGACGATGCTTTCGCTTTTCCTTCTGTATTGAGTAGCCGATATAGTCAATGCGTTGGAACAAAATATGGATGTATCAATGTTATTTTAATCACATTAAATGGAGGGAAAAAATTCGCTCCTACAAATGCCGGTTTTGGTATTACAACTTATGATCCTGAATATTATTCAGCTAATTTTGATATTATTGTCACATCAGATGGCTTTTATTTAGGAAAATCTTCTTATAGACAGCAAAATGATGAACTTGATTCCCCTTGGTGGCGTAAATTCTATTTTGATCCTTCCGACTCTAATTATATTCATGATGATGTAGGCGATAAGGAAACGCCTCCCATTACTTTAAAAACACCTTCTGAGCAAACTCGTTTTGATTGTAGTGATCCAGCTATTTATCCTATTTCAAAATAAAGGAAAATTTTATGAATAATGGTGATAACAAAGAGACTACTCGTTGGTTAAAAGAAAAAATGTGTATTGATGGTTCTTATTATTGGCAATCTTGTACAAATGCAACAAATATCGGTGGAGAAATACATGTAAAACCTAATTTACCTGGGATAATTATTCTTGTTCATGGTGTTCATTCAGAAGGGGAATGGTATTCTACGGCAGAAGAAAATATATGTAATGGATTAAATGAAAGATTAAACTTAACCAATACACCGTATAAACTAACAGCTAATAAGTATTATCAACCTACTTTTGTAGTAGATGAAAATAACCTTGATGATAGCCATTATATCTATAAAAAACCTATAAGAGAGTTAATTGAATTAGGAAACTCCCCTATTATACGTTTTCATTGGGGATATCGTTCAGATGATAATAAATGGGATGATTATAAAATACCTTTAAAAAATATAGCGGGCGAAAGTTATCATCAATTAAAAAACGCAATAGTTAACCCAGAATATAGCTCTACCGATCAAAATAAATGGACATTAGAAGATAAAGAAAAATATCGTATTGCTGAAGAATATCAATCACTCTCATTCAAAAAACGTAAAATATTTATTTATGAAAAATTAAAAGATAAAGGTCCATTTTTATGGGAAGGTGGTCCATTCCAAAATGGTTGTAATCACCTTAAAAGTTTATGGAGTGAATATGGCTTTAGTAGCTGGCCTAAGCTATGGGCAACAATTCCTTTTCCTGCTCCATTTCCTATACCAGTTAATGTTCAAGCATTTAACCCTGAAACAGATACTTTACTTACTTCTTCGCCATCTCGACAATATTTTGCTCATGCAGCAGGACGACTCGCTAAGTTAATAGCACAAATAAGAAAAAATAATAAAGATGACACCGTCACTGTAGTTTCTCATAGTCAAGGCACTATGATTGCCCTAGCCGCTAGCGCAATTGAAGCTCCAGATGCATTATTTGTATTAAACTCACCTTATGCCATAGAAGATAAACTATTAAATACGTTCTCCTATCCTTTAAGTGAAAACATTGATAAGGGTACAAGAATAGCAACGTTAAAAAAGATCATTGATAAAATTGCAAAAAATAAAAACAAACTCAAAAATAATAAAAATAATTTAATTGTTGGATTAACTGAACAAAGAAAAAATTGGACTCCTTTTAATACAGAGATAAGTAGAAAAATAAACGTAGAAACACCATCAAAAAAAATTAATAGTATAAAAATAGAGAATGGTGGCACAGTCCAAGAAAGAGATAATCATGGAAATACTTATATTTATTGTAATCCTCATGATAGAGTCATGGGCTCATCTCCATTAGGCTCAATTGGTTGGAGTGCTATTCCTAATATTACACAATATGGCCAAACACAACCTCATCCTATATTTTCATCTTGTGATACTCTTTTTGTTCGCATGCTAGCACGTAATACACCTTGTGGAGAAAAACCCGACCCCCAAAATGGTACTTTTACTGTATTTACAGATAAAAATGGGAGGTTTAGAGATGGCTATCCATTTTGGGATAATAAAACAGCCATAATAGATGGTTTTGTATGGCCTGAACCTGAAAGAAATATGTTTCTAAATATTAATGCACCTGAAGTTCCTACTCCTATAAAGGATTATGAGCAAAGAGATTTCGATGTTGGTTTTTTAGATAGTGATGAGCCACCTAAAAAGTTTGGGGGTCTTATATATAAAGATAATCAATATCAGCCTGTCACTAGAGAATATTATTATCTAAAATATTTATACTCTTATGAGAATCGGATCTTAGTTGAATTAACCGATAAAGAAAAAAATCAATTAAGGAAAGACCCACTAGCTACATCCTATGAGAAAAATGTATCAAAAAGATATGAAACCATGGATGAAATGAGAATACGAATAAGAGATTATATTTGTCGCCCTAATGATCACGGTACTCTACCTCTAAATGTTCATTTACTACATCGAATCTTAGCCTTTGATTTACCTATTGGGCATTGTTCCCAAGCTAATAATCCTGAAATGATGGCTGAATTACGTCGCCAAGCAGACTGGTTGAGTAATGGTGGTGATGAATATGTAAAAATAGGAAAATTAGATCTTCCTAAAATGCCAGAAGAAATATCCAATCCCGGTTGATCAAAAAATTAATAATTTATCTAGAGAAAATAAAATGAAAAATATTATTAGATTAGGTGATCTAACATCACATGGAGGAAAAGTTATATCATCAAGCTCTACTCTTATTATTAATGGAAAAAAAGCTACTCTTCTTTATGATATTGTTTCATGCCCTCTACATGGGGATAATCAAATTATTGAAAGTAGTTCACATTATAATGAAAATGGTAAAGGAATTGTGTTTGATGGTTGTAAAACACAATGTGGCGCTATTGTTTACTCTACTTGTAATGATATGGAAATATAAATGAAATATTGGATACCTCCTTACAATCCGCCACCTTGGGAAAATAAACCATTTCCATTACTAACTTTAAGTAGCTTTATAATATTTATAAATATAGCTTATTTCTTAATTTTAAGATCCACATTAAAAATTGACTTTAAAAACTATATTACAAGTAATGATGGTTTTATATTATTTTCAATCATTTTCCTTTTCTCATTATTTTTAATGTCTATCTATATCTTATTTTGGGAGGTAAAAAAAACACTATATATTTACTGGTGCTTTTGGCAGGCGGATTTATTAACTAAATGGATTAAATTAAAACAAGATAAATTATATCTAATCTATTCAAATATAGCATCTCACAATTTATCAATTATTTCTGACTTCAATAACGAAAGTTCATTTGAAAAAGCAGAAACAAACAATAGATTAATAGATTTAGAAAGAGAAGGTGTTGTTGGTGAAGAAAGAGTTTTTTACATAGTGGAACTTTTAATAAATAGTATTAAAGGTATAGAGATCAGTAAAAAAGAAAAATATTTTGTTATAATAAATAGTTTGTTTGAGCAGAGTGACTTCATAAAAAACAAAATAAAATATTTTCTAAATAGCCACCTAAGTAATTATGAAATAATTTTCCAAGCCAAACCAAACTATAACAATCAATTTAATACAATACGAAATAAAAAGTTAATTACACTTATCTTTTCAATAAACTATTATGCGTTAAATACTAATGAAGAGAATGAATTCTCAAGTTTAATTATACTATCCCCAAGTAAAAAGAAAGAATTTTTAAAACTTTTTCAACCAATGCCATTTAAAATAGAAAATATAGATGAAAATCTTAAAACAATGTCACTAATTCAACAACAACAGAATAAGGATATAAAACAAGTTAACTTTATTGATATTGAAAAAGAAAATTCAAATAATATTATGTTAAAATTAAGAAGTGAAAAAAGCTGTCAGCTATCCTTAGAAAACTACTCTCAAGGTTACTTTTTTAATGAATACATAGGTAATTATAAAGAATTATCTATATATCATTTATTAGCACTTATTCATTCATCAAAATTTAAAGAAATTAGTCAGCTTTTATTTTATAAATCAGATGAAAATTATTACTGCCAAACAATAGGAACAAGAAAGTCACAAATTGAAAATTATTACTTAAACATACCGAAACCATCATTTCCAATAGGAACATCTCTGGTTGGATTTTTTACTCTTACTTCCGTTATTTTTAAGAATATAATTGATCACATCGAATTTAACAGTGAAAGAATAATAATGATATCAATCTCATTCCTTTTTACTATCATAATAATTAGTGTAGTTAAAAAAATTTATATTAACTTTTACTGGAAAGTTCATTTTTTAAAAACGCTTAACAAAAAATGGAATTTATAATGAAATCAAAAATAACACGCTATCTTTCACTCTTTATCATTATCTCAATAATTTCATTAGCTACAATTGTGTTCTTATTTATTATTTTTAATAAAACTTCCATAACAGTAACTCAATCATACTTAATGATTGGTTCAGTTATTTTCTCCTTAATAGTGCTTTTTTTTCTTTCTCGTTATTTTAAACCTAATATAATTATGGATATTGAAGATAATGATAAAAAAGATAAGATAAATAAAAAGAATGACAGAGTAAATGATTGGAATAAATATATAAAAGAAAATTACTCATTTACTTACAAGTCAAAACTATCAATCCAACTCCTCATCGGCACCCCTACTTCTATCGAAAAACTCATCCCCAATTTAACAACGGACATTTGGCAAGAAAGCAACGGCACTTTGTTGATTTATGGGGGCGATATTCATCAACCGATTGATGACAGTTTAATTCAGGATTTAAAACAACTGCGTCGTCGTCGCCCTGTTGATGCCATTATTTGGGTATCTGAAAATAGCTTATCGCAACAACCGCTGGAGCATTCCTTATTTAATCACTTAAATCCAACCAATACAGACACCGCAAGCCGTTATTTCCACCAGCTATTTCAACAACTGCGCTGGCAAGCGCCCATTTGGCTTTGGAATATCAGTCATAACGGTGAGATGATCGCAGAAGATGCCCCCGTCATACTCTACTCAGCACCTTTAAAAGCCACCTCTGACTCACTTTCTGATGACTTAAAAACGCTTTTACCTGCATTAGTGGAACAAGGTACACAGGCGGTCTTACACAATCAAACACACACCTATTTACTGGCTTTAGCCCGTTTTTTACAGCATGAAGGCAGTGAAAAACTTGCCAACAATTTGGCACCACTTTTATCCGGTTATCGCTCATTGCCGTTTGCAGGTGTGCTCTTTAGTACACCTGCTTACCATAATGTGTCTGTTGCTTCATCACAAAATCATCAATGGGCTTTAAATTCCCATTGGAAAACACTGCTCACGGCAAATTCACAACTGCCTTCTCCGCTTAAAGCGTCACCTTTAGGTCTAAATTCAAAACGTATTTTGCAATATACCGTTGCAACGGCGATGACACTGTGGGGGATCGGTATGGTGGTCTCTTATTTTATGAATCGCCAATTAATTACCCAAAGCCAACAACAAGCGCAATTGGCAACAGACAATCATCAATCTGAATTTGCCCGCTTACAAGCTCAATATGGCTTACAGCAAACATTGGGTTTATTGAGTTATCGTGAGCAGACTTCGGTTCCCTTTTGGTTACGTTTTGGCTTAAGCAGTAATAATCCATTACTTAGCCAGTTATGGCCAGTTTATAGCCAATCCATGTTGCCGTTATTACGTGATTCGACCCAGCAACACCTTGAAAATTATCTTCAAGCCTTTATGCAATTACCCCCTGAAAGCCCAGAACGTATTGACGGTGCGCAATCCGCTTATCAAGCATTAAAGGCCTATTTAATGATGAGCGATCCTTCTCGTATCGAACCTGAGTTTTTTACTGAAAGTGTCCTCAATATCTGGCATCAAAATGAAGGTCTAAAAGACGGTGAATGGCAAACGTTAGGCACGGAATTATTAACCTTCTATGCTGCTCAATTACCTTATCACAATGAATGGACTATCAAGCCTAATCGCACCTTGGTTGCCGGAAGCCGCACTATTCTGATACGCCAAATTGGTCAACGTAATGGCGAGTCTGCGCTTTACCAAAAAATCTTACAACAGGCACAGCATAACTTTGCGGACATGACGTTAGATGATATGACGGGGGATACTGATGTCAGTTTCTTACTCAGTACCAAGGAAATCATACCGGGAATTTTTACGCGTAAAGCCTGGGAAGAATCAATTGAACCAGCGATTAAAAAAGCCGTTTATGAAAGACGAGAAGAAATCGATTGGGTATTAAGTGACACCCAAAAAGAAACGGATATCGATATCTCTCCTGAAAAACTGCAACAGAACCTAACAGAACGCTATTTTAACGATTTTTCAGGAAGTTGGTTAACCTTCCTCAATGGCTTACAGTGGCGAGAAACGCAAAGTCTCTCAGATACCATCGATCAACTCACATTAATGAGCGATGTCAGACAATCCCCCATTATTGCTTTAATGAATACGCTTTCCTATCAAGGCAAAACAGGTCGTCAGCAAGAAAAATTAGCAGACTCTTTTGTTAACTCAGCCAAAGATTTATTAAACAAAGAACAACAACCTGTTATTAGCCAAAAAGCCGAATTCACAGGACCTTTAGAGCCTGTTTTTGCCCCGATACTGGCCTTTACTGATCCCCAATCTTCAGCACAAAATAGTGATGCATTAAGCTTACAAGCTTATCTCACACGCGTAACTAGAGTACGTTTAAAACTCCAGCAAGTCGTTAATGCCCCCGATCCACAAGCCATGTCTCAAGCATTAGCCCGAAGTGTTTTTGAAGGAAAAACAGTCGATTTATCAGAAACGCAAGATTACGGTAGTTTAATCGCAGCCAGCTTTGGTCAAGAGTGGAATGGTTTTGGGCAAACACTTCTGGTACAACCCTTATCTCAAGCGTGGCAACAGTTGTTAGCGCCAACGTCACAAGGCATCAACACTCAATGGCGAAATGCTATTGTTAATGACTGGAATAGAGCCTTTGGCGGTCGTTACCCACTTAAAAGCACCCAAAGTGAGATTTCACTGCCGTTAATGGCGCAATATTTACGCCCTGATAACGGTCGTATCCAGCGTTTTCTTGAGACTCACCTTAACGGTGTTTTACATAAAGAAGGAACACACTGGGTACCTGATACCACAAATGCACAAGGCTTAACCTTTGATCCTGAATTCTTAAAAGCATTAGATAAGCTAAGTTACCTAGGCGATGTGGTTTTTGCCAATGGTGAAGCACGCCTTTATTTTGAGTTACGCCCGGGGACTTCGCCCGATATTATGCAAACCCATCTAATGATAGATAAACAGTCGCTCATCTATGATAACCAACAACCGCAATGGCAACGTTTTGTTTGGCCCGCGGATACGGTTGCCTCTGGCGCATCTCTTAGTTGGATAACTACCCAGACGGGCGCACGTATCTATGGCGATTATCGCGGTGTTTGGGGCATGATCCGTTTACTGGAAGATGCCAACATCGCCCCTTATGCCGGTAGCACCAGCAGTTATTCCATCAGTTGGAAAACCTTAAACGGTCAGTCACTTAATTACACCTTAAGAACAGAAATGGGCGAGGGTCCTATCGCACTTTTACAACTACGCAATTTCGTTTTACCGGAAAAGATCTTCTTGGATTAACTAAACCTACTCTCTCAAAAGGAAATACGCTCACGATGTCCTTATTGGATACCTTAATCTCATCATGCTTTGCTGATGATACAAACAAAGTACAACAACTTGCTCAACAACAAATCATTTTATGGGATCGTTGGCTATTACCGATTACCCCTAATCAACCTGTGGGTGATGATCCCAGTTATGAAGATGACTTTGAGCGAATGAAAGAAGAAGTTAATAAACTATCAGGGGCTGATACTGAACTGATTTGCTTACTCGCTGAAAAATTGTTGCTCAATTTCTGCAAAGATGTGCGTGTTGTCACTTATTATATTTGGGCGCGTTTACACAAAGAAGGTGAGCACGGGCTTGCCGATTCTTTAGGGCTTTTAAGTGGGTTGCTTATTCGCTATCACGACACGTTATTACCTAGCCGAGCCACTAGCCGGAAATCGGCTTTAGAGTGGTTATCAGGGCAGCGCGTTTTAGATAGCTTATCGCTGTATCCTGAAGTCGATCGTCATGAGTTTTCTCGTATTATCGCTTTATTAGCCACCATTGAAACGGAGCTTGAAACATGGAATGAAGCTGAAAAGCCACAACTTGCAGGATTATATCAGGCACTCGAAAAACGCCTTGCTCAATCAGGTGGAACAAACAGCGTTGTACCACAGAACATTAGCCGAGCTGAATCGACTTACAGCCATTCATCCCCCCCTTCAGTTTCACAAAGTACACCAATAGAGACAATACAATCAGGTCGTGAATTATTAGATCAATCTAAAATGCTTGCTAACTACTTACGAAATCAACCCAATGGCTGGTTAGCAGGACATAGATTAATGAAAGTTGTGAGATGGGATACACTTCATCAACTTCCACCACAAGATCAGCAAGGGTGTACTCGTCTTTCTCCGCCAAGAACCGATGCAAGAGCGCAACTTAAACGCCTCTACTTACAACAAAGTTGGGGGGAGCTGGCCGAGCAAGCTGATAAGCTTTTTGCAGAAGGTGTTAACCATTTTTGGTTAGATGTGCAGTGGTATCTCTATCAAGCACTTAGTAAATCACCAGCACCTTGGAACGCATGGTCTGATATTATAAAAAACGATTTAAAACAATTCCTTACCCGCCTTCCTGATTTAGAAAAATTATCATGGGAAGATGGTACGCCATTTGCCGATGAAGTAACATTAAGTTGGATAAAACAACATGTTATGGAAGAAAACTTTGATACCATGCAAGGGTTATCAAACAGTTACTCTCATCCATCTGATGATGAACCAATATTGGCATTAGAAACCGAAGCTATTACACAAGCAGATAATGAAGGCATAGAAGTTGCCTTAAAATGGCTACAACATCGCCCCGATATCAGCACTTCAAGACAAAAATGGTTATTAAACCTCATTATGGCACGAGTAGCAGAACAATTTGCTCGCCATGATCTGGCATTAAATTTATTACGCGAACTCGATAAAAAAGCACTTTCGATGTCATTAACGCAATGGGAGCCTAACTATGTTTTTGAAGTGAAAGCACGACAACTTCACCTTTATCGAGCCAAAATTCAACGTAACACCTCAGATAAAACGCATATTGAACAACAGATGGAGCTGTTATTGCGTGAATTAACTGCGATCGACCCCGTTCGCTCTGCAATTTTATATTCCTAATCTTTTACTCTACTCTCCATCATTCTAAATACAGCGAATCAACAACGCTGAATTTGAAGTATGAAGAGCATATAAGTCAAGGTATCAAACTAATGGATGATTTAACCCTTCGCTATTTTGATGCAGAAATGCGCTATCTTAGAGAAGCCGCCAAAGAGTTTGCACAAGCCCATCCTGATAGAGCTGCAATGCTCGATTTAGATAAAGCAGGTACGCCCGACCCTTTTGTTGAGCGTTTATTTGAAGGCTTTGCTTTCTCAATGGGACAATTAAGACAAAAAATTGATGATGATTTACCTGAATTAACAGAAGGGCTTGTTAGTTTATTGTGGCCTCATTATTTACAGACAATCCCTTCATTATCCATTGTTGAATTAGCCCCTGATATTCAAAAAATGAAAATGACGGATAAAATACCAGCTCAATTTGAAGTTCTTTCTCGCCCTATTGGCCCTAAAAAAACGGTTTGTCACTATCGAACAACTCAAGATTTAACGATTAATCCAATCAAAATAGCGTCTGTTAATTTAACGACAGAGCCTGATGGGCGTTCAACTATCCGGTTGAAATTTACATGCAGCGAAATAATTAATTGGCCTGAAGTTAATCTGCATGCTCTCTCATTTTATTTATCTGGCGATATTCCGACAACCAATGCACTGCATTTAGCATTAACGAAACAAGTGGCAAAAACGTATTTAAAACTCCCTCAATCAAAAGATAGAATTGCAATTCCTCTCTATTTTTCACCGGGAGGATTTAAAGATACCGACACGCTTTGGCCTAAAGGAGATAGCACATTCAGTGGCTATCAATTATTACTCGAATATTTTTCTTTTCGTGAAAAATTTATGTTTGTATCACTTAATGGATTAGGTGATATCCATTTTCCTGAAGAAACATCAACATTTGAATTGGATTTTGTTCTTAATACGTTATGGGATAGCGACCTCACATTAAATAGTGAAAATATTCGCTTACATTGCGTACCCGTTATCAATCTTTTTAATATAGAAGCCGATCCACTGACTGTTAATGGATTGGAAAGCGAATATTTATTACGCCCTCGTCGTATTCAAGATGGGCATACTGAAATCTATAGTGTTGATAGCGTGCATGGCTCTCAACGGACAAATGAAGCGGTTTATGTACCATTTACCAGCTTTCGCCATCGTGGTGGTATGTTACGGCATAATGCACCTGAACGTTATTATCATACCCGTGTGAAACGTGGTGTAACGGGTCTTCATGATACTTGGCTTATATTAGGAGGGGAAAAACAAGAGATTGATTTAGCAACCCAAACAGAAACACTCTCATTACAGCTCACAGGAACTAATGGGCAATTGCCCCGTAAAGCACTGCAAAGTACATTGCTTGATAGAACCGAACAAACCTTACAGATCCCATTAACCGTCCATAATTTATGTAAACCCACCTTACCACTTTATCCTCCGTCTGAAGATCGTTTCCACTGGCGAGTGCTAAGTCACTTAGGTTCAAGTTTTCTTAACATGATGGATAATGCTGAAGTGCTAAGAGGCACTCTCGCACTTTATGATTGGCGAGATGATGATATGAACCATAGAAAACTCGATGCCATTATTCATGTTGAACACCATTTAATTGAACGCTTTGAGAAAGGTTTTTTACAACGAGGTATTGATATCGAAGTGACGTTAGACAGTAATGGTTTTAATGGTGAAGGTGATATTCATTTATTTGGTGAAATGCTTAATCGTTTTTTTGCACTTTATGCCGATGTTCATCTTTTTAATCAATTAACACTGATTATTTTGCCAACAGGAAAACGAATTCAATGGAAAGAAAGCCACAACCCACAGCTATCCCGTTAATTCAAAAGTTAGGTGAAAAATTACCTTATGTGAATTTCTACCGCTTTTGCCAATTACTCGAAAAATCCAATTCTACATGCTATGAATTAGGTCGTTCTCACAATCCCAAAGACGATCCTATCCGTTTTCGCCCTCATCGAGGTATGGGTTTTCCAGTGACGGAAATCAAAGGAATTGACTCTCTTGATAAATATCGAAACAGCACAGTGCCAAGCTTACGAACTACCTTTCTGGGGCTTTATGGTATCACGTCACCACTTCCTACATCTTATCTGGATGATATTGCGCAATATCGCGATGGCACAGATCCACTCACTGATTTTTTAGATATTTTTAACCATCGTCTTACCACTCAATTTTATCGGATCTGGCGCAAATACTCTTATCCTGCGACTTTTGGAGAAGGAGGATCAGATAAAACATCACAATATCTTTATGGCTTAATTGGTTTAGGTATTCCAGGTTGTGCTAATCATGTGCAATCACCTTTATCTCGCTTTTTAGCGCTATTAGGGATCTTACGTTTACCAACACGCACAGCCGAAGGTATTAGCGCATTAGTAAAATTATTAGCGCCATCAACAAAGGCCAGAATTATTCCTCATGATCCACGAAGAATAGCGTTGGATAGCCCTACAACAATGTCATGCTCATCCCCTATTACATTAGAAAATAAACCCGTTTTAGGTCGCTACGCGATAGATGTAAATAGCCAAGTATTAATAAAGCTACATACTGAAGATAAAGATGAAGCAAAAAGCTGGTTACCTGATGGCGATATTTACCAAGACTTTATGGCATTACTTCGTGTCTATTTAGGCTCCCGCGTTAATGCGCGACTGCGTTTAACATTACCGAGAGATTTATTACCTGATGCAACACTAAGTACTTCAAAAAGCCAAGGCGTGCAACTAGGTAGAACTGCGGTTATGCGACCTCATAACATGACTGAAAAATCACCTGTCACTTCTTTTATCACCATAGGTCTTGGTTTTTATCAATATCTAACACTCCGCACTCAACATTATAAAAGTGATGAATATGGCAATTATCAATTTTAAATCGCAAACATTTTTTTCTTCTATCCGCCGATTAACATTACTATTTATAGTAACGTTTGCAATTGTAGGTTGTGGTCTAACACAAACCATTAGTGATGGTACGGTCTCTTTAACTAAATCTATTTTTTATAAACAAATAAAAATATTGCATTTGGATTTTACTGCAAGAGAAGCACTTAATACTGATGATAATGGTTCATCACTTTCCGTGATTGTTCGGGTATTTCAACTAAAATCAGCGGATACTTTTAATGATAGCGACTATCTCTCACTGTTTAATCAAAATGACGATATTTTAAAATCCTCTTTATTAGCGCAAAAAGATTTACGTATTCGTCCTGGTGAATCTATTGCTCTCGATATGCCAATGGAAAAAGAAACCGAATTTGTCGCCATTGCCACAATGTTTCATACACCAGATGAAGCCAAAAATAACTGGCGTATTGTTATTCCTAAAAACGAACTCGATCCTGATAAAGCGCGTAAAATTGTGCTTGCTGAAAATACACTGACATTACAACCTTTGGATAAAAAATAACGATGCCACAACCGTCTCTCTATGAAATGCTAACTGGTTATTTTTCAGGTGGATTACCTGTTGATTCTATATCAGAAGAAGATCAGGTTATTCTTTCTGTTATGGATAATATTCGTCGAATATTAAATTCACGAGCAGGAACATTAAAACATCTACCGGATTATGGTTTACCTGATATGAGTAAAATAATTCAAGGGCTACCCGGAAGTTCACATAAAGTAATGGCTATATTATCAACAACATTACTAAAATATGAGCCTAGAATAAAATCCGTCACACTAGGTATATTACCTGAAAATAAATTTGGAAAATTGCGTTATTCTTTAGATATTGAATTACATCAGCGTGGGCTTATACGTTATGGTACTGAATTCTTACCTGATGGACGAATATTTCTCCATCATCTAAAAAAACAATTTCAGTTATATTAAGCTTATCTTCCTCTATCTCAATTTCTATCTCCATTTAGATTTCTCTTTATAAAATTTAGACCTTAAATTAACTTGAGGCTATTATGAATTCTTACTTAGATTCACTTCCAGTTGGTGGTGATCCTCGTGTATTTAATCAATTTCTTAGTATTAAAGAAGAACTTGATAAACGCTTTCATCCAGCACGCCCTGACATTAATTGGCAATATGTTCATGAATTATGCATTTCTTTACTTAATCAAAATGGTGTCGATCTTCAAACAGCAGCTTGGTTTGTTTTGTGTCGCCAACATCAATCTGGGCTGGATGGTTTAAATGAAGGTCTTTACCTAATCCATAAAATATTGACCCAATATTGGCAAACATTATGGCCAGTGCAAACTCATACTCGTATCAATATTCTTTCATCCTTAAGCCAACAGCTAATCTCTGGTATTCGTGGAACTACTTTTGTTTATTCTGACTTATCAATCCTTTATCAAATTGAAGAATTACTAAAGAGTATCAATCATCATCTTCAAATATTAGAAATTAAACATCTTGTTCAATTTGATTATCTAGAGAACTTAATTATTGCTCAAGCTAGGCAGTTAGAGAATGCAGACACATTAGATAGCAATTTTAATTCTCTCGATTTATCCTCTACTATCAATAAAGAAAATGAGATCCTCCCTCAAATTATCGATACAACTTTATCTGCATCATCGACTCCCCTTAATACTAATGAAAGTATTACGTCACCAAAAACCTATATATCCTCCTCCATTTCATTACACTCTCCCGTAAAAAAAACATATCGGCAGGAGCTATGGCGGGGTATTTTAATTGGCATACTAACTAGTAGTTTATTCTTTGTTATCCTATTTTATTTTTGGTTATCTGAATTAAAAAATAACAACCTGACAGATGCTTTCCCTTATATCCCAACCATTAATGCCCATGCTGGCTCTTTTATTGAACAACAAACTGCAAATAGTAAAAATATCACAAAGACACTCAATGCTCCGCAGATAGGCGTGATCCAACAGCGTTTAAACGAACTTGCCTTGCTTTCTCCCACATGGGCGCAGAGTTATGGGCTAGAAGTAATCCGCTATTTGAACGAGCAATATGAAGATAATCCAGAACTTTTATCGTTTACACAGCTTTGGAAGAATAATCTAAAAATAAATGCCACCACTGATGAACAACTTAATCAATGGTCTAAAGGTATGACTGAACTCGACAGGTTAAGCCAAAGATTAGATAGCTTTGATGGTAATCCTAAAAATTACATTACAGGCTCCGAATTAAAATCTATCATCTTCAAAGCTCGTCAACATTTCAATCAAGCTAAACCTTTAGAAGAAGAGCTACGCTTACTTGAAAAACAACCGACACGAAATGCAATTTCAGACTATGAGTATCAACAAATAGATAATCATTTTAAACAACTATTAAATCGATATTCGTTATTACAATCTAAATAAGGAAACAATATGTACGTTATAAGGAATTTAATACTTATTGTCATTGTTAGTTTATTAAATGGCTGCATTATGGGTTCACCTTATGGCGGACTTATCTTTGTTGGCCCAATAGATTTAATTAAAATAGCCTCAGAATCCAAAGATGAAAGAAAAACCCCATTTCAAAATACTCAATCAACCCCTGTCATTTATTATGATAATATACAAAGAACAGTAACAGTTGCAGATATTACATTAAATCAAGAAGATATATTTACATCTAAAAATAATATTGGCTCAATAGACTTTATATTTCCTGATGAAGATGAATACAAGATTATATTAGAGCTTAATTATCAAAATGATAAATATCAGGTACTAGAATCAAAAATAAATTTAGTTATGAACAATAAAGAAAATAAATTACCATTAATTGATTATAGTAAAAGAGATATTCGCTATCCTGATTACAAATTATCCTATATTGGCCTTTATATTTTTAGCAAAAAAAATACTTTTAAACTAAAAATAACCCTTATTAACTCTCAATCAGAAACGAATCACAGCCAAAATGAAGATATAATACTTAAAAATGAACACTCAATATTGAAATCAAAAATAATAATAGATGAAAAAGATTATAAAATTGACAAAACCACCTATTATTAATTTAAAAATCAAAAATATCATAATCACACTGTTTTTATAATGATAGCAATATCCATTAAAAAGTAACCAATTATTACAAAATAGTCTTTAAATTAAAAATCGAGAAAGTAAATAATAATGAAATAACGCTATCAAACCATATAGTTATAACATAATTAAATCATCATATAATGACAAAAAAGGAATGACTCTCATTATATTCAAGAAAATACAAGTAAATTCACGTATATTTAATTACTAAAACAAAAAATCAATTAATAAGATTTATCTTTATTAAAATTACGTATTAATAAAAAACACCTTATTTACATTCTGTTTCAATTACCAACACTAATAAATATTAATTTTTAATAAACTATTTGTAATAAGTTTTGTTAGTTATTTATATTTTAAGGTATTTAAATGAATATAAAAATGTTTGTTATTTCATTAGCATTAATTTCTTTTAGCGCACAAGCATTGATCATTAATGAAAATAATCCGCCCGAATATCAATCTTTTAAATCAAATTATTCTGATATGATTGAATTGGCTAATAAATCACGTTTACCACATCGGATATTCTATACTTCACCAAGTACAGGTGAAAATGCACTATGGTTTGATGCGGTTAAACATGGTGATTTAAATGAAGTCAAAAAGATGCTTGCCGATGGTCAAAATATTGAAGCGAAAGACACGGGAAGCTTAGAACAAACCGCGCTGGGATGGGCTGCGTTTATTGGTGACGAAGAAATGGTTGATTATCTCATTTCGCAAGGCGCAAGCCTTTGGGCTACGGATAAAGGCGATGTTTATAATGTTTTTAAATCAGCAGTATTAGGAAATAACGTCAATGTAGTAAAAAAAATTCACGACCTAATGAGAAGTGATATTGAACTCAATAACCAAAGAGTAGAAAGCGATGGTGAAACATTTATAATGATTGCAGCCAGTAATAATCGCCTTGAGACAGTAAAGTACCTTATTTCTAAAGGTGCTGATGTTAACCTTGTTACAACAACGCAAGATAAATCATTGTTTTCTTATAACCACAGCGCGTTAAGTTATGCTTGCCAAAATAATCTTAAAGAGATGCAGAAACTATTGATTAGAAACGGCGCTATAAATCATATAACAGGTACAACTCGCTGCCATTAAATACACAAAAGCCATCCTATAATAAGATGGCTTTTGTGCTATTAGTTATTGAGATTAATTATTGAGATTAGTTATTGAGTTTTGAGAAATAGAATTTTAATTAAAAAAACTAAAAGATGACTCAATATATTTATCAGAACTCAATATCAACAAATAAAATACCAATTTTTTAAACAACTTTCTTCTTTCTAAATATAACTATTTCACTTGGTTGAGTTATCGACTGCTTATCCTCAAAAACCATAAAATCTGTTTTTTTAGCCTCTAAGATAAGACTTTGAGGTGTAACACCAAGTATATAAGAAATAATAATCAATTGTTCTACTGTTATTTTTAAATATCCACTCTCTAATTGAGAATAATGTAGCATACTTATCCCCAATCTTTCAGACATTTCATTTTCTGTTATTCTCAATTGTCTTCTTATCATTTTTATTATATTCCCAACTTTGGTGTTAATCATCCCTTATTCTCCTTCTTTTATTAGATGATTACATCGATAAAACACCGAATTATAGTTTATAAACTATCAAACCATAAACTGAAAATACTTAACTATTAGTGGTTGAATAACCGTAATATTACTTATTCTCACTAATTCTGTTAATAAGGTTATTCCGATATTTTAAATTTAAAATAATTTACATTTCTATATGTTATTTTAATAATCATCAGATTTTGAGTAACAATACAGTATTAAAAATCAAATAAGCAATCAATAAATATCAACAAGTTAGATGATTTTTAGTTATGATTTTAAAGAAGAAGAGAAAATTATTTCAAATAAACCACACATGAATAAAATCAATAAATTTATTGGTGAATATATTTATCGCTAATATATAAAAAATAAATATTATAAAAATATATCTTAGTTATTATTTTGCATCACCAACAATGAGATTAGAACCCAATATATTAATAATGGAATCTACTTAAATAAAAATAATAACTAATTTTATTTTTATTAACTTACATTTTATTTAGAATAAAGTAATAATTAATTATTTGAAAAATTCACTTATAAAAAATAATCTTAAATTAAAAATTAAATATTATTTTAAATTAGTTAAAAACTAACACGTTTAGTCATGATAAAGAACATACAAAAAAGCCCTCAAATTGAGGGCTTTTAAACTATATGGATTAAAATCTATAAAAACTAAATGGATTAGAATCTGTAAAGGCTAAATGGTTTTGGATCTAAAACAGGTTTTTTGCCAAGTAATAAATCAGCCGTTAATTCTGCTGATACTGGGCTTTCTGTCATACCCCAACCTGTTGCAGTATTAATGACTAAGCCTGGATACTCTTTAACTTCTGAGATAATTGGGTTCTCATCTGGTGCGATAGCCATTGCACCACTCCATTGATCAATTAATTTCGATTCTTTAAAGGCTGGGAATTCTGCTTTTAATTTTTCTAATGAAGCATTTAACTCAGGTAAATCTGGTAATGCAGTCATATTTCTAAATTGCTCAAACGGAGAAACTTCATCTAAGTTCCAATGCGTTGATTGCATAAATGAATTGATTAACTGCTCATTTAAAGAAATATGCACAGGGAAATCAGGTAATGCTAATAATGGCAGATATTTATAGCCATAAGTGAAAGATTCTTTCACTACTGGAGCTACAATAACGCGAGGAGAAGTTGCATAAGTACCATCAGCTTGTTCACGGAAGAAAATACCACCCGGTAAAGCAACGTTGCCACCTGGTGCTGCTGGTGAACCACTGATTAACTGTTGAGACTGGTATGCAGGCAGTGTTGGAACATCAACATTCAGATTTTGCATAAATAGGCGTGACCAAACACCACCAGCAACAACAACTTGAGAAGTTTTGATTGCACCTTTCTCTGTTACAACGTCAGAAATTACACCAGCTTGTGTTTCTAAGCCACGAGCCGCACATTGAGTGTAAATTCTAACGCCCATTTTTTTAGCGTATTCAGCCATAACGAAGGTTGCAACTTCTGGATCGAAGCTACCGGAATCTTCTTCAAAGCCAGCAATTTTCCAATCAGTTGTCGCGCCACGAAGACGTTGATTTAATTCAGCACCTTCAATAATTCTAGTTTTAAATGGAATATCAGAGCCGACATTCTTACTTCTTTCGTCAATCCATTTTCTTACGTTAACTAAATCTTCTTCATCAAGAGGAACTTCAACACGGCCTTGTGTACGATAAGTAGTATCAATGCCTACTTTAGCATTCATTTCACGCCAGCGATGTTTGCCTAAATGGTGTAATAAGAATGTTTCATCCGGCATTTTATAGCTAATTGCTTGGCCGTAGAATCTTGAAGATTGCTCACCTGCGATATTGCCCTTCTCAACAATCACAACAGATAAACCGCGTTCTACAAGGTTAATAGCTGTCATAATACCAAGAATACCAGCACCGATAACAACAACATCAGCTTGTTTTGGTAAAGCACCTTCAGTGCCTTCAACAAAGCCATGTCTTGGCGTACCCGGGACAAAACGCCCTTCGCGAGTTAACATTGGTGTCAAAATACCCGCACCAGCAGCGACAGCCACCACACTTCCACCAATGATAAATTTTCTTCTAGATATCGCCATTTTACACGTTCCTTTTACACAATGAATTATTAGCATTAAAACAATCACCCTATCTTATTTCATTTGTAAAGTATTAGTAAAGTATTTGTAAATCTTTTCGTCTGTTTTTTTCTTAAAAATCCGTACTATTTAATTTACTTATGCAAAGAAGGGGATTAATCATCATTTTGTTTTTTATCGATTATTTAAGCGCATTAAGTAAAACGAAATGATATTCAGCTAGTTTTTTTCTTGGTTTCTTCGTCGAAATATAAAATTTTTCACTATTAAAGATCTACGGCCTATTTGTTAAGTCTGGGCTTATGACACATTCAAATTGCAAATAGATAAGCTAGATCAAATAAATTGATTAACAAATAATCCACAAGATAACTAATGTTATTAAGACAATAAATTGAGCATATTGAGCATATTGAGCATATAAAGAGGAGATAACGATGAGAAATATAACAATGGATTGGTTATTTGATGTTGATTCAGAGGAAAATAAGGTGATAGTTAAAATGGTCACACTTAAGATTATATTTATCTCTATATATAACTAAATTTCAAGTGTTCATTTTTAAATCAATATTAAAATAAATCTTTTTTTGATTATTTCTATAAAAACAATAGCGTTTTTCCCTTATAAATCAACACTGTTACAATTTGAAACAAAATACACATTTTGTTACATATTAAAAATCTATGTACATTAGAACAGACTGGCTTTAGCGAGATTTCGGACATTTACGAAAGTGAATAATGTACGGAAATACACTTATAATGAGATACGAAAGCAGTAAATAACGCGTGAACAATTATTTTACGCGAAGTCACTTATCCTACGAGGATACAACGCCTTTTCTCTCCGCCCCTTCCTTTACTTCCTTTCAAAATTACTTAAGCTACTCTTATCAAATCGCAGTGCGCACTGGCTGATTTTTATCGAAAGGACTTCAACAAAATGATTTGTTGAAAAACGATTATTCACTGTAAATTAAGGACTTGCCATGCCAACTCCATGCTATATCTCTATCGAAGGGAAAACTCAAGGCAACATCACTGCGGGCGCATTTACCGCAGAATCCGTCGGTAATATTTATGTTCAAGGCCACGAAGATGAAATGCTGGTGCAAGCATTTTCTCACGTAGTGACAGTACCGACTGATCCACAATCCGGTCAGCCTTCTGGTCAACGCGCCCATAAACCATTCCGTTTTACCGTGGCGTTAAACAAAGCGGTTCCTCTGCTATATAACGCCTTAGCTTCTGGCGAAATGCTGCCGAAAACCACGTTAAAATGGTATCGCACTTCGGTTGAAGGGAAACAAGAGCATTTCTTCACCACCACATTAACCGATGCGACTATCGTCAACATCGATTGCCAAATGCCTCACTGTCAAGATCCAGCAAAATCAGACTTCACACAGTTAATCGAAGTCTCCCTTTCTTATCGCAAAATTGATTGGGAACACACAGTTGCAGGCACTTCAGGCTCTGACGACTGGCGTGCGCCTCTCGAAGGTTAATCCTTCTTTTCACCTACACACCTTGGTGTGTAGGTGTTTCTTTGCGTTTTCTTAATGGATAAAAACAAGCGGTAGCTTGCTCAGTGGATATTGGAGCGAATGATGTTTGCGAAAGATAAAAAAAATAATTCGACCTCTCAACTTGGTGGATTAAAAAAGAAAGCGCTCGATAAAGCGCAAGCGTTAGCAATTTCTAAAGCAACCTCAGCCCTTTCAGACTCTACTCAGCAAGCCCTCGCCACAGCTCAGACGGCACAACAAGGGCTTTCGCAAGCCTCATCCATGGCATCTCAAGCCTCAGCGCTTATTCCTGGCGATGGTTTTACGGGAGGAGTAAAAAGCGACGATATGCCCGGGCTAACCTTCTCTGAAGGATTAGCTAAAAATAAAGCCTATGCCCAACTGTTAGATTCGCTATTAGGTGCGGTATCACCTTCGGGTTTAGTTTTCACCTGCCAAATTGCCGGATTGCCTGAAAGCACCTTTCAAGTCACTGAATTTAACTTAAACGAAGGGTTATCACGTTTATTTTCGCTCTCCATTAGCGCGGTTACCACCTTGCCTTTCATCGATTTTCAATCACTGTTAGGTGTGGCGTCCTCGTTAACCGTAAAACGCAATGGTAAAGAAGTCCGCACCGTGCGTGGAATATTAGCGGGCGCGGTGCAAGGCAATACTGATGGTGTAAAAACGTGGTATCACTTTGATATTCGCCCTGAAATGTGGGTAATGACGCTGAATCAAGACAGCCGTATTTTTCAGCATAAAAAAGTGCCTGAGATTTTAAAAACGCTGTTAGAAGAAGCCCATATCAAAGCAGACAGCAAATTTTACCGCGATGATTTACACCAAAAACGCCCTTATATCACACAAAAACGGGAATCCGCCTATGCGTTTTGGTGCCGTTTAGCTTTTGAAGAAGGGATTAACTTTTGGTTTGAAGAGAACCAACTGTTTTATAGCGATGAACATATGGGGATGACTGCGGGCATTCACCTAACCTATAACCCTCAAGCGGAAAGCGATATTACCGACAGCACGGCAACCACATGGCAATACGGTGAATATCTCTGTGTCGATGAAACCATTCAAAAAGACAATAACTTTATCCGCCCTTCTTACCCGTTAGCCCATCAAGCCAAATTAGAAAAAGGCGGTCAGCATAGCGTGTTTGAAAGCTATGGACGTTTTCAAGAAGATGCACAAGCAGCACCTCTCACCGCCATACGTTTTGAACAACTGCGCAACGGCAGTCGTGTGGGACGCGCCAGCACCAACTGTTTTGCCTTAATGCCGGGCAAGATTTTCTCGCTAAGCAACCACCCTAATTTAATGATGAATGACAACTGGCAAGTCATTCAAGTTTCGCATCATGGTGTACAGCCGTTAGCAGATAACGGTGGTGGCGAAGGGACTCAACTGTCTAATAGCGTCGAATTTATTCCCGGTACGCAAGAATGGCGTCCTCCACATCATTATAAACCCACTGCCGATGGCGATGAAGTTGCCACTGTGGTGGGACCTCCGGGTGAAGAGATTTACGTCAATGAAGTGGGTGCGGTGAAGGTCTATTTTCATTGGGATCGCTATGGCAAACCCGATCACAGTGCCTCGTGTTGGGTGCGCGTGGCGATGGGTTGGAATGGTAATGGCTATGGTTTTTCAGCCGTACCGCGTATCGGGCAAGAGGTGATTGTCTCTTATTTAAATGGCGATATTGATAGACCGATTATCACCGGTTGCACCTATAACGGTCGCAACGCGCCACCGTTGAAATTTCCTGAAAATATGACTCGCACCACAATCAAAACCAAAACCCATAAGGGTGACGGCTTTAATGAACTGCGCTTTGAAGATGCCGGCGGTAAGCAGGAGATTTTTATTCATGCGCAAAAGGATATGAATACCGTGGTGCTTAACAATCGCACGACGCATGTCCTTAATAGCCACGCTGAAATTATCGATAAAAATCAAGAAATGGTGGTGAAAGGTAATCGTACTGAAACCATTAATGAAAACAACACTGAATCGGTTGGTCAACATAAAAAAATCAGTGTGGGTAACACGTTAGCCATCGATGCAGGGGATGCCCTTGAACTGCGTTGCGGTGCCAGCGTGCTAAGAATGGATAGCGCAGGTCATATCACCATTAATGGTACAGAGTTTAGCTTTGAAGCCTCAGGTCCGGTGCAGATCTCGGGCAAAGATGTCGATATCAACTAGGGGTTTCGGATGCTCGCTCACGTTATTAACCAGACTCCTTTTCCTCATTTTTCCTTTGAAAAACTGGGGTATAAAGATGAACATTGGCAAACTCTTGCAGTAAAAGTCACTTGTGATTTTGATCCTCTCACGGGCAGATGTGACATTGCTGATGAGCAAAAAACGCTCATTATGGCAGATATTTACCGCACAACGCCTGAAAATAGCAGTTTATTGCACGAAACAGATCTTGTGTCTTATAAACCCAATGCTGAAATATATCTTGTGGGTACCGCCCGAACATTAGATGAAACGCCTTTAGCTCAATGGGAAACCGAGCTATCAATAGGTCAAATACATAAAAAATTGACCCTCAGTGGGTCTCGTTATTGGGAACATCACCATGATTGGCAATTAAGCCCTCCACAGCCTATTTCTGCCTTACCGCTTATTTATGAGAATGCTTATGGTGGCAAGAATAGTCTTCAAGAAGCTTATGAGAAAAATCCGGTTGGTTTAGGTTGGTATGAGAGTCGCTATCTTGATAAGGCATTTCAATATCCAGCTCCTCAAATTCACTATCCCCTTTCAGAACAAGCATTCCACCTGAATAAACCGTGGGATGTAGCGGGCTATGGGCAATATAGCCGTTGGTGGCAACAACGATCACAATTTGCAGGTACCTATAAAGACGAATGGCTCAATCAAATAAAGCCTTATTATCCTGATGATTTTAAGTCTAATTTCTTTATGAGTACGCCAGCAGATCAGCATCAACAAGGCTTTTTTGTGGGTAATGAAACCCTCTCATTAAGCGGTTTTTTCGCACAAACACCTCGTGTAGACCTTGTTTTACCTCATATTGGTTTTGTTGCCATTCCTTATTTGTCTCATTCAGAAGCCCCCTATGAGTTATTAAAGCTAGACACAATATGTGTATCACTTGATGAACAAAAGCTATACCTCACATGGCGTTATCGCCAATTGATTTCGACGATGGAAAGCACGCTGCAACTTCAGGCTTATAAGTTGTAATAAGGATATTACTCATGACAAAAAAAATCGTCGGGAATAAAAATGCCGATTACTGCGTTATCGCCACAGGTCCTGATGTTTGCCAAGTGGGCAATGTTGTTGTTCCCTTTGACAGTTTTCAACAACTCAGTGCAGAAGAAACCTATGTTTCTACGGTACGTGTGAATGGTGTTCCTACATTAACGGTGGGAAGTGTGATTAAAGGAACACAGGGAAACGCAGGCACTGGCATTGTTTCAGGCACCAGCTTAGGGCGTGGAAACTGTATTATCACCAGTGGATCGCCTTCTGTGCGTTTTTGTGGACAATCGGCTGCTTTTCATGGCTCTGACGTCATGATGAACAACAATAATGTACCGGGTCGCCTCTATTCTGAAGAAAAAGCCCTACAAAAAGCCAATGAAGCCACAGAAATTTCCGCTGAAGCACCACCAGAAAAAAAACTCCCAGAGCAGATGACCTATCGAGAACTAAAGCACTTGATAGACGATACAGAGCATGAAGCAGAATTAATCGGAGGAAAAAACTTACCCGATACCACCATAGGCGCAGGAAAAGGCTTTTTAAATGGTTTAATTGGTTTGGTTGAAACCGTTGCCAAAGCCAATGCCGTCAGTGCGTCCTATCAAATGGAATCGCAAGCCAATGGTCCTGCAACATGGTTTATGTCAGAAGAAGGAAAACAGCAATACACTGAAACAATGACGTCACTTGCTCATGAAATGCGCAAAGAGGAAAACTTACCTCAATTTGAACGACTAAAATACGACAACCAAGCACAAGAATCAGGTGCCTTAATAGAAGAAGTGGGTGAATACGTTTTTCTCACCAAAGCGGCAGCCAGCTTACTACAAAATGGCATTAAAGCATTACCCCGTCTCATTCGAAAAGATCCACCTCCGCCGAAAGAAGCCACGGTATTAACCAAACCACAGGGTGAAAATAGCGCCAATATAAAGCCCAATAAATCCTGCAACAGTAAAGCGGTCTGTGAATCCGATCCTGTTAACGTTGCCACAGGTGATTTTATTCAAGTTTGGGAAGTGCTCTCCCTTTCAGGGTTGTTACCCATTTCATTACAACGAACCTATCGTTCAACAGGTACGGCATCCGGCTTATTTGGTCCCAAATGGACAGATAACTGGTCAATATTCTTAGAAATTCAATCGGATAATATTATTTATCACAATGAGGAAGGGGCGCAAATCACCTATCCTTATACAGATACTCACCTCAATATCCGTAATACTTATTATCCCCATGTTCTACTCTCTGGTGATATAAAAGCTAACATTAGTTTATTCGATAATCGCACCCAGTTAACACATCATTTCAACCATATCGATGGATCTTATCGACGCCTCTCTGCCATTACAGATAATAATCATCAACGTATTGATTTTATTTACAACGAACAGCATCAATTAATCTCTGTATCACGTAATGGTATTACAGCGCTTTACTTGGACTATCATTCTCATCAATTAAATCATATCACCTTAGCCAATAAGGTTATCTATCAGCCTTTAGTCACTTGTCAGTATGATAAACAAGGTTATTTGAGTGAATGTAACGCTTATCAGCAGAATCACTTATGGCATGAATATACTGCCGAAGGTTTTATGTCTCGTTGGCATGATACAGACCAAACGGATTATTACCTTGAATATGACAAATATGGCAGAGCGATAAAAAACAGCTCACCCTCCGGTTATTGGTGTGGTGGTTTTATTTATGATGATGTTCATAAGATGACCACCTATTTCAACGATGAAGGAGAACAATCTTACTATTATTATAATGATGCAGGTCTTGTTACACATGCAATTGATGCATTAGGGCGTGAAACCAAAACACAATGGCATAATAATCAAAAAATAAGTGAAACCAATGCATTAGGGCAAACAACTGCTTATATCTATCATTATGATGGCAATATTGCACAAATTACCTTTCCCGATGAGCGTTCCATTGAGTATCAATATAATACTCAAGGTCAATTGATAGAATATGTCTCCCCCTTTGGCGATAAATGGCAACTGACCTACGACGACAAAGGTAATTTAACCACAGTGACCGATCCGCAAGGTCGCCAACAAGCCTATGAATACAGCCAACATGGCGAACTGCTTAAAGCTATTCAACCGAATGGTGCGCAGTGGCAATATGAATATAACCACGCAAATCAATTAATAAAAAGCACCAACCCTTATCAACACAGCACCGAATACCAAAGCGATGAGCTAGGTCGATTACTGCAAGTCACTAATGCGCTAAACCACACCACTCGCTATCAATACAGCAAAGAGCATGATGGTGTTAATGGCAGTCTCAGCGATATTTTACTGCCTGATGATATTCATCAACATATTGAATATGACAGCGAACGCCGTGTTGTCGCCGTCACCGATGGCGAAGGCAAAACTACGCGCTATCGCTATGGTGCTTTTGATTTATTACTTGCCACAATACGCCCTGATGGGACGGAAATTCGCTTTGAATATGACTCACTCACACGACTGAAAAAAGTCATCAACGCCACAGGGGATGTCTATTCTTATGAGCGTGATAAAGCCGGTCAAATCATTCGTGAAGTGGATTTTTCCGGACGTGAAATTCAATACCGTTACGACCGCTTAGGGCGACGTATTGCAACTCATTATCCAGATAATCATGAACTCCGTTATCATTATGATGAGACAGGATTAGTTACCGAACAAAGCATTTGGCTGGCTGATGGCATTGAGCATAAGTGCCTTTCTACCACCACGTATCAATACAATGAACGCTTGCAACTTATTCGTGCCACCAATCCTGATTCGGTGGTGGAATTTGAGTATGACGACCAAGGGCATTTGTGTTGTGAGCGTATTAATGGGCAAGAAATTAAGCATCAATGGGATGAAGAGCACGATACCCTCACCCAAACCCGCTTTGGTGAGCGTGAACTTCATTATGCTTTCGGTCAACTCCATGAACTGACTTCACTGCAAGTCAACCAACATGCGCCATTGCAGTTTAGTTATAACGCACTGGGACAAGAGTTTTTACGCCAAAGCCAAGCGGGTTTTGCTAATTCGAGCCATTACACCGCCACTGGCTTGTTAGCCCATCAACGTGCAGGACAGGGAACGGAGTCCTTTTTACAATCGCTACACGATAATCCGCTTCAACCGCCAATATCGACCGATGTTCACCGAGGTTATCAATACGATAAAGCCTTTAATCTGGTCAATATCGACGATGCTCGCTGGAACCGTACACAATATCGCTATAACACCAACGACCAAATTGTTGAAACCCAATACAGCAACCAGTTTGAACGTCAAAGCGAGAAGTTTCAGTACGATAGCAATCTCAATATCACCGAGCACCAGTTTATCCCATCTGATGCACAAGGTGCCTTTTTGCAACTGGCACAACAGCAACAAAAAGGGCGTGTCACTCGTCGTATCACAGCCAAAGGTTATCAAGATTATCACTACGACATTAATGGTCGATTAACGCAAAAAGTGGTTTATCAGCACGGTTTTCGGGCGAAAACGTGGTATTACCAATGGAATACCCTTAACCAACTTATCGCCTGTTTTAATCCTGAGGGGGAATGCTGGCGTTATACCTATGATGCTTTTGGCAGAAGGCTTAGTAAAAGTAAAGTGGTCGATAATCGCCCTACGCCGCCTTTAAGCTCGCCCTTTAAAAATAAACGCGTTCAGCGTGTGGATTACCTGTGGTCGGGCAACCAAATGGTGCAAGAAACCCCGATTTATGCCGATGGCACCCCTGCTTATGATTCGCAAATTCAGTGGCTCTACCAGCCCAATGAAATCACTCCCACAGCCCGTTATCAATGCGGAAAATTGCATTATGTCGTCACTGACCATCAAGGCACCCCACGAGAAATCTTTAGCGAAAAAGGGATTGTAAGCTGGGCGGGACGGTTAAATACCTGGGGACAAATGGCTTTTTGGCAATCCCATGATAATTATGCCGATAACGACCCAGAATACACTGAATGCCATTTTCGGTTTGCCGGACAATATGAAGATAAAGAAAGTGGCTTGTATTACAATCGCTTTCGCTACTATGATAAGGACACAGGGCAATATATTTCGCCAGACCCTATCGGATTATTAGGTGGCTTTAATCCGTATGGGTATGTGCATTGTCCGACGGGTTGGGTAGATCCGTTTGGGCTAATTCCTTGTCCCCCTAAGTTTAGTGAAAATTTTGATAAAAAATTGAAAAAACACGCTCAAGATATATATGAAACTTCAAGAAGATTAGGAGTTCCTGTTGCAAAAGGTGATAAGGATGGTATGAAAAACTTCATTCTATCCATTGTTAATGATGATAAAAATTTAGTTAATCCTAATTTTAAATGGAATACAATTGAATCAACAAGAATTTATGTTAAAGGTGATGCTATTGTATTGATAAATAATTCTACAAATGAAATTTTAACATTTCTTCATAAGAACAGAATATCACCTTACTTACAGGAGGCTATAAAATGAAACAAGAAAAATTCCATCACTCGTTTTTAAAAAAAATATCTACACTTTTTTTTCTTAAAAAAATAACAAGTATTATTTTTATTAATGATGAAGAAGGCGAAAATATAGATAACGTATTATTTTTTGAAATTAATTCAAAAAATGTTGTTGGATTTTATAAAAATAATATCAATCCCTTCATTACCAGAGAAAAAATAAATGAACTTGATAGTTTCAACTTATATTCAACCTATAAAGAATTACATGAAATAAAGAAAACAATCACACCTCCATTTATAGTGGAAAATATAAAATTATTTTTTAACTCAAATTATAATGAAATAATAGCAATTTACTTAGCTTCAAAGAATTTTGAATCATCTTTATTTATTATATTTTCAGAAGATGAAATTAATTTATATATTAATGAAAGAAAAAACCTAGATGAAATAATAAAAAACAACTTAATACAATTTAGAAATAAAGAATTTCTAGTGTTAGAAAAAAACACAGAAAAATAAACAAAATACAATTAAAGGATTTTTATAGATTATCCAATAAATAAAACACTCATCTTTATTATTAACTCGAAGCATATAAAATTATAAATCTCAGTCTAATTATAATGCAATTTGTGTTATTTAGATTGAGTATAGCATTCCAGAACATATGATAAGGCATTTAATCTGGTCAATATCGATAATGCTCACAGGAACCGTACACAATATCGCTATAACACCAACGACCAAATTGTTGGAACCCAATACAGCAACCAGTTTGAACACCAAAGTGAGAAGTTTCAGTACGATAGCAACCTCAATATCACCGAGCACCAGTTTATTTCGTCTATCAACACGGTTTTCGGGCGATTTACCAGCCCAATGAAATTACTCCCACAGCCCGTTATCAACATGGAAAACTGCATTATGTGGTGACTGACCATCAAGGTACCCCGCGAGAAATCTTTAGCGAAAAAGGGATTTTCAGTTGGGCGGGACGGTTAAACACCTGGGGGCAAATGGCGTTTTGGCAATCTCATGATAATTATACCGATAACGACCCTGAATACACTGAATGCCATTTTCGGTTTGCCGGACAATATGAAGATAAAGAAAGAGGCTTGTATTACAATCGCTTTCGCTACTATGATAAGGACACTGGGCAATATATTTCGCCTGACCTTATCGGATTATTAGGTGGCTTTAATCCGTATGGGTATGTGCATTGTCCAACGGGTTGGGTAGATCCGTTTGGGCTAATTCCATGTCCTCTTCCAGAAATAAAAGGTACACAAGAAGGTTTCAAAAAACCACAACAAATTGATGATATTAAGAAAGATATGCTAAATGGAAATTATGATTTTACATTAGATAAAGGTAGGATTTCTGTAATCATTGATCATAGAGGTGTTTATCATGTATCAGATGGACATCATAGAATGGCTGCAGCTCAAAAATTATATAAAGAAACCGGAAATGATTTTTATATTAGAGAATTATTAAAATATACTAAGATAGATAGAGATTATATAGTCGCATCTTCACGGCCAATGCCATCAAGAAATTGGTGGGGGGTATTAAGAAATAAATGGGGAATTTAATGAACAAAATAAATATATATATTGAAATGCTTAACAAGGCATTATCCTATATAAGAAATATTCAAAGCCTATCTACCTTAAAAAAAGCATTAGACAAGACTTGCTATCAAGAAGCAGAATTGTTGCATGATATTGTCAAATCACTATCCTACCCACAAATAACTGAACATGATATATATTTTCTTAATCATCATGCTCGTTACTATTTAGAAAATGCTAGCCCACAATATTTCAATAACTATAATTCTCATAAAAAAAATATTAAACTATTATTTAAATTAGTTCCAGAAAACTTAAAAGATAAGCTTGAGTGGGATGGACCAGAATAACTTTTTATTTTAAATAATGAGACTGATTATATAATGAAAGAAATTTATATTACAATCGCTTTCGCTACTATGATAAGGACACAGGGCAATATATTTCGCCAGACCCTATCGGAATACATGTAGAGGTCGCACCTTTTAAAGACAATCCTGTTGCTAGTGCTAAAGATGTAGGTACAAATGGGCAGGGATCATATATAGAATTTGAAGTTCACAAAGATACTTTAGTTCAAACACATCTTGGTAGTAATAGAGTCACAGCAATAATACCAAGTGAACGATCTTTATCTTTGAAAGATAAAAATGCAATATATAAAAAACAATCATGGTGGGATCGTATGATGAGAGGGAATTGTAAATAATTATGAATACTTATTACTATTATGATGATAAATTTTTACTCACTTTATATGCATACCTGAAACAAACTGAATCATCTATCGTTAGAGGGCTAAGTGATAAATGGGAACCTGCCAGTATTTATTTAGAAAAACACTTATTAACGTATAAATTAATAGATACATTAAATTCAAACAAAACCAATCCTAATGAAAAACTTAACAGTGTATTTTATAAAATCTATCTTAGGATGAAAGGAAAACAGTTTATCACATCTAACGAGGTTGATAATATATATATACTATTAAAAGCTATCAATGAAGCTATTCTTTATAAAAAACCACAAGTATACATTTTAGGTTTTTTAAGAAAAGAAATAATTAAAACTGCAGATAAAATAAGAAAACGAATCATCTGTAAAAAAAGAAAATTATTAGCTGATAATGTAGAGTATTATAATCAACACTATAATGGAAGATTCTATACTATTGAACAAATAATAAATGGGCTTTAATTTTGCTATTCAATAGTGCAATAAAACTAATAATAACTTAAAGATAAGATATTATTTTCTTAAAATATTTCAAAACACATTGGATTGGTACTCAATACCATTGATAACCTCAATATCACCGAGCACCAGTTTATTCCGACTATTAACACGGTTTGGGGTAAAAACGTGGTATTACCAATGGTAATATGTCTTATCAAAAGATAAAAAAACATTTAAAATAAACAATCTAACATTCACATTAAAACAATAAGTAAAACTAAAAAATAAAATTAATGAATATAAATTTATTACAAAACAAATGGCTAAATAATCAATTAATTGGGCTAGATCTGATTTACGATTGCTCTGGATTAATAAGATTTATCGATATTGATTTTATTAAAAATTCTCAATTAACACATTCCTATCAAAAAGAATACTTTCTTAAATATGAAGGCGATACAACATTAAATACACTACTAAAAGGCAATGATGACATTTGGTCAGAAATTCAGATAAATAACAAAGTATTCGTTGATGATAAGCATATCGTGCTCTGTGGTGAAGGTGAAATGGGGAGTGATGGATTTATTGTTAAAATGGATATAAATAATAATATAAAGTGGTTTTTATACTCAACAACGTCAAATCCATTTATCAATATTAAACAAAAAGAAAATAATATTTATATACAATCAACATCAAATTTTTATATTGTTTTAAATTTAATCAATAAAGATATTTTTATCCATAACGGAAATATTTTATCTCATAAATGAAGACCTCACAGAAACAACAATAATTTCACTTAGGGTTATTCACCTGTTCAATTTTAATTCCAAATTAGAATAGTAACGCTACGTTATATTATTATCGCTAATAAAACTGTTCTATTTTTCATCAAGAAGAATACTCTATTTTTAAAATAAAAAAATAAATTAGCCCTACAGCCTTAAATTAAATTAACCTTAAATATCAATTTTTTACATGAAATTAAAATAAATAATTCATAGTGAAATTTCTATTTTCCATATTTACAATTTAAATTAAATATAAATTAATTTATCCCTATCAAGTTGCATAATATGAGTAAAATAGATGAAAAAACTTACTTACAAAGTTAAATCATTATATTTAAATTAAATTAGACGCTAATTAACTGTAAAGAAAATTAAAGAACGTTAAATATTTCTTATTGACTCAAGAGCGGTTTTATATAAAACTAAATGCATATATTAGAAAAAATTACTTATTATTTTATTTTTAGTTATTATTTTATTTCTACCAGGAAAATTAAACTCATATAAGGTAATTATATTATTGCCTAGGATAGGTATTTCTTAATTTAAATTATTCATCAAGACGCTGAGTATTTAATTAAGAACTTAAGCTAAATAAGGAGCTTAGTTTAAATGAGTAAAAATACTCTTGGTAGTGTTGCGCCCAAAGAACGTATTAATATTAAATACATCCCTAATGATGGTGGTGTTCAATCTGAAGTCGAATTGCCTTTAAATATGCTTATTGTGGGCGATATGAAAGGAAAGACTGAAGAAACGCCCATTGAAGATCGTAAAACCATTTCAATTAATCAGAACAACTTTAACTCTGTTATGGAAAGTGCGGGTATTAATCTTAATATCGCGGTTCCAAATGCATTAGATGAAAAAAGTGAGTCTGATCTTAACGTCAATTTAGAGATTAAATCACTACAAGATTTTTCTCCGGATAATATTGCACGCCAAGTTCCTGAGCTAAAAAAACTATTAGAACTAAGAGAAGCGCTTGTTGCGCTAAAAGGTCCTCTTGGCAATATCCCTGCTTTTAGAAAACGTCTGCAAGAGCTTCTGGAAAATGAAGCCACACGCGAACAGTTACTCAAAGAGCTTGATATTGCTAACCAAAAATAATATTTACAGAGGATTATTCTATGTCTTTAGTTAATGAAGCCCCACAAGAGCAGATAACAACGTCTGGTGGCTCTTTGCTTGATGAAATTATGGCGCAATCAAGAATGTCGCCAGAAACCGAAGCTTATGATATTGCAAAACAAGGCGTTGCTGCGTTTATTAGTAATATTTTTGCTAACCCGTCAGAAGAAGAGCCAATCAATAAGCTATTGATTGATAAAATGCTTGTTGAGTTAGACACTCAATTAAGTGCGCAAGTTGACCAAATTTTGCATGCACCAAAATTTCAAGAAATTGAATCTTCATGGCGTTCATTAAAATTACTTGTTGATCGTACTGATTTTCGTGAAAACATTAAAATCAATATCTTACATGCAACAAAAGAAGAACTATTAGAAGATTTTGAGTTTTCACCTGAGATTGTACAATCTGGTTTCTATCAGCACGTTTACTCATCAGGCTATGGTCAGTTTGGTGGCGAACCCGTCGCAACAGTGATTGGTAACTATGCCTTTAATAACACCACGCCTGATCTGAAATTAATGCAATATGTCAGTGCTGTGGGTGCAATGGCTCATGCGCCATTTATTTCATCCGTTTCACCTAATTTCTTAGGCATTAATAGCTATGCTGAATTGCCTGCAATTAAAGATTTGAAATCTGTATTTGAAGGTCCTGCTCACACCAAATGGCGTTCACTGCGAGAATCTGAAGATGCGCGTTATTTAGGTTTAACAGCACCTCGTTTCTTAGTGCGTTTACCTTATTCACCTACTGAGAATCCAATTAAGTTATTTAATTACTCTGAAGATGTGAAGCAAGATCATGAACATTACTTATGGGGTAATACCGCTTTCTTATTAGCAAGTTGTATTAATGACAGCTTTGCAAAATATCGCTGGTGTCCAAATATTATTGGTCCTCAAAGTGGCGGAACCGTAGGTGATTTACCTGTTCATAACTTTGAAGCGATGGGTGAATTACAAACTAAGATCCCAACAGAAGTTTTAGTCACTGACAGACGTGAATTTGAGTTAGCAGAAGAAGGTTTTATCACCTTAACAATGCGTAAAGGCAGCGATAATGCCGCTTTCTTCTCTGCAAACTCGGTACAAAAACCGAAAAACTATCCTAATACGCGTGAAGGAAAATTAGCAGAAACTAACTATAAGTTAGGAACACAGCTTCCTTACATGTTTATTATCAATCGCTTAGCTCACTATATTAAAGTGCTACAACGCGAACAAATTGGCTCATGGAAAGAGCGCCAAGATCTTGAGCGGGAGCTTAATATCTGGCTAAAACAATATATTGCGGATCAAGAAAATCCACCCGCAGATGTTCGTAGTAGACGCCCTCTTCGCTCTGCGCAAATCCAAGTTCTTGATGTTGATGGTGATCCAGGTTGGTATCAAGTGGCTATTCAAGTTCGCCCTCATTTTAAATATATGGGTGCAAACTTTGAGTTATCACTTGTTGGTCGCTTAGATAAGGAATAAGTGCGATGACAGCTCTATATAATTTGGAAGACAACCCCGCTTCCAGTTTATTTGAGCGCATACAAGGGAAGAGTTCAGGCTCTTCCCAACGCGCAAAAATCCAAGCGTTACTCATGTCAATTAAGCAAAATTTAAATCAGGTTTTAAACAGCAGACCTTTAGGTTGCCAAAGTACTCCCGCTTTAGGCATTCCTGATTTAAACGATGCGACATTAACAGGAGTCGATTTCAAGGTTCATTTATCCAATATTATTGCGGATTGCATTACGACTTATGAACCAAGAATAACCAATGTCACTGTTCATTTTATAGAAAATGAAGCAGAGCCACTGTCGCTGCAATTTAATATTACTGCTTTTCTCTTATTAGAAAATCAAAAGCAACTTATTGAATTTAACGTGCAATTAGACAGCAACCGTAGATACCAATTGACGCAATTTTAATATGTCTTCAAATCACTATTTTGATAATGAACTAAGCTATCTCGATAAGCTTGAACAATATGTTGCAACTGAAAAGCCGCAGCTTATTAATCAAATATCTGAAAGGGTGCGTGATCCTGATGCTGCGCGCCTTTTAGACGGCATTGCTTATTTATCAGGTAATTTACGAGAACAAATAGATAGACAATTTCCTGAACTGACAAACAGTTTAGTGAATATGCTATGGCCGGCTTACGCACGTCCATTTCCTAGTATGACAGCAATGGAATATCGTACTGAAGCCACTCAAAAATATGCGATTAAAATAGCAAAAGGACAACCTTTTGTTAGCCGTCCACTCTATATTCAAAATGAATTAGCCGACAATGATGAAGATAATTGGCATAAATGCCAATTTACACAGTGTCGTGATTTATGGGTACTTCCAATACAAATAGCACGAGTGACTCAAAATCAAGATACATTGGATATTCATTTTTCTCTAAACCAATTACAGTCATTAGCTGAAGTTGGCTTAGAGAAACTGTGTATTTATCTTAATGGGCTTTCTTATACAACGACCCAGCTATTTTATTTATTAAATAGCAAAGTCAAAAAAGCAACCATAACAACACCTAAACATCAATTTACCTTAGCGCATTTTGCTGTTGAACCTATGGGTTTCCATGCAGAAGACTCTCTTTTGCCTTATCCTAAAAATAGTTATGAAGGATATCGCTTATTACAAGAATACTTTTGTTTTCCTGAAGCTTTTATGTCTTTATCAATCAAAGGATTAGATGATATTCCGCCTACTTTGGTTTCTGATATTTTTACATTATCAATTCAATTTGATAGTGATATTCCAGAAGCGATGTTGATTACGGAAGATTGTATAAAGATAAATTGCGTACCTGCAGTTAATTTATTTGAATCGGAAAGTGAAGCGATAAATTTAACGGGGAAAGAAACAGAATATGTTCTAAATAAAAGCCATAAAAAACAAGATTGCTATGATATTTTCTCAATAAATACAATCCAAGGTTTGCGTTATATTCCGAATCAGCATTCTTATATTACGCATTACACCGCTTTCGAAAGTTTTCATCATCAAAATAATCAAGAAAACCCAGAAAGAACGGGTTATTACCGTTTGAAAATAGCACACCATAAATCACATTATGGTTATCAACATACCTTGTCATTTGTGCGAAATAACGAATCTGACTTACTAAATTGTGAAGAAAGTATTTCAGTAGCGATGAACTGTACTAATCGAACACTCGCTTCTTTATTATCTTCTCATTCGATAAAGCTTGACGAAAATAGCGTTATTCCCGGTATTTTATCTGCCAGTAATATAATTAAACCAACAAAAGCACTTTATCCTTTATTAGGAAATACGTTGTATTGGTCAGAACTCACTAATTTATCTATTAATTATCAATCTTTATTAAGCTTAACGGCACTCAAACAAATTTTACAGTTATATGACTTTAAAGCGACGTTCTATCAACAATCGGCTCGCCAATCTCAAAAATGCCTCGATGCAATCACAAATTTAAAAACAGAGTCGATTGAGTATTTATATAAAGGTTTGCCTGTAAGAGGTGTAAAAACAACATTATCGATACATCAAAATGCCTTTATTTCAGAAGGAGCTATGTATCTATTTTGTTCTGTATTAGCACAATTTTTCACCCTTTATACCAGCGTTAATATGTTTCACGAATTGGAAGTGATTAATTTAGATAATAAGGAAATTTATCTTTGGCCAGCGAAAATAAACCAGCAAATACTCAAATAACAGATATTGAGAAAATTCAAAGCTGGCTAAATAAAAAAGCGGGCAAATCTGTTACTGAATATAGCTTCTATCAATTAGTTGAGTTGCTTAATAAACTGCATTCTCAAAAAGCAGCATTGAATAACGAAAACGCTATTCAGTTTAGATCAAGCGCTAATACAGCGTTTCCAACTCGTGATGTTGTTTCATTACAGCAAAATGAACAAGGTCAGTTTGATCTAGAAGTCTCTTTTTTGGGTTTACATGGTAGCCAATCACCATTGCCAGGTTATTACCTTGATCATTTCGCGTGGGAAGATGCTCAACAAGCTAATCAATTAACAGATTATCTTAATCTATTTAATCACCGCTTAGTGACTTTGCTCCATCGTATATGGCGTAAATATCGCTATTACATCTGTTTTGAAGATGGCGGACACGACGCATTTTCTCGTCATATGTTCTCGTTGGTAGGGCTAGGAAGCGAAGCCAATCGTGGCATGATGAATATCAACCACAGCAAAATGCTGGCTTATGCCGGATTACTTGCCAGCCCCAGTCGTTCCCCTGATGTAATTTGTAGCTTGATTTCTCACTGCTTTGATTTAGAAAAAGTGGAATTAATCGGATGGGAAATACGCAAGGTACCTATTCCTGAAGATCAGCAAAACCGTTTAGGTGTTGTTGCTCGTCATTCAGGACAGAAATCACGCCCTAAAATGGTTTTAGGCGAGAACTTCAATATTGGTTCTCATATCTATGATTGCAATGGGAAATGTACCATTGAAATCAGTGAATTACCGCTTGAACGCTATATGTCGTTTCTTCCCAATGGCAAAGATTTTTTGTCTCTCATTACGTTTGTTTCTTACATCATGCATGAACAACTTGCATGGGATTTACGCTTACGCATTGCAGACAAACAGGCCTATGGGATCTGCTTAGGTAAAGAACAACACAATCAATTAGGTTGGCAAAGTTTTCTAGGAAAGCCCGAAGCCAATCCTAGTGTGACAATGACTATTTTGGAATAATATTATGGATAACTATTTACCCACAATCTCTTTTCGCTTAATAAATAGTGAGTTGCTTGAAAGTGGCTATGTACCAAATAGTCAATTTACACAACTTGGTGGCACGATTGGTAGCAGTAAACAATCACACTGGGTAATACAAGATACTCAATCATCTATTGCATCCACACAATGTGCTATTGCTTGGCAAGATAAACAGTTTTGTTTAAAAACTCTCGCGGAGCCTGTTTATATTAACAACGCACTGATCCCCATACATATTGGGGCAGTCTGTTTATCTCAAAACGATCAGATCCAGATCGGACAATTAGTTTTATCCGTTAATATCAATTTAACGCAGCACAATAAGCAAGATCTTATGGCGATGACGCCACAATCGTTGATCGAGACAGATGATAATCCGCTAGATCCCTTGCTACAAAAAAACTCCCCTTCTGTTCCTAAAACAGAAAACCCGATGCCTTTAGCTCCGACAGTTTCAGGCTCTATGACGCACGATCCATTAAAAGCCCTTGAGAGCGAAAGCTTAGAGCTTCTTCAAGCATCATCTTCTAACGCACATCATTACTCTCTTTCTTCGCCTCGTTCAGATAACCCGGGAGACCTTATGGTTCAGGAATTTATGGATTTGCCAGGAATTACATCTCAGGATTATGAGACAAATACGGACGTTGACTATGTTGCCATTAATCCATTAATGAAAGGGCTGGGCGTACACCTTAACTTACAAAATTCACAACAAGCGAATGATTTTCTTATTGAATTAGGCAAAACCACGCAATCAGCCATTAAAGGGTTATTAGCATTACAACAGCAGGAAAATTTGCAAGATAAACAGCTACGCCCAATTGAAGATAATCCACTTCGTTTAAATAATGAATATGACAGTGTGATGCGTTTAATGTTTACGGATGAACGTAGCCCTGTGCATTTATCCGCACCTTCTGCTGTCGCAGAAAGCTTACACAATGTGCAGCTGCATTATCATGCTAATCAAGAAGCCATTTCCGCTGCATTAGCCACGTTATTAGAAGCCTTCTCTCCAGAGCATTTATTAAAACGCTTTTCTCATTATCGCCGAAGTTATGACAACACCCCAAGTGATAGCGCTTGGGCTTGGGATATGTATACCAATTACTACAACGAGTTAGCATCATCTCGCCAACAAGGTTTTGAGAAACTGTTTTATGAGGTCTATACCCACGCTTATGACCGCGCCTTAAGAAAAGGGCTTGATGAGGTGTGATATGTCGATAAAAACGTTCATGACTTATCTCTTTTTTATTTTTGCAGCCACTCAACTCAGTGGATGCAGTGGCCCTATTGAAGCCATATCAAAAATAGGCAAAGTCATGTGGGACCCCTCAACACCTGTGGGTAAAGAAGAAGAGCAGTCTTCCGTTGTCGCATTCACTCTATTAGCAGAGCCTGAAATCAATCCTAATGATCAAGGCGAGGCGACACCGGTTCAATTACAAATTGTTTATATGAATGAAGATTCGATCTTCGCGTCTTTAGATCAAGACCAAATTATTGAAGAAGATTGCGATCTGAAAACGCTATTAAAGAAAAATTATATCGATCATCAAGACTACACCCTTTTACCAGATCAATATAAGCCGCTCGATCCTATAGAGCTAGATAAAAAGAATAAGTATATCGGGATCATTGCCTATTACTCTGATGTCAATATCACTCAATGGAAAAAAATATTAAAAATCAATGGGATTGGTCATCATTATAATCTGCTAGTCCATATCAAAGAAAATGAAATTGAATTTAGAAAAGAAGAGGATCAATAACAATGTCTACGAAAAATAAAGTGATATGGCATGAAGGGTTGTTTATTAAACCTCAACATTTTCAGCAGCAACAACGTTATCAAGACTATATTATTGAAACCTTGATAAAAACCTATCACGTTCATTACTATGGTTTAAGTCAACTGACACTTAATACCGAGTTATTAAGCCTTGGCCGTATTGGTCTTAAAGAAGCCTCTGGAATTATGCCAGATGGCACGCTGTTTTCTATTCCACAGCAAGATAACCTTCCTTCACCCATTGATATTTCACAAATTAATGAAGGCAGTGACAACATTGTTTACTTGGCATTGCCATTACAAAACAGCACAGTCAGTGAGATCTCTCATTCCCATAACGGCAATCATTTATTGGCACGTTATAGCGATGTATTAACACAAGTACGTGATTTACATACTGAAAATGGGGATGTCAGCACACTCAATATTGCGAAACTCAATCCTATTTTAAAATTAGGAAAAACAGAGTTAGACGCTTATGTCATGTTACCTATCTGCAAAATAAGAGAAATCAGCGCTGATGGTAGTTTAATTCTGGATAAAAACTACATTCCTACCTGCTTAAATGCGCGAATTTGTCCAATCTTAGCGGAGTTTTTAGCCGAAGTTGAAGGCGCTTTATTTGAGCGAGGACGCCAAATTGCAGAACGTATTGGCTCTCCCGGTCAACAAGGCGTTGCTGATGTTGCAGAATTTATGATGTTGCAGCTTTTAAATCGTGCTTATCCTCAATTTTCACATTTATCTAAACAGACTGTCGTTCACCCAGAACAACTCTTTAAAGAACTACTTCAATTTAATGGTGAAATTCAAACGTTCACTAATGGCTCTCGTTTGCCTGATAAATTACCGATTTATCGCCACTACGACTTGGCAGCAGGCTTTTTGCCGCTAATAAAATCTATTCGACAAGCACTCAGTGTCGTCTTAACGCCAAGAGCTGTGCCTATTCCATTGCAAAAACAAGAGCACGGTATTCGTGTTGCGACAATTCATGACAGACAACTTCTGCAAAGTGCAGAATTTATTATTGCAGTGCGCGCTCAGTTACCTCAAGAGCAACTGCGTCGCCAATTCGCACAACAAGCAAAAGTCACGTCAGTGAATCAAATTCGTGATTTAGTCAGTGTTCAAATGCCTGGTGTTGGCTTTATTCCGTTATCAACCGCGCCTCGTCAATTGCCATATCACTCAGGCTATACCTATTTCCGCTTAGATCCTCAAGGTGAGTCATGGGCTGATATACAGAAGCACGGAAATATTGCATTCCACGTATCAGGACAATTCCCTGAACTTGATATTCAACTTTGGGCAATAAGAAGTGGAACACAACATGAGTGATTTATCATTAATACAAGAGCTTACTGAAAAGAAAGCGAGCCATAAATCATATCAATTGCCATTGCGTGGTAACAACATCAATCCAATGATTGATGTCGCAACACCTTTGCTGGGTATGGTGATCAGAATGAAATCAATGTCGGCAACACCGCTATCAGAAAAGCTTTTTCAGCAAGTGGTTACTGACATTCAAGCCATTGAGCAACAACTTCAAACTCACGGCTATGAGCCGGGAGCCATTGTTTCATTCCGCTATGTGTTATGCACATTTATTGATGAAGCAGCATTAGAGCTGGGTTGGGATCAAGATAACGATTGGGTAAAACAATCCCTGTTAGTTCATTTTCATAATGAATCATGGGGAGGTGAAAAGGTTTTCGTATTAATAGAACGTTTATTAGGTGAGCCTAAACGTTACCTCGATTTATTAGAGTTTATTTATCTCTGTTTATGCCTTGGCTATCGCGGTCGCTATAAAGTCAGCAATGGCTATGGAGATGACTTTAATAAATTACTTCGCCAGCTGCAAAAACAGATCCAACAACTTAAAGGCGAGTCTCAACCCGTAGTTTTACACAAAGAAAATGGCATTAAGTCACATCAATATCGTTTAGGACAACGCTTTGGTGTTCGTTATATCGCCATTGGCTCGCTGATCTTCGCCACCATTATTTACACAGTTTATGCTTCTAGATTGAGACATCAAACTCTCAATATTTTGGAACAGCTTAATACACTTCTTAGCTAGGACGCCCTTATGATCCAGATTGATCTCTCAACATTAGTTAATAGACTTCACCCTATTGCTAAACATGCTTTAGAAAATGCGGCTGCGTTTTGTGTAAGCCACCAGCAACTTGAAATTACAGTAGAGCAATTTTTACAACAACTGCTGGAAACACCCTTAACGGATATCCGCACTATTTTTAATAAAGTTGATATCAATCCAACTGAATTAACCGCGCTTTTAAATATTAACGCGACACAGCACCCAAGCGTAGCTCCAAGTTATCCAAATTTTTCTCCACTGTTAGTCGAATGGCTTAAAGATAGTTGGTTATTAGCTTCAGCAGAACTTAGTCATAACACATTACGTTCAGGCGCTTTGTTACTCACTTTATTGCAAATGCCTCATCGTTATTTGCCTAAATCAGCAGTTGAATTACTCTCACAAATCAATAGAGAGCAACTCAAACTTAACTTTGATGAATGGACTCTCACATCAGCAGAAACGCCAATCACAGAAGCTAATAAATCATCTAATAGCCATGTTCAGTCAGACTCTATGCTTGCACGTTTTACACAAAACATGACGCAACAAGCAAGAGACAACCAGTTAGATCCTGTTTTATGTCGTGATCATGAAATTGATTTAATGATTGATATTCTCTGCCGTCGTCGTAAAAACAACCCAGTGGTTGTTGGTGAAGCAGGTGTGGGTAAAAGTGCCTTAATTGAAGGGCTAGCCTTACGTATTATTGCAGGAGAAATTCCTGAAAAACTTAAAGAATGTGAGTTATTAACATTAGATTTAGGCGCTCTTCAAGCAGGTGCAGCTGTAAAAGGAGAGTTTGAAAAACGCTTTAAAGGCATTATGCAAGAAGTGGCGCAATCACCGACGCCTATAATCCTATTTATTGATGAAGCCCATACCTTGATTGGTGCAGGAAATCAGCAAGGTGGATTAGATATTTCCAATTTGCTAAAACCTGCATTGGCCCGTGGCGAATTAAGCACCATCGCAGCAACCACTTGGAGTGAATACAAAAAATACTTTGAGAAAGATGCAGCATTAGCGCGTCGTTTTCAACTTGTTCAAGTGAAAGAGCCTAGTGCCAATGAAGCGATTATTATTATGCGCGGATTACGCTCTATCTATGAAAAAGCGCATCAAGTTTTTATTGATGATGAAGCGCTCTGCGCATCAGCACAATTAAGTGAGCGTTATCTTTCTGGCCGTCAGCTTCCCGATAAAGCCATTGATGTACTTGATACCGCTTGTGCTAGGGCAGCAATCAATCTTTCAACGCCGCCTAAACAGCTATCAGCATTAAAAACACAACGCCATCAAATCAAGATGGAGCGTGATGTATTAACCCGTGAACAGCAACTCGGTTTAAAAGATCATTCAGAGCGCTTAGCAATATTAGAAAACCAGTCCATTGAGATTGAAACACAAATTGAGGTGCTTCAACAGGCGTGGGAAAAACAGAAAAAGATTGTTCGTGAGATTATCGAATTACGTTCAACCTTATTATCAACATTAACTAAATCAGCTGAAGAAGCAAACGGTGAAAGTGTTGAAAATAACAGTGATGAGCTGAAATCCCAATTAAATGCGCTAAATGAAGAGTTAAATGAATTACATCAACACTCTTTATTAGTCTCGCCTCATGTAGATAAAAAACAAATTGCTGCCGTTATTGCTGAATGGACAGGCGTGCCTCTTAATCGACTATCACAAGATGCGTTATTAGTAGTCACAGAGCTTCCTACCTATCTTGAACAGAGCATAAAAGGTCAATCACTCGCAATCAAACATCTTCATAAGCATTTATTAACGGCTCGTGCCGATCTACGCCGTGCTGGTCGTCCATTAGGGGCATTCTTGTTAGCAGGGCCAAGTGGCGTGGGTAAAACTGAGACGGTTATTCAAATTGCTCAATTGATGTTTGGTGGAACGCAGTATTTAACCACGATCAACATGTCTGAATTTCAGGAAAAACACACTGTTTCTCGCCTAATTGGCTCGCCTCCAGGTTATATCGGTTATGGCGAAGGAGGAGTATTAACAGAGGCTATCCGTAAAAAGCCTTATTCTGTGGTATTACTTGATGAAGTCGAAAAAGCCCATCCCGATGTTTTAAACCTATTTTATCAAGCCTTTGATAAAGGGGAGTTAGCTGATGGAGAAGGTCGTATCATTGACTGTAAAAATGTCGCCTTTTTCCTAACCTCTAACTTAGGCGATCACATCATTATGGCTAATGCAGATAAGCCGGATGAATTGCATGATGCGCTCTACCCTGAATTAACTACCTTCTTTAAACCTGCACTTTTAGCACGTATGGAAGTCATTCCGTTCTTACCGTTAACGCAGGCTATTCTCAAAGAAATTATCACTCACAAACTAACACGTTTAACCGAATTACTGACACAACGCTTCCATGCAGAAATTAGGCTAGAAGATGCGGTTTCAGATGAAATATTGCAACGTGCTTCACGAGCAGAAAACGGGGCAAGAATTTTAGAATCCATTATTGATGGCGCACTACTCCCTCCGCTTTCACTCCTTCTCTTGCAACACAGCGCACGGAATGAAGATATCAGGACGATACGGTTATCAACACAAGATAACCAATTTATTGCAGAGGTAAATGTAGAACTATGAAGTACAGACTGAAAAATGCGCTCTCTCTCTTAACTTGTTTAGATGTGGACTCACTGATCAGCCAATTTCTTGAGCTGAGTATGCCTCGCAGCCCATTCAGCGCACTTATTGTTTCGATGATTAATAAATCAGAGAATCGTTTAGAGAGCTGGAGCATTGATCTTAATGAAAAAGTAGAGAAGAAACATTTGGATGTCGATATTACAGAAGCGGATCACCCATTGATCCAGCTTCTATCACAACCACAATCTGTACTTTGGCATGATCTAAAACAAGGCAGTTATATTAGCGATCGCGCTTTACAGCAGTTTATCGCCAAACAACCAGTGCATTGTGGATTATTTAGTATCCCCTTTACTGATCTAAATAATAAACCTTGTGGGTTAATTATTATGTTAGGGCAAGATCTCGATGAAACGGTTTATGAACAAGGGATCTTCTCTATTTACTGCAATATTTTTCATCATCAATTAAAAAGCATTTTGGCGTTTTCTCAATCACAACAGAAAATCGCTGATCTGCAATATCTATTGCAATTACAACAAGAAAAAGAAGAGAAAATTAATCAGACGTTACGGTCATTATCCGTATCTAATTTAACTTCGACACAAACATCACCGCAATCTTTTGCTGAGGTAAACGATCTTACTTTAGCTACCGAGCGCTATGAAGCGTCAATTCTGCGCTATCAACAAGAAAGCAGTAATGACGATCTCAATTTAATCGCTGAAAACTTAAATATTTCAAAGCGTTCTCTTCTATATAAATTAAAAAAATATGGATGTCTTGAATGAATTATTCACGGACTATTTATTTCATCTTTCTGGCCTTCTTTTCACTCAATAATGCCTTTGCACAAGCACAAGAAAGTGAAGTTCGCCTTACTGAACAAGCGCTCTCTCAATGTCGTGAAGAGGTATCTCAACTTATTCGCTTATCCTGTTATGACCAAATTAATGTTGAGAATAAGCAAACATCCACTTTTGATGTCAGTGCAATGGGCGATATTTGGCGCTTAGCGGCAGAACATGAAATGAAACGTGAAAACTATACAGCGGGATTTATAGTAACAGCGAATAACACAGGTACTTATCCCGTCATTATGACTATTCCAGCAATGGGATATCAACCACCTCGCCCTATTTTAATGCTCAGTTGTATTGACAACATTACTCGTATGCAAATTGCGTTACCGAAAAAACAAACAGCAGGAAATGTTCTGCTCATAACGGATAAAACCCAATTAAGCAGCGAGTGGTTTCTACGCGAAGACGGTTATTTGCTTGAAGCAAGTCGCGGCATCCCCGGCATTGATGAAATCAAGCAACTACTTTCCAGCACTAAATTAACCATCAAATTAGCGAATGATGAGCAATTAACCTTCAATATTTCAGGCATTAACGAAGAGATAAAACCTCTACGTTCAGCCTGCCATTGGTGATAATAATGACAACAAAAACGCTCTGTACATGGCGAGAACAACTTTTAGCACCTTTGGATGAGGCTAAAATAAGTAGCCAGCTTGATGAAAATAGCGCTGATTGGGAATATATCGAAAGTGAAATGATAAAATTTGGCTCCCTAAGCCATGGCACTTTAGATATTGAGGATATTCAGCGTCGCGCATTACAGCTATTCGCAACACAAACCAAAGACTTTCGCCTATTAGTGCATTTTTTAAGAACACTACAACATGCTGCTATTGCTGAAGAACTCGTTATTGCTGCCACGGTTGCCAGTGCCTATATGCAACATTATTGGGATATCAGCTACCCTAGTAATCCGCGTTTAAAACTACGCTTAGCACAACAAATTCTGAAACGTTTTGAATCAGTCAAAAGCAGTTTTTGCCAACAAGCCACGCCTGAACAACGTGATGATATTTTGGGTGAATTCGCCTATTTAGCACAATTTTGGCACACCAGTCAGCCTAGTTTATCTACACAAATGGATGAATTAAGCCAAGCGTATCAACATATAGAAAATGCACAAGAATCGACCATTATTGTTGAAGAAAGTGTAAAAGCAGAACCCATTAATGAAGTAAAAACGCCGTCTCAAACACCAGTAAGTGTGACTTCAGAAACAAAGCAACATCACGTTGAAATTAATCAAAGTGACGATCGCCAATGGAAACAGACACTCTTAAAAGTCGCTAGCATTCTTTGTGAACAAGCATCTAATGATGCTATTGGTTATCGCCTACGCCGATATGCCATTTGGCACAATATTCAAACACTTCCGATAAGCGATAAACAAGGTAAAACCCCGTTAGCGGCAGTAGCAATTGATAGAGTGACTGATTACAAAGCGCAACTTGCACAACCGACGCTCACGTTACTCAATCAAATTGAGCAGAGCCTCACATTAGCGCCTTACTGGTTAGATGGTCACTATATTGCGGCTCAAGCCGCTCAATCATTAGGGCTAACTCATATTTCATCAGCTATTGCTCAAGAGCTTTCACTATTTTTAGCTCGATTACCACAGCTTAACCATCTCTATTTCTCTGATATGACACCCTTTATTTCAGAAGAAACTCGCCAATGGCTAAATAGTTTAGAAAGTAAAACGAATAATAAAGCGAGTTCTTCGTTATCGCTCCAAAGTGAGCAACAAGAAATTATGACCTGCTTTGAACAAGAAGGTCTTAATGCTGCGTTATTAATGATTGATAACGCCATTTCAATCACAACAGAACCCCGCCAGCGGTTTTATTTGCAGTTACTCTCAGCACAACTTTTTGAAGCCTCAAAGATGAGTTCCATCGCAAATGTTTATTTTAATCAGCTTTATCAAGATGCACTTCGATATTCATTATCAGAATGGGAACCCAATTTATTAAGTCAATTAGCATCAAAAGCGGAACATCAACAGAACTCGTCTTCTCATAGGGAATAATAATAATGAATTGGTCATTTCTTTCTGGAAAGAAAATAACGGATTTTATAAAAAAAATTTTCTTTGCTGATAAATCAAAAATTAAATCCTTCTTTTTACTTTTTATTGCCTTAATTCCGGCACTATTTGTCATTTGGATTTGGTGGTGGGGAGCTAATTATGAATTTAAAGGGGATTACCCATTAAGATCGCTCAGCGCTCGCTGGCTAGCGACTGTTATCACTATTTTAGTCGTTGTCAGTTGGGTTGGCATTGCAACATGGCTTCGTGTAAGAAAACTTGAAGCTCTAAAATTAGATGTTGAACTCGCTATTGTCGATCCCGTACTTAATGATATTGAGCATCAAAACCGTTATTTAAACTACTGGAAATCGCAATTTATTAAACATCAAAATGGGCATACCAATGCGCTTTATCAAAAGCCTTGGTATTTTGTTCTAGGTACTGATGAAAGTGGCAAAAATACATTATTAAAAAATAGCCTTAATACATTAGATATTGCGCCTATTGAAAATATCGTTAGCGAACAAAAATTACCTTTGCATATAAAAATGTTATTGGCGGATCAAGCTATATTATTAATGCCAGAAGGTAAGTTAATTACGCAACCCAATCTTATTTTAGAAAAACCAAAACTTTATCACCGATTATGGAATGAGTTATTAGTCTGGCTAAATGAACATCGTTCTCGTCAACCAATGAATGGCATTATTCTTACTATTGATACATTACAACTGCTGACAAACGATAAAGAGAAAAATAGCCAATTTATTGCTTCACTGCATATGCGATTACAAGAAATTCGCATCGCTTTTAATAGCCAATTACCTATTTATATCGTGTTTACAAAGCTCGATTTATTACAGGGATTTGACGCTATGTTTCAGTCATTAGAAGCAAAACAGCGCGATGAAATATTAGGTGTAACATTCCGATTAAATAGTGGAAATAATTGGGAAAAAGATCTTAATGCATTTTGGGAACAGTGGGTAAGCCAAATGAATAGCGCCCTTCCTGAAATGATGTTGAATCGCGTTGATGAAAGCCAACGTACTAAGTTATTTAGTTTTATTCGTCAAATCCAAGGGCTAAAAACTAACGTTATTAGTCTGCTTAATGCATTAACGTCCAGTAATAAAGAGCAAGATATTCAATTAAGAGGGGTATACCTCACTTCAGCAACACAAGTTGGTCAAGTTGATAATATCTTTAGTCAAACGGCATCTGTTCAATATCATTTACCAACAGCGCCATTAGCCACTTGGCCTATTGCAGAAACTCATAGCTATTTTACGCAATCACTTTTTCAAAATATTTTGTTATCAGAGCCAAATCTTGCCGCTGAAAGTCAATTTTGGCTTAAAAAACATCGTAGAAAAGTTCTATTAGCTTCCGCTATTAGTGTTGTTGGTATTATCTCTTTATGGAATGGTTGGAGTCATTATTACAGTAAAAACTACCAATCTGGCGAAAATGTACTTAATGAAGTGAAAGCATTTCGCTCTTCAGAAGCGACAATTACCACCAATACAGCAGGAAAAGAGCAACTTGCGGTATTAAATCCATTATTAGATGCCACATTGGCTTACGGTAATTATCGTGAAAAAAGTGATACTTTTTCTGATCTTGGGTTATACCAAGGCAAGAATGTCGGTCCTTATGTCGAAAATGTTTATCTCCAATTGATAACAGAACATTATTTGCCTTCAATTATGAATTCATTGCTGACTGAGTTGAATAAAGCGCCAGCCGGTAGTGAAGAAAAATTAGAGATATTACGCATTATGCGCATGCTTGAAGATAAGAGTGGGCGTAATAATGAGATTGTTGAAAACTTTATGTCCAATTATTGGAGTCGCTTATTTACAGGTCAGAGAGATATTCAATCTCAGTTAATGTCACACCTACAATACGCATTGAAACATACCGATTGGCAAACTCAACGCAAAGCGGGTGAAGTAACGGCTATTAATGCTTTTACACCATTTACTCAGCCACTCAATACAGCGCAAAAAGAGTTGAGCCGTTTACCTCTTTATCAACGTGTTTATCAAACATTACGTCTTAAAGCGAACCAAGCTCTCTCATCACCATTAAATATACGTCATCAAGTGGGTCCTAGCTTTGACGCTATTTTTACTGCGATTAATGAAGATAAACTGCAAATGCCCCAGCTTCTAACACTGTATGGCTTAACAAACTATTTTACTCAGCATAATGATGAGCTGGTGGATCTGACCTTTTTAGACGCATGGGTATTAAGTTTAAATACAAATACTCAATACAGTGAAAGCGACAGAAAAGAGATCCAACGCCAAATCACTGAGCAATATCTAAACGATTACACGGCACAATGGCGTGCCGCTATGAGTAATCTTGAAATAAGAGAATTTGAATCTCTACAAGATGAAATTAATGCATTAGAGCAAATTATTAGCGGTGAACAGCCAATTCGTCGTGCATTACAAGTACTAAGAGATAATACAACATTACCGAAAATAGACAGTTCGTTACCCATTGCTGATCAAAAGGCATTAATGGATGAATTGAAATACAAATTGCTCACTCGATTAGATAAAGAATTTGCACCTCAAACTGAAATTCTTGTCAGCAATAACGGTGAGAATTTACAAAATCTCAATCAGAAATTAAATGAACTTCATCGTTATTTATTAGGTATTTATAACTCACCAGTACCGGGTAAAGCCGCCTTAAAGGCCGTGACATCTCGCCTTGAAGATAATAATCGCGACATTATTTTTGAATTATCTCAATCAGCTAAAACATTACCTGAACCAATGAATCGTTGGGTAGGACAATTAGCAGATCAAGCGTGGAATGTGGTACAAAAAGAAGCTATTCGCTACATGGAGGTTGAGTGGAATGAAACCGTCGTTAAGCAATATCATACCTACATTATCGGTCGCTATCCGTTTAATGCTGCAACCACACAAGATGTTCCTTTAAGTGAGTTTGAGCGTTTTTTCAAACCGAATGGCACATTAGATAGCTTCTATCAGCAAAATTTACGCCTTTTTGTTGAAAATAACTTAATTGAAAACAGTGATGGTCAATCACTTATTCGCCCTGATGTATTAGAACAACTTGAAATTGCTAATCGAATTAGAAATACGTTTTTTAATGCTCAAGGAAATTTAGAAGCACAATTTGCCATCGAAGCACTTTCTCTCGCTGGTAATAAGCGTCGTAGCATTTTAAATCTTGATGGACAATTACTCGATTATTCACACGGTAGAAGCCATACCGTACATATGGTTTGGCCTAATTCAATGCGTTCAAATGTTGAGAGCAAGCTTACCTTAGTGCCTATTTCTGGAGATAAATCACCACGAGCTATCTTATTTAATGGACCATGGGCGCAAATGCGACTCATTAATGGGGGCAAACTTACCAATATTAAACCGCATTCTTTCGATGTGAGATTCACCCTTGATGGCGGTGATATGACATATCGGATCACAATCGATGAATCTAATAATCCATTCTTTGGTGGATTATTTACCCGCTTCAAATTACCAGAAACCCTTTATTAACTGATTTCCCCTCATATTTATGAGGGGATAGGATATTTCATGAATACGCCAAAAGAAAAATTTGTGATAAAAATTGCAGGCTCTCCTTTAGATATCCCTGAATTTATCGCATTAAAAGCGGAATTTAATAAACTTAATCATCCTTCTCAACCTGAGATCAGTTGGACGCTTATTGAATCTCTCTCATTAACGTTATTTAAAACCCATGGTATCGATTTACAGAGTGGCGTTTATTACACGCTGGCTCGTCTTCATCTAAATGGATTAAATGGTTTTACTGAAGGATGCGAATTACTCGCCAATATAGTGGTCAGCCAATGGGATAATCTATGGCCCACTCAACCAAATCATCGGTGTGATGTTTTAAATTGGTTTAATACCAAAGCCGGTGCTTTATTACGTCAATTAACATTCTCGCCTACTGATTTGCGTTTAATTTATCGCTCAGAAAGAGCTTTGCAATTAATTATCGATCAACTCGCCCATACGGATTGGCCTAAATTACCGAAGCTAGAAAACTTACTTTGGTTTTTTCAAAATGCAGCGAAAACCTTAGAACAAAATACAAAAAGTTCAACTCAAAAAAGTAGCAATAATGCCGTTAAGATCCCGCCTATTGTCTATATCAGCGCATCTGATGAATTGAAAGAAAATAACGTTTCTAAACCTAATCCTATCGCCGAAGTTGTTTTATATGACGATCCGCCTATTGAGAAAAAACCAATGAGTGCAAAAAAAGGCTTTTTTATTGGATTATTAAGTAGCAGTGCTATTTTTGTTGCTATTAGTGTGGCTATTTATCTACCAATGCAAAAAGAACTCTCCGCAATTACTGCTCAACCTGAAGGTGCTATTACACAGTGGTTATATCAACCTAATATCAGTTCATACGCAAATAATCTTATCTTAATGGAAAAACAGTCTCCTATATTTGCACTAAGAAAATCGGAGCATATGTTGGATGTGGCTAAAAAGCTTTGGCCTAATAATGCAGATCAATCTTACGCAACACGACAATGGCAAAATATCCTTACTACACGATTAGAAAATACCCCCATTGACAGTAGCTGGTCTGATACGAATAAATTAATTCAACAGCTTTCCGATAGAATTGTTCAACAAGAGCGTAACAGAGGAAGTTTTACTCTTTCGTATTTAAAAACAGCAGTTTATGAAATACAAAAAAGCCACAATAAAGCAGTGCCTATTGAAAATAAACTGTATCTATTTTCACAAGAAATAAGTAAAGAGCGGTCTATTTCTCCCGCATTAATTAATAATCTCGATGCAGATATTAATGGGTTATTGGCTCGATATTATCTTCTTCAAAAAGAAGCTGAAGAGTTAGGATTAAAGCCTTATTCATATTAAAAATAACCAGAATTCATGACAGATATTATTTATTATTAAAGGGTCGATATTAAATTAACATGAGTGAAATTAAATATTTAAAAGAAAGACAATACCTGCAAAAACTGGCTAGATCCTACGCACAAAAAAAACCGCATTTAGCGGAAGTTTTAGAACCTGATGATCCTCAAACTAGCTATTTAATGGAGGGATTCGCCTTTCTTTCTGCTCACTTGCAAGAAAAGATTGATGATGCATTCCCTGAAATTACACTCCCTTTATTACAACGTCTCGGCTCTCAAGCAATAAAAGGATTACCTTCAACATCAATTATTCAAATCAGTTGTGATAAAGAGATTAACTACAGCTATTACATTCCTAAAAATAGTAGTGCTCTAGGCAGTAATAATGAGTGTTTTTCAACTTGTCGCGATTTATATATTGAACCTTATTCTCTTATTGAAAAACAAGTAACACATCAACCTAATAAAAGTTGTATCTCTTTAACTTTTGCCTACCTTGGTGATATAGAGCAAATACAATCTTGCTCGCTAAATTTATTTCTTAGCCCAATCAAGAATATTGCCGATACCCTATTACTTGGATTAACTCAGCATTTTGACTATATTGAACTAAAACATGCGGATCAAAGTTATCATGGTGATAACGCAACGTTTTGTTTTAAATCTCAAATTGGTAAAGATTATCCTATTTTTCCACAATCAGAAAATACGCCGAAAGCGCCACAACAATTATTAGAGGGGTTGTATCTTCCTCACGTTCACCATTTTATCAGTTTAGATATTCCCACTATTATTAAACAACTCGATTGGGCGAAAAGCACTCAATTTACAGTTAGTATTTATTTAAATAAGCAAATTTCATTAACAGAAGAACAATGCCAAGACTGTTTTTTACTCAACTGTATTCCCACAGTTGATAAAGAGAAAGATCATACAGTTATCATTGATTTCCAAGAGAATAAATCATCTTATTTACTGCCTATTCCTGATAACCATTATCTTTCAAGTTTATCTGAAATCATGCTTTCATTAGAGCCACATGAAAAAGAGCGTGGTATTTATTGTCATTTTTATTCGATAACTGAATTAACATCAGCATCTCGCCTATTGCCCCAATATCAAAATTCCCTTTTTTATTCATTAACTATCGATAAAGATATCACAGGGAGAACATTCTATACGCTTCATTTCTATGACAATAAAGGTGAAGAGCTTATCTCGCCACCAAGCCTACATTTTTCCTGTACTTATATTGGCTTTGAAAGATATAAAGATAACAGTATTGGTGTGTTGAATGCACATAGTGAAAATATGCCTGATAATTTATTGATCAAAAATATCACACCGCTATCAGAATGTTTTCCACCTATTGTTGATGATAAGTGTTATTGGCATTTGTTGTCACATTATAGTGCTAATGCTTTTATGCTAATGTCGATTACAACCATAAAAAATATGTTAAGTGATTATTTAATTTATACAGAGTTAGATAAACAAGTCACAAGGAAAATAAAAAAATCCTTGGATGGCTGTATTGATTTAGATAGTCAGACTTATGATTATATTTTAAAAGGCAAGCCACATCGTTGTTTATCTTTAATATTAACACTAGATACTGATTATTTTGATAATGAAGGTGATGCGTTTATTTTTGTTTCCCATCTTTATCATTTTTTCCCATTCTGCTTATCTGAGAATATGTTATTGGAAATGAAAATTAAATTTAAAGATGATGAAAAAATAAAATGGTTTTTATCACCTTCTCCACTAAAAGGTTATAAGTCGTTATTATAATTATATTATCTATTAAATTATTATATAAAAGGTCTATAATAATATTAGTATTTTAAAATTAGGAATTTAAATATTGATAGAAAATTCACTTTATGTGAGAATCCCTTTAAAGTTAATAAAAAATAAGGAGCAATAGTCATGGCAAAAATTAATAATAGCGCTAAAGAAAGAGCCTATGCTGTCGCTCTTTTTGTTGCATCCCAGGCTACTGTAGACTCTCGCGTCATGACAGCATCCAAGAAGCTAGCCCAAAAACGTTCTGCACAACGTTCTGCTGATGATTTGAATAGAATGTTTTCAAAAGCTTTTTCTACAGTAATTAAATAATAAATTTATATAGTCATAATTAATAATAGCATTCTTATCTAAAGCCCTTTTATAGGGCTTTTCTTTAGAGGAATTTAGTTGTGCACTCTAAGAAATGGGTATTTCGTGAATTGGTCAAAAATGAAAATGATAAAAATATTAAAATGTATTTTTGATGGATTTCAAAGCGTTATTGCTATTTTCATATTAATTTTCTCTCTTCACTTAATCGCTTATTGGTCATCTGATGATGCAATAAAATTGGGTATCATCAGTAGCTTTTGGAGTAAAGTACAAAATGTATTTAATAATCCAATTCCAGTACCTGAAGTAAATTTAAGTTCTACCAATATAAATGTAGATAATTAATCTTATTTATTATGTTGTATAAAAAATTTAATTTATTAATAATATTATTACGACATAATGATCCCCTCTCCAGTAAAAATAACTATTTGATAGTTTAGATGCTGATTTAATCACAGATAAAGCATTCAGATAATAAGAAAATAGATTATATTCATTATAGGTATAATATAACCCAATATCCTTTTTAATATTTTATTTCTACTTCTTTGACATTATTCATATTCTATTTAAGACCTGATTACAATAATCTTATAAATACTGAAATAGCGTGCCTTTTTGTGCTTAGCCCAGAACTTGCAGTAGGATCACCAACACCGAAAGCCTCGGCTAAAATATCAGGATCTAATAGTGACCAAGCTATGCAAAATGGTGCCTTCTATTCTTACTAATCTCCAATTAAATCATATTATTCTTAATTAACACGCCTATTACGTCATTAACAAACAAAAATACTGTTAAAAACTAATGTAATTTACCTAATTATTTGATTTGGGTAAAACGGTTTAAATCTTTTAATAAATAAAAATTGATAGATATTAACTATTAATAGACTATTTTTGATCGTTTATATCGATCTTTAAGTATTTTTACGGTAACCTCTTTTAAAAAGAGGGATTGATATGAATTCAATTAATATTGTTGTAGGTCAGAGAATTAAACAGAAAAGAAAGCAATTAAAAATAACAGGTATCGAGATGGGAAGAAGGCTTGGTATCAGTCAGCAACACTATTCACGTTTAGAAAATGGACATCTGAAAATAACCGTCGATCAGCTTATTGCTATTGCTTTAATATTAGGAATATCGCCACAAAGTTTGTTGGTGACACCTGAAATAATGTCCCCAATGTTAAATGCTTGCACTGAAACAGTTTTATCATCAAATGAGATTTTTGTATTAAGAAATAAGAAGCGCCGCAATCTTAGATAAAAATACAGTAATATTATTTAGCGCTATCTAATATTATATTTTAACTATTCTAGTTAAATAGATCGCAATTTTTTTATTTTCTTTTATTAAAATATCATCCATTTATAAAATCAATCGATTGATTTATTGTTAAAATAAAGAATCAATTGTTAATCCCTTTAACGATTGTATATTTTAATAGAATTTTTGGGGCATTAGATAATTTCCGATTAGATCCTTCCATCAAATAAGCCGCTATTTCTTCTGATGATAAATCATCAACTTCTTCAAGATTAAAATACTCATCTGGCCAATAAATAAGATCTGAAGAAAAAGCTTTAAAGTTTATCTCGAGTAAATTCATTGCATAAGAATGTTCAGATTCACTGCCTTCTGCTAAACAGATGAAATCAACAATACTAATTAACTCTTCATAAGTCAGATCATCTAAATACTTCGCCTGATTAAAAGCTATTTTTGTAAACTCTTTTGCACTTGTCCAAGAATTGTAGTCACGAAAATCTGAAAACTCACAAGGCGTTATTACTTGTGCATTCCAATTTCTTATCATGGTGTTAAGTTCGGGATCATTTTCAGTTGCACCATTATCGATTTTAACAGTTATCTTCTGTAGTAAATCGATCAATTCATTGAGTTTAGCTTTGCTGACTTTTTTTGGTTTTAATCGGTTAGGTAAAGGCATTTTTTATTCCATTTATATTATTTGCATTAAATCTGTCTACTTTAATCTTTTTTAGTAAAAAGTCATTATAAAACATTAAATTATTTAATAAATAAACAAATGAATTATTGATTTATGGAATATGCTTAGAAAGCATCGTATTTATTAATATTTTATTTTAATAATGTCATCTAGAATATTCATAATATTATTTTTCAAATTCATCCTTTAACTTTATTTACTCGTATACCTATATTTCATACATCAATATTTAGAACTATTAGGCTAGGCATGATTTTTAAATCCATGACGAAGTTCAATTTGAAGTAATAGTACAAAACCAGTAGAGAGAGTTAGAAAAAAGTAAAGCTGGCGAAAATGCTTCGTGAAAAGAGTACCAAGAAAGTCTGTGAGTATTTAGTAAGGTGATTTATTCATACTTAACCAAACATGCACGCCAAATAGACAGAATTTTCGGAGCTAGCGTCCCAAATACGACCTAAATACGACACAATTGAGAAGAATAGAAAATTTGAAATGAATGTAGCTACTTGATTGGAAATTTGATTTTAAATGGTACGCCCTACAGGATTCGAACCTGTGACCTACGGCTTAGAAGGCCGTTGCTCTATCCAACTGAGCTAAGGGCGCCTAGAAGAACTTAGACGTCAGCAAGAGTGCTGATAACGGGTGTGAATTATACGTTCAACATTCTGAGAGTCAACGCTTTTTCAACGATATCAAACTATATGGTTAAAATATGGCAAGTATTCGACTGACAGATTGCTCTTGATCTGACAAAATAGACCAATACCGTAATTGAATAATTTGGATGTATAGATGTCAGCAAGAATTATAGATGGGAAATCGATTGCGCAGACCATCAGAAGCGAAGTTGCAGAAAAAGTAAAACAACGTATTAATGCAGGAAAACGAGCGCCTGGTTTAGCTGTTATTTTAGTGGGTGATAATCCTGCATCACAGATTTATGTTGGAAGTAAACGCCGTGCTTGTGAAGAAGTAGGCTTTATTTCTCACTCTTATGATTTACCAGATACGACCAGTGAAGCTGATTTATTAAATCTGATCGACCAGCTTAACGAAGACAACACTATTGATGGTATCCTTGTTCAGCTCCCTTTACCTGCCGGAATTGATAATGTTAAGGTTTTAGAACGCATTCATCCTGATAAAGATGTCGATGGCTTTCACCCTTACAATATCGGTCGCCTATGCCAACGCGCACCTAAATTACGCCCTTGCACACCTCGCGGCATTGTCACACTGCTAGAGCGTTGTAATATTCCTATGAATGGCTTAAATGCCGTTATCATTGGTGCTTCAAATATTGTTGGTCGTCCAATGAGCTTAGAGCTATTACTTGCAGGTTGTACAACAACTGTTACTCACCGTTTTACTAAAGATTTGCGTTTTCATGTTGAGCATGCGGATTTAGTCGTTGTGGCGGTAGGAAAACCTAATTTTATTCCTGGCGAGTGGATTAAACCGGGTGCAATCGTGATTGATGTCGGTATAAACCGTCTTGAAAGTGGTAAAGTTGTCGGAGATGTTGATTTTGAAGCAGCATCTCAACGTGCGGGCTGGATTTCTCCCGTCCCTGGTGGGGTTGGTCCAATGACAGTTGCCACACTAATCCAAAATACTTTGCAAGCATGCGAAGAATACCACGACCCTGAAACAGGAAATAATTAATCGATGGAAACATTTCAATTAGATGGGCACGACTATGTCGAGCTTTGTGATTTATTAAAACTTCAAGGTTGGACTGAAAGCGGAGCTGCTGCTAAAAGTGTCATTGCTGAAGGTTTAGTAAGTGTTGACGGTGAAGTTGAAACCCGTAAACGCTGTAAAATTGTTGCGGGAAAAGTTGTCACCTTTGGTGAGTTTTCCGTTAGCGTCAGCAAATAATCAGCAAATTAATTAATATTGAAAAAGCGTGACTATCTCAGTCTCGCTTTTTTTCTTTTTAATCCTTTTTCGCCTTCAATGTGCTTTTTCTTCCTCTTTTTTCTTATTTATTCATATTTAAAAAAACAAATAGATATAACTTATTGAATAAAAACAAAATTATAAAATTTACTTTAATATATTTAAATTTAGAACATCATTTTTAAGCCTATCTATGGTTATAATCTCCTTTCAGAGTTCAGCAGATTGTACATTTTATAAAAAAATAGATAAAAAGAAGTGCTATAAGTTATTATTTTATATATGGATAACACTTTTTAACCATTACTGTAAAACTTCAGCAACAAACCTTTTTATTGATACTTTTATCCGTTTATTCATGTTTAAATGCACTAAAATGTGATTTGGATCTAATTTATTTCTACTTTCATTAGGCAAAAGAACATTGTTTGTACTAAATTACAGGTTATAATTTGAAACGATTCAGCTTAATGATACTATTTTAGTTGTTATTTTGTGATATTTACGTATTTTTTGCCCTTTATCTAACAGGAGATTTTATGCTCGGCTTACCCACTCAAGGTATCTCTGTCTTTGCTAAATTACAGCAAAAATCGATGCCTGTTCTTTTATTTAAGGTAAGGAACTAGCATGAAACACAGAGTAGCAACCATCACTCTTAACCCTGCATATGATCTTGTTGGTTTAAGTAATCCTATTGAACTTGGCGAAGTTAATCGTGTTAAAACGGCTGGCTTCCATGCTGCGGGCAAAGGCATCAATGTGGCTAAGGTTTTAAAAAGCCTTGGCGTTGATGTCACTGTTGGCGGTTTTTTAGGTAAAGAAAACCAAGATGGATTCCAAAAAGAGTTTAGTGACTCAGGTATCGCTAACCGTTTTCAAATGGTTGAAGGCCGTACTCGTATCAATGTCAAACTCACGGAACCTAATGGCAAAGTGACTGACTTCAACTTTTCTGGTTTTGAAATCACAAAACAAGACTGGACACGCTTTGTTAACGACACGCTAAGTTGGGCGGGTCAATTTGATATGATTTGTGTCAGTGGCAGTGTTCCTCCTAGCGTTGATCTCAATGATTTCACTGCATGGATGACTCGCTTACGTAGCGAATGTATGTGTTTGATCTTCGACAGTAGCCGAGATGCTTTTGTCGCGGGATTAAAAGCCTCTCCTTGGCTTGTTAAACCTAATCATCATGAATTAGAGATTTGGGCAGGTAGACCCTTACCTGAACTTTCTGATGTTGTGCAAGCGGCACAAACATTACGGCAGCAAGGTATTGCTCACGTTGTGATTTCATTAGGTGAACAAGGCGCGATGTGGGTTAATGCTTCGGGTGCATGGATGGCAAAACCACCTAAGTGTGATGTCGTAAGTACAGTCGGAGCTGGTGATTCAATGGTTGGTGGCTTAATTTATGGTTTAATGATGCGACAAACCAGTGAACACACCTTACGTCTTGCTACTGCCGTTTCTGCACTTGCTGTGAGCCAAACCAATGTTGGTATTCATGATCGCGAACAATTAGCAAAAATGATGGCGGAAGTAGAATTAACCCCTCTAAAATTATAATCAATAACATTCAGTGGTAAATTGAATAATATTAAGTAGAATTACCACTGCTTCAATTAAATATATTAACGCTAGGTTATAAAAATCAAAAACAGAATCTCTTTAATTGATTAATATTTATTTATTATTAAATCAAACTTTATTTTTTCTATTTCTTCGATAAACTTCACTTTAATAAAATTTAATAAAGATATTCTAAAACCAATAAAAACTTATTTCTGTTTTTAGGAGAAGTTATGGAAAGGCCCATAGTACTTTTATGGATCCAAGTTATTTCAGTATTATTTTTAGGTATAAGTTTGTTTATATTAGTTGCTGGAGCACCAATTTATTTATTAGCAATGGCAATGGGTGGTGGCCAAACAATGCTAGTGGGGTTGTTCATCATGCTGTGTCTAATTATAACAATGATAATGCAAGTTACAGCATGGATAAAACTCGCTAGAAATAGTAGAAATGCTTACTCTTTTTTAAAAATTTCATGGGCATGCTTATCTATTTCGATCTTTTTTATACTGAGTATTTCGATGTCATTAACAAATATGTCTGAAGTTGGCTTTGTTGTTTTTTCTATTATCGTTATCTTAACGCATCGACTCTTTTTCTCTGAAAATGTGATTGCTTATTTTAAATATAAACAAAAAGATAGAGAAAGAGAAACGAGTGTTATTAGTCAATAAGTTAATCATCAGACAAAAAAATATCGGATATTAAATATCCGATATTTTTATATTAAACACGCATTAAGTATAATCACTCAATTGTCGTATCAATTATTACGACGCCAAACTGTTCCTTGAGGACCATCTTCTAAAACAATCCCCATCGCGGTTAACGCGTCACGAGCAACATCAGCCGCTGCCCAATCTTTATTTTTACGAGCATCATTACGCTGTTGAATTAATAATTCAATTTTTTCAACTTCACCCGCATCATCCGCTTTAGCACCACTTTGTAAAAAGTGCTCAGGCTCTTGCTCTAACAAACCTAATACTTTAGCAAGCTTACGTAATACTGCGGCTAAGCCATTCGCTGCATTCATATCAACCAATTTTAGACGATTGACTTCACGCGCTAAATCAAACAAGACTGAATAGGCTTCTGGTGTATTGAAATCATCGTTCATAGCGTCAATAAATTGCGCTTCAAACGCTTCGCCACCCACAGGTTGTGCATTTGCATCAGTGCCACGTAATGAAGTGTAGAGGCGCTCTAATGCAGTCCGAGCCTGTTTTAAGTTTTCTTCAGTGTAGTTAAGTTGACTACGATAATGACCTGATAATAAGAAATAACGCACTGTTTCAGCATCGTAATAAGCTAATACACCACGAATGGTAAAAAAGTTATTAAGTGATTTAGACATTTTTTCTTTGTCTACCATCACCATACCAGAGTGCATCCAGTAATTAACGTAAGGACCATCATGAGCACAAGTAGACTGCGCAATTTCATTTTCATGATGAGGGAACATTAAGTCTGAGCCACCCCCATGAATATCAAAATGATGTCCTAACTCTTTACTATTCATCGCAGAACATTCGATATGCCAACCTGGGCGACCTTCTCCCCACGGAGATTGCCAGCTTGGTTCACCTGGTTTGGACATTTTCCATAAGACGAAATCCATTGGATTGCGTTTTACGTTAGCAACTTCAACTCTAGCTCCGGCTTGTAGTTGCTCTAAATCTTGGCGAGAAAGTAAGCCATAATCAGGATCGGTATCAATCGCAAACATCACATCGCCATTGTCAGCAACGTAAGCATGTCCACGTTTAATTAGCGCTTCTGTTAATTCAATAATTTCAGCAATATGGTGTGTTGCACGCGGCTCTGAATCAGGGCGAGCAATATTTAATGCATCAAAGTCTTTATGCATTTCAGCTAACATACGAGTGGTTAATTGCTCACATGTTTCATTATTTTCGATCGCACGTTTGATGATTTTATCATCCACATCCGTTACGTTACGAACATAGTTAACATCGTATCCTAAATAACGCAGATAACGGGTTATGGCATCAAAAGCCACAAATGTACGTCCATGACCAATATGGCATAAGTCATAAATAGTGATGCCACACACGTACATACCTATTTTACCTGCATGGATAGGTTTAAATTCTTCTTTTTGGCGAGTAAGAGTATTAAAAATCTTTAGCATCAGTGGACGTTCCCGTTTTCAACTGTACGTGTTTATTACGTTTTTATATAAAAGAAAATAACAACTACTATAACATGATATTAATTAGGATATTGGATCTTGAAGGCAAAGCAAACTCAAGATTAAGGTTTTATCTTACTCTGCTTAGCGCTTATTTTCACTGTTCAATCGTTGATAGCAAACAATCAAACTTCTATTATTTGGCTAAATTTTGGCGAAAAGTGTTTTTTCCCTCTATTACTGATTTATTTAGCAAGAAAAAGTGGAACGAGAAAAAGATGCATACTGACTAAATTAGGCAACTGTGGTATAAAAACGGGACTGTTGTTTATGCCCAAATCTGGGTAAAGCTAAAATTATATTAGGATCTGAATATGGTTACTTTTCATACCAATTACGGCGATATCGTGATTAATACATTTGCAGACAAAGCACCTGCAACCGTAGAAAATTTTTTAGACTACTGTAAAGAAGGATTCTACGATAACACTATTTTCCACCGTGTCATCAATGGTTTTATGATCCAAGGTGGTGGCTTTGAACCGGGTATGAACCAAAAAGCGACCAAAGCACCTGTAAGAAACGAAGCAAACAATGGCCTAGCAAACAACCGCGGTACATTAGCAATGGCTCGTACAAACGATCCACATTCTGCTACTGCTCAATTCTTTATCAACGTTGCAGACAACGATTTCTTAAACTTCCGTGCTGAAAATGCAAATGGTTGGGGATATTGTGTCTTTGCTGAAGTTGTTGAAGGCATGGACGTTGTTGATAAAATCAAAGCGGTTTCTACTGGTCGTAGCGGTTTCCACCAAGATGTTCCTCGTGAAGATATCGTCATTAAAAGTGTAACGGTTAGCGAATAAGCCTCACTTTTTATGTGTACGCTTTTTATTGCAGACCTGCATTTAAGTGAACATGAACCGGCAATCACTGCCGGTTTTCTTCGCTTTTTAAAAGAACAAGCTATTCATGCAAAAGCACTTTATATCTTAGGCGACTTTTTTGATTTTTGGATAGGTGATGATGATCCTAATCCTTTACATCAACAAATTGCTCAAGCTCTGATGACGCTAAAAAAGGCAGGGGTGCCTTGCTATTTTATTCATGGAAATCGTGATTTTTTAATTGGCTCTCGTTTTGCAAAAGAGAGTGGTATCACCATACTTCCACAAGAAAAAGTGCTCGAAATTGAACAGCATCGTATCTTGATTTTACATGGTGACACGCTTTGTACTGACGATGAAGCTTATCAACGCTATCGTAAAAAAGTACATAATAAATTTATTCAGCGCCTATTCTCACTACTCCCTCTATTTATTCGACTGCGTATCGCTGACAAAATGCGCTCACGTAGCCAGCACGAAAATCAGTACAAATCAGATGCCATTATGGATGTTAACCCGCAAGCGGTGATAGACACTTTTAAGCATTTCAATACCGAATGGATGATCCACGGTCATACGCATCGCCCAGCAATTCACACCGTCAACATTGATGATAAAATACATTATCGAGGTGTATTAGGTGCTTGGCATACTGAAGGTTCTATGTTTAAAGTGACTGCGGAAAAAATAGAACTTATTCAATTTCCTTTCTAAGTTATTTTGCTTATTTTCTTCAAAAAAAGCCCATTTTTTCTTTACGCAAACGTTTTCCTGTGCGTGTTAGCGTGATACTATCATGCTCAGTTTATTAGGCTATATCCGTTTATGCTTACAGGAGCAGTTAAGTAATGTCTTCTCAAGTTGGTCTAAATACCTCTTCCGCTCGTATCGCCATTGTAATGGGTTCTAAAAGTGACTGGGCAACAATGTCTCATGCCGCTGATGTACTAGACGCACTACAACTTCCTTATCATGTTGAGATTGTCTCTGCACACCGTACCCCTGATAAGCTATTTAGCTTTGCAGAACAAGCAAAAAGTAATGGCTTTGATGTCATTATTGCAGGAGCAGGTGGTGCAGCCCATTTACCAGGAATGCTCGCAGCAAAAACACTCGTTCCTGTATTAGGTGTTCCTGTTCAAAGTGCAGCATTAAGCGGTGTTGATAGCCTTTACTCTATTGTGCAAATGCCAAAAGGTATTCCTGTGGGAACATTAGCAATTGGGAAAGCAGGTGCTGCTAATGCTGCTTTATTAGCCGCTCAAATTTTAGCATTACACTCCCCTACTATTTTTGAAGCACTAACAGCATGGCGCACAGCACAAACTAACGATGTATTAAATAACCCAGATCCAAGGGAGGCACTATGAAGCCAGTTTGTGTTCTTGGAAATGGTCAATTAGGGCGAATGCTAAGACAAGCTGGAGAGCCTTTAGGAATTGCCGTTTATCCAATAGGATTAGATGCCGAGCCAGAAGCCGTTCCCTATCAAAAAAGTATCATCACAGCAGAAATTGAGCGCTGGCCTGAAACTGCACTCACCAAAGAGTTAGAACGTCATACTAACTTTGTAAACCGTGATATTTTTCCATTGCTTGCCGATAGATTGCCTCAAAAACAGCTTCTCGATGAATTGGGCTTAGCAACAGCACCTTGGCAGCCATTAACGTCACCAACACAATGGTCTGATATCTTCGCTCAACTGGGTGATTTTATTATTGTAAAGCGCCGTGTTGGTGGTTATGACGGTCGTGGTCAATGGCGCATTCATCCCGGTGAAGAACAGCAATTACCGGCTGAAATTTATGGTGAATGTATTGTTGAGCAAGGTATTCCCTTTTCAGGTGAAGTCTCATTAGTGGGTGCCAGAGATTGTAGCGGAAACTGTGTTTTCTATCCTTTAACTCATAATCTTCACCAAGATGGCATTTTACGCATGAGTGTGGCATTACCAACCCCTGCATCAGAACTACAACAATCAGCAGAAAAAATGCTGACAGCCATCCTTAATAAGCTCAATTATGTCGGTGTAATGGCAATGGAGTGCTTTATCGTTGGTAATAAATTACTTATTAACGAATTAGCCCCTCGAGTTCATAACAGTGGGCATTGGACACAAAATGGTGCCTCAATTAGCCAGTTTGAGTTACACCTACGTGCAATTTTAGATTTACCGATGCCAAAACCTGAGGTTTGCCAACCAGCAGTAATGGTTAATTTGATTGGTACTGATGTCAATCCTCAATGGCTTTCATTGCCATTAGTTCATTTACATTGGTATGAAAAAGAAGTTCGCCCCGTTCGTAAAGTGGGTCATCTCAATCTTGTGCATCGCGATAATACCCCCTTAAAAGAGACACTCAAATCATTAAGCTCCATGCTTGATGATGCCTATCAGTACCCTATCAAATGGGCTTTAGAAAAATTAAGCTAGCAGTCCGACTCATAAAGTTAGAGAATAATAGCCTTTAAACGAACAGACCTCAGATAAAGAGGTCTGTTATTCGCTATTTTCTCCTGATTATTCAGGTTACTGCACCCATTTGCTGGAGTCAGGATGCAAGTCACGCAACAGATTTTTGGACCCGTTTATCAGTGGAGTATGCTGATATTATTGGGTTTTGTGTATTTTTTAGCTACCGCAACCACATTTACTTCTTTAGGTGTTGTTCTTCCTAGCATGATAAGCGAGCTAGAGTGGAACTGGACTCAGGCAGGTCTTGGCTTTACGCTATTAGGATTAACCTGCGGTCTTGCGAGTTTTTTACCTACGTTATTGATCCGTAAATTAAATGTTCGTCTTACACTACTTATCGGATTGATCATTTTTGTCAGTGGCTTCTATTTTCTTTATGAAACATACACTATTGCGCGTTATTTTCTTGGTACTGCACTGTTAGGTATTGGTTTTACGCTACTGGCTACCGTACCCGGTACTTATGTTATTTCTCGCTTATTTGAAAAACAGTCCTTTGCCTTTGGTGTCTATTTTACCATTGGTGGATTAGGCGGTGTTGCGGGACCTTGGATCTACTTTTTAGCAACTCATTTGTGGCATACATGGCGAATGCACTGGCTTATTTCAGCAATCACACTCACCGTTGTTACTCTTATCACTATTTTATTTTTACGCGAAGGTAGTAAAGAACAAGAACACGCAAAAAAAATTAGCCAACTTCAAACCACAAAACGTATCTATCAAACTAAAGAGATTTGGACAGCCCGTCATGCTTTAAGAACATGGCAATTTTATGTTATTGCTGCGACTTACACGGCCTTTTTATGGTGTGGGATCACGGTCAATAGCTTTGCTGTTGCACATATTATTGAAAATGGTTTTGGTGAAACGATTGCCGCGACACTATTAAGTAGTATGGCATTTATCAATGCTTTCTCGCGCTTAGCGGGTGGCGCTATTGGTGAATGGTTAGAACCTAAAAAACTACTTATTGCAAGCTTAAGTATTATCATCATTGGATTGCTCGCGCTAAGTATGGCTAATTCTTGGGTTTACCTGATCTTATTTACGGTTTGTGTTGGTATTGGTTATGGAATGACGTTCTTAGCATCAAGTATATTGCTTGCTAACTATTTTGGTCGCTCCCCTTACCTTGAGCTATTTTCAGTGATGAATTTAATTTCAACACTGGCTTGTTTAGCGCCATTCTTTGCCGGGGCAATCAAAGATATTTCAGGTAGTTTTACACCTGCATTCTTGATTTTAACCCTACCTGTTTTACTGATTTTAGCGGTTACTCTGTTTATGAAACCACCGGTTTACCCTAAATTTCAGCATGCAAGTGAGCAAGAAAAGTAACGATTAAATAAGTAAGATAGCGAGCTTCGTATTATAAAAACGCATTTTCTAAGGAGACGTTAAGCTGATGAATGATGCATTAATAATAAAATACTCAATAGGTGTTGGCATAGCTTTAGCCTGTCTTGTGGGTTTTGTCATCGTATCTCTTTTTCATGACAAAAAGAAAAAACGTCGCAGAAATATTATTATTCATATCAGCCAAGCGGTCTTTCTCTGTAGTTTAGTCATTATCTTAAGCCAATATTGTGAAACGGCTGTCGTTGATTTTAATCTCCATTTTATCTCTTTTAGGATGATTAATTTCTTTACCTATGTCGCTATCGCATTAATTTTAATGCGTAAATTTTTCTTATTGATTAATTTATTAGAGAAATCACAAATTAAAAAAGGGAGCGATCCTACTTCAGCTCGTATTATTTCGCGCATATTTAAAATCACCCTTTTCGTCATTATCATCTTACTGTTTGGTGAGCACTTTGGTATGAGCTTATCTGGTTTAATGACCTTTGGGGGATTAGGCGGTATTGCCATTGGTATGGCAAGCAAAGATGTGATGAGTAACCTTTTTTCAGGGGTGATGCTCTATTTTGATCGCCCTTTTAATATCGGAGATTGGGTACGTTCTCCTGATCGTAATATTGAAGGTACCGTGGTAGAAATCGGTTGGCGTATTACGAAAATCATTACCTTTGATCATCGCCCCCTTTACATTCCAAATTCTGTTTTTTCCTCTATTAGCGTAGAGAATCCCGGTAGAATGACCAATCGACGCATCGAAACAGAATTAGGTTTACGTTATGAAGATTCAGATAAAATTGGTGTTATCGTTGAAGATATTCGCACCATGCTAATGCAAAATGACAAAATTGATACGAAACAAACCTTATTAGTCTATTTTAATCAATTTGCAGACTCTTCACTCAATATCATGGTGTATTGTTTTACCAAAACGACAGTCTGGGCGCAGTGGCTTGAAGCTCAACAAGAAGTCTATTTGAAGATGATTGAGATTGTGCATAAACATGGCGCTGATTTTGCCTTTCCATCTCAAACAGTCTATATCGAAAAATCTTCTCCGATTAACCAATAATAGAAAGTAGATCAGTTTATTTTCTCATAAACTGCTCCATTCACTCACCCATCAAAAATGGTGATTTATGCACTTATAATACATAAATCACCATTCTTATCTTTTAATTTATTTCAATCACATTCACAACCAAGTATATTGTTCGCCAATTCTTTTACTGATAAAAACGCGAGTATAATGAAAAAAATGAAGTTGGCGTGTCACCCTACTCTTTCACACTATTTTTATTGTGAACGTCCGATTGTTGATATTGTTGATGCGAATTTAACGCAAGTATCAGCCGTCGTGTTGTCATTGTCAGATATTGAGTCTGGCGAATTAGATCGCATTTATCAAACAGGTTTTCAATTACCCGTATTTATTGCTGTTAATCTTAATGATGCAATCAGTGCTGAATTGCTTAATCAGGTTTCAGGGGTTGTGATTACCGATAAAAGCGCACATCAAAAAAATAGTATGTTAATTAATAAAGCGGCACAACAATATGAAGAGAGTCTGACCACACCATTTTTTTCACGCTTAGTAAATTATGTTGCCGAAAAGAACGTCGCTTTTGATTGCCCGGGTCATCAAGGTGGAGAGTTTTTCCGCCGTCATCCTGTTGGCGAGCAGTTTTATCAATATTTTGGTGAGAATCTATTTCGCTCTGATCTCTGTAATGCTGATGTGGCAATGGGTGATTTGCTTATTCATGAAGGAGCGCCTTATGATGCCCAAACTTTTGCAGCGCAAGTATTTAATGCCGATAAAACCTACTTTGTTTTAAATGGAACATCTTCTTCTAATAAAGTTGCCTTAAATGCCTTATTGGCACCAAATGATTTAGTGCTATTTGATAGGAATAACCATAAATCCAATCATCATGGCGCACTCATTCAAGCAGGAGCAACACCTGTTTATTTAGAGACCGCTCGTAATCCCTTTGGCTTTATTGGTGGTATTGATGCTCATTGCTTTGAAGAACACTATTTACGCCAACAAATTGCAGAAGTTGCGCCAGAACACCAATTTGATAAACGTCCATTCCGTTTAGCGGTTATTCAACTAGGCACTTATGACGGTACAATTTATAACGCAAGGCAAGTGGTCGATAAAATTGGTCATCTTTGTGATTACATTTTATTTGATTCTGCATGGGTGGGTTATGAACAATTTATTCCAATGATGAAACAGTGTTCGCCTTTGTTGCTAACGCTTAATGAAGACGATCCCGGTATTCTCGTTACTCAATCAGTTCATAAGCAATTAGCAGGATTTTCACAAACCTCACAGATACATAAAAAAGATGCTCACCTTAAAGGGCAATCACGTTATGTTAATCATAAACGTATGAATAATGCTTTTATGATGCATGCATCCACCAGCCCATTTTATCCTCTTTTTGCGGCTCTTGATGTCAATGCAAAAATGCATTCAGGCAAAAGTGGTGAAGCGATGTGGATGAATTGCGTAAAACAAGGCATTGAAGCTCGTAAATCACTACTAAAGCAGTGCCAATTTATTAAGCCATTTATTCCTGAAGTCGTTGATGGGCTTGCTTGGCAAGATCACGATACAGATAAAATTGCTCACGATCAGCGTTTTTTCAATTTTATTCCTAATGATAATTGGCACTCATTTGAAGGTTATGCCAGCAATCAATACTTTGTTGATCCTTGCAAGTTAATGCTGACAACGCCGGGGATCGATCCTCATACAGGGGAATATGCATCTTTTGGTGTGCCAGCGTCTATTTTGGCAAATTACCTACGTGAGCACGGTGTTATTCCTGAAAAAAGTGATCTCAATTCAATCTTGTTTTTGCTGACTCCTGCAGAGCATCAAACGAAGTTTGATCGCTTAATCACTTTGATTGTTCAATTTGAAAAGCACTTAGTTGAAGATGTGCCATTAGAACAAATATTGCCTTCTGTTTGTCGTTGCTATCCATCTCGTTATCAGGGTTATACCTTGCGCCAACTCTGTCAGGAAATGCATGATATTTGTATCAGATACAATATCAAGTTACTGCAAAAACAGATGTTTAGAAAAAGTCACTTTCCTAAGCGAGCGCTAAGCCCACAACAAGCTAATATTGAGTTTGTTCGTGGTAATGTTGAATTGTTACCTTTAAATGAATTAGCAGGTCGAATTGCCGCTGAAGGTGCTTTACCTTATCCACCGGGTGTTTTATGTGCTGTACCTGGTGAAATTTGGGATGGTGCTGTTTTACGTTATTTTCAGGCGCTTGAAGTCACTATTAATCAGCTTCCCGGCTTTTCAACTGAACTTCAAGGGGTTTATATTTATGATGAAAATGATGGTAGTAAGCGAATTTATGCTTATGTGATAAAAGAATAATTGTCTTATCTTTCCCCATAAAAAATGCTGATATTTAATAATATCAGCATTTTATTTAGCTCTGTTTATCAGCCTGGTTTATTTCAACTATTCGCCTTGAATTCGTCGATATTGCCCTTTATCTTGCAACAGACGGACGCCTAATATACTGCCACATAATGAAAGTAATAATGCCGCAACAATAGGTACAGTGATCCACATTTCCCATTGTGGTTGCCAAGGGAACTTAAATACCGATATTTGTAATAAACTTAATGCGACCTCAGCACCAATCGCTGCTGCTAATCCCGCCATTAAACCTAATAATGCAAATTCAGCCCAAAGAGTCCGTCTTAATAATGATTTACCTGCGCCTAATGTTCGATACACCACCAGCTCAATGCGTCGTTGTGTCATTCCTACCTGAATTTGAGCAACTAACAATAACGCACCACAAATCATGACTAATCCAACCATAATCTCTAGCGCTCGACTGACTTGCTGTAAGATTTGTTGAACTTGCTGAATTAATGCACCAGTATCTAACACACTTACGGTTGGAAATTGCCGATTAAGAGCTGTAATTAACCCGTCCTCGCCATTGTAATAAAAACTACTCATCCATTTTTCTGGCTGATTGCTTAACCCTTCTTCAGAGAAAATAAAGAAGAAATTAGGGCGCATATTCTCCCAATCAACATGACGAATACTCGTAACAATGGACTTAAATTCACGAGTATCACCGACAAATGTTAGTTCATCACCTAATTTAATCTCGAGTTGTTCGGCAACACCTTGATCAAGAGAAACACCATTACCGACAGGAGGCCATGTTCCTTCAACAATCACGTTATCTTTAGGCAATTCACTGTGCCATGTTAAGTTAAGCTCTCGACGAACAGTGTTATTACCTGCATCACGTTTATCTGCCCACTCTTTAGCATTATGTTCATTAATCTGTGTTAAACGCGCTAATACCACAGGGAATGCATCCGTAGGTTCAACCTTATATTGTGCCAATAATGTATTAATTTCTTGAACTTGAGGTGCAGACATATTGATTAGAAAATAGTTAGGGCTATCTTCTGGTAATTGTTTTTGCCATTTTTCGAGTAAATCACCTTGAATAAGGACTAAAAGCGTTAACAACATAAATGAAAGTGCAAAAGCAGCAAGCTGAGTCATTGTTTGAAACGGTTGTCGTAATAAACGAGTTACTGCTAAGCGCGCACTGAGTTGGCGGAATTTAAACTGCTTTAATACCCATAATCCTAACCAGCCAATGATCCCAAGTAAAAAAGCAATAACAACAACACCAAATAGAATTGACCAGAGTAAAACGCCAGTTCCCGCAAAAAGCGTTAAAGCACCGACAATAATTAAGCCTACTATCGGTAAATAATAACGAAGAGGCCATATAGGTGCCGTAGTATCACTTCTTAATACTCGGGAAGGTTGCGTTGCCATTAATTGATAATAAGGTCTTAATCCTGTTAATAAAGCAATTAACAGTAAAGAGCCTACAGACCATACCCATGGCAAAAAGCTCGCTTCTGGTAAACTTTTAGGTAAGACTGGCGCTAAAATTTGTAGCAATATTGCTTCAAAAACAAGCCCTACTAAGGAGCCAACAACAATAGCGCCAATAAGGATCACGCCCCATTGCCCAACGATCCACTTTCTCAATGCACGTTTATCTGCACCTAACGTTTTTAATACCGCAATTAAAGTATGACGACTACGGCAATAATGAGCCATTGAAACGGCAACTGCCGATATCGCAAGCAATAGCGTTAATAGCGCTGAAAGTAAAAGAAAGTTTTTCGCACGCTCCATTGATTGTGAAAGTGCTCCACTATCTTGTTTTAAACTATTCCAACGCTGATCGGGTTTTAATAGTGGGTCGAAGCGTTGCTGATAGCTATCAATTACAGATCCATCACCTGCAAACATATAGCGATAAGTCAGACGGCTCCCAGGTTGCACTGCTCCAGTTGCTTCAACATCATCAAGGTTAATTAAAACACGGGGGGCGATTTGAAAAGGATTAAACCCGCTGTCTGGCTCTTGAATTAATACACCACTAATCGTAAATGAGGCATCGCCTACATCAATTTTATCGCCAACTTTTATATCAAGTAATTCAAGTAATCTGGCACCAACAAGCGCAGTTCCTTTTTCAGGTTTTAACCCTGCTGGCTCTGTTTCTAACTCACCATACAGTGGATATAATTTATCCACCGCTTTCACCAATGCAAGCTGTGGTGTGTCGCCTTCAGGAGCATAAGACATCGTGGTAAATTGCATTTGGCGACTAAGAGTTAGCCCTGCTTTCTTCGCCTCTGTAAGCCAGATTTCATCAACGGGATAAGATGCACGTAACACTAAATCGCCAGCAATTAAATCACGACTTTGAGCGTAAATACTTTTATCAATGCGATCACCTATACGCCCTAAAGCAAGCACACAAGCAACCGCAAGCGCTAAAGAAAGCCAAACAATTAATAGTGCCGGAGAGCGCCATTCACGCCAAAACCAACGCCAAATCATGACTCCTCCTTAAGTTGTCCATCTACTAATCGTAATCGCCTTTGGCAACGAGCAGCCAGCTCATTATCGTGAGTCACTAAAATCAACGTTGTTGCATAATCTCGATTAAGAGAGAACAACAAGTCAGCAATTTTATCACCTGTTTTACGATCAAGATTCCCTGTTGGCTCATCAGCAAAAAGAATCGCTGGCTGAGTACAAAATGCTCTTGCTAATGCAACGCGTTGTTGCTCACCACCAGAAAGTTGTGCTGGCATATGGTATAAACGTTCGCCTAATCCTAACAGCTTAAGTAAATCAACTGCACGCTCATGACTGTGCTTTTCTGACTCACCTTTTAATAATGCGGGCAACTGCACATTTTCGAGTGCATTCAATGTTGGGATCAACATAAATGATTGAAAAACAAACCCAACATGTTGGGCGCGCAATTTGGCACGTTCTTCTTCATTCATTTTTGTGAGATCTTCTCCCATTAAATGCACGCTGCCAGAGCTGCCATCATCTAACCCAGCAATGATACCTAACAGCGTCGATTTACCTGATCCGGACTCACCAATTAACGCAATTGTTTGTGCAGGCTCGACAACTAACTCAACACCCTGCAATATAGAGATCTGACTATCACCTTGTCCTACTTGTTTGGTTAACTGATGAACTTCAAGAACCTTTTCCGTCCACATACATTTTTCCTTATCGTTATGATGATGTTTAGCTTTAAGGCAATTGCTGCTGATACCTTTTTAATCTTTGGTGACAGCTTAAGTGCAGGATATCGTCTTCCAATTGAAAGTGCATGGCCACAACGCCTTGCTGATAAATGGAAAACAACCTACCCTGAAATTAATGTTATTAATGCAAGCATTAGTGGTGAAACTGCCTTTCAAGGGCAAAATAGGCTGCCTGATTTATTAAAACAGCATCAACCTCGTTGGGTTTTAATTGAATTAGGTGCAAATGATGGCTTACAGGGATACCCTGTTACACAAACAAAAGAGGCATTACAAAACATCATTACACAAGTAAAAGATGCCGGTGCAACGCCACTTTTTATGCAAATAATGATTTCACCTAATTATGGTAAACGTTATACACAATCATTTTCAGCGATCTATCCAAAACTCGCTGAAGATAATGCGCTTCCTCTGCTTCCCTTTTATATGGAGCAAATCGCTGATAAGCCTGAGTGGATGCAAAATGACAGCATACACCCCAATGAAGATGCTCAGCCTTTTATTGCGCAGTGGATGGATGAAACATTATCCCCTTACTTAACACGTTAGGCTATTCTGACAGTAGTTGACGTAGATTAAACGAGATTAATTGTAAAATTATGCAAAAAACGGTATTGATTACAGGAAGTTCCAGTGGAATAGGACTCTGTGCCGCAAAAGCACTAAAGAAAAGAGGCTATCGAGTTCTTGCAGCTTGCCGTAAAGGAGAAGACCTTGAACGCATGGAAACACTGGGATTAGAACCTATTCATCTTGATCTTGATGATCCAAAAAGTGTTGAAAATGCGGCACAAGAAGTAATTCGCCTAACAAATGGTCGTTTATATGGATTATTTAATAATGGCGGATTTGGTGTTTATGGTCCATTAGATGCTATTACTCGCCAACAAATGGAAAAACAGTTTTCTACTAACTTCTTTGGTTTACATCAGCTTACTACATTACTTCTACCCGCAATGTTACCTCATGGTGAAGGAAGAATTATTCAAACTAGCTCTGTAATGGGGATTATTTCAACCTCTGGCCGAGGTGCTTACGCTGCCAGTAAATATGCAGTAGAAGCATGGTCTGACGCGCTAAGAATGGAAATAGCGCATACAGGTGTTAAAGTGAGTTTAATCGAGCCTGGTCCAATACGAACGTGTTTCACTGAGAATGTGGCTCAAGCCGAAAAAGATAAACCGGTAAAAAATCCGGGGATTGCGAGTCGTTTCACATTAACGCCTGAAGATGTAGTGAAAAAGCTTATTCATGCTTTAGAAAACCCAAAACCTAAGATACGTTATCCCGTAACCTTATTAACTCACGCCGTCAAAATACTAAAACGTTTTCTACCTGATGCTTTAATGGATGCTATTCTCAGTCGCCAGAGCGGCAAGGCTTGATTTTTCAGGAATCACCCTTACTTATTAATAAAATAGCGTTATAAATCGCATATATATTTAAAACTCTCAAAAAGGGGCAAGTTAATGTTAGCAACTGCACATATTGTTGATGTGAATGAATCAAATATTCAACAAGTTATAGAACAATCCATGACTAAACCCGTCATGATGTATTTCTATTCAGAACGTAGTCCTCATTGTGCAGAGCTTGGCGCAACATTAGATAAACTGTCAGCCGAATTTGCTGATCAATTTATTTTGGCCAAATTAAATTGTGATGTTGAACAAATGATTGCCTCACAATTTGGTCTACGTGCGATCCCAACTGTTTATATTTTACAAGAAGGCCGCCCTGTTGATGGTTTCCAAGGACCTCAACCTGAAGAAGCAATTCGCCAAGTGTTAGCCAATGTATTACCCAAACCAGAAGAGCTAAAAGCGGCACAAGCGGCACAATTACTTTCTGAAGGAAAAACAGAGGAAGCTTTACCTCTGCTTAAAGAAGCGCATCAACTCGCACCTAAAAATAGCGAAATTACACTTGCGCTAGCGGGTGCTTTAATTTCTTTAAATAAAAATGAAGAAGCCCAAACTCTGTTAATTACTATCCCTTTACAAGATCAAGACAGTTACTACCATAGTTTGTTAGCGCAAATTGAATTACAAAAACAGGCTGCTGATACGCCTGAAATTCAACAATTACAGAACGATTTTAATCAACAACCTGAAAATACTGATCTTGCCATTCAACTTGCACTAAAATTACATGAAGTTGCTCGTAACGAAGAGGCGTTAGAGTTGCTATTTAGCTTTATCAAAAAAGATCTAAATGCAGGTGATGGACAAGTTAAGAAAACCCTGATGGATATACTATCGGCCTTAGGTACTAATGATAATTTAGCGTCTAAATATCGTCGTATGGTGTATTCTTTACTTTATTAATTTTATTTTCTTATTAAAGCAGACTTAGGACAGGTATATGGAAATAGTCATTGGTATTATCATCTTATTCGCTATTATTTTAGTTTTATGTGGTGTTAAAACCGTTCCACAAGGTTATCAGTGGACTGTCGAACGTTTTGGTCGTTACACTCGAACTTTGACTCCAGGGCTACAAATTCTCGTACCATTTGTTGATCGTATTGGTCGCCGTATCAATATGATGGAACAAGTACTTGATATCCCTTCTCAAGAAGTCATTTCTCGTGATAACGCCAACGTCAGCATTGATGCAGTCTGCTTTATTCAAGTCATCGATCCGGTAAAAGCGGCGTACGAAGTTAATAACCTTGAACTTGCGATTATCAACTTAACATTGACGAATATCCGTACAGTATTAGGCTCCATGGAACTTGATGAAATTCTTTCTCAACGTGACCAAATCAACAGCCGCCTGTTACTGATTGTTGATGATGCAACAAACCCTTGGGGTATCAAAATTACCCGTATTGAAATTCGTGATGTCCGCCCACCAAAAGAATTGATTTCTGCAATGAATGCGCAGATGAAAGCTGAACGTACTAAACGTGCCGACATTCTTGAAGCTGAAGGTATTCGTCAAGCAGCTATCTTAAAAGCTGAAGGTGAGAAACAAGGACAAATACTGAAGGCTGAAGGTGAGCGTCAATCTGCGTTCTTACAAGCAGAAGCCCGTGAACGTGCGGCAGAAGCAGAAGCCAGAGCAACACAAATGGTGTCTGAGGCCATTGCAAAAGGTGATATGCAAGCCATTAACTACTTTGTTGCTCAAAAATATACTGATGCATTGTCTCAAATTGGTTCAGCTAATAACAGTAAAGTTATTATGATGCCATTAGAGGCAAGTAATCTCATGGGTGCGATTGGCGGTATTTCTGAATTACTCAATACCAAAAAAAGTGACTCTGGCAACAAGAGCAATTAATTATGATTGAATGGATTAGTGCTCAACCTGCACTTTTCTGGCTTTGTCTTGGTGGCTTGCTGTTAATTACAGAAATGTTAGGAACAGCAGGATACCTTTTATGGTCAGGAATGGCGGCTCTATGTGTATCGTTGATCACATGGATATTGCCGATTAGCTGGCCTATTCAAGGTATTTTATTTGCGATATTAACGGTTATTAGTGCTGTACTTTGGCACCTTTGGCTTAAACGCAGAAAACAATCAAAAGAAGCTGAAAATTTAAATCAGAAAACTCATCAACTGATTGGTGTTCATGCTGTTTTATTATCAGATACTGAAAATGGTTTTAGTCGCGTAAAATTAGCGGATGGTAGTTGGCGTGTTTATTCAGACACGCCATTACTTGCTGGCGATAAGGTAATAGTAACTGCGATTGATGGTATTACCTTACAAGTGATTGCGCTTAAACCGACTGTTTCTGGTGATGACAACACCCTGACAAATGGTTGATGATTGGGCAATCTGCACCATCATCTCCGGGGCATTCGCTGGCTAATAACAGTAAGCGCTGGCGAATGGCGTTAAGCTCATTAATTGTTTTCTCAATTTCAGCCACTTTTTTTAAGGTGGCTTCTTTCACGTCAGCACTATGACGAGAAGGATTTCTTAACAACATTAATAAAGCTCGACACTCTTCTAAATTAAATCCGACCTCTCGCGCTTGTCGTAATAAAGTTAACTCTTCAATATGTTGAGCCTGATAATAGCGATAGCCGTTTTCACCTCTTCCCGGTGGCGTTATCAAGTCTTTTTCTTCATAAAACCGAATAGCTTTAGCCGTTAATCCTGTTTTACTTGCGATTTCACTAATATTCAAAATTCCCCCTTGACCTTCCCCTTGCGGAAAGGTTTAGCCTTTATCTCGATAAGAAAAAACCTTTAAAGAAAGCAAGTTACCGAATATTGAGCAATAATAGAGGTAACGCTTTTATGTCGGAGATAAATTAACATGGCAAAAACTACGATACTCGCACTACAAGGACTTTCATGCTCTCACTGTGTTAACAGTGTAAAAAAAGCACTTGATGCTCGCAATGACATAGAACAGGCAACTGTGACTATTCAATACGCTAAAATTGACAGCGATGCAACTGCTGAAAGCTTAATCAAAACAATTGAAGACGCAGGCTATGAAGCAAGTGTAGCAACACAGCCTGATGTAAAATTAAGCCTAAGTGGGCTTAACTGCATGAAGTGTGTCGGTAAAACTGAAAAAGCATTATTAGCGGTTGAAGGTGTTGCCGCTGTTAATGTGACAAAAGAGTCAGCTGAAATTTTTGGTGACGCGACTGCAGATACTTTAATTGCAGCGATTACGGCAGAAGGCTTTCAAGCAAGCTTAGCGCCCACTGACAACGCAATTCATTTAACGCTATCTGGCTTAAATTGTGGTCACTGTGTCGCTTCAGTTAAAAAAGCACTAGAAAATACAGCGGGCGTTGAAACCGTTGAAGTTGAATTAACACACGCGAAAGTCACTGGTTCTGCAACCGCTGAAACCTTAATTACCGCCATTACAGAAGCCGGTTTTGAAGCACAACTTGCAGGTACTGATTTCCCAAAAACTGAGCCGCTGACGCAAACGCATGCACAACTGGAAGCATCGTCAGCGGCTGTTTGTGATATTCCAGTTGAGAATGCTGATATTGATAATGGTGCTGAAATCGATACTGACGATGACAGCAGTGTTCAGCTTTTAATTGATGGCATGACCTGTGCAAGTTGCGTAAGTAAGGTTCACAAAGCATTACAATCTGTTGATGGCGTTGAAAATGTGCGTGTAAATCTTGCTGAACGTAGTGCATTAGTGACTGGTGATATCGATCATGATGCACTTGTGACTGCCATTGAAAAAGCAGGTTATGGCGCTGAAATTATTCAAGATGATGTAAAACGCAGAGAACGTCAGCAAGAAGTTGCTGTTGCCAATATGAAACGTTTTCGCTGGCAAGCGGCATTGGCCTTAGTTGTTGGTATCCCAGTCATGATTTGGGGAATGATCGGCGACAATATGATGCTGACAGAGTCCAATCACAGCATCTGGTTAGGCATTGGTATTGCAACGCTGTTTGTGATGGTTGTTGCGGGTGGTCATTTTTATCGTAGCGCATGGCAGAGTTTAAAAAACCGTAGTGCGACAATGGATACCCTCGTTGCATTAGGAACAGGAACCGCGTGGCTCTATTCCATTACCGTGAACTTATGGCCAGAAGTGTTCCCCGTTCAAGCTCGACATCTCTATTATGAGGCCAGTGCGATGATTATCGGTTTAATCAATCTGGGTCATATGCTTGAGCAAAGAGCGCGCCAGCGTTCATCCAAAGCACTAGAACGACTATTAGATTTAACGCCACCAACAGCAAGAGTCATAACTGAAAATGGTGAAGTTGAAATGCCATTAGCTGATGTTAAACAAGGAATGACGTTACGTTTAGCAACAGGTGATAAAGTACCGGTTGATGGTGAAATTATCCAAGGTGAAGTATGGATGGATGAGGCAATGCTAACAGGCGAGCCAATTCCACAGCAAAAAACAGTGGGTGACACTATCCATGCTGGCACAACGGTTCAAGATGGCTCAGTGCTATTTAAAGCCGCCGCCGTGGGAAGTAAAACAACGCTTGCCCGTATTATTAAATTAGTTCGCCAAGCGCAAAGTAGTAAACCTGAAATAGGCCAGCTAGCGGATAAAATTTCAGGTGTGTTTGTACCTGTTGTCGTTGCTATCGCTCTTATTGCGGGTGCTATTTGGTATTTCTTTGGTCCTTCGCCACAAATTACCTATGCACTGGTGATTATCACAACCGTTCTTATCATCGCTTGTCCTTGCGCTCTAGGTTTGGCTACTCCTATGTCGATTATTTCAGGTGTAGGTCGTGCGGCCGAATATGGTGTGTTAGTTCGTGATGCAGATGCACTACAACAAGCGAGCAAACTGGATACTTTAGTCTTTGATAAAACAGGAACACTGACAGAAGGTATGCCTCAGGTCACTGAAATTCATACGTTCAATCAAGTAGATGAAACTCAAGCACTTGCATTGGCAGCATCGTTGGAAAATGGTTCTAATCACCCATTAGCTAAAGCCATTTTAACGCGAGCTGAAGGCATTGATTTACCTGAAATAAGCCAATTCCGCACGCTTGCAGGAATGGGATTAAGCGGTGAAATTAACGGAAAAATGGTGCTTTTAGGCAACCCTAAATTGATGCTTGAATCGGGTATTGATATTAGTGAAATTAATACACTTATTGACGCTCAAGCAGCAAAAGGCGTTACTCCAGTCTTATTAGCTCAAGAAGGTAAGATTGCCGCCCTTCTCTCTATCCGTGATCCACTTAGAGAAGATACAGTAAGTGCATTGCAGCGTTTACATAATCAGGGCTATCGCCTAGTGATGTTAACGGGTGATAATCCAATTACTGCAAATGCAATAGCAAAAGAAGCGGGTATTGACCAAGTGATTGCAGGCGTTATGCCGGAAGGTAAAGCACAAGCAATTACTGAACTTCAAGCCGAAGGGCGTCGTGTTGCAATGGTTGGGGATGGTATTAACGATGCCCCTGCATTAGCTAAAGCAGATGTCGGTATTGCCATGGGAGGCGGCAGTGATATTGCGATTGAGACTGCCGCAATCACGTTAATGCGTCATAGTTTACATGGTGTTGCTGATGCTGTTGAAATATCAAAAGGCACACTACGTAATATGAAACAGAATCTATTTGGTGCGTTTGTTTACAATAGTTTAGGTATTCCCATTGCAGCAGGTATTTTATATCCGTTCACTGGCACACTGTTAAATCCCGTGGTTGCCGGTGCCGCAATGGCACTGTCTTCAATCACTGTTGTGAGTAATGCTAACCGTTTACTGCGTTTTAAACCCAAGCAATAACACTTAACAACATATAAATAAATATTATATTTAAACCTCTTTTACTTATCGGTAAAAGGGGTTTTTTATTATTTATTGAACAATGATTATTAATATTTTCAAAAGGTTAAAAAAAAGCCGATATTTCTATCGGCCAGTCAAAGAGGAATTTCTCATTATACAAGAGAGTCATTACTCCGCCCTCTTAACGCTAGAATAGCAATATATTATAACTATTTCATTATTTTTTATTATTCATAAAATAAAGACCATATTGACATTAAAATTATTCTGATAATAAGGCTGTTTATTTATATCAATTAAAAAATTAACACTCAGAATAGATAAATGAAAAATCAACACCATTTTACTTTTAAAAGGATTTAAAATTGAAATATAAAAATATTTTTATCGCAACAATATCTATTATTTATTCTTCTTGTGTTTTTTCAAACACATTAAATCCGAACGTTTCTTCTGATTTAATCACTCCTGAATATGAAGAGCTTGAAAATAAAAAAAGCTATTTAACATCAACGATTTTTAATCAGATAGTTGATAGTAATTTAATTAATATAGTAAAAGGAATAAATAAAGATAAAGAAGCCTATGGTATTGAATTAAATAGTAGCGTAGCTAAAGATTTAGAAAAATACTTAAGAAGTCGAAATTTAACCGATTCTGCCGATCTTATAAAGAAAAATATCGTTAATAAAAATGGTTATATTGATATTCAATCTAACAATAGTGATTTAAAAATGGGAATAGTGGGTTATTTATTAGAAAAAGATTTATTGACCGAGAAAAACCGTAATGAAGTTATTAACCTAATCAAGCATGCGGAAACAATGATCTACAGTACTCAAGATAGTGCATTAACATTAGATGATCTAGAGTCTCCTGAGAGACTACATAAAATAGTCGATAATCTCAATACCAAAAACCGTTCTTTATTGTTATTAGAAAAAAACACAAAACAAGATCTAGCTCAAATGAGTCAATTACAAGAGCAAGATTATTCCTTACTTAAAAATTTAGTTTCAGACAATAAAAAAAGATTATCAGAAGATCTTCAAAATAATTCAGAAAAAATTAAAAACAATGAAAGTATAATTAAAAAAAATACCACTAATCTTGATAAAAACAATAATCTCATAGAAAAAAACACAACTGATATTGAGAAAAATACTCATGCTATTAATAGTAATGCTAGCAATATAAGAGAAAATAGAGATGATATTAGTGATATCAAAGAAAACTATATTGACAATTTAAATATCAATGGAAGCAATATTTCATTAAAAAGCCATTTTGCTACTCTTTATACTGAGCAATCAGTCTCAAGAAATGAATTTAAAACATTGAAAAGTGACTTTGAATATTTTAAATCTGACACCCAAAACCGTTTTTATAAAGTCGAAAAACGTGCTAATCAAGGTATTGCCTCTGTTGCTGCAATGAGCAATTTACCTTTTACCGATAACGCGACATTTAGCACCGCTATTGGTATCGGTAATTATCGTAATGCCACAGCCCTTGCTTGGGGTATGCAATATCGTATTAATGAAAATATTAAAGTCAGAGCATCTACAGCATGGAATGAAACCAATAGCTGGGTCTCTGCGGGGGGTGTTGGCATTAGTTGGTAGTCATTCAGCCTAAAGTAAAAACAGAGAAAGCTAAGTAAAGCTTCGTTTTCTCTGTTTCATTCAATCAAAAATCCGTTATGCTGAGGCTTAGTGATCGACACTTAAAGGAGCATATCAAATGACGGGTATTTTTCAGAAAATCAAACATTGGGTAGGCATAAAAAATACTGTCCATTACCCTTATCCCGCCGTTGATATTACGCTACCTAATAATATCTCTTTGCATCTTGTGGGCAGTATCCATATGGGTGTTCCCACAATGTCACCACTTTCCAATGTGCTTATTAACCAAATAAAAAATGCAGATGCGGTTATTGTTGAAGCTGATATTTCAACGGATGTACAGCCCTTTGATCAAGCCTCTCTTTTTAGAGAGCCTTTAGAAACGCGTTTAAATGAAACGCTTTTTTCTCAAATTACTCAATATTGTGAAGACCTCTCACTTTCTCTTTATCAAATTGAAAATAAACCACTTTGGCAAATTGCGTTAATTTTACAATCAACCCAAGCCATGCAACTCGGATTACAACCTCAACATGGCATTGATTATCAAGTCATTCAACATGCTAATGAACACAAAAAAAATATTATAGAACTTGAAGGCATTGAGAGTCAGGCCGCATTGTTATTGGATTTTCCTCATGATGGTCAACAATTACTCGAAGACACACTAAAAAATTGGCACGAGAACGCACGTACATTGCAAATCATGATCAATTGGTGGTTAAATTATAATAGTAGAGAGAAACAACCGCCGTTACCGAATACCTTTAGTAAAGCTGTATTTGATATCTTAATGGAAAGCCGTAACCAAAAATGGGTAAGCACGTTATCAGCATTACCTGCCGGTCGTTATGTAGTCACTGTCGGCGCTCTTCATTTATTTGGCGAAGAAAATTTGATCGATTTATTAACATCCCAAGTATAAAAATATTGTTCTAACCTTATAAGTAGGAATAACTATGACTCCCGCTGTAAATTTACTGGAAAAACAAAAAATCAAATTTACCCTTCATCCTTATGAGCATGATGCTAATGTCCATAATTTTGGTGATGAAGCTGTTGAAAAATTAGGTTTAGATAATCGCCAAGTATTCAAGACACTTTTAGTTTCTTTAAATGGTGATGCTAAAAATCTTGCTGTGGCAGTAACACCCGTTTCTGGTCAGTTAGATTTAAAACTCGTTGCTAAGTGTTTTAAAGCCAAAAAAGCAGATATGGCAGATCCCCAAATTGCACAAAAGGTCACGGGTTATTTAGTGGGTGGAATTAGTCCACTAGGTCAGAAAAAACGCTTACCAACAGTGATTGATGAACAAGCACTTGAATTTGACACTGTCTTTGTTTCGGGTGGTAAACGTGGCTTAGATATTGAATTATCAGCAAAAGATTTAGGCTCTGTATTAGGCGCCCAATTTGCACTTATTCGTAAAGAGTCATAACCCATAATGATTTTTTATTTTAAGGCTCTCCCTCAAAATAAGAAATTAATGTGATTTAAACTCAAAATAAAAGGCGACATTAAATGTCGCCTTTTGTCTATTAAGCATGGCTAGTAAGATTTATTTTTTGTAAACAATTTCGCCTTTAGGTTCGAAATCATCAGCTTTCAATGGAGAGTGTGATTCGATATAACCTTTTAATACTTCAGCATCAACGAAACCAGTATTTACATAACCTGGGTGCGTATCAATTTTCGGATAACCGTCACCACCAATACCGTTAAAGTTGAGTGTTGCCATACGGTAAGATTTTGTTTTATCTAATGGTTTACCCGCAATTTTAACATCGCTAACTTTACAGTCTGCATCTACTGTTAAGCTAACATTGTAGAATTGCGCATAAGCACCAGAGTCAACTTTCATACATGCAACAGCTGATAAATAAGGCTCGACTTCTTCACCTTTAAAATCAACATAAACCAGTTCGTTCGCGAATGGTTGAACTTTCAGAACATCTTTGTAAGTGATATCACCAGATTCAATAGAATCACGAACACCACCACCGCTCATAATGGCAAAGTCTGCATTCGCACGTTCAGCTTGAGCTGATAATAATAGGCGTGCCATATTGGTTTGAACAAAGCGAACTTTACTACGATCACCTTCTAATTTACCAACAACCTCACCCACTTTAACATTCAGTTGCTCGCCACCTTTTTCTTGGTAAGGTGTCAGCAGTTTCATCATTTCAGGGTTATGAGGAATTTCTTTTGTATAGTAAACAAGCTCAGTTGTACCGTCGTCCTTCTTCACTTTCTGATTTAAGTTGATTGGGATTAATTGGTAATGTTTTAACGTAAACTCGCCATTACGGAATTCGAAGTCTGCACGACCAACATATTTACCCCATTCATGAGCCTGAACAATCCATGTACCATTTTGGTTATCTGGAGCACAAGGTGTTCCTGGTACATAATCAGCTTGTTTGTAGTTTTTATTCTCTTGAGACATACAAACAGGATCTTGTGAGTGACCACCCACAATCATATCAAGGTAACCTTTTGGTAACGCACGCGCCATTTCCACATCGCCCGGTGCGTTAGAGCCGTGATTACCATCATCGTAGTGACCCATATGAGTTGCTGCGATAATAATGTCTGGTTTTTCCGTTGTACGCAGTTCTTCTACAACTTTTTTAGCTTCATCAGAAGGTTTGCGGAATTCAGTATCAGGGAAGTTTGCTGGATTACCAATACGCACAGTATCATCAGTCGTTAAGCCTAATACTGCAATTTTTACACCTTGCTTATCAAAAATGGTGTAAGGCTTGAATAAACGCTCACCCGTACTTTTTTGATAAATATTTGCAGATAAGAATGGGAATGTTGCCCATTTTTCTTGTTGGCGTAAAACTTCTAATGGATTATCGAATTCATGGTTGCCAAGTGCCATTGCATCATAACCGACAAGATTCATACCTTTAAAATCAGGCTCAGCATCTTGTAAATCAGATTCTGGTACACCCGTATTGATATCACCACCTGATAACAGCAGTACGCTACCGCCTTTTTTAGCCACTTCATCACGAATGTTATCAACAACCGTTTTTTGTGCCGCTAAACCATATTCGCCATGATCGTTATGCCAGAAATGGCCATGGTGATCATTGGTATGCAAAATAGTAATTTCGTAGGTTTTATCCTTTTCCCATGCCTGAGACATCGCAGGTGCCATCGCTAAAGAAACTGTCAAGGCGCATGCTGATAATTTAAAAGATAAGCTCATGGTATATCCCCATGTATATTATTTATTGAGAAGGTTCTGCCATGGTTCTACAGTAGAAAAAGAAGACAGAAGTTAAACAGTTTTGCTGTATTTTATGACGTAGGTTATATAATTTTTTTATTATTTCATTGATCCAATAGTTTTTTTGAGACATGAATCAAACTCTATTTCTCACAAAAGCACTCAACTCCAAATAGATGTAAACTAGACCAATAAAAATAGAAACAATTTATTAACAAAATAATGTGACAGGGAATTAAAATGAGCAATGCCGAACCAACGCTTCCCATAGAAGAAACTGACGTTTTACAACGAAAAGCCAATAAGCGTAATACGGTTTTTAGTATTTTAACTGCTATCAGTTTTTCACACCTTCTCAATGATATGATCCAATCATTGATATTAGCTATTTATCCTATGTTGCAATCTGAATTTTCTCTCAGTTTTGTGCAAATAGGAATGATAACGTTGACGTATCAAATTACAGCATCCTTATTACAGCCTTTTATTGGTCTTTATACTGATAAATATCCTAAGCCTTACTCATTACCTATTGGTATGGGTTTTACGCTAACAGGGCTTGTTCTCCTCGCCTTTGCTGATACATTCCCAATGTTATTACTTGCAGCAGGATTAGTCGGTACAGGCTCTTCTGTTTTTCATCCTGAATCATCTCGTGTTGCAAGGATGGCATCAGGTGGAAGACACGGGCTGGCACAATCACTCTTTCAAGTTGGGGGCAATTTAGGTAGCTCTTTAGGTCCTCTTTTAGCGGCTTTACTGATTGCTCCTTATGGCAAAGGCAATGTCGGTTGGTTCTCCCTTGCGGCATTACTGGCCATTATAGTGCTATTACAAGTGAGCCGTTGGTATAAAATTCAACAAGAAGCTCAGAAAAAACAACCAATAGTGCTAAACAACAAAGCAATATTGCCACGTAAAGCCCTTTTTGGCTCTTTAGCCATTTTACTTATTCTGATTTTTTCTAAGTATTTTTATCTTGCGAGCATCAGTAGCTACTATACTTTCTATTTAATACATAAATTTGGCGTTTCAGTACAAAATGCACAAATCCACCTCTTTGTTTTCCTCTTTGCTGTCGCCGCTGGCACCATGATTGGTGGTCCCGTAGGCGATAAGATTGGCAGAAAATACGTTATTTGGGGATCTATTCTTGGTGTTGCGCCTTTTACGCTGATACTCCCTTACGCTAGCCTTTACTGGACTGGCGTACTTACTGTATTCATTGGTGTGATTTTGGCTTCAGCATTTTCTGCTATCTTAGTTTATGCTCAAGAGTTAATTCCGGGTAAAACAGGCATGGTTTCAGGGCTTTTCTTCGGACTTGCTTTTGGGATGGGAGGGATTGGTGCAGCGGTCTTAGGATATGTTGCTGATCAGAAGAGTATTGAATATGTCTATCATATTTGTGCTTATCTCCCACTATTAGGTATTTTCACCATTTTTCTTCCTAATATTGGGGTGGATAAAACTGAATAGCTTGTAATTATCCCTGTTATCTAAATGAACTAGTAACAGGGTATTTCTTACTTTAAAAGATAAGACTGATTAAAATAACATAAAAAAGTGCATTTGCATCAAAAAACTCAATCAACTTGCTATTTTTATAAATAATCGATAATTTTTAGCGAATTTATTGCATGAATACGTTAAACTATCAGCCTGCTATATTACTCGCCCCCCGATACATGTAGTTTTATAAAAAGAAGGAGAATTGATGCCGCATTCAACACCCCTCATTACCACCATTGTTGGTGGGTTAGCACTTGCTTACATTTTAGGCATGATCGCTCAACGGCTAAAAATCTCACCTTTAGTAGGATATCTTGCTGCGGGTGTACTCGCTGGTCCATTTACTCCCGGCTTTGTCGCTGATACATCTCTCGCTCCTGAACTCGCTGAAATTGGCGTTATTCTGCTTATGTTTGGTGTAGGTTTACACTTTTCATTAAAAGATCTGATGGCAGTAAAAGCCATCGCTATTCCGGGTGCTATTGCCCAAATTACAGTAGCAACACTATTAGGACTCGGATTATCAGCATTTTTTGGCTGGGGCTTATTTAGTGGCATTGTATTCGGTTTGTGCCTATCAACGGCAAGTACCGTTGTTCTTTTGCGCGCGCTTGAAGAAAGAGGCCTGATTGATAGCCAACGAGGTCAAATTGCTATTGGTTGGTTGATTGTTGAAGACTTAGCAATGGTGTTAGCCCTTGTTTTACTCCCTGCTATCGCCAATATGCTAGAAAGTAGCGATCAAACCAATATTTCTCAACTCATGATCAATTTAGGTATCACCATCGGTAAAGTGATAGCCTTTATCTTAATCATGATGATTGTTGGTCGTAAGCTTATTCCTTGGATTTTAGCTAAAACCGCGGCAACTGGCTCTCGTGAGCTATTTACACTAAGTGTACTCGCCCTAGCTTTAGGTATCGCTTATGGCGCTGTAACCTTATTTGATGCTTCCTTCGCATTAGGGGCATTCTTTGCGGGTATGGTGCTGAATGAGTCTGAATTAAGCCATAGAGCGGCTCAAGATACTTTACCGCTGAGAGATGCTTTCGCGGTGCTGTTCTTTGTGTCTGTCGGCATGTTATTTGACCCAATGGTATTAATTGAGCACCCTCTTGGGATCTTAGCAACACTGGCTATCATTATTATTGGTAAATCAGCCGCTGCATTAGTTCTTGTACGCATGTTTGGACATTCCAGACGTACCGCCTTAACTATTTCAGCCAGCCTTGCTCAAATTGGTGAGTTTGCCTTTATTCTTGCTGGTCTTGGTGTGGCGCTAAACGTTTTAGAGCCAGATGCACGTAATCTTGTTTTAGCCGGTGCTTTAGTCTCGATTATGCTAAACCCAGTTCTGTTCTCTTTATTAGACCGTTATCTGGCAAAAACAGAAACCAAAGAAGAAATGGAACAGCTACAACAAGAAGAACTGGAAGAAGAGATGCCTGTCCCAGTTGATATTTGTGGTCACGCCATTATCGTCGGTTATGGACGTGCAGGAAGTATGCTAGCTGAAAAATTATTAGCTCAATCTATTCCATTAGTGATTATCGAAAATAGTCGTAATAAATTTGCTGAGTTAAAAGAGAAAAGTTTAAACACCGTACTGGGTAATGCATCGACTAAAGAGTCACTTGCTTTAGCCCGTATTGATTGTGCAAAATCTTTATTACTGACGATACCTAATGGTTATGAAGCAGCTGATGTCGCTGAAACGGCAAGAAGTATGAACCCTGATTTAAATATCATTGTTCGCGCCCATTTTGACGATATTATCGTGCGAGCTAACTATGATGAAGAAGCTTCTTTTATCCTTGAAAAAGGTGCAAATCACGTTGTTATCGATGAAGATCAAACAGCATCTGCAATGGCGGATATGCTAATTAAAGAAGTTGAATTTGGTTGTGCTATTGATGATACACCTGAAAATGGTCAACAAATCATTGCACCAAGTGCAGCGCAATAATCAAACACAGGTAATCACTTAAATCCATAGAATTTAAGTCAATAAAAAACCTATCAATAAATGTTGATAGGTTTTTTTTATTTCACACTGATAAAACAAGACTTAGAAACAATATCAACTTAACGTTCCCAATAAGCTTCTTCCAAGCTGTCTTCTTTTTCAGGTAAACCGCGCGTCAAGCGTGGAGAATGCTGGCTTAACACTTGATAACTCACTCGGTTAGCATATTTACATACTTGCGCTAATGATGAGTAAGTTAAATAAGTCCGAGGATGCTTACTTGAATTTGGCACATTAATGCGATGATAGCTATTTGCTGTAATATCATGCAGTAATGCTGATAATGCGGCATCACCCGCACCATTTGTATTCATGATCTTTTCAGGGCCACCCATATAAGGTTCTATATGAGAATAGACTTTCTCTGGCTCTTCACAATCTTTACGACGCATTGCTCGACTAAATTCATAACGATTAAATTCAGCAATCGCACCCGGTAATAAAGGATGTGTGGTTTGGCGCTTAAAGTCGTGTTCTGTATAACCGCCCATATAAAGACCCGCAGGTCCCGCAGTACAAAGCACTAAATCAACCCATTCTAAAGCGACATCAGAAGCCAACAGAGGATCTGCATGCCCGGTTAATTCAAAAGCTTCATCTTCATTCATGGCGACAACAGAAACGTGCTCTTTTAAGAAATCACGCCACCATTGTGGATCATCGGCAATAACATATTTTGTACCAAGGGTGAGAACGACAGGCACATCATATTTTTTCGCATACTCAATCGCTTTCATGGTTGCTAGCGGCATCGGTTCACCAGGTTTACAGCGAACTAAGTAAGCCGTTAACACCAATGCGGAGGCTTCTGCAATCACCTCTTCCGGAATGCTTTCAGGTCTAAGTTGATTCATTTGACCGGGGCTAATAGCAAATGTGCGTTCACCATTTTCCGTGATCAGCGTAAAGCAGCGCCCAATAGCACCATCAACACCTTGGAGGTAATTGAGATCAGTACGGCTAGAGGTGTTACATAAATAACGATAAGCATAGCTACCAATCTGAATGTTATTACACATAGTGCCTAATAACACAGAGCGGTCGTCAGCCAATACAGAATAGTTATGTAGCGTATTACCAATAGTGCCACCAGCAAATTCGTGTGTTATCAGATTATTATCTGTTAACTCACGATAAAGTGCCTCTGCGACATCATCTTCAATAACAAGAGAGTGTCCCTGACTCAAGTTATAACGGTTAATAAACTCTTCATCAACTTTCGCTTCAATATCAACCAATGTTTGGTCAATACCCACGATATAAGCGCGAGAGGATTCGCTCTCCGTCATATTGATGATGGGTTGTAATAGAGGATCTCGTAAACTAACGGGAAAATAGTGTTTGGATTTTCGTTTGCCAGGGAATTTCATTGTGAACGATGCTACACAGCTAAAAAAGATGCGCAATGTTAACACAATATTATGGGAGAGACAGTAGGTGTACGTCAGTACACCTACTTATTTAAAGATATTTTTATGCGGTTTTACGACGGCTTCTTGCCATATAGCTCAGTAAAACACCCATAACAGACAGAATGAAACCAACAAAAGCGGCACCAACTAAAATCAGAGCGCGTTTAGGTGCGTCTTTTTTAGTCGGTTCGTAAGGCTTCAACATATATTTGAACGGTACAAATTGAAGCTCGTCTAATTTCACTTTTTCTAACTGTTTCATATTATATAAGCGGTTTTTCAGATCAGCGCTCACTGTTGTTGGATCAGTGATAGCTTCAGTAATCGCTAATTTACTTGTTAAAGCATCAGAACCCATGGCAATCGAATAATCAGGATCATCTTTAATTTGTGCGCCTTCACTGGAAATAGGTTTTTTCACTCCAGCGGCATTAGCAATTTCTAACGCATATTTTAAACGTTGCACATTTACATTACGCGCATTAGCGATACGCTCTAAATCCATTTCATAGGCTTTTTGCGCAAAACTTAATTTACGTTCAATTTGGTCATCAATTTCGTCTTTTACTTCCACGCGTACTTTGGTAGAAATAAAGCGAATATAACCAGAAAGTAAATCGTAAGCTTCTTCAGAGGTTGGGGCGGTAAAGCTTAAATTGATTTCACCACTAAACTCTTCTTCACTGTTTTTACTATCTGAAGCTTTTAAATTAATGTCTTTGGTGACAATTTCTTCAATTAGTTTGCGCTGATCCAATGGTGTTGGATTTTCCATTTTAGCCAGCAAACTTTTGTAATAGTCTGTACTTATTAAATATTCTTCACGTAAAACACGAGAGTTATAGTTATTGATAAACTTTTGATAAACAGATGAGCCATTCACACCAGTATCAACATCCACCAAGCTAAGTTCGGTCAATGTGGCTCTTAATTGCTTCATTTCATCAAGCATTGGCTTGGTAATTGCAGCTTGGCTCGTCCATTTTTGTGGTAAAAAGCTTGCAACAGTAAAGCCAACGATAGCAAATAATAACGTGATACCAATAATGACAAATTTTGATTTATAAATAACAGAAAATAATTCAAAAAGATCGATTTCATCATTCTGTTTTAGATAGAAATCCTCAAACTGCCCTTTATCAATTTCTGAAGATTGTGGTTTTGAAAGCTTACTATTCATTTTCCTGCCTAAATTTAGGTAATGCAGTGTCCGTTTATCAGCACTTTTAGCGATTTCCACTAAAAGACTTAAAAAATGAGAAAAGATAAGTTTATATATAACTGAAATATGATCAAATTAATATATCACCAAATCCGATAATTTTATTTATTGAATTCAGCAATTATTTTTTGCATACCTCTCGGATCATCGCTTCTAACAAGTCGATATGCTCTGGAGCATCATTTAATGCAGGAATGTATTCATACTGTTTTCCACCACCATGCATAAAGAACTCTCGGTTCTGTTCATTAATTTCTTCTAATGTTTCCAAACAATCAGATGAAAATCCCGGGCATACAACCTGCACATGTTCAACCCCTTCACTTCCCAGCTTTTCCATCGTTTTGTCCGTATAAGGCGATAACCAAGGTTCACGGCCAAAACGTGACTGGAATGTCAACATGACTTGCTCTTTAGGATAACCTAATTGCTCCTCTAATTGTTCTTTCAGTTTTTCTGTTGTGAGACAACATTCATCATAATAAATATCACCTGTTTTGATAAAACGCTCAGGAATACCATGGAAAGAGAGAATTAAGCGATCGGGTTTACCATATTGCTGAAAGCTTTTCTCAATAGAGGTGACCAGTGCTTTGATATAAAGCGGATGTGTAGGATAACTACGAATAAAGTGAAGAGAAGGCATTGTACGCATGTCTTTAAAAATTCGACTGACACCATCAAATACCGCGGCAGAAGTAGAGCAAGAGTATTGAGGGTAAAGTGGTAACAAAATAATGTTATCAACGCCTTGTTGTAATAGTTTTTCAACCCCTTCATTTAGTGATGGATTGCCATAACACATCCCTAACTCCACGGGGATATTAGGTAATCGCTGAGCAACAGCGCGTTGTTGCGCTCGGCTAAAAACTAAAAGGGGGGAGCCATCATCCATCCAAATCTGTTGATATAACTTAGCCACTTTAGGTGAGCGAAACGGTAATATCGCCCCTTGTAATATTGGTTTCCAAATCAAAGGAGAAACATCAACAACACGAGGATCGCTAAGAAATTGAGCCAAATAACGTCGAACAGCCCCCGTTGTCGGCGCATCAGGTGTGCCAAGATTAACCAAAAGAACACCATACTGAGCATTATTCATACTATGACTCCTTAGAGTTATTTTATTAGGATAACCAAAAGGTAGAAGAATAAAGGAAAATAATGGATTGTGCTTGTCAATTTATTGGATCGTGCTTTTTATCTCATCTTCTTATTTTTAAGATAAAAAAATCCCGGCTCTACCGGGATTAATCATCACAATGACGAATTAGCCAAGGATACTTTTCAGTTCAGCGTTAATTTCGCTTACTTTTTGTGTACCATCAACTTTGAAGTATTTCGCATTGTTTGCTTTAGCTTCATTTTGGTAATAAGAAACTAACGGTGCAGTTTGAGTATGGTACTCAACTAAACGTTTACGAACCGTTTCTTCTTGGTCATCTTTACGCGTTGTTAATTCTTCACCCGTCACGTCATCACGATTTTCCACTTTAGGTGGATTAAATTTCACATGATAAACACGGCCTGATGGTGCGTGAACACGACGACCAATAATACGATCAACAATAATTTCATCAGGTACAGCGAATTCCAGTACGAAATCCACGTTGATACCCGCTTCTTTCATTGCATCAGCTTGTGGAATTGTTCTTGGGAACCCATCCAACAAGAAACCATTACGGCAATCGTCTTGTTTGATGCGCTCTTTCACTAACGCAATAACTAATTCATCAGTCACTAACTGACCATTGTCCATCAGTGCTTTTGCTTTCAGTCCTAGTTCTGTACCTGCACTTACTGCCGCACGTAACATATCACCAGTTGAAATCTGTGGGATACCATAGTTTTCTTTAATGAATTGAGCCTGAGTGCCTTTACCAGCGCCTGGAGCGCCTAGCAGAATGATACGCATCGCGTAAATCCCCTTGCATTTAATTTTTTATATTTAAACTCGAAAACGCATTACCATACCATTTTGTGAGGTCATCGCTCAACAAATCACGGTAGCGATTGCATTTTATTTTTTATCGAAAAAGAAAAAACCACGCTCTCTTTTCAGATAAACGTGGTTTAAATGTTTGAAAACGAAAACAGTTACGCTTTTTGAACTAACAGTTTATTCACTAAGCGAATAAACTGGTTTGGGTCCTCTAAAGAGCCTCTTTCAGCAAATAAAGCCTGATCCAGTAGTAAATTTACCCAATCGGCAAACAGTGCTTCATCTGTGAGTTCTGCTGTTTGTTTCACTAATGAATGATTAGGGTTCAGCTCAAAGTTGTATTTCACTTCTGGCACTTCTTGTCCAGCGGCTGCAAACAATTTGGCCATTTGTGTTGTCATTTCATCAGCACTGGTGGTCACAATTGCCGGAGTATCTGTTAAACGATGTGTTAATTTCACATCTTTAACTTTATCCCCTAATAAGGTTTTAATGCGTTCAACAAAAGGCGCTAATTGTTTATCAGTTTCTTCTTGCTCTTCTTGCTTCTCTTCATCAGCAAGTTTATCAAGAGATTCATCTGCTTTACTGACAGACTGGAATGATTTGCCATCAAACTCAGTCAGGTAATTCATCATCCACTCATCAATACGATCAGATAACAGCAGTACTTCGATACCTTTTTTGCGGAACAGCTCTAAATGAGGGCTGTTTTTCGCAGCAGCATAGCTATCAGCAGTGATGTAATAGATTTTTTCTTGCCCTTCGACCATACGGCTAACGTAATCTTCCAGTGAAACAGTTTGAGCATCACTGTCGTTATGCGTTGACGCAAAACGCAGTAATTTTGCAATAGTTTCAATGTTAGATGAGTCTTCTGCCGGACCTTCTTTTAAGACTAAACCAAACTCTTTCCAGAATGCTTGATACTCTTCTGGCTTGTTCTCTGCCAATTTTTGTAACATTTGCAATGCACGTTTGGTTAATGCGCTACGTAAATTACGTGTAACAGAGCTATCTTGTAAAATCTCACGAGAAACGTTTAGTGGTAAATCATTAGAATCCACTAACCCACGGATAAAACGTAGGTAATTAGGCATAAACTGCTCAGCTTCATCCATAATAAAGACGCGCTGTACATACAGTTTTAAACCATGACGTTGTTCGCGGTTCCATAAATCCCAAGGCGCTTTTGAAGGCACATATAATAAGCTAGTATACTCTTGCTTACCTTCTACTCGGTTATGTACCCAGCTTAATGGATCTGCAAAATCATGAGAGATATGTTTATAAAACTCTTTATACTCTTCATCACTCACTTCAGCTTTATTACGAGTCCACAGCGCTTGTGCTTTATTAATTTTTTCCCATGTTACTGTGCCGTCTTCTTCATTTTTCGTTTCAATTTCAACGGGCAGAGAAATATGGTCGGAATATTTACTAATAATGCTACGCAGGCGCCAATCATCTAAATACTCATCTTCACCTTCACGCAAATGAAGCGTAATTTCAGTACCACGATCAGCTTTTTCAATATCAGCAATGGTGTAGTCACCTTCGCCTTCAGATCCCCAAAAAACACCCTTATCTGCGCTTTCACCAGCAGCCCGAGTGCGTACTGTCACTTTATCTGCAACGATAAACGCAGAATAGAATCCAACACCAAACTGACCAATTAGTTGGCTATCTTTAGCTTGATCTTGTCCGATAGATTCTAAGAATGATTTTGTACCTGATTTTGCAATAGTACCGAGATTATCAATGACTTCATCACGAGTCATACCAATACCATTATCACTGATAGTCAGAGTACGCGCTTCTTTATCAGTGGAAATGCGCACATGCAACTCGCCGTTATTTTCATAAAGCGCAGCATCTGATAATGCACGGAAACGCAATTTATCAGCCGCATCTGATGCGTTCGAAATCAATTCGCGAAGGAAAATTTCTTTATTGGAGTAAAGAGAATGGATCATTAATTGAAGAAGTTGTTTAACTTCTGACTGAAATCCTCTTGTTTCCTGACCTTTCATACTCATTTTTACCTCAATTAATCCTAATTTGGCGAAAAAAATCAATATGAATAAAAAGTGGGGATAGTTAAGCAAGTTTCAAGGGTTGAGTAAAAAATTAAGCTAATAAAAGTGATTACACATCTTATATGATTAAAGTTTGAGCCAAAATAATACTTGCTGTCTATTTTTAGCTGTATATTTTATTATACAGCGATATTAACTTAGGTTTATGACTATGAAAGCATTATTACAGCACTGTTTATTAGGTATTGGCTTACTCTCCCTCTCTTCTTTTTCTTATGCAGATAGACAAATCGTAGACCAAATTGGTCGCACCGTTACCATTCCAGACAAAGTAGAAAGAACGGTGGTTTTACAACATCAAACACTAAACTTACTGGTTCAACTTGATGCAACGGATAAAGTTGTTGGAGTGATGTCCAACTGGAAGCAACAACTTGGTGATGGGTATGCACAATTAGCACCATCGCTAGAAAAAACACCTAAAGTTGGCGATCTCACCAGTTTTGATGCTGAAAGCTTAGTCAAACTGCAACCTCAAGTCGTCTTTGTCACCAATTATGCCCCTAAAGAGATGATTGATAAGATTTCTGCATTGGGTATTCCTGTTGTTGCAATTTCATTACGTAAAGAGAGTAACGACGATAAATCAAAGCTTAATCCAACATTACAAAACGAAGAACAGGCTTATAACGAAGGGCTAAAAGAAGGGATTTTATTGATTGGTGATATCGTCAATAAATCAGAAAATGCACAAGCATTAGTTAACGATACCTTTAAACAGCGTGAGCAAGTTAGTCAGCGCTTACAAAATATCCCCAAAGAACAACGCGTCCGTGCCTATATGGCCAATCCTGACTTAACCACTTATGGCTCTGGCAAATACACCGGGCTTATGATGGAACATGCAGGTGCTTTCAACGTCGCAGCGTCAACAGTTAAAGGGTATAAACAAGTTTCTCTTGAACAAATTATTGATTGGAACCCTGAAGTTATCTTTATCCAAGACAGATACCCTCAAGTTGTTGATGAAATCAAACAAGATGCTCGTTGGCAAGTGATTAGTGCAGTTAAAAATAACCGAATTTATTTAATGCCTGAATATGCAAAAGCATGGGGTTATCCAATGCCAGAAGCCATGGCAATCGGTGAATTGTGGATGGCAAAAAAACTCTATCCTGAAAAATTTAGCGATATTGATATGCAAAAAGCCGCTAATGATTGGTATCAAAAATTCTATCGCACTCAATATCAAGGGAAGGAATAGGATATAACACTATGACGTTTTCCCTTTTTGCAGCAGGTAGCTTAAAAACGACACTACCTGCTTTTATTGAGCATCATCAGCAAAAAACAGGTGAAAAGTGGGCGCTTACATTTGGACCTGCTGGACTTTTGCGTCAACGGATTGAACAAGGGGAAACCTGTCATTTGTTTCTTTCAGCGGATGAAAGTAATGCAAAGCAATTAATTGATAAAGGTTTCGCTCTACAATATGCCCCTTTTATTGCCAATCAGCTTTGCATTACCGCTCGTTATACTGCTGTAAATAAAGAAGATAACTGGCTTAGTGTATTATCAAATACCGCATTAAAATTAGCGATATCTACTCCTAAAGCAGATCCATCAGGGGATTATAGTTGGCAACTATTTGATAATATTGCGCAAATTAATCCACAGTTAAGTCAGGCATTAAAAATGCGAGCGCTTTCTTTGGTTGGAGGTAAGCATTCACTTATTATTCCTCAAGGTAGGATGGCTGCACACTATTTAATTGCCACACATCAAGCAGACGCATTTATTGGTTATCAGCACTACCAAGCACAATTAAGCCAATTTCCTGAATTAAAGATATTCGATATTCCAAAGCCTTTTAATGTTACCGCACACTATTGTGCAACACTTATTCATTCTCAGGCTTATAGTTTATATCAGGAGATATAATCTCCTTATGCTAAAGCGCATTTTATTAAAGCAGGGTTTTTACCGCTAAGTTAAGTTCCCTTTTTAGCGGTAAGTCACCTTATGTTATATCGTTATTTTGGGGCGTCACTGGCAATAATAGCCTTGGCACCTGCTGTTGCTTCATCCAATGCATGTTTTATTGTATCAGCATGAGCAAGCACCACACCTAAACGGCGAGTGCCAGCAATTTCAGGCTTAGCGAAAAGGCGAATTTGACGATTTGCCTTCAACGCTTTTTCAATACCAGAATATACGATATTTGTACTATAAAGCGCCGGTAAAATAACCGCTGATGCGCAAGGACCTAATTGGCGAATTCCACCAATGGGATAGCCTAAAAAAGCACGCACATGAAGCGCAAACTCTGATAAGTCTTGAGAAATTAGTGTCACCAATCCTGTATCATGAGGGCGAGGTGAGACTTCATTAAAGAATACCTCATCACCTTGAACAAATAACTCAACACCGAATAAACCATAGCCTCCTAAGTTCTCAACCACTTTACTCGCAATATGCTGTGCTTTGGCAAGCGCGATATCACTCATTTTTTGAGGTTGCCATGATTCACGGTAATCTCCTTTCTCTTGTCGATGACCAATAGGGGCGCAAAAATGGATACCATCAACAGCATGAATAGTCAGTAACGTTATCTCAAAATCAAACGGGATCATTTTCTCAACGATCACGCGCCCTTTTCCCGCTCTCCCACCTTCTTGAGAATAAGTCCAAGCGTGTGATAAATCGCTTTCACTACGAATAACACTTTGCCCTTTTCCGGATGAGCTCATGACAGGTTTTACAATACAAGGGAAGCCTATTTCTAGTGCTGCTTTTTTAAAGCTCACTTCATCATCAACAAATTGATAGTTCGATGTAGGTAAATGCAGTGTTTCCGAGGCTAAACGACGAATACCTTCTCTATCCATTGTTAGTTTTACAGCACGGGCGCAAGGAACCACTTTTTGCCCCGCTTGCTCTAATTCAACCAGTAACGTTGTTGCAATAGCCTCAATTTCAGGAACGATAAAATCAGGTCGCTCTTGTTTAATAACTTGCTTTAATGCATCGCTATCAAGCATATTTACAACATGATGACGATGAGCAACATGCATAGCAGGAGCATTGAGATAGCGATCAACGGCAATCACTTCAATTCCTAAGCGTTGGCATTCTATCGCAACTTCTTTGCCTAATTCACCGGCACCCAATAACATCACTTTTGTTGCACTTGCCGTAAGAGCCGTACCCAGCACTGTCATTTTTTATCCTCACCATTAATAAAAACCGCAACTACGCAAACGATTGCTTTGATATAGCATAGCGGATTTAGCTTGATAGAAAAATAGCTAGACAAAAAAATAATCAGGCAGAGAAATAGAGAAATAGAGAAATAGAGAAATAAAAACATTACATCGTTTGGCTACGTTTTCCTTTTTGAATTTTTAGATAATTAAGGCGTTTGCGGATAAGTGCTAAGATACAACATAAAAGCCCTAACCAAATCAGTGAGAAACTCACGCCTTTTACTTCATCAAAAGCTTCATGGAATAAGAAAACAGCCAGTAAAAATTGAATGGTTGGTTCAATATATTGAGCTAATCCGATGACAGTTAATGTTGTTCTCTTAACTGCGGCGGTAAAAAACAATAACGGCAGTATAGTGACCGGAGCTGTTAGAATATAATAAAAACGAGTCAGATTATCTGCAGAAGGTAGTGCGCTTTTCTCTGTAATCAACAGCCAAATAGTGGCAGCTATGGCTAATGGCAGCAACCAAAGTGTTTCCATAAACAAAGACGTGATCACATCAAAACGAATAAACTTACGGATCAAGCCATATACAGCAAATGCGCCCCCCATCATGATAGCGAGTACGGGTAATTCACCGTACATCCACAATTGATAGCCCACACCGGCACAAATTAAGGTAACAGCCCATTTTTCTGCTGGATTCAGCTTTTCTTTAAGAAATATGACGCCTAATAAAATTGAGAAAAGTGGATTAATAAAATACCCCAAGCTCGCTTCTAATACTTGTTGATGAGTTAATGCATAGGTAAATGTACACCAAGAAACGGCCATAGCCATTGAGCTAAATAGACACATAAAAACAGAGCGCTTATCTTGTAAAACAGCGCGCCATCGTGTTCTATTTTTAATAAAGAGTCGGACGAGTAATAAAAGAGGGATAGACCAGATCAAACGCTGAGCCAGCATTTCTAATGGCTGCGCTCCGGGTAACAGCCGATAAAACAGAGGGGTTATTCCCCAAAGAATATAAGAAAAAATGGCTAATACCGCGCCCGATTGAGCCAACATTTAATGTTCCATCAATAAAAGTCAATAAGATTGAATATCATACGCTTAAAATAGACAGAACAATATGATCATCATCGCTGATTGATTGATCAAACATCAGTGCGACGGCATAGACAAGATAAAAAAATCTCCACAAATAACCACTCCGAGAAAAGTCGTTATAAATGGAGAAAAAAAGATACCATTAAGGGAAAACCGTGGTAAAAACCACAACCAGAAAAAAGGGTAAGTTGTTAGAAAATCTCCCTAACATGTAAAGGCGGTTGCTGCTGAACAAAATCATGTAATTTTTTACGACTTGGTGCCGCTGCTATCGCCCCTTTTTGAGTGGTGGCTAAAGCGCCACAAGCAGCTGCTTGCGTTACTATTTTTGATAAATATTGTTCATCTTCAGCAAAACCATATTCAGCAAGCGCAGCTAACAGACCTGACATAAAGGCATCGCCAGCACCTGTTGTATCAATACATTCAACGATAAAGGCACTAAATGCGACTTGCGTATTTGGCGTTAAAACTAAACAACCTTTAGAGCCTTGGGTGATCACTTTTAAACGAGCGGGATAATCTTCTAATTTTTTAAGTGCATTATTCAATGTCACTTCTTGTGTCATCCACGTAAGCTCATCTTCTGATAATTTTAAAATGTCAGCTTTATGCGCATAATTATCGATAATTTCGCGCATTTCCTCATGATCACGCCACATTTGAGGACGTAAATTAATATCAAAACTCAGTAGTGAACCGCTTTCTTTAATATTTTTGATTGCACAATCTAAGGTCGAGCGACAAATGGGATTCACTAATGCTAAAGAGCAAAAATGCAAAATATCTTTTTCAAACGCAGGTAAAGATTTTTCTGTTAAAAATTGATCAGCAGACTCAGCAACTAAAAAAGTAAAATCACGCTCACCATTTTCTTGTAAAGAGACAAGAACAGTACTGGTACGATGAAATTCATCAAATTCCATTGTCCGAGTATCAACGCCCAGATCAAACAATGTTTTTTGCATAAAATGGCCGAACGCATCTTCACCGACACGTCCAATAAAACCACTTTGTTGACCAAGCTTAGCAACGCCCGCAGCAACATTGACTGGCGCACCACCAGCACATGCTTCATATTGCATGTTTTGCAATGGGATCAAGTCAACAACAGCGTCACCTAAAGACCAGACTTTCATAATCTCTCCTGAAGATAAGCAATTATTTTTCTTAACTATATTCTGTTTTTATGACTATTCATAACGAATAAGTAAAGATATTGCTCGTAAATCCACACTGATAACGTTAACATAATGAGATAAGATGATAAAGTCAATCTCATACATCGTATTTTTTTCACTCTAAATGTTATCGTTAACAACAAGAGTCATAGTGTGATTACGTCTGTTCTTTACCCTTTATATGATCTTAAAAACACACTAATAACTCTGAAATATAATAAGGATAATGATATGAAACACCGCTTAGAACAATCAACAAAAGCCTTAAATACCTTGATTGAAAAACGAGGCAATAAATTTTATCCCCAGTTTCATTTGGCAGCACCTGCGGGCTGGTTAAATGATCCTAATGGTCTTATTTATCATGATGGTTTATATCATGCCTTCTATCAGCACCATCCTTATTCTCAAGATTGGGGACCAATGCATTGGGGACATGCCACAAGTGCCGACATGATCCACTGGCAGCACCAACCTATTGCGTTAGCGCCGGGAGATGACTACGACAAAAGTGGTTGTTTCTCAGGATCAGCTATTAGCCATGAAGGTAAACTCTATCTTTTCTATACCGGACACAACTGGTTAGCTGCTGAAGGAGATGATAGTCAAATCTATGAAGCGCAATGTGTTGCTGTTAGTGAAGATGGTATTCATTTTGAGAAAAAAGGGATCGTTTTAGAACCCCCTAAAGGTTATATGCATTTTCGTGATCCTAAAGTTTGGTATCAAGAAGGCAAATGGTGGATGGTTGTGGGCGCTCGTGATGAAAAAGATCAAGGACAAGTCCTACTCTTCTCTAGCGAAACCTTATTTGAGGAAGGGCAGCAGTGGAATAACGATTACACTGTTTTAGGAAAAACGGATGATAAAAATGTCTATATGTGGGAGTGCCCTGATTTCTTTCCTATCAGCCAAGAAAACGAATTTGCGATCGTCTTCTCACCACAAGGTAAACGAGCCGAAGGCTATCAATATCGCAACCTCTTTCAATCAGGTGCATTAATTGGCCAGTGGTCGCCAAATCAACCTTTTAAACCACAAGGGCATTTTATTGAACTTGATAATGGGCATGACTATTATGCGCCACAATCATTTATGACACCTGATGGTCGTCGCGTTTCAATGGGATGGATGGATATGTGGAATTCGCCAATGCCTTCGAAATCTGAATTTTGGTCTGGCTGTTTTACACTCCCTCGTGAAATCACATTTGATAAATCGAAAAATCGCTTACGCATGATCCCCGTTAAAGAAGTCGAATCATTGCGCCAAGAAAAACAGACTATTCAACCATTAACACTCAGTAATCAATCTATCGAGCTAATAAATAATACTGCCGCTATCGAACTCGACTTAACGTTATCTTTAGACAGTCATGCTGAAAAATTTGGTTTATGGCTAGGTGAAGGGCTAGAGCTATTTGTTGATAATCAATCACATCGTTTAGTTCTTAACCGCCATTATCCTCAGCACAATATGAGTGGTGCTAGAAGTATTCCATTACCTGAAGGTTGTGAATTGAATTTACGTATTTTCATTGATCGTTCATCAATTGAAATCTTTGTAAACAAAGGTGAATTCACCTTTAGCAGCCGATATTATGCTCAACAAGATGCTCAAACTTTACGTCTTTTTGCCATGAATGGTGATGCAACACTGATTGATGGTCAATATTGGCAGCTAAATAGTATTTACTGATATTGAGAAAAGAAAATAAGTAAGAAGTAAGTAGTAAGACGTGAGTCTTTAAATAGACTCACGTTCAACTAATTGACAAGGTACATGTACGGTATTTCTATGGTTTCGCTCTTGAATAATATGCAACGTTGCTTCTTTACCTAATTCATAATGAGGGAGTTGTACCGTCGTTAATGGTGGATAAAACAACTCTCCTGTACCAATCATATTATCGTATCCCAAAACAGCTACTTGCTCTGGAATACGTAACCCCATAGAAAGTAAAACTTGGTAAGCTAAAAATGCAATACGGTCATTACCACAAATGAGAATATCGAAGTCAGCTTTTTGATGAACACAATGCTTTTTCAATATTTCAATCACATCACGATAGTGTTCATCTCCAAACATCATCGTATATTGTTGTAGATCTGCCAATGGCAATCCAGCCTCTTGCCAAGCATCTTCAACGGCTTTACGACGAATAGGACCTGCAACAGATTCTTCAGGTATATAAAAGCACAAAGGGCGGCGATACCCTTTCTCGATAACTTTTTTCATCGCAAAATACTGCCCATGATAGTCATCGGGAATATAAGTTGGAAAAGCGTGCGTTTTATCCAAGCAGTTTGCTAACACTAAATTCTTATCAAGCAGCTTTTCATGTACGGTGATTTCACGCAACCCCATCGTGGTATAAATAATACCATCTGGGCGTTGAGCCAAAAGTTGCCAAATGGCATTTTCATAACAATCTTGTGCAGTCAAATTAACAACAAATGAACTCCAACCAAATTCTCTGGCGGTTTGTTCTATCGATAAAATCATTTCCACAGAAAATGGTGTCGTTGCAGTATCAATTGCCAGAACACCAATTGAGGATACCTTTGTTCCTTGACCACGAATTTTTCGTGCAGAATAATCTGGAACATAGTTAAGTTGATCAATCGCATTTTGGACTTGTTTCAGTGTTTCTGGTTTTAATAACTCAGGGTTATTAATCGCTCTTGAGACTGTCATCAAAGAAACGGATGCAAGTCGAGCTACATCTTTCAGTGACGCCATAGTATTGGCTCGGTTGGTTTATTAAAAAGGGTCAATAGAAATAAAGTGCTATTTTACAAGAAGTAAAGTCAAAAAGCCACAAAGGGAATTGTATTGTAACCAAATTAGACTATTAATTACTTCATGGAAAAACACCTAAATATATTATTTTTTTTACTTATTAGATGAGTTTAATATAGTTAAAATCACTTACGAGAAAAAACTTAGTTACAATTAATAATAGTTATCTCATCCTTTCATTATAGAAATAAATTATTCTTATCTATAAAATACAAATATTGAAACAAAACAAAGTTCTGATATTTTATCTATAATATAATGCAAAAGTATTAATCATTTTTAATTTGATATATTCTGAATATGGCTCCGTTGCGTGAATGTTACCCTACACAAAAAACTTATAAATTAGTCAAATTTCGTTACTCACTCACTTTTAGTGTAAGAGAAGAGTAAAACCAGGAGCAACATATGGAATCAATAATCCACTTAATCACTTTTGAAGATGACAGTACAAAAGTTCAACTTAAAGCCGTTCTTTCTTCTTTAGCGGCTAATGTGAAAACCTATTCAAATGAACAGGCTTTCTTGAAATACTATTTTTCATCAACAAAAGGAGCACATAAAGAGTGCATCATAATTAATACAAAAAGTAGTGCAGCACCATCAATTGCACTGATTAAAGAACTCAACAAATTGAGAAACATCATTCCTGTTATTATTATTTCTGGGGATAGTTCCATTGAGAGTTGTCGTAGCGCATTTAAATCAGGAGCTTTTGAATATTTAACTCGTCCTCTAAATGTGAATGAGCTTCTTAATATTGTCTCGGAATCTTTCTTACATTATGAAAGTGAAGTTGAGCAATTCCGAACATATATATCTCTAAAAGATAAATTTGGTAAGTTATCTAATAGAGAAAAAGAGGTTATGGAGATGATCCTTGAAGGAAATACGAGCAAAGAAGCAGCAGAAAAGCTTTCGTTATCGCCTCGTACAGTTGAAGTTCATCGTTCAAATATGTATACGAAATTGAAAATAAGATCACTACCACAATTAGTTCAAGAGTATGATTTCTTTAAGAAATATGACTTAAGAGCAAACTAATTTACAATGTGATTTCTATTTATCAATGGGTTGTATTATCTTGCCATATAACGATATGACCTGTTTAATTTTCATTAATATTTATTAATGAAAAGAAGCTGTACTTCTAAAAACATTCTATTTTGGATGAATTACACCTAATATGGGAATAATTAATACGCTAGACACCATTCTACGATAGAAAGGGCGGCAACTTATTTTGATGCCCCCTTTCATTTGGGTTCGTTTAATTTCAATTTAAAACACTTGTATATATTATTTTCATAATCGCTATTATTAATAACTATTATGATTGTTTTTTATTAATAATAGCAATATAAGAGTAGATGAAGCCCTTCATTTGATATAAATCATTTTTCACTTATTATAAAGATGATTATTCTCATTTCTAATTTCTCATTTTCTTTATTCTTATTTCACGAAGAAAATTATTAATGAGTAAAAAATAATACAAAAGAAATCCCCGTCTCTTTTTTTATGCCCATTTAAAGACTATTTATGCGTTTTGATTTTCGATTTAAACAAAAAATTCCTTATAAGAAAATTCTAATAGAAGTGTTTTAATTACGATTATTTAAACAGTAAAATAAGAAATAATAATAATTATTTCCTTTTATACTCCCTTTTACTTAAGAAATTTATTCTCTTTATAGTTTAATTAATGTAATACATCATTTACCATTTCTACTTAATAACACTCTAATAAAGAGCATCATTAAATGATCAGAACATGTAAGTATAATTTACTAGCTTCAAATAGGTATTAACACCTAGAAAAACAAATGATTATTAATGATTGATTTACAGTCTTAATAAGAGCAAAACACGGAGGAATTAATCTGCATAAAAAAACATAAGTTAAACTTATACGTTTATTCTTATTTTCACTTTGACCAAATGCCCTTATGCTATAACCTCCTAACTCGCTTTTTACAAAGAAAAATGAACGCTCAAGATAAAAACCGCCGCCCAATAAAAGCAAGACAAACAAACTGGGCCACAAAGTGCAGCCGCTACTTACAACAAAAAGGGGCAACGCCTAACGGTATTTCCGTGTTTAGTGTCGTATTTGCATTACTGGCAGGCTTCTCACTCTTTTGTGCCCTCTTTTATACATCTGGATTATTACGCTCAATTTTACTGATCCTTGGCGCTATCATGATCCAAGGTCGCCTCATTTGTAATTTACTCGATGGTATGGTTGCCGTAGAAGGAGGCATGAAAAGCCCTGTAGGGGCTGTCTATAATGAATTACCAGACAGAATTGCCGATACTTTAATTATTTTGGGTGTCGGCTATGGGCTATCTTCTGACTTTTCTATGGCCATTACCTTGGGCTGGGTGGGTGCTTTTTTTGCAGTAATGACCGCTTATGTTCGTGTATTAGGTGGTGCTTGTGGGCTAGATCAACAATTTACAGGTCCCATGGCAAAACAACACCGAATGGCATTATTAACCTCTGTTGCTGTTGTTGCTGCATTTATTCCCAATCTTTGGGGAATATGGCTCTTTTTTATTTCATTATGGATTATTATTTTAGGTTCAATGCTGACCACAATTTTCAGAACCCGTCGAATTTTACGGGATTTAGCACAAGGTGTCTGATTAATGAAAAATGGAAAACTTGCTTTAGATGCAAAAGTGGTATCATCCGTCTTAGTCTCTATTTGTCGATTCTTAACAGGTATTCGCGCTAAACAAACCTCCCCTATTGCAAAAGATATACCTTGTATTTATTACGCTAACCATTCAAGTCATCTTGATGGCTTAGTTATTTGGTCTTGTCTTGCACCCAATATTCGCCCTTATGTTCATCCCGTTGCCGCTGAAGATTATTGGAACAAAAACCGCTTACGCCGTTATTTATCTCGTCGTATCTTTAGAGCCATTCTTATTCCTCGTCATGCTGCCAAAATGAATTTTCCACCAGAGGAAAATTCTTGCGAAGAGAGCGTAGAACAACCTGCGAATGACGCTGCATCATCAACACCAAATAAAGCCAATGCACTTGCTCTGATGCAAAATATTTTAGACCAAGGGGATTCTTTAATTATTTTTCCTGAGGGTACTCGAGGCAACGGCGAATCTATTCAAGATTTTAAAGCGGGTCTTTGGCATCTCTCTCGTAAAAATCCGGATGTGCAATTAGTCCCTATTTATCTGGAAAACTTAAATAGAGTTCTTCCTAAAGGCTCTCGCTTAGTTGTTCCTGTTATTTGCAGTGCAATTTTTGGCGCCCCTATTGGAGCCACTCATGAAAATGAAAGTAAACAAGAGTTTCTGGTAAGAGCAAAAAGTGCGTTAGAGGAGCTACACAATGGAACGTATTAATAACGAAGTTATCTGGATCTTTATCGGGCTCTTCTCTTTCTTAATTATCGCCAGCATTATTGGTGCTATTTTAGCGGCAGTAAAAGGTCCTACATCCACTATTACGAATCTTAATTCAAGGATCAACGCGTGGTGGGTAATGTGTATTATTGCAGGTGTTGCCATAGGGATTGGAGCAATAGGTTCTGTTGTCCTCTTTACTATTATCTCATGGCTTGCATTACGCGAGCTGATTACCTTAACACCCACACATCGTGGTGATCATGAAGCGCTATTCTGGTGTTTCTTCGTTATATTGCCTATCCAATACATTCTTGTTGGTGTGCAATGGTACAACTTAATGGCGGTATTTATTCCAGTTTACGCCTTCTTATTAATACCAACTCGTATGGCACTTTCAGGTGATACTCACCACTTCTTAGAACGTATGGCAAAAGTGCAATGGAGCGTGATGATAGCAATTTATTGCCTAAGTTACGCACCCGCACTTTTAATGTTGCCAATTGAAGGTTTCGAAGGTCGTAATATCAATTTACTGCTATTCCTAATGATTGTGGTGCAAGTTTCTGATGTTCTTCAATATGTGTTTGGTAAATTATTTGGCAAACATCCTATCGTGCCTAAATTAAGTCCAAATAAAACAGTGGAAGGTTTTTTTGGTGGCATTATCTCCGCCAGCCTTATTGGCATGATGTTGTGGTGGGCAACACCTTTCTCATGGTGGGCCGCATTTTTACTCTCTTTAGTCATTACATTGGCGGGTTTTGCGGGTGGTTTATGTATGTCTGCAATCAAAAGAGACAGCGGCGTAAAAGATTTTGGTACGATGATCGAAGGTCATGGTGGCATGATGGATAGAATGGATTCCCTCTGCTTTGCAGCACCTATTTTCTTCCATGTTATTCGCTATTTTTACGTTTAATTTTACGCTGTTTAATCAAAAGTAAACTGACCTATATAGATTAAAAAATAGATTAAAATATAGACTAACATGCCGATATTAAAACTATCGGCATGTTTATACACCCTATTTTTCTTATACCAATTTAATATCATAAATTGACTATCATTATATAAATTAAACATTTGTTTTAATTTTGGATTAAAAATCAATATTTTATCTTTTATATATAAATCAAATGATTAAATAAAACCATTACGAGTAAAGAGGTCTGATTTCTCTACTTTTTTATTTATAGTGATAGCCTAAAAGACCGCTATCTTTTACCCTAACGCCCCTTTTCATTTTAGATCCTTTACAATTATGATCACTTGGCTACTTCTTGCTTTTTCTTTGTTATTTTTGGGTTTCAATCGCACTCTTGCATTTATTACACTGATATTTACAACACTTAGCGCATTTATAACCGGTGTTATTACATGGCATACCTTGCCTGTTATTTTTAGTATTCTCTTACTAGCATTCGCCTATTCTCGCTATAAAACACAGCCTCTACTTAGAGCAATTATCATTCTCGCACTTGTCATTATCGCCAGTGGATTAACTTTTCACCTTATTCCTGGTTTTAACAATTTACGTTACCTTTCACATGCCATTATAGGGATGAAAAGCGCCCCTTTTTCTTTTTATTTAAATGCTGATAAAGCATTATTACCCTTTATTTTTCTGATCTTTATTCCTACGCTTTTTGTCTGCGCTCCATTAAAAAAAGCAAATAAATTACAGTGGACAATGCTCATTATTGCTATTCCTGCATTGTTATTGATCGCTGTAAAACTAGGGGGATTAGCAATTGAATTGCATTTACCATCATGGTTACCTGCCTTTATTCTTGCGAACCTCTTTTTTGTATCACTTGCTGAAGAAGCATTATTTAGAGGTGTCATTCAGCAAACATTATCACGCTATCTACCTCCTTATGTTGCTCTACTAATAGCAGCTATTATCTTTGGTTTAGCACATTTCGCAGGGGGAATATTGCTCGTTGTTTTTGCTTCACTCGCGGGAATTATTTATGGGTTAGCTTGGATGTGGAGTGGTCGGCTCTGGGTTTCAACACTATTTCACTTTGCACTTAATCTGACTCATCTGCTCTTTTTTACTTACCCATTTAAAATAGCCTAATCGATTTTTTTTCTTATCTTATCGAAGGATTTTTTATCCTGATTTTCACCACCTTTTACTGACATCTTATCTTCATCAGTAAAAGGATGAGTGAAACGTGAAAGCAATCACACAAATAGAATACAGATATTCTTATTTGCGCCCATCATCCGATGAAATTTTTGTTAGTATGCTTTGTCGCTTATCTATAAATAATCAAAACTTCATACGGCAAACAACAATAAGCCGAAAATAATAACATCCATTAACACGATAAGAAGTTGTCTTACTTCGCGGTATAGACCTCAGGAAAAATAGGTAAGCTTTGCTCTGTTTGCTTTGTTTTCTTTTTTTAGTTCAGCATTATCTGCTGAGAATTTGCCTCTTTCGCCATCAGGACAAAAATATGTTAGACCAAGAAATGATCCGCACTTTTATACAAGTCGCCGACTGCCAAAGTTTTACCAAAGCAGCCGATATGCTTCATAAAACATCAGCCGCAATTAGTTACCGTATAAAAACATTAGAAGAAAATATCGGCACCCAACTTTTTAATCGCACCACAAGAACCGTGACACTCACGCCAGCGGGCGAATATCTCTTAGAAAAATGTCGTCAATGGATTGTATGGCTAGAATCAATGCCTGTAGAACTTCAACAAATGAACGCGGGTGTCGAGCATCAGGTCAATATTGTCATTAATAATCTGCTTTATGATCGCACTGCGGTTGCCAGTATGCTGGCTTGTCTTCATCAACGTTTTCCGTCTACCCAATTTCATATTACTCGCCAAGTCTATATGGGCGTTTGGGATGCGCTTATTAATGAAGATTACCATTTTGCTATCGGTGTTACGGGTAATGAATCCCTTAAGAATAATATTAACATTTGTGCGATGGGCGAAATTCAATGGCAATTTGTTGTCGCGCCTAATCATCCTTTAGCCAATATCAGTGGTGTATTAAGTGATGATCAAATGCGTATGTATTCTGCTGTAAACGTCGAAGATACGTCTCGCCATCTTTCTAAACGCACTGCATGGCGCTTATCGGGTCAGCACGAGATCCGTGTACCTGATTTACACACCAAATTAGCCTGTCACTTAAAAGGCGTAGGAATAGGATTTTTGCCATTAAGTTTATGCAAACCCCTGATTGATAGCGGGCAGTTAATTGCGAAAGAAGTGAAAAATCGCCGTCATAACTCTCCCCTTTCATTAGCATGGTGTGAAGATAAAAAAGGCGCGGTAGTCAGTTATTTAGTGGAGTTGTTTAAGCAAAATCATCCGAGTGTGCAATCGTTTTACGCTCCTTTAAATTAAAAAGGCAAACCGAAGTTTGCCCTTTTACTGTGTATTCAGTGACTATCTGAATAGCGTACTACGCTTTTGCTTCTTCATTATTGTTGTTGCTTTCTTTAATAAAGAGGCTTGCCACAATACCGATACAAATCAGAATAGCCGCAAAGTAGAAACCGGAGTCCATGCTACCTGTTTTGTCTGATAAGAAACCGGTTAATGTTGGGGCAAAAACAGAACCCAGCATACCGATACAGTTATAGACACCAAACGATGTACCTAGTGCATGTCGCGGTGAGTTATCAGCAACCACAGCAACAAGTACTGGGTTTGTACTGATTTTACCAACAATACCGTAAAGGATCAGCGCGCCAATTAACACAGGCATTGATTCTGACATTGGCACAGCAAGAATAGCGACTAATGACAGCGGTAACATGATCAGTAATACAGGTTTACGACGACCAATTTTATCTGAAACCCAGCTAAAAATAAGTGAACCAGGAATAGCAAACCACGGCATTAATGAGGCGATAGTTGAAATTTGTGTCCCAGTAATTCCACGCTCAGTTTCTAAGTAGTACGGTAACCAAGTGACTAATACAAAGAAGCCATAGATTGAACAGAAGATGGTGACATACGCAAGGTTGATATTACGATTACCAAATAAATCTTTAAATGTCAGTTTAACTTTCTGTTTGGGTGCGCCATTTTCTGCCGCAGGTTGTGCTTTTGGCTTATCTTTGATGATCCATAACATAACCAAACCAATGATAATAATTGGTACACCAATGATATAGAACGGCGCGCGCCAGCTCATTCCCATCTCACCAACAGAAATACTTGAGATGTAGTAGCCAATCGATAAACCAAATGCCATACCACTATTGATAATCGCACTACCTAATGTAATACGATGTTTTGGTATCGCTTCTGAGGATAAACCATACTGAGGACCATAATAGAAACCTTGGAATATCCCCACCATGACCCATGCAAACATAAAGGTCACGTAAGTTGGCATCATACCCGCAATAATGGTGAATCCACCAAAGAGAACAACACCTGTTACTAATACTTTTTTCTTACCTAAATAGTCACCAATCATGCCTGATGGAATATTTAGTGCAGTATATCCGATAAAGAAAATACTCATGATGGAGCCAAGTTGAGCTTTGGATAGATCAAACTCAGCACCAATATTTACCATTAAAGGACCAACAATAGCACGGCTACCATACAGCGCAATCCAACCAAAGAAGAAGATAATGGTCAGTTTGACCCAATAAGGGACTTTGCCTTTCTCATTGACTTGTGCATCGTTCATAATGACGCTCCTGAAAGCATTTTTATTAAGACTTATAAATTAAAGTGCCAGACTGACCTTCAATAACTTGTTGAATATTCTGTAATGCACCAATATGAGCTTGTTGCCCGGTTGCATTAACAAAATCACTCACTGCCATAATTTTTGGTCCCATTGCGCCATCAGCGACAGCCATTGGTGCAAGTTCTTCTGGTGTTGCTTCACGAATTGCAGCTTGTTCTGGTGTACCCCAATTTTTATAAATAGCATCCGCCTCTGTTAAAATAACAAAGTGCTCTGCATTTAATTCACGAGAAATTAAAGCCGCAGTTAAATCTTTATCAATAACAGCTTCACTACCAATAAACTCATTATTTGAATTGTTGACAGGAATACCGCCACCGCCACCACAAATAACAATATGACCTTTATCTAATAAAAGTCTTACTGCCTCGATATCAATAATCTTTTTCGGTGTTGGTGATGGCACTACACGACGATAATGTTTACCATCTTGTTTAAATGTCCATTGATACTTCGCAATTAACTCTGCTTTATCAGCTTCATCATAAATAGGGCCGATAAATTTACTAGGATCGTTAAATGCTTCATCATTAATATCAACTGAAACTCGAGTCATTACCGTTGTAATAGCTTGTTCAGGATGATTTTGATTAATTTTCTGCATCATCATATAGCCAATCATACCTTGGCTTTCTGCGACTAAAATATCCAATGGATATGCAGGAACATCTTGATATGCAAGGTTTTGCAGTGCAAGCAATCCAACTTGAGGCCCATTACCATGTACTAATACAACACGATACTCTTTAGCTAATTTATTAATTGTCTCTGACATCAATTCAATATTTTTATATTGATTTTCAGCAGACAAAACTTCTCCGCGTTGCAATAATGCATTTCCGCCTAAAGCAATAACAATTGTTTTCATAATTATCCGTATCCGAATGTTTATATAAATTCTTTTATTAAAAAAATTTAATCAATATTTTGTTGTTGTTTTTTAACTTGGTAACCAATCCATAATCCCAGTAAGGTATCCGCGCCGGAATGATGACCAATAGAGAGTATTTCCAACATATCCTTAAAAATAATCTCTTTATTCTTTATTTTTTTACCTAGTTGAATGAGATAGGTAGAAAATATTCCCTGTGTGGCATATTCCAAATAATGCTTACTGACAATGGTGGTCAATTCAGATAAAGGCGGTGTGTTATTAAAAAAATTATTAAGTTTATTTTCTGGCTCCGCTAAATAATGTGCAAATAACATACCCACCAGCATATCATCTGAACTTGGCGTTAATCCGGGGCCTTTCCCTGTAAAAATAGCCCAGTTAACAGCATTGCCTAATAGCTGATTATGAAACAGCTTAGTTAATAACTTTATTTCACTAAGTTGCGCGATTTGACGGTAATTTTTCAAAGAGCCGTATAACCCCGTTGCAATCGAGGGAGATAACAGAGAAAAAAAACTTTCTAACCAACGCAAATCTAAATTCGCTTTATCCTGTAAACGCAAATTCTCATTTTGACCTGCGATCAATATGAGCTTATTTGCGAGCGTTGCTTGATGATTTTTAATATCCATCACAATCGAGGGATGGCACTGTTTTGCAAAATAATCAAAATCATCTTGTTTCAGTAACCATCCCATCGGGCTTAATCCTTTTCCTTCACGATGAAAAGTCATTAAGCGTTGCTGAGGACAAATGAAATTCAAAGCATGGTCATAAATGCCCACACATTTAATCTCACCTTCAAAATCAGTGATATGCTGGCTGGTTTGAAGTGCTTGAATTTGCATAATGCCCCCTTTATTGCTGTGCTTTGCCGTTAGAAAACGAGATTAAGCGTCGATACCTAGCTCTTCAGCAAGTGCAACAATCGCTTTTTCAAAGCAACCTAAAGGCGCTCGTACAGTACCCGCACCAATCTGACCAACACCCGGCTCTTTATGCGCAATACCAGTGTTAATCAGCGGGGTGATACCCGTTTCAACCACACGGCGAGCATCTAAACCTAAACACGCACCTTGGAAATCCCAAGTTGGAATTTGCAACATCATGTTACGAGCAAGATAGATCTCTGCCATTTCTTCAGTCACTTCACGCGCCGCATCCATACCACCAGATGCACCTACAAAGCGTGTTACACCAGGAGCCGCAACCATTGCTGCGCCACCAATACCGAATGTTTCAGTGATTGCACTGTCACCGATATCTGGGTTTGCATCTGCTTGGCTAAAGCCAGAGAAGAACAGACCTTGCGGTGTATTTACTGGAGCAGTGAACCATTGGTCACCCATTCCGCTGATTTTAATACCAAAGTTACTACCATTACGTGTCATTACAGTGACGATAGTACCTTGCTTGATTTGAGCGCCCGCATCCATCGCGGCTTTACAATAAGCCATGGCTAAGTTCAGGAAGAATTGGTCTGTAATGCTCAGGAATTTAGTCACTTTGGTGATTTCAGCTTCTTCAAAATCTAAAGTGCCTAGTACTGGTGCAAGCTGGCGCAATAACAGCGCAGATGCAGCGATATTACGTTGGTGGAATTCATCACCCATCGTAATGGCTTGCCCCATAATTGCCGTCAGATCGATACCGTTTTCAAACGTTGCAATCGCTGCTTTTAATACTGGTGCTAAGCTATTTTGCATCCAATGTAAACGTTCTTGCACATCAGGACCGTAAGCACCAAAGCGCATTACTTTACCGATACCTTCGTTCATGTTGCAGTAAGCGTAGTTACCATGAATGTGGTTTTTGATAACCAGCATTGGCATATGCGCAGAAGTAATGCCGCCCATTGGGCCTACTGCATTCACGTTATGGCAAGGAATAAACTCAATTTCACCCGCTTCTAACATTGCCAATGCTTGTTCTTCAGTTTCTGCCCAGCCTTCAAATAAAGAAGCACCGATACATGCACCGCGAACAGGGCCACTCATTTCACCCCAAGTTACTGGTGGACCCGCGTGAAGTAATTTTTTACCTGTCTCTAAAGTAGGAACAACTTCTTTTGCTAAGCTAACATCACACCAGTGAGGACGGGCTTCACGGATACGTTCGATAACTGCTTCATTCGCTTGTTCGATAGTTGAGTACATATCTGCAATTCCTTATTTCAATTTCTTTAATATTTCAGCCAGTTTTTTATTGCCACCTGCGACAGGCGCCCACTGATAATGAACAACAGGGGTGCCACTTGATTGCAGATCGTCTGCAAAGCTACGTAATCCTGCGTTGATCACAGAGATCCCGTTAAGCAGTGGCGACACTTCAGCATGTGCTTCTGCTGGATGTGGCTGGATTAATTCTTTGGCTAATAAAACGGCTTCTGGCAACGTATCCATCACAATAATGCCCGCTTCTTTTAGCTGTTTTTGCTGTTCGCTACGGTTTTGTGGATCGTCTTCAGTACCAGTGATAGTTGCGATAGTGATCAGTGGATTTGCTTCGCCACGTTTCTCATTCAGTTTTTTGATTTCCTGAATTAACGCGCCAGCTGGATCTTGAGTTGCGCCATAACCAATAACAAAATCAACCAGTAACACGCCCGCTTCGGTTTTATTGCTTAACTCACTGATAAATTTGTTACGTGTAGATGGGTCAATCATTGGGTGTGGTTTACCCTGTGTATAGAAGTCATCACCCATATCGATAATTTTGTGACCATCAGCATCTAGCATCGTGCCTTGTTTATGCTCGTTATCGACTTCAACATTGAGTTTTTCAGATAACAACATGGCGCACTCAGCGGCTAACGTACCACCCGCATAAAGACCAATGATTTTCTTACCCGCTACTTTTGGTAATTCCGCGGCAATATCTTCAACACGAGCTAATTCAGCCGCGATACGTGCAGTTTCATCTAAAGTACGAGTGAAATAGATATTGTCGTCTTGGAATTTCTCAGGGGTTGTTCCTAAGAATTGAGCCACAATCGGTTTATTATGGCGTTTCATCTCAGCAATGATTTTTTGACGAACTGCTGGTGCTGGTGGCTTAGAAACAAAAGCAATCACTCTAGTATTAGGATCAGCAGCCAGCATATTGATAGCAGTTATTGCACTGATACCACCAATTTGCTCTGTTAGATCACGACCACCTAAACCGATAGAGTGAGAAATACCTTGGCGTTGTAAAACAATTTGTGAGGTGATTTCTTGAATACCCGTACCTGATGCACCCACAATACCTATTGAACCTTTAGGCGCAATATTTGCGAAAGCAAGAGGAGCACCAGCAATATTTGCCGTACCACAGTCAGGTCCCATCACAATCAGACCTTTGGCGGCTGCTTTTTCTTTTAATGCTTTTTCATCTGCGATAGAAACGTTGTCAGAGAACAACATAACGTTACAGCCATCTTCTAAACCGGTATCAGCTAATTCAGCCGCATATTCACCCGCAATAGAGATAAGTAACATATTGGCATTCGTACTTTTTTGTTTCGCGGTACGCCAGCTACGCACTGTCGTTAATTTGTTGCCACCTTTTTGACCACTGGCTATCTCTGCCAGTGCTTCTTCCAATGCCGTAGAAATCATATCGATAATGGAAGGATCGTCTGATTCCGCTTTAATCGAAACACAAATGTCATTTGGTGTTGCTTCGTTAAACATGTCATGCCAGAAACCGGTGACATCGAGAAGAGATTTATTCGCTGGTGTTCCCATCATGACGGAAATTTCTTCCACCTCTGGGGCTTCACTTAATTTTCGGGAAATAATCATCAGGCTTACTGAATCCTGAAAGCTCCCTTTTTTAATAAAAGCATGGATCATTATGATATCCTTAACGCATTTAATATATGTAACAGCACATATCTATTTGCATTTCGTTTTTTTGATAATAAGAAGCCTATTTGCTTAAGTTATTAAGCAATATAAATAAATGTTTGATTTATTAATTTCTAATCTCTGCATATAAACATACTGAAGAAATATCGAAATGTAGAGTGACAGAAGTCACACTTATTTATTGTAAAAAATTTTTATTTAATCGAACGATATTTATTAAATAAATTATGATGAGAAAAGTTTATTAATTTAAGAATAAAGCCTAAAACTTCAGAGAAGGATTTAACGAACAAGAAACAACCACAAGGATATAAACTTCAAATAAAACAAAGACAATCAACTGTTAAGTTACAATTTTATAACATACCGCAATAAATGATTATTATCAACAAATAAAAAAAGGCTATTTTTCTTTGTTAAATTTTTAAATTATCTTTTATTTTTAATTGCATTTAATTTTATAAAAAACAAAAAAAAGCCTTGTATTTAATAAGGCTTTTAAAATAGAAAGAATATTTAATATATGACTTAAGTTACTACTTAATAGCTTCAACTTTAATTTTTAATATCATATTATCAACCATCCCTTCTTTAACTAAAAAGTCTACGTCCCAATCCAAACGTTTAATGGTTGTTTAAAAATTCCCCCACAAACAGGTGCATTAAATAACTAAGGGCTGACGACGAGAACACGTCAAGGATAAGCTACAATTTTCATTGTTAAACTTGGAGCATCTAGCGGTTATGCTCTTACTCGTAAAGCTGGATCAAGACCTTCACTAATTACAGCAACAGGACACGAGAGTTTAATGGTGTCAGTTAGGTGGTTTTGTGCTGGACAAATAACGTATCAGTTATTCAGCTATTGTTAATAACATTATAATCACATAGGTTAATAAAATTAAAACGACCTAAAATAATAACATAATCCTTTATAACATTATGAATTTAATATTATAAATGTGATACGAGATAAATTTACATACCATAATTATATTTTATTTCCACCTATCATTGAATTTAGTTTTTATTATTAACATTTAGTTATAATAAAAATAATTACAAAAACAACAATAAAAACATAAAGATAAATAATTACCCCGTATTTTAATAACATTAAGTTACATAAAATTTCTTATTTTAAAATTAAGTTAATAAATAATTTTATTTTTATGACACTAATCAATGAATATTTAATAATATGTTAATAAAATTGCCTTCAATAAAAATACTTATTAGCTTTACTTTTTACTTCCGATTATTTATTTAACCTGCAACCTAATGGAATAACCTGATGAATAAATTAACTCCATTACGACCTATACCGACATTAATCGCCGTTTCTATTACTCTTATTATCTGGTTTCTTATCCCCGTACCACAAGGGGTTGATCCCAATGCTTGGCATTTATTAGCGCTCTTTGTCGGCACTATTGCCGCCATTATTGGTAAAGCACTTCCTATCGGTGCTGTTTCTATTATTGCTATCGCATTAGTCGCTGTTACAGGTGTCACTAATCCTCATTCAACTAAAGCCGCTATTGGTGACGCATTAAGTGGATTTTCCAATGATCTTATCTGGTTAATTGGTATTTCCATTATGGTATCCATGAGTCTAAATAAAACAGGGCTAGGTGCTAGAATTGGTTATTATTTTATTTCCCTTTTTGGAAAAAGAACCATTGGAATAGCCTATTCATTAGCAATTGCCGAAACAATATTAGCCCCTGTAACACCAAGTAATACCGCTCGTGGTGGTGGGATCATTCACCCAATTATGCGATCAATTTCAGATAGTTTTAACTCTAAGGCGGAAGATGGTACAAGTGGTAAAATAGGCCGTTACCTCTCTTTAGTGAACTACAATATAAATCCAATTACTTCTGCCATGTTTATTACGGCAACAGCGCCTAATCCGCTAATTGTCAGTTTAATTATTAGTGAAACAGATCCTACACATGAGCTTAGTTGGTCTATGTGGGCAATTGCGGCTTTTGTGCCAGCTATCGTTTCATTAATTTTAATGCCTATTGTTATCTATCTACTTTATAAGCCTGAAATAACTAGTACGCCAAATGCCCCTCATTTTGCCAAAGAGCGTTTAGCGCAATTAGGTCCTATTTCATTACCTGAAAAAATAACACTTGCCGTCTTCGCTCTATTATTAATTATGTGGGCGGGTGTCCCAGCATTATTATTTGGTGATGGATTTAGTATTAATGCAACAACAGCAGCCTTTATTGGTTTATCCATTTTATTATGTACAGGCGTTTTGAATTGGGATGATATTTTAAAAAACAAAGGTGCATGGGATACCGTAGTTTGGTTCTCAGCCTTAGTCATGATGGCATCCTTCTTAGGAAAATTAGGATTAATTAAGTGGCTATCACTCAGTGTCGGCGCAAGTATTGATAGTATGGGGATCAGCTGGGTTAGTGGCATGGTGTTATTGGTGCTGATTTATGTTTATTCTCACTATTTCTTTGCCAGTACTACAGCCCATATTACCGCAATGTTTGCAGCATTCTATGCCGCTGGTTTAGCCCTTGGCGCACCACCAATGTTATTAGGTCTTATTTTGGCATTCTCATCTTCATTAATGATGTCATTAACGCATTATGGTACAGGTACTGCGCCAATTATTTTCGGTTCAGGCTATGCCACATTGGGTGAATGGTGGAAAACAGGATTTGTGATGAGTGTAGTTAACCTCATTATTTGGATCACGCTCGGTAGTGTATGGTGGAAAGTGTTGGGATATTGGTAGAGCTTTAGTTCTTTAATTTTAATAGCAAAAGAGCAAGGTTTCCCTTGCTCTGATTTAATATCGGAGTGACTTATTTTACATTTCAGATTTAAATTCTAACTTTAAATTCTGGTCTTGAATAATAAATATGTTTAAAACAATATGATTAATTTGAAAACCACTTCTTATTAACCTTAGTCAGCGACATTCTTATCTGGCATATAAGAGCCAATATTATAGGCTTCTAATTTTGGCGCTTTATCAGAATTAAGATCAAAATTAAATATCGTTATTGTGCCCGGTGTCGCGGGTAATAAAAACTCAGGAGACAGATTTAAAAACACTTTGCAGGCGGCACGAATAACACCACTATGCACAACCGCTAATAAATCACTGTCTTCTTTATGTACCCACCCTTGTAATGCCTCACCAATACGATCACAAAAATCAAACCAATTTTCACCTTTAGGTGGCGTATAAGTTCCTGCTCGCCAATTTTTGTATTTATCCGCATGGTGTCTTATGAGTTCTGGTTTTCGCTGTCCTGTCCATTCCCCCATATTTAACTCGCGCAATAACGGCTCTTTAACAGCTTCGGGGTGACCGACGATTTCTGCGGTTTGTACTGTTCGCCCTAAATCTGACGTAATAATCCTAGCGGGTGATAACAATCTAATACTCTCTTTTATCGCCATTGCTTGATTAATGCCTTTTGGTGATAAACAAGAATTAGCATGTCCTTGTAAGCGTGATTCCATATTCCATAAGGTTTCACCGTGTCTTAATAAAATTAGTCTCATTATTATTCCTTAATTTAATGGCTTAAAGACCATATCCAAGAATTTGGAACCAAGTGAATATCGCAATAGAAATTACCGATGCACCAACAAAACAGGTAATTAATCCATATTTCATTTGATCTAACACACTAAAGTAACCACTTGAAAAATAGATAGTATTTACTTTTGAATGTGGCGGTAATGTAATGGTATATGTGAGTGTAAATGACGCGGCTAATGCTAATGTTACTGGGTCCATGCCTAATGTTTTGGCAAGTGCAATAATGGCTGGAATGAGTATGGTCGTTTTCACGGTTTTACTCGTAAAAATTAAATGGCTATACATACAGATAAAAACAACCACAATATAAACCATCGTCGTACTCATATTTTCGAGTCCGAGCCCATAAACCATTTTACCAATTAACCATTGCGCACCTTGTGTGGATTCTAAAGTATTACCTGCCGCATAAGCGCCCGCTGCAAATATCATAAGATCCCATTTGATATTGGCTTCATTCCACGTTAATAAGCCAATACGAGGCATCAGGCAAAGAATGGCAGCAATAACAGCGGTCATATAAACGCTAATTTTGAAACCAAACATATCTTGGTGATAACTTTCGGTTGCCCATAAGAACACTGCCATTAAAAAAATATACATGGCTTTTTTCTCATTCTTAGTTAATGCACCAAGTTGAGAACGTTCTTTTTTTAATTTCTCTAGCGAACCTTCAAAATCCACTTCCCCTTTAAAAGAGAATAATTTTAATCCAATAAAAAAGGAGATAGTCATACCAACAATAGCTAATGGGAAAGAGGCAATTAACCAATCCATATAACCAATAGAACCACCGGCTTGTGAATTGATAAATCCAACGGCAATAATATTAGCTGCAGTTCCCGTCATTACACCGGATGTTGCCAAAGCATCAGCTTGCACGCCTTGCAACATCATTAGTTTCCCGTAATTACTTTTTCCAGGAATGGCCTTATGTATCTCTAATAAGATCATACAAATAGGCACCATTAATGTCGCACGAGCAGTCGTTGAAGGAACAAAGAAAACTAAGCTGAAGTTAATTAATATCAGGACAAATAACGCTTTTTTGGGTGTTTGCCCAAATTTGGTGATCATCCATAGAGCAAAGCGTCTGGCAATATTCGATTTGATCATGGCGGACGTTAAAACAAATGCTGAAACCATCAGCCAAATAACGTCATAACCTAATGTACCGAAAACCACTTTCTCTTTTGCGACAGTTCCCGTTATTGGAAGTAAAACAATAACGAGCATTGAGGTTAAATAAATGGGTAAAGATCCACACACCCATAAAATTAACGCCGCACAAAAAATAGCAATGGCTTTTTGCCCTTCAATACTTAATCCATCTGGTGTTGGCATAAAAAATAAAACGAGTAATACCAATAAAGCTAAAGGTATTCCTATTGTTTTTAAGGTTATCTTCTTACCGTTTTGTTTTGGTGATGATGGCGCTGGTTTAGCGATATCATCTCGCTTCGCAGTCTTTTCCATAACCGATTCCTCTTAATATGTAGGGTAGGAAGTTCAGTATAGAAATATTGAGGTATAAAGATAATTGTATTAATATATTATAACTATAAAAATAATTTATGGTGTTGAGATGAATTTAAGCCAACTTGATGCTTTTTTACTACTTGCCAACGGTTTTAATGTTACTGAAACCGCAGAACGCCTATTCTGTACTCAACCCAGTGTGAGTATTAGGATTAAGAAACTAGAAGAAGAATTGCAAACGGTATTGTTTGAAAGGATCAATAATCGGCTTTATTTAACACCTCAGGGTAAGGTTTATCAGCAGTACGCAACCCAAATTATTAATTTAGTAAAATCCTCTTCTGAGCATATGCGACAATTTGATGATCCCTCTAAAGGTGAAATTAAGTTTGGTGCTAGCCATTTTGTTGGCGTTTACCTATTACCTCAAATTATGGCGCAGTTTAGAGCGCTGTATCCCGATGTGAAATTAAGCATGGATATTTCAAGCTCCACACAACTTATCCATAAACTTGATACCCAAGAATTAGAGTTTTTGATCATGTCAGATCATATCTATTTAGATCCGACGGAATATCATCTTGATACCTTTCTTATCGATCCCTTAGTGCTTATTTGTTCACCTGAACATTGGCTGGCAAAAAAGAAACATTGCAGATTTTCTGATATTGCCTCAGAAGTTTTTCTGATCAAACCCGAGCACTCTGCTACCCGTGATTTTTTATTAGATAGGATCCAAGAAAATAATAAAGAACTCAAAAATGTGATGGAAATAAATAGTTTAGAAGGAATAAAACAGGGTGTTATTCACGGTTTAGGGATCTCAATTTTATCCCGTTTGTCTATTATGCAAGAATTAAAATCAGGTCTTTTATGTGAAGTTGCATTTGATGATATCCAATTTAGCCGAGGTATTCGTTACTTTCATCATAAAGAAAAGTATATCTCTCCAGCCACTAAGAATTTTTTATCTGTTTTACAATCTCAAGCTCAAATTTTAACGAAAGATATCAATAAATAAATTTATTAGTTAAATTCTTAGCTCTATTATTTTAAGGATATCGGCGTATCAATATTCTTATTCAATCGTTATCATACTCATGTTTATCTCTTTCTATTGGCTATTGTTTAAAAGGATTTTATGCGTAGAACACTCTCATCTTATCACCCTATTCTTTATACTTTGAGAGTGGCACAACGTCGTTTATTTCGCTCTCTTAGTTGGCGATTTTCAAGTCGAACATACAGCCGAAACGTTCAACCAGAACAACGACTTTCATACCGTTATCTAAAACACACTTCTAAATTAATTAGTCGCCGTGGCGAAAGTGATATCCAATTACAATACAATAAAATAACGAATCTCAAGTTAGTTGAAAAAGCATTAGATGGTATCGTGATTAAATCGGGAGAGTATTTCTCTTTTTGCTATTTAATCGGTAAACCTAGCTATAAAAGAGGTTTTATTGATGGCATGCAGCTCTCCTATGGTGAAGCAAGAAAAGGTGTAGGCGGTGGAATTTGTCAGGCCAGTAATTTAATACATTGGTTAGCACTACATTCTGAATTAAAAGTGGTCGAGAAAGCTAATCATAGTTTTGATCCCTTTCCTGATGAAGGGAGAGTACTTCCTTTTGGCTCAGGAGCCGCTATTTTTTATAATTATGTAGATTTAGTCTTATATAATCCAACACCTTATGATTACCAAATTAGATTACATGTCGCTGAACATCAGTTAGAAGGCGAACTCCTTTGTAGTGAAGCAAGAGAATATCGTTATCATATTTATGAGAAATCTTCTTCTTTTATCAAAAAAGGAGATCATGTGTATCGTTGTAATGAAATTTGGCGAGATATTTACACTAAAAACAATGTGGGTGCTTTTCCTGAATTAATTAAATCAGAATTATTGTATGAAAATCGTGTTGTCATAAAATATGATATTCCAGATGAACAACTAAGTTAATTCACTTAGATATATTATTATTACTCAATTAAAATATTAATTTATTATTCTAAATTTATCTTCTTATTCTGAATAAATAACAACTTTCCTCTTAAAATTAAGAACACCTTAAATTGGAGTATTCTTTTTACATTAAGATCATTGAGTTATCAAATAGAAACCTTATCTATTTATTATGGTCAAATAATGGTGATTATGTTTCTATTTAATAGGTCATATAATGATGATAAAAATTGATTATCCACAAAAATTAGAAGTTGGTGATATCGTATTTACGTGTATTGGTACCTCTTTATTTCGTCAAATTTCTTCCGCTTCTTTATGCTGGAGTAATCATGTTGGCATTATTATTGGTCATAATGGCGAAGATTATTTAGTTGCCGAAAGTCGAGTTCCACTTTCAACCACAACCACATTAACCCGCTTTATTAACCGCTCTGCGGGTAAACGTTATGCAATACGCCGCCTATCAACACAACTCTCTGATGAGCAAAAAAATGCACTTGTTGCTCAAGTTCCTGAAAGATTAAATAAGCTTTACCACACGGGTTTTAAATACGACTCTTCCCGTCAGTTCTGCTCTAAGTTTGTTTTTGATATTTATAAATCAGCACTCTCTATTCGTATTGGTGAAATAGAAACATTCCAAGAATTATTAAGCAAAAATCCTAATGCCAAATTACAGTTTTGGAAATTATGGTTTATTGGGCAAATACCGTGGGAAAGAACCACTGTCACGCCTGCAAGTTTATGGCAACATCCACATCTCTCTTTAGTTTATCAAAGCCATGAAAATATTAATTCAGTGTGTTAGCGTCATAAAAAAGGAAACCATAGCTTTTACAATACAGTTTATTTATAAAAATCCGAATAAAGATCAAACCCTCTCTTTGTAATAGAGAGGGTTTTGGTGTAAAACTAAAAAACAATATTTTGTAAATATAGCTTAATTATTATTCATCTATTATTCGTCATTTAGGGATCACTATGAAATACCAAGATGTTACGAAATCACCCTGTGAGAATGCTTATTTTTTAGTTTTTAACCTCATCCACTCACCTGAAAACCGCGATACTTTGATCGATTTTTGTAATAATTTTTCGGGTTTGATACGTAGTATGAGAACACGCTTTCCTGAATTGGAAACAAGTTGTGTTATGGGATTCGGTGCAAATGCATGGACTGCGTTATTTCCTAATCAACCAAAACCCAAAGAGCTAAATACCTTTAAAGAAATTAAAGGTGACACTTACACTGCGGTTTCTACTCCGGGCGATATTTTTTTCCATATTCGAGCTATCAAAGTTTCAGCATGTTACGAATTAGCCTCTATCATCAGCCAAAAGCTAAAGAATATTGTTACGCCTGTTGATGAAGTTCATGGGTTTAGATATTTTGATGGGCGTTCTATTATTGGTTTTGTCGATGGAACTGAAAACCCAGAATATGAAGATGAGCGTGCTTCTTATGCCGTTATTGGCGATGAAGATCCTGAATTTACAGGAGGTAGTTACGCCTTTGTACAAAAATATATTCACGATATGGATGCATGGGAAAAACAGCCTCTTATCGAACAAGAGAAAGTTATTGGTAGACACAAATTCAATGATGTGGAGTTAACCGATGAAGAAAAAGAACCCGGTTCACATAATGTTGTCACCAATATTCAAGATGAGAATGGCGAAGATTTAAAAATTGTCAGAGCCAATATGCCTTTTTCCAATCCATCTAAAAATGAATATGGTACTTACTTTATTGGTTATGCACGTTATTTTTCAACAACTAACCGTATGTTAGAAAATATGTTTGCAGGCACACCTGAAGGCCATACAGATAAATTACTTAAATTCAGTACCCCTGTAACGGGCACATTATTCTTTGTTCCATCACCTGAATTTCTCGATGATCTAGCGTAATTTATTACAAGTAGATATATAGGCTTGTTACTTATATATCTACTTTTTATTATTGGTTTTTCTCTAAATCAATTATAAACCGAAAACATTAACGTAAAATTCTTTGCCATCATCTGTGCTTTCAATGGTATAAGTGATCGGAATTGAATTTTTACCGCCTTTACCTTCAAAAGAGAGTTCAGCTGCGCATGAGTAAGTATCTCTTTTCTCATCATGTTCACGAGTACGCACGCTTTCTACTTTGATCTTAATTTGATCAATCACGGCCGCCATTTTTTGATCACGTAATTCATCTTTTGTAATATCAATCACTAAATTTTTGGCTTCAGAGCTATTACAGTTAGGTGTTGCATCACTACATCCCACTAAAGGTAATGCTAATGCGCCTAATAAGGCTAATTTTAGAATTCTAGTTTTCATGTTGATTATTTCTTCCTTGCTCACAAGATAAAATAAATTTTTCAATATTTTACCTAATAATTATCTCGCAACAATATAGTGAGTTAATAGTCAGAATAAGATAACGATAGAAATTAATATTTTGGCGTTAAGATAATCATTAAGTAAAACCTACAAACTTTAACGCCAATATTAATGTGCCTCGATTTCTTGTTTATTAATCACACCAATAATATCAACACGAATATTTCGTGTATCCGCTCTTCCTTTATCGTCTACTGCACGAATACGGTAGCGACCACTCTCTTTCGGATACCACTCTATTGAACGTTGATTTGTACTATTTCCTAAATAAGCATCATCAACAAACCAATAAATAATATTGCTATCATTATCTGTTGTTGCATTAAATACAATTGATGTGTTTGGTGATGAAGTACGTCTTAACGTATAAGTGGTATTGCGTAATGGTGATAATATACGAGGCGGCATTCCTGTAATTGCCATATCTCCATTTTTACAATGAGCAGTAGAAGGCGGTGTTCGCTTTGGCAGCCCAGCTTGAGCAAATACTTTAGCTAAATCAGAAGGCCAATATTCAAAAATTTCAATCTTAACCTGATCTTCATTATAGGGCGGACAAACAACGTCTCCCGTCACTTTATCAATTGCTAGAGGTCGATAAATTGTATCAACTTTAATGGGTGATTTACCGGGAATAAACCATGTTTTACCTTTACGTTGACACCATGGCGTAGGTAAATTACCACTCGCCAAACAAATATCGACTTGTTTAATATTTTCAGGAAGCTTAAATCTAGGCTCTTTTAAATTCGGATAATCTGCAACCATATTATCTATGATGTTAAAAAATAGAGGTGCGGCTGCTTCAGCTCCGATTAATGCACTATTCCCTTTTCCATCAAAATTACCTATCCAAACAACTAAAACATAAGGTCCAAAGATCCCACTACTCCATGCATCTCGAAATCCCCACGATGTTCCAGTTTTCCAATAAATGGGTAATGTCATCGATTTTTGTGCCAATGTATCATCAGGTCTTCGATGTTGGCTTAGCATATCCAGTGTAATAAAACTCGCTTCCTCACTTAATAACTGAATAGGTCTAGCAATAGCATCCGTACTTTGCATTCTTAACGGTTTCAGTTGACCTCGATTGGCTAATATTGCATAGAGTTTTGCTAATTCTTGTACTGTAATTTCACCGCCCCCTAACACTAGTGATAGACCGTAATGCCTTTCACTCGCCATATTGCTGATACCTGACATTTGTAGAAACTGGTAAAGCGTTGGACTTTTCAGTTGAGAGGCTATCGACACGGCAGGGATATTTCGGCTGTAATTTAACGCTTGAGTGGCAGAAATCGGCCCTAAAAAGCGTAAATCAAAGTTTTCTGGTGCATAGTTACCAAAAGTAGAAGGTACATCTTTTAACATTGTTCGAGGATGTAAAATGCCTTGTTCTAGCCCTAATGCATAGATAAAAGGCTTTAATGTTGATCCCGGTGAACGCTTCGCATTAGTACCATTAACCTGCCCATGAATATCAACATTATAATAATCAGCCGAACCAACTAGCGCTTTAACGCCCATATCTCGTGTATCAACAAGGATCACCGAAGCATTTTTAACACCAAGGTGTTTATTTCGTTCAATAAATGCATCAACTTGTTTTTCAACTAATTTTTGTAATGGGAGATCAATCGTTGTGACTATAGTGGTGGACTTTCTTGGATTAAACTTTTCCTGTTTTTCAATTTGCTCGATGAAATGAGGTGCTATATAGGGCATTTTTTCAGGCTGGCGTAGTCGCAGTGGTAATTGAAATAGTGCAGATAAATCGGCATCGTTAGGATGTTCTTCCAACCAATAATCGTAAAGCTGGTTACGCGTTTTCATTAAAGAAAAGCTAATACCATCACTATTTGGTTCGATTCGATAACTTGGTGATTGAGGTAATACGGCAAGTGTTAACGCTTCAGGTAATGTTAATTCTTTAGGATTTTTATTAAAGTAAATCAGGCTTGCAGCACCAATGCTTTCTATATTTCGCCCATAAGGGGCGTAGTTGAAATAAGCTTCTAAAATATCATGTTTTGAATAACTGAGTTCTAATTGAATAGCCCGTAATACCTGAACAAATTTTCCCCCGACAGTACGTGTATTTAATTGCCAGTGCATACGAGCCAGTTGCATTGTAATTGTGGAGCCACCTTGCAATCGCTCACCATAAACATAACTGACAAAAAACCCCCGAATTAAGCTGTAAGGATTAAATCCAACATGATAATAAAACCAGCGATCTTCATATCGCATAGCACTATCTATCATTAAGGGCGAAATATCGTCTAAATCAGTCCATAGCCGATAACGTTCATCGTTAGCCAGTGTTAAACGTAATAAATTTCCATTGCTATCATAATAGGCTGTTGAAGATAAAAAACCTTCTGATAGTGCTGGATGTGGAAACAGGCGAAATCCTATACAAAAGAGGGCGACTAAAAAGCCCCCCATCAATATATTTTGTAAAACTCGCTTGCTTCTCGCCATTCTAAAATAACCAGAAACAAGCGCCTGAAACACAAACTAATTTCATTTTATATTGCCATTATTTTGCATCGGTTTATTGACAGTCATAGCACCTTTACCGATCGCTAATGCTTGTATTTCCCTGTCATACATGGCTTCTGCAAATGCTGGCGGTATAGAGAATATTCCCGAATTAGTCGCTTTAATTTGATAAACGAACTCTTGTACTTGTTGAGTTGCAGTGCCATAAATAATGACACGATCTTCTCGAATATCGCTGTATTCTGGTGACCAGCGCGTTCCTTTAGCCCCTGTTGGGGATAACCATTCAACATCAGGATTAGCCTCATCCTCTATTGATTGTTGTACGACTTCAAAGCCACCGGGAAGTAAGTCCACCAGCACTACATTATTCACACCTTGTTTTGCATTCGCTCTGATTTTTATATGTACATAAAGCTTTTCACCTAAGGTTGCACTATTAACAACCTCACCTTTTTCATTCACATAATCACGAGAAATTTCTAATCCTCGTGAAAGAGCTTCTTTAGGTTGTTCGCTATCAAAACCAGATTGTGTCACAACATACCAAGCCGCATTATTCGTTGGATTATTAAATAAAATCTCTTTAATGCCCGCTTTAAACTGACCTATCGCCGTAGCATTTGTCATAGATGAAATAACAACGGGTGGATTTTCACCACTTTTTACACTCACTGTTAATGGTTGTGTCGGTGTTGCCATATTTTGGATCTGTTGAGTGTAATGCTCTAACGCCAAGATACTCATTGCAGATGATTGCGTGGTATAGCGCTCTTCCTTAAAGCTCCTTACCATATTTTCCAGTAGTTGTGGCGGAATATCCTTCGCTTTTTCTGGGAAGTGCGTCACAATCAAATACAGTCTTGTACTATCTTGGATCAGAGGATCTAAATAGTTATGTGACCACCACGCTTTGCTATAAGCTTTGCTTAGCTCTTGCCATGTAGGTTTTAATAACTCATCCGCTTGTTTATCCATTTTTAGCATTTTGTAAGAAGCGGCCAGATATAAAGCACCTAAGTCACTCTGCCATGTTTTTGGATAATTTTTTTGCATTCGTGTTTGGATCGCCGCAATTTCACCCGTAGTCACTTTACCTTGGCGTGTTAATAAATAAACAGCAAAAGCACGCATTCTAAGTTCATCTTGATTATTTAACCCTGTATTGACGGCAAGCTTAGTTAAATATTCGTTGGATGATCGCAAAAGTGTTTCAGATACAGGGTAATTCGCTTCCTGTGCCTCAAGTAAGAATTGAACGACATATAAAGTCACAAATGGATCAGTCGATGGTGTTGAACGCCATGTTCCGATAGCACCTTGACCATTTTGGCGAGTCAGTAATGTCGCCATTGTCTGTTCAAGTTGAGTACGAATTTTATCTTGTGAATATATCGCCTTCATTTCAGGGTTACGTTGATGGAATAACAACGGTATTGCCTGACTTGTTATTTGCTCTGAACAATTATAAGGATAATTAGCAAGGTATTGCGCCAATGCACTGCTTAGTACTAAAGGCGAGTAAGAAACACGCGCATCCCTTTGCGCATACTCATCATACATTTGACGAATATCCGTAACACTCTGCTCTTTACCATCCATACGACCTAAACTTGATTGGGTGCGATAAGCTGAAGCTGGGCGAATAGAAAGATCTACCGTTCTTTGAGTCACTTTGCCTTCAGCGCTCACTGAGAATGTAATAGCACCATTACCTAATTGTGATTTCGCTTTTAGCCTAAAGGAAACTACCGTTTCTTTTTTCTCACCTAATTCCAGTTGATAACTGCTCTGTCCTATAACCTCTAATTGAGGCTCTGGTGTTATCGTCACATCGAGTTTTGTTGCCACACCATTAAGATCAGTCAGGTTATTTGCAATACCTAAAGTGACATCAAATTCATCATTAGGTGCTACAGTCGTAGGAATATGAGGGCTTAATACAAAATCATCACGCACAGTCGTATAACGTTGCGTGTTCCCTATACGATTTGGGGTAACAGATACCGCCATTATTCTTATTTTGCCATTAAAATACTCTGGTACTTTGTAGTTAAAGACAGCTTCTCCATCTACTTTCGTAATACCAGACCAATAAGCGACAGGCTCTTCTTTCTTACGCTTAAATGGATTCAGATAGAGATCAACGCCTTCCCCCGCATCACCACCTGGTGCTGAAGCCAGTGACATCATTTTGCTAAATTCAGGCAGAATAAGATCCAGTATTTGTGTGGTTTCAACTTCTAATGAACGCTTACGGAAGAAATAATCCAATGGATCTTTTAATTTATATCGAGCAACTTGCAAGATACCTTCGTCAACAGCAAAAACGGCAACTTGTTGTGCAGTATCTGTTTTTACCGTAATCGGTAAAGTATCGCCCGGTTTGATAACATCTGGTGACTCTAATTCGATTGGAGCTTGGAAATTTTCACGGCTGACTTTAAACGGTACAACACCATAACTAAGTGGACTCATAAATATTTCGTCAGAGTTTATATCTCTAACAAATTGAACATTGATGTAGCCATTACCTTCCAATTGCGCAGGAACACGGATTTTTTGTACCGAATTTGTGGTTGAAGATGTAAACCATTGCCAATAATAAACCTTATCTTTTTCTATCGTAATAATGCCACTACCAATATAAGGGGCATTAATAGCGATTTCGATCTCTTCACCAGCTTTATATGTGTCTTTATTCAAAGTAAGTTGCAACTCTGCTTCGCGATCAAGTGAGCGAGTCACATTCGCATTACCCGCAACGGTATAATTAATGCGATTAAGTACACTACCTTCTTTATTTTTGATTAATAATACAAAGTTACCCGGTGTTTGTGTTTCTAATGTAAAAGAGCTTCCCTTTTCATCAATAGAAAGTGGGACATCATCAATAAACACTTCTTTGAGTTTAGATTGATATTTATAAACACCCGAATCTTGTCGAGTTAAAACAGAGAGGTATTTTTGCTCATAGCGCTCCAACGTTAATGCCTCTTGAGCAATTTGCTTTAATGTCGGATCAATCGCAATAAAATTGAGGTTGCGCTGTGCATTTTGATTAATATAGTCAAGCGTTCCATCTGCTTTTACGCCAACCAGATAATCATGAGGAGATACCATAACACGCGCAGCAGCCGTCACAGAACGACCACTCCCAGCATCAAACGCTTCAGAAATAAGTTGTAATTGATAAGTAGCGTCATCATAAGATGTTAACCCCAAATCAATTTCAGCCAGCCCTTCTGCATTCGTTGTTGTTTCTTCTAAATCAGTTTCAAAACTGTCGTGATTACGACGGTTTTCATAAAATCGATAATCAGAATAACGTGAAAAATTAGGATAAATTGGTCTTAAGGTTAATTTGGAAACAACACGTCTATCTTGTGCTGGAGTGCCAAATAAATTTTGTACATCAATCGAAGCTTTTAATTCAGAAGGTTTCACCCATCCTTGTTGTCTATCTGGCGTCAGATTAAGTGCAACTTTAAGCAAGTCTGGCTCAAACTCTTTAACCACAATTGTTGTACTGCCTAATAAACTGGCATCTTCATTATTTTTACCTACTAAATAGAGATAGATATTCCAATCTCCAGTAGGCGAGTTTTCTGATGTGGTATAACTTAATTCGTTAAAACCAAACTCGTTTAATACCATAGATTGATTTAACATCAATGTATTACGAGGATCTCGAATTTCAATGCGTAAAGGTATTCCTTCAAGAGCTGTTTTCCAGTCAAAAGTACGTGTAATTAGACCGATATTGAAAGTTTCACCCGGTCGATAAACGCCCCTATCAGAAAATAAGAAGCTATCGAGAGTACGAGGATCTCTTGGGGTATCATCACCGAAGATATCAAAACGAGATAGGCTAAGTTGCCTATCGTAATAAGCATTTGTAGGTAAAAATGAAATATCGCCATCTTTTTCAACTAAAAAGAGAACCGCTGTCTGCTCATTTCTAAAATCTTTAAGGTTAGGGAAAACGACATGACCATCAGTACTTGTCATTTTACTCAATAACGTTGTTCCGTTTTTAGCAATCACTGAGACTTTAGCTTCACTAACAGGCTCACCGTTATAAATAGATTGTACGAAAACATCTCGAGAACCATCAATTGATGATTTAGCAATGATCCCTAAATCTGTGACAACAACAAAGCGTGTATCAGAAATTTCTTCATCTTCGTCATCTTCATAATACTCGTCGTCTTCATCGTCTGTTCTTGAGGCTTTATCCGGGTCCCATGAAGTCAGTTTTAATAAAAATATTCCACGCTTAGTATTAGGATCAGTAGATAAATAGCGACTTAAATCAATCCCTTTATATTGAATTTCACCTTTGTTTTCATTATTCAGTGCTGTTTGATAAGTAAAGTGTTCCGTGAAATATTCATCATTAAGGCGATCAAATCGTGTTGAAGTAAAATATTTATCTTTAAAGGAAACGATGTGTTGTAACTGGCTTGGAATAACTCGTTTTATATCAAGTTGTAGCCCAGGCAAATTACGAGCAGAAACAGTGATCTGCTTGTCACCCGTCATGGACAGCAAAGCACCTTCAGAAACAAAGTTCAGCATTTGCGGATAGTCAGGCACACTGACGATTTGGTAGCGATCTTCTTTTAATTGGTATCCGCCAACAGACATTATACCGCTTGGGATTTTAACCAATATGTGGCGATAAGCTGGCGCATTGTATTTAAAAGCAAAAGTGGCTTGATTTTCTTGCTCATTATCATTCATCTCAAGTGTTAACTTCTCTGACTGAGCAAGAATAGTTTTACTGACATCATTCAGGTTCCAATCATAATAATCGTCTTCATCTTGGCGAATGTCAGTATTTTTTAATTCCAAATTATGTTGAGGTAATAACCACGCAGAAACTTCATTTTTTATCTCTTTCTCATTTAATTCATCACTTAATGAAATGATAAGTACCCGCGCATCTTTTCCATTTTCAGACTCAACCAGTTCACTCTCTATATTTGAAACATTAAGGCTGTATAGACTTGGGATCTCAACATGATAGGTTTTTTCTTTTGCTGTTGTATTAGCGGTTACTGTCGTAGCAATGCCCGGTTCAATTTTAAGAAAGACCTTGCTATTAATATCTTTTAGCGCTAATTGCTCTGAGTGAACCCAAGCCGTTAGTTTTTTATTATCGTAATTAATGACATATTTCAGCTTTTCATTATCACCATATTTCATTGAAAGGTGTTTTTCAAAACTCTGAATATCAACAGGAGCGTTAAAAGAGATCTTGATTATGGCATGTTTTTGAGATGGGTTTTGAGGGTCTTGATAAAACTCACTATTTCCTAAACTGTAATCGAAAGAGGTTGTTTTAAATTCATACTTATTTGATTTTAATGAAAATTGTGGTGCTAACAATTTAGTTTCATCAAGCTGAACTTTATATTCACTGCCCATAGCAAAAGGCTTTTTAGCTGTAAAAACAAGGGTTGAACCATTTTGCCACCGCCAATTACCTTCAATTGCTGGTGTTAATGTCACACCTTCAGTTACCTCTTTATCAATAAGCGTAATAGGTGCTGCAGACCGAGAAAAAGATAAAATGATTTTCTGTGATTGAGGGTTATCATTTGCATAATCGATTTGTGCTGGACCAATAAGTTTTACATTAACATTTTGTACAACGATGGGAGCTACATCGATAGGAACGGGTCGATTGAGATAACTGTGATAACCGTAATAACTGCCAAATGACGCAATAATCAGAAAAATAATAGCAGTTAATGTAGTTTTAGGGTGACCGACTACACCATTTTCAATCTTTCGTAAGTGGCGGGTAACAAAGCCTATCCAAACAGGCGTACTCCATTGTATTTTCCCTATAAATGGGCTAAGTATCTTCTCTAAAAGACGTATACAAAAAACAATGATCCACCCAAATAAACGGATCAGTTTAAAAGGGAGGGAAAGTAAAAAACGTAGTACGTCCATATAGATAGTCCTATATTACACTGATAGAAACACATTTTCTTATCAGTAAAATTAAGCCAAAGAACAAAATAAATAGCGCAACTATAATAAAGAATAAAGTAGAGTTTTAAAGTAATAATGAATACTTACCATTAACTTATTATTTTATTATATAAAGATAGATTACATTCTTAATGTTTTTTTCCTAGCACTCCACTCTATTTCAAGATTCTTCTGAGTATTAGTTTGGATCATCTTTTTCTAATAATCATTTAATGTTTAATTAAACACAGTAAAAAAGATAATTTTTGCGAGAAGAATCGCACTATTAAAGTGCGATTTACATTTTTATAGCCTAAATATTATTTCGCTATTAGAGAGTTATAATTCTCTATCAAATATTTATATTTATTTGAAATCGTATTAATGCTACCTGATATATCTTTATTCTCATTGAGTTTTTTCTCTAATACTTTTAACTCAATAACAAGCTGTTGATATAATTTTAAATACTCTTTAACCGAATAATCAGTACCTTTCATATTTTCTTTATTCAGCAATGCTTCATCACTAAATACTTTTTCTAGTTCAATTGACTGTGCTTCAATTTTGATAATTGCAGCAGAGAGTGCAGACACATCAATTTTATCGAGATTTATTGAATCAAGCGTATTGGTTACTGTATCCAACGATTGCATAATTTGATAGCGAACAACCAAGCCTTCTTTTTTCACTAATTCAAGCTCTTCAATATGCATTGCTTGATAATAATTTTCATATGCTTCAGCGGCTTTTTCTTTCTCATCGATTAGTTTGGCATAAGCATTTTTCACATCTTCATACAAAGTATTGGCTTGTGCAAAATCATCTAAACGGTAAGTTTCTTTTACAACTAGATAATCGCCCAACTTCAGCAGTTTCTGATATAAATCAACATAACTTTCACCATAAGCATTACCCACAGCGTCTAATTCTGGGAGCGTAGGAGAAAATGTTTTCATAAATTCAAAAGACTCTTGGGCACGTTCTGCACCAGATTCACTTAAATGCATAGAGAAAGCGCTTCTTACTGACATAATAGAACTACTGGCTTTCATTCTCTTTATTTGATCAGTTTCAGTCTCAAGCACTTTAAAAGGTGTGATATCAATTGTTTTACCTTTGTCAGAACTTAAATTTTCTAGGATATTTTTGGTATTATCTAAAAGATTAACGTTAATTGTGCCTGAAATTCTGCCCGTTTTTTTCTGTATAATAGTGCCAAAATCTTCATTAAAAGTTGCTAACCACAAATTACCTTTTTCAATTTTTTGACTAAATGTAGCTTCATCAGATTGAGTATTTTTTGGATCAGGCTTAGATTGTGTTGTTTGCTCTGTTTTATTTTTATCTTGCGAAGGTGTTCCTGTATTCGAACTTTCATTTGAATTATCACAACCTACTGCTGATATTAATAAAAGACTTATTATCGATGCCAATATGCTCTTTTTCATAATCCCTCATTATATTATTAAGTAATCAACTCAATATAAACTATAATGAGTTTAATAATTAATGACTATTGTTTATTAAATTAATTTTAAGCATTGCAATAACACTCTTTATAAGAGTATTAAAAGTTAATTGATAGGTGTATTTACTTAAATATAATTTTATATATTTATAAATATTTTTTAAAGCTAATATAGATACTCTATATTAGCTATTTTCAATTCCTTCTTTTAACGCTTGGGCAATAAGCTTTAATATAAAATCAATAAAACAGGTACTATCACTTAATTTGTCAGCTTCACCCAATACTCGATAATAATCATCTTGATGTTGCTGGATAAGTGTTTCAACAGGCAACCAAGCTAACTCAGCACGCCATTTACTTAAAATAACAGATTGCCATAATCGCCCCATACGACCATTTCCATCAGAAAATGGATGAATAAATTCTAATTCATAGTGAAACACACTGCTTTTAATTAACGGATGAATATCAGTGGATTTTAGCCAATCAAATAAAGATGCTATCAACCTTACTATTTGGCTTGAAGGTGGAGCCATATGAATTAATTGACTATCACGATAAATACCGGCATCACCATTACGCCAAACTCCTGGATAATCGATAAGCCCTTGCATTAATAAAGCATGAGCATCAAGGAAATGTTCTGCATTATTACTCTCCCAATCAGGGATTTTCTCATAGGCTAGAATGGCATTACGGACTTCTTGGATTTCTTTAACGGGTCCTAAGACTTGTTTTCCATCCATAATTGCAGTGACTTGCCTTAGTGGATAAGCTATTTTGCTCTATCGCTAAAGAGGCTTGAATAGTACGAATACGGTTTTCTTTACGTAATTGTGGTGAGGCTAATTTTCCCGTTGCTGACCAATACCCTAATAACTCACTAATTTCTGCCACAGAGTTAAGAATTGAAGGTGTAATTGTATAAGGTGGTGAATATTTGCTGCTCATTTTGTAGCTCTTTATGTTTATTTCAAGAAAATCCAGCAATTCATAATATTTATTATTGATAAAAATATGACTGGCTTGTTTTTGTCTAATTATCCATAAGATACCTTATTACTCTTACATACTCTTGATTTTTTCACACGCCTTAAAAACTGAAAAACACGAGCTGGCTATTTTTATGCGAGTTATACCGTAAAAGAAATGGTTTCTTTATGTTACGCACTTAAATATCGAGTACAGCTAAGTAACAAGTGAATCTATTTCTTGAAAAAAGTCTAGGAGAATATATAAGTATATGACTAGTACGAATGAACGCAGTCAACTATATTTTCACAAAAAGGCTGCAATCTTAGAAGTATGACGAGTATAAAATGAATAAATACCATGTATCTAACAGCGAAGGGAAATTTGCTGACGGCTCTGATGATGAGGTACTGGCTAATAAGCTAGGGCTTTCAAACGTTGATGATATCAATGATGCTGAGCTTGTCCTGTTAGAAAAACTGTATCAAATCATTTTTGAAGAACAATTCCCCACAGAGCAAATTACCGTATCACTTATCCAGCGTTGGCACCGCCAATGGCTAGGGAATGTTTACGATTGGGCTGGTGAATTACGCACAGTCAATATTAGCAAGGGTGGATTTATGTTTGCCCCTGCGGGTCGTGTTGCAACATTACTGGCTGGATTCGAGAAAGAGTATCTAGTGAAGTACACACCCTGCACCAATATGAGCCGAGAACAAGTCATAGAAGCTATTGCAACAGTACATGTGGAATTAATTCTGATACATCCGTTTAGAGAAGGTAATGGGCGCTTATCGCGCTTACTCGCAGATGTGATGGCAGTACAAGCTGGTTTCCCGCCGTTAGACTATGAAAGTTGGACTCTACACCCCGAACAATACATTGCAGCAATCCACGCAGGGTTAAACCTTAACTATGAACCCATGAAATATTGGGTTAATAAAGCCTTAAAAGAAAACTAAATCGCAAGTTTCAAATGCCCAAACTTCTCACGCTTCGCTTTCATCTCTTCTTCAAGACGACGAGACTCCTGCCCTGTTTCAATCGCCGTAGAGGTTGCTACCGAACGAATAAGTTGAGTACGAGTTGGTTTTGTTGCTTGAATTAATTCATTTTTTTTCATGGTAGTCTCACTTCAAACTGGCGATTGAGTATTTTATCATCGTTGCTTTATATGGCAATACAGATTACTGAATACTTTCACATTGAACCCATTCATAACTCGTTTTACAGCCATAGTAGAAAATAAAAAATACCACAACGAACTAGAATTAATTGTTGTTGAATCAAATCACGCTTGTACGACATCATTTAATTGTGAAATATCTGACCAAACAAGTGTTCCCTTCGGTAACTGGGCTTCTCTAACGGTAGAAAAATGTCTTAATGCCTGTTGCGCCACAAATACACGTGAACCTATGTTTTCACCTGTATCAGATCTATCTTTATTGTTGGGTTTCATCGCCTTAATGGCTTTCGTTGATAAGGGTTTTTCTGGCTGCTTTTAGTGCATAAGTGTTACCTTATTTAGTGCTGACTATAAGATAATTAAAGAGTTTTCAGAAAAAGTGCAGATTGTCATTGAGGGCTAATCAACGATACTATAGGGATTAAAATTGTTTTGCTTTCGGTCTAAAAAGATATTTGTATCATTAAAACAACAGACTGAAACCTTGTGATATGATCGTGCAAAGCTTGTGAAATAGAACGAATGCGGTGCAACAACAGATTTTCACAAATAACTCAAAATTCAATACGTTAAGACAGACGACAACATGACTGACATCCAACACTTAGACTCCCACACACCAATGATGCAACAGTATCTTAAGCTTAAAGCAGAGCATCCTGAAATCTTACTGTTTTATCGTATGGGTGACTTTTATGAACTGTTTTTTGATGATGCTAAAAAAGCCTCTCGCTTATTAGATATTTCATTAACAAAACGAGGTCAGTCTGCGGGGCAACCTATTCCTATGGCAGGCGTTCCTCATCATGCCGTTGAGAACTATCTCGCTAAATTAGTGCAATTAGGTGAGTCTGTCGCTATTTGTGAACAAATAGGTGATCCTGCAACAAGTAAAGGTCCTGTTGAACGCAAAGTTATTCGTATTGTAACCCCCGGTACTGTGACTGATGAAGCCTTACTTGAAGAGCGTCAAGACAACCTTTTAGCTGCAATTTGGCAAGATAAAAATGGTGCTTTTGGCTATGCAACGTTAGATATCACATCAGGGCGTTTCCGTGTTACTGAAATGCCAGATAGTGAAAGCATGATTGCCGAATTACAACGCACTCACCCAGCCGAATTGCTCTATCCTGAAACCTTTGAGTCAATGGCGCTTATTGAGCGTCAGCAAGGTCTACGCCGTCGCCCTATTTGGGAATTTGAGCCAGAAACAGCAAGACAACAACTGAATCTGCAATTTGGTACTCGTGATCTAACAGGCTTTGGTGTTGAAAATGCGCATTTAGCACTCTGCGCTGCTGGGTGCTTATTACAATATGTGAAAGATACACAGCGCACCGCATTGCCTCATATCCGTAATATCACGATGGAACGCCCTCAAGATTCAATTATTTTAGATGCGGCAACTCGTCGCAATCTTGAATTAACTCAAAATCTTGCCGGAGGTACTGATAACACACTGGCATCGGTACTCGACCTTTGTGTAACACCAATGGGCAGTCGTATGTTAAAACGTTGGATACACTCGCCTTTGCGCCAACGTGAACAACTCATCAAACGCCAAGATGCAATAACTGCATTACAACCTCTCTATTTTGAACTGCAACCTTTTTTACGCCAAGTGGGTGACTTAGAACGTGTTTTGGCCCGTTTAGCGTTACGATCAGCGCGCCCTCGTGATCTTTCTCGTATGCGTCATGCATTCCAGCAATATCACGATATTCATCAAGTGCTCGAACAAGCCGATATGCCTTACATTAAAGAATTACAAAAGCGTATTAGCCAGTTTGATGAATTATGTGAATTACTTGAACATGCCATTGTTGAAACACCACCTGTATTAGTACGTGACGGTGGTGTTATTGCCTCTGGTTATAATGCGGAATTAGACGAATGGCGAGCATTAGCCGATGGCGCAAGTGATTACCTTGATAAACTTGAAATTCGTGAACGTGAAAAATGGGGTATTGATACACTTAAAGTTGGCTTTAATGGTGTACACGGCTATTACATTCAAGTCAGTCGTGGGCAAAGCAATTTAGTACCCATGCACTATGTTCGCCGTCAAACATTAAAAAATGCTGAACGTTACATCATTCCTGAATTAAAAGAGTATGAAGACAAGGTATTAACGTCTAAAGGTAAGGCATTAGCTATCGAAAAAATGCTTTATGAAGAAATTTTTGAAAAGCTATTACCTCATCTTACCGCATTACAAATTAGTGCTGAGGCTTTAGCTGAAACAGACGTTCTCTCTAATCTTGCCGAGCGTGCTGAATCATTAAATTATACCCGCCCAGAATTGAGTGAGAAAACGGGTATTCAAATCACTGGGGGACGTCACCCTGTTGTTGAACAAGTCCTTAGCGAACCTTTTATTTCAAACCCATTACAATTAGCACCTCAACGCCGCTTATTGATCATTACAGGTCCTAATATGGGAGGGAAAAGTACTTATATGCGCCAAGCCGCATTAATTACTTTACTTGCTTATATTGGTAGCTTTGTACCTGCTGAAAAAGCCTTAATTGGCCCGGTCGATCGTATTTTTACCCGTGTCGGTGCTTCTGATGATCTTGCTTCTGGTCGTTCTACCTTTATGGTTGAAATGACCGAAACCGCAAATATTTTGCATAATGCGACTGAAAATAGCTTGGTCTTAATGGATGAGATTGGTCGAGGTACATCCACCTATGATGGGCTATCTCTGGCTTGGGCGTGTGCTGAAAATTTAGCTAATCGTATTAAAGCAATGACACTCTTTGCAACCCACTATTTTGAATTAACCACACTACCTGAAAAATTAGAAGGTACTGCAAATATTCACTTAGATGCCGTTGAACATGGTGACACAATTGCTTTTATGCACAGTGTGCAAGAAGGTGCAGCAAGTAAAAGCTATGGTTTAGCTGTTGCTGCATTAGCGGGCGTACCCAAAGAGGTGATCCGTCGAGCTAAGCAGAAATTAAAAGAGCTTGAAATGCTGTCAGGCAACTCTGGCTCTGGTCACGTTGAAACATCACAACTGATGTTATTAACAGAAGCAGAGCCTTCAGAGATTGAATTAGCGTTGGATAAAATCGATCCTGATGCACTCACACCTCGACAAGCCTTAGAACAGCTTTATCGTTTAAAAGAGATGATAAAATAAGTCATAATGATAAATATGAAAAATGGCGCTATGTTTATTCCACAGCGCCATTTTTATAACGTTTTAATTAAAAGATAATACTGCTTTAATTAATTAAAGCATGGCTATATTTCAATCGTTCACCCAATAGCAGTAAAGTATCTTCGTCGCCGTAATTATCAAATAAACGAATAAATGAAGATAATGCAGGATTAAACATCATATCATCAGTGATTTTTTCATAAGAAGTGTAATCTTTTGTTTTTAATGAAAAAACTAGCGTCATTTTATCATCGTTACGACCTTTATTTAAAATCAAATCATCATTACTTATCATCAAATCATTTAGATATTTATAACCACTTTCATAGAAAGTCTCTAAATTTCCATCAGTTTGACGTTGAACCACAGAATAGAGATCACGAGAAGCATGTTGAGCAATAAAATAGATATCACCTTTATCATTTTGAGCAACTTCTTTAACTCGCAATGGTAGCCAACGGGTTTTTGTCACTTCTTTATTGACTAAGTTTAGCGTGATTTCTAACGTGTTTGTTGTGTAATGATGATTGTAAAAAATAATAAGAGAATCCCCTGAAAGGGCATAATGAAATTGTGTAAACTCACCAAAATCTTCTGCGTAATACTGCTTTACCAGCTCTTCTGTATTAATAGAATATTCCCAACTTTCCCCTTCATCTAAACTTGTCAGTATCGTCTTATTATCAGCTAATACTAATTGCGATGTTGTTTGTGAAAAGAGTAATTTTCCACCAATAAGCGCTAAAGGGAAACGATAATAGCCATTGTTAACCTCTTGCCAAGGAATTAAATCATCAAGTATAAACTTGGCTAAGTTCACCACTTGCCGCCCCTGCTCTGTAAATAAAACACATTTATCAAGAACACAATAAGCGTTATAAAAGCTACCTTGGCCTTGTGATACAAAGCGTGTGCCTTCTTTATCAGAAAAGTACAGCGTATATTTTCTCTGGTTATCTTGGCGATGAAGTCGCCCATAAATATCTACGTCATATCGTCCACTATCAGATTCAGTCTTAATTAATATCCCACTAGCAGCATAAAAAACCTTACGCCAATCATAGCGAGAATAAGGATATGAAGATAACTCTGAAGCGTTTTCATTTTTCCATTGCCACTTAGAGGCAAAACCATGAAAAAGCACACCATAAAACAGCAGCAAGCTTAAAATAAATAAGCTTGTGATGATGATAAAAGGCTTACGGAAAAAAGGATTCATTGACTTAGCTCCGTAACATAAACCGTTTTTTTATTTTCAACACATTGTTGTTGAAGTAAAAAATAGGTTTGATAACTACTGTTACCTTTTCCTGATAACAAAATATAAAGATTTGAAAATAAGGCAATTAAAAAGGCAAAGCCACTGATGATTAAACCATAGATAATACCCATTCCTAAAAAGGTATCACCAATAAAAAACCAATCCCATTTATCCCAATAATTACCGTTATCGTAAACATCTGAAATAGACAAAATGGCAAAAATTGAGAAAATAAAGGCACTGATTAACCCTGTAATTAACAGTGATAATCGCTTAGTGCGTTGATGCCCAATATACATTTGTCCTGAAATTGAATAAGCGCCATTATCTGTATGATTATAAACCCCTAAGACAACTGGCCCTGAGTTCTTATCTTCAGCTTGCCAAAAGAACAATTCAACATCATCACCATCAGCAAGAAACAAATTATGATCAGAATAAAATAAGCGCTCTCTGTAACTGAATACAAAAGGATGCTTATCAATCAGACAGGATATTTGCATTATTACAGTCTCGCTATTGCGGGAATGTATTTGAAGCCTATTAATACTATGAATTTGTATCATTCCTCTAACTCGTTGTACTTTGCTTTGCTTTATTTGAGGAAACGACTTTTTGCTCAAGGTTAATGAAGGTAATGGTGCTGATTTTATTCCAGTAATAATGAGCTGTTCACCATCAGGTGCAATGCTATCTTGCTTAGCGATGACTTTATCTAGCGCCTTTATTCTCTTTTTATGTTTGGGTCTGGTGCGCTGAAAATAGCGATAAGCTTTTTCTCCGATATAACTCACTCCAGCCATCATTGCACCACATGCAATAACCATGGAAACAACGATAAAGAAATTCACTTCAAGATGGAGAATCGAGAAATAACTCCAATAGCCGCCAACAAACGTCAGAATAAATGCAAGCAATAACCATTTCTGTTGTTTTGCTGTTAGCGTGAAGTTTCTTTCAGGCTCCAGCCTTCCTTTTGTATCATGATAAATCCATTGCACCCAAAAACTGCCATCTTTCAATAACTCGGCACAGATTTTAAGCTCGTCACCTTGTTTTAATCGTTTAAGAAAATCTTGAGAGTTAGCAAAATCAGCTTCATTAAGATAAAAGTTTTTACCTGATGCGATTAATCTCACCATTCCCTTCGGAGAGATTTTACTTTGGCTAAAATCGCAACGCTCTAATTTAACGTTTAAAAAATAATCTTTCATATCTTCCTTTATTGTTTTCATCAGGCTAACGAGATACAAAACTGCACTCTTGTTTTATCGTTTTAAATTGTATAATACAAGATAAAGAAAAGCCGATTAGCAAACCCACTAATCGGCTTTGGTAATAACATGTCAATTAAAGCTATAAACAGAAATTGGGTGGCTAACTATGCTTTGAAAAGTGCTTCAATACATAATCCCTGACTTTGCAGAATGTCTTTTAAGCGACGCAGCCCTTCAACTTGAATTTGACGAACTCTTTCTCTTGTCAGACCAATCTCTCTACCAACGTCTTCTAAAGTTTCTGCTTCATAGCCTAATAACCCAAAACGACGTGCTAATACTTCACGTTGTTTTGGATTCAATTCAAATAACCACTTTATGATATTTTCCTTGAGGTTATTATTTTGAATTGTTGCTTCCGGTCCTTCTTCATTTTCGTCAGAGATAATATCAAGTAATGCTTTATCTGAATCACCGCCAATTGGGGTATCAACAGAAGTAATACGTTCGTTTAAACGCAGCATCTTACTCACATCTTCAACTGGTTTATCTAATGTTTGTGCAATTTCTTCAACACTAGGCTCATGATCGAGCTTGTGTGCTAATTCTCTTGCGGTTCTTAAATATACATTCAACTCTTTAACGATATGAATGGGAAGGCGGATAGTACGAGTCTGGTTCATAATGGCACGTTCAATTGTTTGACGTATCCACCATGTCGCATAGGTTGAAAAACGGAAACCTTTTTCAGGATCGAATTTTTCAACAGCACGAATAAGACCTAAATTCCCTTCTTCAATAAGATCAAGAAGAGCAAGTCCTCGGTTTGTATAACGACGAGAGATCTTAACAACTAAACGTAGGTTACTTTCTATCATTCGTTGTCTTGAAGGGACATCACCACGTAGCGCCCTACGGGCAAAGAAAACTTCTTCTTCAGCGGTCAGCAACGGAGAATAACCAATTTCTCCTAAATAAAGCTGAGTTGCATCGAGCGCACGCTGGTTGACTCCTTCAATAAGTTCAATTTCATCTTGAGCATCAGACTCATTTTCTGCCTCTTTTGCAGCAACTTCATCGAACTCTTCCATGTTCTCTTCAATTTCATCTGTATATAACTCGTCTACTCTTAGCGTACTTTGGCTCATCAGCTGCTCCTACCCTTGATAATTTAGGTAAACGACTCATGATTAAAGTCTGTTTACCAGTTTATCGCTGTGTCACGACACAACGGGTTTACTGATTTTCCCTTGTAACGAATTACAAAATAAAAGATAACATAATCTATTTTACTGTTAATTTTATTCTTTCTTTATTCAATATATAACTTAACTATTGAGTGCAGGTTATTAACAGTTTTTTTATTATATTTTACGTACATTTATCTATACGTAAAATTACTCTATTTGATGCGCTATTTGTGACTACTTACATCTAAAAAAAACAAATAAAAATCGATAATAATAAAATAATATCTAATAATTTATATTACACACTATTATTAAAAAGATAATCTAACAAAGAAAATACCCATCTAAACCAAGGGGTTGTTTTATAGTCCATCTTTTAATAACAACTGATCTTTATTCATTTTTTATATAACAATTTTTAGCATACGCATTCATTGGTTGAGAATCAACCGTCTAATTTAACGTTATCTATAATTTTATATTAACCTCTCATTTTTAATAATCTTTAAATAAGCATTTATACGTAGGTAAAATTTATTTTGTTTCAATATTTTAATTAATGAAAGATAAGAAAAAAACCCTCTCCTTTTTGTAAAGGAGAGGGTTTAACTTTAGGATTATTCACTATACGTGTAAAAAAACACTTATCTATTTCTTAGGTAAATAACTCATTGGGTTAAGTGATTTTTCTTTATAGCGGATCTCAAAGTGTAATCGGACAGAACTGGTTCCAGAGCTACCCATTGTGGCAATTTGCTGACCCGCATTCACATTTTGCTGTTCACGCACCAAAATGGTGTCGTTATGTGCATATGCACTGAGGTATTCGTCATTATGCTTAATGATAACGAGGTTACCGTAACCGCGTAATGCGCTACCTGCATAAACGACTTTACCCGCCGCAGTTGCTACAATTGGCGATCCTTTTGTACCACCGATATCAATACCTTTATTACCACCAGGGGCACTTGAGTAACTTTCAATAATATTACCTTGCGCTGGCCAAATCCACTTACCAGAAGCTGCCGTTGGTGCTGGTGTTGCAGCCGTTGTCGTATTTGTATTCGTTGTTGGTGGCGGTGTCGTTGTTTTCGGTGGTGTTGTTGGCGTTGTTGTTGCCGGTTTAGTAATCAATGGTCCCATAGCACCATTGTTTGTTGGTTTAGTTTGTGCCGTTTGAACACCAGCGCTACTTGATTGATTAATAACCGATGTATTGACATTAGTATTAGTCCCCGTGTTGACCTGACGGTTACCAATATTCAACACCTGCCCTACGTTTAAGCTATAAGGTTCTGGGATGTTATTCATTGATGCCAGTTCTTTTACATCACTATCAGTTATCCAAGCGATATAGAACATAGTATCACCACGTTTTACCGTGTACGTATTACCGTTGTAGTTTCCTTTCGGAATACTGTCGTAATTACGGTTATACACAATGCGTCCAGAGCCATCAGTACTCACATTTTGGGCGGCAACTGACGTTTGAGGACGAGGCTGGCTTTGAGTCTGAACCATGCCTCCATTAGACGAAGCAGAGTTCACCTTAATAGAAGGAGGAGGTGACGATTGTAAGGGGGTAGTTCTTTCAATCGGTGTCGCATTACTGTTAGTCATTACAGGTGCGGTTGATACCGTATTATTTGAAGAGCTATCATTTACAGAGGTAATTGGCGCAGGACGATAAGGTGTATCTGCACAGCCTGTTAATGCAAATCCAATTACCGAACACATGATTGCCCAGCGGACATGCTTAATTGGGCTTTCTGAATTCATACTTCCTTCTCCCTTTAAAAAGGCATTAGCATCTAGCAATTTGTCGAGTTAAACAAAAAGACTGCAATTTTTTGAAAATGTTTCATTTATTAGTGCAGATTACGACAAGCTATTAAAAAGCAGTAATAAAAAACGGTCAGATTTATCTGGAAGTTATGCTAACTCGCCTGCAATTAAAGGAACAAATCTAACAGTTTCTATAGATTGATAGTGAAAATCATTACCTAAACGTCGGATAAACTTCAGTATTTGTTGTTGTTCACCAACAGGTATGATCATCCTGCCACCATCGGCTAACTGCATCAATAACTGTTGTGGTACTTCTGTTGCACACGCTGTCACTATTATGGCATTAAAAGGGGCTTTTGATGACCAGCCTTCCCATCCATCACCATGACGTGTCGAAATATTATGTAAATCAAGATGTTTAAAACGTCGTTTAGCTTGCCATTGCAATATTTTTATACGCTCAACGGAACTCACATGATGAACTAAATTTGCTAATACTGCAGTTTGATATCCCGAGCCTGTGCCAATTTCTAATACAGAATCGGTACTTTGTAATTCCAGTAACGTTGTCATTTTGGCAACAATATAAGGCTGTGAAATAGTTTGCCCATTGCCAATAGGCAAAGCCGTATTTTCATAAGCCTTATGAGAAAGTGCTTCATCAATAAAAAGCTCTCTTGGTACTTTACTCATTGCTTCCAACAGGCTCTCATCCTTGATGCCATGCTGTTTTAACATTGTCAGTAAGTCTTTCATTGACCGACTTAACATGTTTTTTTGACCTCTGTTTTATTTAACCAATTTTGTAGTAAATCAAGTGCTTTATAAGCTGTTAAATCGACATGTAATGGGGTTATTGAAACATAACCTTCGTCAATAGCGGCAAAGTCTGTATCAGGGCTTACATCATTTTTTTCACCTGGAGGCCCTATCCAATAAAGACTATTTCCTCTAGGGTCGGTATGGGTATAAACATGTTGTGCAGCATGACGACTACCACAGCGTGTAATACGAAAACCTTTTACTTCATCAAAAGGAATATCAGGAACGTTAATATTGAGAATATTTCCCGCTCTTAACGGCACTTGTTGTAACATCGCTAAGACTTCACAAGTCACTTGTGCGGCTGTCTCAAAGTGCGTTTCACCATCCAGTGAAACAGCAATGGCGGGTAAACCTAAAAAACGCCCTTCGGTTGCCGCAGCAACAGTACCTGAATAAATCACATCATCACCCAAATTAGGACCATGATTAATACCAGAAACCACAATATCAGGACGAGGACGGACTAAATGGTTTACACCAAGATAAACGCAATCTGTTGGTGTCCCTTCAACAATCGCAATATCTCCATTCTCAAGCTCTTGCTTACGTAGAGGTTTGTCAATTGTTAAAGAATTAGATGCAGCACTACGATTACGATCAGGTGCAACAATTTGTACATCATAACGCTGGCGTAATGCTTTAGCGAGAGTCTGTATCCCCTTCGCCATCACACCATCGTCATTACTCACCAATATTTTCAGCATCATCCTTCCCTAATAAGATTAATTCACGTACAACGCTAGTTGCAAAGCTTCCTGCGGGTAAAAAGAATGACAGAGAAACAGTGGTGTCGTCTACCCAATCCCATGACATATTTTCGGGTAATACATTGATAGCGCGTCTTGCATTATCAACTCGTTCTTGCCGAGCCAGCGACCAGAAAGCGTCATATTCTGCCAGATTTTTAGTTTCAAAATCTAATGCTTGTGATTGTGTACCTAAATCACCTTTACCCGGCAAAGGTGCCGTAATATGAACATCATGCTCTTCATAGCGAGTTTGTGTTGGAGCCAATTCGGCCTCATCAACAACAAACCAGCTACCTCTTCCATGAAGTTGCATTGCATCACCAAGTATCACTTTTGAATATAAATCATTTTCCAATCTTTTACTGACGATATGATTAAACATCGCACTACGGGCTGCTGATAAATAAAAGCTACGTTTTCCTCGTTCTTTTACGCGGATTTCGTCCGTTGCCCAACGCATGGCTTGTCGTAAATTATCACCATTACGACCAAATCGTTGAGCGCCAAAGTAGTTAGGAATACCTTTTGCTTTTATTTGCGCTAATCGAGTATCAACAAAATCGCGATCAGAAATTTCTCGTAACACCAATGTAAAGTGATTACCTTTTAGCGTTCCTATACGTAATTTACGTTGCTGGCGAGTCGTTTCTAGAATTTCGCAACCTTCTAAAACAAGCTGACTAAAATCGGGCATCTCTTTACCCGGCATTCGCAGGCAAAACCATTGTTCAGTAACGGCATTTCTGTCTTTTAGTCCGGCATAACTGGCATCACGAGGATGGATCCCAACAAATTTTGCCAATTTTTCAGCCACAAAAGCCGTGTTACAACCTGTTTTTCTGATTTTCACCATGACATGCTCGCCTTCACCATCAAGGGTGAAGCCAAGATCTTCACAGACAATAAAATCTTCAGGAATTGACTTTAGTAAGCCTGTTGCTTGTGGTTTTCCATGTAACCAATGGAGTTCAGGTAAATCACTCATTCAGGTAATGACTCTTTCATTAATAAAACGACAGCTTCACAGGCAATGCCTTCTTTTCTACCAACAAAGCCAAGCTTTTCTGTTGTGGTCGCTTTCACATTGATATCATCAACATGGCAATGAAGATCTTCAGCGATATTGACGCGCATTTGCGGTGTATGAGGTAGCATTTTTGGTGCCTGAGCAATAATCGTGACATCTAAATTACCAATTCGGTAACCTTTTGCTCTTACGCGTGAAAATGCTTCACGGAGGAGTACACGGCTATCTGCACCTTTGTATGCAGGATCAGTATCAGGAAACAATGTGCCAATGTCGCCCATCGCTACCGCGCCTAAAATAGCATCTGTAACCGCATGTAATACGACATCACCGTCAGAGTGAGCTAACAGCCCTTGTTCGTAAGGAACTCTGACGCCGCCAATAATAATAGGACCTTCACCGCCAAATTTGTGTACGTCGTAACCGTGTCCAATTCTCATTTTATTATGTGTTCCTTATACTGGTGATTTGGCGTGAGAGGAAAAACTCTGCAAGCGCTAAATCTTCTGGCTGAGTAACTTTGATATTATCTGCACGCCCTTTAACTAATAAAGGTTCATATCCAGCAAACTCCATCGCTGAGGCTTCATCAGTGATCGTCGCTTTTTGTGAGAGTGCATTTTCTATATTTTGTTTTAATAACAATGCAGGAAAGAATTGTGGCGTTAATGCATGCCATAGGGTGGTTCTTTCTACTGTTTGTTCAATATGATTATCTTGTTGATGACTACGTTTCATTGTATCGCGAACAGGTGTCGCAAGAATGCCACCACAAAATTGTGGGTCCACAACGTTTTCATCAATTAATTGAATCAGATGATCAAGATCGCCAAAATGCAGGCAAGGTCTTGCTGCATCATGAACTAACGCCCATGTATTTTCAGAAAAGTGTTGAGTGACATACTCTAAACCTGACAATACAGAGTCAGCGCGTTCACCACCACCATTAACCGTAATTATTCTTTCATCTTGCGCTAAAGGGAGAGTGTGAAAATAGCTGTCATTAGGGCTGATCGCCACGATAATGTGCGTTATGCGTGGGTGTTTTAATAAGGCATTAATGGTATGTTCAAGAATAGTCAATCCGCCAATCTTCAAATATTGTTTTGGGCAGACTGATTGCATTCGACTTCCAATACCGGCTGCTGGAATAACGGCAACAATAGGAAGAGTTGAGTTTGTTATATTCATTATGATATTTGTATCAGGACACACTATTAATTCAATAAATTAACGACGTGGTTGAGATTTATCGCTCACAATTCGGAAAAATGTCTCATTAGGCTTTATCATTCCTAACTCACTACGAGCGCGTTCTTCTAACGCTTCTTGCCCGCCATTGAGGTCATCAATCTCTGCAAATAGACGATCATTACGCTCTTTTAACTGCGTATTTTGCGCCAATGCAGATTCAACTTCTTGAGTTACTTTGTTGTAATCATGGATACCATTTTTACCTAACCACAATGAATATTGTAGCCAACCAAGTAAAATCAGAAGTAAGACTGTTAATTTCCCCATTACCACCCCCAAGATTAATGGGCTAATCATCCCACAACTCAACAACAGACGCCACAAAAGTGCTGGAATATATTACATTATTATTCCTCTTCTCCTCACTATAAACGTGGGTAACTTCTATAAAATTCAGACTAAGGTGTGATTTTTTCTTATTAAGATGAAGTGCTATGGGGTTACTTTATCAATAAGTGAATGCTCAATTAAAGCATGAGTTGTATTTTAAATGGTATGCCGAAATAAGAGTTTTTACTCTAATTACATACATTATCTCTACACATTCCCCCTTTTTATGGGTAGTTTGTGTAAAGATAATTTAATGTCATCATAAAATTAACGGTAAATTTGGTTTTGCCGTAGATATGCGAGGATTTGTTGGGTTAGTTCATTTATAGAAAGTGTACCGTCTAAATGTAATTCAGGATCAATGGGCTGTTCATAGGGCGAATCTATACCTGAAAATTGCGTTATCTCACCACGTCTTGCTTTTTGATAAAGCCCTTTCGGATCACGGGCTTCACAAATAGAAAGGGGAGTATCAACAAAGATCTCAATAAATCTTCCTTGCTCAAAGCGTCCTCTCACTTGTTGTCTGTCTTTTTGGTAAGGAGAGATAAAAGCCGTTAAGACAAGAAGCCCCGCATCGACCATCAATTTAGCCACTTCCCCTACACGGCGAATATTTTCGTGCCTATCTTCGGCACTAAATCCAAGATCATTACACAATCCATGGCGTAAGTTATCCCCATCTAATAAATAGCTATGAATAGGCGAATGCTTTTGTGAATACTGATAGAGCGCTTGTTCTAGTGCATCGGCAAGTGTGGATTTACCGGAACCAGATAACCCTGTAAACCAAAGCACACATCCTTTGTGTGCTTGTTGTGATTCGCGTTCATTTAATCCAATTTTATGAGGATGCCAAACAATATCGTTGCTTATCACCACTATTTTCCTCCAAGAAGATCCCTCGCGCCCCAATGGGGAAAGTGGCGACGGATAAGTTGGTTTAACTCGACTTCAAAAGCATCGTATTGCGTCATCGTTTGTATCGCGTTATCTCTCGTTTCTCGAATAAGCCCAGCGCCTACGGTGACATTGCTTAGTCGATCAATCAGTATTAATCCTCCGGTATCAGCATTAACTTGATAGCTATCCAGCACCAAAGGCTCTTCAAATGAAACTTCAACACTACCAATCGCATTTAAACTTAAGTTATCTGTGACTTGTTGAGTGAGTTTATTTACATCCACTTGATAATGAATATTCTCTATTTTGGCGCGGCTTTTTTTACCTGCAATTTTGATATCCAAAGTATGACCTTGTACTAAAGGTTGCTCTGACATCCACACCACATCAATTAACGCATGAGTGCTAATATTGGCAGTTGTATCATTATCATCAACGATAATATCCCCACGACTAATATCAATTTCATCTGCCAGAACCAGTGTGATTGCTTGCCCTGCTTTAGCTTGCGTTAAATCACCATCAAAAGTAACAATACGTTTGATTGTTGTATGTTTTCCTGAAGGTAATATTTTGATTTGTTGCCCTTGATAAAGCACGCCTGAAGACACCGTACCGCTGTATCCTCTAAAATCTAAATCGGGACGATTTACATATTGCACAGGGAAACGCAGTGATTGAGACTTAGAGCCTAACTTAACTGGCGCATCTTCCAATAATGAAAGTAATGTTTTTCCTTGATACCAAGGCATATTCAATGAGGGTGAAACCACATTGTCACCATCAAGGGCGGAAATAGGGACAAATTCAATCGTGAGATCTGTCGGGAGTTGATCGGCAAATTTAAGATAATCTTGTTGGATCGAATCAAATATCGCTTGTTGATAATCCACCAGATCCATTTTATTGATCGCAACGATTAAATGGCGAATACCAAGGAGCGTGCTGATAAAACTGTGTCGCCTTGTTTGCTCTTGTACGCCTTTTCGAGCATCGATCAACAGAATAGAAAGTGAACTTGTTGATGCACCTGTCGCCATGTTGCGAGTATATTGAGCATGTCCTGGCGTATCAGCAATAATAAACTTACGTTTTGACGTTGAAAAATAGCGGTAAGCAACATCAATCGTGATCCCCTGCTCTCTTTCTGCGGCTAATCCATCCACCAGCAAAGCAAGATCGAGCTTTTCACCTTGAGTACCGATCTTTTTACTTTCATTTTGCAATGTAGAAAGCTGATCTTCATAGATCTGTCTTGTGTCATGAAGTAAACGTCCTATTAATGTGCTTTTTCCATCATCGACATTTCCACAGGTTAAAAATCGCAGTAACCCTTTATTCTGTTGCGTTTTAAGATAGCTATCTACACCGCCCTGTTGTGCGATTTCACCCGCGACAAGTTGATTCGTTTTTACGGCTAAAAGTCCCATATTTCCTCCGATTAAAAATAACCTTGGCGCTTTTTCAGTTCCATGGAGGCAGACTGATCACTGTCAATTAAACGCCCTTGTCGTTCGCTGCTGGTGGAAATCAGCATTTCTTCAATAATGGCGGGTAGAGTTTCTGCTTGTGAAGGTATAGCCCCCGTTAATGGCCAGCAACCCAATGTTCTAAATCTCACTTTTTGCTGTGTGATCACTTCACCCGGTTTTAGATCAATTCTATCGTCATCTACCATAATTAAGGTGCCATCACGTTCAATAACCGGTCTATTTTTGGCAAAGTAGAGAGGAACTATGTCGATATTCTCTAAATAGATATATTGCCAAATATCGAGTTCTGTCCAGTTAGATAGCGGAAATACACGAATACTTTCACCTTTATTAATCTGTCCGTTATAGTTTTTCCATAATTCAGGTCGTTGGTTTTTCGGATCCCAGCGATGCTTTCTATCTCTAAATGAATAAATACGCTCTTTGGCGCGTGATTTTTCTTCATCACGGCGCGCACCGCCAAATGCCGCATCAAAGCCATATTTATCTAAGGCTTGCTTTAGCCCTTCTGTTTTCATGATATCCGTGTGTTTGGCACTACCATGAATAAACGGGTTAATGCCAAGTTCTGCACCTTGTGGATTACGATAGACTTTAAGATCAAAACCGTATTCTTTAGCCGTTTTATCTCGAAACTCATACATTTCTCGAAATTTCCAGCCAGTATCAACATGCAACAAAGGAAAAGGTAATTTAGCGGGATAAAACGCTTTACGCGCTAAATGCAACATCACCGAAGAATCTTTGCCTATTGAATAAAGCATGACGGGATTTTCAAATTCAGCGACAACTTCGCGCAGAATATAAATACTTTCTGCTTCTAATTGCTGAAGATGGGTTAATTGTGTTTCATTCATAACAACCTCGTTTTAGGCAAAATGAACCAAAGGTGAGTGGATTGGTGATGTTGATTGGGATTGTCTATCGCCAAACCACGCCAGTTGGTGATGTAATGCGGCAACTTCTCCTACAATCAATAAAGCCGGAGTTGGCGCTTTTTCTGCTAATTGTGCGAGTTGCGTTAGATTTCCCGTGAAAACTTGTTGATCATGGCGTGTACCACAACTAATGACAGCAATTGGCGTTAAAGGCGAACGCCCCAACTCAATTAATCGTTGGCTAATAAGCTCGGCTTTTGTTGTTCCCATATAAATAGCTAACGTATGATTCGCCTGCGCTAATGAAGCCCAATCAGGTTCTATTCCGTCAGGTTTACAATGCCCTGTCATAAAGGTGACGCTTTGTGCATATTGACGATGCGTTAATGGAATACCCGCGTATGCACTTGCGCCACTTGCCGCAGTAACCCCAGGTATCACTTGGAATGAAATACCATGTTGTACTGCAACCTCTAATTCTTCGCCACCTCGCCCAAAAATAAAGGGATCACCGCCTTTTAATCGGACAACGCGTTTACCAAGTTGCGCATATTTCACGATCAACGCATTCGTTTCTTCTTGAGAAACGCTATGGTGTCCCGCTCTTTTACCTACACAAATAGTGTCAGCATCACGACGAACAAGCTCTAAAACCTCTGGACTCACTAAACTGTCATAGAGCACGACTTCCGCTTGTTGAATAACCTGTAAACCGCGCAGCGTTAATAATCCTGCATCACCGGGACCTGCCCCAACTAATGCTAGTTCACCTTGTTGGATCTCTTTTTGTGTCAATTGTTGTGCAAGCAAGGCTTCTGCTTGTGCCAGTTGATCACTCGCCACTAAAGCGGCAAATTTGCCACTAAACGCTCGCTCCCAAAAACGGCAACGCGCTTGAAACGAGCCTAATTGCAGCTTCACTTTATTGCGCCATTTTCCGGCAATTGTTGCCATTGCGCCTAATGAGTTTGGCAGTAACGCTTCTAGTTTTTCACGTATCATTCGCACTAAAACAGGGGCTTTCCCAGCCGATGAGATAGCAATCAAAATGGGATTTCTATCGATAATGGCTGGAAAAATAAATGAGCATTGAGGTTGTGAATCCACAACATTGACAAAAATATGCCGCGCTTGTGCATCAAGATAAACTTGCTGATTAAGCTCACTGTCATCCGTTGCCACAATCACAAGCATCATTCCTAATAGATGTTCAGATTGATATTTGGCTGATACCCATTCAATTTTTTCTTGTTGATAAGCAAGATGTAATTCATCACACAACTGAGGTGCAATCACTCTTAAGCGAGCGCCAGCTCTTAACAACAGCAAAGCTTTACGCGCAGCAACATGACCACCACCAACCAATAACACTGGGCGTTCTTTTAATTCCACAAATAAGGGTAGGTAATCCATACGCGCATTTCACCTTCGTTGTTCACTTTATAACTAACGACTATAAAAGTTGCTTTAGGGGTTATGAAATGACAAAAAGCTATGTGATGGAACAGAAAGGAATAAGGAAAAATAAAATATTTTCAAACAGTTATAATTTTAAATACGACAAAAAGGGCAATAGATAAGCTCTATTACCCTCATTACTTATTAGTAGTTAATGACGTTATTCGTGTAATCCACACTCACGTTTTAAGCCAAAAAATCGTGTTTCTTCTTCACTCATCCCCTCTTCCCATTTTCGGGTTGTATGAGTATCTCCCACAGAGAGATAACCTTGCTCCCATAAAGGGTGATAAGGTAAGTCGTTTTCTTTAAGATATTGATAAATTTTCTTATTATCCCAATCAACGATGGGTAGAAACTTAAAGATCCCTTTTGCGATTGAAAGCACAGGCAAATGTTCACGGCTTTTAGATTGCTGACGACGAAGACCTGCAAACCATGTTTGAGCCTGTAATTCACGTAAAGCTCTTTCCATTGGCTCTACTTTATTTATCTGATTATAACGCTCGATACCTTCAATACCTTCTAACCAAAGTTTACCGTAACGCGCTTCTTGCCAAGATGAAGATATTTCAGCTCGATAGATCTTCAAGTTAAGTTGTAACTGCTGAGTCAGCGTATCAATAAATTGGTAGGTTTCAGGAAATAAGTAACCTGTATCAGTTAAGATCACCGGGATATCAGAATATTGCTGAGTGATTAAATGCAAACATACTGCAGCTTGAATACCAAAACTAGAGCTTAATACATAGGTTTTAGGTAAATTATCTAATGCCCAAGTAACCCGTTCAATGGCGCTTAATTGCTCTAACTGCTGATTAATCTGGCTCAAAGCATGTGTCTGCTCTTCAACAGGTAACTGTTTTAGCGAAGCAAGCTGAAATAAACTCATACAGCCTCCTGCACTTCATAAAAATCGATGGCTGAATTCAGTACAGGTTTAACCACATTAGTGCGAATAAGAAAATCGCCGAAACCTTCATTATTATCGCGAGAAGACGCCCATTCACCAATCAGCGCATCAAGTATTGCGATGATTTCTTGCGAAGTAATATTTTCACGATACATTCTAGGGATACGTGTTCCGATGCGATTGCCCCCTAAATGCAAGTTGTAGCGATCAGGTGCTTTACCCACCAGCCCCACTTCTGCAAGCATTGCTCGACCACAGCCATTTGGGCATCCAGTTACGCGCACAACAATGTGCTCATCACTGACGCCATGTTTTGTCATTAAGCTATCAAGTGTGTCGGTGAATGAGGGTAAAAAGCGCTCAGCTTCTGCCATCGCTAATGGGCACGTTGGGAAAGAAACACACGCCATCGCATGTTCACGTAGTGGTGTAACTTGGCTATTGATCAAACCATATCGACGAGCAATTGCTTCAATATTGGCTTTTTCACTCTCTGGTACACCTGCCACAATCAAATTTTGATTGGCAGTAAGTCGGAAATCGCCTTGATGAATTTTAGCGATTTCAGCGACACCTGTTTTTAATGGAGCATCAGGCATATCAATCAACCGTCCGCTTTCAATAAATAAAGTCAGGTGCCATTTATCATCCACACCTTTTAACCAACCAATTTGATCGCCTCGGTGAGTAAATTCATAAGGTCGAATAGCCTCAAAAGTGACACCTGAACGGCGTTCAACCTCTTGTTTAAACGTCTCTACACCAACGCGTTCTAATGTGTATTTTGTTTTTGCATTTTTGCGTTCAGTTCGGTTTCCCCAGTCACGCTGAGTTGTCACAATCGCTTCTGCAATTGCCAATGTATTCTCAATCGGGATATAACCAAACTCACTGGCTAAGCGAGGAAAGGTATTCTTATCGCCATGTGTCATGGCTAAACCGCCCCCTACAAGCACATTAAAACCGACTAAATGCCCATTTTCAGCAATCGCAATAAAATTCATGTCATTCGCATGCAGATCAACATCATTATGAGGCGGGATCACCACTGAGGTTTTAAATTTCCGTGGTAAGTAGGTTTCCCCCAAAATAGGCTCTTCGTCTGTAGTTGCAACTTTCTCTTTATCTAACCAAATTTCCGCATAAGCATGAGTGCGAGGTAATAAGTGTTCTGATATTTTTTTCGCCCACTCATACGCTTCTTGATGTAATGAAGATTGCACTGGATTTGAAGTACATAGGACATTACGGTTAACATCATTCGCAGTAGCTAGAGAATCCAGTCCTGTTGCTGCAAGCATTTGATGTGCAGGTTTTACATTGCCTTTTAAAATGCCATGAAATTGAAATGTTTGACGATTAGTAATACGAATACTGCCATAAAGCGTATTTTCCGTCGCAAACTTATCAATGCTAAGCCACTGTTTAGGCGAAATAATGCCACCGGGTAAACGACAACGTAGCATCATCGCATGGCGAGGTTCTAGCATTTGCTCTGCACGTTCTGCTCGAATATCTCTGTCATCTTGTTGATACATGCCATGAAAGCGAATTAACAAAAAGTTATCGCCTTCAAAGCCACCGGTTAAACCATTTTGTAAGTCTTCTGTAATAGTGCCGCGTAAAAAGTGACTCTCTTTTTTCATGCGTTCACTATCAGCCAGTTTCCCTTCAACCACTAAGGGCGCTTGAGTGTGTGATTTCATTTAATAGACATCCCTCTGATAACGCCTTTCTAGACGTAGCTCACTTAAATATTCATCTGCTTCTTCAATATTTTTATTGCCATACTCCATCACAATATCTAACAACGCCTGTTCAACATCTTTTGCCATTCGTGACGCATCACCACAGACATAAAGATAAGCACCTTGCTGTAACCATTGCCAAATCTCATTGCCACGTTCACGCAATTTATCTTGTACATAAATTTTATGTGCTTGATCTCGTGACCATGCCAAATCGATATGAGTTAACAGACCGCTTTTGACATAACGTTGCCATTCCACTTGATAGAGAAAATCTTCTACAAAATGAGGATTACCAAAAAATAACCAATTTTTACCTGTTGCCGCGTCATTTTCGCGCTGCTGCATAAAACTTCTAAAAGGTGCAATGCCTGTACCTGGGCCAATCATAATGACAGGTGCAGTGTTATCTTCAGGGAGACGAAAATGTGCATTTTTTTCGATAAAAATATTGACGCTATCGCCTTCTTTTAAGCCATCAGCTAAAAAACCAGAGGCTCCGCCGGTATAAGCACGCGAGTTAACGTCGTAACGTACAACCCCTAAAGTAAGGTGTACTTCGTCTTCTACTTCTTGTTGTGACGATGCAATAGAGTAAAGGCGAGGTGTAAGTGGACGTAAAATATCCACAAAATCTTGTGCCGTAGGTTGAGCGCAATATTCGCGTACCATCTCATTAATAGGGTGTTTGTCTGCATATTGCTGAAGCTTGGTTTTATCCGCCACCAATGACAATAGATCTTCATGACGCGTCAATTGGGCATAGGCTTTTACGATAGGTGCGCTATTTTGAGTTAGCTCACAATGGTGCAGTAACGCTTCTTTTAAGGTGAATGTTTGAGATTTTAACGTGACAGCTTCATCACCCTTTAGCCACAATAAAGCAATAAGTTCATCAACTTTTTCAGATGAGTTATTAAACCAAACTCCCAGCGCATCACCCGGTTGATATTGTAGATCAGAGCCTTCAAGGCTGATTTCAATATGGCGAATATCTCTATCTGAATTTCTGCCTGTGATTTTTTGATTTGTCAGTAATGTGGCAGTAAAAGGTGCATCTCTATGATAGATAGAGGCATTAACCGTATCTGTCGTGCCTGACTGTGTTTGTTGTAAGACTTGCGTACTTTGTGCCGGCACTCTTGCTGTTAAGAGTTCTGTAAGCTGTTTTATCCATTCATCCGCAACAGATTGATATTCAACATCAGCATCAACTCTTGGTAATAAACGTGTTGCACCCAGTTGTGCTATGCGCTCATCAAAGTCTTTTCCTGCCTTACAGAAATGCTCATACGAGGTATCACCTAAGCTCAATACTGCATAAGCCGTTTCTTTCATTTCAGCGGCTTTTTTAGAGTTCAGGTATTTATAAAAAGCTATCGCTTCTTCAGGAGGATCACCCTCACCTTGCGTCGATGCAATGATGATCAAGGTGGTGGTTTTATGGATCTGCTTAAACTTATATTCGCCTGCGGAATAGAGTTCTACGTTCAATTTGTGAGCAACCAGATTATCTCGCAACTGTTCTGCAAGGTGACGCGCATTACCCGTTTGAGAAGCAGAGATCAATGTAATGGTTTCTGGCTCTGGCACTTGCACTGAAGTAGCCGTTGTCGATGTGGATACCACAGAAGGATTAAGTTGCCCCCACAAATAGCCTGATAACCATGCAATTTGCGCTGTTGAGAGATCTTTTGTTGCGTCCTGTAATTTATTCAATTGCTCCGGCGTTAATGGAAGCATTGATAATAATGGAGGTTGATTGCTCATTTATCCTGCCTTAAAAAAGCGAAGCACTTATCTGTGCTTTATTGTTCTTTGATAATATTTCTAATGTTGAGAGGGTATCTCACGACTAGAAGGTGAATTAAAGACCTGTTGGCTCTATCTAATAACCTTAAATGCTAAATTTATTTATTGGTTTCCTTTATCGATATAATAGATAAGCATAAAGGAAGCTAATAAGTGATTAAGATTAACGGAGATTAGGTGTGATACGCTAAATCGGCTACACTGATAGCGTTCGTTCTATCTGTTTCTTTTTTACTAATTAAGTCAAGAGAGTTTTGATGACAACCACCATCTTTAAAGATTTTCAGTTTGAAGCTGCCCACCATTTACCTCATGTTCCTGAAGGCCACAAATGTGGACGTCTTCATGGGCACTCTTTCCTTGTTAGATTAGAACTAACAGGTGAAGTTGATGCGCATTCAGGTTGGCTTATTGATTTTGCTGATGTAAAAGCCGCATTTAAACCTACTCTTGAGCGTTTAGATCACTACTATCTTAATGAAATTGAAGGGCTAGAAAATCCGACCAGCGAAGTGCTGGCAAAATGGATTTGGCAACAAGTAAAACCGTCATTACCATTATTATCTGCGGTGATGGTGAAAGAGACGTGTACAGCAGGATGTATTTATCGCGGTGAGTAAATCGGGTTTAACATTAAACCGTTATCACCTAAAAAGAAAATCAGCCTTTTATTGGCTGATTTTTTTATATTAAAAACGCAATCAAGCAATATTTAAATACTTATGCGTTTGCATCGAGAAACGCCAATTACGTTCAATACAGGTTTTAATACATAATGCTGTCGCACTCTCTTTACAACTAATAGGCTGTAAGGCAACAACAGGTACAGGGTGTTCTGTGCGTAATGTCAGTAAGGCATCTAACGCTTCAATATCTTTCGCACGCCCAACGGGATGTTTTATCTCATTAGCGCGATTGATAGCGCTGGGTAATACCGTAAATCCCCCTTTCATGCCTACTTTTGGGGAAAGTGTCACCCATGTTTTCTCACTACATAAAATATCGTGAGTACCACTGGTTTCTATCTGACAGGCAAAACCAGCTTGCTCTAGTCCTTCTGTTAAAGGGCGCAAATCATATAAGCAAGGCTCGCCTCCCGTGATAACCACATGTTTTGCACTATAACCTTGCTGTTGGAAAAGTGATAAAATCTGAGCGACGCTAGCTTCTCCCCACGTATCACTTTCTTGCGTTTTAATAGGAATGTCGCCAAGAGGAACTTTTTTATCGTCTTCTTTTTCCCAAGTATGTTTGGTATCACACCAACTACAACCGACAGGGCAACCCTGTAATCGAACAAAAAGTGCAGGAACGCCAGTAAAAACACCTTCACCCTGTAAGGTTTGAAACACTTCATTAATGGGGTATTGCATAAGAAACTCTGATATCCAATGAATGCTGATGATTATTACAGATAACTATCTCACCGTAAGAGGCTTTATGATAAGGTACATGGTTTGTTTTGAATAGCTAACGTGCGAGAAGACACTGAAAAAGAGGATAGAGTTCCTCCGTTGGACAGAGATGGGAATACTTTAGATGCAAAAAGAGAATCAACTTTCACGAGGATTATCAGGGCGGCACATTCGTTTCATGGCGCTTGGCTCTGCAATCGGTACAGGTTTATTTTATGGCTCTGCCGCAGCCATTGAGAAAGCGGGACCGGCTGTATTACTTGCTTACCTTATTGGTGGTGCAGCAGTATTTATGGTTATGCGTGCATTAGGTGAAATGGCAGTTCATCATCCTGTTGCAGGCTCTTTTTCACAATATGCAAGCCATTATATGGGACCTTTAGCTGGCTTCTTAACTGGCTGGAACTACGTTTTTGAAATGCTGATTGTATGTCTTGCTGACGTCACAGCATTTGGCTTTTATATGAAACTCTGGTTCCCAGATGTTGATCAGTGGATATGGGTTTTAGGAATAGTTTGCTTTATTGGTGCCTTAAACCTTTGCCATGTGAAAATATTTGGTGAAATGGAATTTTGGCTTTCTATTGTTAAAGTGACCGCTATTATCGCCATGATCATTGGTGGTGTTGTCATTATGATGTATGGTTTTGGTCAACAAACTGAACACCCTATTGGGATCTCTAACTTATGGGAGTTCGGCGGCTTTATGCCAAATGGCATAGAAGGCGTAATAGCCTCACTTGCCATTGTGATGTTTGCGTTTGGTGGGATTGAAGTCATTGGTATTACTGCCAGTGAAGCTAAAGATCCTGAAAAAACCATTCCTAAAGCTATCAATGCCGTACCGTTTCGTATCTTATTATTCTATGTACTGACGATTTTCATTCTAATGTGCATTTTCCCTTGGCAACAAATTGGTCATAACGGTAGCCCATTTGTACAGATTTTCTCAAATCTAGGGATCAATTCAGCAGCAAATATCTTAAACCTTGTGGTTATCACAGCAGCAATTTCTGCGATAAACAGTGATATCTTCGGTGCCGGTCGTATGATGTACGGTATGGCTCAAGAAGGACAAGCACCAAAATCCTTTATGAAACTCACCCGCAATGGTGTGCCTTGGATGACGGTGCTTGTGATGTCTGTCGTATTGTTGCTAGGCGTAGTACTTAACTACCTTATTCCAGAGCAAATCTTTGTTTTAATCGCTTCTATTGCGACATTTGCAACAGTTTGGGTGTGGTTAATGATTTTACTTTCTCAAGTTGCTATGCGCCGTAAGATGAGCGCAGATGAAGTGAAAACGCTTAAATTTCCAGTACCACTATGGCCTGTTGCACCAGCATTGACTATCGTCTTTATGGCGTTTGTTATCGCAATCTTAGGCTATTTTGAATCAACCAGAATGGCATTGGTTGTCGGTATGGTATGGGTAGCTATTTTAACTGTTGGCTATTATGTGGGTATCAAGCCGAGAATGACTCAGAAATAAATCACATTTCTGAATTAGACAATTTCTAGCCAAACAATAAAGGCTGTGGATTAATTCACAGCCTTTTTCTTTATTATAAATTATGCGATTTTCATTAAGCCAAAGCTTGTTTTAAATCCGCAATTAAATCTTCCACATCTTCAAGACCAATTGATAGTCGAATTAAACCATCACTAATTCCATGTCTTTGTCGTTCTTCTGCACTATAAGTGGCATGGGTCATTGTGGCAGGATGTTGCGCTAAAGATTCGCAGTCTCCTAAACTCACGGCTCTACTAAAAAGATCTAAACGATTGAGAAATTCTCTACCGGCTTTTATGCCTCCTTTTAGTTCAATAGCTATCATGCCACCGGGTAAACGCATCTGGCGTTTGGCGAGTTCATATTGAGGAAAAGAAACTAGCCCTGGATAATGAATAGTTTCGACTTTAGGATTATCTTCAAGATATTGTGCAATACGCTGCGCATTTTGGCAGATCTGCTCCATCCTTATGCTCAGTGTTTTTACTCCTCGTAATATTAACGAGGCATCATGAGGAGATAAACAAGCCCCCGTCATATCCTTTAAACCTTCAACACGTATTTTATCCGCTAAGGCGTGCGTGGTAATAATTGCTCCCGCAGTGACATCCCCATGACCTGATAAATATTTGGTCATAGAATGCACAACGATATCAGCACCAAGTTTTAAAGGTTGCTGTAAATAAGGCGAGCAATAAGTACTATCGACCATCACTAAAATATGATGTTGATGCGCAATTTCTGATATTTTTGCAATATCACTCACTCGCATATTAGGATTAGCCGGAGTTTCAAAAAAAATTAATTTTGTTTTCTCTGTGATTGCTTCTTTTAGTTTTTCAAGGTTAGTTAAATCAACATGTTTTATTTTAACACCAAATTTAGCAAGCCCCTGATTGAAAAACGTAAAAGTGCAGCCATAAAGCGTCATATCAGCAATAAGTTCATCACCAGGCTGAAGTAACGACCAGCAACTAGACGTAATTGCCCCTATTCCTGAAGAAAAAACAACGGCACCTTCACCATATTCTAATTGTGCTAAGCGCCTTTCTAACAATTCTAAAGTAGGGTTTGAGATCCGAGAATAAAAATGCCCTTTTTGTTTTCCCGCAAAGCAATCAGCACCATATTGTGCCGTTGGAAAAACAAAAGTGGATGTTTGAAAAACAGGAGGCACTAATGCCCCCTGAAAATCTAACGGAGAATAACCATAATGTATTGCTTGAGTATTAAAATGTTTATTACTTTGCGTCATTATATCTCCTAGCTATTAATTAATTTTCTATTCTTTGGTTATTTTCCCCGATAATTTGAACTGTTCTTAGAATAATCGAAATTCCTTTAAGCGTATCAGGATTTTTTAATAACGAAAAAGTTGAACCTAATGTATATTTTCTATCTTGATAAATAGATTCTTTTTTTGCCATATTATAAGCAGCACTTAACTCCCATACTGGAATTAATGTTTCTTCAAACGCAACAGAAAGTTTTTCAACCGTTGCATTATCCATAATATCTATTGAGTCAGAAATTAAAGATAATAAATCGACAATATTATCAAAACGTTTTAATGCTAATAATGGTCTTGCTTTTTCTAATAAATGTTGAAGATGTAATTTATCTTCATCAGATAATAGCTGAATATCTGCTGGGCTTAAGTTATTTTCACTCATTATTGTATCCCCTATAATAATCCTCTAACGGTTGCCCAATATAAACCTCTGTTATAACTATTACGCAGTAATCCACCTAGCTTTGTTGGTGGTGTAGGAATTACGTCATGTTTATAGTCATACTGTAATGGCATACCTGCTGATAATCCCATTTGTGCGACCGCTTGCACACGGCCATCATAAATCGCAGCAGGATAACCGTAGCGAAGTTCACCACAGATGTTATTTGCAATTACGCCAGCTTGGTTATGACAACTACCGCCAGCTTTACTAATCGGTAAATCAACCGTATCACCAAGAACATACACTTGATTTAATCCATAGACTTGCAATGTTTCAGGATCAGTCGGTAACCAGCCTTCACCATTATTATGTTCACTCAAACCAGTATTACGTATTGCCTCAACGGCAGTAATCGGCGGTGTACTCATCAGGATATCAAATGGCTCTTCCTCGCCCTCTTTTGAGTAAGCTATTTTCTTATCAGGATCAACATGGCTCAACGTAAAGCCTCGCTTAGCTTTAATATCTCGCTCAGAGAATACTGCTGGAAGCACTTCACAAACTTCTTGTTGCATAAACAGACAGTTTCTTAGAAGTTGGGCAACCGTAGGATAGGTATAAACAATTTCTATATTATTTCTTACCCGACGCTGGCGAAGAAGTTCATCCAGCATCAATGTTGTCTCCATAGGGGCAATACCACATTGATGAGGTACATTAGGTGTTTCAGGGAAGCTAACCGTAATAAATACACGGCCTTTTTCAATTTTAGCTAATTTATCAGCAAGTGTTCTGGCAGCTTCATATTGGTAAAAATGATTTCCCGCTTCTTTTAAGCCTTCAATTCTATGAGGGCTAGGAACGCAACCTGTTGCTAATACTAAAAAATCATAGTTATATTTTTTATTTGACTCGCAATAAATAACTTTATTATTAAAGTCAAAACGTTCTGCTTTATCGATAACAAATTCAATTTCAGGTCTTAATAAACTTCTTTCTGATCGCATTAGCTCTTCTTTTAAAAAAAGATTAAATGCAATATACATAAATGCAGGTTTGTAATAATGATTAGGATTATCTGAAATAAGCGTGATTTTAATTTTATTTGAAAAGATTTCGTCATTTAATTTTTTAGCTAGGATATTAGCAAGAATAGTTCCGCCAGTACCACCACCAATAATAACTATATTTTTTGTTGGCATTTTATTTCCTATATCTAGTGATATTAGATAGACAAAAAAAGTATAGTAAAGGGCGTTAATATAACAAATAGATTAAATAGATAGATAAATTATCTACAAAATAATATTTCTAATTGATAGATGATATAATCATATTTAATTTAAATATAAAAAATTAAATATTAACTTGTGTTATAATTACTTGCTAATAAAATGTCGCAATTAAAGGATGATGGTCGGATGCATCTGTAATTAAGACTTCGGCTTTATTCAACGATAACCCCCGATAAAAAATATAATCCAAAGGTTTACCAAAGGCTTTTGTACGCCAATCATTATCAAAAATAACCTCTTTGAGTCTTAACGTTCTTGCAAAACGTTTTAATACATTGACTCTTGGGCGACTCCACGCATTAAAATCACCCGCTAAAATCACAGGTCCTTTATGATTCATGATGTGAACAGATAAATTGCTCAACTGACGCTGATAAACATCAACACCAAAACTAAAATTAATCGCATGTACATTAATGACCATTAAATGATCACCCGTAATTAATGGATATACCGTGATTAATGCTGATTTGGGTAGCCGTAAAAAAGGCTCTTTCTCTCTGAGAGGACAGCAATAGATAGGATGGGAACTTGATAATGTCATCACGCCTGCAGGGTGTTGTTGAAAAGCCAAGGCAGGGACTTGGTCTGCAATTAAATGATGAATTCCAGCAAAACGCACAAGCTCAGGTGTAGTTTGCGCTTCTTGTAACAAAAGCAAATGCGTATCTGTTGAGAGCGTTTCCAACATATTACGCCAATTGAGTCGTTGCTGTTTATAGATATTCCAAACCGCAATTTTTAGAGTGCCTTCTGTGTAAAGGGGCATTCCAATAGGTAGAGTATCCTTTCTTTCACTTAAAGGCGGGCTAGGCTCAATCCTCTCTACAGGTTGACCTGCCACAAAACGCACTGAATAATTCGGTTTTTTCGCCATTAGCAACCTCAGATAAACAGCAAGATATCTTGCTATAACTAAAGTATACCAAAGCCAAGCTTCGCTCTCACCCTCTAAAAGGACACCATTATCAACAAAAGTAATTATTTTTGTACATAATAGTTATGTTTACCTAAAATTATCCGATTAATTTATGCTCAATTCTAAATTTTAAGCAAAAAAAAACCTAAGTCGTTAGACTTAGGCTTCTTAATGTTGGCGGAACGGACGGGACTCGAACCCGCGACCCCCTGCGTGACAGGCAGGTATTCTAACCAACTGAACTACCGCTCCGCGTATTCTTTGCGCGATTAATGTTATTTAACACTAACGCTTTAATTGATGCCTGGCAGTTCCCTACTCTCACATGGGGAGACCCCACACTACCATCGGCGCTACAACGTTTCACTTCTGAGTTCGGCATGGATTCAGGTGGGTCCGCTGCGCTATGGCCGCCAAGCAAATTCGGTTTTATTACCCGTTACTGTCGTTTCTTTCTCAGTAACCAGCAATTTCAATCTTAAACAAGCTTACTTCATCTACTGTTCGTCTCTCAGACAAAACACCTTCGGTGTTGTCAGGTTAAGCCTCACGGTTCATTAGTACTGGTTAGCTCAACGTATCGCTACGCTTACACACCCAGCCTATCAACGTCTTAGTCTTAAACGTTCCTTTAGGTCACTCTAGGTGACAGGGAAGACTCATCTCGAGGCAAGTTTCCCGCTTAGATGCTTTCAGCGGTTATCTCTTCCGCACTTAGCTACCGGGCAATGCCATTGGCATGACAACCCGAACACCAGTGGTGCGTTCACTCCGGTCCTCTCGTACTAGGAGCAACCCCTCTCAATCTTCCAACGCCCACGGCAGATAGGGACCGAACTGTCTCACGACGTTCTAAACCCAGCTCGCGTACCACTTTAAATGGCGAACAGCCATACCCTTGGGACCTACTTCAGCCCCAGGATGTGATGAGCCGACATCGAGGTGCCAAACACCGCCGTCGATATGAACTCTTGGGCGGTATCAGCCTGTTATCCCCGGAGTACCTTTTATCCGTTGAGCGATGGCCCTTCCATTCAGAACCACCGGATCACTAAGACCTACTTTCGTACCTGCTCGAGCCGTCACTCTCACAGTCAAGCTGGCTTATGCCTTTGCACTAACCGCATGATGTCCGACCATGCTTAGCCAACCTTCGTGCTCCTCCGTTACTCTTTAGGAGGAGACCGCCCCAGTCAAACTACCCACCAGACACGGTCCCCGATCCAGATTATGGACCTAGGTTAGAACATCAAACGTTAAAGGGTGGTATTTCAAGGTTGACTCCATGCAGACTGGCGTCCACACTTCATAGTCTCCCACCTATCCTACACATCAAGGCTCAATGTTCAGTGTCAAGCTATAGTAAAGGTTCACGGGGTCTTTCCGTCTTGCCGCGGGTACACTGCATCTTCACAGCGAGTTCAATTTCACTGAGTCTCGGGTGGAGACAGCCTGGCCATCATTACGCCATTCGTGCAGGTCGGAACTTACCCGACAAGGAATTTCGCTACCTTAGGACCGTTATAGTTACGGCCGCCGTTTACTGGGGCTTCGATCAAGAGCTTCTCCCTAAGGATAACCCCATCAATTAACCTTCCAGCACCGGGCAGGCGTCACACCGTATACGTCCACTTTCGTGTTTGCACAGTGCTGTGTTTTTAATAAACAGTTGCAGCCAGCTGGTATCTTCGACTGGCTTCGGCTCCGTCCGCAAGGGACTTCACTTACCGCCAGCGTGCCTTCTCCCGAAGTTACGGCACCATTTTGCCTAGTTCCTTCACCCGAGTTCTCTCAAGCGCCTGAGTATTCTCTACCTGACCACCTGTGTCGGTTTGGGGTACGATTGTTGGTAACCTGAAGCTTAGAGGCTTTTCCTGGAAGCAGGGCATCAATTGCTTCACCACCTTAGTGGCTCGTCATCACACCTCAGCATTAAGTGACCGGATTTGCCTAATCACTCTGCCTACATGCTTGAACCGGGACGACCGTCGCCCGGACAACCTAGCCTTCTCCGTTCCCCCATCGCAGTTACCACCAGTACGGGAATATTAACCCGTTTCCCATCGACTACGCTTTTCAGCCTCGCCTTAGGGGTCGACTCACCCTGCCCCGATTAACGTTGGACAGGAACCCTTGGTCTTCCGGCGTGCGGGTTTTTCACCCGCATTATCGTTACTTATGTCAGCATTCGCACTTCTGATACCTCCAGCATACCTCACAGTACACCTTCGCAGGCTTACAGAACGCTCCCCTACCCAACAACACATAGTGTCGCTGCCGCAGCTTCGGTGCATGGTTTAGCCCCGTTACATCTTCCGCGCGGGCCGACTCGACCAGTGAGCTATTACGCTTTCTTTAAATGATGGCTGCTTCTAAGCCAACATCCTGGCTGTCTGAGCCTTCCCACTTCGTTTCCCACTTAACCATGACTTTGGGACCTTAGCTGGCGGTCTGGGTTGTTTCCCTCTTCACGACGGACGTTAGCACCCGCCGTGTGTCTCCCGTGATAACATTCTTCGGTATTCGCAGTTTGCATCGAGTTGGTAAGTCGGGATGACCCCCTAGTCGAAACAGTGCTCTACCCCCGAAGATGAGTTCACGAGGCGCTACCTAAATAGCTTTCGGGGAGAACCAGCTATCTCCCGGTTTGATTGGCCTTTCACCCCCATCCACAAGTCATCCGCTAATTTTTCAACATTAGTCGGTTCGGTCCTCCAGTTAGTGTTACCCAACCTTCAACCTGCCCATGGATAGATCACCGGGTTTCGGGTCTATACCCTGCAACTCATTCGCCCAGTTAAGACTCGGTTTCCCTACGGCTCCCCTATACGGTTAACCTTGCTACAGAATATAAGTCGCTGACCCATTATACAAAAGGTACGCAGTCACCTCACGAAGAGGCTCCTACTGCTTGTACGTACACGGTTTCAGGTTCTTTTTCACTCCCCTCGCCGGGGTTCTTTTCGCCTTTCCCTCACGGTACTGGTTCACTATCGGTCAATCAGGAGTATTTAGCCTTGGAGGATGGTCCCCCCATATTCAGACAGGATAACACGTGTCCCGCCCTACTCGTCGAGTTCACAATAACAGCATCTTCAGATACGGGGCTATCACCCTTTACTGCCGGACTTTCCAGACCGTTCTCCTGATGCTGCTATTGATTAAGACTCTGGGCTGTTCCCCGTTCGCTCGCCGCTACTAGGGGAATCTCGGTTGATTTCTTTTCCTCGGGGTACTGAGATGTTTCAGTTCTCCCGGTTCGCTTCATTAACCTATGTATTCAGTTAATGATAATATCCATTGGATATTGGGTTTCCCCATTCGGAAATCGTCGGGTATAACGGTTCATATCACCTTACCGACGCTTATCGCAGATTAGCACGTCCTTCATCGCCTCTGATTGCCTAGGCATCCACCGTGTACGCTTATTCGCTTAACCTCACAACCCGAAGGTGTCTTCTAAAACGGATTGCTACGCTTCATGATTTCTGTGTTGGGCAGTGCTCGCAATGCTCACATACTAATGTATGCTGCGCTTGCTGTGCGCTGTCCGCCTTGAAATCATTTGGCTCGCATATCCTTCTTCTGAAGATTACATTCAGATTTGAGATTTTGAGAGACTCATCAATATACCTCGGTGATATATTGATTTGTTTTCAATTTTTCAGCTTGTTCCAGATTGTTAAAGAGCATAATAGGTAAAATAACTCACACGAATTATCTTAACTATTCTCTGATTCTCATCAGACTATAGTGTGGTACGCCTTTCACTCATACCGCGCAATTGGCGTCCCCTAGGGGATTCGAACCCCTGTTACCGCCGTGAAAGGGCGGTGTCCTAGGCCTCTAGACGAAGGGGACTTCAGTCAGCTTCGCAGACGCGCTTTTGCTCGTTCTTCATCAGACAATCTGTGTGAGCACTACACATAACACGTATCTCTTAGGTAAGGAGGTGATCCAACCGCAGGTTCCCCTACGGTTACCTTGTTACGACTTCACCCCAGTCATGAATCACAAAGTGGTAAGCGCCCTCCCGAAGGTTAAGCTACCTACTTCTTTTGCAACCCACTCCCATGGTGTGACGGGCGGTGTGTACAAGGCCCGGGAACGTATTCACCGTAGCATTCTGATCTACGATTACTAGCGATTCCGACTTCATGGAGTCGAGTTGCAGACTCCAATCCGGACTACGACAGACTTTATGAGTTCCGCTTGCTCTCGCGAGGTCGCTTCTCTTTGTATCTGCCATTGTAGCACGTGTGTAGCCCTACTCGTAAGGGCCATGATGACTTGACGTCATCCCCACCTTCCTCCGGTTTATCACCGGCAGTCTCCTTTGAGTTCCCACCATTACGTGCTGGCAACAAAGGATAAGGGTTGCGCTCGTTGCGGGACTTAACCCAACATTTCACAACACGAGCTGACGACAGCCATGCAGCACCTGTCTCAGAGTTCCCGAAGGCACTCCTCTATCTCTAAAGGATTCTCTGGATGTCAAGAGTAGGTAAGGTTCTTCGCGTTGCATCGAATTAAACCACATGCTCCACCGCTTGTGCGGGCCCCCGTCAATTCATTTGAGTTTTAACCTTGCGGCCGTACTCCCCAGGCGGTCGATTTAACGCGTTAGCTCCAGAAGCCACGGTTCAAGACCACAACCTCTAAATCGACATCGTTTACAGCGTGGACTACCAGGGTATCTAATCCTGTTTGCTCCCCACGCTTTCGCACCTGAGCGTCAGTCTTTGTCCAGGGGGCCGCCTTCGCCACCGGTATTCCTCCACATCTCTACGCATTTCACCGCTACACGTGGAATTCTACCCCCCTCTACAAGACTCTAGCCAACCAGTTTCAGATGCAATTCCCAAGTTAAGCTCGGGGCTTTCACATCTGACTTAATTGACCGCCTGCGTGCGCTTTACGCCCAGTAATTCCGATTAACGCTTGCACCCTCCGTATTACCGCGGCTGCTGGCACGGAGTTAGCCGGTGCTTCTTCTGCGGGTAACGTCAATTGATAAAGGTATTAACTTTATCACCTTCCTCCCCGCTGAAAGTACTTTACAACCCTAAGGCCTTCTTCATACACGCGGCATGGCTGCATCAGGCTTGCGCCCATTGTGCAATATTCCCCACTGCTGCCTCCCGTAGGAGTCTGGGCCGTGTCTCAGTCCCAGTGTGGCTGATCATCCTCTCAGACCAGCTAGAGATCGTCGCCTAGGTGAGCCATTACCTCACCTACTAGCTAATCCCATATGGGTTCATCCGATAGCGCAAGGTCCGAAGAGCCCCTGCTTTGGTCCGTAGACGTCATGCGGTATTAGCTACCGTTTCCAGTAGTTATCCCCCTCTATCGGGCAGATCCCCATACATTACTCACCCGTCCGCCGCTCGTCAGCAAGAAAGCAAGCTTTCTCCTGTTACCGCTCGACTTGCATGTGTTAGGCCTGCCGCCAGCGTTCAATCTGAGCCATGATCAAACTCTTCAATTAAAAGTGTTTGATGCTCAAAGAAATCGAAAACTTAGCTATTCATAAATGAATTTACTTTTGTTGTTCACTCTTCAAGACTTGATACATCTAATATTTTAGAAGATATCGTCTCTGCGAGTGCCCACACAGATTGTCTGATAATTTGTTAAAGAGCAGTGCAACTTTCGCTGCCGTTTCCGGTCTTCTGCGTTGTTGCGAGGAGGCGTATATTACGTTATTCCTCTGAAGAGTCAAGAGTTTTTTCAAACTTTTTTCTTTTCTCTTCGTTGTCTCAGTCAGTTCGCTTAGCGCCCTGTGCCGTGACAACGAGGACGCATTATAGGGAGTTTTCTGAGGCTGGCAATAGTTTTTTTTAAAAAAAATATTCGTTTGTTGGTAAATTAAACGAAGTGCCTATTTTTTGTGGTTTTTTAGCCATTTTGGCAAGTCTGCAAGGCTATCGAGAACAAAATCTGCACACTGTTGTGCCTCTTCAGTTATCTCTTTTCCAGTGCGAACAAGAATTTTATGACCCACTCCCGCAGTTTTTGCTGCCAACATATCTTCTTTTTTATCACCAACCATATAAGAAGAAGCCATATCGATGTTTAATTGTGCTTTTGCATCCATAAACATACCTGAGGCTGGTTTGCGACAATCACATTCTTTCTTATATTCTTCTACAGTAGCATCAGGATGATGAGGACAATAATAGATACCATCTAAATCAACACCTCTATCTGCCAAAGACCAATCCATCCACTCTGTTAGATGTAAAAATTGATCCTCACTATAATAACCACGACCAATGCCCGATTGATTAGTCACAAGTACCAAGGCATATCCCATAGCTTTTAATTCAGCCATTGCCTCAATCACGCCATCGATAAATTCAAAGTTATCAATTTCAGACACATAACCATGGTCTATATTAATAGTTCCATCGCGATCTAAAAAAATCGCAGAAATCCCCTTGCTCACAGCATTACTCCATTTAGATATTTTTATTAGTATCGCATGTTTTTTCTTATATAGAGAATGATATCCACGGCTTTCTTTCTTTATTACTCTTCAACTCTTTTTTATTGACTTAGACGTCTAGACGCCTTAACATCTATTTTAACTCGGGCAGAATAGTCTTTATGTCCCATATCTACTTATATAAAGAAAAACATGATTAAACTGACGAATATAAACAAAGTGTTTAAGCAGGGAGAGCGTTCCATACAAGCGCTATCAAACATTAACCTGCATGTGCCACAAGGGCAGATTTTTGGTGTTATCGGATCGTCAGGAGCGGGTAAAAGTACACTTATACGTTGTGTGAACATGTTAGAAAAACCAACTTCAGGAGAAGTGCTTGTTGATGGTCGTGATCTAACTAAGTTATCTGATAAAGAATTAACAAAAGCACGTCGTGGCATTGGTATGATTTTCCAACATTTCAACCTACTGTCTTCTCGTACAGTGTTTGATAATGTGGCACTGCCATTAGAACTGGATAGTACACCTCGCGCTGAAATTAATAAGCGCGTTAATGAATTACTTGAATTAGTTGGTTTGTCAGATAAGAAAGAGTATTACCCAGCAAACTTATCTGGTGGGCAAAAGCAACGTGTTGCAATTGCACGCGCATTAGCAAATTCACCAAACGTTTTATTGTGTGATGAAGCAACGAGCGCTCTTGATCCAGCAACAACACGTTCTATTTTAGAATTACTCAAAGACATTAACCGTCGTTTAGGTCTTACCATTTTATTAATCACTCATGAAATGGACGTTGTAAAACGCATTTGTGATCAGGTTGCAGTAATAAGTGGTGGTGAATTAGTTGAAAGTGATGCAGTGAGTGAAGTTTTCTCTCATCCAAAAACACCTGTTTCTCAGGCTTTTATCCAATCAACATTACAATTGGATATTCCTGAAGATTACAAAGAATGTCTGAAGCCAGAGTGGGAAGAAGGTTTATTCCCATTATTGAAACTTGAATTTAACGGTCAATCCGTTGATGCACCATTAATGTCCATTGTTGCTCGTCGTTTTGACGCAGATATTAATATATTAAGTTCACAAATGGACTATGCCGGCGGTGTGAAGTTTGGCGTGATGTTAGCTGAGTTACACGGTAAGAATGGTAATACTGAAAAGTCGATTGCGTTTTTAGAAGAGCATCATGTGAAAGTAGAGGTTCTCGGTTATGTCTGAAGGAATGGTTTATTTATTAATTAGTGGGATCTGGGAAACCTTAGTCATGACCTTCGTTTCAGGCTTCTTTGGTTTTGTTATCGGGCTACCACTTGGTGTTTTACTTTATGTCACTCGTCCTGAACAAATTATGGCAAATCCACCTGCCTATCGTGTTATTTCAGCACTTGTGAATATTTTTAGGGCTATCCCTTTTATTATCTTACTTGTATGGATGATCCCTTTCACCCGCTTGGTTGTAGGAACATCTATTGGTTTGCAAGCAGCCATCGTGCCATTAACTGTTGCCGCAGCACCTTTTATTGCCCGTATGGTCGAAAATACACTATTGGAAATCCCACAAGGATTAATTGAAGCATCTCGTTCTATGGGTGCAACACCAATGCAAATTATTAAGAAAATTTTATTACCAGAATCTTTACCAGGCTTGATTAACGCTGCAACCATTACACTAATTACATTAGTGGGTTACTCGGCAATGGGTGGTGCAGTTGGTGCAGGTGGTTTAGGTCAAATTGGCTATCAATATGGTTACGTTGGCTATAATGCAACTGTAATGAATATTGTGATTGTTCTACTCGTTATTCTTGTTTTCATCATTCAGTTTTTCGGCGATCGCTTAGTGAAGCTGACAACACATAAATAATTAGATTAAAGGTTTCAATTATTAAATCGAAACCTTTTAATTAACAGATCAAATAAGGGTAAATGTATGTCATTGAAATTTAAATCGCTCGCAGTCGTAAGTGCTTTAATTGGTGCATTAGCATTAGCGGGTTGTGGTGAAAAAGAAAAAGATCCAAACCATATTCGTGTTGGTGTTATTTCTGGCTCTGAGCAACAAGTTGCTGAAGTAGCAAAACAAGTTGCTAAAGATAAATATGGTCTTGATGTAGAACTCGTTACTTTCAATGACTTCGTAATGCCTAATGAATCATTAAGCCGCGGGGATATCGATCTTAACGCATTTCAACACAAACCTTATTTGGATCAGCAAATTAAAGATCGTAATTTCAAGATTACTGCTGTAGGAAATACGTTTATTTATCCTATCGCGGGTTACTCTAAAAAAATTACTGATTTAGCTGATTTACCTGATGGCGCTCAAGTGGCCATCCCTAACGATCCAACTAACTTAGGTCGTTCACTGCTGTTATTAGAAAAAGTAGGATTAATTAAATTAAAAGACGGTGTAGGCTTATTACCGACATCTTTAGATATTATTGAAAATCCTAAAAATCTAAAATTAGTAGAATTAGAAGCACCTCAGCTACCACGTTCATTAGATGATCAGAAAATCTATTTAGCGGTAATCAACACCACTTATGCAAGCCAAGTTAACTTAACGCCTGCAAAAGATGGTATTTTTGTTGAAGATAAAGACTCACCTTACGTAAATATCATTGTTGCTCGTGAAGATAATAAAGACAGCGAGAATGTGAAGAAGTTTATCCAAGCCTATCAAACAGATGAAGTGGATAGCGCAGCAAATAAAATCTTCAACGGTGGTGCAGTTAAAGGTTGGTAATACGCTAATATTTAGCTTAATCATAAAAAAGGCGAACAAATGTTCGCCTTTCTCTTTTTTACTTGGCTAAATTGCATTAAATTAGTGCCGTTTAAATTTTGTATATATAGACAATAATAAAGAGGATATAACCCATGCACATGCGCTTGCTACTTCTTGGCATCATGGCGCTGTTTATGACAGGCTGTTCAATGCAGAAATCATCTGATGTTGATCAGTCTAAGTTTACGGATATGCGTTTAAATAAACCAGGACAACCACAAAAACCAAGATCACAGACTTTACCTTCAGTGCGTATTGTTGAAAAAACAGAAGACCTTTTAGGTGCGCCTTTTAAAGATCTTGGTATTGTCGCTGGCGAGTCTTGTCGTCAAACATTACAAGATCCACCAGCAAGTTTACCTATTGCTAAAAAAAGAATGGCAACAAAAGCAGCTTACAAAAATGCGAATGCCGTTTTGTTGCATGAATGCCAAATTGTCACAGGCTTAGGCTGCTATCAATCTGCTATTTGTGAAGGCACAGCGCTACTCATTACAAAATGAATACCTACCAAATGAATCCTATAGGGTATATTTCTAGCCCTTATAAAGAAAAATTTGCCGTTCCACGCCAACCTGGATTAATCCAGGATGGCGGCGGTCAACTTATTCTGCACACACCTTATAATCACCCTGATGCCGTTCGAGGCTTAGAGCAATTTAGTCACCTTTGGTTGATCTTTGTTTTCCATCAAACAGCACAACAAGGTTGGCGCCCTCTCGTTCGCCCCCCAAGATTAGGCGGAAACGCCAAAATGGGTGTCTTTGCAACTCGTTCAACTTTTCGCCCCAATCCAATTGGTATGTCATTGGTTGAATTGAAAAAAGTAAATACCGCGGATCAGTCTGTCATTTTAGAATTAGGTAGCCTTGATTTAGTGGATGGCACTCCTATTCTTGATATCAAACCTTATTTACCGTTTGCAGAGTCTCGCCCAAATGCGATTGCAGGGTTTGCACAAGAAGCTCCTAATAACGAAATGCCTGTTTTCTTTTCACAGATTGCATCAGAACAACTGCAACAGCATGCAAGTGAATACCCTCATCTTTCACGCTTTATTACCCAAGTATTACAGCAAGATCCTCGTCCTGCTTATAAAAAGGGAGAACAAAGTGATAGAATTTATGCGGTACACTTACTCGAATTTAATGTTCGCTGGCAAGTCAATGGGCAACAGACACTTGTTCTTAGTGTAGAACCGCGGTAACTTGCTATTATCTTCATTGATATTGCTATCATGAATAATCTAATCTGAGAGTCATTCTCATGTCTTTAGACAAATCAGATTGAAAAAAATGCTTTGCCCCTTTTGGCAGACCTAAGTCACTGGTAGACTAGAGCGTGTTGACCTTTGATGGTCGATTTTTATTCGAATTAAAAGCATTTTAGGCAAGGAGAGAGGCTCGCCGCCTAGTGAACTAGGCTAGCGCCTCTCAACGCAGAATAAAATGAGTGAAATGTCTTTTAATCGAACCCGTAAGGCTGTTTTTATTTTTAAGTGGTCATTGTTAATATCAATCAATGCCCAAACCCAAAATAGTTGAATATGTTGCTTGTTTTATAAATTTCTTTTGCTGTAAAAATAAGCAGCAAAGATCAACACGCTCTAGAGTCTTTCTCTAATTATATTGATGTAGACTGGCGTGACAGTCAGCCTAAGTATTTTTGTTCTAATGGAACCTAATAATGCGTACTAGCCACTATTTGCTCTCTACTTTAAAAGAGACACCTGCTGATGCAGAAATTGTCAGCCATCAACTTATGCTTCGCGCAGGCATGATCCGTAAACTCGCTTCTGGTCTTTATGATTGGATGCCGACAGGGGTTCGTGTTCTAAGAAAAATTGAAAAAATTGTTCGTGAAGAGATGGACAATGCGGGATCACTTGAGATTTCAATGCCCGTTGTTCAACCCGCTGACTTATGGCTAGAAAGTGGTCGTTGGGAACAGTATGGCCCTGAATTACTGCGTTTTTCAGACAGAGGCGAGCGCCCATTTGTTTTAGGCCCCACTCATGAAGAAGTTGTTACTGATATTGTTCGTAATGAAATTACCTCTTACAAACAACTTCCACTGAACTTATATCAAATTCAAACTAAATTCCGCGACGAAGTACGCCCTCGTTTTGGTGTTATGCGTTCTCGTGAATTTATCATGAAAGATGCTTACTCTTTCCATATCTCTCAAGAGTCTTTACAAGAGACTTACGACAGAATGTACGAAGCTTACAGCAAAATTTTCTCACGTATTGGTTTAGATTTCCGTCCAGTCCTTGCAGATACAGGCTCTATCGGTGGTAATGCCTCTCATGAGTTCCAAGTTTTAGCAGACAGCGGTGAAGATGATATCGTTTTCTCTACTGGCTCTGACTATGCAGCCAATATCGAATTAGCAGAAGCAGTAATGCCTGCAACTCCACGAGCTGCTGCAACAGAAGAATTACGTTTAGTAGATACTCCAAACGCTAAAACGATTGCTGAATTAGTTGAACAATTCAATCTACCAATTGAAAAAACAGTTAAAACACTGATTGTTCATGGTACAAAAGAAAGCGGTTACCCATTAGTTGCATTATTAGTCCGTGGCGATCACGAACTGAATGAAGTTAAAGCAGAAAAATGCGCTATCGTTGCAGCACCTTTAACTTTCGCAACCGAAGCTGAAATTCGCCAAGCTGTCAATGCTGGTCCTGGTTCATTAGGCCCTGTTAATCTGCCACTGCCAGTTATTATGGATCGTTCTGTCTCTGTAATGAGTGATTTCGGTGCAGGCGCAAACGTTGATGGTAAACACTATTTTGGTATCAATTGGGAGCGTGACCTACCGGTTGCTGAAATTGCTGACATCCGTAATGTTGTTGAAGGCGATCCAAGCCCAGACGGTAAAGGAACGTTGTTAATCAAGCGTGGTATTGAAGTTGGTCATATCTTCCAACTTGGCACAAAATATTCAGAAGCATTAAAAGCAACCGTACAAAACGAAGAAGGTCATAACCAAATCGTTACTATGGGTTGTTATGGTATCGGTGTAACGCGTATTGTTGCTGCCGCTATTGAACAAAACCATGATGCTCGCGGTATTATTTGGCCAGATGCGATTGCACCTTTCCAAGTTGCTATTTTACCAATGAATATGCATCGTTCTTATCGTGTTAAAGAAGTCGCTGACAAACTTTATGACGAATTACGCGCTCACGGTATTGATGTGCTGTTTGATGATCGTAAAGAACGTCCGGGTGTGATGTTTGCTGATATGGAACTTATCGGTATTCCACACACGATCGTGATTGGTGATCGTAACTTAGACAACAACCAAATCGAATATAAAGCGCGTCGTAGTGATGATAAATCACTGATTAATGTTGACGATGTTGTTGCCTTTATCAAAGAGCAACTCGCTTAATCATTAGGCCTCTTGATGTTAAGAGGCTTCATTGAGCAACAAAAAACCCGCAAAAGCGGGTTTTTTTATTAGTAATAGGATAACTAAAACTTAGCTTCTGCCACCACGATGATTTGCACAAGAGCCATGGCGATTAAAGCGCGGTTTATCATCTGTAACCACTAATGCTTGGTCATATTGACCATCTTCCATTGAAGGACGAATACTGTAATAGCCATTAACTTCGAGGTAAACAGGTGTTCCACCATCAACGCCGGTTAAAAAATAGCCTTTTTCCAATTCAATACCACTGGCTGCGTAAACACGCCCTGATTGGCAATCTTTAAACGTACCAGCATCGGCAAAATAGGTAAATTCACCAGCAAGTTGCTTAGGCTGAACCTTAGCTAAAGTATAATTTAGTTCTGAATTAATAACGTTGCCATCAATATCAAGCATAACTAATTTATCTTCGTGAGGTAAATAATAGCTCTTCTCACCATAGCTATTAGTCAACGTCAGCTTATCTTTACCTAATACCCAAGTTCCTGATTCAAAGAAACTACGTTTATCATCAGGTGAACCTTGATAGCTTTGCTCCATAACATAAGAGCCATCTTGATTAACAAGAATTGTCGTGTCGATACCAGAGCAATCGGCACAAGGCAGAATACTGTTGTAAGTTTGGTCTACAATTTTTCCATCAAGTGATAAGCCAATATTATTTTGGCAACCTGACAATACAAATAACCCAGCAGCAACGGCTGCAAATAAAAATTTTTTCCCCATCATCGACTCCCTACATTCTGGGTACTTTTTAATAAATCATTCTCTATTTGATTCTAACATTTTTTAAAATAAAAAGGGGCAATAAAACAAGCTTTAAGATAAATGCACCCATAATTGTTAATTATTTCTTAAATCACTTCGAATAAAGAACTATTTCAGAAAATTATTACAATAACTATTGTGCTCACATCGAATAACAGCATAATGATTTTATTCTGAATTATTCACTGGCGGCAACACCGCCACGAAAGAGTGGTGAGGGAATATGTCAACAAATACAGAATATCAACCAATTAACTGTGATGATTACGAATATCTGGAGTTAGCATGCCAGCGTGGTTTAACGCTCCATATAGAACTCCATGATGGTGAGCTTATTGAAGGTGTCGCGGATGATCTTTTCTTAAGCAAAAAAGTTGAATACCTAAAAGTCAAAACGTCTGAAGGCTCTAAAGATTTACGACTGGATGTTATTGCCAGTTTTTCTCATCCCGAACTTGGGACAATCATTATAAAATCGGAATAACCGAATAAAGAACAACCGCCAACCGGCGGTTGTTCATTCATGAGCCTTTCGCCACTCAATAGTAATAGCGTGTTCTGATGTTGCTTTTCCCTCAAAAGTAACAAATGTATCAATAGCTGCAATCAACGTATCATTATAATAAATCAAAGGAATCCGAGTTCTACGCCAAGGTGCAACGTCAAGCTCTTGCCAAATCTTTTTACTATGTCGAGCGCGCGCTCGCCCTACAATACGCAAAGATGCTTGTGTTAAACCAAAACGTACTGTGACTTTTTCATCACGCGAAGGCTTTCTGACAGTGTTTTTGCCTGTTTCGGAGACAAGTGATAAAACGCCTAATCCATTAGGTAAACATAAAGGCTCCTTGAGCGACCACTCAATAGCATGATCAACAGGCTCTTTAATGATTGGAACTAGATAAAGGCGCTGTTTATAACGTCTAACTTCATCTTGATAAAATTGTAATCGAGGCTCTGCATCTTCTTTTGCTAAAACAACTTCTTGCCATAATCGTAAAATTTGCTGCCTTGATGGCATGGTTTTATTGTGTTTAGCAAACCAGCGCCTCAGTAAAGCATTGCGCTTTATAACACTACAATGGGTAAGTTGATTAATATCTAAGCTGCGCTCACTGTCCATTAAGGCATTAAGTTCAGAATCTAATAGTTCATCTAATAGTGCTTCTTGTTCACCACACAATGCAGCACTTCGAGTTACCGCTTGTGAAAAGTGAGGCCAACGTTGAGCGAGCAAGGGCATAACACGTAATCGTAAAAAATTGCGATCATAACGATCATCTTGATTACTATCGTCTTCTATCCAGTCAAGTCCTTGTTCAGTAGCATAAAATTCAATTTGCTCACGAGTAATATTGAGTAATGGGCGCAGTAAATAACTCTTCTCAAACACCATTTTGGCAGGCATTGAAGAAAGCCCCGCAGGACCACTGCCTCGCTTTAAAGCCAGTAAAAAAGTTTCAGCTTGATCATCTTGGTGTTGAGCTGTCACTAACACTTGTTGTGGCTGTAAATATCGGCGAAAAGCTTGATAACGCGCCTCTCTTGCACCATTTTCAAGCCCTCCCGCTTTAGGATCTACGTTCACTTTTTCACTGATAAAATCGACATGCCATTGCTGACAGCATTGTTCACAGTGGGCAAGCCAATCATCTGCTTTGATATTTAATCCATGATGAATATAGATAGCCGTTAATTCTAAAGGTAATTGGTATTCATCACGTAAACGTACAAGCCCTTGTAATAAAACAGTGGAATCTACACCGCCACTAAAACCCACCAAAATTTTAGTGTAAGGATCAATTTGTTGTTTGATTTCTTTAAGGAGTAAGTTGTATTCCTGTTTCATTGTATGGTCATTTATCAGTGAATTCAGATGATTATGTTAAGCCTTTCTACCCGATTTTGCACGAATACAACGCGATCCTGAAAAATGAATGCGAGATTTAAGACGTTGTATCACTAATGAAGGAAAATAAGGCAGAATAAACATCATTCTGCCTTAAATAAACATGATTTATGCCGTAAAACCACCATCGACCAAATAAGAAGCTCCAGTGACAAACGAAGCGGCATCACTAGCCAAAAATACCACAACATTAGCCACTTCTTCTGGTGTACCAAGACGACCAATCGGGTGCAATGCCGTCAATTTTTGCTTATCTAGTTCACGTCCATCTAATAAAGGGGTATCAATATACCCGGGACAAACCGCATTAACACGAATACCTTTGCTTGCATAATCAATAGCAAGTGTTTGTGTCAGTAATTTAATTCCCCCTTTTGATGCACAATAAGCGGGAAACGCGTGTTGACCAACAAAGGAACAAATCGAGCTACAATTAACAATTGCGCCTGATAGTTCATTTTTCAGCCAATATTGAATTGCTGCACGGTTAATCAGAAAAAGCCCATTAAGATTAACGTCTAATACCCCTTTCCATTTTTCATATTCTAATTTATCTGCGATGTTATCAGTTAAAACACCCGCATTAGCAAAGATGAAATCCAGCCGCCCATATTTATTTACCACATAATCAATGAGTTGTTCGTTCTCTTTTTCACTTTTCACATCCATTTGAATAAATTCACCCGAAAGCCCTTTTTCTTTTAGGTATTTTTCTGCTTTTTGCCCTCGCGTTAAATTACTGCCAGTGATAACAACTGATGCACCTAAGGATAAAAACTTTTCCGCAGAAGCTAATCCAATCCCGCTATTACCACCTGTAATTATCCCAACTTTATCTTTAAACGATATCATCGCTTTTTCCTCACAAAAGAAGTAAATGACTCTATAAAATAATAGATAGGGTTGATTATTCTTTTAGTAAAAAAGCGAATTAATATTGTTTTTGAGATCAACTTAACGTATTGATATTTAATATATTATAGTTAATATAACCTCATTTTATTGTCTCAATAATGATAGTTTTTAGAGACAAAAAAAACCTCATGTTATCAACATGAGGCTTTCTTTTATTTTTTGAATCAAATGACGCTATCAGCAGTAACCGTATTCCATTAAACGTTGGTAGCGACGATTTGTTAGTTCTTCTGATTCAAATGCATCTAACTCGTCTAAATCAGCTTTAATTTGTGCTTTTAAAGATGCTGCAATTTCATCATAGTGACGATGCGCGCCACCTAAAGGCTCAGGAATAACCGTATCAATCAGCTTAAGCTCTTTTAAACGGTTTGCAGTGATACCCATCGCTTCTGCAGCTAATGGTGCTTTATCAGCGCTTTTCCAAAGAATAGATGCACAACCTTCTGGTGAAATAACAGAATAGGTGCTGTATTGCAGCATATTGACTTTATCACCAACACCAATCGCTAGAGCGCCACCAGAACCACCTTCGCCAATAACAGTACAGATGATTGGCACACCAAAGCGTGACATTTCACGTAAGTTACGTGCAATCGCTTCTGATTGACCGCGCTCTTCAGCACCAACACCAGGATAAGCACCTGGAGTATCAATAAAAGTGATAATAGGAAGATTAAAACGTTGCGCCATATCCATTAAACGAAGCGCTTTGCGATAGCCTTCTGGCGCTGGCATACCAAAGTTACGGCGGATTTTCTCTTTCGTTTCACGCCCTTTTTGGTGCCCAATAACCATCACTGGACGACCATCTAAACGAGCGATACCACCAACAATGGCTTTATCATCAGCATAAGCACGGTCGCCTGCTAATTCTTGGAAATCAGTAAAGATACGATGAATATAATCCAGTGTGTAAGGTCTTAATGGATGACGTGCAAGTTGTGCTACTTGCCATGCACCAAGATCAGAAAAAATCTTACGCGTTAGCTCTAGGCTTTTTTCTCTTAAGCGTGAAACTTCTTCATCGATATTAATATCAATTTTTTCATCATGTTGGCTAACTGCGGTTAGCGAATCAATTTTCGCTTCTAACTCGGCAATTGGCTGTTCAAAATCCAGAAAATTAAGACTCATAACATTCCTATTTTAGTCAAATTCTAATTCTACCTGCTCATTACCCAGCAGAGTTCGCAGATCCGTTAAAAGCATATCTGTTGGCGTTACACGCCAAGTCGCACCAAATCGTAAACGTGCGCAGGCATCATGCTTTTCAAAATAAAGATGAACCGGTATCGTGCCTGAACGATGAGGTTCTAAAACGCCGCGAAGACGATTTAATAATTGCTCATTAATTTGCCTGTCTGATAATGAGATAGCAAGTCCTCGTGCATATTTTTCACGGGCTTCGTTGATATCCATAAGTTCGCGGACTGTCATTTTAAGCCCACCATTGAAATCATCAAAGCTGACCTGCCCAGTAGCAATTAAAATCTTGTCTTGTTCTAATAAATGTTGGTATTTATCCAATGCATCAGAAAATAACATAATTTCTAAGCGACCTGAACGATCATCTAAGGTACAAACGCCGATCCGATTTCCACGTTTCGTTGTAAATACTTTAGAAGCAAGTACTAAGCCTGCAACCTTCACCATTTGGCCACGAGGTGTTGGCACTAAATCTTTTAGACGTGTTCCTGCCGCATATCGTTCAATTTCTTTTAAATAACGTGTGATCGGATGACCAGTTAAATATAAACCTAGCGTCTCTCGCTCACCTTCTAAAACAACTTGGTCTGACCATTTAGGTATATTGGCATAAGAACGCTCAACTTGCTCAGGTGCTTCAGCTAACACACCAAACATATCCGATTGCCCTATTGCTTCAGCCTTGGCATGTTGGTCTGCGGCTTTTAACGCATCTTCTAATGAAGACATTAAAGCAGCACGATGAGGCCCTAGCTTATCGAATGCGCCTGACATTATCAGTTTTTCCATCACTCGGCGATTCAATTTTTTCGTTTCTGTTCTAGCACAGAGATCAAAAATATCTTTAAAATGACCGCCTTGCTGACGCGCCTCTACAATCGCTTCAATCGGCCCTTCACCCACACCTTTAATGGCACCAATACCATAAACGATTTCACCTTCATCATTTACGTGGAAATGATAAAGACCGCTATTAATATCAGGAGGAAGAACCTTTAAGCCCATTCTCCAACATTCATCAACCAATCCCACCACTTTTTCAGTGTTATCCATATCTGCCGTCATTACAGCAGCCATAAATTCAGCTGGATAGTGGGCTTTCAACCATAATGTTTGATAAGAAACTAATGCATACGCTGCTGAGTGTGATTTGTTAAATCCATAACCGGCGAATTTCTCCACCAAGTCAAAGATCCTCATAGCAAGCTCACCATCGACACCGTTTTTAATAGCACCTTCTTCAAAAACAGAGCGTTGCTTTGCCATTTCTTCAGGTTTTTTCTTACCCATTGCGCGTCGTAACATATCCGCGCCACCTAGCGTATATCCCGCAAGAACCTGTGCAATTTGCATAACTTGTTCTTGGTATAGGATAACACCATAGGTTGGTTCTAGAACTGGCTGTAAACTTTCATGCTGCCACTTAACATCAGGATATGAAATCTCTTCAACACCGTGTTTACGGTCAATAAAGTTATCTACCATGCCTGACTGCAATGGCCCCGGACGAAATAGGGCAACAAGTGCAATCATATCTTCAAAACAGTCAGGACGTAGGCGTTTGATGAGATCTTTCATACCACGAGATTCCAACTGGAATACCGCGGTTGTTTCTGAACGCTGCAACATGTCAAAACTGCGCTGATCCGTTAATGGGATCGCCGAAATATCAACAGGTTCGAGTGATTTTTTAGCACGTCGGGCATTAATCATCTCTAATGCCCAGTTAATGATGGTTAGTGTTCTTAAACCTAAGAAGTCGAATTTAACAAGACCTGCGTATTCAACGTCGTTCTTATCAAATTGTGTAACGGGGTTATTTCCCTCTGCATCACAATAAAGTGGCGCAAAATCGGTGATTTTCGTTGGTGAAATAACGACACCACCGGCGTGCTTACCCGCATTACGTGTTACCCCTTCCAATTTACGAGCCATATCAATAAGAGATTTAACCTCTTCGTCGGCTTCATAAATTTCGGGTAATTGAGGTTCCGCTGCAAACGCTTTTTCTAGCGTCATCCCCGGATCAGGAGGAACGAGTTTTGAAATTCTATCAACAAAACCGTAAGGGTGCCCTAAAACACGTCCAACATCGCGAATAACGGCTTTTGCCGCCATCGTACCAAATGTAATGATCTGAGATACTGCATCCCGTCCATACATTTCAGCAACGTGGTCGATAACTCTATCGCGTTTTTCCATACAGAAATCGACGTCAAAGTCAGGCATCGAAACACGTTCAGGATTAAGAAAACGTTCGAAAAGTAAGTCAAATTCAAGAGGATCAAGATCTGTGATTTTCAGCGAATAAGCTACTAGTGAACCCGCACCAGAACCTCGCCCCGGACCAACAGGAACACCGTTATCTTTAGACCACTGAATAAACTCCATCACGATAAGGAAGTAACCAGGGAATCCCATCTGGTTAATTACTTTCAGCTCGATATCAAGACGTTCATCATATTCAGGGCGTCTTTTTTGTCGTTCTTCAGGATCTGGAAATAAAAAGGCTAAACGTTCTTCTAAACCTTCTTGTGATTTTTTAACAAGGAAATCTTCTGTACTCATATCCCCTGTTGGGAATTGTGGAAGAAAATATTCCCCTAAACGGATCGTGACATTACAGCGTTTAGCGATTTCAACACTGTTTTCTAATGCTTCAGGTATATCAGCAAATAATTCACACATTTCTTCTTCTGTGCGCATATATTGCTGAGGGCTATAATTCTTAGGGCGTTTGGGATCAGATAACGTAAAACCATCATGAATGGCGACACGAATTTCATGTGCGTCAAAATCATCACTGTCGAGAAAACAGACATCATTGGTTGCAACGACAGGCAAACCTTTTTCAGAAGCCAGAGCGACTGCTTCATGAAGATAAGTTTCCTCATCAGCACGACCGGTACGAATAAGTTCTAGATAATAACTATCGGGAAAATGAGTTTGGTAATACTCAAGGCACTGATCAACTAAAGCGCGATTTCCACGAAGTAGAAATTTACCCACATCCCCCATTCTGCCGCCAGAAAGCAACAATAGCCCTTCTTTATAGGTTGTTAACCACTCTTGTTTAATTGTCGGGCCAACAGCACCATAACCGTGTTTATAAGCTTCTGAAATCAGTAAAGTGAGGTTTTGGTAGCCTACATTATTACGGGCAAGAATAGTCAGATGAGCATATTCGTCACCTAATAATTCAGTTTCAAGGTAAACATCAGCACCAATGATAGGTTTAATGCCAGCACCATGTGCAGCACCATAAAATTTCACTAACCCACATAAGTTAGTGAAATCAGTAATCGCAAAAGCAGGCATTCCCAGCGAAGCCACTTTCTTCACAAGAGGCCCTGTTTTTGCCAATCCATCGATCATTGAATAATCGCTGTGTACCCTAAGATGGATAAAACGAGGATCTGCCATAGTGTCTAATTACTCTGTGGATTACTTTAAATTTAAAGCACGTTTTACAGGCGCAAAACTTTTTCGATGATAGGGTGTTGCCCCTAATAAGGCTAGTTTTTCCATATGGAAAACAGTTGGATACCCTTTATGTTTAGCAAAACCATATTCAGGGTAAAGCTTATCTAACTCTTCCATTTCTCTATCACGAGTCACTTTAGCAAGAATAGAAGCTGCACTAATTTCTTGAACTAAACTATCACCTTTTATAACTGCTTGAGAGGACATCGGTAATTTAGGGCAACGATTACCATCAATTAAGACCATATCAGGTGTTATTGATAATCCCGCAACAGCACGTTCCATTGCTTTCATGGTTGCCCAAAGAATATTTAATTCATCAATTTCTTCAGGCTCTGCACGGCCTATCGCCCAGCATAATGCTTTTTCTTTTATTTCGTCATAAAGCGCATTACGTTTTTTTTCTGTTAGCTTTTTGGAGTCTGCTAATCCTTTAATTGGATTTGCTGGGTCAAGAATAACGGCAGCGGTAACGACTGCGCCGACTAATGGACCTCGACCAACCTCATCAACTCCAGCAATAAACTTTGCTTTTGGATATACAAATTCCATTATTTCTCTGCCAATTCTAATACTGCATTTGCTGCTTGTTCATCCGCATTACAACGAATGTCACTATGTAGCTGTAAAAATATCTCTTTTAATTGACGTACTTTTTCTTCATCGGTTAAAAGAGGTAAAAGTTGTTGTGCTAATGCTGAGGGTTCACACTCTTCTTGCAATAGTTCTTTGATAATTTCTCGGCCAGCTAACAAATTAGGTAACGAGACATAAGGCGTTTTAACTAACCTTTTTGCTAACCAGAAAGTAAATGGCTTCATGCGATAGCCAACAACCATCGGGCATTTCGTTAACATGCATTCTAATGCAGCCGTACCAGATGCTAACAATGTCGCATCACTGGCTATCATTGCTTCTCTTGCTTGCCCATTAAGAAGTTGTATTTCAAGTTCTGGTGCCACATTTTGATATATCTGTTCAAATTGAGTTCGCCGCTTAGCATTAACTAATGGCACAACAATATGAAGAGTGGGGATCTGCTGTTTTAGTAACTGCGCTGTTTTTATAAAATCAGCACTTAGCATTTCAACTTCAGCATGACGACTACCGGGAAGAAGTGCTAAACAAGGGGTTTCTTCAGCTATCCCTAGATGTTCACGAGCAGCCTTTTTATCTGGATTTAAAGGTATGGCATCAGCCATTGTATGACCAATAAAACGACAAGGAACCTGATACTTATCATAAAACGCTTTTTCAAAAGGTAGAAAAGCTAAGACAAGATCTGTCGCTTTAGCAATTTTGAAAACACGTTTTTGACGCCAAGCCCACACAGATGGACTGACATAGTGGATAGTTTTGATCCCTTTTTGCTTTAAGCGACCTTCAAGAGTGATATTAAAATCAGGTGCGTCGATCCCCACGAAAACATCAGGTTTTAATTCTGAGAATCGTTGGGTGAGATCTTTTCTGATCTTTAATAAGCGAGGTAATCGTTCAAGAACTTCAACGATCCCCATGACGGCAAGCTCTTCCATCTCATACCAAGCTTCACAACCTTCAGCTTGCATAAGAGGTCCAGCAACGCCAACAAAGCGAACATTGGGATGCATTTGTTTTAGAGCGCGGATTAATCCCGCGCCCAAGATATCACCAGACGTTTCACCAGCAACTAAGCCGATAACTAACGGACTCTGAGTAGTAGATAATTGGCCTGACAAGGTCATATCCTAATTAGCGAATGATACCGCGGTTAGATTTTGCTGAGTTTTCCAGAAAATCACTGAACAGTTTGACATGCGGATTATTATTATCAGCAACCAATTGTTCAATCTCTTCACGCGCTTCTTCCAGTGTTTTACCATTACGGTAAAGTACTTTGTAAGCATTACGAATTGCATGAAGATCTTCTTTAGCAAAACCTCTGCGCTTTAATCCTTCAATATTCAGCCCATAAGGCGTCGCGTGGTTTCCTTGTGCAATAACAAAAGGAGGAACATCTTGTGCCACGCCTGAACATCCACCGACCATCACATGAGAGCCAATTTGGCAAAACTGATGAACAGCGCTCATACCACCGATAATCACAAAATCACCTAAAGTGACGTGACCACCTAGTGTGCCGTTATTTGCAATAATACAACGATCACCAATGATACAATCATGTGCGACGTGGGTATTAATCATCAGCAGATTATCGTTACCAATTTTTGTGATATTGCCGCCTTGGGTGGTTCCACGGTGGATAGTCACACTTTCACGAATAAGGTTTCGATCACCAATAATGACTTGTGTTGGTTCACCACGATATTTCAGATCCTGATTAACTTCACCGATAGAAGTAAATTGATAAATCTGATTATCTCGGCCAATGCGAGTATGCCCATTGATAACAACGTGAGATTTAATATCAGTACCTTCACCAATCTCAACATTAGCACCAATGACGCAAAAAGGGCCAATGCGAACATTAGCACCAATTACCGCACCCTCTTCAATAATTGAGGAAGGGTGAATTACTGCGGATTTATCTATCATAGGCTAGACCTCACGGCGGCGAGCGCACATCATTTCAGCTTCGCAAGCAATTTCCCCATCAACTTTAGCGACGCCTTTAAAGCGAGCAACACCACGACGTTCTTTAATGAATTCTACCTCTAGGATCATTTGATCCCCAGGTAAGACAGGACGTTTAAAGCGAGCACCGTCAATAGCAGCAAAATAGTAGAGTTCACCAGGTTCCAGCTTTCCTACGCTTTTGAATGCTAAAATACCCGTTGCCTGTGCCATGGCTTCGAGGATCAATACGCCCGGGAAAATTGGTTTCCCTGGAAAGTGACCTTGAAAGAAAGGCTCATTAAAAGATACATTTTTTACTGCTCTTAGAAATTTCTTTTCTTCAAAATCAAGGACACGATCAACCAATAAGAATGGGTAACGGTGTGGAAGTAAATCTAAAATTTCTTCGATTTGCAGAGTATGATTCTCACTCATTGCAATACTCTTCCTGTCTAATAAAACTGAGTCTAATTAATAATGACACGACCTGCTGTGACTCAAAAGTGAGTTAACCCGCAGGTCGCAAAATGGGTAACATTCGTCAATGACGTATATTGTTACTTGTCGCTACTTTCTACTTGACGTTCAAGCGACTTGAGCCTTTTTTGCATTTCATCAATTCGCAACACAAGTGCTGCGGTTTTACGCCATGCTTTATTCGATTGCAGTGGAATTCCTGAAGAATAAACACCCGGCTCAGTGATAGGACGCATTACCATGCCCATACCTGTTACCGTGACTTTATCACAGATTTCCATGTGACCATTGATAACACTTGCTCCACCAATCATACAATAGCGACCTATTTTCAGGCTGCCCGCCATGATGACACCACCCGCAACAGCGGTATTATCACCAATAATGACGTTATGTGCGATTTGGCACTGGTTATCAATGATAACACCATTACCGATAACTGTGTTATCTAATGCGCCTCGGTCAATTGTAGTACATGCACCGATTTCAACGCGATCACCAATCACCACTGAACCTAATTGTGGAATTTTGATCCAATTACCACGTTCATTAGCATAACCAAAACCATCTGAACCAATCACAGTACCTGATTGAACCAAACAATCTTTACCAATGATAACTTCATGATAAACAGATACATTTGCCCATAAACGGCTATTATCACCAATATGTGCTTTTTTACCCACAAAACAACCGGCACCAATCACAACATTATCACCAAGAATAACATCAGATTCGATAACGGCATTTGCACCCACTGATACATTTTTTCCTAATTTAGCATCAGGAGAAATAACAGCACTTGGGTGAATATCCTGTGCTGGCTGCGGTGTTGTATCCATAATCTGCGCCATTTGAGCATAGGCAAGATACGGGTTTTTCACCACAAGTGCGGCAACGGGACAAAACGGAAGATCAGCCTCTGTTAATACAACGGCAGCAGCCTGACATTCACTTAATTTTTCACGATAGCGACTATCAGAAAGAAATGTAATTTGTTCGCTATTTGCTAGGCTCATTGAAGCAAGACCGGCGATAGTGATATCACCATCGCCGTGTAACTGTGCATTCAACTGCTGAGCAAGATCAGCTAATCGAATTGAAAACATCTATTATTTAACCTGTTTTTGAACCTGAGCAGTAATATCTTTACCATCTGCGAAATAAGGTACAGTGTTAGCATCAAGGATCACATCATAGCCTTCTTTCTTCGCTACTGCATCAACAGCGTCTAATACACGTTTCATGATTTTATTGCGTTCTTCAGCTTGACGACGGCTAAAGTCTTGCTCAAAAGCTTGTGCTTTTTGTGCATATGCTTCACGTTTAGCAACCAGATCTTTCTCTGTATTTGCACGTTGTGTTGCATTCATCGTTGGTGCGTCTTTTTGATATTTCTCAACAGCTGTCTGTAATGATTTACCTAAATTCTGCAATTCAGTGTCACGTGATTTGAATTCATTTTCCAATTGTTTCTCTACCGCATCACGGTTAGGAATTTGTTGGAGAACTTGACCGATGTTCACAACACCTACTTTATCTGCGGCTTGAACACCTGCTGACATGGTCAATGCCATTCCTAGGGCAGCGGCACATAACAATTTTTTCACGATTAAACTCCTTAAAACCAAAAATAATTTTTTGTCAGAAATCGGATGCCTTTTTCAGCATTGTGAATCAGGCATCAACTTTACTTACATCGCTACCACGTTCTACCAATATTAAACTGGAATTGCTCTGATTTATCGCCTTCGTAATCTTTTATTGGCTTAGCATAAGAGAATACTAACGGACCTAAAGGAGATAACCATTGTAACGCAACACCGGTTGAAACACGTATATCACTTGCACGGCTATAATCAGGCATACCTGCTGTCCAAGCTGAGTTAGTGCTACTCCACTTAGTATCCCACACCGTACCTGCATCAACAAACAGAGACGTTCTGACTGAAGATGAGTATTTATCATCTACAAATGGCGTTGGAGTGATCAGCTCAAAACTTGCCACCGCCATTGCGTTACCACCGATAGCATCGCTAGATGGCTCACCCGGTTTTGGTGATACTACACCGTCTTTTTTCTGCAAATAAATCGCTTTAGGGCCGATATTATTTGAACGGAAACCACGAACTGTACCAGAACCACCTGCATAGAAGTTTTCATAGAATGGTAATTCTTTACCACCTAAACCATCGCCGTAGCCTAAACGCCCTTTAAGTAAGGTTACCCAAGACTCTTTCTCATTAATTGGGTAATAGTACATACCGTCCCAAGTAACTTTATAGTACTTGTTGTCAGAGCCAGGTATAGTCACACGTCCACTTAAGTTACTTCTCGCACCTGAGGTTGGGAAGAAACCTTTGTTTAAGTTATTAAATGTCCAGCCCAGACTGACCGTATAGTCATCAGCGTTAAACGATTCACGTTTATCAAAGCCAGGATTTTCACCCATACTTTCTAGGTAGCGCCACATAGCAACCTGCGGTTCCATACGTGACAGACCATTATGAGTATAGCCTAAGCCAAGACGTGCCGAGTTATATTCATTAATTGGGAAGCCTAATGTACCATCTAGACCATAAGATTTATTGGTATAACCTGATAAATCAGCATCATTAGCGCGGAAGTCATTATAGAAAACTCGACCGCCTAAACTCACACCATTAACGGTAAAGTATGGGTCAGTCACAGATAATTCTGCATAAGTTGAGTAATCATTTTTACTCGCATTAATAGCAACTGCGTTACCTGTACCTAACCAGTTATCTTGAGTAACACCCACTTGGAAGCTCACACCACTTTCAGTACCGAAACCGACACCAAAGTTAAGGGAGCCTGTGTTACGCTCTTTTACGCGGTAAACGATATCAACCTGATCAGGAGAACCAGGAATACGCTGAGTTTCTGTTTCAACCGTTTCAAAATAACCTAAACGATTTAAACGCTCTTTACCTTGTTCAACTAAATCGCTACCTAACCATGCACCTTCCATTTGACGCATTTCACGACGTAAAACAGAGTCTTTAGTGATGTCATTACCAGCGAAACGGACTTGACGAACATAGAAGCGGTTTCCTGCATCTACGTTTACATGCAGTTTCACGGTTTTATTTTCATCATTAATTTCAGGGTTTGTCATAACGCGAGGATAAGCATATCCATAACGACCTAACAGATTTTTAATATCATTTTCTGTTTTAGTGACTTGCGCGCCATTATAAAGAGAGCCAGGTGCAATTTCGATAAGCTCTTCAATTTGTTTAGTGTAACCCGCTGTATTACCATTGACCTCAGTATTTTCTACTGTGTATTTATCACCTTCTTTCAGGTTAATGGTAATGTAAATTCCTTTTTTGTCTGGCGTTAAACTGACATTCGTCGATTCAATATCAAAACGTGCATAACCACGATCAAGATAGAAACTTCTTAATGTTTCTAAGTCACCAGCCAATTTTTGCTTCTGATATTTTTCATCAGCCGCTAAGTTCCACCAAGGAACATCATCACGTAATTGGAAGCGGTTAACTAGCTCAGCCGTAGAAAATGCTTTATTACCAACAATGTTGATTTGCTGAATAGTTGCTGAAACACCCTCTGCAAACACGAGTTTTAAGTCAACACGATTACGAGGAAGAGGTGTAACAACCACTTTTACAGTTGCATTATATTTACCAACACTATAATAGAAATCTTCAAGCCCTTTCTCGATATTCGCTAGCATTGTACGGTCAAGCGTTTCACCAATACGAATGTTAGAAGCATCAAGGTTCTGTTTTAGCATCTCTTCCTTGATTGCTTTGTTACCAGAGAAAGTAATGCTGGCAATAGTTGGACGCTCTTTTACTTGAACAATCAGAGTATTTCCGTCACGCAGGACACGAACATCATCAAAGTTTCCTGTCGCAAATAATGAACGGATAGTTCGGCTGATATCATCATTACCGACCGAGTCTCCAACCCGGACAGGCATGTTCAGTAATGCTGCACCAACGGCGACGCGTTGAAGACCTTCAAATTGAATGTCCTGAACTACGAATCCGTCTGAACCGTATGCAGTGGCGCTGCCCAGCAGCAGCGACGCTATAAGCAACTTTTTCATCGCCATCGTTGTTTTGTGTTTTCCTAACCGGTCCCTGCTTACCAATTATAAGCGAGAGAAATCATTGAAAAGTGCAAGTCCCATTAAAAGCATCAGTGCCATAATACCAATACGATAACAGAAATCTTGTACACGCTCAGATACCGGCCCTCCCTTTATCTTCTCGATAACCAGGAAAAGCAGGTGCCCGCCATCTAGGACAGGCAGGGGAAACAAGTTAATGATCCCCAAATTGACACTGATAAGCGCCATAAACATCAAATAATAAATAAAACCAGAATCAGCAGACATTCCTGCGCCTTTCGCGATAGAAACAGGTCCACTAAGGTTAGTTAATTTGACGTCACCTACGACTAACTTGCCAATCATTTTGACAGTTAAACCCATCAACTGCCATGTTTTATCAGATGCTTCATAGAGAGCTGAAAATGGGTTGTATTGCTGCATTATCAAATATTGCTCATCAGGAGGTAATATTTGCAATTGCGCACCAACTTGCCCAACTTCAGTACCATCTTTCAGTGCAACAGCTGTCGGTGTAATATTTAACATCAACGAGGAGCCGTTACGTTCAACAAGAAGCTCCAAGACCTTATTTGGACTTTGTCGAACAAAATAAGTAAATGGATGCCATGTATCAATTGGCTGACCGTCAACTTTAACGATACGATCCCCTGCCTGTAAACCCGCTTTTTCAGCAGCGGAGCCTTCCGTAACTTCAATAATCTTTGAGTCTAATCGTGCGCCAACAGGCATTATCCCTAGAGACAAGATAGGATCTTGTTTTTCGGGGTCAAAACTCCATTGTTGTAAATTCAGTATATTCTCACTCTCAGAAAGAGAATTTGGATCTGAAACAACGAATGAAACCTCTTTGGCACCAATTTGACCAACTAACGCTAAACGAACTGCATTCTGATCAGGCGTTTCGATACCTGCAACGGATTTTAGTTCCATTCCGGGCGTTAATTTTGCTTGTTCTGCGATAGAATTCGGACGAATGTCTGCAATTATAGGTTTTAATGCAGGAACACCTATCATAAAAACTATCCAATAGGCGACTATCGCTAACAAAAAATTGGCAATAGGTCCTGCGGCAACAACCGCAGCTCGTTGGCCAACTGTTTTATTATTAAATGCAAGATGACGGCGCTCAGGTGCAACCTCAGCAACTCTTTCATCTAACATTTTTACATAGCCACCCAAAGGTATCCATGCGATAACAAATTCAGTGCCATGTTTATCTATTTTGCGCCAAATTGCTTTTCCAAAGCCAATAGAAAAACGCTCAACATAAATACCACAGCGCCTAGCTACCCAAAAATGCCCAAATTCATGTACCGTAATTAAAATACCTAAAACGATAATAAACGCGGCAAGATTCCACAGGATACCCATTACTTACCTTTATAGTTTAAAGCCAGAAGAAATCAGAAAGACCAATCCTGCAAAGACTGGGATAGCCGCAGTCAAACTATCAATTCTATCAAGCACACCGCCATGCCCCGGTATCAATTGGCTACTGTCTTTAATGCCTGAAACACGTTTAAACATGCTTTCTGCTAGGTCGCCAAATACGGATACTATGACAACAACGCCAGATATTAATAACAAGTTATTGGGGACTTCAGTCACAGGTGCAAAATAAGTAAATAACCACGATGCAATACCTGCCGTAATCAACCCACCAACTAACCCTTCAAGGGTTTTACCTGGGGATACTTTAGGTGCCATTTTATGTTTTCCGATTAAACGCCCGAAAGCATAAGCACCAGAGTCAGCAGCCCAAACTAATAACATGACATACAGTAACCACCATGCGCCTGTATAAGTGTCAGTGTTATAACCCAACATACGCAGCGCCATCATGCCACAATAAAAAGGAACAATCGTCAATATACCGAACAATAGCTTAATAAAAACTGAATTTTTCCACATATTGGCTGAATTAGGATAACTTACAACTAATAAAATTGCTGCTACCCACCAAATTAAACCCGCCCACAAACCATTTTTTATCATTGGAGTGTCTAGTAGGTGGTCAAAATTAGGTAAAGAAAACTGCATAATCACTAACAATGCAGCAAAACCGATCCCTGTCGCAATACGTTTACCTTGAGAATGCCAGCCAATAAATTGCGCCCATTCCCAACCCGCTAAACCTGATATTGCGATAATGACCAATCCAAAACCTGCTGGAGGAAGTAGAAATAGTGCAGCAATAACAATAGGGATTAAAATTAATGCAGTGATGACACGATACTTAAGCAAGTTATCCTCCCAGATTTATAGTATCTGTTTCTGATGTAGTACCACCGAAACGTCTTTCCCGTTTAGCAAAAGCATCTAATGCATTCTGAAAAACTTGTTCATCAAAATCAGGCCATAAAACCTGTGTAAAATACAGCTCAGCATAAGCAATCTGCCAAATAAGAAAATTACTTATACGATGCTCGCCACCTGTACGAATAACAAGATCGACATCAGGCTGATCCTGCAAACAAAGATGTGAAGATATTGTATTTTCATTAATATCGTCGAGACTAATTTCCCCTTTTGCGAGGGATGTTGCTAATTGTTTTACGCTTTGAGTAATATCCCATCGACCGCCATAATTAGCTGCAATATTTAAATTAAGCCCTGTATTATTCGCAGTGAGTGCCACAGAACTTTTAATTCGATCTTGTAAACGACGACTAAAACGGCTGATATCACCAATGACAGTCAATTTAACATTATGTTTATGCAGGCTTTTCACTTCGTTATCTAAAGCAAAAACAAATAACTCCATGAGAGAACTGACTTCCTGCTCTGGTCTATTCCAATTTTCGCTACTAAATGCATATAACGTTAGTGATTCAATTTTGTGTTTTACGGAAAAGCTAACCGCATCCCGAACTGCTTTAATTCCCGCGCGATGCCCCGTTACTCGGAGTTTCCCTTGCTTTTTAGCCCAGCGTCCATTGCCATCCATAATGATAGCAACATGCTTTGGTTTTGATGCGGATGAATCGTCACTGGATAAGTTCACTCAATTTAACCCTTTGCTAATCTGATACTAATACAGACAGTCCTCTTCGGATAACCTATGCACAAAAAAAAACCGTGTCACCCACGGCCTTTGGCAAAGCCTCAAAGTTGCTAAAGCAATAGCCTTAGTAATGAACTGTTAATTTTCATTATTGTCTTTAGTGATTCGGCAACTATACCATTAGCCAGAAAGACGAACAAACACCCTATATTAAATATAATCACCATTATACAAATTGAGTGATTATCTGATGAGTTTCTAATCTTGCTAATTTATCAATTTCTAGGACATCATTAATGCTTTGAGGCTCTGATAAGTCAAAATGTTCAACAACTTTGCGATTAATTTTAGCAATATCAGTAAATTTCACTTTTTCGTGTAAAAATGCATCAACAACTACTTCATTAGCTGCATTTAACACTGTGGTTGCCGCTTGTCCACGTTTTGATGCTTCAATAGCAAGTGCTAAACAAGGGTAACGTTGATAATCTGGACGAATAAACTCGAGAGATTGAATCTCAAAGAAATCTAATGCTTTTGCACCAGATTGAGTGCGATGAGGATAAGCCATTGAGTATGCAATTGGTGTTCTCATATCTGGCTCACCAATTTGAGCAATAATACTGCCATCACGATAGCGAACCATTGAGTGAATGACAGATTGTGGATGAATAATAACTTCCATTTCTTCTTCAGAAGCATTAAAGAAATAACGAGCTTCAATATACTCAAGCCCTTTATTCATCATTGTTGCAGAATCAACCGAAATTTTACGCCCCATAGACCAATTTGGATGCGCACATGCTTGATCTGGCGTCATTGCTTCCAGTGCTTCTAATGGCGTATAACGAAATGGTCCGCCAGAGCCTGTTAACAAAATGCTTGTTACACCTTCATTGGCTAAAGATGCATGACCTAGGTTTTCTTGAATTGCTTTAGGTAAGCTTTGATAAATTGCATTATGTTCGCTATCAATGGGTAAAATTGTCGCGCCATATTTAGCCACCGCATCAAAGAAAAGACGCCCACTCGTTATCAGTGATTCTTTATTTGCTAACAGAATTCTTTTGCCTTTTTCAATAGCTGCAAGTGTCGGTTTTAATCCCGCAACACCAGTGATAGCAGACATAACTTGATCAGCTTCATCAAGAGCCGCAATTTCATTGATCGCATGAGAGCCAGATAGAATTTCTGTTTTACAAGATGTATTAGCGAGTAACTGCTTAAGTTGGATTGCACTTTTTTCATCAGACATCACAGCATATTTAGGCTGGAAAGCAAGGCACTGCTGCGCCATTTTGTCTGCATTTTTTCCTGCGGCTAGAGCAAGGACTTGATACTCATCAGGATTATTTTCAATTACGGAAAGAGTGCTAGTTCCGATAGACCCTGTGGAGCCTAATATAGTTATTTGTTTCATTTATTAATCAATCAGTATGTCTACAACGTTTTAATTAAAGAGAATTATATCAGTATGGCAAGGTAAATGAGGATTAAAGATGAAAACTTTAATAAATAATGTGACAAAAGAAGGTATTAAGCACGAATTTTCAAATAAATAATTAAAAATAATGCCGCTAAAAAGCGGCATTATCGAAAAAAGATATAAAAATTAGAATTCCATTAACTCTGCTTCTTTCAGCGCTAATGCATCATCAATTTTTTTAATGAACATATCAGTTAACTTCTGAATGTCATCTTGTGAACGGCGTTCATCATCTTCGCTGATTTCTTTATCTTTCAGTAATGCTTTTACTTTATCGTTAGCATCACGACGGATATTACGAACAGAAACGCGACCTTGTTCTGCATCACCACGAACAACTTTGATTAGATCTTTACGACGTTCTTCAGTTAATGGAGGCAGTGGAACACGGATAATGGTGCCAGCAGATGAAGGATTTAAGCCTAAATCTGATGCCATAATCGCTTTTTCAACAGCCGGTGCTAAAGTACGGTCGAATACAGTGATTGCCAGTGTACGGCCATCTTCTGCGACAACGTTAGCAACTTGGTTTAATGGCGTTGGCGCTCCGTAGTATTCAACTACAATGCCATCTAAAAGGCTAGGAGACGCACGACCAGTACGAACTTTATTAATCTGGCTTTTTAGTGCTTCAACGCTTTTATCCATGCGTTCTTGAGCATCTTTTTTGATTTCATTAATCACGTTATAAACCCTTGGGAACTGGTTATCTTCCAGTCGATATGAAATCATACCGACATAAATGAATTGGCGTACCTAGATGTTAACGCCAAATTATACCGTTGTCTCTGTGTATTAAGCGTGAGAAATCAAAGTTCCTTCACTTTCACCCATTACAACCCGACGTAATGCACCCGGTTTATTCATATTGAATACGCGGATAGGTAAATTATGATCTCGGGCTAATGTGAATGCAGCAAGATCCATGACTTTCAATTCACGTTCTAATACATCCTGATAAGTCAGCGTTTCATAAAGTACTGCATCAGGATCTTTGGTTGGATCGGCAGAATAAACGCCGTCCACTTTCGTTGCTTTTAATACAACGTCAGCTTCAATTTCAATACCGCGTAAGCACGCAGCTGAATCGGTAGTAAAGAATGGGTTACCTGTACCAGCCGAGAAAATAACGACTCGACCGTGACGTAATAAGCTAATTGCTTCTGCCCAACTATAGTTATCGCAGACACCATTCAGTGGAAATGCAGACATAAGGCGTGCGTTTACATAAGCACGGTGCAATGAATCACGCATTGCTAAACCATTCATTACTGTCGCGAGCATTCCCATGTGGTCACCCACAACACGGTTCATACCTGCCGCAGCAAGACCTGCGCCACGGAACAAGTTACCACCGCCAATTACGACACCGACTTGTATACCTAATTCAACGAGTTCTTTGATTTCCTGAGCCATGCGATCAAGTACGCTCGCATCGATACCGAAACCTTCTGCGCCTTGCAGGGCTTCGCCACTCAGCTTTAATAAAATTCGCTGATATACAGGTTTTGCATTGGTAGCCATGGTGTTCTGTCCTAAGCAGATTAGTTAATTGGAGGTTTTAGATAGCTTCTCTTTTTAACAAAAAAAAGCAAACAGCCAGTGGAGATTACAACAAAACAGAACCGCCATTAGGCGGTTCTGTTAACGCTAAGCGTTATTATTTGCTCATTGCAGCAACTTCTGCTGCGAAATCAGCTTCAACTTTCTCAATACCTTCACCAACTTCGAAACGAACGAAGTTGATAACATCAGCATTGTTTTCTTTCAGCAGTTCACCAACAGTTTTGCTTGGGTCCATTACGAAATGCTGACCAGTCAGAGAAATCTCACCGGTGAATTTGTTCATGCGACCGATAACCATTTTTTCTGCGATTTCGCGTGGTTTACCTGATTGCATTGCGATATCCATCTGAATTTGGTGCTCATGTTCAACAACATCAGCAGGAACATCTTCAGGACGAACATATTCTGGTTTGCTTGCAGCAACGTGCATAGCAATATGTTTGATCAGCTCTTCGTTAGCGCCTTTAGCTGAAACTAAAACACCGATGCGAGCGCCGTGTAGGTAAGTACCTAATTCTTCAGCTTCTAATACAGCAACACGACGAATGTTGATGTTTTCACCGATTTTAGCAACTAATGCAGTACGTGCTTCTTCGAATTTAGCTTTCAGAGCATCGATATCATCAGTTTTGTCTGCTAATACAGTAGCCATAACTTCTTTACCGAAAGCGATGAAACCAGCATCTTTAGCAACGAAGTCTGTTTCACAGTTCAGTTCAACCAGCGCACCGAATTTACCATCAGCAGCAACTTCTGCAAGGATGATACCTTCAGCAGCAACACGGCCTGCTTTTTTAGCCGCTTTAGCTTGACCTGATTTACGCATGTTGTCGATTGCTAATTCGATATCACCATTAGCTTCAACCAGCGCTTTTTTACATTCCATCATGCCTGCGCCAGTACGTTCACGCAGTTCTTTTACCAATGCAGCGGTAATTCCAGACATTTGTTTCTTCCTCGACTTTTCTATGGGCTAGCCATAGATGTTCTCATAGCAGATGTGTAAAGGGGGCCAATTGAGGCCCCCTAACCAATATATAGCAATACCTGGTTAAATAAGGGCTCTTACGAGCATGCCTTATTATTCAGCTTCGACTAAGCCTTCTTCAGCCTGAACAGCCAGATCTTGAGAACGACCTTCACGAACAGCTGTAGCTGCAGCGGTCAGATATAATTTAACCGCACGGATTGCATCGTCATTACCAGGGATAATGAAGTCGATACCATCTGGATCAGAGTTAGTATCAACGATAGCAAATACTGGAATACCCAGGTTGTTTGCTTCTTTGATAGCAATGTGTTCGTGTTCAGCATCGATAACAAACAGAGCGTCAGGTAAACCGCCCATGTCTTTGATACCACCCAGGCTGTTTTCTAACTTACCAAGTTCACGAGAACGCATTAACGCTTCTTTCTTGGTCAGTTTGTCAAAAGTACCGTCCTGAGATTGTGATTCTAAATCTTTCAGGCGTTTGATTGACTGACGAACAGTTTTCCAGTTAGTCAGCATACCGCCTAACCAGCGGTGGTTTACATAAAACTGGTCACAGCTTTCTGCTGCTTCTTTAACAGCTTCAACGGCAGAGCGCTTAGTACCAACAAACAGGATTTTGCCTTTACGAGAAGCAATTTTGTTCAGTTCAACCAGAGCTTCATTGAACATTGGAACAGTTTTTTCCAAGTTAATGATATGAACTTTGTTACGCGCACCAAAGATGAATGGTTTCATTTTTGGATTCCAGTAACGAGTTTGGTGACCGAAGTGAACACCGGCTTGCAGCATATCGCGCATTGAAACAGTTGCCATTTTAGACCTCTATAAATTTAAATTTGGGGTTATTTCGTCCACAAATCCCATACGACCGACTCATCAGCTGTAAAGATTTGACCTTTACATAAGAGCACCCCGGCGTTATGTGCCGATTTGTGTGTGTAATTAACACAATTGAATGTTTCAGATTTACTGCCATTACTCACAGTGTGATGCAATAACAGAACTCCGGCGCGCTTTATACCATAAATAACCTCAAGAAACCACCATTACTTATGTTTACCACGGGCTTATTTGGCATAAAAACACATCATTTGAACAAAGAAAAAAGCAAGATTACCGCAATGATGACAAATATTACTCTAATATCAATTTGCTAGAAAACACCAAATAGAAAAGCGCAATATGTAAAGACAATCAGATTAAGAAGGCGTAATGTTCGTCATTATTCTCGATATCAGACAGATTGCACATATCCTCTTTATTGGCACACCTACTTTCTGCTGATATCATAAATGGTAATCAGAATTATTTCTCATCATCATTCATTTAACCTGCAATACAAAATATGAATGCAACAAAGTGTGTTATCTAATTCGTATTGTGGCTTTTAATCTAGACGAAGAACTCAAATGGCTATTGTAATCAAGACAGAAGAAGATATTCAAAAAATGCGCGTCGCAGGTCGTCTTGCGGCAGAAGTTCTTGAAATTATCGCACCGTTCGTAAAACCTGGCGTAAACACCGCTGAATTAGACCGTATTTGCCATGAACATATTGTTAACGCACAACAGGCTATTCCTGCTTGTCTTAACTATCATGGTTTCCCTAAATCAGTTTGTATTTCGGTTAACGATGTTATTTGCCACGGCATTCCTAGCGAAGAGAAAATCCTTAAAGATGGCGATATCGTTAATATTGATGTCACTGTCATTAAAGATGGTTTTCATGGCGATACTTCAAAAATGTTTATCGTAGGTAAACCAACAATACAAGGTGAACGTTTATGCCGTATCACCCAAGAAAGCCTCTACCTTGCCATTAAAATGGTTAAACCGGGTATTCGCTTACGTGAGCTTGGCAAAGCAATTCAAAAGTTTGTTGAAGATCATGACTATTCTGTTGTCCGCGAATATTGTGGTCACGGTATTGGTGAAGGCTTCCATGAAGAACCTCAAGTTTTACACTACGATGCAGATGATAGCGGTGTTGTGCTACAAAAAGGCATGGCATTCACCATTGAGCCAATGGTAAACACAGGTGATTACCGTATTCGTACAATGAAAGATGGCTGGACTGTTAAAACGAAAGACAGAGGTTGGTCTGCGCAATACGAACATACGTTAGTCGTTACCGATAATGGCTGTGAAATCATGACATTACGTAAAGAAGAAGAACCGTTTATTTCTGCAGTATTAGTTAACGAATAAACTTCTTTTTTAGCTAAAAATGTAAAAGCGACATATTTTTTCGAGATGTGTCGCTTTTTTTATTTTATTTGCTACGAAACAGCAGAATCACTAGTCAGGTTATCGTTTTAACATTAGTCTTAATGTCATAAGCAAACATTGAGAAAGAAGACGAACAATGACTCATAAAAACGCATTTCAAACTCCGCCCCCTTCCCCTTTTTTGCTGACAGAAAATACCCAAAATTGTGCTGAACTTAAGCAATCAATCGAGCAATTTCAGTCTTGGTTAACAGATGCTTTCCATCATGATGTTGATGTCGCTTTATTACTTCAAGCCCGTAGCCATTTCATTGATCAACTCTTAACGCAATTGTGGCGCTATACACAACTATCCGATTATCCAGACCTTAGTATCATTGCTGTCGGTGGTTATGGCAGGCAAGAGTTACATCCACTTTCTGATATTGATCTTCTCTTTTTAAGTGAGACACCTTTATCACCAGAAGCAGAAGATAAAGTCAGCAAACTCATAACATTACTGTGGGATGTACGCCTTGAAATTGGTGCCAGTGTTAGAACAATGGAAGAATGTCTTTTAGAAGGTCTTTCAGATTTAACGGTTGCAACAAACTTACTAGAAGCGCGTCTTATTTGTGGGAATAATTCACTTTATCAGCAATTAATTAACCATATTTTTAGCCAAGGGTTTTGGCCATCACCTGATTTTTTTGCTGCAAAAATTGAAGAACAAAAACAAAGACATCAGCGATATCATAGCACTAGTTATAATCTAGAGCCGGACATTAAAAGTAGCCCTGGTGGACTGCGCGATATTCACACCCTAATTTGGGTCGCACATCGCCATTTTGGTGCCGCATCAGTGTCTGAAATGGTCAACTTTGGCTTTTTAACACCGGCAGAAGGACAAGAGCTATTAGAGTGCCAATACACGCTATGGAAAATTCGTTTTGCTCTCCATCTTGTACTTTCTCGTTATGACAATCGCCTATTGTTTGATAGACAACTCAGCGTTGCTCAACTTTTAAATTATGAAGGTGAAGGCAATCAGCCCGTTGAAAAAATGATGAAGGATTATTATCGCGTAACTCGTCGCGTGAGTGAGTTAAACGATATGTTACTTCAACTCTTTGACGAAGCTATTCTTGCTCTGCAACCTAATGTAAAACCACGACCTTTAGACAATGAATTTCAACTAAGAGGCTCCTTAATTGATGTTGTTGATGACAGTTGCTTCCTTGATGATCCTATCGCTATTATGCGCCTCTTTTTACGTATGGCAGAACATAAAGAGATCACAGGAATTTATTCAACAACTCTCCGCCATTTACGTTACGCTCGTCGGCATTTAGTTCAGCCGTTATGTGAGTACCCACTAGCTCGTCAAGTTTTTATGCAGATCTTGCGCCATCCTCGCGCAGTTTCTGGTGCTTTCGTTCCCATGCACAAACACAGTGTATTAGCGGCTTACTTCCCACAATGGAATAATATTGTGGGTCAAATGCAGTTTGATTTATTCCATGCCTATACCGTTGATGAACATACCATTCGTGTTTTACAAAAACTTGAAAGTTTTGATTCTTATGAAAACCACGAACAACATCCGCTTTGTGTTGATATTTATCCCAAACTTCCTCAACTTGAATTACTACGTTTAGCTGCACTTTTTCATGATATTGCCAAAGGTCGCCATGGCGATCACTCCATATTAGGAGCCAAAGATGTTGCTCATTTTGCTCAGCAGCATGGCTTAAACCAAAGAGAATCGGCATTAGTTGAATGGCTTGTTAGTCATCACTTACTTATGTCGGTTACAGCGCAACGACGTGATATTCAAGATCCTGACATTATTTTTCAGTTTGCATCAGAAGTAAAAAACGAAAGCCGATTACGTTATCTTTTATGCTTAACGGTTGCGGATATCTGCGCAACCAATAGCAGCCTATGGAATAGCTGGAAACAGAGCCTATTACGTGAACTTTTTCTATCAACAGAAAACCAGTTACGCCAAGGTATGCACTCTATTCCTGATTTACGTGAACGTATTCGCCATCATCGTTTGCAAGCACTAACTATTTTACGAATGGAACAGGTTGATGAAGATAAATTGCAAGCAATTTGGGGACGTTGCCATGCTGACTATTTTTTACGACACACTCCCGAACAAATTGCATGGCATGCGCTAGCATTAATTGAGCATAATAGTGCTGAACCTATGGTGTTAATCAGCCAACAAACTGAACATGGCGGCACTGAAATCTTTATTTGGTGTGCTGATAGACCTTCCCTTTTTGCATCTGTTGCAGGTGAATTAGATAGACGTAATTTAAGTATCCATAACGCTCAAATTTTTACTAACCGCGATAATATGGCGATGGATACCTTTATTGTATTAGAGCCTAATGGTAAACCTTTGGCGATTGATAGATATAATGCAATCCGTAACGCACTGATCCAAGTTGTATCAGCCCCTTATAATGCCAATGCAAAAACACGCTCATTACCAGCCAAATTACGTCATTTTGATGTTCCGACGAAAATTAACTTTATCGCTTCTAACCATAATAAGCGTACTTATATGGAGCTATTTGCACGAGATCGCCCGGGATTATTAGCCATTATAGGTAAAGTTTTTGCTGATCTTTCACTTTCATTACATGGCGCAAGAATAACCACAATAGGTGAACGTGTTGAGGATTTCTTCGTATTAACCGATAGCGAAAATAATGCGTTAAACCAAAAAATGAAGGATGAAGTCGTAGAAAGGTTGACAAAAGCCCTCGTTTCAAAGGATAAAATATAGGAACCCACGACAATACATATAGGAAATACTATTAATGCAAGCATTACAATCTATTATTGATAACGCCTTCGAACATTGTGCTGATATCACTCCAAATAACGTAGAGCCACATATTCGTGATGCCATTAATAGCGTTATTGCACTACTAGACAGCGGAAAAATGCGTGTCGCGGAAAAAATTGACGGTCAGTGGATAACTCATCAATGGTTAAAAAAAGCGGTTCTACTTTCTTTTCGTATTAATCACAATCAAGTGATAGATGGCAATGAAAGTCGCTATTTTGACAAAGTGCCTATGAAATTCGCTGATTATGACCAAGCACGTTTTGAAAAAGAAGGTTTTCGTGTTGTTCCTCCCGCAGCAGTTAGACAAGGGGCTTACATCGCTCGCAACACTATTTTAATGCCATCTTATGTCAACATTGGTGCTTACGTTGATGAAGGTAGCATGGTTGATACATGGGCAACAGTAGGTTCATGCGCTCAGATCGGGAAAAATGTCCATCTCTCTGGTGGTGTTGGTATTGGTGGCGTTTTAGAACCACTACAAGCAAATCCAACCATTATTGAAGATAATTGCTTTATTGGCGCTCGCTCTGAAATTGTTGAGGGTGTTATTGTCGAAGAAGGCGCGGTTATTTCAATGGGCGTTTATATTGGTCAAAGTACCAAAATTTATGACAGAGAAACAGGCGAAGTACATTATGGCCGAGTTCCTGCTGGCTCTGTTGTTGTGTCAGGCAATTTACCTTCTAAAGATGGACGCTACAGTCTTTACTGTGCCGTGATCGTGAAAAAAGTTGACGCAAAAACGCGTGGAAAAGTTGGTATTAATGAATTGTTAAGAGCTATCGACTAATATAAGAACAGCGGATAGAATTAATTCTGTTCGCTATTCTTTCACTCATCTTTCTATCAGGTGCCAATATATGTACGATAATTTAAAAAATTTAGGGATCCCGCATCCTGAAGATATTGACCGCTATACTCTACGCCAAGAAGCTAACAACGATATTTTAAAAATCTATTTTCGCAAAGATAAAGGTGAATTCTTTGCAAAAAGCGTAAAATTTAAATATCCACGCCAACGTAAAACAATTTCTGATGGTCAATCAGGACAAGGTTTTAAAGAAGTAAATGAAATCAATACTAACTTACGTTATGTTATTGAAGAATTAGATCAAATTTGCCAACAAGATCAAGTAGAAGTCGATTTAAAACACAAGATCCTAGACGACTTGCGCCACCTTGAGCATGTTGTAGCAAATAAAATTGCTGAGATTGAAGCTGATTTAGAAAAACTGACTCGCCGCTAATAACAAGCCATTTTAGCTGATACGTATGTCCGTTTTATAAAAAGCACCGCTTACTTACTGCATAAAACAGAAATAAGCGGTGTTTTAAAATACATAATATGATCCACTATTTTATTAACCAATTAACTATTAAATTATTTTCTATTTAATCTAATAGGTTAACCCAGTTCTCAAGCCACTCGATTGCAAATACTTCTGGCTCCGCGACATCCATACCGTCTATTTTTAATATTTCGCCAATACGCTTTGCTTGATGCTCTTGTAACAACTCATCAAATTTCATCCCTGCACCACAAAAATAGTCATAGCTACTATCACCTAAGGCAATCAAGCCATAACTTAGGTTTGGCTGATATCCTACGTTATCACGTAGTTCATGAAATAGGGGGGCAATGGTATCAGGTAAATCACCTTGCCCAGTACTTGACGTTATCACAAGCACTGTTGAATATTTTTCCCAATCTGCGAGTGTACCGTCTTCGTAAACATTAGCTTGATGTTTATGTTCAAGTAAAATACGCTGTGCCTCTTCAGCAACTGCTAATGCATTACCATAAACTGTACCTACAAAAATGCCGATTTTAGCCATAATGTTTAGCCCACTTAATATTATTTGATAATTCACCAACTAAACATCAAACATATAATATTGTCAATTCATTCTCAATGAGAATAAATTCACTCATCCTTTTTAAAAAGAGATTGTTTAAAATTATCCCACTTACTCTTTTCTCCATATAAATAACCTAATAAACTTTCAGGATAATTTATTTCAGATAACTTTGATGTAACCATTAAACAAATATCACCGATAGTGAAATATTTATTTTTTTCTTTATAAACATCAAGATAAGATGATATCTTATTAATTTTACTCTTATAATTAATTAATATATTCAAAGATTCATTATGTTTTTTAGGAAAAAATAACTTATACACTTTAGATAAAAAACCCGTCTCCTTTCTTTTTATAAAACCATCTAATAATGATAAGCTTTCATTTGTTTTTTCCTTAACCTTTATCATTGAATCACAAACTATTTTTTTATCATTCTTTTCTAAATAAGAGGTTTTATTTTTAAATTTATTATTACACCGACTAATACATGAAGAGAGTTCTGTTAATGACTCTAGTTTTAGTTTCAACAAATCTGTATTAGACTTTATTTCTTTCAGCTTGAGTTTTAAATTATCGATATCTAAATTAATAATAATACCATCATCAATATTAAAAATATTTTTTTGATAATATGAATCTAATGTTTTACAATTATTATTTATTTCATTACAAGAGCTAACTAATTTTTCATTAAACATCTGTAATTTATCACCCTCATAATGTAATTTTTTTATATTTTTAATTATATCTCCATCAATAAAATCAAAAAGATCATTCATTTCTTCAATATTTTCAAACAAGCAACTATTATTTGCTATTTCATGATACTGCTTAATATTCTCATTAAGAAAGTTAAAATGAATCTCAAACTCCATAATAATATTTTTTATTCTCTCTAACTTATTGTCTTCATAGCTATTAACCATTGAGTTTTGACGAGGTCTATCATTAGATTCAACGGCATAATCAGCAGCCTTTAGATTACCAAGTTTAACGACCATCATATCATTACCATTTAAATTAAAAGGTAAATCACATCCTGTATTTAATTCTATTGTTTTATTTTTTAATTTTTCAATCAGTTTATTGGCAGATTTAATTTCAATTCCTAACAATATATTTTTATCAAGAAAAATGTTAATATTTTTATTTTCCACATTAAAAATTTCATTCTTAAATGACGTAGAATTTGTTTCATTTATCATAAGTTTAATAAAGTCTTTTATTTCGTTCAATGAGGATAACTCACTAATTGATTTATTTGATTTATTTGTTTTATTTTTAGCTCTATCTATTTTTTCCAAATGATGAAGGTTATTTTTAGTATAAGAATCAACAACACCTTGCAGTTCATTTTTTATATTAGTAATAATTTCTTTATCAATATAAATACAATTATGTTTATTTTTTAGAATATGAAAATTATGTTCAAACAATCTATTAGAAGAGCTTATTATCTTATCCGACAATAAAAATCTTACATTTTCTTTTTTATCATTCATTGATGATAAATTTTTTAATTCATTAAATAACACTCTCATCTTTTTTACCCTCATCACTATACGTTATGATAAGAATATATAAAAATAATGATTAATAATTTCAAAAAAAAATTTAAAACACATAGTAAAGGATATAAAAAAACACGCTAAATAATAAATTTAAGCGTGTTTTTTTAGTTAAAGAGTGCTATTTATTATTCAGTAGTATCTAAAGACCTTATATATTCATCCATTTCAGTTTTTAGATTATCTGACTTAGGGCCAAAAATGGCTTGAATACCCGAGCCAACTACCACAACACCAGCAGCACCTAATCTTTTCAACTCATCACGATCGACTTTTTCAATTTCTTTAACGCCAATACGTAAACGAGTAATACAAGCATCTAAACTACTGATATTGTCTTTACCACCAAACGCTGCGACTAAAGATTGTCCCATTGCACTCTTATCAGCTTGTTTCGTGTTTTTATCTTCTACTTCTCGACCTGGGGTTTTCAGATTTAGTTTCACGATTAAGAAGCGGAAAATCGAGTAATAAGTTATCGCATAAAGTATGCCAATAATTGGGAATAAATACAGTTTACTGCTATTGCCACTCAATACGATAAAATCAATTAAACCATGAGAGAAACTTGTCCCATCACGCATACCTAACAAGATACAAATAACAAATGCTAAACCAGCTAAAATAGCGTGAATAACATAAAGAATAGGAGCGACGAACATAAATGAGAATTCGATAGGTTCAGTGATCCCTGTTAAGAAGGCAGTTAATGCCGCAGAAATCATGATACCACCGACTTTTACACGATTCTCAGGACGAGCTGAATGCCAAATAGCTATCGCTGCAGCAGGTAAACCAAACATCTTAAATAAAAAGCCACCTGATAACATACCCGCAGTTGGGTCACCAGCCATATAGCGAGGAATATCACCGTGGAAGACTTGTCCTGCACTATTTACATATTCACCCACTTGCATTTGGAACGGCACGTTCCAGATATGGTGTAAACCAAATGGCACTAATGCACGTTCTACAACACCGTAAATACCAAAGGCGACAGCAGGGTTTTGATACGCAGCCCATTCCGAAAAACGTTGGATAGCTGTACCAATAGGAGGCCAAATAAAGGCCAGTATAATCCCAACAAAAATAGCGATTAAGCCTGAAATAATAGGAACAAAACGTTTTCCGGCAAAAAATCCTAAATACTCAGGTAATTTAATACGATAAAAACGATTAAACATAGAGGCAGCAATAATACCTGCGATGATCCCCCCTAATACCCCTGTATCAGTAAGGTGCTGAGCCTCAATTTCTGCTGGCGTTAAACCTAAAACCCAAGGAGCAACCACAATCATAGTTTTAGACATAATGCCATAAGCTACAACAGAGGCCAGTGCAGACACTCCATCATTATTGGTAAAACCTAACGCAACACCAATAGCAAAAATAAGTGGCATATTAGAGAAAACCGAACCACCAGCCTCTGCCATAACTTGAGAAACAGAAGATGGGATCCATGAAAGATCAGCGGAACCAACCCCTAATAAAATACCGGCAATAGGCAGTACAGATACCGGTAACATCAAGGACTTTCCGATTTTTTGTAAAACAACAAATAGGTTTTTAAACATCAAGCAGACTCCCGGACTGTGGGTTTTTATATGTTGTAAGTTTTTATTTGTTTAAAGTAGTGTGGGTTTAATTTCATAAACTTATCTAATGATAAGCCTTATTTATTTTACATCATAAAATAAATCGCTTAATGAATACATGATAGCTGTCACGTTTCAAACATGTGAACAGATCAATTAATAGAATTATATATTCTACAAATAATTAAAACAGATTATAAATTTGCGCAAACCATTAAGACTTAAGTAAAAAAGCCTTAATAGTCACACAAAGAAAGTAATATTAAAAATTAAGAAAGGAATTAAAAATGATGAGCTAAATCTTCACCATACTGCTCTAATTCAGGTCTTAATCCACGCCAACCAAATTGATTAATAAGGTGTTGCCAAGGCAGATCCCATTTAGCGGTTAAGTTAAGTGGTTGCAATGTGATTGGATGAATTAAGTTTAGATGGCTTGCATGTAACATCAAGCGATGAGATTGAAAATGATTTACAACACCACGGTTTTGACGCAAATCACCGTGAGCAGTATCACCAATAATTGGATGTCGAATATGAGACATATGGCGACGTAATTGATGCTTGCGCCCCGTTTCAGGACGTAACTCTAATAAACTAAATCGAGATGTAGGGTAGCGCCCAATCGCAACCTCTTTTTCAACAGTTCCTAATGGCTGACAGTGCGTCACGCACTCTTGGATTTGTGGAGGTTGAGTTGCAAATTTATCTGCAATTTTGTCGAGTTCTTCGACTAAAGGGCTATCAATAACAGATGCCTCTTCAACATATCCTCGAACAACAGCATGATAAATTTTTTCTGTTTTATGTTGCTCAAAAGATTGAGATAGCGCTCTAGCAACATCAGAAGAAAGTGCCATTAATAGAACGCCTGATGTAGGTCTATCTAGACGATGTACAGGGAAAACATGTTGCCCTATTTGATCTCTTAGTGTCTGCATCACAAACACGGTTTCATGTCTATCTAGCCAACTGCGGTGAACAAGCCAACCCGCAGGTTTATTCACCGCAACAAGATGTTCATCTTGATAAATAATATCTAGCATTATCGACCTTATGATTTAAACATTGCGTCAAGTTCACGCAAATGATTGAGTAAATCAGTAACATCTCGACTTTTATCGTCTTTAAATGCTTCTTCGTAATAAGGTGCGATTACAAATTTATTAGGTAATGGCATCTCGTTTTCAATCATTGATGACAATCGAGGAATTAATACCCACTGTAACCATTCATGAGCACTCATTGTATCAATACAGAAAGGCTCAACACTTTCAAATGCTTGATCAGTAGGAGATTCTAATTGCCATAGCTCAATGTTCTTCATCTCTTCTTCAATCAAGAGCAATTTCGCTAAAATGCGTTGTTCTAGTGTCATCATTTATCCCTTATATAAAACTTACGAATAAGGATAACATTGGGATGGAATAGCAGAAAACAAATAAAAAATAAAAGGAGCCGAAACTCCTTTTAGACAAGAAAAATAGTTGTCTGTACAACACATGCGTCCAAGCAAGACCGTTTTTATCTATCCCTGTGATTAAGTCCGTATCCACATTAATGGAAATATCCTATTTCCTGTGTCCTTGATTACTCTATATTTTATCGGTCACCAAACAGTCCCTTATTTGGTGAACGTAGAATGCCAATAATTGATTAGTTAAACAACCCACAAAACAAAAGCAATTAAATAGCCGTAACTATAAATAAAAACAATGAGTTAATAACTTATTGTTCTATTTACATAAATCAATTTTATTTTTATCAGTGACGTTTTTTGATAAAAAAATACACGCTTTTTTGTAAGATATATCTCACAAGAAAAAAGGGCTATAGACTACGTCACTCATTATATACAGCGACTAATTCTGAGAGAAAGAGAGATAAATTTTCAGCTAACACTTCTCTTTTCTTTTTGCCGAAAGTTTCAAGAATGACTTCACCAGAAACATTACACACGGAAATTATTTCGTTTTCTGAATCTGTGCTACCAATAAATAATGTGGGTGTAAGTTTTAAACGCTTTTGAGTCACCAAATGACCAATAATGTTCTCTTGTAAGCGAATAAAATCCTCTTCACTCCACACTTGGATCAAGCTGAAATCGACCTCTCTAAAACGAACCTGCATATCCCCAGCATACTGAGTGGTAAAGTAATTGTGCAATTCAGGACGAATAATAATCCCCATCGCTTTTTCAACTTTTTCGAGTTTATCTGTTCCTACAAAAGGCTGCGGTAGCCAGTAAACAACTTCGTCGCCCGTTCTTGATATACAAATAGAAGGAACACCATAAAGATCTTCACTTGCAGGAGGTAAACCTGATTTTTCTTGCCACAAATCAATATACTTTTGCGTAAAGGCTTTTAATTCAGAGGAGATGTTTTCAGTCATAATTATCTGTTCTATCTATTTAAATAAGAATTTCCTTTATGTTACCTGATTATGTCACTAATTCAGAGCACCAAAAATAAAGCATTCATATACTATTGATGTTTCAATAGTATAATTAACCTTCTTTTATTTTCAGCTAAAGTTAGGATGTAAATTATGTCTTTATATCAAGGTGATAAATCTCTTGAAGCATTATCTTTGGGCAAAGAGACTCAATATCATGATCAATATGATGCCGGGTTATTGCAAGGTGTACCACGTAGCCTAAATCGAGATTCACTCTCTTTAACTGCTGAAAATTTACCTTTTCACGGTGGTGATATTTGGACTATGTATGAGCTATCATGGCTTAATAGTAAGGGCTTACCGCAAGTTGCTATTGGTCATGTTGAATTAGATGCAACCACTGAAAATCTTATTGAATCTAAAAGTTTTAAATTATATCTCAATAGTTTTAATCAAACTCGTTTTGAAAGTTGGGATCTCGTCGAAAAAACCTTACTTAAAGATTTAACGACTTGTGCTAAAGGCAAAGTTAATCTAACCATTTATCCACTTTCGCATTTTACATCACAACCTATTGTTGATTTTGCTGGAGAGTGTATTGATGAACAAGATATTGAAATTGATAATTATCAGTTTGATATGCAATGGTTAAACGAATCGACAACCGATACACTGGTTGAAGAAACCCTTGTCAGCCATCTGTTAAAATCAAACTGCCTCATTACTAATCAACCAGATTGGGGTTCAGTTGCTATTCAATATAAGGGTAAAAAAATTGATCGTGAAAAACTACTACGCTATTTAGTTTCATTTAGACAACACAATGAATTTCATGAACAGTGTGTTGAGCGAATTTTCCACGATATCATGCAATTATGTAAGCCAGAAACATTAACTGTTTATGCAAGATATACGCGACGCGGTGGATTAGACATCAATCCTTGGCGCAGTAATTGTGAGTTTGTTCCAGAAATTAGTCGATTAGCCAGACAATAACGGAATAATGCCTGTATGTTAATATGATCTGTGTTATACCAAGATCAGTTGCACTTCAGTTTGTTATTTCAGGAGAAAAAGGAGTCCTACGTGATAACTCATGTCAGCCCATTAGGTTCCATGGATCTGCTTTCACAGCTAGAAGTTGATATGCTAAAGAGAACCGCAAGCAGTGATCTTTATCAGCTGTTTCGCAATTGTTCTCTCGCTGTTCTCAACTCTGGTAGCCTTACTGATAGTAGTAAAGAACTGTTATCTAAATACCAAGATTTTGATATTAACGTACTGCGCCGTGAACGTGGCGTCAAACTAGAGTTAGTCAACCCTCCTGAAGACGCCTTTGTTGACGGAAAAATTATTCGCTCACTGCAAGCTAACTTATTTGCTGTGCTGCGTGACATATTGTTTGTTCACGGGCAGATCACAACAGCAAAACGTGATCTTCACCTGAACTTAGAAAATAGCACCCACATCACTAATACGATTTTCTCGATTTTGCGTAATGCACGAGCGCTTCATATTGATGAAGATCCTAATATGATTGTTTGCTGGGGCGGTCACTCAATCAATGAAACTGAATACCTTTACGGCAGAAAAGTAGGTAACGAATTAGGGTTACGCGAACTCAATATTTGCACAGGCTGTGGACCTGGTGCGATGGAAGCACCTATGAAAGGGGCTGCGGTGGGTCATGCTCAACAACGTTATAAAAATAGTCGTTTTATTGGTATGACAGAGCCTTCAATTATTGCTGCAGAGCCACCAAATCCATTAGTTAACGAACTGATTATTATGCCAGATATTGAAAAACGTCTGGAATCTTTCGTACGAATTGGACACGGAATTATTATTTTTCCGGGCGGTGTAGGGACAGCAGAAGAATTGCTGTATCTGCTTGGTATTCTTATGTCTCCCGAAAACCAAGACCAAGTATTACCACTGATTTTAACTGGCCCTAAAGAGAGCGCCGACTACTTTAATGTATTAGATGACTTTATCGCCAATACATTAGGCGACGAAGCTCGACGCCATTACCAAATTATTATTGATGATGCGCCTGAAGTTGCTCGTATCATGAAAAAATATATGCCTTTGGTAAAAGATAATCGTCGTAGTACGGGTGATGCTTATAGCTTTAATTGGTCAATAAAGATCAATACTGATTTACAGCATCCTTTTGAACCAACACATGAAAATATGGCATCACTTAACTTAAGCACCGATCAATCACCTGAGAAATTAGCGGCTGACTTACGTCGTGCATTCTCTGGTATTGTTGCAGGCAACGTAAAAGAAGTGGGTATGAAAGCGATTGAAGCTTATGGTCCTTATAAAATTCATGGTGATCGTGAAATTATGCGTCGCATGGATATTTTATTAGCAGGCTTTGTTGAGCAACATCGTATGAAACTTCCGGGTGGTACAGCTTACCAACCATGTTACGAGATTATCAGCTAATTTATTATGATACATTTGCTGATTATTGATGCTTTAAACCTGATCCGCCGCATTCATGCGGCATCAGGTTCTTCCTGCAAGACGGTGTGTGAACAAAGTGTCAATCAACTGCTTGGTCACACACAACCGACTCATGCCGTAGCCGTCTTTGATGAAGACGACAGAGACGGTAGCTGGCGACATCAACTGTTACCCGATTATAAAGCGGGTCGCACACCAATGCCTGATGACTTGCGACAACAATTACCTGAAATTAAAGCAATGTTACTTAATTTAGGTATACAAAGCTGGCACTCAGGGGGTGATGAAGCAGATGACGTTGCTGCAACATTAGCAACTAAAGTGGCAAGTGCGGGTTTTCGAGTCACGATTATTTCAACGGATAAAGGCTATTGCCAATTACTTTCTCCCGCTATTCGTATACGCGATTATTTTCAACGACGCTGGTTAGATTTAGAATTTATTAGAGCAGAATTTGGCGTCGAACCATCTCAACTTACCAACTATTGGGGATTAACAGGCGTAAGTAGTAGTAAGGTTGCTGGCGTTCCTGGTATTGGACCTAAAAGCGCTACCGAGCTTTTACAAATTCACCCAGATCTAGAATCACTCTATCTGCATATTGATGATGTTCCGACTAAATGGAAAAACAAACTTATTACTCATAAAGAGTCTGCATTTATCAGCCGGAAAATCACAACATTGCGTACTGATATTCAATTAAACGGTAATCTACAACAGTTACGTTTAAAATAGCCAAGTTCCCACACGTTAAAACTTAACGAGTGAATATCTTTGAATAATTCGCATCCATTAAAAAGGCTAAGTTTCTATTTATAAACTTAGCCTTTTATTATCATCAATAAATCGATGTACTTTGAGCGGTTTTAGAACTCACGATCTGGTCGATAAGCAGCCCAAATATTTTGAATATGAACCGTTATCTCTTCTCTATCGTGATACAGGTGCTTAGCTTGGATCTTAACGTTGATCCCTTTTTCCGCTAACTCTGTCTTTATTTTTTCAAGAATATGAGAGACTTCCTCATAACGCTTTTTCATTGGCAGTTTTAGATTAAAGATAGCTTCACGACACCATTCATTAGCAATCCAAGTTGTCATTAATGCAGCAACTTTAGCTGGTTTTTCAACCATATCACAAACAAGCCATGTGATATTTTTAGAGGTCGGTTCAAATTTAAAGCCATCAACTTGGTGATGACGAACTTGTCCTGTATCCATCAAAGATTGTGCCATTGGGCCATTATCAACAGCATGTACCATCATACTGCGTTTCACTAATTGATATGTCCAACCACCAGGGCATGCCCCTAAATCAACCGCTTTCATTCCACTTGCTAAACGCTCTTCCCACTCCTCATAAGGAATGAAAATATGAAATGCTTCTTCGAGTTTTAATGTCGAACGACTTGGTGCATCTGATGGGAATTTTAATCGAGGAATACCCATATAAAATGCGGAGTTATTAAAACTATAAGAGTAGCCAACATAACAACATCCCGGTGCAATAAAAAACACATGGATAATAGGGCGGCTAAAATTCTCTACTTTCAGCAAAATTTTCTCATTACGTAAATGATTACGTAATGGCACCGTAAATTTACGGCAGAATTTTAATAACTCTTTGCTTTCGTTAGTATCTGCAACTTCAACTCGAAGTTCACCTGCTTTTTCGACAGCACCTTTTAGCATTCCAACTATCGGTGTAATTCTATCTTCTGGTGGTAAATCTTTAAGTAATTCACCAGTCACAAACATCTGACGAGCAAAAATTAATTCACGGAAATTCACTTCGCGCGCGATCTTATCTGCTTCACCTTCTTGGTAGCATTCAAAAATCACATAACCACTTCCCTCTTTAACACGAGGAAAACCATAAACGCCGATTTGACCTGCTTTATCCGTAATCTCAGCCGCGCACTCTTTTTCAAAACCTTGGCGACAATATAATGCAACTTTATTCATGGCGAGACGCCGGTGCCCTTAGACGCAAAGCGCCAATAAAAATTAAAGCCCAACCAATAAGAAAACTAAATCCACCAATTGGCGTAAAATAAGATAACAATCTGACTTGTGTTAGCGCCATACAATAAAGGCTACCACTGAAAAGTAGAATACCAACACCAAAGAAAATACCCGCCCAATAAAACCATAAAATAGTTTTACGCATTAACATTGCCGCGATCCCGACAAGTAATAAGGTATGGACGATTTGGTAGCGCATCGCTAACTGAATATATTCCCAATGTTGTGGCGATAAATGAGGTGCAAGCTTATGAGTTGCAAATGCACCAAAAGCAACATAAAAGAAGCCACTAATCGCGGAAAACATAAGCAATGTACGACTATTCATTGTTTATTCCTTCCTATCTAGAAGATATTTGCCAATCGCAATATTAAGATGATGTCAGTAAACCTAGCTTTTCTTGCTCATTCGCTGCTTGAGATAAAATCCATTGGCGAAAAGCCGCAATTTTACCCAATTCAGCCTGACTATCTTGGCAAACTAAATAAAACGCATTTTTACTAACAAGGACATCTGGAAAAGGTCTTACTAATCGACCTGACTCTATTTCACTACGTGCCATTACATTATTAACTAATGCAACGCCTTGTCCATGTACAGCCGCCTGTATCACCATTGAACTATGGCTAAAAATAGGTCCTTGTTGCACATTTATCTGATTTTGTATCTCTAACTGACGTACATAAGCTTGCCAATCTCGACGAGATGTATCATGTAGCAGTGTATGATAAATCAGATCGGATGGTGTTTTTAGTGGTTTTTCACCTGTAAGTAAAGATGGCGCACAAACAGGTATCAAATATTCAGCATAAAGGCGGTCTGTGCGTAACCCAGTCCAATTTCCTCTACCATAAAAAATGGCGACATCAACATCGTCAGCCAGCTTATCTTCTTCTCTATCAACAGCCTGAATTCGCACATCAATTCCCGGATAAGCTTGATTAAACCCAGATAGCCGCGGTACTAACCATTGAATAGCAAAACTTGGGGAAAGGCTAACGGTAAGCGCACCTTTCGCGCTTCGAGCTAATAATTTGCGAGTTGCCTCGTTAATTGATGAAAAGATTTCCTTAATATCAAGGTAATAACTCTGCCCTTCTTCGGTTAATAAAAGGGAACGGTTGCGTCTTCTAAATAATTTTAGCCCAAGGAATTCTTCTAATGTTTTAATTTGGTGGCTCACTGCTGCTTGTGTCACAAATAATTCTTCAGCGGCTTTAGTAAAACTTAAATGACGTGCCGCTGAATCAAAAACCCTAAGCGCATTTAATGGCGGTAAACGTTTAGACATATTCGGTTCTTAAACCCCTATTTTGGCTATTAGTAGACCCTAACTTTCATCATTAGTTTTTTTTATGCGAAGCATTATAATTTGTCCCTTGATGATTAGCCAGTAAATACCTATAGTAAGCGCACTTCCTAAGCCGGAACGAAAAGTTGTGTAGTAGCAATACTGCAAAACTTTTGGCTTTGTGGTTGTGATGTTGTGTTTGCAAGTTGTCTGGAAATTCCAGACTTAGTAGCCGATGCTACTGTTTTTTTTCACTTCCTGTACATTTACCCTGTCTGTCCATAGTGATTTTATAGTGCACCGCCAAGGCGGTGCTTTTTTTATTCCCTATTTTTCTCTACTTTTTAATTACCCACGCATACTATTTTGATGTTTTCATCCATTTTTTATAATGAAATTATCATCATTATTCTAAAAAAACTCACCACAGATGATCCCCAATAAATTAAAACAACAAAAAATAGGATATTAATCTGATCTCAGTGATTTTTTATTGAGTGAACTTTCATCATCTTAATCGTGTTATTATGGGTCTAATCACGCATTACAAACGGATGCCCTTAGGTTTCCGTTATAAATAAATATAATTAACCGTATAATCTATACGCCCTATTTTTAACGACAAATCACGAAAATTTATTCGTCTACTATTACAGCCTAACTATGAACGCATTTTCACCTGATTTATTTCGACAACAATTTCCTGCTCTTAAAGAAAAGACTATTTATCTCGATAGTGCAGCAACTGCATTAAAGCCTCTTGCCATGATAGAAGCTTCTGATGCGTTTTATCGCCATAATTTTGCGACGGTTCACCGTAGCCAATATCAGCACGCTAAAGAGACAACGCAACAATATGAAGCGACACGTCAACAGGTTGCCGACTTAATCAATAGTGCTGATAGTGATACGATTATTTGGACAAAAAGCACCACAGAATCACTCAACCTTATTGCTCAAGGTTATTTTCGCCCACGCTTACAAGCAGGTGATGAAATCATTGTTAGTGAGCAAGAGCACCATGCAAACCTTATTCCTTGGTTGATACTGGCAGAACAAACTGGCGCACGAGTGATCCGTTGGGCTATTGAGGATCATTTTTTACCTTCAATTAATAGCTTAAATGCTTTAATCAATAAGCGGACACGAATTGTTGCTGTTAGCCAAATGTCGAATGTGACAGGCGCTCAAATCGCATTAGATAAAGTTTCCCAATGCGTTCATCAATACGATAATTGCTTACTGGTTGTCGATGGAGCGCAAGGTATTGCGCATCACCCAACAGATGTCACAGTACTTGATATCGATTTCTATGTTTTTTCTGCTCATAAACTTTATGGTCCTAATGGATTGGGCATTTGTTATGGCAAACGAGAACACTTAGAGAACATGACACCTTGGCATGGTGGTGGAAAGATGCTGACTAACGCAACATTCGAAGGTTTTACTCCAGCCCCAATTCCTCAGCGTTTTGAAGCTGGAACACCTAATGTTGCGGGTGTTATTGCATTTTCAGCCACACTAGCATGGTTAGAAAAGCAAGATATGCACCTTGCTAATCAATATGCTTTAGAGCTTGCAGAAGAAGCAGAGAAGCGTCTGAGTGAGCTAAATGGGTTTATCAGTTACCGAGCCGCCAACTCATCAGTTGTTTCTTTCAATTTTGAAGGTATTCATCATAGTGATTTAGCAACATTAATCACAGAGAAAGGCATTGCATTACGCACAGGGCAACACTGCGCACAGCCCCTTATTGATTCATTAAATATTTCAGGCTGTTTACGTATTTCTTTTATGCCTTATAATCAACTTTCTGATATTGATGCCTTTATTGACGCTGTTATTTTTGCGTTAACACTCTTAAAAGACGAATAACCATCATGACCAACATTACAACACAGCACCCTTTTGGCAATGAAATTACCCTAGATATCTTGCTTAATGATTTCCAAAAATCAAAAGCATGGGAAGATAAATATCGCCAATTGATTCAACTTTCTCGTAAATTGCCCGCATTACCTGATGAATTAAAAACAACAGAAAAAGAAATCAAGGGATGTGAGAACAGAGTGTGGCTAGGTGTCGAATTAAATAATGACGGCAAATACCATGTTTATGGCGATAGTGATGGTCGTATTGTAAAAGGCTTACTGACTATTATTTTAGCCTCTGTTGAAAATAAAACAGCGCAAGAAATAGCTGATATCGATATGTTAGCGATTTTTGATCAATTAGGATTGGCTAATCAAATTAGCCAATCTCGTACTGACGGAGTGAATGCAATTGTCGCGCGATTAAAATCACTCACCTCTCAGTATTAAGTTTTATACTCTAAATAATTCAAGATGTAGCTAGGCGACAAGTGAATGAGTCGCTAGGAGCATATATCAGTATGTGACTAGTGCGAATACTTTAAATATGACCAGTACGCTGCGCCTTTGCTAACATCTTCTTCAAAGCATGAGACACCGCAATAAAACCAAACGACGCCGTTACCATCGTTACGGCACCAAAGCCAGCTGAACAATCCATTCGTTTCACACCATCTGCGGTACTTTTAGCGGCACAAACCGTACCATCTCCTTGTGGATAAACGAGTTGCTCTGTTGAGAAAACACAATCGATCCCTAGTTTTCCCTTACTGTTTTTTACGACATTAAAATCAGACTTCAAACGCTCTCTTAATTTAGCCGCTAAAGGATCTTGAATTGTTTTTGCTAGATCAACCACTTGGATTTGTGTTGGATCAATTTGCCCACCAGCACCACCCGTTGTGATCACCGGAATTTTATAACGACGGCAATAAGCTAATAATGCAGCCTTTGGTCTTACACTATCAATGGCATCAATGACATAATCAAAGTTGTTATTCATCATTTCAGCGACATTATCAACCGTGACAAAATCATCAATACTCGTCACTTTGCATTCTGGATTGATTGCTAAAATACGCTGTTTCATCACATCACATTTAGGCTGGCCCACGCTTTCTTTTAACGCATGTATTTGACGATTAGTGTTAGTCACACACACATCATCCATATCAATTAAGGTGATAGCACCAATACCACTACGTGCTAATGCTTCAGCAGCCCAGCTACCGACCCCACCTATACCCACGACACAAATATGAGCCTGAGCAAAATAAGACAACGCTTTTTGCCCATAGAGTCGCCCTATTCCAGAAAAGCGTTGTAAATATGAATCTGATAATGAATTTTGCATAATGCGATAACAACCTAAATAACAGAAATAATCACGGCTCCTAATATCCATAGCCATGTCGTTTGCATCATTTTACCGTTAATAATGAACAGATAAATAGTAAATCGTTTTATGACGCAGGGTTTAATAAGTTAAGTTGTGATTTTTTTAATACCCAAACACGCCCATAATGATTATAAAAACCTGCCATATGACCAGCATCTTTACCAATTCCATGATAAATATCGAAATGATGCCCTTTAATTGCCCCACCTACATCTAATGCCACCATTAAACGCATTTGGTATTCACCTGTAAAATTACCGCTATTATCAAGTACAGGAATTTCAGCAAGCAGCACCGTTCCGGCAGGAATAATACTTCTGTCGGAAGCCACAGAAGCAAGTGCAACAAGAGGAATAGCACTAGCGCCTCTGACTGGTGTAAAAGGCTCTGGTTTGAAAAACACAAATGACGGGTTTTCTTCTAATAATTTTCTAACTTCAGCATCATTGTGCTTATCAGCCCAATCTCTAATAGCAAGCATCGACATATCTTTTCTTTCTACTTCGCCATTATCAATAAGTACTTTGCCAATACTACGGTAAGGGTGTCCGTTTTTCCCCGCATAACCAAAGAACGTTAAAGGTTTACCATCACCAAAATCAACATAACCACTTCCCTGAACTTCCATCATAAAATTATCCATAATGGAGTTACTGTAAGCTGCAATTAAAGATTGGCTTAATGCACCATTATAAATAGCAGCACGAGAAGGCAATTTTGAACGACTATTAGCCGGCATTTTATAAAGAGGGTATTGGAATTCACCTTGTTGCGTTAAACGAGCTTCAAGAACAGGGGTGTAATATCCAGTAAACTGAACATTACCGTACTTATCGACGCCTTCCATTTGAAATGCAGAAAGATTGAATTGACGTAATTGGCGTGTATCTGCACCAGATCGTAACCAGTTTTCTACCGCCTGATAAGTCTCTTTATTGCTATTGTATAAGCGGGATGATGTTTGGTTTATCTGGTTTACTTGTTGTAAGTAATCAGGACCATTAATCGGTGTACCTTGCGTATTTGGCGAGCTTACCTCAATGAGATCTTGCTTAAGCTTTCCATCTTTATACTGTTGCCCTTGCTCTGTTGGACGATGACATCCTGTCAAAGCTAGCGCTAACATACCTAAAATTAACGATTTTCGCCAAGTAACCATTTTTGACCCGCTTAATGACTGAATTTGAGTGTTGATTTTGAGTTAGAAAGATACCAAAGCAAAATCAATAAAGATATGAATATGCTAATTGTTAAGGCTTTCTATTATCACCCAATCAATATGACTTTTAAACAACTCTCAATAACTTGAAGTATGACAAGTATAACTGCCTAAATTTGCATCTTGATGTGTTATTTCTGACCGTTTTTAAAAGAAAACTGTAAAAATTTCATAAAAAACTTGCAACTCAGCAGATCCTGAGTATAGTGCCCCTCTGTGGAGACGCGGGGTGGAGCAGCTTGGTAGCTCGTCGGGCTCATAACCCGAAGGTCGTCAGTTCAAATCTGGCCCCCGCAACCAATTCACAAAGCAGTAAGTTATAGTATCAGTCGCGGGATGGAGCAGCATGGTAGCTCGTCGGGCTCATAACCCGAAGGTCGTTGGTTCAAATCCAGCTCCCGCAACCAATTCTATAAACAACAATTCAGTCGCGGGATGGAGCAGCATGGTAGCTCGTCGGGCTCATAACCCGAAGGTCGTTGGTTCAAATCCAGCTCCCGCAACCAATTTCTCTTCAAGATTTCCTCTTATTTTATTTTCTCTCTTAATTTACAAACCTAATTTTATCCCTCATAGATTTACTAAATAAAATTTCTTTTATCTCAATAATGTATTGTATTAGATAGATTTATTGTGTTGAAAATACAATAAAAACGCCAATAGAAAGCGCATGATATTGGCTTTCTACTGGACTATAAGAAAAGGAGATAGAGAAAGATTAGCTACGATCAGCTAAGGTTAATTCACCGCCATTGGCAAAATAAGCTTTGATCCCTTTAAAGATAGATTCAGCAATTTGTTGCTGGAACTTGGCTGTTTTCAGCTTTTTCTCTTCTTCGATATTACTGATAAAGGCCGTTTCAACCAGTATTGATGGAATTTCTGGCGCTTTTAATACCGCAAAACCTGCCTGATCGACTTTATTTTTATGCAGTTTATTAATCCCACCCATGAGCTTAAGTACTTCGCTACCAAATTTCAGGCTGTCATTAATTGTCGCAGTTTGCACAAGATCTAACATGGCGTGATCAACATAACGATCGCCGCTTTTACTTACCCCACCAATTAAGTCAGACTCATTTTGTGTTTGAGCAAGATAACGTGCCGTATTACTGGTTGCGCCCGTTTTTGATAATGCAAAAACAGATGAACCTCTCGCAGCGCGGTTTGTAAACGCATCAGCATGGATAGAGACAAATAAATCTGCCTGCATTTTCCGCGCTTTTGCAACACGTACTGTCAATGGAATAAAGACATCTTCATTACGTGTCATATACGCTTTCATTTTAGCGTCTTTATCAATAAGCGTTCTTAAGCGACGAGCAATTTGTAAAACCACATCTTTTTCACGCGTTTTATATTTACCAATTGCGCCCGGATCTTCCCCGCCATGACCTGGATCGATCATGATAATAATAGGTCTATCTCGCCCCGCTCGACCCGGTTTACGCGTGTCGGTTTGCGCTGGTACGGCTTGTTGTAAATCACCGTCGTTATATTCACGCAATAGCGCTAAGAGAGGATCGTCTTCCTTATCAGCACCATGGCTTGGGTAGAAATCTAACACCAAACGGTTTTTAAATTCAGCCACCGGTTTCAGCGTAAACATTTGGGGTTGTACAGGCGTTTTTACTTCAAATACCAGTCGTACTGTTTTAGGTGTATTTTGGCCAACGCGAATAAGTTTTAAATACGGATCGCTAGTCTGAACTTGATTAGCGACACCTTTCAATACGCTATTGAGTTGAATACCTTCTAAATCCACCACAATACGTTCAGGATTTGATAATGCAAACTGACGATATTTCAGTGGTGTACTGGATTCTATAGTCACGCGAGTATAAGTCGAGGCAGGCCAAACCCTCACAGCAACAATCGATGCTGTGGCAGCAAGACCAACAGGACTAACACTTAACAATAATAACGCGCCAATTCCTTTAACAAGACGACGACGAGTTTGATTGTGCTCAGAATGACTCATGAAAATATTCCAAAAAAACGATTAACGTCAATAAACTCTAAAAAGAGATAAAAAAAGTTAAGAACAAAAAACTTTACCCAATCCACACTTCACTGTCACTTAAAAACAGCACAATTACTCACTTTTACACGAATATTCTGCCTTCAGGGAAAACAATAAGATAGGATTTTACTTGCCATCCCTCTCCAAAAAGAATAAAAATACATTAAATTCGAATAAAAATTCACTTGAGAGGGTTTTATGAAAGAGCGTAGCACCGAATTGGTTGATGGATTCCGCCACTCGGTTCCGTATATTAATGCACATAGAGGCAAAACATTTGTCATTATGTTGGGTGGCGAAGCCATTGCTCACGAAAACTTCCCATCTATCATTAATGATATTGGGTTACTACACAGCCTAGGCATTCGTTTAGTGGTTGTTTATGGCGCTCGACCACAAATTGACACTGCGCTTGAAATACAAAAAGTATCTCCAATTTATCATAAATATACGCGTATCACAGATAGTAAAACCTTAGAAATCGTTAAACAAGCTGCGGGCACATTACAATTGGATATTACGGCTCGCCTCTCAATGAGTTTAAGCAATACGCCATTACAAGGTGCGCATATTAATGTGGTTAGTGGTAATTTTGTTATCGCACAGCCATTAGGGGTTGATGATGGCGTTGATTATTGTCATAGCGGAAAAATTCGTCGTATCGATGAAGAAGCCATTCACCGCCAGTTAGACAGTAATGCTATTGTATTAATTGGCCCAGTTGCAGTGTCTGTTACAGGTGAAAGTTTTAATCTCACCTCAGAAGAAGTGGCAACCCAGCTTGCGATAAAACTTAAAGCACAAAAACTGATCGGATTTTGCTCATTTCAAGGTGTTATCGATGAAGAAGGGCACATTGTTTCTGAGCTACTACCTAATCAAGCTGAAGATAAAATTCAAGAGCTACAAACAGAAGGTGATTACCATTCAGGCACAGTAAGATTCTTACGGGGAGCGGTTAAAGCCTGTCGTCGTGGTGTAGAACGCAGCCACTTACTAAGTTATCAATCTGATGGTGCGCTTATTCAAGAATTATTCTCTCGTGATGGTATTGGTACTCAAATCGTCATGGAGAGTGCAGAAAAAGTTCGTAGAGCAAATATTAATGATATTGGTGGCATACTCGAACTTATTCGCCCATTAGAACAGCAAGGTATTTTAGTCAGACGTTCAAGAGAACAATTAGAAGTTGAAATTGACCAATTCACTATTATTGAACGCGATAATATGACTATTGCATGCGCAGCGCTTTATCCTTACCCATCAGAAAAAATTGGTGAAATGGCTTGTGTTGCAGTACATCCAGATTATCGCAGCTCTTGTCGTGGCGAGGTCTTGCTACAACGCATTTCAGCACATGCTAAGCAATTAGGATTAGAAAAGCTGTTTGTTCTCACAACACGTAGCATACACTGGTTTCAAGAAAAAGGATTTGAACCTGCTGAAATTGATAAACTCCCTATTGAAAAACAAGCTCTTTATAATTACCAACGCCGTTCTAAAATTTTGATTTTAGACTTACATAAAGAGTAATTACCAAGCATAAAAAAAGACAGGTATCCCTCTCAATGCCTGTCTTTTATTATTTCCCACGATTAGCTAACAGCTAATAACGTAATTTATCAATTAATCCACTTCTACGTTGAATACGCGTTTGTATTGCCATTTTCACCATAGACTCTGAAGCATAAAGAGAAAGCTTTTGTTTAGCGCGGGTTAATGCGGTATATAACAATTCTCGGCTCACAACAGGTGAAAATTTATCGGGGAGTACTAATGCGGTATGGGTAAATTCCGAACCTTGTGATTTATGCACCGTCATTACATACGCAGTTTCATGCTGTGGTAATCGGCTAGGTTGGATCGCTTTCAATTTTCCATCCGGTAGTTGGAAAAACGCTTTCATTTCACCTTCATCGTTATTGAGCATAATGCCAATATCACCATTAAACAGACCTAATGTACTGTCATTTCGTTGGATCATAATGGGGCGACCAATATAATCACTTTGATAACTGTTTGTAGGACGACGGATCAATCGCTGGCGATGCAATAACATCTCAATTCTGTCATTTAAACCACTCACACCAAAAGGACCTTCTCTTCGTGCGCACAATAAACGGTATTGGTTAAATGCATTAAGAATAATATCAGGTGATGCTTTTTGAGAAACTAAAGTGAGATACTCTCGATAGGCATTAACGGCATCTTGTATCATCAGTAAATAGCTTTCTTTTGACTCTAAAGCAATAAAGCTCACATCTTGAGGCGCTAATGCTATTTCAAGCTGTTGCGGGCTAACCTCAGCCTTTTTTAATAACGCAATCGCTATTTTGGTTTGTCCTTTATTAACCGCAAAAGCAAGTTGCCCTATCCCTGAATCTTCACCAAAACGATAGCTTTTACGTAATAGACACAGAGAATCACTGACGACAGAGACTGGCGTTTGAGAAACAGGAATAATATCCGTAGATTTAACCAATTCACCTTGAGTTAAATGATTAATCTGATCAAACCTTTTTTGACTGAAACCATCTTCAGAAAAACGGCAAATATCACCTAATACAGCCCCCGCCTCAACAGAAGCAAGTTGGTCTTTATCACCTAAGAAAATAACGTGGCATTTTGATGGGAGTGCATCAATCAAGCGCGCCATCATGGGTAAATCAACCATTGAGGCTTCATCAACAACTAAAATATCAAGCTGTAATGGATTATCTTTATGGTAACGCACTTGCTGGCTTTCAGGCTGAGCGCCTAATAAACGATGAATAGTTTGTGCTTGCTTTGGCATCCACTTATTTTCTTCTTCGCTTAAATTAAGTTGCGCCAACGCCTTTCCTAAAGATTCCGTTAATCTCGCGGCAGCTTTACCTGTAGGAGCCGCTAATTGAATAATCGGCTTTTCATTCGATGTAAGCATCACAAAAGCCGCTAAAATTTTAGCCACTGTCGTGGTTTTCCCCGTTCCGGGACCGCCTGAAATAATAGAAATAGGGCTTGTGATAGCAACACTGGCAGCCACTTTTTGCCAATTTGTTTCTTGGCTTTCTTTCGTGACGGGAAAAAGCTGGTTAAGCACCTTAATTAATTCATTTTCATCAATATCAACAATGGTGTGCTCTTGCCTAAAAAATTGAGCGACTTTCTCTTCATAGCTCCACATTCTTTGTAAATAAAGAAGTTCATTATCTAAAATAATCGGAGAAGGAAGATCATCGCTACTTTGACTAACGCAATGACAATGGGTCAACTCTTCTACTATTTTTTTAGCCGAAGGCTTACCCATTTTTTGCCAAATCTCTTGTGAAAACTCTTTTTGCCTACCATCAAACAGTTGATCTTTTTGAATAATGTTTAATGGTAAGCAAACGTGCCCTGCGCCAGTTTGAGCGCTCAAATAAGCAAATAAAAACAGTAAAATTGGGTTCTCATCTTCAACCAGCATTTGTGCAAATCGAAGATCTAAAGGTCGTAGTAAGTTTTGTGTAATCGCTTGTTCTAATAGTTTGATCATTTTTATTTCTCACCGACTACATCGGGTTTGCTTGTTTTACCTGTAAATAATGAATCTAACGCCAAAACAAAAGCTTCATCAGGCAAATAGGCATAAACCCCATTTCCGGGATGTTCTTTATCTATACCCCGTAAAAAAAGATAATAAATACCACCAAAATGAGTTCGGTAATCATAATCAGGAATACGTTGCTGTAAAAAACGATGTAACGCTAAGGTATAGAGTTGATATTGCAAGTCGTAGCGATGATCCATCATTGCATTCATCATCGCTTCTTGTGTGTAATCCTCACTCGATTCACCTAACCAATTCGATTTATAATCCACAACATAGTATTTACCTTCCCAAGAAAAGACTAAGTCAATAAAGCCTTTTAGCATTCCTTCTACTTGTTGAAATTGCAAAGCAGGACAAAGTTTTGATAGAGGATCAAACTGACTAATTAATTGAGTCAATTGGGCTGATGATACTTCTTTCTCAATAGGTAAATAGAATTGTAATTCATCAAGTTGTTGTGATTTTGGGATATCAGCAAGACACAATCCTTGAGAATTAAGCGGTGTATGAAATAGCGTTTCCATCCATGTCACTAAAAGAGCCGCCCACTTTTCATCAAAGCCTTGAGCAGTCAATTGTTCTTGCATCCACAGCTCATCAATAGGCTGCGAAAAATCTAATACTTCCAGCAAACTATGTAAGAATGTTCCTGCTACTGCACCTCGAGGAAAATGATGAATAGAATTTTCATCAACCTCTCCTTGTTGCTTTTCACCTTTAGCATCTGTATCAAGCCCCGGTGCGATAGATTGCACCAAAGCCTCAATATCACCTAAATCAAAATGATAACCACGATTTGAATGCTGATAGGTTAATCCTGAATAGCTCGTTATACGCCAATTATCATGGATCTGACGTTTAAATATAGCGGCTTCAAGTTTTGTTTCAGCCATTAATTGAGGCTGATAGCAATGTGCTGATATATTATCAAGCGTTGTTACACTGATATTATCATCTAATAAAGCGTGAATTGATTGATGCAATAATTCACTATTGCCTTCCTCGCCCTGCTGTAATAAATACCCTAAAGCATTCTTATGCAGATCGGTAAGCCCTGATTTACGTTTAGTTCCCTTAACCAGAGGCGCAACACCAACATAACAGCAGAATTTAGATCGTGTTAATGCCACATAAAGTAAGCGTAAATCTTCAGCCAAGCGCTCTTCATCCGCTAAGCGTAAACTTTCAGGTCGGCTGAAAATATCTAATTTCGCGTGAAATTTTTCTCTGTCATGATAAAGCGCCCCTTTTTGTTCTTGGTAATTACAAGCAAAAGGTAAGCAAACAATAGGATATTCAAGACCTTTAGATTTATGGATAGTACAAATTCGCACAAGATTTCGATCGCTTTCCAAACGCATTTGTTGACTTTCAGATTGAGCATCAGGATGAGAGATCTGTTGTGCTAACCAACGAATAAGGGCGTGTTCACTATCAAGTTGTAATGAAGTTTCTTGTAATAATTCACCAATATGCATGATATCTGTAAGTCGGCGCTCACCATCAATACTTGCGAGTAAATTTTCCGCAATTTGATTATCCATCATGATCTTACGCAACATGGGTAAAACACCACGCTTTTGCCATAGTACATAGTAATCAGCAAATTTCTCCACGTAGCTATTCCAGCGTGCCTCATTGCGGTTCAGATCATCAATTTGCTTTGCGCTAAAACCAAATAATTGGCTGGCTAAAGATGCCCTTAAAACGCGTTCTTTCTCCGGTGTGACAACCGCTTGTAATAACCAAAGTAGATCTTTAGCTTCATTGGTTTCAAATACACTTTCACGATTGGATAAGAATACAGATTGTATTGAAAGCAAATTCAGTGCATCACGGACCAATATCGCTTCTCTACGGCTACGCACCAGTACCATAATATCCGCAGATGTAACCGCTTTTTTTGCGCCTTGCTCAATCAGCCAAGCCTGTTGCTGATCCCCTGCGGATAACCAATCACGAATTTGTGCGGCACATTGCGCTGCCATGATTTGCTCATAATTTCCCGTAGAAACACTTTCGCCTTCAGCAAGCCAAAAATTAACAGGCGAAATCGGTTTATCATGGTAAATAAAGACCATGTCTTGGTTTTTTTCAGCCGAACTTACTTCAATAAAAGGGATATGCTCAAATAAAAATGGCGCATTGGAGCGCATAAAAAGCTTGTTAACTGCATTCACCATACCCGGTGCAGAGCGCCAGTTAGTATTTAATGTGTAGTGATGAGATGTCTGCTTTCGGGCTTGAATATAAGTAAAAATATCCGCACCACGGAATGCATAAATTGCCTGTTTAGGATCACCAATAAACAATAACCCGCTGTTTTCATGCTCACCATAAATGGCATCAAAAATACGGTATTGTTGAGGATCGGTGTCTTGGAATTCATCGATCATTGCAACTGGGTAGCGTTCACGAATAGCTTGCGCTAAAGCCTCACCACCTTCACGTTTCAATGCTCTATCTAAACGTGTTAATAAATCATCAAATCCCATTTCACCACGACGCATCTTTTCATTTTCAATGCCTTGGCGTATTTCAGGGATCGCGTTGGCGAGAATAACATCTCGCAGAGTCAGGCTCTGCTTTGTTAATCGTTCAATTTCAACAAAAAGAATATGCTCTGGTGCGGGACCTTTCGTTGCCTTTTCATTCAGCGTTTCTTGAGAAAAACGAACTAAACAATCAGGTAATTGATAGCTTTTCGTTTCTAATGTTGACGCCCACAGAGTAATTTCTTCAATCCATTTGGGTAAGAAACGACTGCTATAACTACGTTTATCAACACCTGAAGCGGTTATCCATGCTTCAACTTCATGATGATGTTCATGCCAACGCGCCTTCACCTTGTTAATGGCTTCAATAACCGCTTGATGACGCTCTTTGACTGATTCATTTTCACTGTCTAATGCCACACCTTCAATTTCAGGCATTTCACCTTGTAAATAAGGCTGTATTTCATAAAGCAGTTGTTCAGGGCCAGACCAAATCTGGCTTACTGCATTAGCAACATCATAAGAAAGTGGATAACAGTGCCGTCGCCAAAAGTCAGCACATACCCGTTTTTTTAGCTCATATTCATCTTGGATCAAGACTTGTTCAAACAAGACTCCTGATTCAAATGCATTGTTTGCCAACATACGTTGGCAAAAGCCATGAATGGTATAAATAGCCGCTTCATCCATTTGTCGTTCGGCTTCTAACAACCACTGTGCAGCCAGCTCTTTATTAGGGATCTGTTTAAGTAACTCATCATAAGTATGATCGCTACTTTCAACATCATGACGGATACAGGCAAGTCTTAGTTCATGAATATTTTTACGAATACGGGCTCGTAATTCATCTGTCGCCGCATCCGTAAATGTCACAACTAAAATCTCTTCAACATTGAGAGGGCGGTAGAATGCAGACTCTCCGCCTAATCCAAGAAGCAACCGTAAATACAACAACCCGATGGTATAAGTTTTCCCTGTTCCCGCTGACGCCTCAATGAGGCGTCTTTGGTACAAAGGAAGTGTATACGGGTTTAATGGCTGTGCCTGTATCACTTCACTCACTCTTTAATTTCCTCAACAGGTAAGGTTTTTTGTAATTCACTTACCGTAGCATAACGTTTCCATTGTTTATTTTCGGCATAATCAGCATCTTTGCCATCTTTACCAATAATTTGAGAAACAAAAATAAAGCCGTTTGGTTTTATAATTGCTTTTTCATAAAACTCAATAGCTTGTTTTAACGTTACTTTATTAAGCTCCGCTAAGAATTTTTCACGTCCATCATATTTTAAGTTATTACGATGGAAGTCATTTCGATAAAGAGAAACTTCTTCATAGAACGTTTGAGGTGGCTGTTTAACTTCGGTAATAATCGCCTGTTTATACTGATTAAAATCAGCCTCGTTCATTTTTTTCAAACGCTCGTAAGCTTGTTGATAAAATGCGTTATAACGCTGATTTAAATAGGCTGGTGGTTTTGCATTACTTTGTAGTAAAAAGCCGATACCTGATTGCTCACCCATAGTGGCTTGATAAGCAAATACAGCATAACCAAGTTGCTCTTCTGTTCTTAATTGATCATAGAACCAAGGCTTGATAACAGACGATAACACTGAAGAAATTGCCTGACCTTCAAGGCGGCTATAGCCAGTTGGGATATAAAGCTCCCCTAATGCGTTATCTGTGCTCTTCGATTTATTTTGGAATTCAACTGCATTTAATTTATTGAATACTAATGTTTCACCGATCCAATATTCTGTGCCTTGATTACCTAATAATTCGTGTGCAGATTTAGCAATATCGCGGCTTTGCTCTGGTGTTAAGTTACCAATAATCAGCGCTTGAAGTGCGGCATTTTTAATTACGTCACGGCGATTATCAATAATATCTTGTAGTGTAATTGACTCTAATGCTTTGAGTTTTTCGGCTTCTTCATAGTACGGGATCGTATTTAATCGACGAGCCGGTAACATAGCGGCTTCAAAAGCTTTTAAGTTATGAGTCACTTCAAGTTGTTCACGATACCAAGATTTAGCTTGATCCAACTCTTCTTGAGTTGATTCAAAGCTCATATAGCTTTTCAGTGTCGCATTAACGAGTTCTGGTAAATGTTGCGTATAACCATTCATTGAAAAATCAATACCTTGTCCTGATGAGGATGAGATATTCATTCCAGCAACAGACGCTTGGTAAGATAATTCACTTAATGCTAAACCAGCGAGATAATCCGTTAAGGTTTGTGTCACTTGTTGCTTAACAGTAATGTCTGATTTTTTATTCACTAAACTTAATGTCACACTGGCTTTAGGCTCATCAGAAAAATAGTGCGATGGCATATAAAACAAGCGAGCGCTTTTATCTTGCCACAATAATTGTGGTTTGGTGATTTTGCTGTCCGCATCAATCAATGAAAGATTATCAGGGATATAAGGGTTCAGTGCTGGCAGTGATAATGAAATATCATCTGATAATGTTTGCCATGTTTTTAATTGCTTATCTGTGATTTTATCAACCTGATAAGGCGCATTAACAAAATAGGCTTGTTTGTTAGAAGGTTCATTCGGGCTTATTACCCAAATACGTGCTTTCTCTGGTGTAAGAGAATCAAGACGAGAAAGAATAGCTGAAGGTTGATAATTATCAGCAATATAGTCTGCATCTAGAATATTTTTGATTGGATAACGTAGCATCATATCCGAAATGCCTTCTATGTAATTCATATCTCTTACAATAGAGCCATAACGAAATGAGAGATCTAATACATTCGCAATTTCATCAAAATAACGCTGACTGATACCTTCTGTTTGAATTAAACGAATGTACGAAAAGATAGCGGAAATCACTTTATCTTTTTGCGCTAACCCTTTATCGGTTAACGAAACATAAATGGTAAACGAACCTTGGTTACGATCGATATATGGCTCTGAGAACGCACTAATATTTTCGGCTAAACCTTGGTCTTGTAACCATGTTGCTAAAGTGCCTGAGCTACGATTGCCAATTAAATAGCCAATGTATTCGTCAGTTTTACTGCGAAAATCAGCAACGTTGTTATCTATACCAAACTCAATTTGTAAAGTCTTTTGCGGTTGCGCTGGTACTAAGTGGATCATTAACCCTTTTTCTTTATCCGTCATAGCAGGTACTGTGGTGACTGGCACATCTGCCTTTTTATTCGGGATACGAGCGAAAGTGTTTGCAGCTAATTTAGACAATTCATCAAGTGATTTATTGCTGTAAATTACCCCATTCATTAAATTGCCAGAGTAGTGTTTTTGATAGAATTTTATTAACTCATCTTGAAGCTTACTATTTGGCTTATCACTTAATGTTTCTAGATTCCCACCCATAAAACGAGAACTTGGATGTGATGGGTTTAAAGTTTCTGCTCTGACTTGCCAAAAACGCATACCATCGCGCGCACGCGCCATTGTTAATTCTGCATTAACAGCATTACGTTCACGATCTGCATTTTTAGGATCAAGTAAAGGTTCAGCTAAAGCATCAGCAAGGCGATCAACCGCTTCATTAATAGCACTATTTTCCACTTCTAAATAGAATGCAGTGCGATAAGTCGTTGTACTCGCATTATGAGAGCCGCCATTCTTTTGTAAGAATTCAGACATACTGCCTGATTGAGGGTATTTAGCCGATCCCATTAGCACCATATGTTCTAAATAGTGCGCAAGACCCTGCTGACTATCTGGATCTTCTAATGCACCAACAGGTAATGCAACCGCTGTTAATGATTTAACTGCTTTTTCATCAGAAACCAGTAATACGGTCATTTCATTAGGTAGTTTGATCGCTTGATATTGCCGTGGATCGCTCTCACTTTTTTCAATACTATCAGGCAATACTTGCCAGAGTGGATCAGCCGCAAAACTATTGATACTCACTAGCATCAATAGCAACATGATCCATAGTTGCGAGCAGTATTTTCTCATCTGATATGAGCTCCCTTATTTTTTTAGAAATGGAATTATTGGTTTAAATATGGTTAATGCCGTCTGTTTGACCGTTTGTAAAAAAGGCTCGTCTAATTGAGAGAAAGCACGCTGAACATACATGTCGTTCATTTCACCATCTCGATTATAGCTATCCGTTAAATGTTGCATCAGTACTAATTCTGCTTTTTCAAGGGTCTCTTCATCATCAAGTAAAAACTCTTGTGATTTTTTATCATAGCAAGCTTGTAACCAAGCCCAACCACTTTTCGCAAATAGCGCTAATGGGCTATTTAACCCTTGTTTATAGTCACTGATTAACTTGTCTAATGTTGAATAGGCAACTTCAGGATCAACGGGTAATAAACACCATTGAGTCTCTTTTCTGCCGTAGAATCGGCTCTCGCCTGTTCCCTCTTTTAAACAATAAACTAGGTGCTCAATCCACAGCTGCAATAAGTCATTAGCTGTTAAGCTGGCAGGTCGCCAACGTAATAAACCGTCAGCTTGTACCTCATTTAAACGACCAATCAATGGCATTGCACTAAAGCTTTGCTCTAATGTGACAGAATGTGTGGCTAATCGTTCACTTCTTATCTTTTCAGCTAAAGGAAGTAACTCTTCTATTTGCTGCTCCCAATAAATTTGACCAAATGCACTGGCAGGAAGTTGTCCTGCGGCTTTGATACGCTCAAACAAAGCTTCTGTTGAGGTTTGATCAATCAATGCTTTTAATAACCATTGATTCAATAGATAACGTTGAAGGGCATTTATCACAAATGGCTCTTCTTCAGGTAATTCTGTTTCTTCGATAACAAAGTTTGTTTTTAATCTTTGTTGGAAGAATGCACGAATAGGATGTCGATAAAAACGTGCAAGCGCATCAACAGAGACTTTATCTATCGTGTCATCATCATTAAGTGGCTCGGTAAAACTTTGATGAACCTCACCTTGTCCACTAGCCGCAGGCAACCATTCAGAGGCATAAGAACGGAAGGAAGCGTCTATTCGGAAATTTTCTTGAGCAAAAGGAACACGGCTATGTTGTGTTAATAAATGCTGATTTATACGAGTCGCGCTGTCATCGACATTGAGTTCACCATCCTCCGGCAAACGGAAATTTTGCCCAATATAATCTTGTAACTCTTTGATTAAGACTGATGGATTACATTCTCGATCATCACGTATCGATTTTCCGATATAACTGACATAAAGGTATTTTTCAGCTGAGCTAAGTGCTTCAAGAAATAAATAGCGGTCATCATCACGACGTTTTCTATCACCACGACGGCGTTTTTCTGCCATTAAATCAAACCCTAGCGGCTGAATATTACGAGGATAAATACCATCGTTCATACCTAATAAACACACTGCTTTAAAAGGAATGGAGCGCATAGGCATTAATGTACAAAAATTAACGCTACCGGCTAAAAAACGCTGACTGATTTTTTCATCATCGAACCGTACTGTTAATTCATCACGAATAAGGACTAGCGGAATTTCATTTTGATATTGCGCTTTCAACCCATTTTCAATCACTTTCTGCCATTGTTGGATAATAAGCGCTAACACTAATTCCGTTTCTTCATCAGACTCAAAAAAGGCATCAACTAATTGTTGTCCAACTTCTAGCCATGCTTCTAACGAACGCGTTTCGCTCAAACGTGTACGCCAATCACTTAATGTATAAAGAAAATCAGCGAGATGCCCTGCAAGCTCCGCAACTAATCCACTGGATTCATCGTAAGGAAGCACACCTTTCCAAGGACCATTTTCACTTTCCATCGCATAGCCAAGCAACATGCGCAGTAAGCCAAATTCCCATGTATTTTTGCCCGTGATTGGTAATAAGAATGAAGCCACATTTTCATCATCTAATCCCCAGCGTATGCCTGACTCATCAACCCAACGACGTAGTAGCTTTAGTTCATTTTCAAAAATAGAAAAATGCCCTGCTAAAGCAGGTACTTCAAGTAGTGCCAATACTTGTTCGGCAGTAAAACGACTTTGAGGAAGCTCTAACAATGTAATAAAAGCCTGTAATACAGGGTGCGCTTGACGAGCTTTTCTATCTGAAATAGCAAAAGGAAGATAACGCTCTGAAGGCGCATTACCAAACACAGCTTGAATATAAGGTGTATAGCTATCGATATCCGCAACCATCACGATAATATCACGCGGTAATAATTCAGGATCTTGCTCTAGCAAATGCAGCAATTGATCTTGTAACACTTCCACTTCGCGCTGTGGGCTATGGCTGGCATGAAAAGTCAGTGAGTGATCATCTGGCGAAATGACTCGTTTATTTTCACTACATTCATAAGTTTCAAGTGTTGTACCTAATTGTGAAAAATCTTCTAAATCAAGGATATCCGCTTGCAATTGATGAAGTAAGTTATCTCTTGGGATCTCAACAAACGCATCTAACACATAGGTATATTCAAGTTCAGAAAGGAAATAAAGATTATCTTTACCCAATTTTCCCCATGACGCTAATAGCGGATTACCGATATTTTGCTCGCCATCATCATTAAATAACAAAGACGCATTTTTTTCGTCTTTAAACCAAGGCAATTCATGTAATTGCTTATAATGGCGTGGTTTTCTGCTATTAAGGCGAGAGAGAAATTTAGGATCTTGAATATCCCCCCAATAGTAACGGCAAGGATTGGTAAAGAGTAAATAAATCTCGGTATGACGCCCTATCGCTTGTAATGCCTGTAAATAAACTTGAGGTAGCGCTGAAATCCCACAAATAAAAATACGGGGTGGAAAACAGTGTTGAAGCTCCCCTTCTTTTGCATTATTCAATGTCGAAATAAATTGCTGATAAAGATTAGAACGGTGCCATTGAGGTTGATTAAGATCTTTTGTGTATTGCTGTAATGCTACCCACAATATTTTTTGCCAGTGTTGGTTTTCACTCAACCCTTCGATTAGCTCATCTTTTTCCCACGAAGCTAACCAATCTGAACGATAAACTAAATATTGGTCAAATAAGTCAGCTACACGCCCTGCTAACTGATGAAGTTTACGTTTATCTTCATCATCATTAAGGTAATGCAGTAAGGGTTTAAATTCTTCATGAGGCAAAAATTCGGGCAGCAATGCCATTAATTTCCATGTCATGGCATCTTTAGAAAAAGCGCTTTCTTTAGGTATACCTGATAATACCCGAGTAAACATTTCCCAAATAAAAGTTGCTGGTAATGGGTAACGGATATTAGCAGCAATACCCAAACTTTCGGCAAGCTGGATTTGCAGCCACTGAGACATTCCGGGGCTTTGTACAAGGATCACTTCTTGTTCAAAAGGAGAAGAAAGTGGTCTGGTCTGCATAAAATGCACCATAAGTGACTTTAGCAATGACAACTGATTTGAGTGATATATATGAAACATCAGATCCTCATCTTATTAATAGCATGACCAGTAATACAGCTTTATTTCGGGTAATACATTATTGGCAACATAACCTTCTATTTGCAGACAACCTTCAGACTGTAAAAGTGAATGCGTCATTATTTTAAGGTTAGATGCGAAATAATCAGGGGATTTATCGGACATTTGTTCAAATAAAACAAAAAGTTCCTGCCCTGCCTGCTGAATTTGAATTAACTGCTGAAAATCAGCTTTTAATGATTGACTATACCCTATAATAGCGACAAAACTAATATTAAAAAACAGCAATATAAACATTGCGTTAAGTAAAATAGAGCCACTTTCTGATTTATTTTGAATATTATCTATAACACACACTCCTTATGCACTAAGGGGCAATAATCTAGCCATCCATTTGGATGTGCAACAATGGATTTATTTTTGTCATTCAAAAAATCAACCCATTGATAATGATATATTTTATAACCATTTACACTTTCTGCCTGTCCTTGCAACAAACCCTTTTCTAACGAAATCAAAAATAAACAGCTTTTTATTTTAGGATTTGCATGAAAATAACGGCATTGCCATTTATTTAGCTGTGGCGATAAAATTTCCCAATTCTGTTTTATTCCCCACACCAAGGCAGATTCAGCAAATAAAAAAGCCTGTCGAGCTTGTAACTCTTGCATCACTATTTGTTGAGACTGTCTGTAATGATAAGCAAAATTTCCAATTGCCGATAAACTCATAACAATAAACCCTATTACGACAAGTAAACTTGCAAATCCTTGCTCATTTTTATTGAAAATTGTATTAATACTCATAACCTGGTCACATTCCTTAACCGAATGTCATTCTTATAATGCAATTTGATAGCAGGGGATTGTTTTAAATGAAATTTTAAAGAAACCGAAAGATAAAAAAATGGTTTCTTGTTGATAAGATGTTGCCTTGAATAAGGGCGTAAAATAAATTCAGTCACTTCAATCTCATGACTTTCGAAAAATCGTTGCCATCCTGAAGAAGTACAATTTTTTACTCCTCTTAATTGTTCTAGTTGTCCATTTTTAAGACGATATCCAAAATAATCACTTTCTTTTGAAGAGGGAGCATCCCAGCGACCATTGCCATTTACGTCATAAGCAAAAATAATGCAGCTATTTTTTTCTTGATAAGAATACTGTCCTATTTTTAATGGTGAAATATGCAACGCTTTTGGCTGCGATACATTGGCGCAATCACCATGACAATATCCCGTTCGCCTTAGTTGTGTTTCTAGCACCAATAACCTTTCTCTTAAAAAGATATCTAATTGATGCTGTTGGTAAGAATGGATCAATGTGTTCATGATTTGAGGAAAAGCCCGACTGATAGATAGAAATAAAATCCCACTTATCGCGATAGCAAAGAGGCATTCCATCAACATCATGCCAGATGAAAATGAAAATATTGACCGCTTTAACATGGCGAGAATGCCTTAATTTTCTGGCTACATGCTCTTATTCTACCTAAAGATGAAATCACAATTTTCACTTCACCCTCTGAACTTTGAAGCACAAAACTCATTGGTCTTAAGGTTTGACGAGTCCCCCCAAACGTAAAATTTGAAACTGTTGATTGCTTAAGTTGAACACCAGAAGCTAATTGAAAAATAGTTTGTTTTTCAGGTAAATGCTGTAGAGGTAAAGGGATCGCGATGAGTTTATTACTGGGCGATAAATGAAACGATATTTTAATTTTTATATTAAACAATAGCGCTTGTTGTCGCTGATAAGAAAGAAAAGCAATCGTTTCACGTACACTATGTATCAATTGACGTTGGTGAGTAAATTGCTGATAGGTGGTGATTGATAAGTAGCTTAAAATCGAGGCGATTATCATGACAATAAGCATTTCAAGTAGGCTTATTCCAAATTCGCTCTCTTGCTGATGCGCCCTACTTAGGCTTATATCCATGTTATTGTTCATTTATTCCTCCTTTTTAACCTACTGAGAGAATGCAGACAAAACATCTAACGGTAAATAAAGGAAAGTGTTTTTTTCGAACAACAACGCAATAACCGTATTTTCAGAATAAACACGAAAAAGAGTCATAGAAATAAAAAAGCCCCTGTTTATCACTAAACAGAGGCTTTAAAACACAAAGGAAAATCAAACCGTAAATGGATATTTTATCGCTTCATGGCATTGATAACCTTCAACAGTAAAATCATCCGTTGTTACCCATGTTTCGATATCTTCCAACGTTTTTATCTTTGGATTGATATGTAATGTTGGTAACGGCAATGGCTCTCTTTTTAACTGCACATCACGCATTAGAGGTAATTGATTTTCATAGATATGTGCATTGATTATCTTATGAAATGCTTTACCCGGCTTATGCCCTGTAATTTGAGCCACCAGCGCTAATAAAACAAAGCACTGAATTTGGTTAAAGTTCAAACCTAGTGGTACATCACAACTGCGCTGATAAGAGGTTAAATAAAGCGTATCACCGACTAATGAAAAGGTGTGTGTATGCATGCAAGGGCGTAAACATCCCAGTTCCGTTTCACCCGGATTATAGAACGTTACGATCTCACCACGATCATCGATACCTTTAGTCAAGTTATCTACCACTTTACGCAGTTGATCAAAATGAGAACCATCAGGGCGTTGCCATTGGCGTCCTTGAACGCCATATACACGCCCCATATCGTCTTCACCTTTACGATGAGGATTGTTCAACCATGCGTCATTTTCATTTGCATTGGCATTCCATGTATTACAGCCAATTTCACGAAATTGAGCGGCATTGTCATAGCCACGTAAATACCCTAACAGTTCTGCAATGGCCGCTTTATAAAAACTTTTTCGTGTTGTTATTAGCGGAAATTGGTTACTCGCAACATCATATTCCAGATCGGCATTAATCACCGTTAAACAACGGGTTCCTGTCCGTTTATTATCAATCCATTGCCCTTCATCGATAATGCGTTGACACAATGCCAGATACTGCTTCATGTTGTCTCTCTTGTAATTAGCTAATAATAAAAAATTTATCTCACACTATTTGTGAGCAGGTGTTGGATTTTGTGGCGTCTTTTTATCTTGACGATAAGCCCATACCATAAAAATAATACCCAACAAAATCATTGGAATTGAAAGTATTTGCCCCATACTCACACCACCAAATAATCCTAACTGTGCATCTGGTTGACGGAAGAATTCAACAATAATACGGAATGCACCATAACCAATCAGGAATAGACCCGACACACTTCCGACAGGACGATTTTTACGCACAAAAATATTCAGAATAATAAATAACACCACACCTTCTAACAGCATTTCATAAAGCTGAGAGGGGTGACGAGGTAAAACACCATATTCTTGAATAATAGGCAGTAACGTTGTTGGATCTTGGGCAACAAGTTGGAGATCTTCAGAACGAGAACTTGGGAATAAAATGGCCCAAGGCGTATCTAATGTGACACGTCCCCATAATTCGCCATTGATAAAGTTACCAATACGACCTAACCCTAATCCAAATGGAATTAACGGCGCAACAAAGTCCGCCACTTGGAAAAATTTACGTTTAGTGCGTTTAGCAAACCAAATCATCGCACAAATAACCCCAATTAAACCACCATGGAACGACATTCCGCCATCCCATACTTTAAAGAGGTAAAGAGGATCATTTAGAAAAACAGGTAGATTATAGAATAAAACATAACCTAAACGGCCACCAATAAACACACCAACAAAACCGACATAAAGTAATGTTTCAACTTCATTTTTATTCCAACCACTATTCGGTTTTGCAGCTCGACGATTTGCAAGCCATAAGGCAAAGACAAATCCAACTAAATACATCATACCATACCAGTGTAATGACACCGGGCCGATAGAAAACATAACGGGATCAATCTCTGGAAATTTAAGGTAGCTTATACTCATTATTCCCTACTTCACTTAATTAATAATTTCTGTGCTGGTTATTTATTACCAACATAGAAAAGGCTTATACGAAGGTTTACTAAATACCTCCGCGAATTAATCCACCTAATCCTTGCCGTTCCATAAATTCAGAAGACAATTTTTTGATCCCTATTGTCGTTTCAGCTTGCAACACCTGTTGCATAAAAGGCTGTAACATCACAGGATCAAGATGGCGCAATAAGTATTTTACCCTAGGTAAACTACGACCACTCATGCTTAACTGCCTAAAACCTAGCCCTATTAACAGCAATGCCCCTATTGGCGTACCCGCCATTTCACCACAAACACTCACTGGCAATTGATAATATTGGCATTGTGTTGCAATCAAATGCAGTGAACGCAATAGCGCAGGATGCAAATTATCATAGAGTAATGCTACATGGGTATTATTACGATCGACGGCAAGCAAATATTGAGTCAGATCGTTGGTTCCAACAGAGATAAAATCAACCCGACTCGCCAACTGTGACAGCACAAACACCAATGAAGGTACTTCAAGCATAATACCCAGCGGAGGTGGAACACATTCACATTTTAGCTCTCGACTCACTTCATCACATGCTCGTAGCAGCAATGTTCTTGCTTCGTCAATTTCATCAATACTTGTCACCATCGGCAACAAAATTTTCAAATTTTTAAATTCGAGATTTGCTTTTAGCATTGCACGTAGCTGAATAAGGAAGATTTCTGGTTGATCAAGCAATATTCTTATTCCTCTCCAACCTAAGCAGGGATTTTCCTCATTAATTGGCATATAAGGAAGTTGCTTATCAGCACCAATGTCTAAAGCACGTAATACAACCGGTTTATCAGGGAAAAAAGAGAGTATTTCACGGTAGCGATTTTTCTGTTCATCTTCTGACGGAAAACCGCTTTGTAGCATAAACGGAATTTCGGTGCGATATAAACCAACGCCATCTATTCCCACACTAATGCGTTGCTCATACTTTATGTTTAATCCCGCATTCAGTTGAACGCTGACTGCCTCGCCATTTTTTAAAACTGCTTGCTGTTCAAGCTGCTCTTCTGCAATTTGGCTTAATACGCTCTCTTCATCAATAATTTGTTTATATTCTTGAGTAATAAAAGGCTCTGGCTCAATAAATATTTCACCACGATACCCATCAAGAATAAGCATGCGATTATGCAAAAGCTCAGGTTGAATATCTGCCCCCATAATCGCAGGTATTCCCATCGCTCTAACAAGAATGGCAGAATGTGAGTGAGTTGCGCCATCTCGAACAATGACACCAGCAAGTTGTTGCTCTGGTAATTCCGCCAATAAACTTGCACTTAATTCATCAGCAACCAAAATAAAACGCTCTGGCCAAATATTAGTTGAGCTGAGATCATCATCTAGATGAAATAATAAACGACGCCCTAATGCTTTAAGATCAGAAGCTCTCTCTCGCATATAACCATCTTTTAGGCTAGAAAATTGGGCGGCGACTTTCTCAACCACCACTTTAACCGCCCATTCCGCAACATATCCCTGTGTAATGATTGCGGTCATTTTATGTTTAAGCTGTGGATCATTGAGTAAATGCGAATAGAGATCAAATATGGCGGCACTCTCTTTTTGCGCATTTGCCATAAAGCGCTTACTAAAGCGGCGACATTCTGCGGTAGCATCTTCTAAAGCTATCGTAAGTCGATTTAATTCTGCCTTTATATCAAGAGCACTGGCTTTAAAGACATTTTCAAGGATAGGTTGAGAGACTTCTTGCCAGCCATAAGCCATCACCACACCAGTCGAAACCGAAAGTGCTTTAATACGGCTTTGGCGATATTGCCCAAAAAGCCCTTTAGTTTGGACTTGCGATAATGTGGCACCAAGCTGTGTCGCCAGCGTCACCATAAAAGATTCTTCGCTTTCATTAAATAAGCGACGCTCTTTTTGCTGAACGACTAATACACCCAGGAGTTGGCGACGATAGACAATAGGAACGCCAAGGAAAGCACGGAGATCATCTTCTTTAACTTGAGGAAGGTATTTAAAGCTAGGATGTTCGCGAATATCAGCAAGGTTGATAAGCTCTGAAAGACGCCCCACTTCACCAACAACGCCTTCATCAAATGAAAGGCTAACGGCTCTCCCTCTAGGTTTTTTTAACCCTTTGGTCGCCATAAGATAAAAACAACTACGTTGTTTATCGGCAAGATAAATAGAACACACATCCGTGTGCATTGCCTGACACGTTTCCTTGACTAAGAGTTCAAGTGCTTCTGGAAGCCCTGCTGCCATAGCTACTTTTTCTACTATTTCTCGCAAACGTGTCAGCATAGTGTTATCTAATACCTTTTACGCCGATATCCATACGATGGACGAGGTAAAGACACTTGTTCTTGCAATGGCATGACTACAGGTGCGAATTCTTTCATTACACGTCGATAAACATCGCGTTTAAAAGAGACGACTTGTCTAACAGGATACCAGTAGCTCACCCAACGCCAGCCATCAAATTCTGGCGTTTTGCTTTGTTGAACATTAATGTCTTTATCATTACTTGTTAACTGCAAAAGGAACCAACGCTGTTTTTGTCCAATACAAACAGGTTTTGTGTCCCAACGCACCAAACGCTTAGGTAACTTGTAACGTAACCAGTTACGTGTGGAGGCAAGAATTTTAACATCCTTGCGACTTAACCCAACTTCTTCGAACAACTCTCGGTACATTGCCTGCTCTGGCGATTCTCCAGGATTAATTCCCCCTTGAGGAAACTGCCATGAATGTTGCCCATAGCGACGAGCCCAAAGCACTTGCCCTTGCCGATTACAAATTACAATCCCTACATTCGGGCGGTAGCCATCATCATCGATCACTAGACTACCTCAATAACCAAATTTGAAAGATAACTCATTGTTTCATACTACCCACAAACGGTAAACCTCTATCAACAGACTTTGCACAACGCGCGTATTTATCTACAATGGGAAAGTCTCAACGGGGTGCCTTTTTCGGCTGAGAAAAACTCGTGGAACCTGATCCAGCTAATACTGGCGTAGGGATTTGAGTCAGGATGTTGCAATATTCATTGGTTTGCCATCCTCACTCCTCAGATCCTACCTGACTTTTACTGAGGAACTAAACGTGTTAACTAAATCACTTCGCTTTACTTTCTTTCTGGGCGCTCTGGGCATTATGAGCACTTTTTCAGCTCAAGCCTTAGCACAAAAACCCACACTTACTGTTTACACTTATGATTCATTTACCGCAGATTGGGGGCCAGGGCCTGCAATAAAAAAGGCGTTTGAACAACAATGTGATTGCGAACTAAAACTTGTCGCTCTTTCTGATGGTGTTTCTCTGCTTAATCGCTTACGTATGGAAGGTAATAAAAGTAAGGCAGATATTATTTTAGGATTAGATAACAATCTGATCCACGCAGCAAAAGAAACCGGGCTTTTCGCCCCAAGTCATATCGATACATCCAAACTTACCTTACCTGAAAAATGGACTGATGATACCTTTGTGCCTTATGACTACGGTTATTTTGCTTTTATCTATGATAAAAACCGCATTGCTAATCCTCCAAAAAGTATGGCTGATCTGCTAAATAGCAAAGAAAAGTGGAAGATTTTGTATCAAGATCCTCGCACCAGCACACCGGGTTTGGGTTTAATGCTATGGATGCAGTCACTTTATCCTGAAAATACGGCCACTGAATGGAAAAAATTGTCAGAGAAAACACTGACAGTGACGAAAGGTTGGAGTGAATCTTATGGCTTATTCTTAAAAGGCGAAGGTGATTTTGTACTTAGTTACACATCATCTCCGGGTTATCACATTTTAGCGGATAAAAAAGATAACTATGCAGCGGCAATTTTCGATGAAGGGCATTACTTACAAGTCGAAGTCGCAGCAAAATTGAAATCGAGCAAACAACCTGAATTAGCTCAACAATTTATGCAATTTATGTTAACCCCTGCATTCCAAGAAACCATACCTACTACCAATTGGATGTATCCTGTTATAGATATGCCATTACCTGACGTCTATTCCGTGATGCCTAAACCCGAAAAATCATTGCAATTCAATGCAGATGTTGTCGCAAAAGAGCGCCAAACATGGACTCGTAATTGGCAAGCTGCGGTTAGTCGCTAATGGGAAGATGGCTTATCCCGGGGCTATGTGCCTCGGGTTTACTGCTTATTGTTGCGTTATTATCATTTGGTGCATTGTGGTTTAACGCGCCAAGTGGTGAGCTGTCCTCAATTTTTGCTGATGAATATTTATGGCATGTCGTCCGCTTTACTTTTTGGCAAGCCTTTTTATCTGCACTATTTTCGATATTACCGGCTATTTGGCTCGCAAAAGCACTCTATCGACGCCAATTTAAAGGGCGAACACTGTTTTTACGCCTATGTGCCATGAGCCTTGTATTACCTGTTCTAGTTGCACTTTTTGGTATTTTAACGGTTTATGGCAGAGTGGGATGGATTGCTCAAATTTGTGAATGGCTAGGGATCGACTACCAATTTACGCCTTATGGTTTGCAGGGTATTTTACTGGCACATATTTTCTTTAATATGCCATTAGCAACCCGAATGCTATTGCAAGCTCTTGAAAGTATCTCATCAGAGCAACGCCAATTAGCCTCACAATTAGGCATGAATGGCTGGCAACGTTTCCGCTTCCTCGAATTTCCTTATTTATGGCGTCAAATACTCCCCACTGCATCGCTAATTTTTATGCTCTGCTTTGCAAGCTTTGCTACTGTGTTGGCATTAGGCGGAGGTCCCGCTGCAACAACAGTTGAACTCGCGATTTATCAAGCATTAAGTTATGACTATGATTTACATCGTGCGGCACTTCTAGCGTTGATCCAACTCTTTTGTTGTTTAGGCTTAGTGCTTATCAGTCAAAAGCTAAAAGGCTCCCTTTTTGTAGGAAACAGCCAAAAGCTGCATTGGCGTGATCCCTATGATCCAATATTTAGCAAAATAACCGATGGTCTAATTATCATCCTTGCGATCCTCTTTTTAGTGCCCCCCATTTTAGCCGTGATCACTGATGGTCTGAATAGCCAATTTCTACTTGTTATTCAACAACCTGTACTTTGGCAAGCTTTTACAACCTCACTGATTATTGCTATTGGTGCGGGCATTGTTTGCGTTGTATTAACGATGATGTTGTTATGGAGTAGTCGAGAACTTCGCTTACGCCATTTTAAAAAAGCAGGACAAACCATGGAAATGAGTGGTTTGATTATTTTGGCGATGCCGGGAATTGTGTTGGCAACAGGCTTTTTCCTTCTATTCAATAATACGATTGGATTACCCGAATCACCGTATGTTTTAGTCATTTTAACCAACGCATTAATTGCCATTCCGTATGCATTAAAAGTACTCGAAAACCCGATGAATGATATCGCTTCACGTTATGGTCTTTTATGCCAATCGCTTAATTTACAAGGTATAAATCGACTGCGTTGGATAGAATTACGCGCATTGAAAAAGCCGATTTCACAAGCCCTTGCTTTTGCTTGTGTGATTTCTATTGGTGATTTCGGTATTGTGGCTCTTTTTGGTAATGAAACCTTTAGAACCTTACCTTTCTATCTTTATCAGCAAATTGGCGCTTATCACACACAAGATGGTGCCGTGACCGCCATGATATTATTGCTACTTTGCTTCACTCTTTTTAGCCTAATAGAACGATTGGCAGGAAAATCTCATGATTAAATTAGAGCATCTTGCTTACACTTATGAACACCAACATCTCTTATTTAATTTAACCGTTAATACGGGAGAGCGTATCGCCGTATTAGGTCCCAGTGGCGCAGGAAAAAGCACATTACTCAGTTTAATTGCTGGTTTTTTACCATCAGAAAAAGGAAGCCTGTTTCTTAATGGTCAAGATCATACAAAAACAGTGCCAGCAAAACGCCCTATTTCCATGTTATTTCAAGATAACAATCTATTTCCTCATTTAACTGTCAGGCAAAATATTGGCTTAGGGTTAAATCCGGGATTAAAACTGACTGACGCGCAAAAAGTACTCTTAGAGGATCGCGCTAAACAAGTGGCTCTCAGTGAATATCTTGAACGCTTACCTTCTCAATTATCAGGAGGACAACGTCAACGTATCGCAATTGCGCGTTGCTTGGTACGCGAACAACCGATTTTATTACTCGATGAGCCTTTCTCTGCCCTTGATCCTGCGTTACGCATTGAAATGCTGGCACTACTTGAGCAACTTTGTGATGAAAAAGCGTTAACCTTATTGATGGTTTCTCATAGCTTAGAAGATGCTGCAAAAATTGCCTCAAGAGCGATTGTGATTGATAACGGTATGATTGTGTATGATGGTAATACGCAATCATTAATAAATGGCGAAGTGGATCAATCACTTATTTTAGGTATTCCGTTTAATTAATCTCAACCAAAATTAACTGTATAAATATCCACTACATTGACTATAATAAACACATCTTTAGTGAATTATTTGTGTTTATTGGGTGCTCATAATGGGTCATACGGAACAAGGCTTTATTCTTACTCGCCACTGGAGCGACACCCCAAAAGGTATTGTCGTCTCTTATTGGCTGGCGACAGATAATGGCGCACATAAAGTAACTGTTCCTATGCAACGCGCTATCGGTTTTGTTGCCCGCCAACATGAAACTGTTTTACGCTCACTCGTTGATAAAAATCCTGATATTGAAATTCGCCCTCTTGATTTAAAAGATTTCGAAAGACAGCCCGTTTTTGGTGTTTATTGCAAACAATACCGCCAACTTGTTCAACTTGAGCAACAACTTAAAGAGCATCATATTCGCCTTTATGAAGCAGATATCCGCCCTCATGAACGCTATATGATGGAGCGCTTTATCACCGCACCTGTCTGGTTTCGTTATCAACAAAATAGTATTGCTACATTAAAACCAGCCCCTGATTATCGCCCAATGCTTCGAACTGTGTCTTTGGATATTGAAACCAGTGAATTTGGTGAACTTTACTCCATTGGGCTTGCAGGTTGTGGTGATAATGTGGTGTTTATGCTGACTGATGAGTTACCCGCAGAATGTGAAAGCCAGCAACCCCAAGGCTATCGCTTATGTTATGTCAGTAGCCGATTGCGTTTAATTGAAAAACTAAATGAGTGGATACAACATCACGATCCTGATGCGATTATTGGTTGGAATTTAATTCAATTCGATCTGCGTATTTTGTACACTCACGCCCAACGGTATGGCATCAGTCTATTATTAGGTCGTCAAAATAGCCCATTAGAATGGCGAGAGCATGGATTTAAAAAAGGTCATTTTTTTGCTTCAGCTCAAGGTCGTTTAATTATCGATGGGATCGATGCTTTGAAAATGGCGACATGGAATTTCCCCTCTTTTAGCCTCGAATCCGTTGCTCAAACACTGTTAGGTGAAGGTAAAGCCATTGATACACCTTACGCCAGAATGGATGAAATTAATCGGCGCTTTAAAGAAGATAAACCCGCACTGGCTTATTATAATTGGCAAGATTGTGTCTTAGTAAATCGTATCTTTGATGCGACATCTCTTATGGCGTTCTTATTAGAAAGAGCCTGTGTTACTGGGCTTTCCGTTGATAGAAGCGGTGGCTCGGTGGCAGCTTTTACCCACCTCTACTTACCTTCAATGCATCGCATTGGATATGTCGCGCCTAATCAAGGTGAAAAGCCTGAAGAACATAGCCCTGGGGGTTTTGTGATGGATTCGGCTCCCGGTTTATATGATTCTGTTGTTGTGCTTGATTACAAAAGCCTTTATCCCTCTATTATTCGTACTTTTCTAATCGATCCCGTAGGAATGATTGAAGGAATGCACCAACCTGATGAAAAGTTTTCTATTTCTGGATTTCGCCAAGCGCGATTTTCGCGAGAACAGCACTGTTTACCCGCGATTGTGTCACAAATTTGGCATGAAAGAGACAATGCCAAATTACATAAAAATGCCCCACTCTCTCAAGCTCTCAAAATTATTATGAATGCTTTTTATGGTGTTTTAGGCTCTGTTGGTTGTCGCTTTTTTGATCCTCGTCTAGCGTCTTCCATTACGCTACGAGGTCATGAAATTATGAAAAAAACACGAGAATTAATTGAGGCCCAAGGTTATCAAGTTATTTATGGCGATACGGATTCAACCTTTGTTTGGCTAAAATCACCTCACACAGAACAACAAGCACAACAAATTGGGTATCAATTAGTACAAGAGGTAAATCAATGGTGGAAAACACATCTCTTTGAAAACTATCAACTAGATTGTAAATTAGAACTAGAATACGAAACCCATTATCGTCGCTTTTTAATGCCCACTATCCGAGGTATGGAAACGGGTAGCAAGAAGCGCTATGCCGGACTCAGTAATGATAAAATGGTATTTAAGGGGTTAGAAACCGTCAGAACAGATTGGACGCCCCTTGCTCAAAAATTCCAACAAGAGCTTTATACACGTATTTTTCATCAGCAACCTTATCAGCAGTTTATTCGTGATTATGTCGCGGATACGCTTGCGGGAAAATATGATGAGAGATTGGTGTATCGTAAACGGTTACGTCGAAAATTATCAGAATATCAGCACCACGTTCCCCCTCATGTCAAAGCAGCACGCAAGGCGGATGAATATAATTTATCCCAAAATAGACCTCAACAATATCAGCAAGGCGGTTGGATTAGTTATATAATTACCCTCTTGGGGCCTGAGCCGTTAGAGCACATTACCACTGCACCTGATTATGAGCACTATATCAATAAGCAGTTAATGCCTATTGCAGACGCAATCCTACCTTTTATACAAGATGATTTTTCAACCTTGTTAAATGGGCAAATGACACTCTCATTTTAAGTTGTGTCATTTTGCAGGTGACGGTTTGCTTTGCATCTATTAACATAACGCCCCTTTGGAGATAATTAGCTTTTCTTTGTTCAAAGAATAAGCACTGTTTATCCCACAGATTTTAATGACAACACCGCAATACTGCATTCATTAATAATTCCTAAATTATATATTTGAGAGCTGAGTTTATATATATGCCTTTTACTCTTGGTCAACGTTGGATTAGCGATACTGAAAGCGAGCTTGGACTGGGTACTGTTGTGGCAATTGATGCCCGTATGGTTACCTTACTTTTTCCTGCCTGTGGCGAAAACCGCCTTTACTCCCGTCATGATGCACCAATAACGCGGGTGATGTTCAATGCAGGGGATACCGTCACCAGTCACGAAGGCTGGAAACTCGCCATCGATAACGTTGTAGAAGATAACGGCCTACTTATCTACCATGGTGTACGTTTAGACACTGAAGAGCCTACACAATTACGTGAAGTGTTCTTAGATAACAAACTCACTTTTAATAAGCCTCAAGATCGTCTTTTTGCCGGTCAAATCGACCGTATGGATCGCTTTGCATTACGCTACCGCGCTCGTAAGTTTATGAGCGAGCAGTTTAAGCAAGCACAAAGTGGTTTACGTGGTATTCGCGCAAGCCTTATTCCTCATCAGCTTTATATCGCTAATGAAGTGGGTAAACGTCATAACCCTCGCGTATTATTAGCTGATGAAGTTGGTTTAGGTAAAACGATTGAAGCCGGTATGATTATCCACCAGCAATTAATGGATGGTCGTGCTGAGCGCGTGTTGATTATTGTGCCTGAAAGCTTACAACATCAGTGGTTAGTTGAAATGTTACGCCGTTTCAATCTGCGTTTTTCACTGTTTGATGATAGCCGTTATAGCGAATCTTTATTAGATAGCGATAATCCATTTGAAACAGAACAGATGATCATCTGCTCTTTAGATTTTGTGCGTAAAAACAAGCAACGTTTTGAACACTTGGTTGAAGCAACATGGGATATGTTAGTTGTCGATGAAGCACATCACCTTGTTTGGAGTGAAGATGCGCCAAGTCGTGAATATCAAGTGATTGAAGAGTTAGCGGAATCTATTCCTTCTGTATTGCTATTAACTGCAACCCCAGAGCAGTTAGGCCAAGAAAGTCACTTTGCTCGTTTACGTCTGCTTGATCCAAGCCGTTTCCATGACTACAACGAATTTATTAATGAGCAACAAAAATATCGCCCTGTTGCCGATGCTGTCACTATTTTGCTATCAGAAGATGATTTAAATACCGAACAACAAAATATCATCAGTGAAATGATCAGCGAGCAAGATGTAGAACCATTACTGAAAGCGGCAAATACCCAAGGTGAAGAGCGTACTAAATCTCGCCAAGAACTTATCCATATGTTAATGGACAGACATGGAACGGGCCGTTTGTTATTCCGTAACACACGTTCTGGTGTTAAAGGTTTCCCAAATCGCTTACTTCACGCGATAAAAATGCCACTGCCAACACAATATCAAACCGCAATTAAAGTGGCTGAAATTATGGCAGCGAAAAAGAGCCTCGAAGTTCGTGCAAAAGAGATGCTCTACCCTGAACGTATTTACCAAGAATTCGAAGGTGAAAACGCAACATGGTGGAACTTTGATCCTCGTGTTGAATGGCTACTGGGTTTCTTAACTGCCAATCGTAATGAAAAAGTACTAGTAATTTGTGCTCAAGCAGCAACAGCACTGCAATTAGAACAAGTTTTACGTGAGCGCGAAGGTATCCGTGCAGCAGTCTTCCACGAAGGAATGTCATTACTTGAACGTGATCGTGCGGCGGCTTATTTCGCTTCTGAAGAAGAAGGTGCACAAGTTCTGCTATGTTCAGAAATCGGCTCTGAAGGACGTAACTTCCAGTTTGCGAATCAACTGGTTATGTTTGATCTACCATTTAACCCTGATTTACTAGAACAACGTATTGGTCGTCTCGATCGAATTGGCCAAAATCGCGACATTGATATTAGTATTCCTTATCTTGAAGGTACGGCTCAATCCGTCTTATTGCGCTGGTATCACGAAGGCTTAGATGCCTTTGAGCATACCTGCCCAACAGGTCGTACTATTTATGACAGCAAATATGATGCACTTGTTAACTATCTTGCTCAGCCTAATGAATTAGCAGACTTTGATGAGTTTATTGCTGCTTGTCGTAAACAGCATGATGAAATGAAGCTCAAACTTGAGCAAGGTCGCGACCGCCTGTTAGAAATGCATTCTAACGGGGGTGAAGTGGGCGTTGAATTAGCGGGTGAGATTGCAGCGCAAGATAACGATCCTGAGTTAGTGAACTTTGCACTGAACTTGTTTGATATCGTTGGTATTAATCAAGAAGATCGCAGTGATAGCTTAATTATTTTAACGCCATCCGATCATATGTTAGTGCCTGATTTCCCAGGATTACCGCAAGATGGTTGCACTATCACATTTGATAGAGAACAAGCACTATCTCGTGAAGATACTCAATTTATCAGTTGGGAACATCCAATTATCCGTAATGGCTTAGATTTAATTTTATCGGGCGATACAGGAAGTTGTGCCGTTTCTTTATTAAAAAATAAAGCATTACCAGTGGGAACACTGTTAGTCGAACTGATTTACGTGGTAGAAGCACAAGCGCCTAAACATCTTCATTTAAGCCGTTTCTTACCTGCAACACCAGTTCGCTTATTACTTGATCTAAAAGGTAATAATCTTGCTTCCCAAGTTGAGTTTGAAAGCTTTAACCGCCAATTAAATGCTGTTAATCGCCATACATCAAGCAAACTGGTCAATGCGGTACAAAATGAAGTCCACCATGTGCTTAAAGCCTCTGAACCGTTAATGGAAGTTGAAGCGAAAGGGCTTATCCAAAAAGCGAAAGAAGAAGCCGATCGCGTGCTGACTCATGAATTGTCACGCTTAGAAGCTTTACGTGCGGTAAACCCAAATATTCGTGATGATGAAGTCGAATCAATTGAAAATGAACGCGCTCATATTCTTAACCATTTAGATGAAGCAACGTGGCGTTTAGATTCAATTCGCCTTATTGTTGTTACCCACCAATAATCACCGTTAAAGCGGGGAGTATTTTACTCCCCGTTGTTTTGATGAGATATCCACCATGATGGAAGTGTATAACCCGCCGACAGATCCTTGGTTACATGTTTTATATCAAGATGAGCATATTATTGCCGTCAATAAACCCAGCGGATTACTGTCAGTACCGGGCAAAGCGCCAGAGCACAACGACAGTATTATGTCGCGCATTAAAGCAGAATTTCCTAATGCTGAGTGTGTGCATCGCCTTGATATGGCAACCAGTGGCGTTATTGTTGTTGCACTAAATAAAGAAGCAGAGCGTGAATTAAAGCGCCAGTTTCGTGAGCGTGAACCTAAAAAAACCTATATCGCACGCGTTTGGGGGCATATCGAAAAAGAAGAAGGATTGGTTGATTTACCTTTGATTTGTGATTGGCCTAATCGACCAAAACAAAAAGTCTGTCATGAAACAGGGAAAGCGGCACAAACTTTTTATGAAGTGTTGGAATATGAAGAGAATGCGACAAGAGTGAAGCTTTCACCAATAACTGGGCGTTCACATCAATTGCGGGTACATATGTTAGCGTTGGGGCATCCTATTTTAGGGGATCGCTTTTATGCACATCCACAGGCAAGAGCGATGGCACCTCGCCTGCAGTTACATGCTCAGGAATTATTTATTACGCATCCTGCTTTCCGATCCCCGATACATTTTGAATGCCTTGCCGATTTTTAGTGTCTTATGACACTAAAACAGTCACTGAACTCAATGAAGCAAGGAGCAGGCAAAGCGCTAATCCCATAACCCCAACAAGAACACGGACGTTTGACATGGATATAGTTCCTTTTTTAAGAGAAGAGAGAATGAAACAATTAAATTTCACTTATATTTTACCGTGATAAATAATAAACTCAACTCAGTCTAAGTTATCTCTATCACGGAATAATTCTCTCTTTTCTCATCTTCTTTTACAAGATGTTAACGAAATCCTTTTTCTTTTTTAATCAAATCGTAAGCAACTTGTATAGACTGTGCTTTTTGTTTTGCAATTTCCATCATTTCTGGCGGTAAACCTTTTGCTACAAGTTTATCCGGATGATGTTCTCCCATTAATTTTCTATAAGCTCTTTTTATGGTTTTAACATCATCATTTTCATCGACACCAAGTACCTTACACGCATCAGAGAGCGTAGGACCTTGAGGTTGGGGCTGATAACCCTGCCCATTTTGATAATGAAAATTCTGACCAGCCTGCATCATTGCTAATATATGTTCAAAATGCGCGCGAGAAAAACCGAGTTCATCGATAATGATAAACAACATTTTTCTTTCATTTGGATGCAGTTGACCATCCGCAAAAGCAGCTTGTAATTGGATTTCCAGAAACATCTGAAGTAAGTCACGGCGTCCAACACAAATTTGCCGAACACGTTGCAATGTGGCTCTTAATGGAAAATCAGGTGATTTACCTTCTCTAAAAGCTTGTTGCGCGGCTTGGCGACCAACACCATGCAGATTCATGCGATCCATTAATTCGCTGGCAAGAGAGATATCCGTTTGAGTCACTCGCCCTTTTGATTTTGTCAGGTGGCCTAAAACTTGAAAGGTTGCAGCAAAGAAAAAAGCTTGTCTATCACGCGTATAGCGCCCACCACTTCCTAATTTACTTCGTTGCATGTCATAGAGGTGCCCAAGAAAAACACCAATAACAATGCCCCAAAAGCCTATTCCTGCAAAACTACCAATGGTAAGACCTAATAATTTTCCCCAATAGCGCATAGACTCCTCAAATCTTCAATGCTCTGACTGCAATTTTGCATTATCATACTATTCATTTGCTTGCACACCTAACACCAAGCAACCTCTAAATAGACTTTTTCTTAAAATGAAGAGATTTACTGTTTCTCTTTGGACAGAGGTAATGCTGTTTTCGTTTAAATTGTGTTAAAGTAAAACGAGTGACCAAACGAATAACTTTAGCTTTGTTATACAGCACGAAATACCGCATCAGCGCGGTGTTTTTTTGTTTCTAATAAGGCTATAACTCTATTTCAACACAGAAACATCGAAAAAATGAGGCATACGCCTATTTTTCGGTTACCGTTAGAACAATGTTCAGAACGTTGGGCTGGTGCCGCATAACTCCCTGCGTTAGTTTCTCGCTGTTTATCAGCACGAAGCCACTGATGACGGAAGCACATAAATACTTATGAAAAAAAGTTATCCCACACTGCTGGCCACCCTAGTTTGGGCCACAATATACGGTCAGCCTGCTTATGCTGATCTTGCCTCCCAATGTTTACTGGGAGTTCCTGTTTATAACAAACCATTAGTACAAGGCGATCCTAACAGCTTGCCCGTCACCATCACTGCAAATGATATGCAAGGTGAATATCCTCGCATGGTCAAATATAAAGGTGATGTTGATATTAAACAGGGGAACCAAACCTTAAGTGCCGACAGTGTTGAACTGACACAAACTGAGGGAGAAACACCATTAAGAATGGTCACAGCAACGGGAAATGTGTCTTATGATGATCCTCAAATCATCTTAAAAGGCCCTCGTGCTTGGTCTAATCTTAATAATAAAGATACGGATATTGAGCAAGGTGATTACCAAATGGTTGGCCGCCAAGGCCGTGGTTACGCAAATAAAATGCAAATGCGTGGCGAAAACCGTTATACCATTATGGATAAAGGCATGTTCACCTCTTGTTTACCGGGAGATGATAGCTGGAGCGTTGTCGGCTCCGAGGTTATTTTAGACCGCGAAGAGCAAGTCGCTGAAATCTGGAACGCCCGTTTTCGTGTCGCCAATGTACCTATCTTTTACAGCCCTTACCTTCAATTACCCATTGGTGATAAACGCCGTTCTGGTTTCTTAATTCCTAACGGAAGCTATTCCCGTAGCTCAGGTTTTGATTTCTTACTGCCTTATTACTGGAATATCGCGCCTAATTATGATGCAACCATCAGTACCAACTATATCAGTCGTCGTGGTTTAAAATTAGATAATGAATTCCGTTATTTAACCACTCCAGGTAGCGGCACGATTGCCGTTGATTGGATTAATCACGATAGCCAATACAATAAAGATAAAGCAGAAAATAAAGCGGGCTACCTTCCTCGTGATACAGCAACCCGTTGGTTATTCTACTGGGGACATAGCGGTGTCATGAACAATGTGTGGCGATTCAATATCGATTACACAAAAGTCAGTGATAACAAGTACTTTACTGATTTCACCTCTCAATATGGTAATACCACCGATGGTTATGCAACTCAGAAATTCAGTACGGGTTATGCGCAACAGAACTGGAATGCCACATTAACAACCAAGCAGTTCCAAATTTTCTCAGATAATAAAGATGCAAGAGCTTATCGTGCAGAGCCACAGCTTGATCTCAATTATTATAAGAATGATATCGGGCCGTTTGATTTCCGTACTTACGCGCAATTTGTTCGCTTTACTAGTGTGGGAGATAACACCCCTGAAGCAAATCGTTTCCATATTGAGCCAACGATTTCACTCCCTGCATCAACGGGTTGGGCAAGCTTTAATAATGAATTGAAAGTTATGGCAACCCATTACGATCAAGACATTCCTGAGGCTTATAAGAAAAAAAATCCTAACCAATTAGATGACAGCGTTAATCGTGTATTACCGCAGTTTAAATCTGATATGAAGGTAGTGTTCGAGCGCCAATACCAAATCAATGATATTACACAAACCCTTGAGCCGCGCGTGCAATATCTTTATGTTCCTTATAAAAATCAGTCTAATATCAATAACTTTGACTCCGCATTATTACAATCAAACTATAGCGGGCTTTTCCGCGATAGAATGTATGGTGGTTTAGACCGCATTGCTTCTGCAAACCAATTAACCACCGGTGTAACTTCGCGTTTTTATGATAGCGAATTAGTTGAACGTTTTAACGTTTCTGTAGGTCAAATCTACTTCTTTGAGCGTCCAAGAACAGGTCCTTCTTCTATTGGTAATGAGATTATTAATAGCAAAGATGAAACAGGCTCAATGGTATGGGCAGGTGATGCCTACTGGCGGATCACTGATACCGTAGGTATGCGTGGTGGTTTACAATATGACCGTCGCTTAGGTAGCGTCTCAATGGGCGATGCGATTATGGAATATCGCGCAGATAGCGATCATCTTCTACAGTTGAGCTATCGTTATGTGGATCGTGACTATATCCAAGCAACGCGTGTTCGCCCTTATGATGGTGGTATTAATAAACTTCCTGAATACCAAAAAGGTATTTCACAAGTCGGTGTCGTAGGAAGTTGGCCATTAGCAGAACGTTGGGGACTTGTGGGTGCTTATTACTTTGATACCAAAGAATCAGAGCCTGTTAGCCAAATGGTTGGTCTGCAATACAACACCTGTTGCTGGGCTGTGAATGTGGGTTATGAACGGAAAATTGTTGGCTGGAAAGTTGACCACAGCGATATTGATAATAAATGGTCTGTCAATGTGGAACTCAGAGGCCTAAGTAACAATCATAGTTTGGGTAGTCAGAAAATGCTTGAACGCGGTATCTTACCTTATCAAAGAGCATTCTGATTTAATCGAACTACGGAATTGGCTGAATAAATATGTCACCCCGCAATAAGATGCGGAAAATACATAATGGGAAACTTATGAAAAATTGGAAAACGCTGTTTATCGGCTTAATGATCACGGTCGGTGCAGCCACCAGCTCAACAACATTTGCTGCTCAAGAATTAAACCGTGTATCGGCTATCGTCAATAACGGTGTCGTTCTAGAAAGTGACGTCAATAGAATGTTACAAACGGTCAAAATGAACGCCAAAAATGCAGGTCAAGAAATGCCTGATGAGCAAGTTCTTCGCCAACAAATTCTAGAGCGTTTGGTGATGGATAACATCATTTTGCAAATGGCACAGCAAATGCAAATTGATATTCCTGATGCCGCAGTAGAATCTACCATTCAGGGTATTGCTGCTGAAAATAAACTCTCTCTTGAGCAACTGAAAAAGCGTCTTGCTGCCGATGGTATTTCTTATAACGAATATCGACAAGATATCCGTAAAGAGATGATGTTAGCCGAAGTTCGTAACAACGAAGTACGCCGCCGTATTACTATTTTGCCTCAAGAAGTTGATTCTCTTGCTAAGCAAATTGAAAGCCAAGCAAGCCAAAGTGTTGATCTAAACCTAAGCCATATCTTAATTCCATTATCAGAAAATCCTGCGCCAGCAGAAATAGAAAAAGCAAAGCAAGTTATTACTCGCATTATGAATCAGCTTAAAAATGGTGCAGATTTCGGTAAATTAGCTGCAACTTATTCTGCTGATCCACAAGCTTTAAATGGCGGTAATATGGGTTGGGCATCTATTGATGAATTACCAACGCTATTTGCAAAAGAGTTAGCAAATGCACAAAAAGGTCAAATCGTAGGACCTCTTCATTCTGGTGTTGGCTTACACATTATCAAAGTAAACGATATTCGTGGTGGTTCAAATACCCTTTCTGTTACGGAAGTTAAAAGCCGTCATATTCTGCTAAAAAGCTCGCCAATCATGAATGATGAGCAAGCTTATGCCAAGTTACAGCAGATCTCTGCCGATATTCGCAGTGGTAAAATGACCTTTGCTGATGCAGCAAAAGAGTATTCTGAAGATCCAGGTTCAGCATTACGCGGCGGTGAGTTAGGATGGTCAATGCCTGATGTTTACGATCCGGCATTCCGTGATGCGTTAATGCGCTTAAATAAAAACGAATTAAGCCAACCTGTTCGCTCAAACTTTGGCTGGCATTTAATTGAATTAGAAGACACACGTAGTGTTGATAAAACAGATGCCGCAAATAAAGAACAAGCATACCGTTTACTCTTCAACCGTAAATTTAATGAAGAAGTACAAAACTGGATGCAAGAGCTACGAGTTGGGGCTTATGTGAAAATAATGAACGAGAATAATGCAAACTAAGCAAATAAAACCACTTGTTATCACCCCCGGCGAACCAGCCGGGGTTGGTCCTGACCTTATTATCTCATTAGCACAAATGAGTTGGGATTTACCTTGGGTTGTTTGTGCTGATCCTCAATTACTTAAAACAAGGGCAGAATTGTTAAACCTGCCTCTTTCATTAGTTGAATACGATCCTGCTACCCCACCTAAAACACACATACCAAGCCAAATTTGTGTACTCCCAATCGCACTTCACACTAATGTCATTCCAAGTACATTAGATGCGCGCAACGGATTATACGTTGTAGAAACATTAGCTCGTGCTTGTGATGGCTGCCTAAATGGTGAATTTTCAGCACTCGTGACCGGACCTGTTCATAAAGGCATTATCAATGATGCCGGTGTGCATTTTACAGGACACACTGAATTTTTTGCTGATCGTAGCCACTGTGAGCGTGTTGTTATGATGCTGGCGACAGATACATTAAGAGTCGCATTAGCAACCACACACTTACCCTTACGAGATGTGGCCGATGCAATTACAGGCGAGCTTCTGCATGAAATTATCACCATTTTAAACCACGATTTAAAAACCAAATTCGGTATAGCAGAACCTCAAATTTACGTTTGTGGCCTTAATCCTCATGCAGGAGAAAGTGGTCATATGGGACGTGAAGAAATTGATATTATAGAGCCTGCATTAACACAATTACGTCAGCAAGGCATTCATCTTCATGGACCTTACCCTGCTGATACCTTATTCCAACCTAAATATTTAACACATGCTGATGCGGTACTTGCGATGTATCACGATCAAGGATTACCTGTGCTAAAATATGAGGGTTTCGGTCGCGCCGTGAATATAACTCTCGGTCTTCCTTTTATCCGTACTTCTGTTGATCATGGCACCGCCCTTGAGCTTGCAGGTACGAAAAGCGCAGATGCTGGCAGTTTTTGCACCGCATTAAATTTAGCCATTAATATGATACAAAATTGTAATGAATAATAGAGTCCATCAGGGGCACTTTGCCCGCAAACGCTTCGGGCAGAACTTTTTAACAGACAGCTATATTATTGAAAGTATTGTTGAATCCATTTATCCTCAACCTGGTGAAGCCATTGTTGAGATTGGCCCTGGTTTAGGCGCAATTACAGAGCCAGTAGGTGCAAGAATGGATAAAATGACGGTTGTCGAAATCGACCGTGATTTAGCCGCTCGTTTAGAAGTTCATCCTACATTAAAAGACAAGCTGACCATTATTCAGCAAGATGCTATGACGATTGATTTTGCGCAATTAGCAAAAGAGCGTCAGCAGCCCCTGCGTGTTTTTGGTAACTTGCCTTATAACATTTCTACACCACTTATGTTCCACTTATTCAGTTTTGCTGACGCAATTTCTGATATGACATTTATGTTGCAAAAAGAAGTGGTCAATCGCCTTGTTGCTGGTCACGGCAGCAAAACTTATGGTCGCTTAAGTGTGATGGCGCAATATTATTGCCAAATCATCCCTGTACTTGAAGTTCCACCTACTTCATTTAAACCAGCACCTAAAGTTGATTCAGCAGTTGTTCGCTTGATCCCATACAAAGAAAAGCCATATCCAGTAACGGATATTGCAATGCTTAGCCGTATTACCGCTCAAGCATTCAATCAACGCCGTAAAACACTACGTAATAGCTTAGGTGGATTACTCACAGCAGAAGATATGATAGCACTTGATATCGATCCAACTGCAAGAGCAGAAAATATTTCTGTTGAGCAATACTGCAAAGTGGCAAACTGGTTATCGCAAAAGCAAGACTCACAAGCATAAGATAAAGCCAGAGACAGGAGGCACTATGTTCACCTCATCAAAAGTGGCGATACAGGTACAAAGCGTTTACATTGAAAGCCAATCTTCCCCTGAAGATGAACGATATGTTTTTGCTTATACCATATCAATTCATAATTTGAATAAATGTGCAATTCGCCTCCTGCGCCGCTATTGGTTAATCACCAATGCACAAGGTAATACCACTGAAGTTCGGGGTGAAGGTGTTGTTGGCGAACAGCCGCTTATTGAGCCTGGCACACAATATCGTTATACCAGTGGTGCCGTTCTTGAAACACCAATGGGAACAATGGAAGGTCATTATGAAATGATTGACACTGATGGTCGATTATTTCAAATAGAGATCCCTGTTTTCCGCCTTGCACTTCCAACATTGATAAACTAACTATGGCAACTTATTTAATTGGTGATGTTCATGGCTGTTACCATGAACTGCGCCACCTTCTTGATAAAGTCAGTTTCGATCCTGCTCAAGACACATTGTGGCTAACGGGTGATCTTGTTGCACGAGGCCCTGACTCGCTTGAAGTACTCCGCTTTGTAAAAAGCTTAGGCACTTCACTTAAACTCGTTTTGGGCAATCATGATCTTCATCTTTTAGGTGTATTTGCAAAAATTAGCCGCAACAAACCAAGAGATAAGCTGAATGATTTACTTAATGCGCCAGATGCAGATGAATTAATTAATTGGTTAAGACGCCAACCTGTATTGCAAGTTGATGAAGACAAAAAAATCATCATGGCTCACGCAGGGATCACGCCACAATGGGATTTAGAAATAGCCAAAATGTGCGCTCGTGAAGTCGAAGCTATTTTAAGTAGTGATAGCTACCCTTTATTTATTAACTCAATGTATGGTGATTTACCAAACAACTGGTCACCAGAACTTTCGGGTCTAGCACGATTACGCTTTAGCACTAATGCATTCACTCGTATGCGCTACTGCTTTCCTAATGGTCAGCTTGATATGATTTGCAAAGATAAGCCACAAGACGCGCCTGCACCATTAAAGCCTTGGTTCGATTTGCCAAGCCAGTTACCTGAAGGTTATAGCATTATATTTGGGCATTGGGCCTCTCTTGAAGGGAAAGGCACTCCTGATAATGTTTATGCGTTAGACACGGGATGTTGCTGGGGTGGAAATCTCACTTGTTTACGTTGGGAAGACAAACAGTATTTCACTCAATCTAGCCTATCTGCTCCCAAATAAATCACTTATATCCCTTCTTTCTTGAAGCGCAAAAATGGCTACATTGCCTTTTGCGCTATGTGGGCTTTATCATCACATATTACCTAAATTACTCTTTTTTATTCTAAAGAGAACGTTTTATATACAAAAACGAACACTTTAAAATATCATTAAATTTAATCATTAATAATCAATATGTTATTTTTTTTCATAGAAAAATAAGTGTAGAAAAACACAATATTGAGAATTAAAAATCTCTATATTGATTAATATCTCATATATTATTCTTATAAAATGAGTTTATTAAAATATAAATAATGTTTATTTTAAAATCCCACTTTTTTTATAAAAGGGAATATTTAAATAGAATAATAAATCTTATTTCTTATTGTTTTTATATAAATAAAATAGGAATAATAAAAAGGGAGATATTTAATCTCCCTTTTTATTTAATTCTTGTTATTTTCTTCTTTTTAATATTTCGAAGCAGTAGTTATGTGAGTTATTTTCATCTGCTTCATGGTATTCCATAAAGGTAGAATCCCACTCATCAGGCTCATAATCTGGGAATGTTGTATCACCAATAACTTCAGCATCAATATGAGTTAGATAGAGTGTATTTGCCATAGGCAGAAATTGCTCATACACTTTACCACCACCGATAACCATAATTTCTTCATGATTTTCAGCAGCTTGTAAAGCTTCTTCTACAGATTTAACCCAAACAACATCGCTATCTGTTCCTGGCTGGCTACTTAAAACAATATTAAGACGGTTCGGTAAAGGACGTCCAATAGACTCATAAGTCACCCGGCCCATAATAACGGGTTTATTTAACGTATTCTTTTTAAACCATGCGAGGTCACCGGGTAATGTCCAAGGCATTGCCTTTTCCATACCAATAATGCGATCCATCGCTAATGCTGCGATTAAACTAATATTCATTTACACACCTACGGGTAAAGATGGGAAAAAAACTGTTCACACTATACGTAAAGCTAAAACCTGAGTCGATACAAATTATGCTTCCTTGATAATAAATAATTGCTTTATACTCGAAGTGTTAACTTAATCATATAAGATTCAATCATTATAATATTGTTATATACAAGGCGCTATTATGCTTGAAACTTCTTTAGTTGTTTTTACAATTGCTTTACTTGGTATGATCTCACCAGGTCCTGACTTTTTTCTCGTTGTAAAAAATGCTGCACGTTATCAACGTTCTGCGGCAATGATGACTGCAATGGGAATTGTGGCTGCATTACTTGTGCATATGTCATATTGTGTTGCAGGTATTGCCGTTCTTATCACAACAACACCTTGGCTCTTTTCTATTTTGAAATATGCGGGTGCTGTTTATTTGCTATGGATTGGTTTTCAAAGCTTACTGTCAAAATCTAATCATTCGATTGATGAAAAAGCAGCACAACATTCACAAATCAGTTTTAAGAAAGCCTTTATGCAAGGTTTTCTCTGTAATTTACTCAATCCTAAAGCCACATTGTTCTTTCTTGCCGTTTTCACTCAAGTATTAAGTGTCGATTCAAGCATCGGTGAAAAATTGTGGTATGCCTTTATTATTTGGGGATTAGCTATCGTTTATTGGCCTTTGCTTGTTTTATTAATTCAAAGTGCTCCAGTAAGAAAAGTGCTCAATAAAATCCAAAAAAGTATTGATAAAGTACTAGGTGTAATACTAATTGGTTTGGGAATTAAAGTGGCGTTGAGTTAAATAAAAACCTCTTTAATAAGATTTATTAGAGAGGTATAACTCATTTATAATAAATTTAAACTCCAATCATTCTCACTCTTTAAATAATCAATAACATCGAGTAAAACCCTTTCATTCTCAAGATAATTAGACTTATTTTTCATTTTATTTAAAATAATCTCATAATTATCTCTAATAACATTAGCTATATTATTTTTCACTTCATCATTATTTATATTTTCACTAAAATGTTTTTTTATTTTTCGATTATATTCAAATATAAAAATTTTATCGTTTGCAGTTTTATCTTTTGCATTAATAATATCCTCATATTCTAATACTTCTGAGTCAAGTATGTTATCCACAAACTCCTTGACACCTTCATTATTTTTTAATTTATTTATTAAGAGTTCTATTATCGAATTTATAAAAATTTCATTATTATAATTTTCAACATTATACTTCGCTATTTTACTCATAAAACATTTAGCTATATTTATAATAAATCTCTTCTCCATTTCCATAGAGTAAATATCATGCATTGTATTAACTAAATGTCTTATTGAATTACCTAATTTATTAGTTCCTTTTCCATCAATCTCTTCACAAGCATAATTTAATGCCATATCAATATGTTGTTTATAGTTAAAATTAATATAATCTAGTATACTAGTGCATTCTGAATTATGTCTACTCAATTCTTCTTTTTGATAATTATTAATCACATCGAGAGAGATACTCATTATAGTAATAAAGTCTCCTTTTGTTTGTGATTTTTCATAAAGATAATTTCTTATTAAAATTTTAGCATTATCATGACAACCATTTTTTATTGCAACATTTAAACTTAAAAAAAACGAATCTAATTGCTCACACTTAAAACTAACAAAGTTAGAATTTATTAACTTACAATTATTAAATTTTATTCTCTCTCTTTCTGACAAAAGAGTGGATAAATTATTCAATTTAGCATTTTGACTTTTATCCAATAGAAAAGTCACACAAACCTTTAAATTAAATAATTCTTTTATAAAAAAAGATAATTTAGATAAAAAAGTATTATTTTTTCTTTCAACATAAAAACTAGAAAATGTATTTAATATATTTTTAATGCTGTTTTTTATTTTATATTTTTCTTTTATATTTACATCACATTTTTCTATTGAACTAACTTGTTGAGAAATATTATTTATCTTCATAACAACTCCTTATCTTATAGTAAAATAATCCTTTATTTATCTACACCTTTATACAAAAAAAAAGCCCTTATGACTAAGGGCTTTAAATATTAAAAAATAAATTTAGAAATTAATTTTTAGTGTTGCATTGATACCACTGGAGCTTACATCACTATTATATTGACCTTGGTAAGACAGCCCGAACGTGGTTGATTTACTTAATTGCGCATCAATACCTAAGCCAACACCAAATAAATTATCCAGCTTACCACCGCGTAATGTTGCATCACCGGAATTTGATAAGAAGAGACGTGATTCAGGACGATTATCACCAAACAGATGGCTTGCAGAAATATCGCCTCTTAATGCCATATTTATATTGCCTGCCATAAATGGATAACCTCCACGTAAACCGATAGTACCCACTTGAATATCTTGTGAGTCTGTCTTAGTGGTAAATTTCATATTACCGACATTTTCATTAATATCGTCAGTTGATACACGCAACCAGCTAAATCCTGCATATGGCTCAATAGCGTACTGATTAGTATTAAATTGAGTATAAGCACCTTCTAAGAAAATTTGAGTAATTTTTGCATCATAACTTGTAGAGTTATAACCTGCATTTTGTCCTACCCAAAGTGTTCTTTTAGCATCTCTATCTTGGTTAGTATGTGTGAAACCATAGTTTAACGAAGCCACGTCATACAGATTAGACACACCGTAAGCACCAATATGAATATCGTTGCTGTCTATTTTACCGTGTTCATTACCTTTATATTTGGTTGAACCTGCACCAAAGAAGAGACCGGCTTTGGTATTTTCGGTCACATCAATTTCTGCGCCTAATAAACCAACATAGAAATCAACATCCATATTGCTGTGACCATAATCAGCATTGCCCCATTGACCAATGCCTGTCATCCAAATACGTGCGTTACTGTTATCCAAGTTAGCATAGCGACCTTGACCAATACCCATAGCTTGATCTTTCACTGTACGCGTTAACCCTAACACATTGACGACACTCGCACTGTTGGCATTTAAATACATATCACTGCCTAATGATCCGTAGGTCTTATTCAGATCTCTTTCATTCATAGGAAGTACTGCATTAAATAAATCACCACTGCCTGTATTGTCTAACGCATTAGCAATAGATCGACCATTTTCATTATTTGCAAAAGTTGCCAGTGAGGTATTTTCTTTCTTACTTAATGTACCTGTAATGGTATTGTCTTTTACAGAGACATTTTTATCAAATAATGCATAATCATTATTTGAAGCAATATCGTTATTCGCTAACATTTTAGTTTTAACACGATTATCAACTAAATTGTCTGCATTAACTGTACCTGTTGCGACCGTGTTATTAAGGTAGATATCTTTTAATTGACCTTCACTATCAGCACCAATATCTAAACTTGCGCCTTTATTTAAGGTCATATCACCAACATTAACATCATGCCCTACAGTGACTAAATAAGCCCCTTTATCGTTGATATTAATATTGGCTTTATGACTCTCATTTGATGCTAGTTGACCTTGTTGTGTGAAAGTGTCGTTATAACGATCGATAACACTTAATTTACCGCCATTCACATTGACCGCTTCTGTGCCAAACGATTCTGTAAAGCCATATAACGTACCTTGTTCGACTGTTGTACCGCCACGATAAGTATTATCGCCAGTCATCACTAATGTACCTTCGCCTTTCTTAACTAAAGCACCATCATATAACCCAGCGTTAATTTTCGCTTGAATAGCATCAGCCCGTTTTTGGTAATACTCTTTACGCCATTTTTCAGCGTCTTCTTTGCTGACAATGTGTGAGGTTGGATCTGGGTTACCATCGTTGATAACAAAATCAGTTCCTAAAACATAATCACCACCAGCAGCAATGCCTTTATCTGTATATTCCTGCAACCATGCGAGATCTTCTTGTTTACGTAAATCTAGCGCGGTTTGTGAAATATCGTTTGTCCAAACATCAAGAGGTGTCATGCTTAGATTATATTCAAACTTCCCTAAGAATTGACCAGGACCATACATCCCTTTATCTAAATCAGGAGTACCCCAACCATAACGGACATCTGGCGTACCTTCAGCCGCAGTCCAGCTATCATATAAAGAGCCATCTGGATTACGGTGATTAGCCGTTGTGAACATCACATCACGGACTTGGATAGCATTCATAGATCCGTAACGTGACATCAATACGCCCATCGCACCAGTAACATGAGGTGCAGCCATTGATGTCCCGCTAAAGGTATCCCAACCTGCATTTCCCTCTTCATCAACAACTGACGAATAAATGTAACGACCCGGTGCAACAACCGTCCACCATTTCGCATTTCCTGCTTCATTAAAGATTTTTTCTAATTCATAACCCGACTTATCCGCATTCTGTTTAAGACCCGCAACAGCAATCCAATGTTGTTCAGCTTCAGGATTAAAATAAGGATAAAGAGGACGATAATAAGGTTGAGCAAAGTCACGATTACCTGTTGTAAAGACTTGAACAACATTAGTGCCTTTTACAGCGTCATAAGCGGCATCAACAAAGGAAGGTTTATCACCATAGACTTTTTTAAAATAGAAATATTCGTATTCGGTTTGTGCCGTAGTATCTACAGGCATATGTACAGTTGTATTACCGCCATCAGGCCCTGTAGTTGGAACTGTGTTAATAATACGAGGGTTTGTTCCCCAACTGTTATTAATCACTTGAGCGCCAGCATCCACCATCGCTTTCCAGCCAGTATAGAAATAAGTGTAATCTTGATAAGGACCATAGTTATTGCTATCTGTTGCGCCAGTATTTCCTAAATAAACATCTGCACCCCATGCAACCCCATGCATACCATTACCGTCACGACTTGCACCTACGGTTCCTGTAACGTGTGTACCATGTGTATCATTCACACCTTTGATCCAGCCACCGTCAACATCAAAGGCTTGGCCTTTCTCATAATGTCCCCCCATTTCTTGAGGGTAACGCATGCCTGTTGAACCATATTGACCTTTGGCTTTTACCGCATGGAAGCGCGCATCATTTAATTCTGGATGTGACAATAATGCACCAGAGTCCATTACACCGATTTTGGCACCTTGCCCATGAAAACCAAGTGCATAAGCACTAGAGGCATTCATCGCAGCAAGCCCCCAGTCTTTTTGATATTCTTGGCTTTCCCAACTTTTTGTATCTCCTAATTGCCCAGCTTCTGAATATGCTACGGAATATCCAGAAAAAAGAAGTGCTGATGCAACAATGGAAAGTTGAAATATATTATTATTTATTTTATTTTTTTTATTCATTTTGTGATGATGACTTAAAGCTATTTCTTTGTTCATTCTGTACCTTCAGTTATATTAAAATTTAATAACATTAATTAAGGATCAAAAATAAAAGACGCGAAGATTCTCTAGTTTCTAGAGAAATAATTACTTGAAGGGCATCTCAAAAATATGATTTCATGCCACAAAAATAGATAGATTGACTACACAATCACAAATTAATAGATAGATTAAACAAGATTAGATCACTTATTGTTATATTACAAACAAGCAAAATTAACCCATTTCAATATTAACCTCATTGATAACAATATTTAAATCAACTTAATAAAGAGAACTTAAATAAATAAACAAAAATATCAAATTAATTAACAATTTTTTTGAGAATATTTTTCTCTATTTAACTTTAGCCTAAAAAAATATAATCCACATTATTTTTAATATAAAAAAAACAGTATCTTTATTTTAAAAATACTGTTTTCCTTTTAATTTGGTGTTACTACTTAGTTTTATTCTGAAGGTGTGATTTCCATTTGCCCTACCATACCTTTATCTGCATTTTCTAATAACTGACTGTAATATAAGAAAGGGAAATGCGAATAAGAAGGCTGTTTTAATTCCACCAGCAATTCACTTTGAGTCTCAATCCAAACGGTATCTTTCCAACCAAAATCAGCTGGAGCTGGTTTCTGACCATTATGGTTAATCACTTTAAAACGGGCGCCTTCAATATGAAATGCTTGTGGTGTCGGCACTGTTACAAGCCAACGCTCCCACCCATTTTGCTTACCCACTAAATCAATTCTTGAAAGCTCCCAACGTGCATTATTTATTCCCGGAGGGCTGTTATGCAGTTGAATAGTTCTAGGCTGAATAGAAGTCGTGATTTGTGTGTCATCTACCGCTAATTGTGCGGGTGCTTTGTCTGTCACTAATGACATTAATCCGGTTGGTTTAATGGTTAGTATATTGGCATTACGTAATAAATCAGACGGTTCAAAAATACCTCGAAGCCTATCCATAAAGCCGGCACTTTGCCCTGCGGTAATGGTGACTTCACCACCTTCAGACATATCAACCAATATTTCACGTCGCTCACCCGGAGCCATTGGAATTGATTTCAGCTCTACGGGAGACGTTAATAAACCCTGATCAGAAGCGATAAGGTAAAGAGAACGACCATCATTTGCAGTTAGTTCATAACGACGAGCATTAGATGCATTGACTAAACGTAAACGTATCCAACCTCTAGAGACTTCGATATAAGGATCTTCACGTCCATTGACTAGCAATGTATCGCCATAGAAACCATCACTAGCGGCTTCTTTGTCGTATTGTGGCGTACCAAAATTATCAATCCGCTTATCTTGAATAATGATCGGAAAGTCATTCACTCCATAATGTTTTGGTAAAGGTAGGGATTTGCTCTCTTCATCTTCCACAATCCACATTCCCACCAATCCATTATAAACATGAGGTGCCATTTTAAAGGGCGTATTGGCGTGATACCAACATGTTGCTGCTTTCTGACGAATAGGCAATACTGGCGACCAATAAGCACCGGGTGACATTAATCTTGCCGCACCGCCGACTTGGGTCCCCGGAACTAATAAGCCGCTTACTGTCATTGATACCGCTTCATTAAGGCGGTTACTATAAATAAGTTTTATATCATCGCCACTTTTGACTTTGATTGTCGGTCCCGGAGTGGAGCCATTGATCCCCCAAACTTCCGCTTTTTGCGTACCATTAAATGCCCAATGCACATTTTGCAATGTCAAAAACAACGGCTGACCACGACGAGATTCCAACAATGGCGGTATAGGTAATTGTTTATCATTAACTGATTCAGCACGAACAGAAGAAGATATAGAGCCCAGACATACCGCTAAGCCTGAAGCCTGAATAAACTGGCGACGACTAAATGACATACTTTCTCCGCAACAAAATACAAATATTCCTATCGCATAATCAAAAATACTGTGACAGGAAAAAAGCTGCTGTGATTTAAAGACAAAAGGACTTAAATGAAATTACGGGAGCATAATAGCGCGGATATGACATAAATCCTAAAAATAGTTGATAACCAGCACTCTAAATAATTCAAAGTGCAATTAGGCGACAAGTGAATGAGTCGCTAGGAATATGTATAAGTATGTAACTAGTGCGAATGAGCGTAGTCAATAACCTTGCACCTTGAAGTATGACGAGTATAACAATATAAGCCTGAAGATCAGGCTTATATTCATACAAACAAAGAAACTAAATAAGTATTAATTTAATTTACCGGGAAAATCACGCTTATTCATTTCTTCAACTTCTTTATCTAGCTCTTCGATTTTCGCTTTCATAATTTGACGACAATCTTCTGCTAATTCTCGAACTTGATCTTTGCCATATTTTGAAACATCAATTGGAGGCAACATTTCAACAATAACGTAGCCATTATTCCAACGATTTAGCTTAATTTTACCCTGTGTCGTAGAAACACAAACAGGAATAATAGGCACCCCTGCTTGAATAGCCGCATGGAATGCACCCGTTTTAAACGGTAAAAGGCCACGACCACGACTACGAGTTCCTTCTGGGAACATCCAAACAGAAATCTTCTTCGATTTAATTTGATCGGCTACTTGTGAAATAGTGCCATGCGCTTTAGAGCGATTTGCTCTATCAATTAAAATATTACCCGTGATCCAATACAATTGACCAAAGAAAGGAATAAAAATTAAGCTTTTTTTACCCACTGTTACGGTATTAGGTTGTACCGCATTGGACATCGTCACCATATCAAAATTGTTTTGATGGTTTCCAATATAAATACTGGGGCCATAGTTTTTTGCATCTTTTGGAAAACGTTCAACAAGCTTAATGCCAAAAACAGTAGATAACTTGCCAAATGCTCGTCCGTAAGTCATTACATGTTTAGGATTTCTTGGTGAAAACATGCAATAAATCATTCCAAACGTCACCACAATAATGGTGTAAAGAATGACAATAATGCCTCGAATAATGGCTAACATAAGTTTTAGCGTCCTAAATAGAAGTGGGTCAAAAGACCCACTCAATATAAATTAAGTATTAGATTTAATTTGTTTCAATATCAATATGATCGATAACTTGAGCGCCGCGAGGTAAAGAAGTTCCTCGACGTCCACGTTTTGCTTTAAAGCTAACTAACTCATTCATCGACATTGTCATTTTACGTTTACCAAAATGCAGAGTAACAGAGGCATTTTCAGGTAATACTCGTAACCAAGCGACGTTATCTTCACCACTTGCTGCTTGTGAAGCAGGAATAGAAACCATCTGATTTCCCTTTCCTTTTACCATAGTTGGTAGTTCTGTTGCTTCAAAAATCAGCATTCTACCGCCTTTAGTAATGATCATAATGAGATCAGTTAGTTCATTATTCAAGCGTTGTGGCGGTAATGGTAATGCATTTTCAGGTAAAGTCAGTAGTGATTTTCCTGCTTTATTTTTAGAAGTTAAATCATCAACCTGACAGATAAAACCATAACCGGCATCAGACGCCATTAAGATCTTATCGGTGTTTTCGCCCATAACAACATGACGTAATTGCGCACCTTTCTGGACTTTTAATCGTTCAGTTAGCGCATCGCCTTTGCTACGACCAGAAGGTAAGGCATCAACATCAACGGTATAACTTTGTCCTGTGGTATCAATTAAGTGTACCGGTTGATTACTCATACCTTCAACGGCATCAAAATAATCATCACCAGATTTAAAGCCCACCGTTTTAGCATCAATATTATGTCCTTTTTGGCAACGAATAAGCCCTTTTTCAGACATAATAACCGTAACCGCTTCAGGATGTAGATGTTTTAATGGAATAGGTTCATCACCGGCATTACCGCTAAAATAGTTGATCTCTTCAGCTTTAAGCACTTCTTGCTGACCATCAACAGTAAAGATTAATGCTTCATCTTTAGGTGCAAACAGCATTTGTTCAATCACATCACCTTGCTCTTTTCCTAAAGCAACAAGACGTGTACCACGCCCTTTTTTATTCATTTCATTCAGTTGTTCTGCTGAAATGGCTAAAATACGTGTTTTGTCAGTGATGATAATAAACCAGTGTTGCTCATTTTTCTTTTGAGGATCAACTAAGAACGGTGCTAATAATTCAGTCTCTTCAGAAACAGTAAGTAGCCCTTTACCTGTCTTATTCTTCGTTTCCATCTCATCATAAGAGAGAACCGAGCCATAACCTTCTTTTGTTGCCAGTAAATATTCTTGTCCAGCACTTCCCGCTAACATGTATTTTACGCTGGCTTCAGGTGGGAAAGTTAACTTACCGGTTAATGGTTCGCCTTGGCTACGTCCTGAAGGCATATCATTGGGGCTTAAGGTATAGCTTCGACCTGTGGAATCAAGGAACAGAACAGGCTGATTACTCATGCCTCTTACTGCACTGTGATAGCTATCTCCTGCGCGATAACTCATGCCACTAGGATCAATATCATGCCCTTTTGCATTACGTACCCAGCCCATTTCAGACAGCACAATGGTGACAGGCTCTGATGGCAACATATCTTGCTCATTCACCACTTTCGCCTCTTCTTGAGGACGAATCGGCGAGCGTCGATCATCACCAAATTCTTTCGCGTCAGCTTCAATCTCTTTTTTCAGTAAAGTATTTAAACGACGTGGTGAACTTAACAATTTCTCAATGCTATCGCGTTCTTTTTCAAGCTCTTCACTTTCGCCTTTTAGTTTCATCTCTTCAAGTTTGGCTAAATGACGTAAACGTAACTCTAAAATAGCTTCAGCTTGAATATCGGATAACTCAAAGCGACGCATTAATTCTGCTTTTGGCTCATCTTCATGACGAATAATTTCAATCACTTCATCAATATTGAGATAAGCAATTAATAAACCTTTGAGGATTTCTAAGCGACGTAAAACTTTCTCTAAACGATGATTTAAGCGGTTGGTCACTGTTTGGCGACGATAAACTAACCATTCGTTTAAAATAGTCAGTAATCCTTTTACTGCTGGACGATTATCTAACCCAATCATATTTAGGTTAACGCGATAACTTTTCTCCAAATCAGTATTCACAAACAAGTAGTACATTACTTGTTCTAAATCGACGCGATTACTACGAGGAACAATAACAAGTCTAGTAGGATTTTCATGATCAGATTCATCACGTAAATCTTCAACTAAAGGCAGTTTTTTGGCTCGCATCAATGCTGCAATTTGCTCAAGTACTTTGGCGCCAGAAACTTGATGAGGCAATGCAGTGATCACCGCACATCCTTCTTCTTTCTGCCACACTGCCCTCATTCTGACAGAGCCACGTCCTGTTTTATAAATCTTTTTGATATCGTCTTGCGCGGTAATAATTTCAGCTTCAGTCGGATAATCAGGGCCTTGAACATATTGCATCACGTCAGATAATCCTGCATCAGGATTATCTAAAAGCATCACTAAAGCTTGTCCTATTTCACGCGCATTGTGTGGTGGAATATCTGTTGCCATTCCAACCGCAATACCGGTTGTGCCATTAAGCACGATATTAGGTAAGCGTGCAGGCAACATTTTCGGCTCTTGCATCGTGCCGTCAAAGTTAGGGATCCAATCTACCGTACCATGTCCTAATTCACTCAATAATGTTTGGGAATATTTAGAAAGGCGTGATTCGGTATAACGCATCGCGGCGAAAGATTTTGGATCATCCGGCGCCCCCCAGTTACCTTGTCCATCAATTAACGGATAACGGTAAGAGAACGGCTGAGCCATCAGTACCATTGCTTCATAACATGCACTATCACCATGTGGATGATATTTACCTAGCACGTCACCAACAGTACGGGCTGATTTTTTAAATTTAGCGCTATTACTTAAACCAAGCTCTGACATCGCATAAACAATGCGACGTTGCACGGGTTTTAGCCCATCTCCAATAAAGGGTAATGCACGATCCATAATGACGTACATGGAGTAGTTGAGATAGGCATTTTCTGTAAATAAGTGGAGCGGTTGGCGCTCTACACCATCATGAGTCAATTCACTCATTCAATTTTTTCCTCAGACTCTTGTGGTATCCATTACACTTCGATGTCAACTTCATCGCCTTTCTCTTGTAACCAATTTCGGCGATCTTCAGAGCGTTTCTTCGCTAACAACATATCCATCATGCCTAGGGTTTCTTGATAATTTTCATCATCAATCACCAATTGCACTAAACGACGCGTATTCGGATCAAGCGTGGTTTCACGCAGTTGAAGTGGGTTCATTTCACCCAAGCCTTTAAAGCGCTGTACGTTAGGCTTTCCTTTTTTACGGCTTAAACGTTGCAAAATGGCATTTTTTTCTGATTCATCAAGGGCATAATGAACTTCTTTACCTAAGTCGATACGGTAAAGTGGTGGCATTGCCATATAAACGTGCCCTTCCTTGACAAGAGCAGGAAAATGGCGCACAAATAAAGCACACAATAAGGTTGCGATATGTAAACCATCCGAGTCCGCATCCGCAAGAATACACACTTTACCGTAACGCAGTTGGCTTAAATCATCACTATCAGGATCCATACCAATGGCTACCGAAATATCATGAACCTCTTGTGATGCAAGTACCTCATCTGAAGAGACTTCCCATGTATTTAAGATCTTACCGCGCAGAGGCATAATCGCTTGATATTCACGATCTCGAGCTTGTTTAGCAGAGCCTCCTGCAGAGTCCCCTTCAACCAAAAACAGTTCGGTGTAACGTAAATCTTGAGAAGTACAATCAGCTAATTTACCCGGCAATGCTGGCCCTGAAGTAAGTTTTTTTCTCACCACTTTTTTAGCTGCGCGCATACGACGCTGAGCGCTGCTAATCGCCATTTCAGCCAGTAATTCACCAACTTGAACATTCTGATTTAGCCATAAGCTAAATGCATTTTTTACCGCATTTGCCACAAACGCACTGGTTTGTCTTGAGGAGAGTCGCTCTTTGGTTTGCCCTGCGAATTGAGGATCTTGCATTTTTACTGATAATACATAGGCACAACGCTCCCATGTATCATCAGCAGTTAATTTAAGACCTCTTGGTAGTAAGTTACGGAATTCACAAAATTCACGCATTGCATCTAACACACCTTGGCGTAAACCATTTACGTGTGTACCACCTTGAACCGTCGGAATTAAGTTAACATAGCTTTCAGTGAGTAGATCGCCACCTTCAGGTAGCCATAACATAGACCATTCAACGGCTTCATTATCACCTTCAAATTTGCCTGTAAAAGGCTCTTCAGGAAGGCGAACAAATTCAGCAACGGCTTCACTTAAATAATCGGTTAAACCATCAGCGTAGCACCAATTTTCTTGGGTGTTGTTTACTTTATCTACAAAAGAAACATTCACGCCCGGACACAGCACTGCTTTGGCTTTTAATACGTGAGATAAGCTTTTAGACGAAAAACGAGGAACATCAAAATAAGAGCCATCGGGCCAAAAATGCACACTCGTACCTGTGTCTCGTTTTGCACAGGTGCCAATCTCATGTAACTCTTCAACTTTATCGCCATTTTCAAAGGCAATTTGGTAAATTTTACCATCACGACGAACAGTTACTTCAATACGCTTTGAGAGGGCGTTAACAACCGAGATCCCCACACCATGCAACCCGCCAGAAAATTGATAGTTTTTATTAGAGAATTTTCCTCCGGCATGGAGATGAGCAAGGATTAACTCGATAGCAGAAACGTTAAGTTCAGGGTGAATATCGACAGGCATTCCTCGCCCATTATCGATAACTTCGATAGATTGGTCTGCATATAAAATGACATCGACCTTTGATGCGTGTCCCGCAAGCGCCTCGTCCACGCTATTATCTATCACTTCCTGTGCCAAATGGTTCGGTCTTGTTGTATCTGTATACATCCCCGGACGACGACGTACAGGCTCTAGACCATTAAGAACCTCAATATCCTTTGCGTTATAACTTGATTGAGTCATTGTTTTAATCTGCGGTTCGCTGTTAGAAAAATACTGTTTATAATAACAGGTGTTGGCGGCAATATGATATTAATTTTCGGCTAGATACATCAACCTACGTTTTACAGGTTAATTGACCGAAAGGCTAAATTATCTTTAAAAATTGAATAATTTTCGGAAAAAAACGTTCAAAACCCACAAAAGCATGGTTTCCATCCGATTCTATGGTTTGCCTACACGCGCCAAGATATGAGACAGCTTGACGATAATCAAGTATTTCATCTCCAGTTTGTTGAAGCAACCAAATAAGTTCTGGTGAGGTGATTGTGGGAATGCGTAAAGCAAGTAACTCATCCATATGATGAGGTTCTAGCTGATATTTTTGATGTGTATAAGGATTCTCATTCTCACCCAAGAAATCTTGCAAAAGATCGAAAGGACGTATCGCAGGATTAACAACAACAGCGGGTAAATTAAAACGTTGAGATAGCCAAATAGATAAATAGCCACCTAATGATGAGCCAATTAATCCAAGCTTGTCATCGGCACTCTCTTTAACTAAAGCTTCAATTAGCTGAGCAGCTTCTTGAGGATAAGGTGGCAATTGAGGTACTAACAATTCAATTTCAGGATGTGTTGCTTCAAGCCATTGGCGAAAAGCCTGTGCCTTTGCTGATTTAGGTGAGCTATTAAAGCCATGCAAGTAAAGAATACGAGGCATAACTTAATAGCCATCCGCATCAAGGTCAGGACAAAATTCAGTCCCCGCTAAACGGTAAACTTGTGTTTCAATTTTGCCCTTATCATCAGATGAAAGTGACATTTCCAAATAACGCCAGCCCGGAGAAACCGTATCTAATGTAAAATTCGTACAATGAGGGCGAAACTGAATGCACGTAGAAGGCGTCGCCAACAAACGAATACCATTCCACATTTCATCCATTTCTTGATGAATATGACCACAAAGCATCATTTTTACTTGAGGGTGATCTCTTAAACGTTCTGCCAATTCTTGAGAATTTCTTAAACTGTGTTGATCTAACCATGTACACCCTGAAGGCATAGGATGATGATGCAACAAGATAATTGTATCTCTGTGCTTTTGGCTTTCGAGACAGCGTGTTAGCCAATCTAACTGGCAATCTGATAACTCACCATGAGGAACACCTTGAATTTGGCTATCTAATAACAACATTTGCCAATTATCACCAATCAACACTTGTTTAGCTGACAAAATTCCTGCCTGATTTAAAGCATCAATCATTGCAGGTTGATAGTCATGATTACCCGGCAACCAAACACAAGGCGGTGTTAGCGTCGCAATGCCATCAGCAAAATGCTGATAAGCTTTAAAGGTTTGATCTTGAACTAAATCACCTGTCGCAACAATCAAGTCAACATCAAGACCCTGCTCTCTAATCGCATTTAATACCGCATGGTAGCTACGATAGGTATTGATACCCAGCAGAGTGTCTTCCACATTAGCAAAGAGGTGGGTGTCTGTGATTTGTAATATTCTTACGGTGTTTTTGTGTTTCACCGATAATTCAAGCTGGCTTTCCAAAAGGTTTCCTTGTTTCACTCTCATTAGCCGTTATGTTAACGTATTTTCGTAGTAAAGATCTGCCAACCAATACACATTTCAAAAGATTAGTGAGAAATATTCTCGCTTTCAATCACGTTTTTTTCACTTCATTTTACAATTTATTTCATTTGATATCGTATACTTAGAGATAGTTACTCTACTTGATAATATTACTAAAAACACCCTTTAAAGATTGATTTATGTATTAAATTATCGACCAACGTTTTCTTAATGCAATATGATGAAGTTGTAACCATTGAAGCGCAATAACAGATGCTGCATTGTCAATAACTCCTTCTTCAACCCAAAGATAAGCTTGTTCTCTGCTGACAACATGAACACGAATATCTTCATTCTCACACGCTAATCCATGAATACCTTTTGCGGTTGTTGCATCAACTTCACCGACGTAAACATGCATTCTTTCGCTCGTACCGCCCGGGCTTGAAAGATAACTCACAATAGGTTCACATCGACCAACAATAACCCCCGCTTCTTCTTGCGCTTCACGTCTAACAACATCTTCTGGGCTTTCTCCTTGTTCGACCATGCCTGCAATCACTTCAAGTAGCCAAGGTGTCTCGCTAGTTTCATACGCAGGAATACGAATTTGCTCAATTAATACCACTTCATCACGTTTGGGATCGTAAGCAAGCAAAACACCTGCATTACCTCGTTCAAAAACCTCACGTTTAACCTCTTCACTCCATCCACCTTCAAAAAGGCGATGTTTAAAGCGATATTCAGTCATGCGAAAAAAGCCTTTGTATAAATCTCTTTGATTGAGCAATTTCACATCTTCACGACCATATAAAAATGGTGTATTTTCCCTTTTCTTCATACAATGTTCCTTAAGTTACATTTAAGAGTCTTTTTATTGCTTACGTTTAATACAGATTTAAAGAAATTTGCCAACAATTCATGTAAAGTTAATCTAAAATAAAAGGATATGGCACAAATGGCTACCCCTACTTAGGGAAACAATCTGCTAGAATTATCCCCAATCAAGATTAACAGAGGCAACTCAGCGAAACTGTTGCAACAAGGAATTAAAATGAAAAAACTGCTCTCTCTTTTGGTCACGATGAGTTTGGCAGGATTCAGCACTGCAAGTCAGGCTGAGGATCTGCTTCAAGTTTATCAAAAAGCAAAGGACAGTAACCCTGAGTTACGCAAGTCATTAGCTGAACGAAATCAAGCTTTTGAAAAAATTAATGAAGCTCGTGGCTCGTTATTACCACAATTAGGATTAGGCGCATCCGCAGATTATAAAAGCGGCTACCGCGATAATAACAACACCGAATCCAATTCTATTGGCGCAAGTTTAACGCTAACTCAAAGTGTGTTTAATATGGCGTTATGGCGTCAATTAAACATTCAAGAAAAAACAGCAGGCATGAGCGATGTGACTTATCAAACAAGTCAGCAAAAGCTAATTTTAGACACCGCGACTGCTTACTTTGATGTTTTGCGTGCTATCGATTCATTATCATTTATTGAAGCGCAAAAAGAACAAGTTTACCGTCAGTTAGATCAAACAACTCAACGTTTTAACGTTGGTTTAGTGGCTATTACTGACGTACAAAATGCCCGTGCAAATTACGATAGCGTATTAGCACAAGAAGTAGCTGGCCGAAATCAATTAGATAATGCATTAGAAAAACTACGCCAAGTAAGTGGTATCTATTACATTAATCTGGCATCACTAAACATCAGCCGTTTTTCAACAACCTCACCAGACTCTATTGAGAAACTGCTAAAAGATGCTGAAGAGCGTAACTTAAGTTTATTAAGCGCACGTTTAGGTCAAGATTTAGCGCGCGAAAATATTCGTTTAGCACAATCAGGTCACTTACCAACCGTAGATTTAAATGCATCAACCGGTGTATCCAATAGCCATAGTCACGGTAGCGCATTACCACCAGCAACAGCGGGTAATAGTCGCAATAGTTACAGTGGTCAAAATAGTATTGGTCTATCTGTTAGTATCCCTCTGTATACTGGCGGCAAAACAAGCTCACAAGTTGAACAAGCACAATATGGTTTTACAAGTGCTAGCGAACAATTAGAATCGGTTTATCGTTCTATTGTCCAAATCGCACGTTCTTCTTATAACAATATTTCTGCATCAATCAGTAGCATTAAAGCGTATCAACAAGTTGTTGTTTCTGCGCAAAGTTCATTAGATGCAACTGAAGCGGGTTATCAAGTGGGAACTCGTACTATTGTTGATGTGTTAAATGCCACAACAACGCTTTATGATGCAAAACAGAAATTATCCAACGCGCGTTATGACTATTTAATTAACCAATTAAATATTGAATATGCCCGTGGCACATTAAATGAAAATGACTTAATTCAGTTAAATAATGCACTGGGTGCAGAAGTTTCGACTTCACCAGATAACATTATTCGTCCATTAACAAGCCCTGCACTTAACGTTGCACCTTGATCGTGAATTAAGAATTTAGTTACTTACACAAAACCGCTTTCAGCGATAAACTGATAAGCGGTTTTTTTTATGCTTCCTCTCCACATAAGATATTGTGTTATGGCTTAAATTAAGATCTCAGCAATATCTATCTTCTTGTATTAACAAAGACCTTAATTACAATTGGGCTAAAAAGAGAGGATTTACCTAATTTCATTACCCTTAACCTTATAAAGATCACAAATTTCTGGTTATCCCTGATGATTAGGCGTTTCTTATTTATTTTCTAGATTATTTAACCTATCCTAGCTTTTATTTTGAACGTTTTACCTTTTATGGATCTTACAATATGCCAATGAAACGTACCAAATCGATTAATCGTGATGCTTTCCGTAAAGCATTTCGTCCTTATCGCCTGGCGCCTGTTGCAATCGCCATCACTGCTGTATTCGCGCTTTCAGGATGTGAAGAGAGCGATGAAACAGTTTCACTGTATATGAATGCACAAGAATGTGCTCAAGCAAATCCTTCACAAGCTGCGCAGTGTGAGGACTCTTATCGCACAGCATTGCAAGAAGCACAGCGTACAGCACCAAAATATGCAACGTTAGAAGACTGCGTTGCTGAATTCGGTGATGCACAATGTACACAAACAGCATCTATTGATGGACAGCCTGTTAGTACTGAAAATGCCAATAATTTAAGCCCAGACAGCTCACAAATGGCCCAAGCTAACTCTGGCGGTAGCTTCTTTATGCCATTAATGGCGGGTTATATGATGGGTCGCTTAATGGGTGGCGGTGCGCCAGCACAACCTCTGTTTAGTTCACGTAATCCAACAAGCCCTGCAAATGGTAAATTTGTGGACGCAACAGGCCGTAACTATGGTCCTGCAGTGGGTGGTCGTCAAATGAACGTACCCAAAACAGCTATGACACCAAAACCATCAACAACCTCGACAGTAACTCGTGGCGGCTTTGGTAATACGGTTTCAAGACAAGCTGCGGCTCAACGTACCAGTGCAACAAATAATAACCGTAGCTCTACCGGTTCATCTTCTTATCGTTCAGGTGGTTAATTAAAACCATGAAACGTGAAAATATCATTGAACGCCCGGATTGGCGTGAAAAAGCAACCGAATTCGGCTTTAACTTTCATACAATGTATGGCGAGCCTTATTGGTCTGAAGATGCTTATTATCAATTCTCAATGGAAGAGGTTGAAACGTTAGAAGAAACGACGGAAGAGTTACATCAGATGTGCTTGCAAGTCGCTGATAAAGTGGCTAATAGTGAAGAGTTACTGACTCGCTTTCAAATCCCACGTCACTGCTGGGATTTTGTCCGTGATTCATGGAAATCGTCTCAACCTTCTCTCTATTCACGTCTTGATTTAGCCTATGACGGCAAAAGCCCAGCAAAATTGTTAGAAAATAATGCAGATACCCCCACTTCATTGTATGAATCTGCTTTTTTCCAATGGATCTGGCTTGAAGATCAAGTCAATGCAGGTCGTTTACCGCAAAATGCTGATCAATTTAATAGTATTCAAGAGAAGTTAATTGATCGATTCGCAGAGCTGCGTGATCAATACGGCATGCGTTATCTGCATATGTCTTGTTGCCAAGACACGGAAGAAGATCGTGGTACGGTTCAATATTTACAAGATTGTGCTGAAGAAGCAGAAGTAACAACTGACTTTGTCTTTATTGAAGATCTGGGTTTAGGTGAACGTGGTGAGTTAACTGATCTGCAAGATCAGATAATCAGCAATATGTTTAAGCTTTACCCTTGGGAATTTATGTTCCGCGAAGACTTCTCAACTAAGTTAGCTGATGCAGGCATTCGTTGGTTGGAGCCATCTTGGAAGAGTATTATCTCGAATAAAGCATTACTGCCAATGCTTTGGGAGATGTTCCCTAATCATCCAAATCTGCTACCAGCCTATTTTTATGATGGCAAAGCGCCTGATTCATTATCACGTTATGTTATCAAGCCACTGTTTTCACGCGAAGGTGCAAATATTCGTATTGTTGAAAATGGCAAAGATATTGCTGTTGCAGATGGTCCTTACGGTGAAGAAGGTTTTATTGTTCAAGATTTCCATCCCCTACCAAAATTCGGTGATAGCTATACATTAATTGGTAGCTGGTTGGTTAACGATCAATCCGCGGGTATTTGTATTAGAGAAGATAGAGAGCTTATTACTCAAGATCTCTCACGCTTCTATCCACATATTATTTTAGATTAATAGAAATCTTAAAATTATATTGAGCACCTTATTGTTTATAAGCAGTAAGGTGTTTTTTATTGCAAAAACCTTCTCATTTTATAATTTCAATATATGGTTATATTCCAGAAATAATCATATCCATAGCAGATACAATCGCGGTATGGATCTCAGGTTTAACACACACGATATCAACTGTTCTTAGCTTATTCTTTGCTACAACGGTTATAGATTTCGTCATAACAACATATTTCTGATTATCTATTTCAATAACGGGTGTCAATATTTCTACTTGAGAATTCTTATCTGATAACTGAGTAATCGGTATAATAACCCGAGAATCAAGATCACTTAGTAGCTCATTTTGAATATCAATAAAATAAGGGTATTGTTCTTTCGATTTAAGGGATTTGTTACGATATACCGTATATTGAGACATTAAATAACCCCATATTCATCGTCATCAGTAAACAACCCCATTTCTTGTTCAAATTCATTAAGAGCTTGGATGCCATTTTTGTTTTCTGCTTTCCACTGTTCTCGCTTTTTTTCACGAATTGTATCAAATAACATTTGATCGAGTGTTGCTGATAAATTAATTCCAAGCGCTCGCGCTTCATCCACCAATTTTGCAGTTAGATACACATTAACTCCTCGTTTATCTTTTTTACTCATTGCTAATGTTTTCATTATAAGCTCCATTTATGCGCATCATTTATGTGCATAAGTGTAGAGCAGATGATTATCAACATCAAACTAGAAGATATTCAAAAAAACATAATCGATTTATTTAATGAAATATAAAAAGTATTCATTGAATAGTAATGAAGCTTATCAGAGATTTATTCAAATAAAAATAAAATGAATATAAACAAAAGGTTAAAAGTATTTATTATATCTATATAGAAAATTGGAAAGATCAACAATAAGGGAAATATAATGAGTCGATACATTATATTTAATATAAAAAAGGTCAAATTCTATAAAAATGAATTTGACCTTTAGATTTTATAAATTGGGTTTATTGAACAATCTTATCCAATTTGAAATGTCATCATACTGAGCGATTTATTAACAATATCATTATTCAGTAATGTTACTTTTTCACCTTCTTGTTTTAAACCTAATAGGTATAACGCAGGTAAAAAATGCTCTGCTGTTGGATGAGACAATCGCCCTTCTTCCGTTGATAAAATCGTAAAGAGGTCAGTTGGCTCTTTGTCACTTTGCAAACTATTTTCTATTGCTTCACTAAACGAAAGCGCCCAAGGATAAGGCGTTGCATCACTGTTTTGCCAATCCATCATTCTTAAGTTATGAACAATATTACCGCTACCAATAATTAAGACGCCTTCTTTACGCAACTCAACTAATTTTTGACCTAATTGGTAGTGCCATTGTGCTGATTGACGCGCATCAATGCTTAATTGAACAACAGGAATATTTGCCTTGGGATACATTTTTTCAAGTATCCCCCAACTTCCATGATCTAATCCCCATTGATCCATATCGAGTTTTAATTTAATCGGATCAATAAGATCTTCAATCAGTGCGGCTAAACCTATCGAGCCTCGCGCTGGGTATTCTATTGCATACAATTCTGGTGGAAATCCATAAAAATCATGAATTGTCTTTGGTTGCGACATTGCCGTCACATAAGTTCCATCAGTATACCAATGGGCAGAAATCACTAAAATTGCTTTAGGTTGAGGAAGGTTTTCCCCTAATTTTGACCAGAGGCGAGTATATGTATTATCTTCTAATACATTCATTGGACTACCATGCCCAATAAACAGCGCTGGCATCATTTTTGTTTCCATAAACCACCTCTTATGGCGAGTGTTCTTATCACATAAGCATACTGCCTTCTTACTTGAAATATAGTCAAAGAAGTATGAAATAGTTATTCAAAAAATATGAAAAAAGCCACCTAAGTCTCCTTAAGTGGCTTGATATAAGTGTGTGTGTGTTTTCAGTGTCGTTTATAACATGTTAATTTCAGCCAGCTTTTTTCTCCTCACGAAGACGATAAGCCACTAAATCTTCAATTGTTAACACTGGCATATTGTGCTTTTTAGCAAAAGTGATCACTTCTGGCGCTCTTGCCATTGTGCCATCGTCATTTGTTAATTCGCATAACACTGCAACGGGTTTAAAACCGGCTAACGTTGCTAAATCAATCGACGCTTCAGTATGTCCGCCACGCGTTAACACACCACCAGGTTGACCTCGTAATGGGAATACGTGACCTGGACGATTTAAATCACTTGGTTTTGCATTGTCAGCCGCCGCTGCACGTACTGTGGTTAAACGATCTGATGCTGAAACACCTGTTGTAACACCTTGTGCCGCTTCAATTGTTACCGTAAACGCAGTATGGAAATGACTGGTGTTATTTTCCACCATCATAGGCAAATCAAGTTGTTGACGGCGTTCTTCTGTAATGCATAAACAAACAATGCCACTGCCATGACGAATAGACATCGCCATTTGTTCTGTGGTCATTGTTTCTGCTGCGAAAACCATATCGCCTTCATTTTCACGGTTCTCGTCGTCGAGCACCATCACGCCTTTACCAGCACGAAGGGCTTCTAGAGCAAGTTCAACACGCTCAAATGGATTACCGAATTCGGAAAGTAGCGTCTGATTCATGGTAAAAAAACCTCAATAATTAATGAAAGTTACCAGAATCAGGGCAGTCTTAGGAGTGGATCTCTGCTTAATAAACACACAAGCAGAAACAACAGGAATGGATACAATGATCCTACTGATGCTATTTTATTCTCTCCCATCCAGACTTTAACTGTCGGCTCCAGAATCACACTGGATCTGCTGACCTTTGCATTACAATGGCAACACAAAGCGCTCGCGGGCTTTACCCAAGTATTTAGGTATTTACCGCCGGTGGGGACTTTCACCCCGCCCTGAGATTAACGGTGAAACTATACGCTTTAAAATTATAAGAGGCAATCATCAATCGGCGACAATCTCTGTTTCATCACATAATCGTTTTATGACATACGGTTATTTAACGATTTATAATAAAAAAGTAACAATAATATTGATATCTGGTTTAATTCCCTCTGTCCTCATATTACACTTAGCCTCAGCTTTCTATTTTATTTGTGAGGACTTCCCATGTTGGACCCGAAAAAACTTGAACAAGTCGCGCGCCAAATCCAAAACGTTCTGCCTCAGGGTATTAAAGATTTTGGTGATGATATTGATAAAAAAATCCGCACTGTTCTGCAATCTCAATTAAACAAATTGGATTTAGTCAATCGCGAAGAGTTTGATGTACAAACACAAGTCTTATTACGTACTCGTGAAAAACTGACCCGTTTAGAGCAACGTTTAAATGAGTTAGAAGCAGGTCTACTGGAAAAACCTCAAACTGAAGTTGAAGAAGTTGAAATTGTGGTAGAAACTCAACCTGACAATAAAGCTTAATCTATTCAATTTATTGCTGATTTCAGTTTAGTCATAAAGCAAAAAACCCTGTATCTAACAAAGACACAGGGTTATTTTTTAGATATAAAAAGTTAATTAATCACTATTTTAACTCTGGCCAATAGTCTTTATTAACTTCAATTAAATCATCTAGAATTGCTTTTGCGACAGTCGCGCTTGGCACCGTTTTAGACATTGTAATAGCCTGCCAAAGTTTCAAATATGACTTTTCAATCCACGCTTCTACCACTAATTTTTCAACTGCAACTTGCTGGCCCATCATCCCTTTTTGGAATAATGGAATTTTACCCATAACTAAAGGCTCTGGCCCATGACTTCCGACAATACAAGGGATCTCAACCATTGCCTCAGGATCAAAATTAATAATTGATCCATTATTAGGAACGATCAGTAACATTCTTTCTTGCGTATTAAACGCAATAGCCGTTGCGAGATCGACAATATAAGAAGCATGTTCATCTATCTCAAGATGACCAGCAGATGATTTACCCGCAGCTGTAATTGCACGACATGCGCTAAAAACATTCTTTTCTCTGTGCTCCATCACTTCATTCGCTCGCGTATGGTTAGGATCAGAATGCTCAACAACATAATCAGGGAATAGATAATACTTCAAGTAAGTATTTGGCATCGTATCTGGATCTAATGCCCATACATCTTTTGCTTTACCAAAGGTATCATTCCAGCTTGCTTCAACAGGCTCTCCCGCCACTTTTGGAATATATCCATATTCTGCAACATGCTTTCTGATAATCGGTAATAGATCATTACCTTGTAAATCTTCAACTTGCGTCCACCAGCCAAAATGATTTAAGCCATAATAACGGACACGCATCTCTTTACGTGATTTTAATCCTGCAATTTGTGCCATGCGTGATTCAATACCAATTGGCATATCGCAGATATTTAAGATTTTGGCATTGGGTTTTAAACGACGGGTAGCTTCAGCGACAATAGCTGCTGGATTAGAATAATTTAACATCCATGCATTTGGTGAATATTTTTCCATATACTCAACCAATTCTAACACGCCACCAATAGAACGCATGCCATAAGCAATACCACCAGGTCCACAGGTTTCTTGCCCTAACACACCATGACGTAAAGGAATTTTTTCATCTTTTTCACGCATAGGGTATTTACCGACACGGATATGCGCCATCACAAAATCAACATCAGTAAAAGCTGTTTTAGGATCAGTGGTATAACAAAACTCAATTTCAGGTGCTTTTTCAGTAAGAATTATTTCACAAGCTTTAGCAATAGTTTCTTGCCGCTCGGCATCATTGTCATAAAATTTGATGGCTCTTAATGGAAAACGTTTTAAATTTTCCAGTAGCATCAAAATAATACCGGGTGTAAATGTACTTCCGCCACCTGCAATTACGACTGAGAACTTCTTCATTATATAGCCTCCGACAAGGTGATTTTTTGTGTATCTTCTTTCATCAATTGTTCAATCTTGTCTCTCACTTGAGAAACGTGTAGCCCGATAATGATTTGTAATGCATGACCTTTACGCACTACACCATGTACACCGAGCCGTTTAAAATAGGCATCTGTTTCAACTAATTCGCTATCGATAACTTCAATACGTAAACGGGTTGCACAGTTATTTAAAGATTTGATATTTACACTTCCTCCCAAGCCTTCAAGAATGCCTTTAGGCAGTGCAAGTTTGCGGTCTTCTTTTGCTATTTTTGAGTTATCTAAAGACTGTGATTTCTTATTTTTATAATCTTCTTTGCTATATAGTTTGATCTCTTCGTCGTCTTCTTCACGACCCGGTGTTTTTAAATTAAGTTTGATAATTAATGTTCTAAACACCACAAACCAAATTACTGTAAAAATAAGACCTATAACTATTTGCGTAATAATCATTCCGTAATGGTTATGAAACATGGGGATCCAATTCATAGGGAGGAAATTATCGATGATCCCTCCGCCCATATTGCCCACAACCCCAAAGTGATAAAGTGTCGTCGCTAAGGTAGCTGCAAGTACGGCATGGATCGCAAATAATAATGGTGAGATAAATAAGAATGTGAATTCTAAGGGTTCTGTTATTCCCACAAATACAGCGGTCAATGCAGAAGGTATAAGTAAGCCAGCAATCTTAGCTCTGTTTTTAGGTGCCGCAGTAAAATAAAGAGCAAGCGCTATACCAATAGAACCAAAGACTTTGCTATTACCATGTAGCGCAAAACCACCTTCAGGAAATAACTCTTTTAAAGATTGGGTACTTTGACTGAAATATTGCATATTTCTAGCCCAATCAACCTGAATACCATGTTCAGTGACTGCGGGGCCAAAAATAAAAGGTCCGTAAATAAAGTGATGTAAACCAGTAGGAATTAAAATACGCTCAAGAAAGGTATATATCCAAACTCCCAAAGAGCCTGATTCAACCATAAATACTTGCAAAGATTGAATACCAATTTGCACTTTAGGCCAGAAAAATAACGTTATCCACGCTAACGGTAACATCATAAAAAAACTAATTAATACAACATAAGATGTTCCCTGAAATATACCTAGAAATACAGGAAGTTGTTTATCGAAATAACGATTATGTATCCCAGTTACAATGCCAGCGATAATAATTGCGCCAATAATACTGGTATCTAATGTTTTAATACCAGCAATCATTGTAAGACCACTATTTCCACCGACTTCATTTGTAAAGTCTATGCCAAAATAACTGCCCCAAACAATTCCCATTGCATTAATAAAATAATTCCAAGTGAGAAAACTCACCATAACGGCAAGGCAAGCTCTTGCTTGTGCAGTTTTAGCTAAACCTATTGGCAAACCAATTGCAAAAATAAGAGGCATATTACGAAAAACCGTCCATCCTCCCTCTTCAATAATATGAACAATTTGAGCGAATAAACTATCGGGTCTTAATAAATCTTCACTAATAAATAATGGATTCTGTAATAGAATTGCAATGCCTACAACAATACCTGCGAAAGGAAATAGCAGGACAGGGGTAAACATGGCTCCACCAAATCTTTGTATTTGACTGAGCATAAAAATATCCTCTTATTTACTGCTACTGAAATGACATGCTCTTTAATTTATATTTCTTCTGTGAAATTAGATTAGGTTCTTTTCTCTTTATTCCCTCATCCAAAATGAACTATTCGTGATCTAATTCATACTAATCTTTCACGCTAAGTGATCTACTTTTTAGTTAAAAGGTAGATCAGTTTTTATTTTTTGATAACGTTCACATTTTAAAGGTATAAATGATTGTGCTATATATCAAAATATTAGATTCATATAAATTAAATAGACTAAGCCAGTTTTTAGAATAAAAAGAGGTATAAAAATGATCTATAAAGACATTGCAAAAAGCCTAAGAGTTCAAATAAATTCTGCCGGATATCAAATTGGCGACCCACTACCCGCAGAAAAAACATTAGCGCAACAATACAACGCATCAAGAATGACAATACGTAAAGCGGTAGATTTATTAGTTATTGCAGGATTATTAGAACGAAAACATGGCTCAGGGACTTATATTAAAGAAAAAGATGTTCATCATGAAAATGCTAGCCTAAAAGGCTTTGTCGAATTAATGGCTAATACGGCTCACAACGTAAGAAGCGAAGTGATAGAGTTTAGTGTTATTCCCTGTCCTTTGTCTATTTCCAGTAAATTGCGCATAAAATCAAATGAACGTATCTTTTATTCAAGAAGAATACGTTATGTTGACAATAAACCGCTTATTGTTGAAGACAGTTATATGCCTGTAAAATATTTTAGTAATTTAACCTTAACTCATTTAGAAGGTTCTAAATTTGATTTTATTGAAAATATTTGCCAAATAAAAATAGCGGGAAGTTACGAAACTTTTCACCCAATTATGCCAGATAACAATATTTGTCAATTATTAAAAATAGAGAATAACATTCCCATATTAAGGCTCAGCACATTATCATACAGTATTCATGGTGATTATATTAATTACTCAATAATGTATAGAAATACCCAAGATTATATTGTTGAGTATCATTTAAAACGAGAACAATAATCATTAATATCAAATAAGATTAAAGCTTCATTATTAATAATTAGATTTGTTGTGATGACAGCAAAAAAAAAGCACTCCGAAGAGTGCCTTTCATTTTTATAAATGCCATTATTTCTTTTTAATCGCATTAATAATATTTGTTGTAGAAATGCCGTCTTCAAAATTCAGCACTTTTACTTCACCACCTGCAGCCCAAACTTCTTTGCTACCTGCAATGTCTTCTGGCTTATAGTCGCCACCTTTAACTAAGATATCCGGTAATACAGAGGCAATTAAGCGCTGTGGAGTATCTTCTTCAAACGCAACAACCCAATCGACGGCACCTAATGCGCCTAACACAGTCATACGCTGTTCTAATGGGTTAACAGGGCGACTTTCACCTTTTAAGCGCTTAGTAGACGCATCACTATTTACCGCAACAATAAGGCGATCACCTAATTTGCGTGCATTCGCTAAATAGCTAACGTGCCCTGCATGAAGAATATCAAAACAGCCATTTGTCATCACAATACGCTCACCGCGCTGACGCGCCAATTCGACAGCTTGTTTTAATTGTTCTTCTTCCATCATGCCAAACCCGTTGTCAGAACGACCACGAATAGCATTTTCAAGCTCTATAGGAGATACCGTTGATGTCCCTAATTTACCCACAACAACACCTGCTGCGGCGTTAGCAAGGAAACAGGCTTCAGCTAAAGGTTTACCAGCAGCTAAAGAGGTTGCTAATACGCCAATGACCGTATCACCAGCGCCTGTTACATCATAAACTTCTTGTGCTTGAGTCGGTAAATGCAATGGCGCTTCATTAGCACGAAGTAAGCTCATTCCACGCTCTGATCGAGTGATCAGCAACGCTTCAAGATCTAAATCTCGAACTAATTGAGTCCCTTTTTCCACCAGCTCATCATCGGTTTTACAAACACCAACCACTTGTTCAAATTCAGACATATTTGGCGTTAATAGCGTCGCTCCACGATAGCGCTCAAAATCTGATCCCTTAGGATCGATTAATACAGGCACACCGGCTTTTTTCGCCAGTTGGATCATCTCTTGAACATGAGAAAGCGCCCCTTTGGCATAATCGGATAAAATCAACGCGCCAATAGAAGGTAATGCTTGCTGAATACGCTCATAAATAGGTTGAGGATCAACATTGCTAAACCCTTCTTCAAAATCAAGACGGATTAATTGCTGATTACGAGAAAGAACACGTAATTTAGTGATCGTTGGGTGTGTCGCAACAGAGACAAAATCACAACGCACATTGACCTGATTTAATGTATTGCTCAATGCTTTTGCCGCTTCATCAATACCTGTTAAACCCACTAAACGCGAATTAGCACCAAGAGACGCAATATTCATCGCAACGTTTGCGGCACCGCCTGGTCGCTCTTCTGTGGTATCCACTTTAACCACTGGCACTGGGGCTTCTGGTGAAATTCGACTTGTTGGGCCATACCAATAGCGGTCTAACATGACGTCACCGACAACCAACACATTGGCCTTATTAAAATCCGGCAGCGTTACTTTCATCCCATACTCCACATTTATTTTCAAAATAAGCCGAAATAATACCATAACTTGTTAGGCAAAAAGAGATACACATAAGACTTCATGCCAACAAACCATTACTCTTGTTCACCAAGCCACTTCAATTTGCTTTTTAATACACACTCTCGCTCTGCGATAAAACAATGATTATCCACAATGGCAGGCAATGCTTGTAGAGCCAGATGATGCAATTCATTACGCAATGTGACATAAGCATGTGTTAAAGCGAGAGCTTCATCCTCATCCATCACTTGATGTTTTGCCATGAGTTCAAAAATACGCACATTGTCAGACCAACGCGTTAAAGCCGGATATTGGTGAGAAAAACGCAAGACTAAATATTGCGCGATAAATTCAATATCAGTAATACCGCCAGATGAGGTTTTTAAATCAAACTTATCAGCTTGGGTTGGTGCAAGATGTTGCACCATTTTTTTACGCATATCGCGTACTTCATTTTGTAACACATCAGCATCACGAGAAAGACATAACGTTTCATGGCGAATACGTGAAAACATCTGTTGTAATTTATCATCGCCATAAATCATTCTAGCGCGAATTAAAGCTTGATGTTCCCAAGTCCAAGCTTCATTTTTCTGATATTCATCAAAAGCTTGAATAGTACTAACCAACATACCGGATTCCCCCGAAGGGCGTAAACGCGCATCAACTTCATATAACACACCAGAAGATGTTCTGGTACTAAACAAATGGATAATACGCTGTGCCAAACGCAGATAAAACTGGCGAGCATCAATCTGTTTTGCCCCTGTTGTCACAGTATTTATTGGACAATCTAATAAAAAGACTAAGTCCAAATCAGAGCTATATCCTAACTCCCATCCCCCCAATTTGCCGTATCCAATCACCGCAAAACCCAGCCCATCACGATGAGCTAAATGTTCAGGTTCGCCATAACGTTTCACCATATATGACCAAGCTTGATGAACAACCGCATGAATAATAGCTTCAGCTAAATAGGTTAAGTGGTCGCTAACCTTCATTACAGGCAATACACCTGTAATATCTTCAGCGGCAATACGCAATAATTGAGCTTGTTTAAATTGGCGTAAAGCTTCTAGTCGCTGCTCTTCATCTTCTTCTGGCACTCGTAATAAATATTGGCGTAGTTCATCACGATAGGCATCTAAAGGCAGTGGTTGATAGAGAGAATTGGGATCAAGTAATTCATCTAATAATAAAGGGTGAAGCGCTAATTGTTCAGCGATCATCGGAGATGCCGCACAGAGTCGTATCACATGCGTTAAAACTTCATCCGATTCTTGCATTAACTCTAAATACGTTGTGCGACTCACAATGCTTAATAGCAAAGGCGTCACGCGTTGTAGCGTCACTAACGTTTGAGGTTGCTGGCAAATTTTTGCCAATAGTTTTGGCATTAAGGCATCAAGAACATCACGCCCTCTTGGCCCTATTGTTCGCTTGCCAATATCTTGGCGAAAATTCTGCAACGTCTGATTTATTGCTTCAAGCGCTTCACTGGTTAATGTTTCATGAAATAATGACGACGTTTCCGGCAGGCGACCAAGTAACCAAAGACGCTTAAATTCAGAGATATCATCTTCATCGTCGTTTTCATCTTCTTCACCAATTAATTGCGTGAAAATAACGGAAACAGCCTGCATCTTGTGGTTAATTTCTTGATAAAGCGTTTCCCAATCATCAAATCCCATTGCCAAAGTCAATCTGGCTTTATCTTCTAATGTGTCTGGCAACGTTTGGGTTTGCTGATCACCAATAGACTGCAAAAGATTTTCTAATTGGCGCAGAAAAAGATAGCTTTCAGCTAATTGTGCCGTTTCTTCTGCGGTGAGTAATTCAAGTTTCGCAATAACGTTAAGCACCGTTAATAATGAATTACTTTGAAGTTCAGGCTCTCTACCACCGCGAATTAGCTGGAAAACTTGCGTAATAAATTCAATTTCACGAATACCACCAGAGCCTAATTTTATATTATCAATCATGCCACGACGACGAACTTCGCGACTTATCATGGATTTCATATTTCTAAGTGATTGAATAACACTAAAATCAATATAACGACGATACACAAAAGGACGCAACATTTGCCGTAAAACTTGGCAATACTCTTTCTTTTCTGCACCTAAAACACGCGCTTTGATCATCGCATAGCGTTCCCAATCACGCCCTTGCTCTTGATAATAATCTTCCAGTGCTGCAAAGCTCATTACCAAAGGTCCACTTTCTCCAAAAGGACGTAATCGCATATCAACACGATAGACAAACCCATCAATGGTATGTTGATCCAGTGCCTTAATCAGCTTTTGACCTAAGCGAGTAAAAAACTGTGCATTATCTAGTTCTCGACGTCCACCTTGCGTAAATCCATTTTCAGGATAGGCAAAAATTAAATCGATATCAGAAGAAAAATTAAGTTCAAATCCACCTAGTTTTCCCATTCCTAAAATCAGTAATGGCTGAGGTTTTCCTTCATGATCACAAGGCGTTCCCCATTGTTGGCAACATTGCTGATAAAGCGTATCTCTCGCGACACAAATTAATGTTTCGGCTAAAACACTCAAATGCTTTAGCACACTAGGAATATCGCCTAATTGAAAAAATTGTAGCCATGCAATGCGCACCAATTGTTGATGACGAAATTGGCGTAAAACTCGCATAACGTCATCTTCATTATCAATATTGGCTAATTTTGCTGTCAATTGAGGCTCATAAGTCTGCCATTCCACACTCGTTGGTGGATTTTGCCTGATATCAGTCAACCATTGAGGATTAACGCGAAAATGCTCTGTTGCAAAGGGGCTAAAAGCCAAAAACTGTTGTTCTTGTTCACAAAAAGGCGCTAACGCATTCAATTGAGAAGAGAACCCACACTGCGCTTTATCCCACAATTGTTGAAATACACCGATAACAGACATAAATAGACTCTCAAGTTGTCAGGAAATTAAGCAATAGACAGTAACCACGCCATAGAAGATAACTTAAAATTCAACCATAAAACATGATAATAGTCGGTTGCTGTTGTAAATGTTAACGGCGAAATCGCATTGAGTGATTGTTCCATAGAACCAGGTAAATCAGCTTGTTTTTTGCACCAATCTGAAAATAACGCCAACATGGCAGGCATGGTAATTGTCGGTGGTGTCGGATTGGCAAAAATCGCTTCTTCCAATGCCTGTATCGCACTTAACCATTTAGTTAATTGTTGAGCCGTTGTATCACTAGGAGAAAGATTAACCACACTCAACGATAATGCAGGTTTATCTTTCGCCAAATAATAGCCTCGAGCCGCTTTACTGCGAGAAGCAAGACGTAATCCGCCCTTTTCACCTAAATAAGTCGCTAATGCGATAACATCTGATACATGACCTTTTTTGAGTTCTAACTCGAACTCTTCAATTGGTAACTCATATTGATGAGTGCGAATAGCGCCTTTATCTAACACCACTTCAATTTGGCTATCTTGAAAATCCACCAGCCAGATTTCGCGATAAAAATCAGTATTAAACAGCACATCAAGTTGCGTTTCTAATAGAGTAAGATCGGTATTTTCAGGCCAGATCTCTGCGGGGAAACGGGTTAAATCTAATTTAGGTTGAGCTAATTCCACGTTATATTCTGGACGTTGATGCAAACCGGCAACGACTTTACCAGCTGTTTTAATTGTCATTTCATAACTATCATCAACACCACGAATACGCAGCCCCATATCCCAACGGCGAATTTGATTATCTGCGGTTTCAAAGTAAAGATTAGTCAGCTTTTTAGGGGCAGTGTGCTGATGAGGTAGAGTCAGAATGCGCTGAATAATGTGAGGAATAGCGGCAGGTATGGCACTCATTTTGAGTTCAGTTTCTAATTGGCTCATTCTATTTCCCTTAAGTAAATCAATTGATTAGTAAAATATTTGACGCATTTTCATTTTGCAAGTGATAGCCTAATAACAATAATGAATAAAAGGCAGATTATCCCTATATTCTACCAGTTAAGAGTGTTCTCATTCTGGTTTACTATTTGCTTACGCAAACTTTACTCTTTAGTATCAGTAAAAATATTCTCTTGTATAGATAAAAAAGTTGAAAACATAATGCGAAAATTACCCTTACTTTTTCTTTCCTTACTTGGCTTAGGCGTTTCTCTAAGCTCACACGCAGAAACTCGTTATGTTTCCGATGAACTATCCACTTATGTACACAGTGGACCAGGAAATCAGTATCGAATTGTTGGCTCTTTAAATTCTGGTTCAACCGTTACTGTACTTTCTCGTAACGCAGCAACGGGTTATGTACAGATTAAAGACGATAAAGATCGTACCGTTTGGTTACCTGAAAGCCAACTCAGCGCCCAACCAAGCATGCGTACTCGCATTCCTGCTATGGAAAAAGAGATCCAAACACTACGCGATAAACTGGCGAATATCGACCAAAGCTGGAACCAACGTACCACTGATATGCAAAATAAAGTTTCAAACAGCGATGACATTATCAATGGCTTGAAAAAAGAAAATGAACAAATGAGAACAAAGCTCGCTGTCGCAGAGAAAAAACTCGATTTTGCTAATCAACAATTAGATGATAGACAACGCGATATCATCTTACAGTGGTTTATGTATGGCGGTGGTGTTGCTGGCGCGGGTCTTGTCTTTGGTCTGATCCTTCCACATATTATTCCGCGTCGTCGTAAACGTAATGATCGTTGGATGAACTAATATCCAGTCAAAGGAACAGTGATCCCGTGAATATATACCTTGTTGGTGGCGCTGTGCGCGACCAACTGTTACAGATACCAGTAAAAGACAGAGATTGGGTTGTTGTTGGTGCAACACCTGAAATGCTGTTACAACAAGGCTATCAACAAGTAGGCAAAGATTTTCCTGTTTTTCTTCATCCAGATACTCATGAAGAATATGCCCTTGCGCGTACTGAACGAAAATCAGGCTCAGGTTACACGGGATTCACTTGTTATGCAGCACCGGATGTCACGCTAGAAGACGATCTTGCGCGTCGTGATCTCACCATTAATGCCATTGCTTATTCTGCTGATGGTAAATATGTCGATCCTTACCACGGTATAGATGATATCAATGCGAGACAACTGCGCCATGTTTCTGAGGCATTTTCAGAAGATCCGTTAAGAGTTTTGCGAGTTGCACGTTTTGCGGCACGGTTTGCGCCTTTAGGATTTAATGTTGCACCTGAAACACTGCAATTAATGAAGACAATGGCACAAAGTGGTGAATTAAATGCATTGACTGCAGAACGTGTTTGGAAAGAGACTGAAAAAGCCCTTGAGAGCCACGCGCCTCAAGTCTATTTTGAAGTTTTACGTCAATGTGGTGCTTTAAACGTTCTTTTTCCTGAAATTGATGCGTTATTTGGTGTGCCTGCACCTGAAAAATGGCACCCAGAAATCGACACTGGCATTCATGCCATGATGGTACTTAATATCGCCAGCCAATTAACAGACGATATTGCGGTGCGCTTTAGTGCCTTATGTCATGATCTGGGAAAAGGATTAACACCTCCTGAAAATTGGCCTCATCACCATGGACACGGTCCAGCTGGTGTTCCTTTAGTTGAAGCCTTGTGCCAACGTTATCGCATTCCTAATCATATCCGTGATCTGGCACGCTTAACGGCAAGATTTCATGATCATATCCATCGTATTGATAGAATGCGACCTTCTAAAATAATACGCTTATTTGATGCTATTGATGCATGGCGAAAACCTGAACGCGTTGAGCAATTAGCTATGGTGAGTGAGGCAGATGCAAGAGGACGCAAAGGATTAGAAAATCTTGTTTACCCACAACGCGCGTTTCTTTGCCAAGCTTTCGCTATTGCAAATAATGTGGATATCAAACCCATCATTGAAAGTGGATTAAAAGGAAGTGCAATACGAGATGCACTAACCAAGCAACGAGAAGTCGCGATTATAAAATGGAAATCGCGACTTAATCAGGATCAGCACTAATTAAGCTTTACGCTCAATAATCACACCTACGTTTGTAGCTTGTGCAACCGCTCTGGGTTTCGCTAATTTAATTTTTACTCTTGGTACAGCAAATTGCGTTATCAATAGCTGTGCCACTTCTTCAGCAACTCGTTCAACTAATTCAAAACGTCGAGTCTCAACATAGTCGATAATTGCATTGCTCACACTGGCATAATCTAAACAATGAACCACATCATCAGTTTGGGATGCGCGTTTGTTATCCCATTCCATTTCGATATCGAACACTAATTTTTGTTTTATGGTTTTTTCCCAATCATAAACACCGATTGTGGTTATTACTGATAATTGCTCAATAAATACGATATCCATCACGTCATCTCTTATTTTTTCTGCTCATCGGATACCACTTCCGATGAAATATGCGTATTATCCATACATGCCTAACGAACTTACATAAACATTGGAGAATACAAATGAGTGCTAACGCACTTGGAATGATCATCTTCGCCTACTTGTGCGGCTCAATCTCCAGCGCGATATTGATTTGCCGACTGGCAAGACTCCCTGATCCAAGAAAATTTGGCTCTGGCAATCCCGGAGCAACTAACGTCCTACGTATTGGAGGAAAGGCAGCCGCTGCAGCCGTTCTTATTTGTGACGTCCTCAAAGGGATGATCCCTGTTTGGCTCGCCTATTACTTAAATGTGCCTCCTTTTTACCTCGGCATTGTCGCAATAGCGGCTTGTCTAGGTCATATTTATCCTGTTTTTTTCCACTTTAAAGGCGGAAAAGGCGTAGCCACTGCATTTGGTGCTATCGCTGCCATTGGTTGGGATTTAAGTGGGCTTATCGCAGGAACATGGTTACTCACCGTCTTACTAAGTGGCTATTCATCGCTTGGTGCGATTATCAGCGCACTGCTTGCCCCTTTTTATGTTTGGTGGTTTAAACCAGAATTCACTTATCCCGTTGCTTTATTATCATGTCTGGTACTTTACCGTCATCACGACAATATTCAACGTTTATGGCGTGGTCAAGAGAGCCGAGTCTGGCATAAATTAAAGAAAAAGACTGAAAAAACAGAAAAAGAAATCATTCAAGAAGCTAAAGAGCAAGAAAAAGAAGATTAATCTCACCAAATCGTAAAGATAGAATGGATAAAAAAGCCACTTTTCAGTGGCTTTTCTTTTACTACTGACGTACTGGCGCGCTACTTATTTTCAAGTGCTGGCAACTCAGCTAAAGGCCAACGTGGTCTTACTGTTACGCTTAATGGACCTTCTGTACCGCCTTTAAAGCGGATCATTCCCGCTAGTGCAATCATTGCGCCATTATCAGTACACAATTCTGGGCGCGCATAAAAAACTTCGCCACCTAATTGCTTCATTACGGTTTCCATTTTTGCACGTAATGTACGATTAGCACTTACACCACCTGCCATCACTAAACGTTTAAAGCCTGTTTGTTCTAAAGCTCTACGACATTTTATCGCAAGCGTATCAACAACCGCATCTTCAAATGCCCGAGCAATATCAGCGCGAGTTTGGTCTGAATCATCATTTTGACGAATAGTATTAGCCGCAAAGGTTTTTAACCCCGAGAAACTAAAATCAAGTCCTGGTCTATCTGTCATTGGGCGAGGAAAGACAAAGCGACCTTCTGTGCCTTGTTGCGCCATTTTCGATAAAACGGGGCCGCCAGGGTAATCTAATCCCAACAGTTTTGCTGTTTTATCAAAAGCTTCACCAGCAGCATCATCAATAGATTCACCTAATAAGGTGTATTCGCCAATTCCTGTTACGCTAATTAACTGTGTATGCCCACCAGAAACCAAAAGTGCCACAAATGGGAACTCAGGTGTTTTCTCTTCAAGCATTGGTGCCAATAAATGACCTTCCATATGATGAACAGGAATAGCGGGAACATCCCACGCAAAAGCCAATGAGCGTCCAATGGTTGCGCCTACAAGTAGCGCACCAACAAGACCGGGGCCAGCAGTATAAGCAACCGCATCAATATCTTGTGCTGTAAGATTTGCTTCTTTCAGTGCCGCTTGAATAAGCGGTACTGTTTTACGGATATGATCCCGTGAAGCAAGTTCAGGAACTACCCCACCATAATCGGCGTGCAGTTTAATCTGACTATAAAGTTGATTCGCTAATAGACCGGCTTTATCATCGTAAATTGCGATACCGGTTTCATCGCAAGATGTTTCAATACCTAAAACTCGCATGACGCTTCCAAATTCTTCTTCGCTAACTCGCGTAATGAATCGATTGTATCATTATTTCGGTGATTTTATACGCCTTCGCAACATCTTTTACATACCAGCATGTGACAAATTCCTTTTTCTGGTCTATAATTATTCACCTATTTTAAGTGATTTAAATGTGTGGTTAGCGACTTTCGCTTTTTGTGTACTCCCAAAAAAGACACAAAAGTGAGAGTTTGCGTTTCAATTTTGTGCATCTCTTTACAAAGTGCCCTGCTTTGAAGTAAAATTCCGCACCATTTTAAATGTCGGCTGGCTTAAATAATGCCAGCGCAAACCGATTTCTATTGAGGTGAGAGGCACATGCCGGTAATCAAAGTACGTGAAAACGAGCCATTTGACGTTGCTCTTCGTCGTTTCAAACGCTCTTGTGAAAAAGCAGGCGTATTAGCAGAAGTTCGTCGTCGTGAGTTTTATGAAAAACCAACGACTGAACGTAAACGCGCTAAAGCATCAGCAGTAAAACGTCACGCTAAAAAATTAGCTCGCGAAAACGCACGTCGTACTCGTCTGTACTAATATTTTGCGGCTTGCACCGCAACGTATGCAGACACTGTAGTCGCAGTTAAAGGCCGTGCTTTCTTCTGAGAGCGCGGCTTATTCTCGTTCAACAACAGGCGTAAAAGGGCTTATGGCTGGACGAATTCCACGTTCATTTATCAATGATTTGCTAGCTCGAACCGATATCATCGATCTTATCGACGCTCGCGTGCCGTTAAAAAAACAAGGCAAAAATCATTCAGCGTGTTGTCCGTTTCATAATGAAAAAACGCCCTCTTTCACAGTAAATAGCGACAAACAGTTTTACCACTGTTTTGGTTGCGGCGCGCATGGCAATGCTATTGATTTTTTGATGAATTACGACAGGCTCGATTTTGTCGAAACCATTGAAGAGTTAGCAGCAATGCATGGGTTAGAAGTTCCTTATGAATCAGGAACAAGCAGTAGCCTTATTGAACGACATATAAGACAAAATCTCTATCAAGTGATGGAGAAATTGAATCAGTATTATAGTAGCGCTCTCAATAAACCTGATGCACAGGAAGCAAGAAACTACCTTGCGCATCGTGGGCTTAGTGAAGATATTATTACCCGTTTTTCTATTGGGTTTGTACCAGCAGGTTGGGATAACGCCCTAAAACGTTTTGGTCAAAGTGCCGATAATAAAGCCTTACTTCTTGAAGCGGGTATGGTAATAACTAACGATAATGGTCGTACTTATGATCGTTTTCGCCAACGAGTCATGTTTCCTATCCGAGATAGACGTGGTCGTGTTATTGCCTTTGGTGGACGTGTTTTAGGTGATGATTTACCTAAATACTTAAACTCACCAGAAACAGAGATATTCCATAAAGGACGTCAACTTTACGGGCTTTATGAAGCACAACAATCTAATAATAACGTCACAAAGCTATTAGTTGTTGAAGGTTATATGGATGTTGTGGCATTAGCGCAGTTTGGTATTGATTATGCCGTTGCCTCATTAGGAACTTCCACCACAGCAGAACATATCCAGTTGCTCTTTCGGACAACGGATAACATTATTTGCTGCTATGATGGAGACAGAGCTGGACGTGATGCCGCATGGCGAGCATTAGAAACCGCCCTTCCTTTTTTAAATGATGGTCGCTCTTTACGTTTTATGTTTTTACCCGAAAGTGATGATCCTGATTCATTGGTTCGTCGTGAAGGTAAAGAAGCTTTTGAAAAGCGTATGGAACAAGCACATTCATTATCAGAATTTTTATTTGATTCACTCGTTCCTCAAGTGGATCTAAGTACTCAAGAAGGCAATGGTAAGCTATATAGTTTAGCCCGACCATTAATAGATAAGATCCCAAGTGAAACTTTGCGTCTATATTTATTAAGAGAGCTTGGAAGCTTAACGGGAAATCCCGATATTGAGCAAATGGATCGTTTATTTGGTAGAACGCCGGTTAATCACGAGTTATCGTATCAACCGACAAAATTACGCACAACGCCGATGCGTATATTGATTGCCCTATTGATACAAAACCCAGAGTTCTCTAAATTAGTGCCCCCTCTCGAGGGATTAAGTACAGAAAAAATTGCAGGTCTATCACTTTTTATTGAATTAGTTTCTGTTTGCCAAGCACAACCTGGCCTGAATACAGGACAGATTATCGAACTCTATAGAGAGAATAAATTCGGTAAACAGCTTGAAAAATTGGCAATGTGGAACGATATAGATATAGATGAGATTGCAGAGAAAACCTTTACAGACACGTTAGATCATCTTTTTTTAACCGCAATGGATGAACGTTTAAACGCGCTTATTGCGAAAGAGAGAACAGAAGGCCTAACGCAAGATGAACGCGAAGAAGTCCAATTGATAATACAGGCACGCGTTAAAAAGTAAACACAGAATTAAGATTAAAAACACGGCTTAATTGCCGCTATCGGTAGGTACTAAAAACCTACATTTGCTACGCTGAGGGGACCGTAGCAATCGACAATGAAAATGCCCCTCCGTAGTTATTGTTGGCTGAACAGTTATCGCCGACCGACACCAACCCAAATTACTTTGAAGTGTGGATACCGTCTTATGGAGCAAAACCCGCAGTCACAGCTGAAGCTACTTGTTACTAAAGGTAAGGAGCAAGGCTACCTGACCTATGCTGAGGTCAATGACCATCTGCCGGAAGATATCGTCGATTCAGATCAAATCGAAGACATCATCCAGATGATTAACGACATGGGCATTCAGGTTATGGAAGAAGCACCTGATGCCGATGATCTGATGCTGGCAGAAAATTCAAATGATACTGATGATGATGCTGCAGAAGCCGCAGCTCAGGTGCTTTCTAGTGTAGAATCTGAGATTGGCCGTACAACCGACCCTGTGCGTATGTATATGCGCGAAATGGGTACCGTTGAACTGCTCACCCGGGAAGGTGAAATTGATATCGCAAAACGCATTGAAGATGGTATTAACCAAGTTCAATGTTCTGTTGCAGAATATCCTGAAGCAATTACATATCTTCTTGAACAGTATGATCGTGTTGAAGCTGGCGAAGCACGTCTTTCAGACTTAATTACTGCGTTTATTGACCCTAATGCCGAAGAAATGGCAGAAAGTGAAGATGTCAATTTAGGCAAAGAAGATGATGAAGTTGCCGATGACGCTGAAGACGAAGATGAAGATGAAGACGAAGATGGCGACAATGACAGCGATAGCGATGACGATAACAGCATCGATCCTGAATTAGCGCGCCAGAAGTTTACTGAGCTTCGTGAGCAATACGAAAAAACTCGCCAAACTATCAAGGCGAAAGGTCGTAACCACAAAGATACAGAGCTTGAAATCTTATTGTTATCTGAAATTTTCAAACAGTTCCGTTTAGTACCGAAACAGTTTGATTATTTGGTTAACAATATGCGTGACATGATGGACAGAGTTCGTGCTCAAGAGCGTCACATCATGCGTCTTTGTGTTGATCAAGTTAAGATGCCAAAGAAAAACTTCATTACGCTGTTTACAGGTAACGAAACCAATGACACATGGTTCACTGCTGCTCGTGCAATGAATAAGCCTTGGTCTGAAAAGCTGGCAGGTATTGAAGAAGAAGTACAACGCAGTCTACAAAAACTGCAACAAATTGAAGTTGAAACTGGACTGACAATCGAACAGGTTAAAGATATTAACCGTCGTATGTCTATCGGTGAAGCAAAAGCACGTCGTGCGAAAAAAGAGATGGTCGAAGCGAACTTACGTCTCGTTATCTCTATAGCGAAAAAATATACCAACCGTGGTTTACAGTTCCTTGACCTCATTCAGGAAGGGAATATCGGTCTGATGAAAGCGGTTGATAAATTTGAATACCGTCGTGGTTATAAATTCTCAACTTATGCAACATGGTGGATCCGTCAGGCAATTACTCGTTCAATCGCGGATCAGGCGCGTACAATTCGTATCCCTGTTCACATGATCGAAACGATTAATAAACTGAACCGTATCTCGCGTCAAATGTTGCAAGAGATGGGACGAGAGCCTTCACCAGAAGAGCTTGCAGAACGCATGCTGATGCCTGAAGATAAAATCCGTAAGGTACTGAAAATCGCTAAAGAACCAATCTCCATGGAAACGCCAATCGGTGACGATGAAGATTCACATTTAGGTGATTTTATCGAGGATACTACTCTCGAATTACCACTGGATTCTGCAACATCAGAAAGCTTACGTTCAGCAACTCACGAAGTGTTAGCAGGTTTAACATTACGTGAAGCGAAAGTCCTGCGTATGCGTTTTGGTATCGATATGAATACCGACCATACCTTGGAAGAAGTGGGTAAACAGTTTGATGTTACCCGTGAACGTATTCGTCAGATTGAAGCGAAGGCTCTGCGTAAATTACGCCACCCAAGCCGTTCTGAAGTGTTACGTAGCTTCCTTGATGAGTAATCAACTTACTTTTCAATAAAAGTTATAATAAACGCCTGTGATATCACAGGCGTTTTTTTATGGGATTTCGATACGGTATCAACAATCTATCTAATCTAGGATAGATTTCACCTACACATATTTATAAAAAATAGCCTTATTATTTATATTATTGCACCTGTGCGTAAGCTTACCTATAAATCGTTACGCTATGTTATTGATATCACAATCATTCTCTGTTTTATTTTTTTATTGTTTAGATTGAACAGAATTTGCGCATACAGTCATTCAAAGGCTAGACCTCGTGCCAAATGGCACGTATAATCACACTCCATTAAGGCCCCTTAGCTCAGTTGGTTAGAGCAGGCGACTCATAATCGCTTGGTCACTGGTTCAAGTCCAGTAGGGGCCACCAAATTTTAGCTGTTAAATCAGCACATCAAGCCACTTCTTAGCAAGTGGCTTTTTTGTTTCTACAAGCCATTGTCCCATTTTTGCCCCATCAAATATTTTTAACTACGTTAATATTTATAGAATCGCTATATTAAAACTCATTAAATCACAAAAAATAGTTCCCAGAAAAACATAATATATTCTATTTCTATTTATTTACGTTAGATAAAATCCCCAAAACACTTTCATTCTGTAAATATTATTTTTCCATTACAACATGTTAAAAAAACATATTTTATAAACGCACCAACTCGGTATATTTAAATTGCTTCCATTACTTTGATGTACATATTTGATCCACATTGAACATCAATTATTGATCTAATGGAATGCACTGCAATTACATACAAATACTGCAAATAAATATCGAGGTTATAAATGAAAAAATTACTAATTATTAGTCTTCTTTCCTTTTCAGCATTTTCTCATGCCGGTACTGATTTTGAAGGTTACTGCAAAGAATTAAATGGAAGCGTAAAAAATGGCAAAATTTCCAGCTTCTCCGTTGTGACTAATAGTTATAATAATGGAAAAAAGCCAGTGTTAGCAGCCAATATAAAATTTACCCCTGAAACTGGTGGCTCATATCATTATGGCATTATGTACAATGCAACAACACTTTACGATATCGCTAAGGTTTCATTTCTGACACAGACAGATATAGCCGTATGTGTTGGGGAGGAAAAGACTTTCCCTGGTAAAGATGCCTTATATATGATTGGATTATCAAAACATTAATTATCCCAAAATAAAAAATTATGACTAAATAAAAAAGAGAAATAACATGACACTCTAAAGCTTTATAAAAGAATAAGGGGTAATAATGAAAAAAATAATTTTAATTATATTATTTATTTTATTTAATATACAACTATCATATGCAAGACCTGTCAGTAAAGTGTACCGAGCAGATTCAAGGCCACCCGAGGAGGTATTTAAAAAAGGATTTGTCGCTTGGGGAAATAATATCAATTTTCATTCCCATGTAAACGGTATTTCAGGGCGAAGAGGAAGTAAAGACTCTGCATTTATTCCGACAACATCAAGTTTTAAATCAAGTGAAAAATTCGCAAAAGATTTGCTTAATGTCTCAAACGATAATAAATCTTATATTTATAAAATAAGAGCAACAAATAATTTTTATTCTGCACTTGATACTGTTTATTATTATCATGATAAAATTAAAGAACGTGTGAGTGATATGCTAAGAGCAGTATTAACTGAAGAGCAAGAATATTCTGCATATATAAATATTCCAAATCAATTAATAGAACTTGTCACTATTTACACTAAAGAAGGTAGTGAGATCCTTGAAGAAACAATGGTAAATCCTCATTATTCACCAGAAGAAACACATTCCTCTGATGAACCCTATAAAGGTTATAACCCACTAAAGATAGATAATTTACCTCATCTAGTGATGGGATTATCCCTGACTAATATAAACAATGAGTTAGCAGAAGCATCCGCGGTGCTACCTTCATCTTCATTCACTTGGGGTTCTGTACTAAGTACAGTTATGGAGGTGGCTGAAGCATTATGATTAATAAATCAAATCAACTATGCCTGTATTATTACATTAACGATACTCATGTTTAAGAATATAAATTTATCTTTCTGGTTCATATAGGTATATATGAATCAGAATTTTCATACTTATTAATTTTTTAATAGAATTAATTGGCTTATTACTTATTTTATTGAGATAATATTCGCACAATTCAAATCTTGTCTTATATAATTACTATTATGGTCATACGTCCTAATCAACACTGGTTTTTTCGGTTATTTGATTGGCATGGTTCTGTGCTTTCAAAAATAATCTTTCGTTTATGTCTTAATGTTATCATGTCAATTATCGCCATTTTGATTTATCAATGGTATGAACAATTAGGCATACACTTAACAGTTGCTCCTTTTAGTTTATTAGGTATTGCTATCGCGATATTTCTTGGTTTCAGAAATAATGCAAGCTATAGCCGACTTGTGGAAGCTAGAACTCTATGGGGTAATATGTTAATTACCCATCGTAATATATTAAGAAATATAAAAGCATTATTACCTGAAGATAAACAATTTAATCGAGACTTTTCTAATCTACTCATTGCGTTTAGTTGGAGCTTAAAACACGAGTTAAGAAAAACAGATCCAATGGTTGATCTTTATCGCCTATTACCTCGAACTTTATTCAATGAAATAATGAATAGCCCTTATCCCACAAATCGTATTTTATTACATATCGGTTTAAAAATAGGCGAACTGAGAGATAACAAAATGATAAGTGACGTTATCTTTCAATCAATTAATAAAGATATTAATAATTTATCTGATGTACTCGGAGGTTGCGAACGGATCTCAAATACCCCAGTTCCATTTGCTTACACTTTGATATTGCAACGCACTGTTTATTTATTTTGTGCATTACTGCCTTTTGCGTTGGTAGCAGATCTCCATTATATGACGCCATTTGTATCAGTGTTTATCTCTTATACTTTTTTATCTTGGGATTCATTAGCTGAAGAATTAGAAGATCCTTTTGGTATATCTGCAAATGACTTACCCTTAAATGCTATTTGTAATACGATTGAAAGAAACTTATTAGAGATGCAAGATATTACGCCATTACCAATAACAGTAAGACCAGATAAACATTATAATTTATTGTGATTGATAAATTTAAAATAGAAAGCATAAAAAAGACAGTGTCAATTAATAACACTGTCTTTTTATTTATTAATGCCTCAAGTTATTAATGTGTTCTCATTCCCGCACTGTACATTAATAATTTAAATAAAGAGGCGATAATCGCAAGGCTTAATACACTTAAAGACCAAATAATGATCATCCACCCAATTTGTTGATACCAATGTGCTTTCTTTTGCGCTGGTTTTATTGTTAAAAAATGACTAATGATAGTTTTCATTGGGTTCCACCTTTCCGCGAAATACATAATAACTCCAACTGGTATACGCTAGGATCACTGGAATAATGATAACGGCACCAACTAACATAAATTTCTGACTTAAAACTGGTGAAGCCGCATCCCAAATGGAAATTGTTGGTGGAATAATATGAGGGAAAATACTTACTCCCAACCCAGAAAAGCCAATAAACACTAATAAAAGTGATAATAAAAATGGCAAATAATGACCATAATTATAAGCACTACGCACAATTCCCCAAGTACAAGCTAATACGCATAAAGGCACAGGTAATAAAAAGAACAAATTCGGTAAACTAAACCAGCGCTGTGCAATATCTTCATGTGTTAATGGTGTCCATAAACTGACTATCGCAATCGCAACAAGTAATGCAATCGCTAAATAAACGGTGATTGAACACATTTTACGGTGCAGTTGATGTTCCGTTTTCATTATTAGCCATGAACTGCCTAAAAGCGCATAAGTAATTAATAAAGCAAAACCACAAAAAAGAGGGAATGGCGCTAACCAATCTAGTGCAGAGCCACTAAAACTACGCCCTGTTACTTCAAAACCGTTAATTACTGCCCCTACTGTAACACCCTGACAAAACGTCGCGAGAAAAGAGCCGCCAATAAAAGCCAAATCCCAAAACTGACGATGTTTAGGTAATGCATTAACACGAAACTCAAAGGCCACACCACGAAATATAAGACCGATTAACATTAACGTTAATGGAATAGTCAACGCATCAATAATCACAGCATAAGCCAGAGGAAATGCACCATATAACGCAGCACCACCTAAAACCAGCCATGTTTCATTACCATCCCACACTGGGGCAACACTATTGACCATAATATCTCGTTGTATTTTATCTTTCGTAAACGGCAAAATAATGCCAATACCCAGATCAAATCCATCGGCGATAATATACATCAGCGTGGCAAAAATAATGATGGCAAACCAAATAATCGGAAAATCAATATTCATTATTTTTCACCTTGATTTAAGGAAGTCGGATAAGTTTCAGCAGGACCTTTTTTCATTAAGTGCATCATATAAAAATAGCCGATACCAAATACTGAGAAATACACCAAAATAAAAGCCAATAAACTCAAACTCATTTGTAAATCACCATGAGCAGAGACGGCATCTTTAGTTCGTTGCAACCCATACACAACCCATGGTTGACGGCCAATTTCTGTCGTAAACCAACCCGCAAGGATAGCAATCAATCCCGTAGGTCCCATCAATAATGTAAATCGTAAAAAAAGTGGGGAGTTATAGAGCTTCTTTTTCTTGCGTAAAATAACACTTAATAGACCAAGGCAAATCATCAACATACCAAGCCCTGCCATGATCCTAAATGACCAAAATACAATGGTGGAATTTGGTCTATCTTCAGGAGCAAAGGTATTTAACGCAGGTATTTGCTTTTCAAGACTATGAGTAAGAATAAGGCTACCTAAATACGGAATTTCAATCGCATATTTTGTTTTTTCTTCTTCCATATCAGGAATACCAAACAAAATAAGAGGGGTTGCTTCTTTCGATGTATTATCCCAATGCCCTTCAATTGCAGCTATTTTCGCTGGCTGATGTTCAAGTGTATTTAATCCATGCGCATCACCAACAAAGGCTTGTATTGGTGCAATAATCAGCACTAACCATAACGCCATTGATAACATTTTACGTACTGCTGCTGTATCTTTCCCTTTTAATAAAAGCCATGCCGCACACGCGGCAATAAATAAAGCGCTAGCTAAAAATGCCCCAATTGACATATGTAATAGGCGATAAGGAAATGAGGGATTAAAAATAATCTGTAACCAATCAACAGGAACGACGACACCATTTTCAATTTCATAGCCTTGTGGTGTTTGCATCCAGCTATTTGATGACAAAATCCAAAATGTTGAAATAATAGTGCCTAATGCCACCATGCAAGTTGCAAAAAAATGGAGCTTACGCCCTACTTTATTCCAACCAAATAACATAATACCAAGGAATCCCGCCTCTAAGAAAAAAGCGGTAAGGACTTCATAGGTCAACAATGGCCCTGTAATACTGCCTGCAAATTGAGAAAAACCACTCCAGTTTGTCCCAAATTGGTACGCCATGACTAGCCCCGATACCACGCCCATACCAAAATTGACGGCAAAAATTTTCACCCAAAATTGATATAAAGTGAGATAACTCGACTCTTTTGTTTTTAGCCACAAACCTTCTAATAAAGCTAAAAAGCTTGCCAAGCCTATTGTAATGGCAGGGAAAATAATATGAAAAGAGACCGTGAAAGCAAATTGTATTCTTGCTAAGTGAAATGCATCTAATCCAAACATAATGCCCCACCTAGTATAAATCTATTTGTCATAAATTTATTCATTTCTATTTTCCTATTTGTGTTTTTCTCAAATAAAATTATTATTAACGTTTTATTATTAATACCAACTACCTTTATTCCATCGCTGAAAAATTAAAGATAAAAGTATTTAATTTATATTTACATATATTATTCATATAATCGCCTTTCTATTTTCTAATAAAAAACAGAAACAACAATAGACGCTGCATATTTAAATATACATCGATAATAAAACTACACCTCATTGATTAACAAGTATATTTCAAAAAATGCAGAGTTGAAGAGTGTATATTCACTAACGTGTTAATATTTTTAACCAGCCTATAACAGTTAGTCAAATAAATTGATTTTATTAGACGATAGATATGCTCTATCGTGCCTTGAAATATAGCGATAAAGCACTATTTAGAATGTTACTTTCGTTGACAACTAAGACACATTGATTTAACTTTTTAAACAACAGAAAATTCGTATGTTTATATAACCTCAGGCTTACTTACTTATTAACTATTAATGTTAATAAGTTTAAATATATTATTTAATTTAGACACCAATATATATTTAATTATATAACCATATTGATTTTCATATTCACCTGCCAATATTTTCATAAATAAATATTATTATTTACGTTTTAGGAATGTATATATGAGTAAAAATAAATTGCCTATTCCTGGAGTGAAACCGTATAACGGACCCGCTGGAGGATGGGGAGCATTAAAAGCAACAGCAATCGCGGTACGCACTCAAATGGATGCGCTTATTGCACCTAAAACATTGCTTAATACCAATCAACCTGATGGCTTTGATTGTCCAGGTTGTGCATGGCCAGATAAAGAGCATCACTCTACTTTTCAATTTTGCGAGAATGGCGCTAAAGCCGTTACTTGGGAAGCGACAAAAAAAAGAGTCACACCAGAATTTTTAGCACAAAACACAGTTACTGAATTACTAAAAAAATCAGATTTTGAACTTGAAGGTTATGGTCGTTTAACTCACCCACTTTCTTACGATCCTATTACTGATACACTTATTCCTGTCTCTTGGGATCACGCATTTAGTCGTATTGGCGAGCTATTAAGAGACATCCCTTCACCAGATAGTGTGGAATTTTATACATCAGGTAGAGCTTCAAATGAAGCCGCTTATTTATTCCAGCTTTTTGCTAGAGAATATGGCACCAACAATTTTCCAGATTGTTCAAATATGTGCCATGAACCCACCAGCGTAGGGTTACCACAATCAATTGGTATTGGTAAAGGGACTGTTTCTTTAGATGACTTCGACAACACACAATTAATTATTGCCATTGGTCATAATCCCGGCACCAATCACCCTAGAATGATGGGAACATTACATGAAGTTGCTCGTCGAGGTGTACCAATTGTTGTTTTTAATCCATTAAAAGAACGAGCATTAGAGCGATTTACAGATCCTCAAAGCGTAATTGAAATGGCAACCTATAGCTCAACCAATATTGCATCATCTTATTATCAGGTTAAAGCAGGAGGTGATGCAGCCGCGTTAAAAGGCATTATGAAAACCTTATTAACATGGGATAATGAGCGTGGCGATATTCTTGATCATGACTTTATCGCAGAACATACTCAAGGATTTGAAGCCGTTATTGACGATCTTAACCATACCACTTGGCAAGATATTGAAAGTGAAAGTGGGCTATCACAAGCCGAACTTGAAAGTGTTGCACTACTTTATGCAAATTCCCCAGCCACCATTATTACTTATGGTATGGGTATTACCCAACATAATAAAGGAACCGCAAATGTTCGCTTAATTGCCGATTTATTATTAATGAAAGGCAATATCGGTAAAAAAGGAGCAGGAATATGCCCACTACGCGGACACTCTAATGTTCAAGGTAATCGAACTGTAGGGATCACTGAAAAACCCTCTACAGAATTTCTGCAAAAAATAGAACAAACCTTCGGTTTCAAACCACCTTATAAACATGGTCATGATGCTGTTAATGCCATGCAAGCAATGGTTGAAGGTAAAGCAAAAGCATTAATTTGCTTAGGCGGTAATTTTGCTGTGGCATTGCCTGATCCAGAGCTTTCCTTTTCAGCAATGCGAAAACTGGATCTCAGTGTTCATATTGGAACAAAACTAAATCGCTCTCATTTATTAACCGCTAAAAATACCTTTATTTTACCTTGTTTAGGTCGTACTGAATCCGATATACAAGCATTAGGACGCCAATCAATCACCGTTGAAGATTCTATGTCGATGGTACATGCGTCTTCAGGTAAATTAACACCCGCATCTCCTTTGCTAAAATCGGAGCCGGCTATTGTTGCTGAAATGGCTGCCACTACGTTATCTAATAGCAAAACGCCTTGGATGAGATTTACTGAAAGTTATGATCTTATTCGTGACATGATTGAAAAAACGATCCCAGGTTTTGATAACTATAATCAACGCATTCGAGTACCTGGTGGATTTCGTATGCCACTTCCTGCGGTGGATAGAGTATGGGATACGCCAACAGGCAAAGCGATGTTTTCTGTTTTTGACGGAGTTAACGAGAATGAACCTGTCGCTGGAGAAGATATATTACGCCTAGTCACTATACGTAGTCATGACCAATATAATACAACAATTTATGCATTAGATGACCGCTATCGCGGTATTTTCGGTAGACGTGATGTGCTCTTTATGAGCGAGGTTGATTTAATCGCAAGAGGCTTAAAAGAAGGCGATAAAGTGACTATTGAAACCGTAAGTCAAAATAGAAAGCTACAGCTTAATGATATTACTGTTGTTTCATTTAGTATTGCACCGGGTACTGTTGCAGCTTATTACCCTGAAGCTAATGTTCTTATTCCGCTGGATTATATTGATAAAGAAAGTGGAACACCTTCATATAAAGCGACACCCGTTAGAATTTATGCCCAAAAAGCACAAGTTGCCTAATATTTTCATTTAACTAAAAAATAAAAAGCTGAGTCTATTTAGACTCAGCTTCTCTTTATTATCTACAAGCTCATATCAACTAAATAAGCACGCATTTCAGTAAAGCATTTTTCAATCAGTATCGATCGAGGCTCTTCTCGCCGAATAATAATACCAAGAGGAGAATTTATTGTTGCGTCAGCAATAGGCACTACATCCAAATTTGGGCTGAGTTTTTCCATTCCTTTTGAAATAGGCACTATGGATGCGCAAAATCCTGTATCGACAGATTGCATAAGATGAAGTGTCGAACTGCTTTCAACTAACACTTTGGGATGTAGATTATAACGCTGAAATGCCAAATCAACAGATTGCCTAAAATGATTTGATTTATTAAGCAATGCTAAAGGCAGTTTGACTGCTTCCTCCCATGAAATCGTTTTTGCCGATGGCATAAAATAATTACGATGGAATAAAAGCCCTAATTTCGTTTGCTTTAAAGCATAAATTTCATGTTGCTGGGCATTCGCTTTTTCTAAATAACAGATACCAATATCAAGCCGATTACTATTAAGACTGTCGATTATCTCCTCGCTATTTGTCGAAGAGACTTGAAAGCGAATTTCAGGAAATGTCGATGAGATTTTCTGCAACATTTGCATCGGATTTAAATTGGTCAAAGGCACAATACCGATACGTAATTGACCTAACAGTTGTTGTCGAAAATTTGCTGCTTCTGCTTGTAACCCATCATAAGCAGACTCCATGGTTTTCGCCCATTTCAAGATTTTTTCGCCTTCTTGCGTAAATCCTTCAAAGCGAGAACTTCGCTTGATAAGTACTACATCAAGCTCTTTTTCTAAATTACGTAATCGCATTGATAAAGTCGGCTGAGTCACATGGCACATCTCAGCAGCTTGACCAAAATGTTGCGTTTTATCTAAAGCGATTAGATAAAATAATTGTTTGATGTCGATATGCGATAACCTCGTAATAAGCAGGTGAATTGGAGAAAATGCAACTTTTCATATTATGTCGTCAACAATACGCAAAAATTTGCTTATCTACCAACCATTTTCTCAATAAAGTCATAATAGAAAGGAAATAAAAGAGAGGATTAAATAATGTTTCAAAAATAAAGCTCACCCTCATATTTCGATGAAAGTGAGCTTGTTTTAAATACAATATTAACTGACTAACTTAACGGATTAATACTGTTCTTTGATTTGAAAGACTGAAACTTTGTCTGTTAAGTTTTGTGCTTTCTCATCTAAAATCATTGTTGAAGTTGCACCTTGTTCAACTAAAGCCGCATTTTGCTGAACAACAGAATCCATTTGGTTAATGGCTACTGCTATCTGTTCAATACCTACTTTTTGCTCTTCTGATGCAATACTAATGCCCTGCATGATATCGCTCACTTTCGTAATAGAAGAAACGATATCCTGCATATGCTCGCCCGTTTTATTTACCAATTCTCTACCATGAGCGACATCCGCAACAGATTCTCTGATAATTTGGTTAATTTCGCGTGCAGCATCCGCACTTCTTGCCGCTAAATTTCTCACTTCTGTTGCAACAACAGTAAATCCACGACCTTGCTCACCTGCACGCGCCGCTTCAACAGCTGCGTTTAATGCCAGAATATTAGTTTGGCTTGCTATGTTGTTAACCACATCATTGATTTCAGCAACTTTTAATGTTCCTACCTCGATTTTCTTCATCGAGTCAATGGCATCACTCATAATGTTAGAGCCATCAATTGCTAAATCGCGGGTTTCTGCGGTAATAGAGTTTGCTAAAATCGCATTATCAGTATTATTCACTACAGCGATTTTTATCTCTTCCATACTTGCTGCTGTTTGTTGCAGAGCGCTTGCTTGCTCCTCAGTACGAGAAGAGAGATCTTGGTTGCCAGAAGCAATTTCTGCTGAACCTTTTTTGATCTCTAGCGCTTCGTCTTTAACAAGTTGAATCGTCGATGTAAGCGCAGTCTGCATATCCCCAACATTAGAGAATAAGGTTCCAAACTCATCATTACGTTTCTTAGGTAGAGTGAAACTTAAATCGCCCTTTCCTACTTTCTGCAAAATAGCCGACAGTGTATTCAAATTAAAGATAAACGTTTTATTTACCCAACGGATGACAACATAAAGGATCACTAAAATGGAGATCAAAGCAATAAACGTTGCATAAATAGAAAGTGTTACCATCCACTGTTGTTCAGCATTAATATCATCATTAACTTTCTGAGTAATAATTAAATACTCATCAAAGAGTTTAGATAAGCGGGTGAAATCTTTTGATAAATCCACATCCTCATATTCTAAGGTGTCCATTGGCGCAATGATTTGATCAAGAAGCTGTAAAAACAGTGCAGATAACGCTTGTGCATTTTTATCGGCTTCAGGGCTTATTTTTTTCTCTTCAGCCCAATTGATTATCGTTAATTTTGATTTTTCCCCTAACGCTTTGGCTTCTGCCACTAATGATGCTTTAGTTTTTTCTTTCTCCGCTGTCATTGTCCCCAGATTCATCAAGAAATTAACGTGTGAGCGTATTGTTGCTAACTCATATCTTGATTCCTGTACGCGACTTAATCTATTGGTTAACGAATCAAGTGATGCATAGTTATTTTGCATTCTATAAATAAAGAACGATGATAGTACTGATGACAGTAAAAATATAAATAAAAGCAATATCGAGCCAACTTTGGCTGATTTTTCAATACTCATGATTATCCACCTCACAATATAAAATGACACAAAGGTACTGATATATCGGCAGTGGATAGATTTTATTTACACATTAATCAGAATTATCGATACAAACACTTATTACAGATCTCAATCAATGATGCCAATCAGTTTTTTATTCTGTTTTCAAACCAGTAATGCAGATCATATACCATAATGAAATAGTATTTCAGTGTTATTAATTGGTTGGCAACTGGGGCTTGATTTTGATTAAAACCCAAAATCAGTAAAAAATTTAAGTTCCTAACAAAACAATAAACATTGTTTAGCAATTAATACTTCTTAAGTATTTTTACGATCCAGTGCGTAAATTTGGTATAAATAGCTTCAGAAAAAGGCACAAATGCAGTATATACACTTAGGATATTATTAACAAAAAATTATCATCTTAAAAAGAATAGAAGAGAGAAGTTAGTACTCAATTTATACATCTACTTTCTGATCGTAAAAGAAATAAGTCATTTTAGAAAATAAACCAATCATTATTGCAACTAATACTTAAAAATAAGCTCCTTTTCTTTGTATAGAACAATCAAATTACTTTCTTTTTAATATCCCCTTCAATAATTATTGCGTTAGATCAATTTTTTACATTTCATTTATTCTAATAAAAATAGGTTAAACATATTATTTAGAAAAACACATAACCGATTTTCATCATATAACCTAAATTTTAATTTTATTCAGAGAATTCTTACATTCTACACTTTTCATAAATACCCATAATACGCGTAAAATACTTTTACTTACAATAACTAACCCTTTCATACAATTCATCTTATAAAGATTAAAAATGAAATATAAAATAACATATAACTTACCAAACAACATTTTTCACCCAAATAAAACTCATATAATGAGTATCATAATTAGTCTGTAGTTTCATTAAATTACTTAACGTATTGATATGCTTATCACTTACAAAAACTTAAGTATAACCTTACAATAATTACTCCCTTGATAGGCTAAGCCTATTACAAATAGTAATCGCATAGAGTAAACCATTTTTACGCAATAATTTATGTGTAATATAGTTATTCAAACTTAAATGACTAATTTTAATATGTGATAACTTCTATATATTAGACCTCATGTTATTGGAATTAATTTATGAACGATCTAGACACTAAAGTAGGCCTTTTTTTTAAGAAGGCTAGAAAAGAGAAGAAATTATCAGGTCGTGAACTGGCAAAAATAATCTCTGTCAGCCAGCAACAAATATCACGTTATGAAAACGGTAAAAATAGTATGTCACTTAGCTTAATAAATAAGTTACTTATTATTTTTGATAAATCATGGGATGATTTGAATCGTGAAGTAATAAGCACCTACAACGAAAAAGGACCAATCTCACAACCTAAAAAAAAGGATTATGAATTGAGTGCTAATGTTATTAGTCAGCTAAATTAAAAAACAAACATTTAACACGATTATGTAAATATCAGTATAAAGAATTAACCATGAAAATAAAATATTTAATTATGTTTTATTTTCATGAGCTATTAGCTTTATGAAACCGGGAGTGTTAACAACAGACAAACTATTATTCTGCATTAATAAATAATAATTATTAGGAAAATAAAAAATACTTATTAAGCATTTTTATTTGCCAGGGATTGCTTTATTTATTTTTACACTAATAGAGAGTCAATAAATAAATTTATAAATATTAATTTTAATATTTATCGATTTATTAAAACGTAGTTATCTAATATAAAACGAAGGAACTTAGAATGAAAAAATCTATCATTGGTGCATCATTAGCAATGGCATTTGGTCTGATGGCTGGTAATGCAATCGCTGCTGATAATACGGGTACAATTACTTTTAATGGTGAATTAACAGATACAACTTGTAAAGTTGATATCGAAGGTCAAGGCCCAGATGCAACTATTACTCTGCCAACAGTAAGTACTAATGTTTTACAAAATGCAGGTGAAGTAACTGGACGTACTTCGTTCAATATGAATCTGTCTGATTGTAAAGTTGGCACAGCAGGTCATAGCACTGTTTCTGCATTCTTTGAAACAGGTGCAACAGTAGACCAAGCGAGTGGTCGTCTGAAAAATATGGATGTTGCTGCAACGGGAGCAAAAGAGGTTCAATTACAACTGTTAGATGGAGCTAACTTCAACGCAATTAAAGTAGGTAACACATCTCAAGTAAATGATACTACTTATTATACAATTACTAATGATAAAGCCACTCTGCCATACGCTGTTGAATACTACGCTATCGGTAAAACTGAAGCGGGTAAAGTAACAAGTAGCGTTGTTTATACTCTGCAGTATAAATAATCGAAATAAACAGGGAGGGGACTCCTCCTTCCTGTTTGCTTTTTATTAATGGAATAAAGATAAATATGAAAACCCCTAGATTAATTAAAAGCTTTTTCTTGAGTTTATTATTAATTATTCCGACAGGGATAAACGCTGGCGTTATTATTAGTGGTACTCGTGTTATTTATAATGAAAATGAAAAAGAAGTCACAGTAAAAATTAGTAATGAAGGGAAAGTGCCTGTATTAATTCAAAACTGGATTGACACAGGTAATGTTGATGCAAAACCAGAAAATATTCAGGTTCCCTTTGTATTAACACCACCGGTATTCCGTATTGAGCCAGAAAAATCGCAATCATTAAGAATTAGTTTTACTGGTGCAGCAACATTACCTAAAGATAAAGAATCTATTTATTGGTTAAATGTATTAGAAATACCACCAAATACAAATACAGAAATAGATAATAAATTACAAATTGCTTATCGCTCTAGAATAAAACTATTTTATCGTCCAGACGTACTAAAAGATAAAATAGGTGCAATAAATGCAGCTGAAGGTCTTCAATTTTCAATTGCTGGTAACAAATTAAAAGCAATTAATAATTCACCTTATTTTGTTTCACTTGTTTCTATCACGATTGCAAATAATGAGAAAAATCCAATTGATGGTGAAGTTGTTCCACCATTAGGCCAACACGAATTTACGCTCCCCAATGGTGTATTGGCAAATTTAGGAAGCAAGGTTGTTTATCGTTATGTGAATGACTGGGGTGCAATGAAAATAGTTGAAACGAAACTCTAGCACTCTCAATACTTCATAAAATATATGGGAATATTCAAATGAGCAGTTATATTTTAAAAACTATTATAATATCTGCTAGTGCTACTTTATTTTTAGTAACACCTTATACTTATGCAGAAAATATAACAGGGATCGAAAATAATAAATGGCTACCTAATGGTACTCCTTCATTATCACCCAATACGTCGCCTTTATTACAAAATAGTACTGACTCATCAACAGAGAATAATAGCTCTTCTCATACAAATAGCTCACTCTCATTTAACCCTATTTTTATGAATACTTCTCAAGGTGATATTGATATCAGTCGCTTTGATAAAGAAAATACCTTCTTGCCTGGTACATGGAATGTTGAGATCTATGTCAATAGCCAATTTATGGCAAGAACGCCAGTCACTTTTAAAGATATGAAAAATGGTCAAGTATCACCTTGTTTAACTAAAGATATTATCGACTTAATTGGCTTTAAAAGTGACAAAATCCCCCCCTTATTAAAAAGCGCACTAGAATTACATGAGTGTATTGCACTAACCGATTTTGTCCCCTCGACGGAAGTAAACTATGACCATTCAGTTCAACGTTTAACGATTAATACACCACAGGCTCTTGTTGGTTATAAACCTCGTGGTTATGTAAATCCTTCACTCTGGGATCGAGGCATAAATGCATTATTAGTGAGCTATAACGCAAACTATTTTATGTCTCGTAGCAATGGAACGAATTACAAATCTGCTTTCGTTGGTGTTAATGGCAATCTTAATTTAGGTACATGGAGTTTCCATCATACTGGCAACTATTCATGGAATGAACAGAACGGCCATGACTACACATCAACTTATAATTATCTACAACGCATTATCACGACAATAAAAGGTGTGGTTCAAGTTGGTGATGTCCTTACGACAGGGCAACTTTTTGATTCTCAACCATTAAGAGGGATCCAGCTCTTTAGTGATGAGAAAATGTTACCTGACTCTCAACGTGGCTTTGCGCCAACGATCCGTGGGGTCGCAAAATCCAATGCGCGAGTTATTATTCGCCAAGATGGGCAAGTGATCCATGAGATTGCCGTTCCACCAGGCCCATTTGAAATTGATGACCTTTACCCATCAGGATATGGTGGTAACTTGGATGTCACCATCCAAGAGTCTGACGGTTCACAGCAGAATTTTAGAGTCTATTATGCTTCTGTTGTACAGTTACTGCGCCCTGGGCAACATAACTATACCGTGGCAGCCGGTCATTTAAATTCATCAGCAGTGGATTATGATCCAACCTTATATCAAGCTACCTATCGTCGTGGATTAACTAACTTGATAACGGGTTACGCTGGTATACAGAGTACTGGTGCAGATTATTATGCACTTCAAGCGGGTTTAGCATTAAGTACGCCATTAGGGGCATTTTCTGCTGACATCACCCAAGCACGCTTACACTTAAATACAACATCATCAAAAGTGAATAACGGGCAAAGTTATCAAATCAGTTACAGTAAATTCATTCAAGATACTAATAGTAACCTGACAATTGCCGCTTATAAATTTAATACCGAAAAATTCTATGACTATAGCTCTGCCGTTCAAGCAATAAATGAAGAACGACACGGTCGAAGTATCAACAATATTTGGCGTCCTAAAAGTCGCTTTAACGTCACGATTGATCAAGGTTTACCTGAAGGTTGGGGAACATTCTATGTTAGTGGATTTACACAAAACTACTGGAATAACGATACCACTGACTTGCAATATCAAATGGGTTATAACAATCGCTGGAAGCGCCTCTCCTATGGCTTAAACGTCGGTCAAGCACGTAATTCGGATGGTAAAAAAGAGACATCTTTTGAATTGAACTTTATTTTACCACTCTACGATTTAAGTGTTGATCATATGCCAACCTTAACCGCAGCTCTAACTCGTAATGGCCGAGGTGACGTAGGTGAGCGTATCGGGATCTCAGGATCTGCGGGTGAAAATAACCGTTATAACTATGGCATAACTGCAATGAATACTAACCATGGAATTGGCTCTAGTATGACCTTAAACGGTAGTGCAAAAACTAACTATACCAACTTAACAGCAAACTATGGCTTAGGTGAGCATTATCAAAATGGTTCGATTGGTGCTAGCGGTTCATTAATTGGCTGGTCTGGTGGTGTAGTTGCAACTCCTTATCAAGGTAATACTTTTGCTGTAGTTGAAGCCGATGGTGCTAAAGGTGCTAAAGTCAGTGGCTATCCGGGCATTGAAATCGATGGCTTTGGCCATGCTGCTGTACCTTATTTAACCCCATATCAAATGAATGACATCACGATTAACCCGAAAGGAATGTCAAATAATATCGAGCTACAAAATACACAAGTGCGTATTGCACCATTCGAAGGAGCAATTACTAAAGTTGCCTTTGAAACTGACAAAGGTATGCCATTGTTGATTACTATTCAAAGAAATAATGGACCAATTCCATTTGGTAGTGTCGCTTACGATGAACAGAACAGTGAAGTGGGTAGCATTGGTCAGGGAGGGCTTCTCTACGCCCGCGTTAAAAATCCATCAGGTCGTTTAACCATTAAGTGGGGACCGGGTGAAATCCAGCAATGTACCATTAACTATAGTGCACCAGCACAAGATAAAGATAATCAAAGTAGTTTTGTTCAATTGACTAGTGTCTGTGGAGAATAAAGTATGAAGCCGATTATTAAAAACTCATTAGCCTTAATGCTTCTACTTTTTCCTGTTGCGGAGGTCATGGCACAACAAACAGTCAAATGTTATGTTAGTGGTCCTCCAGATAATCAGACTATGTCCATTGGTGGCGCAATTCATGTTGGTGCTGATATGCCAGTAGGCTCTGTTGTTTACCAAGGTAAAATCGATATTGCTAGTTATACATACAACTATACCTGTGCATTTAATGTGCCTTCAACAGGATTAGGAAAATATTACTTTTTAGAAAGGCAAGAGGTAAAATTATTAAGTATGAGAGGAACACCTGCTGTTGGCGCAGGTATTCCTCCTAATGTCTATAAAACCAATAACCCAGGTCTTGGTATTGTATTTTATACAAATAGAAATAGAAATAATTCACTAACACCTAATATTGCTAAACTCTCTTGGGAAGGAAATCGTGAACTTATTGAAAAAAATAGAGAAAGTATGGAATATTGGGCGCACCCAATATTAAATTATTCTTTAATTAAATTAGGTCCTATTCAGCCAGGTATATTTGATTTAAGCAATATTGCAAGAATGCAACTTGATGTGAACTATCCCGAAAAAGATAAGGTTCTAGCAGAAGGATTCCCTTTTATAGCCGCATATATGAATATTACAGGTTCGGTTAGTGTTACCGCTTCAAGTTGTAAAACACAAGACTACACCGTGGAATTAGGCAAACATGAAATATCTACCTTACCTGCAAAAGGTAGTTCAACCAAATGGATAAATTCTGATATTAATTTATACAATTGTCCTGCGTTTCGAGGTTACTATTCTGGTGGCAAAGGAGATGTATTAACCACAGAGAGAGGACAAACATTCCCTGATCGTGATCCTAATGAGATTAGAGTGACCATCAAGCCTGTAAATCCAGCTATTCCTGAATATCCTGGTACTTTTAAAATTAATGATGTACCCGGAGCGGCTAAAGGTGTCGGTATCCAACTTGCATTTGGTGATGTCGGCGAAGATTTTGTTAAATTTAATACACCAACCGCCTTTGCACAGCCAGTTACAGAAAAAGCAGGCACTGTAAGCATTCCATTGCGTGCGCGGTATCTTCGTGTCGATGACAGAATATCCGCAGGTATCGCCAATGGTGCTGCAACCTTTATGATTGAATATTATTAATCCCTTGCTCTGTTTGCCAGAATAGAATAAAACTCACTCTGATACGTTAATTCAGAGTGAGTTTTTTATCGTTATAATGCTTGTTCTTCTATTTGAAAAACGGCCACATTATCCATCAATACCTGCGCTTTCTCGTCTAACATCATCATTGAAGATGCGCCATTATCCACTAAAGAGGCATTTTGTTGCACAACCGTATCCATCTGATTAATCGCTACCGCAATTTGTTCAATGCCAACCCGTTGCTCTTCTGAAGCAAGACTTATCCCTTGCATAATATTGTTTACTTTTGCAATTGAAGAAACGATCTCTTGCATATGTTTTCCCGTTTTATTCACGAGAGCGGTTCCTTCAGCGACATCTTTTATAGATGCTTTTAATATCTGACTGATCTCTTTTGCGGCATCTGCACTTTTAGCCGCTAAATTTCGTACTTCCACCGCAACAACGGTAAAACCTCGCCCTTGTTCCCCAGCTCTTGCAGCTTCTACCGCAGCATTTAGCGCTAAAATATTCGTTTGGCTCGCAAGATTATTAATCACTTCGTTAATCTCACCCACTTTTAACGCACCTTGCTCTATTTTTTTCATCGATGAGATAGCTTCTTTCATTACACTTGCACCATCTATAACAATGTCATTAGATTGATTAATAATCTCATTGGCTTCTTGGGTATTTTCGGTGTTATTGGCTACAGCGGTTCTAATCTCTTCCATACTGGCTGCGGTTTGTTGCAATGCGCTAGCTTGCTCTTCAGTACGGGCAGAGAGTTCCTGATTACCTGATGAAATTTCAGAAGCTCCCCGTTTTATCTCTAATGTTTCTCTTTTTACAGTAAGAATGGTAGAGGTTAACGCTTTTTGCATATCACTAACATGTAAAAATAACTCACCAAATTCATCTTTTTTTATTTTAGGTAAAGCGAAAACTAATTCCCCTTTACCAACTTTATTTAACATATTAGACAATGCATTAAGGTTATAAATAAAGGTTTTGTTTATCCAACGAATAACAAAATATAAAATAATAAATAGAATTAATAATGAGATGAGCGTGGAGTAAATAGAAAGCTGAACCATAGTATCTTGTCTATTTCTGAGTCCAGCACTGTTTTTAGCTTTAATAGAAACATAGTTATCAAATAGATGATCTAATCTATCAAAGTCATTGGCAAATTCTGTATCTTTTATATGTATTGCTTCTAAGCCATTTGACGCAATCAAAAGTCTATCAATTAAACTATAAAATAACTTTGCTATTTCATCCGCACTTTTTTGTGCTTCTACTGTGACTTTTTTTTCTTTTACCCATATATCCATTGCACGTTTAGCACTTACCGCAATCTTTTTATTTTTCTCAATAATTTCAGCACCTTTAGTATTTGTCTCTGCTGTATCTCGCATCAAAAAGTTCACATTAGAACGCATCGTTGCTAATTGATAACGTGCCATCAATACATCGGTGTAACGTGTTAACAATGTTTCCACTTGGGTGAAATTATTTTTCATTTTGTAGATGAAAAATGTAGATAATACAGAAGATAAAATAAAAATTAATAACAGTGCAGAGGAGCCTATTTTAGCACTTCGTTTAATACTCATAATTAAAAAGCCTATATGTAAATATCGATAAACTTTATTTCTTATCGACCAAGTTAATTTTTTTATTTAATTATTGTTGATACATATAAGTTAATAATTTTTATTTGAAAATTTTTATTCTATAAATAATCACTAATCATATTTTAAATAATTTACGTTTTATTCTTATTTTATAAAATAATGCAACCGATAGTGTTAATAATAAATAAGCTATTTTTTATCAATCACACATTACTTTATTGAGTAGCCAATATCTGCTGATGTTTTCATAGATTATTCATACACTCCATTATTCAAAAAATAATAAATATCTTTATTTTCAATAAGTAACAACCATACTATCTCATTTTGAGAACAATGATATAATATGCGCAATGACCTTAAAAACTCTGATGATTTACGGAGCTTAACTTTTTATGCAACCCCAATTTGAAAACGCGAAAAACACCGTAAAAACGTTATCAGTGTTTGATTTTGATGGCACGCTAACCTATCACGACAGTTTTATTCCTTTTCTAAAATTTGCCTTTGGTAAACGTAAATTCTCACGCCGTTTAATTAAAATGGTATTACCGACATTACGTTGCTTTAGACGCAAGCTCACGCGTGATGAGCTAAAAGAAGTGCTGATAAAAACCTTCCTAACCGATATAGAAGAGCAATGGTTAAAAGAAAAAGCCGAAGCATTTTGTCAGCTTTACTGGGCTAAATTAATGCGCCCTACTGGCTTGTTAGCCGTTGCAGAAGAAGTAAATAACAATGCTGAAGTGACAATTTGCTCTGCATCACCAGCAATGGTATTACAACCATTTGCTGATCGCTTAGGGATTAAATTAATTGGTACAACACTCGAAGTGGTTGATGGAAAGCTGACAGGCAAAATTATTGGTAATAACTGCCGTTGTGGTGAAAAAATAAAACGATTAGAAGCGGTATACGGTGACTTAACACAATACCATTTAAGAGCGTGGGGAGATTCTCGTGGCGATCATGAACTGCTTTTTGCTGCGCAAGATCCTCATTGGCGCCACTTTCATACGGGTCGTCGTAAATCTAAAAATTCACCCATCAAGATAGAAATAAAAAAATAATTTCCCTCGCAAAATAGAGCGCAAAAAAACCCTCGATTAACGAGGGTTTTTACGATGTACTAATGATATAGATATTAGATATTCACGCCGTGTTGTGATGCTAACGCACCTAAACCACCCGCAAAACCTTGACCTACCGCTTTAAATTTCCACTCTGTACCATGGCGATATAACTCACCAAAGATCATTGCAGTTTCTGTTGATGCATCTTCAGAAAGATCAAAGCGTGCAATTTCAGTATTATTGTCGTTGTTATAAACGCGCATAAAACTGTTGCTGACCATACCGAAGTTTTGTTTACGGCTTTCCGCTTCATAAATAGTGACTGCGAATACCAGTTTTTTCACTTCAGCAGGGACTTTTGATAGGGTGATTTTTACTTGTTCATCATCACCATCGCCTTCCCCAGTACGGTTATCTCCTTGGTGTTCAACGCTTCCACATTGACTCACTTTGTTATTAAAGAAGATAAAACTTGCATCTGAAAGTACTTTTCCATCTTCACCTACCATGAATACTGACGCATCTAAATCGAACTCTGCGCCATCAGTCACGCGGGCATCCCATCCTAGACCAACCATAGCAACCGACATTGTTGGTGCTTCTTTAGTCAGAGAAACATTACCACCTTTAACAAGGGAAACTGCCATATCAAAGCTCCTACTTTATTGAATAAACTGGCAATCACATCTTATGACTGCCAGTGGGTAGTATTTTACCAATCAGCTATCAAGAGGCATTAATACCGTATTGAGCACAAACTGAACCTAAACCACCCGCGTAACCTTGGCCTACTGCACGGAATTTCCACTCTGTACCGTGGCGATATAACTCACCAAATAACATTGCAGTTTCTGTTGATGCATCTTCCGTTAAGTCATAACGAGCAACTTCAATTTGGTTGTCATCATTAACTAAACGAATAAATGCACCCGATACTTGGCCAAAGCTTTGGCGGCGTGCTTGCGCATCATGGATTGTGACAACAAAGATCACCTTATCGACATCATTTGGGATCATGTCTAATTTGATTTTCAGCGCTTCATCATCACCATCGCCTTCACCTGTGCGGTTATCACCGGTATGAACGACAGAGCCATCAGCAGATCTTAAATTGTTATAAAAAATGAAATCGGCATCGCTACGCACTTTTCCATTTGCAGCTAACAGAAATACAGATGCATCTAAGTCAAAATCTTGACCATCTGTAGAACGGGCATCCCAACCAAGTCCGACAAGGACGTTTTTCATCGTTGGGGCTGCTTTGCTCAGAGAGACATTACCACCTTTAGAAAGAGAAACGCTCATTTTATAACCTCTTTAGTTTTGTTTTTAATATTCTGATTTTTCAAGAATATTTGTTAATTTGTCTTACCTTTATCATCTTTTTTCTCTGGGAATACAAAGCTTGCAATAATACCCAGAGCAAGAACACCTAGCACAACAAATAAGCTAGTTGTCGCGGAGATGCTGTATCCATGTTGCCAGATATGATCTGTTGCATTTAAACCTAGTTTTGCAGCAATAAAGAACAACAACACAATAACCGCTTTTTCAAGGTAAACCAGATACTGTTTCAACGCTTCTAACACGAAGTAGAGCGTACGTAAGCCTAAGATTGCAAACATCATTGCACTATAAACAATGAGGGGTTCACGGCTTACTGCGATAATAGCGGGAACCGAGTCGAAAGCAAACATCACATCGGAAAGCTCTACCACAGCCACACACAGCATAAGTGGTGTTGCATATAACGCGGCTTTTGTACCACGACCGATAGTAATTTCTTTGTTCTCTGGTTTTGCTAATTCAGCATCAACTTCTTTTTGTGTTAGTAAGAATGCATGCCCAGTAATTTTTGGCCATATAGGGAAAAATCGTTTTACTAAGCGATAAGCAAGATGTTGTGAATAGTCTTCAATCTCTTCACTATCATCACCGCTTTTCAGCATCATAACTGCCGTCCAAGCAACGATTAAGGCAAATACTATCTCAACATATGGTCCTAAACTTAACAGCCCTGTACCGATGGCAACAAAGATCCCACGGAAAACGATAGCACCGATGATCCCCCAATAAAGAACGCGGTGACGGAAGCGATCAGGTACGGCAAACCAAGAGAAAATCGCCATCATGACAAACAAGTTATCAACGGAGAGCACTTTCTCTAATGCATAACCTGTTACGAATAAGCTCGCAACTTCTGCACCATGGTGAACATAAAGGAATCCTGCGAATGCCATTGCAACGGCAACCCAGAATATAGACCAGAATATGGCATTCTTTAACGTTATCGGCTTATCTGCACGATGCATAAATAAGTCGATAAAAATAGCGCCAATCGCAAGTACAACAAAGACAATGACAGTTTCTGTCGGAAAACCAATATGTGTGGATACCATAATAATTCCTGAACGGTTCCCTATCTTAAATTAATTACAAACCAAATTCTGCGGGCTGAAAGCCTAATGCAATGGCAATAGCGCGCACCGCTTCTTTTTCATCATTGTCAAAATCACCATCACTTTTCGCAACAGCAATACCGACACGAATAGCTAATTGCGCAGCTTCTGGCTGATCTTTCATTGCCAGAATATACTTCATGGTTTCACCTTTACCGACTTCGGTATCGAATTCGAAACTCAGGATTAGCTTATTAAAGAATTCGATAACTTCAGAAGTATCAAAAACTTTAAGTTCATCTGATGCTTTTAAAAAACCAAGCATCTTCTGTTTTTCTTCAGAACTCACACCGTCACTAGCAATGGCGATTTGCGCGCAAACCGCAACAGTGCCTTGCATAAATTTTTTGTTTTTAAAGCGAGCAACTTGCTTGGTTAACTCAGAACGTCCTGTATTAAAACCTTCTTTTAATTTGTTAAAAAAACTCATGCTATTTTTCCTTATATCAACTTGATCACTTAGAACCCGCTGTCCAGCGAAATCCCCACCCATAGGCATTATCCATATCGCGGTGGCCTTTAAAAAATTCATTGAGACGTTCAACTTTTATTGATCCGTTCTCATTAACGAGTCGGGCAATCGCACACATATTGCGACCATTATTACCATCAGTTAAGCGAGTTTCGATAGGCGGTTGATCCGGCACATGAATGGTAACCACACCATCAGTCTTGCTCCAATTTGGTACGCCTTCATAAATAAACGCGAAAATCAGCACTTGCTTAATATTTTTCCATTCACGTCCATTTACAAAGATCCATTCACCACCAGCAACGTCTCCAGTACGATCATCACCTTGTAATTCAACATAAGGAATACGATTAAAATCACCAAATCCGTTTCCTAATGCTTGAATAACGGACTTATGTCCTTGCTGAAGTTCAACAAAAGCACCGATATCTAAATCGATACCTTTATTGCCACCGAACAATCCACCTAATAGCCCAGAGCCTCCACTTTTGCTTTCACGATGCCAATCAAGGTTGATCCGAATTTTACCGAAGTCGTCTTTCTTCGTTAGGCTGATTGCCGGTTTCTCTTTAGTTAAAGAAACCTTACTTAAGTTCACCGAACTTGGCGCTGGCACTGGTTTCGGTGCTGGTGCTGGTGCTGGTGCTGGTGCTGAGTCTGCAATATCAACACCAAAATGTTCAGCTAATGGCTTTAAACCACCGTTAAACCCTTGAGCGATAAAACGGAACTTCCAACTCCCATTACGACGATACAATTCACCTAAAATTAATGCCGCTTCAGGACGACCGTTAATATCAACATTACCGTTCGCTACAACTTCGTTATTAGCATCAACTTGAATTGATAATCGTTGTAAATTTGCGATAGTTTGTTGACCTTCACAAGTCGCTGTAAACGCAATTTTTTCAACATCTGGGCGTAAACGCGTTAGATCCACCGTGAAAGATGTGCTGTTTCCTGCTGTTGCATAAATAATGGTGCGATCATCATTAGCGGTCTGTCCATAAAACACCATATCGGTGTCGCCATTCACTTTACCTGATGCATAAAGTCTAAAAGCAGACACATCAACAGGCGCACCTGATTGAATTCTAATGATTAATGTTTGATTCGGAACAGGTACGTTCCCACCTGGAGTCATATTCATTTATCGCACCACCGTAGCCACAATATCAGGCATCATGTCGTTAATAACACGGCCTTTACAAGGCGCACCAAACGCAGTGAAATCCCATTGACCATGATTACGTTGTAAAGAAGCAATCACGATACCTGTATGAGAGCCTTGCTCTGTTAAGGTATAACGCACCAGCTCTTTATTCGTTGCTTTATCAACAACTCGACAGAATGCGTTTTCAACTTCATTAAATGTTTGTCCACGGAAACTGTTTACTGTGAATACCAAATATTCAACATTTGCCGATAAACGGGCTAAATCAACGAAAATTGTTTCATCATCACCATCGCCGTCACCTGTTAAGTTATCACCAGAGTGAATAACTGACTGACAGCTTGATTTTAATTTTCTAAACCAAATGGTATCGATTTGATTACCACTTGCGTCAAGCAATACGCAACTTGCATCTAAATCAATAGAACCACCGCCACCAAAAAGACTGCCTAATAATCCTTTTTTCTTAATCGGATCCCAGCCTAAACCAAACATTAAATGGCTCAGTGCAGGTGCTTGTTTACTGAGAGAAACTGTTTGATTCTTGCTTAATGAAACCATAATTAAATTCCTTCAGAGGTAGAGTGAAACAATAACGCCATTTGTGATTAATTCCATATCATGAAAATCATCATATCATGATGAAGTACATGAGCAAGACTATTTTTCTCACTCAAACTTAAAGTTTTGTCAACCTATTGATATTAATGATATTAAATTACAATAAAATGTTAAAAACACAAAAAAATCACAATAATAACTTACGTAATTACACGATTTAAAAATTAACTCAAATAAATCATATTATGATTGACACAGTTCTGCGAAATCTTCATGATTATAGGCATTGAACCCTACACTTTTATTTCACGGTATACAGAGTAATGAATAACACAATTTGGTTTATGGAAGGTTTATCATCACAACGCGATATAATTCAAAGTGTTAAAGACTTTGCAAAACAGCAGCACCAAGAGATCGTTGTGCTCGCATCTCATCGTCATACTCGAAATGAGATTTTATCGCTTGCTGATGGGGCTTTTTATGAACCTCTTGAAGAGACATTACGCTTACAATTTATCAATGATGTTGTAAAACAGCATCAAGTCAGTGCCATTCACACTGGTCGTAATAGCGCATGGTTTGAACGACACCGCCAAGAAATTGAGTCATTTGGGGTAAAATTAACAACTGGGGCCACACAACTTGAACAGCTTCAATTAGCTGATAATAAAGTTGCATTTGCACAAGCGATGGAACAATGTGGGCTTCCTGCAGTACCGTCTATTTACATTGAATCTATCGATGAATTAGAAACACATATAAAAGAGCCTCCTTTTGGCGAAATACCTTTATGTATTAAACCTGTAAAAGGGATTTACGGCATGGGTTTTTGGCGCTTTGATAATCAAGTTTCACCAATGGCACTGTTTAATCACCCAGAAAATCGCCAAGTCAATCCGCAACAATATCTTGATGCATTAAAGGCGGTTGAACGTTTTGAACCTTTAGTCTTAATGCCTTATTTACCCGGCCCTGAATACTCTGTTGATATGGTGGTAGAGCAAGGTGATGTTATTGCGGCTGTAGCTCGACGCAAAGAGGGTGCAATACAACATCTAGAAATCTCAGGCGAGGCTTATGAATTAGGTAAAGCGTGCGCAACAGCGATGAAAGCCGATGGGATTGTGAATGTGCAAACTCGCAATAATCATCAAGGTCGCCCACTCTTACTTGAAATTAATATGCGCCCTTCTGGTGGTATTGGTTATACCCAACATTGTGGAATTAATCTTGCAGGTATTTTTGCTTTACGCCAATTAGGATTAATGAGTATTGAAGAGGCGACAGCTCAAACCAACCATTTTACACCAACAAAAATACGCTCAATCACCGATTCTATTGTTTTCAATTCAACGCTAACAAACTTAATCAGTACGGATAATAATTAATAATGAAAAATAGTATGAGTGACTCATCCGTTTATCGTCGCCTTCTTTCTTGTGGCACATTAAGTGTGACGCCAAATTGCTCTATTGAGTTACTTGATGAATTATTTGATATCGCAGAAAGACGCAATCCTAAGCGTGCATTTTTATTTGTCAGTAAAGTATTAGGTCGTCATATTCCAGTTTCACCGAAAAAAATGCGTGAAACCTACCAAAAACTTGCCCGTCAATTTCCTGACTCACTTGACGGCCCTGTTCTGTTTATTGGCATGGCAGAAACTGCGGTGGGTTTAGGTGCTGGCATTTTTGATGAAGTGAGAAATCGCTATCAACAAACCATTTATTTAACATCAACACGCCACCCTATTGATAAAGGTGAGCTGCTGTGTGAATTTAAAGAAAATCACAGCCACGCGACTGATCACTTACTCTATTTGCCTACAACAGCAGAGCAACGCCAATGGGTACAACAAGCAAAAACCGTTGTATTGATTGATGATGAAGCGACTACGGGTAACACCTTTATTAACCTGCTTTCAGCGCTGCGTGAAGAAGGTGGATTAACCCATATTGAGCAGGTTATAGCGGTAACCTTAACCGATTGGAGTGGTGATTCTATCGCTGAGCGCTCCCCATTACCGATTAAAACCCTTTCTCTAGTTCAAGGGAAGTGGCAATGGGATGCCGATCCAAATGCGCCTTTACCTGTTATGCCTAATGTTAATATCACTGCATCAGGGGAAGTTGCTATCACGGGTAAACAGGGTTGGGGTCGATTAGGAATGACAACGCCCGCAAACGATCTGGGTTTATCCATCAATGCATCTTTAGGTGAAAAAATCCTTGTTTTAGGATCAGGAGAATTTGTTTGGGAGCCGTTCTTATTAGCTGAACGGCTTGAAAAACAAGGTGCTATCGTAAAATATAGCTCAACAACGCGTTCACCGATTTCAACTAATTTTGCCATTCAATCAGCAATCACATTTACTGATAATTATGGTTTAGGTATTCCTAATTTCGTCTATAACGTGGCACATCAACAATTTGATCGCATTTTGCTTTGTTGTGAAACACCCGCCGAAAGTATTGATAGCCAACTGATTGAAGCCCTCAATAAAGTTGCACCTATTGTTGAGGTAATTAGTTATGACTAAGCCTGTTATTTTAACTGATCTCGATGACACTCTATTTCAAACACGTCGTAAGATGGTGGATGAATTAGCACTAGAACCCTATAAGACTGGCGCGCTAGATAGAAGCTTAGAACCCCGTAGCTTTATGACTCAAGAGCAAACCCTACTTGTAGATTGGATGTTAGAGCATGCAGATTTAATTCCTGTTACCGCTCGTGGAACAGAAGAGATTAGCCGAGTCACTATTCCTTTTCATTCTTGGGCGATTACCACACATGGTGCGGTGATATTGACGCCTGAAGGCAACGCTGATGCCCAATGGCAACACCACATCACTCAAAGCTTAGCGCCCTATACACAGCGTTTGTTGACGCTACAACAATCAATTACGCAATTAATGGCAGAACGAAACATTGATGGTTGGGCGCGAATTAACTATGAATACGGTGATTTGCCTATTTATTTAGTCATGAAGCATAACGATAGCACCCGATTAAGCGAGCTATACGCCATAGGTGATGAGATAGAAAAAATATTCTCAACCGAAGGTTTTTATATTCATCGCAACAGCAACAATATTGCTTGGTTACCGGAGCCTATCGAAAAAGGCAAAGCGGTCACCTATTTGCTCAATAAATTAAAAGCTGAGCGAGGTGTTTTTCCTGTGATTGGGCTAGGTGATAGCCTAAGTGATCATCGCTTTATGAAATTATGCAGTTGGTATGGGCTTCCTCGTCAAAGCCAATTTGCGGATGCGATCAACACAAAAATTTTTGGAGAATAAACATGATGGATCATAAGCCTTTTTCAGGCTCTTATGTATCAGGGGATGTCGATTTCCTACTTCAACCGGTTAATATCGAAATGACGCCCGTTGAGTTAAAAGAAGAGCTGATACAATCGGGTAAACGCCACTATTCTGACATGCTAAGTCAAGAGCCAGAGCCAACAACATGGCATTTAGATCTCTTTGAAAAAGCGCTAGAAACAGGTGCTACACGCTTAGCAACTGAAGTCATAATGTTGGCTAAATCACTGATTGAACGCTTTGGTGATACCCCAATTATCTTAACCAGCCTTGTTCGTGCTGGTGTTCCTTTAGGCGTCATGTTGCAACAAACATTGCGCAAAATGGGCAGAACCTCTTACCACTACGGCATTAGTATTATTCGAGATAGAGGCATTGATAGCGCAGCGCTTTCATGGATAGAACAACGCCACGGCACAGAAGGTATTGTATTTGTTGATGGATGGACAGGAAAAGGCGCTATTACAGGTGAACTTATTCGTTCGTTATCAGGACGAAAAGGCTATCCAGCCCAGCCTCGTCTTGTCGTCCTCGCCGATCCTTGTGGCTGTGCATGGTTAAGTGCCAGCGATGAAGATTGGCTTATTCCATTTGGGATCATGGGAGCGCCTGTTTCAGGATTAATTTCACGTTCAATTTGGACTGAAAAAGGCTTTCACGGTTTTGTAGATTGCCAGCATTTAAAACAGTATGAATGCAGTCGTTACCTTGTTGATACTGTCGGAAAAGTCGTTGATACATTAATCGATAATGATATTCCACTAGCCACATTTAAAGCACAACAATCAGACTTAAAAAAGCTGAGCGAAAACGTCGTTAGTTCACTTGCAAACAAATATGATATTTCAAATATCAATCGTATAAAACCCGGTATTGCTGAAGCCACACGCGCTGTTTTGCGCCGTGTACCTGACCATATTCTGGTCAGGGAAATAACCGATCCTGATGTGGCGTTACTCGTTTATCTTGCACAGGAAAAAAATATTGCTGTTATTGAAGCAGGGCAAGCGCTTGGTCAGTATCGTGCAGTGACTATCATTAAAAAGGTGAAATAATGATTGAACGATTATCCCCATGGAATTTAGGGGCAACGCTTTATATGCCCGCAACACGAACAGATATCGCGACGACAATTATCGACCAGAAAGTTGAAGGGTTACGCTCTTTAATTATCTGTTTAGAAGATGCCGTGAGTGATGCCGATATTCCTGTTGCATTAGAAAACTTGGCAACCTTATTAAATACCTTAGCAGAGCACAAAAAAAACAGCGATTGTAGCCATTGGCCACTGCTGTTTATTCGCCCTCGCCACACTGAAATGGGTCAATGGATCACTGAAAACCTGGATATCAGTGCCATCGATGGTCTTGTTTTGCCTAAGTTTACACAAGTTTCTCTGCCAATTTGGTGGAGTATTATTGAAAACACGCATTTATGTATGATGCCAACACTTGAAACAGAAGAAGTGTTTGATGTTATTCAAATGACAGCACTTGCAAACCACTTACTGACTCACCCTTGCCATAAAAGAATTATTGCATTACGTATTGGTGGCAATGATTTAATGAATGTCATTTCGCTTAGACGTAATCGCCAATTAACACTTTATGATGGCCCAATGGGTTACGTGATAAAAATGTTAGTTGCTGTCTTTGGCGCTCGCCAATTTGCCCTCACAGCACCTGTTTGTGAGCATATTGATGATCACCATATTATGGATAAAGAGCTGGCGCTTGATATTGCGAATGGTCTTGTAGGTAAAACAGCGATCCACCCAAAGCAAATTCATAAAATTGAACAAGCTCTTATGGTGTCTCAATCTGATCATTCAGATGCATTACGTATTTTAAATTCGACACAAGCCGTTTTTAAATCACAAGGTGCAATGTGTGAACCCGCAACACATCGTCGCTGGGCATTGAGTATTTTAACCAGAGCTAAAATTTATGGCATTATTCCTAACCAACAAAATAATGCCCAACGTTTTAATGCAACATAAAATACGCTATAACTAGTGATGAATTTGATAAGATAAAATAATTATCTTATCTTGATTTATAAGTTTCTAGTTAAAACATGTTATCTTTAACTAGAACTTATAAAAACAAGACTTACTTTTTTATTTGAAAAAATAAATTTTTTATTTCAATTATCAATTTATACTACATTTAATAGGAAGCTTATTTTATTTATCCTTGTCAACAGAGAACAAGAATAATAGAAATTATTGCTGAATATTTTAACACACGAATAACAAAACAAGTGGTAACTAAGCATGCAATTAAGCACTCGTCAGGTCAGAGTCTTTACACTGGCAACCCTTTTAAGCTCAGGAAAAAAGGTTCCAACCATTAAGATTATTTCTGCTCTTGAATGCTCAGAGCCTACGTTAACTCGCGTATTAAAAGAGATAAGAGATTCTTATGGTGCTGAAATAAAATACAGCAAAGCCTCTCGCGCATATCAAATGACTGAACGAGGCCAACTCGATAGTAAAGCGTTACGCCGTATGCGTGAGGCATTATCCGCCAATGAAGATCTACGCCACAATGGAATGACAAGCCGAGTTTATCTCGATAAAGATAAAAAGAAATCTGTTTCACTTTCATTAAAAATGTCGGCATTACGCAAGATTGATAGATTATCTTATTTAAATAATTCCACACGTAGTGAAGCTGTTGAATTATTAGTTGATCACTATATTGAAAATTTAATTCAATCAACACTTGCTGAAATAGCAGAAAAAGAAAAAAAGAATTAAAAGTAAATAATATAAAGTAACTTAATATCTCAGTATCAAGTTACTTTATATAAAATAGAAAAATAGAAAAATAGAAACAAAATAAAAAATATATAAAAACTTATTTTATAAAGTTGATTTATATATTTATCCACTCACTTATTTTATTTTAAATTACTTCCAAAAATAAAAAAATAATAATACATTAATGCTTTGAATTTATTGGTTTTTATAATTATTACTATTTTTAGTTAAAATCGTGTTTATACTTAATCATTATTAGCTATTCATTTGATATTACTCTTATTAAGATGATCCAATAAGATATATTTCCTTTAAAGAAAATAAAATAAAATCGCTCCATTACTCAATTCAAAGGGGGTAAATAGGTTAATTCTTCTTTTATTTTACTTTTCATACTATCTTCATTCGGATTAATAATATTGGACAATCATCACTGCGTTTTTCCTCTAATTTAATTAAACTAAGCATAATCTCAATTGAACACCTTCACGAGTCGGTTAGTATATTAATCGCTTATCTCTATCTCACTCACAGGATTAATGCATGAGAAGATTGCCAGTTTACCTTTTACTTGATACATCGACTTCCATGTATGGAGAACCTATTGCAGCAGTAAAAAATGGCGTTGAAATGCTCTTATCAACACTACGCCAAGATCCTTACGCATTAGAAACAGCTTATATTTCTATCATCACCTTTGACTCAACCGCACAACAAGTTGTGCCACTCACTGATTTAATCAATTTTAAAGTACCTGATTTAGTCGCAAGTGGAACAACAGCATTAGGTTCTGCGCTCACTTTAGTTTCTAGTCGTATTGAAAAAGAAGTACAAAAAACGACGGCTGAAACAAAAGGCGATTGGCGCCCGTTAGTTTTTGTGATGACAGATGGCGCTCCCACAGACGATTGGAAAAAAGGCGTTGAGAAATTTAAAGCGGCACGCACTGGCGTTGTTATTGCGTGTGCAGCAGGACGATCAGCACAAACTGATGTCCTAAAAAACATCACTGAAATTGTATTACAGCTAGATACTGCGGATGCCAATACCATTAAGTCATTCTTTAAGTGGGTTTCAGCCAGTATTTCTGTCGGTAGTCAAAAAGTCGATTTAACTAAGAAAGATATTAGTGATCTTGATGACTTACCACCGCCACCTCCTGAGGTTAACGTTGTACTTTAAATAAAAAAGGAATGAATATGTCTGTTAGTTTAAAAAAAGGACAAGGTGTTAGTTTAAAGAAAAATGAATATGACCTTTCCTCTGTCACTATTGGTTTAGGTTGGGATATCAACGAAGAAAAACGCGGATTCCTTGGTGGGCTTTTTGGTAAAAAAAGCGAAGAATACGATTTAGATGTTATTGCTTTCTTATGTGGCGAAAACGGCAAAGTAAACGATTTAGGTGCCATTGAAGGTGGACAACCCTCTCTCGTCAATGGTGATATTATTTTCTTTAATAGCCTACAACACAAATCAGGACAGATTTGGTTAACGGGTGATAACCGAACTGGCGCAGGTGATGGCGATGATGAGCAGATCATCGTGAAATTAAACACACTAGATCCTAAATTTACCAAAATCGTCTTTATTGTTCAGATTTACAATGGTCGAGAACGACAACAACACTTTGGTAAAGTACAAAACGCCTTTATCCGTGCTGTTGATGCAAAAAATGTCGAAATGGCTCGTTTTGATTTATCGGGAGGCGAAGCCTTCAACAACCAACGTTCCATGCTGTTTGCTGAATTAGTCAGAGAAGAGAATGGCTGGAAACTTAACGCCATTGGAGAGCCTTCAAGTTCAGATAGCTTTATTTCTTACTTAAAGGATTTCGCCTAATGAGAAGACTTCCTGTTTACTTGCTGATTGATACTTCAGGATCAATGAGAGGTGAATCTATTCATGCAGTTAACGTGGGGATACAAACCATGCTTAATGCATTGAGACAAGATCCTTACGCATTAGAAAGCGTGCATATCTCTATCATTACCTATGATAACGAGGCTCGTGAATTTATCCCATTAACTGCATTAGAAGATTTCCAATTCTCCGATATCACAGTGCCTAGCTCTGGCGGCACTTTCACGGGTGCTGCGCTGGAGTGTTTAATCAAGTGTGTCGATCGTGATATTAAACGTTCCGATGGTGACCAAAAAGGTGATTGGCGCCCTCTCGTCTTTTTAATGACGGATGGCACACCTTCTGATGCTTATGCCTACGGTGAAGCGATTAAAGAAGTGAAAAAGCGCTCATTTGGTTCGATCATCGCTTGCGCTGTTGGTCCTAAAGCCAAACACGATCACCTTAAAGAGCTTACCTCTCAAGTGGTTGCTTTAGAAACGCTAGACTCTAATGCCTTCTCTGGCTTTTTTAAATGGGTTTCTGCCAGTGTCGCATCTGGCAGTTCAAGTGCAGGAGTGAATACGGATAAAGACACCCTACCGCCGCCGCCTCCTGAAATCCAACTGGTATTGTGATCCACAAAAGCAAAGCGCTTCAAAAGGCTTTGCTTTTATTTTATTCAGGCTTTGATTTACCCATCACAATACATAACAGCCACGATAAAGTAATAAGGTATAACAATGAGAAGGCTACCCATTTTCTTTGTTTTAGATTGTTCAGAATCCATGATCGGTGAAAACCTAAAAAAGATGAATGACGGTCTAACGACGATTATTAGCGACCTAAGGCGAGATCCGCACGCTCTTGAAACTGCTTGTATCTCTGTTATCGCTTTTGCTGGCGTTGCAAAAACGATTGTTCCACTCACTGAAGTCGTCTCTTTTTATCCTCCTCAACTTCCTTTAGGAGGAGGCACTTCATTAGGCAGCGCATTACGAGAACTTTCTCACCAAATCGACACTCAAGTAAGAAAAACCACACTTGAGCAAAAAGGCGATTGGAAACCTGTCGTTTACCTTTTAACTGACGGCAGACCGACTGATGATTGCGCGCAAGAGATCAAACGCTGGAAAGCTCACTACGCCAACAAAGTTAACTTAATTGCGATTGGATTAGGCTTAAGCGCAGACTTACATGTACTGTCGCAATTAACTGAAAATGTGCTGTTATTTACCGAAGCACAAGAAGGTGATTTTACTCGTTTCATTAAATGGATAACGATGTCAGTGGTTTCTCATAGCCGAAGTGTTGGCGAAGAGGCACCACCACTTTTAAGTCAAACAGAGCATATTGTTCGTCTTGCAAAAGATGATGTTGCTCGTGCCTATGATGAATCTTGTGTCACTTTCGTCGGGCGTTGTAGCCACACTCGTTCACCTTATTTAATGAAATATGAACGTCCACCAATGAAAGCTTCAGGGCTTGATTTTAACCTCAATCTTAATGGCTTTAATTTAACAGGTTGCTACACCTTAAATGAAGATTACTTTGCATGGAGTGATCTCAGCGCCACGGCATATCAAGTTAACACCAGCGAACTTCATGGTACACCCGGTTGCCCTTATTGCGGCAATGCGACTGCTTTTGCCGTTTGCCAATGTGGTAAATTACTCTGTGTAAATGGCCCTGAAACCGTTATTTGTCCTTGGTGTGATAACAACATCACCTTTGGAGATAACAGCAACCAATCTGACTTTGATGTCACACGAGGTAAAGGCTAATGGATAAAAAAGCCCTACTCAGAAAACTGATTATTGATGACACGCTGACACAACATCGCATTCCTGTACATGAGGAGCTTGTTATTGCGCTGTATGAAGATATGGAAATCGCTCAACACATTGATTTTATTATCGATAAAATTAACGCTAAAACGGCAGAAAAAATCACACCACAAGACAAGACACAACCTATTCTTCTGTTATTACCACCCGCTCGTAATTTAGCCGGTGAAGAAACATCATTAACAGAAGATAGCTCATTAAAGCCTGGTCAAATTCCAACGCACTCGTCGCCAATGCCAACAGAAAAACCGATTATTCATCGCCCTACGGCAAAAATTACCCTTTCTAATGCCAAAGTAGGTACAGCGTTCAATTCTACGCTCAGTATCGAGCTAAATACCCTCGAAATTGCCGAAATTGATGCGGTTGATATTCCTGAAGGGCTTGGAATAACCTTTGATCATGAAAATCGCTGCTTAGTGGGTATGCCAACAAACAGTGGCAATTTCACATTGATTGTCCATTGGTCTGTTAATGCCGTTTGCTATCACGATGAAGTCTTATTAATCATCAATCCTGATCCGCGTAGCTTATGGCAAATCAATGAACCTCCCGCGGATAGCCCTTATCCCAAAGCCCATATAGATAGCAAACTTATTCTTGAAGAAGATATTCGAATTGCGGCAGCAAGCCGTCGTGGGCGTTCTCATGAACATGCCGGCACATTCCGTGATGATGATTTTTATATTCACCACGATAATCACAGCCAATGGAATATTTTAATTGTTGCTGATGGTGCAGGCAGCGCTCGCTATTCTCGCGAAGGCTCTCGCATTGCTATCAATACTGTAAGCCATTATTTAAAATCACAATTAAGCGTGAAAAATGATGCATTTAAACCCCATCTTGAAGCCATTCATCAATGGAATGACGCCAACGCCATTAATCAAGTGGGTAGCTTCTTTGCTCAACTCTTTCGTAATGCGGCACAATTAGCGGTTAATAACCTCAAAAACGAAGCTATACATATTAATGAGCCTGTAAAATCTTTTTCTACTACGTTATTAGCTACGGTTTCTTTACGTATCAATGATGAGTTATTTGCCGCCTCCTTTTGGATGGGAGATGGTGCGATTGCCGCTTATGGTCCTGCCGGAAAAGTGCGCATTTTAGGTATTCCTGATAGTGGTGAATATGCAGGACAAACCCGTTTTCTTGATGATAGTGCGCTCAACGATGCGGAATTTAATCGACGCATTATTATTGGTAAATGGAAAGAAATTTCACATCTTATTTTAATGACAGATGGGGTGTCCGATCCGGTATTTGAAACCGATAATGGCTTACAAGATCCCAATAAATGGGCTGCACTCATTGATGAAATATCGCCTTGTTTAGCCTCTCCTGAAAATGCAAATAACGCATTGGCTGAATGGCTGAATTTCTTTTCAGCAGGCAATCACGATGACCGCACTCTGGTTGTGGCTTGGTAATCATAAAAGAGAGAATGGGTGAATTTCATGGCAGAGATCATTACCTGTACAACGCAAAGTGGAAAAACAGTTCAGTACGTCAATGAGATCATTGGCTCTGGCTCTATGAAAGATGTCTATTTTTCCCCAGACCGAACCTACGTTGTCGCCTTCTATAAAACAAAACAGAATGCACAAGCCAAAGATAGAATCGATATGATAACAGGCTCTTATCGACATAATATCTTTGAACAAAGTGGTGGAGAATATTGGAAAAACCTCTTTTGCTGGCCAACAGATGTTGTCGAACATCAAGGCAAAATTGGTATTGTTGTTCCAACTTATCAATCCCACTTTTTCTTTAAATATGGCTCTAAAAACAATGACTTTCTTGCGATAAAAGGTCGAGAAAAAGAAGGTAAATGGTTTGCAAGTGCCAATAACCAAAATAAATTTCTCGATCCTCGTGAAAGAGGCAATCTATTAAATTATCTGAAAGTCTGTTTATTGCTTTCTCGTGCTGTACGTCGAATGCATGCAGCAGGCTTATGTCACAGTGATTTAAGCTATAAAAACGTCCTTATCGATCCTGAGCAAGGTCATGCCTGTGTTATTGATATTGACGGTTTAGTGGTTCCAGGGAAATACCCCCCAGATGTAGTGGGAACACCTGATTTTATTGCACCTGAAGTGGTAAAAACCGGCCATTTACCGAAAGAAGATCCTAACCGTATCTTGCCAAGCATCACAACAGATAGACACGCACTTGCGGTATTAATCTATATGTATCTGTTTTATCGACACCCATTACGGGGCGGTAAAATTCACGATCTTGACGATGAAATGCGCGATGAAACACTCTCTATGGGCGAAAAAGCGTTGTTTATTGAGCACCCAACTGATCGTAGCAATGCCGTAAAACTTAATCAGGTAAAATCGTCATCACTACCTTGGGCTGATCCTGAAAAAATCCCATACACGATTATGGGGCCGTACTTAACGCCTCTTTTTGAAAGAGCCTTTATGACAGGATTACACGATCCTTCACAACGCCCAACCGCAGATGAATGGGAAACGGCTTTAGTCAAAACGGTAGATTTAGTTCAGCCTTGCCAAAATAAAGATTGTGAACAGCAATGGTATGTTTTTTCAGGCAAAACACAGCCTGTTTGCCCCTATTGTCACACGCCTTATAAAGGTCAATTGCCGATTTTAAATCTCTACTCTTCGCGCAAGGCAGGTAGCTTTAGACCTGACGATCACCGCTTAATGGTTTGGAGTAATCAATCACTCTTTCCTTGGCATGTTAATCGCCTTATTGCGCCCAATGAACGTACCACTGATGAACAAAAAAAACGTGTCGGTTATTTTGTTTATCACAACTCAACATGGTGGCTGGTTAATGAGCGTATTGAGGGATTGATGGTATTGCCAGAAAAAAAACAGATAGCCATTGGCGATAAAATTGCCCTAACTGATGGATTACAATTTGTGTTATCAACAGAAGAAGGCGGACGACTGGTTGTGGTGCAATTAGTCTCAAATTAATAATAACGAGAGAATAATCCGTTTAGTTTATCGTGGGTTATTCTCTTTGCTATAAGCTATTTTTAAATCAACGTTTAAATTCCATGGTTAAATTTAAATCTTTTGTCGGTTTTCCTGACTCATAACGCCATTTTTCCATAGCTCGAATAGTCGATAAACCAAAAACCTCCACTAAAGGGGAATCTAACATCCTAATATTTTGCACATATCCATTTTCATCAATATCAAATTTAATATTTAACGTTCCCTCAATGCCTTGAGAATACGCTTTTGCAGGATAATCAGGAAATACTCGTAATAAATTCTTAGGGCGATTTTTAACCGTAAGATTTGACTCATTTATTTCACTCTGAGTTATTTTCTCTGGTTCATCAGCTAATTTTGCTTTCAATAATTGCACATCCGACTGTGTTGATTGAATAGCACATCCATTTAATAAAATGGTGCTGCAAAGTAAACTTAAAATAGCTAATTTTATTTTCATTTTTCTTTTCTGAAATAAGATTAAATATAAAGATACAATAACATATCTCATTATCATTTCTATTCTCAATGAAATATTTAGTTAAGAAAAACTGTGCAATTAATCATATTTCAGCCGTTCTATTTAAATCAAAGTTAAATCACATATTCACGTCACACCCTCACTATTTAACGCTAACGTTCAATATTGGATATCAAGATCCCAGTTTATTACGCCCCGATATTTACAATACCGCACAGTGATAATTGGAGGGGCTAATGAAAACTAAAAATAAAATCAATGTACTAAAACTTATTTCGCCAGAAATGCAGCAAGTTATGCAATTTTATGCAGATAATCCGCAACCTGCACCGGAAAGTAATGACTACCCTTCTATGCGCCTTGCTTATAATCAAGACCGACGTTATTGGAATGCAGATGCACCCGAAATGTTTAGCATTCAAGATATTTCCGTTAGTACCTCTTATGGCGATGTACTCACACGCCTTTATCAACCTACAGAAAAACCCCCCGCAACACTCTATTATCTTCATGGCGGGGGCTTTATTTTAGGGAATTTAGATACCCACGATCGTATTATGCGATTACTCGCGTCTTATACAGGTTGTACGGTGATTGGTATTGATTACTCACTCTCACCTGAAGCACATTATCCACAAGCGATTGATGAATCAGCGCAAGTCTGCCAATTTTATTATCAACATGCTGACCATTACGGCATTAACACTCAATACATTGGTTTTGCGGGCGATTCTGCGGGTGCCATGTTATCGCTTGCTACTGTGCTGTGGTTACGCGACAAACAAATCCACTGTGGCAAGGTAAGTGCAGCTTTATTATGGTATGGATTATACGGTTTACGTGATTCCACCAGCCGCCGACTTTATGGTGGTGAATGGGATGGGTTGCGCCAGCAAGATCTCGAAGAATATGATAATGCCTATTTAACCGCATTAGGAAATCGTAATGCGCCTTATTATTGCTTATTTAATAACGACTTAACGCAAGATATTCCCCCTTGCTTTATCGCCAGTGCGCAATACGATCCACTTATTGATGACAGCGTGACACTATTTAAAACCTTAGAAGCCCATCAATTAGCTTGTGAATATAAAATGTATCCCGGCACATTACATGCTTTTTTACACTACTCACGTATGATGAAAGTGGCTGATGACGCCATTCGAGATGGCGCTCATTACTTTGTAAAACAGCTAGCTTTGTAAAACAACTGGCTTTATAGAACAGCCATCGCTTTAAAACTCAAGATTTCGAATAAAACGATAATCCGCAGACGCCTTTTTAAGTCGATACAGACTCGCTGGGCGTCCTCTCTCTGCCCGTTTTTCTCCAGTATCAATCAATAAATCTGCTTGTTCGATGCGTCGTCTAAAGGATTTTTTCTGGATTTCTTTACCAATCAAAATTTCATGAACATGTTGCAACTCTGGCAAGGTAAAGACTTCTGGCAATGCAAATCCGGGAACAATCGAATAAAGTGATTTTTGCTTTAATCGCTCTCTCGCTTGTGTAATTAATTCATGGTGATCAAACGCTAAGCTTTGTTGTGCAATCTCATTGATAGGACACCATATTACCGAATCCACGCTATCAATATGTGCTTCACACACTTGATGCGCAATCAACGCGGTATAACAAACCGTCACCGACCAACCTCTTGCGTCACGCTGGTTATTTCCCACTGAACAGAGTTGCTCAATATAAGGGGGGATCACACCTGTTTTCTCTTTTAATTTTCTTAGCACAGTATCTTCAAGGCAGTTGTCCTGCACTTCATCGACAAATCCACCGGGTAAACCCCATTTCCCTTTTTCAGGATGCTCCGCTCTTTTCACTAACAATACTTTTAACTGCTCTTCATGATAAGTAAACAGTACCGCATCAACCGTAATCAATGGAGATAGGAAATCACGGCGGTTATAGCTGGCTAAAAAATCTTGTTCATTCATGGCGTAAGTTTGATTAGAAAACGATAAAACTATTTTAAGCCTAAACAGCAAAAAATCAAATTTTGTCATAAAGACACTAAATCGGTTGACAAGAATAGTGTCGATAAGACACAATTCAGTTGTTGTCATAAAGACACTAACTGGAGAAAGACTATGTTTAACTTAAATTACTTTAAAGCAGACTCATCAACATTCATTATTAAATCGGTAAATGGCAAAATTCGCCAGCAAGGTAAAGGCTTGAGTTTTTGGTATAACTCCGCCACAACCTCTATTGCGGCACTACCTTTAAACGCCCAAGAAGCGCCGTTTATTTTCAACTTCCAAACCTCGGACTTTCAGGGTTTACGCATCCAAGGGCAAATTTCATTTCAGGTCAAAATGCCTGAAAAAGCCGCAGAAGTACTCAACTTTAACTTGAGCAAAAACGGCAAATCTTATGCCTCTGAAGATCCACTAAAACTCAGTGATCGTGTTGTGCGTATTGCACAAACTTTAATTCAAGCAAAGATCCAAAGTACACCTCTTAGAGAAGCGTTATTACTTAGCCAATCATTAGTCACTTTGGTGATGGAACAATTAATTGAACACCCATCATTAGAAGCATTAGGTATTGCAATTTTAGATGTCTCTATTGCGGCAATCACGCCATCACCAGAAACCTTAAAAGCACTCGAAGCCGAAGCGAGAGAATCCTTACTGAAAGAAGCTGATGATGCCATTTATGCACGTCGTAAATTCTCAGTAGAACAAGAGCGCACCATTAAAGAGGCTGAATTAGAAACCGATTTATCTGTTCAACGTAAACGTCAAGAAATCGAAGAAGCACGTTTAGAAAACGAACGTACATTATTGCGTGAACAAGCAGAGATTGAAAAAGAGCGCCTTGAAGCGAAGGTTAATGCAGAAGCGAAACGCAAAGAACTGGTGGCGTTAAGTGCTGAAAATCAGCGAACACAATCAGAAGCCGATGCTTATGCTATTGAAGCGACTATGCGTGCTTATCGTGAATTGCCAGTTGAAAACCTAAAAGCCATGGCACTCGCGAAAATGGACTCACAACAATTAATGGCAATGGCATTTGAAACCTTAGCGCTGAATTCAGGAAAAATCGGCGAATTGAATATCACCCCTGATTTATTTAGCCAATTTATGAAAAAAGGGAGTAAATAATGCAACGTAACGAAGATTTTCGTTTTGTGCTGGTGATGAGAAAAAGCCGTTTACAGGAATTAATTGAACGCTTTAATACTTGGTCACAAGCCAAATTCTATTTAGAACACAACAATGTTGAGGTAACGGATTACCTCAACGAACACAATTTATATCAAAAGCAACTAACAGAAGCTGAACTGATTTTAAAATCATTAGGACGTTTTCAACTTTTAGAAAGAGGTTTACTACCTAGTTATCAATTCTCATCCCACGATATTGTGGTCGTAATCGGTCAAGATGGGCTGGTCGCCAATACGCTGAAATACCTTAATGGGCAGCCTATTATTGCCATCAATCCCGACCCATCACGATGGGATGGTAAATTATTACCGTTCGAAATTGGACAATTAAAAGAGACGGTAATTAATACCATTAATCAAAAAATGCCGTTTAAATCTGTGACCTTTGCGCAAGCGACAACCAATGATGGTCAATCACTGTTAGCCGTTAATGATTTATTTATTGGCCCCAAAAGCCACACGTCTGCACGCTATATTTTACAATGGAACGGTGCTGAAGAAGTACAATCCTCATCAGGGATTATTGTGTCTACGGGGCTTGGCTCAACAGGGTGGTTTCAATCTATTCTCGCGGGAGCGATGGCAATTACAGGGGAAGCGTCACATCCCCTGTTACAAGGATTTAGCTGGGGTGACAAAAAGCTGCAATTTAGTGTGAGAGAACCGTTTCCAAGTCGAACAACCGGTGTAGCTATGACCTTTGGGACAATAGAGCCTGATTCACCGTTACAATTAGGATCTTTGATGCCTGAAAATGGCGTGATTTTCTCTGATGGCATCGAAGATGACTATTTACAATTTAATGCAGGTTGCATTGCTCATATTGGTATCGCTGACATACAAGGGCAATTAATTAGCCAAAAAGGACGTCAGCGTATTTAATAGCCTGATAGATAACTTTATCAGGCTTAATTTTAGTTCAATCAATTAACTAGCTGAATACACTATAATATATTTATTTGCAGTTTAGCGGCAGCAATCATAAACATTGGCGTCGAGCGATAAAGTACTTTACGTTTTTCATCATACACTTGCTCATTAATATTGGTTAAACAAGTCAATGCTGAATAACCGAGAGTAACTAGCGTATCAAGATCCCATTGTGGCCTAATTTTTTGACACATTGGCATGCTTTTGCGGTAATCGAGCATTGCATCGCTATAACCTGCTGGCTTTTCATTAAACAGTTCCGTATATGCTGCAATATCTTCACTATTTTTCTGGTTTAAAGCGTCATCAAATAAATAACGATTCCAGTTAGCATCAAAAATCAGCGTTCTTGCTCCCGGTTTTAAAACACGTAACCACTCTTTATAACCTTGTTTTGCATCTAATAACGTCCATGCCACATTACGGCTAATCACCAAATCAAAGTGATCATCAGGAAAAGGCAAACAATGGCTATCACCTTGCATGACTTCCACATCAACTTGGTAGGCTTCAAAGTTTTTCTTCGCAACATCAACCATTGCTTCAGTGCAATCTATTGCTGTCACTTTATGCCCTGCTTTCGCCATAATGATAGAGAAAAAGCCGGGGCCAGTTCCCACATCCAGTACCTTTAATTTGCCTTGCTGACCACAATATTCATGAATAATATTCAACCACGCTTCTCGCTGAAAACCGTTTAACTCGAGTTGGATCAAATTACTGTAATTTTCAGCACCTTCAGTCCAATTTTTTAATAATTTATCTTTTGAGTCCTGCATAACAAAACCTATCAGTATGTAAACTAAAATAAATAAACAAAATCATGGCGCTGCAAGATCTTCTAAAGATAACCAAGAGCGCCGTAGAGACTATTTTTCAGATGCATGAGGTACAGTGAGCTTTTCCCATGCAACAGGTGCGTAGTTATTTACACCAACTTCAAAATTAGCCACCTTCTTAGGATTAATAGCAAAGTTGGTGACAAGATGATAAACCGGTGCGGTGATCGCCTCTTCACTAATAAAGGTCATAATGCCGTCATAACCTTTTTGGCGATCTTCTTCGTTTAATGTTGCTAAGGTTTTATAAATCATCGCAGAGAGATTTTCGTCATACCATGCTTTAGCTTGCTGATTATTGGCTTGGATATCGTAGATCTCTAGCATAGAGCTATGGGGCATCCATGAATCTGATGCCGTGCGCATTAAAGCCATATCAAAATCTTTTGATTCTAAAGTGGATTGGGTATAACCATTACGATCGAGTATTTTTAAATTAACTTGTATACCCGTTTGCGCTAATTCTGCTTGAATAAATTCAGCAAGGGTTTTCCATTCAGGGAACTCATCTGTTGTTAACAAGAAAGAAAAAGCTAAAGGCTTACCCTCTTTTTCAAAAATACCTTGAGCATTTTTGCTATATCCAGCTTCAATTAATAATGCCTGCGCTTTATCTTTATCACCCGCTAAGGTGTAGTTATTTTTTGCATTAGCATAAGGCACACCGGACTGATACATTCCGGTCGCTTCTTTACCAATATGATTAAAGAGATCTTCCGCAATACTTTTTTTATCAATGGCGTAATTAATCGCTTGGCGAATACGCTTGTCTTGTAGCTCGGGTGTACGTTGGTTAAAAGCAATAAAGTGAGAACTTAAGGTATCAGCAGTAAATGTTTCAAACTGCTTATCTTGTTCTAATTCCTGAATATTTCCCATTGGAATTTTACCAATCAGATCACCGCCAATAATATCTACCTCACCACTTTGTAAGGCAAAAATACGCGCCTGACCGTCTGGAACAACTTTAAAGATAATACGATCTAACTTTGGTTTTTCACCCCAATAGTAAGGATTTGGTACTAGCGTAAAGCTTTTATCTTTTTCATAGCTTTCTAACATCCAAGGTCCTGTTCCAACCGGCTTAGTAAAGGTTTTACCGTCTTCACCTAACGAAGCGGGGCTTAAAAAGCGCACAGGTCGAGGATAGGTCATTTCCATTAAAATAGGATAAGAAGGATTTTTGTAAGTAATACGCACCGTATGTTTATCAATGGCTTCCATTGAATCCACTAAGGTAGCGGTAATTTGACTATAACGAGGATTATTCACCCAACGTTTTAAATTAAAAATAACCGCATCTGCATCAAACGGAGTACCATCTGAAAACTTCACATTTTCGCGCAGTTTAAAAGTATAGGTTTTACCGTCTTTTGAAATATCCCAACTGGTTGCTAATGTTGGAATAATCTTACCTTCACCGCCATCTTCTGTTAAACCGTCATAAATCATCTTAAAGACAAAATGTGGACCGTTATAACTGGCAGCATCAAGCATATTCATCGCACCATCGCGATAAATTGCAACGACAACTTCTTTTTTCTGTTCAACTTGAGTGGTGTTTTCTGTTGGTTTCTCATCATTACAGCCCGTTAATACGGTTATTGAAAGAAAACCAACCAATAAAGTTCGATGTATTAATTGTTTAAACATATTCTTTTCTCTTTCCATCTTATTGTTATTAATGCATTATTTTATGGCATGCAACCCAGTGGTCAGATGCAATTTCTATCAAAGGCGGGTTTTGTTGCTTACAGATATCTTGTCGATTTAAACAACGGTGGTAATAAGGGCATCCCGTGAGTACTTTAGGTGCATCGGTGTAGATCTGTTGTTTAAAAGGCGTGCGTTGTGTGGGATGCGTTGGCAATACGGCAGATAATAAAGCCTGACTATATGGATGCTGAACACGGTTATCCATTTTAGGAATAACTTCAACAATATGACCAAGATACATCACAATAATACGGTCACTCACAAAGTTCACCGCAGAAATATCATGAGAAATAAACAGATAGGTCAGTTGTAATGTCTTTTTAAGGGTATTTATTAACGTGAGAATTTGCTGTTTTAACGCAAAATCAATACTCGATACAATTTCATCACACACCACAAATTCAGGTTCCAGCACTAACGCTCTTGCAATACCAATACGTTGTTTTTGCCCACCTGAAAGCGCATCAGAATGTCTTGATAAAAAAGTGCTATCTAAGCCGACTAATTCTAATATTTTACCGATACGTTGCTGCCGCGCTTGGCGAGTCATATTTTTATAATTAATAAGTGGCTCAGCAATAATTTGTTCTACGGTAAAATAAGGATTAAACGAATCGGCACTGGCTTGAAAGATCATCTGCATATTTTGGCGGACTTGGCGCATCTGTTTAAAACTAAAATGCGTGATCTCTTGCTTTGAAAAGGTAATAACACCGTCATCACTTTGTTCTAATTTTAGTAATAATTTGCCAAGTGTGGTTTTTCCACATCCAGATTCCCCCACAACACCGAGTGTTTCTCCTCGATAAATACAAAATGAGGCATTGGCAACAGCACAGGTTACGACACCATTTTTTTTATAATATTTGGAAAGGTTTTTTACTTCGACTAATGGCATCTTATTCCCCCTGCTTTATTGTTGAAAATAAGCGCTGGGTATATTCATGCTGAGGCTTATCAAAAAGTAGAGTCGCACTTCCTGAACTCACAATATCACCTTGATACATCACATAAACGTTATCCGCCATTTGCGCCACAATACCCAGATCATGAGTGATCAGCAAAATAGCGATCCCTAATGATTTCAAGCGATCAATTTCATATAAAATAGCGGCTTGCGTAGTGAGATCTAAAGAAGCCGTTGGCTCATCGGCAATGACAACTGGGGCTTCAGATAACAATCCCATTCCCACCATAATGCGCTGACACATACCGCCACTTAACTCAAATGGATATTTATTTAGCAACTCATCTGCATGGCTTAACCCAAGGCGAGATAAAATATCTTTATATCGCTGTCGCTTTTCTGTTTTTGATTTCTTACGCCATAAAGGAGGTAGCGATTCAGCAAAATGCTTTTCTATTTTAATCGTAGGATTTAAGGCACTTCTTGGCTCTTGGAAAATCATGGCAATCTTCTGCCCACGAATATTTCGCCACTGTCTTTCGCTTTTATTTGAAATCACTTCACCTGATAACGTTATTTCACCCGAAATAACCTTTCCAGGTTTATCAATTAAATTCATTAAAGAGAGTGCCGTTGCTGATTTACCACTTCCTGAGCCACCGATTAATGCGGTTATTTTTCCAGCATAAAGTTCAAGGTTGATATTATTGACCGCGACAAATTCACTCTTTTGTTGTTGAAAAACAGTCGTCAATCCTTTAACGGATAAAACAGGTTTAGAGCGCATCTAAATTTCCTCCTGTTTTTTCAAATCTAAGGCTTTCGCATTATTTTGTAAGACATCATTTAACCCTTCACCAATCATATTTAACGCCCAAACGGACAACATAATGGCGAGAGCAGGATAGATAATCATCATCGGATATTGCGTCATATATTGCCGGCTATCACTTAACATCACTCCCCAATCTGCAATCGGTGGTTGTGATCCCAAACCGATAAATGAGAATGCTGCAACGTGTGTGATCACCGCTGCAATACGCAATGTGGCGAGAACAATAATGGATGACATGGCATTAGGAATAATGTGATGAAATATGATACGACGATGAGGCGAACCAACAGATATCGCTGCTTGAATAAAATCTTTCTCTTTTAAAGCGATGACAGAGCCACGAATAATACGAGCAAAAGGCGCCCACCAAAGCGTAATAAATACCAATAAAATAGTCATTAAACTGGGACCAGTGATCCCTATCGCAGCCAATGCCAATAAACTGGATGGAAATGTTGATGCAATATCAACAAGACGCATAATCACGTTATCGGTTTTTCCACCGACATATCCCGCTAAAATTCCCAATGGAATACCAATACTAAGCATTAATGCGGTGGCAAGTACTGCCGTCGAAAGGCTAGTTCGAATACCATAAATTAAGCGAGAAAAGACACAACGCCCCAACTGATCGGTTCCTAATGGATAATCAAAGCTAGCACTCATCAGTTTTAATTTAACGTTAGTCAAATAAGGATCATGAGGTGCTAAATAAGGCGCAAAAATACCCAAAATAACTAAAAAAAGAATGATCAAAACGCCAGTCATCGCTAAACGTTGTTGTAAAAATCGCTGAAAAAAATTCAGTTGCATCGTTATCACTCCATCATTATTTTTGGATCGATAAACACATACAACATGTCTATCAAGAGATTAATAACAATGTAGGTCACCGCTACAACAACGATATATCCTTGAATAACAGGTAAATCTTTAAGACGAATACTGTCTACGGCAAATTTACCAATACCATTCCATGAAAAAATAGTTTCACAAGCGAATTGCCCACCTAACAACTTACCAAAATTCACGCCAATTAAAGTTATACAAGGTAAGACTGCATTTTTTAAACCATGGCGAAAAAGTGCCGCTGTTTTACCTAAACCTCTTGCTCTAGCCGCTCGAATATAATCGGTATAACTCACTTCGATTAAATTATTACGTAAAATACGGGTATACATAGCGGCATAACCGGCACTCAGTGTTAAAGCAGGTAAGAGAATATTTTGCATACTGTCGCCAGCAATCACTGGCGCAAGGTGTAATTGGATTGCAAAGATATACAGTAGTAATAATCCGAGACAAAAGTCAGGTAAGGTTGCTGCAACTGTGGTTAAGAACCGAATACCATGATCAATCGGTGTATCTTTAAAACGCACAGAAACTAACGCGATAGGGACACATAAAATGATGGCAAATAATGTGGAAACCAACGCTAATTTTAACGTTGCTGGAAATCTATCCATAATTTCTTGGCTGACAGGTAAACCGGATTGAATCGATGTGCCAAAATCACCTTGTAAGGTGTGTGCCAACCAACTTAAGTACTGAATATACAGAGGTCTATCTAATCCAAGCTCTGTTCGCACCGCGGCAATACTGTCCGGTGTTGGAATAATTCCCTTGCTACGTAAGGTAATTTCAGCAATATCACCTGCTGAAATATGGCTTAATATAAATGCCAATATACTGACAATAATAAGCATAGGAACAACTTGGATAAGTCGTTTAAAAATAAAGCGTTTAAAGTTCATTTTGATGATTTATTATAATGATAAATTTAGCGTCTAGTCACTTAAAGCCAAATTATAGAGATTAATCTTTAATGAACTATTGATATAACACGTTATTTATTCAATTTATTTAGCTAAATAAAAAATAACTTTTTTATTTTGTATATATTCTAAAGATAACCATTTATATTTTTTAAATAGTTATAAACAAAATTATATTTGGAATTTTAGAAATAATAACACTTTATTTAGATTTTATTTATACACTTTAAAATCAATAGGTTAATAAGATAAAAGAAGATAAAATAAGAAATGCAACGCGTTTAATAAAAATAAAATAAATATTTACTTTATTTAGCATCAGAATAATCTTTCAAAAAATAGAACAAACCCGAGGAAAAGACACAAATGAATAAAAAGCAGAAGTAAAAAATGAAACACATTACCAAGACTTATTAATAAACAGAAATACTTCCTAAATAAAAACCTCCCACTTCACATCGCGTATTATTAAATACCGTAATAAAATCTGTATTAATACAATGATTTTCAAAATCTGCCTTTGCTATTTCTTGATTATATTGATGGTGCAATAAAGAAAAAATTGATTTTATTTCTGACACATTCCTCATACAAATATCTGAAGAAAAAAGTTGAAGATCAAGACAAGCATCCATGTTTGCTTGATCTTCGATTGCCGTTATTAACATCCGCTGTTCCAACGCTATATTGTCTCGATGCCATCCTTGAGCAATCCAACCCAAACTAAACGCCAGTAGTGCAATCCATGCATATAACGCTTGTGTGTTGAACATGACCTAACTCCCTAGTCATTCGAGACAAAATTTATTTCATCGACTTTTTATTATAAAAATCAGCTTTTAACACTTTTCGCTTAAGCGCGATGCGAAATCCTTTCACACGCCCCCTCAACTATTGAAAAGTATTTTTACGCACTTCCTTGTTAACTTGTAATAGACATCCTTGTCTATTCTTTTCTACTTACACTGAAAACCAACACAAACAATAAACAATAAATTCAATATGTTGTTTATCTCCGTATGATTTAACGTGGAGCCATTATCTACAAAGTTTGTATTTCAGGCTAGTAAGTTTGTTCGGTTAACCTCGGTTATGCGTGCTTATCCGACAATAACCGAATTAACTCGCCCATTTAAAACAATTTAACTTGTTTTATTGTCTTTTAATCACGTTAAAACAATTATTTACATAAAAAAACAATAATAATACTGGTTATAATACAAATTTAAGCTAATATAGAAGACATAATAGAACTGATAATAAAGAGAAACATAACATGCGTGTCCTTACTATTTATTGTCCTGAATGTGGCGAAAAAGCGCTTATAAAAAAAAGTAATCGTAAACACAAAGAGTTATCGGATCTCTATTGTGCTTGTCGTGATCCTGAATGCGGGCATACCTTTGTTTTAAACCTCACGTTTAGTCACACCCTTATGCCAAGTGCAAAAAACAAAGATACGTTGTTATTAGATGTGATCAAAAATCTTTCTCCAGAACAACGAGAGAAAGCACTTACTCTTTTACAAAGCATGTAGCCATCTCGAACAGATACTCTTTTTTTCATTTATTTTTATGATCTTGCTCTCATTCTGGCAGGTTATTTGACTAACCTATTCTTATAGAAAGATAAATGATGTAGATTCATTTTTAAGCTAAATAAAAATAATTCTTATGTTTTAAATAAAACAAACACCTCTATTGATGCCGTGTTTGCCAATCCTTTAATAAATAATTTGTCAGCCCCCCAAACCAGAAACCTAATTTATGGTTTGAAGACTAAACACAAATTTCAAATGGACCATTTAAGATGAAAAAGCTGATTAATCGAGTTGATGATGTGTTATCTGAACAACTACAAGGCTTTGCAAAAGCCCATCCTGAAATCAAATTTCATCCCTCCTCTTTTTATGTCACACGCAAAGATGCTCCAGTAAAAGGTAAAGTGGCTCTGTTATCTGGCGGTGGTAGCGGGCATGAACCCATGCATGCAGGTTTTGTTGGTAAAGGAATGCTTGATGGTGCATGCCCCGGTGAAATATTTACGTCACCAACACCTGATAAAATGTATGACTGCGCCAAAGAGATTGATAGCGGTGAAGGCGTTTTAATGATCGTGAAAAACTACACCGGTGATGTGCTTAACTTTGAAACAGCGACAGAACTGCTTCATGACGATGGTGTAAAAATCGCAACGGTATTAGTTGATGATGATGTGGCGGTAAAAGATAGCTTATATACCGCAGGACGCCGTGGTGTTGCCAATACCGTTTTAATCGAAAAACTGCTGGGTGCGGCGGCTGAAAGGGGTGACTCTCTTGATGAACTGGTTAAATTAGGTCATCACATTAATAACAATGGTTTTTCTATTGGTATTGCCTTGGAAGCCTGTACCGTTCCAGCCGCAGGAAAACCTTCTTTTACTTTACCTGAAAATGAAATGGAGTTTGGTGTCGGTATTCACGGTGAACCAGGTATTGACCGTCGTAAATTTACGTCCCTCAACGATACTGTTGATGCCATGTTTAATACCTTAATTGAGAATGGTCACTATCAACGAGTGATCCGCAATTGGGATCGTGAAAACGGCAGTTGGATTGATGAGGCTCAGGAAAAACAGCCGTTAAAATCTGGCGATCGCGTCATTGTTTTAGTTAATAACCTTGGTGCCACACCACAATCTGAACTTTATGGTGTTTATAACCGTTTAACTCAATGCTGTGAAAAATTTGGCTTAACCATCGAACGTTCTTTAATTGGTTCTTATTGCACTTCGCTCGATATGACAGGGATCTCAATAACGTTATTAAAAGTTGATAACGAATTACTTACCTTGTGGGATGCCCCTGTAAATACGCCAGCAATGGTGAAATAAGTCTTTAATAACAAGAAAAGGAACAAAAAAATGGCTTTAACTCGTGCTCAAATTATTCTTTGGTTACAACAATGTGCGCTACTGTTTGAACAAAATAGTGATTATTTAACGGATTTAGATCGTGAAATTGGTGATGCTGACCACGGTTTAAATATGAACCGTGGCTTTAGAAAAGTGCAGGAAAAACTCCCTGAATTTGAAGGGCAAGATATCGGCACTATCCTCAAAACTACGGGCATGACATTGCTCTCAAATATTGGCGGAGCAAGTGGTCCCCTATTTGGCACCTTCTTTATTCGTGCAGCTAAACCTACTGCTTCATTGCAAAGCCTAGAACTTAATCAACTTGTTGAAATGGTAACAGAAGGTGTAGAAGGCATTGTAAGCCGAGGAAAAGCAGAGCCAAATGACAAAACCATGTGTGATGTTTGGTGGCCAGTGGTTGAGTCATTAAAACACGCGAATGAACAAAACCTTTCTATCAAAGAAGCTATCGCTCAAGCACAAGTTGTCGCTGAAAAAGCAGCTGAAAATACCATTGCGATGCAAGCACGAAAAGGACGAGCAAGCTACTTAGGTGAGCGCAGTATCGGGCATAAAGATCCTGGCAGTGCTTCGGTGGTACTGATGATACAAGCCCTTGCAAATAGCATTAATGCATAACTGACCAAGCAACCAATATAAGCAACCAATAAAGGTCTACCATGATAAATATTGTTATTGTTTCTCATAGTAAACATCTCGCTGATGGTGTGGCAGAACTTGCCAGTCAGATGCTTAATCCGGCTCATTGCCAACTTGCGGTTGCCGCAGGTATCAACGATGAAGAATATGCGATTGGTACTGATGCCGTTAAAATTATGACGGCGATAGAATCGCTTTCACAAGCACAGTCCATTGTTGTGATGATGGATTTAGGCAGTGCTATCTTAAGTGCAGAAACGGCAATTGAGTTACTTGATCCAGAACTAGCTGAGAAAGTCACTCTTTGCTCAGCGCCCTTAGTTGAAGGCACTCTTGCAGCAGTTGTAGCGGCTTCTTCTGGGGCATCACTAGAAAAAGTGATTGAAGAAGCTTCAAATTCTTTATATCCAAAGAAAATCCAACTTGGTGAAAATTTCGTTCAACCTAAAAGTGATATTAATGCCCCTGTCAAAATTCACGGTAAAGAGGCGAGTTGGGTAGTTCGTAATCCTCATGGTTTACACGTAAGACCCGCGGCAACGTTAGTTGAGGTGCTTTCTTCTTTTCAGGCTGATTATCAATTAGTTAAAGGGGATAGACGTATTAATCCTCTCAGTTTAAATCAGCTTTCATTAATACAAATTCGTCAAGGCGATGAAATAACGCTAATTGCCTCTGGTGAACAAGAAGATGAAGCGATTGCGGCTTTTCTTAAACTTGCCCAAAATGGCTTTGGTGAGGAGCTATCTTCTGATCCTAATACCATAACATTAAAAGGTCTTTTGGCCCCTGTATCTCAAATTAAAGCACCCGCTTTTGTTTGGCATGAAATAGAGCTATCACCCGCTGAAAATTTATCAGAGCCGATTGATATTGATGTTCAAATTGGCAAATTTAATTTTGCCATAAAGAGTACGCTAAAAGCACTAAAACAAAGTGCCAATAAAGCTAGCCAAAAATTAGGTGAGCATATTGGTGCTATTTTTAACGGTCATATCATGATGTTAGATGATGATGAGTTAATAATAAGCGTGATTGATCGCATCAGAGCAGAGAAGATCAGCGCCCAGCAAAGTTGGTCGGATGAAATGCAGGAAAGAGCGCAGGTGTATTGCGCACTCACCGATCCTTATTTACGCGCGCGTGAACTTGATCTTCGTGATCTACGTAATCAAGTACTTTATCATTTACAAGATAAAACTCGTCCAAGCTTTACCCCTTCACAACCCGCTATTTTGGTCGCAAAAGAGCTTTTCCCTTCCACATTAATTCAATTAGTTGATAGTCAATTGGTCGGTATTGCTTTAGCAAACGGTGATAGTCGCTCTCACAGCGCCATTATCGCGGCTGAAATGCGCTTACCTATGTTAGTCAATTTAGGATCTACGCTATTAAAAGTCACTGACTCCCAAAAGTTAAAATTAGATACGAATAAGGGCGAATTAGTTATTGAACCGGTAATGCTATAAACCTCTTTTCAAATTAACCGCATAAAAAAAACCCGCACAATAATGTGCGGGTAAGTCAACGAAAAACGCTATCAATCTAGGTCATTATTGACTCTTCTAATTTTATTAAGGTATTGATAATACCAATGTCGTAGTACCACTAAAGTTACCTAATGACGGAGTGCCATTAGCTTGAAGTTTTGATAATACTCTCACATAGGTGTATTCATTCTTGATTGCGTTAACTTGTGTACCAATTGATGCAGGTGAACCATTTAACGTTAAAAAAGAACGGATGCTGCCATCTGGTTTTAAGTTTAAATAATGTTCTTCCATCGAACTGGTAATTTTTACTGGCATAGTTTCATTACAAGTGAGCGCAAATTGTTCTTCCACCTCATTACCATTAACTTGTGTCACATCAAGTACACCATGTGAAATAGTAAGATTATTAGAAATAAATGCACATTTACCTTCAGGCGGTGGAGCAATACCACATACACCACCCGGTACCATTCTTCCGCTTCCCCCCGTTGGGCTACTCGTCATAAAAAAAGCAATACATTCATCAACAGTAACAGATCCAGCATGGGTACTATAATTCACATAAGGGAAAGTCAGCCCGCATTGGTTAACAGCCACATCGCGTATTTCAGCCATAGAGCTTAAATGCTGTAAATCGACATCGCACCGCCATCTTGCCCGATGCTCAGTACCCGTTCCTCCCTTATTAGGTTTTGAGTGGAAGTGATTTAATTGAATATAACACCGACCACTCAAACCTAAACTTTTACAAGGGTTTGGCGTAAATCCTATTTCTGTCCAATATTCCAATACATAGTCGTAACGAATATTCCCTTTAATTTCTGGAGAGGGACCGGATTTAGTAATATAAGTAAAATAACCCGCTTGTACGCTAAATAGTGAAAAACTGCATAGTACAATTAATAACTTTAAAATTTGCTGTATTTTTTTCATTATCTTTTACTCATATTTCAAAGAAAACACGGCAGTAGCAGAAAAATGCCCCGGTTTAATTGACTTGTCTGCGATCGCTTTTGCTGTCGCTTGCAAATAAGCAATAAAATTAAGCTCAAAAATGCCATTATTAGGAATATTATATAAACCCGTGTAATCCCCTAATTTAATAGGGATACCCTCTTTAGTCGTAATTTTTATTCCTAAATCAGGATTATTAGCGCTATCGTCTAATGCTAATAATCCGGCAAGTTCATTATGCGTTGCCCCTTCAAATTTTATTTTCACTTGCTTGGCAATAGAAATATCGCACTCTGATAAAATAATTTTGAAATCCTTTTTCTCGAATTCAAAATAACTTTTATAAATATCATCCAAGCGAATTTCATCAAATACCACATCAACCTGAGAGTGCTCAGGTAAAACTTTGCAAGGTGCAATAATTAATGAACCAAAAATATTAAGGTTTTCAGCCGCAAAGACAGAAGATGAAAATAATAAACAACTACCAATAATACAACTAGATAACATTGATTTATTCATTATTGGTACTCCACAAACAAGGTGCCACCCGCGGTAAAATTACCCGGTGCCAGTTCACTATTTTCTTTTTTCACCAATACGGCCCAAATTTTTTCAGGGTTATTCAAATTAACCGAATATTTTTTATTTAAATCAATAATGGAATCACCCATCATAAATTTTACGGTTAATTCATTAATATTGGTTCTCAGCCCATTAGGATCGAAGCTACTTTTATTACCATCAATCGATAAATACATATTCCAGTTATTTAAATTTTCTTCACAAGTAATTTGGTAATTAATTTCTCTTTTTTGGTCATAGCCTTTGATCGTTTTTATCGCCACAGGACCAAAGTTCACCTCAATCATATTGCCGTCATTTACTTTGCAAGGAGGTGGCGTTAATAAATTACCTTTAATCAGTACTTGTGTTTCATTATCTTTTGCCAAACTGGGTGAAGAAAATACAGAAAATAAAAATAACATAATGAGGAATGGATAATAACGCATGTTGTTTATTCCTCTGTTAGTTGTAATAAACCTGCATAGTTGCAGTTGCAGTAAAGGAGCCGGTTGGTAGTGTGGCGCCACTTTTTTTCACCAGTACCGCATAAAGCTCTGGTCGAGTTTGATAGTTAAACTTAAACGGTTCTGTCATATAAACATTGGTATCAGCGGTTTTAAATAACACGCCTAAATCTGTCACGCTTGTTTTTAAATAACGCGTATCAAATCCAGCACCGTCGCCCGTAAATTTCAATGACATACTTGGATCACCCGTTGTTTTACAATCCAAGGTGTAATCCATTTTTTGTTTATAATTTTCGTTTTCTATTCTTGTGGTCATCACATCATTAAAATTCACTTCGATAGGTTTACCATCGTTAACCTTACAAGGACGTGACTCCACACTCCCGCTCACTGTCAATCTTAAAAAACCAGAAACAGCCCATACAGAAGGAGCGAGAAAACTCATACAAAGAAAAAGTATTACACCTCGGAATATAAGCATAATATTACGCCTTCTTATCTTTGATATTTGCTGAACAAATATCTCCGCGACACTGGAATGTTAATTCAACTAATCCACCGAAATCATTGAGGTATTCAATGGAGGGTGCCGCACCTAAATCACCCACTTTTGCCCCTAATGGACGTTGACCAAACGGCTCAATCATCACGGCTTCAAAACCATTAACCTCCGTATTATTTTTTCTCACTTTGGTGATAGTCAGATAATAAGGTGAAGGGTTTTTTACATTGTAATGACTCCCCTGTTTTTCAATCACAATGTCTTTTTCCATTGGATTAGCCTCTAAACGGCTAGGTGCAACAATGCTTTTTGGTCGATAAAACACTTTAATTTTTGTCTGCAATGCAATTTGCAACACATTGGGAGAATCACTACGAGGTGGAATTTCACGAACATTAAGGTAATAAATACTTTCTCTGTCTGTAGGCAACATATTGGTTGCTGGTAATGCCTGAATTTTAATTTGGCTTTTGTTACCCGCTTCTATACGTTGAACTGGCGGTGTTACCACAAAAGGAGAATTAATTTTTTCATCTTTGCTATTCTCAAGCCAAGATTGTGCTAAATAAGGTTTAGATTCATTTTCATTTTCTAAAACCATACTGACTGAGCGCTCACCTTCATTATATAAAACACGCGTTCTATCTAAGGCGATAGCGGAATAAGCGGATTGAGAAAAAAGGCAAAGTGTAACGATAGCGCTTAATGTTTTTATGTTGATATATTTCATTTCATTCACCGTTGACTTAAATTTAATTACTTACAAGGAAGCAACAACATGTTGCTTAAATTATTTTCTAGCACCTGAGGTAATTGGAATTGGCAAGTTTCACCATTCCAAACAAGATCTAAAGTTTCACCCGCTTTTACACCGGATAAATAAACAAAACCGTCATCTGAAATAATGCCAACTTCTAATTTATCTTTGTTATAAACACTGGCACCAAAAGGAGGATGTTTCTTATCAGCCATCGTGATCACCGCTAACACTTTCTCACCTTCAATCACATGGAATTTACGATAACCAATCGCCCCTTCGGTTAAGGTGGCATATTGTGACGATTGAACGGCATCCGCTTTTTCCGGAAGATTATTAATATCGATGGTGATATTGCTACGAGAGTAGTTTTGCACCCCCATTAAAACTGCTTTGCCATGTCGGTTGGTTTCAATTGGCGTTAAACCTGTTTTAATCGGAATGTCTTGAACATTATTGGTATCAACCAATATGCGTGAATTTCCCATTGAAGTGACTCGGTGGAATGCACCACCTTCTGGAGTAAGTGTTATTCCCCCCATTAATTGCATCGATAATGCACTTTGGTTATTTTGGGTATAAGTTCCACTTGTCGTCAGTTTTGTTAAATTACCGTCATAATTATAGAAACCTGAAAGATTAACTTTATCGCTATCCCAAGTACCCGCAGATAAGTTATAGGTACTTCTTTCATTCAGCCGCTCATAATAGTTAACGGTATTGCTAGTATTATGACGATTAAACGATCCCGAATAACTAATATTGGCGTCATTACGCTCTAGCGGTACACCCAATGACACATAAACACCTTCGTCATTGTTATGGCTTGATTCCACTTTATAAGCAGATAAGTTAATAGATAGATTTTTAAAACTAGCCCAATCAAAATAGCTGGAAACCGTAAAACTGTAGTTATCAGTTGAAGGTCGATTCCAATAGGTTTGGCGAGAATAGTTTAAATACGTATTGATATTGTAATCAGGAAAAGCCGTACCAAAGATGGCTGTATAAAGCTCTTTACCACTGTCGATATGAAGCCCACGATAACGACCATCTAAAAACTGAGTCATACTTAAATAGTCACGTTGAGAGAAGCGATAGCCCGCAAAGGTAATCTGACTATTTATTTCATCGAATTGCTTTGAATAAGTAACGTTATAAGACGTTCCTGATAGCGTTTTATCATCAAAGTTACTGCCTATCTCAGCGCGTGAAGCTGAAATATTAAAGGAAAGCACCCCAAATGGAGCTAAGTCTTGCCCTAAACCTAACGCAATATTTTGATATTCTGTTGAGGCTAATAACCCGCCATAAACTGTGGTGTTATTCGCAGCCCCCCATGAGAAAGAGCCTAATGAAAATGCAGGGCCTTCAGTGTCATGTTCATTTTTAGTTGGCTTACCCATGACCAACTTATATAAAAACTGCCCCGGTCTTGTTAGTGTTCCTAAACGTGACGTTTCTACTTTAAATGTTTGAACAGAACCATCTTGCTCTTCAATAGCAACATCTAAAGTACCGCCCCCAAATGTATTGACGTCTTGAATTCGAAATGGTCCAGGGCTGACTTCATTTTGATAAACAATACGGCCATCTTGACGCACAATAACCGTGGCATTAGTTCTTGCAACCCCTGCAATTTCAGGCGCATAGCCCTGTAAACGCGGTGGGATCATTGCGTTATCACTCTCTAATGAAGCACCAAGATAACGGAAGCTATCAAAAAGCTCTGATGAGAGATATTGTTCACCTAACGTTAATTTTGCACCTAAAGAGCGAATGGCACGAAAAAGATAAAGCTGGTTCCAACGCCATGATTTATCGCTGCTATTTAAATTACCGCCTGAGGCTTGCCAATCTGAACGAAAACGCCAAGCTCCCATATTAATGCCCATTACACCATTAATATTGGTTCCCGTTTCGGTTCCTTTGCCGTTGTTTTCATATCGAATAAGGCGATTACTCATATTGTAATCAAGAAAGAACCCTGCAATACCATCATCCCAACGTGACGGGGGGTCCCAACTAGGATCTTGATATTCCATAAAGGCCTGAGGAATACTAACATTTAAAATACCGGTGTAGAGATCACCCACAGCATTCATATTTGGTACTGAACGAAAATCAAGGCACTGGGTATTATTTGTTGTTAGCCAGGTGACTTTTTTTTCCCATTCAGATTTTAAGCCTAAAAGGGGATAAACCTCTGGGGTGATACAAGGAATAGATAATTCTGCGTTGTAATCTGGGGCAAAAAATAAAGTAGGTTCTTCATTTCTTACTCTTTGTTTATTAACGTCGGTCGCCAGTAAATGAGTGCCCGGCTGAATATAGTTTGCGTAAGAGAATTTAGTAAAATCGGTATTTTCAATACCCTTATCTGTTAAGAAATCGGTATTAAAATCGACGGCTTCTTCTGCAAAAACAGGCAACGAAAAAGGAACAAAGAATAAAAGCATTACTTTTGTGATCGTATTTATTTTCATGCTTTTCATTTTGCTATGCCATCCTCAGCATTATTAACAGAAGATAATCTTAATGAGATGCATGGCGTCTAGACGCCACACATCTTATTAAATAAAAAAACAACAATTATTCGTAAATAACTTTGAAGTTAGCTACTGTGTCGAAAGAACCTGTTGTTGCTTTCTTATCATCTGCTTCATTACCTTTCACATAAGCTGAGAATTGCAGAGTAGTGACAGAGCCATCGCCATTATTTAAAGCGTGACCTGCTACTGGGAAGCCTTGGCCAAAAGTAATTGGATTATTACCACGGTCAGTGATAACGATACCTGCGTTTTGTACTTTGCCACCTAAGCCCAGTAATTCGCCGGTATAACCGTCAAAACCACTTACCGTTGCACCAGTGAATGATACTTTTGCAGTTTTGTAAGTTTCAGTTGAGCAGTTTTTCAGGATAATATCGAAGTTTTCGCTATCTGAACGGAATTTATTGCTGGTCAGTTCATGCAATGCAATTTCACCAAACTTAACAGTTTGATCTAAGCTTTTATCATCGATTGAACATGGAACATCATTGATAAAGCCCGTAAAACGTACTTTACCTTCACGGCTTTCCGCTGGATCTGCAGCAAAGCTTGGAGCAGCAACAACTAAAGATAACGCAACACCTAAAGCTAATTTAGTAAATTTCATAACATTTCCTTTATACACATAAAGATATTGATATTTCTTGGTTTCTGACTAAATAAGCGATAGGTAATAAAACCTCACCGCCTTTCTACAATTTAAAATTCACAGATCCATTGATATTGATTTATAAAACCAAGATAGGGGATATCCTACGAATGCGTCCTTTGTGCATTCATATTAAAATTAATTTATGAAATAAATTAATCGCATTAACTTTTTTAAACGTCACTTTTAAATATTTTAGAAATTAAGTTCCTTAATTAATAAAAACATCTTAATTAGACATATAAATAAGTAATAAACTTTGATCAGAAAGTAAGAGTCAAAATTTAAAGCAAAAAAACAGATTTAAATTATGTTTCTTTACTTATTTTGCAATGAAATACTCGCAAAAGGTGTAAATTAAGTCAAAAGTCAGAAAAGGATATTATTAGTAAAACTGAAGGATAGTTATCAATTGAAACAATTCTTTAAATGAGCACTTAAAGTATTTTAAACTAAAATGACACATGAACTAGATATTATTACTTAGTAAAGAAGAAAGACACCATCATTAACACTTATATTAAGTAAATTAAATAAAAAAACCAAATAAACGGATTATATTGGATTTTTATAACGTAAAGTGATAGTTATTTAGTGTATTGATTTTTGCTGAAACGATAAACCCAATATATATACAATAACACTTAGGATTCATCTTAATTGAGGAATTAAATTATATTCTCTTATTTAATTAAAAATTAGACAATCTAATTATGACGATATATTTCAATATCATTAATTAATTATTAATAATGAATAAAAAATAAATTATAGAGACAAAATAAATATGAGACTCTTTTAATGAGCACTCTTTTTAATATAGTCAATTATAGAATAAAATCCCTTTTAACATAAATAAAAAATAATATTCACAATAAGAGAGATAATAATATTTAGTAACTATTTTTTTACTTTGTTATTTTATCTATTTTATAAAAAATAAAAAATCAACCGCTATATCAAAAATACCATTATGACAGTCAAATAAAGACACTTTATTTTTTATATTTAACTCTTAATATAATTTTAAGAATAATAGCAACAAAAGAAAACGCTGAAAGAGCGCCTGTATGGCGCTTCTTTGTTATTAAATAGCGGATAAATCACACTTTTGGTTTATAGCTATCTTTATCAAGATCATGTTTTTTCATTCGTAAATACAGCTTTTTACGTGGAATACCCAAATAATCCGCCACATCACTCACACGTCCCGCAAATAAATATAACGCATCTTCAATTAATCGACGTTCATACTCATCCACAAGATTATCCAAAGGACCTTCAGGTGGAATAATGGCTCGATGTTGTTCACTATCAACCATTTTCACAATGCCTACCGCATATAATTCAGCAACATTTCGTAACTCACGAATATTACCCGGCCAATCGTAACGTTTTAAAATATCGAGATAATTACGATCAATCTTGGGTACTGCAATACCGAGTCGCTGTGCGCTTTGTCGTAAGAAAGCTCTAAATAACGGAATAATATCTGGGCGTCTAGCACTTAACGGAGGCAGTGAAAAAGTGATTTGTGAAAAATAGTAATAGAATTCAGGGATCAATCGCCCTTCTGTTACCAGTTGCTGAGTATTATTTTCTAAAATCGCAATTGTTCTAAAATGGCGCTTTCCTTGACGCTCCATATCTAACAGATAAGAACTTAACCAGCGTTGTGCTTCTGATGACAAATCATAAGGGGAACGTAAAATCAGTGTTCCGACTTCATCTGCTTCAATTTGGGCAATAACTTGTTTTATATCCGCTAAATTTTGGCAATCGACGGTTTGAATAGCTTTATCACTATGCGGGCTTAATTCATGCAATAGTTGCGCAAGAAGATGTCGCCCTGTTCCCATCTCACCTTCTATCATTAAATCTTTATCTATATCTGCGATTTGTTGTACTTGTTCTCTAATTGCAGTGATTTGCGCACTGTCTCCCACTAATCGCTCTTGTGTGGTACTTATTACCGCATTTCTAAGAGAAAGAATAGATTGACGCTCTTTGTGTGCCTTTGCCACTAACTCTAAGAAAACAGGTGGATTAATCGGTTTTTCAATAAAATCATAAGCCCCTTTTTTTACCGCTTCTACGGCTAACGGTATATCGCCATGCCCTGTGATCATGATAACCGGAATACGAGAGTCAATGTGTTTAATCCGCTCTAATACTTCCATGCCATTCATTGCTGGCATATAAATATCAAGTACAACAGCCCCCTGCCATTCTGGTGTTAACAGGCTTAGTGCTTTTTCTGGTGAGTCGGTTACTCTAGCAACCATTCCCGCAAGATTGAGTAAATGACGATAAGATTCAAGAATATCTTCATCGTCATCAATTAATAAAACATCGATATCAGGCATGTGTGATTGTGTCATCTGTAAACTCCAAAACAACCATGGCGCCACCGTTTAATGTAGAGGCCAAGTAAATTTCATAACCAAACCGTTGCATAATTGAACGGCAAATGGATAACCCTAACCCAAGCCCCACATCTTTTGTGGTTGTAAATGGGGTAAATAGTTTTGGTAAAACGTCTGAATTGAATCCTTTTCCACTGTCGGCAATCGCCACTAATTTTCGTTTAGGATCAACAGATAAAAGATCAATTGTAATTTGGCTTTCACCAACACCCGCAATGGCATCCATTGCATTAACAAACAAGTTAACCAAGACTTGTTCAATTTGTGTCGGGTCTGCACAAATGGTTAATTCATCAGGAATATTATTGGTAATAATGCACTGCTCTCGTTTAGAGCGGGACTCCACCAGCACCATCGCGCTATCTACTAGCTCCTTTAACGGCGCTGAAACAAAGCTAATTTCAGACGAAGATTTACGTGAGAAATTACGTAATGCAGTGATTATTCGATTCATTCGCGCGCACAGCTTTTCAATACGTTCGATAGAATCAGGTAATTGATCATATTTGCCCATCTGCATAGTCAGTTTTGCACTGTATAGATAGGTGTTGATTGCAGAGAGTGGCTGATTAAGCTCATGTGCAAGGCTTGTCATCGCCTGCCCTACAACGGCCATTTTAGCAGCTTGTACTAACTCTTCTTGTGTCTGAATTAAATGTTTCTGTGCCTGTTCGCGGCGCAATATCTCTTCATTTAATTGCTGGTTTTTATCCTGTAAATCTTGTGTTTTTAATGTCACCAGCCGTTGAAGCTCTAATCGGCTTAGCTCTTGGCGCGTAATATCCGTGATAGTCACAATATATTTGTGTTCGTCTTTATGCGGATATTCTCGAATATTAAATTGTAAAAAATGCGGCTCGCCTTCTTTTACCATTCGAATGGTACATTCACTTTGCCCGAAGCGATAAAGCTGACTGGTTGAGCTAAATTGCGCTTTCAGCATGGTGCTCGCTTCACCACTAAACAGTAACCAAAGTGGCTTATTACTTTGCTCTTTTCCTGTTCCTAATAACATTGCCGCACTTGGATTAACGGTTTCCATTCTGCCATCGTGGTGACAGGTAATTAAGCTTGCATCGGTATTATTAATAAGATTTAACGCATTGCTGGTTTCAACTTCTTTCATTTGACGCCAAAATCGGCGAAGTCGCCGACTTAACAGACCAATCTCATCTTGCCCTTCAATCAGTACAGGCTCGGTTAAATGACCTTTGGCAACATGCGCTAAGTCATCACTAAGTTTATTCAATCTTGCAATAAGTCTTCTATCAATCAAGATTTTCATCACAATAATACTCAGCAATAGTGATGCAATAATAATGACAACAATAACAATTTTCCCCGTTGCCATTAGCTTACGGGTATTATCATTAAGCTTATTTAGCGCTTCACTGGTAGCAAAAACATTGCCTCTTACAGCATTATCAAATTGTGATAATTTTTCATTGAGTTCAGGGGTTAATGCTTTGAGCTTTTTCTCGTTATCTACATCATCAATCAGTGTTTGATAAATATCACCGTCATAACGGGTGATCGCAATAATCTCTTGTAATACTTGGCGATGAGCAATTGTCGATGGATAGCTTTTTAGTTTCTGATTTAAAGCAATTATTTCATCAATTTTGACGCTGATATAATGGAAAGCGACATCAATATCACGGCTATAACGTTGGTGAGCAATCTCTTCAACTAAGCTGATTAATTCATTTTCGGTCGTAAACAACTCTTGTAACAGCGTTGATTCCAATAGGAGTTGTAGGCTGTTTTCCTGCACATTTTTTTCATTGAGCATTTGGCTGACATGCCACTCAATTTCATTCAGTAGCGGTTTAATGTCTTCACCAACAGCGTCATGCATCCACGCCAATTGCCCTAATAATTGGGCAAGGCGGTTTTCTAATTCACGTCGTTTATCCAATAACACATCTTGTTGATTAATAAGCGCCGATAGCTCATCAACAAGTTGAGTATAAAAATCACGCTGTGGCTTTTGCTCAATAGGAAACTCACGCAAATTATCTAATAACTGATGAATTTCCTGCTGTTGTTGCTCTGAAATCGATTTTCTCTGTGTTTGCTCTCGCTCTTTTAATAGCATTTGTAAATTGGTGCTATAACGTTCCATGGTATAGCTGGTGGTTAACATCGGCAGAGACTCTCCCACTGACGCATTAATTTGTGTCGCCAGTTTTCCCCACATAAAAAAGATAACCACACCAATCAATAAGGTGAGTAAAGAACTAAAGATAAACGCCATATACAGGCGTCTACCTAGTTTGCCAAATTGTTTAGGCACTAATAATTTCATCCGTAATACCTTTCATAAAAACAGCGCTTCCTGCTGTATATTTGAACCACAAGGCGGTTAGGGTGATTTTGTCTCTTTCAATAAAACCAGTGCTTGTTCAAGCCTTTCAGCTTCTAATGTACGCCATTGATACAACACAGCTAATGCTTGATCAGAGTATTCTCGCTGATCAGCTTCTTTCATAAATAACGCTTGTAATGTAGGAGAATTAGCCTCTTTTTCACTAATAAGCACTGAACTTGCTATTTTTCGCGCTTTATTAATGGCAGAAATACGTTCTGGCGTTTTATTTTCCTGTCTTTCTGCTTCGTGGATATCATTCCAAACTTGGCGCATTAACGGAAAATTATGGGTGATCATTTGATCAAATAACGCATTAACGACTTCACTACGACGATAAGCCTCATTACTGTTTAAAATAAATTCGGTGTTATTAGCAAGTTCATCGTTATTACGTAAAATCTCTTTGCTTAATGGGATCTTTGCCATATCACTTTTATAGATGATCTCTTGTCCTTCATCCGATAAAAGAAAGGCAATAAATTTGGCTGCTGTGTCTCTTTTACTGCTTTCGGCAACAATAGCAACATAAGCCGGTAAAATAATCGACTTATCAAAATAGCTAAATTCGACAAAATCAAAGCGTTTCTGATGATTAAAAGCGTAGTTATCGATAATTGGACCAGCCCCTACAATGCCTCTGGCGATAGCATCACTGACACGAGAACTCCGTGCCGAAATAGAGGAAAGATTACCACTGGTTTCGAGTAGGATCTGCCATCCACGCTCCCAGCCGTACTCTTGTAGCACATTTTCCACCATCAATTGCATCGTGCCAGAGTTCGCTGGAGTGGTCATAGTTAAGTGCCCTTGGTAAATCGGATCACTTAAATCAACCCAGCTTTTAGGTGCTGGAATACCCAGTTTTTGTAGGTATTGCGTATTGCTCATAATACCAATACCGGAATAGCCAACCGTGGTTATCTTGTCGTTTAAGATATCACTATGGCGCGTTAACCATTTTGGCGTTTCGTAATTGACGGGTAATCGTGCCAGTAGCCCTTCTCTATCTAGATGATGGAAAAAATTAGCCGATGACGACATCACAATATCAACTGGCTGTGTGGGATATTGTTTCATCATCCGGGTCGCAATCGCGACGCGACGATAAACCACTTGCACCTTAGTATCTGGATAACGAGCGCTAAAAGCCTCTGTAAGTGGTCGCATTGGTGTATCTGAAAGAGTCGTCAGTATAACAAGTGGCTGCTCATCACTACGTACAGGTGTGATAAACAGCCAACTAAACAGTAAACAGACGAGGCTAAGCGTTATTTTTATTTTCATGACATACCCCTGGTTTTGTTTTGAATAAACATAAAAATGTGTCGAACTTCAAACTTCTGATATTTAGCAATATTTATTATTTTTGGCTAATGAGTCCTTAATGACCCATTTACAACAATGATACGACGATATCTTCACTCATTTTTAAACCAACGCCTAATAGCGATGTTACAAATTTGACTCACCGATTCAGCAGAATGTGTCATCGATGACTCAAATTCCCTCTTTTGCACCAAGATGACCTAAATGAATAGCATCAGCTCTGAAAACCAAAATCAGCTTCAGACATGAATAATATTCGGAGTCATCTCTATGCTAAGTTTCTTTAAAACCAGAAAGGATCTGCCGCTAATAGAAGCGTCAAGTGAAAAGATCCGCGCAATATATAAAAAGCACCAATGGCAGGTCTTCTTTGGTCTTGTTCTTGGTTATGCCATGTTCTATGTGGTTCGTATGGCACTCGGTGTGGTGAAAAAACCTATGCTGGATGCAGGTATCGTAACCACCGCTGAACTCGGTTTAATGGGTTCTGCGTTCTTCTTTACCTACGCATTTGGTAAGTTCTCTAACGGCTTCTTGTCAGATTATGCCAATATTGGACGCTTTATGTCCATCTCGTTAATTGCCTCTTCCTTTGTTTGTATCTTCATGGGAATGTCAACGGCGAGCCTGTTCTTTATCCTATTATGGGGTATTAACGGTTGGTTCCAATCTGTGGGTTCAGCACCTTCTTGTGTCTCTATCTTCCAATGGTTCTCACCAAAACAGCGCGGTACAGTTTATTCCATCTGGGGTGGCTCGCGTAACATCGGTGAAGCAATTACGTGGATCTTAACGGCAACCATAGTGAGCTTCTTCGGCTGGCGTGCAGGTTTTATCGGTGCCGGTATCGCAGGTATTGCTGCGGGTATCATCTTACTGATGATTTTAAAAGACCGTCCTCGTACTTATGGCTTACCTGATCCAGCAACCGCATATGGCGAAGAGTCAGAAGCTGTTAAATCAAGTGATCCTAAAGAAACACGTCGCGCTCAGTTATTCGTATTAAAACAACCAACAGTGTGGATCATCGCAGCAGCATGTGCGGCTATGTATATCTCTCGCTATGCAATCAGTTCATGGGCCGTTCTTTACCTACAAGGTTCAAAAGGTTACTCACTGATTGATGCTGGTTTCGCAATGTCTACTTACCCAATCGCTGGTTTCTTCGGTGCAATCTTAGCGGGTATGGCTTCAGACAAACTGTTTAACGCTAACCGTCATATTCCAACACTCATTTATGGTATCGCCAACATCGCTGGTTTTGCACTGATGTTCTGGGGTCCACAAAGCCGTGTTATGGATGCTATTGCATTAAGTATGGTTGGTTTTGCAATGGGTGGTCTGGTTGTGTTCTTAGCCGGTTTAACGGCTTGTGACCTGATGCCGAAAAACGCAGTAGGTGCAGTAAAAGGCTTTATTGGACTGTTCGCTTACATTGCAGCATCAGCGCAAGAACTGATTTCAGCATCACTGATTAAAGTGACTCAAGTTGGTGATATCACTCACTACGACTTCACCACAGTACAGTATTTCTGGATAGGTTCTGCCATCGTTTCCATGATTTTAGCGACGCTAGTCTGGAATGCGAAAAAAGTTACCATGGATTAATGAATTAATTAAGTTGTCATCAAGGGATACCTTTGGGTATCCCTCTTTAAAAAGAGAATGTCATTATGCGTAAGACAAAAATTGTTGCGACTCTTGGCCCGGCTAGCTGTTCAGAACAGATGATTGAAAAGCTGATTATGGCGGGTGCTAACGTATTTCGTTTAAACTTTTCACACGGCACTCGCGAACAGCATCAGGCCACAGCCGCAACTATCCGTCAGGTCGCAGAAAAACATCGTGTATTTATCGGGATCTTAGCAGACCTGCAAGGCCCTAAAATTCGTATCGCTAACTTTAAAAATGATTCAGTTCAATTAAAACAAGGCGATAGCTTTATTCTAAATGCAGATTTAGACAGCACATTAGGCGACGAACAACAAGTTGGTTTGGACTACCCACAGCTTGTTCAAGAAGTCACACCAGGGAATATTCTGTTACTGGACGACGGTAATATCCAATTACAAGTCAGTGCCGTAAATAATAATAAAATAGAAACCATTGTCACTGTAGGTGGAAAACTCTCTAACCGTAAAGGTATTAACTTACTCGGTGGTGGTTTATCTGCGCCTGCATTAACAGACAAAGACAAACAAGACATACACACAGCAGCCGCTATTCAGGCTGATTATATTGCCGTTTCATTCCCACGCAATGGTGCAGATATTGAATATGCACGAGGCTTAGTAATTGCCGCAGGAAGTCACGCCAAAATCGTTGCTAAAGTAGAACGCGCAGAAGTCGTTTCTTGTGAAGCCAATATGGATGACATTATTAAAGCGTCAGATGTCATTATGGTGGCTCGCGGTGATTTAGCGGTTGAAATCGGGGATGCCAGCTTACCGGGCGCACAAAAGCAACTGATTGCACGTTGTCGCGCATTAGGTTGCCCGGTTATTACTGCAACGCAAATGATGGAATCGATGATTGAAAGCCCAATGCCAACGCGTGCTGAAGTGATGGATATTGCGAATGCCGTCGGTGATGGAACAGATGCCGTGATGCTTTCAGCGGAAACAGCAGCAGGAAAATACCCTGTGGAAGCCGTTAGTGCAATGGCTCGCGTAGCTGAAGGTGCTGAGCGCTCTTTTGCAGCAAACGCGGAAAACCCATGGCAATCACCGTCTTACTATTCACAAACGGGTCGTTGGATTGCGTTAGCTGCTGCGACAACAGCTTTCCATGACGACAAGCATTTAAGTGTTGCTGCATTAACAGAAAATGGTAAATCAGTGACGCTATTGTCACGCTTTATGCCAAATAACAACGTCTACGCATTAACAGATAATCCCGCACTTGCTGGTCAATTGACTGTATTACGTGGTGTAACGCCTGTGGCTTATCAACGTCAAAATAATAATGACTGCGATGAAAGCATCATGCAAAAACTACAAGCAGAGGGATTATTAACAGACATGAATTCACTCTTGATCACCCGTTTATCAACTTTTGAAAAAACCGGTGAAAGCGATTGTTGTCATCTTGTTCCTGTAAAACAAGTTGAAGCGGCGACTGCTTGAGTGTCTTCCATCAAGGAGCTTATGAGAGAGGCAACCTGAAGTAAATAACAAGAAAAAGAGCACACCAAATCATTTTAGCCACAAGGACTGTGGCTATTTTTCTTTCTATTTATCGCAAGGATAAGCATCTTTTAATGCAAGAATATAAACCAATTCTATGGGCGTATCTTTTTGTTTCTGTTTAACAATGGGATTGTTATCTAAATAAGCATCAATATGCTTAACCATAAAATCTCCATTTTGTTCTATTTTAGGCGGTGGACAATAAAGAGGACGAAAATCATCGTTATCTTGATTCTCAATTTTTATAGCAACAGCGTAAAAGTTAAATCCATTGGCAATACCATTAAGATAAGCTTGTGTCACGGACTCTAATTGTTTATTAGCAGGGTTATCTTGGGTAAGTAATTGTTTAACCTGAAGATAATTACTTAGCGTTATCGCTTGCGAATACAGTGGGAATAGTAACAATATTCCTAATACGCTTTTTAATATTATTTTCTTTTTCATTGTCCTCAATTCACCTTTGTAAATTACATTTTCATATTATAAAGAATTAAAAAGGAGAGATTTTCAGCTCTCCACATAGATTAATACTAAGATGTAATAATGTAGTTTTATTTATCTAAGATAATTCATTAATTTATTCAGTGCTTTTTCTTGTCTAATTTTCATATAGTTATCAATATCATTGATATTATTTAGTGCCGCATATACTGCAACATCAAGATATAGGTTACCAGTCATTACTTTTCCATCATAATCATATTGAATTAAATGTTGAGATTTGATAATAAATTTTTTTGTAACTGAATTATATTCCCATATGATTTGCTCAACCCCTCTAGGAATATGCGTTAATGCATATTGTCTAACAGTATATTCAGCAAACGTTTTTGCTTCTTCTTTTTCTTCATCTAATCGTTTACTCGAAGTGTAATGAGCAATATTTTCTTTCGATTTAGTTAGTTCACTATTTTTTTCCACTAAATTTTGCTCAACGATTTTAGTTAACTCAGCTTTAACTTGATTATTATACAATTCAAGTGTTTCTAAAATTGATTTAATTTTATTTTCTTTTTCTAGCGTACATTTTTCATCAAAATTAATATTTTTATATTTTGATATAGCTTCCTCTTTAGCTAAATTTTTATATTCAGGTTTATATGCATTATCAATACACTGTTCTATCCATGCTTTTTTTTCTTTCTCACTATTATTAACAATGCCTTCGAGATGATTTTCACATATTTTTCTTATCTCTGAATAATGCTTATTATTAATACCATCAAGCCATGATTGACTATTTAAGAGATTATTTACCTCTGTTTCTAAAGCATCATAGTATTCTTTATTAACACATGATTGAAAATAACCTTTATTGTTATACTCATCACCGTCAACTACTGATTTATATTTATTGTATCGCTCATCTTCTTTATTATAATTATCAGTTAGATAATCATAAATTTCAGTATACTCAGATGCACTACGATTCATATTGAACGAATAAAATTCACCTTCAATCGTTTTTTTTATTCCAAGTGATTCATTAGAGTCGTTCCAATTTCTAAATGCATAATAAGTGTAAAGGTTAAAATCATCATTATTTTCTAACGTGAAGATTTTCTCATTTGATGATTTTAACTTATTCAAGTTAGCAATTTCATTTTCTAAACGTTCAATATTATTTTTTTCATTTTCGATAACATTTTGTGTTTTTACTTGTGCATTATTAAGACCAACTTCTAGATTTTTTTCTCTTAAGTTTTTAGCGTAAGCTTCATCAAATGAAAAAAATATCTTTCCTTTATTTAAAGTACAGTTGTATTCAACTATTTTCTTTTCTTTATTCTCTGTCCACTCTACGTTGCTACATACTCCTCGATTATCAAGAATATCACCTACCGTGTAATCAATAGAGTCTATAAGTTTTTGTTTTTTAACGGTATCAATATTTCCACCATCACAACCCGATAGTATTAAAATAGCAGTTAAGTAAAATAATTTTTTAAACATACCTTGCCTTTTTCATTAAAAATGTAATGTGAAATTTATATTTTACTATTGTACTTTACAGATTTATCAGAGAGAAGATTAATTATTAGTGAATATAAATTAGTATTAACTAACTTTTAGTTAATGATGAAATACGAAGAAATAAGCTATTTTATTAAATTATTCATAAGATAATTAGCCTTCTTGTTTTCAAGCTTCATCACTTTACCTCAATGCAGATTACTCTCATCAGACAGTTTATAAAACGTAACAAACCACACATTAAATTGTGATCACAAACTCATTTAGGATGGTTTCTAAACTAATTAGTTGTTTTATACTTTACAAAGTAAATAAAACGGTGCATAACTATCAAACACAGACGATTTTATATAAAAAAAACATCTTTTAGTTTTGTTTCTAAACAAATGGAGTAGTAACGTGACACCGAACGTACCCAATACATTACGGCAAATGAATGCCTCGCTTGTATTAAATGTCATTCGTCATCAAGGTCCTTTGTCACGGGCTCAGATAGCCAAAGTTAGCGGGATTACAAAAGCGACGGTGTCTGAAATTATTAACGATCTCCTTGAAGAAAAAATCGTTTATGAAAGCGGAGTCAGTTCGCCAGCAGGACAAGGCAGAAAAGGTATTTTAGTTAACTTCGATCCTCAACACAGTTTAGGCGTCAGCATTGATTTAGGTGGAACCAAGATAGCTTATGCGGTTTTTAACTTAGATGCTGAATTGTTGTATGAATATCAAGAGCCTACCTTTGATACTGACGATCGTGAGTACTTTATTACGCAATTTGCACAAAGTATTGAAAATGTGATCGAAAAAAGCGGCGTAGACCGTCAAAAGATCAATGTTATCGGTGTCGCCACACCAGGGATCATCGATATCAAAAATGGTGTTGTGCTAGAAGGCTCCCCTAACTTACCTCAATGGGATAACTTACCTTTAGCACAACAGCTTACAGAAAAACTCAATGTACCCGTTGTACTCGAAAATGATATTCGTGCCGCACTTGTGGGTGAAATGTGGAAAGGCCGCTGCCGTCATACGCACAGTTGTGCGTTGATTGGTATCGGCACTGGATTAGGCTCCGCCTTGCTAATAGATGGAAAAGTTATCCGTGGCGCAAACAATGCTGCGGGTGAAATCGGCTATATGATGTTTGCCCGTGAGCATCTTTTTCGTAATTGGCGCAATAAAGGATGCTTTGAGAGTTTCTGCTCCGGTTCAGGTTTAAGTGAGCGAATGGCGAGCTTGAAAGGGGAAAACTTGAGTGCGATTGAGATTATTCAAGCCTCACAACAAGGTGATCCGCTTGCTCAATCCTTAGTTGAGGAAATGGCAGATTATCTTGCTATCGGCATTATGAATTTAGTCGCCATTGCAAATCTGGAAAAAGTGGTATTAACAGGCGGGATCACCCGTTCTGCTGACATCTTTTTACCGCGTGTTCAGGCAAATCTAGATAGACATTTATTTGCTAACACCAAAGTGAATATCGAGCTTTCTGAATTATGGGAAAAAGGCCCGCTTTATGGCATTGCTATTCTTGCCTTAGCCACGGTTTATCCATCAATTCAATTTATGCCCGAGATCCAATTGAGATAACCCTAATAAAAAAATCTTTAAACGAGATGGGAGCGACTCATGGCAGGAATACATCTTCACCCACATGATATTTTAGACGAAGGCATGCCCGCTATTCTTCAACGCCTTGATGGTATGAAGCATGTTGAGCATTTATTTGTCGAAATTAATACTATTTTTGAACGTAACCCTTACCCTGTTGGCGATCTGCCTCATAACCCTATTCATAATGTGGTTATGGGAACAGGTACACTACATATCAATACTCATACTGATTTTCCTCATCTGAGCCAACGTGTTGATCCCACCATTTTAGCGGGTGCAGATCCGCTAATGACGATAAAAAAAGCCACTGACGGTGGAAAATATAAAGTCATTCCATGGGCAAATATACTTAATGGCGATTTTGTCGGTGATGTAGAAAATAATCAGGTTGTCGATTTTAAAGGTCGCCCACAAGCACATTGGCTTTGCCCAAATGCCCCTGATGTTGCTCAATTATGGCAAAAGACTTTCACAGCATTAAAACAAAACTATGGTTATGACACCTTTTTAATTGACCGAATTCGTTTTCCTGATTGGGCAGGTAAAGAAGTCAATCCTGCGGGATTATTTACCTGTTTTTGTCCTCACTGTGAAAAGAAAATGGTGCAACAAGGCTTAGCTGTTAATGAAATCAAACATCGCCTCGCCGCTTTAGCTGATGCATTAAAACAAGGGGATTTTGAAACGCCTGTTACCGCATTAAAAGAAGAGCCTCTGTTAAAAGCATGGCAACGATTTCGCCAACAAAGTGTGACTCAATTAGTGGAGAAATTACTGTCTGATGCAAAACAGACCGCGGGGGGAATTACGTTATGGCTTGATTTGTGGCCACCCGCTTACAGTTGGATCTTAGGTCAGAACTATCATGAATTAACGCGTTATTCTTCAACACTCAAACATTTCCCTTATCATAAATTAGGGGGTGGCGCAGATGTTCAAGGGTTAATTAATCATTTTGCTCATGATAGCGAAAGCCAAGAGCGTGCATTTACTGCGTTTAAACGTTTATTTGACCTACCTTATGATATTTCATATGAAACCTTTAAACAGCAAGGCTTCCCGATTCATTTTGTTGCAGAACAAAATAATAAAGTTCGCCAGCTTTCACAGCCAAATACCTTTATTTATAGCGGTATTCAAATGTGGAATTTACCCGCCTCTCAATTAATTGAAGCGGTTATTGCTGCAGAAGAAAGTGCATGTGATTCGCTGCTTTATTATTGCTATGGATGGGCGACTCAAGAATTATTTGATGCAATTGGTAAACACAATACACCGAATAATAGCTCTTATAACAACAATACAGTTAAAGAATAATACACCGCGGAAAATCAGGATAAAATTATGGCTAAACAACAAAAATGGAAAGTTTTTTTCCTTCTGTTTGTCACGATGTTTTTACTCGGTGGCATTCAAAATACAAAAGGGCTTATTCTCGAACAAGTTCAACATGATATTTCATTAAATATGAGCCAAGTTGGCTCCTTAATTACCTTTTTCCAAATCGGCTTTTTAGTCGCCAGTTTATTAACGGGCTATTTTACCGATAAGAAAGGGTTAAAAGTCATGATGTTTATTGGCTCCTTAATGATGGCGGTCGGTTTAACAGGAACCAGCCTTGCTTTCAATGTGATGCTATTTTTTGGCTTTTATCTGGTGATTGGTTTAGGGATTGGCTCGATGCTTGTCTCTATCGTGACAGTTATTCCGACGTTCTATAAAGAGAAAGCAGGGATGATGTTTAACGTCTCTAACGCCATGTTTGGTGTAGGGATGATTGTTACCCCACTTATTTTACAATATCTATTTTCACACTCTATTTCATGGCGTACTTTTTATGTGGGTGTTGCCGTTATTGTTGCGGTGATTATTTTAGTATTAAGTACCTTAAAAATAGAAAGTAGCGCACAAGTCGATATGAAATTCAGTGACTTTTTAGAGTTACTGACACAAAAATCACTGTTACTGGTTATTCTATTTATCACTTTATATGTTGCAGCCGAAGCCGCATTTTTAAATTTCTTCCCTATTTTCTATACCTCGATGGATATTGGAAGTATGAGTAATGCGCAAAAAGCAGAAACAGCGGCTTATGTTATTTCTAGTTTTGCTTTCTTATTTACCATCGGTCGTTTTATTGGTGGCTTTATTAACCTTGCATTGGGTGATCGTAAAACGCTTATTCTGTTCTCACTGTTTTCTCTGATAGCCATTATTGTGAGCCGTATTTTTGTGCAAGACGTGGTTTATCTGTTTATGGTGTTTGGTTTTGCATTATCTGTTTTATTTCCAACAGCCGCAGCGGTTGCTACAAAATTAACCAGCAAAAGTGGCTCTGTGATGGGATTGATTTATGTCGCTTCAGGATTGGGCGGTGCCTTAGCGGGTTCATTAATCGGTCAGGTTTCAGAAAGCTATAATGTTTCTGTTGGCTTTAACCTCATTATCGTATTCGTCGCCCTCTTCTTTATCATTTCTCTGTTTATTAGAGAACAAAAACAATAACAACGACGTTTTATGCCTCTGAAATTTTCCCCCTTTTTATAAGGGGGTTTTTATTTCTATCGCGATATCTTCACAATATATTTTCTCTTTTATTCTGTTGATTTTTTCACCAATGCCCCAATAATACTGTTTATATTCACTGTTAAAGTAGGAGAATATAATGGCAAGTGGATGGGCTAATGATAATGCTGTTCAAGAGCAAATCGATGCCACCATTGATGATGCAATTGCAAAAGCTCGCAATCAAATGGCACAAGGTGAAAGTGCAGAGTTTTGTGATGAATGTGGTGAACCAATCTCTCTGGCTCGGCAAAAGGCGGTTCCTGGCGTACGCTATTGTTTAAATTGCCAAGAGGCAATTGATAAAAAGAGGAATACCTTTAGTGGGTATAATCGCCGTGGTAGTAAAGATAGCCAACTCAGATAATCTGCAACTATTATCACCTAAAACAAAAACTGTACCTTAATATGAGTTTTCTCTATTAAAGTACAGTTTGTTTTATTTAATCAGATAGCGATTTAATTATATTTTTGCAGCTTTTTTAGAACTCATATTTTGACTCATTTCAGTTAAAATCTTCATGAAATTATCAATATGTGCGCGTTCAGTATTAGGGTTCATAAATACGGCTTTTTCACCAGGAAGATAAATGTAACGGTTATTTTTTGCATATTTAGAACAAGCAATAGAATCAACCCAGTTAGTAAATAAGCCTTCTCTACCACGCTGTAAGAAAAGTTTTCTATGCCACTGAGTATTGTGAACCATAAAGTCATACGCTTCTTTGTCTGTAGAGCAGGTTAACTCTAAATCAAAAGCAACATTAGGATCTCTCACTAAGTTTGGATCATACAACTTAAAGCCAACACTTGGCCCTTGGTTTTGTGGCACGATCACTTTTGCATTGCCCATCTCTAATAACTGATGGCGCATATAGTTCGCGTTTTGCAAACAGTGAGCAATAATAGTTTGGTAACCTTCAATACCCATATAATGCATTGCAGAATAAGCACCAAAAATACCCACACCACTACGTGTACATTCAATTGTTGATTGTAAGTGAGTTTGACCTTCTAATTCGTGCTCAAAATAGGTGAAGTTTTCAGGATCGTTTTCCAGTGCGACGAAATCATTACCATTCTTCACTAGTACTAAGCTTGAGGTGTAAGGTACATAGCCCCATTTATGGAAGTCGATAGTGATAGAATCGGCATATTTCAGATGTTTGAATTTCTCAACGTTCTGGCGTAAGCCTTCTAAAGTGACATCGTTGATCGCTAGAGGGTTACCGCTAAAATCATATTCTAAGAAGAAAATAATCGGCCAACCAACTGCAGCATCAACGTGGACATGTGGCTTAACCGGGATCTCAAATTCTTCACATAAGCGGTCACGTAATTCACAAACCCCTTTCACATCATCGACACCAAAGGTGTCTGTTGTGCCTGTGGTTAACATGATCGTTGGCACTTTACACTTAACCGTAAAGCAGGCTCTTAATTCACGCTCTAAGTGTTCTAGGTTAATCGTATTATCTTCAGATACTTTAATGCGGATAGTTTTGTTATCGACATCAACACCTAATAGTGCAAGGTTGGTCATGTTTGAATAGTGACCCCCTTGAGAATTAATGATGCGATAGTCTTGATCTGCTGCCATACCTAAATGTTTCGAATTTGGCATAGATTTACGTAAGCCAAAGAGATAACCATATAAGTTACACATGGTACCACCTTGGGTGAATACACCAGAGGCAACTTCAGGATCGTATCCCACTAATTTTGCGACTTTTTTAATCGTCACTTTTTCTAACGCATCAGCGACACCAGAATATTCACAATACACCATATTAGGGTTGCCCATTAGCCCTAACATTGAACCATAAACACCCGGATCACTCGGCATTGCAATAACATTTTCAACCGCTAGTGGGTTTTCCCAGTTTTTACACAGTGTCGAAACTAACATCAGTAATTCATTAGGATCGTTTTCAGGGTAATTAATATTTTGCTGAATTTGTGTATCAGCCATTAAACGATCGAATAGCTGTTGCCCATTAGGATAACGCTGTAATTGGTCATTATCATTAGTCGTTGTTTTTCTAAACTGTGTAATCGATTGGATGGTTTTATCCTGAAATATCGGCCAATACTTCGGATCTCGGCTGAAAAAGTGAGCAATAACGTCGTGGTATTTCTTCTCAAATTCCGCATTCAGAATGTGAGCAGAAGATAAACCTAATAAATCTTGATTTTTCACTATATTCTCCAAATAGAAACCGACGATAACGTAAATAAAGTGTATAGCAATACTATACATTTTCTAATTAAATTAGTTAGTGCCTCATGCGATCGCACAGGTTCTACTGGCAACCACATAAAACAAAATATTTTATTTAATATCAATACAATAGAAATCTTCGGAAAGTTAAATTTACAGTAACTATTTTTTCACATATCCACTTATGTGACTGACATCACAGTAAAAATAGGGCTATAAACAGAAACAATCACTACAAATACTATTAACTATTTGAAATATAATCAAAACATAGTACTCACCCTCTAAACAACTGATATTATTGAACTCTTCATTTAATTAATTGAATTAATCTGTTGTTTCCGCAATTAGCACTCACTAAATTACATTTAATTTAATCAAACTCGATAAAATAAGACTAAAACACTAGTATATTTTTCATAATCAGCTAATAAGTTCTAATTTTAACCATTATCAGGTATAAAATATCGGTTAAGGTCAGTTAAAAAGAGAGCCATTAATGAAAATATAAGATATGAAATTGTCACAGTGAATAACACTAGAAATGATTAAAATATCAGTTAAAATGAAAACTAGTAACTCTACTAAATAATCAGAATATTTACTCTACATATTTTGTGTTCTGTGCCGATACTTAAAGTAATAGAGTAGGTAATTAACGGAGAACACAATATGAAAGCACATATCGCTGTTGCTGCTGTATTCGTATTATTATCCGCAAGTGTCCATGCTGAAGAATTTACCTGCCAACTTGAGAATGGTAAGTATGTCAGCGTGTTCGTTGAACATGGAAAGCCCCCTGTTTATCGCTATGGCACACTTGCCAAAACAGAGATAACACTACCAGTGCCTCAACAACCCAATAATAATGTCTTTTATGGGCATCAGCTGTTTGTTGCAGGGGCATCGACCTATGTTCGTTTTAAGAATGGAAACTATAGCTACGTTGTTTACGACGGAGAAGGGAGAGGATGGCAGTTTAACGGCGTTATTGTTTACAAAGGCAATGATATTATTAGCAAAAAAGAATGCAAGGAGCCGTTAACGCCTAGCTTGGATAATTTAAAAAATTATGCCGTTAAAATGGACCCTTATTTAGAAACCTATATTTATGCGCCTTAATTTGTCACCTTATTGATTAGACATAAAAAAACCCAATTCAAAGAATTGGGTTTTTACTATTATTAAGCAACGAGATGTATTGATTAGTCTTCTAATAACAGAACAGATTCTAATGCAATTTCAATCATTTCGTTAAAAGTCGTTTGACGCTCTTCTGCTGTAGTTTGTGTCCCTTTTTTGATGTGATCAGAGACAGTACAAATAGTCAGTGCTCTTGCACCATATTCAGCAGCAACACCATAGATACCAGCAGCTTCCATTTCAACACCAAGGATGCCGTATTTTTCCATAACATCAAACATTTCTGGATCTGGTGAGTAGAACAGATCAGCAGAGAAGATATTACCAACACGAACTTTAATATCTTTTGCTTTAGCAGCAGATACTGCATTTTGAACTAATTCAAAATCTGCAATAGCAGCGAAGTCTTGGTCTTTGAAACGCAGACGGTTAACTTTAGAGTCTGTACATGCACCCATACCGATAACAACATCACGTAATTCAACGTCTGGTAATACTGCACCACATGAGCCAACACGGATGATCACTTTTACGCCGAAATCAGTAATTAATTCTTTTGCGTAAATTGAGCAAGAAGGAATACCCATGCCGTGACCCATAACAGAAATCTTACGGCCTTTATACGTACCTGTAAAACCTAACATACCACGAACGTTATTTACTTGACGGACATCTTGTAAAAAAGTTTCAGCGATGTATTTAGCACGAAGCGGATCGCCCGGCATTAAAACGACATCAGCAAAATCGCCCATTTCTGCGTTAATATGAGGGGTAGCCATAACTCTTCCTTTTAATTAATCTTTTTACTATTTAAATATTATTCGGTAGATATATTGCTATACCTACCGAAATAAAATTAGAACATCGCTTTACCGTAATCGACTGGTGATAAACCGAAGTATTTCACGACAGTTTGACCGATATCCGCGAAGGTTTCACGATGACCTAATGAACCTGGTTTAACTTTAGGACCATAAACCAGAACAGGAATGTGCTCACGAGTATGATCAGAACCTGGCCAAGTTGGGTCGCAACCGTGGTCTGCTGTTAAAATAAGAATGTCATCTTCTTTTACCAGTTCCATCAGTTCTGGTAAGCGACGATCGAATAACTCAAGTGCTTCACCATAACCTACAACATCACGACGGTGACCGTAAGAGGAGTCAAAATCAACAAAGTTGGTAAAGACGATGGTGTTATCACCCGCAAGTTTCATTTCTTCAAGTGTCGCATCAAACAGAGCATTAATACCCGTTGCTTTCACTTTCTTAGTGATACCTACGTTTGCGTAGATGTCAGCAATTTTACCGATAGAAACAACGTGGCCTTGTTTTTCATCAACCAGTTTTTTCAACATAGTTGGTGCTGGTGGCTCTACCGCTAAATCATGACGGTTACCTGTACGAGCGAAGTTACCCGGTTTGTCACCGATAAATGGACGCGCAATAACACGACCAATGTTGTAATCGCCTTTGTTTAGTTCATCACGAGCAATTTCACACAGCTCATATAATTCATCTAAACCGTAAGTTTCTTCATGACATGCAATTTGGAATACAGAGTCAGCAGAGGTATAGAAAATCGGCTTGCCGGTTTTCATATGCTCTTCACCCAGTTCATCCAAAATCACAGTACCAGATGCATGGCAGTTACCTAAGTATCCTGGTAATTTTGCACGTTTAACGATGTTTTCTAACAGCTCTTGTGGGAATGAATTTTTCAGTTCTTTAAAGTATCCCCAATCAAATAGAACAGGAACACCTGCGATTTCCCAGTGGCCTGACGGAGTATCTTTACCAGAAGAGATTTCACTCGCGTAGCCATAAGCACCGATAATTTCTGCGTTTTTGTCCAAACCGATAGGGAATTTGCCTGTTGATTCTTCCGCAGCTTTACCTAAACCTAAACGGCATAGATTAGGTAAATGAAGAGGACCTTTACGACCGTCTTTATCTGCTTTACCGTCAGCAAACGCTTGTGCGATATGCCCTAAAGTGTCTGAACCTTGGTCACCGAATTTCTCCGCATCACCGGCAGCACCGATACCGAAGGAATCTAACACCATGATATGTACACGTTTCATAATTCTCTCTCCTGTGTCATTCTCCGCAGACTACGGGTATGTCACTTATAAATCGTAATTGAGTTCTTATTCGCTGATTTGGCGGTACACCATTGGTGAAGCTTCGCGTTTGCTGTCACCAATTACCATCGCTTTACGGACTTCAGCCGCAGCTTCTTGCCATGATTTTTCACTGTTAGCATGGATCATCGCTAAAGGTGTATCTGTATTGATCTTAGCACCAAGTGCCGCGATGTCGCTTAAACCAACACTATAATCAATAGCATCAGTCGCTTTACGACGACCGCCACCTAATGTCACAACAGACATACCTAATGCACGCGTATCCATTTCTGTGATGAATCCTGCTTTCTCAGCGAATACAGGTTTACTTAATACCGCAGTTGGCAGGTATTTATTGTAGTTTTCAACAAAATCAGTTGGACCTTTCTGTGCTGCAACCATACGACCAAAGACTTCTGCTGCTTTACCGTTATCCAACACATCTTGTAGTTTTTGACGAGCTTGTTGACGATCATCCGCTAAACGGCCTGATACTAACATTTCAACACACAGCGCCATAGTGACTTCAAATAGACGTGGATTACGATATTCGCCTGTTAAGAATTGAACCGCTTCACGAACTTCAACCGCATTACCTGCGCTAGAAGCTAGCACTTCATTCATATCAGTTAACAGTGCAGTGGTTTGACAGCCAGCACCATTTGCTACTTGGACAATTGACTCCGCCAACTCTTCAGATTTTTGATAAGTCGGCATAAAGGCACCTGAGCCAACTTTAACATCCATCACTAATGCATCTAAGCCTTCAGCTAGTTTTTTACCTAAAATAGAAGCAGTGATAAGCGGGATTGAATCAACTGTAGCAGTAATATCACGGGTAGCATAAAAGCGTTTGTCAGCAGGTGCTAATGAATTAGTCTGTCCGATAATAGCAACACCGACATTGCGAATAATATCGCGGAATTTCTCATCATCAGGGAAAATATCAAAGCCCGGAATTGCTTCAAGCTTATCTAATGTTCCACCTGTGTGGCCTAATCCACGACCAGAAATCATAGGAACATAACCACCACAAGCAGCAACCATTGGCCCTAACATCAGTGACGTTACATCACCCACACCACCGGTTGAGTGTTTATCAACAATGGGGCCATTTAAATTGAGGCTTTTCCAGTTCAGTACTGTACCGGAATCACGCATAGCTAATGTCAAAGCAACACGCTCTGGCATTGTCATGTCGTGGAAATAAATAGTCATTGCTAATGCAGCAATTTGACCTTCAGAAACAGTATTATCTCTGACGCCATTAATGAAAAAACGAATTTCTTCCTCAGTTAAAGGATGACCATCACGCTTTTTACGAATAATTTCTTGGGCAAGAAACACTGCAACCTCCTGGTTTTATAGCATTGGTAACGCCCACAATAATGAAAAATGGGCGTATTTCACGAATGGATTAGTAACCACTAGACGATTTTTGTTCGCCATGACCTAAAGTGGCTAATAAATTACCTAACAGGCTTGACGCACCAAAGCGGAAGTGACGGGCATCAACCCAGTTGTCACCCATAATGCGGTTAGCTAATGCAAGGTATTGAGCAGCTTCTTCAGCGGTACGTACACCACCCGCTGGTTTGAAACCAACTTCTTTGCCAACACCCATATCGTGGATCACTTGGATCATTAACTCAGCACTTTCCAGTGTTGCATTTACAGGCACTTTACCTGTGGAAGTTTTAATAAAGTCAGCACCTGCTTTGATTGAAATTTCAGATGCTTTACGGATAAGCGCAGGATCTTTCAACTCACCCGTTTCAATAATGACTTTCAGTAAAGAACCTGCTTCTGCACACGCTTCTTTACATGCTTTAACGATATCAAAACCGATTTGCTCGTTACCTGCCATTAATGCGCGGTAAGGGAAAACTACGTCAACCTCATCTGCGCCATAAGCTAATGCCGCGTTGGTTTCTGCTAATGCGATATCTAAATCATCATTACCATGAGGGAAGTTAGTTACGGTTGCGATACGGACGTCTGGAGTACCCTGTTCGCGTAACACTTTACGTGCTAACGGAATAAAACGTGGGTAAATACAAATAGCGGCTGTATTACCTTCTGGGCTTTTAGCCTGATGACATAATGCAGTCACTTTCGCATCAGTGTCGTCATCATTTAATGTAGTTAAATCCATCAAAGACAGCGCAAGGCGCGCTGCAGCGGTTAAATCTGTCATAAAACTCTCCAACGATGTTTCTCAAGCCCTTTTGGGCGTACGCTTAAGGTTAGCGATTAAATTTGTTGGCGAGCGGACTTGGTTCCTTGAAGATGTTGTTGTAACTTACGCTACAACGACAGCTGAGCTCCCTCTCACCGCGCTATGCTCACTTCGGCGACCCGTCATTGAGCCTTCGCCATTCCATGAAGTTTCAGCACATCTTATTTGAACACGCTAAGGAACAATTAGATGTGCTTTACGTCACACTAATCAAATGCAACTTGCAAATGATGACATAAAAGTGTGACAAAAATCACAATAAGGTTATTTTCTGGTGTAATGTTACTCGAATAGCGCCTCTAAGTCGTCTTTATAACGCAAAAAAAGCGTGTTCAATATGAAATGGTACCGCTATTGACCCTATTCAATACAAATTGCGAAATATCTCACACAATAAAAGTAGTTAATATTACAGCAGAAAACAAACATAAAAGAGCAGACAGGCAAAACCTATCTGCTCTTCACAATACACAAATCAATTAAGCAGCAACAACAGCCATTGCAGTTAATGCAAAGAAGAACCCTGCAATCGTTGCACTCATTAAGTTAGAAAGTGTACCAGCCAGCACAGCTTTCATACCTAAACGCGCCACGTCTTTACGACGGTTTGGTGCCATTCCACCTAAACCACCTAGCAGTACAGCAACGGAAGAAAGGTTAGCAAAACCGCACAGCGCAAAGGAGATAATTATCTTTGTCTGCTCTGACAAGATGATTAAGCCTGATGCAGCAACTTGAGCCTCATCCTGTAGATATTTGCTAAATTCAGAGTAAGCATAGAATTCATTAATAACCAGTTTTTGACCAATAAAGGAGCCAGCAACGGTCGCTTCACTCCAAGGCACACCGATTAAGAAAGCAATAGGTGCAAAAACCCAACCTAAGACTAATTCTAATGAGAAATTCTCATAACCAAACCAGCCACCAATACCACCGAGGATACCATTAACTAATGCAATTAACGCAACGAAAGCAAGTAACATAGCACCGACGTTAAGTGCAAGCTGTAAACCTGAAGAGGCGCCCGCCGCTGCAGCATCAATAATATTTGCTGGTTTTTCTTCATCGGTCATTTTATCCAGCGCATCTTTTTGATCGTCTGGCGTTTCGGTTTCAGGGATCAATAATTTAGCAAAGAGTAAACCACCTGGAGCCGCCATAAATGATGCTGTAATCAGATACTCTAATGGCACGCCCATACTAGCGTATCCAGCAAGGACTGAACCCGCAACAGAGGCTAGACCACCACACATAACAGCAAAGAGTTCTGAAGTTGTCATTCTTGCAATATAAGGGCGAACAACAAGCGGTGCTTCTGTTTGTCCAACAAAAATATTTGCAGTTGCAGACATCGATTCTGTTCGTGATGTACCCAGTACTTTTTGTAAGCCACCACCGAGAATTTTAATGACTACTTGCATAATGCCAAGGTAATACAGCACTGCAATTAGTGAAGAGAAGAACACGATAACAGGCAGTACGCGCAGGGCGAATACGAAGCCGCCACCACCAAACAACTCGAACATTTTATCTGATACTAGCCCTGCAAATAGGAAGCTCATCCCATTATTGCCGTAATCAATAACATTCTTAACGCCATCAGAAACCGCAAGAAGCACCTCGCGACCACCGTCGGAATAAAGAACAAATGCACCTAAGCCAATCTGAATAAGGAATGCGCCACCAACTGTACGTAGTCTAATTGCACGTCGATTGCTGGAAAACAGAATGGCTATCAAGATTAATGTTGCCATTCCGACCAAGCTCATAATGAGTTGCATTGAAGGGTCCCTGTTCACATAAAAATTTAATGGATTATCAATAATGCCCTTGCCAGAGATTATTGACTCTTTTTGCCAGATAATTATACCCAGTCTAAGAAAAGAACCCTCGATATCCACCACAAATAGAGTCTGAAAAAAGTAACACAAAAGTCATAAATGAGAGGTGCATCACACAAAAAGAGGAGAAAACGCATTTATTGAATAGGCTAAATAGAGAGAAAACATCATTCGATTAACAAACTATGTATTCCGCTTTAACCAGCAAAGTTAAATGCAATTCGAGAACTAGGTAATATTGTTAAGCCCAAATAATTGTAGGCTATTGAGGTAGAGTTGCTCTGCGATCACCTCTGGTGATCCTTGCCGCAACTCACAGAGTTGGGAAAAAACGTTCTGAATACGTTCAGGGCGATTAGGCTCACCTTGAAAACCACTCACAGGCATATCAGGAGCATCTGTTTCTAATAACAGAAATTCTAGTGGTAACGACGCAATTGCACGGCGAGTTTTCTGCGCTCGCTCATAAGTAATCGTTCCACCAACGCCAATAAAATAGCCTTGCTGAATAAACTTTTCTGCCTGTTGCAAACTTCCTGCAAAACCATGAATAACCCCTTTGCGAGGCACATCATAACGGCGTAAAAGCGCACTTAACTTATCGTGGGTTTTACGTGAATGCAGGATCACCGGCAAATCAAATTCAATTGCGAGTTTAAGCTGTGCAATTAAAAACGCCTCTTGCTTTTCAGGCTGAGGATTATCCATATAATCATCAAGCCCTATCTCTCCGATGGCAACACAACGAGAAGTTGTTTTTAATTTCTGTTTTAATTCCAAGAGATGCTGTTCAGTGTGCTCTTCAATATATAAAGGGTGTAACCCCAATGCACAATATAATTGATGATGATTATTAGCTAACTCTGCAACAACATCAAAATTCCAACGTGCAACAGCGGGAATAATTATTTTTTCAACATGAGCTTGATGCGCTAGTGACAAGCTGTTGGCAAGATCATCATAAAAAACAGGAAAATCAAAATGGCAGTGAGTATCAATAAATTTATTCATTCTGAATTTTCCTCACGTCAGGATGTACGCTTCGCGTTCCCTGCTGAATAATAGAAGCATTCTCCGCTTTATCAGCCTTCGCTTCTTCTTCAAACAAGCTAAAGACTTTTTTATCATACTGTTTGAATTTTTTCTTAGCGAAATGTTGACCAATTGTCGCCAGAAAATAGCGCCCACAACGTCTACCCACATGATAATCATGATTTAATGCATTTAAACGGCTTCCTAATGCACTAGATTGCAATGTCGTTGGTGGATATATTTCAATAACTACAACATCTTCTGGGGGAGATTGGATAAATTTAATGGTGTCGGTATAAGTTTCGATATGTACTTGTGCCATCTCCATAAAGCGCTGCAAACGGCTATTTTCAAACCATCTCCCCATACGATCAACCCATTCTGTTGTGTATTGATATTCAGAAGGAACGGTACGAACAACGACAATGGTACGACAGCCACGTCGATAAGCTTCTCTCACAGGAATAGCATCACTAATACCCCCATCATGATAAACAACATCATGAAATAAGACACCATTACGATAAAAAGCAGGAATAGCGCTGGATGCTTTGATTATATCAAGCCAAGTCGGTTCATCGGGCTGAAAGTAATTTGCCTGAAAATTATCAGAACGACTTGCCACCATATAAAATTCGCGGCCTGCATCAAAACGGCGTAATGCTGTTGGTATATCAAGAGGCATCTCTTTGGCTGTCGTTTCTATATACCAATCAAGATCGAGTAAATTGCCGCCACGGACAAAGCGAATGGGATTGAAGAATTGGTTATTGGTTGTATAGCGATTAATAATTTTACGTGCATACCCACGCTGACCACAGGCAAAAGCAGATAAATTTTGCGCCCCTGCAGATACCCCGAGTAAAATATCAAAGGGATCAAATTGTGATCGCATAAATTCATCAAGGACACCCGCAGTAAAGATCCCACGTTGCCCCCCGCCTTCACAAACTAAAGCAACTTTACCTTGTGGTAATGATGATTGAAATTCGAGTGCTGTAATATTATTTAATGTGACAGGTATATACTTCCCCATAATGTCTCCTTTATACAACTTAACAAAGGATACCCTCACATTTTTTTGACGTCATTAATTTTACGTATTCAGACAAATAAATTAGACACTATCTTCTTAGCGTATGACTAGCATAAAAGAAAATCATATTATGATTTGATATTTACATCTGAGTCTACGCTTTTAACACCTTCAAGTTTTTCAATAACTTGTAATATTTTTTCTTCTTGCGCTTTACTATCAACAAAACCTGAAAGAAAGACATGTCCAAATTCAGTACGAATAGAAATATTGTCACTATCGATGTCTTGCATTGGCAATAGCGTCTCTTTAATTTTATTAGAAATAGAAGTATCACTTAAATAGTGACCTGTATTATTCCCATTATTATTAATTTCGTTATACCACGATGTTTCGGCTGATGCGCCCATACTGACAAAAGCTAAACTCATTGACATTACTAGCGCTAATTTTAGCGTTTTATATTGTTTCATTGCTCTCCCCCTAATCACAATAACGGCGATAGGAAATATGTGTGTTTTAATATCTGTATTTTTATGAAGTACTACAAAATTTTAACAATCCAAGCTATTACACTAATAAGCTATTAGAGTTAAATAAAGCAAAAAATAACAAATAAAGACTAATCCTAATTATTTTATTCTAATAATAACTAATAAAACTATAAAAAAAATTACATATATTTATAAATAAGTATAAAAACGGGCATCATGTTAGCAGAAAAAAAAAGGAGTAATTCCAAATGAAGAAGGGTTTTTCGGTAGGATATTAGGGGTATGCAAAGCACATTTAACAAAGAAAATCGGCTCTTTCACTGAGGTTTATTAAGAGTAAATACTCAACAAAGCGAAGAAACAAAAAAGGCTATATTAAAAATATAGCCTTTTCATTAAGTTAAACACTCAGAATAAGTATGTGACTAGTGCGAATAAACGTAGTCAACAACGCTGCAACTTGAAACATAACAACACTCTTACTCTAAATAATTCGAGCTGTAACTAGGCGACAAGTGAATGAGTCGCTAGGAGCATACATAAGTATGTGACTAGTGCGAATGAACGTAGCCAACAACGTTACAGCTTGAAGTATGACGAGTAAGAACGAGTATTTAGTGTTCACGGGTCTGATGGAATTCAACCTCAGGATAACGCTCACGCGTTAAATTCAAGTTAACCATCGTTGGTGCGATATAAGTTAAATTATCGCCACCATCAAGTGCCAAGTTTTGTTCGTTTTTACGTTTAAACTCTTCGAGTTTTTTCTCGTTATTACACTCGACCCAGCGTGCTGTTGAAACGTTAACGGATTCATAAATCGCTTCAACGTTATATTCACTCTTCAATCTTGCAACAACCACATCAAACTGAAGCACACCGACAGCACCTACGATTAAATCGTTGTTCGCCAGTGGTCTAAAGACCTGTACAGCACCCTCTTCTGATAGCTGTACCAACCCTTTAAGTAACTGCTTCTGTTTTAACGGATCACGTAAACGAATACGGCGGAACAATTCTGGGGCAAAGTTTGGAATACCTGTAAACTTCAGGATCTCGCCTTGGGTAAAGGTATCACCAATTTGAATTGTACCGTGGTTATGAAGACCGATAATATCCCCTGGATATGCATGTTCAACGTGAGAACGATCGCCTGCCATAAAGGTTAATGCATCGGAAATCACTACATCCTTTTTAATTCGAACTTGGTGTAATTTCATTCCTTTATCATACATACCAGATACAACGCGTAGGAATGCAACACGGTCACGGTGTTTAGGGTCCATATTGGCTTGGATCTTAAAGACGAAACCTGTGAATGTTTCTTCCGAAGCGGTAACTTCACGCATATCTGTTTGGCGAGGCATTGGTGCTGGCGCCCATTTTACGAGGCCATCAAGCATATGGTTAACACCAAAGTTACCTAATGCAGTACCAAAGAACACTGGGGTTAATTCGCCAGCTAAAAATGCCTCATGATCAAATTCATGAGAAGCACCTAATACTAACTCTAATTCATCACGTAATTGACTTGCTAAATCATCACCAATAGCTTCATCAAGCTCTGGGTTATCTAACCCTTTGATGACGCGAGAATCCTGAATGGTATGTCCTTGTCCTGTTTGATAAAGATAGGTTTCATCTTTCAGAATGTGATAAACCCCTTTGAAGAGTTTTCCGCAACCAATAGGCCAAGTCACAGGGCTACACGCAATTTTTAATTCTGTTTCAACTTCGTCCATGACTTCCATTGGATCACGAATATCACGGTCGAGTTTATTCATAAAAGTCAGAATTGGGGTATCACGTAAACGTGTTACTTCCATTAACTTACGAGTACGATCTTCGACCCCTTTAGAAGAGTCAATTACCATTAAACAGCAGTCAACTGCGGTTAAAGTACGATAAGTATCTTCTGAGAAGTCTTCGTGCCCTGGGGTATCTAATAAGTTAACTAAGCAATCTGCATAAGGGAACTGCATGACTGAGGTTGTAATAGAAATACCACGTTGTTTTTCCATTTCCATCCAGTCAGACTTTGCATGCTGATTTGAACCACGACCTTTTACGGTTCCTGCACGTTGAATTGCTTGTCCGAATAACAACACTTTTTCAGTGATGGTTGTTTTACCCGCATCGGGGTGGGAAATAATGGCAAAAGTTCTACGACGAGCAACTTCTTGCTGAAAAATAGGATTAGACATCAATGGTGATCTTCTAGTTGATAGACGAGAGAATGTAAGGCACTGATATATTTCTATAAGTAATAATTAAAGTGACTATAAAGACATTCAACCCGTAAGTTAATCTTAATTGGCGCTTATTTTCGCCTATCTTGCCTGTATACACAATCAATGGTTGCGTAATTGGTTACCATTTCTACAATTTAAACTGCAATACTCACTCTTGTAACAGTTAATATTGTAACAAGAGAACAGCATGGAAGTGTTCAACACGACATAAATGTCTATTTTTTAGAAATCATATACCGAGAACATCTTTCAGCTTTTCTAGGGCTTGTGCATGTTTATCATTCGGCATTCTTGCCAAATTGATTTGTTTCCATTTGATGGCAGGAAGCTCACTGGCTCCATCCAAGCCGAGTAAAGACCAATTGGGCTTTCGATTTTTAAAGGATAGCAAAAAATCCTTTTCAATATTGGTCATTCCTTGGTGAATAAGGTCTACTAGGCGCACCCTTACGGCTTCTAGTTCCGCCAACGGAACATCCGTCTCGGCCATATTGGTAAATTCACCTTCATAGGTGGCAGTAATATCCTTAAATTGCGGACTGAGCAATTCAGCCATTGGCCGATTATGACTTGATAAATAGACGAGTAATGCTTTACGAATTTCATCCGTTAGCCCTTCATTCTCCAAAAGCCACTTAACATCAAATAAGTCTCTTGGATGCTGTCTATCCAATGCTGCACATATCTTTCCTGCATAAAGATCAGCTAGATCAACAACAGGCATTTCAACATAACCAAATTCGTCTTCTACGGCTGTGCAAACTTCCATCAACTTTGGTTCATAAACAGTACCGCGCAATACTGGTGATAGCTCGACTTTGATCTGCACACTATTGCGAGCAACGATCAACCTCAGGGCATCGCGTTTTGACCGATAGGCTTCTGTTAGCTCGACGTCTTTAAACGCTATTTTTAAATCCGCGCTAATAGCATCAAGAGCATCACAGATTTCCTGTAAAGCATCATCACGGCTTTTCATTGGCAGATACACCAAATCAATATCGACCGATAAACGAGGAAAGTCTCTGACAAATAAATTGATTGCTGTACCACCTTTGAGCGCAAAACATTTCTGTTTGGCAACGAAAGGCAATACTTGTATCAAAAGCTGTACTTGTTTGTAATAAATACTATTTCTATCCATACTAAACTGATCCTTTACTTGCCAATGCCATATGCTGAGGTACTGTTATTAGATACTCTGTATCTAACTTTCCACCTTTAGCAACAACACGTTTACCTGAGCCTAAATCGTAATTTTCTACATTTAATTTATCAAACCAAGAATAAGCTTGGCGTTTTGCAAGCCAAAAGAACAAGCGTTTGACCTTTACGCTTTTACACGCTTTTAAAAGCGTATCAAGCTTTCTTGGAGATAAGTTTACCAACCCCTGCATTAACTCATCGGCATGTTCAAATGACACACTTTCAGGCAAATCTACCAACACCTCTAATATGGCTTTTTCCGGACATGAAAAATACACAGGTGGCAATTGCTCTTCCCATTTATACTCTTTAACGAATGCTCTATCTTTTAATAAGCTATCAGGCCAAAGTTTACTTGTACTATGCCCCTCGAACTTAATTGGTAATGACAGTCTCGCAAGCCAGGAGGGAAGCTTTCTCGCTGCATATAAATGAATATGAGGTGTACTCCCTAATGACAAATATTGTGACAAACCAGATATGGAAAGCGCTGACAATCCACCGACCACAACAGGCGGAAGTTGTTCATCTACATTTTTATCCATCATACGCTGCATAGAAGCTACTACGCCTTCCCAAGTGACAGATCGGGAATACTGGCTGTAAACACCTGTAGCTAGTAGCAATAACGTATCGGTTTTGACAGCGTTATCTAATGAATGAGCACTCAAGCCCTGCTCTGCAAGCCATTTCTTTGTAGCTAACATGCCATAAGGTAAAAGAGTTTTAAGAGACTGTTTATAAGACTCTTTCGCCGTTTCTCGCTGGGAATGACTAATCATTTCTAAACACCAAATCCTTTCTCTAGTTTATCTTTTTATCATTTCGCGGCGCAATTCGCCGTAAAACCTAAATTTAGTAAACTATCATAATAAGAAGTGGTTTACCATTCTTTCCATTCACGGCGAAAATCGCCGCATAATAGCCAATTTTTAAACCCACACGACTAAAACCTAGAAGGCTTACTTAGTTTAGTCTATGAGTAACATCTGCAATACTTTGGTTTGTTTGCTTTATAAGAACCAATCTAGCTATCGCCTTATAAAGCAACCTTGTTTTCATTGAAACGCTTAACGTACCTATGTTGACTAAAAATTTTACAAGCTACCTTTCTGAGCAACGAATAAAGCAAAGAATTAGCCTATTTATTTTAGGTTAAAATCGGGATTGAATATAAGGATCAAAATAAATCCTCCTTTATTTGGATTTAATTTTGTCTATATTTAGAGATTAATCACTTTATTTAAAACAAAAATAAATATTCAATTTACTTATTTTAAATACTATTCACCTTTTCAACATAGTTATAATCACCTAACGTTTTAAAATTAAACAATGACAAAAGTGAAATTAACTTGATAAATTTACATTAAGTAAAAACAAAGATAAATTTTAAATACAATTAATAAAAAATAAAATTCTAAGACTTAAAATAAAATAAAAAAAACGCCTAATAGAAGGCGTCTTAAATTTAACTTAAATAAAGATTTAATTAGAAAGAAATAGGATAAGCCATGATAATCGCATCTTCATTTCCCGTCTTTGTTGGGTAATAGTTTTTGCGCTTCGAAACGAAATTAAATCCTATAGATTCATAGAGATTGAACGCTTTTTCATTAGACTCTCGCACCTCTAACCACAGAGTCGTGATATTTTTTTTCTCAAGGGTTTCAATTAGTTCCAGTAACAACGCTTTACCATAACCTTTCCCCTGATAATCAGGGTGAATCGCAATATTAAAAAGGGTTGCCTCATCTAATATTAATTGCGTAATTGCAAAACCTACAATAATATTATCAATGCAAATTTTCAGATTAAAATAATGACTTCCTTGGTTACTATAAAATGTTTCTTCACTCCAAGGAAATGAATGACTTAATTTTTCAATTTGCCATGCTAAAGGTAAATCAGCAGGGTTTAAGGGTGAAATGGTCTTCATATTGATAGATTTGTTTCCAAAGATCGCGTTTTGCATCAGCATCAAAATATAACTGATGTAATGAAGGGCTTCTCAGAGAAGTATATTCAGAGGGAAGTATGAGATCAGTGCCTAATAACCAGCAGGGAAGATCAAATGATTCTGTGAGCATGCTCACATCATCTGTTGTAATACAATAGATTTCGTCTTTATCTATCCCCATGGCGCTAAAAATATCAGAGAAAAGCCCGTTATTTAGATCAACGGTATCATCAGTAATGATAAGTAAACGTGTTGTATCCGGAAATTGAACAGAATGCTCGCCTTTTAACACAGCAGGCTTACGAAGTACCCACTGACGAATTCCAAGTTGGGATAACATTCTGTCTTTACGGCTCATTATGCTTACCTATCAAGTGTAGAACAACGGTACATAGTATCAGAGGGCATAAACTACGCCAATAAATAGCGTCGGTTTCTTTATATCTGATATCATGCGTCTCATGTTTTTTAAGGAGTAATAATCATAATGTCCTCACTGTCCCCTGCTAGCGAAGTTATTCTTCGTCACCTAGATCATTTCGCAGACAGGCATGTACTTATTGCAGGTGATCTTCAAGATACTTTTGCGGCACAAATTCAGGCGAAGAGTGTCCGTGCATATACCAACCAATATCACCAGTGGCTACCATTACTAAAATCAATGGGTGATAACGCACTCTTTGGTTTAGTTGCTGATCAATCCTTTGTTAAATATTGCAATACCTTGATCTATTTTTGGCCTAAAAATAAAAACGAAGCCACTTTCCAACTGCGTAGCCTTTGCTCTAACTTACAAGTGGGTACTGAAATCTTTATCGTCGGTGAAAACCGTAGCGGTGTTAAAAGTGCCACAGAATTAATGAACGGCATCGCTAAACTTAAAAAAATAGATTCAGCACGCCGTTGTAGCTTATTTTTTGGTACTCAAACATATCAAACACTGTTTGACCGTAATAACTGGTGGCAAACTTATCGCCATGACGATCTTACTGTAATGGCATTACCGGGTGTCTTTAGCCAAAATGCATTAGATGAAGGTAGCCGTTTATTACTCTCTACTTTTGATGATGCAATGGTAGGGGATTTACTGGATATGGCATGTGGTTGTGGTGTTATTGCCACTGTACTTGGTAAGAAAAACCCAATGTTGAAACTGACACTGTGTGATGTGAATGCTGCGGCAATTTCTTCGAGTATCGCCACCTTAAACGTAAATGAATTAGAAGGGCGAGTGATTGCGAGTAATGTCTATTCAGCGGTTGAAGAAACTTATGATTGGATAATCTCAAACCCACCTTTCCATGATGGTTTAGGTACAAGCTATGAAGCGGCTGAAGATATTATTCGCCTTGCACCAAATTATCTAAAAAGAGGCGGTAAATTACGCATTGTAGCGAATGCATTTATCCCTTATCCAGATATACTGGATCAGGTATTCGGCTCTCATGAAGTGCTTGCATCTACAAGTAAATTCAAAGTTTACCAAGCAACTAAAAAAGAGTAATCACAAGCCCTGTTATTTTATAACAGGGCTTTATTTTTGGACTGATTTTAAGTAATGCTCCAAGGCGTTTTATTTTTCATCTCCAAGATAATTTATTGATAAAAAATAATTGACGCCAAAAATAAAAGGCATAGAATTCGCTTCCTGTCTGAATGCGAGAGTGGCGGAATTGGTAGACGCGCTAGCTTCAGGTGTTAGTGTCCTTACGGACGTGGGGGTTCAAGTCCCCCCTTTCGCACCAAACAGACAATGTATGTAAAATTAATTGAGTAAGACTGCGAGGATGGCGGAATTGGTAGACGCGCTAGCTTCAGGTGTTAGTGTTCTTACGGACGTGGGGGTTCAAGTCCCCCTCTTCGCACCACTCAATAACCCTTCTTTTTTTTCTGTAATAACACCCATTCGATTACACGCTGAATATTCTTTTCTCTATCCGTAATACGCGACTAAAAGTGTCATCAAGCTATAGGTTAATACAACGCCAGCGGGGATCATTACCCACATTTGTAATTTTTTGTGGAATAACATAAATGTTGATAACAGCATTGAAACGACTAAAACCAGCGTAAATGCAGCCGTTCCTGCAATAGAATGCATAATCACCGTTAGTAAGGAAGAAATAGCCAACATTTCCCATAAACTAATACGAGATGTCCAAGACGTAACTGGAGATAAGCGCGTTGGTTTAGCCATAATAACCCACCATTAATGATAATGATTTTCATTATTATATAACCACCATGCTAAATCAACTTATATAAAGAAAAAAAACTTACCTTATATCCTTATTTTTTAAATGGTTATGTCTATTTTTTAGTATGGTACATAAAAAATGCCTTATCATTTTCACGATAAGGCATTGCATTTTATTATGTTGTTATCGTAGTCAATAAACGAAATTAAGTGTTATTTGTCTCGATAAAATGAAAGACTAAATGAATATCTTCAGGCTCTCTTTCATAAAGTTCAGGATCAGGAATATCAATTAAACGACACCCTAAATGCTGATAAAAATTCACGCTATTTTCAGAAGGTGTTGATGAGATATATAACCCACCAGCCCCTTTTTTCTTCGCATATTCCACACAATAATCAAATAATATTCGCGCTAAACCTTGCCCACGTTGCTGGTGGCTAACATGTAAAAAAGAGAGTTGAAGTAAAGCGTTATTTTGACCTCGTTTTTGTGGATCAACACTTGCTGCTGCGACCAACTGATCTTGTTTAAAAACACCCCAGAAAGCGGCACCTCGATCAAAACTTTCAAGTAAAACAGGTGTGTAATGCTCTGCTTCACCTTCTGGCCAACCTTTCATATCAAAGCGTTGCTCTGATAAACGCAACGTTCCTTCTTTTAAGACATATAGCTTTTCAATAAGCTCGGTTCTATCAATTGCCCATACTTGTGGGATTTCATTTCGTGTTAATTGACGAATAGTGTATTTCATTATTAAAGATTAACCTGTTCTGATGATGATTCACTTCGTTCTAGTGCGTGATAAGCCACAGCACAGAACAAGGAATTCAACCGTTTCATATCACCAAGCAAACTAGTATGCAGTGAACTGGTTTCAATGCTTTGCATATTATGCAAATGAAGACGTTCTACATGTGCAAACGAGTAACGCTGGTTGAGTAAACGGAAACGATGTTTTGCTCGACGCAATTTACGAGCATGTTCCATGTTGCCGGAAACAAATACCGACATCGCCAGATTCAGATTACTTTGCAGACGCTCAAGGAGTGTCTGTAACTCACGACGCCCTTCCTCCGATAAAAATAAGTGGTGATTTAAACCTTTACTCACCACTTCAGCCGACATACGCGCAATGATAGCGGAAGATTGTTGTAAATTCATCGCGGTATCAATAATTTCAGCCCAACGCCGGGAATCTTCAGTTCCCAGATCATGCTGTTGAATTTGTGCCATATACAATTTAATGCTGCTGTGGAGTAATTCTACCTCTTCTTCTAACTGGCTAATTTCCCTTTTTTGCAGACGATCGCCTTCCATTAAGGCAGTAAAACGTTGCAGCATTTGTTCTATCACATCACCTAATCGTAGCGATTCTCTAACCGCATTAGCAATTGCCAATGAAGGCGTATCAATAGCAGATTGATCTAAATAACGCGGTGCCATTTCAGATCCCGTAGTCGGTAATTCAGGAATGAGTCGCTGACATAATTTCGCCATTATGCCGACAAAAGGGATCATCAAAATACAGCGAGCAAGATTATAAATAACATGAAAATAGATAACGATTTCAGCCGGTGAAAATCCATATTTTTGTATTTCAGAAGCAAGATAGGTTATCCATGGTAAAACAATCAATGCACCAATCAGTTTAAAAAACAAACTCCCCAACACAACTTGTCGAGAGGCAACACTTTGTCCTCGACTACTGATTAATGCCAGCAAACCACTACCAATATTAGAGCCAATTACAATAGAGAGGCTGATATACAATGGCATTAATCCTGTTGCACTTAATGTCGCTGTTAACAACACAGCCGCAAGGCTTGAGTAACTCACCATTGCAAAGAGCGCACCCACCAATAGCGCTAAAATAGTATCGCCACTAAGAGAAGTAAAAATAGCTTGGACTGCACTTGCGTGCATAATGGGTTCTGCCGATGTCACAATGAGTTGTAAAGCCAACAAAATCAAACCAAGACCAATACCTACACGTCCTAGTTGCCCTACTCGCTCTTTTTTACGGCTTAAAAAAGTAATAACACCAATAAGGATAAGCAGTGGCGATAACCAAGAAAGATCAAACGTCAGCACACGCGCCATCAGTGCAGTACCCACATCTGCCCCTAGCATAATAACAAGTGCCGGTGTAATCGAAATCAACCCTTGTGTCACAAAAGAGATCACTAAAAGCGCCGTCGCATTACTACTTTGGACTAATGCGGTGACACCAACACCCGCAAGAAAAGCATTGGATTTTTTATTAATACTTTTACCTAAAATTCGGCGCAAATCAGAGCCGAAGACACGCATAATGCCAGTACGAACAATATGAGTTCCCCAGACAAGAAGCGCGACAGATGAGAGTAAATGAAGCAGTGTCAGCATAAAAAAATAACCTTATTCTTATCGTTGTTTGTTTGACTCTGTTCTCCTTCAATCTCATAAAAAAGAGAAAGACCACGAGCAGATAATCTATCTGAGAAAAGATTTTTTACGGGTAATGCCTTAATAACGTAAAGTGTTATTAGACAAAAAGATATTGCAACTTAAGTACAATAATCAATGGAGAAGTGAGAATATTACATAGATTAATTTGTAAATTCTGTTAATTATAGCAGAGAATGTGTAACTTTCAAAATCAGCCTGTAAATAACCTATTGATTTATTATCATTTTATTTTAGACAGGCTCCATTCTTAATAAAAAAACGCGACCAGAGGGTATCTCTCTAAGTCGCGCGAAAATATAACAATTTAGTAAGGCAATTCGACTACAAGTTCAGACAGACTATAAATTCAACTTGAACTTACTTCAGACCCATTGCATCACGCATGGTGAAAAACAAGTCTGTTTGGTCAGTTAATCCAACCACATTCGCAGCATGTGGACCATAAGCGGCAACCCGCAATTGCGCCCCAGTATGCTCTTGTGACTCTTCTTCTGAGTTACCGTAATTCACCACCATAACTGCACCATCTTTGGTGATAAGTGCTTGTGTTAACCCACTGGATTTCACGTCAGCTTCAATAATTTGGCTTGAATGAGCATGATCAGCAGTCACGATAATCAGCGTATCACCGTTTTGTTTTGCAAAATCTAAGCCGATTTGTACGGCTTCATCTAGTGCAACAGTTTCACCAATTTGACCACAAGGGTTAGCATTATGATCTTGCTTATCGATAGAGGCACTTTCAACTTGTAAGAAGAAGCCATTTTCATTGGTTTTCAGTAAGTCGATCGCTTTTTTAGTCATTTGTGCCAGTGTTGGCGCATTTGGATCGAGCTTGGCATTAGGTTTGCACTCTAAAGGTGGATTATTCAAATTACCATGATACGTGGCTTTAGGACCTTCCCATGCTACATCCATATTGCCTTCATGGAACAAACCTAGTACGGGTTTATCTTGGTTCGCAAGCGAAATCGCATCTAATGATTTTGCATCTTTCACGATTTGATAACCACGCTCAATTGCTTGTTGCTCTAATGTTTTACCTTTGTATTCACCTGCTGCTGCAGTTTGAGCAAAGCTTTTTGCACCGCCCCCTAATGTTACATCTGCACGAGTGACTAAAAGTTGCTCAGAGATAGAACCTCTACCACCATTTTCTAAGGCATTGGTTGAGCATTTTTCTAACGTTTCAACAGGGCCATAGCATTTGCGTCCTGTTACATGCGAGAACAGCGCTGCAGGTGTCGCATCTTGAATTTCAGAAGTTGTCACGTTCCCTGTCGCCTTTCCATTGGCTTTCGCTAATTCCAAAATAGTTTGATGATCCTTACCAAACACATCAATCCCTAATGCACCATTATAGGTTTTCACACCAGAAGCCCATGCTGTCGCGGATGCAGCAGAATCTGTCACATAATTAGGCTTTTGGGTTTTTCTGTCTAAAGAATAGTGTGTGTATTGACCCGTCATTGGTAAGGCATCGATACCTTTAAAGAAACCACCCGCACCTTCAGCGTAGTTACGCGCAACGGTGATTTCAGAATCCCCCATCCCATCACCAATAAAGAGGATCACATTTTTTGCTTGGTTGTTATTTAAAGCTGCTTTTAATGCCTCAGTTTGATCCTGAGTCATACGGCGAGCGCCGCCAAATTCCGTGATATTACCTTTTGCCGCACGATCTTGAGCTAAAATGGCATCAGCAGCAACGGGAGCAGCAAAAGAAGAGAAACTCGCGCCAGCCAATAGCGTTGTTACAATAACGGATAAGATAGAACGTTGGTAACGATGAGACATAGCTTTTTCCTTGCACTCTAAAGTAAAAAACAGGGTTAATGTTTTAAGTCAGAAAAAGCTTACGGCAGTTAAATGACAGAGAAATGAAAAGTAAAAGTGATTTTGATGACAACTTTATGACAAGCTTATGACAAACAAAAAGCTTATACCGCAAATATGTGTATAAGCTTTCGTTGTATTAAAGCATGGTACTAAGGCATGGTACTAAAACATGGCATTAAGGCGTGATCTTAATCTTGAGTTAATGCTTTAGCCCCTAAATACAGGGTTTCACACCAAGAAATATAATCATGCCCACTGGCCATTTCGAGTGATTTAACAGGATAGTCTTTTTGCTCTAAAACCTGTTTAAGATGACGATTATTATTTAAAATCCCCCTTTTATCACCACGACTTTCAAATAACCCCGCTTCTAAGAAAAACTGTAATGGCTTTTTATCTGCTTGCTCAAATTGTCGAATAAGCCATTCTGGCTCTTCATTTTCAGGCGCCCACCAATAAGAGCCAGACATACTCAGTACTTTACCAAAGCGCTCAGGACGATTAAATGCAACCCATGAAGATGCTAACCCGCCATAACTAGAGCCTGATACAATCGTTTCTTCTCCTGATACGTGAATACCTTTCTCTTTTTCTAACCAAACAAAGAGTTCATCGGCCAAGAAACGGTAAAAATCAGGATTTGGCGGTAACTCAACACTACGACGATCACTATCAATACTATCAACAAATAAGATCATCATCGGTGCCAATTTCCCTTCTTCGATCTGTTTATCAAAAAACCGATCAATACCATATTGGCGACGATAAGTTTGTCCATCGAATAACACTAAAATTCGAGGTACAGTCATTTTTCTTGCTGGTTGATAAAGTGCGATCTCCCGATCATTATTTAAAATCTGGCTGTGAAAACGCACAATGTCTGTCTTGCCTTTCATTGTTCTATCTAGAATATCGGGTAATTGGCATTCACGGTTACTGTCTAATGACAATAAAGAAAAGTGATTATAGACATCCTCAGATTGACTTGGAGAATTTTGGGAATTAAACGGATCAGATTGTGCTGTAGTTAAAATAGCGCGACGCTGTTCGAATGGCTCTGCATTTTCGATGATAGGCACATCAGGCGCTAATTTATATTGCATTAATGTATCGTTAGGTACGATATAACTGCGGTACCAAATATCACTATTGGCTAAATGGGTTAACGGGTCATGATTACCATCGGGTGATCCTAATAAATAGACATTCTTTTTTGCACCTTGCCATAAGAAAGTCACTAACTTTTTATCATTATCATAAGGCTCAATAAGGGGTGTACCTTCATGGCGTACTTGTTGCCAAAATGCCTGAATATTTTGTTGATTCAATTGATGAGCAAGTATTTGTAAACGAGGACTGACAGGTGCAATACCGGCATCTTTATCTAATGGCTGATAAGGCTGTGTTGTCAATGTGAGTTGCCATGGTGTTCCCTCCTCACCTTGTGCAATCAATTGATAACTCGCAGTTTTAGGCAATAAAAAGCGTACTTTTTGTTGCCCATCAGCAGGAACATCTTTTAATAAGCTACGAATATGTGTGCCATTTGGGGTTTCTAAACGTAGATTTTGTATCCCTTTCACATTCAGTTCCGCATAACGTTCACTCTCTAAATGTGAGGTAAAACACAACGTGTTGTTGTTATCAAACTGACCAATTATTTCTTTACCTTCTGTTACAGATAAACAATTAGCAAAACTAGGGAAAGAAGCCATTAATGCACATATCATCAGAGGAATTCTCACTTTATTATTCTCGTTATAAACTATTGTAAGAAACAATAGTAATGATAATTGTTATCAATTCAATAAATATACTAATTTACCCATAAAAAATCGTTTTATTAAACGATACGCACAATGCATTTGCATTACACAATGCATTTGCATTACAATACTCTGACTTGCAAATTCCCGATCGTTTGAACAACTTATCTGATCATGGGATAAAGTTAAGGAGAAACAATATGATCCTAAATATTGAGGATGTGTCTCTACGCGCTGAATCTCGACTCACTGAGCGTAGTCAAACAACAATTCCTGCAGCCATTCGGGATGCTTTACAGCTAAAGCCTGGAGAATTAATTGAATATTCTCTATTACCTGGGGGTAGAGTCATTATATCTCGACAAGAAAAGGAACAAGATGATCCCGTTATATCTGAATTTCTCTCTTTCCTTGAAAAAGATATGAAGAAAAACCCACAGCATATCAAATCAGTACCTACAACATTATGGGCTGAGGTGAAAGAGCTTACTGATGGCGTTGAAATTGACTTAGACGCACCACTTACTGACTAGCAGAGGTGGAATGGATACTTTAGAAATTAACGGCTGGAAAATCTTTTTTCACCAATGCTTTTTGGATCAGATTATTGAATTGATCGAAAACGTCAAAAAATTGAAAGCATCAGATCCAAGTGGGTATAAGAAAAAAAGCGCCACTAAATTACTTACAGCAATCAAAAAAGTAATAGAAGAACGTATAGCTAGAAATCCGCTCGATCCTATATTTCATCTAGGAAACACATTAGGATCTAATAATAAACATTGGTTTAGAGCGAAGTTTTTACAACAGTTTCGTTTATTTTTTCGATGCAGTGAAGAACATAAGATCATCGTTATTGGTTTGGTTAATGATTTTAATACACTGCGTGCTTACGACTCTAAAAGTGATGCATATAAAGTATTTTCATCAAAACTAAAAGCAGGAAAGCCACCAAATGATTGGCAAACATTGCTAAAAGAAGCTTCTGCCACAGCAGGAGCAGAAACGCTCTCAATTCAAGATTTTTTCAATCACTAGCGAGCGTTATCAAAGTTACTTTTATTATCTAAAAAAGAGCTCAACGTTATAAAATCACTTCATATTTGAGCTCTTTCACTATTCAATATTTATCTAAATCAACGCTCTTCTAGTGGATAACTGCGGAAACTCCATAATCCTAGCGCTTTTAAACCATCACGATAAATACCTTGTATATCTGATTTACTGGCTTTTTGTAATTCCGCTAATGGCTTATCAGGTGCAACAACCGTTAAGTAAGTGATATCACTTGGACCACTTTGCCAACTTGCTAGAGTAAAAATTGCGTCGGCACGACGAACATGGCTACCAGAGCTAATAATCACGGCTGTTTTAATATGATGTTTGGTTAAAGCGTAACGGCTAAATAACGCATTTTCGACTGTTGTACGCGCATAGTTCTCTTGGAAAATACGTTCTGGCGCAATACCGTTTTTCACCAACCAATCTGCCATTAACTTACCTTCCGTTTGATGCGCTTTAGGCACACCACCTGTGACGACAATCATTGCTTCAGGCAATTGTTTAGCCACTTCTAAGGTCTTATTTAAGCGATCTATCAAAATCTTATTCATGGTGCCATCAGGATTTAATGCATAACCCAATGTCACAATCGCGTTATTATCTTTGGTTTTCTTCAGTTTCGCTAAATCCGCAGGGGTTAATTTATCGCTTAACGGCATTTTGCTAACGCGATCAATTTGTGCAAAGAAGCGGCTAATTTCTTCTGCTTTTGCTGGATTTAATGATTTCAATTTATTGAAATAGGCTTCGCTCTCTTTGTCTTTACCTTCAAAACGAGTCCATGAAGTGACGTAAATTAGCGCATCAATATCATCTGGTGCCGCTTCTAAAATCTGTTTATAAATCGTAATTGCGCGAGAAACATCATTGTTATAGATATAAGCGCTAGCGGTACTAAATAATAAATCGAGGCGATAAGGCTCTAACTTATAAGCTTGTTGCAGTTTTTGCGCCACTATTTCCATATTTGATGGCAGTTTTCCCGTAAAGCCAGCATCAGAGACACGCGCAGGTGACTTAAAGGCATCTAATGCATCTTGGATCAAACTATCAACCGTTTGACGCTGAGAAACATATTGCTGATAACTATTATCTGGCTGATGAACTTTTTGGTAAGCCAATGCATTTGATGAGACGGTAAAACCTAAAGCAGCAATCGCTAACGAAATGACTGTTTTCTTGATATGAAGTGAAACACGGGAAGGTTGCGCCATTATCTTGTCCTTTTACGAAAAATAGTCTGCTTCTTCATCTGAGCGAATGAAGATAGAGAGTGTGACTCCCCACACCTAATGGCAAAAGAAATACACACCGATAAATCTATACCTAACACCTATAATAAAGATCCCCGCATTAATTTTCAGTAATCTTTTTCACCTTATTGAAAAAAATAGCATTATTATGTAGATAGCTTATTTGACAGATTTTTTTATGTATTTTTATCTTTTGGTAAGTGATTTTGTTCTGATAAGTCATCCGTAATAAAGAATACAGACGATTTATTCTTGAGAAGAAAGAGAAAAGTTTGAAACTAAGTGATTATTTTGATCCTTCCATGTAAAAAACGCCACTAATGGCGTTTTTTTACATTATGTTTTTACTCAATATGCTTTGATTGCATCATCAATAATTCTCTGACTAATTCAACGCAACTTAAGAAACGTTCGTCATAATCTGGGGAATTAATTTTAATATATTCAATGTTATTTTTATCAAGCATTTCCATCAGTAAGGTTTGAAAACGACGTCTCTCTTTATCACTGCCTAAACTGCGCAAGCCATCGGCTACCCACGGCGTATTGTTTTCTAGCAAGATAACTAAATCGAAACGGTATTCATCAATTAGCGCTTGAACAAAGGGATGCTCTTTACCTTCATAACGTAAACAAAATGCCTGCGTTGTGACAAAATCCGTATCAACAAAAGCCACTTTATTGGCATATTTAACAGCAAAATCAATATATTGAGCATGTCCTAGTGCAATTTTATCGTAGTCGGAATATTGCAGTGCCATTTCATCTCCACCTAAATGAGAGAAAACATAGTCACGACCATATTCCCATGCACTTGTGGTATTGAAAATATTGGCAAGCTTATTAACCAACGTGGATTTACCGCTGGATTCGCCACCTAAAATAGCTACGGTACGCACAAAGAAAGGTTTAACTTCTGTGGGGATATATTCCCAATATTTAAAAGGGGCTTGGCGAATTTGACTGCCACTGATATTCATAAATGAACGTTCTGGATCAACCAATACCGTTTCAATCCCTAAGAAAGCATTATATTGATCCGCATCTTCTCGTTCGCTGGTATAGATAAAATCAGGGGTTATCTGCTTTTCTCGCAAAAACATGTTGATCCCTTCACTCCACATTTCCCAACCGTGGGGTTGTGGCTCTATACCGTGTTCATCAAACTCATGAATACGAATATTTTTTTGATATTTAAAGGTTTGTAATAACCAACGCAATCTGTCACTGACCGTCGGTTGTTGTGACATTGCACTGTTAATAAATAGATTTTTATCACGAGGATCGTCATGACAGAGGATCACATGTAATTCATCTACTTGACTACAAGCGCGTTGAATTAAATAAATATGCCCTGTATGAAGCGGATAAAATTTACCAAAAATAACACCGATGGTTTTCTTTTTTACTGGGTATTCTAGCCCTAAAAATTGGTGTAATGCCGACATCTTTTGGGCGCTGGGACTCTTGATTTTATTATTAATCAATTGGCTAAGATAGCCTTTCGTCATATCACTTTCATCAGCAACTTGTTGTAAAGTATATCCATTTTTTCTGATAGCCTGTTTGATATAATCAAAAGAGCCCATACTTTTCTCCTTTAGAAGTCTTCCAAATCATCAAGAACAGATAACGCATCTGACAGCTTTTTCACACCATACACTTTCATATCAGGGGGATTTTTTTTCGGCATATTTGCGCTAGGTACAATTGCTCGTTTAAATCCATGTTTTGCTGCTTCTGCAATACGCTCTTGCCCACTAGGTACAGGTCGAATTTCTCCAGCAAGCCCTACTTCACCAAATATCACTAAATCACGCGGTAAAGGACGATTACGAAAACTCGATACTAATGATAATAACAAGGCTAAGTCTGCGCTGGTTTCCGTAACTTTTACCCCGCCAACCACATTAACAAAAACGTCTTGATCAGACATTTGTAATCCACCATGCCGATGTAAAACAGCAAGTAGAATAGCAAGGCGATTTTGCTCTAATCCCACGGCGACACGGCGAGGATTGGACAACATCGAGTGGTCAACTAACGCTTGTATCTCCACCAGCAAAGGTCTTGTACCTTCCCACACAACCATAACAGAGCTGCCTGATGTAATTTCATCGCCTCGGCTTAAAAAGATAGCGGAGGGATTGCTCACTTCTCGTAATCCCTGCTCTGTCATCGCAAACACACCTAGCTCATTAACAGCGCCAAAGCGGTTTTTGTGGCTGCGTAAAGTACGAAAACGAGAGTCCGTTTCACCATCCAACATAACAGAACAGTCAATGCAGTGTTCCAATACTTTCGGCCCTGCCAATGTGCCATCTTTTGTCACATGACCGACCATAATAATGGCAACATCATTGGTTTTAGCAAAACGCGTTAAATAAGCCGCGGTTTCTCGCACTTGAGCAACACTACCCGGTGAAGATTGAATATCTGCCATATGCATCACTTGAATAGAGTCAATCACCATTAATTTAGGCTGTTCTTGTGAGGCAATTAAACAAATTTGCTCAATACTGGTTTCTGACAACATATTCAGTTCTGCGGTCGGTAAACCTAATCGATGCGCACGCATAGCAACCTGTTGGAGTGACTCTTCACCCGTAACATATAGCGTTTTCATTTCTGTGGCTAAACGGCACATGGTTTGCAGCAATAAGGTACTTTTACCTGCGCCGGGGCTTCCCCCGATTAAAATGGCACTTCCGGGTACTACACCACCACCTAATACACGGTCAAACTCTTTAAAGCCCGTTGAGAAACGCGGTAAGGCTTCAAGGCTAATTTCAGAGAGCTTTTGAACTCGGCTGACACCTTTTGCATCACCCGCAAATCCACTAAAGCGATCATTACGGGAAGAAGGGGCGGCAGCAAGACGCACTTCTGTAATTGTATTCCACGCATGACAGGCCGAACATTGTCCTTGCCAACGAGGATAATCTGCACCACATTCATTACATACAAAGGCTCTTTTTGCTGCTTTTGCCACACTTCTCTCCCAACAATAACGATTTTAGAAAAACGCGCTTAGCGCTCTTCGTGTTTTAAACCACCACTTAAAATGCACAATACGCCCATTAGATCCGCATGGCGTATAGCGACTTTCGCCTGAGCATACACTTTAGGCTTTGCATGATAAGCAATACCAAGCCCTGCTTTTCTCAACATTTTAAGATCGTTTGCACCATCACCAATGGCAATTGTTTGCTCCATTGGGATCTCTAAATCTTTCGCTAAACGCGCTAACACTTGCGCTTTGTACTTCGCATCGACAATTGTGCCTTTAACTTTACCCGTTAGTTTGCCATCTTTAATTTCAAGATGGTTAGCAACAGCAGCTACTAAGCGTAATTTTTGTTTTAAATTATCGGCAAAGTACGTAAAGCCACCAGAAGCAATCGCTATATGCCAGTCCATTGCTTGAAGTTTACGCACTAGGCTCGTTAATCCTGGCATTAGTGGTAAATCATCCATTACTTTTTGCAAAATAGATGCATCCGCACCTTTAAGTTCAGCAACGCGGAGTTTTAAGCTTTCACTAAAATCCATTTCGCCTTGCATCGCGCGTTCTGTTATTGCTGCAACTTTATCTCCTACACCTGCCAGTTTTGCAATTTCATCAATGCACTCAATTTGAATAGCTGTAGAGTCCATATCCATCACTAGAAGCCCAGGAGAACGCAAACGAGGAATTTCACCTAGAGGAACGACATCTAAGCCACATTCATCAGATAAACGGCGAATTCGACGGGTTAAACTACCGGCAATACGCACCACTTGATAATCATCAATACGCCATGAAGAAACCACTACGATTGCCACGCCTAATTTATGTTGGAACTCACTAATTCTTTTTTTATCGAGTTCTCGTCCATACAGTAACCATCCGCTATCACCAGCACGATAATCCAGTGGCATTACCTCTTCACCACTGAGTGATAACGGCAGACCTGGCCATTTGCGGATTTCATCCGGTAAATAGCAATAGGTCAGACTATTTGACATACTTATTCTCCTGTTTTCCCCTGTCTGAACAAAATAATCGTTATTCAGCCTATTCTATCTCTGGCTCATCTGGCAACATGCACATACTTGCTTACGCAAAAGGATGAACATGCTTAAAGACAAACTAAAATTCAAACTACAAAAAACGGCGATTATACTGATTTGTATCGCGCTATTGGCATTTCTTATGCAAGGCGCGTCTTATTTTAGCCGTGCCAATCAGCACGCCCGTATTACTCAGTTTGAAGAGCTTGCGAAAACGCTGGCAGAACAAGTTGCGTTCTCTTTATCCACTTATATAGATGGCAGTAGCAAAGATAACGTAAATCCCCTCATTATGGCTAATTTAAATCATCTGACCCATGATAGTCGGGTGCTTGATGCCAGTCTTTATCTAGAAGATGGTACACAAATAGCGCATAGTGGTGAAAATGTCACTGTTAAAGAGCGATTAGCTTTAGAAGGGCAAAAAAGTGGCGGTTCTTTTAATCACCAACTTGTTGTGCCTGTGCCGGGCAAAGATAAACCCAAAGGCTTTTTAAGGCTCACACTGGATACTCATCAACTGGTCACTGAATCAAGTCAGGTCGATAACACCACTAATTTATTGCGAGTGATGTTATTAGTTGCACTGGCGATTGGCTTTTTGCTTTCTCATAACCTTCTTCAACTAACGCCCGTTCATTGGCAACAGTCTCCTTATTTATTAACCGCCAATTTACCGCCTCGTACTGAAAAAGAGGAAATGGAAGAAAACGAAAATAATAAAGAAGAGGGATCAAAAGAGAGTGTTAAAGAGAAAAATAGCGACACAGAAAATGAAACAAGTAAAACATAACGTCTTATTCTTTTAGTTTATCATTCAGTGAGTTTAGTCACTCATTAGCTAAACTCACTTTTTCACTACTATTATTTAGATATATCTAATTTATGCGTATTTTTGTGCTATTACCTTAATCTTTAAAGGGGTTTTGTTTAAAGTCACGGTAAATTTTAATCAAGTCATTAACCTAAAAAGATAAGTTTTAAATCTTTTTCTGGCTCTTTGAGCGCTGAGGTGGTTATGACTGAACAATCTGTTATCCAACGTTGTCAACAAATCGTAGAAAATCCAACCCTTTCCCCTGAACAAAAACGTCATTTTCTCGCATTAGAAGCAGAAAACATGTTGCCTTATCCATCGCTTCCTGAGGATGCCGCTAAAGCGCTTAATGAACGGGTTATCTGTGATATGTATGAAGGTCACGCCCCTTATAAACCACGTTATGTTTTACCCGATTATGCGAAATTCTTAGCACATGGCTCTCGCTATTTAGAGCTAGAACCTGCACAAGATTTTGATGATGCACTGAATATGCTCACTATTCTTTATCATCATGTGCCTTCAGTTACCTCTATGCCTGTATATTTAGGTCGTATCGATAAAATTTTATTACCTTATGTAGGCGAACTGACCGAAGCGCAACTTTACCCTAAATTAAAACGTTTCTGGCGCTATCTTGATAGAACATTACCCGATGCGTTTATGCATGCGAATATTGGCCCTGAAGACTCCATCATCACGCGCTTGATCCTCAAAGTAGATGTAGAACTTCAACAAGTCGCGCCTAACCTTACCTTTATTTATGATGCGAATGCGACACCGTCTGATTTATTGCATCAGGCGATCACCAATATTTGTCACAGCAGTAAGCCTCATATCGCTAATGGGACTTTGCAAGATGCGGTATTTGGAAAAGATGAATATGGCATTGTCAGTTGTTATAACTCACTGCCACAAAGTGGTGGTGGCAGCACTTTAGTACGAATTAACCTTAAAGAAGTCGCTAAACGTAGCCAAGATAGCCAAGATTTTCTGACGCATGTTTTACCGTTTTATATGCAAAAACAAATCGAGATCATTGATGCCCGTTGCGAATTTCTCTATGAAAAATCCAATTTCTTTGAACAGAGCTTCTTAGTAGAAGAAGGTTTGATCTCGCCTGATCGTTTTGCGCCAATGTTTGGTATTTACGGTATGGCAGAAGCCGTTGCGCTATTACTTGAAAAAGAAGGCAAACAAGTCGCCTATGGTGAGAATGAGTCAGCCAATAAACTTAGCTATATTATCAGTGAAAAACTCGCGCAATTTGTCGCGGATACCCCTGTAAAATATGGCTGGAAACAGCGTGCCATGTTACACGCTCAATCGGGTATTAGCTCAGATATTGGTACTACACCCGCAACACGTATTCCTTATGGCACAGAGCCTGATCCGGTCACGCATTTAATGACTATTGCGCCTCATCATCAGTTTTATACGTCAGGGATCAGCGATATCTTAACGGTTGATGAAACCATCAAACAAAATCCTGATGCGTTAATGCAACTCTGTTTAGGAGCATTTGCTTCTGGATTAAGAGAATTTACCGCCAATGTGGGGGGAAATGATTTAGTCCGTGTTACAGGTTATATGGTGCGTTTATCTGATTTGAAAAAATACAAAGAAGAAGGCTCTCGCCTTAATACCACTTGGTTAGGTGATGAAGCCACTGCAAATTGCCATATTGCTGAACGTAAGCCTCGAGTGATTAGTCATGAACAGCAGATGCGTTTCGATAAATAAAATACTGCCCTTCTCTTGTGTTGATGGTCCAGGTAATCGCCTGGCCATCTTCCTACAAGGATGCAATCTGCGTTGCAAAAATTGTCACA